>CAWIGP010000004.1:0-180478 GCA_963835735.1 uncultured Solirubrobacteraceae bacterium
CGACCGCGACAGCGTCGACCGCGGGGACGACACCTGCTGGGTCGCGAGGAGCGGAACAAGCTCGAGCTCCCCGGCGTGGGCGTCCTTGCGCAGGGACAGCGCGCCGAGGACACACCGCGTCGAGTTCTCCTCCGGTCGCGTCAGCTCGTCGGCGATTCTGCCCTCGTACTTCGCCTCGGCGCAGATCTCGACGGCGATGAACTGCCGTAGCCCTACGTCCGCCGGCGCAGACGCCCCGAGATCCTCAGCAGAGATCGCGCTCATGGGGTTGCCACTCCAGAGCGCGACATGGAGGGGCGTCGGCACTTCGCCCCCGAACGTGGGCCGGAGCAGCGGCAGAGCACTGCGATCGACTTGGTCGGCCACGATGACGCCTCGCTCCTCTCTCGAATGCGAACCCATCTTCAGCCATGACGGCTGCTAGCGCATCGCCCAAGTCGGATGATGCGACGGGCCAACGGCTTCGTCGGCTTCTGCAAGGCAGGTCGCACCGCGCCACTCCGAACGCTCCGGGAGCCGACGCCGAGGGTGCTGCACCGACCTCGGCAGGCGAACTTGTTCCAGAGATGTACCGTGCGGTTGGACTGCACCTGCTCGGGGAAGTAGCTCAGCTCCACGACGGTCCGAATCGACTTGTCGCGCTGCCGCGTGTCGCCTCCCGAGCAGGAGCCGCCGTCCGCGCGGACGTCAATGGTCCCAGGCGCCGAGCACGCGCACGGCACTGGCCTCCACCTCCACAAATCACCCAACTTGGACGATGCGCGTCAGGTCGGATCCCCACATCATGAGGTCCCTCACTACACGTGCCCGACTCGACGCAGAAGGGACCTACCGATGGCAGATCGGCAACTCGTACTCTCCTTCTTCCCAGATGAACCCGCCGCCGACAACGCCGCGGCCGCGCTGAAGGACTCAGGGATCGCCCCCGGCGACGCCATCGGCATCCTGGCCCTCGATTCCCACGGCAAGCTCAAGCAGGACAAGGTCGGCGCACGAAGCACCGGCAAGGGCGCCGCTATCGGGGGCGTCCTGTTCCTGCTCGGGCCCGCGCTCCTGGGGGTCGGCGTCATCGGCGGCGCGGCGGCTGGAGCCCTCCATCACAAGAACCTCGGCCTCTCCGATGCCGACAAGGCGCGCCTCACCGTCGAGTTGAATGCGGGCAGGGCAGCGGTCGCTGTGATGGCCCACAGCGACACTGCGCCCGCGATCTCCGACCAATTGACCCAGCTCGGCGGCACGTCCGAGTCCCACGAACTCACCGACGAAGCCCTGCAGACTGCGAGTGCGGATACCTCGGCATCCTGATCGACAAGACGGCGGGGCTCCGCGACATGAAAGCCCGACGCCGCGACAGGTAGACGGCTTGCCCGTCCAGCCGCGCGCGCTGCCCGGCGCGCTGCCCTTTTCGCTGCCTCGATGCGGTACAGCCGGTCGCGTTCATCCAATCGGGGCGATGCGCGCGCCGCCCGCCGCCGGGAGGATTGGAGGAACCCGCACAGTCCGAGGTGAATTGATGATTTGGGCGATCCTGGCGCTGCTCGGAGTCCCGCTGTGGCTCTGCGCGCTCGGCATCCTGACGGTGGTCGTGCAGAATCGTAAGCTGCGCAAGCGGCACGGTGACCTACCCGTGCGCGTGCATCGCCCGGGAAAGAAGCGGTGGTCGCGCAGTCATGCGATTTGGGTCTCGGATGTCTTCGGCTGGCGCGGCAGTCCGGCAGCCTGGCGCGAGGACCTGGTCCAAGTAACGCACGCGACGCTCCGCGCCGCGGACGCCGAGGAACAGAAGAAGCTGCACCGCCTGGGTGAGGACCCGGCGGTCGCGACTCTTACGCTCGCCGGGGGTGAGACTCTCGAGGTGGCTTCCCGCAGCGAGCAGGGCACGGCGCTCCTCGGTCCGTTCACGGCCATCACCCAGAAAGGGCTAAGTCCCCTGGCTACCGCGCCGAGCCACACGCGCTCGCGGTAGGGCACGGCGATCCTCGGACGAACAGCGGAAGCGCAGCAAGGCCGGGCACGAGTTTTCGAACACCGGATCTGCCACGGCGCGGTCCCGGTCCGCCAGTCCGGACCTCCTCAAAGAAATTGGTGCGCGATTGGTGCGCGCCGAGCTGCTCGCTGCTCGCGTGCCGGCCGTGGAAGTGGCCGCTTTGCAGCGTGTTCGTTAGGGGTGAGCGACGGGATTCGAACCCGCGACCGCCGGGACCACAACCCGGAGCTCTACCAGCTGAGCTACGCCCACCAAGCTGCCTGGCTCGGCCAATCTAGCAGTGCGTGGCGCACCTCCGAAGGCGCCAGACGACTGGACCGCGCCGCGGTAGCGCGGTAAAACCAAGGGTGATGCTGGTAATGCTGATCGAGACGCGCGAGCCGTTCGACGACGGCCGTGAACCCGCGGGCGAGCCGTGGATCGTGACGCTGCTCGACTGGCTGTTTCCGTGGCCCGCGCTGATCGTCTGGCTGTGCGTGGCCAGCCGCTACGCGGACGGTTGGGCGGGCGTCGGGCTGATCTATGCCGCGGTCCTGATCGCAGCGTGGCGCGGGCTCAGCAAGCTTCCCACCGACGGGCTCGAGCAGAACCGCCAGTAGCGACGCGCCGGCGGGCTCAGAACGGCGCCTCGGTACGCTCCGGGAATGGCCCGACGCGACGCATCCGATCTCTATGGCAAGGAGCACATCCGCCAGTACCGCGCCACCGGCGGCGAGTACGGCCACGACTGGCGCAACGGCTCCAGCACGCTCCTCCTCACCACCTCCGGGCACCGGTCGGGTGAGCCGCGCACCGCGCCGCTGATCTACGGTCGCGCGGGCGACGCCTATCTGGTCGTGGCGTCCGACGGGGGCGCCGACGAACCGCCGGCGTGGTACGTCAACCTCCAGCTCGATCCCGACGTCGAGGTCCAGGTGCTCGACCAGCGCTTCCGTGCCCGGGCGCGCACGGCGACGCCGGACGAGCGGCCTGAGATGTGGCGCGAGATGACGTCGCACTGGCCGGATTACGACCGCTACCAGCAGCGCACGACCCGCGAGATCCCCGTGATCGTGCTGGAGCGGATCTAGTCGCTGCCGCTGCTCGGGCGCGCGCCTTGCGCCCTGCCGCGCGCACAAATAGGGTCGTGCCGTGCGCGAGCACGGCGGCCCGGAGCCCGCTGGATCTGAGGCGTCGAACGTGTCGCGCGTCGCTGCCGAGGCTCGCGCAGACACGGCGCTCGCAGCGCTCGACGCCGGGCTCGCATCGTTGCCGTCGGTGCGCGCGCTGCAGCGCGTCGTCGGCAACCGGTCGCTGGCACGACTCGTGCGCGCTCGGACCCTCGCGCGTCAGGGAAAGCCCGCCGCGCAGCCTGCGCCCGGCGGGGGCGGCGAGCGCTGGGCGTTCATCATGGGCGCCGCCGTCAAGGGCAAGAAGCAGTCCGGCGAGATCGACATCGACGCGTTCTACCTCGCCGCGTCCCGTTACTTCGAGCAGGAGCTGGGCAAGGGGCGGGTGCGCACGGAGGTCCGCTCGCTCGACGACCTGATCCGCGAGGTCAACAAGATCGGCAGGCCGATCAGCGAGCTGTTCGTCGTCTCGCACGGGTCGGCGACCGGGACGCTCTCGTTCAGGCTGTTCGGGACGTCGACCGAGAGCGTCACGCAGTTCCGCGACGTCCGCGAGGGACTCGACACCGCGACGCTCACGAAGGCCGACCCCACGGTCTTCACCACCGCCACCACCGTCCACATCAAGGGCTGCAACGTCGGCCGCGGCTCCGCGATGGGCAACGCCCTGGACGAGGCGTTCGGCGGCGCTGCCAAGGTGATCACGTCGACGCATTGGCAGGGCTACCGGAAGCAGCCCGGATCGAGCAGGTACGAAGAGGGCTTCACCGGCTACCACCTCGAGCTGCCGGGCGACGTCACGCTGAACGACGACGAGCTCAAGGAGAAGATCTCCAGGAAGTACCCGTGGGTCTCCACCGCGCAGTGGGCGGGCTGGCTGAAGGCGCTCAAGACCAGCCGCAAGGTCGTGCGCAAGCGAGTCTTCTGGGTCGACCAGTTCGACGACGAGGCTAAGCAGACACGCTCCGGGAAGAAGTTCTGGAGCCGGGACGAGTTCAAGAAGGAGGCCGAGACGAAGAAGTCCGGGCGACCGGATCTGCTCGTCTACGGGACCGAGGCGCTCCAGGCCGGGGCGTCGCGCCAGTTCGCCGAGGAGGTGTCCACCCAGTGGGCGCTCCGCAGCACGTTCCTCGAGCGCGACGGGGGGCTGTTCGCGCCCACCGAGAAGGAGAAGCCGGACTACCTGACGACGTCGACGTTCGGCGATCCGCCGGCCGCGACACCCGCGCAGGTCCAGCCGGCGGCCCCGGTCCAGGCCGGCCGGCCGCCCCAGCCGCAGCAGCCGCCAAGGCGTCCCGCGTCTCGATCGACGTCCACGTCGTGACGACCGAGGACTGGACCGGCGCCGACGAGGTCTACGTGCGGGTCATCGGCCCCGGAGGCGTCGCGACGAGCGATATCCACAAGCTCAACGACGGACAGAGATTCACGTTCTCGCTGCCGGCCAAGCCGTTCGGGGACTTCACCAAGCCGGTCAAGATCGAGGTCTACGACGAGGACTGGCCGGACGCCGACGACCTGATCGTCCGCATGACCTGGAACCCGCCGTTCGGCGCGATCAAGAACACGGCCTCCTTCGACGAGGCCGACTACCGCGTCGTCGCCCGCCTCGGCTGAGGCCGAGCTACACCGGCTCCAGCCGCCGCAGCGTCCACGTCTCGCGCACCACGAGCCCAGCCGCGAGCACGAGCGTCGCCAACAGGCTGCCGACGCCCAGCACGAGCGAGGAGCCGAGTGCCTCGCCGAGCGGCCCCGCGAGCAGGTAGCCGAGCGGGAGCAGCGCGAGCGAGCCCATCCAGTCGTACGCGGACACGCGCGAGAGCGTGTGCGGCGGCACCCGCTCGGCCAGCGCCGTGTCCCACCAGATCCCGAACAGCGCAAGGCCGACGCCCGCGGCCGCGAACAGCGGGACGAGCAGCACGAGCGGCGCGCCGAGCGCGAACGCAGCGGTGACCGCCGGCCACGGCAGCGTGAACAGGAACCCGACCCGCATCGGGTACAGCGGCCGCCAGCGGAACCCGAGCAGCGCGCCAAGCATCGTGCCCGCTCCCATCGCCGCCGCCAGCAGGCCGAACACGCCGCTACCGCCGTACTCGTCCTCGGCGATCGTCGGCCCGAGCGTCGTCCACGGCCCGAACGACAGCAGCAGCGCGACCGCGAACGCCACGACGGTCACCCAGATCCAGGCGCGCGAGCGCACCTCCGCGTAGCCCTCGCGCAGCTCCTCGAGCATCGTCTGGCGCTCCGGCGGCGCGCCCCGCTCGCGCGTGCGCACGCGCGTGAGGAAAAAGGCGGAGACGAGGAACGTGACCGCGTCCAGCGCGAACGCCCAGCCGGCGCCGAGCCCGAGCACGAGCGCGGTGGCGAGCGCCGGGCCCGCGAACTCCGCGACGGTCTCCACCGTGCTGCCGGCGGCCTTGGCGTCCTGGATCATCTCCTCCGGCACCGTCTGCGGGACCAGGCCGGTGTAGGCCGGGCGGAAGAACGCCTCCGCAGTGCCGAACAGCGCCTCGATCACGACGATGTGCCAGATCTCGACGGCGTCGGTGAAGATCAGTGCGGCCAGCGCGGCGTGGAGCCCGAAGCGGACGAGGTCGGTGACGATCATGACCTCGTTGCGCGGCAGCCGGTCGGCCCACACGCCGCCGATCAGCAGGAACCCGACGAGCGGCAGCGTGGCCGCGGCGAGCACGATGCCGACGTCGGTCGGCGAGCCGATCTCGGTCACGTACAGCGCCAGCGCGACGAACACGATCCGGTCGCCGATCGTGCTGGCTGCCTGCCCGAGGAACAGGTTGAAGAAATCGCGCTGGCGGAGGACGTGCATGGCCGTCGACAGCGTCGCAGCCGCTCACGCGGCCGTCAGGCCGGGTTCGAACCCGCCTCAGACGTCTATGCAGAAATGGCCGTGGCGGCGGTTGAAGCACACCAGGCCGACGAGCGTGCCGTCGTCGGCGACCACCGGCAGCCGGTCGGCCTGCTCGGCGTCGAGCAGTTCGACCGCGCGCGCCACGGGGTCGCGGGGCTCGACCTGCCACGCGTCGCGGGCGGCGAGCTCGCCCAGCTGCATGTCCGCGGCCAGGTCGTCTCCGACGGTCTCGCGCGTGATCGCGCCCAGGAACGTCTCGCCGCGCGCGAGCAGCAGGAGACGCACGCGCGGGTTCTCGAACTCCTCGCGCGCCTCGCCCACGGTCGTCTCCGGCGTGTACGTGCGCGGCCCGCGCAGCATCACGTCCTCGACGCGCGGGCCGGCGTCGGCAAGCGGCACGTTGCGGGTCGGCATGCTCCTGAGTCTAAAGATCCACGTCGACCCAGACCAGCCGGTGGTCCGACGTCGGGAAGCCGCCGACCGGGAGCCACTCCGGGTCGAACACGCCCGAGAGCCGCGACAGCGGATCGGCCTGGAGCGGCCAGAACACCGCGCTGCGCTCGATCCTGATGTTCCAGCTCGGGAGCACGTAGTCGGCCCGCAGGTTGCCCGGCGCGCCGTCGGCGAAGTCTGCGGTGTCGAACTTGGGGTCGCCGCGGTGCATCGCGTTCGCGCCGCCCTGCAGCGTCGCCGCCTCGGGCGCGCCTGCGCTCGTCGGCGCGGAGCGCGCGTTGACCAGCGGATGCTCGAGCAGCTGCTGGGCCGCGCCCGGGATGCTGTCGCCGTCGACGGGGTCGGAGTTCTGGTCGCCGGCGATCACGAAGCGCTGGCCGGGCAGCAGCCCGCCGCGGCGGCCGCGGTCGTCGTAGATGTAGCGGCCGCGGAACGGCCAGGCGACGTAGTCGGCCCAGAAGCGGATCTCGTCGGCGTTGCGCGTGCCGTTGCGGTCCTCCGGCCCGTCGAACACCGGCGGGGTCGGGTGCGAGACGAGGAAGTGCACCGTCTTGCGCCCGATCCTGATCGGGAGGTCCCAGTGGCTCTTGGACGACAGGCGCAGGATCTCGACCTCGTCGGGCGCGTAGAACGGCGTCGGCATCCGGTTGCCCGGCATGTCCTTCCAGAGGAAGTTCTGGAACGTCCGCACCCGGCGCGTGTCGATCGGGTGCTTGGAGCAGGACGAGCATCCCGAACTGGCCCGGGAACGCGCCGAAGCCGAACGCGTCGTTGCCGCCGCCGATCATGTCGTTGTTGTCGAGGTCCTTGCCGGTCGGCACGCCGGTGTTGGAGGGGGCGATGAACGCATACGGGGTAGTGGATCGGGTCGGCGCCGTTCTGCGAGACCTCGAGGAAGTTGTCGCGGAACAGGTCGACCGCCGCGGGGTCGAAGTCGAACTCGTTGATCAGCAGCACGTCGGGACGGGCGCGCTGGATCACCTCGGCGACGTTGCGCGCCTGGCGGCGGAAGACGTCGTCGACCTCCGGCTCGGAGAGTTGCTTGACGAGGTCGCCCTCGGCGGCGCGGTTCAGCGACAGGTTGTACGTCGCGAAGCGGACATCGTCCGCCCGGTGCGCCTCGGCCGCGGCCGGCGCGAGCACCAGCAGCGGCCACCGCCGCGATCAGGATCCGCCTCATTGCGCTCTCCCTCCCCTTGTCGATGGCCGGGAGTCCTACCACCCGCCCACCGCCCACCGCAACGCCGTTCACGGGACCGACACGCTCGCATACAGTGCCGGGATGCCCGGCGAGGTCGAGCTGATCGAGCGCTTCTACGCGGCGTTCGGCCGCAAGGACGGCGACGCGATGGCCGCCTGCTATGCGCCGGACGCGCGCTTCTCGGACCCGGTGTTCGGCGAGCTCCGGGGAGAGCAACCTGGCGCGATGTGGCGCATGCTCACCGCGCAGGCGCGCGACCTGAGCATCGAGCTCGTCGAGCACGGCGCCGACGCGGAGGCGGGCACCGGCGAAGCGCGCTGGATCGCGCGCTACACGTTCACGCAGACGGGCCGGCCGGTGAAGAACGACGTGCGCGCGCGGTTCCGGTTCGAGGGAGGCCTGATCGCCGAGCACGACGACACGTTCTCGTTCCACGTCTGGGCGCGGCAGGCGCTCGGGGCACCCGGGCTGCTGCTCGGCTGGACGCCGCCGCTGCGCGCGTCGGTGCGGCGCCGCGCCCGCGCGAGCCTCGAGCGCTTCATGAGCTCCTGAGCCCGCTGCAAGATTCGCTGCAGCGGGCAGGATTTGTGGCGCGCCTTTACTAGGGTGCGGGGCTGCTCGCGGGGCGTGGGTCGCTGCTGCGGCGCGACTCGATGGTCACTAATCCCCGTCGTCTCATCCTCCCCGTGCTCGCCGCGCTGCTCTGCGCGGGCGCGCTGGCGGCGGGCACGAGCGGGCCCGCCTCCGGCCAGGAGAGCCTCGCGAGCGAGCAGGCTGCCGCCGAGCGCCTGCGCGACGCGGTCGCGGCCGAGAGCGCCCGGATCGCGGCGACGCGCGACGGGCTGGCGGACGCTGAGCGGCGGCTCGCGGAGCTCGACGCGCGCGTGCAGGAGCGCGAAGCCGACCTGCAGGCGACCCAGGAAGAGCTGATCCACGCGCGGATCCGCCTCACCATGCTGCAGCGGCGCGAAGCCGCGGCGAAGCGCGAGCTGGCCGCCAACCTCGTCGAGTCCTACAAGTCCGGCCGGCCGCAGCTGGTCACGATCGTGTTCAGCTCGAACAGCTTCGGCGACCTGTTCGATCGGCTCGAGTTCGTCAAGCGCGCGTCGGAGAGCAACGCGAAGATCGTCGAGCGCACACGCGTCGCGAAGGCCGAGACGGCTGTCCAGGAGCAGAGCCTCGAGCGCCTCCGGACGCGCTACAGCGAGCTCGCCAAGGCCGCGGTGGCCGACCGCGACCGCGCCGACGTCGTCCGTAACGCACTGCTGGACCGCGAGGCGGCGCAGCTCGTGCGGCTCAACGGAGCGACGAGCCGGCTCGCCGCTGTGCGCACCCGCATCCGCCGCATCCAGCGCGCGCAGGCGGCGGCCGCGCGGCGCGCGGCGAGCGCGGCCAGCGCGACCGACGAGGCGCCGGCGATCGCACCCGGCGCCGGCGGCGACGTCGTCGGCCGCGTGATCGCCGCCGCGAACGAGATCGCCAGCACGCCGTACGTTTACGGCGGCGGACACGGCGGCGCGAGCGGCGGCTACGACTGCTCCGGCTCGATCAGCTACGCGCTGGCCGCCGGCGGCCTGCTCTCCAGCCCGCTCGACTCGACCGGGTTCATGAGCTGGGGCGCGCCCGGGCCGGGCAGCCGGATCACGGTCTACGCGAACTCCGGGCACGCGTTCATGGTCGTCGACGGCCGGCGCTTCGACACGAGCGCGCTGTCGGGCGGCGGCACGCGCTGGACGTCCGAGTCGCGCAGCACGGCGGGGTTCGTCGCCCGCCACCCGCCGGGACTCTGAGATAGTGCCGCTGATGTCGCTCCGTGTTTCCGCCGTCGTGCTGGCGGCTACCGTCTGCGCGCTCGCGCTCGCCGCCCAACCCGCTGCCGGCGCCGGCAAGCGCGACGTGCTCGTGGTCAGCAACAACTGGGCCGGCACCGCGGACCTCGTCGACCCGCACACGTTCAAGCGGATCAAGCGCCTCAACGTGATCCCTGACTCCGCGCAGCGGGTCGCCGAGATCGAGCCTGATCCGACGGCCAAGTTCTACTACGACAGCGTCCGCGCGCTGATCGGCGAGGGACACGACCAGTACGTCGACGACGGCTTCGTCTCGCGCGACGGCCGCGTCGTGTACTTCTCCCGCCCGAGCTTCGCCGACGTCGTCGCGATCGACATCCGCACCGGCGAGCTGCGCTGGCGGACGCGCATCGACGGCTACCGCGCCGACCACATGGCGCTCTCGCCGGACGGGCGGCGGCTGCTCGTCTCCGCCTCGACCGCGCGGACGATCGACGTGCTCGACACCCGCACCGGCGCGATCGTGGGCCGGATCCCGTCCGGCGACGCGCCGCACGAGAGCAACTTCTCGCGCGACGGGTCGCGCATCTTCCACGCGAGCATCGGGACCGTGTACACGGAAACCGACGACCCGTCGCAGGACGCGACCAAGGGCGAGCGCATCTTCGAGATCATCGACGCGCGCACGCTCCAGGTCACCAGGACGCTGAACATGAGCCAGAAGCTGACGGAAGCGGGCCATCCCGGCATGAGCGCCGCGGTGCGGCCGATGGCGCTCTCGCGCGACGAGCGTTACGTCTACTTCCAGGTGTCGTTCTTCCACGGGTTCGTCGAGTACGACCTGCGGCGCGACCGGGTGACGCGCGTCGCCGCGCTTCCGCTCAGCGACGAGGCGAAGGGTCTATCGCGGCAGCAGTACCTGCTCGACTCCGCCCACCACGGCCTCGCGATGAATCCCTCCGGGACGAAGCTGTGCGCGGCGGGCACGATGTCCGGTTACGCCGCGATCGTCAGGCGCAAGTCGTTGAAGCTGCAGCGGACTGTGCCGGTCGGCGAGACGCCGTACTGGTCGGCGTCGAGCGACGACGGCCGCTACTGCTTCGTGTCGGTCGCCGGCGACGACCGCGTCTCGGTGATCTCGTTCAAGACCGCGCGCGAGGTCGCGCGGATCCGCGTGGGCGACCATCCGCAGCGGATGCGCACGGGGCAGGTGAGGAGGTCAGCGCTGCGGAGATGAGCTCCGGCGACGACCCGCTCGGCTGGTTCGAGCGGCTGTATGCGCAGGTGGCGGACGGTGCCGCGACAGCGCCGTGGGACCGCGGCGCGCCGCATCCGTTGCTCGTCGAGTGGGCCGAGGCGCGTGCGCTCGACGGCACCGGCCGGCGCGCCCTCGTCGTCGGCGCCGGGCTCGGCGCGGATGCCGAGTACATCGCAGCGCTCGGGTTCGCCACGGTTGCGTTCGACCTCGCCGAGACCGCGGTGAGAATCGCCCGGCGGCGCTTCCCCGAGTCGCCCGTCGAGTACCGCGCCGACGACCTGCTCGAGCCGCCGGCGGAGTGGCGTGGCGCGTTCGACCTCGTCATCGAGAGTCTTACGGTGCAGTCGATGCCGCCGTCGCTGCACGCGCACGCGATCGCGCGCATCGCGGAAATGGTCGGGCCGGGCGGGACGTTGCTCGTCGTCGCCACCGGGCGCGACGAGGCCGACGCGGTGGACGGGCCGCCGTGGCCGCTGACGCGAGCGGAGATCGACGCGTTCGCGACCGGTGGCCTGGAGGCGGTGCGGATCGAGGACCTGCGCGACTCGGCGATCCGGCGCTGGCGCGCGGAGTACCGCCGGCCCGCCTGACGGCGTGTATGATCAACCTATCGGTTTATCAACCGACCAGGTGAATGCCCACAGATCAGCTCAGCACGACGTTCGCAGCGCTCGCGGATCCCACCCGCCGGGCGATCCTCGCCCGGCTCGCGAGTGGCGAGGCGACCGTGAACGAGCTGGCCGAGCCGTTTCCGATCACGACACAGGCGATCTCAAAGCACCTCAAGGTGCTCGAGCGCGCAGGGCTGATCGCGCGCGGGCGCAGCGCCCAGCTCCGACCGTCGCGGCTGCAGGGCGACGCGTTCAGGCAGGCCGCCGACTGGCTGGACGGCTACCGCGCGTTCTGGGAGGAGAGCTTCGACCGGCTGGGCGAGCACCTCCGCCGCGAGGGACCCGAGCGATGACCGACGCCGTGACCGCGCGCGAGATCGAGATCACGCGCATCTACGACGCGCCGCGCGAGCAGGTCTGGAGGGCGTGGACGGAGCCTGCGCGGCTCGCCGAGTGGTGGGGCAAGCGCGGCTGGAACGCGGTGCTCGCCACGATCACGATGGATGTGCGTCCCGGCGGCGTGTTCCGTGTGACCACGATCTCTGACGAGGACGGGTCCGAGATGACCAACGAGGGCGTGTACCGCGAGGTGGTCGAACCGGAGCGGCTCGTGCTCGAGGAGCCGCTCGCGGACGACCGGGCCGCCGGCGCCCTGAGCACGGTCGTCTTCACCGATCTCGGCGGCGGCCGCACCGAGATGCGCTTCAGCACCACCGTCCACATGACCGCAGCGATCCACGAAGCGGCGCGCGCCGGCATGGGCAGCGCGTTCGACCGCCTCGCCGAACACCTCGCAAGACCATCCGACGACAAGGAGCCAGCATGAGCACGTCCACGACCATCGTCACCGGCGTCGACTTCGTCTCCGTCCCCACCAGCGATTTCGACGCTGCGCTGGAGTTCTACGGCGACGTCCTCGGCCTGGAGCGCTCCAGCGTGTGGCAGCGCCCCGGGCATGACGCCGTCGGCGCCGAGTTCGAGACGGGCGGGGTGACGCTCGCGGTGATCCCGTCCGAGCGGCTCGGCATCCAGTTCCAGCCCAACAAGGTCCCCGTCGCGCTGCACGTGGAGGACGTCGAGGCCTCGCGCGCCGAGCTCGGCTCGCGCGGCGTCACGTTCGTCGGCGACACGATCGACAGCGGGGTCTGCTTCATGGCCAACTTCGAGGACCCGGACGGGAACGCGCTGATGCTGCACCACCGTTACGCGCCGAAGACGTGACGGCGGACGCGTAGCTCGTCAGGTCTCGTTATCCACCAGGTGCTCTTCGGCCCAGAGCGAGATCTGCTCGAGCGCGGGGATGAGCGCCTGGCCGCGGCTGGTGAGCGCGTAGGAGACGGCCAGCGGCGGTCCCTCGTCGACGGTCCGGGCGATCAGCCCGGCCCGCGTAAGGTCTGAGAGCCGGTCCGAAAGGACCGAGTCGGAGATCCCGTCGATCGCGCGCGAGAGCTCGCGGAAGCCGGCCGGACCGTCGCGGAGGCTGCCCAGTACCAACCCGCTCCAGCGCTTGCCGAGGAATTCGAACGCGCGCGCGAGCGCGGCGTCGCCGCGGACGCATTCCTCTGAGGCTGCGGTACTTCGCGGGCGACTCGCGGCCATCGCCACATGCTAGCATAATCGTCGTCGCTAGTATTTTCGAAGTTACTTGAACCTTGGCTCACGCGGGCGTGGCTTCCCGGTCCGCGCCCGGCAGGGCGTCGTGAAGGGCTACGCGCGAGCTGATCCCGAGCTTGGTGAACACCTTCTTCAAGTGCCACTCGACGGTGCGGGGACTGAGGAACATCCGGGCGCCGATCTCCGGGTTGGAGAGGCCGTCGCGCGCGAGGCGGGCGATCTGCTCCTCTTGAGGCGTCAGCTCGTCGCGCGTCTCGACCACGCGCCTGCGCACCCGCTCGCCCGTCGCCAGGAGCTCGCGGCGGGCGCGCTCGGCGAACGCCTCCATACCCATCGCGGCCAGCATCTCGTGCGCGGCGCGCAGCGGTTCGCGCGAGTCCACGCGCCGGCCCTCGCGGCGCAGCCACTCGCCGTAGAGCAGCTGCGCGCGGGCGAGCTCCGGCCGCAGCTGAGTACGACTCAACCGCTCGATCGCCTCGCGGTAGAGATCCTCGGCGGCCTCGCCCTCGCTGAGCTGGGCGCGTGCTCGCGCCGCGATCCCGAGCGCCCACTCGGCATCGCTCGCCCGGGTGTGCTCGTCCAGGCGCGTGAGCGCGGTCGCCGCGAGCTCGGTGTTGGCGGTCCTCGTCGCGGCCTCGATCAGCTCGCTGAGCGTCCACATCGAGACGAAGAGCTCCGGCGTGTCGTCGCTCGCTTCGATCGCCGCCGCGAGCGCCTCTTCGTAGCGGCCGAGGCCGTTCATGACGACCGCCCTGGCCCAGTATGCGTACTGCACTGCGGTTCCCTGACCCCCGAGCGTTGCCTCCTCGATGGTGGCGCCGATCAGGCTGGACGACTCCGACTCCTGGCCGCGGAGCGCCGCGAGCACGAGCGCGCCGTACGGCGCGACGCGCGTCCCGATCGCCTCTGCGACCGCGTCAGCCTCGGCGATCAACTGCGCGGCCGCCGTGAAGTGGCCACCCAGGGCGACGGCCTGACCCATCACGTTGGCAGCGACGACGAGGACCTCGAGCGCCCCCGCGTCGCGGGCGAGTTGAACGCCGCGCGTCGAAACCGCGAGGCAGGTGTCGTAATCCCACACGAAGACGGCCGCCGCCGTTGCCAGCCAGCCCCACCGGAGCACCTCCTCCACCGATACCTCGGTACCGGCGAACGCGCCGGCGGCCCGCTGCAACACCGGCGCCGCCGCGGGGCGTCCTTCGGTGAACACCAGCGCAAACCCGTTCAGCAGCAGATCGCGAGGGCCGCGGACGAGGCCCCGGTCCGGGAGCGGTCATCACGGCCCGGGAGACGTCGAGCAGGTTGCCGGTGCTCGCCAGTCGACCGGCGAACAGCGCTGCGCTCCACGCATCGAGATAGGTGTCGCGCGCAAGCCGTACGTCAAGCGTCTCGAGCGTGCGCGCCGCGCGAAGAAGCAGCAACGGGGCGTCGCTGCCGCGGTTCTGGGCGTAGGCGAGCTCGGCTTGCAGCAGCTCCACGCGCGCGCGCTGGAGCTCGTCCAGGTCGCGCGCCTCGGCGGCGGCCAGCAACCCGAGCGCCGCATCGAACGCGCCGGCGTGCAGGCTGGCCTCTGCGGCCGCAAGCGCGCGGTCGGCGCGCCGCGCCGGGTCTCGCGTCAGCGCGACCGATCGCTTCAGGAACGCGGCTGCCGCGGCGAGCCCGCCGCGCGCCTGCGCCCGGCCGGCCGACCGCTCGAGCTCTGCGGCGACCTCCTCGTCGGGTCCGGGAGCCGCCGCAGCGAGATGCCAGGCCCGGCGGTCCGCGTCGACCTCGGCATCGGTCACCTCCGCCAGCGCCAGGTGCACGGCGCGGCGGTTCTGCGACGACGCCGATCGATAGACCGCCGAGCGAACCAGTGGATGGAGGAACACCACCCGCTCATCGACCGCGAGCAGGCCTTCGGTGTCGGACGCCGCCGAGACCCCGATCCCGAGTCGCTCGGCCGCGCGCCACATCAAGAGGGGGTCGTCGCCCGGCTCCGCCGCCGCCGCCAGGAGCAACAGCCGAGCCTCCTCGGGCACTGCCTCGAGACGCCGCAGGAAGCTCTCCTCGATCCGCCCGGGTAACGCATCCGCCCGCTCCAGGCCGAACACGCCCGGCAGCTGCGTCGCGGCCAACCCCCGCGGCAGCTCCAGGATCGCGAGCGGATTGCCGCGCGTTTCCGCGACGAGCCGGTCGCGGACGCGGTCATCGAGCCGGCCCGAGATCACGGTCGCCAGCAGGGCGCGGGCGTCGTCCTCGCGAAGCCCTTCGAGCGCCAGCTGGGGCAGGCCCGCCAGCTCGCGCTCGTCGGTCGGTTCGCGCACGGCGAACACGATCGCCACCGATTCGGCCAGCAACCGTCGCGCGACGAAGCCGAGGACCTGGGCCGACGCGGCATCGAGCCACTGAGCATCGTCGACGAGACACAGGAGCGGCCGCTCGGTGGCGACCTCGGCCAGCAGGGTGAGTGCGGCCAGGCCGACCAGGAAACGGTCGGGGGCGGCGCCGGACGACAGGCCCGAGCGCGACGCCCAGGGCGGCCTGCTGCGGCTCGGGGAGCGCGTCGAGCCGGCTGAGCATCGGCGCGCAGAGTTGATGCACTCCCGCGAACGGCAACTCCATCTCGGACTCGACTCCGACGATCCGGGCGACTCGAAATCCGGACGCCTCCCGAGCGCAATAGTGCAAGAGCGCCGTCTTGCCGACGCCCGCCTCGCCACGGACGACGAGAACCGCACTCTGCCCGCCGCGCACGTTCGCCATCAACCGGTCGAGAACCTGGCGCTCGCTGGCCCGGCCCAGTAACACCGGCTGACGATGCGCGGACATCGGCCAGGCTAGCTTAATCGACGGGGATGGCGCTCGGGAGCCGTGGCCCGACCCGCCCGACCGCGGCCAGAGTGCCTGCTCGCCCGCCGAGACTGGGCCTGGAGACACCAGGGAGCGGACAGGGGAGTTCACTGGCGCTTTGTGAAGACGAGAAGAGCAGCCTGCGTCTCGTCACCAAATCCCTAGCCCGTTAGGTCCTGTGAAATGGCTATGACGGTTGCAACCGCCCTGGATCGGATGCCTTGCCGTGCCGGTGTGTGCGCAGTGCTCGTCGTGCCGGCGTTGCTGGTCGGCGCTCCGGGCACGGCGCTGGCCGGCGGTGACGCAGGTCAGGCTCCGCCGAGCGCCGGGCCGCCGGGCCCATGGAACGACCCCGAGGTGGGTGAGGGCGAAGACCGGCCGTACAGGCCCACTGACGCGCGAAGTTGCGGACTGGGCGCGATGCGCCGCGCCGGCCCCGGGTCGGTGCTGGGCGTGTGGGTGACCGGGACGAGCTGCCGGATCGGCCAGCGCGTTGTGCGCCGCTACCAGCGTTGCTTGGACCGCCAGAACGGCCACAATGGCCGCTGCTACGGGCGCGTGGACAGGCGTTGCGTGCGGCCGGTGTTCTTGGGGCGCTGCTGGATGCGCGACCGGTTCCTTCACCGGCGGGTGATGGGCTATGCCTGCACCGAGCGGCGGCTGTATGAGGTCGAGCGCGTCTATGAGGGCCGCGTCAGTTGCCGCCAGGGCCGCCGCTGGGTCAGTCACGGCTACACGCTGCTCGGCGAGGGCCCGGTCGCGGTCGATACCGAGTCCGAGCTGCGGGCGGCGTGGGGCAACCCGGGCGTGACCGCGATCGATGTGACCGCCGACATCTTCCTGCGGGCGTGCGAGCGCGGTGACCCGATGCGCGAGTCGGGGCGGCCGGTGCTGCTGGACGGGCATGGCCACACGCTGCGGCAGACGTGTTTTGAGAAGCGGCTGCTGCGCCAGGACGGCACGGGCTTCGTGGAGCTGCGGAACGTGACGCTCACGCGCGGCGGCAGCGACGGCCCGGGCGCCGCCGTGACCACGCGGGGCGAGATCATGGTGATCGACTCCAAGGTGGCGCAGAACCTCTCCGAGGAGCCCGGCGGCGGGATCATGTCGCAGCGCAGAGCGACGATCGTGCGCTCGGTGATCACCGGCAACCTGGCCAACGACGACGGCGGTGGCGTCTACGCCCGCCGCGGCGGCGTGCAGGTCTATGACTCGATCGTCAACGGCAATCTCGTCGATGGCTCGGGCGGGGCGATCGGATCGACCGGGGACATCCTCGTGGTCCGCTCGCACGTCGACGGCAACACGACCGACGGCGACGGCGGCGCGCTCTACGCGGACGAGGACGGCGACGTCACGGTGATCGACTCGACCGTGGACGGCAGCACCGCCGACGGTCCCGGCGGAGCGATCTTCACGCTCGACGGCGACGTGACGATCGTCAACTCGACGGTCAACGGCAACCGCGCCGACGACCGCGGCGGGGCGATCTCCGGCGAGTCCGACGTGACGATCATCAACTCCACGATCGCCCGCAACGCAGCGGTCGCGCACGTCGGCGGCGGCGTCTGGGCCCGCGGCAACCTCTACGTCGCCAACTCGACGATCAGCAACAACTACGCCGAGGCCGTCGGTGGTGGCGTTTTCGCCGCGGGGACGGTCGGGCTCGTGAAGTCGACGATCATCGACAACATCGCGCCGGTCGCGGCGAACGTCGGCGCCGGCGAGCGGCTGGACGCCTTCGGCTCGATCATCGGCCCCCCGAACACGCAATTCACGGGAGGCCAGGTCCAGCCGACCGGCCCGAATTGCGCGGTCCCGCGGTCCCAGTCGTTCGGCTTCAACTTCATCACCGACGGCTCCTGCGGTCTGAACGCCGCCACCGACATCGCGGGCGGCGGGAGCCCGATGCTCGCAGAGCTGGCCCAGAACGGTGGTCTCGGTGAGACGCGCCACCCCCAGGCGGGCAGCCCCGTGATCGACCGCATCCCGGCCCCAGACTGCAGCTTCGCCCCGTTCGGCGACGCGCGCGAGGGCGACCAGCACCTGGAAGGCCTCGTCGCGGACCGCCTCGCGCTCGCCGCGATCGACCAGCGCGGCGTGCCGCGAGCGCAGGGGCCCGCCTGCGACATCGGCGCGGTGGAGGTGACCAAGTGACGCCACGACTCCGATCCAAGCCCACGCGATTTCTCGCTGTCGCCGTCCTGTGCGGCGCCGCCGCCGCGGCCTCCGGGCTCGGAGGATCGACCATCTCAGACGCCAGCCCCCAGGCAAGCGCCGCCGGCGAGGAGTCGCCAAAGGACTCGCCGTGGCCGCGCACGAAGGCACTGCGCCCGAATCTGCACGCCGTGCAACGCCAGCTCGCCGACCTTACCGAGCAGGTCGAGCTCATGGAGCAGTCCGCTGAGGGTTACGAGGACTGGCAGACCTGCCTCAGGTACGTGCCCGTCAACGAGCAGGGCGACCGCGATCGCCAATCCGGCTACCTCTACGACGACCGCGACGGCACCGGCGTCGGATACATGGACGGGCTCGCCGTCGACCGCCGACGCCGACCCGGCAGGGAGGACTACATGTTCATCCACTTCCGCGGAAGCGGGTGCCGGACCGACAACTCCCAACCCGGCGGAACCGCCGAGCCCGCCTCGGTGCACGCGTCCAGCGCACGCACCAGCCGCCGGCCCAGCCTCAAACGACAGGTGCGGATACTCGAGCGCACGGCCGAGCGCCTGGACAGCAGGGCACAGCAACTGGAGACGATCTCCGAGCGCTTCGACGAATGGGAGTCCTGCGTCAGCTGGGTCCCGGTGACCGAGATGGGCGACCCCGACCAGAAGTTCGGCTACCTGTTCGGCCCGACGGGCGGCCCGGCAGGCTACAGGCCCGCACTGCACGTCGACCGCGCCGACTGGGACGACCCCGACTACATGTTCCTCGCACTCGTCGGCGGCGACCGGCCAGGCCGCGAATGTCAAGACGAACCAGGAGAGGCGGTCGACTGACATGCGCCGAGTCCTGACCCTCATATGCGTCTGCACGGCAGCGGGCGCCTGCGCGCCGGCCGCGCTGGCGGGCGGAGGCGCACCCGACCGCCCGGCGACGCTGCAGGACCGGATCGAGGACCTCCAGCAGGAGATCGAGTCGCTCACCGAAGACATCGAGGACCTGGGCGAACCGATCGAGGAGTTCGACCTCTTCGACCAATGCGCATACACGATCGGCGTCAGCCAATACGGCACCTGGGGCGGAGACGCCGGCTACCTCTTCGGACCCGGCGGCCAGCTACGCCGACCCGCGCTCGCCATCGACATGCGCGGCTTCGGAACTCCGCAATACGACTTCCTCGCCTTCCCCGGCGAAGAGCCACCCAGCATCGAATGCAACGAAGATGCCAACGAGGAATTCATCGACGGCTGAGCGTCTGCTCCGGCTGGTCCCAGCGGTCGGGGCGATCGCCCCGTGCGCTCCGATGCGGGACGCAAATGGATGAGATCCGACGTGGTCCGAGCAGAGGAGTGTCCCCGCGCTTGCAGTTCACGTGATGAGGAATCGCCTTCACCGGCGCCACGTACGACAGCGACGGGTAGCAGCTCGTCGCGTAACGGAGGGAGATCATGGAGCTCCAAGAGCGGCAGTTTCCACGGTTGGGGAAGCGACCGATCGCATTCGCGGTGGTCGCCGCCCTTGCCCCGCTGATGCTGGCCTCGGCGGGGCCTGCGCAGGCCAAGCCGATACTCGGGACCAAGGGTCACGATCATATGGTGGGCACCGCCAAGGCCGAGGTGCTCAAGACTCTTGGCGGCGACGACCGAATCGAGGGCCGCGGTGGCAGAGATGGACTCTGGGGCGGACCCGGCAGGGATCGGCTCTCGGGCGGGAGCGGCAGCGATCGGCTCTTGGGCGGGCCGGGCGCTGATCGGTTGAACGCCGTCGACGGCCGGCGCGACCGCGTCGTCAGTGGCGGACCGGGCAAGGACGTCTGCAGGGTCGACGCCATCGATCGGGCCAGCATCAAAGGCTGCGAGACCGTGAAAATCGGGAGGGCCGGCGGTCCCGGTGGACCCGGCGGTCCCGGCGGTCCCCCCGGACCCGGCGGTCCCGGCGGACCCCCCGGTCCCGGCGGACCCCCCGGTCCCGGCGGACCCGGCGTTCCCGGCGGTCCCGGCCTGAGCTGCGCCAGCGAGCCCGAGGACGCCAAGCTCGCGGCCCGCCGCGTGGCGCGGCCTGCGCAAGACGAAGAAGAGGCGCCCCCGACCTTCAGCGAACCGTTCTACGCCACCACGATCACACTTACCGGCTCGGCCGATGGATTGACCGCGGACGAGCTCCCGATCTCGATCGAGGGCGTGTGCGACGTCCCTAACCAGCTGCTGGCCGAGGCCGGCCAGCTCGTCGGCGGCAGCGCGGTTGCGCTCATCAGCCCCGGAACGCAGGTCTTCGACGCGGGAGGGCAGCAGCTGACCGGCGCCGCGGCCACGACGGCGTTGACCGAGGCTGACACGCTTTCGCTCAAGGCTCAGCTCCAGCGCCCTGCCGGATGGCGGCAGGACGAGGACGGCCAGCCGGTGCCCACCTTCACAACCAGCCGAGCCGACATAACGGACTGACCCTGCTCAGCGAAGAGGCTGATCAGAAGCGCCCCCCGGTGACAGGAGCTGTCGCGCCGGGATCTGAGGGAGCCGGGGGCTGGAACGCCCCCGGCCACCCAACTCAGATTCAGACCGCGAGTTTGTGCCGGCCTGAGCTCGTGGCAGGTGGCAGCTCGCTGTAGTCGGGCAATGTGACCCGGTCGACGTAGGACTTGGTGCGTGCGATCGCGTCGTGGTCGAACTGCGCGATCCGCGCGGCCATCATGTCGACTTCGGCGTCGAGCTGGTCGTCGGCCATCACGCGGTTGACGTATCCGTACTGCTCCGCGCGCGGTCCGTCGAGATCGTCGGCGACGAGGAGGATCTCGAGCGCACGACCGCGACCGACCAAGCGCGACAGTCGGGCCATCGGAGCGCCGCCGGGGACGACACCGATGCCGACCTCAAACTGGCCGAGCCGCGTATTCTCGCGCGAGGCGAGCCGCATATCGCAGGCGAGCACGAACTCGCTTCCGGCGCCGCGCACGCGTCCGCGGATCGCGGCGATGCTGACCACCGGCGCGCGGGACAGGCGAACGAGAAGGTCGAGCCACGCCGGCATTCCGGTCGGACCGACGCCCAGCGCCGCGGTGCGGCTGGGATCGTTCTCCACGTCGTAGTCGGCCAGGTAGAAGTCGGGGTTCGCGCTGTCGAACACGACGACGTTGAGGTCCCGGTCCTGTTCGATCAGGCCGACGAGCTCGGCGAGCTCCGCCACGGTCGTCGCCGTGATCGTGTTGATCGGAGGATGCTCGAACGTCACCCGGCAGTAGCTCGGGCTACGCCGATCGATCGTCAGGTGCATCCACGGCTGCGACCAGGCTGCGGAACCGCGGCCGTTGGTGGATGCGCTGGGATCAGCCGTGCTCATGGCGAACTCCTCGATTTTGACGCTCGCTGACCGCGAAGCCTGACCATCGCGTGTCCACGCGGCGCCCCTGGCGACCCTGGTCTGCTCCCTGGTCTCGTCGATCCCCGCGGGCGACGCCTTGAAACATATCAGTAGACAATATATATTGGCAATACGATGCTGGAAGTCACTCGCCAATCGGAGCGGTCGGAGCGGATCGCCTACGTCTCGAGCCGGCTGCTCACGCGCGTGGCCTTGCTCACGCGGCTGCTCACCAGCCAGTTGGGCGGCGAGCTGTCGCGCACGGAGCTGGGTCTGCTGAGCACACTGAGCGGCGGGCCGCGGCGGATCACGGAGCTGGCCGAGCTCGAGCGGCTGAAGCAGCCCACGATGACGCTGCTGGTCCAGCGCCTGGAACAGGAGGGTCTGGTCAGCCGCGAGCGCCGCGCCGACGACCGGCGAGTCGTCCTGGCCAGCCTGACCGAGGCCGGGAGCCGCGCGCTCGAGGAGTACCGCGCGCAGGCACGCGCGACGCTCGGCGCCTACCTGGCCGAGATGCCCGACGACCAGGTCGAGGCGCTCGTCGCCGCGACCGAGACGCTGGAGCAACTCGTCACCGTCCTTCAGCGCGCGACGCTCAAGTGAACGCTGGACCCCCATGAAGTTCCTGCGCTCGCAGCCAACCGCCGTCTGGGCCGTCGCGGCCGCCGCGGTCGTCTCGTTCATGGGGCTCGGACTCGTCGATCCGATCCTGCCGGCGATCGCCCACGATCTGGACGCCTCGCCGAGCGACGTCGAGCTGCTGTTCACCAGTTACTTCGCGGTCACCGGCGTGGCGATGCTGTTCTCCAGCGTCGTCGCCAGCCGGATCGGCACGAAGCGCACGCTGCTCACCGGGCTCGCGCTGATCATCGTGTTCAGCGCATTGGCGGGGCTGTCGAACAGCGTCGGCGCGATCGTCGGGCTGCGTGCCGGCTGGGGACTTGGCAACGCGCTGTTCATCGCGACCGCGCTGGCGGTGATCGTCGGCTCGGCCAGCGGCGGCGTCGCCGGTGCCGTGATGATCTATGAGGCGGCGCTCGGCCTCGGGATCTCGCTTGGCCCGCTGCTCGGAGGTGAGCTTGGCGCGATCAGCTGGCGCGGCCCGTTCTTCGGCGTCGGCGTGCTGATGGCCATCGGCTTCATCGCGATCGCGCTGTTCCTGCCGCGGACACCTCCGCCACCCCGCGACGCCCGCGTGTCGGTGCTCGAGCCGCTGCGCGCGCTGCGCCACCGCGCCACGCGGGGCAGCGGCCTGACCGCCGCCTTCTACAACTTCGGCTTCTTCACGCTGCTCGGCTACGCACCGTTCCCGCTGGGTCTCGGGATCCACCAGCTCGGCTACACGTTCACCGCCTGGGGACTGCTGCTCGCCGTGTTCGCCATCTTCGTCGCGCCGTCGCTGTCGCGCCGCTTCAACGACGTACACGCGCTTGCCGGCGCGCTGCTCGGGATCGTCGTCGTACTCGTCGTGATGGGCGTCGCGCACGCCTCGCAGACCGCGCTGATCGTCTGCGTGATCGGCTCGGGCGCGTTCTTCGGGATCACCAACACGCTGATGACGCAGGTCGTGATGGAGTCCTCGCCCGTCGCCCGGCCGATCGCCTCCTCGGCCTACAGCTTCGTGCGCTTCTGCGGCGGCGCGATCGCCCCGTTCATCGCCGGAAAGCTCGCCGAACAGGTCAGCGTCCAGGCGCCCTTCTATCTCGGCGCCGCAATGACCGCGATCGCCATCGGCGTGCTGTGGTCCTACCGCACCGCGCTCGTGCCGGTCGCCGACGCCGCCACGCCCGAGCGCGCCGCAGGCGAGACCGCCGACGAGCACGGCACGCTCGTGATCGCCGTCGGCGGGCCCAGCGCCCGCGAGGTCTGCGCGATGAGCGTGCCGCTCGCGCGCGCTCGGGCGACACCGGTGCACGTGCTGCACGTGTTCGAGCGCGACGTCGTGGCCGGCGAGGACGCCATCGACCTCGAGGCCACCAGCGAAGCGACCGAGCTGCTGGACGC
Organism: uncultured Solirubrobacteraceae bacterium; assembly: GCA_963835735.1. GTDB lineage: Bacteria > Actinomycetota > Thermoleophilia > Solirubrobacterales > Solirubrobacteraceae > DASQMT01. The sequence goes on from CAWIGP010000004.1 coordinate 23,249, forward strand.
CTGCGTGGCCGAGCTGCGCACGGCCGGGGTCCCAGTCGTCGGCGAGCTCCTGCACAGCGTCGGCACGCATGCCGACATCGCCGCACGGATCCTCGAGCGCGCCGCGCAGCTCGAAGCGACGACGATCGTGCTCGGACCCGAGACACGGCACGGCCGGCTCGGTGCCCGCATCAACGCAGTGGTCGCCGGATCCGCGCCGACGCACGTGATCATCCTGCACCCAGCCGCCGGCCCACTCCGCCGGTCCAACGGCCGCTCGGGCCCCAGCACCCCCGCGCAACTCTGGCGGACAGTCGAAACGTAGCTCCAGATGTAGCGGCGCTCCGTCGAACGACGGATCGAAGAACTCTGCGGGCTCGCTGTCCCCTCGGACGCGGTTCGTTCGTCGCCTCGACGAACACGACGTCCGAGGAGCAGCAATGTCAACAGTCCAGGCAACAAGCAACAAAGCGACGGTCACGCGCTTCCGTGAGGCGATCAACACCGGCGATGCGGAGCTCATCTCGACGACGATCGACGAGGTCTTCCTGCCGGACGTGCTGATCGGCACTCCCTTGCCCGTTGAAGCGACGGGGGCGCAAGCCATGAAGGAGGTGTTCGGGATGCTCCGGCGGGCCTTCCCCGACCTTCACGTTGCGGTCGAGGATGTGGTCGAGGAGGGAGACAAGGTCGTCAGCAGGAACGTGGTCACCGGGACCCACCTGGGCGAGTACATGGGGCTCCCGCCGACCGGCAGATCCGTCACGTACAACGAGATCTTCTTCCTCCGCTTCGCCAACGGGCGCATCGCGGAGACCTGGGGGATCGTCGACGTCCTCTCGCAGATGCGGCAGCTCGGTGCCATTCCCGGAGGCCAGGAAACAACCATCCAACCCGTGGAGGACTGATCATGCACGCACGGATCGATAGCCCGGCACTAACCATTCCCGGCGCCTTGAAGGCGCTGCAGGGGCTGGGCAACGCGGCCAAACAGGGCGGCATCCCCGAGACGACGCTGTATCTCGTCGAGCTGCGCGCCAGCCAGATCAACGGCTGCAGCATCTGCATCGACATGCACTCCCGCGAGCTCAAGCACGCGGGCGAACCCGATGAGCGCATCCACACCGTCGCCGCGTGGCGGGAAGTCCCGTACTTCACCGAGGCCGAGCGAGCCGCGCTGGCGCTGACCGAAGCCGCGACCCGGATCGCCGATCGGCCGGACCCGGTGCCGGACGAGGTCTGGAAGGAGGCGGCAAATCACTACGACGAGGCGCAACTCGCCGCGCTCGTGCTCGCGATCGCCGCGATCAACGCCTGGAACCGTCTCAACGTGACCACCGGGCAGATCTCAGGCGATTGGGTCGAACAATGGCTCGCCAACAGCCCGACGACGAGCCAGGCCGCCTGACCCAAGCGGCCGACAGCTTCACCAGTGCCCCCGGCAGGACTCGAACCTGCGACCCGCTGCTTAGAAGGCAGCCGCTCTGTCCAGCTGAGCTACGGGGGCCCGTGCCCGGACAACAGTAGTGGGCGGTTCAGAGCCTGCGGTAGAGCCGCCCGGGTCGGCCGGGGCCGTCGGAGTGCAGCTCGCCGGTGTCGACGAGCAGCGCTGTCGCCCGCACATCGCGGCGGAAGTTCGCCGCGTCGACCGTCTCGCCGCGCAGCGCCTCGTACAGCCGCTGCGCCTGCCCGAGCGTGAACGCCGCCGGCAGCAGCGCGCCGGCCACGCGCAGGAACCAGGTCTTCTCCGTCACCCGCGCGCGCAGGCGCCAGAGCCCGTCGTCGACGATCGTCTCGTGGTCGAGCGCGAGGTCGGGCAGGTCGTCGATCGCGTGCCAGGACGCCTCGCGCTCGGCCGGCCCCTCCTCGGGCAGCTCCTCGGGCCGGACCAGCGCGAGGTAGGCGATCGAGGGCAGCCAGCCGCGCGGGTCGCGCCGCGGGTCGCCGTACGTGCGCAGCTGCTCGAGGTGCACGGAGCCGACGCCGGTCTTCTCGCGCAGCTTGCGCTCGGCCGTCTGGGCGGGCGACTCCTCCTTCCCGACGAAGCCGCCGGGGAGCGCGAACATCCCGCGCTGGGGCTCCTCCAGCCGGCGCGCGAGCAGCACGCACAGCCGGTCGCCGACCAGCGTGAAGACGACCGGATCGGCGGTCAGACCGATCGGCGATTCGTAGCCGGCGCTGTTGCGGGCGGTGATGCGCTCCACGAGCGCATCATGCCGCGATCGGCGCGCCCTCGAGGATGCGGGTGCGCAGCGAGTCGGGATCGAGCTTCGCCGGCTCGGTCGTCGCGAGGAAGTCGCACAGCACGTCGACGAAGCGGACGGTGTCGTCCATGTGCGGGAAGTGCCCGGAGGCGGGGAATATCTCCAGCCGCGCGCCGGGCATCGCGGTGTGGGCGGCGCGGGCGTGCGTGACCGGGATGATCGGGTCGCGCTCGCCCCACACGAGCAGCGTCGGCAGGTTGCTCGCGAGGTAGAGCCGATCGTGGCCGCTCACGCGCTGGCCGCCGGGGTCGATCACCGCACGAAGCGTGTGCAAGAAGGCGGCGCGCGCCTCGGCGTCGCCGAGCGAGAGGAAGCCGCGCACGACCTCCCCCAGGTCCGGGCGCGCCCGCAGCCCGAGCCGCGCGCCCGCCCAGCCGGCGCCGTCGACCGCGCGGCCGAGCCAGGACGGGACCAGGAACGGGAGCACGAGCTCGGCGCCCGGCAGCGCCGCAGCCCGCAGCAGCAGGTTGACCTCCCGCCCCAGCCCGCCCGACGAGACGAGCACGAGCCGCTGGGTGCGCTCGGGGAACTGGTACGCGAACTGCATCGCGACCCCGCCGCCGAGCGAGTGGCCGACGATCGTCACGTGGTCGTGGCCGAGCGCGGCGAGCAGGTCGCGGATGCCGCTCGCGTAGGCGCCGAGCGAGTAGTCGCCGCGCGGCTTGGCCGACGCGCCGTGGCCGAGCAGGTCGGGCGCGATCACCGTGTGCTCGCGGGCCAGGCCGCGCATCGCGTCCGCCCACGTGTCGGCGCTCGACGTGATGCCGTGGACGAGCACGACCGCCGGGCCGGACCCGGCCATCAGGTAGCGCACCCGATTGCCGTGCAGCGTCAGCTCGAGCTCGGCGGTCTCCGGCATCGCAGCAACCTACCCCGCGGCCCGGCGGCGGGCACGCGAGTGTGACGGTCGTCACGCTGTGCGGGTGGACGAGGCGCTGTATCTCGACGGCCGCGGGCTGACGGCCGTGCCCGACGCGGTGCGTGAGATGACGGGCCTGCGGCACCTCGACGTGCGCGCCAATCGCCTCGAGGAGCTGCCCGAGTGGCTGTCCGAGCTGCCCGCCCTGGAGTCGCTCTCGATCGGGGAGAACCCGCTGCCCGGCATCCCGCCGGTCGTCACGGCGCTCACGCGGCTGCACCGGCTGTACGTCCACGAGCTGGCGTTGACGCAGGTGCCGGACGCGCTCGGCGACCTCGGCGAGCTGCGCGTCCTCGACCTCGGCCACAACCGGTTGAGCTCGCTCCCGGCGGGCCTGGCCCGTCTAACGGACCTCGAGGTGCTCTACCTCGCCGACAACCGTCTGGGCGAGCTGCCCGAGCCGGTCAGGGCGCTGCGCTCGCTGCGCTACCTCGGCGCGACCGACAACGGGCTGGCCGAGCTGCCCGAGTGGATCGGTGAGCTCGGCGGGCTGATCGAGCTGCGCCTGGATCGCAACGCGCTGACCGCATTGCCCGCGACGATCGGGCGCCTGGGCCGGCTGCGCGAGCTGCACCTCCGCGACAACCGCGTGGCGGCGCTGCCGGACGCCGTCGGGGACCTCGGCGAGCTGCGCCACCTGGACCTGCGCGCCAACGCGCTGACCGCGCTCCCGGCGACGCTCGGTGCGCTACCGCACCTGCGGGTGCTCGACGTGCGCGCCAACCGGCTGGACGACCTCCCGGCGGCGCTGGGCGAGCTCCCCGCGCTGGAGAAGCTCGATCTGCGCTGGAATCGGATCCTCGATCTCCCGGACGCGGCGGAACGGCTGCAACGACGGGGCTGCGTGGTGCTCGCGTAGTCTCACGCGCCGTGAGCGAGCGCAAGATCGGTTCCTGGCTGATGGACATGGACGGCGTGCTGGTGCACGAGGAGGCCGCGATCCCGGGCGCGGCCGAGTTCCTCGGGCGGCTGCGCAAGCGCGGGCTGCCGTTCCTCGTCCTCACCAACAACTCGATCTACACGCGCCGCGACCTCGCGGCGCGGCTGCGTACGAGCGGCCTCGACGTCCCCGAGGAGTCGATCTGGACGTCGGCGCTGGCGACCGCCGGCTTCCTCCAGGCCCAGCGGCCCGGCGGCTCGGCGTTCGTGATCGGCGAGGCCGGGCTGACGACCGCGCTGCATGCGGCCGGCTACACGCTCACCGAGCGCAACCCCGACTACGTCGTCCTCGGCGAGACCCGCACGTACTCGATCGAGAGCCTGACGCGCGCGATCCGCCTGATCGTCGCGGGCGCGCGCTTCATCGCCACCAACCCGGACCCGACCGGCGCCTCGCCGGACGGCCCGACGCCGGCCACCGGCTCGGTCGCAGCGCTGATCAGCCGCGCGACCGGCGTGCAGCCCTACTTCGTCGGCAAGCCGAACCCGCTGATGATGCGCTCGGCGCTCAACGCGATCGAGGCCCACTCCGAGGACACCGCGATGATCGGCGACCGCATGGACACCGACGTGATCTCGGGGCTGGAGGCCGGCCTCGAGACGATCCTCGTGCTCACCGGCGTGACGACGCGCGAGGAGGCCGAGCGCTTCCCGTTCCGCGCGTCGCGCACCGTCGACTCCGTCGCGGACCTGGTCGACGAGGTGGCGTAGCGACGCGCTGGGCCTAGAATGGCGCCCCACGGGGCGTGGCGAAGCCTGGTTATCGCGCAGCGTTTGGGACGCTGAGAACGCCGGTTCGAATCCGGCCGCCCCGACTTGAGACCTCGCTGCGCCGCGGGATCGCGGACGCCCGTAGACGCGCCGGAGGCCCCCTCTTCCAGAGGGGGCCTCCATGCGTTTCCCCGACCCTCGACTCAGGGGTCCACGAACGTGATCGTGCAGGTCACCTGCGACCCGCTCGTCCTGATCGAGCCCGTCGTCAGGTCGTTGTCGGTGGCCGTGAACGTGTTGCCGTCCGCGTCCGTGCACGTGATCTGCGTCGCGTGCGTGGCATCTCCGCCGCCGAGACCGGCCGGCAGCGTCGCGAGTGCGTTGAACTTCACGTCGACCGTGGACAGCGGCGTGTTGCCGAAGTCACGGCTGTCGTGCGTGCCGCCCGACGTCGCCGTCACGTCGTGGCCGACGTCGCCCAGCGTCTCGAGCAGCACCATCTGCATCGTGCAGTCCGCGCCCGAGGTGGGGAACGACTGCACCCAGCCGGGCTTGCCGGACGTCTGCTCGCACACCACGTACGCGCCTGGCGTCACCGTGAACGAGTAGACGCCGGTGGCGTCGGTCATGGTCTGAGCATGCGTCCCACCCGGACCGAACAGGTGAATGATCCACCCTTGCAGGCCGATCTCGCCGGGATCCTTGACGCTGTCGGCGTCCGCGTCCTTGAACTTGCGGCCGCTGATCGTGGCGTTCTGGAAGTTGCCGAACTCGTTGTCGGGGTCAGTCGAGCCCGACGTCACCAGGATCGGGTAACCGCCGTCACCGAGCCCGGCGACCGTGTCGCCGCACTGGTTACCGGCCGGCGCCGGCTCGCTCTGAGTCCACGTCGCCTGCAACACCTCGCACACGACATAGCGACCCGGATTCAGCGAGATCAAATACTCGCCGTTGGCGTCGGTGGTATCCGACCCCGCCACCGTCGTCTCACCCGCGTCGAGATCCCCATCACCGTTGGAATCGACATACGCCCGGATCACCCAATCAGCCAACCCCGGCTCACCGGCCTCACGATCCCCGTTGGCATTGAGGTCGTTGTACTTCAGACCCGACTTCACACCCTGCCGGAAATTGCCGAACTCGTTGTCGGGGTCAGTCGAGCCCGACGTCACCAGGATCGCGTAGCCGCCGTCACCGAGCCCGGCGACCGTGTCGCCGCACTGGTTACCGGCCGGCGCCGGCTCGCTCTGAGTCCACGTCGCCTGCAACACCTCGCACACGACATAGCGACCCGGATTCAGCGAGATCAGATACTCGCCGTTGGCGTCGGTCGTATCCGACCCCGCCACCGTCGTCTCACCCGCGTCGAGATCCCCATCACCGTTGGAATCGACATACGCCCGGATCACCCAATCAGCCAACCCCGGCTCACCGGCCTCACGATCCCCATTGGCATTGAGGTCGTTGTACTTCAGACCCGACTTCACACCCTGCCGGAAATTGCCGAACTCGTTGCCCGGCTCGGCCGAGCCCGACGTCACCAGGATCGGGTAACCGCCGTCACCGAGCCCGGCGACGGTGTTACCGCACTGGTTACCGGCCGGCGCCGGCTCGCTCTGAGTCCACGTCGCCTGCAACACCTCGCACACGACATAGCGACCCGGATTCAGCGAGATCGAATACTCGCCGTTCGCGTCGGTGCTGTCAGACCCCGCCACCGTCGTCTCGTCGGCGTCGAGATCCCCGTCACCGTTGGAATCGACATAGGCCCGGATCACCCAATCAGCCAGCCCCGGCTCGCCGGCGTCACGATCCCCATTGGCATTGAGGTCGTTGTACTTCAGACCCGACTTCGTGCCCTGCCGGAAATTGCCGAACTCGTTGCCTGGGTCAGTCGAGCCCGACGTCACCAGGATCGCGTAGCCGCCGTCACCGAGCCCGGCGACGGTGTTACCGCACTGGTTACCGGCCGGCGCCGGCTCGCTCTGAGTCCACGTCGCCTGCAACACCTCGCACACGACATAGCGACCCGGATTCAGCGAGATCGAATACTCGCCGTTCGCGTCGGTGCTGTCAGACCCCGCCACCGTCGTCTCGTCGGCGTCGAGATCCCCGTCACCGTTGGAATCGACATAGGCCCGGATCACCCAATCAGCCAGCCCCGGCTCGCCGGCGTCACGATCCCCATTGGCATTGAGGTCGTTGTACTTCAGACCCGACTTCACACCCTGCCGGAAATTGCCGAAGTCGTTGCCGGTCTGGTCGGCGCCTGCCATCGTGAAGCCGTAACCGTTATCGGCAAGCGAGTTGTCCCCGGACTCAGTGGTGCAGTCCGCGAGCTCATCGGGCGTGTCCGTCGCGTTCGGCAGCGACTGGTTCCAGCCGGACTGGAGCACCTCACAGACGATGTAGTCGCCGTTCTGGAGGTCCGGGAACTCGTACGTGCCGGCCTCATCGCCCGGCGTAGCCGGATCGTCAGCGGCAGTCGTGGTCGTTTCCTCGGGGGTCGCGGCCTCGCCGGCGTCGAGAATCTTGTCCCCGTCGGTGTCGTTGTAGAGGTTGATCGTCCAGCCGCTGAGGCCCTCCTCGCCGCTGTCTCGGTCACCGTCCGCGTTGCGGTCGTGGAACTTCATGCCGCGCTTGTCGCCGCACAGGTTGAACTCGCCAATGTTGAGGTCCTTCAACCGCGCGTCGAACGGCGTCGAGGAGCGGGTCTCTGCGAGGAACGTCGAAATGCAACCGGTCGCCGGGAGCAGGCGCGTGATGTTGATGCCGCCCTCGAAGAAGGCGCCCTGCGCGAACACGTCAGCCGGGCCGGACTTCGGCGTGTACGGCCAAGGGGAGTCCGTGTTCTCCCGGTTGACGATCGCGCAGGCCGGATCGTCGGCATCCGCGCTCTCACAGTCCTGCGCGGTCGTACTCGTGATGAGTCTGAGGTTTCTGGGAGCCGTCGGGTCCCACGCGAAGACGCTGACGCGGTCGACGTCGCCGCCCCCGCTGAAGTTGCTCTGAACCAGGACGTCGCCCGGAGCATGGACGCCGCTGAACTCGAAGCCGCCGCCCCGCGGCGTGTCCGTAAGGGCGATCTCGTTCTGGAAGAACCAGAAGCCGACCTGGGCCGAGCCGTTGTTGTCAAAGCGGTCGAGGCCGAAGTAGATGATCAGGTCGCCGACGTCGGTTTCGTCATCCGGCTGCACCGCGCCCTCTGGAACGGTGTAGGCGGCGGCGTAGGCGTTCGTGATGTCGTCCTTGTCGAGCGGCTCGCCCGGCTTCCAGAGCCACTGGCTGATGTCGAGGTCGTCCTTCGAGCCTCCGCCCTGGAACTGGTCGCCGGGATCGTCGGGAGTGGTGATGTCGGGGAGGATGCCCGTGAACACGTCGGAACTCCCACCGGTGTTCGACCCGCCGTCATAAAGGGTCGCCCAATCGTCAGGCAGCATCGCCCCGCCCGGATCCTCGGCGTTGCGATCGAGCTCGAACAGACCGAGATCGTGGACCGCGAGAGCGGTGGAGATCAGCAAGATCCCCAGCACACCGACGGAGGCAATGGCCCCGAGGAGGAATCGCCGCTTATCTCGCATTGGTCCGAAAATGCGTGGTCTCATCTGGTTCTCCCTCCGCGGGACGGGCAGAGTCCGCTCTGGGACCCGAGTCGGCGGCGTGCTGCGGTGGTCGTGCACCTGAGGACCACGCCCCGGCGGCGTCCCGTCCAGGGCGCGTTTCGTACTGCCAGAAATACGAGAGTCCGCTCGTGCATGCTGTTCCTACCTCCTTTACACTCGTTTCTCCGCTCGTTCAGCCGCGGGCTCCGCGACCCCGCGGCCGCGCGCACAAAGTCGTCCATCCTGTGCCGGGGCAGGTTGTCCGTGCAGCAGCACACGAACGCTCCGCAACGAGGCGGGAAACGTTGTATTGCCATCCTTCTTTTTGGGGAGTCAGTTCCCCGCTGTGCCTGTGCGTGTCGGGAGCGTGCGGTGGCGCCGCTGTCTCAGCACACACCCGCTACCAAGCCCGGCACCGCGATGACAGGCCGTCAGAAGTCAACTGACAGAAGGCGGCGGATCCCGCCCGCGCCCACGGCGTCGTTCAGGGTGGCCGCACTTCGGCATCACAGCATCGCGAGGTATCGCGACCCCGCGACACCTCGTTGGTCCAACCACGTGGACCTCCTTCGTTCCACGTGCGACCCTCTCACCGGCGCGAGGACGCTGTCAAGGGGGCGATAGCAACGTGTGAAGCGCCAACCGTTAATCGGAGACGAAACACGACACGCCGATCCCGTTCAGCGTGGCTACACCGTCTTTGGGAGGATCGCGGGGCACGGCGCAGATCACCGTCGCAACCTAGGAACTTCACCCCTGCGAGCCCGGCGCGCTGACTGTACCGGGCCGAGCGCCCACTGGAGGTTCCAGGTCAGAGTGCTGGCACTTCCGGCGACCAGGTTGACACGCACACCGTCCAACCACGGGGGTCCGACGGCGCCTTAACGGTGCCGGGCCCGGTAGCGACGGGGTATGGAACGAAGGAACCCAGTCGTCCGAGCCCGGCAGTGCACCACTTTAGTGCCCAGGAGACACTCCGAGAACTACCCTTCCGTTCCAGCTGGCGAAACGGCGCGCGTCGGGGAGCCCGGCCGAGGAGAGCGCCCACGTGCCGCCCACGAGCGCGCCTCGTCAAGGGCTAGGCGCATCGCCGCGGCCGGCCAGCGCCCGGACCTCTTTGGTCAGCTGCAAAATCTGCCTGGACAGGTCGAGCAGCTCCTTGTTCTGCTGGTCCTCCTCCCGGACGGTGCTCCACTGCTCGTCGGCGATCACCTGGCGCTTCGCGTCCGCGCGGTTCTGGCTGATCATCACGAAGGTCGAAAGGAAGATCGCCTCGAGCGACACGATCATCGTCAGGAGGCCGTAGGGGTAGCTCTCGACTCCGAAGCCGATCCAGCACCCGAACCAGATGATGTGGAGGTAGACGAACAGCATCGAACCGGCGAAGTCGGTGATCCTGTCCGCGAGCCGGTTCTGCCGCGCCTCGGCACGCTGCTGTTCGTGCTTCAGCAGTGCCGGATCGATCGGAGGCTTCGGCTTGGGCATCGGCGCGAGGAACCTGTGCAGCCGCCGGCCGAACGTCGGATGGTCCGGCGCTCCGCGCCGACGCCCGGAGGAGGAGGGCGTCGGCTCGGAGCTCGGGGATGTGCGGTGCCGCTGGAGATCCATGGGCGCCGGTCGATTCCCGCCGTCAGCTCGACGATGCCGGCGAAGCCGGGGTGTACCGCTCGGACCCGGAGCTTCCGGTCGCGCCGTTTGCGCTGTGGTCGGCGAATGCCTGGTCCACGTCCTCGGGCAGATGCCGGAGCTCGAACGCGTACACGATCCGCATCGCGCCGACGACGACGGCCCAGATTCCGCCAACGGTGATGATCGCCGCGAGCGTGGCACCGGGGTTGGCCAGGGCAAGGACGCCGAGCGCCACCTCGGCCAGACCGAGCAGGAGCAGCAGCCACCAGTCAGACAGGACCCGGCGAGCCGCGAATGCTCCGGAGATGCCGATCGTCCCGAGCACGATCAGCCACGAGCCGAGGAAGATCCCGAGCACGATCAGGCTCGGCGACGGCCAGGCGATGATCGCGACGCCCGCGGCCGCCGAGAGGCCCCCGGTGACGAGGTTGGCGACGCGGTTGTCGACGCCGACTGTGAGGATCGCCCAGACGCCCTCGAGGATGAACAGCGCTCCGATGAAAGTGGAGAGGCTGCGGACGCTCCAGTCGATGCTGAAGATCAGCACGCCGGCGATGATCAGGACGATGCCGTTGAGCAGCAGCGTCGTCCAGTTGCGAGCCAGCCGCTCGGCCGCGTCGTGCGTGAGCCGGCGGCCGAAGCTGCCAAATGATGCGGGTGTGACGAACATCTGATTCTCCTATGGGTAGGTGGTGTCAGCTACTGGACGGCGACCGCAGAACCCGCCAGGTACTCGAGGACGCTGCGCTCCCGCGGAACCCATCCGAGCTCGTCGCGGGCGTGGCGAACGGTGAACTGCTGATCCAAGGCCAGTGCATCCGCGAGCGGGCCCCAGACCTGCCGTGCCGCGTCGAGGCTCAGCGATCTTGTCGCCCCTCCGGCGCCGGCGGCGCGGCTCGCCGCTTCTGCGACCTGCCGCATGGTCACGTCGGATTCGCCGACGCCCAGGTAACTCGACCCGGCCGGGGCCTCGAGGGCGAGCACGTAGAGGCGTGCGATGTCGCGCCGGTGAACCAGGGCCATGTGGTTGGCTCCGTCGGCGATGTAGCTCGCGTAGCCCTGGGCCCTGGCGGGCTCGACGATCGCGCCTGTGATGAGGCCGGCGTTGTCGCCGTAGACGGCGCCCGGCATGATCAGCACCGGCCGCCCGCCCTGGTCTGCGGCGGGCATGATCGCGCGGGTGTTCGCGACGCGCCAGGCGACGATCGGGGGCGGCGCGAGGGGCGCATCTTCGTCTACGACACCGTCCGTGTCGCCGTAGACCCAGGCGCCGCTGGTGAAAACGAATGGACGGTCGCCGAGTCGCTCCTGAAGCGCGATCGAGGCGGCCAGATCGGTATCCGGATCCGACGGCGCGAGGTGGATGACCGCGTCTGCGCGATCGCCTGCCGCGCGCAGAAGGTCCAGCTCGCCCAGGTGCCCGCGGCGGGGCTCGGCGCCGATGTCCGACACGACGCTCGCGTCGGTCCCCTCGCGCACCAGCGCCTCGACCTGTGGCCTTCGGCGACGAGCGCTTCGACAACGGCCAGTCCGATGTAGCCATTGCCGCCTGTGATGAATACACGCATGCAGATCCTCGTCGGTAGTTAGTTAGAAAACTAAGTACCGACCCCGCCGAGGACCTTGGATATCAGTAGGCGACCAGTCGACATCGAAAACGAATCAACCGGCGCCGTTCGCCTTCACTGATGCGCGGAAGCTCCCGTGGTGAGCCTGCGCAGCAGCGCGGCGGCCGCGCGCTTGTCCGCCCCCGACAGGCCCGACATGAGCCGGAGGAGCTGCTCCACGTGGTCCGGAAACACGTCCGCAATGAGCGCGCGACCCTTCTGGGTCAGCTCGCCGATGACGGTCCGCTGGTCGTCTGTGCCGGCCACCCGCCGCACCAGGCCGCGTTCCTCGAGCTTCTTGACGACATAGGTGGTACTGGCTCCGGTCACCAGGATCCGCTCGCGAATCTCTCCCAGCGTCAGCGGACCCTTGTGGTAGAGCACCTCGAGCACGGCGAACTCGCTGAGCCCCAGGCCGCGCTCGGCAAGCTGCGGCCGCACGCCGCGCTCGAGCGCCCGGTACGCGCGGCCGAGCGCGATCATCAGCTGCAGCGTCGCATCGCGATCGCGCCCTCCGTCCGCCGGACCGCTCGCGCTCCCAGTCCGCGACACGCGGGGGGACATAGTTAGAACTCTAAGTGACTGGTCGACGACTCGAGCGCTCCGGAGAGCCGGCGCGGGCGAGCTACCCCGCCGCCGGGGCCGCGCTGCGGTTGGCCCACCAGTCGCGCATCGGCATCGCCGGCGCTCACGTCCCGGGCCGACATGAGCGCCATGAGCTAGCGCCCCAGGAGACCGCCGACGCTGTTGACCATGATCGCCACGATCACCGCCCCGTAGAGGTACGACAGCAACGCGTGGTGCAGAGCGACCCGACGCACACGCTTTGCGGTGAGCGCGGTGTCGGACACCTGGAAGGTCATCCCGATCGTCAGCGCCAGGTACGCGAAGTCGGTGTAGTCGGGGGCTTCGCCGCCGAAGTCGACCCCGCCCTCGGGCTCGCTGTAGTAGAGCCGCGCGTAGCGCAGGATGTGGACGGTGTGCACCGACGTCCACGCGAGCGCGACGCTCCCTATGGCCAGCCCGGTGAGCAGGCCGCGGGCGGGAGCGGTCGCGTCGCCCGCCTGCGAAAGCGTGAATGCCACGGCCACGAGACTCGCGGCGCCCGCGCCGATCAGGACGCTCTCCGCGGCGACGGGCGAGGCGTCCTCGGTGCGGGCGAGCCTGAGGGTCGCTGCCGGGTCGGCGCGGCCGACGCCCATCCAGACCCGGACGATGAAGACGAGGGCGGCTACGTCCGACGCAATCAGGGCAGCCACGGACCACGACATGTCGTATGCGAGCGCTACGACCGCTGCCGCGCAGCCGCAGACTCCGCCCGCGATCACCCGCCTGGCGGCCAGCCCGGGACGGCCGATCCGGGCGCCCGGGGCACCGGGGTCCCGCGCAGGGGTCACAGGGATACCGTAGGAGCCGCGGGCCAAGCCACCAATCTCAAACAGCGATCGGCTGAGCAGCGAAACGTTGACGACCTCTGGGGCAGCGCCTCGTAGGCCGGCGTCGAAGGGTCGGATCAACTACCGGGCCTGAGGGATAATCGCGGGAACGAAAGGAGCGCGTGGACGTGGCCGAGTCGCCACATGTGCCGCAGCCCGAGACCGAGCTGGAGGAGTTCTTCGACCTCTCGATCGACCCGCTGTCGATCATCGGCTTCGACGGCGAGTTCAAGCGCGTGAACGCGTCGTTCCTGCGCCTGCTGGGATATACGAAGCCGGAGCTCTTCTCGCGATCCGCTCTCGACATCCTCCATCCGGATGACGTAGAGCCGGCGCGCCAGGCGCTGGCGCAGCTGGCAGCGGGTCACGATGTTGTTCGCTTCGAGGCCCGCGTCCTCTCTGCCGACGGCTCCGTGCGGTGGCTGGAGTGGAACACGCGGTCGATGCCCGAGCGGGGCGTCGTCCACAGCGTCGGACGGGACACGACCGAGCGCCGGAACGTCGAGGCCGAGTTGCTCGAGGCGCAGCGGTTGCTCGAGGCAAGTCGCGACGAGCTGCGCGTGCTCGCGGAGGAGCAGGCGGCGCTGCGGCGGGTGGCGACGCTCGTCGCTCAGGACGTCCCGTCGAGGGAGCTGCTCGGCGGCGTCGCGCGCGAGGTCGGCATGCTTTTCGGCGCCGACTTCTCCGGAATGATCCGCTACGAGGACGATGCGTACGTCACCACTGTGGCGACCTGGGCCGCAGCGGGCGAGCACCCGCCCGTTCCCACTCGCTGGGACACCGAGCCTGGCGATCCGGCGATGATGATCGTGGCCGCGCGCGAGGCCACGCGCGTGGACGATTGGACGAGCGTTCCAGGATCGATAGCGGCGGTGATCCGCAACGTGCTCGGGGTGAGCTCGTCGGTCGGTTGCCCGATCGTGGTGGAGGGCCGATTGTGGGGCGCCCTGGCCGTCCACTCCAAGCAGAGCGAGCCACTGCCGCCGGACACCGAGTCGCGGATCGCGCAGTTCACCGACCTGGTCGGCACCGCGATCGCCAACGCGGAGTCGCGCGAGCGGGCGGACCGGCTCGGGGAGGAGCAGGCCGCGCTGCGGCGGGTCGCGACGTTGGTCGCGAAGGAAGCCTCGCCTGCGGAAGTCTTCGCCAAGGTCGCTGAGGAGGCGGCGAACGTGCTCGGCGAGGTCGAGTGCGCACTGCTCCGGGACGAGGGCGACGGGACCGCGGTCACAGTCGCTGCTTGGGGCGCCGGGATGTCGGCCCGCTTCCCGGTCGGCGCGCGCGTACCGGTGGACGGCGACGGCGTCCTTGCGTTCGTACTGCGCGAAGGACGGCCGCGCCGGATCGACGATTACTCCGCCGTCGGCGAGTCCACAGCCGAGGGGGCCCGTGACCACGGGATCGGCTCGGCGGTCGGTTTTCCGATCGTGGTCGGTGGAGGCAGCTGGGGCGCGATCGTCGCGGCGAGGTTCGGCGCGGAGCCGTGTCCAGCCGAGACCGAGAGCCACATCGCACGGTTCGCCGACCTGGTCGCCACCGCGATCGCCAACGGCGAGACGCGCGCGGAGGTGGAGCGACTCGCCGCCGAGCAGGCCGCGCTGCGGCGGGTGGCGACGCTGGTCGCGGAAGGGGCCTCGCCGAGCGCGGTGCTGGACGCGGTGGCCGCGGAGATGGAGCGAGCGCTCGGCGCCGACGCGGCGATGCTGCTCCGCTACGAGCCGGACGAAGAGGTGACCGTGGTCGCGCGTCGCATTCCGAACCCGAGCAGGCTGCCGCCGGGGACGCGCGTCAGCCACGAGGGCGAGAACGTGACCTCGATGGTCCGGCGCACCGGGCGACCCGCTCGGATCGGGAACTACGAGCGAGCGCAAGGCGCGATTGCGGACCTTGCCCGTGCGGTGGAGTCGAACCTCAGCTCGGCCGTCGGAGCGCCGGTCGTTGTCGACGGGCGGCTCTGGGGCGTGACCGTCGCGAGCTGGGGCGGCGAGCGGTCGCCGCCTGGCGACACCGAGGTGCGCATGGCCAAGTTCGCCCGACTCCTAGAAACCGCAATCGCGAACGCCGAGAGCCGCGACCAGCTGACGGCGTCGAGGGCGCGTCTGCTCACCGCCGGAGACGAGGCCCGCCGCCGGGTCGTGCGGGATCTGCACGACGGCGCCCAGCAGCGGATGGTGCACACGATCGTGACGCTCAAGCTGGCTCAGCGAGCGTTCCGGGACGAAGACGGAACGGCCGAGTCGCTCGTCGGCGAGGCGCTCGAACAGGCGGAGGAGGGCAACCGCGAGCTGCGCGAACTCGCGCACGGGATCCTGCCCGCAGTGCTCACCCAGGGTGGCCTCCGGGCCGGCGTCGACGCGGTGGTGGCACGGCTCGACCTGCCGGTTCGAGTCGATGTCCCGGACGAGCGGCTACCTGCCGAGATCGAGGCGAGCGCGTACTTCATCGTGGCCGAAGCGCTGACGAACGTCGTGAAGCACTCGCACGCCGGACGCGCCGAGGTCACGGCGTCCCGGGAGGACGGGATGCTGCGCGTCGCGGTTCGCGACAACGGCGCCGGAGGTGCCGATCCCGGCGGTCACGGGCTGGTGGGGATGCGCGACAGGGTGACCACCCTCGGCGGGCGGCTCGAGATCGACAGCCCCGCCGGCGGCGGCACGCTCGTGGCCGCCACGCTGCCGCTCTCCGCCGGCTAGCGCGAGCAGCTTCCACAGGCGCCTCAGGCGTCACCGGCGGCAACCGGCCGGTCGACGGGGCGCTGCAGCGATCCCGTAATCACGGCCGCGAGCAGTCCCAGGCGGTGCTGCCAGTGTTCCGCGCGGCCGGACTCTGCGATCAGCTGCGGCCGTGGGCCGGATCGAGGCTGGCTTGCGGCCTGGGCTTGGCACCCTCGACGTGTACGTCGGGGAGCCAGCGAAGCCATGCGGGCAGGTACCAGTTGCGCTCGCCGAGTAGCTGCATTGCGGCCGGGACGAGCACCAGGCGGACCAAGGTGGCGTCGAGCAGTAGGGCGACCGCGACGCCAAATCCCATCTGCTGGAACATGACCAGGTCGCCGCGCGCGAAGCCGCTGAAGACGGCGATGATGATCAGGGCCGCGCCGGTGATGATGCGGCCGGTCGAGCCGACGCCGTGGGCGATCGCGTCGCTGTTGTCGCCCGTCTTGCGGTAGCGCTCGCGGATGCGGCTCAGCAGGAACACGTGATAGTCCATCGAGAGCCCGAACAGGACGGCGAACAAGAACAGCGGCACCCACGACTCGATCGTGTCGACCTGCGGGAAGCCCAACAGCTCGTTCCCGATCCCTTCCTGGAAGACCAGGACCAGCAGGCCGTAGGCGGCGCCGACGGACAGCAGGTTCACCGCGATCGCCTTGAGCGCGACGACGAGCGAGCGGAAGGCGATCGTCAGCAGCACGAAGCTGAGCCCGAGCACGAACGCAACAACGATCGGAAGCCAGCGGCTCATCGTGTCCGATTCGTCGATCGATTCCGCGGTGTCGCCTGCCACGAGCACCTCGACTCCTGGATCCGCGAAGGCGGCGGGGACGTGCTCGCTGCGCAACTCGCGTACCGCGTCGACCGCGTCCTCGGCGAGCGAATCGCCTTCGATCGGGACGGTCAGGACCATGAGATCACCGGCGCGGTTGGTCTCCAGCTGGGCGCGGCCGAAGAGACCTTCGCTCGCCAGGCGTGCCCGCAGGCGCTCGATCCCGGTCTGGACCGCCGGCGAGGCGGCGTCGCCGTCGATCACGATCTCCACCGGCGCGGTGGTCTCGCCGGGGAACTCGGCGTTCAGGGCCAGGTACCCCTGCTTGGCGGCGAGCCGATCGGGAAGCGTGCTCACACCGGCCTCGCCCGACCGCAAGGCAAGCACCGGCGCGGCCATCGCCAGCAGGACTGCCGTCGCGAGCACGAGACTGACCAGCGGCCGCCTCAACACGCCTCGCACCGTGCGCGACCAGAACGGGCTCTCCTCGCGGTCCGCGGCCCGTCCGAAGAACGGGATCCGCAGGGCGTTGACGCGATCACCGAGCAGGCTCAGCAGCGCCGGCAGCAGCGTCAGCGCGGCGGCCACCGACACCACGGCGACCACGATCGCGCCGGCGGCGAGGCTGCGCATGATCGTGTGCGGCACCAGTAGCAGGCCCACCATCGCGAGCGTGAAGGCGATGCCGCTGAACAGCACCGCGCGGCTGGCCGTGGCGCCAACGGCGGCGATCGCGTCATGGCGCTCCCGCCCGTGAGCGCGCTCCTCGCGGTAGCGCGAGAGGACGAACAGCGAGTAGTCGATCCCGAGCGCGAGCCCCATCCCGGTGAGCATGTTCGTGGCGAACACCGAGAGCGGAAACGCCTGCCCGACGAGCGCGAGCAACGCCAGCGCGACCGCGATGGAGACGAGCGCCAGCAGCAACGGGATCAGGCCCGCCACCACCGAGCCGAACACGATCAACAGCACGATCAGCGCAGCCGGCAATCCGAACCCCAGCTCGCCGTTTTTCAGGTCCTCGCCGGCCAGCGTCGAGAAGTCGGCATCGAGCGTGAACTCACCCGTGATCGCCGTTTCGAATCCGTCTCGACCGTCGGCCCCCTGCACGGCGTCCACGACGCCCTCGATGTCGTCCTCGGCATCGCGGCCGAGCGCCACCAGCAGCGCCGTGGCATCGCGATCGCCGGAGACCAACCGGCGCTCGCCCGTGTCATAGAAGGTGGTCACCTGCGTCGCGCCGGCCCGGCGCAACTCCGCCGCGATCCCCTGAACCCGCCGCTCGAAATGCGGCTCATCGACCGTCGCCGTCGCGGAGCGAACGACCACTACCTCGGTGGCGTCTCGCCCGCGCCCATCCCGCACGTCGGCGAAGCGCAGGAACGCCAGGTCATCGGCGCGCCGCGACTCGGTATCGCTGGTGACCTCCTCGTCGCCCGACAGCGCGTCGCCCAGGAACGTCGCGCTGATCGCGCCCGCCGCCACGAGCGCCACCGCCCAAACCGCCAGCATCAGCCACGGCCGACGACTGCTCCACATCGCTAGTTGCTCGGTCATTGCGCCCGGCTCCGTTGATGAGTCTTGGGGTGCAGGTGAGGTGGCGAGGATGCCGCTCAATCCCACTGTCCGAGCGCGTAGCGGGTTCCGTCCGGGTCCTCGAACAGCGACCACCATCCGAAGTGCTGTCGCTGCGGCGGTGCGGGGAACGCGACGCCCCGCCGGCTCAGTTCGTGGTAGGTCGCCTCGATGTCGGCGCAGTTGAAGAACACCGGCGAGTGCGGCAGCTCGTCGGGTACCTCCCGCCTCGGTTCGTGAAGCGCATGCGGTTCGTCCAGAACTCCTTGGCGCGCTCCTGGTTCTCCACCGGCAAGACGACCTTGCTGACCCCTGCGATCATGCGTCGCTCCTTGCTCTCGACCGATCGGCATCGCAGCAGTTGAGGCTAGGTCCCCGCGGCGGGCGGCGCATCGGACTACGGGACCCACTTCACGTCCGACCCTGGAAGGAGACGCCGTTGTTACCGGTCGAGCGGCGTGGGCGCCGAGCCGGGGTTGACCACAGCGTGGTCGTAGGCGAACACGATCGCCGCCGCCCGGTCGCGGACGCCGAGCTTGGTGAAGATGCTGCCGACATGGGACTTCACGGTCGCCTCGGCGACGTAAAGCCTCGCGGCTATCTCGGCATTCGTTGCTCCGCGCGCCATCAGGCGCAACACGTCGTGCTCGCGATCGGTGAGCAGCTCGAGCCGGGCCGCGTCACGGGTCGCCGGCGCGACGACGCGGCGGTAGCGGTCGAGCACTCGCGGCGCGACACCGGGGTCGAACCAGGCGCCCCCGCCGGCGGTGGCCCGCACCGCGGAGATCAGGTCCTCCGCCGAGCTGTCCTTGAGCACAAAGCCGGCGGCGCCGGCCTCGAGCGCGCCCCACAGCACCTCGTCCTCGCCGAACGTCGTGAGCACGAGGACCGGGCTCGTTACGGCCGCGGAGCGCAGACGTGCCATGGCGGCGATGCCGTCCAGGCCCGGCATGCGGATGTCCATCAGGATGACGTCGGGCCGCACGGCGGCCAGTCGCTCGACGGCTTCGTGGCCGTTGACGCACTCCGCCACGACCTCGAACCCGTCCGTCGGGGAGAGGATCCGAGCCAGACCGGCCCGGACGATCGCCTGGTCGTCGACCAGCGCGACGCGGATCATCGCGTGCGCCCGTCCCCGGCCGGGGAATCCTCTTCCGCCCCCAGCGGAAGCGTGCAGCTCACCAGCCACCCCTCGGATGTCGGTCCGGCGTTGAGCTCGCCGCCGAGCGCCGTCGCACGCTCACGCATCCCGATCAGCCCGTAGCAGGCGCGCTCGGGTTCGCCGGCGGGGCTGGCGACCGTCGGTCCGGTCGTCTCGGCGATAAGGCTCGCGCGACCGTCGCCCGCCTCGAGCGCGAGAACGGTCCGCGCGAGCGGCGCATGCCGTGCCGCGTTCGCGAGCGCCTCCTGAGCAATCCGGTACAGCGCGACCCCGACGCCCGGCGCGATCCCCGAGTGATCGCCGCGCATCCGCAACTCGACGGCCAGCCCGCCGGTTCGAGCATCCTCGACAAGCGCCGGGATCTCACTCGCCGAAGGGAACGGTGGCGCCACCGCGCCCTCGCTGTCGCGGTCGCTGCGTAGCAGAGCAACGGTCCGGCGCAGCTCGCGCATGCTGCGCCGGCCCACCTCCTCGGCCGAACGCAGCGCTTCTTCGGCGGCGGCGGGGTCGCGGTGCAGCACGTGGCGGGCGCTGGTGACCTGGAGCATCACGGCGGCCAGCCCATGACCCACGAAGTCGTGGACATCGCGGGCGATCCGGCGCCGCTCGACCAGCAGCGCCTGCTGCGCGAGCTCGCGCCGACTGGCCTCGAGCTGGGTGACCAGCTCACCCTGGCGGCGAGCCGCGCGGCCGAAGACCCACGGAAAGGCGATCCCCAGGATCCAGATCCCCGTCGAGATCTCGGACGGGTCCTGGATCACGCTCGCGGCCACGGGCGCGAGCCCTGCGAGCAGGCACAGCGCCACGGACGCCGCGGTCGATGAGGCGGATCGCCCGATGACGAACGCGAGCAGTGACACCTCGAACAGGAGCGGCTCGAGCTGCCCCGACCGCTGCGCCACGACGGCGGGGACGATCACCGCAATCGACAGGGCCGGCAGCGGCACGCCGGGCACGAAGGCCCACACGAGGAAAGGCGCGGCCGCGAGCCCGCAGAGGACGAGATCGGCACCGGCTGACGGATCGGCGACCGCAGCGATCACGGCGGCCCCCAGCGCGAACACCGGGATCAGCACGCGCACCTGCTCGGTCTGCGACCACTCCGGAAACGACCCGCCGGACACATCTCGACGGTACTCCCGCGCCGGCGCGCGCGACACCCCCCGCAGACGGACACGCGATCTCCCACCACGGGCTCAGACACCGGGCTGCATCCACGACCCGCCCCCCTGCTGGGGCACGTGTCATGCGTCCAACTTGGCCCGGCGCGCGGCCGTGCGCGAGGACGAGTTGCAATCGCCGGGTAGCGATTCGCGTTTTCGGCGCTTTCGCCTGCCCGGCCCACGGTCGCTCGCGTGACCGATTGGCAGTCGCGCCGCAAGGCCAAGCAGGAGCGTCCTCGCCTACTGGTCGCCACGTAGGCGTACGTCCGTCCATTGTCGCGCGCGAGCGGTCATGGCGATCGGAGCCCGCGCCGAACCAGCAGGCAGTGACTCGCCATACGAACCGCACGCCTGCTGCTCGCGCTGTGCATCGCTCTACTGGTGCTGCCCGCAACCGCATCGGCCGCTGCCAAGCGCGGGATGCAGTGCGCGAACGCGGATCTGGTGCCGGACGCGGGCAACCTCGCCGCGGTCCGGGCAGCGGTGCTGTGCCTGCACAACCGGGAGCGCGCTGCGCGCGGGCTCGCGCCCCTGAAGGACCACGCCAGGCTGCGCCAGGCGGCGCAGGCCCACTCGGCCGACATGGTCGCCGCGCGGTACTTCTCCCACGACGCGCCGCGTGGCGCGGACATGTCCGACCGCATCCTCGCCACGGGCTACGCGCGCGGAGCGGGCTGGTCGTTCGGCGAGAACATCGCGTACGGCACCGGTGAGCTCGCGACCGCTACGGAGATCCATCGCGCGTGGATGCGCTCGCCGGGCCACCGGGCCAACATCCTGCGGCGCCAGTTCCGCGAGATCGGGATCGGCGTCGTGGTCGGCGCGCCCGTCGACGCGTACGGGCTCGGCGGCGCCACCTACACGGCGGACTTCGGCGTCCGCCGCTGAACGAGCTCGGTACGGCGGCGGCGCGGAGGCTCTAGCATCCGCCGCCGCCGTGGCCGACGTCTCTCCGCTGCACGCCCTCCACTACGACCTCGAGCGCACAGGGGGCCTGGCCCCCGTCGCCGCGCCGCCCTACGACGTCATCGACGCCGCCGAGCGCGCCGAGCTGGTCGCCCGCTCCCCGTACAACGTCGTCGAGATCGACCTCCCGCAGGATCCCGGCGGCGGCGACCCGTACGCGCACGCGGCCGCGCTGCTGCGGAAGTGGCGCGAGGAGGGAGTCGTCGTCGAGGACCGCGAGCCCGCCCTGTGGGCGCTCGAGCAGGACTACACCGGGCCCGACGGGCGCCGCCGCACGCGCCACGGGCTGTTCGCGCGCGTGCGCGTCGAGGACTACGGTGCCGGCCGGATCCGGCCGCACGAGCGCACGCATCCGGGCCCGCGTGAGGACCGCCTGCGGCTCACGCGCGCGACGCACGCCAACCTCTCGCCGATCTTCTCGCTCTACGACGGCGACGCCTGGTCGCCGCTCGCCCCGCACCTCGCCGGTCCCCCCTACGGCGAGCTGACCGACGGCGACGGCACCGCCCACCGGCTCTGGCGCGTCCCGGACGCACAGGCGATCGCCGCCGTCCGCGAGCGCGCTCGCGCCCGCCGAGCTGCTGATCGCCGACGGCCATCACCGCTACGAGACCGCGCGCGTGTACGCGGACGAGGTCGGCGGCGAGGGCGGGCACCGCTACGTGCTGATGTGCCTCGTCGCGCTGCAGGACCCGGGGCTGACGATCTTCCCGACGCATCGACTGCTGAGCGGGCTCGACGACGACCGCCGCGTCGCGCTGCGCGAGGCGATCCGGCGCGACTGGGACGTCGAGGAGGTGAGCGACGACGAGCTCGAGCCGGCGCCCGGCGATCGCGTCCGGATCGGCTACCTCGACGCGTACCACCGGCGGCCGCTCCGGCTCACGCTCAAGGACCAGGCGATCGCGGACGCCGCGCTGCCCGGCAAGCCCGCCGCCTACCGCAGGCTCGACACGGCGGTGACGGAGGCGCTGCTGCTCGAGGGCGCGCTGGGGATGAGCGAGGACGACATCTCGCACCTGCGCGGGCTCGACTACGCGCGCTCGACGTCGGAGGCGCGCGAGCGCGTGCTCGCCGGCGAGGTGCAGGCCGCTCTGTTCATGGGCGCCACGCCGGTCGAGCTCGTACGCGAGGTCGCGGCCTCCGGCGAGGTGATGCCGCCCAAGTCGACGTACTTCTTCCCCAAGGTGCTCACCGGTTTGGTGTTCAACCCGCTGGGAGACGGGGCCTAGCATGGCCGCGATGCGCGCTTCCGCCGAGCAGCTGGAGAACCTGCGTCACGACGTGCGGATCCGCTCCCATACGATCACCTCCGACGAGCCGCTCGAGGACGGCGGCGACGACGCCGGACCGAGCCCGCAAGAGCTGCTCGCAGCGTCGCTCGCGTCGTGCTCGGCGATCACGATGGCGATGTACGCCAAGCGCAAGGGCTGGGACGTCGACGGGCTGCGCGTCGACTGCGAGTACCTGCCCGCCGAGCGCGGGCATCCGACGCAGTTCAAGCTCGTGATGAGGATGCCGGCGCACCTCTCGCAGGAGCAGATCGACCGGCTCGCGGTGATCTCCGCGCGCTGCCCCGTCCACCGGACGCTCGAGGGCGAGGTCGCCTTCGACGAGCGGGTCGAGCTCGTCTGAGCGGGCGCGCCGAGGTCGCGGCCGCGCTGCGCGGCGCACTCCTCGACCCCGCCGAGGCCGTCCGGCTCACGGTGCCCGGCGCCAAGCAGGCGGCGGTGCTGGTGCCGCTGTTCGTTGCCGCCGACGGGGAGCTGCACGCGGTGTTCACCGAGCGCCGCGCCGACCTGCGCAGGCACCCCGGCGAGATCTCGTTCCCGGGCGGGCGGCGCGACGAGGCCGACGCCGATCTCCCCGCGACCGCCCTGCGCGAGTGCCACGAGGAGATCGGGCTGCCGCCCGCCGCGGTCGAGCTGCTCGGTGCGCTGCCGCCGACGCCGACGTTCGTCACCGATTACGCGATCTATCCGTTCGTCGGGCTGATCGAGCCGGGCTTCGCCTGGGTGCCGCAGGAGCGCGAGGTCGCGCAGGTGATCGAGCTGCCGCTGGCGGCGGTCCGCGCCGGCTACGGGAGGCGGCGGCTGGTGCGGCGCGGGATGGCCTTCCGCACCGACACCTACGAGAGCGGCGGCCACCTGATCTGGGGTGCGACCGCCCGCATCGTCACGGACCTCCTGGAGCGTCTCGAGCCCGGCTGACTCAGCCGGACGGCGCAGGCTCGGCGCCCGCCGGACCGCCGCTCCGCTCGCGCAGCTCGTTGGAGATGTGAACTGCCGCGGAGGTCAGCGGGGCGGCGAGGGTCAGCCCGATCATCCCGAACAGGGCGCCGGCGCCGATCGTGACGACGAGCACCACGAGCGGGTGGATCCCCAGCGTCGCGCCCATCACGAACGGCTGGATCAGTTGCTGGAGCACACTGTTGGCGAGCAGGGCGACGACGGCCATGACGATCGCGGCGTCCGTGCCTTCGGTGCCGAGCGCGATCAGCACCGCGAAGGCGCCGGCCACCCAGGCGCCGACGAACGGGACGTAGGCGGCCGCGAACGTCACGACCGCGATCGTCCCCGCAAGCGGCACACCGATGACCAGCGCCGCGAGCCCGATCAGGATGCCGTTGAACGCGGCGATGATCGTCACGCCGAGGAAGTAGCTGCGCAGCGATTGGGCGACGTTGCCCGTGACGACGTCGCCGACCGGTTCGGGCACGCCCAGATGCCGGTTGATGAAGCGGCGCATCACCGGACCGTCCTTGAGCACGAACAGCGTGCTGAGCGTCGCGAAACCCAGGAAGAACAGAAGCGACTTCAGGCCGGCGACGCCCTCCGAGACCCCGCTCAGCAGTGTCGTGCGGATCTCAGGCGCGGCCTTCTGCACGTCCTCCTTCGCGCTCTGCGTGTTATCGACGCCGAGGTCGTCCAACCAGCTCTGGATCTTGTCCAGCGCCTGGTTGAGCTTCGCCGAGATGTCGCCCGACTGGGCGGATATGCCGCCGAAGACGAGCAAGAAGATGAGCACGCCGATCGCGACGAGCCCCAGCAGGACGAGGATCGCCCCGCCGATGCGCGGAACCCGGTGGCGCTCCAGCCATCCGACTGCGGGTCCGGCGACCGCGCCGAGCACAGCGGCGAGGACCACCGGCATCACGATCGTCGACGTCTGGTCGAGCAACCAGATGAGCCCGAGGATGATCAGCACGAAGCCGACCAGCAGCCACGACGAGAAACCCAGGTCCCTGAGCCACGTCGGAGCCGAGAACTGAGGGGTGGGCTCGGACGCCATCGTTGCGGGATTCGCCGCGACGTCGCGGAGCCCTGTATGTGCAATCAGCTGAGCAGGCTCGTCACTCCGTCGACGAGCAGGTAGCCGCCGAGGAGGAGCGAGCCGGTCACGAGCACGGCGTGTTCGTGACGACGGGTCCACGCCGTCGCCGCCTCGAGGTAGGCGAGCGCCACGCCGGGGCGCACGATGACCAGCGCGAGCGACGCGAGCGGCACGAGGAACCAGAGCGCGTCGTAGATCGCGACCTGCAGGCCGGCCTTGATCGGACCGGGCCCGTCGGCGGCGATCGCGTTGAGCGCCACCAGGTAGACGAGACCGGGCAGGTGCGTGCCGACGCCGGCGGCGGCGGCGACGCGCGCGGAGGGGTTGCGCAGCCGCTGGCCGATCCGCGAGGACGCCGCCGATGGGCTCGGGTCGCGCTGACGCCTCGGTTGGACCCAGCCCTGTTGCAGGCCGGCCGCGAACCCGAGCGCCGCCGCGCCGAAGGCGATTTGGAGCACGGCTGTGAACGTCGACCCCCCGATGGCCACGTTCGCGCCGTGGAAGACCCCGACCACGAGCAGCCCGATCACCCAGCTCGAGGCGAACCCTGCGGCGGTGAAGAAGAGCAGCGGCCGCTGCGGCTGGGACGTCTTGAGCAGCACGAGGACCGCGGCCAGGCTGGTCCCGGGGCGCAGGCCGCTGAACAGCCCCAGGACGAGCGCCTCGAGGTTCACCGCGCTGGATGGTTCCGCATCGGGCGTAACATCGCATGTGCCGTGACGCCGCGGGGCACCGACTGGGGCCTGGCGCTATTGGTGGCGCTGGGTCTCGTGAGCGGCCTGGCGACCTGGTTCGCCGGGTCCCCGGGCGGCGCCTGGGTGTTCGCCGCGCACGCGCTGGCGGGCACCGCGCTCGCGCTGTTACTGCTGTTCAAGCTGCGCCGGGTGCTGCCGCGCATCGGCGCGCGGGCGCGCCGCGACCCGCGGACGCTGCGCGGCCTGCTGGCGCTCGGCCTCGTGCTGGCGGTGCTGGTCAGCGGGTTCGTGTGGTCGACCGCCGGCAGCGTCGGCGTCGGTGGCTACTCGGTGCTGGTCTGGCACGGCTGGCTCGGCGCGATCCTGGCGGTCGTCGTGCTTTCCCACGCGCGGCTGCGCGCCAAGCGCCCGCGCGGGCGCGATCTCACGGACCGGCGCCAGTTCCTCACGGCGGCCGCGCTGGGCGCGGGCGCGGTGGTCGTCTGGCAGCTCCAGCGTCCGGCGCAGCGCGCGCTCGGCTTGCCCGGCGGCCGGCGGCGCTTCACCGGCTCCTACGAAGCCGGCTCGTTCACCGGCAATTCGTTCCCGGTCACCTCGTGGGTCGCCGACGATCCGCAGCCGCTGACGCGCGGCTACCGGCTCGCAGTCGTCGGACGTGTCCGGCGGCCGCTCGCGATCAGCGCCGCCGAGCTCGACCGCGGCGACGCGCTCACCGCCACCCTGGACTGCACCGGCGGGTTCTTCTCGACCCAGCAATGGCGCGGCGTCACGCTCGGCAGCCTGCTCGACGAGGCCGGCGTCGAGCCGGGCGCCCGCCATGTCCGCGTGATCTCGCACACCGGTTACCGCTGGAGCTTCAGCCTCGGCGACGCGCGCGCCCTGCTGCTCGCCACGCACGTCGGCGGGGAGCCGCTCTCGCACGGTCACGGCGCGCCATGCCGCCTCGTCGCGCCCGGACGGCGGGGGTTCCAGTGGGTCAAGTGGGTCGAGCGCGTCGAGCTCCACGAGGATCCCGACCCGGGCGCCATCGGCTCGACGGTGTGGAGCAGCCTCACCGCCGCCGGGCGCGGCGCGGCCTGATCGGATTTCATGTTGCGGCGCGGTAACGAACCGCTGCTGACATTCCCGGTCCCGTCATAAGGGGGAGCGATGAAGGCACTCGTATTCGGTGGGCCCGGCGAGAAGGCGTGGGACAGCGTGCCCGATCCGGGCATCCAGGACCCGACCGACGTGATCGTCAAGGTCGACACCACGACGATCTGCGGCACCGACCTGCACATCCTCAAGGGCGACGTGCCGGCCGTGACCGAGGGTCGGATACTCGGCCACGAGGCGGTGGGCACCGTGGTGGAAACCGGCGCCGCGGTGAGCAGCCTGGAGAAGGGCGATCGAGTGCTCGTTCCCGCCATCACGTCGTGCGGGCGCTGCGGGCCGTGCAAGGCGGGGATGGCCGCGCACTGCGAGGCGGTCGGCGGGATCGGCTGGATCTTCGGCCACCTCATCGACGGTGTGCAGGCAGAGCTCGCGCGCGTGCCGTACGCCGAGACGTCCGTGCACGCGGTACCCGAAGGGGTGTCGGACGAGCAGGTGCTCTTCCTCGCCGACATCCTGCCGACGGGCTACGAGATCGGGGTCCAGAACGGGAACGTGAAGCCGGGCGACACGGTCGCGGTGGTCGGCGCCGGGCCGGTCGGCCTGGCGGCGATGATGACCGCGGCGATCGCGGGCGCGGGCCGGATCATCGCGGTCGATATCGCCGAGTCGCGGTTGAAGCATGCGCGCGAGTTCGGCGCGACCCACACGGTGTTGAGCGGCGACGACACCGATCAGCAGATCCTGGATATCACCAACGGCGCGGGTGTCGACGTCGCGATCGAGGCGGTCGGCCTGCCCGCCACGTTCGATCTGTGCACGCGCATCGTGCGCGCGGGCGGGACGGTGGCGAACATCGGCGTGCACGGCTCACCGACCACGCTGCACCTCGAGGAGCTGTGGATCAAGAACATCACGATCACGACCGGGCTCGTGAGCGGCAACACCGTCCCGATCCTGCTCGCCCTCGCGCGCGACGGCCGGATCGAGGCCGAGAAGCTCGGCACGCACCACTTCAAGCTCGACCAGATCCTCGACGCCTACGACGTGTTCGCCGCCGCCGGCGAGCACGACGCGCTGAAGGTCGTCATCCAGGCCTGATCCGGGGGCGGTCTTGCCTTTCTACGCCGAGCAGGCCCGCGACCGCGCGTCCGGCGGCCGCCAGCCAGACGTCGTGCCGGGCGGGGTCCGCGTCGAGCACGGCGAGCGGGATCCGCCACGTCTCGTGGGCGGCCTGCGCGACGGCCCGGCCGCGCGCGAGCACGTCGGGCGGGAGCGGGCCGGCCGCCTCGTGCACGACGCCGCGGACCGGCGTGTCGACCAGCTTCTCCCACAGCATCCGCAGGCGGCCGTCGTGCAGGGCGGCGACGCGCTCGGCGTCGCCGGTCGCCGTGCCCATCAGCCAGCAGACGATCGTCACGCCCGCCAGCGCCTCCATCAGCGTCGCGATGCGATCGGGGTCTCCGACGTACGGCTCGGCGCCGGCGGCGGCGATCGCGTCGGCGTTCGCCGCGTCGCGCGTGGTCCCGCGGACGGCGTGGCCGGCGGCGCGCAGCTCGCGCGCCAGCGCCCGGCCGCGGCAGCCGCAGCCCACGATCAGCACCCGGGCCACTAGAGCGTCGGGATCGCCGTACTCGCGCGCGCGGCCGTCGAGCTCGCGCTGAGCGCTGTGCACGGCATCGGCGACGTCGTCCTCGGTCCGCTCGGCCGCGCCGCGTCGCCGGCGCAGCGCGTTGGACGCCTCGAGCATCTGCGCGATGTCGTCGGCCTCGTTCTCGCTCTCGGCCTCCGGCGAGCGGGTCGGGCGCCAGTCGAGCACGTCGGCGCCGGAGCGGGGCGAGTAGACGCCGAGCAGGAGGATCCCGCCGAGGAACGCGACGAAGATCGCGATCATCACCCAGCTGAACAGGGCGAGCGCCACGGGCCCATAAGGTACGCCTCCGTGCTGGGGATCGTCGGAGCCGGGACGATGGGCGCGGGGATCGCGACCACGGCGCGCGACGCAGGACTGCCGGTGCTCATCCACGACCCCGACCCGGCGGCGCGCGAACGGGTGGAAGGGATCGAGTGGGCCGAGGAGCTCGCGCATCTGGCCCGCTGCGACGCCGTGATCGAGGCGGTGCCGGAATCGCTCGACGTCAAGCGCTCGCTGTTCGGCGCGCTGGCGGAGATCGTGGCGCCCGACGCGCTGCTCGCGACCAACACCTCGTCGCTGCTCGTGAGCGCGATCGCCGCCGGCGTCCCGCGCCCCGAGCGCGTCGTCGGGCTGCACTTCTTCAACCCGGTGCCGAAGATGCGGCTGGTCGAGCTGGTGGCCGGCGCGGCCAGCTCCCCGGATGCGCTCGCCCGCGCCCGCTCGCTCGGCGAGGCGCTGGGCAAGCACGTGATCGAGGCCGCCGACGGGCCGGGCTTCCTCGTCAACCGCTGCAACCGCCCGTTCACGCTCGAGGCGCTGCGGATCGTGCAGGAGCGGCTCGCGACGCCCGAGCAGGTCGACCGCATCTGCCGCCTCGCGGCCGGCTTCCGCATGGGCCCGTTCGAGCTGATGGACCTCATCGGCATCGACGTCGGCGTCGCGGTCGCTCGCTCGTTCTACGACCAGACGCTCGAGCCCCGCTGGCGCCCGTCGCCGCTGGCGGCGCGGCTGGCCGCCGCCGGCCGGGTGGGGAGGAAGACGGGCTCAGGCTGGTACGCGTATCCGCCCGGCCGGCCCGCCGACCCGCCGGCGCCCGCGCCGGGCGGCGGCGACGGCCTGGTCGTCGTCGCGGGCGAGTCCGAGCCGGCCGAGCGGCTGCTGGCGGAGGCGGAGGCGGCCGGCTGGAGCGCCGCGACGCCCGCCGAGGCCGAGGGCGAGCTGCCCACCCTGATCGTCGACTGCGGCGCGACCGAAGACGATCCGCCGCTGCAGGGCGGGCCGCTGCTGCTGTCGTGCGACACCACGCCGCTCGCCGCGCAGGATCCGGGCGGGACCGCGGCGGGCTTCCTCGCGCGCGACGGCGGCCTGGTCGAGCTGACGAGATCGCCGACCACCGCGCCCGCGACCGCCGCTGCGGCCGAGCGGTTCTTCGCGACGCTCGGGCGGCGCGCCGAGTGGGTGGGCGACGCGCCCGGCCTGGTGAGCGGGCGGATGCTGGCGGCGCTGGTCAACGAGGCGTGCTTCGCGCTCGGCGAGGGCGTCGGCAGCGCGGCCGACATCGACGCCGGCATGGAGCTGGGCCTCAACCACCCGCGCGGCCCGCTGGCCTGGGGCGAGGAGATCGGCCCGGCGGCCGTGCTCGACACGCTGCTGGCGTTGTGGGAGGAGTACCGCGAGGAGCGCTACCGCCCGGCACCCGCGCTCGTCGCCGCAGTGCGCGCGGAGCGCGGCCTCCGCGGGTGAGGCGACGGAATCACGCGCGCTCGCGAACGTCTCTTAGGCCATGGCGGACCACCACCTTCTACCCTGGCCAGCGTGACGGCTCGCATCCCCCTGGCGGCGCTGGCTGGTATTGCCGCGCTCGCCGCGGCCGCCACGCCGGCGCTCGGGTCAGACCTCCGCGGTGCCAGCGCCCCGCGCGTCTCGCTGCCGGGGAATGCGACCGCCGCTTCGGTCGACGCCGATCCGGATACGTGGATCGTCGGCGCCCGCGGCGGCGCACAGGCGTCGCGGATCGCGCGCGCCCACGGCGCGACGCGCATCGCCGGGCGCGCCTGGCTCGCGCCGCGCGTGCGTGCGCGCGCGCTCGCCGGCGCCCTGCGCTCGCAGCGGCTGCTCGACTACGCCGAGCCGAACCGGCTCGCCCGTGCGACCCAGGCGCCCGACCCGCTGTCGCCGTTCGCGCGCTGGCGCGACGCCGTGGTGCTCGGGGCGGTTCCGCCGCCGGTCGCCCCCACCAGCCCGCTGATCGCGCTCGTCGACACGCAGCTCGACGTCAGCCACCCGGACGTCGCAGGCTCGAACATCGCCACGCTCGGCGGCGCGCAGCTGGCCAACTCCCACGGGACCGCCACGGCCACGGTGGCCGCGGCGCCGGCCAACGGCGTCGGCACGCTCGGCATCTGGCCCGGGGCCCGAGCGCTGAACGTGCCGCTGCCCGACGGCAACCGCATCACGTGCGCGCAGTCCGCGCGCGGCATCTCGCAGTCGATCAAGGCCGGTGCCGCGGTCATCAACATGAGCTACGGATCGCCGACGCGCTGCACGGCCGAGGAGCAGCAGATCCAGCGCGCGGTCAAGGCCGGCGCGATCCCGGTCGCGGCATCCGGCAACGAGTTCAACCAGGGCAACCCGCCCGAGTTCCCAGCCAGCCTCCCGCACGTGGTGACCGTGGGGGCGATCGGGCCGGACGATCGGGCCACGGCGTTCTCCAGCGAGAGCGCGGCCGTCGACCTCACCGCTCCCGGCATCGGGATCCTCACCGGCGTCCCGGCCGCCCACGACGACGACGGCGCGGCCAACGGCGTCGGCTTCGCGGCGGTGAGCGGCACGTCGTTCGCCGCGCCGATGGTCGCGGCCGCCGCCGGCTGGGTGCGCGCCGCGCGGCCGGAGCTGACGCCGTTCCAGGTCGCCCAGGCCATCCGCCTCGGCGCCCGCGACGTCGGCGAACCGGGATACGACAGCGCGACCGGTTTCGGTGTGCTGAGCCTGCCGGGAGCGCTGGGGCGCGCGGCGCCGACCGATGATCCGCTCGAGCCCAACGACGACATCCGCTACGTCAGCGGGCGCGCGTTCAGCGACGTGTCGCCGCCGCTCTACAACGGCCGGCCCGCCGCGATCAGCGCGTCGGCCGACGTGGCCGAGGACCCGATCGACGTCTATCGCGTCAAGGTCCGGGCCGGGCGCAAGCTGAGCCTGACGCTCGAGCCCAGCGTCGGCGACCCGGACCTGTTCGTGTTCGCCGGCAATGCGCGCAGCGTGCGAAACAACCGCTCGGTCGCCCGCTCGACGCGCTCTGGCCGGCGCCGGGACCGGGTCACCGTGCGCAACCGCGGCCGCAGGACGACGACGTTCTACGTCGCCGTCGGCTTCAACAACAGCAAGCGCCTCAGCCTGCTCAACGCGAGCTACACGCTGCGCGCCCGCTGACCGCTACGAGCGGGGACGGGCTCGTGGTGGAACCACTGATCCTCGGCCAGATCGCCCGTGCCCTCGAGCGCGGCCGGCGTCGGCACCAGCGGGTTGTCGCGCAGGTACCACTCCGCATCGAGCGCCGCCTGGCACCCGGTGCCGGCCGCGGTGACGGCCTGGCGGTATGTGTAGTCGACGAGGTCGCCGGCGGCGAACACGCCGGGGACGCTCGTGCTGGTCGAGCGACCCTCGACGGTGACGTAGCCGTTCTCGTCGGTCGCGACCACGCCGGTCACGATCTCGGACTGCGGCACGTGGCCGACGGCCACGAACGCGCCGGCCATCGCCAGCTCGCGCTCCTCGCCGGTGTCGGCATGGCGCACGCGCGCTGATCCGAGCTGGCCGCCCTCGCCCGGCAGGAACTCCTCGACGACGTAGGGCGTCAGCAGCTCGATGTTGTCGATCGCCTTGGCCCGGTCGAGCATGATCTGCGAGGCGCGGAAATCGTCGCGCCTGTGCACGATCATGACCTTCGACGCGAACTTGGCGAGGAAGATCGCCTCCTCCATCGCCGAGTCGCCGCCGCCGACCACGATCGCCTCGCGGTTCTTGTAGAACGCGGCGTCGCAGGTCGCGCAGTAGGACACGCCGCGGCCGTTGGCCAGCTCCTCCTCGCCGGGCACGCCGAGCTTGCGGTGCTCGGCGCCCATCGCCAGGATGACGGTGCGGGTCTTGAACTCCTCGTCGTGCACCCAGACGGTGTGCAGGCCGCCCTCCTCCGCCGCCGGCTCGAAGCGAGTGACGTTGTCGGTCAGGAAGCGCGCGCCGAACCGCTCGGCCTGGTCGCGCATCGTCTGCATCAGCGCCGGGCCCATGATCCCGTCGCGGAATCCGGGGTAGTTCTCGACGTCGGTCGTCTGCTGGAGCAGGCCGCCCCAAAGGAAGCCCTCGATGACCAGCGGCGACAGATCCGCGCGCGCGGTGTAGAGGGCAGCGGTGTAGCCCGCGGGGCCACTGCCGATGATGATGACCTGCTCGGTGTCTGCCATTCGGTTTGTCTCCGGTGGGCTAGGGCGCCATTCTTCGTTTGTCACTTTACTTTGTATAGTGTAGCCATCAAACGGCGGCGCGCTCCCGCTTCCAGCCCTCCACCGTGCGCCGCAGTCCGAAGTACGCGATCACGCCGGGCACGAGCGGCAGCCAGAACGTGAACGCCCGGTAGACCAGCACGGCCACCAGCGCCAGCTCGAAGTTGACGCCGAACGCCGCGTACGCGCCGACCATGCCGCCCTCGACGCCGCCGACCCCGCCGGGCATCGGCAGCAGGTTGCCGAGCATGCCGAGGAAGAAGCCCTGCACGAGCACGGCAAGCGGCGGCGCGTCGCCGAACGCGTGGAAGGCGGCCCACAACACGGCGATCTGGAACGCCCAGAACAGCACGGCGCCGAGCAGCGCGGGATCGCGCCTGCGCAGGTGCTCGAACGCGTCGCGGATGCCCGCCGACGTCGATGCCGGCGCGATCGCCAGCTCGTGCGTGATGCGGCCGAGCCGGCCCTCGCGCCGCAGCCCGCGCAGACGCCGCTGCAGGTCGGTCGGGACGAACGCGATCGCGAGCGTGATCGCCAGCAGCAGACAGGCGATGACCGCCGGCAAGAACGTGAGCGAGAACGGGTTCTTGCCCTCGAACAGGCCCCAGTACAGCCCGAAGCCGCACACGATCACCGCGGCCGCGTACGGCAGGTACGTGAGCACGAGGAACGAGATCGTCTTGTCCGCGACGGTCCGCTTGCGCATCCCGGAGCGGCGCAGCGCCCACGCGGTGAGCACGAGCCCGCCGGCGCCGCCGGCGGCGAACAAGCGCGACGCCGCCAGCCCGGCCATCGTGATCTGATAGCTCTCGCGCCAGCCGAGCCGGCGGGTCCCTGCCCGGACGAACACGCCGCGGAACATCGCGACGTAGCCTCCGAACATCCCGAACGTGAGCAGCAGCGCAGCGGCCGTCCAGACGGGGCGGCCGTCCTCGATCCGCGCCCACGTGTCGTCGAGTCCCGCGAGCTGCGGGGCGAGGAAGTACAGGGCGGCGAGCGAGGCGAGCAGAAACCCGGCGAGCGCGATCAGGCTGCGCCGGTTGACGACCAGCGCGGAGCGCAGTTCGTGGTCGTCGTAGTCCTCCGGCGCGTCCGGGTTTACCGAGGCCTCGCGCCCCACCCGTCGCGGCGCCTCGGTCATAGGCGCGCCCGCGCCTCCAGTGCCTGCACGCACGCGGACACGCGCGCGAGCAGCGGGCGCGCGGCCGGGGTGCCGCGCCGGATGCCCTCGGTCAGCGCGAGGCCGGCGGCGAGATCGACGACGTAGTGCTCGCCCAGGTAGACGAGCGCGACGCCGAGCGTCGCGGTGTAGAGCCACCCGACCACGCCGGCTATTGGGCCCGTATCCGCCAGCTGGTGGGCGGCCATGACGGATGTGGCGAAATGCAGGGAGGGCATGGCGGCCAGGGGATTGCCTCCCAGGAAACCGTACAGAGGCCCCCAGCCGGACCCCCAGAACTCCTCGCCGTACTCGACCATCATGCGGCGCAGCTCGGGGGTCGCCCCGTCGTCCATCAGCCCCTTCTGCGCGGCGTACCACGGCGGCGCGGTCGGCACCGCCCAATAGCCGATCAGTCCGAGATCGAACGTCGCGTAGATCTGGCCGGCGCCGCGCGCGAAGCGTTCCGGATGGCGCAGCAGCAGGTACGCGACGGTGCCGTGCGGGAACAGGAACCACAGCCAGTGCGACCAGACGAGCACCTTCTCCCAGCGGTGGAAGCGGCCGGGGCTCCCGTGCGCACGCTGCAGCCGCAGCGTCGGCGTCGTGCCGCCGCCGATGAAGCGGTCGGCGTCGACGGGGTAGGAGATCCGCACGCGGCGCTCGAGCGCCTCGGGATCGTCGTTGGGCATCTTGTAGGTCGCGAGGTACGCCCACATCTGCAGCACGCAGACGGCGGCATCTCGCGCGCGCGTGCGCGGGACCAGGACGCACAGCGCGAACGGCGCGGCCGCCGCGGTCACGCTCACGACGGGTGGCGGAAGCGCGAAGCGGCGGCGGACCAACGGCGCCGCCACCCCGGCGGCGATCACCGTGACCGCGGCCGCACGGATGGCGGTCGAGAGGCGCACGGCGGGGCGCAAGTGTAACGTCGCCGAAGGCGAGCGGCGAGGAACGAGCACGCTCGCCTGGCAGGCGAAACCTTAATCCCGTACTGGCACGGCCGCCTCGACCAGCGCGCCGACCACGGGCGAGTCCGGGTCGACCTCGGGGTGCCACTGGACGCCGAGCACCCAGCGTGCCGCCGGCGCCTCGACCGCCTCGACCAGATCGTCGAGCACGCTCCAGCCGCTCGCGACCAGCCCCTCCCCCAGCTCGTCGACCGCTTGGTGATGGTGCGACTTCGTCGCGTGCGTCAGCTCGCCGCAGGCGCGCGCCGCGAGCGATCCGGGGGCCAGCCGGACGTCGTGGTCGGCGTCGTCGAACGAGCCGAGCTGGCGGCGGTGGTCGCCGTGACCGAGATCGTCGGGCAGGTGCTGGATCAGCGTCCCGCCGAGCGCGACGTTCAGCAGCTGCATCCCGCGGCAGATCCCGAGCAGCGGCACGTCGCGCTCGACGGCACGGAGGGCGAGCGGGATCTCGGCGGCGTCGCGCTCCGGCCGCGTGTTGGTCGTGCAGCGGTGGCGTTCCGCGCCGTAGGCGATCGGGTCGACGTCGGCGCCGCCGGCGAGCAGGAGCGCGTCGAGCACGTCGAGCACCGCGTCGGGCTCGCTCGCCGTCGCCGCGTCAGGAGGGATCATGAAGGCCAGGCCGCCGGCCGCCTGTACCGCATCGATATACGCGCGCGCGAGCAGGAAGGCCTCGCGCTCCCAGACCGTCCAGCTGGCGTGCTCGAGCGCGGTGCAGATCCCGATCACCGGCCGTCGCATCGCGGCATCCCCGCGCGCATAGGATGCGGGCATGGCAGCGACCCTACCCGACCTCGAGACCGTCACCCTGCGGCGCGGCGCCTCCAACGGCGCCGAGCTGCGCATCGTGCTCGACCGGCCCGAGCGCATGAACGCGTGGGACAAGCAGCTCGGGCTCGACCTGCTGGCCGCCGTGGAGCTGGCTGCGGGCGACCAGACCGTGCGGGTGGTCACGATCACCGGCGCCGGTCGAGGGTTCTCTTCGGGCGCCGATCTCCAGGCGGGCTTCGACCCGCGCCCGGGTGACGGCCGGCCCGACGTCGGCACGGCGCTGCGCGAGCGCTACCACCCGATCATCACCGGCGTCCGGCGCATGCCGAAGCCCGTGGTGGCGGCGGTGAACGGGCCCGCCGTTGGGATCGGCTGCTCGCTCGCGCTCGCCTGCGACCTGGTGGTCGCGACCGAGTCGGCCTACCTGCTGCTCGCGTTCGTGAACATCGGGCTGGTGCCGGACGGTGGCTCGTCCGTCTTCGTGCCCGCGCGCGCGGGTATCGGGCGCGCGGCGACGATGGCGATGCTGGGCGAGCGGGTGCCCGCCCCCCAGGCGAGCGCCTGGGGGCTGGTCGACGTGCTCACGTCCGACGACACGTTCGCCGCCGAGGTCGATGCGCTGGCCGAGCGGCTCGCCACCGGGCCGACGCGCGCGTACGCCGCCGCCAAGGCAGAGCTCAACGCGCGCGCGTACGCGGGACTCGACGAGCAGCTCGAGCTGGAGGCGTCGCTGCAGGAGGAACTGGCCGGCTCGGCGGACTTCGCCGAGGGGGTGCTCGCCTTCCTGGAGAAGCGCCCCGCGCGCTTCGCGGGCGAGTGAGCAATCTGGCCCTGCCGATCAATACACTGCGCTCGCCGATGGACCGTCCCCGCCCGACGACCCTGCTGCGCCGCGCGCTGGCGCCGGCGCTGGTGGCCCTCCTGGTCACGGCCGTTCCGGTGGGCGCGGGGCCGATCCTGCCCGAGGCGGGCGACGGAGCACAGCCGGCCGGCGACATCCGCACGCTCTACGCGATCATCCTGGCCATCGCGGTCGTCGTGTTCCTCGGCGTCGAGGGCGTGCTGTTCTGGTGTCTGATCAAGTACCGCGCGCGCAAGGGCCGCGTCGCCGCGCAGATCCACGGCAACACGCGACTGGAGATCGGCTGGACGGTCGGCGCCGCGGTGATCCTCGTGTTCCTCACCGTCGCCACGTTCGTGATGCTGCCGGACATCAAGAACCCCGCGGCGTCGGACATCGACGAGAACGGCAACCCGGTCGCGCACAACGCTGCGTTCGCCGCGACCGACCAGGACGCGCCGCCCGGGGGCGCGTCGCTGAACATCAAGGTCGACGGCATGCAGTACGCGTGGCAGTTCACCTACCCGGACAACGAAGACCGGCAGGTCTACGCGTTCACCGACATGTACGTGCCGGTCGGCATGACCATCATTCTCGAGATCGGCTCCAACGACGTCCAGCACTCGTGGTGGATCCCCGAGCTGGGCGGCAAGTTCGACGCGCTTCCGGGCTACATCAACAAGACCTGGTTCAAGGTCACCGAGCCGGGCCGGTTCAAGGGCCAGTGCGCGGAGCTGTGCGGGCGCAACCACGCGAACATGTACGCGAGCGTCGTCGCCCTCCCGTACGACGAATGGAAGGCGTGGTACGACCGCCAGGCGACCGAGCTGCAGGCCGCCAAGGACGCCGCCGCCCGAGGCCGACGGCAGCTCGAGGAGCAGGGGGGCTAGACCGCACCGATGGCGTCACTGGACTACGCCGAGCGCAAGGCGCTGCGCCCCGAGATCATCACCTCCGCCGTGCGGCCCGAGGCCAAGGGCTGGACGTCGTGGTTCACGACGACCGACCACAAGAAGATCGGGATCCTCTACCTCTGGACGGTCGCCGCGTTCTTCATCCTCGGCGGCGTCGAGGCGCTGCTGATCCGGCTGCAGCTCGGGGTGCCGGAGAACACGCTGCTCACGCCCGAGCGCTAC
The DNA here is from genome assembly GCA_963835735.1 of uncultured Solirubrobacteraceae bacterium. GTDB lineage: Bacteria > Actinomycetota > Thermoleophilia > Solirubrobacterales > Solirubrobacteraceae > DASQMT01. The sequence goes on from CAWIGP010000004.1 coordinate 60,814, forward strand.
AACCAGCTCTTCACGATGCACGGCACGACGATGATCTTCCTCGTCGTGGTGCCGGTGTGGGCCGGCGTGGCGAACTACCTGCTGCCGCTGATGATCGGCGCGCGCGACGTCGCCTTCCCGCGTCTGAACGCGTGGTCGTACTGGATGTTCCTGTTCGGCGGCCTCGCGCTCTACGCATCGTTCCTGTTCACGCCTCCCGAGGCCGGCTGGACCTCCTACGTGCCGCTCTCGACCAAGCAGTACTCGCCCAGCGGCGGCCAGGACGCGTGGATCTTCATGGCCCACCTCACCGGCCTGTCGTCGATGCTCGGCGCGGTCAACTTCATCGCGACGATCCACAACATGCGCGCGCCCGGCATGGGCTGGGGCCGGCTGCCGCTGTTCGTGTGGACGATCCTGATCTACTCGTACCTGATCGTGCTGGCGATCTCGTCGCTCGCCGCGACCGTCTCGATGCTGCTGACCGACAGGCACTTCGGGACCCACTTCTTCGACGCCAACGAGCAGGGCTCGCCGCTGCTGTGGCAGCACCTGTTCTGGTTCTTCGGCCACCCCGAGGTCTACATCTTCGTGCTGCCGGCGTTCGGGGTCTTCTCCGAGGTGCTGCCGGTGTTCGCGCGCAAGCCGATCTTCGGCTACAAGGCGATCGCGGCCGCGACCGCGGCGATCGCCTTCCTCGCGCTGCTCGTGTGGGCCCACCACATGTTCTCGACGCCGAGCGCGACCATCGTGCTCGCGTTCTTCATGCTGTCGAGCTTCGTCATCGCGGTGCCGACCGGCGTGAAGATCTTCAACTGGCTCGCGACGCTGTGGCGAGGAACGATCGAGTTCCGCGTCGCGCTGCTGTACGCGGTCGGCGGCATCGGCACGTTCCTGGTCGGCGGCATCACCGGCATCTTCCTTGCGGTCTTCCCGGTCGACTGGCAGCTGACCGACACGTACTTCGTCGTCGCGCACATGCACTACGTCGCGTTCGGCGGCAGCGCGTTCGCGATGTTCGCGGCGCTGTACTTCTGGTTCCCGAAGCTGACCGGCCGGCTGCTGTCGGAGCGCATGGGCACGGTCTCGTTCTGGCTTGTGCTGATCGGCTTCCAGGTGACGTTCCTGGTCCAGCACTCGGCCGGCCTGAGCGGCATGCCGCGGCGCATCTTCGAGTACCAGAGCGACTCCGGCTGGGAGGTCTACAACCTGATCTCCACCGTCGGCGCGTTCATCATCGCGCTCGGCGTGCTGGTCACGCTGATCAACGTCGTGCGCTCGCTCAAGGTCGGCGCGCTCGCGGGCCCGGACCCGTGGAAGGCGAACACGCTCGAGTGGTTCACCCCCTCCCCTCCGCCCGAGCACAACTTCGACAGCATCCCGCGCGTGCGCTCGGTCGAGCCGATGAAGGACTACCGGCGCCAGATCGAGGAGCAGTCGGGCGCCAAGCAGCGCTTCGAGTCCGGCCGACCGATGGCGCACGTGTGATGGAGGCCTCCCGCGTCCACACCACCACGCCCGCCGGGCTCGTCGCCGCCGGCGTGCGGCAGGTCGTCGGCGACTACGTCACGCTGACCAAGCCGAAGGTGCAGTCGCTGCTGCTGCTGACGACGATCACGACGATGTTCGTCGCCGGGGACCCGTCGGCGGCGCTGGTGTTCTGGACGGTGCTCGGCGGCTCGCTGGCGTCCGGCGGCGCGGGCGCGGTCAACCACTGGTACGACCGCGACATCGACGCACAGATGGCGCGCACGGCGACGCGGCCGGTGGCAGCCGGGAGGATCGCGCCGCGCGCGGCGCTGACGTTCGGGATCGCGCTCGCGGTGCTCTCGTTCGTGCAGCTGTCGCTGACCGTCAACGTGCTGGCCGCGACGCTCGCGCTGTGCGGCTTCCTCGGCTACGTGTTCGTCTACACGATCTGGCTCAAGCGCTCGACGCCGCAGAACATCGTGATCGGGGGCGCGGCGGGCGCGGTGCCCCCGCTCGTCGCGTGGGCGGCGGTGACGGGACGGGTGGAGCTCGAGGCGCTGTACCTGTTCGCGATCGTCTTCTACTGGACGCCGCCGCACTTCTGGGCGCTGTCGCTGCTGATGAAGGACGAGTACGCGCGCGTGGGCGTCCCGATGATGCCGGTCGTGCGCGGCGAGGCCGAGACCCGCCAGCTGATCGTCCTCTACACGGTGCTGCTGGTCGCGCTGACCCTCATGCCGGTGGTGTTCGGCTACTTCGGCCTGATCTACGGCGCGTTCGCGCTGGCGCTGGGCGGCGTGTTCATCTCGCTCTCGCTGCGCCTGTGGCGCGAGGCCGCACGCTCGAGTGCGCTGCGCACGTACCTCTATTCACTCGCCTACCTCGCGCTGCTGTTCTGCGCGATGGTGCTCGACGCCCGCTTGTAGACTCCAGCCGCCCATGGACCGCCGCCTGGCACGCAAGAACATCCGGACCGCGTTCGTCGTCTGCGCGATCATGGTGTTCATGTTCGCGATGACGTGGGTCGCGGCGCTGATCTATACGTCGTGATGGCCGAGCCCGACGACATCGTCCGCGACGCGCCGCCGGCCGGCGAGCAGATCCACCTCCCGAGCCCGAGCATCCTGCCGCTGCTCAACGCGGTCGGCGCCTCGCTCGCGATCATCGGCATCCCGATCTCGCTGGCGCTCGTGATCCCCGGGCTCGTGCTGTTCTTCGTCACCGCGGGGATCTGGATCCGCGACGCGCGGCGGGAGTACGACGAGCTGCCGCTCGACCACAGCTCCGGGCACTAGGACGCGGACGCGCGCGCCAGTCCGGGCGACTGCGGGATCTCGCAGCTCGCGCCGTCGTCGGTCCAGCAGCGCACGATGTCGCGCACCGACAGGATCCCGGCGGTCTCGCCCTGGTCGACGACGACGAGGTGGCGGAAGCCGCCGCGCACCATCGCGACCGCGGCCTGCTCGAGCGACCACTGGGGACTGGCGAACACGAGTTCGGAGGTCAGGTGCTCGGCGACCTTCTCGGTGTCGGGATCCTCACCGCGCCCGAGCGAGAGCAGGATGTCGCGCTCCGTGATGATGCCGGGCCCCATGGCGTCGGGATCGAGGACCACGGCGGCGCCGACGCCGCGCTCGGCCATCTGGGAAGCGGCCTGGCGGAGCGTGTGGCCGGGTCCCACCGTCAGGATCAATGTGCTCATGCCCTCCCGCACATGCATTCCTCATCACCTTCCAGGCTCGGTTGCAAGCGACGATCGGCACAAGCCTATCGAGGCCGGCGGGCGGGCGCGCCGACGAGCGGCAACGCGCCAGGTCCGCTCGCCGCCGGGGACAAACCTCATCCGTCCCGGGCGCGCTGCGCGTATCTATCGTTAGTGCCCACCCAGCGTCCTGCAACGGTCCAGCTGCGCTCGAGCCTCTTCGCCGACGCCGTCGAGATCGTCGACCGCGAGTTCGCCCGCGACCTCGCGCTCGACGACATCGCGCGGCGCGTCGCCTCGTCGCGCCGCCAGCTCCAGCGCGCATACGCCGAGATCGGCGGGACCACGTTCCGCGAGTACCTGACCGGCGTGCGGATGGACCGCGCGGCCGAGCTGCTCGTGCGCCGCACCGTCACCGTGCGAGAGGTCGCCCACAGCGTCGGCTACCGCCAGCCGGCGCAGTTCGCCAAGGCGTTCCGGCGCCACCACGGCGTCGCGCCGTCGGACTTCCGCGCGAGCCGCGCGGGCGAGCGGCTCGCCGCCTGACGGCGGCCGCGCACCCGTCGGTTCCCTCCGTCCCGGCGTTTCTGTAACTTGCCGCGTCCATGGGCCGGGACCGCTGATGGAGAGCGAAGACTTCAGGAACGAGCCGGAGAGCCGCACCCACGTCGTCGAGCTGATCACGATCGGCGTGATCGCGTCGATCATCGGCATCGCCCTTGGCCTGCTGATCGACTGGTTCCCGACGCAGGCGACCGAGGAGGGCAAGCAGATCGACACGGTCTGGGACGTGCTGATCATCTTCTCGGTGCCGGTCTTCGTGCTGGTCATGGTCATCGTCCTGTACTGCGTCTGGCGCTTTCGCATGCGGCCCGGCGAGGAATTGCTCGACGGCCCGCCGATCCACGGCAACACGCGCCTGGAGATCATCTGGACCGCGATCCCGGCGATCGTCCTCGTGGCGCTCTGCTCGTACGCGTACGTGGTGCTGCACGACGTCGAGGAGGCCGACGCGAACGCGCTCGGAGTGCGCGTCGTGGGCCAGCAGTTCACCTGGACGTTCTATTACAAGGATCCGTCGGGGCAGACGTTCGCCTCGCCGCAGCTCTACGTGCCCACCGGCCGCCAGGTCAAGTTCACGGTCCAGTCCGACGACGTGATCCACGACTTCTGGGTCCCCGCGTTCCGGCTGAAGATCGACGCGGTGCCGGGGATCAACACGTCGCTGCGCGCGACGCCCGAGACCGTCGGCGAGTACCCGGTCGTGTGCGCGGAGCTGTGCGGGATCGGACACTCCGCGATGCGCCAGACCGCCCACGTCGTCCCGCCGCAGGAGTTCGATCGCTGGGTCGAGCGGCGCGGCAGGCCGCCCGGCCAGGCCGAAGAGGCCGGAGGAGGCGCCGCTGCGCCCGAGGGCAAGATGTTGTTCACCGAGGAGGGCTGCGGCGGCTGTCACACGCTCGCCGACGCGGGCACGACCGGCGGCGTCGGGCCCGACCTCGACCAGGTGCTGCCGGACAAGAGCGCGGCGTTCATCAAGCAGAGCATCGTGGACCCGAACGCCGAGATCGCGCAGGGCTTCTCGGCCGAACATCATGCCGCCGAACTTCGGCCAGACCATCCCGCCGGCGGAACTGGACACGCTCGTGAAGTACCTTGACGACGTGGCAGGCCGATGAGGGGATCTCGATGACCGCCAAGCTGCGCGCGCCGGGCTGGTACCGGGCTGGGGCTTACATCGTCCTCGGCGTGCTGTTCTCCGCGGCGCTGGTCACCGTCGTCCGCGAGGCGTACGGCTTCTCCACGCCGTTCGATGGCTCGGCCGGCTGGGACTCGCACTGGCAGAACGCGGTCCTGATCGTCTCGCTGCTCGCCACGCCGCTGTTCTTCTTCGTCGGCCTCGGCGCGTTCGACTACTGGTTCTACTGGGCGTCCGGACGCCCGACGCGGCCGGAGGACCACTCCAGCCACGGCGCGCATAGCTGGCGCGACTACTTCCGCGTCAACACCGATCACAAGGTGATCGGGATCCAGTACGTCGTCACGTCGTTCTTCTTCATGCTGGTCGGCGGCCTGCTGGCGATGCTGGTGCGCGCGGAACTGGCCGCGCCGGGCTCGCAGTTCGTGGACCCGAACGCCTACAACGGCCTGTTCAGCGTCCACGCGTCGCTGATGATCTTCCTGTTCATCATCCCTGTCTTCGCGGGGCTGGCGAACTACGTGCTGCCGCTGATGATCGGCGCGCCGGACATGGCGTTCCCGCGCCTGAACGCGCTGTCGTACTGGATGCTGCCGGTCGCCGGGCTGATGATGACCGCGTCGTTCTTCGCGCCCGGCGGGTCGTTCGCGACCGGCTGGACCGCGTACGCCCCGCTCTCGACGTCGGTGCCGATCGGGCAGCTGTTCTTCACGATCGGCGTGCAGTTCGCCGGCGCGTCCTCGATCGCGACCGCGCTGAACTTCCTCGTGACGATCATCACGATGCGCGCGCCCGGCATGAGCTTCTGGCGCATGCCGCTGCTGGTGTGGGCGAACTTCTCGACCTCGCTGCTGGTCGTGATCGCCACCCCGTTCGTCGCCGCGTCGCAGTTCTTCGTCCTGCTCGACTACGCGCTCGGGTTCAACTTCTTCGTTCCGCAGAAGGCGGGCGACGTGCTGATGTACCAGCACGTCTTCTGGTTCTACTCGCACCCGGCGGTCTACATCATGATGCTGCCGGGCTTCGGGATCATCTCCGAGGTCCTGTCGGTGAAGGCGCGAAAACCGATCTTCGGCTACCGGATGATGGCGTTCTCGCTGCTGGCGATCGTGCTGCTCGGGTTCACCGTCTGGGCGCACCACATGTTCGTCTCGGGAATGCAGAGCTGGATCCGGATCCCGATGATGGTCACGACGGCGATCATCGCGGTGCCGACCGGGATCAAGATCTTCTCCTGGCTGGCGACGCTGTGGCGCGGCGTCCTGCACCTCGACACGCCGATGCTGTTCGCGCTCGGCTTCCTGACGATGTTCACGCTCGGGGGGATCTCCGGCGTGATGCTGGCGATGCTGCCGTTGTCGATCACGGTCAGCGACACCTACTTCATCGTCGCGCACATCCACTACGTGCTGTACGGCGGCTCGCTGTTCACGATCTACGCGGGCGTCTACTACTGGTTCCCGAAGATGACCGGGCGGATGTTCGACGACCGGCTCGGCAAGGTGCACTTCTGGCTGACGTTCGTGTCGTTCAACGCAACGTTCGGGCCGATGCACCTGATCGGGATCGAGGGCATGCCGCGGCGCGTGGCGGACTATCCCGAGCAGTTCGCCGGCTGGAACCTTTTCATCTCGCTGTCGTCGTTCGTGCTCGGGCTGTCGACGCTGGTCTTCGTCTACAACATCGTGCGCTCGTGGCGCACGGGCCCGCGCGCGGAGGCGAACCCGTGGCGGTCGCTGACGCTCGAGTGGCAGGTCTCCTCGCCACCGCCGATCTTCAACTTCGATCGGGTGCCGACCGTCGTCGGCGGGCCGTACGAGTACGGCGTGCCCGGCGCCGTCCACGGGATCTTCCAGCCCGCGGGCGAGGAGGCCAAGCCACCACAGGTCGTGGCGGGCGGAGAGACGAGTCGGGAGTGACGCGACCAGTGGGCCCTTCCGCAGTGGCTGAGATCCTCGTCCTGGCGAACGAGACGATCGGCGGCGCGAAGCTGCTCGACGCGATCCGCGAGCGCGCCGCGCAGGGCGACGCGCGCTTCCACGTCGTCGTCCCGCTGACGCGCCCCCGGCACGGCAACGTGATCTACGACGAGGCCGTGCGCGACTCGGCGCAGGTGCGCGTCGACCTGGCGCTCGCGTTCATGCGCGAGGAGGGGATCGCGGGGCGCGGCGAGGTCGGCGACGGCGACCCGCTGAACGCCGCGAAGGACGCGATCGCCGAACACGGCATCACCGAGATCATCGTCTCGACGCTGCCCGCCTCGACGTCGGGCTGGATGAAGCGCGATCTGATCGAGGCGCTCGAGAACGACACGGGTCTTCCCGTCACGCACGTGGTGGTCGACCTCGCCCGCGAGGGGCTGCCGTTCGACGTGACGCTCGTGGTCGCCAACCAGACGGTCGCAGGCCGAGAGCTCGTCGAGCGGCTGAAGGCGCTCGCCGAGGAGGGTGCGCGCCGCTTCATCATCGTCGTCCCGCAGGACAGCGGCGACGGCCGCGCGGTGCGTGCTGCGCGCGAGCGCCTGCAGACGCTGCTCGCGTCGCTCGCCGAGTCGGGCATCGTGGCCGCCGGCCTGATCGGCGATCCCGACCCGTACACGGCGACGATGAACGCCGTGCAGTTCTTCCACATCCACGAAATCGTGATCTCGACGCTGCCCGAGGGCAGCTCGAGCTGGATGGCCGACAAGCTGGTCGATCGGGTGCAGAAGGCGACCGGCAAGCCGGTCGAGCACGTCGAGTCCTCGGCCGCGCCGGTGCAGGCCTGATGGAAGCCGCCGCGATCCCGCACGAGCATCACGGCCCGCCGCCGGCCAACCGTTCCTCGCGCGTGGACCCGGCCTACCTCGGAATGCTGCTTTTCATCATCTCCGAGGTGATGATCTTCGGGGCCTTCTTCACGGCCTACTTCTTCATCCGGGTCGTGCAGGGCGCCGAATGGCCGGCGGAGGGCGAGCACCTGCCGAAGGCGATCGCCGGGGTCAACACGGCGATCCTGATCTCCTCCTCGTTCACGCTGCATTGGGCCGAGCACGCGAACAAGATGGGCAACCGGCGCGGGCTGCAGGCCGGCATCCTGACCACGTTCCTGCTCGGCTGCACGTTCCTGTTCATCCAGATCAACGAGTACGTGCACCTCGGCTTCTCGCCGCAGGACAACGCGCAGGGCACGGTCTTCTACAGCCTCACCGGGCTGCACGGCGCGCACGTGTTCATCGGCCTGACGCTGCTGCTGTTCGTGACGATCCGGGCGTTCCGCGGCCACTTCACCGCGACCGAGCACCGCGGGATAGAGGTGCCCGGGATCTACTGGCACTTCGTCGACGTCATGTGGATCGTGGTCTACACCACGGTCTACATAATCTGAGCGTGGAGAACCCGCTGCGCACGGAGGCGGGCGCGTTCCGTCTCCTGCTGTACGTGATCGCGGTGGCGGCCGTGGTCGTGGCGGTCGTGCTGATCGCCCGCGCGCTCTAGGAGCGGCGCGATATGCGAAAGATGGGGTGCAGCGGGGCGATCCGGCGCAGGTCCTCGTCCGGCGCATCGGCGCCGACCCCCTGAAAGAACGTGCCGACCTCCCAGGCCCACTTCTTCAGATACGCACGGAGAAGCGGCGGCTTCTCTTCGTCGGGAAGCTCTGTCGCCGTGAACTCCTCCGTCCTGCGGCCCTTTCGCAAGCGCCCCTCGGCACTCGCTCGGAGGTTGCGCACCCACTGCGTCTCACCGCGTGGCGCAACGATGTACCGCTCGCCCCCGAACTCGAGCGGATTCACCGGAGTTTGCCGCCACTCGCCGCTCTTCCGGCCGCGCACCTCGAGGACGCGGGACCCCACGAGGCTCACGCCGCGCCGGGTCAGTCCGGCGACGATCGGGTTGAAGACGTGCTTCGTGAACCACCCGGGGCGCTGGTAATCCGTCGCCATCGGGTCATATTGTGAACTCTTCGACCCGCAGCAGGAGCTGGGTTGCGTTGTCATCGAGCAACTCGACGATCCGGCGGATCCCGGGGTCACTTTGGGCGGAGCGGCGCGTGAGCGCGAAGTGGTGTCGCTGGACCGGCGGATGGATCGGCAGCAGCCGCAACCCCTCGGGGACGGCTCGCGCGGCGAGCCGCGGCACGAGGGCGACGCCGATGCCGGCGGCGACGAGCTCGAGCTGCACGGAGAAGTCGGTCGCCTCGGCTACGACATGGGGTTGAAACCCGGCGGCGCCGCACGCGCGTTTGACCATCTCGGCGCACGTGAGGTCGGCGTGCGGGATCACCCAGTCGCTGTGGGCCTGGTCGGCGAGTCGCGCGGCGCCCGCGCCGGTGGTCGCCGGCGCGGAGCTCGCGGCCGTCGCCAGGAGCAACTCCTCGCTCACGAGAGCGGTGGCGATGAGCCCATGCGAGGTGAGCCGTGGAACGTTCGAGTAGGCGTGGGTGACGGCAAGGTCGAGGTCGCCGCGGACGAGCGCCTCGGCCGCCGCGTCGGGCTCGAGCTCGGTGAGCCGCAGCGCCGGGCCGGCTTGGGGGCCGTCGCGCAGCTGCCGCCACGTGTCCGTCACATACGAGCGCGCGGCGGTCGGGAAGGCCGCGATCCGGTAGGTGCCCGACTCGCCCTGGCGCAGCGTCTCGACGTCCATCTCGGCGACGCTGACCAGGTCCACGATGTCGCGGCCGTGGGCGGCGAGCACCGCTCCCGCAGGCGTGAGGACGACGCGTCTGCCCTGCCGTTCGGTGAGCGCGAGCCCGACCGCGCGCTCCAGCGCGGCGAGCTGCATCGACACCGCAGGCGCGGTGAGGTGAAGCTCGTTGGCGACGGCCGCGATCGTGCCGAGCCGCTGTAGCTCGCTCAGCATCTGCAGGCGGCGAACGTCCAACACGTCAACGAAACTTACGCTCAACCGCGAAAATCGTCAATGGACGAAACGGATCCCGCCGAGCATCCTGTGCCGATGACCTCGTTCAAGGTGCTGGCAGCAGGCCTGGCCGTCGTGGTGACGTGGGCGAGCGCGTTCCCTGCGATCCGTGTCGCCGCGCCGGACATGGGGGTCATCGGTCTGTCGGTCGTGCGGCTGGCCGTGGCGGCGCTCGCGTTGCTCGCCGTCGCCCCCTTCGCGCACGTCCGGCTGCCCGAGCGTCGGCACGCGTTCCTCGTGCTGGCCGCCGCGTTCTTCGGCATGACGGCGTACCAGGTGCTGCTCAATGCGGGCGAGCTTCATGTGCCCGCCGGCACGGCCAGCATCATCGTGGCGTCGGCGCCGCTCGTGAGTGTTGCGATCGCGGTGCTCGCTTACGGCGAACGGCTCACCGGCGCCAAGATCGCGGGCAGCATCGTCGCCATCGCAGGGGTGGCCGTCGTCTGCCTCGCACGCTCGGGCGCGACCGTCACGTCCGCGATCTGGATCGTCGTCGGTGCCGCCGTGGTCCAGGGCATCTACCACCCGCTGACCAAGCCGCTGCTGCGGACCCGGTCGCCCCTCGAAGTCGCGACGTACGGGATGGTCGCCGGAACCGTCATGGCGCTCCCGCTCCTGCCCTGGGGCTGGAACGACATGGTCACTGCCTCGGCGTCGGCGTGGGGCTCCGCTCTCTACCTCGCGCTCGTGCCTTCGGCACTCGGCTTCGTGCTGTGGGGGTACGCTGTCGCGAACCTGCCCGTGGCGACCTCGACCTCGCTGCTCTACCTCGTGCCGGCTGTCGCCGTGCTGATCGCGTTCGTGTGGCTGGGCGAGGTGCCCCACGCCAGTGAGCTCGTCGGCGGCATCGTCGTGATCGCCGGTGTCGTCCTCATCAGCCGAGGCGACCGGCTCCGGCTTCGCGCAGCTCCCACCCCGGCCCGTCAGTTCCTCTCTGAAAGGAGCGCCCCATGAGCTCATCCTCGGCCCGCGTGGCCTTCGACACGCTCACCGTGCGCGCGGAAGGGTCGGTGCTGTTCGTGGAGATCGCGGCCCCACCCATGAACCTTCTCGGGCCCGAGCTCGTCGGGGATCTCGTCTCCGTGATCCAGTACGCGGAGGCCGACGACGCCGTCGGGGTGCTCGTGTTCAGCAGCGCCGACCCCGACTACTTCATCTCCCATGTCGACCTGACCCGGGTCGATGAGTACCGGGCAGAGGCGGCGAAGCTGACCGGCGAAGCGTCGATCGCACTCATGTTCCACCATCTCAGCGCGAGCCGCCTCGTGACCATCGCACAGATCGCGGGTCGCGTGCGCGGCGCCGGCAGCGAGTTCGTGCTGGCGTGCGACATGCGCTTCGCCGCGCGGGAGTCGGCGATCTTCGGTCAGTTCGAGCCGGCCTTCGGCGTGATCCCCGGCGGGGGCGCCGTCCAGCACCTCGCGCGTCTGATGGGACGGGGCCGAGCGCTGGAGGTCATGCTGAGCGCCGAGGATTACGACGCCGACCTGGCTGAACGGTACGGCTGGATCAATCGGGCGCTGCCCGCCGCCGAGCTCGGCGACTTCGTCGCATCGCTCGCTCATCGGATCGCCGGGTTCCCGGCCGCCGGCCATGCCGCGGTCAAGGAGCGGGTCAACGCGATCGCCCTCGCTCCGGCCGCGGAGTTCCGGCGCGATTCGGATCTTTTCGGCGAGGGCGTGCGCGAGCCCGCGGCGCAAGCCCGGATCCGCTCCGCCATGCAGCGCGGCTTGCAGACCCGAGACGCAGAACTGGCACTGGCCGCGATGCTCGGCGACCTGCGTGCCCCTGATCGAGCCAGCTGAAGATCGCGTTCGTTCACGGCTGCAGGGGTGGCGCTGCGAATCCGGTCGTCGAGGAAACCGCCCAGGTCATCGAGTTCGCGCCACACTGAGCGTCGATGGCGATCGTCGTCTGGCTCATCGTCGCCGAGACGCTGTATGTGCGCGCGCTGCGCGTGCTGGGGCGGCGCGGCGTATCCGTCCCGCGTCTGCAGATCGTGCTCTGGCACATCGGGCTCGGGCTGCAGGCCGTCGCGCTGCTGTCGCCGATCGGCTCGCTCTCGGACGAGCTGCTCACAGCGCACATGGGCGAGCACATCCTGCTCGCCGACCTCGGCGCGCCGCTGCTGCTGGCCGGGCTGCGCAACCCGGTGCTCGCGTTCTTCCTCCCGCGCGGGGTGCTCGTCCCGCTCGCGCGCTCGCGCCTGCGCGGCGTGTTCCGGAAGCTGCGGCAGCCCTTGGTCGCGATCGCGGTCTACGCGGTCGTGCTGTACGGCTGGCACCTCGGGTTCGCGTTCGAGGGCGCCGTGCGCAACGACCTCGTGCACGTCGCACAGCACGCCAGCTTCATCCTCGCGGGCGTGCTCGTGTGGTGGTCGGCGCTGGAGCCCAAGCGCCGGCAGCTGCACGGCGACCTGTGGAAGATCGGCCACATCCTGGGCGCGCGGATGATCGGAATGTTCCTCGGAATGGCGTTCGTGCTGATCCGCACCCCCGTCTACACGGGCGTCTACGGATCCGGCGAGCGGCACGGCATCTCCGCGCTGGCCGACCAGCAGAGCGCCGGCGCGATGATGGTCGCGGTCGACATCCTGATCATGGTGTTCGCGCTCGCGTTCTTCTTCTGGCAGGCCGCGCGGCAGTTCGACCGCGATGAGGCCGCCGAGCGCGCGCGGCCGGCTACTTTACGGTGAGGGTGCCCTGCATGCCGGCCTGACGGTGGGCGTCGACAGAGCAGTAGAACGTGTAGTCGCCGGACTGGAGATCGACGTCGAACGTCGACGTCCCGCCGTCCCTGACGATCTTGCCCTTCGCGTTGACGCCGTTGCCCTCGAGCGCGATGTCGTGGTCGACCGAGGAATCGTTGACCGAGTTGACCGTAAGCTGGCCGGCCGGCGCCTCGGCGTTCTTGAAGGTGTAGAGCGTCTGCCCGGTCGGATCGGCCGGGATGGCGAGCACCCCGCCCTCGGCGCGGGCCAGCTCCTCCTGCTTCGCCGCGCCGGCGGCCGCCAGCCGGCCGGTGTCCTCGCCGGGATTGGCCGCGGCGTACGCCACGTAGGCCGCGACGTCCTGGGCGTCCTCCCCCTTGACGAGGTCCGCCGGCATCGGCGCGACCTCCCTGCCGGTGCCCGGGTCGACCGACGGGTTCTGGTTCGGCTGCTCGATCTGGCGATGGACGATGCCCTGGTAGGTCGAGCGGCCGAGGCCGTCGCGCTCGGCCCGCTGCCACGCGTTATCGAGGTTCGGGCCGACGACGCCGTTCGCGTTCGCGCGGGCGAGCGTGTGGCAGCTCGCGCAGTTCTGAGCGAACTGCGTCTTGCCGTTGACGAGGTTGTCGCCGTCGTCCTTGAGCTCGCAACCCGTGAGCGAGATGAGCGCCACCCCCGCCAGGAGCGCCACCCGAACCCGTCCTCCGTTCATGGCGCGTGATCCTACTTGCTGGCCTGGCGGGGGGTGCAGTCAGGGGCGCGGCAGCTCGTCGAGGCGCCCCTCGGCCGCCGCGACGACCGTCCGCGCGACGCCGTCCCAGGAGTAGCGCTCGCGCGCGACGCCGACGATCGCCGCGCGCGTCCGGGCGCGCAGGTCGGCCGGCGCCACGAGCCAGGAGGCCAGGTCCTCCGCCAGCTGCATGACCGCGTGCGGGCCGACCTCGAACGTCAGCCAGGGGCGGACCTCGTGCGGGACGGCGTGTGCCAGCGCGCGGGCGACCTCGGCCATCCCGGAGTGCCCGGCGACCACCGGCAGCGCGCCGCACGCCGCCGCCTCGGCGGCGACCATCCCGAACGACTCCGGGAACGTGCTCGGCATCGCCAGCGCGTCCGCCGCCGGCAGCACGTCGGCGAGCTCGTCGTGGTCGAGCCGGCCGGCCCAGTGGATCCGGGCCGTCATGCCGCTCGCGGCCGCGCGGTACGCGGCGGCCTCGGGACCGAGCGCGTCGAGGAACGCGGCGAGCTCGGGCAGCTCGCGCCCGTCCTCGCCGCGCAGCGCGCGGGCCGTGGCCAGATCGCCGCGCGAGAGCGCGGCGGCGAGCCCCTCGAGCTGCTCGCGGAACGAGCCGAAGCCGACGACGAGCAGCCGCGCATCCGGCACCCGGCCGAGCACGAGCGGCCAGGCGGCGAGCAGCAGCTCGACGCCCTTCGAGGCGATCAGCTTGCCGACGAACGTCACGATCCGGTCGCGGCCGGGATCGAGCGCGCCGAGCGCGCCGGCGGCCTCGGCCGTCGAGCGCGCGAACGACGACGCCATCATCTCGTCGCCGGCCGCCGAGGGCGTATCGCCGGGCGCCGAGGGCGTATCGCGGCGGGCGCGCGAGGGCGCGCGCGAGCCCTCCACGAGGCGCGCGCGCAGGCCTTCGAGGCCGGCCGCCGCGGCCTCCCGCTCGCGCGGCTCGAAGCGGTCCACGTCGACGCCCGGGGGGCCGAGGCGGGTCCGCTCCTCCAGGCCCGGGTCCTCGAGCGTGGCCCACAGGCTCTCCGCGGTGTGGCGCGAGCCGACGAGCACGCCCGCGGCGCCGGCCAGCCCCTCGCGCGCGGCCGGCAGGAAGCGCGGGTGCGGCTTGACCGTGTACTCCAGCGCGCTGCCGTGGATCTTCACGGCGTACGGCACGCCGGCGCCGGCCAGCGCGCGCGCCAGGATCAACGGCCCCATCACGAGGTGGTTGGCCAGCGCGATGTCCGGCCGCGCGCGGGCCGCGACTTCGCGCACCGCGGCCACGTTGCGATCCACGTAGCCCGCGACCTCTTCGTCGCTCAGCGCCGGGTACGGCCGCGCCTCGACGCCTTCGTAGCGGTCCGCCACGTAGACCGGGAGCAACGCGCCGATGTCGGGCCGGTACACGGTCGCGCGGGGCGGATCGCGACGGATCGTCAGGTCCAGCGCGCCGCCGTCCCAGTCGCCGGCGGCGTCGACCCACGGCAGCTCGAGCGGCGCGCGGTCCTGGCAGAGCAGGTGCACTTCGTGGCCGAGGCGTACGAACGCCTCACCCAGCGCGGCGTTGTACACGTTCGAGCCGGTCCCCTGCAGCAGGTAGCCATGGAAGATCAACACGCGCACGGCGGCGAGCGTATACGCCACCCGGCGGTCCCGACCGACCCCGTTGCTAGGCTGCACGCCGATGAGTGAGCGCCAGCTGTATCGCTTGCGCACTCCGTCGACCGGCCGCGAGGTCCTGCTGCCCGCCGAGGCGGGCGAGATCTACCGCGACCGCGACACCGGGGAGCAGATGGAGATCGTGGCCAAGATCCTGCCGGCCGCGCCGTCCCAGTCGTCGCTCCCGTGGGCGGTGGAGAACCTGCGCTTCTGCAACTGGTGCGACCAGCACTCGCAGAAGGACCTCAACGACTGCCCGCACTGCGGCCGCCGCATGGCCGCGCTGCCCCGCTGATCCACCCATGTTCCGCCCGTTCTCCCTCATGGCACTCATCGTCGCGCTCGCGCTCGCAGCCGCCGGTTGCGGCGGCGGCGAGGTCGACTCCGACGAGGTGCCCGGCCCTCCGCCCGCCATGACCGTGCCCAGCGACAACGATCTCGGCGGCGGCGGCAACGGCAACGGTGATGGAAACACGTCCGAGGACACGGGTTCCGGGTCCGACGAGAACAGCGCGGACGAGAGCGCCGACAGCGGCACCGCCGACAGCGGGACCGCCGACAGCGGGACCACGACCACACCCCCGGCCGACGAGGGCGGAGGCACAGCCGCGCCTGAGGCCACCGCAGTCCCGGAAGCTCCCGCAACCGACGCCCCGCCCGAGGAAGGCTCGGCGCCGGAGCAGTTCGAGAGCTTCTGCGAGCAGAACGCCGGCGCCTGCTAGCGCGCACGCGCATCAAGCCCGGGCTTTGAGGGGCCGATAGGGATTCGTGGACCCTTCGGCCGAAGTCCGGCAGCACTCTGACCACCGCTTCCACAGCCCGAGCGCACGTTGCGCACGCCCCGCTGCGCCGCCTCTCCCAGGCGGCGTTGTCGACATGCGGCGACGCCGAGCTGATCGCGCGCTTCGCGGCCGAGACGCGCGGCGCGCTGGCGGTTGAACACGTCGAGGTGGTCGAGGCCGCGCTGCAGGGTGCGCCCGCGGTCGCGTACGTTGCCGGCACCGCGCAGCCGCTCGAGCTCGAGCAGGCGCGCATCGCGCCCGAGCTGGGCGCGGACCTCGCCCGCCGGGTCGACGCGGCGGCCGCGCTGCTCGTCCCGATCGCCTGGTCCGGCGACGTCCGCCACGTCGCGGTGCTCGGCCGCCGGTCAGCCGCGCCGTGGGAGCCGGACGAGATCCTGATCGCCGCCACGCTCGCCAACCAGGTCGCGCTCGGGCTGGCGCGGCTGGAGGCCGAGCAGCGCCGTATCGCGCAGGCCGAGCGCGACGCCGCGCTGGCGCGCGCCGCGCACGCGCTGAACGTCTCGCTCGAGTTGCAGGCCGTGCTCGACACGCTCGCGCGCGAGGCCGACCTCGCCGTCGGCGGCGCCGTAGCCGGCGTCTACCTGCTCGACGACGACGGCGCCGCGGTCGCCACCGCGGGCCATAACGTGACCGACGAGTGGTTCGGCTATCGCCTGGAGCCGGGCGAGGCGATCGCCGGCCGGGTGCTCGCGGAGGGCCGGCCGATCATGACCACGGACTACCAGCACGAGATGACCCTCCCCGGCCACTTCGTACATCCCGGCGTGCGCGCCGGCGTCGGCGTCCCGATGCGCTGGAACGGCGAGCTGCGCGGCGCGCTGTCGATCGGGTTCCTCGACCGGCGCGAGGTGGCGAGCGAGGATCTCCACGTGCTCGAGGCGATCGCCGACCTCGCCGTCGTCGCCTGCCACAACGCGGAGGCCTACGACGACGTCCGCACCGCGGCCAGCACCGATGCCCTCACAGGCCTGCTCAACCACGGCGCGATGCAGGTCCGTGTGCGCGAGGAGATCGCGCGCGCGGCGCGCGAGGAGCAGCCGCTGTGCTGCGTGCTGATCGACCTCGACGACTTCAAGCGCGTCAACGACGAGCTCGGCCACCCCGCCGGCGACGCGCTGCTGCGCCGCGTCGCCGATGCGCTGCGCGCCGAGGTGCGCCCGTACGACCAGGTCGCCCGCTACGGCGGCGACGAGTTCGTCCTGGTGCTGCCCGGCGCGGACGAGCAGACCGCGAGCGCGGTCGCCGAGCGCGTTCGCACCCGCGTCCAGGCGGGCGCTCCGCGCGCGCACGACGGCCCGCTCGGGAACTGCTCGATCGGCGTGTCCGGATGGCTGCCCGGGATGAACGCCGACGAGCTGCTGGCCGCCGCCGACCGCGCGCTGCTGCTGGCCAAGCGCACGGGCAAGGGTCGCGTCGCCGTCGCCAACCCGGACGCCGAAGAGGAGCTCGCCCGGCTGCAGCGCGCTGACGCGTCACCGGCGGCCGTCCAGGCGCTGGCCGCCGCCATCGACGCGCGCGACGACTACACGCACGGGCACTTCGAGCAGGTCGTCTGCCTGGCGACCAGCGTCGCGCTGGTGCTCGGGTATCCGCGCGATACCGTCGAGCGGATCGGGCACGCCGCGTTGTTGCACGACGTCGGCAAGCTCGCGATCCCGTTCGAGATCCTGCGCAAGGCCGGCTCGCTCGACGACGCCGAGTGGCACACGATGTCCCAGCATCCGGTGATCGGCGAGGGCATCCTGCGGCGCCTCCCCCAGCTCGCGCCGATCGCGCCGATCGTGCGCCACGAGCACGAGCACTGGGACGGGAGCGGTTACCCCGACGGCCTGGGCGGCGCCCAGATCCCGATCGGCTCGCGCATCATCCTCGCCTGCGACGCGTACGTCGCCATGATCACGCGGCGGCCCTACCGGCGCGCCCTGGGGCGCGCCGACGCGGTCGCCGAGCTGCGCTCGCGCTCGGGCACGCAGTTCGACCCCGACGTCGTCGCCGCGCTGCTCGACGTGCTCGGCGCGGCGTAGCCGGCTACGGCTTGGGCTTGGTCTTGGGCGGCACCGGGGTCGTGATCAGCGTCGCGCTGTAGCTCAGCCGGGCGGTCCGGTAGGCGCACTTGTAGCGGGTCAGATCGCGCACGTCGATCTGCGCGCTCTGGGTCTGCGTGTCATCGCACGCGTCGACCTCGCGGCTGGCGCGCCAGACGTGGTCGCGCCCGAGCCCGAGCCCGAGCGCCGGCGCCCACGTCGGCACCGACAGCGCGACGATCGAGCCCTTCGTGACCGGCAGCGACGTCTCGAGCGGGAACTGCGCCGTCTGGCCGAACCACGGGGTCAGCGGCTCGAGCGGGCCCTGCGCGAGCACGCGTCCGAACAGCCGTTCGCCGGGCTTGAGGACCGTGATGCCGGCCTGCGCCGGGCCGCCGAGGTTCTCCTCGAAGAACTTCAACTGTCGCTTGCCCGGCTTGCCGAGCGTGATCGTCCACGCGACGATCCGCCCGTTCGCGGGCACGACGAACATATCCCGCGTGGCGCCGATCCGCGTCTGATAGGCGGTCGTGCGGGAGATCACCTCGCACGGGCTGGTGGGACAGCTGGGCGCCGGCGCGGTGCCGACGTCACCGACCTCGACGATCTTCGCCGACGCGGCCGAGGGGGCGATCAGGACGAGCGCCACCGCCAGCGCCGCAAAGAGAAGCCTGTACATGCCCGCATTCAACACGAGCGGGCGGTCATTGTTGCTGTCCCGGGCGGCGGCTCGGGGGCGCGCGCCGCCCGGCCCGCGCTCAGACCTTCTCGACGTTGACGGCCTTCGGCCCTTTCTCGCCGTTCTCCTCTTCGTACGTCACCTTCGAACCTTCGGCCAAGGAGCGATAGCCCTCGCCGATGATCCCTGAGAAATGGACGAACAGGTCCCGGCCGCCCTCATCGGGCGTGATGAAGCCGAATCCCTTGTCGTCCGAGAACCACTTGACCGTCCCTGATGCCATGCCTGCTCTTCCCCACAGCTGGTGGTGCTCAAGGAGCCCCGGATGGACGACCGGCCGCACCGCGACCGGTCCCGACGGTGAAAAACCTATTCAGAACCGGCACATGAGTGCAAGAGGACGAATGACCAGGTTTCAGTCAGTGAGAGCGGCGGCCGCGGCGGCGATCTCGTCGCGGTCCCCGGGCTGCGGGACCCACGGGAGCCGCAGCGGATCGCCGACGTAGCGCGGGATCACGTGGACGTGGAAGTGGAACACGGTCTGCCACGCCTCGCGGCCACACGAGTTGAGCAGGTTGACGCCGTCGGCGCCGAGCTTGCGCTTCACGGTCCCGGCGAGCTGCTTGGCGGCCGCCGCGCACGCCGCGAGGTCCTCGTCGCCGACCTCGAGCAGGTCGGCCGCATGCTCGCGCGGGACCACCAGCAGATGACCGCGCGTGGCCGGGTTGATGTCCATGAACGCGATCGTCCGCTCGTCCTCGTGCACGCGCGTCGCGGGGATCTCGCCGGCCACGATCTTGCAGAACAGGCAGTCGGGGTCTTGCATGGCCGCACCGTATCGAGGCTTTCGCCGGGACGAACTTCAACTGCGGCATTGAAGGAGAGGACGGATCGCGGCGGCGCTCACGTGGGGCGCCCTACGATGCCGAACGTCGGTGAGCACCCCGTATAGGCCCGGCTCACCGACGTTCGGCGTCGGCGCGCGAGCGGACCGGCCGATCCTGCACTCCTCAATGCCCGCCGTTCACCCGCGCCGAAGCCGCCGCCCACGTACTAGCCTCCGGTCTGAATGCCCCGGCCCGACGAGAGCCGCCTGCGCGCCGTGGTGGAGCACCTGCAGGCGATCGACCGGCCGCCCGCGTCCGCGGGCGAGCGGCGGGCGGCCGAGTGGCTGCGGGACGAGCTCGCAGCCCATGGACTCGCGGCGCGGGTCGAGGAGGAGCCCGCGACCGGCTCGTTCGCCGTGCCGATCGCGCTCATGTCGGCTGCCGGCGCGGCGGCCGGGCTGAGCCGGCGGGCACGGCCGGCGGCGGCGGTCGCCGGCCTCGCGGCCGCCGCCGGGATCGCCGACGACGTGTCGGGCGGGCCGCACCTGTTCCGCCGCCTGCTCCCGCGCCGGACGACCTGGAACGTGGTCGCAGAGGCGGGCGACCCCGACGGGGAGGAGACCGTCGTGTTCGTCGGACACCACGACGCGGCGCGGGGCGGGCTGGTCTTCCATCCCGGCCCGACGCGCTGGGTCGCCGACGCCTTCCCGGACTGGTACGCGAAGCAGCAGACCTCGCCGCCGCTGATGCGGATCGTCGTGGCTGGCCCGTTGCTGGCCGGGCTCGGCGCGCTGCTCGGCCGGCGCGGCCTGCGCCGGCTCGGCGGCTGGATGGCGCTCTCGTCGGTACTGAGCATGGGCGACATCGCCGCGCGCGGGGTCGTGCCCGGCGCCAACGACAACCTCGCCGCCGTCGCCGTGCTGGTCGAGCTGGCGCGGCTGCTGCGCGACGAGCCGCCCGAGGGCGTGCGGGTGCTGCTGGTCTCGACCGGGAGCGAGGAGTCCTCGATGGAGGGCATGCGCGGGTTCGTGGCCCGCCATTCTCCCCGTGCAAGCGGTCGCGCGGCTCGGGACGGTCAGCCGGACGCCGAGCACCGGACCATTCTCCTGCCGCGCGAGCGGACCCGGTTCGTCGTGCTGGAGTGCATCGGCGGCCCGGAGCCGATCGTGCTCGAGGGCGAGGGGATGCTGCGGATGAACGACTACTCGCACGCGGTGCGCGATTGGCTCGCGGCGTGCGGTGAGCGCGTCGGCCACCGGCTGCGCCGCGGGCTGCGCACCGGCTTCGCGACCGACGCGCTGATCGCGCACAAGGCCGGCTACCCGAGCGGCGTGCTCGCCGCGATCGACGAGTACAAGATGGCCCCGAACTACCACTCGCAGCGCGACGTCGCGGCAAACGTGGACTTCGGCACGGTCGCGGCGTGCGCGGAGGTCTGCCTGGAAGCGGTGCGGTCGCTCAGCCGGCGGCCAGCTCCCGCGCCCGCCTGATCGCGTCGTCGCGCGTCACGATCGCGCCGGCGAAGCGGTCCTCC
Organism: uncultured Solirubrobacteraceae bacterium; assembly: GCA_963835735.1. Classification (GTDB taxonomy): domain Bacteria; phylum Actinomycetota; class Thermoleophilia; order Solirubrobacterales; family Solirubrobacteraceae; genus DASQMT01. The sequence continues at coordinate 81,519 of CAWIGP010000004.1, forward strand.
TCCAGCTGGGCGAGCAGCTGGCCCAGCTCGGGCCCGGGCCGTAGCCCCAGCTCTCGGGCCAGCTCGTCCCCGCGCACGAGCGGCGGCGGGCGGCCCTCGGCGCGGCGGGCGAGCGCGGGGCCCAACAGCTCGCGCGCCAACTCGACGTGGGCGGCGATCGCGGGCTCGGAGTTGCGGCCGCGGGTGGCTAGCCGATCGGCCACCGTGAAGACGGTGACCTCGGGGGCAAATGGCTCGGTCGCCTGCAGGTAGCGCCAGACCGCGCGCCGGTCGAGCGGGCGGTCGTGCACGAGGAAGCCGACGCGCAGGTGGTGCAGGCACAGTGCCGCCACGTAGTCGGCGAGCTTCTCCGACGCCCGCAGCCGCCGCAGCACGCTGCGAGCCAGCTCCGCGCCTTCGCGGTCGTGGTGCGGGAAGCCCAGGCGCCCGTCCGGCAGCCGCGTCCGCGTCTGCGGCTTGGCCGCGTCATGCAACAGCGCGGCGATCCTCATCGCGCCGCCGCGCGTGAGCTCGTCGGCGAGCGGCTCGCGCAGCAGCGCCGCCACCGCATCCGCGTACTCGCCGAAGCCTGCGGCCGCCGGGTCGCGCTCGATCGCCACGACCTGCTCGAGCACCTCGAGCGTGTGGTCGTAGACGTCGAGGTGGTGGAACACGGTCTGCTCGACGCCGCGCAGCGGCGGCAGCTCGGGCAACACCTGGGCGATGATGCCGTGCGCGTCCATCAGCTCGACGCCGACGCGGACCGAGGGCGAGCAGATCACCTGCTTGAGCTCGCCGAACACGCGCTCGGCCGCGACACGCGTCAGGCCCGGCGCGGCGCGGGAGATCGCGGCCGCGGTCGCGGACTCGATCGTCAGGTCGAGCTCGATCGCGATCCGGATCGCGCGCAGCGCGCGCAGCGGGTCGTCGTCAAGCGCCCCGGGCCCGACCATGCGCAGGCGCCGCGCCTCGAGATCGGCGCGGCCGCCGTGCGGGTCCAGCAGCTCGCCGCCGGCCAGCGGCTCGGCCATCGCGTTGACGGTGAAATCGCGCGCGGCGAGGTCGGCCAGGATGTCGCCGTCGCGCAGGGTCACGAGGTCGACGTGCCAGCTGTGACCCGGGCCGACGACACGCCAGGCGCCGAACGCGCCGGAGAGCTGGAACGCCGCGCCGCCGGTCGCACGCGCGAGCGCCCGTGCCGCCTCCCGCGGGTCGGCCGGCAGCGCTACGTCGAGATCGGTCGTGGCCCGCCCGAGCAGCCGGTCGCGCACCGCGCCGCCAACGAGCCACGCATCGCGGCCGGCGAGGATTCGGCGCACGTCCTCCAGCGGCACGGTCATCGCACGTACTCGCGCGGGACGCGCGGGCCGATCCCGCACGTGATCTCGTAGTTGATCGTCCCCAGGCGCCGCGCCCACTCCTCGGCGAGCACGCGCTCGCCGCCCTGCGCGCCGATCAGCACGACCTCGGCGCCGCGGCCGGGCGGTTCGGGCCCGAGGTCGACCGTGAGGTTGTCCATCGAGATCGTGCCCACAACGGGCACCCGGCGGCCGTCGACGAGCGCGTCACAGTTGTTGCTCAGCGCGCGGCGGACGCCGTCGCCGTAGCCGATCGGGACGGTACCGATCCACGTGCGCCGATCGGCCACGAAGCGGCGCCCATAGCCCGCGCTCTCGCCCGGCGCGATCGGCTTGACCTCGGCCAGGTAGGAGCGCAGCTCGAGCGCCGGCGTCAGCCCGTGCTCCACCGGGTCGACGCCGAACGGGTCCATCCCGTACACCGCGATCCCGCAGCGGACCATGCCGAGGCGCGACTCGGGGATCCCGAGCGTCGCGGCGGAGTTTGCGGCGTGCAGCAGCAGTCCGGGCTCGCCCGCGCGCAGCGGCTCGACCCACGCGAGGAACCGCGCGAGCTGCTCACGTGCGAACGCGGGATCGTCGTCGGCGGTCGCGAAGTGCGTCATCAGGCCCGCGAGCCGCAGCCGCGGCGCCGCGGCGACGGCGGCCGCGGCCCGCGTCGCCTCCGCGGCATCGCGGGTGCCGAGACGCCCCATGCCGGTGTCGAGCTTGACGTGGACGCCCGCGCCGTCGGCGTCCGGATGCGCCGCGAGCGCGGCGACCTGCTCCTCGCGCCAGGCCACGACGTCGGCGCGCGCCCGCAGCGCGGCGGTCAGCTCGTCCTCGCTCAGCGCGCCCATGACCAGCAGCGGCCCCTCGATCCCGGCGGCGCGCAGGGTCACCGCCTCATCCGCGGTCGCGACCGCGAGCCAAGGCGCCCCGCCGGCCTGCGCCGCACGCGCGGCCGGCACGGCGCCGTGGCCGTACCCGTCCGCCTTCACGACGGCGCACAGCGCAGCCGGCGCCGCGACGCGCGCCAGCTCGGCGCAGTTGCGCGCGACCGCCCCCAGGTCGACCCGGGCGAGCGCCCGCTGCATCTACTCGCGGGTCAGGGCGTCGAGCACGTCGACTCGGGTGACGACACCCACGAGCCGGCCGTGCTCGACGACCGGCAGCCGGTTGTGCTTGGAGCGGGCGATCTCGTGCGCCGCGTCGCGCACGGGCGCGCTCGCCTCGATCGTCAACGGGTCCTCGGTCATCAGGTCGCGCGCGAGCGCCGCAGTCGCCTTGCGCAGCCTTCCCTCGAAGTGGCTCAGCGGCTCGAGGAACACGAGCCCGCCGAACATCTCGAAATAGTGCGGCAGGTGCAGGTCGGCGTCCTCGCCGGTCATCACCAGGTCGGCCTCGGTGATGATCCCGACCGGGCGCCCGCCGGAGTTGACCACCGGGATGCCGGGCAGCTCGTTCTCGCGCAGCGTACGCAGCACCGCCTCGATCGTGTCGTCGGGGGAGACGGTCGGCGTGCCGATCTCCATGATGTCGGCAACGTTCAATGCCATACGCGCCGCAATCCTACGCGGCGAGCGCCGCGGGCAGAGCCGCGATCACGTCGGATGCGATCACCCCGTCGGGCCCGTGCGGGGCGGCGGCGAGGCGGCCCGCGCGCACGTGCGCGTAGACGGCGGCGCAGGCGGCGTGAGCGTGCGAGAGCCCGCGCGCCAGCAGCGCTCCGGTCAGGCCGGCGAGCACGTCGCCGGTGCCGGCTGTGGCCAGCCCCGGCGCACCGCCGGGCGAGACCGCGACGCGGCCGGACGGCGCGGCGACCAGCGTGTCGTCGCCCTTGAGCACGACGATCGCCTGCGCGCGCGCTGCCGCGCTGCGCGCGTGCGCGAGCCGCCCGCGATCGATCTCTGCGGAGTCGAGCTCCAGCAGCCGCCCCAGCTCGCCCGCGTGCGGCGTGAGGACGGTCGGCCAGCGGCGCTGGCGCAGCAGCTCCAGCCGCCCGGCCAGCGCGTTGAGCCCGTCGGCGTCGACGACGAGCGGGACGTCGATCCGCTGGACGAGCTCGCGGGCGAGGTCCTGTGCGCCCGGCGACTTGCCGAGCCCGGGGCCGAGCACGACCGCGTCCGCCCGTCCCACGGCCTTCACCGCGGGCTCGAGCGCCTCCCCCGACAGCGCGCCCCCGTCTCCGGGTAGCCCCATGAACATCGCCTCGAGCAGGCGGACGGCGAACGACAGCTCGAGGCTCTCAGGCGCCGCGACCGTGACGTAGCCGGCCCCGGCGCGCGTCGCCGCCAGCGCGGCCATCGTCGGCGCGCCGGTGAGCCCGCGCGAGCCGCCGACCACGACGACGTTGCCGGAGCTGAACTTCGTCGATGCGGCGCCGCGCCCCGGAAGGCCGCGCAGCACGTTCGGCACGATCAGCCCGGCGTCCGCCTCGCCGGGCGCGCCCGACGGGATCCCGATGTCGACGACTGTGACCTCGCCCGCGTGCGCCTTGCCCGGCGCGATCCACAGTCCCGGCTTGGCGGCGTGGAACGTGGCGGTCGCGACGGCGCGCACGGCGACGCCGGCGACCTCGCCGGTGCTCGCGTCGACGCCGCTCGGGATGTCCGCCGCGATCGTCCTGCCCGCGGCGGCGTTCAGGTCTTCGATCACGGCCGCGAACGGCGCCCGCGGCGCTCCGGTCGTGCCGGTCCCGAGCAGCGCGTCGACCAGCCCGCTCGCGCCGTCGAGCCGCGAGGCGTCGTAGCGCACGGGTGCTGCGCCGGGCAGCCGCCCGAGCTGCGCGCCGGCGTCCTGGCTCAGCTCGTCGGGCTCCCACAGGCGCAGCACGTCGACCTCGCGCCCGCCGGCGCGCAGCCGGCGCGCGGCGACGAGCCCGTCGCCGCCGTTGTTGCCCTTCCCGCAGACGACTGCGATCCGGCCGGACGGCACCTGCTCGGCGATCACGCGCGCGAGCCCCTCCCCCGCCCGCTCCATGAGGTCGAGCGAAGGGATCCCGCGCGTCTCGATCGCCCACCGGTCGGTCGCCCGCATCAGCTCGGCGTCGAGCAGCGGTTCGAGCCAGCGCGGGCGGCTCATCGCAGCATCGCCACGGCGCCCGCCATGCCCTCGGAGTGCGTGAGCGAGATCTCGACCTCGACGCCGAGTTCGTCCGCACGTGTGCGCGCACGGCCCGAGAGGCGCACGGCCGGCGCGCGGTCGCCGCCGCCCAGCACCTCCACGTCGTGCCAGTCGCCGTCGGTCAGGGCGAGCGCCTTCGCGACAGCTTCCTTCGCGCAGAAACGCACCGCGAGGTGCCGTGCGGGCTCGCCGCGCTCGGCCGCGAACGCGCGCTCGCCGGCCGTGAACAGGCGCTCGGCGAGCCGCGGGCGACGCTCAAGCGCCCGCGCCAGGCGGTCGATCTCCAATAGATCCAGGCCGACGCCGGTCACCGGTGCGGCAGGCTATAGAACGGCGGCGCGAGGCCGGAAGCCGACGGTTGCCCGAACGTGACGACAGGCTGTCCATTCGTCCATTGCGGGTTGACCGTCTAATGGTTGATCGATACATGTAGCGTCCGGTGGATTCCCCACCGACCTGAGATCTCCCCCGCGTCGAACGGATTTCGACGGCTCAGGTAGACCGACAAGGACGACCAACAGCATGGATACAGCTGAGCGCGGCGCGTTTGAGGATGGCACCCGGAAGGAACCGGGCGGCCGGCGTCGGCGACCCGATTTACACCACTCCCCGTCGCGCCAGGCGCTCGAAGGCGAGGTCGTGCGCCTGTCCGGGCGCGTCGAGCAGCTCGAGCAGGAGCTCGAGGACGCGCGCGCCCAGACGGCCAAGCTCGAGCGCTTCGCGGCGATGGCCGCGCACGAGGTGCTCAAGCCGCTCGTCATGACCGAGGCGTTCGCGACGATGATCGCCGAGCGCGGCGGCCACGGGCTCGACCTCGAGACGCGCCGCGACGTCGACACGCTGATCCGCATCTCCTCGCGCATGCGCCTGCTGGTCGAGGCGATGCTGATGGACGCCCGCCCGGACCGGGAGCCGTCGACGCCCGAGGCGGTCGATCTCTCGAAGGTGCTGAACGACTGCGTCGAGATGCTCGGCGCCGAGATCCGCGCGCGCGAGATCACGGTCGACGTCGACGACATGCCGGTCGTCCCGGGCGACGAGGCGCTGCTGACCGGCGTGTTCGGCAACCTGCTGTCGAACGCGATCCAGTACGGCCCGCGCGAGGGCTCCGAGATCAAGGTCTCGGCGGCGCGCTCCGAGGCGGGCTGGACGTTCAGCGTGGAGAGCCCAGGCCCGGCGATCCCCGAGATCGACCGGCAGCGCATCTTCGAGCCGTGGCAGCGAGGCTGGGGCGAGCGCCGCTCCCGCGGTGTCGGCCTCGGTCTCGCGATCGTGCGCCAGGTGGTCGAGCGTCACGGCGGCCAGGTGGGCGTCACGTCGCCGTCGAACGAAGCCGCGAACCGCTTCTTCTTCACCCTGCCGGCCTGACGCCGGCGCGCGTCAGTCGGCCGGTCCGGAGCGCATGCGCTCCGCGACCGCGACTGCCTCGTCGCGCGAGCGCGCGTCGAGCTTGCGCAGGATGTTCTTGACGTGTGAGCGCACCGTCTCGGTCGACAGGACCAGCGTCTCGGCGATCTGGTCCGTCGTCCGGCTCTCGGCCAGCAGGTCGATGACCTCCCACTCGCGCGGGGTGAGCGGCGACTTCACAGGGCGCATGCCGCGCGGGCCCTCGGGTGCGCGCCGCAGCTGCTCGACGAGCCGCATGCTCAGCTTGCGCGAGATTGCGGCCTCGCCGCCGAGCGCGCCCTGCAGCGCCCGCGGCAGGACGTCGATGTCCACGTCCTTGGCGAGGAAGCCGGACGCACCGGCGCGCAGGCCGAGCAGCCCGATCTCGTCGTCGTCGGCGGTCGTCAGGATCACGACGACCTGATCCGGGTTCTCCTTGACGATCCGCCGCGTCGCGGCGATCCCGTCGAGCTCCGGCATCACCACGTCCATCAGGACGACGTCCGGCCGGTAGTGGCGCGTCAGCTCGACCGCCTGGCGCCCGTTGTGCGCCTCGGCGATCACGATCACGCCGGCGCGCTGCAGCGACTCCTTGATCATCTTGCGGGCGAACGGGTCGTCGTCCGCGATGATCGCGCGCGGCGGCGCGTCGCCGCTCTCCTCCTCGTCACCTGAGCCGGCCGGGGGATCCACGCGGCCCAAACTAGCCGATCGCGGGTGATCTTTCTGCCCTGGACGTTCGTCCAGGTACTCCCCCGCGGCTCCCCCGTCGGCTCCCCCCTACGAAGGTACAGAGTTCCCCCGGGGCAGGCAGGGGATTCACCTTCCCGCATCGACGGTCCGCGGAGAAGCTGGGACTCATGATCAGCCGGACGGATCCGAGCCCCGCCACGCGGCGTCTGACCGACCTTCGCCGAGGTCAGCCCGCCGACGCGACGTTGAAGAATCTGCTCGGAGTCCTGAGCGCGAAGCTGGAGCTCTGCGCCAGCCTGCCCGTGTACGAGTGGGAGGCCGGGGCGGAGGGCTTCGAGGAGTGCGCCGCGGCGTTCCGGCAGCTGGCGGAGGCGGAGCGGCGGTCGTGCACGGATGTGATCGACCGCCTGCGGGATCACCTCGAGCAGCGCGCCCGCACGCAAGGAGGCACCTCATGATCCGCGTCGTCGTAGTCGCCGACAGCGGTCCGGTCCTGGCGAGCCTGACGGCCGCCGTGAAGACCGTTCCCGGCGCATACATCGTTCGTCACGCCAACAGCGCAGGCCCGCTCGACCGCGTCGTCGCGCCGATGGCCCCGGACCTCGTCCTGATCGGCGACCTGCTCTTCCCGGACGATGCGCTGCGGCGCCTCGCCGAGGTGCGGAGCGCCGCGCCGGCCGCGAAGGTCGTGCTGCTCAGCTCGTCGCCCGAGGCGTCCTGGCTCGCCGACGCGCTGCGTGCCGAGGCCTCGGCCGTGCTGCCGGGCCGGCTCGAGCCGGACACGCTCGGCCTGGTGCTGCGCGAGGTGCTCGAGTCCGGCGGCGACGTCGTCCGGTTCCCCGAGCGCCAGGCCGATGTCAAGCCGGTCACGGGAGCGGCGGCATGAGCGCCAGCCTGATGATCGTCGCGGACGACGCGCTGTCCGCCTCCTCCCTCCGCCGGGCACTCCGCTCGACGGCGGGCTGCGACGTGCTCGACGGCTACGCCGACGGCCGCGGACCGTGCAACGCGATCGCCGCTCTGCGCAGCCCCGACATCGTCGTGGTCGACGAGATGAGCTCCCGCGCGGCGACGCTCGCACGCATCGGTGAGATCCGAGCGGCGCTCCCGGCCGCCAAGATCGTCCTGCTGCCGGCCCGGATGGAGTCGGCGTGGCTGAACGACGCGGCCGGCGCCGGCGCCGACGCCGCGATCGCCAAGACGTTCCGGCTCGAGGCGATCGGCATGCTCATCCGCGAGGTCGCGGCCGGCAACGTCTTCCACGCCTTCGACGCCCCGACGCCGACGGTGCGACCCGCGGTCGACCCGGGCCTCCCGCCGCTGACGCGGCGCGAGCTCGAGGTGCTGCGCCTGGTCGCCGCGGGCGCACCGAACAGCCGCATCGCGGCGCAGCTGTGGATCACCGAGCAGACGGTGAAGTTCCACCTCTCGAAGGTCTACCGGAAGCTCGGAGTGTCGAACCGCACGGAGGCGAGCCACTGCGCCTATAGCCACGGGCTGCTCGAGATGACCCCACGAACCGGCGTCGCCGCCTGAGGTCGCACGGATGCACAAAGAATCGAACACGGAAGGCCGTACCACCATGATCAACGCGTTTCGCGCGCGCGCCGACGAGCTGGGTTCCACCCGGGTCGCCGGGCGCTTCCATCCGAAGGTCAACCTGGCAGAGGGGGCCGACCGCGATCGTGTCGTCGCGCAGGCCGTAGCCCGCGCCAAGGAGGGCGACCGGGAGGCCGTCCGCTTCCTCTACATGCAGTACGCCGACAACGTCTACGGTTACGTCCGCAGCATCGTGCGCGACGACTACGAGGCCGAGGACGTCACGCAGCACGTCTTCGCGAAGCTGATGACGGTCATCGTCAAGTACGAGCAGCGAGCCGTCCCGTTCTTCGCGTGGCTGATCCGCGCTCGCGCGCAACGTCGCGGTCGACCACATGCGCCGCTCCGGGCGACCCGTGCCGAGGAGATCCGCGAGCGCCGACGAGCGCGCCGATGACGACGCCAGCAGACCGTCGCGTACTGCGTCTGCGCGAGGCGCTCGCCGCGCTTGCCCGAGGAGCAGCGCGAGCGTTGTCGTGATGCGCCATGTCGTCGGCCTCACGCCCGGCGAGATCGCCGGCGCGGCTGGGCAGGACCGAGAGCTCGGTGCACGGGCTGCACCACCGCGGCCGCGGCGCGCTGCGCAGCCGCGCTCGCCGAGCCGCGAGTGCGCGCCCCCGATCGCGCTCCGAAGGCGGCTGCGTGATGCCCGACGCACGCGATTCGCCGCCGCCGGCGAGCTGGCGGTCCCGTTCGCTGCGCCTCGATCCCGCCGACCCCGAGCTGCTCGAGGAGCTGCTCGAGGAAGTCGCGGCCGCGTCGCCGCGGACCGGCGCGTTCACGATGGGCCACGAGCTCGAGGCGTTCGAGGCGGAGTTCGCCGCCTATTGCGAGACGAACACGCCGTCGGCGTCTCGTCGGGTACCGAGGCGATCATGCTCGCATTGCGCGCGCTAGGGGTCGGCCCCGGCGACGAGGTCATCGTGCCGGCGAACACGTTCATCGCCACAGCCGAGGCGGTCAGCCTCGCCGGCGCATGCCGCGGCTGGTCGATCGTCGACCCGGCGACGACCTGCTCGACCGCGGAGCTCGTTCAGGCCGCGATCGGCACCGCGCACGCGCTGCGGTGATCCCGGTGCACCTGATGGGCGCGACGGTGGACATGGACCCGATCCTCGAGGTCGCCGCGACGGCGGGGATTCCGGTGATCGAGGACGCGTGCCAGGCTCACGGCGCCCGCTACAACGGGCGTCGCGTCGGTAGCCTCGGCGACCCGGGTGCTTCGCGTTCTACCCGACGAAGAACCTCGGCGCCTGGGGTGACGGCGGCGCCGTCGTGACGAACGACGACGGCGCTCGCGGACTCGCGTGCGCCTGTTCCGCTCGCACGGCGAGCGGCCCGCGCTATCACCACCGCGTCGTCGGCACCACCGCACGGCTCGACGCGACTGCAGGCCGCCGCTCCTGCGGGTCAAGCTCCGCCGGCTCGATGGCTGGAACGACGAGCGCCGCTGGGTCGGCCGCCGCGCTGCGCGACGCGCTCGCGGGCACGCGCCGTCGAGCTGCCGCTGCTGCCGTGCTCTGGCGGCGATCACGTGTACCACCTGTTCGTCGTGCGCACGCCGCGGCGCGAGGCGCTGCGCGAGTTCCTCGGCGAGCGCGGGGTCGCGACCGCCGTGCACTACCCGATCCCGATCCACCGCACCGGGGCGTACGCCGAGCTGGGCCTCGACGCGGGCAGCCTGCCCGTCGCGGAGCGCCTCGCCGAGCAGATCTGCACGCTGCCGCTCTATCCCCTGATGCCCGACGAGGAGATCGCGCGGGTCATCGATGCCGTCCACGACTTCGACCGGGAGATGTCATGACCGCACGGAAGCACGTCTCGGGGCGCCGGTTCGAGCCGGTGAAGCTCGAGCAGCCCCCCGCTCCGGATCGCCGTCGTCGGCTACGGCTACTGGGGCCCGAACCTCGTCCGCAACGTGATCGAGCGCCCGGAGCTCGAGCTCGCCGACGCTGTGCGAGCGCGACGACGCGCGCGCCGCGGCGTTCCTCCAGCGCGTGCCCGAGCGTGCCGGTCTGCGCGGACTTCGACGACGGTCCTCGACGACCCGACGATCGACGCGGTGCTGGTCGCGACGCCGCCGCGGACGCACCACGCGCTCGCGAGCGCGGCGCTCGAGGCCGGCAAGCACGTGCTGGTCGAGAAGCCGCTGGCGCGCACGCGTCGCGGAGGCGCGAGGACCTGGTCGAGCTCGCCGACGCGCGAACGACCTCGTGCTGATGCCCGGGCACACGTTCCTCTACAGCCCGCCCGTCAACAAGGTGCGCGAGCTGATCCGCCAGGGCGCGCTCGGCGAGGTCTACTTCGTCACCTCGTCGCGCATGAACCTCGGCAAGTACCAGCCCGACGGCGTGATCTGCGACCTCGCGCCGCACGACATCTCGATCCTGCTGTACCTGCTCGACCGCCCGATCGTGCAGGTCAGCGCCTCGGCCCGCAGCATCTTCCGCGAGCACAACCCCGAGGTCGCGTTCCTCACGCTGACGTTCGCAGGGCGGCGTGACGGCCAACGTGCAGATCTCGTGGCTCGCGCCGCGCAAGGTGCGCGAGATGGTGCATCGTCGGCAGCAAGCGGATGGTCCAGTACGACGACACGGCGGCCGACGAGTCGGTGCGCGTGTTCGACCGCGGCATGGAGTTCAAGGAGCCGGAGAACTTCGGCGAGCACCAGCTCAGCTACCGCAGCGGCGACATCGTCGTGCCGCGCGTCGAGGCGGCGGAGCCGCTCAGCCTCGAGCTGCAGGACTTCGCGCGCGCGATCCACACGGGCGCGATGCCGCGCTCGCACGCGCAGCTCGGGCTCGAGACCGTGGCAGCGATCGAGGCGGCGGAGACGTCGCTGCGACTGCGGCGGCGAGCCGGTCGCGCTCGAGCGCTCGCTCGAGCGGGCCGCTGCCTGAGCCGCCGCCGGAGGGAGGGCGGCACCGCCCGGCGCGGCCACTGCGGCCGATCGGGAAGTTGCGAAGGGGCGCGGTGAAACCGCGCCCCTTCGCCCGTTGTTAGGCGTGGAGATCGCGAAGGCACTGATCCTCGCGGGGCGCACGGCGCACGACCGGCCGTGGCCGAGCGTGCGGTCCGGGCCCAAGCACCTGGTCCCGGTCGCGAACCGGCCGATCCTCTTCCACAACCTCGAGGCGCTGCGCCGCGCCGGCCTGCTCGAGGCGACGATCGCGCTCGAGCCCGAGAGCGCCGACCCGATCATCGCCGGCGGTCGGCGACGGGTCGCGGCTGGGGCCTCACGCGTCCGCTACGTCGAATGGCAGCCGCGCAGCGGCGTCGTGCGGCGCGCTGGCCGCCGCGCGCGAGTTCCTCGCGCGACGAGCCGGTGCTGGTCGGCCCGGCCGACGCGCTCCACCGCGAGCAGATCCACCCGCACATCGCCGCGTTCGCCGACGAGCGGCTCGACGCGATGGCGCTGCGGCTCGCCGGGCGCGCCGCGCAACGGCGGCGGCGAGCCGCGTGCCGGCGGCTACCTGTTCAGCCGCGCGCGCGGTCTCGATGCTGCTCGACGCGCCGCGACGGCGACGCGACCCGCTGGCCGGCGTGCGCGAGCACGGCGGCCACGTCCGCGTCCAGGACATCGACGGCTGCCTGCCGTGCCACGGCGGCCAGGACCGGCTGCTCGAGGGCAACCGGCGCATGCTCGAGGAGCTGCGCGGCGACGTCGATCGCCGCGGCGTTCCCGACCTGCGAGTTCCAGGGCCCGGTCGAGGTGCACCCGACCGCCGCAGCTCGAGCACACGCTCATCCGCGGGCCGGCGATCATCGGCCCGCGGCGCCCGGCTCTCGCACGCCTACGTCGGGCCGTACACGTCGATCGGCGCGAACGTGCACGATCGACGGCGTCGCAGATCGAGCACTCGATCGTGCTCGACGGCGCCGAGCTGCTGCACGTCGGCGCGCGGCTCGAGACGAGCGTCATCGGTCGCGGCGCGCGGGTCGACCGCAGCTTCGGCGTGCCCGACGCGCGATGCGGCTCTCGGTCGGCGACGGCGCCGAGGTCACGCTGACGTGACGGCGCTGGAAGAAGCCGAGCTGGCCTCGCCGTTGGTCAGGCGTGATTCTCGGTTCCCGTCGCAGGATGGTCATCTCATGAAGACGCTGGTCACCGGGGGCGCGGGCTTCATCGGCTCGCACCTGGTCCGCACCCTCCTCGAGCGCGGCGACGAGGTCGTCGTGCTCGACAGCCTCGAGCCGCAGGTACATGGCGACGCGCCGCCGGACCTGCCTGCCGGCGGTCGAGCTGATCGTCGGCAGACGTCGGCGACGCGGACGCGGCGGACCGCGCGCTGCGAGGGCGTCGACCGCGTCGTCCACCTGGCGGCCGCCGTGGGCGTCGGCCAGTCGATGTACGAGATCGCGCGCTACACCGAGCGCAACACGATGGCGACGGCGCGCTTCCTCGAGCGCGTGGTGGCACAGCGGCCGCTGCCGGACCGGCTCGTCGTGGCCTCGTCGATGTCGATCTACGGCGAGGGCGAGTACGCGTGCGACGAGCACGGCCGCGTCGCGCCCGGGCCGCGCCCGGAGGAGCAGCTGCTGACGCGCAGCTGGGAGCTGACCTGCGAACGCTGCGGTCGCGAGCTCGCGCCGGTCGGGACGAGCGAGGCCAAGGCGCTGATCCCGACGTCGATCTACGCGATCACCAAGCGCGACCACGAGGAGCTCTGTCTCGTCACCGGGTGCCGCGTACGGCGATCCCCACCGTCGCGCTGCGCTTCTTCAACGTCTACGGCCCCGGCCAGGCGCTGTCGAACCCCTACACGGGCGTGGCGGCGATCTTCGCGTCGCGGCTGCTGAACGAGCGGCCGCCGATCGTCTTCGAGGACGGGCAGCAGTCGCGCGACTTCATCCACGTCTCGCGACATCGTGCGCGGCATCCTGCTCGCGCTCGAGTCCGACCGCGCCGCGGGCCACGCGCTCAACCTCGGCACGGGCCGCGCGACGACGGTGGCCGAGGTCGCGCAGCGTGCTGGCCGAAGGGCTCGGCATCGACATCGAGCCGAGTTCAACGGGCACTACCGCGCCGGCGACATCCGGCACTGCTTCGCCGACGTCGACGCGCGCGCGCGAGCTGCTCGGCTTCGAGGCGCAGGTCCCGTTCGCCGACGGGATGCGCGAGCTGCTCGTCTGGCTCCAGGACCAGGAGGCGGTCGACCGCGTCGACGACGCCACCAGCGAGCTCGCCGCGCGCGGGCTGACGAAGTAGGAGCGAGCCGTGACGGGCCCGAGCCAGCACGCCGACTTGCGATCATCATCGTCTCCACGAACGAGGCGCGCTGGCTCGAGCCGTGCCTGCGCACGGTCTTCGAGCACGCCGGGGACGCGGAGCTCGACGTCGTGGTCGTCGACAACGGCTCGACCGACGGCACGCGCGAGCTGGTGGAGACGCGGTTTCCCGGCGGCGCGCGTCGTCGATCTCGAGAACAGGGGCTTCGCGCACGCGAACAACCGCGGCGCGAAGACCTCGACGGCGCGCTACGTCCTGTTCCTGAATCCCGACACGGAGATCGTCGAGGGCACGTTCGGCGAGCTGGTCGCCGCGATGGACAAGCGCCCCGACGTCGGGCTCGCCGGCGTCCGGCAGCTCGCCGCGGACGGGACGCTGTGGCCGACGATCCGGTACTTCCCGAGCGTCTGACGGGCCATCGGCGAGGCGCTCCTGTCCGAGCGCTGGCCGCGCCGCCCCCGCTGGGCGGGCGAGCGCGAGCTCGACTCGGCGGTCTACGACGCGCGAGGTGGAGTGCGACTGGACGTCAGGCTCGTTCATGTTCGCGCGGCGCGAGGCACTGCTCAGCGCGGGCCTGCTGGACGAGCGCTTCTTCATCTACTCCGAGGAGCCCGACCTCTGCCTGCGCATGCAGCGCGCCGGCTGGCGTACGGCCACCTGCCCCTGCATGACGATCATCCACCACGCGGGCAAGGGCGGGCGTGCGCCCGCGGATGGTCGCGCAGGACGCATACACCCGCCGGCAGTACGCGCACAAGCACTTCAGCCGGGCCGCAGCGCTCGGCCTACCTGACGGCGGTATTCGCGCGGCCACGCGATCAGGGCAACGCGCGGTCGCACGGCGCGCCGCAGCGGCGCGAGGGCGCGAAGCTCGCGATGCGCACGTCGATCGGCCGGGCGGAGCCGCCGTTCGGCACCCCGCCCCGAACGGCGATCCGTACACGTACGAAACGGTCCTGAGCGGCGGCCGTGGATGCCATCTTCATCCTCAGGGAGCTCTGGGACCGGCGGGTCCTGGTAGCCGTGGCCGCCGCGGTCGCGATCGCGCTCGGCGGGCTCACGGCGTTCCGGCCCGGTCTTCCGCCAGAGAGCCGCCAGTACGAGATCGGCATCGCATCCTCGCGCGCGCTCGTCGACACCCCTAGCTCGCAGGTCGTCGACCTCGGGTTGAAGGAGGACGCGAACGTCGGCGTGCTGCCGTCGCGCACCGTACTGCTCGCAACCTGCTGACGACGTCGCCGCTGCGCGATCGGATCGCGGAGCGCGCCGGAGTCCCGCGATCGGCTGCTCGTGCATGCGGAGACCCGGCCGGCGGTATTCCGGTCAGCGCGCCCGGCCACGGGTTCCGATTCGAGCCGAGGACCCTCGCGTCAACCTGATCACGCTGCAGACGGACATCACGCAGCCGCTCCTCACCGTCGACACGCAGGCTCCCGACGCCGCGACCGCGGCGAAGCTCGCGGACAGCACCCTCGAGGTATGCGCGAGCACCTCGAGTCGCCGTCAACGACGAGAAGTGCCGGAGTCCCGGCAGCTCGTGCTCGAGCCACTCGGCGCGGCCTCCGCGACGACCGAGCAGCGCGGCCCGTCGCGTCCGCTCGCGGTCTTCGCGATGTTGGTGCTGCTGGCCCTGGGCTGCGCCGCGATCGTGGTCGCCAGCGCGCTCGCGCGCGACTGGCGCACCGCGGCAGCGCTCGAACGCGGTCGGGACGACTGGCTCGCAGGAGCCGCCGAGCCGCCCGGCGACTCCGGTGACGATGACGACGAGCGACGACGAGACGACGAGCGAAGCCCGCAGCGAAGCGCGGTCGCCGAGACCGCATCGTCGCCTGAGCGACCGTCATACCGCCGCGCGCATGTCCCTCCTGATCGCGCCGGCTCCGAGCGCGCGGTTGTAGATGCGCACGTCGTCGATCGCGCCCTGAAGACCGCCCCCCGGCGCCGGCGCCGATCAGCAGCGGACCCGCCCCGGCGTTCGGCGCGCCCGCACGGCGGCGTGCGGCGGCGAGCCGCCCGTCGACGTAGAGCCGCACCTTAGCCCCGTCGTACGTCATCGCGAGGTGCGTCCAGCGCCTCGGCCGCAGCTTGCCGCGCCCATGGACGGCGCGTCCGGTGCGCTTCGAGGCCACGGCGGCCGGCCGGCCCTCCCGGTCGCCCGCGTAGAGCGCGTACGAGACGGTGTTGCGACGGCGCTTCGCAAGCACGACCCGCCCGGAACGGCGGCGCCCCACGGTGCGCACCCAGGCCTCGAGCGTCATGTCGGCGCCCAGGTCGAGCGAGTCGGCGTCGCGCACCTTGACGAAGTCGCGCGAACCGTCGAACACGAGCGCCCTGCCCGAATGCCCGGCGCGCGTACGCCGCGCGCCGCGCAGCCGACCGCGGTGGCCGGAGCGCGACTCGTCGCGCGCCACCTTGCCCTTGCGCTCGTCGAATCCGTATGCCGCGACAAGGCCGGCGGCCCCCCCGGCCGGGTTGCTCCCGCCGCCGCCGGCGGGCGGGGAAACAGGGGGCGCGACGGCGCGTAAGGGCAGGCCGGGCACGCCGGTCACGCGCGCGCCGCGGTCGGTGGCGTCGCTCGCGTTGCCCTTGCCGAGCGACCCGGCCGCCAGGGTGAACCCGGCGAACGTGGTCGGCCCGGGGCCGCCGACGTACGTCGGCTTGCCGCGCAGGTCGGCGGTGCCGTTCGCGGGACCGTTGGTGACGAGGTTGTGGCTCTGCTCGGCGAGCCCGCTGACGCTGCCGGAGCAGATGCAGACGCGCGTGAGGATGTTGTCCTTCAGGACCGTCCCCTGGCTCGCCGGATCCGAGCTCTTGTTGCCGAGATAGAGGATCCCGCACGGCTGGTTGTAGTCGCACGTGCCGTAGTCGAGCATCGTGTTGTGGCGGAACACCGAGCCGCTGTCGGACAGCAGCTGCACGGCGTACGGCGACCCGTTGACCGCGAACACGTTGTCCTCGACGACCTCGTGGTCGCGCCGTCCGCGCACATGATCCCGACCGCGACGTTGTGGAACCAGTTGCCGCGGATCACCGTCTCCGCCGAGCCATAGAGCTGGATCGAGTCGGCATGCACTCCGCTCGCGCCATCGATCTGCTGCATGTCGCGGAACTCGTTGTTGAGGATCCGCACGCCCCTGCCGCCGTTCTGGACCCCGTCCGAGTTGCCGCCCGCGAACAGACTGTTCTGGATCGTCACGCCCGACTGCTGGCTCGTTCTCGGGCAGGAAGATGCGGCCCTCGCCCCCACCGCCGCCCGCGACGAAGCCGATGTGGCTGTTGCCCTCGAACAGGATGTTCGCGTTGGCGAGCTCACCCGTGCGGAGCGTCGCCTGCGACCGGTCGAACAGGCTGTTCCGGACGGTGATGTTGCGCGAGCCCGAGTTCCCGATCGTCAGGCCCGTGATCGACAGCCCGTCCAGCGTGATGTTCGATGCAGGACGGAAGTCCACCCGCATCGACGCTGCGGCGCCTGGTTGGGGGCGGATCGTGACCATGCCGGGCTTCTGGGCGCCCGTGAACGTGCCGTAGTCTCCGGCAGCGAGCAGCACGGTGTCGCCCGGCTGCGCGGACGCGAACACGCTCCCGAACGTCGCCGGCGTCGCCGGCGGTCGGCGCCCTGCGCGACGGCGGGCATCAGCGCGACGGCCGCGAACGCCGCAGCGCAGCTGCGGAGGCACGGCGGGCACGGCTGCACGGCTGCATGCGGGAGTTCATCGAACAGATACCTCTCAGAGTCGTGATCAACACGGTTCTGCACGGCATCGTGCCGCGACGACCGGCGGAGCCTCCCGCTCCAGCGGGGGCGGGGAAGTCGCCACCGCGACCAAGGGCTCCGTACGACACAGACCGCGCTCATCCGGAGCGCGGCGCGGTATCTAAGCAGACCGGCGCCGGGGCGTGCGGGGACGTGCCCCGCACGCGGCCGCGACGGCGGTGCCTCGAGGGGTCGACGAGGACGCGCTCCGCGCTGCTCGCCGATCGGGTAGGCCGACGACCGCGCGGGCCTGGGTCGCGCCGCGGGCCGCGCGCGCCTGGCGCGACCTGCGGCTGCGACGCCGAACGACCCGCGCTGTACGTCCGTGTCACCGTCGGCGTCCCGGACGATCAGGCGCACGTACTTCATCCCGGTCGACGTGAACGCCTTGACGAGGCGGCAGCCGGTCGCCGTGTCCCAGATGATGCTGCCGTCGGCGTTCTCGAACGACCAGGTGCAGGCGATCGGGGCGTTGCCCCACGAGCGGGTGCCGTCCAGCGTCACGGCCTGCGCCACGCGCACGCCGGCCGGCGCCGTCCAGATCGCGTCGGCCGCAATGCCGACGACGGCGGCGGGGTCGGCGTCGGCGTGGGGGTCGGCGTCGGCGTAGGGGTCGGCGTCGGCGTCGGGGTCGGGGTCGGGGTCGGCGTCGGGGTCGGGGTCGGGGTCGGGGTCGGGGTGGGGGTCGGGTCGGGGTTCGGGGTGCCGCCCGTACGCGCGCGCCGCGGTCGGTGCCGTCGCTCGCGCTGCCCTTCCCGAGCGAGCCGGCCGCGAGCGCGAAGCCGGCCTTGGTCGACGGGTTCGCGCCGCCGGAGTACGTCGGCGTCCCGCGCAGGTCCGCGCTCCCGGTCCCCGTGCGCCGCGTGAACAGGTTGTGGTTCTCCTCGGCCAGACCGCTGACGGAGCCGGAGCAGACGCAGGCGCGGGTCAGGATGTTGTCCTTGAGCACGGTGCCGCGGCTGGCCGGATCCTGGCTCTTGTTACCGAGGTACAGCACCCCGCACGGCTGGTTGTAGTCGCACGTGCCGTAATCGAGCATCGTGTTGTGGCGGAACACCGATCCGTTGTCGGACAGCAGTGCACGGCGTACGGCGAGCCGTCGACCGCGAACACGTTGTCCTCGATCACCTCGTGGTCGCAGCCATCCGCGCACATGATCCCGACCGCGACGTGATGGAACCAGTTACCGCGGATCACCGTCTCCGCCGACCCGTAGAGCTGGATCGAATCGGCGTGCACGCCGTCGGCGCCGTCGATCTGGTGCATGCTGCGGAACTCGTTGTCGAGGATCCTCACCCCCCGGCCGCCGTTCTGCACACCGTCCGAGTTGCCTCCCTCGAACAGGCTGTTGCGGATCGTCACGCCCGCGGGCTGGCCCGTCCGCTCGGGCAGAAAGATCCGACCCTCCCCGCCGCCGCCGCCCGCCACGAATCCGACGTGCCGGTTGCTGTCGAACAAGACGTTGGCGTTGACCAACTCGCCCGTCCGCAATGTCGCCTGCGAGCGGTCGAACAGGCTGTTGCGCACCGTGATGTTCTTCGTCCGCGAGTCGCCAATCGTGAGCCCGCCGATGGTGAGCCCGTCGAGCGTGATGTTGCTCGCCGGCCGGAAGTTCACGCGCGCATCGACACCGTCGCGCCCGGCTGCGCCTTGACCGTGACCTCGCCCGCCTTCATCGCGCCCTGGAAGTTCCCGTAGTTGCGCCGCGAAAACAGCACCGTGTCGCCCGCCTGCGCGGACGCGAACACGCTCCCGAATGTCGCCGCCGTCGCCTGGCGCTCGGCGCCGTGCGCGGCGGCAGGGCGCGAGCGCAACAGCCGCGATCGCCGCGGCGGAGCAACGGACGGCACGCCGGACACGGCTGCGCGAATGCATGCTGGATCGCATGGAGCAGTTACCTCCCGAGGGTCGGTGGCTTCCACCGTCCCCACGGCGTCTTGCCGCGACGGTCCGACGGGAGCCTCCGGCTCCACACAGGGGGTCGGGGACACCCCTGCCCCCCCAACCCGCAAGCTCCGAACCGAGGACTTCTCCCATACCCGTCCGGAGCGCAGCGCGGAATCTAATCAGACTCCGGCCCGTCGCGCCCGCCGACGGCGAACGGCGACGCGCGCCCAGCAGGATGTCACGCACTCGGTGCTCCTTGTGAGGAGGCGTGAACGCGCAGAGCGGGTCGCGCGCGTCCGTGTCCGACCCCTATCGGCTCACGCGAGCGCGGCTGAACCGACGACCACGGCCCTGGCCGCTTGATCGATCAGCGCTAGGAGCGCGCGCGAGCGGGCGCCAGTGGGAGCACGCGGTCGCGCGCCTCGGTCGCCGTCCGCCGCACCCGTGGCCAGGGCCGCCACACGGGCGGCGGCGACCGCGGCCGCGTCGGCGACGTGGCGACCGTGCAGCCGGATGTCCAGCATCCCGTCGCCCCGGCGACGGCGGCGCTGAACGGCAGGACCGCGCCTCTCGCCGACCGACCAGCCGATCAGCGCACCGGGATCGACCGCGTCGTCTCGGCGCGTCGACCCTGGACCGGCGAACGCCGGCCGGCGGCTCGAGGCCGGAGCCGGCGCGAGAACGGCCGTACCTCCAGTTGCGCTCCCACGACGCGCAGCTCGTGGTTGGCCCGCGCGATCTCGCCGACCGGCAGCCAGCTGACGTCACCGATCCCGTTCACGACGTCGGCCGCCTCGGCCAGCGGCTCGAGCCCGCGGCGACGTCTCGTGGTGCCCGTAGAGCACGATCGGGTGATCCTGAACGCCCGCATCGCGATTCGGCGAGCGACGAGGTACAGCTGGATCTCGCGGTACGACCGCGCAACCCTCACGAACTCGGCCGGTCGCCAGCCCGCGAGCGGCGGTCGGCGGCCGGCGCCCGGTCCACGGGAGCGGGTCGATCGCGAAGAGCGCGTCGAACGAGCGGCGCCAAGCGCGGGGGCCAGGCGGCGTGAGCAGACGCCATGCGGAGGCATCATCACGCGGTCGACCGAGGAGCCCGGAACGGCGCTCGAATTCGTACACGGCGCAGCGCCTGGGCCGTCATCGCCTTCGCGGCCACGCGGTCGCGCGGCGGCAGGAACTCGCCCTTGAGATGGTCGTTGCCATGGAAGACGAGCGACAGGCGATCGCGGCGGGTGCTGAAAAGCTACGCGGTCGGCGGGTGCGCCCGCCGGCGTCGAGCGAGATCATCGCGATCGCCGCGTGATAGCCGTGCTGTCGGCGTGCGACGAGCTCCTGGTAGTCGATGAAGCCGTAGCTGCGCCAGCGGAGGTTCGGGTCGTCGAAGACGATGCGGCGCGCAGCGGGGGAGCCCGCCAGCCGGCCGCCCGGAGCTCGCGCAGGAACTGGATCAGCGCCGCGATCGCGAGCGGGTGCTGGAGAGCATCGCGTAGAGCCCGTCCCGGCTCCGGCTCGGGCGGGGCGACGCCGAACGCGATCTCCGGCAGCGGGCCGCGTGAACTGGTCCAGACGCCGGTCGTCCCGGCGGCCGCGAGCACGTCGCCGTGCCGACCGCCCGGCGCCGGCCCGTCGACGGGGTGGAGAGCGCGAGCCCGCGCAGCCGCCGGTCGAGCGAGGGGCGCTCGTCGACCGGCTCGGCGCCCCGGCTCGCGCCGCCCCGGCGCCGAGGTGAGCACGGGAACGCGATCGTCCGGCGGGCCCTCGGCGCCGATGCCGATCACGGCGTCAACGGCCGCCGGCCGGAATCCCGTGAACGCCACGCGAAGGCGTCCGCGAGCGCGTGAACAGGCGGGGCCGGGCGGAAAGCGCCGGCGCGGGAAAACGGCGACGATGAGCGGCGAGCTCTCATACACCGGATCAACGCTCGCGCACCCCAACCTTTCCGCGGAAGCGGCGCCGGGGCGCGCTCGTTGATCGGGCGCGCCATGCAACTCGGAAGCCATCTTCGCGAGCTCGCGCGCCTCCGCGTCGGCCTCGCGCTCAGCCTGCTCGTGGCGCTGTCGTCGCGGTCTCGGTCAGCTACAAGATCAGCCTGCGCCGCCCAAGCTCTACGTCGCGCCCGCTCGAGATGGGCTCGGCGTCGACGCGCGTGCTCGTCGACACGTCGAGGTCGATGGTGCTCGACATCCGCTACGGCAGCGGCGACTTCGACTCGCTCACCGCCCGCGCCGTGCTGCTCGGCAACCTGATGGCGAGCGAGCCCGTGCGCGACTACATCGCGCGGCGCGCCGACCCGGCCGAAGAGATCCGCGCAACGACGCCGCTGACGCCGGACTTCCCGCGCCCGCGTGCCGCCGAAGGCGAGCAGAAGCGGACGAGCGACCTGCTGCGACTCGACCAACCAGTACCGGCTCAACATCCAGGCGAACCCGACCGTGCCGATCGTCAACGTATACGCCCAGGCGCCGAGCGCCAAGGCGGCCGAGGATCTGGCGAACGGCGCCGTGGACGGGCTTGCGCGACTACCTCGACGACGTCGGCGGGGAGCAGGGGGTCCGCGCGGCCGAGCAGGCGCGGCTCGACGCAGCTCGGGCGCGCGCGCGGCGCCGTCATCAACAGCGGAGTCCATGTGCAGGTGCCCTGCTGACGTTCTTCTTCGTGTTCGCGCTGTGCTGCGCCGCCACCGTGTTCATCGGACGCGTCCGTCAGGGCTGGCAGCTCGCGCAGGCGCTCGAGGGATCCGGACAGCCCGCGGGATGAACCGTCCGAGCGCAGTACAACGGCTCCGTCAGGCGCGCAGGCTGCTGCACAGCGAGGGCGCGGCCGGCATCGGCGCGCGCGTGAGGGCGCGCGCGGCGACGCGATCATGCCGCCCGGTCGCGCCGAGCTCCCGGTCTCGCGCGAGGACTTGCTCGCGCGGCCGAGATCGCGGCGTCCGGCTGGACGCTTCCCGCGCCGGCCCCGCACGCGCCCGGCGAGCCGCTGACCGTCGCGTGGGTCTCCGTGCCGCCGCGGGCCGGGTCCGGCGGGCACACGACGATGTTCCGCATGGTCGCCGCGCTCGAGCAGGCCGGTCACACGCTGCATCGTCTACCTGCACGACCAGCACGGCTGGGCGCTCGAGCAGCACGAGCGACGATCCGCGCGTGGTGGCCGTGGGTCCAAGGCCGAGGTGCGCGACCTGGCGGACGGGATCGAGGACGCCCACGCGATCTTCGCCACCGCGTGGGAGACCGCGTACCCGGTGCTCGCCTCGCCCGGCGCCGGTGTCGCGGTTCTACTTCGTCCAGGACTTCGAGCCGTCTTCTACCCCGCGGGCAGCGAGGCCTGCTCGCCGAGGCGACCTACCGCTTCGGCTTCCACGGCGTCACCGCCGGCCGCTGGCTGGCGCGAGCTGCTGCGGCGCGACTACGGCATGGCCGCCGACCACTTCGACTTCGGCTGCGACCTCGACGCTACGCGCTCGACCGCTCGCTCGGGCCGAGCGAGCGCACGGGCGTCTGCTACTACTGCCGGCCGTCGACGCCGCGCCGTGCGCCGAGCTCGCGATGCTGGCGCTCGACCTGTTCGCCGAGCGCCATCCCGAGGTCGACATCCACCTGTACGGGCGAGTCCGCGGGCCGGCTGCCGTTCCGGCGACCGACCACGGCCTGCTCACGCCCGAGCAGCTGAACGCCCTCTACAACCGCTGCGTCGCCGGGCTCGTGCTGTCGGCCACGAACGTGTCGCTCGTGCCGCACGAGATGCTCGCCGCCGGCTGCATCCCGGTGGTGAACGACGCCGAGCACAACCGCATCGTGCTCGACAACGAGCACGTCGCGTACGCGCCGCCGACGCCGTTCGAGCTGGCCGACGGCGCTGTCGGCGCTGGTCGAGCCGCACCGCGCCGAGCGCGCCGGCGCCGCCGCGGCGGCCGCGGCGAGCGTGAGCGGGACGTCGTGGGACGACGCCGGCCGCCAGGTCGAGCGCATCGTCCGCGAGGTCGTGGCCGCGGCCGCGCGCCCGGGCGCTCGCAGCGTGAGCCGGCCCAGCGTCAGCGTCATCGTCCCCTGCTACCGCTACGCGGCGGTACTCGAGGGCTGCGTCGAAAGCGTCCTGCGCAGGAGGGCGTCGACGTGCGCGTCCTGATCCTCGACGACTGCTCCCCCGACGACACGCCGGAGGTCGGTCGCGCATCGCCGCCAGCGACGCGCGGGTCGAGTACCGCCGCCACGGCGAACCAGGGCCTGATCGAGACCGCGAACGAGGGGCTCGAATGGGCCGACGGCGATACGTCGTGCTGCTCTCGGCCGACGACCTCCTCGTCCCCGGCGCGCTCGCAGCGCGCGACGGCCATCATGGAGCGGCCCCCGACGTCGGCATGGTCTACGGCCGCCCGCTGCTCGCTTACGCCGGCGACCGCTGCCGCAGCCGCGCGGACGTTGGGAGGCGCCGACGTCTGGCGGGCCGCGTGGATCCGGCGCCGCTGCCGGACCGCCCACAACTGCATCTCCTCGCCCGAGGCCGTCGTGCGCACCTCGGTGCACCGCGCGGTCGGGGGCTACGACCCGGCGTGCTTCCACACGAGCGACCTGAACATGTGGCTGCGGATCGCCGCCGTCTCCGACATCGCGTACGTGCGCGGCACGCCGCAGGCGATCTACCGCGTCCACCCCGGCAGCATGCTGCGCAGCCAGGACGGCCCGATGGTCGACCTGCACGAGCGCCGGCGGCGTTCGACGCGTTCTTCGCGACGGACCGGCGCTCGGCTCGCCGGCGAGCTGCGCGGATGGCAGTCGCGGGCGCTGGCCCGGCAGGCGCTGTGGCAGGCGAGCCGCGCGTACGATCGCGATCTCGTCGACGGGCCCGACGCGCTGCCGGTCGACGAGCTCGTCGCGTTCGCGTTCGACGTGTACCCGGACGCGCGCCGTCTGCGCGAGTGGCACGGCTTCAGGTGCGGCGCCGGATCGGCGCCGGGCGCTCGATCTGGTTCCCCCCGTTCGTCGCCACCGGCGCCGCCCACCGGCTCCGCAGCCCTGCCGGCCGGCTGCGCTGGCAGCTGAGGGGCGTCTTCGTCGGTCGCCATCGATGATGTTGCCGGTCTCGGTCGCGCGCACGGCGCCAGGCTCGACCGCGAGCGCACCGAGCGTCCCCCGTTGTCCGCGACCACGGTGCCCTGGCCCAGGCCGCCCTCGTTGTCGGGCGAGTCCGTAGAGTCCCGCACGGAGCTCGTAGTCGCAGGCGCCGTCCGGCAGCCGGTTGCGGCGGATGATCGAGCCGTCGTCGCCTCCGATCATGATCCCCTACGGGTAGCCGAGGGTCTCGATCACGTTGTCCTCGATCAGCTCGTGGTCGGCGCCGTCCGCCGCCATGATCCGCGGCGACCCGCAGCATCTGGTTGCCCGGGATGACCGTCCCGCTGGAGCCGTATAGCTGGATCGCGTCGGAATGCACGCCGTCGTCGCCGTCGATCGGCGGATGTCGACGAAGCGGTTGTCCAGGATCTCGACGCCGTAGCCGCCGTTCTGGATGCCGTCCGAGTACCACCGGCCCGAACACGGAGTTGCGGATCGTTACGCCGGACGGCTTGTCGCCGCGATCCACGAGCTGGAGGCGGCCCTCGTAGCAGCTCGCGCACTTGTCGAAGCCGGCGTGGCTGTTGCCCTCGAACAGGATGTCCGCGTGCGCGAGCTCGCCGGTGCGGATGACCGCCTGCGCCCCGTCGAAGTGGCTGTCGCGCACCGTGAGGTGCTCGAGCTGCTCCCGCCGATCTGCAGATCGGTGATCCGAAGCCCGTCGAGGGTGATGTTCCGGGCCGGGGCGAACGCGATCGAGATCGACGCGTCCGCACCACGTTCGGGGGCGAGCGTGACCATGCCGTCCTTCATGCCGCCTGCGAACCGCCCCGTCAGCGTCCGCTCGCGAGCGGATGGTCTCCCCCGCCTGAGCGCCTGCGAAGACGCGCTTCAGCGTCGCGGGCGTGGCGTGCAGCGGCGGCGGGCCCGGAGCGACCTTCACGGTCCACTGGCGCTCGGTGCCCGGCGCCGGCCGGATGAACACGGCACACGCGATCACCGCGGCGCCGACGAGTGCGCCCGCGAGGACGCGATTTGAACGCATCGCGATCAGCCCGCCGTCCCCTGCGCGACGGGCGCGGGCCGGCGCCCGGCCCGCACCAGGGCGCCGGCGATCACCACGCCCGAGCGCCGGAGGATGAACGTGACCAGCGCGACCGCGATCGCGATCAGACCGCTGCGACCGCCGGCCGTAAGCTCTCCCGTTACGGTCACCGGCTCCCGTGACTCGACCTCCAGCCGGCGCGCCGCGGTCGGTCCCTTGTCGGCGGCGATCTGCGTCGAGCGCCTCAGTGCCCGCCTCGGCGAGCCGCGCCGCGGTGCGCCCATCCGGCGCACGCGCATGGGGCAAGAGAGACGATCGGGAGCGCGACCGACGCTGTCACGGTCAGGCTGTAAGGCCGCCCCGGCCGGCGCCTCCGCGATCCGCTCGCCCAGCTGACCGCGCTCGGCGGGGGCCGTCATCGCAGGCCGGCAAGGGCGCCGATCAGATCCTCCGCGGGTACACCGGCCGCGCGCGCGATCGCCTCGACGCGGGTTTCTTCGGCCATGAGGTCCGCGAGCAGCGCGACGTGCAAGCCGATCGTGTGCGCGTCGGCGCGAAGATCGATCGCCAGCGGCTCCGGCGTGTCGACGAACACCCGCGTCTCCCCCAGCGCCGTCACATGCTGGGACACCGCGCCCGGGCCGGCCGGCAGCCGGCCGGATCGCGGCGAGCCCGGCGGCGACAGCCACGGGCGCCGCCGACCATGACCAGCGTCCGCCGGCGCCGGAGGACATGGAGGACTCCGATCAGCTTCATCGCACACCCTCACTCCCACGCCGCTCGGCGGGCGACTTCACCACCACGGCGAGCAGCGCCGCCATCCACAGGAACAGGTACGGGCAGTGCGGGGGAACGACATGATGTCGAACAGCGTCGAGAGGACGAGGAACCCCACCGCGGCCGCGGCGGCCGCGAGGGCGACGGGCGCGTCGACGCGGACTCTCGCGCCCGGATCGGCGCGAGCGCGACAGCCACGATCGAGACGATCACCAGCAGGTACGCGGCCAGGCCGATGACGCCGACCTCGACGAGCTGCTGCAGGAGCTCCATGTCGAGGATCCGGTAGCTCGTGTGGTCGTAGGTCCCGTAGCCGCGCCCGAGCGGGCAGGTTCGTCGAGAAGCGTCCGGCCTGATCGCGTCGTAGTCCGACGTGCGATCGCTCACCGTGTTGACGCCGAGCCGGTCGCCACGCAACTGGAACGCGACCGACCCGAGCGCGCCCCGGGGCCAGCACGGGGATCGGTCACGATCAGCGGCGAGCGCGAGCGGCGCCAGACGCAGGGAGGAGCTCGCGGCGGCGGAAGTAGGCCAGCGTGGCTGACGACGGAGATCGGCGCCATGAACGCGCTCTTGCGGAACGTCGAGACCATCGCGGCGAACAGCAGGGCGGTCGCGATCCCGTACAGGATCCCGCCACCGCGCCAGGCGCGCGCGTGGATCAGCCCGACGAGCGAGATCGGCAGCGCCATCACGAGCATCGCCACAGCCTCGAGCGGGGATCTCCGCCGGCCCACGCTACGACGCGGCGCCCGATCGCGTCGACCGCCTCCCGGACTCGGCCTCACCGACCGTGAAGATGCCGGGCAACAGCTTGTCCAGAGCATCTCGTAGAACGCGTTGTAGTGAAAGCGGTATTCGAACAGGCGTCCCGAGCTGCGCAGATCAGGGCGAGCGCCAGCGTGTACTTCATGAACTGCCGGCACCTCGCTGTGCCGTAGCAACGCTGGCCGCGAGGACGAAGAACGTGAGGTACGAGCCCAGCAGCGTGAGCTGCTTGATGCCCAGCCTCGAGCTCGAGCGGTGTGGCCGAGTCTCGTGAGGCGTCGGCGAGTGCGAGGCTCGGCAGGCGATCACCGCAACGGCGCCGAGCGGGGGCGTGGAGTCCACGTGAGGCGGATCCGCGGCGCGGGGAATGCACCGCCGGCCGCGAGCGGGGACAGCGCCCAGGTGCAGGAGCACGAGCGGCAGCAGCAGGCGGTCGAGCTTGAGATCGATCGGGAACGAGACGTCGCAGCTCGATCACGTTGAACGGGACCAGCCAGACCATCGCCAGGGAGCGCGGCGATCATCCACGAAGCAGCTCCGCGTCGTCCGCGGCCAATCCCCGGCCAGGCCCGCTGTGCGCCGGGCGACGCTCAGCGCGCTCGTCCGCGTCGCCGGCCCGCGCAGGCGCGGCAGCGCTAGCCCCGGCGCCGGGCCTGCCGCGACCGAGGGCATCATCCCGCCGGCCGCGAGCGCGAGGTGCCCGCCGAAGCCTGGAGCCGGCCGGGCGCGCGCGCCCGCCGGAAGGTCTGGCTCGCGTGCGTGCGGGTCGGTCGGGTCCGTCACTGGAGTCGGGACGCTCCCGCCCCGGGCGCCGCAACGCCCAGGACAGCGCGCGCGAGCAGCCGGCGGCAGGGAGACAGGCCGAGAGGGCGACGAAGAACGTGAGCCCGACGAGCATCGCCTTCGACCGGGCCCGCTGATCAGCGAGGGACCCGCGCGGGGTCGACCTGCTCGAGCCGTGCCTGCTGCTGGGGGGAGAGGTGGAGGGCCGCGAGCGCTCCGCTTCGTCGCGCAGGTACTCGCGCAGCGCCGGCGGTGACCGCATCCGCGAGGCGCTCCGCCTCGGGCACGGAGGGCGCCTGCGCGTAGACGTTCAGCGTCGGCAGCGGTCCGCATTGGGCTGGACCTCGATGCGGTACGGGAGCTTCGCGGCGGGCGGATGGCGGTGCGCGCGCCGCTCGCTGTCGGGCTCGGTCAGGGACGCTCTGCACGTTCGCCGTGATGCGGCGTCGCTGCGGCGATCTGGTCGGGCGGCGATGCCGGACCTGCGCCCGATCTGCGCCGAGCCACCGGTTGGCTCGTCATCAGGTTTGCCCAGCAGGACCGAGCGCGCGTAGGGAGCGTGTCGGAGGCTGCTCGGCCTCTGGTCGGCGGCCGGTGAGTCGCCGATCGGGCCTGTTCGGGCATGTCGACGACGATGTGCGCCGACGCGCCGGCGACCTGCAGCGTGGCGCGGTTCCAACACCCGGGGGATCAGAAGCGCACGCTCGCAACTGCGAGCGATCGTCGCCACGAGCAGGCAGAGCGCAGCGGGCGATGGCGCGGCGCGCGCCGTGGTGTTGGAGAAAGATCCGGCTCTTCATACGCGGCTGCGGACCCGGGCGTGCGCGGTCGGGTCCTCGGTGTCCTGGCACGATCAACGCACACGTCCTGAGCCGAGGACTTCCGTGGGCAGCGGAAGTCCGCGCCGCGGCGCCCCGTTGTTCGGCCGAGGATGGGAAGAAAGGAACGGCAGGCCGTGCGCCTGGCCGGTCAGTCGTGCGCACGCTGGCGATCGCGCATGAGCGCCTCGACAGCGGCCGGCCGCGGCGCGGAGGCCGAGCTGCTCTACGGACAGGTGCCTCGACGCCGATCCCGGCAACGCGCGAGGCGCTTCGACGGCCTGGCCGCGCGTGCGCCGCCCTGCCGTGCGCCGACCCGCGCCCGCTGCCACGCGGCTGCTGCGGTCGGGCGCTCGGCCATGCACTCGAGGCGCCTGCCAGCGCCCGCGCATCTGGAAGTACCGGCTGCTCTCCACCTGCCCGAACGTCAGCGGGCTCGCCGGTCGGGCTGCAGCCCGTGCTGTTCGTCGGGCTCGGGCGCGTCGTGCTGGGCGAGGGGGTGCAGTTCGGCTGGAAGCGCTCACCGCTGTTCTACACGGGCTATTGCCACGTCGAGGTGGGCCGGCCCGGATGCGCTGATCGAGCTCGGCGATCGCACGGAGATCAACAACAACTCGATGCTCAAGAGCGAGGGCGCGGGCATCCGCGTCGGCGCGCGACGGGCTGTTCGGCGCCCACGTCGAGATCTTCGACTCGGACTTCCACGACCTGGCACCCGCGCCGCCGGCACGCCGGGACGCCCGCGGATGGCGCCCGTGGACATCGGCGACAACGTCTTCATGGGAATGAGCGTCAAGGTCCTCAAGGGCGTGACGATCGGGGCGGACTCGGTCATCGGCGCCGGGTCGATCGTCACCTCGTCCGATCCCCGCCGGGCGTGATCGCCGCCGGAAACCCCGCGCGGGTCGTCCGCGAGCTCTGAACGATGGACCCGGAGTCCGAAGACGTCCGCACGAACGAGGACCTGACGCGCGGCACCCGCGAGGGGCTGCGCTGGGTCACGTACGCGCGGGTCGTCGGGCGAGATCGTGACGCTCGCGTCGATGGTCGTGCTCGCGCGCCTGATCCCGCCCGCCGCCTTCGGCATCTTCGCCGTCGTCGTGATCGGGCAGGAGCTCGCCCGGATCGGTGCCCTCTCCGAGGGCGTCGGCAGCGCGATCGTGCAGCGGCGCGGCGATCGTCCGGCGGCACCTCGAGGGCGGGGTGCTGATGAGCCTGCGCGATGGGCGCCGCGCTCGCCGCCGGTCCTCCTCGTCGCTCGCCGAGCTGCTGGTGCGGCCCGTGTTCGGGGACAGAGACGGCGCGGCTGGATGTTGCTGGCTTCGCCGTGCTTCCTGCTCAGCTCGACTGGGCCGGTTCCGACAGCCGTCCTGCGGCGCCGGCTGGACTTCCGCGCGGCTGAGCGTGATCGACGTCGTCAACACGCTGACCCGCACGGCCACGACCGTGGTGTGCTGGCCCTCGCCGGGCTCGACGCGTCGGCGCTCGTGCTCGGATACCTCGCCGGCCTCGGGGGCGGGCGTCGTGCTCGCGGCGTGTACGCGCCGCCCCCGCTGCCGCGCTGGACGGCAAACGAGATGGGCAGAGCTGCTGCCCTACGGCGGTCCTGCGACGCTCGCCTTCGCTGGCGTGGACCGGCTTCCGCAACGGCGACTACGCGATCATCGGCGCGACGCTCGGCGCCGCGGCGGCCGGCCTCTACTGGCGCGGCGTACCAGCTGTCCGTCGAGTACCAGAAGAAGATCAGCTCGGTGATGAGCCGCATGGCGTTCCCCGTGCTGGCGCGCACGGCGGGCAAGGAGGAGATGCTCGCCCTGCGACGGCGGATGGTGCAGACCCTGACCGTGGTGCTCTTCCCGCCGCTGGTGCTGCTCGTGCTCCTCGAGCCCGGAGCTGATCCCGTGGCTGTTCGGCCCTCGCTGGGAGCCGGCGGTCCTGCCCGCCCAGATCCTTGCCGCCGGAGGCGCGGCGACGCTCGTGATCGACGCCATCGGCCCCGCGCTGATGGCCGGCAGGGCCGCGTCAAGGCGCTCCTGGGGCTACGGCGTCGGGCACTTCGTCGCGTACGCCGGCGCCGTGCTCCTCGTGGCCTTTCGCAGGGCATCGCCGCGGTCGCGATCGCGGCCTCCGTGGTGCACGGGGTGTTCGTGCTGTTCGCCTACATGCTGCTGCTGCAGCGGTCCGGGATCGCCGTTGCGCGCTCAAGCATGTGCGGCGACGTAGGCGCCGCGTACGGTCTCGTGCGTTCGCGCTCGTCGCCGTCGCCGCGCCCGCGGACTGGGCCCTGGGCACATCGGCGCGCCGGTGCTCGTCCCACCTGGCCGCCGTGTCCGGCGTCGCCGCGCTCGCCTACCTGGCCACCCTGCGCCTCGTCTTTCCGGCGGCGCGCGCGCGACACTGAGCGCGGCGCTGGCCCGCATCGTGCCGGCGCGACTGCTGCCGAAGCGTCCGCTCTGGGCGCGGCCCGAGCCGGGCGTGCGCTGAATGCCCGGATCCGGGCTCAGGCGGCCGAGCTGCATGCAGCAGCGGGGCGTCGCAGCACGGTGACCGCCAGCGCTCGGACCCGGCTCGAGCAGGCGGATCGGCTCTCGTCCGACCACTCCCGGCCGGGCCGGAAGCCGCGGGCGCTCCGCTCCACACGGAAGCGCCTGGTCGCCATGACCCGCTCGTGCTCCAGCGGTGTGCGGTAGATCAGCCGCAATCTCCTCGGAGCCCGATCGACCGACTCGATCAGCTTCTGCAGCAGCCCCTCGAAGATCGCGCCCGAGAACGGGTTGTAGACATAGGCGACGGTCAAGTCGTCCGGCACGTCGAAGTCGAGCACATCGGCGGTCACGAGCTCGACCTCGCGGCAGCGGCGGCGGCGTTCCGCCGCGGCGACGTTGCGCCTGGCGATCGCGGTGCAGCTCCTCGGAGAGCTCGACGCCGATGACGCGATCGAAGGGAAGACGCGCCGCTTGCAGCACGACTCTGCCCTTGCCCGACCCGAAGTCGGCGAACACATCGGTGGAATCGACGTCGTCGGACCTTAAGATGCCGCCGCAGGTCCAGCCAGCCGGAAGGCTCGTACCGGACGCGGCCCTCCGCGGCGAGGCCGAGCGACTGCAGATCGACTTCGGCCGACGTCTCCGTTCCCGTCCAGCGCTCGATGAACGTGGAGCTGAGCTTGCGCCGAACGGTCAGGTAAGTCCGCCGGGCGTGTGGCCGCATGCGTGCGGCGATTTTTAGGTGCATTGGGAGGAACGGCCTCCCGCATGCACAACTTGCGTCTGACGGGCCGCTTGGTGGAAGCGCTTCCAGCCAAGGCGACGAGAAAATGTCGTCCCGCGGAAGCGCGGAGGTGCGATGGAGTGGCCCGCGGAGAAGATCAGCGGCCGATCAGCTGCGAGGCCGCGCGCCACTCAGCGTGCGAGCGTGCGATCCGCGGCGTGGCGCGTGACGCCGCGGAAGTCGACCACGCGCGGCGACGGTACCGGCGACGGCTCGTGGTCGACGCCCGGGTGCGCGGTGACGATCACGGCCAGGTCGGCGCCGTCGAGCGCCTCGCCGAGCTCCGCGTGTCGCGAGGCCGAGCGCGGGCAGCTCGGGCACGTACGGATCGTGGTAGACGACGTCGGCGCCGCGCGCCTGGAGCAGCTCGATGATCTTGAGCGCGGGCGACTCGCGGATGTCGCCGACGCCCGGCTTGTAGGAGACGCCGAGCATCACGATGCGCGAGCCGCGGACCGACTTGCTGGCGTCGTTGAGCGCGCGCTCGATCTTCTCGAGGCAGAAGTACGGCATCTGCTGGTTGACCTTGCCGGCGAGCTCGATGAACTCGGTCGCGAAGTCGAACTCGCGCGCGCGCCAGGTCAGGTAGAACGGGTCGACGGGCAGGCAGTGGCCGCCCATGCCCGGGCCGGGCTCGAAGCGCATGAAGCCGAACGGCTTCGTCGACGGCGGCGTCGACGACCTCCCAGATGTCGATGCCCATCCGGTCGGCGAGCATCGCCATCTCGTTGACGAGCGCGATGTTGACCGAGCGGAAGATGTTCTCGAGCAGCTTGGCCAGCTCGGCGACCTCGGGCGAGCCGACGGGCACGACTCTGCTCGCAGACGCGGCCGTAGACCTCGGCGGCGCGCTCGGTGCAGGCCGGCGTGAGGCCGCCGACGATCTTCGGCGTCGTGCGGATCGTGTAGTCGGTGCGGCCCGGGTCGACGCGCTCGGGCGAGAACGCGAGCGCGAAGTCGTGGCCGGCGCGCAGGCCGGACTCCTCCAGCAGCGGCACGAGGTAGCTCGCGCGTGGTGCCGGGGAACGTCGTCGACTCGAGCACGATCGAGCTGGCCCGGCCGGATCACGCCGCCGAGCGCGCGCGCGGCGCTGAGCAGCGGGCCGAGCTCGGGCTCGCGGTTGGCGGTCAGCGGCGTCGGGACGCAGATCAGGATCGCCTCGGCGTCGGCAGGTCGACGAAGCGGGTGCTGAAGCGGCAGCGCTCGAGCGCGCGCCGCGAGCCGCGCGTCGGCGACGTCCTCGATGTGCGAGCGGCCCTCGCGCAGCGCCGCGACCTTCTGCGCGTCGACGTCGACGCCGATGACGTCGATGCCCGCCTCGGCGAACTCCATCGCCAGCGGCAGCCCGACGTAGCCGAGGCCGACGATTCCGATGCTCATCTTGCTCCCTGGTAGCGTGGGACGAGCGCGCCGAGCATCCGCCGGCGCAGCTCGCGCCGGGTGAACCGGCGGTACTCCGGGTCGGGCACGCGCTCGACGCGCCGCGACGGCGGCCCGGACGTAGCCGTAGAAGAAGGCGGGGCCGGAGAGCCCGACGGGCGCCGGTTGCCGACCTTGAGCGCGCGCAGCGCACCCACGACGGCGTGTAAGTGCGCGATGTACGCGCACTCGCCGTGGCGGGCGTGGCCGCGCACCGTGCCGTCGGCGCTGCCGAGCGGGCGGTGGTGGATGCGCGACGAGGTCGGTGAAGCTGCGGGTGCGTGAAGCCGCGCATCCGCGCGTAGGTCTCGTCGATCGTGTCCCAGCCGAGGCGCTCCTGGACGCCGCCGATCGCGCTCGAAGCACTCGCGCGTGTAGAGCTTGAGCGCGCCGTGCACGTGGTTGCGCGGCGATCTGGAGCCGGCGCATGCCGCCGTCCGCGAGCGGCTCGTCGAGGACGCCGCCGGCGAGCCCGAGCGCGGGTCGGCGTCGAAGCGCGCCATCAGCTCGCGAAGTAGTCGCGGCGCAGCTCGATGTCGCCGTCGAGCTTCATGACGTGCGTGTACTCGCGCGAGTCGCCCGCGGCGCGAGGCCGGCGTTGAAGGTCCGCGGCGCGGCGGCGCGGCGCGAGCCGGTCGCGCACCGGCGCCGTTCGGCGGCGCGCCGGCCTCGACGACCGTCAGGAACGGCGACCTCGGGCTCGAGCCGCGCGCAGGATCTCGAGCGTGCCGTCGTCCGAGCGGTCGTCGACGACGATCCAGCGCGCCGGCGGCAGCTCCTGGGCGGCGACCGCGCGGACGACGCGCTCGATGTGCGCCGCCTCGTTGCGGACCGGCGAGATGATGAGGATGCGCGGTTGCACGCGCACCGATACAACGTCGCGGACGCGGCGCGCGCTTCCGCGTGCTCATGCGGCGGCCGCCAGCGGTCCGCGGCCGCGGCGTCGACGAACTCGCGGTGCCAGAGCTCGAGCATCAGCAGCGCCCAGATGCGCTTGGCGTCGCCGTCGGCGCCCGCGGCGTGGCGGTCGAGCAGCTCGCGCACCGCGTCGGGCTCGAAGTAGCCGCGGTCGAGCGTGCCGCGGGTCGAGCAGGATGTCGCGCGCCCAGCGCGCGCAGGTCGCCGCGGAGCCAGCTCGAGAGCGGCACCGAGAAGCCCTGCTTCGGGCCGGTCGAGGATCGTCGTCGGGCAGCCAGCCGCGCAGCGCCTCGCGCAGGATCCACTTCTTCTCGCGCGCCGCGGACCTTCAGCTCGGCGGGAATCGACGCGGCGAGCTCCATCAGCTCGTGGTCGAGGAACGGCGAGCGGGCCTCGAGCGCGTGGGCCATCGTCGCGATGTCGATCTTCGCGATCAGGTCGTCGGCGAGGTAGGTCGAGACGTCGACCTCGAGCATCCGTCGACGCCGACGGCGCCCGACGCGGCGCGCCCAGGCGGCGGCGATCACGTCGCTCGCGCCGGTCGTCGCCCAGCGTCGCCGCGAACTCGGGCGTGTAGAGCGCGGCGCGCTGCGCCGGCGTCGAACCACGACACGTAGCGCGCGTAGCGCGCCGGGAGCGTCGAGCGCGAGCGTGCCGGCGAGCCGGCGGGCCTGGTTCGCGACGCTGCGACGTCGCCGCGCGTCCGGGCACGCGCGCGCCGAGCGCGGCGAGCGCGCGGCGCAGCGGCGCGGGGATGCGGTCGAGGCGCCCGGCGACGCGCGTTGGCGACGTAGCGCGTGTAGCCGGCGAAGGACTCGTCGCCGCCGTCGCCGTTGAGCGCGACGGTGACGTGGCGGCGGGTCAGCTCGGCGAGGTAGAAGCTCGGGATCGCCGAGGAGTCGGCGAACGGCTCGCCGTAGTGGCGGACGAGCCGCGGCAGGATCGTCGACCGCGTCGGCGCTCGACCGCGGAACTCCTCGTGATCGGTGCCGAAGCGCTCGGCGATCGCGGCGCGCGTGCGGCAGCTCGTCGAAGCGCTCGTCGTCGAAGCCGATCGAGAACGTCCGCACCGGCTCGGGCGAGGCCTGCGCCATCGCCGCGACGACCGCCGACGAGTCGATGCCGCCCGACAGGAAGGCGCCGAGCGGGACGTCGGCGATCATCCGGCGCGCGCGTCGCCTCGAGCAGCGCCGCGCGGATCCGCTCGCACAGCTCCTCGACGCGGCGCGTCGAGCTTCGGCGCCGTAGTCGAGCTGCCAGTAGCGCTCGAGCGTCAGCGCGCCCGTCCGCAGCACGAGCGTGTGCGCCGGCGGGAGCTTGCGCACGCCGCGGAGCGCGCGTCAGCGGCGCCGGCACGTAGCCGTAGGCGAGGTAGCGGTCGAGCGCGACGTGGTCGACCTCGCGCGGGATCTCGTCGTCCTGCAGCAGCGCGCCGCAGCTCCGAGGCGAAGCGTCAGCGACGCCGTCGCGCTGCGCGTAGAACAGCGGCTTCTTGCCGACCCGGTCGCGCGCCAGCAGCAGCTGCTCGCGGCGCGCGTCCCAGAGCGCGAACGCGAACATGCCGTGCAGGTGCCGCACGCAGTCGGCGCCGTGCTCCTCGTAGAGGTGGACGATGACCTCGGTGTCGCCCTGGGTCGCGAACGGTGCCCGCGGCCGCTCGAGCTCGCGCGCGCAGCTCGCGGTAGTTGTAGATCTCGCCGTTGAGCACGACGACGACCGAGCGGTCCTCGTTGTAGATCGGCTGGTCGCCCGTCTCGAGGTCGATCACGCGCAGGCGCTGGATGCCCGAGCCCGACGCCGCCGTCGTGGTGGATGCCGCGCGAGTCCGGGCCGCGGTGCTCGAGCGCCGCGCACATCCGCTCGAGCAGCTCGCGGTCGACCGCCCGCCCGTCGCGGGCGAACCTGTCCGGCGATGCCGCACATGTCAGACGAACGCGCGGCAGCGCGGTTTCTCACGCGCGTCAGAACCGCGCAGCACGGCGGGCGAGTCGGCCCGGGCGATGAAGCGGCGCGGGCGCCCGCTGCCGTCGGCGGGGACCGTCCCAGACGTCGCCGTCGACGCCGTAGAGCACGTGTCGTCGTCGAGCCACTCAGCCTGGTCGTCGACCGAGCGCGTCTCGGCGAGCGGCGTCTCGCGCATCGTGGCGAGGTCGAGCACGTGCAGCCGCCACGGCCGCGTCCGAGCCGCCGCGCTTCTTGTAGGCGATCCGCGTGCCGTCGGGCGACAGCGACGGGCACTCGACGTTCTCGCGCAGCACGCGCGCGGTGCGGCCGCGGACCGAGCCCTCGATCAGGTAGGTCTTGCCGCCGGTCGCCAGCGTGGCGTAGAAGCGGTCGCTGTCGCGGGCGAACGTGACGCCCCAGAAGTTGCGGTCGACCGCCGTCGACCTGGCGGCCGCCGCGCGTGACGGCGAACTCCTCGAGGTCGGCGAGCTGCTGCCGCGCTCGCGAGGTCGATCAGCGTCGTCTGGGTCGAGAACGCGCCGGCGTCGGCGTAGGAGTGGCCGGTGACGAACAGCGTGACGGAGCCGTAGCGGCCGTCGGGCGAGACCCGCGCGCGGCTCGGGATGCCGGCGACCGCGATCTCGTGGCGCACGCGCAGGTCGGCGTCGAACACGCTGCGCCTGGTAGCCCGCGGCGAAGCCGCGCCGCGCGCCAGGCAGAGGCCGCGCCCGCCGGCGAAGTAGACGCGGTCGCAGCGCAGCGGCGTCGAGCGTGCGGCGCGGCCCGGCGCGCGGCGACCGGCGCGACCGCGAGCTGCCCGTCGCCCGCCGGCGCGCCGCGCTCGACGCGCGGAAGACGACGACCGGCGGCCGCGCGCCGCGCGCCGAGCAGGCGCGCTCGGCGCCGCGGCGCGGCGCCGTCGGGCTCGCTCGCGTCGCGGTCGCCGGCGACGACCGCGACGGCGACGCCGCGACGCACGCAGCCGACGACCAGCGCGCGCGAAGGCGACCCGCGCGCGGCGCGCTAGCTCATCGCCGGCTCCGGCGCGCGCGCGAGCGCCACGCGGCGGCGAGCGCGATCGCGGCGACGCAGCGCGGCGCCGAAGCACGGCGAACGCGGCGTCGATGCCCCACACGTCCACAGCGCGCCGAAGGCGACCGACGCGACCAGCCGCGCGAGGCTCGTCGCGTGCGCAGCAGCGCGAGGCCGCTGCCGCGCACCTCCTCGGGGACGACGGCGCTGCCGAGCGCCATCAGCACGCCGTCGGTCGCGGCGTAGTAGCGCGCCGAGCAGCGCCGAGCGCGGCGACGAGCAGCGGCCAGCCGCCGAGCGGCGAGCAGCAGCAGCGCGTAGACCGCGAGCAGCAGCGCGTAGCCGCCGAGCAGCACGCGGCCGCGGCCGACGCGGTCGGCGAGCCGGCCCATCGGCACGGCGAGCAGCATGTAGCGTGCCCGCGCTGCCGACGAACAGCAGCGGGAACAGCGACGTCCCGAGGTCGAGCTCGTCCTGCAGCGCGAGGAAGACGAACGCGTCGCTCGCGGTGGCGAGGCTCAGCGCGCCG
Organism: uncultured Solirubrobacteraceae bacterium; assembly: GCA_963835735.1. GTDB lineage: Bacteria > Actinomycetota > Thermoleophilia > Solirubrobacterales > Solirubrobacteraceae > DASQMT01. The sequence goes on from CAWIGP010000004.1 coordinate 118,870, forward strand.
CCGGCGATCGAGCAGCGCGCGGTAGCGCGGGACGCGCACGAGCCCGAACGCGCCGCGCAGCGACGGCGGCGGCGCCGGCTGCTGCGGCGCCGGCGCCCGCGCGCGCGGCCGTCGACGAGCAGCACGAGGATCCCGAGGCCGAGCAGCGCGAGGCAGAAGCGAGACGAGGAAGATCGAGTCGAATGCCAGCGGCGCGAGCGCGAGCAGCGCGAACGCGACCAGCGGGCCGAGCATCGCGCCGGTCGGTGTCGAGCGCGCGGTGCACGCCGAACGCGGCGCCGAGCTGGCTCCTGCGGCGTCGACAGCGAGATCATCGCGTCGCGCGGGGCGGTGCGGATGCCCTTGCCGGCGCGGTCGAGCAGCACGATCGCGCCGATCGCCGAGACCGCCGTGCCGACGGCGACCAGCAGCAGCTTGCACAGCGCCGAGAGCCCGTAGCCGGCCGCCGCCACCTCCTTGTGCCGCCGCCAGCGGTCGCCGATGAACCCGCTGGCGAGCCGCGACGAGCGCGGTGGCGCCGTTGTAGAGGCCGTCGATGACGCCGAACGCGAGCGGCGAGAAGCCGCCGACGTAGACGAGGTAGAGCGGCAGCACCGTCGCGACCATCTCCGACGAGATGTCGGTGAGCAGGCTGGTGAGGCCGAGCAGGACGACCGTGCGGTTGACGCGCGTGCCCGCGCGCCGGCGCGCCAGCAGCCGGCGATGCCCGCGCAGGAGCGACACGTCGGGTTGGAGACCTGGTACACGCTGACTCGGCCGCCGTGATCCTAGAGGTGCCGCAGCGCCTCGCGGCGAAGCCGCGGGCGACGTCGCACGGCGCCGCGACGCTCAGCACGCGGCCGCCGCCGAGCGGCACGTAGAGCATCGGCTGGCCGTGCGTGCCGCAGAACGCGGTCGCGGCCGGAGACGTCGACGCGCCGCGTGCCGCGCATCGCGGGCTTGACTGTCGAACTCGAGCGCTGCACCGCGAGCGTGATGAAGCTGTCGCCGGCCTGCGTGCGGTAGATGCACGTCGGGCCCTGCGGCGCCTCGAACGGCGGCTCGATCGGCGCGCCGAGGATCGCGCGCGCCTCGCGCTCGGTCACGAGGTTGCACGGCGTGAAGCGGCTCCGCGGCGTGGCGCGACTGGCGCTCGACGAGCTCCTCGTAGCCGGGCGGCTTTGCGGCCGCGCCGCGGCCGGCTCGGCCTCGTCGCGCCGTGCGCTCGCCGTCGGGTCCTGCGCTGCCGCGAGCGGGTTCTCGGGCGTCCCGGCGCGCGCGCTCGGCGCTCGCGTCGCCGCCGCAGCCGGCGAGCGCGACGGCAGCAGCGAGGGCGAGCGCGACCGGGCGCGGCGCGCGCGTCAGACGGGGACCCGGGCGCGAACAGGACGTCGACCCAGTAGTTGGTGGCGTTGTAGCTGCTCGTCGGGAAGACGCGGCGTGGCGCGTAGGCGTAGACGCCGTTCGGGCTCGCGCGTTGGCCAGCGCGTGCAGCGGCGGGTTGTCGAACGGGCTGGAGGCGAACGCGGCGCCGGTGACCGAGTAGCGGCCGTTCGGCGCGAGGTAGCTCGCGACGTACGTCGTGCCCGCGGCGATCGCGCACCGGCGTGGCGAAGGTCACGCCTGCCAGCCGGACGCGGTCTCGTTGGTGAACGTCGCCTGGCGCAGCAGCGTGCCCGCCGGCGGTCCACAGGCTGCCGACGTGGGTGCCGGTGTTCGCCGCGGCCTTGTAGAAGCGCAGGCCGGTGATCGACCCGCGACGTCGGCGCGGAACTTGACGCCGAGCTCGACCGAGCCGGCGTCGCTGGCGTCGATCGCGGCGGGCGCGGCGACTCGAAGATCGACAGCGCGCGGGGTGACCGCGCTCGTGGCCGCCGAGGCCGGGCTGGTGCCGGCGGCGTTCGTCGCCTTGACCGTGAACGTGTAGCGGTGCCGTTGGTCAGCCCGGTGACCCGCGCGCTCGTCGCCGAGCCGCCGACCGTGGACCGGCGTCTGCGCGGTGCGCGCCGACGAACGGCGTCACGGTGTAGCCGGTGATCGGGCTGCCGCCGTCGTCGCGGGCGCGCGTCCAGCGCACGATCGCCGCCTTGGAGTCGCCCTGCGCCGACGCCGGTCGGCGCGGCCGGCGCGACCGGCGCCGAGCGGCGTCACCGGCGCGGACGGCCCGACTCGGGCCCGGTGCCGGTCGGGTTGGCGGCGCGCACCGTGAACGTGTAGCGGTGCCGCGGCGTCAGGCCGCCGATCGTCGTGCTCGTCGCCGGCGGCGTGCCGTGATCGTCTTCGGCGTCTGCGCCGCCGAGCCGATGTAGGGCGTGATCTTGTACGAGCGTCACCGGGCCGCCGCTCGACGGCGCGGTCCAGGACACGGTCGCCGACGCGCTGGCCGGCCGTCGCCGTCACGCCGGTCGGCGCGCCCGGGGCGCCGGCGGGCGCGAACAGCACGTCGACGCAGTAGTTGCTGGCGCCGAAGGTGCTGGTCGGGAACGGCTCGCGGTGCCGTACGCGTAGACGCCGTTCGGGCTCGTGCCGTTGCCGAGCGCCTGCAGCGGCCCGTTGTCGACGGCGGACGCGAAGCCGCCGCCGGTGACCGAGTAGCGGCCGTTCGGCGCGAAGTACGACGCGACGTAGGTGGTGCCCGGCGTGATCGGCACGGGCTCGAGAACGTCACGTGTCTGCCAGCCGGAGGCCGTCTCGCTGGTGAACGTGGCCTGCGCGAGGCGCGTGCCGCCGGTCCGTCCACAGGCTGCCGACGTGGGTGCCGGTGTTGGCCGGCGCCTTGTAGAAGCGGATGCCGGTCACGGCGCCGTCGAACGTCGGCGCGGAACTTCACGCCGAGCTCGACCGCGCCGGCGTCGCCGGCGTCCGCCGTCGCCGGCGTCGGCGAAGTCGAAGATCGTCGCCTGCGGCGTGACGGCGTTGGAGGCCGCCGACGGCGGCGCTGGTGCCGACGGCGTTCGTGGCCGTGACCTGGAACGTGTAGCCGTGCCGTTGTCGAGCCCGGCGACCGTGGCGTCGTCGCGGACGGCCCGACCTGGACCGGCGTCCTGCGCGTCGACGCCGACGTACGGCGTCACGGTCTGGCCCGTGATCGGGCTGTCGCCGTCGCTCGCCGGCGCGGTCCAGGTGACGCGCGCGGAGCTGCGTCGCCGGCTTCGCGGCCACGCCCGTCGGCGCCATCGGCGCGACCGGGTCGCTCGGCGTGACGGCGTTGGACGGCGCGGACTCGGGCCGGCGCCGTTGGCGTTGACGCGCCTGGACGCGTGAACGTGTAGGTCGGTGCCGGTGGTGAGGCCCGGCGACCGACGCGCTGGTCGCGGCGAGCCGGTGACGGTCTTCGGCGTCTGCGCGGTCGCGCCGACGTACGGCGTGATCCGGTACGAGCTCACCGGCCCGCCGCCCGCGGGCGGCGTCCAGCGTCACGTTCGCCGACGTCGGCCGCCCTCGGCCGCGCTCGACGCCGGTGACCTGGCCCGGCGGCGGCAGCGCGTACATCACGTCGACCCAGTAGTTGGTGCGTTGTAGCGTGCTGGTCGGGAAGCTGCTCGCCGCGCCGTACGCGTAGACGCCGTTCGCGCTGGTCGCGTTGGCGACCGTGTGCAGCGGCGCCGTTGTCGACGGCCGGAGGCGAGGCCGCTGACGGTGCGCGGTGTAGCGCCCGTCGGGCGAGAAGTAGGACGCGACGTACGTGGTGCCGGCCGTGACGGCGACCGGGCTCGCGAACGTCACGGCCTGCCAGCCGGAGGCCGACTCGCTCGTGAACGTGGCCTGCGCCAGCCGCTGCCGGCCGTCGGTCCACAGGCTGCCGACGTGCGTGCCGGTGTTGCCGGCCGCTTGTAGAAGCGGACGCCGGTGATCGAGCCGTCGTGAGTCGGCGCGGAACTTGATGCCGAGCTCGACGGCGTGCCGTCGACGTCGTCGATGCCGCCGGCGTGGCGAAGTCGAAGATCGTCGACTGCGGCGACGACGCGCGTTCGAGGCGCCGAGTCGCGGGCTGGAGCCGACGGCGTTGGTCGCCTTGACCCGGAACGTGTAGCGTCGTGCCGTTCGTGAGGCCGGTGATCGTCGCGCTGGTGGCGGCGCGCCGACGTGCACCGGCGTCTGCGCCGTGCCGCCGACGTACGGCGTGACGGTCTGGCCGGTGATCGGGCTGTCGCCGTCGGCGCCGCGGCGGCGTCCACGTCACGCGCGCGGACGCGGCGCCGGGCTGCGCCGACGACGGCGGTCGGCGCCGACGGCGCGACGGGCGCCGACCGGCGTGACCGCGTTCGACGGCGCCGACTCGGGCCGGAGCCGTTCGGGTTGATCGCCTGGACCGTGAACGTGTACGTCGTCCCGGTGGTCAGCCCGGTGATCGTCGTGGTCGTCGCGGGCGGCGTGCCGGTGACGGTCTTCGGCGTCTGCGCCGTCGACGCCGACGTACGGCGTGACCTTGTAGGACGTCGACGGTGCCGCCGCTCGCGGGCGCGGACCACGTCACGTTCGCCGACGTGCGCCCGCCCTCGGTGGCGGTCGACGTCGGTGACCTGCGCCGGGCGGCGGCGGTCGGCGTGAACATCACGTCGACCCAGTAGTTGGCGGCGCGGAACGAGTTGGTCGGGAACGCGCTCGACGAGCCGTAGCTGTAGACGCCGTTGCGTCGTCGGCCCGTGTTGCGCAGCGCGTGCAGCGGCGGGCTGTCGGTGATCGCGCCGCCGTTCGGGCCCGGGCGACGGCGTTGCGGCAGAAGTAGTCGGCGGTCGCCGCGTAGTGGCCGTTCGGCGCGAAGTAGGACGCGACGTAGGTCGTGTTCGGCTGGACCTCGACCGGCTCGGCGAACGTGACGGTCTGCCAGCCGCGGCGCGTCTCGTCCGTGAACGTCGCCTGCGCGAGCCGCTGCGCCGCTCGCCGTCCACAGGCTGCCGGTGTGGGTGCCGGTGTTGGCGCGCGGACTTGTAGAAGCGGATGCCGGTGACGGTGCCGTAGGCGTCCGACTGGAACTTGACGCCGACCTCGACCGGCGCGGGTCGCCGCTGTCGGGCGCGGCGGGCGCGACGTTCGGTCCCCAGAGCGAGCACGGGCACGATGACGTCGACCGGCACGCCGGCGCCGGGGGTCTGCGATGTTGCCGCTGTCGTCGGTCGCGCGCGACCTTGATCGTCGTCGACGGCGCGCCGTGCGCGGTCCAGGTGTAGGTCCAGCTCGTCGTGCCGTGGTCGCGGGATGCCAGGTGCTCGCCGCCGTCGGTCGAGACCTCGACGCCGGCCACGACGCCGCCGCCGGTGTCGGTCGCGGTGCCGCGTGAGCGTGACCTGCGCCCCGTCGGCGACGCGTGGCGGGCGGCGCGTTGATCGTCGACGTCGGCGCGCGTGGTGTCCGTCGAGTCGCGACGCCGCCACCAGCCCCGGCAGGAGCGCGCCGGCTGCGCGCCCATGTCGGCGAACAGGTTCACCGTGGCCTGCTGCATGTTGCGGTCGGCGGCGTTGCCGTCGGGTTCTGGTCGTCGAGACCCCACGCCCACTGCACCGTGCCGGCGCCGAAGACGCGCGCGCCGCTCGGCGCGCGGTACATCGTCATGTTGTGCGTCGCGGTGCCGCCGTCGTCGACCGTGCTGCCGTAGTCGGTGAAGACCTCGAGGCCCGAGACCGTCGTCGACGAGAGCCGGAACTGCGCCGGCGGGGCGGAAGCCGTTGTCGGCGTCCTCGTCCCACTCGTAGCCGAGCGTCGTCGGGCGCGAGCTGCGAGGCTGCCGCCGGGCGGCAGCGTCGCCGCCGCCGTGTTGCGCCACATCCGCAGCTTGCCGTACTGCGTACGGCACCGTGATGCGCGACGTGCCGGAGTTGACGAGGAACGACTGGCCGGTCAGCGCGTTCTCCGGCGTGACGTTGTCGGCCGGCGTCGTGAAGCGCGGGTCGCGCCAGGTGCCCGTCCACTCGACCGGGTCCTGCGCGCGTCGAAGTGCGTGTCCTTGTAGGAGACGAGCGTGCGGTCCTGGCGTGCTCGGGCCGTCGGCGCTCGGCTCCCAGCGCGTCTTCCAGAAGCCGTCGTTGCCGGTGAAGAACGCCAGGTTGACGCCGGCGTCGCGCGCGGCCTCCATCGCTCGTGCGCTGGCTGGCGGACCAGTACTCGTCGTGGCCGCTGGAGATGAACAGGTCGTGGTTTGGAGCAGCTGGCCGCGCCGGTGCACGTCGACGCTCGCTGATGTAGCTCACGTCGTAGCCGTTGGCCTCGAGGAAGCGGATCATCGGGTACTCGCCGCCGGTGAACAGCGAAGACCGCCGGTCGTCCTCGGCCGTGTTGAACGGGCGGTTGTAGGAGACCTTGTACGCGCCCTTGTAGCCCGCGGGGTCGCCGGGCGGGCACGCGACCGTCGCAGTTGTAGAGGCTGTTGCCGCCGTAGGTGTTGTAGGCCTGCCAGGTCGTGTCGGAGGTCTGCAGCACGACGTCCGAGTCGCTCGCGTCGTCGCGGACGACGAAGTGATGTGGCTGTCGCCGCCGGTGTCGTTGCGCATGAGGTGCGCGATGTAGACGCCGGACACGGCCGTGCGTCGGGACGGTCCACGACGCGCGAGACTGCCAGTTGCCGCAGTCGATCAGGCCGGTGTCGGAGAACGTCAGGCAGTGGCCGGCTGCGCCGCGGTGCTCGGTCGGCGCGAGGTTCGTGCGCGATCAGCCGCGCGCCGTCGCCGCCGTAGTAGCCGAGGCGCAGGATGTCGATGCGGTAGTTCGGCGTCGCCGACTTGATCTTGAACGCGATCGTCTCGCCCTTGTTGACGCTCATCGACGTCGCGAAGCCCTGGATCGACTCGTCGCCGGCGCCGTCGATCTCCCACGCGCTCGGATCGGCGCCCGGCTGCGTGTTCTCGCACGCGACCGCGTTGGTCGACGGGCGGCGTGCACGGGGCCGCGTGCGACGCGTCGGGCGCGAGCCCGAGGACCGCGAGCGCAGCCAGGACGCCGAGCACGCACGCGCGGACCCGCGACGGGACGGGGCTGCTGCGGCCGGTCGGACGGTCCATACGCCATATCAACGCGCGGTTCTCTTCCGGACAACCGCGCGGCGTGGGATGAAAAATGGGGGAGCCGCGATTTGGTGCCAGGCACGGAAGGACCCGGCGCGTCGCCGCGTTGATCGCCCATGATCAGCCTGCTCCTCGATGATGCACGCACGCAGCGGCGCGAGCTCGAGGTCGCGGTCTCCGGGGAGAGAGCGGCGCACGCGCTCGACGTGCTGCGCGCAGCCGGCGGCGCCGCCACGAGCGCTGGCGGAGATCCCGCAGAGCGGATCCTCGTGCTCGCGTCATCGGGCGACGCCGCCCGGCGCCTCGAACAGATCGGCTCGGCGGCGGCCGCCGGGAGCGGTGCGCTCGTCGCGACGATGCCCGACGACGCCGGCCGCGGCGTGTTGCGGCGCGCGCTACGGGCGGGCGCGGACGGGATCGTGTTCGACGGCGAGCTCGAGCGCACGCTCGTGCCCACGATCCGAGCGGTGCGCGCGGGCCAGCTCGCGGTCCCGCTCGCCCTGCGCCGCCAGCTCGCGCCGTGCCACCTGTCCTTTCGTGAGAAGCAGATCCTCGGCCTAGTGGTGCAGGGGCTCACCAACCGCCAGATCGCCGATCGGCTGATCCTCGCGGAGAGCACCGTCAAGACGCACCTGTCCTCGGCGTTCGCGAAGCTCGACGCTCGCTCCCGCGCCGAGGCGGCCGCGCTGATCCTGGACCCCGACGAGGGCCACGGCGTGAGTATGGCGCCGGTCCTCAGGACCAACTGACGTGGAATCGACCAAGCAGGAGACAGAGACACTGTGACCAGACGCGAGCGCGTGCTCATCACCGGCGGCGCAGGCGCCGTCGGCTCCAACCTGTGCGACCTGCTCGTCGAGCGCGGCGCGCGCGAGATCGTCGTGCTCGACAACTTCGTGCGCGGGCGGCGCGACAACCTCGCCTGGGCGGAGGCGCACGGCAACGTCACCGTCGTCGAGGGCGACATCTGCGACCGCGCGCTGGTGCGCGAGCTGGTCGAGGGCATCGACGTCGTCTTCCACCAGGCCGCGCTGCGGATCACGCAGTGCGCCGAGGAGCCGCGGCTCGCGCTCGAGGTGCTCGTCGACGGCACGTTCAACGTCGTCGAGGCCGCCGACCGAGGCGGGCGTGCGCAAGGTCGTCGCCGCGTCGTCGGCGTCGGTCTACGGCCTCGCCGAGGAGTTCCCGACCGCCGAGAACCACCACCCGTACGACAACGACACGCTCTACGGCGCCGCCAAGACGTTCAACGAGGGGCTGCTGCGCTCGTTCCACGCGATGCACGGGCTCGACTACGTCGCGCTGCGCTACTTCAACGTCTACGGCCCGCGGATGGACATCCACGGCGTCTACACCGAGGTGCTCGTGCGCTGGATGGAGCGCATCGCCGCGGGCGAGCCGCCGCTGATCTTCGGCGACGGGCACGCAGACGATGGACTTCGTCTTCACGTCGCGACATCGCGCGCGCGAACGTGCTCGCCGCCGAGAGCGACGCGACCGACGACGTCTTCAACGTCGCGAGCGGCGACCGAGACGAGCCTGCTCGAGCTCGCCGCGATGCTGCTGCGCGTCATGGGCTCCGACCTCGCCGTCGAGCACGGCCCCGAGCGCGGCGTGAACAAGGTGCCGCGCCGGCTCGCCGACACGTCCGCCGCGCGCGAGGCGCTCGGGTTCGAGGCCGAGGTCGGCCTCGAGGAAGGGCTCACGCGCGCTCGTCGACTGGTGGTCGGCGCACCGCGCCGACGGGCGCTTCGAGCCGGCCGCGCCGCCGCTGGCGGGGACCGCGTGATGCAGGTCCCGTTCGCGCGACCGCGCTTCTACGGCGGCGAGGCCGAGGCGCTCGCCGCAGGTGATCGAGTCCGGCTGGGTCTCGCAGGGCCCGCGCGTGCAGGCGTTCGAGGCGCGCCTTCGCCGAGCGCGTCGGCGCCGCGCGACGCGGTCGCCACCACGAACTGCACCACCGCGCTCCAGCTCGCGCTCTACGTCGCGGGCGTCGGCCCGGGCGACGAGGTGATCGTGCCGTCGCTGTCGTTCATCGCGACGGCCAACGCCGTCTGGCAGTGCGGCGCGACGCCGGTGTTCGCCGACGTCGACCCGCGCACCTACAACCTCGACCCGGTCGCCGCCGAGGCGCGCGATCACGCAGCGCACGAAGGCGATCATGCCGGTGCACCAGATCGGCCTGCCCGCCGACATGGACGCGTTCCTCGCGCTCGGCGCGCGAGCACGGCGTCGCGATCGTCGAGGACGCGGCGTGCGCGATCGGCGCCGAGCTACAAGGGCCGGCCGGATCGGCTCGCTCGGCCCGCTCGCCTGCTTCTCACTGCATCCCCGCAAGGTCATCACGACCGGCGAGGGCGGCATGATCACGACGAACGACGCCGGCGCTCGCCGACCGGCTGCGCAAGCTGCGCCAGCACGCGATGGACCTCTCGGACCTCGCGCGCCACAGCGCCACCGACGTCGTCTTCGAGACCTATCCGGAGCGCGGCTGGAACTGCCGCATGACCGACATGCAGGCGGCGCTCGGGCCTGTGCCAGCTCGAGGCGCTCGACGAGATCCTCGCCGAGCGGCGGCGCCAGGCCGAGCGCTACACCGCGGCGCTCGCGGAGCTGCCCGTACCTCGAGGTCCCGTACGAGCCCGACGACGCCGTCCGGACGTGGCAGTCCTACGCGGTGCGCGTGTCAGCCCGGCGTCCCGGTCGACCGCACCGAGCTGATGCGCCGGCTGCTGCGCGACGGCGTCGCGACGCGCCGCGGGTGATGGCGATCCACCACGAGGCCGCCTACGAGGGCGCCGACGTCCTGCTGCCCGCACACCGAGGCCGCAGCGCGCGAGGCGCTGATGCTGCCGCTGTTCCCGGGCCTCGAGGACGCCGCAGCAGGACTACGTCATCGACCGGCTGGCCGCCCACCTGGTGCGGCGGGCGGCCTGAGCGCGATGCGCGCGCACAGCATGGAAGCTGGCAGCGTCACCGCCGCGGAGATGCACCGTCGAGCGCGCCGATCGCGGTGTCCGGCGGTCGCGTGCCGCGCGCTCGACATCGTCGGTCGCCGCTGCTGCTGCTCATCGTCCTGGCGCCGCTGCTGGTGCTGATCGCGCTCGTCGATCCGGATCGACTCGCGCGGCTGGGTCGTGTTCCGCCAGCAGCGGCTCGGCCTGCGCCGCCGGCCGTTCACCGTCAACAAGTTCCGCACGATGGCGCGCCGACGCGGGCCACGAGACCCACCGCGCGTTCGTGCTGCGGCTGATCAACGGCGACGGCGAGGTCGAGCGACCGCCGAGCCGGCGTTCTTCAAGATGACCGAGGACGAGCGCATCACGCGCGTCGGGCGCTTCCTGCGCAGGTCCAGCCTCGACGAGCTGCCGCAGCTCTGGAACGTGCTGCGCGGCGACATGTCGCTGGTCGGGCCGCGCCCGCCGATCCCGTACGAGGTCGAGCACTACCCCGACGCACTGGTTCGCCGCTTCGCGGTCAAGCCCGGCATGACCGGGCTGTGGCAGGTCAACGGCCGCTCCGAGCTGACGCTCGAGGAGATGATCGCGCTCGACGTCGAGTACGTCCGCCGCCGCTCGTTCTGGTTGAACGTCTGGATCCTGCTGCGCACCGTGCCCGCGGTGCTGCTCGCCCGCGGGTGCGGCATGAGCGCCGCGGCCGCGTCCTGTTCATCCGCGAGAACGCGCCGGTGCCCGTCGGACCGCCGCGTGCTGGAACGAGGCGCGCACGCTGCACGCCGCCGGCTGGGAGGTCGTGGTCGTGTGCGCCGCAGGGCGACGGCCGCCACGACGCGCCGTTCGAGCTGATCGAGGGGATCGAGATCCATCGCTTCCCGCTGCGCCCTGCGGCCGGCGGCCCGCTCGGCTACGCGCGCGAGTACGGCGCAGGCGATGTGGCGGATCCGCCGGCTCGTGCGCCGGCTCGGCCGCGACGCGCCGCTTCGACGTCGTGCACGCGTGCAACCCGCCCGACTTCCTGCTGCTCGCCGCGCTGCGGCCTGCGCCGCCGGGGCGCCCGCTTCGTGTTCGACCACCACGACCTGGTGCCCGAGCTGTACCGGTCGACGTTCGGCGGGCGGGCCGCTCCACCGCGTCGCGGTCGCGCTCGAGCGGATCGCCTTCCGGCTCGCCGACGTCGTCGATCGCCACGAACGAGCTCCTACCGGCGGATCGCGCTCGAGCGCGGCCGCATCGCGGCCGGACGACGTGTTCGTCGTCCGCAACGGTCCCGACCTCGAGCGCTTCCGCCCCACCGAGCCCGACCCCGCGCTGCGGCGCGGGCGCAAGCACCTGCTCGCCTACCTCGGGATCATGGGGCCGCAGGACGGCTCGACCACGCGCTCGAGCGCGCTCGGCTGGCTCGGCGCGCGGCGCGACGACTGGCACGCGATGTTCATCGGCGAGGGCGACATGCTCGACGAGATGCGCGCGCTCGCGGAGCAGCTCGGGATCGCGCGAGCACGTCGAGTTCGCCGGCTGGCGCTACGACGACGACATCCGCGCGATCCTCTCGACCGCCGACGTGTGCCTGGCGCCGGATCCGCCGAGCCCGCTCAACGACGTCTCGACGATGATCAAGATCCCCGAGTACATGGCGATGGGCCGCGCGATCGTCTCCTACGACCTGACCGAGTCGCGCGTCTCCGCCGGGACGCCGCGGTGTACGCCGAGCCGGGCGACGTCGCCGGCTTCGCGGCGCTGCATCGACGAGCTGCTCGACGATCCCGAGCTGCGCGCGCGCATGGGCGAGCTGCGGGCGCGAGCGCGTCGAGCGCGAGCTGTCCTGGCAGCACTCCGAGCCGGCTGCTGCTCGCCGCCTACGAGCGCGCCCTGCGCGGCCGCGCGGCGGCCGCGCCCGCGGTCGAGGCCGTGCCGGCGTGCTACTCGACCGTGACGGTCTTGGCGAGGTTGCGTGGCTGGTCGACGTTCAGCCCGCGCAGCCGCGCGATCCGGTAGGCCAGCAGCTGCAGCGGGATGACCGCCAGCAGCGGCTGGAGCATCCAGTCGGTCTCGGGCACCCAGAGAACCTCCTCCGCGTGCGCGGCGATGTCCGGGTTGCCCTCGGTGGCGACCGCGATCACGTGCGCTCCGCGGGCGCGGACCTCCTGCATGTTCGACACGACCTTCTCGAGCACGGGCGAGTCGGTCGCCACGCACACGACCGGCGTCTGCTCGTCCAGCAGCGCGATCGGGCCGTGCTTCATCTCGCCCGCCGCGTACGCGTCGGTCGCGATGTAGGAGATCTCCTTCAGCTTGAGCGCGCCCTCGAGCGCAACCGGAAGGCCGACGTGGCGGCCTAGGTAGAGGAAGAACTCCGCGTCGTGATGGGCCTGCGCGACGCGCTCGACCGCATCGTCCACCGACGCCAGCAGCTCCTCGATGCAATGTGGAATCCGCTTGAGCGCGACGACCAGCTCTGCGAGCCGCTCGGGCGCCACGGTGCCCCGGAGCTCCGCCATCCGCAGTCCGAGCAGGTACATCGCCGCGACCTGGGCGACGAACGTCTTCGTCGCCGCGACCCCGATCTCGAGGCCAGAGCGTGTGAACAGCACGCCGTCGGCGTCGCGCGTGGCCTGCGAGCCCATGCCGTTGGTGAGCGCGAGGACGTGCGCGCCGCGCTCGCGGGCCAGGCGCATCGCGGCCAGCGTGTCCGCGGTCTCGCCCGACTGCGAGATCCCGACGACGAGGTCGCCGGGCCCGATCACGGGATTGCGGTAGCGGTACTCGCTGGCGATGTCCATCTCGACGCCGACGCGCGCCCACTCCTCGATCGCGTAGCGGCCGATCAGGCCGGCGTGGTAGGAGGTGCCGCAGGCGACGACGACGACCCGCCGGCACGTGCGCAGGAACTCGTCGTCGATCGCGCCGAGGTCGCCCAAGTCGACGCCGTCGCCGCGCGCCGTGCGGTCGGCGATCGTCTCGGCGACGGCCTCGGGCTGATCGTGGATCTCCTTGAGCATGAACGTCTCGTAGCCGCCCTTCTCGGCGGCCTCGGCGCTCCAGTCGACCTCGTCGACCGCGCGCTCGACGGGCGTGCCGTCGGCGCGCGTGAAGCGGACGTCGCCGGCGGTGACGACGACGATCTCGTCGTTCTCGATCAGCTGAACGCGGCGCGTGTGGGCGAGGAACGCGGGGATCGCGGAGCCGACGAACTGCTCGCCGTCGCCGCGACCGACGACCAGCGGGCATTCCTTCCGCGCCGCGACGATCACGCCCGGCTCGTCGGCGGCGACCGCGACGAACGCGTAGTGACCGCGGAGGCGCGCGTACGCGCGGCGGACCGCCTCCTCGAGGCCGTGGCCGTCGAGGTGGCGCGAAACGAGGTGGGCGATCACCTCGGCGTCGGTCTCGGACGTGAACACCGCACCGGAGTCGTACGCAGCTCGCGCTTGAGCTCCATGTAGTTCTCGACGATGCCGTTGACCACCACGTGAACGCGATCGGCGGTGTCGAAGTGCGGATGCGCGTTCTCCTCCGAGACGCGGCCGTGCGTCGCCCAGCGCGTGTGGCCGATCCCCGTCGTCGCCGGCGGCGCGAGCACCGCGACGCCGCCGTGCACCGTCGCGCTCCTCGACCGCGCTGCGGAGCTGCGCGAGGTTGCCGACGGCGCGGACCGACTCGAGCCCGTCAGCGCCCTGGACGCTTATGCCTGCGGAGTCGTAGCCGCGGTACTCGAGCTTCTCCAGCCCCGCCAGGATGATCTCCTGGACCGGGCGGTTCCCCACGTAGCCGACGATCCCGCACATAGTTGGTGCCTCCAGCAAGAATGGACGGGGGCCGCCGGTAACAGCGGCCCCACGTACGCGACATTCTAGAGCCGGCGCCCGTTGCCTGCCTGGACTCTGGACGAACGGACAGGCGGTTCGGCTCAGCCGCCGGCGATCTCCACCGCCGCCACCAGGCGACCGCACACGGCGTCGGCCTCGTCGGCCGTCGGCGCCTCGACCATCACCCGCACGAGCGGCTCGGTCCCGCTCGCGCGTACGAGCACCCGGCCGCGGCCGGACAGCCCCTCGTGCTCGCGGGCGACCTCGTCGGCGGTCGCTGCGACGGCCGCGTCGAGCGCAGCCCGGTCCGCCAGGCGCACGTTGACCAGCCGCTGCGGCAGCTTCTCCATCGCGTGCCGATCGGACAAGTCGCCGCCCTCGAGCGACTCGATCGTGAGCAAGGCTGCCGCGATCCCGTCCCCGGACGGGACGAAGCCGGTCTCGATGATGTGGCCCGACTGCTCGCCGCCGAGCGCCCAGCCGCGTTCGCGCAGCGCTTCGAGCACGTAGCGGTCGCCGACCGGGGTGGTGGCGACCTCGACGCCGGCCGCCTCCATCGCCGTGTGGAAGCCGTAGTTGGTCATCACGGTGACCGCGACGCCGCCGCCGGCGAGCCGGTCGCCCTTGCGCAGGTGAAGTGCGGCGAGCGCGATCAGCTCGTCGCCGTCGACCACGACGCCGTGCCGGTCGACCGCCAGCACGCGGTCGCCGTCGCCGTCGAACGCGAAGCCGGCGTCGTGCCCGCCCGCGCGCACGTGCTCGGCGAGCACGTCGACGTGCGTCGAGCCGCAGCCGGCGTTGATGTTGCGTCCGTCGGGTGTGTCGCCGAGCACGTCGACGTCGGCGCCGAGGCGACGGAAGATCTCCGGCGCGGCGCGATAGGTCGCGCCGTTGGCGCAGTCGAGCGCGATCCGGTGGCCGGTCAGGTCGAGCGCGTCGAAGCGCTCGTGCAAGCGCGCGCAGGTAGTCCTCGAGCGCGCCCTGCAGCGTGCGCACGCGTCCGATCGCCCCGTTGCCAGGCGCGGAGATCGAGCGAACGCTCGATCTCCAGCTCGACCTCGTCGGACAGCTTGTAGCCGTCGCCGCCGAAGAACTTGATGCCGTTGTCGCGGTACGGGTTGTGCGAGGCGCTGAGCACGACGCCGAGATCGAACCCGTAGCGCCCCATGAGAAGCGGAGCGCCGGGGGTCGGGAGCACGCCGCCGAGCAGCGCCTCACCGCCCGCGGCCGCGATGCCGGCGGCGACCGCGGCCTCGAGCATCTCGCCGGACTCGCGCGTGTCGCGGATGACCAGCACGCTCGGCGCGGCGACCTCGACGCGCTGCGTGGCGGCGCGGGCGAGCGCCAGGGACAGCTCGGCGGTCAGGAACTCCCCTGCGACCCCCCGAACACCGTCGGTGCCGAAGAGCTGACGGGCCAAGCCGCTAGCGCTTCGAGAACTGCGGCCGCTTGCGGGCCTTCTTCAGCCCGGCCTTCTTGCGCTCCTTCACGCGCGCGTCGCGCGTGAGGAAGCCGCGGCGCTTGAGCTCGGAGCGGAGGTTCGGGTCGGCGTCGACCAGCGCCTTCGAGATGGCGTGGCGCAACGCGCCGGCCTGGGCCGCCACACCGCCGCCGTGCATCGCGGCGACGACGTCGATCTTCTCCTCCAGCCCGACGGTCTCGAGCGCGGTGCGGATCGTGCGCTGCAGCGCGGGGCGCGGGAAGAAGACGTCGAGCGTGCGGCCGTTGATCTCGTAGTTGCCGGTGCCCGGCTTGAGGATCACGCGCGCGACCGCCGTCTTGCGCTTGCCGGTCGCGGTGTAGCGGGCGCCGGCGGCGAGGTCGATCGCCGCGTCGGCGATGGGCTGGGCGAGCTCCTCCTCGGCCGAGTCGGCGTCGGCGTCGCCGTAGATGTCCTCCTCGTCCTCGCGGAGGGCCTCGTCGCCCTCGCTGACGATGTCGACCTCGAGGTCCATGCCGGGGATCTCCGGCTTGACGCGCGGGGTCGCCTCGACGAACTCCTCTTCCTCGTCGGCCGGCTCGATCTCGACGACGTCGGCCTCGATGACGGGCTCCGCCGCGATCGCCTCGGCCACCTCCTTCTCCTGCTGGACCTCGTCGGGTGTCTCCGCAGCGCTCAGCTGCTCGTCCAGCGCGTCGAGCGTCTCATCAGCCGCGCGCGGCTCCTCTTCCGGCGTGTCCGGCGTCTCGTCCGTCATCGCGTGGTGATCTCCAGCTTCTGGGGCTTCTGCGCCTCGTGCGGGTGCTCCGGCCCGGCGTAGACCTTGAGCTTTGTCAACTGCTTACGGGCCAGGCGGTTCTTCGGGAGCATGCCGCGCACCGCGAGGCGGATGACCTCCTCCGGCCGGCGCTCGAGCATGTCGTTGAGCGTCCGCTTCTTCAGCCCGCCGGGGTAGCCCGAGTGGCGGTAGTACATCTTCTCGTGCAGCTTCGCGCCGGTCACGGAGATCTTCTCCGCGTTCACGACCACGACGAAGTCGCCGACGTCGACGTGCGGCGTGTAGGTGGGCTTGCGCTTGCCGCGCAGCGCGTCCGCGATCTGCGTGGCGAGCCGGCCGAGGGTCTGGCCCTCCGCGTCGACGAGCAGCCAGTTGCGCTCGCGGTCCTGTGGGGTGGCGACGTACGTCTTCATGGCATGGAAGTGGCCGCGCGGGGTGCGCGGCGGCGGCGCAGCATGATAGCGGGGCTCGACCAGTCGGTTCCGACTGGAGGGTGCATATACTCCCGCGCTTCATAACGCCAGCCGAGTCCGTCCTGGGGAGGACGGAGCGGGGGATCCGAGTCACGGGGGCGAATCCAGGCACTGCCGCCTGGTAGCGCGTGTTGCGCGAGCCCGTCAGCTAACCCCGTAGGCCGACGAGGAGGAACGCATGCCGCTTCGCGCGGTCGTCCGGCTGTGCCGGGGAACTGAATATGTGGTGGGCAAGGTCGTGGTCCTCGCGCTCGTCGCGTTCGGCCTCGCCGCCGGCACCGCCACCGCGCAGGCGCCCAGCGGCGGCACCGCGCCGACCGCACGTGCGCCGCTCGGGCCTCCGCCGACCGCCAACCTGTACGGGCGCCCGGCACCGCTGATCAAGCGCGTCGCCTGTCGCACCGAGTGCGCCTCGGCGGCCGCTGCGCGACCCGGGTCGCTCGTCCGCGCGACGGGACGCAACCTCAAGGCCGTCGACGAGGTGATCTTCCTCGGCGGCGACGGCGACGGCGCCGACGACGCATCGGTCGCGCCGCGCAGCGCCCGCGGCCGCGCGCTCGTCGCCCGCGTGCCGCGCACGGCGGCGACCGGGCGGCTCGCCGTGGCGCTCCGCGACGGCACCCGCTCGCCCGCGACCCCGTTGCCGCTGACCGTCGAGCCTGCGCCGGCCGTCCTGCCGGCGGGTGTGATCGATGCGGAGGCGCAGGGCCGGAAGGTGTTCTTCGGCGCGCAGCGGCCGGCGGAGCTCGCCTACGTCGTCGGCGGAACGGAGCCGGCGAGCGTGTTCGTGGAGCTGATCCGCGGAACCGCCGGCGCCGCGATCGCACAGTGGTCTCCGGGCGTGGTCCAGCCCGGCGTCCCACAGACGATCCGCTGGGACGGCACCGCCGCGGGCGTCGTCCAGCGCGACGGCGTGTACCAGTTCCGCGTCACGGCCACCGTCGCCTCGGGAACGCGAGCGGTGTCGAGCCAGGCCCCGATCGATCGCGAGGCGCCCACCGCATTCAGGTTCCTCGGCTATCGCTTCCCGATCCAGGGCGCGCACGACTACGGCGGCTTCGGCGCGGGCTTCGGCGGCGGCCGCGGACACCAGGGTCACGACGTGTTCGCCGCCTGCGGCACGCCGGTCGTCGCGGCGCGCGGCGGGACGGTCCAGTTCAAGGAGTACCACTCGCGCGCGGGCCACTACATCGTGATCGACGGTGAGCGCACCGGCACCGACTTTGCCTACATGCATCTGCGCGAGGCCGCGCTGGTGGACAAGGGCGACAAGGTCACGACCGGCCAGCCGCTCGGCTTCGTCGGCGACACCGGTCAGGCCAGCGAGTGCCACCTGCACTTCGAGGAGTGGACGGCGCCCGGCTGGTACAGCGGCGGCAGCGCCTTCGACCCGCTGCCGGACCTGAAGGCCTGGGACGCGCAGTCCTGAGTGCCGAGCCGCTCCGGCTCAGCGCTTACGCGCGACCCGGAGGAACGCAGGCGCGCAGCTGGGCTCGAGCTTCGCGCTGATCCGTACGCGTCCCGGCCTTCCCGCGCGGATGATCAGCCGGACGCGTCCGCTCGCGCCGGTCCGTCCCGCCGTGAGCGGCACTTGCCCACCGTGCTGACTCGCGACCACGCGCGCGGAGCTCACAGGCAGGCCTCGCAGCGTCACGCGCACCCGGACCTTCGCCCTGCGTCCGGCGGCGATGCGCTTGTGCGAGAGCGCCAATCGACATGCCCGCGGGGGCGCGCCGGGCGTGGGTGCCGGCCGCGCCGTCGGCGCCGGACCGGACGGCAGGATCGCCGGCGCCGCCGCGGCCGGGACTCCCGGAAGCGGGCCCGTCGGCATGGGGTCCGCGGGCCGGAGCGTGCGCTGCGCCTCTCCGGAGAGCGCCCCGGCGTCCAGCGCATGCGACCAGAGGCGGACCGCGTCCAGGTCGCCGAGGAACGAGAGGTCGCATTCGCCGGCGTAGCGGCCGAACGCGGCGCTGGCGGTTGTCGTGGCGTAGTCGATCCGCATCGGCAGTTCGAGCGGTTCGCCCACCGGGCGCCCGTCGACGTACACGCGCACGACTCGGCCGTCGAACGTGCCTGCCAGGTGATGCCATTCGCCGTTCCACACGTCGGCGGGGCGCGCGATCGCCGAGACGACGTAGCGCGACCCGTCGTACACATACATCCCGATCCCGCCGGCCGACCCGGTGTATAGACCGTAGGACCCGGCGAAGCATCCATGGCTGCCGCGTGAGACGAGGTAGCGGTAGTTGCCGGGGCTCGCCGGCGCGCGGGCGACCACCTCGACGGTCAACGTCTCGAAGGCGAGCGCGGGTGAGTCGGGCAGGCGGGCGAACGAGCCGCCGCCGAACCGCAATGCGCCTCCTGACGCGCCGGCGACCCGCGTCGGGTCGGCGGCGTCGGGTCCATCGGTGGCGCCGAGCCGCGCGTCGAGCCCGTACTTGCCGTCGTCAAAAGCGATCTGCCCGTCGGGCTCGTCGAAGCGCCAAGCGCTGACCGGACCCGACGCGGCCGCGGACGTCGTGCCGACGCTGAGCAGTGTGATCGTGGCGAGCAGCAGCGCCGCACGCGCTGTCGAATGCGTCGGGAACAAGTTCTTCACG
Organism: uncultured Solirubrobacteraceae bacterium; assembly: GCA_963835735.1. Taxonomy (GTDB): domain Bacteria; phylum Actinomycetota; class Thermoleophilia; order Solirubrobacterales; family Solirubrobacteraceae; genus DASQMT01. Next base: position 137,905 of record CAWIGP010000004.1, read on the forward strand.
TCTGACCAACGCCACCTGCTGCGCGCGCCATCCGAGAATGGACGAATGGCGCAGGAGGCTCAGCGCTCGGGCCGCTCGCGCTCGCGCCGGCGCCGCAACGTCGCGTGATGCTCCGTCACGCGCTGCAGCACGAGGTAGACGACCACCCCGCCGAGGATGCCGCCGACGAGGCCGGGCGCGATGTCGCCGCGTACGGCGCCGCTGATTGCGAATGCGACGCCGAAGAACGCGCCGACGATGACCATCTGGGCGCGGCTCACGGCCAGAAGGATGACATCTCGACGAATGGACGGTTGCCCCGAGCTCCCGGATCCGGCGAGACTCAGAAAGTCTGTGTCTCGCGCAGGGGGTAAGGAAGCCTTGCATCACCACCGTCACACCCGGGCCCTCGACCGGGACACCAGCATCGAAGTCACCCGTGGAGGCGCGCTGCGCACCGCGGCGCTCGCCGCGGGCGGGGCGCTCGCCGCGGTGACGGCGGTCGGCGCCGCCGATCGCCTCGCCGCTGCGCCGTCGCCCGAGCAGGACGTGGAGGTGCTGAACCTGTTGCTGCTCGTCGAGTACGTCGAGGTCGCGTTCTACGAGGCCGCGATCGAGCGCGCCGGGCTCACCGGCGAGCTCGAGGAGTACGCACGCGCGGTCGTCGCGCACGAGCGCGAGCATCTCGAGTACCTCCAGGGCGCCCTCGGCGACAAGGCCGATCCGGAGCCCGAGTACGACCTCGAGGCGGTGACGAGCGATGCCGACGCGTTCGCCCGCGCCGCGGCGAAGCTCGAGGACATCGCCGTCGGCGCGTACAACGGCCAGGCGCCGAACGTCACCCCCGGCGCATTCCTCGCCGCTGCGCGGATCGTGTCGGTGGAGGCGCGTCACGCGGCATGGATCCGCAGCATCCGCGACGTCGATCCGGCCCCGGACGCCGTCGATGTGCCATACAGCGAGGCGAAGGTACGGCGCCAGCTGCAGACGGTGGGGCTGGCGTCATGAGCCTGCTCGACCGCCTGGATCTGCTCGACGTCGACGGCGCGCTCGCCGAGGCGCACGACGGGCTCACGCGCGCCGGCTTCATCGTCGCCGCCGGCGCTGCGGCGATCGGTGTCGTGGCGGCGACAGCCGACGAGGCCGCGGCCGCGATCCCGGCGTCCGACCAGGACGTGCTCAACTACGCGCTCGTCCTGGAGTACCTGCAGGCCGCGTTCTACACGGAGGCCGAGCGCGCGAAGGCGCTGAGCGGACGGCCCGCGCAGGCCGCGAAGAAGGTCGGAGCCGTCGAGCGCGCCCACGTCAAGGCGTTCCAAGACCTGCTCGGCAACAAGGCGGTCGGCGAGCCGCACTTCGACTTCCAAGGGGTGACCGAGAGCAACGGCGCGTTCCTGAAGACGGCGGTCGCGTTCGAAGACCTCGCGGTCGCGGCGTACAAGGGCCAGGCGCGGCGCCTGCGTTCCACGGCGGTGCTGACGTCCGCGCTCGGAATCCACACCGTCGAAGCCCGCCACGCCGCCTGGATGCGCTACCTCAACGGCAACACGCCGGCGGCCGCGGCGTTCGACCTGCCGCGCAATCGCAAGCAGATCAACGCGATCGTCGCGTCGACGCACTTCATCAGCACCGCGCCGCGGAGCACGAGCGAGCGCGAGCCGCGCTTCACCGGGTGACGCCCATCGCCCGCAGACGAGAGGGAGAGACGCAAGGACGCAAATGCGACGGATCGACGCGATCGCCGCCAGGCTGCCCCACTTGGGGCGGATGCGCGCGATCGCTCTCGGCGTGACGGCCGGAGCGGCCGCGGGAGCGGTGTTGATCGCCGGCGCCCGGTCCGCCGAAAGGGCAGCGCCGCCACCACCACCACCACGCCACGCGCTGGCCCACCCGGTTGCGCCGGCGGTCTCGATCCCGCCGCCCAGGCGACTCGCAGACGGGCCGGACGTGACCCGCTGGGCGCACGCGCGCCACGCGCTCGTCGCCCGAGCGCGCCCGGCGCGCCGAGCGCGCGTGGTCGGGCGCGTGCGGCGGCTGACACCCGAGGGGACGGCCACGGCGCTGCCGGTGACCGGGCGCCGCAGCGGCCGCGGCGGCGGGCTGTGGTTGCGCATCACGCTTCCGGTGCTGCCTCGCGGCACGAGCGGCTGGGTGCCACGGCGCGCGCTCGGCGGGTACGAGATCAACCGCCATCGCCTGATCGTCGACCTGAACCGACGGCGGCTGACGCTGCGGGAGCGCGGCCGCGTGGTGCTGCGCGCGCCGGTCGGCATCGGGCAGGAGCGCTGGCCCACCCCGCGCGGAAGGTTCCTCGTGCGCAACCGGCTGCAGCACTATGTCAACGCGGCCTACGGGCCGGTCGCGTTCGGGACCAGCGCGCGCTCGCCCACGCTCACGGATTGGCCGGCCGGCGGTTTCATCGGCATCCACGGGACGAACCGGCCGGGCCTGATCCCCGGTCGCGTATCGCACGGTTGCGTCCGGCTCCGCAACCCTGACATGCTGCGCCTTGCCCGGCTGATGCCGGTCGGCACGCCGGTGGAGATCAGATGAACCTTCGAGTCGTGCCCGCGCTGGTATGTGCCGCGCTCGCTCTTGCGGCGGGTCCGGCTGCGCTCGCGGCGGACGACGCGCAGCGCCCGCCGAAGGAGCTATGGGACGAGTTCCCGCTGGAGCCGTCGGCGACGCCGGCCCAGGCGGCGCCGCAGGCGACGCGATCGCCGGTCGCGACGCGCGTGCAGGAGGAGAGCGACGGGATGGCGCCGGGCGCGTTGATCGCACTGCTCGCAGCCGCCGCCGTCGTCGGCGGCGTGGCGGGGCGCACCGCGACCCGCCTCATCCGCCGCCACGCTGGCACCGTGGACGCCGCGGACGTGCACAACGGGCAGCCGCGCGAGCCCGCGCCGCACCCCCAGGATGACGCGGGCGCGAACGGACGCGAGCGCCCCACCGGGCGGAGTCCGGACCGCATGGCGCGGCCGCACGCCGCGCGCGAGCAAGGTACCGAGGCGATCGCGCCAGGCCCGAACGACGGAGCCGCGCGTCCGCACGCCGCGCAGGCACACAGCACTGAACCGACCGCGCCCACCCCAAACGACAGAGCGGCGCGACCGCACGCCGCGCAGGCACACAGCACCGAAGCGAGCCAACCCAGCCCGCACGACAGAGCGGCGCGACCGCACGCAGCGCAGGCACACAGCACCGAAGCGAGCGAGCCCAGCCCGAACGACACAGCGGCGCGACCGCACGCCGCGCAGGCCCACAGCACCGAGGCGAGCGAGCCGAGCCTGAACGAGAACTCAGCGGGCCCGCCTGCCGACGACGGGCAAGCTGCCGCAGCGGGCGAAGCCGCCGCCGAGCCGGCGCCGCAGGAGACCACCGCGCGCCGCCGCGCCGCGAACGGGCAGCGCGCGAAGGAGAGCGGAGGCGCCGGCGAGCCCACCCGGACGAGCGCCACGCGGCCCAGGCGCGACGCGAAGGGGCGATTCGTCAAGGCGGACCGGCCGACCCCGAACGGCACGCCGCCGCGACAGGCGGAGCCGAGCGCGTCGGCGGACGAGCCGGTCCCGAACGGCACGCCGCCGCGACAGGCGGAGCCGAGCGCCTCGGCCGACGAGCCGGTCCCGACCGGCACGCCGCCGCGGCAAGCGGAGCCGATCGCCTCGGGCGACGAGCCGACCCAGAACGGCACGCCGGCAGCGCCGGGCGTGTCACCCGACGCGCAGGCGGGCGTGCCCACGCGGATCTCCGGCAAGCCCGCCGCGGCGCCCGAACCCGCGGCGCCGCCGCCGGCACGCCCCGCCTGGCCGGCGGCCGAGCCGACCGAGCTCGAGACGTGCAAGATCAAGCTGCACAACCGCTCGATCAAGGCGCACTTCTACGCCGTCGAGTTCGAGGGCGGGCCGGTGCTCGCGCGCTCGCCCTACTTCAAGATCCGGCGCGCGGAGGGCGACGCGGCGCTCGGCGCGCCGGAAGCGCTGCACGCGCTCGTCGACGAGCTCGCAGCCGCAGGCTGGCGCCAGACCGGCGCGGGCCGCGCGCCGTGGGACCTGCGCTTCGAGCGCGGCGCCCGGGCGCGGCAGCCGGCCCTGCCGCGACGCCGCTCCTGAGCTATTCCCACTCGATCGTGCCGGGCGGCTTGGACGTGATGTCCAGCACCACCCGGTTGACCTCGCGGATCTCGCCGATCATGCGCGAGGCGATCTGCTCGAGCAGGTCGTACGGCAGCCGCGCCCAGTCGGCCGTCATCGCGTCGTCGGACGTGACCGCGCGGATCGCGACCACGTAGCCGTAGGTGCGCTCGTCGCCCTGGACCCCGACCGTGCGCACGTCGGGGAGCACGCAGAACGACTGCCAGAGCTCGCGGTAGAGGCCCGCCTTGCGGATCTCGTCCTGCAGGATGAAGTCGGCGTTGCGCAGCGTGTCGAGGCGCTCCTTGGTCGCCTCGCCGCCGACGATGCGGATCGCCAGGCCGGGGCCCGGGAACGGCTGGCGCCAGACCAGCCGCTCGGGCAGCCCGAGCTCGGCACCGACCGCGCGGACCTCGTCCTTGAACAGCGCGCGCAGCGGCTCGACCAGCTCGAACCGCAGGTCGTCCGGCAGGCCGCCGACGTTGTGGTGCGACTTGATCGTCGCCGCGCCCGTGCCGCCGCCGGACTCGATGACGTCGGAGTAGAGCGTCCCCTGGACGAGGAACGAGGCGTCGCCGAGCTTGCCGGCCTCCTCCTCGAAGACGCGGATGAACTCGGCCCCGATCGCCTTGCGCTTGGCCTCCGGATCGCTCAGGCCCTTGAGCCGCGCGAGGAAGCGGTCCTCGGCGTCGACGGCGACGAGTGGCACCTTGAAGTGGTCGCGGAACGCGGAGATGACCTGCTCGCCCTCGTTCTTGCGCATCAGGCCGTGGTCGACGAACACGCACGTCAGCTGGTCGCCGACGGCGCGGTGTACGAGCAGCGCCGCGACCGAGGAGTCCACGCCGCCCGACAGGCCGCAGATCACCCGGCCGCCGCCGACCTGCGTGCGGATCGCCGCGACCTGCTCCTCGATGATCGACGCCGCGCTCCAACTGCGCTCGCAGCCGGCGATGTTCGACAGGAACGTGGTGAGAACGTGCTGGCCGTACGGCGTGTGCACGACCTCCGGGTGGAACTGGATCCCGTACAGCCCGAGCTCGACGTTCTCGACCGCCGCCACCGGCGACTCCGTCGACGAGGCCAGCGCCGTGAAGCCGGGCGGCGCCTCGAACACCGTGTCGCGGTGCGACATCCAGCACGACTGCTCCGCCGGCGTGCCCGCGAGCAGCCTGCCCGGCTCGGACACGGTCAGCTGCGAGCGGCCGAACTCGCCGACCTCGGCGCCCTCGACGCGCCCGCCGGCGGTGAGCACTAGCGCCTGCATGCCGTAGCAGATCCCCAGCACCGGGATCCCGAGCTCGAGCAGCGCCGGGTCGAGCTTCGGCGCGCCCGGCGCGTACACCGACGCCGGCCCGCCCGACAGGATCAGCCCCTTCGGGCGCCGCCGCCGCACCTCCTCGACGCCGACATGGTGCGGCAGCAGCTCGGAGAACACGCCGAGCTCGCGCACCCGCCGGGCGATCAGCTGCGAGTACTGGCCGCCGTAGTCCAGTACGACGATCTCGTCCGCGGCGAGCTCGCGCTCGAGCGCGAGCTCCTCGACCGGCTGGTCGGCGACGGTCGTGCCGCGGACGTCCACGGCGACTACTCGGTCGCCGCCAGGGCCATCGCCCCGCCGCGCGCGCCCATCCCGACCGCCTGGTCGCGCTGGAGCTGCTTGCCCTCGCTCTGCAGCGCGGGCGCGACCATCAGCTCGGCGCGGTTGAACTCGGCGATGTCGCGATAGCCGCAGGTGGCCATCGATGTCCGCAGCGCGCCCATCAGGTTGAACGTGCCGTCGTTCTCGCGCGCCGGCCCGGTGATGATCTCCTCGAGCGTGCCGTTCTGCGCGGTGCGCACGCGCGCGCCGCGCGGGAGCGTCGGGTGGAACGTCGCCATGCCCCAGTGGAACCCGTGCCCGGGCGCCTCGAACGCGCGCGCGAGCGGGGAGCCGATCATCACGGCGTCCGCGCCGCAGGCGATCGCCTTCGCGACGTCGCCGCCGTTGCGCATCCCGCCGTCGGCGATCACCTTCGTGTACTCGCCAGTCTCCAGCATGTGCTGGGAGCGGGCCGCCGCCACGTCGGCGATCGCGGTCGCCTGCGGGACGCCGATGCCGAGCACTCCGCGCGTCGTGCACGCCGCGCCTGGGCCGACGCCGACGAGCACGGCCGCCGCGCCGGTGCGCATCAGGTGCAGCCCCGTGTGGTAGCTGGCACAGCCGCCGAGCACAACCGGGATCGGCAGCTCGCCCACGAACTCCTTGAGGTTGAGCACGTGCCCCTGCGTGGAGACGTGCTCGGCCGAGATCACCGTGCCCTGGATCACGAGGATGTCGAGGCCGGCGTCCAGCACCAGCTCGTAGTAGCGCTCGACCCGCTGCGGCGTGAGCGAGGCGGCGGTGACGACGCCGTGCGCCTTGATCTCCTGGATCCGCTGCGCGATCAGCTCCTCGCGGATCGGCTCGCGGTAGATGTCCTGCATCTCGCGCGTCGCCTCATCGCGATCGAGCCCGGCGATGCGCTCCAGCTGCGCGTCGGCGTCCTCGTAGCGCGTCCAGATCCCCTCGAGGTTCAGGACCGCGAGGCCGCCCAGCTTGCCGACCGCGCCGGCGGTGTCCGGCGACACCACGCCGTCCATCGCCGAAGCCAGCAAGGGCAGCTCGAACCGGTACGGACCCAATGTCCACGAGATGTCCACATCGTCCGGGTCGCGCGTGCGCCGCGAGGGCACGATCGCGACGTCGTCGAACCCGTAGGCGCGGCGCGCCTTCTTGCCTCGGCCGATCTCTACTTCCATGGCGGAATCCTAGGTGTCGTGGCGGACGTTCGAAGGCCCAACCACGCTACCAGCGGTCTTCAAGTGACTTCCGCCGGCAGAGCCGGGTGCTCGACCTCGATCTCCGAGGTCAGCCGGTCGACCTGCCCGGGGTCGATCAGGCCGGCGCCGAGGTGCTGCGTCGACTCCGCGCCGCAGGCGACGCCGTGGACCAGGCACTCCTCCGTGCCGAGCCCGTTGTAGCGGGCGGCGACGAAGCCCGCGAGGAAGGCGTCGCCCGACCCGACCGTGGCGCGCGGCTCGACGGCGCCCGGGCGGACGCGCACGCGATAGAGCGTCGGCTGCGTGCCCGGCTCGGTCGCGCGCATCTGCGCGTAGCAGCCGTCGGGGGCGGTCATGATCGCGTCGCGCGCGCCGAGCTCGACCATCTCGCGCACAGCGATCGCGTGGTCCTCCTCCTCGTTGAACTCGTGGCCGACGAGCTCCTCGGCCTCGAGCACGTTCGGGGAGATCACGTCGGGCTCCGCGCGCACGGCGCGGCGCAGCGGGTCGCCGTCGGTGTCGACGATCGTGACCACGCCGAGCCGCTTGAGCTCGCGGATCAGGCCGGCGTAGACGTCGATCTCGACGTTGCGCGGGAGCGAGCCCGCGAACACGCACATCGACGCGCCCTTCGCGAGATACAGCAGCTTGTCGACGAACAGCTCGATCTCCTGCGCCGAGACCGACGGGCCGCGCTCGTTGATCTCGGTCTGCTCGCCGGTCGTCGGGTCGATCACCGCCGTGTTCGTGCGCGACTCCTCGCGGATCCGCACGAAGTCCGACAACACCGCGAAGTCGGTGAGCTGCTCGACGATCCGCGTGCCGGTCGCGCCGCCCGCCAGCCCGGTCGCGATCACCGGCGCACCGAGCGTCTTGAGCACGCGCGCGACGTTGACGCCCTTGCCCCCCGGCATCGTGGTCTGCTCGACGGTGCGGTGCCGGCGGCCGAGGCGGAAGTTCGGCACCGCGAGAGTCTTGTCGATCGCCGTGTTGAGCGTGACGGTAAGGATCATGCAGCCTCCGGCTCGGAGCGGGGAGGACGACGTCGCGGTCCCCTGCGCAGACGGCGTCCCACCAGCACCGTACCGCCCAGCACTCCGACGGCGACGAGGAGCGCGAACGGCCTGGTGAACCAATCTTTGGTGCGTTGCGTCAGGTCGGCGCCGGGGACGAACGATTCCGCGACGATCGGCACCGCCGCGATCCGCTTGCCGTCCGCCAGCACCTCGCGGTAGCCGAGTCGCTGGTCGCGCGCGACCGGGCCGGTGACCGCGTCGGGGACACCGATGTCGTTGATCGTGATCTTCGCGCCCGCCCGCACGACGCGAGTGACCGATCCGCCGGTTACGAGGTCGACGGTCGCGCCGCGGCGGTACCTGATGTCCGCGGTGCCGACGACCGTGCCGATCGTCACCGGGTCGATCCGGTCGAACTGGTCCGCGCCCCACTGCAGCAGCGCGAGCGAGTCCTCGTCGCGCGCGGCGAGCGACGGCGTGCCGAGCACGACGGAGACGAGCGTCACGCCGAGGCGCGTGCGGGTGCCGACGAGCACGTAGCCGGCCGCGGCGGTGTGGCCGGTCTTGAGCCCGTTGACGCGGGAGTCGCGCGCGAGCAGCGTGTTGCGGTTGCGGATCGTGCGCGTGCGGTAGCCGGTGCTCAGCGTGGCCGCCGTGCGGTTCGCGATCTTGCGCACGAAGCTGTGCTTGCGCAGCTCGACCGCCAGCCGCGCCAGGTCGTGCGCCGAGGAGTAGTTGCCGGCCTCATCCAGGCCGATCGGGTTCGCGAAATGGGTGTTCTCCAGCCCCAGCTGGCGCGCGCGGCGGTTCATCAGGCGGACGAATGCGTCACGTGAGCCGCTGATGTGCTCGGCCAGCGTGACGGCGGCGTCGTTGGCCGACTCGAGCATCAGGCCGCGCAGCAGGTCGGCGACCGAGAGCTGCTCGCCGGGCCGCAGGCCCAGCCTGGACTCGATCGGGGAGGCGACGTAGCTGGACGCGGTCACCATGTCGCCAAGCTTCGTGCGCTCCGCCGTCAGCAGTGCGGTCATGAGCTTGGTCGTGGAAGCGATCGCGCGGCGCTTCTCGGCGCCGCGGGCATACAGCACGTCGCCGCTGCTGGCCTCCATCACGACAGCCGACGAGGCACTGACCTCCGGCGGGTCGTCTGCGGCCGGCGCGGGCGCCGCCGCGAGGGCGAACGCGAGCGTGAGCGCCGCGAGCGCGGCGAGTTGTGCGGCGACGCGACGGGCCATCAACGGAGCTTGATCTCGGTGCCGGGGGTCAGCGTCTGCGGGTCGAGGTCGGGGTTGAGCTCGAAGATCTGGTCCAACGGTACGTTCACCTTCTCGGCGATGCCCGAGGGCGTGTCGCCGGACTTGACCGTGTAGCTGCGCGGCGGCTTCTTGCGCTTCTTGCCGCCGCCGCCGTCAGGCGCCGCGGTCGACTGCGCGGGCTGCGAGGTGTCCCTCGCGCCAGGCGGGTTCCCGTCGTCCTTGGTGGTGTTCGAGACGACGACGAACAGGGCCAGCGCGAAGGCCACCAGCGCGAGCGGCGCGATGAAGCGCGCGGGGCTGCGTCCGGCCATCGCGATCGATGATACCCGCCGGATCGGCGCCCTCAGGCGAGCATCCAGGCCTCCGCCCGCAGCCGCTCGGCCTCCGCACGGGCGGCCTCGGGCGGGGCGGTCCCGCTCCTCTCGTGGGCGTTCGCGATCGAGCGAGACGCGCTGACCAGGCCGGCCGCACGACCGGGGGAGAACGCCGGCGCCAGCTCCGCGACCGAGCCCCCCTGCGCGCCGATGCCGGGCAACAGGAACGGGGCGTGCGGCATCAGTTCGCGCATGCGCGCGAGGTGCTGCGGCGCGGTCGCGCCCGTGACCGCGCCGACCTCCGCGAGCCCGGACTCCGGCCCGGGCGTGCCGGACTCCGTGACCAGCCCGGCGATCCGCTCCCACAACGCGCCGCCGTCGGCCAGCTCCGCGTCGAACAGGTCGGCGGCGCCCGGGTTCGACGTGCGCACGAGCACGAACACGCCGGCGCCGTGGCGGCCGGCGCCCTCGACGAAGGGCGCGAGCGCGTCGCGACCGAGCAGCGGGTTCTGCGTGACGGCGTCGGCGCCGAGCCCGCGGCTGAGCCCGAACGGCGTCGCGATCCCGCCGAACATAGCCTGCTCGTACGCGCGGGCGCTGGCAGGGAAGTCGCCGCGCTTGGCGTCGGCGATCACGAGCAGGCCGCGCGCGCGGGCGCGCGCGACGGTCGCCTCCAGCGCCAGCCACCCGGGGAAGCCGAGCCGCTCGAAGCAGGCCAGCTGCGGCTTGGCCGCGACGCACGCCGGCCCGGCCGCATCGATCAGCGCGAGGCAGTGGCCCAGCACCGCCGCCGCCGCCTCGAGCCGCGGCGCCCGTCCTCCGTCCCCCCGGTCCAGCGCGGCCGAGCGCTCCACGTCCGCGAGCGCCATCGCCAGCCGGGCGCGCGACTCGGCCAGCGCGTCGACCGCGTCGGGCCACAGCTTGGCCGGGTCCGGGTCGATGCCCAGGACGACCTGTGACTCCCGCTCGGCGACCGCGCGCGCGAGGCGGTCGCCGAAGGGGATGACGGGCGACGCTTCGCCGGGGACCGACAAGGCGCCGCCCGCCGCCGAGCTACTTGACGGCCTTCTTGAGGCCGGAGCCGGCGGTGAAGCGCGGGACCTTGCTCGCCGCGATCTGCATCGTCTCGCCCGTGCGTGGGTTGCGGCCCTCGCGCGCGCCGCGGCTGGCTACGTGGAACTTGCCGAAGCCGGTGAAGGAGACCTCTTCACCGGAGGAGAGCGCGTCCTCGATCGACTTGATGACCGCGTCGACGGCCGCGCCGGCGTCCTTCTTCGACAGGCCGCTGCTGTCAGCGACCTTGTCGACGAAATCCGACTTCGTCATTCGAACATCCTCCTTCGTCCCTGGTAGGGGTCGTGGTGGCGCGACGCTAACAAGGCGCCCGGACGCTGTTTTGGCTCTAGCACGTGGATCTCGCGGAAAAGGCCGCAGTTTGCGGCTTTTTCGGACGGTGCGCGTACCAGTAATTACGCGCTGGAATGGCGCTGGACCGCGGAAATGAGGCGAGTCGCGGCGCTCGTGAGCGCCGGCTCGGCGCCGTCGTCGACCGCCGCGGGCGGCCCCGCGCCGGCGCCCGGCGGCCGGCCCTCGAGCGCCGCGAGCGCGGCGCGCAGGTCCTGGCGGACGACGCCGGCGATCGCGAAACGCCCACAGATCGCGACCGCCGCGTGGCCGGTGCCGCGGACCGCGCAGACGACGCCGTCGGGGGTCGCGGCCTCCAGTTCGCCGGCGTCGCCGCCGGCGGACAGCAGCGCTCGCGCAGGATCGGCGAGCTCGGGCGACCCGGCGAGCAGGTCGCCCGCGGCGTCGAGCACGATCCCCGCACGGACATCGGCGGACAGCTCGTGCACGTACTCGAGCGCCAGCGCGGGCGTCAGGGCAGGCGGCATCGGCGACGCGCAGAATACGGATCCGTGCCGCTGAACCGCATCGCGTGGCTGACGACCGTCGTCGTCTGCCTGATCATCAGCCTGATCCTGCTGATCTCGGGCTATCTCGGGTACGCGGGCGTGCTGCTGGCGATCGCTCTGTCGGCGGCGATCAACCTGCGCTGAGACGGCGCGCTGCCCGAAAGATCGCCCGTCCGGCGTTGACCGCCACACGCGGACTGCTCTTGAATGCGAATGTGAGAGCACGCCAGGCGGCGCCCCCGTCACGCGCAGCCCCAGCTTCCGCGCCGGCAGCAGCTCGGGCCGGCGGCGCGGTGGCTCGCGTGCTCGCGCTACAGCGCACGGTCGGCAACCGCGCGACGACGCGCCTGCTGCAGCGCGACCAGGACGACCAGGGCGGTGCTCAAGCCGGCGGCGGGGCGCCGCCGCCCCCCAGGCAGGACTTCGTGTTCATCATGGGCGCGGACCGGGGCGGCTTCTACGCGTTCGCCGAGCGGTACTTCCGGGCGCAGAAGCCGAACGCCACGTTCGTCACCCACGTGCGCAACTTCCACGACCTCCTGGATTGGGTGGTAACGAACGTCAACGATCCGATCGGCGAGCTGTACATCGTCAGCCACGCCAACGAGGACGGCACGCTCTCGTTCGGGCTCAACGCCGCCGACGCCGACCGCCATCTCGAGGTTCGCGAGCTGCGCGCCGCGCTCCACCCCGCCGCCGGCGCGCCCGCGCTGCCACGGCTCGGCGGCCGCGTCGACGGCCTGACCAGGATCCACATCAAGGGCTGCGACATCGGGCGCACGCAGGGCATGGTCGAGCTGATCGACGAGGCGTTCGGCGGCGCGGGCGTGGTCACCGCTCCCACGCACGAGCAGGTGTACGGGTGGGACCCGACGCTCGCCGAGCAGGGCCGGCGCCGCTTCCGCGCGGAGGTCGCGGCCACGCATCCGATGCCACCGGAGGTCGACCCCGCGCTCAGGGGCGCCGAGCGCCGGCAGGCCGTGCGCGAGCGCGCGCGCGCCCTGCGAGACCGCCAGCGTGCGATCCAGGCGGAGCTGAGGACGCGCCGCGCCGAAGAGACCGCCGCCGGCGAACAGGCGGGCCGATACGAGGCGCTGTCGGGTCCGATGTTCCAGCGTCCCGGGACGCAGCTATTCACCGTCGCGGAGATCCGTCCCGAGGTCGACCGCCTGTACCCGCACCTGTCCGAGAAGCAGCGACGGTCGCTTGCGGCACGCCTCGTCGCGGCCGACTCGCGCCCGACTGGGCGCGCACACAGCCAGGGCACGTTCCGCCAGACCGGCCAGCGCGCCTACAGGTACCGGCCGTTCTCGACGACGTTCTCTGAACCGCGGACGGCGCGCGAGGCGAACGCGCAGTTCGGGAGCGATTTCCGGCAGGCCGGCTTCACCGCCCGGACGGTGACCTCGACGCGCGAGCCCGAGGCCGGCGGCTTCCGCGTGCGCACCGTCATCGAGGGGCGCGTGCGCGAGCGCGGCGGGCCCGCGCGCGACGAGACGATGGTGTTCAGGAGCGGCCTGGTCGAGGACGACGCCGCGGTGATCGCCGCCGGCCAGGCGCAGCGATCGAACCCCGACCGCTACGCATGGCGCGTCGAGGAGCGCCACGCCGCGACCGGGCGGACGACGCGCAGCGCGGTCGCCGAGCGCGTGGTCGCGTACCTGCATCACGGCAGCCTCGACCGCTCGGCGCACGAGCATTTCACGCGGCCGCTGACCGATCGCGAGTTCTACGTCGAGTCGGTGTTCGCGCCGCCGCAGCCGGCCCCGGCCCCGGTCGCGCCGGGGCCGTAGCGCCGTCAGCGCTGCGGCGCCGGCGCCGGCTCGGTGTGGACGATCACGTCGGCCAGGCTCGGGCAGCGCTCGCGCACCGCCTCCTCGATCCGGCCCGCGTCGTGGTGCGCCACCGGCAGCGGCTGCTCGCCGGGCAGGGTGATCGTGACGAGCGCGACGCGGCCGCGCTCGGCGTCGCGGAAGCGCACGGAGGCCGGCCGCGAGCCGGTGATCCCGCGCACCGCCTCCTCCACCGCGGCGCGCTCCGCGGCGGTGTCGTCCGGCGGCGGTTTCGATGCCCAGTCGGTACGCGCGAGCGGCTCGATGTGCGTGTGCACGCTCCGGATCTCCGGCACCGCCGCGTGCACGGCTCCCTCCAGGCGCTCGATGACGTCGTGCGCCTCGGCCAGGTTCAGGTCGCGCGGCAGCTTGACGTGGAGCGACAGCTCATAGTCGTTCCCGACGTGCATCACGCGCACGTTGTGCACCTCGCGTACCTCGGCGATGCCGGCGGCCGCGGCGGTCGCGCGCTCGCGCAGCCCGCCCTCCGGCTCCGCCGGCTCGACGTGCACGACCACGTCGGCGTTGCCGAGCGCCTCGCGCACGAGGTCCTCGATCGCGTCGGCGGTGGCGTGCGCCTGGCCGACGCCCTTGTCGGGTGCGACGCCGACGACGAGGTCGACGAAGTGCCGCCCGGCCGCGTAGCGGGCGCGGATCCGGCGCAGCTCGACCGGCTCTCGCAGCCCGGCGAGCGCGGCGCGGATCCGGCTCTCGGCGTCTGCCGACGTGCGATCCATCAGCACCTCGACCGACTGCCACATCAGCCGCAGCGCGAGCCCGACCACGAGCAGCGCGACGAGCACGCCGGCGATCGCGTCACCGGCAGGCGTGCCGGTGGCGACGAGGATCGTGCCGGCGAGCACCGCGAGCGAGCCGGCCAGGTCGGACGTGAAGTGCACTGCGTTGGCGGCGAGCGCCGGCGAGCCGTAGCGGCGCGCACTGCGGCCGCTGGCGACCATCCGCGCCAGATCGACCGAGATCACGACGCCGAGCACGACGAACGCCCACCAGGTGGCCTCGACGCCGTGTCCGCCGCCGTCGGCGAGCCGGCTCGCCGACTCGTAGCCGATCGCGAGCGCGACCAGCAGCAGCACCGCGCTCTCGCCCAACGCCGCGAGGTGCTCGGCCTTGCCGTGTCCGTAGTTGTGCTCCCGATCCGGGGGGCGGACTGCGACGCGGACCGCGAACAGCGTCAGCAGCGCGGCGACGAGGTCGGTCGCGGAGTGCGCCGCCTCCGCGAGGAACGCGATCGAGCCCGTGATCAGGCCGGTGGCGAGCTTGAGCGCGACGAGGAAGACGGCGGCGACGACGCTGAACAGCGCGGAGCTGCGCCGCGCGCGGGCGGCGGCGCCGTCGGGCTCGCCGGCGGTCGCCGGACGTTGCGTCTCGGCGGCGGTCATGAGCGCTCGCCCGCCGGCGCCGCGTCGCGCGACCTCAGCCACGCGCGCAGCGCCCTGATCGCGCGGCCGCGGTGCGAGATCGCGTCCTTCTCGGCATCCGACAGCTCGGCCATCGTGCGGCCGTCCGATATGTCGGCCGGCAGGAAGCCGGGGTCGTAGCCGAACCCGCCCGACCCGCGCGGCTGCGCCGCCAGCGTGCCGTCGCACGTCCCGGTGAACGTGTGCTCGGCGCCGTCCGGCTCGGCGTATGCGACCACGCAGACATACCGCAGCGCCGAGCCGGCGGGCGCCTCGGCGCGCAGCTTCGCGAGGTTCTCGGCGTCGGTCGCGCGCGGTCCGGCGAAACGGGCGGAGCGAATGCCCGGCGCGCCGCCGAGCGCGGCGGCCTCGATGCCGGAGTCGTCGGCGATCGCGGGCCGACCGAGCGCCGCGGCAGCCGCGCGCGCCTTGCCGAGCGCGTTCGCCGCGAACGAGTCGCCGTCCTCCGGCGGCAGCACAACTTGCTCCGGCAGCGGCTCCACGGCCGGTCCGCCCATGAGGCGGCTCACCTCACGGACCTTGTGATCGTTGCGGGTGGCCAGCACCAGCCGCATGGCGGCGCTAGGTGACGGCGGCGGCCTGCGCCGAGCGCAGGCCATCGATCCCGTGCTGGGCAAGCGCGAGCAGGTCGTCGAGGTGCGCGCGAGAGAGCGGCGTGCGCTCGGCGGTCGCCTGCACCTCCAGCAGTCCGCCTTCGCCGGTCATCACCACGTTCGCGTCGACCTCGGCGGTGGAGTCCTCCCCGTAGTCGAGGTCGAGCAGCGGAGTGCCGTCGACGATCCCGCACGAGACCGCGGCAAGCGTCCCGGTCAGCGGGAGCGTCGTAAGCCGGCCGCTGTCGACCAGCCTGCGCAGCGCGAGCTCGAGCGCGACGTACCCACCCGTGATCGAGGCACAGCGCGTGCCACCGTCGGCGGTCAGCACGTCGCAGTCGATGTAGATCGTCCGCTCTCCCAGCGCCGCGAAGTCCACGACGCCGCGCAGCGAGCGGCCGATCAGGCGCTGGATCTCGACGGTGCGGCCGTCCGGCCGGCCCTTGCTCACGTCGCGCGGCTTGCGCTCCCCGGTCGACGCGGGCAGCATCCCGTACTCCGCCGTCACCCAGCCGCTGCCGCGTCCGGCCATCCAGCGCGGCACAGACTCCTGGATCGACGCCGTGCAGATCACGCGCGTCTCGCCGCAGGAGATCAGCGCGGACCCGGTCGCAGTCGCGACGAAGCCCGGCTCGATCGTCACGGGCCGCAGGTCGCTCGGGCCGCGACCGCCGCTGCGCTCGCGCGTGACCGTCACGCCGCCACCGCTCCGCCGACGCCGCCGCCGCCCAGTTGCACCCGCCCGACTTCGCCGAGCGGCAGCTGCAGGAAGCGCGTGCCCTGCGTCCGAAACGGTGCCGGCTCGCCGGTGCAGAGGAAGCCGTAGCTGCCCTCGCCCTCGCGCGGGCTGTCGAGGCCGCGCGTCCCGAGCACGTGCTCGACCTGGCGCGCCAGCGGCGCGCCGGACGTCACGATCGTGGCCTCCGGACCGAGCATGCGCTGGATGATCGGGCGCACGAGCGGATAGTGCGTGCAGCCGAGGATCACGGTGTCCACGCCGGCCTCGCGCAGCGGCGCGCAATGTCCGCGCACCTCCTCCACGAGCCGCTCGTCGATCGTCTCGGCCTCGATCCGCATCGCCAGGTCCCCGCACGGGACCGACACGACCTCGACGAACGGGTCGATCGCCGCGATCGCCTCCGCATACGCGCCGGTCGCGACGGTGGCCGGCGTGCCGAGTACGCCGACCTTGCCCCGCCGGGTCGCCGCGACCGCCTGCACTGCGGCCGGCTGGACGACGCCCAGCACCTCGACGCCGAGCGTCGTCTGCATCAGCCGCTCGCGCAGCGCGGGCAGCGCCGCCGCCGTCGCAGAGTTACAGGCGACCACCAGCAGCTTGATCCGGCGCGCGAGCAGCTCCTCGACCACCTCGAGCGCGAACGCCTGCAGCTGCTCCGGCGCGCGCGACCCGTACGGCAGCCGCGCGGAGTCCGCGAGGTACAGATAGTCCTCGTGCGGGAGCCGCACCAGCAGCTCGTGCAGCACCGTGAGCCCGCCCACGCCGGAGTCGAAGACCCCGACCGGTCGGCGGCGCACCTCCTCGGGGGCGACGGTCATCGCCGCTGAGTCTGGCACGCGCGCCGCGAAGGGTCCGTCCAAGAACAGGCGTGCCGACTTCTTGGATGGGCCCTATTTGCCCTCGCCGACCGAGTCGATCGCGCCCTTGAGCTTCTTGATCACCGCCTCGGCGATCGTCGAGTCCTTCAAGCCGCCGCTCGCCTTCACCACACCCGCGAGGATCACCGCCACCAGGAGGATCAGCCCGACGTACTCGACCGTTCCCTGTCCGCGGACGTCGCCCGCCGCGCGCGCGAGCGCCGCGTGCGCTCTCCCCTGCCATGCGTAGAGCCTGTGCACTGCTCGACCTCCCGAATCGTCGCCGCCTCCGCCCGCTGTGTCGGCGGAGCCTGCGTCGATGCTGCGCGGCGCGACTGAACGCCTCCAGGCGTGTTCGGGTCAAGAGTGCGCCGACTTCGTCACGAAAGTACGCTCGCCTCGGTGCGCGCGCTCGTCGTGACGAACATGTGGCCGTCCGACGCCGCGCCACACCGCGGGATCTTCGTGCGCGATCAGGTCGAGGCGCTGCGACGGCGCGATGACGTCGCCGTCGAGGTGTTCGCGTTCCCGCCCGGGCCGCGCGCGCTGCTGCGAGCCTGCGCGACGATCCGCCGCGCAACCCGCGGCAAGGAGTTCGACATCGTCCACGCGCACTTCGGTCTGTCCGCGCTGCCCGCGCTGGCGGCGCGCCGCGGCCCGGTCGTCGTGACGCTCCACGGCAACGATCTGTTCGTGCGGCGCTCGCGGCTCGTGACACGCGCGGCGCTGCCGTTCTGCGCGCTCCCGGCCGCCGTCTCGCGCGCGTTCAGCCGCAACCTGCCGGGCGCGGGCACGTCACGGCGCGTCGCCGTGCTGCCGGTCGGAATCGCGCTCGAGCGCTTCCGGGCGATCCCGCGCGCGGAGGCGCGGGCGCGCCTCGGGCTCGATCCCGCCGGCCCGTATCTGCTGTTCCCGCACGACCCGGCGCGGCCGCTCAAGCGCTTTGACCGCGCGCGCGAAGCGGCAGGAGACGTCCCGCTGCTCACGCTCGGGTCGGTCGCGCCGGACGAGGTCCCGTACTGGATCAACGCGGCCAACGCCGTGCTGGTGCCGTCGCAGGACGAGGGGTTCGGGCTGTCGGTGATCGAGGCGCTCGCGTGCGGCGTGCCGGCGTTCGGCACGCCCGTCGGGATCCATCCGGTCGCGCTCGATGGAGTTGACGGCGCATTCTGCGAGGCGTGGGACGCGGCGCGCTGGCGGGCCGCGCTCGCCCCGGTCCTCGAGGCGGCCGACCCGCGCGTGGATGGCCGCGCGCGCGCCGAGCTGTTCTCCGCCGACCGCATGGCCGATCGCGTGGTCGAGGCGTGGCGCGCTGTGATCGGCGCGAGCGGGGCGGACCGGCGCCCCGCCTATACTCGGCGCTTCGAGCGCATCGGCGACCGCGCTCCCGACCGACAATGAGCGGACTCCTGCGACGCATCAAGCGCTCGCGCCCCGCCGAAGCCGGCGAGCCCACTCCAGAGGGCCGGGCCGCCGACGTGGAGGGGGGCGCGGCCACCACGGCCGAGACGCCGCCCACGGCGCCTCTGGGAACCGCTGCAGACACAACGTTCGGGCGCGCCGCAGGAGACACCCTCTGCTGCCGAGCCGGCGCCCCCGGTGACCGGCGACGCGACGGGAACGAGCAGCCCGCCCGCCGCCGCGCCGAAGCGCTGGCGCCCGTTCCGCAGGCGTAGTGAGCAGCCGCCCGCGAATGCGCCGGCTCCGGCACCCGTCCTGCTCGCCGATCCGAGCGTCCCCGCGGGCGTCGATCCCGCGGAAGCGCCGATGCGCCCGCCCGCCGGACGCCGCGGCCGGCTCCGCCGCCGCCTGCGCTACCTGCGCCGTGCGCGCGAGCTGATGCTGCGAGACATCGGCGGCCTGCTGTACGAGATCCACCGCACGGGCGGCGGGAACGTGGATGCGCACTCGACCGTCGTCGGCGCGAAGGTGCAGCGGATCGCGGGAGTGGACGCGGAGGCACGGGCGCTCGAGACGGCACTCGGGGCTCCGCGTGGCGAGACCGCGGTGTTCGAGCCCGGCGTCGGCGGCACGTGCGCCACCTGCGGCGAGCTGTACGGGAGCAACGCCCGGTTCTGCTCCAACTGCGGCACGCCGATCGGCGCCGTCGCCGCGCCGAAACCGCCCGAGACCGCTGAGCAAGTGGTGGCCGAGCCCGCGCGCCGCGCGTTCTGGCGGCGAGCGGCACGGCCCGTCGCGCCGAGCGAAGACACCGCCGTGATGGACGCCGCAGAGGGTTCCACCAGCCACGAGGCCGCGCGGGCGGGCGACGAGGCAGCGTCGGGCGGCCACGAGGACTGCGCGGGCGGGCGACGAGGCGGCCGTCGGCACCGCGCGGCGCGTCGGGCGGCGACGAGGCCGCGCGGGGCGGCGACGAGGTGGCCGCCGGCACAAGCGACGATGCCGCGTCCGGCGGTGACGACGCCGCCGCGGCCGAGACCACGAAGCGTGGCGACGAGGCGACTGCGGCCACTCCGCGCGACGAGGCTGAGGCGGCGGGCGACGAGCCGAGACAGGTGCCCGGCGAGACCCCCGCCGACGAGGCGCGGGCCGAAGGCGCCGAGCCGCGCAATCCCTACTCCGGCCTGCGCAACGGCCGTCCCGAAGCGGAGCGCAATCCGCCCGGGCTCTCGTCCGGCGACCCGCTCGTGAGCAGGGAGCGGTCGTGAGCGAGGTCCAGACCCCGCCGCCGGAACAGCAGCCGACCGGCCGCCGGTGCCCTCGCTGCGGCGCGCCGATGACCGAAGAGCAGGAGTGGTGCCTGGCATGTGGTGCCGCCGTCGGGACGCGGGTGGTCGCCGCGCCGGGCTGGCGCGGGCCGATCGTGCTCGCCGGCGTGATCGCCGTGTTGGCCGCGATCGCGGTCGCCGTCGCGATCATCCAGCTCGCCGACGACACCGACCAGGTCGCGCAGAACCCGGCCCCCACGGCAACCGCGCCGGCCCCGACCCCGGCTCCGACCGTCGCACCGGACGCAAGCACCCTGACGCCCGACCCGACGCTCCCTGAGGCGAGCGGTCAGGAGTCGCCCGAGCCCACGACCACTCCGGAGGCCACGACCACCCCGGACTCCGCCAGCGCAGACATCGCGTCCTGGCCCTCCGGCCAGTCCGGCTGGACGGTCGTGCTCGCCTCCAAGTCGAGCGAGTCCGAGGCCAACTCCAACGCGGAGCAGTTCGTCAGCGACGGGATCTCCGACGTCGGCGTCCTGAACTCCGACGACTTCTCCTCGCTGCAGCCCGGCTTCTGGGTCGTCTACTCCGGCCAGTACGACAGCCAGTCCGAGGCCAGCGACGCGCTCGACGGCATCGACGCCCAGGACGCCTACATCCGCCGTATCGTCCCGAACTGAGCCGGCCACCAGCGTGTCAGCCGCTCCCCCGCGTCGGCGGCGAGCGGATGCACGGCCAGCTCCGCCGGTGCGGGAACTTCCGCCGCGCCCAGCACCGGCACCAGCGCTGCCATGGACGCCGCCAGCGCATCGACCGCATAGCCGCCCTCGAGCACCAGCCCGATCGGCGCGCCGACGTCGGCGCACGCCCGGCGCAGCGTTCCCGTCATCCCCGCGAACCCGGCCTCGGTGAGCGTGCATGACGCGAGCGGATCGGCTCGGTGCGCGTCGAAGCCGGCCGAGACGAGCACCAGCTCCGGCTCCCAGCCGCCGATCAGCGGCGCCACGACGTGCTCGACCAGCGAGCCGTGCACGTCGTTGCCGGATCCGCCCGGCACCGGCATGTTGACCGTGAAGCCCTCCCCCGCGCCCGAGCCCACGTCGACCGCCGGCCCCGTGCCCGGGTACAGCGGCCACTCGTGGATCGAGCAGAACAGGACCGAGGGATCGGCGTGGAAGCTGTCGTTCGTCCCGTTGCCGTGGTGCACGTCCCAGTCGAGGATCAGCACCCGCTCGACCCCGTGCGCGGCCCGTGCGTGGGCCGCCGCCAGCGCGACATTGTTGAAGAAGCAGAAGCCCATCGCGCGCGCCGGCTCGGCGTGATGCCCGGGCGGGCGCTGAGCGGAGACGCCGCACGGCTCGCCGTCGACGAGCAGCGCGTCGACCAGCGCAATCGCGCCTCCCGCCGACCGCAACGCCGCCTCGAACGTGCCCGCGACGGCGCTCGTGTCCATGTCGATCATCCCGCCGCCGCGCGCCGACAGGTCGGCGATGAAGTCCACGTACGCGAGCGGATGCACGCGCGAGAGCTGGTCGCGCGTCGCCCGAGGGGCCTGCACGCGCTCCCATCCGAACCAGTCGTGGCGCTCCATCTCGGCCTCGAGCCCGACGATCCGCGCCGGCCGCTCCGGGTGCCCGGGCACATCGTGTGCGAGGCCGGCGTCGTGGCGGAACCAGGGCGGCACCCCCGGTACCGTACCCGCCGTGCAGCAGCCCCCGAGCGATCTGGCCGTGGTCGGCGCCGGGGCCGCTGGGCTGTTCGCGTCGCTCACCGCCGCCCGCGCGGGGGCCCGCGTCACCCTCGTCTCCGCGCGCCCGTTGGCCGAGACGGCGTCGTACTGGGCGCAGGGCGGGCTGGCCGCCGCGCTGTCGGTCGACGACTCTCCCGCGCAGCACCTGCGGGACACGGTCGCCGCCGGCCGCGGACTCGTGCGCCGCTCCGCCGCTGAGGTGCTGACGGCGGAGGCGCCGGCGCGGTTCGAGGACCTGGAGGCGCTCGGTGTCCGCTTCGACGCGGATCGTCACGGCAACCTCGCGCTGGGGCTGGAGGGCGGCCACGGCATCCGCCGCGTCGTGCACGCCGGCGGCAGCGCGACCGGGCGCCGGATCCTGCGCCAGCTGTCCGCCGACGTCGTCGAGGAGGCGCAGATCGACGTGCTGGAGGGCCGCAGGGCGCGCGCGCTGCTGAGCGACGACGGGCGCGTATCCGGCGTCGCATGCGACGACGGCCGAACGGTCGCGGCGCGCGCCGTGATCCTCGCCTCGGGCGGCGCCGCCGCTCTGTGGTCGCGCACCACGAACCCGCCCGGCTCCTACGGCTCCGGGCTGCTGCTCGCCCGCGCCGCCGGGGCCGAGCTGGCCGACCTCGAGTTCGTGCAGTTCCACCCGACCGCGGTCGTCGGCATTCCCGGCCGGGAGGGATTCCTCGTCACCGAGGCCGTACGCGGCGAGGGCGCGACGCTGCACGACGCCGCCGGCGAACGGTTCGTCGACGAGCTGCAGCCGCGCGACGCCGTGGCCCGCGCGATCCACCGGCTGCTGGTCGAGCGGGACGAGCGCGCCGTCTACCTGGACATGACCGCGATCGACCCCGCGCGCTTCCCCAACGTGGTCGAGTCGCTGCGCGAGGCGGGCCACGACCCCGCCACGGAGCGCATCCCGGTCTCGCCCGCCAGCCACTACGTGATGGGCGGGATCGTGAGCGACCTGCACGGCCGCAGCACCGTCGCCGGGCTATACGCGGTCGGGGAGTGCGCCTGCACCGGGCTGCACGGCGCGAACCGGCTGGCGTCGAACTCGCTCTCGGAGTGCTTCGTATTCGGCCGGCGAGCGGCGCTGGCCGGACTGGACGAGCCCCTCCCCCACTGCACGCCCACTGCGCCGGACAGCGACCTCGCGCCGCCGCCGTCGCGCGAGTCCCGGCACGCGATGTGGCGCGACGCCGGGCTCGAGCGGTCGGCGGAGGGGTTGGAGAGGCTGCTCGACGACCCGCACCCGCTCGCCCGCCTAGTGGCCGCATCGGCGCTGGCGCGGGAGGAGAGCCGCGGCGCGCATGCGCGATCGGACTTCCCCGCGACCGACCCCGAGCTCGACGAGCGCCACAGCGTGATCGCGCCCGGCGCGTCGACGTCGAAGTTCGTCAAGTGGACGTGAGCGTTCGGAGCTTAACGTCAACTCAACATCGCTGGCGTTCCGGACTTCACGGGGCCGCGCAAACCTGCCCGCAGGAGGTCGGATGACCTGAGGGCGTCGGCCTCCTTGGAGCCGACACCAGGGGGAATGCCATGTACCAGATCAGCCGCTCCATATACAGGGAGCTGGAGGGTCAGATCATCGAGGACCGCCAGTGGTGCGACGGTCCGAGCAATCACGAGCGCGTGCTGCGCGCGTGCGAGGCGGCGGTGCACCGCCTGACCACCGACCGGCACTACTTCGCCCGCCCGTCGCGTACGCTGTTCAACGACATCCGTGCGTACTTCCCGATGTCGGCGCAGCTGCACGTGTTCCGCGTCGTCGACCGCTATCTGAGCTTCGCGAGTGACTATCTCGCGGCGCGCCCGGCGGCAGCGATGGAGCTGACCGGGAAGAAGCTCGACTGCCGCGCGACGACGCGCAGGGGTACGCCGTGCCAGCGCATGCCGCTGCCGCAAAACGGCTACTGCCCGTCGCATCAGCACCTGGCAGAGACGGAAGAGGTCCTCGCCGCCGCCTGAGCGCCGGCGCTCCGGCCTGAGCGCATATCGTCCGGCGCATGCTCCTGGGCGTCGACGTCGGCGGCACGTTCACCGACGCCGTCGTCGCAGTACACGGCCGGCTGGTGACCGCGAAGGCGCCGACCACGCCGGAAGACCAGTCCGAAGGCGTGCTCGCCGCGGTGCGCGCCGCGCTCGATCGGGCCGGCGCCGCAGCGGATGACGTGCGCGCGTTCGCGCACGGCACGACCGTCGCGACGAACGCGCTGCTCGAGGGCCGCGGCGCCCGGACCGTGCTCGTCGCCACCGAGGGCTTCGAGGACGTCGTCGAGCTGGGCCGCCAGGCGCGCGCCGACCTGTACCGACTGTGCGCCGCGCATCCGTCGCCGCTCGTGCCGCCCGCGCGGCGCGTCGGCGCGCCCGAGCGAATGACCCCGACCGGGCCGCTGCGGGCGCTGCAAGAGCCCGCAGCGCTCGCCGAGCGCATCGCCGCGCACGAGCCCGAGGCGATCGCGGTCTGCCTGCTGCACGCCTACCGCCACCCGCAGCACGAACAGGCGATCGGGGCCGCGCTGGAAGCGCGCCTGCCCGGCGTCCACGTGTCGCTCTCGCACGAGGTGGTCGGCACGTTCCGCGAGTACGAGCGCGCCGCGACCACCGAGCTCGACGCCGCCCTCTCCCCGCTGCTCGGCGCCTACCTTGCAGCGCTCGCGGGCCGCGCGGCGCAGGCGGGCCTGCCGGCGCCGGACGTGATGCAGAGCTCCGGCGGGCTCGCCACGCTCCAGCAGGCGCGCGCCCACGCCGCGCTGACCGTGCTGTCCGGACCCGCCGGCGGCGCCGCCGGCGCGGCCTGGGCGGCGCTCGCGTCCGGCGAGCCGGACGCGCTGTGCTTCGACATGGGCGGTACGTCGTGCGACGTCTGCGTGATCGAGGACGGCGCCGCGCGCGAGACCGGCAGCCGGACGGTCGGGGGGCGGCCGGTCGCGCTGCCGATGCTCGACCTGCACACCGTCGGCGCCGGCGGCGGCTCGATCGCGTGGCGCGACGCCGGCGGCGCCCTGCGGGTCGGTCCCCGCTCGGCCGGCGCCCGGCCCGGCCCCGCGGCCTACGGCCACGGCGGTACAGAGCCGACCGTGACGGATGCGAACGTCGTCCTTGGGCTGCTGGGCACCGGCGCGCCGCTGGCGGGAGCGATCGCGCTCGACGCGGACAGGGCGGCCGGCGCGGTAGGCGAGCTCGGCCGCCGGCTCGGCCTCGGGCTGCTCGACTGCGCCGAGGGGATCCGCCGCGTCGCCACTGCCGAGATGGTCCGGGCGCTGCGCGTGATGACCGTCGAGCGCGGCGTCGACCCGCGCGAGCTGGCGCTGCTCGCGTTCGGCGGAGCCGGCCCGCTGCACGCGGCCGCGATCGCCGACGAGCTCGGCATGACGCGGATCCTCTGCCCGCGCGCGTCCGGCGTCCTGGCCGCGCTCGGGCTCGTCGTCTCGGACCGCCGCCGCGACGTCCAGCGCAGCGTGCTGCTCGCCGGTGACGACCTGACCGCCGAGCGGCTGCGCGAGGAGATCGAGGCGCTCGCGGGACGCGCCGGCGGCGGCGAGCTGCGCGTCACCGCCGAACTGCGCTACCGCGGGCAGGCGTTCGAGCTGGCGGTGGAGAGCGGCGAGTCCCCGGAACCGCGCGAGCTGCGCGAGGCGTTCGCCGCCGCTCACGAGCGCGCGTACGGCTACCGCGATCCCGACGGCGACGTCGAGCTGGTCACACTGCGCGTCACCGCCACGGAGCCCGGTCCGGAGATCGACGCCGCGGCCGCCGGGGCGTCCGGCCGCGGCGCGATGCGCTCTAGTCGCCGGGCCTGGTTCGCGGGGACCGAGCACGACGCCACCGTGATCACCGGTGAGCCGGAGCCGGGTGTCGAGCTGACCGGCCCGGCGATCTGCGAGCTGCCCGACGCGACGCTCGCGGTGCCGCCGGGCTGGGCCGGCCGCGTCGAGCCCTCCGGGACGATCCGGATCGAGCGGTGAGCGTCGACGCAGTCACGCTCCGGGTCGTCTCCGGGGCGCTTGCGCGCAGCCTGCGAGGAGATGGGCGCGGTGCTGATCCGCGCCGCGCACTCGGCCAACATCAAGGAGCGCCGCGACGCGTCGTGCGCGCTGTTCGATCCCGCCGGCCAGATGGTCATGCAGGCCGAGCACATCCCGGTGCACCTCGGCGCGATGCCCGCCGCTGTGGAGGCGGTGGTCGGCGAGCGGCACGCGCCCGGCGTCGCGTGGGCGCTGAACGACCCCTACCGCGGCGGCACCCATCTGCCCGACATCACGGTGATCACGCCCGCGTTCGAGGGCGACGAGCTGCTGGGCTTCGCCGCCAACCGCGCCCACCACGCCGACGTCGGCGGGCCGACGCCGGGATCCATGCCCGCCGACTCGACCACGCTCGCCGACGAGGGCGTCGTGATCGCTCCGCGCCGGCTCGACACCGCCGCGATCGACGAGCTCGTCGTGCAGATGCGCCAGCCCGCCCAGCGGCGCGCCGACCTGCGCGCGCAGCTCGCGGCCAACCGCACGGGCGTCGCGCGCCTGCGTGAGCTGCACGCGCGCGGCGACCTGCAGGCGGCCATGGCGGAGACGATCGACTACGCCGAGCGCCGCATGCGGGCGTGCATCGCCGCGCTGCCCGACGGGGCGCGCCACGCCGCCGACGTGCTCGAGGCGCGCGAGGGCGACCTCCCGCTCACGCTCATCGCCACCGTGTCGGGCGACGAGCTGACGCTCGACTTCAGCGGGTCGGCGCCCCAGCACGGCGGCAACCTCAATTGCCCGCTGTCGGTCACGCGCTCGGCGTGCTGGTTCGCGATCCGCGTGCTCACCGATCCAGACATCCCGCCGACCGCCGGCGCATACCGACCGGTCCGAGTGATCGCGCCGCAGCGCTCCCTGCTCAACGCAAGCCCGCCCGCCGCGGTCGCCGCCGGCAACGTGGAGACGTCCTCGCGCGTCGCCGACCTCGTGCTCGCCGCCTTCGGCCGCGCGCTCGGGCAGGGAACGATGAACAACCTCACGCTCGGCTCGGACGCGTTCACGTATTACGAGACGCTCGGTGGCGGCCAGGGCGCGTGCTCCGACGCCGACGGCCCGAGCGGCGTGCACGTCGCGATGTCTAACACGCTCAACACGCCCGTCGAGGCGCTCGAGCTCGAGTTCCCGCTTCGGGTCACCCGCTACGCGCTGCGGCGCGGCTCGGGCGGCGCCGGCCGGCACCGCGGCGGCGACGGCGTGGTGCGCGAGCTCGAGGCGCAGGCGGAGATGTCGTTCTCGCTCCTGACCGAGCGCCGCCGCCACGCGCCTCCCGGTGCGCACGGCGGCGCCCCCGGCGCGCCGGGGCGCAACCTGCTCGACGGCGAGGAGCTCCCGCCCAAGGCGAGCGGTAGCCTGCGGCCCGGTCAGAGACTGCGGATCGAGACGCCTGGAGGTGGCGGATTTGGCTGAGCCCGTGGGGTTTGTCGGACTGGGGATCATGGGCTCGCTGATGGCGGCCTCCCTCGCGCGGGCCGGGCATCCCGTGACCGCGTACAACCGCACTACGGCCAAGGCCGAGGCGTGGGCGGCCGAGCACGGCGGGCGGGTTGGCGCAACGGCGCGCGAGGCCGCGGACGGCGCCGCCGCCGTGATCACGATGGTCGTCGACGGGCCGCAGGTCGAGGAGCTGCTGCTGGGCGACGACGGCGCGGTCCACGGCGCCGCGCCCGGCACGCTGTTCATCGACTGCAGCACGATCGCCCCCGCCGATGCGCGCAGGATCGGCGCGGCGCTGGCCGAGCGCGGCCACGGCTTCGTCGACGCGCCCGTCTCCGGCTCGACGCCGAAGGCACAGGACGGAACGCTCACGATCATGGCCGGCGGCTCGGACGGGGACTTCGCCCGCGCGCTGCCGTACTTCGAGGCGATGGGCGAGACGATCCTGCACATCGGGCCGCTCGGCCACGGCCAGACCGTCAAGGTGATCTCCAACGCGGTGTCGGCGACCAACGCCGCGACGCTGGCGCAGGCGCTGGTGGTCGGCAAGGCCACCGGCGTCGACCTCGAGGCGCTCGTGGCGGTGCTGGGTGCCAGCTCGTCGGCGTCGACGATGGTCACGCTCAAGGCCGCGCCGATGCTCGCGCACGACTACACGCCGCTGTTCCGGCTCGAGCACATGCTCAAGGACGTCGGGATCTGCCTCGACGAGAGCGCGGCGGCCGGCGCCCCGTTCCCGTCGGCGGCGCTGGCGCGCGAGCTCTACAACGCCGCACTGGGCCGGGGACTCGCGGACGAGGACTTCGCCGCGGTGCTCGAGGCGGTCGAGGGCCTCGCCGGCGTAAGGCTCTGACGCGCTGTCGGCAGCGTCGGCTTGTATGTCAGCGAAAGGCGCGTATTTGCAGGAGGATTATGGGATCTCGGAAGATTGTGCATAGTATGTGACCGTCACCGGTGGATCCGCGCCACGCGGGGTTGTGACGCAGGTTTGAGAGCCGGGGATCGAAGGTACGTAGGTCCTCTCTCCCGACCACTTTCCCCCTATGCCGATCGCTTTCAAGGAATGGGCTGTCACCGTGCGCGCGCTCGCCGAGGGCGAGCAGCTCGTCACGCTCCGCAAGGGCGGCATCCGTGAGCCCGACAAGCACTTCTCGCTCGATCACGACCGCTTCTTCCTCTACCCCACGTTCGACCATCAGCGGTGCGACCTGGTGCGCGAGTCGCATCAGCCCGAGCTGCGGCGGGCGCTCGAGGAGGGCGTCTGGGCGGAGGGAGAGCCACCGGCCCATGCGCTGACGATCGACGGCGGCATCGCACAGCCTGACCGCGTGCGGATCCGCGCCTGGGCCGAGGTGGCCCGGGCCTGGACGGTGACCGACCGCCGCGCGGTCGATGCACTGTCCCCGTTCTACGTGTGGACGCCCGACTACGCCGAGAAGCGGCTGTCCTGGAAGCGCCGCCACCCGCTGCACGTGCTGCTGCTGCGCACGTACCGCATCCCGCGCCCGGTCACCGTGAAGGTGCGCGACGACCACGGCGGCTGCCGCTCGTGGCTCGAGATCACGCGCGACCTCCCGTTCGAGGGGACGCCCGTGCTGTCTGACGAGGAGTTCGAGCGCGCGTCCGAGGAGATCACGGGGATCGTGGAAGCGGGCGGCGTTCCTGCCTACGCCTAGCGCATTGCCGTAGGCCCGCCGATCAGGCGGTGAACGCGGGTTCCTCCTGCGGCTCGCGCGGAAGCGTGTCCGGCCGATGGCCCGGCGTTCGGAGATCGCGGCCGGCGCCCTTGTACCAGAAGGCCTCCTTGCACCGCCGCCGCTGCATGTAGACGGCGTTGCCGCTCGCGTCGAAGGCGCACGGTTCTGAACGGAAGGCCACCTCGACGATCGGATCGCCGTTGTTGTCGTGGTACGCGTCGACCTGCATGTCGACGATGGCCACCACAGGCGTGCCGTCCTCGTTGCGCCCGACGAAGATCGCGTCCTTGACGATCGTCTTGACCTTGGTCTTGAGGGCCGTGAGCGCCGGATAGAAGAACAGGAACGGGCGTGTGGTCCCGTTCGGCCCGGTCCCGGTCGGCAGCGCGTCGACGTAGCGCTTGAAGTGGCCGTTCTTGAGCCGGTTGATCGCGACCTGCACGACCAGGTTGAGGAGCGCCCGCTTGCGGCATTCCTCGAGCGGATCGGGATCCTTCGCCGTCATGTGCGGCGGCATCGGCGCCTTGCCGCACTCGACCGGGGCGATCGGCCAGAACATTCCCTCGGCGCCCAGCTTCACGCACGGCGCCGGCGTCGGCCGGTCGTCGGGGCCCATCGGCGTCCGCATCGGCCCCGGGTCGAAGCCGCCCGGCACCTTGAGCTTGTAGTCGAGCGCCGGGATCGGCGGGTGCACGGTCAGCGTGTTCCTGTCGTCGAGCTCGGCGTTGCCGTGGAAGTCCGACGTGGCCAGCGCCTCGCCGGGATTGTCGCGCGCGAGCTGGCGCGGGATGACGAAGGTCTCCTCGTCGGTGCCGCTGCCGAAGGAGAAGTTGCACGGCGGCGTCGACGGCTTTGCCGGGTCGGTCTTCTTCTTGCCGATGAAGATGCCCTTGCGGTGGATGGCGTTCTCGCCGGTGCTGCCGATGTTGATGAACGCGGCCGTCACGTCGCAGCCGAGGTCGTTCGCCCAATCGAGCGGGCCCTGGGCGGCGCCCGGGATCGATGGCATGCCGGCCAGCGACGCGCGGCCGATCTTGAACTCGAACTCGTGGTGGTCGTCGAGCCGCTGCTCCTCCGGGCACTCGTCCTTCGAGCACTCCCTGTTGGGCTCGTACTTCACCCACGGCCCGATGTCGTCGCAGGACACCGCGGAGACGCCCTGCATCATGC
This sequence comes from uncultured Solirubrobacteraceae bacterium, assembly GCA_963835735.1. Lineage (GTDB taxonomy): Bacteria > Actinomycetota > Thermoleophilia > Solirubrobacterales > Solirubrobacteraceae > DASQMT01. The sequence continues at coordinate 167,517 of CAWIGP010000004.1, forward strand.
CGCGCACGGTCCGGCTGTCGTCGTTGTGGCACTTGATGCCCTTGAACTCGAACTCGATGTCGCCGACGCTCAGATGCTCCGTGGCGGTGTGGTTTCCGTCGATCTCGAGCTTGGCGGGCTCCGGTGGCAAGTTCCAGATGTTGCTGTCGAAGTCGGAATCGCCGGTCATGTCGTCCGGGTCGTAGGCGAGCTTCATCGGCTCGGAGGCCTCGGCCTCCTTGTCGACCCCCCACTGCTCGTCCAGGCCGGCGGGCCCGAAGAACTCCAGGCCGGTGAACAGGAAGGTCCGCGTGAGCCGCGGCGTGGTGTCGAGCGACCCGATCCTCACCACACAGACCGTGACGCCGGCGGTCAGCTTGTCCAGCAGCCACTTCAGCGGCCCGGGTAGGTAGGGGGCGAGCTTCTCCTTGAGCTTGTCCAGCGGCAGGTCGTGGCTGAACCGCACCAGCATCGCGGCGAACTTCTTACCGGCCTTCCGGCGGTCGTCGACGCTGCACTTCTCTTCCTTGTCCTGGTCGCAGTTCCACTCCTTCGGCTGGGGAACCTCGCCGCACTCGACCGGCCCGACCGGAAGCAGCCGCCCGCCGACCGCGCCGGTCTGTCCGGCGCACGCGCTGCTCCACGTGCCCTGCGGCGTGATCTTGAACCCGCCGCCCCCGAGCGAGATCTCGTTGGTCTTGCGGTCCATCGGCGCGTCCATCCCCCAGCTCGGCAGGTCGGTGTCCGAGTCGGGGTCGGTCTTGGCCAGGCTGAACTGCTGACTGGGGGTGGTGCCGGCCTCGACGGCCTGGGCGCGGAAGCGGCAGGTGTCGAAGAACGAGTCCGGGAACCAACGGAACCGCCGGAACGCCGGCTGCTTGGGATCGCTTTCCTCACCGACGTTGACCGAGATCGAGCCGCCGGGCCCGCACGCGGTCTTGGCGCGGAGGAAGCTCGACGCGCGCATGCGGACGTCGCGCGGGCACTTAGGCTTCTTGCCGGCGCGCTTGTGGACCGGGATGACGGTGACGCGGCGGTCGTCGTCGTTCTCCTTCTCGTCAGGGTGGCCGCGCTTGAGCGCGAGGTCCTTGCCCTTCCAGACCATCCGGAAGACGAGGTTGGCCTTCGTCCCGAGCTGCGCCTTGATGATGTCCATCACGCACTGGGCTCGGCACTCGGACAGCTTGAGATTGTGGCTGGAGGTGTAGGTCGTGCTGGCCTCGCCGACGACGGCGATCTCGGTGTCGACGGTGTCGGGGTCGTCGAGGATGCGCTTGACCTCGGGGATGATCGTCTTGGCGAGGAAGTCGCGGTGCTCCTGCTTGACGTAGTTGCGATCCACGTCGAAGTTGGCGAGCTTCCACGCCTTGGCGCCGCGGGGCGAGATGTCCGTGTAGTCGGCGACGTCCGCGTCGCCGAACGTGGCCGGGCGGGCGGAGGCCTCGGCCGGCGGTTTGCAGGCGTCGCAGCGACCCGGGTTCCGGCGGGCGGGCGCCCCTGTCTTGCGTGCGAGCATGCGACGCCGGAGCTGCGCCTCTCCCTCGTCCTCATCGAGCTGGTCAGTGCAGCGCCCGCCGCAGGTGCAGCCACCTGCGGGGCAGCGTGCGAGGGTCCGCTTCGACGGCGGTCCGCGGATCGGCATCGCGGACCTGGCGAGGCTGCGCATGCGCAGCGCCTCTGACTCGTCGAAGCGGTCCTCCTCGCCGGCGTGGCAGCGCCCGCCGCAGGTGCAGCCGCCGCCGCTGCAGCGGGTCAACGTGCGCCGATTTGACCTGGCGGCGACGCTGCGCGCGAGGCTCCGGCGGCGCAGCGCCTCGAGGACGGCGTCGTGCTTGAGCTCATCGTCGCCGCGGCCACGTCCGACGCACGCGCAGCCACTAGGCCCGCACCGGGCGACCATGCGCTGCCGCGCGACCATGCGTGCGACCGCGCGGTTGCCGGCTGCGCGCTGCAGGTACAGCGCCGTCGCCGGGCTGAGCGCCGCCGGCATGCGCGACAGCTGCTGGAGGTCAGGCGAGGTCCGCGGGCCTGACCGCTCGTCCGCTTGATCCGGCGCGCAGCTTTCGAACGTTCGGCTCATCCCGCGTCGGGCGACGCTACCTCGGCCGGACGCCTCGCGTCAAGCCGTCGCGCGTGGGCGTCGTAGCGCCTCGTTGTGACCCCCAGCACGGGTTGCGGCGAGCGTCCAGCTTCCTGTCCGCAACCGCGCCACCTCTGCATCGACTGATGCCGTCGCTCGATCGGGGCTGGCGACGGGCTGACGGGGCGCGTGAAGCGACCGCTTCGCCGGACGAGGTTGTCACGTATCACATGGCGCCCAAACGTTCTCGCAACTGCAGCGACTCAGTCTCGCCTGAGTGTCACCCCTCACCGGAGGTAAGAGCATGTCCCGTCGGGTTGGAGCAGTGTTCGTAGTCGTCGTGGCGGCGGCGGCCGCCTGCGTGCCGGCCGCTGCGGCGGCCAAGCCGAAGCTCTACAGCGTCTCGCTGAGCGGCGACGTGCGCAACGAGGCCACCAAGACCGGGGAAGGCTTTCCTCCTGAGGGCTGCATGGGCACGACGTCAGAGACCAGCCGGTTTGCGGTCTCGGCCGGGCTGGCGCCCAAGCCGGTCGCCGCGCCGGTCGCCTCGTACGGGCGGCTCCGCTTTCGGGCCCACCTGACATCGCTCAACATCGCGGCCGGCACCGAGACCACGGGAAGCTTCGCGCCCGACCCGGACTACCCGCCGGCCGATCCGAGCGTCTGCTCGGTGCCCGCGACCAGGAGCTGGCCCTGCCGGGCCTCCGCTGAGGCCACGGGAAGGTCGGGGGCCGAGTTCGTTCTGCTGCCCAACAAGGGCAGGTACGAGCTCTACTACAACCGAACCACGGGGATCGTCACCTGCGACGACGATCTGCTGCCCCTGCGCGTGACGCTCCTGGACGTGGGACAGACGAAGCTGACGAATCTACGCGTGGGCGCCGTCAAGCGCCTCGCGAAGGGCAGAAGCGTCTCGGTCTCGGGCACGCTTGTGGTGCCTCCGGTCGATCCCGGATCCACGGGCGGCGAGACCCTGAACTACAGCCTCAAGGTCAAGCGGGTCCGCTGAGGTGGCCATGTTCTCCCGCACGCCGCCGGCGAGCGCGCACCCAGCTCCGTAACGGCACTAATCGGGCCTCACTGTCCGCGAGCGGCAGAACAACCGCCCTGGCAATCGAATGGTCCGTGTGCTGCGAGACGGAAGGCCAAGACCACCGGTACTCCACCAAAGCGGGCGCGCCGGCCCGCGGCGACGCAGACTACCGCTCAGGACGACGCGCAGGCGCGTCGGGTGAGACACCTGCTTCTCGGTAAAGGAGCTGCCGTGGCGCTCGGGTTCGACCGTCCGCTCGCTGTTGAGATGGACGAATACGAGCAGCGCCTGATCGGCGACGCTGACGACTGCTCGGCATGGAAAGCAGCAATTCGCCGAGCGCACGGCCCGAGTGCTGCTGGCAGTGAAAGCGGCACTCCCGACCTGGCCACTCATCCCAGGTGAGCACGGCGGTCGAGACCGACGGTGTGGACGCCCTCCCCCTTAGACGTACTCGTCCGTTGCCGAGCGCCTCGCTGAAGACATGCTCGCGACTGACAAGCCGCCGTCATGACGCCGGCAGAACTGGCAGCCCGGGAGATGAGAGCGCCCGACGCTGCAGCATGGCGTCCGTCATGAGTTCGAATTGTCCACCCGCGCCGGCGACTCGGCCGTGGGCTCGTTACTTGCGAACCTCGACTATCTGCGCGTCCGGGTAGTCGCGCCGGATCTCCTCGATCCGCTCGCGGGCGCGCTCGATCGAGCCGTACACGCGAGGCTGACGCTGGTAGTGCGACCCGGGCGTGTTGACGACGTGCTTGCCCTTGGTCGCGTGGATTGTGTGCTTGATCTGCATCGCTACCTCTCATAATCGCGTGGCAAATGACTTGCATGCTATAATCGCTGTCAAGCGATTCAACCGGGAAGGAAGTTCCATGCTTCAACAGCCACTCACCCGCCACGAGCTCGCGGACCTCATCGAGCACCACGGGGCCCAGCTCGTCGAGGCGCTCCGTTTCTCCGCGACTCAGCACGACGAGCCTGGATCGCCGGGCACCACCGTCGCGGCAGACTCCTCCGCGGCCGGTGAGGAGCCCGTCCAGCCCCGTCCCGGCCGCGCCGCCGGTCCGCACGGACCAGGTGGGCGTACCGGCCCGTGGCGCAAGGTCGGCGAGCTCGAAGGCGAGACGTACACGTGGCCCACAGGCACCGAGCACTACGAGCCCTTCGAGGTGTGGGAGACCCAGGACGCGCGCGGGCGCGTGCAGATCGGCCTCGGCCGCCCGGTCGAGCGGGGAATCTATTACGGACGCGAGGCCGGCTACTGGCTCGCGTTCGAGATGGTCAACGGACAGAAGCGGCGTCCGATCGTCGTCTTCAACGAGTCCGACGACCACAAACAGACGGGCGACCTCCTCGGCATCATCAAGGGCAAGGGCGCCGGTGGCCGCTCGATGTTCGCACCGGGCGACGAGCTGCCCGGCGGATACGAAAGCATGCCCGTCGAGGTCTTCAAGGACCGCATCACCGGCCCCCAGGCATTCGACCGCCTCGCCGTGGTCGCCCAGGGCGGCGACCGCCCGACGATGCTCGACCACAGCCTCATGCAGCTGCGTCTCCGGTCGTGAGGATGGCGTTGTCCGTTCGGCTGGGCGCCGGGCGGTCCCTTCGAGGGCGGGCACGACTGCCTGGGGATCGCTCAGGTCCCGAAGCGCTATGTCGCCATCTTGGCGTCTCGAGCGGTCGGCAAGCGAGAACCGGCACGCGGCGCTAGCACGACGCGTACGCGCGGCGGGGCGGCCCTTACAGGTCCTCGGCCGCCGCCCCCGCGCTATAGCGCTCGAGCCATGCTCCTCCGCCTTCATGTGCCGGACTTCCGGGTGGCGTCGAGTCAACCAGCGCGGTGAGATCGGCGACGACTGCGTCGCGTCCTTCCTCGCGCTTGCGACGGGCCAAATGCTGCTTCAGGAAGTGGACGGGATCGCCGTAGACCAGCGCCTTGTCGATCGCGACCACTCCCGTTACGCGCTCGTAATCCTCGATGTTCTCCCACTCAAACGATTCCGTCATGAACTCGATGGTGCCACGTCGTGCCGACACACGTCTCCCGTCGCTCTGCCGTGTTGCTCAGGTGCGGGGCTGTCTCGTGTCGATCGCGAGCTCGACAACCTGCGCGCGGCGCACATCGAGTGCAATCGACGCCGCGCCTGAGCGCCGGCATCGTCTGCGAGCTACGCTCGGTGCCATCGGGGTCGGACGGGAACAATGGCGGGGCGTCCGTCAGAAGCGCGCGGACCCGCCCGGTCTCGCGAGTCGAGAGGATGACCGTAGGCGGGTCTTTCAGTCGGCGCTTGCCCAAGCGGAGGAGCTGTGGGACGCGGCGGCGGCCGCTGGGTCGGCGAGCCGAGCGTTGCCGCTCTTCTACTGCGTGAGCCAGGCCGGGCGCGCCGTGTGCGCAGCGTGGACGACTGGCGATGAATGGATACCGAAGAGCCACGGTCTCGCACGTCGGAAAGTGATGCGCCGACGCCGGAGGCCCGCGCGCTCGCCTACGCGGCGAGGGTGACTTCACACCCTCTCGGTATCTACGCGATGGTCGCAGAGGGGACCGCGTCCTCAACCTTCGAGGGCCATGCGACGGTCGCCGACCTGTGGGCGAGTCTGTCGGGGTGGCCGACGCCGATCTCGCTCTTCGGCGACCGTCCGCGCTGTCTCACGCTCGAGCCGGTCACGACCGTGGACGAAACCCGGTCCATGTTCGAGCAGATGCTCGTACCGACCCATGCGCGATTCTATGCCCGTACCGCAAACCGGGCAGCGTCGACGAGCTTCCGCCGCATACCCGACGACGGTCGGCGTCCAGCAGGATGGCGTGCGAACCGGGCCGACGGGGACGGTACGGGTGCTGGGAGCCACTATCGGTTCGTCCGCGAAGACGGGAGCGTTCGGCCTCTGTCCGAAGTCGGAGAAGCGGGTCCCGATAGCGGGCTATCTCGTCGCTACGTTGTTAGGCCGCGCGTCGGCGGCGCGGCCGTAGGGCCGCCATCCGAGTTCCTCACGTTGTGGGCCTTGCTTTTCTGCCTGTCAGAGCTCGCGCGGTACTACCCCGACGTCTGGTCGGTGGCGCTCATCCTATCGCTCGCCCGCCGCAGTCACCCTTGAGCACGGGTTGGAGCTCGCGCTCAACCGGCGCCTGATCTGATCAGAGGTGCGTTGGACGGACCGATCCACGCGCTCATGCGTGAGGAACTCAGGAGGCGCGAGGCTGAGACGAGGGCCGCGATCGACGATGCCGCTTCAACGGAGGAGCCAATCGCCGAGCCCGAGTAGGTGGGGTAGGAGCAGCTGCCGCGGCCCGATCACGGCGAGAGCCCCGGGGGTGGGGGAACCCCCACGCGCACCCAACGGCATGGCGCTGCACGCGCGCTCGCGGAAACACTGTCAATTTCGGTCGCATTGAGGCTGTTGCTGATGGTGGCGCTGTTGCTGTACGCCTACGTGGTCGGGGAGCGCTCCTCGCGCCAGATCGAGCGGCGCTGCGTGGAGGACGTCGCGTTTCGGGTGATCGCGGCCAACCGCGCGCCGGACCACAGCACGATCAGCCGGTTTCGCCAGCGGCACGCGGAGCGGCTGGCGGAGTTGTTCGTGCAGGTGCTGGCGCTGTGCGCCAGGGCCGGGATGGTCAGGGTCGGGACGGTCGCCCTCGACGGCACCAAGCTGCGGCCAACCAGGGCATCTCGGCAAACCGGACCTATCAGAAGATCCGCCAGGAGGTCGAGCGGATGCTGGCCGAGGCCGACGCGGTCGACGCGGTCGAGGATGAGCGCTTCGGCGACGCGCGCGGTGACGAGCTACCGGCCGGGCTGGCCGATCCGGTCACACGGCGCGAGCGGCTCGAGCGCGCCCAGCGCGAGCTGGAGGCCGAGCAGGCCGCGCGCGTGGCCGAGCATCAGGCGATGCTCGCCCGGCGCGCCGAGCAGCGCGAGCGGACCGGCCGCAACCCGCGGGGCGCCCGCCCGGCGACGGGCCAGGCGCGCAGCCGCCGGCCGACGCCAAACGCAACATCACCGACCCCGACAGCCGGATCATGCATGACAAGGGCGCGCACGCGCAGGCCTACAACGCCCAGGCCGTGGTCGGCGAGCGCAGGGTGATCCTCGCCGCCGACGTCGCGACCAGCCCGAACGACAGCAACCAGCTGCTGCCGATGCTCGATCAGACCCGCGAGAACCTTCAGGCGATCGGTCACGAGCAGAAGATCAAGTGCGTGCTCGCCGACGGCGGCTACTGAAACCACGACGACATCGCCACGCTTCTCAGAGCACGGTCGTGGTGATCCCCACCAGCGACCCGCATCACAAAGGCCCGCGCAAGAAGGCCCCGCACCAAGGCCCCGAGGCCGACCGCATCAACAAGATCCTCGCCACCGCCGCCGGCAAGCGCCTCTACCGCCGCCGCGCCGAGCTCGTCAACCGGTCTTCGCGCACACCAAACACACCCGCGGGATCACCCGCTTTAGCCGCCGAGGACACACAGCCGTCCGCGCCGAATGGCGGCTGATCGCCGCCACCCACAACCTGCTCAAACTCTTCCGCTACCAGCCCCAGATCGCCTGAACGCCGGCGAGCGGCCGCGCAACGCGCCCACACGCCCCCACGAGCACCACCACCCACCCGCCGCCAGCCCAGCCGATCGCCGCGCCACACGCCCGACCGCGTCACCACGCCCCGCCACCGCCCAACCGACCCTAACCCGAAGTTCCCCTGGCCTAACGCAACAGCCTCATAGCAGCGCAATAACGGCGTGATCGTGGCAACAAGCAGGAGCGCGCCGCGGTCGCGGGAGATGTCCCGGCGCGCCCGGGTTGCATGGTGGCTGTTGCGCAAAGCGTCGAGCGTCGCCGTCGCCGTGGGGTGATCGCTTGTTGTTGCGGCGCTGTCGCGGAAGCGCCGGCGAGCCGCGCGGACGGCCCGTCAGGCGGCTTGGGGCGCGGTGGTCGCGCGCCAGAGCTTGAGCAGGTTGTGGGTGGCCATGATCAGCCGCCATTCCGAGCGACAGGCGGCTCTGCCGCGGCGTTGGAAGCGGTCGATCTTGCGGTTGAACTTGGTGTGGCCGAAGACCGGCTCGATCATCGCGGTGCGTTTGCGGTAGAGCTCTGCGCCGGCCGGCGTCGCCAGCACGCGTCGCATGAACGCGTACAGGCCGCCGTCCCAGCCCGGCCGGGCGCCCTTTCGTTTGTTGGCGTCGGGCGGGATCAGCACCTGTGATCCCGTCGCCGGCGAGTGCCTGCATCTGGACCTGGTGCCAGTAGCCGGCATCGGCGAGCACGACCTCGGGGAGCTCGGCGACGCCGGCCGCGCGCAGCTCGCGACGAGCGGCGTTGACCATCGGCTCGACCTGTCCGAAGTCCGGCCGAGCAGTTGGTGAGCTCGGCGGCGATCACGATCTGGCGCTCGTTGGCCGCGGCCTGCGCGTTATAGCCCTGCACCCAGCCGCGCGGTGTCTTGACGTTGCGCGAGTCCGGGTCGGTCGTGTTGATCTTGCCCTGCGGCGTGCCGGTGGCGTGTAGGGCTTCGGTGGCGAGTGCGCGCCCAGCCGCCGCCCGTTGCGCATCAGCCCGCGTGCCCGGTAGGCCTCATAGGCCGCGTTCGCGCGACACTCGCCCTCAAGCTCCTCTTCCAGGCGGCGCTTGGCTTCCCGTAGCCGTTTCCGGCGCGCGGCCGGGATCGGCCTGGTCTCCTCGGCGCGCCGCTGCTCGAGTCGCCGCTTGGCCTCGGCCAGCCACCGCGCGCGGCCCTCGCCGGTCGCGAGCGGCTCGGGGTAGCTCGTCGCCGCGGCGCTCGCCGAGGCGCTCGTCCTCTTCGTGGTCGACCGCGTCGGCCTCGGCGAGGATCTCGCGCGCAATCTGCTCGTAATCGCGCGTCGCGCGCTCGACGCGTTCGCGTGGATCTTCGTGCCGTCGATCGCGATCACCCCGACCTCGAACCAGCCCGGCCTCGGCGCACAGCGCCAGCACCTCACCAAACAGGTCGGCGAGCGCCGTCCTCGTGACGCTGGCGAAACCGCGCGATCGTGGTGTGATCGGGCACCTGGTTGGCGCAGATCACGCGAAAGGCGATGTCCTCGAGCAGCGCCGCTCGATCCCCCGCGAGGACCGCTCACCGCTCGCGTAGGCGTACAGCAACACCGCCACCATCATCGCCGGATCAAACGCCGCCCGGCCGTGACCGTCCTGGCGATAGGCGCCATAGAACGCCGACAGCTCCATCCTCGCGACGACATCGAGCACGAACCACGCAAGGTGATCCTCCGGCAGCCAATCGCGCAGGCTCGGCGGCAACAACAACGCCTGCTCGCGATCACACGCAAGAAGTTCTGGGCCATCACGGCATCCTCTTAAACGGGCCGGACGAGACCGCCCCTTTGTGCAACAGCCACCATGGAAAGCGGGAGTTGCGGGGTGAGGTGAGCGCCGCGGTTTGCAGCTCTGGGCGGGGTTGACGTGAGCGCCGACGGCAGTCCGGGGGCTTCGATGACCCGTCCGGCAGTGACGACCGAGCGCGGCCGCGATGTGTACGGCTGCTTGGGCGTGTTCATCGAGCAGGGAGTCGGGGATGAACCGTCCCGGCTTTCGCGGAGACCGGATTACTTGGTTTCCTCGAATTGACCTGTATATGTGATCGGCTGGTTCGTGGGAGCGTAGAGAGCCTCGAACTCGGCGGGCGGGAGGTCACCGAGCGACTGGTGCAGCCGCGCGTGGTTGAACCAGCCGACGTATTCGACGATCGCGAGCTCGAGCTGGGCGCGGGTGCGCCAGACGCGGTCGGCGATCAGCTCGGTCTTGAAGCTGTCGACGAAGCTCTCGGCCAGCGCGTTGTCGTAGGCGTCGCCGACCGAGCCGACCGACGCGAGCACGCCGTGGTCGGCGAGCGTCTGGGTGTAGTCGATGCTGGTGTACTGCGTGCCGCGATCGCTGTGGTGCACGAGCTCGACGTCGGCGCCGGGGCCGCGCTGGTGAGCGCCATCCGCAGCGCGTCGAGGACGAGCGTGGTGCGCATGTGGCCGGCGAACTGCCAGCCGACGATCCGGCGGCTGTAGGCGTCGATGATGAACGCGAAGAACACGACGCCCTCCCAGCAGCGCAGATAGGTCAGGTCGGCGACCCAGAGCTCGTTCGGGCGCGCGGCGGTGAAGTCGCGCTGGACCAGATCCGGCCGCCGGCGCGCGAGCGGGTCGGGTGTCGTCGTGCGCCATGGCTTGCCGCGCCGCTTGGCGCCCTGGATCCCGTTGCGCGCGCATCAGCCGCTCGACCCGGCCGCGGCCCGACGCTCTCGCCGGCGCGCCCGAGCGCCTTCCACATCCGCCGCGAGCCGTAGGCGTAGTAGTTCGCCGCGTGGAGCTCCGGATCCGCTCGAGCAGCCGCTCGTCCTCGATCGCGCGGACCGAGCGCTCACCGCTGGCGCGCTGGTAGTAGGCGGACGCCGACACGTCCAAGGTCCGGCAGATCGGCTCGACGCCGAAGCGGCCGCGGTGCTCGTCGATGAGCGCGCTCACTTCGGTCGGTCTGCGTCGAGCTCCTTGGCGAAAAACACCGAGGCGGACTTCAGGATCTCGTTCGCGCGGCGCAGCTCGAAGTTCTCCTTCCGCAAGCCGCCGGATCTCCTCGCGCTCCGAGCTGGAGGCAGATCCGGCGCGCGCCGCTGTCGGCCTCGGCCTGGCGCACGTACTTGCGCAGCGTCTCCGGGGTGATCCCGAGATCCGCCGCGATGTGCGCGATCGGCCGCTCGCTCTCCAACGCGAGCCGCACGCCGCGCTGCGATCAGCTCATCTGGGTACTTCTTCGGTCTGGCCATCGCGTGGGAGCATCCCCTTCCGCCAGGACATCATCCTGGCATCAAGGTCTCCGTCGAACCCGGGATGGCTCAGGGATGGCGTGGCTCGGTTGCGAGGCGACCCAGGGAACGCGGATGGTGCTGGCGAGCACGTTGCCTTCGCGCCTTGGTGACGGTGACGTCAGAGCCGTCTTGGTCCACGCTCGCGGTCACGGCCCGACTTCCTCGTCGTGATGGCCACGAGCATGAGCGTTCACGAGGGTTATCCGGGGACGGGCGCGATCCCAGCCGCGGTCGCCGCCTGCATCGACGGCACCGTCGTCAACCGGGTCTGCAGCCCACGCGAGGGCGATCGCGTGGTCATCGGTCACCCCAGCGGCGTGGTTCTCGCGGGCAGGTCGATCAAAGTGGATCCCACTCGGGACGCCAGACCCAGATGGGTCCGATCGCGTCATCGATCGCTTCCAAGCCCAAACTGGTGACCGACGTGTCCGCCGACTCGAACTCTGGTCGCCATCTCCCACCCCGCGACTCGACGATCTCGCGGGCGATCTGCGAGGCGGAAGTGCTCGTGGAACGTGTTCCGATTTCGTTCGCGACACGTCGAAGAAACTCGACGGGCACGGGCTCCGCGGTGTCGACGGTGGGAGCCTCCAAGTTGTACTTGTCGGCGATCGCTGACATCAGGATTGCCGTTCGGGGTTTCGGCCCAGCTCGGATGCTTCCGCGTGCCTTTGTTGACAGTCCAGCCCTGGCGTCTGGCTCTCGTCAACAGGTTGGTGATCCAGGATGCGTCGAAGGGTTCGTCTCGCACCTGACTGAAGTGAAGCTCGATCTGGGAGCGGTCGGCTTCGCCGACTTCGTCGGGAACTTCGTCAAGCTCCGGACATCGGAGTCTTCGGGCACGATCGAGAGACCCGAGGCGTCAAAAGACTTGCCAAGCGCGGAAAACCCGGCACGGATGCCCTCGAAGTCGACTGGAGGTAGGGCCTTGAGCGTCTCGGCAAACGCTGTCCGCAGGGGCCCGAAATCCGGATATATCCGGACGTTGTCGGCCTCGACAAGGTCCGGATATATCCGGACCTTGTCGAGGCCGGGGGCTCGGTACTCCCACCGGGAAGTCCGCTGGGGTCGGCACACCACTCGGCCCGCCCGGGAAGCGCCTCGAATCCGATCGACACAACGTCGCCGGACGTGCGGTCGACGGCGATGTTCCGAACCCGGTAGCCAGCCCCCCACCACGCGCTGACCTGAGGGCGGCCTTCGGTCTTCGCGCCGCTTCCTGCCCACCAGGATCGGTTCCGCGCGCTGTCGGGCAAGGGATTCTCGCCACCGTCATCAAGACACTGGTCGATTTGGGCAAGCGTGTACTCAGGGTTGTCGCGCCCATCGGCAGCGAGTGCCTCGTGAAGCGACGAGTATCGAGCACCGGGCGTCGGCGCGCGATAGGAGTCGCGACCCTGCGACTGCCCGGCGTCAGTGGCTCGCGGGAGCCTTCTGGCCACGTTCTCAAGGTTGTCCAGCGTGAGGCGATCGAGCTGCGCAGCGATCGCGCTCGCACGGACCGAGTGCTCGATGCGACGTGCCAGGCGTTGAGGATCGACCAGGTCCCAACCGCCCCTGAACTCCAGCTGGAGTGCGCCACAGAGCCCGAAGATTACGCGGAACGGGAACGGGGTCTGCGCCCGAAGCAGCCGGTCCAGCTCCAGCTGGGTGAGGAGAGCCGACCACTTGAGGTGGGTCTTCAGGGCTTCTACGTCGTCGTGACCGAGTTCCGGGCCGTCAGCTCGATGATCCGCTCGAAGCGGCGTGCGGCGACTTGGCGCCGGTGCTCGCGCCGACGATCGACCGCGCGAGTCGCCGTCCTGAGGGCCTCAGCCGAGCCGGCCACGTGTGAGTCCTTGACAGCGTCGTCCCAGAACCTCTGGTCCTTTGCTGACACGTCGTCGAACGGGTCGAAGCTCGGGTCGTAGACAGCGTTCGGCCAGAGCCAGGCGATAACCCGGACGCCAGCCTTCGAGCCCAGCAGTTCAGCGTCGTCACGCACTTCGTCGTCCGACGGCTGCATCCGATCGAGGTAGGCGACCTCGTCGGAACC
>CAWIGP010000005.1:0-638987 GCA_963835735.1 uncultured Solirubrobacteraceae bacterium
GTCACACCACGGAAGCAAGCAACACCCGAAGCCGGTGGCCTAACCCTTTTGGGAGGGAGCCGTCGAAGGTGGGGCTCGTGACTGGGGTGAAGTCGTAACAAGGTAGCCGTACCGGAAGGTGCGGCTGGATCACCTCCTTTCTAGGGAAGCCTCCAGGATTGGAGCGCCTGGTCCGCCTCGAGCTGCATCCTGCAGCGCGATGAGCGGCCAGGTCCTAGCAATGTCGACCGGAGCTGGACGCAGGCGTCGTTCGCGGCGCCTCGCATGCTGTTGAGTTTTGAGAGACCGGCGGCCCAGTCCGGGCCGGCGCCTCGCGCGGTCCTTGAAAACTGCACAGTTTTTCCAATGTAACGGGTATCACCGCGTGCTCGACGCCGAGTCGAGCGCGTGATCACCGTCAAGATAAGAAGGGCACACGGTGGATGCCTAGGCACCAGGAGTCGATGAAGGGCGTGAACGGCTGCGATAAGCCACGGGTAGGCGCTGAATAGCCTGTGATCCGTGGATTCCCGAATGGGGAAACCCAGCGCTGGTAATGCGGCGCTACCGCACGCTGAATACATAGGCATGCGGAGGCAAGCCGGGGAACTGAAACATCTCAGTACCCGGAGGAAAGGAAATCAACCGAGACTCCCCGAGTAGTGGCGAGCGAAAGGGGACTCAGCCCAAACCGCGTACGTGCAAGCATGCACGCGTTGCGTGCGCGGGGTTGTAGGGCGACCTGTCCGGTCCGTGCATGGGCCGGCGGAAGTTACAAAACCATGGAGTAGTCGAAGCGCGTGGAACCGCGCACCACAGAGGGCAACCGTCCCGTAGACGAAACCCCATGGACTTCCGAGGACGTTCCTGAGTAGGTCCGCTCCCGTGAAACGCGGACCGAAGCTGGGGGGACCACCCTCCAAGGCTAAGTACTCCCTGGTGACCGATAGCGGACCAGTACCGTGAGGGAAAGGTGAAAAGTACCCCGGAAGGGGAGTGAAATAGTACCTGAAACCGCGTGCCTACAAGCGGTGGGAGCGGCGCTTGCGCCGTGACCGCGTGCTTTTTGCATAACGAGCCGACGAGTTACTCGTCTGCGGCAAGGTTAAGCGATGAGCGGAGCCGTAGCGAAAGCGAGTCCTAACAGGGCGCCAATGAGTCGCAGGCGGTAGACCCGAAACTGAGCGAGCTACCCATGGGCAGGTTGAAGCGGGGGTAAGACCCCGTGGAGGACCGAACCGACCTAGGTTGAAAACTGGGCGGATGACCTGTGGGTCGGAGTGAAAGGCTAATCAAGCTCAGAGATATCTGGTTCTCTCCGAAATATATTTAGGTATAGCCTCGGATAAATTGCGTTATGGCCGTAGAGCACTGTTTGGCCTAGGGGCCCTACCAGGTTACCAAAGTCAGGCAAACTCCGAAGACCATTACGTGTACTCCGGGAGTCAGTTGCTGGGGGATAAACTTCAGCGTCAAAAGGGAAACAGCCCAGACCGTCAGCTAAGGTCCCTAAGTGTTAGCTAAGTGGCAAACGATGTTCGAGTGCATAGACAACCAGGAGGTTGGCTTAGAGGCAGCCATCCTTGAAAGAGTGCGTAACAGCTCACTGGTCAAGTGTTCGGGCGCGGATAATGTAACGGGGCTCAAGCTAACCACCGAAGCTACGGGTGCATCGCAAGATGCGCGGTAGGAGAGCGTTCCCATGGCCGTGAAGCGGCGGAGGAATCCAGTCGTGGAGCCCTGGGAAGTGAGAATGTCGGCATGAGTAACGAAAGAGGGGTGAGAATCCCCTCCACCGATTGCGTAAGGATTCCTGAGTAAAGTTCGTCTGCTCAGGGTTAGTCGGGACCTAAGGCGAGGCCGAAAGGCGTAGTCGATGGACAACAGGTTGATATTCCTGTACCACGTCGCAGTCATTTGACCGATGGGGGGACGGGGAAGGCTATGGAAACCCAGGCGATGGTTGCCCTGGGGTAAGCGTGTAGGGGTGGCTCTAGACAAATGCGGAGCCGCATAACCTGAGGCGCGACGCCAGCTGGCTATAAGCCGGCGAGTTCCGGAGGCCATGCCCCCAAGAAAATCCTCTAGGGAGACTGCTCGTGCCCGTACCAAAACCGACACAGGTGCGCAAGTAGAGAATACTAAGGTGATCGAGATAACCATCGTTAAGGAACTCGGCAAAATCGCTCCGTAACTTCGGGATAAGGAGCGCCCCCGTAGGGTGAAGCCGCTTGCCGGCGGAGCCCGAGAGGGCCGCAGTGAATAGGTTCAACCGACTGTTTACCAAAAACACAGGTCTCTGCTAAGTCGCAAGACGACGTATAGGGGCTGACGCCTGCCCGGTGCCGGAAGGTTACGTGGAGGTGTTAGGGCTTGACCCAAAGCACTGAAACTAAGCCCCGGTAAACGGCGGCGGTAACTATAACCGTCCTAAGGTAGCGAAATTCCTTGTCGGGTAAGTTCCGACCTGCACGAATGGCGTAACGAGTTGAACGCTGTCTCAACGATGGGCTCGGTGAAATTGCAGTCTCGGTGAAGATGCCGAGTACCCGCGGCTAGACGGAAAGACCCCGTGAACCTTTACTACAACCTGGTATTGGAGTTCGGTGCGTTTCGCTCAGGATAGGTGGGAGGCTAGGAAGCGATGGCTGCGGCTGTCGTGGAGCCAACCTTGAGATACCACCCTTGACGTATTGGGCTTCTAACAGCATGCCGTGAATCCGGGTGCTGAACAGTGCCAGGCGGGTAGTTTGACTGGGGCGGTCGCCTCCCAAAATGTAACGGAGGCGCACAAAGGTTCCCTCAGTACGGTTGGAAATCGTGCGAAGAGTGTAAAGGCAGTAAGGGAGCTTGACTGCGAGACAGACATGTCGAGCAGGTGCGAAAGCAGGTCTTAGTGACCCGGCGGTAGCAAGTGGAAGTGCCGTCGCTCAACGGATAAAAGGTACTCCGGGGATAACAGGCTTATCGAGTCCAAGAGTCCACATCGACGACTCGGTTTGGCACCTCGATGTCGGCTCGTCGCATCCTGGGGCTGAAGTTGGTCCCAAGGGTTGGGCTGTTCGCCCATTAAAGCGGTACGCGAGCTGGGTTCAGAACGTCGTGAGACAGTTCGGTCCCTATCTGCCGTGGGCGTTGGAGAGTTGAGAGGATTCGTCCCTAGTACGAGAGGACCGGGATGAACGCACCTCTGGTGTATCTGTTGTCCTGCCAAGGGCACTGCAGGTTAGCTACGTGCGGATCGGATAACCGCTGAAGGCATCTAAGCGGGAAGCCGGCCTCGAGATGAGCTCTCCCATCCTCTTGAAGGAGTAAGACCCCTGGTAGACCACCAGGTTGATAGGCCGGATCTGGAAGCGTGGTGACACGCGAAGGAGACCGGTACTAATGGGTCGAGGGCTTGACGGATTGATATCCCGTTGCCGAGGAAAAGCTGTGCAGTTTTGAGGGACCGCCCGGTCTCGCACAATTTCCGGTGGCTATTGCGTGGGGGAAACACCTCTTCCCATTCCGAACAGAGCAGTTAAGCCCCACAGCGCCGATGGTACTTGGCTCGCAAGGGCCTGGGAGAGTAGGTCGCCGCCGGTTCTTTCATCCACGAGCCGCCTTCGGGCGGCTCGTCGTCGTTGTGGGCACCTTCGGCAGCCCGGCGATGAGTTTCGCCGCGCCGGGTGGTCTAGACGTGCATGGTTGAGCCAGAGCGGGCGTACGACGCCCGGTGCAGGATCGTAAGGAGCAGGCGGTGAGGAAGATCTTCTCGTTCGTGGTGGCGACCGTCGACGGCTACTACGAGGGTCCGAACCAGGAGTTCGACTGGCCGCTCGTCGACGACGAGTTCAACGAGTTCTCGGTCGAGCAGCTCGACGAGGTCGACACGCTCGTGTTCGGGAGGGTCACATACGAGGGGATGGCGGCGTACTGGCCGACGCCCGTGGCGAACGACGATGACCCGCGGATCGCGGCGAGGATGAACAGCATCTCGAAGATCGTCGTGTCACGAACGCTCGACACCGCGGAGTGGGCCAACACGCGGGTGATCAAGGACCCTGGGGAGCTCGCCACGCTAAAGCAGCAGCCGGGCGGCAAGGACATAGCGATATTCGGCAGCTCGGATCTGACGGTGAGCCTCCTGCGGATGGGGCTCGTCGACGAGCTGCGGATCATGGTGAATCCCGTCATCCTCGGCGCCGGCAGGTCGATGTTCCGGACCGCCCGCGACAGGATCGGCCTAAAGCTGCTCAGGAGCAGGCCGTTCGACTCCGGCAATGTCCTCCTCACGTACGAGCCGGCGCCTCCTGGCGCGTGACCTCGGCCTCAACGCACTCGGGCCGCCCGCGAGGGCGACCCGAGAGGCGATGAAGACCGGCGCCCCGGGGAGAGCGCCTGGCCGGCCGGCGCTCCCGTCCTCCCAGACCGGGCGCCGTCTGGCCGTCAGGCCCGCCTGCGTGCCGGGCGATGTACCGGCGTGCGGCAGACCTGTGCGCGCGGGCGGACCATGCCGCTCCGGCGCCTGGATGGCCGACGACCGATGTGCCGGCGGTGCGGGTGGGCGACGGTGGGGGCGGCCGGCCGCGCCTGACGTAACGAGTGCGGCCGGGGAGCCGCCTCCGACGCACGTGCGGGACCGAGCGTTGCCTCTCCCAGCGTCGCGAACTCCAGTGCCGTTCCCACGGCACCGCGCACCAGCTCGCGGAGCGAGCGCTTGTTCGATCGGCGGGTCGTCAGCTCGGGGAACATGTGTTCGGAAAGGTAGGGGCGGGGTCGGACGGAACGGCTGCCGGCGCGCGGCGCACCCGCGCCCGATTTGGCTCCAGATCGCGGAATATGCGTCATCCGACTGCAATGCATCTTGCAACCGGCCGCCGGGCCGGGCACGAACGGCGAGCAGCGACCGGCCGGACCGGATCGCGGCGGTGCTCCGAGGGCTCGTCGGCGCAACCTGTTCACATGTGCGCGCTCTTGCAGGCTAGGGTCGCGCGATCAGTCCCCCGTCACGGAGGTCAAGCCATGAAGCCGTCACGCGCCGCCGCGCTGCTCGCCGCTGTCGCTGCGTGCTCGCTCGCTGTCGCCCCCGCCGCGCTCGCCGACGACCGCGGCGGTCACCACGGAGACGACGCCGAGGACGTGCCCCTGGTGACCGGCCACCGCGGCGCCCCCGGCTACCTGCCAGACCACACGCTCGAGGGCTATGCCCGCGCCATCCAGCAGGGCGCCGACTACATCGAGCCGGACCTCGTCGCCACCAAGGACGGTCACCTGATCGCCCGCCACGAGCCGAACATCGGCGGTACGACCGACGTGGCCACGAAGTTCCCCGAGCGCAAGCGTAACGGGGTCGTGGACGGCGCCGAGGTCAAAGACGACTGGTTCGCCTCGGACTTCACGCTGAAGGAGATCAAGACGCTGCGCGCAGTCCAGCCGCTCGCCGATCGTCCGCAGCAGTTCAACGGCCAATTCAAGATCCCGACGTTCGAGGAGGTCCTCCAGCTGGTCAGGCGCGGCGGCCGCGACCGCGGCCGGCCGGTCGGCGTCTACCCCGAGACGAAGCATCCGACGTACCACCAGCAGCTCGGCCTCCCGCTCGAGCGGCGAGTCGTCGACGCGCTGCGCCGCGCCGGCCTCAACCGCAAGGGCGCGCCCGTGATCATCCAGTCGTTCGAGCAGGCGAACCTGCGCTACCTCGACCGCATCACCCCGGTCACGCTCGCTCAGCTCGTCGACGCCTGGGATGTGAACCTGGACGGGAGCCTGCAGTACGCCGAGACGTCGCTGCGCCCGTACGACTGGACCGTGTCGGGCGACCCGGAGCTCACCAGCCGCACGTACGGCTTCTTCGCCTACGAACGCCGGCCTCGACGAGATCGCCCGGTACGCGGACATCGTCGCGCCGTGGAAGCCCCACATCGTCCCGACCACGGGCACCGACACGGACGGTGACGGCGACGCCGACGACGTGACCGGCGACGGTGTGGTCGACGAGCGCGACCGCGAGATCGCGCTGCCGACGTCGCTCATCCGCCGGGCGCACAAGCGCGGCCTCGATGTCCACACGTGGACGTTCCGCAACGAGCCGCACCGGCTCGCCTCGGACTACTTCACCGACGGTGACGACGACGCCGCCGCTCGGCTCACGGCCGCGAAGAACGAGTACAAGCTGTTCTACGCGCTCGGCATCGACGGCCTGTTCTCGGACTTCCCGGACACGGCGCTCGCCGCCCGTGACGAGTTCTTCGAGGAGTGATCAGGTCAACGTGGCGGCCCACACCGCGCCCAGCGCGACCGTACCGACGACGAGCCAGGTGACGTAGTCGCCGACGTGGCCGCTGTGCAGCGCCCGCATGCCGGCCAGGCCGGCGCGGGCGCTGCGTCCCACGGCGCCCTCGCCGAGCGCGTCGCGCAGCCGCCCGCGCAGCAGCGCGACGGCCGCAAGCGCGATCGCCCCGCCCAGCGCCAGCGCGGCGACCAGCCAGTCCTTCGCGTGCGGCCCGTCGAACGCGCCGCTCGCGTCCGGCGAAGGGGCGCCGTCCAGGACGGTCGCCACGTACGCCGGCTGGTCGATCAGTCGCGTGGCGGCGCCGACCGCATCGTCGGCCAGTCCGGGCACGAGCCCCAGTGCAAGTCCGCCCGCAAGCAGGGCGATCGTGGGGATCGTCATCGTCCGGGGGACGCGGCTGCGCGGGTACGCCGCCTCGGGGTCCACCTCCGCGCCCGTCACCGCGAACTCGTCCGGACCCTCGCGCGCCCGGCCGAGCCCGAGGAAGATCCGGCCCGACGCCCGCAGGACTGCGCCTCCCGTCAGCGCGGAGGCGAACACCATCACCGCCACCACCCACCCGTGCCCTGCCGCGCTGGCGGCCTCGTCGATCACAGTCTTGCCGAGGAACGGACCGAACGGCGGCAGCGACGCGAGGGCCAGCCCGCCCAGCACCATCAGCGCCCCGGTGAGCGGGAGGTCGCGGCCCTTCCCGCGCAGCGCCAGCTCGTCGACCGAGGCGTAGCGATGCTGGATCACGCCCACGCCGACGAACAGCGACGCCTTGATCGCCCCGTCGGCCATGACGTAGATCGCCGTCCCGGCCAGCCCTTCGGGGTCGAGCAGCGCGATCCCGATCAGGAACAACCCGACGTGCGAGACCGTGGCGAACGCGAGCATGCGCTTCAGATGTCGCTGGCTGAAGCACATGACCGCGCCGACGACCGCGGTCAGCGCCCCGGCGAAGAGCAGCACGATCGTGACCGCCTCGGCGACTTCATCCAGCGCGCCCGAGAACACGGTCCAGTAGACGCGCACGAGCGCGTACAGACCCAGCTCGCTCATCGCCGCCGAGAGCAGGAGGCACACGGGCGTGGGGGAGACGGAGTAGGCGTCGGCGAGCCAGAAGTGGAACGGCACGATCGCCGCCTTGGTCAAGAAGCCGACGGTCATCAGCGTGAACGCGCCGATCACCAGGCCGTCGGGTTCCTCGCCCGCGAGCGCCTCGCCGATCTGCGCCATGTTGAGCGCGCCCGTGCGCGCGTAGACCAGCGCGATACCCGTGAGGATCAGGAACGCGCCGATGCTGTTGGTCACGGCGAAGTTCAGCGTGCCGGTGAGCGGGCCCTCCTCCTCGATGTCGTAGGCGGTCAGCGCGTAGGCCGAGACGCTCACGAGCTCGAAGAAGACGAACAGGTTGAACAGGTCGCCGGTGAGCGAGAACCCCATCGCGCCTGCGAGGAACAGGAGCATCAGCGCGTGGAACAGCGGCCCCACGACGCGGAAGTAGCGGAACGAGAACACGAACGCCATCACGAACATGGCCGCGACGAACGTCGCCAGCCCGGCCCCGATCGGATCGATCGCGAACGAGATGCCCAGCGCCACGTGCCCGCGCGGCTCCCAGCCGCCGAACCAGTAGACGATCGTGCCGTCGCCCGACTGGACCAGCAGGACGGCGCAGATCACCGTCACCGCCACGGCCACCAACAGCGACAGCACGTCGACGAACAGCCGCCTGGAGATCGCGACCGCGCCGACGAGCCCCGCCGCCGCGATCAGCGGAATCACGACCGGCAGTGGCGCGAGGTCGTTCACGGCGCTCACCCGCGCATTGCGCGGATCTCGTCGGGATCCAGCGAGCCGTAGCGCTTGTGCGCCTGCACCGCGATCGCCAGCAGCATCGCCGTCACCGTCGTGCCGACCACCACGTCGGTGAGCGTGAGCGCCTGCACGACCGGATCGACCGCCCTGGGACTCGGCGGCCTGTCGGCGAAGACCGGCGGCTCGCCGTCGGTCTTGTAGCCGACCGAGAGCAGCAGCAGGTACGTCGATGACTGCACGACCGCCAGGCAGGTCACGAGATGGATCAGGTTGCGGCTGGTGACGATCCCGTAGAGGCCGACGAGCATCACCCAGGCCGACACCGCGTAAGGGAGGAAGTCCACTAGGTGCCCGCCCGCCTGCCGCGGCGCCGGTCGCGCCGGACCACGAGCGTCTGCTCGAGGAACTCCGACAGCATGAACGCGAAGCCGCCCGTGACCGCGAGGCCGACCGATGCGCTGCCAAGCGGGATGATGCCGGCCGACAGCAGCTCGCCGGCCGTGCCCAGCGGGAGCCAGTTCGCGAAGAACGCAGCCCCCCACAGCATCCCCGAGAGCCCGAGCAACGCGAGCGAGCCGGCGCCGATCGCCTCCGCGAGCTCGATCAGCGCCATCGGACCGACGCGGCGAAGCGTGATGTATTGGTCGGAGAGGAAGACCAGCAGCAGCGCGGTCGCGAGGATCACGCCGCCCTGGAAGCCGCCGCCCGGCGTCTGATGCCCGTGCGCGACGATGTAGAGCCCGACGACGAGTGTCGGGCCCACCAGACCGAGCCCGAGCACGCTCACGGCCAGGCTCGGCTCGTGGACACGGCGCCCGCGCGCCTGGTCGTCCGGGCGCCCGCGCCGCTCACCGCGCAGGCCGCGCAGCAGGCTCGCCACCCCGATCACCGCGGCGAAGAGGATGAACTCCTCACCCAGCGTGTCGAAGCCCCGGTAGTCGAAGTTGATCGCGCTGACCACGGCGGTCGTCTGGCGCTCGGGGATCGACACCGCGTTGAGGACGTCGCCGTAGGGGCCCTGGTAGTGGCCGAAGTCGGGCAGGCCCGTGAAGCTCCAGAGCAGCAGCGCGAACAGCCCGGCGCCGGCGATCAGGAACACCGTCCGGCGCGTGCTCGCGCTCACTCCTCGCCTCCGCGCACCTTGGCCAGCGCCAGCAGGATCATCAGCGGCAACGCGACCGCGCCGACGACCGTCTGCGAGAGGCCGACATCGGGAGCCTGGAAGACGAAGAACAGGATGCCGAGGATCAGGCCGTAGAGGCTCGCCACCATGGCCTGTCGCAGCGGGTCGCGGGTGGTCACGACCGCCGTGGCCGTCACGGCCACGAGCAGGAGGACGACCACCTGCAGGACGATCACAGCCACTCCTCCTCGAGCTCGTGATCCTCTCCGAGCGGCGCCCAGCGGCGGTGGCGCCGGATGCGCGCGGCGCGTGCGGTCGCGTGGCTCAGCACCGGCGTCGTGACGATGATCAGTAACGCGACGATCACCGCCTTGATCCCCGCCGACGAGAGCGGCTCCTCCACGAGCACTGCGGCGGCGATCAGGACCGGAGCGATCGTGCTGGCCGGCGCGGTGAAGTGCAGCCGGTCCAGCGGCGCCCGCATGACGACCAGTCCGGCGCAGCTGAGCAGGATGCCGGCGACGCCGAGCGTCAGCAGGACGGCGACGATCGCGTCGGTCATACCCAGCGCTCCAGGAAGCGGGCGAAGGTGAGCGCGCCGGCGAACGAGAGCAGCGCGCTCACGAGCGCGAGGTCCATGAACGGGTCGCGCCGGTAGCCCTGCGCGAGGAGCACCAGGACCAGCGTCGTGATGGTGGACGCCAGCTCGAGCGCCACCAGCGCGTCCATTGGTCCGTGGCGGACGCACACCCAGAGGCATGGCAGCAGACCGAGCATCAGCGCGGTGGCGGCGATCAGCCAGGCGTTCACCGCCGCTCCCACGGGATCGCAGCGCGGCGGCTCGTCGGTCCGCACGAGCTGGTGGACCAGCACGCGGTCGTGATGCTCGTCGAAGCCCACCACCAGGCTGTTCGGCGCGATCGAGCCGACCCACTTGGCGATCACACGGCGCCCTACGGCCTCGGGTGAGCTGCCGCGCGCGCCCGCGAACGGCACGACGCGATACCGGCCGCGCACGACCTCGCGCCGCACGACAACGCGCCACAGCACGCGGACGAGCAGGGCGGTGTCGACCAGTACCTCGCGCGGCACGCGCGCCGCCCCCCGCACCCAGCCGAGCCCCGGCGCGAAGCGGACGGCGCCGTGGGTCCGGACCAGATCGACGCCCACGGCCGACACGAAGCCGCAGACGACCCCCGCCACGTACTCCTCGAACTGCGTCTTGAACACGAGGAGCACATACAGCGCGCTGAGCAGGGCCCAGGTGACGAGGAAGAACGTGACGCGGTGTGCCGGGCGCTCGCGTCGTCCTCCGCCGCGTCTGGATCTGGGCCGCGCCATCGAAGCCCGGCTCCGTCTAGACGGACGACCCGAGCGACGACCAGATCTCGACCTTCGTCCTCACCTTCTCCACCACGGCGTCGGTGAACTCGGTCGTGGTCGCCTGACCACCGAGGTCGAAGGTCTTGACGCCGCCGGCCGTCGTCTCCAGCGTGCCCTCGTAGATCGCGCGCGAGGCGCGCTCCGCGCCCGGCGTGCCCCTTCGAGGCCGCCTGCCCGAGCACGGCCGCGCAGGCGAGGATCATCGCCATCGGGTTGGCGAGGTCCTTGCCCTGCAGCGAGGGCGCGGTGCCGTGCGGCGCCTCGGCCATCGCCACGTCGACGGCGAAGTCGTCGTCGAACGCGAGCAGGATCGACTCCGCGCCGGCGATCGAGCCGAACATCGGCATCACGAGGTCCGACAGGCAGTCGCCGTCCCGGTTGAGGGCCGGGATCACCAACGGTGCGTCCGCGGCGCCGCTGAGAAGGCCGGCGTACGTGGCGTCGATCAGCACCGGCTGATACGCGACCTCGGGATGGCGCTCCGCGGCCGCGTCCAGCTCCTCCTTGAGCATCCCCTCATAGACGGGCGAGACCGTCCACTTCGGCCCGCCGTAGACGCGCGCGCCCGCGCGCTCGGCGGCGCGGAACGCGAACTCCGCGACGGCGCGGCAGACGCCGCGCGTGATCCGCTCCGTGCGCAGCGCGACCTCGTCGACCGACCCCGCGGCGCCCTCGCGCCACTGCTCGGCGCCGTAGGCGTCGCCGACCGCCATGCGCACGACCGAGATCGGATAGTGCACGCCGGACACCGGCCCGACCGCGCCCGGGATCCGCCGGCCGGTGCGCACGATCACCTTGCCGTCGACCGCCTCGCGCAGGATCCGGTTGGGGGAGCCGACGTCGTCGGCGCCCTCGGGCGTGATCGTGGCGGCCTTGAGCCCGAAGCCGGCAGCGCGCATCGCCGCGGCCGCCTCGGACACGCATTCGTTGGCGGTTGCGCGCCGGCGCTCGAGCGACAGGTCGTAGTGCTCGAGCTCGACGGGCGCGCCGCAGACGTCGGGATCGAGCACGCGGATCGCCTGCTCGAGCAGCTCCTGGCCGGTCTCGTCGCCGTCGAGGACGACGATTCGCAACGCTTCAGGCATGCGCCGCGGAGCCGTTGAGCTCGAGCTCGTCGGCGTGCTCCTCGAGCGCCGCGATCACGAACGCGAGGTGCTCATCGAAGTCGACGCCGAGCTTCTCGGCTCCTTCGCGCAGCTCGTCGCGGTTGACCGCCGCGGCGAACGCGGGCGTCTTCATCTTCTTCTTGACGGACTTCGGCGTCAGTCCGTGGATTCCGGTCGGGCGCACGTACGCGCAGGCCATGATGAACCCGGTCAGCTCGTCGACCGCGAACAGCGTTTTCTCCAAATGCGTTTCACGTGAAACGCCGAGGAAGTCGGCGTGCGACGCCACGGCCCGCACCAGCTCCGGCGGGTAGCCGCGCGCCTCGAGCTCCTTCAATGCCATCCGCGGATGACCGGTCTCCAGGTCGGGGTAGCGCTCGTAGTCGAGGTCGTGCAGCAGGCCCGTGACGGCCCACAGCTCCTCGTCCTCGCCGAAGCGCCGCGCGTACGCCCGCATCGCGGCCTCGACGGCCAGAACGTGCTTGCGAAGCGACTGTGATTGCGTCCATTCGCAGAAGAGGGACCAGGCCTCGGGGCGCGAAAGCTCGGACGACATGGTTGGTACCCTAGCCCAGCTTCCGGAGCGGCCCGACGTCCGCCCCCCTCAAGCGCCTGAGCCTCTTATGGAGAAGTTCGTCATCGAAGGCGGCGTGCCGCTGTCAGGCACCGTCGTGCCCGCCGGGAACAAGAACGCGGCGCTCCCGCTGCTCGCCGCGTGCCTGCTCACCGCCGAGCCGGTCGTGCTGCACAACGTGCCGCACATCCGCGACACCGAGGCGCTGCTCGCGCTGCTGGAGGATCTCGGCGTGAGGGTGGAGCGCAGCGACGGCAACACGATCGCGCTCCAGGCCGATGCGATCCGCACGACCAACGTGCACGCCGAGCTCGCCGAGCGGATCCGCGCGTCCGTGCTGGTCGGCGGGCCGCTGCTCGCGCGCTTCGGCTCGGCGCTGCTGCCGCCGCCGGGCGGCGACGTGATCGGCCGCCGCCGTCTCGATCCGCACCTCGACGCCTTCCGGGCGCTCGGCGCCGAGGTCGAGCTCGACGGCGACATCCGCCTCAACGCGCCGGACGGCGGGTTGCAGGCGTGCGACTTCTTCATGGACGAGCCGTCGGTGATGGGCACCGAGAACGCGCTGATGGCGGCGGCGCTGACGCCCGGCTCGACGATCATCCGCAATGCCGCGTCCGAGCCCCACGTGCAGGACCTCGCGCGCATGCTCACGCGCATGGGCGCGGCGATCGAGGGCATCGGGTCCAACGTCATGCACGTGCACGGGCTCGACACGCTCGCCGGCTGCGAGCACTGGGTCTCGCCCGACCACATCGAGATCGGCTCGTTCATGGCGCTCGCGGGGGTGACCGGGGGAGAACTGCGGATCACCGGGGTCGTGCCCGACGACCTGCGCATGATCCGGCTCGCGTTCAACCGGCTCGGCCTGCGCTCGGAGATCGACGGCGACGACGTGGTCGTGCCCGGTGGGCAGAAGCTGGTCGTCGCGCGCGACGCCGGCGACTACCAGACGAAGATCGAGGACGGTCCGTGGCCGGCCTTCCCGGCCGACCTCACGTCGATCGTGGTGGCGCTCGCCACGCAGGCCGAGGGCTCGGTGCTGATCTTCGAGAAGATGTTCGAGAACCGCCTGTTCTTCGTCGACAAGCTGATCTCGATGGGCGCGGAGATCACGATCTGCGACCCGCACAGGGCGATCGTCATCGGCCCGCGGCGGCTGCGCGGCCAGCGCGTCTCCTCCCCTGACATCCGGGCCGGCATGGCGATGCTGATCGCCGCGCTGTGTGCACAGGGCGAGACCGAGATCCACAACATCCGCGAGATCGACCGCGGATACGAGCGCATCGACGAGCGCCTGCGCGCCCTCGGTGCGCGCATCGAGCGCCAGGTCGCGTAGCGTCCCCGGACGTGTCGACGATCCACCCGACGCCCAGCGGGACGCGCGACGTCCTGCCCGACGAGATGCGCGAGATGCACGCGATCGTCGAGGCGGTGCGCGAGGTGTTCGACGAGCGCGGCTATGGCGAGGTGCACACGCCGGCGCTGGAGTACGAGCAGGTGCTGACCCGCGGCGATCCGGCCGCGGCCGATCCCGCCTACAAGCTGTTCGACGAGCAGGGCAACGTGCTCGTGCTGCGGTCGGACATGACGATCCCGATCGCGCGGGTCGTCTCCACCCGGTACGCGGCTGCCAGCCCGCCGCTGCGCTTCTGCTACGTCGCGCACGCCTACCGCTCGGTGCGCCCGCAGCGCGGCCAGGACCGCGAGATGCTGCAGGCGGGGATCGAGCTGGTCGGGGTGCCGGCGCACGAGGGGACGGGGGAGACGATCACGGTGCTGTGCGAGGTGCTCGACGCCGTCGGGCTTGCCGGCTACCGGATCGGGCTGGGCGACGCGTCGCTTTATCCGGCGCTGCTGGACGAGTACGACGTGCCGGGGGCCGCCCGCACGCGGATCCTGCACGAGCTCGAGACGCGCGATTTTGTCGGGCTCGAGCGCGAGATCGAGGCCCTGCGACTCGGGACGGAGGCGACCGAGGCGTTGCAGCGCGTGCCGCAGCGCCGCGGCGGGCCTGAGGTGCTCGACGCCGCGGGCGGGGCCGCCGACGGCCTGCGCGCGGTCGTCGCGCAGCTGCCGGACGGGGCGGCGGAGCGGGTGATCTTCGACCTGGGCCTCGCGCGCGGGCTGGATTACTACACCGGCCCGGTGTTTGAGGTCTACGACGCCGCGCTCGGCGCGCCGCTGGGCGGCGGCGGGCGCTACGACGAGCTGCTCGGCCGCTTCGGCCGGGATCTGCCGGCCGCCGGCTGGGCGCTGAACGTGGAGCGGCTCCACATCGCGCTGGTCGGCGAGCGCCGCGGGGAGCGGTTGTGACCGGGCTGAACGGTCTCACGCTGGCCGTTCCGCGCGGCGTCCTGATGCGGGAGACGCTCGAACTGCTCGACGCGCTAGGCGTCGACACCGCAGAGGTGCGCTCCAACGACCGCAAGCTGTTGTTCGAGGAGGCCGGGATCGTGACGATGCGGCCGTCGGACGTCCCGACGTACGTGGAGGCCGGCGCCGCGGACGTGGGGATCGTCGGCAAGGACGTGCTGTCCGAGCAGGCCGAGCGCGCGGTCTACGAGCTGCTCGACCTGCGCTACGGCCCGTGCGTCATGGTCGTGGCGACCACCGAGGGGGAGGACCGGCTCGCCGAGGCGCTGCGCCGGCTCGGCGTGATGCGGGTGGCGACGAAGTACCCGAAGACCGCGTCGCGCCACTTCGAGCGCACCGGGCGGCAAGCGGAGATCGTCGAGGTCAAGGGCTCGGTCGAGCTGGCGCCGCTGACGGGATTGGCCGAGGGGATCGTCGACCTCACCGCCACCGGCACGACGCTGCGCGAGAACGGGCTGGTCGTGCGCGAGGAGATCCTCGCCTCCACCGCCCGGCTGATCGCGAACCCCGTGGCGCACAAGCTGCGTGCGGCCGAGCTCGATGACCTCGTCGCGCGCATCCGGGAGGTGATCGCGCGTGGTTGAGCGGCTTGCGGTGAGCGTCGAGGACGCGCACGGGATCGCCCGCCATGTGCGCGGGTACGCGCCGGCCCCGGGCGCGGTGTACAAGGTCGTGGCCGGGATCCTCGCGTCGATCGACGAGGGCGGCGACGACGCGCTGCTGATGCACGAGCGGCGGTTCGGGGGCGGCCAGCCCGCGCCGGAGACGAGCGGCGACTGGAGCCCGCTGCGGGTGTCGGACGACGAGCTGAGCGCGGCGCTGGAGGCGCTCGACCCCGCGGTCCGCGCGGGGCTGGAGGTCGCGCGCGCCAACGTGCGCGCGGTCGCGGAGGCCGGACTGGGCGAGGATCGCGATGTCGCGCTGCCCCAGGGCCAGGTCGTGCGCATGCGCGAACTGCCCGTCCGCCGCGCCGCGGTCTACGCGCCCGGCGGGCGGCGCCCGTACCCGTCCTCGGTCGTGATGGGCGCTGTGACGGCGCGCGCGGCGGGTGTGCAGGAGCTCGTGGTCGCGGCGCCGGCGCATCCGGTGATGCTCGCGGCCTGCGCTCTGTGCGGCGCCGACGAGGTCTACCGCATGGGCGGTGCGCAGGCGATCGCCGCGCTCGCGTACGGGACCGAGACGATCCGGCCGGTCGACGTGATCGTCGGTCCCGGCAACCTCTACGTACAGGAGGCCAAGCGCCAGCTCTCCGGGCGTGTCGGGATCGACGGCTTCGCGGGGCCCACCGACCTACTGGTGCTCGCGACCGCCGGCGCGGACCCGCGGCTCGCCGCGCTGGATCTGCTCGCGCAGGCCGAGCACGGCACCGACTCGCTCATCGTGGCGGTTTCCGACGACCGCGCCCTGCTCGACGCGGTCGGGCGCGAGATCCAGGAGCTGTTCGCCGGGCGGCCGACGGTGACGGGCGGCCCGAAGGTGCTGGTCGACGCGCTGGACCTCGAGGCGGCGCTTGCGTTCGCGGAGGCGCTGGCGCCCGAGCACCTCGAGCTCGTCGGCGCGGCCGCCGAGGCGCTCGCGCCGCGGGTGACGCGCGCCGGCTGCCTGTTCGTCGGCGCCGCGAGCGCGACCGCGTTCGGCGACTACGTCGCGGGTTCGAACCACACGCTGCCGACCGACGGCGCGGCGCGCTTCGCGTCGGGGTTGGGGGTCGCGCACTTCCGCCGCCGCATGGCCGAGGTGCGCGTCGGCGAGGCCGCGGAGGCGCTCGCGCGGGCCGGCATCCCGATCGCCGAGGCGGAGGGCCTTTCGGTGCATGCGGAATCGATGTCCGCGAGAATCGACGAACGATGAGCCGCAGCGCAGAGATTTCCCGCAGCACCGGAGAGACCCACGTGCGCGTCGTACTCGACCTCGACGACGGCGCGCCCGGGACGATGAGCACGGGCGTCGGCTTCTTCGACCACATGCTCGACCTGGTCGCCCGCCACGGGCGGCTAGCGCTGGCCGTGACCGTGCAGGGCGACCTCGAGACCGGCGCGCACCATACGGTCGAGGACACCGGCATCGTGCTCGGCCAGGCGCTCGCGGAGGCGCTCGGAGACCGCAGTGGGATCCGCCGCTACGGACACGCGGTCGTGCCGATGGACGAGGCGCGCGCCGCGTGCGCGATCGACATCTCGGGGCGCCCGTATTGCACGGTCGAGGGCCTCGAGCTGCCGCCTGGGGCGATCGCCGGGTTCGAGCACGAGGCGGCGGAGGAGTTCTTCCGCGCGGTAGCGAGCGCGGGACGGCTGACGCTGCACGTCGAGCTACAGGCCGGCACGAACGCTCACCACATGATCGAGGCGTGCTTCAAGGCGTTCGCCCGCGCGCTGCGCGTCGCGGTGGCACTCGACCCTGACGAGGCCGGCGTGCCGTCGACGAAAGGGACGCTGACGTGACGGTCGCGCTCGTGGACTATGGGATGGGAAACCGGCGTAGCGTCGAGAAGGCGCTCGAGCACGTCGGCGCGGTCGTCCTGCGAACCGCCGATCGCGGCGCGATCGCCGCCGCCGGCGCGGTCGTCGTGCCGGGTGTCGGCGCATTCCCCGAGGCGATGCGGCGCCTCAGGGCGCTGCAGCTCGACGGCCTGATCCGCGAGCGCGCGGAGGCCGGCGTGCCGGTGCTCGGGATCTGCCTCGGCATGCAGCTGCTGTTCGAGTCCTCGACCGAGCACGAGGGAGCCGATGGCCTCGGGCTGCTCGCCGGTGCGGTCACGCGACTCGACGCGCCGGGGCTGAAGATCCCGCATATCGGGTGGAACACGGTGTCGTTCTCGCGGACCTCGACGCTGAGCGAGGGGCTCGGCGACGCGGCGGCGTTCTACCACGTCCATTCGTTCGCATGCCGGCCGGCCGACGAGGCCGATGTCGTGGGCCGAGGCGAGTACGGCGAGCAGTTCGTCTCGATCGTCGAGCGCGGCAACGTGATGGGCGTCCAGTTCCACCCGGAGAAGTCCTCGCTCGACGGGCTCGCGCTGCTGCGCAACTTCGTCGGCGTGCGCGTGGCGGCATGATCCTCTACCCCGCGATCGATATCCGCGGCGGGAAGGCGGTGCGGCTGACGCATGGTCGCTTCGACGCCGAGACCGTCTACCACGACGACCCGCTGGAAGCCGCGCGCTCGTGGATCGAGGCGGGCGCGCGCTACCTGCACGTGGTCGACCTCGACGGCGCCAAGGCGGGCTCGCCCGCCTCGATCGAGCATCTGCGCCGGATCGTGGCCGGCACCGGCGTGCCGGTCCAGTACGGCGGCGGTCTGCGGACGGTCGACGCGGTGCGGGAAGCGCTGCGCGCGGGCGCCGAGCGCGTGATCGTCGGCACCGCGGCGCTGCGCGACGTCGACTTCCTCGACGAGATCGTCGGCGCCTACGGGCCGCGGGTCGTCGTGTCCGTCGACGTGCGCGGCGGGAAGATCGCCACCGCCGGCTGGACCGAGGTGACCGACACGCCGGCACGCGAGGCGTTCGAGCGGCTCGGCGCGCGCGGCGTGGCGTCGTTCGTCTACACCGACGCCGACCGCGACGGCGCGCTCGGCGGTCCGGCGTTGGCCGACGTGGCGGCGGTCGCCGAGGCCGTGCGCGGGCGCTTCCTCTACGCCGGCGGGATCGGCGAGCTCGCGCACCTGCGAGCTCTACGTGAGCTGCGCCAGGTGAACCTCGCGGGCGTGATCTGCGGCAAGGCGCTGTACGAGCGGCACTTCACGATCGCCGAGGCGCAGGCGGTCCTCGACGGGAAGGGCTGAGCCGCCGGCGCTCGAGCGTCCAGACCGCGGCGAAGCCGACCGCGAACGCGGCGGTCAGGAGGATCACGAGCGGCGGTTCGGTGGCGTCGCCGGCGGCGGGGATCACTGTCGCGGGGACGTTCGGCGGCGCGCTCGAGCGGAACTCCTCCTGGACGCCGAGTGCCGCGGGCCGAGCACGGGCGGGGGCGCCGGGATCCCGCTGCTCGGCAACGGGGGTCGTGGGCGGCGGCGCGCCGGTCGCGGTCGACGCGGGCATTACGCCGGGCGCGCCGTCGCCGCCGCAGCGGCCGGCGCGGGCGGAGCTGCGGAGCTCGCGCAGCGCGCGGCGCTCGGTGCGGGCGACGCGCCCGACCGTGGTGTCGAGGCGCTCGGCGACGGCGCGACGGCTATGCGGCCGGCGCGGGCCGACGCCCGCGCGGAGCAGGAGCACGCGGCGTGGCAAGTCGCCGATCGCGTCGAGGCACCCGCTCAGCTGTGTGACGACGTGACGCAGGCGGCGGTCGTGGCGCGTGCGCGGTACGGGAGCCGCCCGGGCGTGGGGGGCCGTCCGCGCGATGGCGCGCCTGGCCGCGGCCGGCACAGCCGCGGCGGCGGCGCCGCCACCCGTGCCGGCATCACGCGCCGGGGAATCGGCCGCGGGCGGCTCCTGGCCCGCGGCCGGAACGGACCCGCCGCTCGGCGCCGGCGCGCTCGGAACGTCCGGCACGGGTGCCGGGGCCTTGGGGCGGTCGGGAACCCGGGGCAGCCTGGGCACCTCGGGTACGGTCATGGCCGGCAGCTTCGGCAGCGTCACCGTCGGCACGGGCACCGGCAGCTTCGGCAGCTGCGGCAGCGTCACCGTCGGCACGGGCACCGGCAGCTCGGGCAAACGCGGCGGGGTGACGGTCGGGACCGGGACGGGCAGCTTGGGCGGCGTGACCGTGGGGACCGGGACCGGCAGCTCTGGGAGCTGTGCGGACGCGCCAGCGGGTGCCAGAGCCGCGACGACGACGGCGATGCCCGCCACGATGGGACGGCGACACGATGACCGGTGCAACAACGCTCCCTTTCCCGGAGTAGGTCTTCGCCTGCACGAAACGCCGGAAACACGAAGAACTTGCACTTCGTACGCTTGGGGCGGTGCACTACAAGCGCGTGATTCCTTGCATGGACGTCGACGCCGGACGCGTCGTCAAGGGCACCAGGTTCCTCGACATCCGCGACGCCGGCGACCCCGTCGAGCTGGCCGCGTTCTACGACCGCGAGGGCGCCGACGAGCTGATCTTCCTCGACATCACCGCTACGTCGGACAAGCGCGCGACGGTGGTCGACCTGGCGCGTCGCGCGGCCGACGACGTGTTCGTCCCGTTCACGATCGGCGGGGGCGTGCGCGAGGTTGCCGACGCGCAGGCCGTGCTCGACGCGGGCGCCGACAAGGTCGCGGTCAACTCCGCCGCCGTCGCCCGCCCGGAACTCGTCGGCGAGCTCGCGGGCGTGTTCGGCGCCCAATGCGTCGTGCTGGCGATCGACGGAAAGCGATCCGGCGAAGGCTGGGAGGTCTACGTCGCCGGCGGCCGGACCGCGACGGGGCGCGACGCGGTCGCGTGGGCGCGCGAGGGAGTGGAGCGCGGGGCGGGGGAGATCATGCTCACGTCGATGGATCGCGACGGCACGCAGGACGGTTATGACCTGGAGCTCACGGCCGCGATCGCCGGCGCGGTCGACGTGCCGGTCATCGCCTCCGGCGGCGTCGGCGGCCCCGAGCACATGATCGACGGCTTCGCCGCCGGGGCGGACGCGGCGCTGGCCGCATCGATCTTCCACTACGGCCACTACTCCGTCGGTGACGTGAAGGCGCGGTTGGCGACGGCCGGCGTGCCGGTCCGCCGCTAGCGGCGCCCGACGTTACGCCGGCGCACGCACTCGCGGTACGAGCGGCTGACCTTGCGCTTCTGGCCGCGGTGCTGCTTCTTGGCCTGGGTGAGGCACTCGGCCCGCGCAGCCTTGCGGCGCAGCGCCGGGCGGCGCTTGATGCAACGCCGATACGAGCGGCGGATCGCCGGTTTGTGGCCGCGATGCGCCTTGCGCGCCCGCTGGGCGCACACCTTGCGGTCGTTCTTGCGCCGGGCGACGCGCGCGGCGGCCGCCGCACGGCGGTTCTTCTTGCCCTCGGCGGTCAGCGGCTGCAGCCCGTACATCGCGTGGTAGCCGGTGAGGTAGATCGTCTCGCCGTCGGAGACGACCGGGTTGTAGGAGCCGCGCTCGAACTCGAACACCTTGCGTCCCGACCTCGCGTCGAGGCCGATCGTGAGCTTCTTGCCGAGATCGGCGTAATAGACGATGTCGCCGATCACGCTCGCGCCGCCGGAGATCCTCCCGTTGCCGCCGCGCGACCAGACCACAGTGCCGCTGCGGGCGTCGAGCGCGTAGAAGCGGCCGCTGTAGGAACCGACGTAGACGAGCGGCCGACCGCCCGGGACCTGTGCGACCGCGGGCGACGCGTACACGTATCCGCCGGTGCTCTTGCTCCACGCGAGCTTTCCGCCGGCGGCCGAGAACGAGTACACACGGCCGTCGGTGTTGCCGATGTAGACGCGTCCGAACGCGACCGCCGGCGTCGAATAGAAGTTGCCCGAGCCGAGGCCGAAGGCGCCGCCGCCGGACGACGCGCGCCAGACGCTGGCGCCGTCGGACTGCCGGATCGCATACGCGCGGCCGCCGTAGTCTCCGAAGTAGAGCTTGCCGTCCGCGAGCGCAAGTCCGCCCTTGACGGCGCCGCCGGCCCGGAAGCGCCAGCGCACGGCACCGTTGTCCGCGTCCATCGCGTACACCGTGCCGTTCTCGGAGCCGAAGTACACGCGCCCGTCGGCGACCAGCGGGGAGGACTCGCTGCGGCTCGCCAGCTTGCTGCTCCACTCGATCTTGCCGTTGCGGCCGTCGAGCGCGACGACCCGCCCGCTTCCCGCGCCCGCGCCGCCGAGCGACCGTTGCAGGAGCACGACGTACACCTTGCCGTTCGCGTACGCGGGCGAGGCCGCGGCGAGCGCGCCCAGCTTGCGCCGCCAGCGGACCCTGCCGGTGTGCTTGTCGATCGAGTACAGGACGCCGTTGTCGTTGAGCAGGTACAGGCGCCTGCCCCCGATCACCGGCGGGAACTCCAGCAGCACGTGCCCCTGGTACTGCCAGATCTCGCGGAACGGAGGCCGCGGCGGGTTCTTCAGCGGCAGGTAGCGGCGCCGGTCGCGCGTGTAGCCGTATTGGGCCCAGATGAAGCGGTCGACGGGGTCGGTTTTCTTCTTGCCGGGCGCGTCGGGCTCGACCTCGGTGGTGTCAGGGGTCTGTGACGGCTCGGCGCGGAACTCGACGTTGGGATTCGAGACGTCGCCAGGCTGACTGGTGACGACGTACGCCGCGGCGGCGCTCACGAGGAGCACCAGCGCGATCCCAGCCACGAGCACGATCCGCCGCCAGCGCCGCTTGCGCTCCTGCGGGGGCATGCCGCTCTAGGTTACCGGCGTGATCTCCGGTCTCCTCGAGCGCTTGGCGGCGCTGCACCCGACCGTGCTGGCGGCGCTCGAGGGCGAGCGCGGCGTGTGGGTCGTGGGCGGGGCCGTGCGGGATCTGCTGCTCGGGACCGACCCACGAGAGCTCGACCTCGTGGTCGAGGGCGACGCGGTCCCGGTCGCGCGGCGCGCGGCCCAGCGGCTCGGCGGTGAGGTCGTCGTGCACGAGCGGTTCGGGACCGCGACAGTCCGCGACGCGGTCGTGTTCGACCTGGCGAGCGCGCGCCGCGAGCGCTATCCGCGGCCGGGCGCGCTGCCCGAGGTCGAGCTGGGCGCGCCGCTCGAGGACGACCTCGCGCGGCGGGACTTCACCGTCAACACGCTCGCGCTGCGGTTGGGCGACGGCGCGCGGACGGGCTGGCTGGGCGCGGAGGAGGACCTGGCGGGCCGGTTGCTGCGGGTGCTGCACGACAAGTCCTTCCGCGACGACCCCACCCGGCTGCTGCGGCTGGCGCGCTACGCCGCGCGGCTGGGGTTCGAGGCCGAGCCATGGACAGGGGCGCTGGCTGCGGCGGCGGTCACCGGTGGCGCGGTGGCCACCGTGACCGGGGAGCGGATGGGCGCAGAGTTGCGCCTGCTCGCGCGCGAGCCGCAGCCGGCGGCGCTGGTCGAGCTCGAGCGCTGGGGGCTGGGCGCGGCGCTGCTGCCGGCATTCGACGTCGACGCGCCGCTGGTGGAGCGCGCGATCGCCGTCTGCCGCGAGTCGGTCGGCGATGCGCGCGGCGGGGCGGACGAGGCGCGCGGTGCGGCGGATGAGGCGGGAGATGGGGCGGACGAGGCGCGCGGTGGGGCGGATGAGGCCGGGGATTGGGCGGACGAGGCGCGCGGTGGGGCGGACGAGGCCGGGGATGGGGCGGACGAGGCGCGCGGTGGCGCCGCCTTTGGCGAGGCGGCGCGGCCACGCGCGGACCTGGTCGCGCTCGGCGCGGCGGTTCGTCGTGCCGAACCCGGCGAGCTCGCCGCGCGGCTGCGTGAGCTGGCGTTCCCGGCGGCGGAGGCCACAGCGATCGTGGGCTGCGCCGGACTCGACGCGCTCGTCGCCGACCTCGAGGGCGCAGCGGCCTCCGCGGCCGACCTCGTGCTGCGCCGGCGGCCGCTCGAGGCAGCCGCACTCGCCGCGGCCGCCGGCTCTGCGCCCGCGCGCGAATGGCTGCGGCGGGGCCGACATGCGCGCCTCGCGATCACCGGCGACGACCTGCTCGCCGCCGGACTGCGCGGGCCGGCCGTCGGCCGCGCTCTCCAAGCGGCGCGTGCAGCGCTGCTCGACGGCGCTGCGCCCGACCGCGAGGCGCAGCTCGCGGCCGCTCTGCGACAAGCCTGATCCAGCGGTGGCTTTCTTGCGCGTTCCTGCATGTGGGCGCCGACGTTCGCGTACGGCGGGCACTGAGGGGAGCGGGTTCGGCCGATCCGCAAAACGTCGGGTTTCTGCGCGTCTCGGCAGCCGGCCCGACGTTCTGCGGCCCACGGGCGCATAACGTCGGGCGGGCCGACCCGCCGCCCCGGATCCCGACGTTTTGCGCCCTGCGCGGGATCCCGAGGTTGCGGCGATCTACGACCAAAACGTCGATCCGTCCGCCGATCGCGCCGCCGGGATCGACGTTCTGGGCGCTCCACGACCAAAACGTCGAGGGAGGGCGCGCGTGTGGCGCGAAGTCGACGTTTTGGTCGCTCATCACGGACCGCCGCGCCCCGCCGGGCTGGCCCTCGATGCCCGCCGTACGCGAGCGCGGGCGCTGGGACTCGCGATCGTGTGCCCACACCGCTCCACGCCGCCCCTCGATGCCCGCCGTACGCGAGCGCGGGCGCTGGGACTGGCGATCGAGTGCCACACCGCTCCACGCCGCCCCTCGATGCCCGCCGTACGCGAGCGCCGGCCCTAGGTGTCGCGATGGATCGCCACCCCGCCTACGACGAGCGCCACCCCCAGCACCTCCGGCAAGCTCGGCATCTGGCTCAGCACCACGATGCCGATCACGGTCGCCGTCGCCGGGAGCAGCGAGACCAGCAGCGCGTAGGTCGCGCGCGGCAGCCGCGCCATCGCCATCTGGTCGCACACGTACGGGATCACCGACGACGCGACGCCGACGCCGACTCCGGCAGCGATCGCGACCGGGTCGTCGAGCGCCGGTAGCGCGTCCCAGCCTGCGAGCGGAGTCACGACGACGAGCGCGGCGATCATCGACGCGGCGAGCCCGTCGAGCCCGCTCCCCTGCGCGACCCGGTGGCTGAGCACGATGTAGAGCGCGAACAGGCCCGCATTCGCGAACGCGAAGACGAAGCCGAGCGGCTCGCCGGCCAGCCGCACACCGGTCAGCAGATACACGCCGGCGACCGCGAGCAGGAGCGCCGCGCCGTTGCGCCCTGTGCGCGCGCCGACCGCGGCGAGCACGATGACCGGTAGGAACTCGATCGCCGCCACCGTGCCGAGCGGCAGCCGGTCGATCGCCAGATAGAAGCAGCAGTTCATCACCGCCAGCACAGCGCCGAGCGTCACCAGCGTGCGCTGGCCGAGCAGCGCCCACGGCCGCCGCCACGCCGCGAGCACAAGCGCGGCAGCCGCGATCCGGAGCCAGCCGGTCCCGAGCGGGCCGACGCGCACGAACAGCAGCACGGCGAACGCCGGACCGAGATAGTGGAACACCGCGCTGCCGACGAACCATGCATGCGGCGGCAGCCGGTCCGCGACCGACACGCGGGGCTTGAGGGCGGCGACCGACACAGAGGCCTACGATCATGGATCGGTGCCACGCGGTACAGTGCCGATCGAAGGCATCATGCCACCACGACTTTCGGAACAGCAGCTGGACATCACCAATCGCCAGCTGATCGAAGCGCTACAAGCCAATGCGCGCCTCAGCCTTGCCGAGCTCGGCCGCCGCGTCGGGCTCACTGCGCCGGCGGTCGGCGAGCGGCTCGGGCGGCTGGAGGAGGCGGGCGTGATCCGCGGATACCACGCGGATGTCGACCCGCGCGCGCTCGGCTACGACCTCAGCGTGATCCTGCGCATCCGGCCGGACGCACGAATGATTCCCAAGGTCGCCGAGCTGGCGCAGCGCACGCCCGAGGTCACCGAGTGCCACCGCGTGACGGGCGACGACTGCTTCATCATGCGCATCGGTGTGCGCGACGTCACGCACCTGGAGGAGCTGATCGACCGCTTCGTGCTGTACGGCCAGACGACGACCTCGATCGTGCAGTCCTCGCCCGTTCCCGGTCGTGGCCCGGCCATTGCCTAACCTCGCCGGCCCGTTCCACTGGCAGGGCGAGCACATCGTCGCCGCGCTGCCCGGCGCGCGCGTGTTGTTCTCCACCCGCCGCGGCGGCGTCTCGACCGGCCCGTACGCGTCGCTGAACATCGGCCGCAAGACCGCGGACGACGGCGCCAACGTGGACGCCAACCGCGACCGCCTCGCCGCCGCCGTCGGAGT
Organism: uncultured Solirubrobacteraceae bacterium; assembly: GCA_963835735.1. Lineage (GTDB taxonomy): Bacteria > Actinomycetota > Thermoleophilia > Solirubrobacterales > Solirubrobacteraceae > DASQMT01. The sequence continues at coordinate 25,369 of CAWIGP010000005.1, forward strand.
GCCGCGCGAGCGCTTCATGTACGGCATCCAGGTCCACGGCACGCACGTGCGGCGCGCGACCGAGCCGCCGGGCCCCGCGCGACCGGCGGTCGAGGAGGACGGCCAGGCGACGGCGCTGCACGGCGCGGCCGCGCTCGTGTTCGTCGCTGACTGCCTGCCGGTGATGCTCGCGAGCGCGAACGCGGTTGCGGCGCTGCACTGCGGCTGGCGCGGGCTGGCGGGCGGGATCGTGGCCGAAGGGGTGGCCGCGCTGCGCGAGCTCGGCGCCGAAGGCCCGATCGCCGCCGCGATCGGCCCGGGCGCGCGCGGCTGTTGCTACGAGGTCGGCGAGGAGATCCACGCGCGGCTGCCCGGCGCGCGCGTCGGCCGGCGAAACCTCGACCTGCCGGGCGTCGCGCGGCGCGCGCTGATGAGTGCCGGCGTGGCCAGATCCACGACACCGGCCTGTGCACGATCTGCGCCGGCGACGAGCTGTTCTTCTCGCACCGCCGCGACGGCGGGATCACCGGCCGGCAGGCCGGCGTGGTGTGGCGCGACGAGGGCGCGAGCGCGGTGACACGCGACGAGGGCGCGAGCGTGGTGTGGCGCGACGATGACGCGGGCGCGGTGACAGCGCGACGAGGGCGCGGGCGCGGGCCGCGGGGGCGCGAGCGCGGCCTGGCGCGACGAGGGCGCGGCTTGACCCGCCTCGACCCGGCGCGCGTGCGCGAGAACGCCGCGCGCATCCGTCAGGAGATCGGCGAAGCCGCCGGCCGCGCCGGGCGCGACGGCGGCGACGTCGAGCTGCTCGCCGCGGTCAAGTACGTGCCGCTCGAGGACGTCGGCGCGCTGATCGAAGCCGGCGTCACGCTGCTCGGCGAGAACCGCGCCCAGGAGCTCGCGGCGAAGGCCGCAGCCTGGCCGGGCGCCCGCTGGCACTTCATCGGTCAGCTCCAGAGCCGCAAGGTCAAGCAGATCCTGCCGCTCGTCGAGTTGATCCATTCGGTCGCGTCGGACTCGGCGCTGAAGCAGCTGGAGCGCCACGGCACGCCGGAGACCGAGGTGCTCGTCGAGGTCAACGTCGCGGGGGAGGAGGGCAAGGCCGGCATCGCGCCCGCGGACCTCCCGGATTTCCTCGAGCGCGTGCCCGTGCACGTCGCCGGCTTGATGGCGATGCCCCCGTTCGCCGACGATCCCGAGCAGAGCCGGCCCCATTTCGCGGCACTGCGCGAGCTCGCCGGCGCGCATGGGCTGCGTCACCTATCGATGGGCACATCGCAGGACTACATCGTCGCCGTCGAGGAAGGGGCGACGATCGTCAGGCTGGGCTCGGTACTCTTCGCATAGCCCTCGCTCGGGAAGGGAATCCCCTGCTGGCACCGAAGATCGCACCTCGAATGGGCTTCTCCGACTCCTGGCATCGCGCGCTCGTCTACTTCGGCCTCGCCGAGGACCGCGACGCGTATCAGGAAGAGGAGGAGCAGCCGGCGGCGATCCGCCAGCCCGAGGCCGAACTCGAGGACCGCTACCGCGAGCGGCCGAACGTCCGGCGGCTCAGCACGCGGCGCCGCCGGGACGAGATCGACGACATCTTCGCCGACGACTCGCCATCCGAACGGCGCACCAACGTGCTGCGCCCTGTCGGCAACGGCCGCAACGCCAGCGGGGAGGTCCGCGTGCACCTGGTGATCCCGAAGTCGTTCAACGACGCGCAGGACGTGGCGGACAAGTTCAAGGACGCCATCCCGGTGATCATCAACCTCCAGGGGTCCGAGACCGACCTCTCCAAACGGCTGATCGACTTCGCGTCCGGGCTCACATACGCGCTCGACGGGGGCATGCAGCGGATCGCCGACAAGGTGTTCCTGCTGACCCCGCGCAACGTGGAGCTCTCCAGCGAAGAACGCGCCCGTCTCATTGAGAAGGGCTTTTTCAACCAGTCGTAGACTCCCCGCCCGATGATCGGGCTGGTCGGATCCGGAAACATGGCACGCGCGCTGGCGCTCGGCTGGGGCGAGCCCGTGTTGTGCACCGACTCCGGTTCCGGGCGGGCGGAGGCGCTGGCCGCGCTGGTCGGCGGCGAGGCCTTGGGCTCCAACCGTGAGCTCGCCGAGCGCGCAGAGATCGTCGTGCTCGCGCACAAGCCGCCGCAGCTCGCGGCTGTCGCCGGCGAGATCGCCGGCACGGCCAGGGCCGTCGTCTCGATCCTCGCGGGCACCACGCAAGCCCAGGTCCGCGCCGTCTACCCCGACACGCCGGTCTTCCGGATCGAGCCGAACACGCCGGTGGAGGTCAAGCGGGGAGTGCTCGCGTTCGCGCTCCCGGACGCCCCTGCCGACGAGGCGCTTCGCACACGCGTGCGCGAGCTGTTCGGCCGTCTCGGCACCGTCGTGGACGTCCCCGAATCGCTGATGCGGATCGCCGGGGCGACGGGCGGTGTCGGGCCCGCCTACTGGGCGCTGCTGGTCGAGGCGCAGGTGGACGCAGCGATCCGGCGCGGCATGCCGCAGCGTCTCGCCTCGCAGCTGGTGGCCGAGACGATGGCGGGCTCCGCCGAGCTGCTGCGTGCGCGCGAGTACGACACGCTGGCGCTGCGCCGCGCCGTCACCTCGCCCGGCGGCACGACCGCCCGCGGCCTGGCGGCGCTCGAGCGGGGCGGCGTGCGCGCTGCGCTCGCGCAGGCGATGGACGACGTGGTGGACGCGTGACGCTGTTCGCCGCCTCCGTCCGGAACGAGATCGCGGACTTCCTGTCCGCGCTGCTCACCGTCTACATCATCGTGATCGTGGCGTGGATCGTGATCTCGTTCGTGTTCGCGATGGGCGTGCGGATGCCGTACTCCCGCTGGTCCAACGCGATCCTTGACTTCCTGCGCGACACCGCGAACCCGTGGCTGAGCATCTTTCGGCGCCTGCCGCTGCGGATCGGCCCGCTCGACCTCAGCCCGATCGTCGCGATCATCGTGCTGCAGATCGTCGGCGGGATCGTGATCGAGATCATCCGCCCAGGGTGAGTCCCGCCCGCACCACGCTCGCGGCCGGCGCGCTGGCGGCCGGCGTCGTGGCGGTCGACCAGCTCACCAAGGCGCTCGTGCGCGACAGCCTGCTGCGGGGCGAACGGCGCGACCTGATCGCCGGCATCGATCTCGTCAACGTGCGCAACTCCGGGATCGCGTTCGGCTTGTTCGAGGACGGCGGCGCCGTGCTGGTTGTCGGCACCGCGCTCGCGCTGCTCGCGCTCGTGATCTTCTTCGTCACGCACACGGGCCGGCCGTATGTCTGGCTGCCGACCGGCCTGCTGCTCGGCGGCGCGGTCGGGAACCTGATCGACCGTGCGTTCGAGGGCTCGGTCACCGACTTCGTCAAGTTCCCGCACTTCCCCGCGTTCAACGTCGCCGATACCGCGATCACGTTCGGGGTCGTGGCGCTGATCTTCGTACTCGAGGGCCCGCCGCGGCGGCGCGCATGACCGACCAGCTCACCGTCCCGCCCACGGCGGCCGGGGAGCGGCTCGACGTCTTCCTGGCCGCGCATGCGGGCTCGCGTGCGGCTGCACAGCGGCTGATCGACGGCGGCCACGTGACGGTAGACGGCGCCTCGCGGCCCAAGCGCCACGTGCTCGCGGGCGGGGAGACCGTCGCGGTGGAGGAGGCCGAGGCCGGCGCGGAGACGGGCGAAGTGCCGCCGGCCCCGTTCGCGCTCGCCTACGAGGACGAGCACCTGCTCGTGATCGACAAGCCGCCCGGCGTGGTGGTCCATCCGGCGCGCGGGCACCGGCAGGGGACGCTGGTGCAGGCGCTGGCCGGCCGCGTGGCCGGCGGCGAGGATCCGGAGCGCCCCGGCGTCGTCCACCGGCTCGACCGCGACACGTCCGGGCTGCTGGTGCTCGCGCGCTCCGACGCCGTGCACGCGGCGCTCAAGGCACAGCTGGCGCGGCGCGAGCTCGTGCGCGAGTACCTCGCGCTGGTCGAGGGCAGGCCGCCGGCGCGCAGCGGCACGATCGACGCGCCGCTCGGGCGCGACCGGCGCGTCCGCACGCGGATCTCGACCGACACCGACGAGGGCCGCGAGGCGATCACGCACTTCGAGGTCGAGCGCGCGCTGCCGCACGACACGCTGCTGCGGGTCCGGCTGGAGACGGGACGGACGCATCAGATCCGCGCGCACCTGCTCGCGATCGGGCATCCGGTCGCCGGCGATCGCGAGTACGGTGCGCCCGGCCGCCACGGCCTCGAACGCCAATTCCTGCACGCCGCCCGGCTCGCATTCCCGCATCCGGTGACGGGTGCCGCGGTCGACGTCAGCTCGCCGCTGCCCGCGGATCTGGAGGCCGCGCTGCGCCGCGCAGGAGGTTGAAGCGGGTCGGTCCACCGGAGGTAGGGGAAGGGAGGGCCGACCCGCACCAGCGCCAACGCACCGCTACGCGAGGACTTGCGCCAAATCGTTCGTCTAGACTGGAGGCCGTCCGCCTCGCCGAGGCGGACTTTGTCCTGTCCCATCGACCCCGGGCGGCCAACCAACCCTGAGGCCGCGGTCCCTGCCCGGCGCACAGAGCGCCGGGTGCCGCTGGTCCTCTTCGCCCGGGAACCGCATCACACGACCGCAAGGGAGATGTACCCGTGGCTCAAGAAGTCGGGATCAAGGAGCTGCTGGAGGCCGGTGTGCACTTCGGCCACCAGACGCGCCGGTGGAATCCCAAGATGCGCCGCTTCATCTACGGCGAGCGCGCCGGCAACTACATCATCGACCTCACCCGCACCGAGCAGCTGCTCGGGCAGGCGCAGCGCTTCGCCGACGGCCTCGCGCGCCACGGCGGCACCGTCCTGTTCGTCGGCACAAAGAAGCAGGCCCGCGACGGCATCAAGGAGACCGCCGAGGCGGCCGGCCAGCCGTACGTGAACCATCGCTGGCTCGGCGGCCTGCTGACCAACTTCCAGACGATCTCGTTGCGCATCAAGCGCCTGCACGACCTCGAGCGCTACGAGTCGGAGGGCCAGCTCGGCCTGCTGCCGACGCGCGAGCGCCTGGCCGCGCAGGCCGACCTCGAGAAGCTGCGCGCGAACCTCGGCGGCGTGAAGAACATGCAGCGCGTGCCCGACGCGCTGTTCGTGATCGACCTCAAGACCGAGGCGATCGCCGTGCGCGAGGCCCAGCGCCTGCGCATCCCGATCATCGGCCTGGTCGACACGAACTGCGACCCCGACGGCATCGACTACGTGATCCCGGGCAACGACGACGCGATCCGCGCCTGCAACATCATCACCCGCGCGATCGGCGACGTGATCCAGACCGGCAACCGCACATTCCGCGAGGAGGAGGAGCGGGCGCGGCGCGAGGCCGAGGAGCAGGCGCGGCGCGAGGCCGAGGAGCAGGCGCGGCGCGAAGCCGAGGAGCAAGCGCGCAAGGAGGCCGAGGAGCATGCGGCGCTGACCCAGACGGAGGCCGAGACCCGTGACGCGGCCGACGCGACGGTCGCCCAGGCGGTCCGGGACCTCGGTGTCCCGCAGCCCGAGGGAACCGGCGCGGCCGAGGCGGCCGCCGCGGAGCAGGCCGCCGACGAGCCGGCGATGCCCGCGGGCGGTCCGGGCGACCGGGCGACCGCGCGCGAGCACATCCATCCCGAGGGCGACCACGAGCGCGAGCCGGTGGGTGGCGCGTCGGGCGGTCCGGTGCCCGCCGAGGTCGGCCCGACGGAGCCTGTCGCGGAGGCCGCGCCCGCGGAGTTCGCTGAGGCGGCCGGCGGGGCCGGCCGCGGAGCCGCGCCGCTGAGGCGGCCGCGGAGCTGGTCGCAGAGGCCGCGCCGGCTGAGCCTGTCGCGGAGGCCGCGCCAGCTGAGCCTGTCGCAGAGGCGGCGTCCGCTGAGGCGGCTGGCGGAGGCCGCGCCGGCTGAGGCGGCTGCGGAGCCGGTGGCGGAGGCCGCGCCGGCTGAGGCGGCTGCGGAGCCGGTGGCGGAGGCCGCGCCGGCTGAGGCCGCTGCGGAGCCGGTGGCGGAGGCCGCGCCGGCTGAGGCGGCTGCGGAGCCTGTCGCGGAGGCCGCGCCGGCTGAGGCGCCGGCGGAGCCTGTCGCGGAGGCCGCGCCGGCTGAGGCGCCTGCGGAGCCCGCGGCGGAGGCCGCGCCCGCCGAGCCTGCGGCCGAGGCCGCGCCGGCGGAACCGAAGAAGCCCGCGCGCAAGCCGCGCTCCCGCGCGAAGAAGAAGGACGCGCCCGCGGAGGGCGAGGCCGCGCCGGACGAGACGAAGACCGAGACCCAGGAGACCAAGTGAGCACCCCCACGATCACCGCCGCACAGGTCAAGGAGCTCCGCGACCGCACGGGCGCGGGGATGATGGAATGCAAGCGGGCGCTGGAGGAGACCGACGGCGACGTCGACAAGGCCGTCGAGCTGCTGCGCGTCCGCCTCGGCGACAAGGCCCTGAAGATGGGCGGCCGCGAGGCGACCGAGGGCACTGTCCAGTCCTACATCCACAGCAACGGCAAGGTCGGCGTGCTCGTCGAGGTCGACTGCAACACCGACTTCGTCGCCCGCAACGAGGACTTCATCGCGTTCGCACGTGAGGTCGCGCTGCACATCGCGGGCTCCCCGACCGTCCGCTATGTCTCCGAGGACGAGGTCCCCGAGGAGGACAAGCAGGCCGAGCTGCGCGTGTTCGAGCAGCAGGCCGCCGACAAGCCCGAGAACGTCCGCGCCAAGATCGCCGAGGGCAAGCTGCGCAAGTGGCTCGAGGAGGTCGTGCTGCTCAACCAGCAGCACGTCAACCCCGACAAGCACGAGAGCAAGACGATCGAGCAGCTCCGCGCCGAGCTCTCCGGCACGACCGGGGAGAACGTCGTGATCCGCCGCTTCGCCCGCTTCGCGGTCGGGGCGTAGCGATCGTGGCGCCACCCGCCTTCGAGCGCATCCTCCTCAAGCTGTCGGGGGAGGCGCTCATGGGCGATCTCGAATACGGCACCGACCCGGAGCGCGTCGAGGCGATCGCCGCGCAGATCAAGGGCGTGCACGACCGCGGCGTCGAAGTCGCGGTCGTGGTTGGCGCCGGCAACATCTTCCGCGGCGTGAAGGCGGCCACGGAGGGCATGGACCGCGCGACCGGCGACTACATGGGCATGCTCGCGACCGTACTCAACGCGCTCACGCTGCAGGACGCGCTGGAGCGCCTGGGCGTCCACACGCGCGTGCAGAGCGCGATCACGATCTCCGAGGTCGCGGAGCCCTACATCCGCCGCCGCGCGATGCGCCACCTCGAGAAGGCACGCGTGGTGATCTTCGCGGCCGGCACCGGCAACCCGTTCTTCACCACCGACACCGCCGCCGCGCTGCGCGCGCTGGAGATCCACGCCGAGGCGATCCTGATGGCCAAGAACGGCGTCGAGGGCGTCTACACCGCCGATCCGCAGCAGGACGCCGGCGCGGAGTTCATCCCCCAGATCACCCACCGCGAGGCACTCGAGCGCGGGCTGAAGGTGATGGACTCGACCGCGCTCTCGCTCTGCATGGACAACAACCTCCCGATCTACGTCTTCAACATGAACGACGAGCACAACATCGATCGGATAGTTTCCGGCGAGCGGGTGGGAACCCTGGTGACGACATGAGCATCATCGACGACTTCCTCGCCGACGCGCGCGACCACATGGCCAAGTCGGTCGATGCGACGCGCAGCAAGTTCGGATCGGTGCGCACCGGCCGCGCCAGCCCGACCCTGCTCGACCGCATCACGGTCGACTACTACGGCGCGCAGACGCCGCTGAAGCAGCTCGCGACGATCCATGCCGCCGAGGCGCGACTGCTCACGGTGCAGCCGTACGACAAGAACTCGATCAAGGCGATCGAGCGGTCGATCATGGAGTCCGACATCGGCCTCACGCCGTCGAACGACGGCCAGCTGATCCGGCTCGCGATCCCCGAGCTCACCGAGGAGCGCCGCAGGGACCTCGTCAAGGTCGTGCGCGGCCTGGCCGAGGAGGGCAAGGTCGCGCTGCGCAACATCCGGCGCGACACCATGCACGACCTCCGAGAGCTCCGCGATGCCGGCGACGCCGGGGCGGATGACGAGCACCGCGCCGAGGAGGCGCTGCAGAAGCTGACGGACGACAAGGTCCGCGAGCTCGACGCGCTCGTCAAGGCCAAGGAAGAAGAGATCCTCGAGGTGTGAGCGCCTCCGGCGCCACCTACGTCGCGATCATCACCGACGGCAACGGGCGCTGGGCCAAGCAGCGTGCGCTGCCGGTCGAGGATGGGCACCGCGCCGGCGCGGACGCCGTCAAGGCGCGCCTGCGCGACGCGGCCGACCTCGGCATCCGCGAGCTCACCGTCTACTCGTTCTCGACCGAGAACTGGTCGCGCCCGGTCGAGGAGGTCGCCGCGCTGATGGAGATGTTCTCCGAGCGGATCCTCCGCGAGACGCCCGAGCTGCACGACGAGGGCGTGCGCATGCGCTTCATCGGCCGCCGCACCGGCGTCGCGCAAGAGCTGCTCGAGCAGATGCGCTGGGCGGAGGAGAAGACCGACGCCAACGACCGGATCACGCTGTTCGTCGCGTTCAACTACGGCGGCCGGGCCGAGATCGTCGACGCCGCGCGCTCGTTCACCGGCACGAGCGAGGACGAGTTCCGCGCGCACCTGTACGCGCCGGAGATGCACGACCCCGAGCTGATCATCCGCACGAGCGGAGAGCAGCGGCTCTCGAACTACCTGCTGTGGCAGTCGGCGTACTCCGAGCTGCACTTCACGGACGTGCTGTGGCCGGACTTCGGGCGGGCGGACCTCGAGTTCGCGCTGGCGGAGTACGACGCCCGCCGGCGGCGCTTCGGCGGCCGCTGATGGCCACCTCGTCGCGTCGCCGCGCGCCGCGCTCGCGCCGGCGCAGATCGGACCTCAGCGCGCGCATCTGGGTCGCCATCCCCGCGGTCGCGTTCGCGATCTTCATCGTCGCCGCCGGCGACGCGGTGTTCGCCGCCGGCGCCGTGCTGCTCGGATTCATCTGCATCCACGAGCTGTTCCGCATGTACGACGTGCTGCATCCGGTGCGGCTGGCGGGCTTCGTCGGTGTCGCCGGCCTCGGGGCGGCTGCCCACTTCGGCGGCGTGCACCAGGTGTTGTTCGCCACCGTCGCGATCTTCCCGCTGCTGTTCCTGCTCGCGCTCGCGATGCCGGAGCAGACGGAGGTCCCGCTCACCGACTCGATGGCGATCACGCTGCTCGGGACGCTCTGGATCGGCCTGGCGATCGCGCACGCGGTCCTGCTGCGCGCGCTGGAGCACGGCGGCGGGCTCGTGCTCGCGGTGCTGCTGGGGACGTTCGTCGGCGACACCGCGGCGTACCTGGGCGGGCGCGCGTTCGGCACGCGCCCGCTGGCGCCGCGGATCTCGCCGAACAAGACCGTCGAGGGACTCGCTGTGCGGGATCGTCGTCGGGGCGCTGGCGGTCTGGTGGTTCGGGCTGAGCTCGGAGTGGATGGGCGGCGTGAAGGGGATCCTGCTCGGCCTCGGCGTCGGCGTGCTCGCGCCGATCGGCGACCTGTTCGAGTCGCAAGATCAAGCGCGACGCGGGAACGAAGGACGCCGGGACGCTGTTCGGGCCGCACGGCGGAGCGCTCGACCGGCTCGACGCCGCGTTGTTCACCCTTGTCGGCGGGTACTACCTCTGGCTACTGCTCATATGACCGACGACCGCAGGGCGAGAGCGCAAGCAGGACCGGCAGATGCTCGAGCTGCTCAACGAGCTGCGCGTCGCGCTGCCCGGCGTGCAGATCCTGTTCGCGTTCCTGCTCACCGTGGCGTTCTCGAACCGCTTCGACCGGTTGACCGAGTTCCAGCGCGACGTCTACTACGTCACGCTGGTCGCGACCACGCTCTCGGCCGCCTGCCTGATCGCGCCGTCCGCCGCGCACCGGCTGCGCTTCCACAAAGGGCGAGCGGGCCTGGATCGTGGACTCGGCCAACCGGCTGATGATCACCGGTCTCGTGTTCCTGGCGGTCGCACTGACCGGCTCGGTGCTGCTGATCACCGATCTGATGTTCGACGGCGCGCGCGTCTGGATCTACACGGGCCTGATCGGCCTGTGCATCGTCGGGCTGTGGTTCGTGCGCCCGCTGCGTGCGCAGAGTCGAGCCTTACGGAAGCCCCGTGCCACACTGGGTCGCCGGCATGAAGCGGCTCCTGATCCTCGGCGCGACGGGCTCGATCGGCACGCAGGCGCTCGATGTCGTCGCGCACGCGCCCGACGCCTTCGAGCTCGTCGGCCTGTCCGCCGAGCGCTCCCACGAGGCGCTGATCGCGCAGGCGCGCGCGCACGGCGTGCGGCGAATCGCGCTCGGCGACCCCGATGCAGCCGCCCGCGCGGCCGAGTCCTGGACCGACGGCGAGGTGCTGGCCGGTCCCGAGGGGCTCGTGCGCGCTCGTGGCGGAGTCCGGCGCCGATCTGGTGCTGAACGCGATCGTCGGCTCGGCGGGGCTCGGGCCCACGATCGTCGCGCTGACCGAGGGCATCGACGTCGCGCTGGCCAACAAGGAGTCGCTGGTCGTGGGCGGCGAGCTGGTGATGGCGCTGTCGCGAGGCGACCGGCGCGCAGCTCATCCCGGTCGACTCCGAGCACCGCGCGCTGCACCAGCTGATCGAGGGGGAACGCCCGGGGACGGTCGAGCGGCTCACGCTGACGGCATCCGGCGGCCCGTTCCGCGGCCGCAGCCGCGCCGAGCTGGAGGGCGTGACGGTCGAAGAGGCGCTGCGCCACCCGACCTGGGCGATGGGCGGGAAGATCACGATCGACTCGGCGACGCTGATGAACAAGGGCCTCGAGGTGATCGAGGCGCACTGGCTGTTCGGCACGCCGTACGACCGGATCGACGTCGTCGTGCATCCGCAGTCGATCGTCCATGCGCTCGTCGGCCTGTGCGACGGCGCGACGCTCGCGCACCTCGGGCACCCGGACATGCGCGTGCCGATCGCCTACGCGCTGCATCATCCCCGAGCGCGTCGACGTTCCGGTGCGCACGCTCGATCTCGCCGAGGTCGGCACGCTGGAGTTCGAGCCGCCCGACGTCGAGGCGTTCCCGTGCCTGCGGCTGGCGCGCGAGGCCGCCGAAGCCGGCGGCACCGCGACGTGCGTGCTCAACGCGGCCAACGAGGTCGCGGTGCACGCGTTCCTCGGCGACCGGCTGGACTTCATGGGCATCCCGGCCGTGATCGAGCGCACGCTGGAGGCGCTCCCCGCCGGTCGCGTGCACTCGTTCGAGACGCTCTACCGGGCCGACGCCGAGGCGCGCCGGATCGCCGCCGAGCAGGCGGGTGTGCGCGCTTGAGCTGGCTGCTCGCGTTCCTCGGCTTCGCGCTGCTGATCATCCTGCACGAGCTGGGCCATTTCGCCGCGGCCAAGGCGGTCGGGATGCGCGTCGAGCGCTTCTCGCTGTTCTTCCCGCCGCTGCTGGGACGGATCCGGCGCGGCGAGACCGAGTACGCGATCGGCTCGATCCCGCTCGGCGGCTACGTGAAGATCACCGGGATGAACCCGGCGGAGGAGATCCCGCCGGAGGCCGCCCATCGCGCCTACTTCCGTCAGCCCGTGTGGAAGCGGGTCTTCGTGATCGGCGCCGGGCCGGCGGTCAACATCGTGCTCGCGCTCGTGCTGCTGACCGCCTACCTGCTGATCTGGGGCTCGCCGGTGGAGACGGCCACGAACCGCGTCGATGCGCTCGCCAAGGACGGCGCCGCGGCGAACGTGCTGCACGTCGGCGATCGCGTGGTCGCGGTCGACGGCAAGCGCGGCGACCCGGAGGTGCTGCGCGACCAGGTCAGCACCCACCGCTGCGCGGGCGAGCAGGTCGACGGCTGCAAGGCGACGACGGCCGCCCGGGTCACGCTCCTGCGCGACGGGCAGGAGCGGACGGTCTCGATCACGCCGGAGTACAGCGCCAGCATCGGGCGACCGCTGCTCGGCTTCAGCTACGGCGTGAATCGGAGCTTCGAGCCGATCGGCGGCCTCGACGACGCGGTCGGCACGAGCCTCGACCAGATGTGGTGGCTCACGCATACAACCGTCGAGACGATCGCCGGCATCTTCCAGGCCGACAAGCGCAAGGAGATCTCCGGCGTGGTCGGCTCCTACGAGGCGACGCGGCAGGCGATCACGCTCTCGACCGACCGGGCGGTGTTCCTGCTCGCGGTGATCTCGCTCTCGCTCGGGATCATCAACCTGTTCCCGTTCCTGCCGCTCGACGGCGGGCACATCTTCTGGGCGGTCGCGGAGAAGGTGCGCGGCAAGGCGATCCCGTTCAGCGTCATGGAGCGCGCCGGCTTCGTCGGCTTCGCGCTCGTGCTCGCGCTGTTCGTGGTCGGGCTGACCAACGACATCGGCCGGCTCACCGGCGAGGGCTTCCAGGTCAGGTAGGGTCGCGGCGTGGGCGATCGCCACTTCTGTACGCCGGTCGCTGGGCGCCAGCACCATGACCGAGGCGTTCCGGCTGACGGTCGAGGACCATCCCGACCGCGTCGCGGTCCGCACCAAGGACGACGAGGTCAGCCTCACCTGGGCGGAGCTGCGTGACCGCGTCGACGCGCTCGCCGGCGGGCTCGCCCGGCTCGGCGTGCGGCGCGGCGACACCGTCGCGCTGATGCTCGGCAACCGGCCGGAGTTCCACATCGCCGACCTGGCGGCGATGACGCTGGGCGCGACCCCGTTCTCGGTCTACCAGACGTTCACGCCCGCACAGATCGCCCACGTCGTCGGCGATGCCGGGGCGAAGCTGGCGATCGTCGAGCAGGCATACCTCGAGCCGTTCATCGCCGCGCGCGCCGAGCTGCCGGCGGTGGAGACCGTGATCGTGGTCGAAGGCGCCGCAGGTCGCGGCACCATCGGCTGGGACGAGGTCGAGGGCGCCGACCCCGACTTCGACCCCGAGCCGCACTGGCGCGCGACGCAACCCGACGACCTGATCACGCTGATCTACACCTCCGGCACGACCGGGCCCCCCAAGGGCGTGCAGCTCACGCACCGCAACATCATGGCCATGGGGCGGGTGGCTGACGCGGTCATCCGGTTCCCCGATGGCTCGAGGGTGATCTCGTGGCTGCCGGCCGCGCACATCGCCGAGCGCAACGCGCACCACTACATCCCGATCATGTTCGGAATGACGGTCACGACGTGCCCGAACCCGCGCGAGATCATCGCCTATCTGCCCGCGGTCAAGCCGACCTGGTTCTTCGCCGTCCCGCGGATCTTCGAGAAGCTCAAGGCGGGGCTCGAGGGGCATCTGTCGACCCAGGGCGAGCAGACCGTCGGGTGGCTCACGGCCGCCCGCCGCAAGGTCGAGCTCGAGCAGGCCGGCGAGCCGGTGCCGGACGACGTCGCGGCCACCGCCGCGGAGGGCGACGAGCAGCTGTTCGCGGGCCTGCGCGCGATGCTCGGGCTCGACCACGCTCTCGCCGTCAACGCCGGGGCCGCGCCCACGCCCCGCGACGTGCTCGTGTTCTTCCATGCGATCGGGATCCCGCTCGCCGAGCTGTGGGGGATGTCGGAGACCACCGGCGTCGGCGCCGTCAACCCGCCCGAGCGCGTGCGGATCGGCACCGTCGGCCCGCCGTCGCTCGGCGTGGAGATGAAGCTGGCCGAGGACGGGGAGCTGCTCGTCCGCGGCGACGTGGTCATGACCGGCTACCGCAATCAGCCCGAGAAGACAGCCGAGGCGATCGGCTCCGACGGCTGGCTGAACACCGGCGACATCGCGGAGTTCGACGAGGAAGGCTACGTCCGGATCGTCGACCGCAAGAAGGAGATCATCATCAACGCGGCCGGCAAGAACATGTCGCCGGCCAACATCGAGTCGACGCTGAAGGGCGCCGGCCCGGTGATCGGCCACGTCGCGGTGATCGGCGACGGGCGGCCGTACAACACGGCGCTCGTGGTGCTCGACTCGGACTTCGCGCCCGCGCTCGCGGCGCAGAACGGGATCGAGGGCCGGACGCTCGAGCAGCTCGCCGACGAGGAGGCGATCGTGGCCGCGGTCCAGGCGGCTGTCGACAAGGGCAATGAAGAGCTGGCACGCGTCGAGCAGATCAAGAAGTTCACGATCGTGCCCGGCGACTGGGCGCCCGGCGCAGACGAGCTGACGCCGACGATGAAGCTCAAGCGCAAGCCGATCGCCGAGAAGTACGCCGCCGAGATCGAGGCGATGTACGCCTGAGCCGGCTGGCGGTCGTCACCGGTGCCGGCCGCGGCATCGGGCTCGCCGTCGCGCGCGACCTGGCCGCGCGCGGGTTCACCGTCGTGCAGGGAGCACGCGACCCGGCGGGCGCGCCGCAGATCGCGGGCGACGTGCTGGTGCGGCGGCTCGACGTCACGGACGCCGCCGACATCGCGCGCCTGGCGGGCGAGCTCGAGCGCGTCGACGTGCTGGTCAACAACGCGGCGATCCTCTACGACACGCGCAATCGTGCCGCCACCGTCGACCTCAACGTCGTGCGCGAGGCGATGGAGACGAACCTGTACGGCGCCTGGGCGCTGTGCCAGGCGCTCCTGCCGCAGCTGCGTCGCTCCGGGCACGGCCGCATAGTCAACGTCTCGAGCGGCGCCGGGTCGCTCGCCACGATGGGCGGCGGCACGCCGGCATACCAGGTCTCCAAGGCTGCACTGAACGCGTTCACGCGCACGCTGGCCGGCGAACTGCGCGGCGACGGGATCCTCGTCAATGCCGTCTGCCCCGGTTGGGTGGCGACCGACATGGGCGGGCCGGCCGGCCGTCCGGTCGAGGAGGGCGCCGCGAGCGTGGTCTGGGCGGCGCTGCTGCCCGACGGCGGGCCGACCGGCGGCTTCTTTCGCGATGGTGAACCAGTCGCCTGGTGAGGCGGAGGCCTCTTCTAGACTGCGTCCCGCATGGCCTCGCAGCGACATGTCAACGTCGGCGGCGTCCAGGTCGGCGGTGGCGCGCCGGTCGTCGTGCAGACGATGACCAAGACCGAGACGGCCAACCTGGCCGCGACGATGGACCAGATCCGCCGCGTCGCCGACGCCGGTGCCGACATCGTGCGCGTCGCCGTGCCGCGCGACAAGGACGTCGAGGCGCTGCGGACGATCGTGCGCGACTCGCCGATCCCGGTGATCGCCGACATCCACTTCAACCACACGCTGGCCTTGAAGGCGATCGACGCGGGCGCGCACTGCGTGCGGCTCAACCCGGGCAACATCGGCGGGCCGGAGAAGGTCGCCGAGGTCGCCGACCGCGCGAAGGCGGCCGGCGTGCCGATGCGGATCGGCGTGAACTCGGGCTCGCTGCCCAAGCACCTGCACGAGCTCGAGCGCGAGAACTCCGTCGAGGCGCTCGTGACCGCCGGCGTCGAGTTCGTCGGGCTGATGGAGCGGCTCGACTTCACCGACTTCAAGGTCTCGATCAAGTCGACCAACGTCCCCAACACGATCGCGGCGAACCGGCTGCTGTCCGAGCGGATCCCGTACCCGCTGCACCTCGGCATCACCGAGGCGGGTACGAAGTGGTCGGGCTCGTTGAAGAGCGCGGTCGGGCTCGGGACGCTGCTGGCCGACGGGATCGGCGACACGATCCGGATCTCGCTCTCCACCTTCCATGCGGAGGAGGAGGTCAAGGTCGGCTGGGAGATCCTCAAGGCGCTCAAGCTGCGCGAGCGCGGCCCGGTGCTGATCGCGTGCCCGACGTGCGGGCGGCTGCAGTTCGACATGGACACGGTCGTCGCGGACATCGAGCGGCGGCTGGAGGCGTACGAGGACCCGGTCGAGGTCGCGGTGCTCGGCTGCGCGGTCAACGGGATCGGCGAGGCGTCGCACGCGGACTTCGGCATCACCGGCGCCAAGAACGAGGGCCTGATCTTCTCCCGCGGCAAGCCGCTGAAGAAGGTCCCGCAGGAGCAGCTCGTCGACGAGCTGTTCAAGGAGATCGACAAGTACGCGCAGACCAAGCGGATCGATGTCGACGCCGCCGCGCAGGCCGCCGGCGCCGAGTGGCTGCAGCGCATCGAGGACGAGAACGCCGGCGAGCTCACGCCCGAGCGGCTGGCCAAGCTCGAGGCCGAAGGAGCGCGCGCCAACGACGCCATCGACAAGGCGCTGCGCCTCGACGAGAGCGACTCGCCGACCGCGGGGCGCCGCTTCAGCCGCGCGTAGCGCGTTGTTTGGGGCGAGCGGGTCGCCGGGTTCGCGCGCTCGCGTACTGCGGGCATTGAAGGAGGGCCCGGATTGCGGGCGCACTCGGGGCGCTTTAACCACCGTGGCGGTGGTCAACGCGCCCCGGATCCGCGGCGCTGAGACTCTGTTGCGCTTTGAAGTCGCATAGCGACCACGAGACGCAACGCAGTCCCGCGGACCGGTCGATCCCGCTTCCTCGATGCCCGCCGTGCACGAGCGCAGAGGCCACGGCGCGGGTCGCGCCGGACGAGGCAGCCGTGTCACCTACCCTTGGTCGCGATGCGCGCCGCGGTCTTCCATGAGTACGGCGGGCCGCTGGCGATCGAGGACGTGCCCGACCCCGCGCCGCCCGCCGACGGCGTCGTGCTCGAGGTCGGCGCGACGGGCATCTGCCGCTCGGACTGGCACGCGTGGATGGGGCACGACCCCGACGTGTCGCCCCCGCACGTGCCGGGCCACGAGCTGGCCGGGACCGTCGTGGCGGTCGGGCCGGACGTGCGCTCCAGCGCCGTGCGGGTCGGCGAGCGCGTCACGGTGCCGTTCTGCCTCGGCTGCGGCCGCTGCGCTCCGTGCCGCGCGGGGGAGACGCAGATCTGCGACGACGACTACCAGCCCGGGTTCACCGGCTGGGGCTCGTTCGCGCAGTACGTCGCGCTGCCGCACGCCGACCTGAACGTCGTGCGGCTGCCCGAGGCGCTCGGTTTCGTCGCCGCGGCGTCGCTCGGCTGCCGGTTCATGACCGCATTCGCGGCGATCACCGTGCACGGCCGCCCGGGTGAGGGCGAGTGGGTCGCGATCCACGGCTGCGGCGGCGTCGGGCTGGCGGCGACGATGATCGCGGTCGCCCAGGGCGCGCGCGTGGCCGCCGTCGACATCGATCCCGCGAAGCTGGCGCTGGCGCGCGAGCTGGGGGCCGAGGTCGTCCTGGATGCGCGCGACGGCGACGCTGCTGCCGCGGTGCGCGAGGCGACCGGCGGCGGAGCGCACGTGTCGCTCGACGCGCTCGGCAGCGCGGCGACGTGCGCCGCCTCGGTCGAGTCGCTGCGCAAGCGCGGGCGCCACGTCCAGGTCGGCCTCATGCTCGGCGACGAGCACAGCGTGCCGCTGCCGATGGGCCGGGTGATCTCGTACGAGCTCGAGCTGGCAGGCGTCCACGGCATGTCGGTGCGGCACTACCCGGCGCTGCTCGACGCGATCGCGGCCGGGCGGCTCGACCCGGCGCGGCTCGTCGGCACGACCGTGCCGCTGGAGCGCGCGGGCGACGAGCTCGCCGCGATGAGCGGCTTCGCGCGCCACGGCGCGACCGTGATCACGAGCTTCCGTTGAGCGACGCGCTGGAGCTCGAGGTCGGAACGCGGCGCGTGCGCGTCTCGAACCCGGGCAAGCTCTACTTCCCCGAGCGCGGGATCACGAAGGCCGACGTCGTGCGGTACTTCCTGGCCGTGGGCGACGGCATCCTCGGCGCCGTGCGCGACCGGCCGACGATGCTGGAGCGCTGGCCCGGCGGGGTGCGCGGCGAGGCGATCTTCCAGCGCCGCGTGGCGACGGGCGTCCCGGACTGGGTCGAGGCGGGCGCGGATGGGATCTATCCGACCGAGCTGGCCGTCGTCGCCTGGGCGGCGAGCCTCGGGACGCTCCGGTTCCACCCGTCGCCGGTGCGACGCGAGCATCGCGACCGCCCGGACGAGCTGCGGATCGACCTCGACCCGCAGCCCGGCACGGCCTTCGCCGACGCCGTCGCCGTCGCCTCCGAGCTGCACGGCCTGCTCGCCGACGCCGGACTGGAGGGGAACCCGAAGACCACCGGCGGACGCGGGCTCCACGTCACGGTGCCGATCGAGCCCCGCTGGCGCTACGAGGACGTCGCCGCGGCGCAGTCGGCACTGGCCCGCGAGCTGGTGCGGCGGATGCCGCGCGCGGCGACGATGGAGCGCCGCAAGCCCGACCGCGGCGCGCGCGTCTACGTCGACCACGGCCAATTCCTGATCGCGGCCGCCTACTCGATCCGCGCCGTGCCGCGCGCGCTCGTGTCGGCGCCGCTCACCTGGGACGAGCTGGCGGCGGCGGAGCCGGAGGACTTCGACGTGACGACGATGCCCGGCCGGTTCGAGCGCCTGGGCGACGTCCGCCCGGCGCGCGCCGGCTCGATCGAGGCGCTGCTCTGATGCGCCTGCCGGTCATGCCGCCGGTCGCGCCGATGCTGGCCAAGGCGGTGGCCGAGATCCCGCCCGGGCACCTGTACGAGCCGAAGTGGGACGGCTTCCGCTCGATCGTGTTCCGCGACGGCGACGAGGTCGAGATCGGCAGCCGCAAGGAGCGGCCGATGACGCGCTACTTCCCCGAGCTCGTGGCGGCCGTGAAGCGCAGCCTGCCGCCGCGCTGCGTGCTCGACGGAGAGATCGTCGTGGCGAGCGCCGACCGCCGCGCGCTCGACTTCTGGTCGCTGCAGCAGCGGATCCACCCGGCGGACAGCCGGGTGCGGCTGCTCGCGGCCGAGACCCCGGCCGCGTTCGTCGCATTCGACCTGCTCGCGCTCGGAGACGACGACTGGACGCCGCGCCCGTTCGAGCAGCGGCGTGAGGCGCTCGAGCGGGCTCTCGCGGACACCGCGCCGCCGATCCACGTCACGCCGCTCACGCGCGACGAGGCCACCGCGCAGCGCTGGTTCGAGGCGTTCGAGGGCGCCGGGCTCGATGGCGTGATCGCCAAGCGGGCCGGCGACCACTACCAGCCCGGCAAGCGCGTGATGGCGAAGATCAAGCACGTGCGCACCGCGGACTGCGTGCTCGCCGGCTACCGGGTGCACAAGTCCGGGCCCGGCGCGATCGGATCGCTGCTGCTGGGCCTGTACGACGACGGGAGCACGCCGGCGTCGCAGTGGTCGGACATGTTCGGCGGGCTGATGTCGGTCGGCGTCGTCGGCGCGTTCCCCGCGGCGCGCAGGCGGGAGCTCTTCACCGAGCTGCAGCCGCTCGTCTGCGACTTCGCCGAGCATCCGTGGGGCGGGCTGGCGGACATGGCCCCAGCGCGCGGCATGGGGAGCCGCTGGAACCCGGACAAGGACCTGTCGTTCGTGCCGCTGCGGCCGGAGCGCGTGCTCGAGGTCCGCTACGACCACATGGAGGGCACCCGCTTCCGGCATCCGCCGCAGTTCGTCCGCTGGCGCCCGGACCGCGACCCGGCCTCGTGCGGGTTCGCGCAGCTCGAGACTCCCGTGCGCTTCGACCTCGCCGAAGTGCTCGCGGGACGCGGGTGATGAACCGGGCGGTTGCCGGACGTCGTCCGGCAACCGCCGCGGTCCTGCCTGCCTAGCGGGCCGGCCGCTCGTGGCCCTGCTGGATCAGGAACTTGCGCGCCGTCTTCGCGCGCCGCAGGTACGAGGTCGTCCGTGCCTTCGCCGAGCGGATCGAGCGCTTCACCCGTGCCTTGTACGCGACCTTGGGCTCCTTGGCCGCCGCCGGGAAGAACACCGACGGTGAGTTGGCTTGGAGGAACGAGTAAGCCAGCGCGCCCGGCGGCACCTCGGGCCGATCGAGCGGCTCCAGCTGCCAAGGCACGACCTGCCGGAACGCCTGCCACACGGCGGTCGGCGCAGCGCCGAAGCTCCGCGGCAGCCCGAGTTGCTGGCCCTGGATCTGACGCAGGTTCAGCCAGAAGCTGGTTGTCAGCAGCTCCTGTCCGAGCATCTGCAGCGTGTTGTCCACCATGAGCCGCGCGCGGGCGACCTTGATGCGACCCTCGGCCTCCAGATCCTCGACGTTCTGCACGATCGGGTTGCCCTGTGCCGGGACCGGATTCTGGAGCGTCTGGATCTCGGCCATCAGGTCCGCGATCGTGTATTCGGCGGCCCGCGGCGGGGCCAGCCGCGACTCCGTCGCCGTCAGCACGCCGCCGGCCGTGGTCGTCCCGGGGCCGATCACGGTGAAGAACGTGTTCGTGAACCGCTGGATCACCTGGTTGTTCGCCGTGACCATGTTGGCGACCGCGTTGGACAGCGCCTCGATGTCGTTGTCCATCGTGATCGGGTCCCAGTTGGCGTTGGACAGGATGTAGCCGTGCTCGCAGCCGTCGCCGACGCACTCGTCGTTGTTGGGACCTCCCTCCACGAAGTACTGCTCGAACCACGGCGTGTCGAGCTCGGGCGACGTCTCCGGCGAAGTCCCCGGCAACACCGCCGGGTTGTGGTCGGAGGAGTTGATCTGGATCAGCACGTTCTGCTTGAGCCGCGACCACGACTCCCACGCGGCGCCGTTCCGCTGGCTGGTCGCTCGCAGGCTCTCCGGATCTTGGATGATCCGCAGCGGCACGCCGGTCGGGGATACCTCGTCGAGGTCGAACAGGTAGCTCGGCGAGATCATCTCCAGCACGCGATCGGCAACGAAGTTCTGCCACGGGAACGGCCGCGCGTCCTGCACGATCGACGCGATCGGCGTGACGCTCGAGTTCATGCCCTGTAGCGCGGTCGCGTAGATCAGGTCCGACCAGTCCAGCATGTTCCTGCCGTCGTGGAGCAGGAGCGCAGCCTGACCGGCGGTATACGCGTTGGTGCTGACGAGCGCGGCGTCGTCCGCCGCGAACGGGGCGCCCGGCGCGTTCGTCTGCCCCGGCTGGTCCTGGAGCCGCTGGAGGCCGGCCTGGGCGAGCGCCTGCCCCGCGGACATCCGCTGCCCGTGGAGATAGGCCTGGCCGACCCCGACCATCGTGCCCTCGACATTGCCCATCTGCGGGAGGTCGCCCTCGCCGGGGGTGCCGCGTGACTGCACGACAGGCGTGACCCGCTTGTTCAGCAGGTCGAGGAGCATCTGCGTCAGCTGCGGCGTGGCCGCCTCGTAGACCATGTTGTTGGCCCGGACGACCATCATCGCGCGAACGATCTCCTCGTCGGCGACCTCAGGCCCGAAGCCGCCCCGCGGCCCGTTCTTGAACGTGCGCAACTGGCGCTCGAGCAGGAAGTCGCGATTGGAGCAGGGAACCATGGTCGTCGGGCAGATGAGATTGGGATCGACCGTCGTCGACAGCGGATCGCCCGTGAAGATCGGCGTCTGGCGCCCCGAGCCGGTGCCGCGGTTGAAGAAGTAGATCGGGATGTCCTCGCGCGCGCCCTCCAACAGCAGGTAGTACGCGTTCAGCGAGCGCTGCCGGGCCTTCTGCGCGAGTGCCACCTTGGCGCCGTGCCTGGCGACGTCCACGACCTGCTGGATCGTGAGCTTCTTGCCGTCGAGCACCACCGTCTGGTCGGCCTTGCTCGGAATGATCGGGTTGTACGCGAATGCCGATGTGGCATGCGCGGCCAGCACCGCGGCGGCAGCACAAAGACTCACACAGCCAACTCTCATACGAGTTCGCATGAGCAAAGCGACCCTCCTGTGTCGGGAATTGGGTGAAGCTGACAGCCAGCGCTCCAACTAACGGCTAACTGTGCAATCGCGACGCGCAATCACGCGCGACTGAAAGGGACCGGCCTGCGGCCAGTCATCCCTACCTCCCCGGTATTCACTGGTGGATCGGCGTTCACCCGCCGATCCGAGAGTTGGCGCAACAGGAGTATCAGTTTGAACCAATTTGCGCAAGGGAGTGGGCGGCCCGGTTTTCAGTGAACCGTGGACAACGCGCAGCGATCCTGCTAGACGGTCCTCGGATGAGCGCGCACCGGAGGCACGCCGGCGGCTACCTCGCCGCCATGATCGCGGCGGCCGTGGTGGGATGCGGAGGCGAGAGCAAGCCGGATCCGGCGCCGGAGGACATCGCTGCGATCGGCTCGTCGATGGGGGACATCGTGTTCCAGTGCCAGTCGGTGTCCGCCGGTTTCATCGAGCAGCCCGATCGCGCACAGCTCACGCGCGATGTCGACGTGCTGCTGGGAACGTTCGAGCGCGTGAGCGGCGACGCCCCGTTCAAGGTCGGCGCCGCAACGGGTCCGAGGAGAAACACGAGCGTACGGGGTGAGCTGCGGCTGGCCCGGGACACACTCTCCACGTGCGAGCCGCGGCAGGCCCGCCGGCTCGACGTCGCTCTGAACCCAGAGTGATCCGAGTAGGGGGCGAGAAGTCTCGCCGCACGCCCTAGTATCCGGGTGTGGCAGTCGACACCGAAGTGCACCGCTGGTCGCTCGCGGAATATCACCAGCTCGTCGAATCGGGAGGTTTCGACGACGCCACCCGTATCGAGCTCATCGACGGACTGCTCGTCGACATGAGCCCGAAGACGGCCGAGCACGAGAACGCGATCGCGTGGCTGAACCAGCGACTGGTGCTTGCGGTCGACCTGGGCCGCTATGAGATCAGGGTGGCGTCGGCCCTGACGCTGGACCGGTCCGAGCCGGAGCCCGACCTGATCGTGACGGAGCGCGACGCACCGCGCCCGTACCACCCCGCGACGGCGGCGCTCGTAATCGAGGTCGCGGTCTCGTCGCAGCGGCGCGACCTGCGCGTCAAGCCGCGGATTTACGCGCGTGCCGGGATCCCGCTGTACTGGGTGATCGACCTGGACGGTCGCCGCGCCGTCGTGCACGCCGATCCGGGACCGGAAGGGTACGGCGCAATCGAGGTGCTCGGCGGGGACGGGGAGCTGGCGGCGCCGGAGCTCGGCCTGCCGAGCATCGTCGCTGGCCGAGCTCTTCTCGGTCAGCTAGCGACGCGCGCCTCTCGCGACAGCAACGGCGGCCCGCCCTCCGGCGGCGTCCAGCGCAGCCGGAAGCGGCCCTCGAAGCGCGGGATCGTGTGCAGGAACGGGTCCGAGCGCACCGCGAACGTCGCGATCGTCGCGAATGCGCCGCCGCCGAGCGGGGCGTTCTGCAGCTCTACGCGCGCTGCCGCGCGCGCGGGAAGCGGGCGCACCTGCCCGTAGACGCGCAGCCTGGCCGCGCCGGCGCGCGTGATCCAGAGCGGCAGGCGGTAGGCGTCGTAGGCGGGCTTCGGCCGCCCGTCGGCGAAGCGCACGCCGGACTGGAAACCGCCGAGCACCGGATCGTCGAGCAGTTTGTACTGCGCCACGGTGCGCACGCGCGGGTCGCGGTACGCGATCCAGTCGGACTGGTTCAGGTACGCGGCCTGGCGTGCGAGCGAGACGCCGAACAGCAGGTCCGGCGGGCTGGTCTGGAAGCCGTGCTCGGTGTAGTGGATCGGCAGGCCGCGCGGGATCCGGCCGCGGCGCCCGCCGGCGTCGAGGATCCGCTCGAGCCGGCCCGACGAGGAGATCGTGATCTCGGTCGCGGGCCGGCCGCGCGCCGTCGGCGGCCGCGACCCGCCCTGCGTGTACGGGTGGTGCGCGAAGCCGGTGACGCGCAGGCGGCGGAAGCGCTGGCACCGGCTCACCGCCGCCGCCGTCCCGCGCAGCGGCCTGCCGCGTGCGTCGATGCAGAGCAGCGTCCGGATGAACGTCGCCGGCGGCGCCGAGCGTGTCGCGAGCCGCCCGCGCGTGCGCCCGAGCGGAGCCGTCTCGCCGAGCAGCATCCGGTCGCCGCCGTGGCCCGTCGCACGCAGACCCGCGATCGCCGCGCGGACGAGCGCGCGGTACGTCACCGCGGACGCCGCGTAGACGATCCCGTGCCGGCGCGCGAACTGGGGGCGCAGCCAGGTCGCCAGGTTAGGCTCGTTGCCGAACGACCAGCGTCGTACGCGCGGCAGCACGCCGCCGCCCTGGTTCTGGTCGGCGTACGCGCCCGAGTAGCGCCGCCCAAGCGCGCGCACGAACGCGCCGTAGGCGGCCGCGTCGGGCCTGCACACGCTGCGCCGCGCCGCGCACCGCGACGCCCAGGCCGGGATCGGAGTCGAGGGGGAGAGCAGCAGCGAGAGCCCGCGCGCGTGGGCGCCGCGCACGAGGTCGTCGAGCGGATCCCAGCGCGCGGGCGGGTAGGCGGCGGGATCGCCGGGAGCGAAGCCGCGGGGGCGGCGCCGGGCGTCAGGCGCCGGCGCGAAGTCGCGCCAGCGCACGACCGCGCGCACCCCGTCGGCCCCGAGCGCGACCGCGTCGTCGAGCGCCCGCTCGCGGGCCGCCGGCCCGGACTGCAGCATCTGGCGCTCGTCCTCGACGAGCGACTCCTGCGTGGTCGACGCGCGCGCCGCGGGCGCCGTCAGGCAGCACAGCGCGACGAGCGCCGCGAGCGCGGTGAGGCGGCGCGGCGTGACGAGCGCCGCAGGTGCCACCGGGCGCAGCCCGACGAGTGCGGCGCGGTCACGGACGCCGCGGGCCCGCCCGCGGCGTCCCGTCCGCATCCGTCGCTCAGGCGACCGCGCCGTACCGCTCCGCGACCTTGCCCCAATTGACCACGTTCCACCACGCGTCGATGTAGTCGGGGCGCCGGTTCTGGTACTTCAGGTAGTACGCGTGCTCCCACACGTCCACGCCGAGCAGCGGCGTCTGGCCGTTCGAGAGCGGCGTGTCCTGGTTCGCCGAGCCGACGACGGCCAGGCCGCTGCCGTCGTGCACCAGCCAGGACCAACCGGAGCCGAACTGGTTGACGCCGGTCTCCTTGACCTTCGCCTTGAAGTCGTCGAACGAGCCGAATGCGGCGTCGATCGCCGTGCGGAGCGCGCCGTCGGGCTCGCCGCCCCCGTTCGGGCTCATCGACTCCCAGAACAGCGTGTGGTTGTAGTGGCCGCCGCCGTTGTTGCGGACCGCGCCCCGCTTGTCCTCCGGGACCTGGCTGAGGTCGGCGAGCACGGCTTCGATCGGCGTGCCGTCGAGCGGCCCGCCCGCGAGCGCTGCATTCGCCTTGTCCACGTACGCCTGGTGGTGCTTGTCGTGATGGAAGCGCATCGTCTCCGCGTCGATGTGCGGCTCGAGCGCGTCGTAGGCGTACGGGAGCGGTGGGACTTCGTAGGCCATGCCTCGTTCTCCTCGGATCGGGTTCGTGGTTTGTATCACCCGGGTTCCGTGCGGCTGACTGGACGCGCCTCCTCTAGGCTCTGCGCCCGCGATGACGAGACTCTCCCGCTACCTCCTGCCGACCGAGAAGC
Organism: uncultured Solirubrobacteraceae bacterium; assembly: GCA_963835735.1. Lineage (GTDB taxonomy): Bacteria > Actinomycetota > Thermoleophilia > Solirubrobacterales > Solirubrobacteraceae > DASQMT01. The sequence continues at coordinate 50,453 of CAWIGP010000005.1, forward strand.
AGCCGCCGGCCGACGCCGAGGCGGTCTCGCACAAGCTGCTCGTGCGCGCCGGCATGATCCGGCAGCTCGGCGCCGGGCTGTGGACATGGCTGCCGGCGGGCTGGCGCGTGCACCGGAAGGCCGAGCAGATCGTGCGCGAGGAGATGAACGCGATCGGCGGGCAGGAGCTGCTGATGCCGGTGCTGCACCCGGCCGAGCTGTGGCAGCGCAGCAGCCGCTACGGGATCACGGAGCTGATGAAGCTGAAGGACCGCAAGGGCGCCGACATGGTGCTCGCGATGACGCACGAGGAGAACATCACGTTCCACATGGCGAGCATCGTGCGCTCCTACCGCGACCTCCCGCAGCTGGTCTACCACATCCAGACCAAGGAGCGCGACGAGGCCCGGCCGCGCGCATCGGTGCTCCGCACGCGCGAGTTCATCATGAAGGACGCGTACTCGTTCGACCGCGATCGCGAGGGCCTCGACGCGAGCTACGAGCTGTGCATCACCGCCTACGACCGCATCTTCGACCGGGTCGGGCTGGAGTGGTACCGGGTCGCCTCCGACGTGGGGATGATGGGCGGAATCGGCGCGCACGAGTACATGGCGCCGGCCCCCGCGGGCGAGGACGAGGTGGCGCTCGCGCCCGGCTACGCCGCGAACGTCGAGATCGCCAGCGCGCAACCGCAGCCGGTCGAGCTGCCGCCGCCGCTCGCCGCGCCGGAGCTCGTCGAGACGCCGGGTATGACCACCGTGGCCGCGGTCGCCGGCGAGCTCGGCGTGCCCGGCGGCGCACTGCTCAAGGCCTATCCGGTGATCACCGGCGGCGAGCTCAAGCTGGTGATTCTGCGCGGCGACCATCGCGTCAACGACATCAAGCTGCGGAACGCGCTCGGGGCCGAGTTCCGGCCCGCCCGGGCGGAGGAGTTCGAGGACCGCATCGGGCCCGCGGGCTACATCGGGCCGGTCGGCGTCGACGTCCCGATCCTGCTCGACGAGGGCGTCGCGCCGGGAGGCTACGTCACGGGCTCCAACCGCCCCGACTCGCACCTGCGCGGCGTCGAGCCGGGGCGCGACTTCCCGTACGAACGCGTCGACATCCGCCGGGTCGAGGCGGGCGACACCGCCGACGGCGCACCCGATCCGCGTCGAGCCCGCGATCGAGGTCGGCAACATCTTCAAGCTCGGCACGCGCTACGCCGAGGCGCTCGACGCGACCTACCTCGACGAGTCCGGCGCCGAGCAGCTGATCTGGATGGGCTCCTACGGGATCGGCCCTGCCCGGATCGCGGCCGCCGCCGTCGAGCAGTTCGCCGACGAGCACGGCATCAGCTGGCCGCGCGCGCTCGCGCCGTTCGACGTCGAGCTCGTCGGGCTCGGCAAGGAGGGCACCGACGAGCGCGCGCTCGCCGAGCGGCTCTACGACGAGCTGCGCGAGGCCGGGCTCGACGTCGTGTACGACGACCGCGACATCGGACCCGGCGGCAAGTTCGCCGACGCCGAGCTGCTCGGTGTCCCGCTGCGGCTCACCGTCGGAAGGCGCACCCTGGAGGCCGGCGAGATCGAGGTCCAGCTGCGGCGCGGGCGCCTCCAGCAGAGCGTGCCGCTCGACGGCGCCGCCGACGCGGTGGCGGACCTGTGGCGCAGTCTCCCTTAGGGCGCCGCCGGCTCACCTTCCGCCGGCTGTCGGGCCTGGACCGCTCCGGCCCGCCGCCGCCGCAGACGGTCTCCGGCCAGCCGCTGCGCCCGTGGACGATCCCGAACGCGATCGGCTACGTCCGGCTTGCGCTGATCCCGCTGTTCCTCGTGCTCGCGCTCGGGTCCGAGGATGGCACCGACGCGCTGCCGGCCGTGATCTTCGCGGTGGTCGGCTGGAGCGACTACTTCGACGGGATCGCCGCCCGCCTGACCGGGCAGTACTCGCGCCTGGGCGCGCTGCTCGACCCGCTCGTGGACCGGCTGCTCGTGCTCTCGGGGATCGTCGTCTGCTGGCACTTCGAGCTGCTGCCGCGCTGGGGCCTGGCGCTGCTCGCCGCGCGCGAGCTGTTCGTGCTGGTGCTCGCTCGGGTCGGGATGCGGTACGGCATCGACATCGGCGTCAACTGGCTCGGACGCGCCGGCGTCTGGCCCGTGATGAGCGCGCTGTTCTTCGCGCTCGCAGGCGTGGAGTGGCTCGCCGAGGCGTGCCTGTACGTGGGCCTGGCGCTGGTGTTCGCTTCCGCCGCGCAGTACGTTCGGGACGGGATTCGGCAGTATCGTGCCAGACCCTCAATGTGAGCTTGAGGTTCGCTATGCTTGCGGCTCGTTGACCCAGGAGAGGACCGCGACGACATGATGGACACCTTCCCGGACCTTGGCTCGCTGTCCGACCAGGAGCTCAAGGAACTGATCCAGCAGCTCACGGACGAGGAGCAGGAGGTGTCCTACCGCCGGCGCATCCTCCACGGCAAGATCGACATCCTCCGCGCAGAGCTGGTCAACCGGCTGCGCAAGAAGCACGAGGGCGGCGAGGACGTGATCTCGGGCGCCGACGTGCAGCGCCTCACGGACATCCTCGCCGGCAGGGCGTCCGGCGGCGACGAGTCCTAGCGCCTGGTGGCGCGGCACTGCCCAGAGTGCGGTTTCGTCGTCGGCGAGGGGGCGAACTACTGCACCAAGTGCGGCGCCTACGTGGGCGCCGAGCAGCAGGACAAGTCCGACGACGTGACGACGGCCACCTACATCATCGACGAGGCGACCGGCGAGCTACGGCCGGTCGACGTCGGCGACGTCGCGGCCGAGAGCGGCGCGCTGGTCATCCGCTCCGGCGGCGGGCGGGTGGGCCAGTCGTTCCCGCTGCACGGCGAGCGGATGACGATCGGGCGCTCGCCCGAGACCGACGTGTTCCTCGACGACGTGACGGTCTCGCGCGACCACGCGGTGCTGGTGCGGCGCTCGGGCGCCTGGTTCCTCGACGACTCCGGCTCGCTCAACGGCACCTACGTGAACCGCCGGCGGATCGAGTCGCACAAGCTCGAGGACGGCGACGAGCTGCAGATCGGCAAGTACAAGCTCTCCTACCTGGCCCGGTGACCGAGCCCGTGGCCGAACGCGACGCGGATCCGCCTGCGCCCACCGAGGCAGCGGCCGAGCCGCCCGTCGAGCCGCCGGCCGGCCCGCCCCAGGGCGGCAAGTCGCTGACGATCGGGGCCGTCTGCAAGGCGCTGTCGCAGGAGTTCCCCGACATCTCGATCTCCAAGATCCGTTACCTGGAGGATCAGAAGCTGCTCGCGCCGCGGCGCACGCCCGGCGGCTACCGGCTCTACTCGACCAACGACGTGTCGCGCCTGCGCACGATCCTGCGGCTGCAGCGCGACGAGTTCCTGCCGCTGCGCGTGATCCGGCAGGAGCTGGCCGCGGGCCGCAGCGAGCCCGAGGTCGCTCACGCGGCGCCCTCCGACGGCGCCGCCGCCACCCCCGACGCACGGCAGCCGGGCGCGATGCTGCGCCGGCTGACGTTCTCGATCGCCCAGCGCGGCGCGATGTACTCGCTCGAGGACGTCGTCGAGGACACCGGCGCCGAGCCGCGGCTGATCGCCGAGCTGGAGGACTTCGGGATCATCAAGGGCGATCCGCGCGCCGGCACGAAGTACTACGACGAGACCGAGCGCGAGATCGTGCGGGCGGTGAGCGAGCTGTCGCGCTACGGCGTCGCCGGGCGCAACCTGCGCGTGTTCAAGACGTCGGCCGAACGCGAGTCGGCGCTGCTCCAGCAGATCCTGGCGCCCGCCCTGCGCTCGCGCAATCCCGAGCGGCGCAAGGAGGCCGTCGAGGCGCTCGAGAACCTCGCCGCCGTCGCCTCGCACCTCAAGCACCTGCTGCTCGTGCGCGACCTGCGGCGGATCGCCCGGTGACCCGACCGGCCGACCTGCGCGCTCTGATCCGCGACATCCCGGACTTCCCCGAGCCCGGGATCGTGTTCAAGGACATCACGCCGCTGCTGCTCGACCCGCACGCGATCGACACGGCGGTCGTGCAGATCGCGGAGTGGGCGAGCCCTCGCGGAGTCGACTTCGTCGTGGCCGCCGAGGCGCGCGGATTCATCCTCGGCGCGGCGATCGCTCGCGAGCTCGGCGCCGGGTTCGTGCCGGCGCGCAAGCCCGGCAAGCTGCCCGCGCAGGTCGTGACCGCCGAGTACATCCTCGAGTACGGGATCGACGCGCTCGAACTGCACGCCGACGCGCTCGCGCACGGCGCGCGCGTGCTGATCCACGACGACCTGCTCGCAACCGGCGGGACCGCCCGCGCGCTCGCGGAGCTGGTGGAGCGGCTCGGCGCGACCGTGGTCGGCTGCGCGTTCCTGGTCGAGCTCGGTTTCCTCGACGGCCGCCGCCGGCTCGAGGGCTTCGACGTGCACGCGCTGGTGACGTACGAGTCCGAGTGAGGGTGGCGCGCTCGCGCACCCTCGCAGCGCCCGTGGAGGACGTGTGGGGGGTGCTGGAGGACCCGTACGCGCTGCCGCGCTGGTGGCCGCTCGTGCGCCGTGTCGAGGGCGTGAGCGGTGCCGGCTGGACGATGGTGCTCGGCCGTGAGGGCGGGCGCGGCGTGCGGGCTGACCAGCGGCTCGAGGCGTCCGAGCCGCCGGCGCTGCGCCGCTGGGCGCTGGCGGTGCCGGGCTCGCCGTTCGAACGCGTGCTGCGGGCGTCTGTGGTGGAGGCGCGGCTGACGCCCGGGCGCGACGGCGGCGCCGAGTTGACGCTCGAGCTTCGCCAGGCGCCGCGCGGCTTCGCGCGCTTCGGAGCGTTCCTGCTGCGGCGGGCCGGGCGGCGCACGCTCGACGCGGCGCTCGACGGGATGGCGCAAGCAGTCGAGCGGTGAGCCGCGAGCAGGAGTTCTGGGGCTGCTCGCGGACTGACGGCGGGCGCCGGCCCGGTCGCGTTCGCGACCAGGCCGGCATCCGGGCTCAGACCGTGCGCGGGCGGTTGTGGCGCCGCCGGCCGCCGCTCACTGCGACGCCCGCGAGGACCGCGAACGCCAGGCCGGCGGCGAGGCCGATGATCGCCGCGGTCCAGTCGAAGTCCGGCGCGGCGGGCTCGCCGCTGACCTCGACGACCACGGGCCGGACGAACGGGTCGACGGCGTCGGGGGTGCGGAGGTCCGCGACGGCGGGGCGATCCGCCAGTGACGCGGCGTGCTCGCCCCGCGCGTCCGGCGCCGTCACCGTGCTGGCGTGGGACGCCTGCTGGTCGGGCGCCGCAACATCGGTGCCCGTGGTTTCGAGGTACGACGGCATGTCCGCCTGCCGCGGGTCCTTCCGGACGTCGCCGGGGGTCGGGTAGGCGGGCAGGTCGTTTGCGGCGCCGGAGGTCGGGTCCGCAGGCATCGCTGTCGCCGCCGGCGCGGCGATCGCCGCGACCACGAGCGCGGTGGCGATCGTGAGGTGAGACTTGGTGAGCATGAGGCGCTCCTTTTCGGCTCGGCCGCCCGGTGCGGCCGGTTGCCGACGACGCTCCGTCACGGCGGTATCGGAGCGGTCACAGCCGGTCACCGCCCGGTCACGGAAAGATCATCCACATCGCGCCGCGTGGCTTGGTAGCGTCGCATTAGAACTCGAAATGGAATATCGGATCCTTGGTCCGCTGGAGCTTGTCGACGGAACGACGCCGCTCTCAGGCGGGCGGCAGCGCGCGCTGCTTGCGCTGCTGTTGATCCACCGCAACGAGGTCTTGTCCACGGAGCGGCTGATCGACGCGCTGTGGGGCGAGACGCCGCCGCCGTCCGCTCCCAAAGCGCTGCAGAACGCCGTCCTGCAGGTCCGCCGCGCGCTCCGCGGCGGGGCCGAGACGCTGCGGACGGAGCAGGGCGGCTACGTGCTGCGGGTGGCGCCCGGCGAGCTCGACGCGGATCGCTTCGAGGCGCTGGCCGCGCAGGGCCGTGCCGCGCTCGACGCCGGTGACCCGGCGGCTGCGGCCGAACGGCTGCGGGAGGCGCTGGCACTGTGGCGCGGCCCGCCGCTGCCCGACCTTGCCTACGAGGCCGTCGCTCAGCCCGAGATCGCGCGGCTCGAGGACGAGCGGCTGGCGGCGCTCGAGGACCGGATCGAGGCCGATCTCGCGCTCGGCGGCGGCGCCGACCTGGTCGGAGAGCTCGAGGCGGAGATCGCCCGCCATCCGCTGCGCGAGCGGCTGCGCGCGCAGCTGATGCTCGCGCTCTACCACGCCGGGCGCCAGGCGGACGCGCTGGAGGCGTTCCAGGACGCACGCCGCACGCTGGTCGACGAGCTGGGGATCGAGCCTGGGCCGGCGTTGCGGGAGCGGCACGAGGCGATCCTGCGGCAGGACCCGGCGCTGGATCCGCCGGCCCGGCGGCGTGTATCGGCGGCTCCCCGCCCGCGCCTGGCCGTGATCGCCGGCGCCGCCGCGCTGCTGCTGCTCGCCGTCGCCGCGGCTGCGGCTGTCGTCATCCTGCGCGGCGGGGAGCCGGCGGCTGCACGAATCGCAAGCGTCCCGGGTAACTCGATCGCGGCGATCGACCTGCGCACCGGCCGGATCACCGGGAGCTACCCCGCGGGCAGCACTCCGACCAGCATCGCCGCCGGCGCGGGGGCGATCTGGGCGCTCAACGACGACGACGGGACGTTCACCCGCGTCGATCTCAACACGTCGGCTCCGCGCACGTTCGGTGTTCCCGACACCGCCCTCGACGTGGCGGCCGGGCCCGGCGGTGTCTGGGCGCTGACCGGCAGGCCGCGGGACGGGGAGTCGGGCGGCCAGCCCGTTCCCCGGCGCGTGGTCGCACTCGCACCGGACACCGGCGCAGTGCTCCGGGGGATCGAACTGCCCCGGGGGGAGGCGTTCGGATGGTTTCCGCTCAACCGCCTGGCGGTCGGCGACGACGCCCTGTGGGCGATCGGCGCCGACAATCACCTGTTGGCGATCGATCCGCGCCGCACCGGCGCCCCAACCGTCGTGCCTGATCTCGAGGCGTCCGGAGGCGTCGCCGCGGACGGCGACGGCGCCTGGGTCATCACCGAGGACTCGCGGAGCCCTCTACTTGCGCGAGTTTCTGCGAACGGGCGCGTGACCGACCGCGTCCCCGTCGCGGCCACCGAGCTCGACGGCCTCGCGACCGGTGAGGGCGCGCTCTGGGTGACGGCGCCGCAGGACGGTCTGCTGTGGCGCGTGAGCCCGGAGGCGACGACGCGATCGATCGAGGTCGGGTCCGGGGGCGCGCGGCGTCGCGGTGGCAGGCGGGAGCGTGTGGGTTGCGAATGCCACGCGCGGCACGGTGACCAGAGTCGACCCGCGCTCCGGCCGGATCACGGCCGTGCTCCCGGTCGGAAACGCGCCGCGGGCTCTCGTGGCGGACGACGAACGGCTGTGGGTCACCCTGGCGGCCGGCGGGGGCGGCGCCCCGGCGCGCGACGCGGCGCGCGCCTCGAGCGGCGCGGTCACGGCACCCGCCTGCGGCGGGGTGGTCGCCGCGTCTGCGCGCGCCCGAGCGGCTGATCGTGTCCGACCTCCCGCTGCGGCAGCCCGGCATGGGCGTCGTCCCGGACGCGATCGCGTTCATCCTGCGGCAGCACGAGTTTCGCGCCGGCGGTTTCTCCGTCGGCTATCAGTCCTGCGACGACTCGACCGCCAAGCAGGGCGGCTTCGAGCCCAAGAAGTGCCGGGCGAACGCAGGCCTGTACGCGCGTACCCCGACGCGTCGTCGGGATCCTCGGCGCGTACAACTCCGATTGCACGATCGAGCAGCTGGCAATCACCAATCGCGCTGGTCCCTTGGCGACGATCTCGTTCTCGAACACTTTCTCGGGACTGACTCAGCCGGTGCCCGGCGGGGAGCCGGGGTGGCCGGCGCAGCTCTACCCGACCGGTGTCCGCCACTACGCCCGGATCGTCGGAGCCGATGACGGACAGGGCGCCGCCCTGGCGCAGGTCGCGCACGACCGAGGGATCGCGCGCCTCGCGATCGTGCACGACGACGACGTTTACGGCCGCGCGGTCGCCGCGGCCGCCCGCCGGACCGCGGGCCGCCTGGGGATGCGGGTCGCCGGCCTGTACCGGATCGATCTGAACGGAGGCGCGGCGCGCGCTCGCGCAGTCGCGCGCCGGGTCGCGCGCGCGCGACCCGACGGCCTGCTCTACGCGGGCGTCCCGTACTGGGGACCGCTGCAAGAAGACCCTCCCGGCTTCGTGCTCATTCGGGAGTTCCGCCGGCGACTCGGCGGCGACGTGCCGATCCTCGGCCCGGACTCCTTCGCCGACGGGCCCATCGTCTTCGACGCGCTGGGTCGGGACGCGCGCAACATCCTCTTCACCCTTCAGGGCGTGCCGCTGGAGCGCCTCGGCCCGGAGGGACGCCGCTTCGTGGAGGAGTTCGGGGCGACGCAGCCGGGCGGCTTCGTGACCCCGGACGCGGTGTATGCCGCGGAAGCGACCGAGATCCTGCTGGATGCGATCGCGCGCTCCGACGGCAGCCGCGCGTCCGTGACCCGAGCCCTGCTGGCCACGGAGGTGGACGACGGCCTGATCGGCGACGTGCGGTTCGACGCGAACGGAGACGTCCGCCCGCGCGCGTTCACAGTCGCGCGCCTGACACCGCAGACCGGCGCCGTCCCCGGCGTGGCGGTGAACGCCGCGGACGTCGAGGCGATCGTCTCGCCCTAGGCGGCGCCGAGCTCGCGGCGGAGCGCTCCGGCCGCGGCGACCATGCTGCGGAGCTTCCCGTACGCGCTAGGGCGGGGCAGGTACTTCATTCCGCAGTCCGGCGCGAGCACGATCTGCTGGGGTGGGAGGTACTCGAACGCCCGGCGGGCGCGCCCGGCGACGACGTCGGGCGGCTCGACCGCCGGATCGGACAGGTCGAGCACGCCGAGGATGATGGTCTTCTCCGACAGGTCGGCGAGGACGCCGAGGTCGAGCCCTGACTGAGCGGTCTCGATCGAGATCAGGTCGCACGAGCATCCGGCCAGCTCGGGCAGGAACGAGTAGCCGGACGGCCGCTCGTGGATGATCGCCGCATACCCGAAGCAGATGTGGACGGCCGTCGTGCCCTCCACGCCGTCGAGCGCCGCGTTGAGCGCCGCGAGGCCGTACTCGCGCGCCGCCTCCGGCCGCGCCTGCATGTAGGGCTCGTCGAGCTGGACGATGTCGGCTCCCGCCGCGAAGAGGTCGCGGATCTCGGCGTTGACCGCCGCGGCGTATCCGAGCGCGAGCGACGCCGCGTCCGGGTAGTGCTCGTTCTGCGCCTGCTGGGACATCGTGAACGGTCCCGGCACAGTCATCTTGATCACGCGGTCCGTGTTGGACCGGAGGAAGCGCAGGTCCTCGACCATCACCGGCGCCGGGCGCGAGATGTCGCCGACGACGCGCGGCACAGGGTTGGGGTGCCCGCTGCGGTCGAGCGCCGTGCCGGGGTTGTCGATGTCGACTCCCTCCAGCGCGGTGGCGAAGCGGTTCGAGTAGCTCTCGCGGCGGATCTCGCCGTCGGTGACGATGTCGAGCCCGGCGCGCTCCTGTTCATGGATCGCGACGACGGTGGCATCGTCGCGCGCCTCCTCGAGGTCCTCGTCGCCGACCCGCCAGAGCTCCCGGGCGCGCACGCGCGGAGGGAAGCGGTCCGCGAGGCGCTTGCGGTCGATCAGCCATTCCGGCTGGGCATAGCTGCCGACGAGCGAGGTCGGCAGCAACGGCAGGTCACCGAGCGCGGTGGTCATCGCGGCGGCGCCACTCTAGTATCGCGGACAGATGTCCGTCAAGCGGACAGCCAACGACGCCGCGATGACGATCACGGAGCTCTTCGACCGCGCCGTCGAGCGGAACAGCGACAAGGTCTGGCTGCTCTACGAGGACGAGCGCTACAGCTACGGCGAGGCGGCGGAACGGATCGCGGCTGTCGCCGCGGCGCTCGCCGAGCGGGGGATCGGCCGCGGCGATCTGGTCATGGCGACTACGCGCAACGACCCCGCGTACGTGTTCACCTGGCTGGCGGTCGGGCGGCTCGGCGCGATCTTCGTTCCCGCCAACCCGCGCGGGACCTGGCCGGAGCTCACCGGCCTCGCCGAGCAGACGCGGCCACGGCTGATCGTCACGGACGCGGAGCTCGCGGGGGCGTTCGGCGACGAGCGGCCGACCGTGCTCGTGGACGAGCTCGCCGCCGCGCCCGCCGCCGAGGCGCCGGCGGCCGCCGCGCGGGCGGGCGATCCCGCCGTGCTGATCCCGACGTCCGGCACGACCGGGCGCTCGAAGCTCGTGACGCAGACCCACCGCGCCTACGCGATGGCGGGCGAGGGCTTCCCGTACTGGATGCGGCTCACGCCGGACGACCGGCTGATGACGTCGCTCCCGCTCTTCCACATCAACGCGCCCGCGTACTCGGTCCTCGGCTCGGTCGGGGCGGGGGCGAGCGTCGTGGTCCTCCCGCGCTTCTCGGCGAGCGGCTTCCTCGACGCCGCGCGCCGGTACGGTGCCACCGAGTTCAACGCGATCGGTGCGATGCTCGAGATCCTGATGAGCCAGCCCGAGCGGCCCGACGACGCCGACAACCCGCTGCGGCTCTGTTACACCGGCCCGTCGCCGGCGAAGGAGCGGCAGCTCGAGATCGAGGCGCGGTTCGGCCTGCGAGATCGTGTGCGGGTACGGGCTGTCCGAGAGCCCGTACGCGCTGATCTGGCCGCACGGGCAGCGCCCGTTCGGCACGCTCGGCGCCGTGCGCCAGCACCCGACGCTGGGCCAGGTCAACGAGGCGCGGGTCGTCGAGGACGGGCGCGAGGTCGCGGTCGGCGAGGTGGGGGAGCTGCAGCTCCGGAATCCGGCCGTGATGCTGGGCTACTGGGGCATGCCGGAGGAGTCGGAGAAGGTGCTCGTCGACGGCTGGCTGCGAACGGGCGACCTTGTACGGCGCGAGCCCGGCGAGCTGTTCACGTTCGTGACCCGGCGCAAGGAGGTGATCCGGCGGCGCGGCGAGAACCTGGCGCCGGCCGAGGTCGAGGCGGCACTCTCCGCGCATCCGGACGTCGTGGAGGCGGCGGTGATCGGCGTGCCGTCGAAGCTGACCGAGGAGGAGGTGAAGGCGTTCGTGGTGCTGCGAGAGGGCGCAGGCGCCGAGCCGAGCGACCTGCGGGAGCACGCCGCGGGCCGGCTCACGAGCTTCAAGGTCCCGCGCTACCTGGAGGTGGTCGACGAGCTGCCGCACACGCCGACCGGCCGGGTGGCGAAGCACAGGCTCCCGGCCGCCCTGACCGGCGCCGAGTGGGACGCGGAGACATGAGCGAGCAGGAGCCGCGCGACTGGGTGCGGTCGCGCATCGGGCACTCGACCGCAGACCACATCACCGTCGCCGGGCGCGACGTCGCCGACGAGCTCATGGGCCGCGTCTCGTTCACCGACCTCGCCTTCATGCTCGTGGCGCGCCGCGCGCCGACCGCGGGCGAGGCGCGCGTGTTCGACGCCGTTCTCGTCTCGCTCACCGACCACGGCCTGACGCCGACGGTGCTCGCCGCGCGGCTCACGTACACGGGCGCGCCCGAATCGCTCCAAGGCGCGGTCGCCGCCGGACTGCTCGGCGCCGGCTCGGTCTTCCTCGGGCCCACGGCCGACACGGCGCGGTTCTTGCACGAGATCGTCGCGGCCGAGAAGCCCGACGGCGAAGCCGCACTGCGAGCTGCCGGCGAGGCGGCCGTGCGCGCGCTGCTCGACCAGGGCCGCCGCGTCCCCGGGCTGGGACATCCGATTCACAAGGACGTCGACCCGCGCGTGCCGCGGCTGTACGAGCTGGCCGCGGAGAGCGGCGTGCTCGGGCCGCACATGCGGCTGCTCGAGGCGCGTGCGCGCGGCGAACGAGGAGGTCTCGGGGCGGCGGCTGCCGATCAACGGCGCCGGCGCCGCCGGCGCGGCGCTCGCCGACATGGGGCTGCCGGCCGAGGCGGCGCGCGGGCTTCGCGCTGCTGGCCCGCACCGCTGGGCTGGTCGGCCATCTCGCCGAGGAGGCCGAGCAGCCGCTCGGAATGCCGCTGTACCGGGAGATCGACCGGCGGATGATCTACGAACCGGACGAGGGGGGCGATGGCACGGGTTGACAACCCCGACTTCGTCGAGGCGATCGAGCGCGGGCTCGAGGTCATCCGAGCGCTCGGGAACGCGCCCGACGGGCTGTCGCTCTCGCAGGTGGCCGAGGCGGCGGGGCTGCCGCGTCCCACCGCACGGCGCGCGCTCGTGACGCTCGAGATGCTCGGCTACGTGCGCGCCGAGGAGCGCATGTTCCGACTCACCCCGCGCGTGCTCGAGCTCGGCTGCGCATACGTCGGCTCGCTCGGCTTCTGGGACATCGTGCGGCCGCACCTGCAGGCGCTCGTCGAGCGGACGGGGGAGTCGAGCTCGATGGGGCAGCTCGACGGCAGCGAGGTCGTGTACGTCGGCCGCGTCGCGGTGCCGAAGATCATCACGATCGCGGTCGGGGTCGGCACCCGCCTGCCGGCCGCGAGCACCTCGATGGGCCGGGTGCTGCTGGCGGCGCTGACACCCGCCGACCGCAGGGCTGCGCTGGCCGCATCCCCGCGCGGCGAGATCCACGCCGCCGCGGTGCCGAGCTGGCGCGAGCTCGACGTGCTGCTGGCCCAGGTCCGGGAGCAGGGCTGGGCGGCGGTCGACCAGCAGCTCGCCGTCGGAGTCCGGTCGGTCGCCGCGCCGCTGCGCGACCACGACGGCCGCACCGTCGCGGCCGTGAACGTCTGCGTCCACGCGGCCGAGCACAGCATGGAGGAGCTCGAGCGCGAGTTCCTGCCGCAGCTGCGCGAGACCGCCGGCGCGATCGAGGACGATCTCGCGGCGCGCCGCCGGATCCCGCATGTGGTCGTCTCGTGAAGGCCGCGGTCCTGCACGAATACGGCGCCACGCCGCGGTTCGGCGACTTCGCCGAGCCCAGCGCGGCGCCGGGGGGCGTGGTCGTCGAGATGGCCGCCGCCGCGCTGCACCACCTCGACCTGCACAAGGCGACCGGCACGTTCTACATGGGGCCGCCGCCGCTGCCGTCGGTGGTCGGGACCGACGGCGTCGGCCGGCTGGACGACGGGCGACGCGTCTACTTCGACGCGACGGTGGCGCCGTACGGCTCGATGGCCGAGCGGGCGCTGGCCTCCGACGAGGCGCTGTTCGAGGTGCCCGACGGCCTCGACGACGTTCGCGCCGCCGCGCTGGGCAACACCGGGCTCGGCGCGTGGCTCGCGGTCGCCTGGCGCTCACGGCTGGAGCCGGGGGAGACCGTCCTCGTGCTCGGGGCGACCGGCGCCGTCGGGACCATCGCCGTGCAGGCCGCCAAGCTGCTCGGTGCGGGCCGGGTCGTCGCGGCGGCGCGACCGAGCGAGCGCCTGGCGCGGCTGCGCCAACGCGGCGCCGACGCGATCGTCGAGCTCGATGGCGACGATCCGACCGCCGCGCTGCGGGCCGCCGCCGGCGGCGAGGTCGACGTCACGATCGACACGCTGTGGGGTGATCCCGCGCTCGCCGCCATCCAGGTCGCGGCGCGCGGGGCGCGGCACATCGCGGTCGGTCAGATCGCCGGCCTGGACGTGAGCCTGCCGGCTCCCGCCGTCCGCTCGGTCTCGCTCGACCTCTGCGGCTTCTCGGTCGCGCATCCGCCGGTCGAGGTCAGGCGCGAGGGATACCGCCGGCTGGCGGAGCTCGTCGCGCGGGGCGACATCGAGGTCGACGTCGAACCCGTCCCGCTCGAGCAGGTCGCGACCGCCTGGGAGCGGCAGCGGGAGGCGATCGGGGGCGCGAAGCAGGTGCTCGTACCGACGCTGGGAAAGGAGCGCAGATGACGGGAGAGATCGAGGCCGGGCGGCCTGTCGTGTTCCGCAGGGGCACCGTGCTGACCATGAACGACGCCCACGACGTCCTGCGCGACGCGGACGTCCTGGTCGTGGGCGACCGGATCGCCGCGGTCGGCACCGGCCTCGAGGTGCCCGACGGCACGTTCGAGATCGACGCGGCCGAGGGCATCGTGATGCCGGGCATGGTGGACACCCACCGGCACATGTGGCAGACCGCGCTGCGCGGTTACGGAGCCGACTGGACGCTGAGCCAGTACTTCGTCTTCTTCTACCTGGAGTGGGGGAAGATCTTCCGCCCGGCTGACATCCATGCCGGCAACACGCTGTCGGCGCTCGAGTCGCTCGAAGCCGGGGTGACCACGACGGTCGACTGGTCGCACGGGCTCCAGACGGTCGAGCACGCGGACGCTGCCGTCGACGCGCTGCAGTCCGTCCCGGGGCGGTTCGTGCTCGCTTACGGCAACATCCAGCAGGGACCGTGGGAGTGGGCGACGGCGCCCGACTTCCGCCGCTTCGTGGAGCGGCGCTTCGGGAGCGAGGACGACATGCTGGGCTTCCAGATGGCGTTCGACGTCACCGGCGATCCCGCGTTCCCCGAGCAGGAGGCGTTCAAGGTCGCGCGCGAGCTCGGGGTCCCGGTCACCACGCACGCCGGCGTCTGGGGTGCCACGAACGACGACGGGATCCGGCTGATGCACGAGCACGGGTTCATGACGCCGGAGAACATCTACGTGCACGCGGCCACGCTGGAGGAGGACTCCTATCACCGGATCGCGGCGACCGGCGGCTCGGTCTCCGTGTCGACGGAGAGCGAGCAGAGCGCCGGCCAGGGCTACCCGCCCACGTGGCGGCTGCGCCGGCACGACATCCCGGTCTCGCTGTCGATGGACACCAGCGTGTGGTGGAGCGGGGACCTGTTCTGCGCCATGCGGTCGACGCTCGGTGCGGACCGCTCGCGCGAGCACCACGAGGCGCATTCGCGCCAGGACACCGTGACGCACCACCACCTGCGCGCGGAGCAGGTGGTCGACTGGGCGACCCGAGGGGGCAGCCGCGCGCTCGGCCTCGACTCGCTGATCGGCAGCCTCGAGGCGGGCAAGAAGGCCGACGTCGTGCTGATCAAGAACGACGACTCGCCGGTCATGTTCCCCGTGCTGCACCCGTACGGCCACGTGGCGTTCCAGGCCCAGCGGGCCGACGTCCACACGGTCCTCGTCGACGGCCGCACCGTCAAGCGCGACGGGAAGCTCGTCGGCGTCGACCTGCGGCGCGTGCGCGACGCGGTCGACGAGACGGTCGAGTTCGCGATGCGGACGCTCGGCGAGGACTCCTGGACGGCGGGGATGCACCCCGAGATCCCCGAGCGGAAGATCCTCGAGAACCCGTACCAGTACACCGAGTGGGACGCCGGCGCGGCGCAGTGGAAGCGGTAGGAGGAGAGAACGATGCAGCTTGTCACCGAGGAGAACATCACCGACCTCGCCCTGGAGCGCTGGCGGACCGCCCACGACCCGCGGCTCGCCGAGATCATGGGTGCGCTCGTGCGCCACCTGCACGAGTTCGCGCGCGAGGTCGACCTGACCGAGGAGGAGTGGATGGCCGGGATCCAGTGGCTGACCGCCACCGGCCAGGCATCGGACGACAAGCGCCAGGAGTTCATCCTCGCCTCGGATGTGCTGGGGCTCAGCATGCTCGTCGTGCAGCTCAACCACCGCTTCGAGGGCGCCGCGACGCCGGCCACCGTGCTCGGGCCGTTCCACATCCCCGGGTCGCCGCCGCTGCCGTTCGGCGGCGACATGTCGGACGGGCTTCCCGGCCGCCCGCTGTACGTCACGGGCCGCGTCACCGACCTGGCCGGTGAGCCGATCGCGAACGCCGTGCTGGACGTCTGGCAGGCCGACGAGGAGGGCCTGTACGAGTCCCAGATCGCCGACATCGACGAGGCGCGCCTGCGCGCCACCTACGCGACGCGCGAGGACGGGAGCTATTGCGTGCGGACGATCGCGCCGAAGGGCTATTCGATCCCGATGGACGGCCCGGTCGGCGCGCTGATGGAGCGCACCGACATCAGCCACTTCCGGCCCGCCCACGTGCACTTCCTGATCGACGTCGCAGGGTATGAGCGGCTCATCACGCACCTGTTCGAGCAGGGCGCGGAGTACCTGGAGAACGACGTCGTGTTCGGAACCAAAGAAGGGCTCGTCGTCGAATTCGAGGAGCACGGACCGGGGCCGGCTCCCGACGGCGGCGAGTCCCGGGAGCCGTTCCTGGTGGCGCACTACGACTTCGTGCTGCAGCCGCGCCCTGACTAGCGGCCCTGCGGGAGCTTGCCGGTGAGGACGATCCGGGTCGGTCGCTTGGCGTCCTCGCTGCTCTCCTGCGATACGACGACGTTCGCGTAGGTCGCGTACATCTTGGGGAAGTTCGCGAGGTCCTTCTGGCTCGGGCCCTGGATGCCGAGCGTGCCGTCCTGGCCGACCGGGTTCGTGAAGCCGAGCCGGCGCGCCTTGTCGCCCGGGCCGGTGAGCCAGACGGCGTAGGCGTCGTTCTGGCCGCTCGGCGGCAGGCTCTCGCCCTGCAGCGCGAACAGCAGCTGCTCGCCCTGCAGGTAGACGGTCATCGTGCCCTTGGCGTTGCCGCCGCCGGTGGGGCGTAGCGTGATCTCGTCCGCCACCTGGGGCTCAGCGCTCGGCGTCGGCGTGGCCGTCGCCGTGGCGGCGCTCGACGCGGCGGGCTCCTCCTCGTCGCCTCCGCGCAGCACGACGAAGAGCACGACGGCGACGACCGCGATCACGGCTGCGATCAGCAGCACGCCGCCGAGCTTGGACGCCGGCGGGGGACCGTCGTCCGCGGCCGCCTCGCGCACCGGCCGAGGGCGTGGGCCGGGAGGCGGTGCGTCGGTCGGAGCGGCCTCGCGCACCGGCCGCGGGCGTGGGCCGGGAGGCGGCGCGCCGGCCGGTGCCGCGTCGGCGGCCGCCACGCTGGGCGCGTCGTCGGCGGAGCCCGGCGCGTCGGCCGGCGCCGCCTCGCGCGGTTCACCCGCAGGGATCGCGGGCAACGCCGACTTGGCCACGTCGGCCAGGTGCTCGGCGACCTCGCTCGCCCATGCGCGCGCCGGGGCCGATTCCGCGAGCAGCCCGCGGGTCGCCTCGGCGTCGGCGTCGGGCTGCTGGCCCAGCAGGTAGTCGGCGAGCGGCGCGGTGACCTCGCCGGGCAGGCCGTTGGCGGGCGCCAGCGCGGCGAGCCCGGCGCGCGCGCGGGCGCGGACGGCGTCGGCGTCGATGCCCAGCAGCGCCGCGATCTCGTCGTAGGAGCGCCCCTGCTGGAGCACCAGCGCGACGACGGCGCGCTGGTCCGGGGCGAGCGGCTCGAGCGGACTCATGCGGCGGCCCATTAAAGTGCGCCCACGTGAACGGCGCGCTAACACTGCCGCTGCGCGACCTCCCGGGCTTCGACGGCCTCTACGGCCTGGAGGTCCTGACGATGTCCGACGAGGAGGCGACCGCGCAGGTCCGCGTGCGCGACGAGCTCAAGCAGCCCGCCGGGCTGGTGCACGGCGGGGTGTTCGCCTCGATCGCCGAGTCGATGGCCTCGCTGGCGACCTGGCGCGCCGTCAGCGACGCCGGCCAGACGGCGCAGGGACTGTCGAACCAGACGAGCTTCCTGCGGCCGATCCTCGACGGCACGATCCACGCCGTCGCACGGCGCCGTCACCGCGGCCGCACGACGTGGGTCTGGGAGGTCGAGATCAGCGATGACGCCGGCCGGCTCTGCGCGCTGGTGCGGATGACGATCGCCGTCCGCGACAAGGCCTGATTGGTCCTGGACGCACGCGTCGTATTGGCCCTCACGCCAGGGCCAATCGCGCCGTAGCGTCCGTGGCATGACACACACCGAGATCAAGCATCCGCACGTCGAGACCGAGCGTCTGGCGCGCAGCGCGTACCGCGCGATGTGCCATTTCGACAACGCGACGGCCGCGCTGCCGCTCGACCCGCTGCTGCGCGAGCTGATCCGCGTGCGCGCGTCGGTGCTGAACGGTTGCGCGTACTGCATTGACATGCATACGAAGGACGCACGCGCCAGGGGGGAGACCGAGCAGCGGCTGTATGCGGTCGCCACGTGGCACGAGGCGCCGTTCTTCTCGCCCGCCGAACGCGCCGCCCTGGCGCTGACCGACGCGCTGACGCTGCTGGCGGGCAACCCGCTGTCCGATGACGTCGTCGCCGAGGCCGAGGTGCAGCTCGGCGCCGAGGGCCTCGCGGCGGCCACCTGGATCATCGTCACGATCAACGCCTGGAACCGCGTGGCGATCGCATCGCACTCGCAGGCCGGCGACTACGAGCCGGCCGCGTGAGCGCGCTCAGCCGCCGCGGTAGGCGTTCGTGATCGGCATGCGGCGGTCGCGGCCGAACGCCCGCGGCGTGATCTTGATCCCGGGCGGAGCCTGGCGGCGCTTGTACTCCGCCCGGTCGACGAGCGCGAACACGCGCTCTACCGCCTCCGCCGGCAGGCCGTTGAGCGCGAGCTGGTCGCGTCCCGCGTCCTCCTCGATGTACGCCTCGAGGATCTCGTCGAGCGTCGCGTAGTCGGGCAGCGAGTCAGCGTCCTTCTGGTCCGGCCGCAGCTCCGCGCTCGGCGGCCGGTCGACGATCGAGCGCGGCACCGGATGCCTCCCGTCGCGTGCGTCGCGGTAGTCGACGAGCCGGTAGACCAGCGTCTTCGGCACGTCCTTGATCACCGCGAAGCCGCCGGCCGAGTCGCCGTACAGCGTCGTGTAGCCGACGGAGTTCTCGGACTTGTTGCCGGTGGTGAGCACGAGCCAGCCGAACTTGTTCGACAGCGCCATCAGCAGGTTGCCGCGGATGCGCGCTTGCAGGTTCTCCTCGGTGATGTCGGGCTCACGCCCGGCGAACACCTCGGCGAGCATCCGCTCGTAGACATCCATCGCCGGCGCGATCGGGATGTCGAGGCACTCGACGCCGAGGTTCGCCGCCAGCGTGCGCGCGTCGCCCTGCGTGGACTCGGACGAATAGCGCGACGGCATCACGACCGCCGTGACCGCCTCCGGGCCGAGCGCGTCGGCGGCGACAAGCAACACCAGCGTCGAGTCGATCCCGCCCGACAGGCCGAGCAAGACGTGCTCGAAGCCGTTCTTGCGCGTGTAGTCGCGCACTCCCAGGCAGAGCGCCTCGTACACCTCGGCCTCGGGTTCGAGCAGCTCCGCGACGTCGCCGCCGATGCGGACGGGCATGCGAGGCGCGCGCTCAAGCCGACCGACGTGCCGGACCTCGGGCAGCGCGCTGCGCGCCGGCGGCCGCAGCCGCGTGTCGCGCAGCCGCGCGGTCGCGGCGGCCTGCAGGTCGACCGTGCACAGCGTCAGCGACTCGGAGAACTGCGGCGCGCGCGCGATCACCTTGCCCGCGTGGTCGACCACGAGGGAGTGGCCGTCGAACACGAGCTCGTCCTGCCCGCCCACCATGTTGCAGAAGGCGACCGCGCAGAGGTTGTCACGCGCGCGCTGGATGAGCATCCGCTCGCGCATCAGCCCCTTGCCGGCCTCGTACGGCGACGCCGACGGGTTGATGACCAGCAGCGAGCCGGCCAGCGCCTCGTCCGACATGGGCGTGCCGGGGACCCAGATGTCCTCGCAGATCGTCAGACCGAGCCGCGCTCCTCCGAGGTCGAGCACCGCCGGGCCTTCGCCGGCCTGGAAGTAGCGCTTCTCGTCGGCCACGCCGTAGTTCCACAGGCGCGTCTTGCGGTATGTGGCCGCGACCGCGCCATCCGCCAACACCGCGATCGCGTTGAAGACGTCCTCCGTCCGCTGCGGGTAGCCGACGACCGCGATGATGCCCTCCGCCTCGCTCGCGACGTCCGCCAGCGCCTGCTGGGCGGCGTCCAGGAAGTGCTCCTTGAGCAGCAGGTCCTCGGGCGGGTAGCCGCTCAGCACCAGCTCCGGGAGCAGGACCAGCTCGGCGCCGGCATCGCGAGCCCGCGCGATGTATTCGCGTACGAGCCGCGTGTTGCCTTCGAGGTCGCCGACTCGCGGGTCGACCTGCGCCAGCGCAAGCGTGAGGGGATCCAATGGTCCGGCCATCGGCCGGGATTCTGTCAAGCGGGCTGACTGGCCCGCGCCCGCCGGCTCGGTGGGCGCTTGCCGGCGCCGGCCGCCGCGGCCAGCTCGGCGATCGCGGCTTCCAGCGCGGCCGCGACGTCGTCCAGGTCGGGCAGCGCGTCGTAGTCGCCCTGCAGCCCGAAGTCGATCCGCCCGTCGTAGGACATGATCGCGATCCCGAGCGCCGCGTTCTCGACCAGCGGGACCATCGGGTAGAGCCGGAGCAGCGGCCGGCCCATCAGGTAGAGCTTGAACTGAGGCCCGGGTACGTTCGTGACAGTCAGGTTGAACAGGCGCTGCACCGTCTGCAGCCGCGCGGCCTGGGCGAGGATCGTCGGCGGAGCGAAGCCGGCGAGCGACGTCAGCACCTCGGCGCCGACCGCCTGCCCGGACTCCTTCAACCCGCGCATCGCCTCGTGGATCGCCTCGTAGCGCGCGACCGGGTCCGCCAGCCCGATCGGCAGCGGCGCGTACATCGCCGACACTCGGTTGCCGAGCGCGCCGCGCTCTGACTCCGCACGCACGGAGATCGGGACCATCGCCTTGAGGTCGGTGTCGGTGTCGTAGCCGTGCGCGAGGAAGTGGGTGCGCAGCGCGCCGGCGACGACCGCGAGCACGACGTCGTTGACCGTGCCGCCGAGCGCGTTCTTGATCGACTTGAACACCGCTAGATCGCCGTCGACCCAGGCGAAGCGCCGGTGCGGCCCGATACGCACGTTCAGCGGCGACGACGGCGCTCCCCCGAGACCGGCGGCCTGCGTCAGCGAGGCGAGCCCGCCGATCGCCGTCACGCCGGCGCTGACGGCGTCCTGCGGGTGGCGGACCGCAACGGCCGCGGCGCGCGCGAGGTCGACGGGCCCCGCCGCGTGATCGCCGAGCGCGTCGGCCAGCAGCATCGCCCGCGTCGGCTCGGGCCGCGGGATCCACGGATCGGCCGGCGGCGGGGGCGGCGGATCGGGGTCGAGGTCGAACAGCACGGTCGCGATATCGACGCCGGAGACGCCGTCGACGAGCGCGTGGTGCGTCTTGCTGATCAGCGCGAAGCGCCCGTCGCCGACCCGATCGACGAGCCACAGCTCCCACAGCGGCTTCGTCCGGTCGAGCCGCTGCGCGAACACGCGCCCGGCCAGCCGCCGCAGCTGGGGCTCGCCCGCCGGCTCAGGCAGCGCCGTGTGGCGGAGGTGGTAGCGCGCGTTGAAGTGCGGGTCGTCGACCCAGACGGGCCGGCTCTGGACGAGCGGCGGGAACGCCAGCTTCTGCCGGTAGCGCGGCACGAGCTCGAGCCGGCGCTCGAGCTGTGCGACGAAGTCCTCGTAAGCGGGCGCCTCGCCGCCGAACACCAGCACGGACCCGACGTGCATGTGCGCGCCCCGTTCCTCGAGCGCGAGGAACGAGGCGTCGAGCCCGGACAGGCGGTCGGGGTTCGCCACGCCGCGGATTCTCGCGCATCCCGCGAGCGGCTTGATGTGTGTGGTGCGTCACAGAATTAGTGCGCGCGGCCGCCTATCCTCGCCGGCTTCGTTCGACCGCCGAACCGGGGCACACGACGTGCCACGGGCGGGGGAACCGATTGCCGTGTCCGGGAGGGGCGCGGCCGGGGCGAATCCGCGGCTGCTGCCGCGGTAGCGACGCGTGGGACAGCCCGCCGCCGCGAGCCCGTCAGCTCACCTCGCAGGCACCCGGGTCGAACGCCCAAGGAGGTCTCCGCATGAGGCCGCGCAACATCGCGCGCCCGGCAGCCGCCGGCGCGCTCTGTCTCGCAATCACAGCGGGCGGCGCCTCGACGGCGCTCGCCCAGTCCGAAACGCCACTTCCCACCCCCGAGCCGTCCGCCCGGGCGGCGCTGCAGCCGCGCATCGCGGTGCGTCATCGCAAGCTGCACGTGCGCGCGGGCAGCCGCACCGCCGTGACCGGGCGGGTGGCGCCGCGCGTCAGCGGCATCATGGTGTCGCTGCAGCTCCGGCGCGACGGGCGCTGGAAGCCGATCGACCGCGATCGCACCGATGCTGCCGGGCGCTTCCAACTGCGCGAGCGGCTCAGACGCACGGGCAGCACCAGGCTCCGCGTGCGCGTCGCCGGCGGCCGCGGCGTCCGGTCCGGCCAGCGCATGCTCGGGCGCCTGAACGTGTATCGCGCCGCGCACGCCTCGTGGTACGGGCCGGGGCTGTACGGCAACCCGCTGGGCTGCGGCGGCACGCTCGGCGCCGGCACGCTCGGCGTGGCACACAAGACGCTGCCGTGCGGCACGCCGCTGACGCTCAAGCGCGGCGGCCGCACCGTGCGCGTGCGCGTGATCGACCGCGGCCCCTACGTCGGCGGCCGCGAGTACGACCTGACCGCCGCGACCGCGCGGCGGCTCGGGTTCCATGGGCACGGCACGATCCTGACCACGCGCTGACCGGATAGCTCGGGGCCGGCCCGGGCGCGATCGCGCGTCTTCACGAAACGCGGCCGGTCGGCGTGACGTCGGGGAACTGCGGCATTTAGGGGATGAGCTTCCGCACGGGCGGCGGCGGTCGGCGAGCGCGCGGCGGCGAGCCGCGCGCGATCATGCGGCCGAGGTCACCGAGCGAAACAGCCGCACGCCGATCACCCTGCCGGCCTGGTCGCAAGCCGAGCGACCAAAACGTCGATCGCGGGTGCCTTACCGGCCACCGGTCGACGTTGTGGTCCTCCTGCGACCAAAACGTCGAGCAGGACGGGAATCGCGACCGGATCTCGACGTTGTGGTCGCATTCGCCGACGATCGCGCGCCCAGCCCGCCAAACCGGCCGGAACGCGGCCGGTGGGCGTGACGTCGGGGAACTGCGGCATTTAGGGAATGAGTTCCGCGCCGGGCGGCGGTCCGGTGGCGATCATCTGGCGGTGCGCCGCGTCGCCAGCCGGGCAAGGAAAACGTCGAGATCGGCGCCGCTCCGCCCTCCCGCTCGACGTTTTCCTCCCACAGCAAGGAGAACGTCGAGCGGCGCCGGCAACACGACCGAATCTCGACGTTTTCCTTCCAGCCGGCAACGATCACTCGCGCGCAGCCCGCCAAACCGGCCGGGGGCACAAACCTGACACTCCCTAAATGCGCAGTTCGAACGAACCCGCGCAAACGCGTCACAGAGCCAGCCCGACGATCGCCCGCGCCTCCCTAACCGAGCGGGAGCGCCAGCTGCGGGCTGTCGGCGGCCGGCGGCTCCGCCTGCGCGTCGACCTCGTCGTCGAACGCCGCCATCCGCACGCCGAGCAGCCGCACCGGCCGTGGCGGCGCGTACGCGCGTAGCAGCTCGAGCGCCACGCCGGTGATGGTGGCCGTGTCGTTGACCGGCTCCGGCAGCGTGCGCGCGCGCGTGACCGTGGTCCAGTCGTCCAGGCGGACCTTGATCGCGATCGTGCGGCCGCGCACCCGCTTGCGCTGCATGCCCTGCACGAGCTCGCCGGCGAGCCGCGTGAGCACCGCCTCGAGCTCGGCGAGCTCGGCGATGTCGCGATCGAACGTGGTCTCGGTCGAACGCGACTTGGCCGGACCGGACTCGGCCGCGACGACGTCGGAGCCGTGGAAGTGCGCGCGGGCGAGCAGGTCGGCGCCGTGGCGTGCGCCGAAGCGCTGGGCGAGCATCGCCTCGTCCGCACGCTGCAGCGCGCCGATCGTCGTGAAGCCGGCCGCCGCCAGCCGCTCGGCCGTCTTCGGCCCGATCCCGGGAATGATCCGCAGCGACGCGCCGGCGAGCCGCCGGCATGCCTCCTCGCGCCCCATCGCCACGAACCCCTGCGGCTTCTCGAGGTCGGAGGAGACCTTCGCGATCAGCCGGTTCGGCCCGACGCCGACCGACATCGTGATCCCGGTGCGGTCGCGGACCTCGGCGACGAGCTCGCGCAGCACCCGCAGCGGCTTATCGGCCTCGGTGACGTCCGCGTAGCCCTCGTCGAGCCCGACCTGCTCGACGACCGGCAGCCGCCCGCGCACCAGGTCCCAGACCTCGCGCGATTTGGCGTTGTAGGCCTTGAAGTCGGGCGGGATGAAGACGGCCTCCGGGCACAGCCGCCGGGCCTGCGCGGCCGGCGAGGCAGACCCGACGCCGTACCGGCGCGCCTCGTAGGACGCGGTCGTCACGACGGCGCGCGGCCCGGTCCCCGCGACCACCACGGGCTTGCCGGCCAGCTCCGGCCGCCGCAGCAGCTCGACCGACACGTAGAACGCGTCGCAGTCGAGGTGGGCGATCACGCGGCGGGCGGGCACGGACCCTCCATGGATACCGCCTCGACCGGCGTCAGGAGGTCAGCTGGTACGCCCCCGGCTCGAGGCGCGCTGTCCTGCGGCGGTACGCGCTCCACTGCCACGGCCACTGGTTCGGGTCGTTCCCGTCCGCGTCGACGTACCAGTTCGTGCAGCCCGTGTGCCAGACCGTCCCGGCCAGCGCCGCGCGCAGCTCGCGGTCGAAGTCCTCGGCCGTCTCGCGCCGGACCTCGATCCGGCGCGCGCGCGCCCGCTCGCGCTCCTCGAGGGCGGCGAGCACGTGAGCCATGGCCGCCTCGATCGTGTAGACCACCGAGCCGGTGCCGCCGTTCGTGTTCGGGCCGTAGAGCAGGAACATGTTCGGGAAGCCCGGGACCGTGATCCCCAGGTACGCGCGCGGACGCGCTCCCCATTCCTGCGCGAGCGAGCGCCCGCCGGCGCCGGCGATCTCCATCGGCGCGACGAACCCGTGGGTCTTGAAGCCCGTCGCCAGCACGAGCACGTCGGCGGCGCGCTCGCGGCCGTCGGCCGTCTGGAGTCCGCCCGGAGTCACGGCGGCGATCGGGTCGACGACGACGTCGACGTTCGGCCTGGTCAGCGTCGGATACCAGTCGTCGGTGAGCATGACCCGCTTGCAGCCGATCTCGTCACGCGGGGTCACCTTGCGCCGCAGCTCCGGATCCGCGATCGCCGCGTTGATCTGACGGCGCGCGACCGCTCGCAGCGGGGGCAACAGCCAGGGCCGGCGCGTCATCGCGGCGGCCCCGAACTCCTGGAACGCGAAGATCGCGGCGCGATCGAGCCGCCGCAGCACCGGGAGGCGCTCGAACAGCCGCTGCGTCCGCGGCTTGTAGGCGAAGTCCATCTTCGGGAACGTCCAGCCGGGCGAGCGCTGGTAGACGTCGAGGTGCTCGACGACCGGCTGGATCGCGGGCACCACCTGGATCGCGCTGCACCCGGATCCGATGACCGCGACGCGCTTTCCCTCGAGTGCGACGTCGTGGCGCCAGCGCGCGGTGTGGAACGCCGGCCCGCCGAAGCTCTCGATCCCCGGGATCCGGGGCAGCGACGGGACCGAGAGCTGCCCGCACGCCGTGATCAGGACATCGGCCTCGTGTGTGCCCGCGCTGGTCTCGAGGATCCAGCGGTCGCGCTCGCCGTCCCAGCCGGCGGCCGTCACGTCCGTGCCCAGGCGGATCCGATCCAGCACCCCGTTGCGCCGCGCGACTTCCTCGAGGTACGCCTGGATCTCGGCCTGGCGCGCATAGCGGTGCGACCAGCGCGGGTTCGGCGCGAACGAGAACTCGTACAGGTGCGACGGGATGTCGCACGCCGCGCCGGGATACGTGTTGTGGTGCCAGACGCCGCCGACGCGCTCCGCGCGCTCGAAGACCGTGACGTCGCGATGACCCGCCCGGCCGAGCATGACGGCCGCCGCGACGCCGCCGAAGCCACCGCCGACTACCGCGATCGACGTCACGGCACCTTGACGTGGTGGCGTTTGAGGTAGTCGAGGTAGAACGGGCGCAGCAGCTCGGCGACCTCGCCCTGCCCGGCCTCGGTCACGTCGTCGACGTGCGCGCTCAGCCGCATGACGTCGGTCTCCGCCTCGCCGAGCTCTCCTGCCGCGGCCTCGGCGGTCGGCAGCGTCTGCATCAGGCGGTAGAAGAAGCGGACGTCGAGATGCCGGCGCGCACGCTTCACGGCAAGATCGTGCAGTTCGGCGGAGGAGAGCTTGTCGAGTGGATCCTCGTCGGGCATGGACCCGACACTACCCCGTCGGCCAGGAACACACCCACGCCGACCACCAGGCCGCGCTCGTGCGCGACCCGTGGTCGGACTGACCGGCGCCTAGAACGCGATCTGCTCGAGCATCAGCAGCAGCCCGAACACCCAGGCCGTGCCGATCCCCTCCAGGACCGCCACCGCGCCCGTGATCCGCGCGATCGGCCGGTCGAGAGCGAGCAGGAGGAAGAACATGAACCACAGCACGGCCCAGGCGAACCACGCGACGCCGAGGTAGATCGCCGCGTCGTTGCCGGCCGCGTTGTTGAACGTGTAGATCCCGGCCGGGATGGCGGTGATCGCGACGAACAGGCAGTACCAGCCGAACGCGCGCCCCCCGGCGTTGAGGAAGGCGTTGGCCGCCACCCACAGGTACGTGAACGCGAACAGCAAGACAAGGCCGCCGCCACGGATCTCGTCGATGTCGCCGTTGGCGTTCCCGTGGATCATGAACGTGACCGCCGCGACCAGGCCCACGAACCCGGTGAAGACGTTGATGACCGCGACCTCGCGGCCCTGGATGAACAATGGGCTCGACTCGGCCGCGGTCGCGCCCGCCTCGCCGGCCGAGGCCACGCGCGCCTGACCGACCAGCCAGATGCCGTTGATCACCAGCACCGCGCCGACGTACAGCAGCACCACCCCGAGCATCGCTGACTCCTCTCTCTCAGTGCGCGAGCGCCCAGGGCGGCCCCGCGTCATGGCGGTGCGGCATCGGGCGTCCGCGCTTCTCGCTCACGACTTCGGGCTCGTGCGCGCTCTTCTCCTCGAGATCGAGCGCGCGCCGCATGGGCCGCGCGAGCAGCGCGAGGCCCGGCGGGGTGAACACCCGCCGGGCCTCCGCGCCACACGTGGGGCACGCCGCTGCCGCGCTCGCCTCGGCCATCGGTCGGTCGACGTCGAACGGCCCGCAGCCGTCGCACATGAATGCGTATAGCGGCACGATCTCTAGCTCGTCCTCGCCGCCTCCCCGCGCACGGCCGACGTCGGGCCGTCCTTGCTCGGCAGCACGTCGAAGTCGAAGATCGCCGTCGGCAGGTACAGCGAGCAGCACGCGTTCGGGATGTCGACCACGCCCGAGATCCGGCCCTCGATCGGCGCCGATCCCAGCAGCAGGTAAGCCTGCTCGCCCGAGTAGCCGAACTTGCGCAGGTACTCGATCGCGTTCAGGCACGCCCGCCGGTAGGCGATCGACGCGTCCAGGTAGTAGTTCTCCCCGGTGGTCTCGTCGACCGAGACGCCGATGAACGTCAGGAAGTCGCTGTAGCGCGGCTCGACGCGGCCGGGGATCAGGATCGGGTTCGTCGTGACCCCATAGGCGTTCATGCCGCCCTTGATGAGGTCGACGCCGAAGTCGATGAAGCCGCCCATCTCGATCGCGCCGCAGAACGTGATCTCGCCGTCGCCCTGCGAGAAGTGCAGGTCGCCGCCGGAGAGCTTCGCGCCGGCGGTGTGCACCGGGTAGAAGACCCGGCTGCCGCGCGTGAAGTTCTTGATGTCGTGGTTGCCGCCGTTCTCACGCGCGGGCACCGTGCGCGCGCCCTCGCGGCCGACCCGGTCGAGCTCGGCGCCCTGCAGCGTGCCCGCGAGCACGCCGTCCTGCAGCGGCGGCAGCGCGAGCGGGGGCACGCGGTCGGGATCCTTGTCGATCAGCGCCTGCTCGCGCCGGTTCCATTCCGCCAGCAGGTCCGCCGACGGAGCGGTGCCGAACAGGCCCGGATGGGTGATGCCCGTGTAGCGCACTCCCGGCAGGTGGCGCGACGTCGCCTCCTGGCCGTGGAAGTCCCAGATCGCCTTGTAGGCGTCGGGGAAGTGGTCGGTCAGGAAGCCGCCGCCGTTCGCCTTCGCGAACACGCCGGTGTATCCCCAGCCCTGACCCGGCGCGTCGCCGTACTCCTGCGGCGCCTGGCAGGGACCGAGGTCGAGGATGTCGACCATCAGCAGGTCGCCCGGCTCAGCGCCCTGCACCTCGATCGGACCGCTGAGCATGTGGCAGACCGTCAGATCGACGTCGCGGACGTCGTTGGCGGAGTCGTTGTTGCCCAGCTGCGCGTCTGTCCACTCGCGGCACTCCACGCGGAACTCGCTGCCCGGCTTCACCGACGCCGCGGGCGGAACATCGGGGTGCCAACGGTTGTGACCGGGCACCGCCTGGTCGGCCATCGACTTGGACTGGTCGACGCTGAAGACGACCTCGGGCATGGGCGCCCTCCTCTCGTGGGATGACCTGTGGTGGCGCGCGCGGGCGCGCGCCCGACCGGGTTCTAGGAGGCGGCTCTATGGCGGTCAAGCCGGTATTTGCGAAGGTGTGCGCGGCGCATCGGAAATCAGCCGGGAAACTGTGCCGATCGGTACGGGCTGCACATCTGGCCGGGTGGCGAGGCTCCGGATGCTGCCGGTCGCGCGCGTGCGCGCGCTCGCCATCCTCCTGGGCGGCGCCGTCGGATCCCTCGCCCGCGCAGGCACCGCGGAGGCGCTGCCGGTGCGGCCGGGGGAGTGGCCGTGGGCGACGTTCGCCGTCAACCTCGCGGGCACCGCGTTCCTGGCGTGGCTGACGACCCGGCTGACCGAGATCACCGCGCCCACGCGCTACATGCGGTTCCTGCTGGGGACGGGCTTCTGCGGTGCCCTGACCACGTTCTCGGCGTTCCAGGTGGAGACGATCCGGCTCGCCAAGGACGGGCACGCCGGCCTGGCGGCGGCCTACGCGGCGGCGAGCCTGGCCGGCGGCATGCTGCTCGCGGTCGGAGCGACCGTCGCGGCGCGGAGGCGGCGCTACGGATGAGCGCGGTGCTGACCTGGATCGGTGTCGCAGCTGGTGGGCGCCGCCGGAGCGTGGGCCCGCTTCTACGTGGGCGGGCTCGTCACCGCGCGCCGGCCGAGCGCGTTCCCCTTCGGCACGTTCACGGTCAACCTGACGGGCGGCTTCCTGCTCGGCCTGCTCACCGGCCTGTCGGTGTCCGGGGATGCGCTGCTGGTGCTCGGGACCGGCCTGCTGGGCGCATACACGACGTTCTCCACGTGGATGGTCGAGGCCCAGCGGCTCGGCGAGGACGGCGAGTTCGCGGCGATGTGGCTGTACCTGCTCGGCTCGATGGTCGCAGGACTCGCCGCGACCGGCGCGGGCTGGCTGCTGGGTGGAGCCCTGGGATGATCGCGGACGCGCTCAAGCTGTCCGTGTACTTCGGCGACTCGGTCGCCGCGGGGCGGCTGCCCGCGCACGAGGCGCTGATGCGCCGGCTGGAGCGGCGCGGGATCGCGACCGCCGCGCTACTGCGCGGCATCGAGGGCTTCGGCCTCAACCGACGCATCCATGCCGAGCGGTTCCCGGACGTCTCCACCGACCTGCCGCTGCTCGCGCACGTCGTCGACACGCGCGTGCGCATCGCGGACGTGCTCGACGACGTCGACCGCGCGGTGCCGCGGGGCCTGGTCACGCTCGAGCACTGCTCGCCTCGCGTCCGGCCCGGACGTCGCCCGAGCCGAGTTCCCGGCCGGGCCCGGACTGGCGGCGGAGCTCACGATCCACTGCGGATCCGGCGAGCGTGCGCACGGCCGCCCGGCCTATCGCGAGGCGGTGGATGCGCTGCGCCGGGCAGGAGCGGCCGGGGCGATCGTGCTCGCCGGGGGCGACGGCCTCGTCGGCGGCCGGCGCCGGCGCGCGCGCCTCTTCACGAACAACGGAGCGCCGATGATGATCGTCTCGGTGGGCCCGCCCGAGCCCCTGCAGCGGTCGCTGCCGGAGCTCGCCGAGCTGCTGCCCGCCCCGGTGGTCACGCTCGAGCGGATCGCACAGGTCAAGCACGACGGCGAGCTGCTCGAACCGCTGCCGGCCGTGGCGGGCGCCGACGGCTGGCAGACGATCCGGGTCTACACGCGGCGGACCGCCGACGTGCGCGGGCATCCGCTCTACGACGAGCTCACGCGGCGATTACGCGAAGCGGGCGCGGCGGGTGCGACGACGATCCTCGGCGATTGGGGCTTCTCGAGCGACGAGCCGCCGCACGGCGACAAGTTCGGCCGCGTCGCCAGCCATCGGCCGACCTACAGCGTCTGCATCGATCGCCCGGCCCGGATCGCCGAGCTGTGGCCGATCATCGACGAGCTCACGACCGAGCACGCGATCGTGACCTCGCAGTTCGTGCCCGGCTACCGCGAGCGGTCCGGGGACACGGTCCACGGCAGCCTGCGGTTGTAGGGGCCCCTAGGCGGCCTCGGCCTCGCCGTGCAGGCCGCAGATGCGGTCGCAGTTGCAGTCGTCCTCGAGCGTGCCCCGGCCGATGTCGTGGAACAGGCATCGGTCGTCGCACGTGCATCTGGGAATGAAGCCCTCCACCAGCTCGTCCGGCCAGGGCAGCTCGCCGTCCACGTAGCGCTTGAACTCAGGATCGCGCTGATGCATCTTCAAGCGCAGGCCCGCGGCCGTCCGCGCCACGCCGATCTGCCGCACCAGCGGGCGCAGCTCGTCCAGCAGCGCCTGGATCTCGGGGTCGCCCGTGCGCTTGAGGGTCGCCTCGAGCGCGGTGAGCATGTTGACCCCGAAGCGGCTCGCGTCCTCGAGGTTGACGGAGTGATGTGTCTGGATGCCGATGATGCGTCGCATTGCTTACGAGGGTCTCCTATGGCCGGTGCGGGTCGAGTCGGACTTGGCGATCGCGTGAGACGGATTACGTATCGGCCTGCAAGGCGGACACCTCGACCGCGTAGCGGCCGGCCAGCGCACGGGCGAGGCCGCGATCGCCTCTGAGTAGCTGCAGGTCGTAGGGGTACGCGAACTCGCTCCGCCAGCCGCGGGTGTGGGCCACCGCGCGGCCCCAGCCGGACACGCGTCCGAGGGCGATGGCGAGTGCGCGCTGCGGGCGCCGGACGAAAAGCAGGGGCGTCGTCTCGGTGCTGCGGTCCAGGTAGGCGAGCGCCTCGTCCCGCTCACCGAAGGCGTGGATGCCGCACAGGTGGTGCGCGGCCGGGCGCGAACCGTGAACGCCGCAACGAGCCCGCATCGCGCGGCGTGCCGGCCAGAGCGCGCCGACGGCCCACGAGGCCAGGAGGGGGCCGTCGGCATCCTCGACGACCTGCCATCCGCGCCACCCGCGCAGCGGCTCGCTCATGACGGCGAGGCGGCTCACGCGGGCACCGGATCCTCGGTGGGACTGGGCTCGCGCGGCGCCGGCGCGGGCGGTTCGAGCGGCAACTCCCGCGGCAGCGGCAGCTCCGAGGGTCGCACCTCGATCTCGCGTTCAGGGTGTCCAATGTCAGCCATATCCAGCCAATTACCTCAGGTTCGGTTACGCGTGTAACTGTCCCGACGTACAGAAATCGGCGTTTGTTCCGTCGCGCAGGGCGATTGTGCGGGGCGCCAAGGCGTGTGCGCGGCGCACCGGAATCGGCCCTGAACGGCGCCCGGATCGGTCGATCTGCACAACGCGGGTTAGACTCGCGGACTGAGCTGAGAGCCACTGCGACCGGCCCCTGCTCCCTCCCCGTGACCGCAGCGAATGTTGAGACGCGTGTCGCCGGATCCCTAGCGGACCCCGTTGCCTCCTTGGTGCGGATGGCGGTGGAGAGCGACGCGCCGGAGCAGCTCGTCGAGGCGGCGCAGCGCGCGCTGGGGAAGCCGCTCGGGCTCGCCGGCCCGGCCGGGGAAGCGCTGGCCCGGGCGCCGGCGAGCGACGCCGGCGACCGCGCGCTGGCGATCGCTCGCGCGGCGGCCACGAACCGGCTGGTCGCGCCGCCCGGCTGGTGGATCGCCGAGGTGGCGCGCGCCGGCTCCGCGCCGTTCGGTTACCTCGCCGTCGGCGACCAGGACGGCGAGTCCGGCGGGCAGCTCGCCGAGCTCGTGTCCACGCTGCTGGCGGATCAGCTCCAGCGCGTGGCGCTCCTGCGCGGGCGCACGACTGAGCTCCTGCGGCGGCTGGTGAGCGATTCCGAGGTCGGACCGGCGCGTGCGCGCCGCGAGGCTGCGGGCTGTGGGCTCGCGCTCGCCGCCGCCTACCGGCCCGCGATCCTCGGCTGGCGCGGTCGCGCACCGCGCCTGGATGTCAGCGATGCGATCGAGCGCGAGGCGCGCGCGGCGGCGACCGGGGCGCTGAGCGTGCTGCTGGGCGAGCGCACCGTGCTGCTGCATCCGAGCGATGGCGCCGACGGCGGCGGCGCGGCGACCGACTGGTTCCGGCGGGTCGCCGACGGCGCCCAGCGCCTGGCTCCAAGCTCGCGCCCGCAGGTGATCGCCGGCGAGCGTGATCTCGGCCTGGCCGAGCTCAGCGCCGGCATCGCGGAACTGGAGGCGCTGTGGGCGATGGGACCCCGCGCGGAGGACGGGCAGCCGCTCGTGTCGGTGCGCCATTACGCGCTCGACCGGTTCCTCGCCCAGATGGCGGACACCCCGGAGGCGAGCGAGTTCGTGCGCCAGCAGATCGGACCGCTGGTCGTCTGGGACCGCCAGCATCACAGCGACCTGTTGGCGGTGCTCGAGGCCGGCCTCGACGCCCCGAGCCACGAGCTGGCCGCCGCGCGCTGCTTCATGCACCGCAACACGTTCCGCAATCACTTCCGCCAGGCGACGCGCATCCTCGGCGACGGCCTCGACGATCCCGAGGTGCGGCTCGCCATCCACGTCGCACTGAAGCTGCGGCGGATCCTGGCGCCGCCGAAGCCGCCCGCCCCGGCCGCTTGATTAGCTGTTGTAGTGCTCGCCATAGAGGCTTCCGGCCTCCGCAAGGCATTCGGAGAGACGCGCGCGGTAGACGGCGTGGACCTGGCGGTGCCACGCGGCGCGGTGTATGGAGTGCTCGGGCCCAACGGCGCGGGCAAGACGACGACGATCCGCATGCTCGCCACGCTCCTGCGGCCCGATGCGGGGAGCGCGAAGGTACTCGGTCACGACGTCGTAACCGACGCCGACGCGGTGCGCGGGCTGGTCAGCCTCACCGGCCAGCTCGCTTCGGTCGACGACGAGCTGACCGGCCGCGAGAACCTCGTGCTGCTCGGCCGGCTGCTCGGCTATCGCACCGGTCAGGCGCGTGAGCGGGCGGACGAGCTGCTCGAGGCGTTCGGGCTCGCGGACGCCGCCGGCCGGCTCGTGAAGAACTACTCCGGCGGCATGCGGAGGCGCCTGGACCTCGCCGCCAGCATCGTGGTCACGCCCGAGCTGATGTTCCTCGACGAGCCGACCACGGGCCTGGATCCGCGCTCGCGCAATCAGGTCTGGGACATCATCCGCGCGCTGATCGGGCAGGGCACGACCGTGCTGCTGTGCACCCAGTACCTGGACGAGGCCGACCAGCTCGCCGAGCGCATCGCGGTGATCGACCACGGCCGGGTGATCGCCGAGGGCACTCCGGCGCAGCTGAAGGCGTCGGTCGGCTCGGGCGCGCTGCATGTGCGCCTGCTCGACCCCGACGATCGCGCCGAGGCCGCGCAGGTGCTGGCTCGCGCTCTGGACACGGAGCCGTACCTCGAGCCCGATCCCGCCGCGTTGTCGGTGACGGTCACGAGCGCCGACAGCGCGTCGGAGGCCGTGGCGGAGCTCGCGCGCGCGGGGATCGGGCTCGCGAGCTTCTCGCTCGCCCAGCCCAGCCTCGACGAGGTGTTCCTCGCGCTCACCGGCCATCCGGCGGAGGAGCTGGAACTGGAGGAGGAGGCCGCCGCATGAGCACCGCCCCGCGCACGCGCCCGGCGCACGCCGACGCGGTCATGGAGCAGGCGCTGCACGCCGCGCTGGCGTCGACGGCGAGACCGCCGCGTCCGAGCGCGCTGGCGGCCGCGCTGACGTTCGGCTGGCGCGGCATGCTCAAGGTCAAGCACGTGCCGGAGCAGCTGATCGACGCGACGATCACGCCGGTGCTGTTCCTGCTGATGTTCACGTACCTGTTCGGCGGGGCGGTCGCGGGATCGACCGCCGACTACCTGGAGTACATCTTCCCCGGCATCCTCGCCCAGTCGGTGCTGTTCACCTGCGTGTACTCCGGCGTCGCGCTGAACACCGATGTCACGAAGGGCGTCGTCGATCGCTTCCGCTCGCTGCCGATCTGGCGGCCGGCGCCGCTCGTCGGCGCGGTGCTGGGAGACTCGACGCGCTACGTGCTCGCGGCGCTGGTCGTGGTCGTGCTGGGGCTGGCGCTGGGCTACGGGCCCGACGGCGGCGTGGTCGGCATGATCGCCGCGATCGCGCTCGTAGTCGTGTTCGCGTTCGGCATGTCGTGGATCTTCACCACCGTGGGGTTGGTCATGCGGTCGCCCAGCGCGGTGATGAACGCGGGTTTCATGACGCTGTTCCCGTTCATCTTCCTCAGCAACGTGTTCGTCGAGCCGAGCACGCTGCCGAGCTGGCTGGAGGCGTTCGTCGACGTGAACCCGATCTCGCACCTCGTCACCGCGACGCGCGGGCTGATGGAGGGCGACTCCGACAGTGGCGACATCGCGCTGGTGCTCGGCGAGGCGGCTTTCCTGACCGCGGTGTTCGCGCCGCTCACCGTCCGGCTCTACCGCGGCAAGGGCTAGTCCGCGGCGCGCCAGACCTGCTCGAGCGCGGCGCGGACCCGCAGCGCGGCCTCCTTGGCCTCCTCCTCGGCGCCGCGGATGCGGACGTCGGGGTTCTCTGGCACCTCGTAGGGTGCGCTCACGCCGGTGAAGTCGAGCAGCTTGCCCGCTCGCGCCCGCGCGTACAGGCCCTTCGGGTCGCGCTGCTCGCAGACCTCGACCGGCGTGTCGACGTAGACCTCGATGAACGGCAGGCCCGCCGCCTCGTGCAGCTCGCGCGCGAGCGCGCGGTCGTGATGGGCGGGGGAGACGAGCGAGGCGATCGAGACCATGCCGGCGTCGGCCATCAGCCGCGCGAGGTGCGCGACGCGGCGGATGTTCTCGGTCCGGTCGGCCGGGGAGAAGGCGAGGTCGCCCGAGATCCCGTGGCGCAGGTTGTCTCCGTCGAGGAAGTACGCGGGGTGGCCGTCCTCGACCAGCAGGCGCTCCAGCGCCGCCCCCACGCTCGACTTGCCCGACGCCGGCAGGCCGGTCATCCAGACGGTCGCGCCGCGCGTGCCCAGCGAGTCCCAGCGGTGCGCGCGGCCGAGGCCCGTGTCGTGCCACGTGACGCCAGGGGAGTGCGGCTCGTCAGGCCGCGCCGCCTCGCGGATCACGCGCACCATGCCGGCGCCCACGGTGTCGTTGGAGTCCTCGTCGACCAGGATGAACGCGCCGGTCGTGCGGTTCTCGCCGTACGGATCGGCGACCACCGGCGCGCTCGTGCGCAGCGTGAGCCGCGCGATGTCGTTGAGCTGCGAGCTGGTCCGGCGGCGTCTCCTCGCGCAGCGTGGTGACGTCGAGCAGGACGTCGATCGACTCGACGGCCGCGCGCACCGTGCGGGTCGTGTGCTTGAGCGCGAGATGCTCGCCGGCGCGCAGCGGGTTCTCCGACATCCAGCACACGGTCGCCTCGATGTGGCGCCCCGCGACGGGCGTCCCTTCGACGCCGCAGATCATCTCGCCGCGGCCGACGTCGAGGTCATCGGCGAGCTGGACGGTGACGGAATCGGGCGGCTCCGCCGCGTCGAGCGGGCCGTCGAACGTCTCCACCGCGGTCACGGTCGTGCGCGAGCCGGCCGGCAGCACGACGACCTCGTCGCCCGCGCGCAGCGTGCCGCCCGCGATCTGGCCGGCGTAGCGGCGCTCGTGCCGCGCCGCGTCCTCCGGCCGGATCACCCACTGCACCGGCAACCGCAGCGGTCCCTCGCCGCGGTGCGTGGCGACGTCGATCTCCTCCAGGTGGGTGAGCAGCGGCGGGCCGCCGTACCAGGCCGCGGTGCCGCGCTCGACGACGTTGTCGCCATGCAGCGCAGAGATCGGGAACGCGCGCGCGTCCTCGACGCCGAGCTGCGCGGCGAGCGCGGCGAACTCGGACTCGATCTCGCGGAAGCGCGCCTCGTCCCAGCCGACGAGGTCCATCTTGTTGACCGCCGCGACGAGGTGGCGGATGCCGAGCAGCGAGGAGAGCGTCGCGTGCCGGCGCGACTGCTCGATGATCCCGTTGCGGGCGTCGATCAGGATGACCGCGAGGTGCGCCGTCGAGGCGCCCGTGACCATGTTGCGCGTGTAGCGCTGGTGGCCCGGGGTGTCGGCGATGATGAACGAGCGCTTCGGCGTCGTGAAGTAGCGGTACGCGACGTCGATCGTGATGCCCTGCTCGCGCTCGGCCCGCAGGCCGTCGGTGAGCGCCGCGAGGTCGGGCGCGCCGTTCTGCCCGTTGCGGTGCAGCGCGTCGAGCGTGTCGTCGAACAGCAGCTTGGCATCGAGCAGCATGCGGCCGATCAGCGTCGACTTGCCGTCGTCGACCGACCCGGCGGTGGCCAGGCGCAGCAACTGCTTTCCGTCCGTCGCCGTCATCAGAAGTACCCCTGGCGCTTGCGGTCCTCCATGGCGGCCTCCGACGTGCGGTCGTCGGCGCGCGTCTCGCCGCGCTCGGTCACGCGCGTGGCCTGGATCTCGGTGATCACCGTCGAGACGTCGCGCGCGCGAGAGCGGACCGCGCCGGTGATCGTCATGTCGCCGACCGTGCGGTAGCGCACCGACTCGAGGAACGGCGACGACGACGGCTCGACGTACTCGGACACCGCGTAGAGCATCCCGTCGTGCTCGAACACCTCGCGCTCGTGGGCGAAGTAGATCGACGGCAGCTCGAGCCGCTCCTGCTCGATGTAGTGCCACACGTCGAGCTCGGTCCAGTTCGAGAGCGGGAACACGCGCACGTGCTCGCCGCGGCGGATCCGGCCGTTGTAGAGGTTCCACAGCTCGGGCCGCTGGGCGCGCGGGTCCCACTGGCCGAAGTCGTCGCGGAAGGAGAAGATCCGCTCCTTCGCGCGGGCGCGCTCCTCGTCGCGCCGGGCGCCGCCGAACGCGGCGTCGAAGCGGCCGTGCTCGATCGCGTCGAGCAGCGTCACGGTCTGGAGCCGGTTGCGCGACGTGCCGGGTTTGGAAGACTTCCACTCCTCGCGCGCGCGGCCGGCGCGATCGAGTCCTCGACCTTGGCGGTGATCAGCGTCTCGCCGAGCTCGCGCACGCGCCGGTCGATGTAGTCGAGCACCTCGGGGAAGTTGTGACCGGTGTCGACGTGGAGCACGGGGAACGGGAACCGGCCCGGCCGGAACGCCTTCTCGGCCAGCCGCAGCAGCACGATCGAGTCCTTGCCGCCGGAGAACATGAGCACCGGCCGCTCCAGCTCGGCCGCGACCTCGCGGAAGACGTGCACGGCTTCTGACTCGAGCGCGTGCAGGTGGTCGGGGGCGCTCACACCAGCTCCTTCTCTTCGTTGAAGCGCGCGACCCAGCGGTCCGAGCGCTCGTCGCCCTGGCGGTCCATGGGCGGGTCGGGGATCCGCTCCACCTCGAGGCCGAGGTGGGCGAGGACGTCCCTCAGGGTAGCCGCGTGGTCAGCGGCAAAGCGCTCGTACCGCACCACGAGCGGGTCGATCGCCTTCGCGGCGAACCAGCGGCGCCAGGCCGCGTCCTGCTCGATCAGCTGGTCGCGCAGGTGGGCGATGCCGCGCGCGTGGTAGACGGGGTGCGACTCGGGCGCGTCGGCGGCCTTCCACGCGCGCGTCTGCAGCGCGCGCCAGAGCGAGACCGCCTGCGCGACGCTGTCCGCGCGCGTGACGTGGATCCATGACAGCCGTCCGAAGCGCTCGGTCAGGGCCTGCACGGCGGGCCCGTCGGGCGTCGTGCCCAGGCGGGCGAGCAGGTCGCCGAAGTAGCCCCACATGAGCTTCGCGCCGAACACACCGTTCGGTGTGGTGCCCTCCGCGACGCTGCGCTGTAGATCGCCGTCGAGATCGGCGGCGGCCGGGTTGCCCTGCCTCGTCTCCGGAAGCAGGCCGAGCAGCGAGGCGTCCTCGACGCCGTCGAAGTACTCCCGCGGCTCGCGCGGCAGGCCGGAATGCCGCAGGCGCTCGAAGTACTCCTCCGGCCGCCCCGCGACGCCCGTCGCGGCGAGCGACCTGCAGAGCACGGTGCTGCCCGAGCGCGGCGTCGCGCAGACGAAGTAGGTCCTCACGCCCGACAAAGTACACTCACCCGGTTGAGAATGGCCCCGACGCGACCCAACATCGTGCTCGTCCACTCCCACGACACGGGCCGCTACATCCAGCCATATGGGCACCAGCTGACGACGCCGAACATCCAGCGGCTCGCCGATCAGGGCCTGCTGTTCCGCCAGGCGTACGCCGCCGCGCCGACCTGCTCGCCCAGCCGCGCCGCGCTGCTGACGGGCCGCTGGCCGCACAGCAACGGGATGAACGGGCTCGCGCATCGCGGCTTCGCGCTGGACGACCCGACGCAGCACATCCTCCACACGCTGCGCGCGGGCGGGTACTGGACGGCGATGGTCGGCGAGCAGCACGTCTCCGCCGACCCCGAGGAGCTCGGCTACGACCTCGTCGTCGGCGCCGACACGAGCCGCGCGCACGACGTCGGGCCGGCGGCCGTGGCGCTGCTGCGCGACCGGCCGCCGCAGCCGTTCTTCCTCTCGGTCGGGTTCTTCGAGACGCATCGCGACTTCTTCGAGCCGACGTCGGTGCGCGACATGCTCTATTCGATGCCGCTCTCGAACCTGCCGGACTCGCCGGTGACGCGGCGCGACATGGCGTCGTTCAAGCAGAGCGCGCGGGCGCTCGACCACGGGGTCGGCGCGGTGCTGAGCGCGCTCGACGAGATGGAGCTCGCCGACGACACGGTCGTGATCCTCACGACCGACCACGGACCGCCGTTTCCGGGCGGCAAGGCGACGCTGACCGACCGCGGGCTGGGCGTGCTGCTGATCGTGCGCGGGCCGGGAGGGTTCCACGGCGGCCGGGTCAACGACGCGCTGGTGTCCCAGATCGACCTCTTCCCGACGCTGTGCGAGCTGGTCGGGATCGCCGGCTCCCGGCCACGTGCAGGGCCGCTCGCTGCTGCCGGTCGTGCGCGGCGACACGCGCGACGTCAACGACGCGATCTACGGGGAGCTGACCTACCACGCGGCCTACGACCCGCAGCGCGCGATCCGCACGCGCCGCCACAAGTACGTGCGGCGCTGGGGCGAACGCGACCTGCCGGTGCTGCCGAACATCGACGACAGCCCGTCGAAGGAGCTGCTGCTCCAGCACGGGCTGGCGGAGACGCCGCGGCCGCGCGAGGAGCTCTACGACCTGCTGTTCGACCCCAACGAGGCGCACAACCTGATGGCCAGCCCCGACCACTCGGACGTGCTGGCAGACCTGCGCGGGCGGCTCGGGGACTGGATGCGCACGACCGACGATCCGCTGCTCGACGGCCGCGTGGCGGCCCCGGCGGGCGCCGAGCTCAACGACCCGGCCGGCGTCTCGGCGGCCGAGGCGACCGACACCGACACGGGCGCCGTCCGCTAGTAGAGCGCCGAAGCGAGCTTGCGGCGCGACTCGCGCGCGACCGGGTGCTCGACGCCGAGCTCGTCCAGCACGCCGACGACCGCGCGGCGGAGATCCTCGCGGCGCGCGGGATCGTCGGAACCGGCGATCGCCGCGATCAGCGCGTCGAGACCGCGCTGCTGCTCGCCGGCGTCGAGCGCCGCGAACGCGGCGCGCAGCTCCTCGTCGTCCTCCAGGCGCAGCCGGGCGGCCAGGCCCTCGGCGGGGAACGAGCCCGGGAACTCGGTCAGGATCGCGAGCGCGTCGTCGCGCTCACCGCGCTCGGCCAGGATGCGCGCGAGCGCGACGCCGGCGTCGGCGCGCCGCGGCTCCAGCTCGAGCGCGCGGCGCAGGTCCGCCTCGCCGCCGGCGGCGACGAGCGCGTCGGCCTCGGAGGGCAGCAGAGCGTCGAGGAAGTCGGCGACGACCGCGGGCGGCTGTGCGCCGGTGAACTCGGACGCGACGCGGCCGTCCTTGAACGCCTTGACGGCGGGGATGCCCTGGATCCGGAACGCGGCGGCGAGCCGCTGGTTGGCGTCGGTGTCGACCTTGGCGAGCGCGACCTTGCCGGCGCG
Source organism: uncultured Solirubrobacteraceae bacterium (assembly GCA_963835735.1). Taxonomy (GTDB): domain Bacteria; phylum Actinomycetota; class Thermoleophilia; order Solirubrobacterales; family Solirubrobacteraceae; genus DASQMT01. Next base: position 90,358 of record CAWIGP010000005.1, read on the forward strand.
CTCGTTCACGGCCGCCTCGAGCGCGGGCGTGAGCTGCCGGCACGGGCCGCACCACTCGGCCCAGAAGTCCACGACCACCGGCAGCTGCCTGGAGCGCTCGATCACGTCCTGCTCGAAGGTGGCCTCGGTGGCGTCGAAGATCACGCCTCTAGGCTACCGAGCGTGCCCGAGTTCACCGTGGAGCGCCCGGGCGTCACGCTCGCCGGCGAGGAGGCCGGGGACGGCATCCCCGTCGTTCTCCTGCACGGGCTGACCGCGACGCGCCGCTACGTCGTGATGGGCTCGCGCGCGCTCGAGCGCTCGGGCCACCGCGTCGTGATGTACGACGCGCGCGGCCACGGCCGCTCCTCGCCCGCGCCCGAGTACACCTACGAGGCGCTCGCCGCCGACCTGCGGCGCCGTGCTCGACGAGCGCGGGATCGAGCGGGCCGTGCTCGCCGGCGCGTCGATGGGCGCGCACACGATCGTGCGCTTCGTGCTCGACCACGTCGGATCGCGCGGCCGGGCTCGTCCTGATCACGCCCGCCTACTCGCCCGAGCGCCCGCTCGACGGCCTGGCGCGGTGGGACGCGCTGTCGGAGGGCCTGCGCACCGGCGGCGTGGAGGGCTTCGTCGCCGCGTACGGGGACCCGAGCGTGCCGGACGCCTGGCGCGACACCGTGATCCGCGTGCTGCACCAGCGGCTCGCCGCGCACGAGCATCCCGATGCGGTCGCCGACGCGCTGCGCGAAGTGCCGCGCTCGCGGCCGTTCGAGGACTGGGACGAGCTGGCCGAGCTCGAGCTCCCGTGCGTCGTCGTGGCGAGCCGCGACGAGGCCGATCCCGGCCACCCGTACGCGGTCGGGGAGCGCTACGCCGAGGCGATCCCGGGCGCCGGGTTGCGATCGGAGGAGCCGGGCGCGTCGCCGCTGGCCTGGCAGGGCGGGCAGCTGTCCAGGGTGATCGCCGACGTCGCCGCGCGCGTGGCGGCGACCTAGCCTTCGAGCGGCTCCATCCGCGCCATCAGCGACAGCGCGCACTCGACGACGGTGTCCCGGTCGTACGTGACCGCGAACTCCCACTGCTCGTCGTCGGTCGCGCGCATGACCAGGCAGGCCGCGAAGTCGGGCGCCAGCGCGACCAGCGTGCCGGTCCCGCGCAACGGGTCGTCGGGCGCGAGCCTCCCGCCGCGCATCCCGGTGCCGTCGAACGTCGCGCCCGCGTTCAGCACGCCGACGAACGCGACCCGATCCTGGAGCCGGCCGTAGCGAGCCACCGCCGCGGGTCCGAGCCGCTCGTCGGACATCGAGGCGAGCACCATCGCGGTCTCGCCCAGCTCGGCGGCCCGGTCGACGATCACGTCGGCCGCGTGGATCGCGAGCGCGCGCGTCCCGCGGCGGGGGTGGCGCCAGTTCGTCACCCGCTCCCACGGCGTGGCGCCGAACGGGTCGCCGGCGCCGCCGGGCAACCGCAGCGGGCGACCGGCGGGCGGCAGCCGCTTGGGCAGGGCGCCGGGCGCGCCGAGCAGCAAGCCCTGGCCGAGCGCGGCGCCGAACGCGCGCGCTTGCGCGAGCTGCTCCTCGGAGTCGATCCCCTCGGCCAGCACGGTCGTGTGGCGGCGCTCCGATTCGGCCCCGACGGCGGTCACGACGCGGGCGACGTCCGGGCGCGCGCGCCCGCCCAGCAGCCGCAGGTCGAGCTTGATCACGTCCGGGTAGAGGATCGACATCAGCGCGAGCGAGCGCGAGTCGCCGCCCACGTCGTCGAGCGCGATGCCCCAGCCGGCCGACCGCAGCCGCGTGAGCACGCGCAGCATCGCCTCCGGCCGGGTGATCAGCGCCGGCTCGGTCACCTCGACCAGCAGCGTGAACGGCGTGGCGGGCAGCTCGTGCGAGGCGGCGTCGATCGTCTCGGGGTCGGCGTTGAGGAAGAGCGAGAACGGCGCGTCGAGCCCGCGTCCCGCCGGCGAGCCGGAGCGCGGAGTCGCGCGCCGCGAGGTCGAGCGCGACCGTGCTGTCCTCGGCGCCGTGAAGCTCGCCGTTGCGCATCAGCGCCTCGTAGCCGACGACCGCGCCGTTGTGCAGGTCGACGATCGGCTGGAAGACGGGATGCAGACCGAGCTGCTCGACCTGCGCGAACTGCGCAGCACCGGTATCCGGCACCATGGTCGGTAATTCAATCGGAGGCGCTGGCACAGGTCCAGGAGTGTGCGTAACGTGTGCCGCAGTGCCGACCGCGACCACTCTCGCCGCCTTCGCCGTCACTGCGTTCGCCCTGGCCTTCGGCGCGCTGTACCTCGCGCTCGGCGCGTACGCCGCGTTGCGCCCGGCGCACCGGTCGGCGCGCTGACGCCCGCATGCCCGCGACCGCCTCGGACCGACGCCGTGCCGGCTACCGCATCGCGGCGCGCGAGGTGCCCGCCCCCTGGTTGGCCGCCGTCGCCGTCCTCGCGCTCGGGCTGCTGCTGATCGCGGGCGGCGGCCCGCTGCGTCCGGCGCTCGCGACATTCGGCCTCGGCGCGCTGGCCGCGATCGCGCTGACCTGGCTGCACGGCGCCGCCGCCCGCCACCGCGCCCGCCGCCGTGCGGAGGCGGCGCACGCCGCGGTGATGCGCGAGGGGATGGCGCGGCTCCGCGCGCGCTCGTCCGAGCACGACGCCGCACGAGCTGCTGGCGGCACTCGCCGCGCTGGCCGGCGCCGAGCCGCCAGGCCCGCCGCGCTCGCTGGCCTCCGCGGCCCGGTCGGCCGCTGCAGCGGTCCGGGCGGATGCGCACGACGTGCGGCTGATCGTCGCCGTCGAGCAGGACACGCACGTTCGCGCGGCCGGCCTCGAGCCCGCCCTGTGCGGCCTGTTGCGGCAGTCCGCGAGCTCATCGCCCCCGGGCTCGACGGTGACCGCCGCGATCCGCCGTGGCCGCGTCGAGCTGCGCGACGCGGCGCCCGCCGCCGACCCGTTCGCTGCCCACCTCGCCCGCGCCGTCGCCCAGCGGGCCGGCGGCGAGCTCCACGTCTTCGACCGCACCGACGGACCGGGCACGCTGACCGTGCTCGAGCTGCCCGCGAACGGGTGAGCGCCGCCGGCTACTCGGGCACGCCGCTGCCGCGCAAGCTCGGCATCAAGCCCGGGCATCGGGTCGCGCTGCTCGGCGCGCCCGGCGGGTTCGAGGACCAGACGCTCGGGGCGCTGCCCGACGGCGTGCGCGTCGTGCACAGGACCGGCGGCAAGGCCGACGTGATCGTGTCCTTCCACACCCGCCGGGCGGAGCTCGAGGCACGGCTGCCGGCGCTGCGCGCGCTGATGGAGCCCGCCGCCGGCCTGTGGATCGCCTGGCCGAAGCGCGCCTCGAAGGTGCCGACCGACATCACCGAGGACGTGCTGCGCGAGATCGCGCTGCCGACCGGTCTGGTCGACAACAAGGTGTGCGCGATCGACGCCACGTGGAGCGGGCTGCGACTCGTCATCCGGCTCGGCGACCGCTAGCGTCCTTGGCACCATGACGACGTCACTCCCCGAGGACCAGCGCCTCATCAACCTGTCCTCGAAGGCCTACGAGCACCCGGCCGACCGGGCCGCGACCGCGGCGCTGCAGTCGATCCCCGCGCTCGACGTCGTCGTGCGCAAGCTGATCGAGTTCGGCTACGAGCGCGCCTACCGCCAGAACCTGCTCTCTTCGTCCGTGCGGCTGGGGGAGGATCAGATCCCCCAGATCTGGGCGGACTGGAATGCCGTCTGCGCGCGGCTCGACCTGCCCGAGCGCTACGACATCTACCTGACGCAGTTCCCGATCACCAACGCCGCGGCAATCGGCGCCGGGAAGCCGATGGTGCGTCGTCAACTCGCGCTCGATCGACCTGCTGGACGAGCTCGAGGTGCGGACGGTGCTGGGCCACGAGGCGGGCCACATCCTGTCCGACCACGTGCTCTACATCACGGCGCTGCACATCCTGGTGGCGCTCTCGCGCGGCGTCCGGCTGCCGTTCATCGCCGGCCTGCCGCTGCAAGCGGTCGCGCTGGTGCTGCTCGAGTGGTACCGGGCGGCGGAGCTGTCCGCGGACCGCGCGGCGACGCTCGTGAACCGCGACCCGCTCGTCACCTGCCGCACGCTGATGGTGCTCGCCGGCGGCGTCCGCTCGAGCAGGCTCAATCTCGACGCGTTCATCCAGCCAGGCGAACGACTACGAGGAGTGGAGCTCGGGCTGGGACAAGCTCAACCGGATGCGCAACGACCTCTGGCTCACGCACAGCCGCCCGGTCAAGCGCGTGAAGGAGATCACGGCAGTGGGTCCAGTCCGGCGAGTACGACCGGATCGTGGCCGGCGAGTACCCGACGCGCGACCAGCAGGCCGACGCGCGCAAGGAGGCCGGCGCGGCGTACGAGCACTACAAGGAGCGCTTCCGCCGCATCTTCGCCGACTTCGGCGGCGACAACGTGGGGGAGAAGGTCGCCGGGGCGCAGGAGAAGGTCGCCGGCGCGGCCGAGAAGGTCGCGGACTGGCTGCGGCCGCGCCGCGACCTGGCAGCGACGGGGAGTAGGCGCGCGGTGGCGGGCGCCCACGCTCACGACACGCCCACGAGCACAGCCACCACGCGCCCGCGCCGGACGCCGACCGCCGCTGGCTGAGCCTCGCGCTCGGGCTGATCCTCGCGTTCATGGTCGTCGAGGTCGTCGCGGGCCTGATCGCCGACTCGCTCGCGCTGCTCTCCGACGCCGCGCACATGCTCACCGACGCGGGCTCGATCGCGCTTGCGCTCGTCGCCGCGCGACTCGCGGCGCGACCGCCGGGCGGGCGCTTCACGTTCGGGTTCGGGCGCGCCGAGATCCTCTCCGCCCAGATCAACGGCGCCGCGCTGCTGGTGCTCGCCGGGCGTGATCGCGTGGGAGGCGATGCGGACGGCTCGGCGACCCGCCGGACGTCGAGGGCGCGATCGTGCTCGTGGTCGGCCTCGCCGGCGCGGCGGTGAACGTCGGCGCCGCCTGGGCGCTCTCGCGCGCCGAGCGCCGCTCGCTCAACGTCGAGGGCGCCCGCGCGCACGTGCTCGCCGACCTCTACGCGTCGCTCGGCGCCGCGCTCGCCGGCCTGCTCGTCCTGACCGCCGGCTTCGAGCGCGCCGACGTCGATCGTCGCGCTGCTCGTCGCCGCGCTGATGGTCCGCTCGGGCGTTCAGCCTGCTCGGCCAGGCCGACCGGCGTGCTGCTCGAGGCCGCGCCGCGCGGTCTCGACCCCGACGCGATCGGCCACGCGCTCGCCGCCCACCCCGGCGTCAGCGAGGTGCACGACCTGCACGTGTGGGAGGTCACGTCGGGCTTCCCCGCGCTGTCGGCGCACGTGCTCGTGCCGCCGGACGCGGACTGCCACGCGCGCCGCGCCGAGCTCGAGCACGCTGCTCGTCGGAGCAGCTTCGGGCTCGAGCACACGACGCTGCAGGTCGAGCACGAGTCCGAGCGGCGGCCTGATCGACATCACGCGCGTAGCCTCGGTGCCGGATGGACGCACCGCCGCCGATGCCCGAGCTCGAGCGCCTGGTGATGGAGGAGATCTGGCGCAGGGCGAGGCGACGGTCCGCTCGGTGCGCGACGCGCTCAACGCCGAGGCCGGGCCAGCCCGAGCGCGCCTACACGACCGTCCTCACGATCCTGCAGCGGCTCGACGCGAAGGGCCTCGTGCGCCGCAGCCGCGACGGCAAGACCGACGTGTACACGGCCGCGCTGCCGCGCGAGGAGTACCTCGGCGCCCGCGCCGACGCCGAGGTGTCGCGAGCTGCTCGACCAGTACGGCGAGCTTGCGCTCGTCCAGTTCGCGCGGCGCATGGCGGCGCTCGACCCGGAGCGGCTCGCCGCGCTCCGCCGGCTCGCGGCGGAATGACGGCGTCCGGCGCCTCGAGCTCGCGCTCGCTGCTGCTCGCGGCCAGCGCGGCCCTCGATCGCGCTGATCGTCGCGCTCGACGTGCTGCGCTTCCACCTTCCGGCGCTGCTCGCGGGCACGCCACGCGTCCGCCGGGCCATCACGACGTGGCGCTGGCGGCGCTCGCGCTCGCCGACGCGCTGGTCCTGTGGCGGCTCGGTCCGTCGCTGCTGCGCCAGACGCGCGTACAGCGGCGGCTGCGCCGGCTCCCGGTCGCTGGAGCGGCGCGAGATCGCCGGCCACGCCGTGATCGTCGTCGGCGACCGGCGGCCGCTCGCGTTCTGCGCCGGGCTGGTGCGGCCCGGCGCTGTTCGTCTCGGACACCGCGCTCGCGCGGCTGCGCGAGCGCCGAGCTGCGCGCGGTGATCGAGCACGAGGCCCACCACGCGCGGCGCCGCGACCCGCTCCGGCTGCTCGCCGCCCAGACGGCCGCCGATGCGTTCGGCTTCCTGCCGCCGCTGCGCGGGCTGGCGCGCAGCGCCAGGCGGCGCTCGCTGACCTGGCGGCGGACGCGCGCTGCGGTGGCGGCGGTCGGCTCGCGCGGCGCCGCTGGCGGCGGCGCTGCTGGCGCTCGAGGCGCCGGCGCCCGAGCGCGTCGACCACCTGCTCGGGCGGCCGCTCGGCAGGCGGTTCCGCCGGGCGTGCTCGCGGGCGCGGTGCTGGCGGTCGCCGCGCTGCTCGCGGTCGCCGTCTGCCATCTCGTGCTGCCCGGCCACCCCGGCGTCCCGGCCTGGGTGCTGCCCGCGCTCGCCGCGCCCGCGCTGCTCGCGGGCCGCGCGCGTCCGCTACCGCTGAGCGAACGCGACCCGCGGCGTCGCCTCGCCGTCGTCGAGGAAGCGCAGCAGCGCCTCCGCCTCGGCGGCGAGCTCATCCTTGACCGGCTTGGCGAGGCGCTCGAACGCCGACAGCGTGAGCGTGGCGCTCCCGCGCTTGCGCTCGACCGCCCAGCTGCCGGCGACGAATCCGTCGACGAGGAACGTGGCCTGGACGCGAAGGTTCTTGGTCGCGAGCGCCTTGCGCCGCTCGTCGGCGATCACGCGCGTGCGGTCCTGATGGGCGAGCAGCAGGCTGTCGAACTCCGGGAGCAGCCGCGGCGGCGCGGGCGTGTCCTCGTCGGGCCGCGGCGCGCCGGGGAGGTCGTAGAGCGTCTTCCGGCCGTGCCGTGAAGTTCGACCAGCTCGCCGGCCATGCCGTCGACCACGTCCTTCAACCCCTTCAGCCCGGACCAGACCTGCACGTCGGCCGCGCTCGCGGGGCCGAACGCGCCCAGATGCCGGCGCACCAGCGCCGGCAGGTCGGGGCCGGCGAGCGCACCGTCGATCCACTCCTCGGCGAGTGCGAAGCACGCATCCGCCGGGAACGACCAGCGGTCGCCGGTCGGCACCATCAGCAGCGGCAGCTGCATGCGCACGGCGTATCCGAGCGCGCGGTGCTCGAACTCCGGGAAGCGCTCGGACAGCTCCGCGCGTAGCGTCTCCGAACGTGCGCGGACGCTCGGCGAGCAGCCGCCGCGCCTCCGGCAGCACCAGCGCGGTGTCGACGTCGCCGCGCTGGCGCAGTATCCCCTCCATCGCGCCGGTCAGCATCGGCTGCAGCGAGGCGCGCAGCGCCGCGTAGTCGGCGGCGCTCGTCAAGTGCAGCGTGGCCCGCATCATCGTGCCGCGCACGACGCTGCGGTCCTCCAGCGCGCCCTGCAGCGCGCTACGGTCGAAGCCGTCCAGCCGCGTCCACAGCGCGGCGAAGGCCGGTCTCGGCTCCTGCGCCTGGAGGCATCCGAGCCGCTCGACCGCCTCGACCGGGTCGACGCGCTCGCGCGCGAGCAGGAGCTGGCGGGCGAGCGTCGCGCGGTTGAGCTGTCGCAGCGTCAGGTCATCCGGCACGGGCGCGTCAGGTTACGCGCACGTACTGCCGCGTGGACGCGCCCTCGACGCTCATCGTGACCCGGTAGAGGCCGGGTCGCGACGGGCGCACCGCGCCGCTGAAGCGCGTGTTGCGCACCGGCAGTCTCCAGCGGCGCACGCGCCGGTAGCGGCCGGCCACCTTGCGCTCGAGCACCATCGTCGCGCGCGGGCTGGTGGCGGGCGCGACGTAGCCGCTCACCCGGATCCTGCTGCCGCGGCGGACCCGCCGCGACGAGAGGAACAGCGACAGCTTCGGGACGAGCGTGATCTTGAGCGAGCTCGACTCGAGCGCGGCGCGCGTGGCGTCGCCGGGGAAACGCGCGCGGATCGTGCCGGTGCGCGGCAGGTTCACGGTCGCGCTCCAGCTCCCGTCGGCCGCGCAGCGCGCGGTCGCGAGCGGCGCATAGGCGCCGCCGCTGCCGGTGCCCGAGTAGCGGATCTCGACCGGCAGGCCGGCGGCCGAGCTCAGGTCGGCGAAGCGCAGCACGCCGCTGAGCGTCGCGGTCGCGGTGCCGCGCAGCTTCGTCGACGCCGCGCGCACCGTGACGCCGGCCGTCGGCCCGGCGTAGCCGCGCCGCGCGGACGCGCAGGTCGGGCAGCTGCGCGTAGAGCAGGTTGCCGGGGCACGACGTCGCGTTCCCGTCGCGGTGCCCGGAGATGCGCTCGAACGTGACCGGCGTGCCGGCGCGGAACCTGTTCGTCTCGCCGCCCGCGGAGGTGACGGTCACCGGGCCGGCGACGGGGATCGCGTGGAACGAGAGCTTCCAGCCGATGATCCGCGCGAGTGCGTCCATTCCGGCCTCGGTCTGGGCGACCGACGGTGTAGGTGCCGATGCACGCGACGCCGGTCGAGACGCTGTTGAAGCCCTGCGCCTGCGCGCCGACGATCGCCAGGTCGACGCCGCCCGCGCGGCCCTCGAAGATCTGGCCGTACTGGTCGACGAGGAAGTTGTAACCGACGTCGTTCCAACCGAGGTGGTCGCGGTGGTACTTGGCGATCCCGAGCACGATCCCCGCCGAGTCCTCCGGCCCGTAGTCGTTCGTGTTGACCGTGTGGTGCACGAACGCGAGTTGGACCTGGCCGTAGGACGGCGCGGAGCGCGGGGGCACGGCATCGCCGCCCCAAGCGCGCGCGGGGGATGATCACCGGGGCGCCGGGAATCTGCCGGCGACGCGCGGTGCTGGCCAGGCTGCGCGTCGCCCGCGCGGCGGGGCCGGAACGGACGAAGCGGGCGTGCAGGCCGCGCGCATGGCCGCGCAGCCGCAGCTGGAACTGGTCGGCGGCCCCGGTCCAGGCGGGATCGGTCCCGGCCGCGGCGCGACCGGCGTCCGGGCCGTGGTCGCCCGCGTCGTGCAGGTGCGTCCAGCGGCTCCAGCGCCCGCCGTGCCTGCGTGCGCGCACCTGCGCGTCGACGCCGCCGCCGCGCCGCCAGCCGAGCCCGATCAGGTCGAACCGGCGGGGCGCGTCGAAGACCTGTGACGTGCGCCATCCGGCTGCAGCGGCATCAGCGGCGGGCAGTTCGAGCGTGAACGCCTCCGGCCTGGGGGCGGCGAGCGCGGACGGGGATGCGCGGAGCGCGCCGAGCGCCGCAGTGGCGGCGCCGAGCTTCAGCGCTTGACGGCGGGTGAGACGGTGGAAGGGCACGAAGATCGCAACACGGAAGGGCTGCGAAAGGACCGCAGTTTCTAGCGCACGCAGTCGGGGCAGCGCCCGTGCAGCACGATGTCGTGCGCGCCGACGTCGTAGCCCAGCCGCGCGGCGACACCGGCGATCAGGCGCTCGAGCTCGGCATCCTCGAACGCGTCGCGCTTGCCGCAGCGTTCGCAGATCGCGTGGTGGTGATGCTCACCGCTCGGGTCGGCGGGCTCGAAGCAGGCGGTGCCGTCGACGTCGAGCCGGTGCACGAGGCGTAGGTTCGTGAGCACGTCGAGCGCGCGGTAGACGCTGGCGAGCCCGGGCGTGCGGCCGTCGGCCGCGCGCAGCCGGTCGTGGATCTCCTGCGCGCTCAGGCAGCAGGGCTGGCGCTCGAGCAGCGCGAGCACCTGCTCGCGCGCGCCGCCGGCGCGATGGCCCGCACGGGCGAGCTCGCTGCGCGCGTGCGCGCCCCAATCGAGCTGTACCTGGGTCTCCGTCGCCACGCCGAGCATGCTAGCGCGGGTTGGCCCGTAAACGATAATGGTTTGCAGTAACCTGTGCGGCGCGGTGATCGACTTCTCGGCCCCGTACATGCAGCGAGCCGTGCTCGAGATGCTGCTGCTCGCGGTGCCCGCCGGCCTGCTCGGGAGCTGGATCGTCCTGCGCCGGCTCGCGTTCTTCACGCATGCGGTCGGGACCGTCAGCTTCCCGGCGCTCGTACTGGCGAGTGCCTGGGGAATCGCGCCACAGCTCGCGGCGCTGGCGGCCGCGCTCGGCTTCGGCGTCGCCCAGGAGCGCGTCGTGCGCACGGGCCGGCTCGCGGGTGACGCGGCGACCGGGCTGCTGCTGGTCGGGGCGCTCGCCGCGGGGGTGGTGCTGGCATCCGACGTGTTCGAGTCCGGCGCCGGCGTCGACCGGCTCCTGTTCGGCTCGCTGATCGGGCTGACCGACCGCGACATCTGGCTGACGGCGGTCGTGGCCGCGGGGGCGATCGTGCTCGACGGCGCGCTGCGCCGCCACTGGCTGGCCGCCGGCTTCGAGCCGGGCAGCGCGCAGGCGCTCGGCATGCGCCCGGTGCTGGCGGACCGGCTGCTGCTGGTCGGCGTCGCGGTGGCGGCGGTCGTGGCGCTGGACGCCGTCGGCGCGCTGCTGGTCACGGTCGTGCTGGTCGTGCCGGCCGCCACGGCGCGCCTGCTCACCGACCGCCTGGGCTCGCTCCAGCTCACCGCGGTCGCGCTCGCCGCGGTCGAGGGCGTCGCCGCCGTGTGGCTGGCGGACGAGCTCAACGTCGGCGCCGGCCCGGCGCTCGCCGTGCTCGGCGGCGCGACGTTCGCGGCGGTCGCGGCCGCGACCTCGCTGCGCGCCAGGGCGGTGACCGCATGACGACGATCGGCGAGCCGGCGGCGAGCCGCGGCGACGGGCCCGCGGCGGCGGGTGTCACCGTGCGCGACCTCTCCGGCGGCTACGCACCCGGGCGCGACGTCGTGCGCGCCGTCGAGTTCAGCGCCCGGCCGGGCGAGATCGTCGGCGTGCTCGGCCCGAACGGCGGCGGCAAGACGACGCTGTTCCGCGCGCTGCTCGGCGAGCTGCCCGTCCGCCGCGGCGAGATTGTGCTGCCCGGCCGCCCGGCGTACGTGCCGCAGACCGAGCGCGCGCGGCTCGACTTCCCGGTGAGCGCGTTCGACGTCGTGCTGATGGGCGCGTACGCCCGTACGCCGTGGTTCCGGCGCGTCGCGCGGCGTGACCGCGATGCTGCCCGCGCGGTGCTCGACCGGGTCGGGCTCGCCGACAGGGCGGACGTGACGTTCGGCGCGCTCTCGGGCGGCCAGCGCCAGCGGGTGCTGATCGCCCGCGCGCTGCTGCAGCAGGCCGCCGTGCTGCTGCTGGACGAGCCGCTGTCCGGCGTCGACGGCGTCAGCGCCGCCCGCATCGAGGCGGTGTTCGCGGAGCTGCGCGCCGAGGGGCGGACGCTGCTCGTCGCCACCCACGACGTCCGCCAGGCCGCGGAATGGGATCGGGTGCTCTGCCTGCACGGCCGCCAGATCGAGTACGGACCGCCGGCCGCCGTGCTCTCCCCGGAGACGCTGCGCGAGACCTACGGCGCGGAGCTGATCGTGCTCGAGGGCGGCGGGCGAGCCGTCGGCGTCGGACACCACCCGCACTGATGCTCGGCTGGCTGACCGATCCGCTCGGCTCGCCGATCGTCGTGCGCGCGCTCGTCGAGGTGCTGATCCTGTCGCTCGCATGCGGCCCGCTCGGCGTCTGGGTGCTGCTCTACCGCGACGCGTACGCGGCGGAGTCGATCAGCCACGGGATGCTGCCGGGCCTGGTGATCGCCGCGCTGGCCGGGATCCCGCTGCTGTTCGGCGCGTTCGCGGGCGTGCTCGTCGCGGCGGCGGGCATAGCCCTCGTCTCGCGCGACCAGCGGCTCGGCACGCGACGTGGGCGTGGCGGTCTGCGTCACGTCGCTGCTCGGGCTCGGCGGGCTGCTCGCGCTGTCGCCGGACGCGCCGCCGCGGCTGCAGGAGCTGCTGTTCGGCGACCTGCTCGGCGTCACGCGCGGCGACCTGGCCGTCGCGGGCCTGCTGGCAGGCGGGGTCGCGCTCGCGCTGGCGCTCGGCTACCGGTCGCTCGCGCTCGTCGGCTTCGACCGCGGCTCGGCCGCGGCGTTGGGCGCGAAGCCCGGCCGGTGGGAGCTCGCGCTGCTCGTGGTGCTCGCGGTCACCACGGTCGCGGCGGTGCAGGGGCTCGGGAACCTGCTGCTGGTCGCGCTCGTGCTCGCCCCCGCTGCCGCCGCGCTGACGCTGGCCCGCCGGCTCGCGAGCGCGCTCGCCCTGTCGGTCGTTCTGGCCGCGCTGGCCGGCACCGCCGGCCTGCTGGTCTCCTATCACTTCGAGGTCGCCGCGGGCGCGTCGGTCGCGCTGTGCGCCGTCGCGCTGGCGGGGCTCGCCCTGCTCGTTCCGCGCGTTGGCCGCTTGACCCATTGATTCGTGCGACCCGTTACGGCACGATCGCGCCGTGCCGCGCCGCGACCGGGTCCGCCGTCCTTCGCCGGTCGCCACGTGGACCGGCCGCGTGCTCGCCCTGCTCGGCACGGCTGCCCTGCTGGCGGTCGGCGCGGTCGTCGTGACGATGGTGCTCTCGGCCGACGAGAGCGAGGTGAGCGCCGCGCCCGCCGCGACGCCGACGCCGACGCCGCGCCGGCCGGCAAGGAGGCGAAGCGGCGCGCGCCGCAGCTCACGAGCCGCCAGCGCCAGGAGCGCGTCCAAGCGGTCGACGAGGTCCGCCGCCAGGGCTACACGCCGGTCAGCCTGGACGACTACAAGGTCGACCATCTGCTGCGCGTGCTGATCGGCAAGCCGGTCGGCACGACACCGCCTGGGATGCGGGCGTTCTTCTTCGCCGACGGCCGGTACATCGGGCTCGACGCGACGTCGCCGAGCGGGAAGCTGCGCGCCGGGCGCCAGCTCGAGCGCGAGATCACGATCGTCTACACGCTCTACGAGGAGGGTGACCGCGCGTGCTGTCCCAAGGGCGGCGACACGCGCGTGCACTTCGTCTGGACCGGCGAGGCGCTGGAGCCGCGCGAGACGATCCCGCCCGACTCCGAGCGCCTGCCGGCGTTCTAGGCGGCCGCGCCCGCGCCGGCCGGTCCGCCGATGCGGATCGTGCCGCGGCGGAACCGGCGGGTGGGGCGCGCAGGCTCCGGCTCGCGGGGCCCGTCGTCCATGCGCGCGAGCAGCCACTCGAGCGACCCCTCGCGGCCGCAGACGTCGGGCCAGCCGAACAGCCGGCGCTCGAGCTCGGGCTCGCCCAGCGTCGGCGCGAGCAGGTGCACGCTGCCGCCGCCGCGGCCGCCGAGCGCGTGCTGGAACAGGTACAGCTCGCCCGTGTCGCGCACCCACGCGGCGCGGTACGTCAGGCCCTGGCGCGAGCGCCAGAACAGGCCGACGTCCCGCTCACGCGAGTGTCGTCGTACAGGGTCGGATGCGTAGAAGGCCCCGAGCGACAGATACGTCCGGGCGATCGGATGTGACATGTGGGGAGCTCCTTGGGGAGGAGAGACTGCGAGAGCGGATCATCCCCGATCGACCGTGCCCGCCTTGGCCGGTCAGCCTGCCGAGTCGGGGTGCGGTTCTCCGTACCCCCTAGGATCGGACACGCAATGTGCGGACGCTTCACCGAGACGAAGGTCGATCCGGGTCTCATCGCCGACCGCTTCGGCGTGCGCGAGTCCGCGGTCCCGGGCGAGACGCTCGGCCGCTTCAACGTCTGCCCGACCGAGCCGGTGCTCGCGGTGTGCGGGGAGCGCGAGGCGCGCGCGCTGCGGTGGGGGCTCGTGCCGCCGTGGGCGCGCAAGCTCGGAGGCGGCTACGAGCCGATCAACGCACGCTCGGAGACGCTGCTGTCCAAGCGCGTTTTCGCGCCGCTGGTCGCCGGCGGCGAGAAGCGCTGCCTGGTCGTCGCCGACGGCTGGTATGAGTGGCTCAAGTCCGAGCGGCCGCGCGGCGACCGGATCCCGTTCCGCTACACCGTCGACGGCGGCGAGCTGTTCGCGTTCGCCGGCCTGTGGGACGAGCGCAGGGTCGGCGGCGAGCGCGTCGCATCGGTCACGATCCTCACCACGACGGCCAACCCCGTCTGCGCGCCGGTGCACGACCGGATGCCGTGCGTGCTCGCCTCTCCCGACGCGGAGGCGGCCTGGCTCGCGCCCGAGGTCGACGCCGACGCGGCGCTGGAGCTGCTGCTCCCGCTCGACGGGGCGCGCACGACGGCCGCGCCGGCCAACCCCGCGGTCAACCGCGCGGGCGTCGAGGGGCCGGAGCTGATCGTCGTCCCGCCGCCGGAGGAGCCGGCGCAGCTACGCCTGGTCTGACGACCCAGGCGGCGAGCAGCCCGCGATAGTGCGCGACGAAGCGCTCGTGCTCGCGCGGCGGGAACGTGCGCGTGACGGTCTCGACGAGCAGCGCGTCGAAGTCGGGCGAATCGATGTAGGCGGCCATCGCCTCGTCGACGTGGGGGAGGCGGCGGTCGCAGAACTCCTCGTACTCGTCGACGTCGAAGTAGCGGTCGGCCAGCCGGCGGTAGGCCTCGAGCCGGTCCTCGTAGTCGCCGTCGACGGCGAACCACGGCTCCGGATCCATCCCGACGCGCATCCGCCGGCCGGTGACCACGCAGAACGCCGACCAGCGCACCAGCGCCTTGATCGCCCACGGGAAGTAGTAGTGGAGCGAGATCAGCGACACGTCCGGGCACGCGTTCGCGTAGTCGATCGGGTGCACCTCGCCGTCGCGGATCAACGTCTCACACGAGTTGAACTCCCAGCGGAAGAACGCGTTGACCGTGCGCCCGATCGTGATCACCTCGCGACCGGTGTCCGGCTCGAGGAACGCGTGGTCGACCTGGTAGCGGTCGTGCAGCGGGCGGTCGGGATCGAAGCGCATCACCAACGTCTCGGCCCCGATCGAGAGCGAGCGGGCGAACACGTCGAAGCCGTCGACGGCCCGTTGGAGGTGCATCAGCCGGCGGCCGGACTCGTCGTAGCGGGCGGCCAGCTCGCGGGCGTCGCGGATCCGGCTGACCCCGACCCAGGCGCCGCCGTCGAACGGCTTCATGTACAGCGGATAGCCGATCCGGCCCGCGATCTCGGCCAGGTCGAACGGCTGGTTGTAGCGCTGTGCCGTGTAGGCGAATCGCTCGTCCGCCGGCGGCTGCTTGTGCGGGACGAGCCACGTCTCGGGCACCTTCAGCCCGAGTCGGATCATCGCGCAGTAGGCCGAGTGCTTCTCCATCGCCTGGAACGTGAACGGGTTGTTCAGGAGGTACACGTCGTCCATCAGCGCGACCTTCTTGATCCACTCGCGCGGGACGTAGTACCAGTGCGCCAGGCGGTCGATCACGAGCGCGTGGCGCGGATGCATCCGCAGGTCGAACGGCTCGATCGTTACGCGCTCGGTGGCGATCTCGTGGCGCTCGCCGCGGTGCTCGACCTGGCGCGCGGCGCGGGCGACGAGCGACTCGAACGCCCGCGACCAGTCCTCCTCCGTCCCCAGCAGCAGGCCGATCAGGTGCGTCCGAGCCATCCGCGGCGACTCTACCCCCAGGCCCGCGCCAACAGATCGAGCAGGTGCGGGTCCAGCGTGTCGCGCCAGCCGACGTAGTTGTGCGCGTCGCGATTGACGTGCAGGGTCGCGGCGTGGCCCTGGCGGCGCAGGGCGGCGGCGATCGCGCGGTTGTTGGCCAGGTTCTCCTCCGGCGCGCCGCACGTGAGTGCGATCGGGATCGGCGTCGCCGCGCGGCCGCCGTGCAGCACCGTCCCCACGAAGCGCGAGATCCTGCGGAAGCGGGGGAAGCCGGACTCCTGGCGGTCCCAGCGCTGGCGGAAGAACGAGCCGGACTGGAGCATCAGCGCTCCGAACGCGCCCGGGTGCAGCCGGCGCGCATGCAGGAGCGCGAGCGCGCCGAGGCTGGCGCCGAGCCCGGCGTGCGCAGACGCCGGGGCCAGCTGGGGGAGGGAGGCCGTGAGCGTTCGGGCATAACGCGCCGATGCCGAGTAGTCCTCGTCGCGCTCGGCGGGATCGAGCAGCGCGACCCGGCAGAGCGGGATGCGGTTGGTCGCGATCGCATGGGCGATCAGCCGCGGGAGCTCGGCGAGGCGCTCGTAGTCGCCGCCGTCGTGGACGGTCAACAACGGGAGCGGGCGGTGCGGGTCCGTGTCCGGCGGCGACCAGAGCCGAGCGCGGGGCGCGACCTGGTCGGCCGGCGCCGGATCTGGCGCGGTCAGCCAGCGCGGCGGCGCGTAGCCGGGGAACTCGACCACGGAGCGCTCGGCGTCGCTCGTCCGCAGTGGGTTGTGGGGATCGCAGAACGACTCGCCGCCGGCCTCGAAGCGGTACTCCATGCGGTCGACCTGGGGGCGCCGGTAGGCCAGCTCCCAGACGCCGTCGCGACGGGTGAACTGCGGGCCGCTGCGGGGTCGCTCGAGCTGCTGCTGGAGCCGGACGGCCGCGTAGCCGCGGTCGGCGAGCCGGAACACGACGCGGTCGGCGCGGACCTCAGGGCCTGCCGCCACGACGCCCGCCGCGCTGTCGGCGCCGGGGGTGGACACTGCGCGGCCCCGGCTAGTACCCGAGCCGGTCGAGGCGATCGGACGCCTCGCGCTTCTGCTTCTCGCCCTCGTCGGGGCGGTCCTCGTCGCGGCCCTTGCTCATGTCCACGATGCGGATGCGCGACTTGAACGACCCGTCGCGGCCGTGCTGGCGCAGGTCCTCCGCGCCGGCGGAGCCGCCGCCCTGGCCGCGGTCGCGCCACTGGCGGTCTCCGCGGTCGCCGCCGCCGCCTCCGCCGCCTCCGCGGCGCTGGCCGCCGCGGCCGCGGCCGCGGCCGTCGCGACCGTCGCGGTCGCGGGGATCGACGAGGCCCTTGATCTCGCGCACCGGCGTGACCGCGAGCCGGGCCCAGGCGGTGAACACGGGGTCGCCGGCGGAAAGGCCCTGGGCGGCCTCGCAGCACACGGCGGACCACTTCATCGTCTGGCCGTCGGGCCGCTGCTTGGGCGCGAGCGCCTCGCGCACGGCCTCGTCGCCGCCAACGCGCTCGACGGCGGCGCGCACGCGCGCCTGCGCGCGGCCGGGAAGCGGAGTGCGCTGGCCCTGCTGCTGTTGCGGCTGCGGCGGCGGCTGGGGCTGGGGCGGGGCGGGCTGCGGCGCTTCGGCGGCTTCGGCGCCGGCCGTCGCCTCCGCGTCCTCCGCGGTCGGCTCATCCAGCCGACCTTGCTGCTCGGCCTCGTCCTGACGCCGGAGCTCGGAGAGCTTGGCGTAGAACGCGTTGCGGTGCCGCTGCGCGGGGCTGGGCCGGCGTCGCCGCTCGGGCCGCTTCTTGTCCCGCGGCGGACGCCGCCCGGACGGGCCGGCGGTCGGCTTGCCGGCGCCCTCACCACCGGGCGCCGCCTCTGCGGCACGCGCCTGACCGGGCTCGCCGGCGGGCGCGCGCCTGCGCACGCGCCGGCCGGGCTCAGCGGCGCCGCCGCCGCGGCCTCGGCCGGAGTCGCCTCCGCGCCCGGCTCGACGGCCGGCGTTGACTCAGCGGCGGGCGCCGAAGGTGCGCTCTCGGCCGGGGCGGCCTGCGCGACGGCCGGCGCTGACTCAGCGGCGGGCGCCGAAGGTGCGCTCTCGGCCGGAGTCGCCTCCGCGACCGGCTCGACGGCCGGCGTTGACTCAGCGGCGGGCGCCGACGGCGCGGCCTCGGCCGGGGCGGTCTCCGCGACCGGCTCGACGCGCCGGCGCGGACTCAGCGGCGGGCGCCGACGGTGCGGCCTCGGCCGGGGCGGTCTCCGCGACCGGCTCGACCGCCGGCGCGGACTCAGCGGCGGGCGCCGACGTCGCGCTCTCGGCCGGGGCGGCCTCAGCGACCGGCTCGACGGCGGGCGCGGACTCAGCGGCGGGCGCCGGCGGCGCGCTCTCGGCCGGGGCGGTCTCGCGGCCGGCTCGACGGCGGCGTCGACTCAGCGGCGGGCGCCGTGCGGCTGGCCTCGGCCGGCGCGGGCTCAGCGGCGGGCGCCGGCGGCGCGGCCTCGGCCGGGGCGGCCTGCGCGACTGGCTCGGCGGCCGGCGCGGGCTCAGCGGCGGGCGCCGGCGGCGCGGCCTCGGTAGGGGCGGCCTGCGCGACTGGCTCGGCGGCCGGCGCGGGCTCAGCGGCGGGCGCCGACGGCGCGCTCTCGGCCGGGCGGCCTCCGCGACCGGCTCGACGGCCGGCTCGACGGCCTGGTCAGACTCGCCGGCAGGCGATGAGGGCGCGGACTCGGCCGCTGGCTCGACGGCCGGCTCTGAGGTGGGCACAGACTCCGCGACCTCGGCCGGAGCTGCTTCCGCAGCTTGCGCGGGCTCGCCAGCCGGTTCTGGCGGTGCGGCCTCGGCGGTCGGGCGAGCTGTCGGGCTCGGGCGCTGTTGCCTCCGCGGGGGGCGCCTCGACCGCGTCCGGAGTCGCCCGTGTCTCCTCGCTGACCGGCGCGTCCTCGGCGGGCGGGTCGCCTTCAGGTTCGCGGGTCGTCGCGGACGGGGCCTGGGGCTCTTCGGTGGGGTGCTCGGGTTGCTCGCTCATGTGGTCAGCGGGCGCGCATTCGCGCCAATGGAGGCTAAGGGATCAACGGGGCCCGGCGTCGTCCGGTCGGCTCACGAGACACCGCGGGAGCGTCGTCCGCCCCACGATGATGACACTCCCGGTTCCGCCGCGTTCGGGACGACGCCGCCACAATACGGCCGATGGACCCGCACGGGGTGCTTGGGGTTCCGCCCACCGCGACGCCGGAGGAGGTCGCGGCGACCTACCGGCAACTCGCCAAGGAGTGGCATCCCGACCGCGGCGGAGGGCCCGCGCGCATGGCGGAGATCAACGCCGCCTACGACCTCCTGCGGGCGACGGCGTGGACTCGGCGCCACGAACCGCGCCCCACCCCGCAGCGAGCGCCGGCCGGCGGCCGCGCCGCATGGCTCCCGCCCGCGATCCGTCGCGCGCTCGGGCACGAGCTGCTCGGCGCGCTCCAGGCGGACGAGCACGTCTGGCTCGTCACCCCGACGTCGACGTGGGCCAGCCCGCAGGCGCTGCTGGCAGCGAGCGACCACCGGCTGCTCTGGCTGCTCGACGACGCCGTCAACGGCCGCGTCCAGACGCTCCGCTACGCCGCCATCGAGGCCGCCGAGCACACCTTGCGCCGGCCGCGCAGGCGTGTTGCCACACTCCGCATCCGCGCGCACGACGGCCGCCGCTTCGCGT
This sequence comes from uncultured Solirubrobacteraceae bacterium, assembly GCA_963835735.1. Taxonomy (GTDB): domain Bacteria; phylum Actinomycetota; class Thermoleophilia; order Solirubrobacterales; family Solirubrobacteraceae; genus DASQMT01. Next base: position 109,549 of record CAWIGP010000005.1, read on the forward strand.
TCGGCGATCTGCGTCCGGCGACGGCGGCGGTTCTGACCAGTCGTATCGCGCGTGACGCCCTGACGCGCCGCCCGTAGTCCGGGCATGGGACCCTCGCTGCTCCCCGTCCTCGCCGCGACGCTCGGGCTCGGCGCCGCCACGACGCAGCCGCCGCCCGAGCCTCGTAGACGAGCCGTGGGTCGTCAGGCAAGTCGCTGTCGACGGCCGCACGCTCGTGCTCCAGTCTGCCCGCGGCGGCTGCGATCCGTCTCCGCGCGTGAACGTGACCGAGTCCCCGGACACCGTCGCGATCCGCGTACAGCACCCTGCGCCACGGTCCGGCGAGCCGTGCCCCGCGATCGTCAGGTACGAACGCTGCGCGCCCGGCTGCAGGATCCGATTGCGGGCCGCGAGCTGAACGGCCAGTCGCTCAGCGACGCCCCGCTCGGATCGCCGGGACGCGAGCGGGTGCCCCGGATGATCGGCCTACAGGCCGGCGACGCCCGCTTCGCGCTCAGAGCTCATGGGCTCCGCGTCCGCGGCGACCGCAAGGGCGTGGTGCGCGGCCAGGATCCACGCCCCGGCGCGCGGATCCGCGACCGCCGCGAGGTGACGCTCGAAACCGGCGCGAAACGCCGCCCGCTTCCGGTGCGGTTCGCGCGCCAGCGGGTCGAGTGGGACTGCGCCGATCCGTCAGTCCCGCCCGGCTACACGCCCCGCTGCCCCGTCGATCAGCGCGACCGGGACGACCGCGAGCAGCGCCAGCGCGGCCATCGCCCACCAGCCGGCGTCATAGGCATCTGAGCCGGGCGCCGGCCCGAGGATCGCGATCAGGATCGCCACGCCGAGCACGGCCCCGATCTGGCGCGTGGTCGCGCTCATCCCGCTCCCGATGCCGAGCTGCGCCGGACCGAGGTCGCGCACGCAGACCGCGACGATCGTCGCGAATCCGAGCCCGACGCCCACGCCCATCAGCACGGTCGCGGGCAGCCACTCGGCCAGGAACGCCGGCTCCGGGCCGACCCGGGTCGCGAGCCACACCGCCGACCCCGCGCTGATCAGGGCGCCGGGCAGGATGAACCGCCGCGGGTCGACCCGATCGGTGTAGCGCGCGGCAGTGAACGCCGCGACGGCGCTCGCGATCGGGCCCGGCGCGATCGCCAGGCCGGTCCGGAGCACCGAATAGCCCCAGACCTGCGTCAGGTAGAGCGCGTTCGCCAGCACGAGCCCGAAGAAGCTGATCCCGAGCAGCAGCGCGCCGAGGTTGCCGGTGCTGAACGACCGCACGCGGAACAGCGCGAGCTCCAGCACCGGCGCCGGGTGCCGCGCGCACCGCCAGACCAGCAGCGGCGTGAGCAGCGCCGATGCGGCGAACGCTCCGATCGTGCGCGGATCGCCCCAGCCCCAGACCGGGCCTTGCACCGCGCCGAGCGCGAGCGTCCCGACCGCGGCGACCGCCAGCAGCGAGCCGAGCAGGTCGGGCCGCCGCACCATCGAACCAGGCGGCGGCGAGGGCATGCGCCGCCCGTAGACGAGCGCGGCCAGGCCGATCGGAACGTTGACGAGGAACACCAGGCGCCAGCCGCCCAGGTCGACCATCAGCCCGCCGAGCACGGGCCCGAGCGCCGAGGCGAGCGCCGCGACGCCGGCCATCGCGCCGATCACCTTCATCCGCTTCTCGGGAGGAAACGCGGCCATCACCAGCAGCTGCGCGGAAGGTACGAGCAGCGCACCGCCGAGCGCCTGGAGCACGCGCGCCGCGACGAGCGTCGGCACCGACGGGGCGACGGCGCACAGGACCGAGCCGAACGTGAACGCGGCCAGACCGGCGACGAACAGCCGCCGCCCGCCGACGACGTCGGCATAACGGCCGCCCGGGACCAGCAGCGCAGCGAACACGAGCGCGTAGGCGCTGAGGATCCAGGAGAGCCCTGCGAGCGTCGTGCCGGAGAACGACGCGCGGATGTCGGGGAACGCGACGTTGACGATCGTCGCGTCGAGATAGACGAGGAACGAGGACGCGGACGCGACCACCAGTACGGCGGCCGGCTGCAGGGCGGCGCGCGTCCGCGCTTCGCCCTGCAGCCCGGCTACCGTGCTCAAGCCGCTTTCCGCTGATCGTCCTCGTCGTCCGCGCCGACGGGCGGCACGGGGAGTTCGGACACGCGGAAGATCGCCGGATCGGGCGGTACGAGCCCGAGCTCGGCGAGGCGGCGGGAGAGACCGGCACGCAGTTCAGCGGCGGCGATATCGGCGGGGGACATTGGGGATCCTTCTGTGGGGAGGAAAAGAAGAACGACCGTGCTTTTACCACATAACACGAACGATCGTGCTACTTTTTTATCTTCGATGAGCTTGATCGAGGGCACTCCCGCGGTCGACGGCCGCAAGATGCGTGGAGACCGGACGCGCCGCGCGATCCTCACGGCCGCCGTCAACATCGCGTCCGTCGAAGGGCTCGAGGGCTTGACGATCGGCCGGCTCGCGACCGAGCTGGACATGAGCAAGAGCGGCCTGTTCGCGCATTTCGGCTCCAAGGAGGAGCTGCAGATCTCCACCGTGCGCGCCGCCGCGGCGATCTTCGGCCACCGCGTGGTCGTTCCGGCCGAGGAGCGCTTCGAGCCCGGGATCGCGCGGCTCCACGCGATGCTCGAGAGCTGGCTCGACTACATGGAGCGCGGGATCTTCGCCGGGGGCTGCTTCTTCGCCAATGCCGCGATCGAGATGGACGGGCGCCCCGGCCCGGTGCGCGACACCGTGGCCCAGCAGCTGACGCGCTGGGCGGAGATGCTCGCCGACTACACCCGCGCCGCGATCGAGCGCGGCGAGATGGAGCCGGACACCGACCCCGAGCAGCTCGCGTTCGAGCTCGACGCGCTCGGCATCGCCGTGAACTCGTGGTGGCAGCTGCACCAGAAGGTGGACGTGTTCGAACGCGGACACCGGGCGATCCGGCGCCGGCTCGAGGCCGACGCCACCGAGGCCGGGCGCGCAGCGCTCGCGGTCGCTGCCTGACGCGTACGCTCCGGCCCCGATGCCGGTCGTGGAGGATCCCGACAGCAGGGTCGCCCGCCTGCTGCTCGACGCAGCGGGCGCGCCGGTGGCGCGCTTCGAGCTCGGCGAGCGCGAGGGGCGGCCGCTCGCGAGTCTGCTCGCGCCGGCCGAGCACGTCGACGACGAGCGCGCGGTCGCCGCGGCGATGGCGGAGCTGCGCGGCTGGAGCATCGCGAGCTACGAGCCGTTCGGGCGGCTGCTGGTCTCCGCCGGCGCTCGCGTGCTGCGCCACTCACACGCGATGTCGCGCGACCTCACGCGCGATCCGGCCCCGGGCGGCTGGCTCGAGCCGGAGCTGCCCGCCGGCGTGCGCCTGACGGCCGTCGACCGGCCGGCGAGCGATCTCCTCCCGGCGTACCGCGCGGCGTTCCGGCCCGACCATCCCGACCACCGCGGCGATCACGATGCCGAGGCAGAGCTCGACGACCTGCTGTCCGGCCGCCTGATGGGCCCGCTGCTCCGGTGCAGCGCGCTGGCGCTGGCTCAGGACAACCGCGTGATCGGCGCGATCCTGATCAACGGCAGGCCGGGCGATCCGCCGCTCGACGGTCCCTGGATCTCGAACGTGTTCCGCGACCCGAGCGCCCGCGGCGTCGGCGGCGCGCTGCTCAAGCGCGCGCTCGCGCTGGCGACGCGCGACCGGCTGCCCGCGCTCGGGCTCGCCGTCACGCACACGAACCCGGCGCTCGCGCTGTACGCGGAGTACGGGTTCGTCGAGGTGTCGAACGTGCTGACCGTCGAGGTCCCGTAGAAACGCGAGGGCCCCGCTCGCGCGAGGCCCTCGCAACCCGGTCATGGATCACCGCTGAACTACTACATCCCAGGACGGTGTGTCTGCCTGGGCGGCTTGACACTCCTGGCCACCTGGACAGGCCGCCGGCCTCGAGGGCCGGCGCGTAAAGCGAGATAGGGTCCGGCGGCATGAAGCGCCTCGGACTCGTGATCCACCCGCACCGGGACATCGCGGCGGCGCTCGCCGCGCTCCAGCACTGGAGCGCGACGCGCGGCGTCGAGGTCATACAGGTGCCTGCCGCCGGACAGGCGCGGCGGGTGGCGCCGCCGGGCGACCCCGCGACCACCGAGCTGATCGTCGCGCTCGGCGGCGACGGCACGACGCTCGCCGCGCTGCGCACCGGCGCCACGGTCGACAAGCCGGTGCTCGGCGTCGCATGCGGAAGCCTCGGCGCCCTCACGGCGATCTCCACCCCCGAGCTGACCGACGCTCTCGACCACGTCGCCGCCGGAGACTGGATCGCGCGCCGGTTGCCGGCGCTGCGTGTCCAGTCCGACGGCGAGGAGGCGAACGTCGGCGTCAACGACGTCGTCGTCGTGCGCCAGGGCGCCGCGCAGGTGACTGCCTCGGTCCGGGTCGACGGCGAGCTGTTCATCCGCTTCGCCGGCGACGGGCTCGTGGTCGGCACGCCGCTCGGCTCGAGCGCCTACACGCTTGCGGCGGGCGGGCCGATCCTGGCGCCGGGCGGGACCGGGCTCGTGTTCACGCCGCTCGCGGCGCACGGCGGCTGCTGCCCGCCGCTCGTCACCGATCCCGCCAGCCGCCTCGAGATCGAGCTGGATCCCGGGCACGGCGGGGCCCGGATCGAGGTCGACGGCCAGGTCCGCGACCACGTGGGGCCGCACTCGCCGCGCACGCTCGCCGTGACGATGCGGCCCGACCACGTCACGCTGGTCACGCTCGGCAACGAGGAGCACCCGCTCGCCGGCCTGCGCCGCCGGCGGGTGCTGATCGACAGCCCGCGCATGCTCGCGCGCCAGGACCGCGAGGCGTCCGCCGCCGGGTAGGGTGCGCTGCATGGCCCTGCTCGAGCTTGTCCACGCGAAGCCCGACTGGATCGGCGCGCTCGGCGTCGCGCTCAGCCGCCCGCCCGGCGTCCCCGAGCGGCGCGCCGGCGAGGACCCGTGGCAGGACGACGCCACCGAGCGCCCGCGCCGTGTCTCCGACGATCTCGCGTGGCTCCGCCAGGCGATGGACGAGCCCGAGCCCAACGGCCTGCGCGGGCTCGGCGACACGGCGGCCGTCGCAGCGTGGGAGCCGACCGGCGAGGCGGCGGAGCGGCTGGACCGACTTCGGGAGCGGCGCGTGCTCGACGCCGCCGGCTTCCTGCTGCATGACTGACCTCGCCGCATACACCTCGGAGCTGGCCGAGGCACTCTCCGCCGACGTGCTCGACCGCCTGCTGCGTTACGTCCGGATCGACACCCAGTCCGACCGTGCGCACGCGCAGTCACCGAGCACGCCCGGCCAGCTCGAGCTCGGCCGCCTGCTCGTGGAGGAGCTGCTCGGGCTCGGGCTCGCCGACGCCGCGCTGGACGACAAGGGGTTCGTCACCGCGACGCTGCCGGGCAACGCGAACGGCGCGCCGGTCATCGGCCTGCTCGCGCACCTGGACACGAGCCCGGACGAAAGCGGCGCGGGCGTCGAGCCGCTCGTGCACCGCAACTACGACGGGGGCACGATCGAGCTCCCGCGGCGCGGCACGATGCTCGACCCCACCACGATGCCCGAGCTGCTCCCGAAGATCGGCCACGACCTCGTGACGACCAGCGGCGACACCCTGCTCGGCGCCGACGACAAGGCCGGAGTCGCGGAGGTGATGGCCGCGGTCGCCCACCTCGCGGCCAACCCCGAGCTCCCGCGTTCGACGCTGCGGATCGGGTTCACGCCCGACGAGGAGATCGGCCAGGGCGCGAAGCTGTTCGACATCGACGCGTTCGGCGCCGCATGCGCGTACACGCTCGACGGCTCGGAGGTGGGGGAGTTCACCGACGAGACGTTCACCGCGGTCTCGGCCGATCTGGTGATCCACGGCGTCGATGTGCATCCGGGCTTCGCGACGGGCAAGCTCGTCAACGCCGCGCGGCTCGCGGGCCGAGTACTCGCCGCGCTGCCGGCGGAGCTGACGCCGGAGGCGACCTCGGAGCGCGAGGGCTTCATCCACGTCTACTCGGTCGAGGCGACAGCGGGCACCGCGACGGTGCGCACGATCGTGCGCGACTTCGACGACGCGCGGCTCGATCAGCACGTCGCGCTGCTGCGCCGGATCGCCGAGCAGGTCGTCGCGAGCGAGCCGCGCGCGCGGCTGGAGGTCCGCGTCGAGAAGCAATATCCGAACATGCGCACGTTCCTCGACGAGCATCCGGGCGTGTCGGAGGCGGCGCTGGAGGCGATCCGGCGCGAGGGACTCGAGCCCAAGCGCGTCCCGATCCGCGGCGGCACCGACGGCTCGATCCTCAGCGCACGCGGGCTGCCGACTCCGAACCTGTTCACCGGCGGGCACGAGTACCACTCGGTGCGCGAGTGGGCGTCCGTGCAGGACATGGCGTCCGCGGCCGCGGTCGCGGTGCGGCTCGCCGGCGTGTGGGCCGAGCGCTCCGGGTGAGCCGGCGGCGCGCCGCACCCGAGCTGATCGCCGCCGCCGGCGAGCTGGCGGTGCTGCGCGACCGCGAGCGCCCGGGCGGACGGCTGCTGCGGCAGGGCGACATGGACGCTTCTTATGTCGACCTCGCGGACGCGCGCCATCTCGAGTTCGACTATCTGCGCCGCATGCGCGACGTGGTGGTCGCCACGGGTGCGCGGCGCGTCGTGCACGTGGGCGGGGCGGGCTGCGCGCTGGCACGGGCGCTCGCCGCGGCCGCGCCGGAGCAACGGCAGGAGGTGATCGAGCTCGACGGCGACGTGGTCGAGCTGGCGCGGCGGCACCTCGGGCTGCGCCGCGCGCCGGGCCTGAAGGTGCGCGTCGGCGACGGTCGCGCGCTGCTCGCGCGTCGCCCGGACCGCTCCGCGGACGCGGTGCTGGTGGACGCGTTCGTCGGCGCGCGCGTCCCGCGGCACCTGGTGACCGCGGAGGCGCTCGCCGACCTCGCGCGCGTCGCCGGCCTCGCGGCGGTCAACGTCGTCGATTCGCGCGCGATGGCCGACGCAGCGGCGATCGCGGCGGGCCTGCGCAGCGCGTTCCCGCACGCGATCGCGCTCGGCGCCGCGCCCGTGCTTGCAAAGCGGCGCAGCGGCAACGTCGTGCTGATCGGCGCGCACGAGCTCCCGCCGCTGGACCGCCTGCGCGCGAGCGCGGCGGCCGACCGCGAGCCGGGGAGGCTGCTCGAGCAGCTGGACGCGTTCATCGGCGGGACGCCGCCCTGGCGCGACTGATCCTGCGCTCGCAAACGGTCCTTATGGGAAGTCGTCTGGCTACAACAGCTGTTCGACGGTGATCGGCAGCGATCGGATCCGTTTGCCGCTGGCGTGGAAGACGGCGTTGGCGATCGCGGCTGACACGCCGACCACGCCGATCTCGCCGATCCCCTTGATGCCGATCGGCCTCACCGTGTCGGGTGTGCCGACGAAGACCACGTCGAGTTCGGGCACGTCCGCGTTGGTTGGAATCAGGTAGTCGCCGAATGTCGCGTTGGCGATGCGACCGGTCTCGGGGTCGAAGACGGTCTCTTCGAGCAGCGTCATTCCGATGCCCATTACGGCGCCGCCGATCATCTGGCTGCGCGCCAGCTTCTCGTTGAGGATGCGGCCCGCGTCGACGGCGGACACGATCCGCGCGACGCGCACGAGTCCGAGGTCCGCGTCGACGCGGACTTCGGCGAACCACGCGGCGAATGACCCGAGAGGCTGGCTCGCCCGGTTCGCGTGCGGGTTCCTCTGGCCGTCCGCGGTGATTTCCGGTAGTCCGTGCCGGGCGAGGATCTCGAGATATGTCTCACCGATCGAGGGAGCGTCGGTGACGTGGATGCTGCCATTCGTGAGGGTGACTTCATCCGGACTCCTGCCCCGCAGCGGCGACGACTCGTCGTCGGCGACGACATCAAGGAACGCTCGCAGCAGGTTGCCCACGGCGTCTTGGATGGCGCCGCTCAGCGACAGCGCCAGTGCCGAACCACCTGAGTAGGGCGCCGGCGGGAGGTCGCTGTCGCCGATCTCGACAACTACCTGGTCGAAGTCGAGTCCGAGCAGCTCGGCCGCGACCTGCGTCGCGATCGTGTAAGTGCCGGTACCGAGGTCGGTGGCCGCGCTGCGCACATGCGCGGTGCCGTCGCGGCGGATCGAGACCGTGGCCTGGCAGGGTGCCTCACCCGGCGTGAACGTGACTCCGGCCATTCCGTGACCGACGAGCCAGTTCCCGTCGCGCATCGATCCGATCTCGGGGGTACGCCGCGCCCACCCGAATCGTTCCGCGCCGACGCGGTAGCACTCCCGCAGCGACTTGCTCGACCACGGCTGACCCGACACCGGATGAACCTCGGTGTAGTTGCGTAGCCGCAGCTCGATCGGGTCGATGCCCAGTGTGTAGGACAGCTCATCGAGCGCGCACTCCAGCGCGAAGTTGCCTTGGGTCGTGCCCGGGCCACGCATCGAATGGGGGCTTGGAATGTGCAGCCGCGCCCGCCGGTCGTGTGTCGCGACGTTCGGGCAAGCGTAGGCGTTGCCGGTGACCTGCGTGACGGGCTCAATCTGTCCGTCGTCCAGGGCCCCGATCGTCGAGGTGGACTCGTGAGCGACCGCGACCAGTCGACCATCCCGGGTGGCGCCGAGCCGCACCCGTTGCGACGACTCCGGCCGGTGGCCCACAGCGGTGAACATCTGTGGCCGGGTGAGGACCAGCTTGACCGGGCGACCGACGACCCGGGCCGCGAGCGCGGTCAGGATCACGTGCGGCCAGGCGCGGAGTCCGGCCCCGAACCCGCCTCCGATGTAGGGAACGAGAACCCGGACGGCGGTCTCAGGGAGATCGAACACCGTCGCGAGAGCCGTGCGCACCATCGTCGGCCACTGGTTCGAGTCGTGCACGGTGAGCAGGTCGTCTTCCCAGCGCGCCACCGTCGCGAAGAGCCCCATCGGGCTGTTGGTCACCGGCGCCGTGGTGAAGATCTCGTCATAGACCACGTCGGCGGATGCCAGCGCGGCGGTGACATCACCGCGGGCGACGTCGTCCGGCCCTCGGCCAAGCCCGGCGAGCCGATCGGGCATGAGCGGGGCAAGGGGATCGTCGATCCTCAGCACCGCTGGAGCCGCTTCGTAGTCGATCTCGACCAGTCGCGCCGCGGCCGCCGCCTGTTCGCGCGTCCGCGCCACCACGACCGCCAGATGCTGGCCCCGGTGCACGATCCGGTTGTCCCTCAACGGGAATGGAGGCGGGCCGTCGACCAGGGTCATCGGTGCCTCGATGAGGGCCGGCGCGTTCTGGTGCGTGATGACCGCCAGGACGCCCGGCGCGGCCTCTGCCCTGGCGGCGTCGATGCTCGTGATGGTTCCGGCCGCGATCGTGGACTGCACCAGGACGGCGTGTGTGAGGTCGGGAAAGGTGAAATCCGACGGGTATGGCGCGGTCCCGGTCACCTTGGCCGGTCCGTCGACGCGGTCGACGGGCTCGCCGATGATCCGCTCGCGTGTGGCGGTGGTCACGACGGGACTCCCGATACGTCTTCCAGGATGCGGACGATCGTGCGCTCGGCGAGTTCGACTTTGAAGGCGGTGCCCGCGACCGTGAACGGTTCAGCGAGCGCGGCCCGCGCCGCGGCCCGGAACGTCCGGCCGGTGGCGGGCGCGCCGTGGAGGATCTCCTCGGCCTCGAGCGCCCGCCACGGCACAGTCCCGACACCGCCCAGCGCGACGCGGGCGCGCACGATCGTGCCGTCTTTGATCAGCAACGCCGCGGCCGCGGAGGTCAGCGCGAACTCATAAGAGGCCCGGTCGCGCAGCTTCAAATAGCCCGACCGCGTACCGACCGCCGGCAGCGGGATCCGGATCTGTGTGATCAGCTCGCCGTGCCCGAGCACGTTCTCGACGTCCGGCCGTTCTCCCGGCAGGACATAGAACTCGGTCAGCGCGACGCTGCGCGACCCATCGACGCCCTGGATGTCGACGACCGTGTCGAGCGCGACCAGCGCTACGCACAGGTCGGAGGCGTGCAAGGCGATGCAGTGCTCACTCGCGCCCAGGATCGCGTGCATCCGCGCCGGACCGCTCACCGCCGCACAGCCAGAGCCCGGAGCGCGCTTGTTACACGCCGGCACCGTCGCGTCGCGGAAATACCGACAGCGCGTGCGCTGCAGCAGGTTCCCGCCGATCGTCGCCATGTTGCGCAGCTGCGGCGAGGCACCCGCCAGCAACGCCTCCCGCACCAACGGCACCCGCTCACCCACCGTCGGATCCGCCGCGAGCTCGTTCATCGTGACCAGCGCCCCAACCCGCAACGTCTCTTCGGCGCGGCTGATTCCGCGCAGCGGCAGGCGCGTGATGTCGACCAGCCGCGAAGGCTCGCGCACCCCGTCCTTCAAGACGAGGTCGAGCTCGGTCGTGCCGCCCGCGAGGTACTCAGCCTCAGGGTCGGCGCTGACCAACGCCACGGCGCCGGCCACGTCCTCGGCACGGACGTACTCAAACGGCCGCATCAGCCGGCCACCTCGCGGATCGCCGCGACGATGTTCGGATACGCGCCGCACCGACACAGGTTGCCGCTCATGAACTCGCGGATCTCCTCATCCGAACCCGCCCGCCCCTCCCCCAGCAACGCGACCGCCGACATGATCTGCCCCGGCGTGCAAAATCCGCACTGAAAACCGTCATGGCGAATGAACGCCTCCTGCACCGGATGCAGCCCTCCGTCAACCGCCAGACCCTCGACGGTCGTCACCTCGCGACCCTCGCACTGCGCCGCCAGCGTCAGACACGACAACACGCGCTTACCGTCAATCAGCACCGTGCAGGCGCCGCACGCACCCTGGTCACAACCCTTCTTCGTGCCCGTCAGATCCAGCTCGTCGCGCAGCGCGTCGAGCAGCGTGACGCGGCTGTCCAACTGCAGCCGCCGGGCGGTCCCGTTGACCCGCAGCGTCGTCGTCATGGCGTTCTTTTCGCGGTGGTGCCAAAGCCGGCGAAGACCACGCGGACAGCAGCGGCCAGCCGGGCCACGAACTGCTCGCGGGACTCCGCGTGGGCGTCGGACAGGTATTTCGCGCCCTGGGCCACCGTATGCAGCGCCGCGACGATCTCCTCCGGTGTGACGCCCAGCCGCCTGCGGTCGTTCTCGGACATCGCAGCTGCGATCGCCGCAGCGAGCCGTTCGGCGAACGCCGCCTTGGCCGGGTCGACGATGTCGCCGAGCTGCAGGGCGGGGTTGTGGAGCAGGGTCCTGATATCGGGCGCCAGCATCGACCCGACGTAACGCCCCAGCCAAGCGTCGAGCGCGGCGACGACCCGTGGCTCCAGCCCGACGCCTTCCTCGTCCAAGCAGCGCGAACCCTCGCCGAGCGCGGTGTCGAGTTCCCGGCGGACCGCGGCCCGGAACAACGCGTCCTTGTTGGCGAAATGCAGGTACAGGCCCTGGCGGGATATGTCCGCAGACCGTGCGATCTCGTCCATCGAGGCCTTGCGGAACCCGTAGCGCCCGAACACTTCCGAAGCTACGGCGAGAATCCGCTCCCGCCGCGCGCTGTCCGGTGTCGACGTTGTTGACGCCATAGCGCAAGTTTACACTTTAGGTAAAATCTGTCAAGGCGTGGTGGGATGTCGAGAACGGAGGCCCGGCTCCGTCCGTCCTACGACAGGCGAACGCAAAGGAGCGACGACATGAAGTACATGCTGCTGATCTACAACAACCCGGCGATGCTCGAGGCACTGCCCGAGGAGGAGATGAAGGCGATCATGAGCGAGGTCAACTCGATCATGAGCGAGCTGACCGAGACCGGCGAGTGGCTCGGCGGCGAGGGGCTCGCGCACCCGTCGCAGACCAAGACCGTGCGCGTGCGCGACGGCGTCCCGGCGATCACCGACGGGCCGTATGTCGAGGCCAAGGAGCAGTTCGCCGGCTACTGCATGCTCGACTGCGAGAGCATCGAGCGCGCGACCGAGATCGCCGCGCGCTGGCCGGACGCCAGCTACGCGGCCGTCGAGCTGCGTGCGCTGATGCGGCAGTCCGGGGACGAGATGTGAAGCTCGACGCGCGCGTCGAGGATCTGCTGCGCGGCCTCGCACCCCAGGTCCTGGGCGTGCTTGCGCGACGCACGAACCGCTTCGACGCGGCCGAGGACGCCGTCCAGGAGGCGCTGGTGGCCGCGGCGGCGGCGTGGCCGCACGACGGCGTGCCCGAGAACCCGCGCGGGTGGCTGATCACCGTCGCGGCGCGCCGGCTCACCGATGAGCTGCGCAGCGAGCAGGCGCGCCTGCGGCGCGAGGGCACCGCCGCGGCCCAGGTCCCTCCCGGCGAGCCGGAGACGGTCGAGGAGGACGACACGCTCGCGCTGCTGTTCTTCTGCTGTCACCCGGCGCTCTCGCCGGCGTCCCAGGTCGCGCTCACGCTGCGCGCGGTCGGCGGGCTCACGACGGCCCAGATCGCGGCCGCGTTCCTCGTCCCCGAGGCGACGATGGCGCAGCGCATCAGCCGCGCCAAGCAGACGATCAAGGCCGCCGGCGCGTCGTTCGGGCCGGCGCCGAAGGAGAAGCACCCGGAGCAGCTCGCCGCGGGGCTGCACGTGCTCTACGTGATCTTCAACGAGGGCTACACCGCAAGCGCGGGACCGGAGCTGCAGCGGGCGGAGCTGACGCGCGAGGCGATCCGGCTCACGCGCGCGATCCGCGCGCAGCGGCCGGACGACGGCGAGGTCGCCGGGCTGCTGGCGCTGATGCTGCTGACCGACGCCCGGCGCGCCGCCCGCACGCGCCCCGACGGCACGCTCGTCCCGCTGGCCGAGCAGGATCGCGGCTTATGGGACCGAGCCGCGATCGCCGAGGGCGTGGCGCTGGTGAGCGACGCGCTCGCCCGGTCGACGCCAGGGCCGTACCAGCTGCAGGCCGCGATCGCCGCGGTGCACGCGGAGGCGACGAGTGCCGACGACACCGACTGGCGCCAGATCCTCGCGCTCTACCGGGTGCTGGCGCGGATCTCCCCGAACCCGATGGTCACGCTCAACGAGTCGGTCGCCGTCGCGATGGTCCACGGACCGCGCGCCGGCCTCGAGCTGCTGCGCGCGCTGGACCGCGACGGGCGGGTGGCAGAGCACCATCGGCTCGACGCGGTGCGGGCGCACCTGCTCGAGCTGGCCGGCGATCTCGCGGGCGCCCGGGACGGCTACCGCAGGGCGGCGCGGCGGACGACCAGCATCCCCGAGCGGCGCTACCTCGAGAGCCGCGCCGCGCGGCTCAACCCGAGCTGAGCACTGCCGCGGCGGCGGCGACCGCGAGCCGGTCCGCACGGTCGTTGAGCGCCTTGTGCGCATGCGCCGCGCCGGTCTCGTGGCCGCGCACCCAGTGCCAGCGGGCGTCGTGACGGGCCAGCTCGGCATCGAGCGCGCGCACGAGGTCCTGGTTCTTGACCGGCGCGCCGCCGGCCGTCTTCCAGCCCTTGCGCCTCCAGCCCGCGATCCACTTCGTCATCGAGTCGAGCATCAGCTTCGAGTCGGTGACGATGCACACGCGGCTGCCGCCCGGCAGCGCGCGCAGGCCCTCCAGCGCCGCCGTGTACTCCATCCGGTTGTTCGTCGTGTGCGGCACGCCGCCGGACAGCTCCTCGTGCTCACCGTCCGGCCAGGCCACGATCGCCGCCCAGCCGCCGGGCCCGGGGTTGCCCGAGCACGCGCCGTCGGTCCACACGAGCACTTCGCCATCGCGCGGGTGCAGCGGCTTCTCCACGGGCCGTGATGCTAGGCGTTCCGAAGGACGGCACCGTTATCCTCGGCTCAGATGCGTCAGGAACTGCGACCACTGTTCGACCGCGTGGTGATCAAGGAGCTCGAGCCCGACCGGGTGCGGCAGTCCGGGCTCGTGGTCCCGCAGGGCTCGCACGAGCCGCCGCCCCAGCACGGGATCGTGCTGGCGGTCGGACCGGGCATCGACTGGTGGGAGGCGGCCGGCGTCGCGATGCCGGTGCAGCCGGGCGATCACGTCGTCTTCCCGGCCTCGGCCGGCGTCTGGGTCGAGGTCGAGGAGGAGCGGCTGCTCGTGTGTCGCGTCGGCGAGCTGCTCGGCGTGCTCGAGACCGCCGAGGAGCGGCGCTCGCAGGCCGAGCAGAGCGCGTCCTAGCGGCGCAGGTCGAGCTGGCCCGCGTACGGGCCGCGCCCGGTCATGTTCGCCGCTCCGCAGCGCGCGCCGAGCTCGACCGCGCCGGCGATCGACATGCCGGCGGCCAGCCCGGTCGTGAGGCCGGCGGCGAACGAGTCGCCCGCGCCGTACTGATCCATTCGCGGTCCGGGCAGCGGTTGCGCTTCCCACGTACCGCTGCCCGCTGCCCCGGCCCAGCGCCCGCCCTGCCCGCCGAGCGTGGTGACGATGTTCAGCGGCGGCGGGTCGAGCTCCGCAGGATCGAGCGCCTCCCCCGGGTCTGCGCCGGAGTGCACCAGCACGTCGACAGCGACGCCGGACTCGCGTAGCGCGTGGTCGGCGCGCGGCGTCGCCACGACCACGCGCGCGCGCCGGCAGTTGTGTAGCGCGGCGGCGTCGCCGCCGGTGACGTAGACACCGTCCACGTCGTCGAGCAGCCCCCACGGCAGCGGATCACCGCTGTGCGGCACGAGCCGCTCGCCGAGCACGGTGATCGTGCGCTCGCCGTCGTCGGTGAGGTAGGTGAACGCGCGCCGCTGGATCCCCTCGCGCGGCGCGGCGTGTACGCTCACGCCCTGTCCGGCGAGCTGCGACTTCGTGCGCCTTCCCAGGTCGTCGCCCGCCAGCGCGGTCATGAACAGCGCGTTCCCCGTGAGCTTGGTCATTTGCACGGCCGCGACGGCGCCCCCGCCGGCCGCCTCGTCCCAGAACTCCGGCACGTGCAGGATCTCGCCGGGGTGCGGGAGCCGGGGCACGACCGCGAAGTCGACCCACTCGACGTGGCCGACGACCGCGACGCGCGCCTGCACGAGCATGGGCGCGGATCATGCCAGGGCACTAGCCCCGCAGCGGCGCGGCGGCGAACTCTGCCATCCCCGCGTCGAACTCCTCCTGTGCGCTGAAGCCCAGCCGCTCGGCCGCGAGCGCGGGCGAGGCGACGACGTGGCGGACGTCGCCCGCGCGCCACTCACCCGTGACGACCGGCTGGGCCTCCGCCGACGCGTCGCACGCGCGCGCGAGCGCTCGCGCCATCTCCAGCACCGTGTGCGGCGTACCGCTGGCCACGTTGAACGCGCCGCTCGCGCCGGCGGCGAGCGCGCTCAGGTTGGCGCGGGCGACGTCGCGCACGTGGACGAAGTCGCGCCGCTGGCCGCCGTCCTCGAACACGCGCGGCGCGCGGCCGGCGGCGTAGGCGGAGCGGAAGATGCTGGCGACGCCGGCGTAGGGCGTGTCGCGCGGCATCCGCGGGCCGTAGACGTTGTGGTAGCGCAGCGCGGTCACCGGCACGCCGGTCTCGTTGCCGAACACCACGCACAGGTGCTCCTGCGCGAGCTTGGTCGCGGCGTACACGCTGCGCGGGTCGAGCCGCGCGTCCTCGGCCACGGTGCGGGGCTCCAGCGGGCGGTGGCAGCGCGGGCACGGCGGGTCGAAGCTGCCCGCGTCGAGGTCGGCCGGCGCGCGCGGCGCCGGCGCCACGAGACCGTGCTCGGGGCACGCGTAGGCGCCCTCCCCGTAGACGACCATGCTCGAAGCCAGCACGAAGCGCCCGTCGAAGCCGGCGGCCGCGAGCGCGCGCAGCAGCTGCGCGGTGGCAAGGTCGTTGTGGGCGACATAATCGGGAAGGTCTGAGAGATCGACGCCGAGGCCGACCATCGCCGCCTGGTGGGAGACCGCGCTGACGCCGCGCACCGCGCGGTCGGCGACGGCGGGATCGCGCAGGTCGCCCTCGATCCACTCGGCCGCGGGATCGAGATACGGCGGGCGTTCGCGGTGCGCGGCGGGCAGCAGCGCGTCGACGGCGCGGACGTCGTGGCCGGCCGCGAGCAGCGCGTCGACGACGTGCGAGCCGATGAAGCCGGCGCCGCCGGTCACGAGGATCACCGCCCCGACTGTAATCCGCTCGTAGCCTCTTCGGCGTAGGAAGGACTCATGCCCGACGTCGTCCTCCCCGTGCTGGATGAGCGAGACGCGCTCCCGTGGGTGCTCGAGCGGATGCCGGACGGCTACGCGCCGATCGTCGTCGACAACGGCTCGACCGACGGGTCGGGCGCGCTGGCGGCGCGGCTCGGCGCGCGGGTCGTGGAGGAGCCGCGGCGCGGATTCGGAGCCGCGTGCTGGGCGGGCCTCGGCGCCGCACGCGCGGACGTCGTCTGCTTCATGGACTGCGACGCGTCGTTCGACCCGCGCCAGCTGCCGCGGGTCGCCGACCCGGTCGCCGCCGGCCGCGCCGATCTCGTGCTCGGCGCTCGATCCGCCGCTCCCGGCGCCTGGCCCGCGCACGCGCGCGTCGCCAACGCCGCGCTCGCGTGGGAGCTGCGCCGGCGCGCGCGCATCCCGCTGCGCGACCTCGGCCCGATGCGAGCCGCCCGCCGCGCGCCGCTGCTCGCGCTCGGGATCGCCGACCGGCGCTTCGGCTGGCCGCTGGAGATGGTCCTGCGCGCCGCGGCGGCGGGCTGGCGGATCGACGAAGTCGCGGTCGGCTACGCGCCGCGTGCCGGGCGCTCGAAGGTCACAGGAACCGTACGCGGCACGGTGCGCACTGTGCGCGACATGGCGGCGGCGCTCGCATGACGCCCGCCATTCTCGTGATCGCGAAGGAGCCGCTCGCGGGCCGGGTGAAGACGCGGCTGTGCCCGCCGTGCACGCCCGTACAGGCGGCGCAGCTCGCGCGCGCCGCACTCGAGGACACGCTTGCGGCGTGCGACCGCGCCGCCGCTGGCGCCCGCCGCGTGCTGGTGCTCGACGGCCGGCCCGGCCCGTGGCTGCCGCGCGGCTGGGAAGTGATCGCCCAGCGCGGCGGCGGCCTGGCCGAGCGGCTGGAGGCGGCGTTCGAGGACGCCGGCGGTCCCGCGTTCCTGGTCGGGATGGACACGCCGCAGCTCTCCCCCACTCTCGTGGCGGAAGGCCTTGAAGCGCTCGCGTACCGCGACGCCGTGTTCGGACCCGCGATCGACGGCGGCTACTGGGCGATCGGCCTGCGCGAGCACGACCCCCGCGTGTTCGCCGGCGTGCCGATGAGCCGTGCATTCACAGGCGCGATCCAGCGCGCGCGGCTCGCGGCGCTCGGACTGCGCACGCTCGACCTGCCCGAGCTGCGCGACGTCGACGAGATCGCGGCGGCACGCGCCGTGGCCGACGACGCGCCGGGAACGCGCTTCGCTGCGGCGCTGACGGAGATCGAGCCGTGGCCGGCGGCGGCATGAGCGCCGCACGTGCCACGTCCCGGTTGGAGCCGGCCGAGCCGCGGCGGCACCGGCTCGAGCCCGCCGAGCTGCTCTACGGGCGGCTGCTCGCGTCGTTCGCAGGCGGCGTCGCGCCAGCGCAGGCGCGGGTCCGGATCGCGGACGGGCGCGCGCACTCGCTGCCGCTGGCGCGCTGGCTCGGCCCAGTGGACGACGGCGATCGCGCGGTGCTCGCGCAGGCCGCCCCGCCGGTGCTCGACATCGGCTGCGGCCCCGGCCGCCACCTCGCGGCGCTCGCCGCGGCCGGGCACGACGGGCTCGGCCTCGATCTCTCCCCAGTCGCGGTCGAGCTCGCCCGCGCGCGCGGCGCGGAGGCGATCCTGCGCTCGGTGTTCGCCGACGTACCGCGCGCCGGCACGTGGCGGACGGCGCTGCTGCTCGACGGAAACATCGGCATCGGCGGCGCGCCGGCGGCGTTGCTCGCGCGGGCGCGGGCGCTCGTGGCAGCCGGCGGAGCGGTGCTCGTGGAGACGGGCCCGCCCGACGCGCCGACGCGGCGCATCCGGGTCCGGCTGGAGACGCCGGGCGCGGTCAGCCCGTGGTTCGGCTGGGCGACGGTCGGCGCGCGCGGGATCGCGCCGCTCGCGCGGGCCGCCGGACTGCGGCCATGCGGCACGTTCGCCGCCGGCGAGCGCTGGTTCGCGCGCCTGGAGCGGCCATGAAACCGCGGAACGCGCCGCTGCGGCTCGGGACCTTGCGCTCCGCGCTGCGCAGCCCGCCGCCGGGGCCGTTCCGGCCCGGGTTCTGGCGCTCGCCGCTGCGCAGCGCCTGGCTCACGTCGATCCTCGGCTCGGTGCTGCTCGTGCTGATGACCCTCGTGGCCCTGACCGGGTTCCTGTCCCACGCCGCGTATCAGCCGGATCTCGGGCGCAACGCGCTCGTCGACCCGGACCTCCCGTTCACCACGTTCTTCGATTGGCCGACCGGCCCGTCGTGGCTGTACGCGTTCACCCAGGGGCTGCACGTCAACGCCGGCCTCGTGGCGGTCCCGGTGGTGCTGGCGAAGCTGTGGTCGGTGATTCCCCGCCTGTTCCAGTGGCCGCCGGCGCGGACGCCCGCGGAGGGGATCGAGCGGCTCGCGGTCGCGTTGCTCGTGGCGAGCACCGGGTTCCTGCTGGCGACCGGCATCGCGAACATCCAGTACTGGTACGTCTTCGACTTCGACTTCGTCAAGGCGCATTACTACGCGGCGGTCGTGTTCGTCGCTGCGCTGGCGATCCACCTCTTCGTGAAGATCCCGATCGTGCTGCGGGCGTACCGGACCCGCGCCGAGCTCGCAGAGGACCACCTCGTCGCGCCGAATCCGGACCCGGCGACGATCACCCGGCGCGGGCTGCTCGCGGCGGTCGGCGGCGGCTCGCTCGCGCTGCTGGTGGCGAACGTGGGCGAATCGATCGGCGGGCCGCTGCGCTCGACGGCGTTCCTGGCGCCGCGGCGGTCGGGCGGCTTCCCGGTCAACAAGACCGCCGCGGGCGCGAAGGTCACGGAGGACATGGTCGGCGCGACCTACCGGCTGGTGCTGCGCGGCGGACGGCAGGAGCTCTCGCTCAGCCGCGACGAGCTGCTCGCGCTGCCGCAGGCGACGCACACGCTCACGCTCGGCTGCGTCGAGGGCTGGTCGACGCGCCAGACCTGGACCGGGATCCCGCTGATCGAGCTGGCACGGCGTGCCGGCGTCGCCGATCCGGGCGAGCTGCTCGTCGAGTCGCTCCAGCCTGCCGGGGTGTTGCGTCAGGCGACGCTCGCCACCAACCAGGTCGCCGATTCGCGCTCGCTGCTCGTGCTGCGTGTGAACGGCGAGGACCTGACGATGGACCACGGGTACCCGGCGCGGATCATCGTCCCGGGGCTGCCCGGCGTGCACAACACCAAATGGGTCGGGAGCCTCACGTTCCGCGCATGAAGGCCCGCTACGGCGCATCCCCGCTGCACCTGCTCGCCCATCTCGCGGCGTTCGCGCTCGCCGCGTGGGCGCTGCTGCAGGCGCTCCAGCTCGGCGGCGCGGAGCGGATCGTGCTGTGGCTCGTCGGCGCGATCGTGCTGCACGACTTCGTTCTGTGGCCCGCGTACACGACGCTCGACCGGCTCGCGCGGCGAGGGCGGCCGGTCGGCTGGGCGAACTACGTTCGAGTCCCCGTCGGCGTGTCGGCGGTGCTGCTGCTGGCGTTCTTCCCCGTGATGTGCGGCAAAGGCGAGGCCGCGTACACGCGCGTGAGCGGCGAGGAGTGGGAGGGCTACGCGGCCCGCTGGCTGCTGGTGAGCGCGGTGCTGTTCCTCGTGTCGGGCGCGCTCTATCTCGCCCGTTCACGCGCGGGGTCGAGCAACTGAAGCACGCCGTCGACCTTGCCGGTCACGTACACGCGCCCTGTCGCCTCGTCCACGGCGACGGTGTTCGGCTGCCGCGGCGTCGCGTAGCGGCCGACGAGGCTCGGACGGCCGCCGACGATCAGCTCGGTGAGCTGATTGCGCGCCGTCTGAGTGACGAACATGCGGTGGCGCCGGTTGTCGATCGCGATCCCGTAGGGCGAGCCGGGCAGCGGGTAGCGCCTGATCAGCTCGAGCTTCGGGCGCAGGTGGTAGACAAGCAGCGCGCCTCCGGTCGTGTCGGTGACGAACAGGTAGCCGCCGTTGTCGGACACCGCGTGCGTCGGGCCGACGCCGGCATCGGCGCGCCCGGTGCGCTCGCCGGTGGCGACGTCGAACACCTCGACGACCCGCTCGCGCACGGAGACGACCGCGACCTTGCGGCCCCGGTCGAGCGGCGTGACGCCGCCCGGCTGGAGCGCGGTCTCGATGCGCGCGGCGGTGCGGTCGCCCTCGAGCACCGTGAGCGTGTTCGCGAACTCGTCGGCCACGAACACGCGGCCGCCGGCGGCGGCGGCGTCGTGCGGCTCGCGGCCGGTGCGTGTCGCCGTCGCGGCCCCGTCCGGGAGCGTGACGCGCACGAGCCTGTCGGCGTCCTCGGCCGGGACGAGCACGGAGTCGCCGTCGAGCGCGAGGTGGCGCGGGGCGGCGGGGAG
Source organism: uncultured Solirubrobacteraceae bacterium (assembly GCA_963835735.1). Classification (GTDB taxonomy): domain Bacteria; phylum Actinomycetota; class Thermoleophilia; order Solirubrobacterales; family Solirubrobacteraceae; genus DASQMT01. The sequence continues at coordinate 129,903 of CAWIGP010000005.1, forward strand.
CGCGATGCGGCGCTCGACCGCGCCGGTCGCGCCGTCGACCAGCGCGAGCTCGTCGGGGCCGCGCAGCCCGACGGCGACGAGCCCGGTCCGAGGGTCCGCGACGACCCCTTCGGGCTTGAACCCGACCGGAACGATCCTTCCGTCCGGCGCCGCGGCGGGCGGCGGCGACGAGGCCGGCTCGGCCGCCGGCGGCAGCTCGTCGGTGCCCGCCGAGCCGCAGCCGGCGAGCAGAGCGAGCAGCGGCAGGAACGCGGCGCGCGGCACCATGCCGCGAGCATGGCACGAGCACATGACCACGCGATGACGTCGCCGGCCCGGGCCGAAGCGGCCGCCGCGTGATCCGCGCGCGGCTCGTGCCCGCCGGCGCGTTCGCGGCGATGGCGGCCACCGTGGTCGTCGGCTTGTGGCTCGCGCGGCACGACGGGCGCGAGCTCGGCGTGCCGTTCCCGCCGTTCATCGGCCGCTGGGACCCGGCGGTCACGGCGTGGGCGCTCGTGGCCGCCGCGCTGTTCGCGCTCGCGATCTGGGCCGCGCCGCGGGCGCTCGCGCTACCGCCGGCCGCGTTCGCGCTCGCCGTCTACGCGCTGACGCTCGCGCTGCGGCTCGCGCTCGGGGCGCACCAGCCGCGGCGCCGACGAGTGGTCGCGCGTGTTCGACCCCGACTCGTTCGAGGGCCCGAACGAGTACCTGCCGGCACTGACCGCGCTCGACGTACGGCCCCGGGTTCTTCCTCGACCACTTCGCCGAGCTCGTCCCCGCGTTGCCGGTCCATGCCGCCGGCCATCCGCCCGGGTTGCTGCTCGTGATGGACGCGTTCGGCATCACGACGCCTGGGCGGCTCGCCGCGCTGTGCATCGCCGGCGGCGCGCTCGTGGCGCCGCTCGCGTACGCGGTCGGGCGCCAGCTGCTCGACGACCGGCGCGCGCGGTTCGCCGCGCTGCTGACGGCGGCCGCGCCGTCGGTGCTGCTGTTCGGCGCGACGTCGGCCGACGCGCTGTACGCGTCGCTCGGCCTGCTCGCGGCGTGGCCGCTCGCCACGTCGCACCGCGCGGTGCGCGCCGCCGGCGCGGTACTGCTCGCGCTCGCTTCGCTGTTCGCCTGGTCGCTGCTCGCGATCGGCGCGTGGGCCGCGCTGCTCGCCTGGCGGCGCGACGGTGTACGCGCCATGTTGGTCCTCGGCGTGACTTGCGCAGCCGCGCTGCTCGCCGTGCACGGCGCGCTCGCCGCTCTGACCGGCTGGGACCCGATCGGCACGCTGCGCGCGACAGAGCGGGTCTACCGCTTCGGGATCGCCGCCGAGCGGCCGTACTGGTACTGGCTCCCCGGCTCCCCCACTGCGTTCCTGCTCATGCTCGGGCTGCCGGTCGCGTGGCTCGCGCTGCGAGCGCTCATGCGCGGCGACGACGCCGCGATCGCGATCTTCGCCGTGCTGGCGATCGCCGCGGTCGCCGGGTTCACGAAGGCCGAGGTCGAGCGGATCTGGCTCTGCTTCGCGCCGCTGGTCTGCGTCGCGGCGGCGTCCGCGCTCCAAGAGCGCCACCTGCGCATCGTGCTCGCCCTGCTGGGCGCGCACGCGCTCGCGTGGGAGATGCTCTGGAACACTGTCTGGTGAACGAGGGCTTGGCGTGGCGCGCCGACGGGAATAGGCTTGGCCTCCCCCCCGACTAGTAGGCAGGGATGCTCAACCCCGAACAGGTCGACCTCGCCGATCTGGCGCTTGCGCTGGAAGACCACTCCGATGCCCACACCTGGTGGCTCGACCCCCGTACCGGTGCCGTCGAGCCACGCTTCGGTACGCAGGCGCGAGAGAACGGCGAGCACGGCCCGATCGCCGTCGACCCGCTGCCGACCTCCGTGGGCTACGGCGACATGGAGGACTTCGTGGCGCGCGTGCGCGACCCCCGCGCGCGCTACCTGCTCGAGCGCGCGATCGCGGGGCGCGGCGCGTTCCGCCGGTTCAAGGACACGCTGCTCGACTACCCGGAGCTGCGCCGCGCCTGGTTCCGGTTCCACGACCTGCGCGGCGAGCGGCGGGCGATCGACTGGCTCGCGGAGCATGAGCTCGTCCCGCCGGACGCCGCCCAGGAGGCGATGGCCCGGCGCTCGGATCCCGGCGTGGCCGACCTGCCCGGGCTGCTCGACGCCGAGGGCGTCGCGCACCGCGTAACGCGCGACCTGCGGCGCCTCTACGGCGACCGCCTCAGGACCGTGCTGCTGACGGGGCTGTGGGCGCACGGCGACGCGCATCCCGAGTCCCCGCTCGAGCTGCTCGTCGTGCTCGACGAGGTCGCGGATCGCTGGGCCGAGAAGGAGCGGATGGACAAGATCATGTGGCGGCACTCGGTCCGGCACCACACGGTGGTGACCGCGACGCCCGTGACCGATGCGCAGCTCCGGCGCGCCGGGACCCCGCTGCTCGCGCGTGCGCGCGACCACGGGGTACGCGTCGTATGACCGACGCGGTCCGGCCGGTCGCGCGAAGCCGCGAGGAGCTGCGCGCGGCCCGGACGCTGCTCGCGGCCGGGTTCCCCTCGCAGGCGGTGTCGCGGGCGTACATGGCCGGCTTCCACGCTGCGAGCGCCGCGCTGATGGCCGTCGGCGAGATGCCCGCGACGCGCACCGGGGTCGTGTCGGAGTTCGGTCGCCGGATCGTGTCCGAGGGCGGGCTCGACCACGAGGCAGGACGCACGCTGCGCAGGCTGTTCGAGGATCGCAACGACGTCGACTACGCGCTCGCGGAGGCGCCCGGGGCGACCGCGGAGCGATCGATCGAGGGCGCGGAGCAGCTGATCTACGCGACCGAGCGCTGGCTCGCGGAACGCTCGAAGCGGTCGTGACTCGCGCGCAGCGCTCCGAGCGCGCGCTCGATCCGCGCGTCGCCGCGCTCCGCGTCGCGCCGCGCCACCCGCCAAGCCTTGCCGTCGGTGCGGCGCGCCGCCACAGCGAGGCGCTGATACGCGCGCTCGGCGCCGCGTAGCGCCGACCCGAGCGGGACGCGCGCGTACTCCTCCGCGGGAGCTGCGGGCAAGCCCCTGCGGGCATCGCGATGCGCCACGGCGAGTGCCTTCGCGGCGGCGACCTGGCTCGCCGCGCGGCGCGCGTCGCGCAGCTCGCGCCGCGCCTTCGCGCGCCGGGCCTGGAGCCGGTCCATGGCGCGACCCACGGCGTGCATGTACTCGTTCCGCTGCTCGCGCTCGATGCGCTGCTCGGTCGCCACGGCGCGGCTCGGGCTCGCCGTTCGCTTCTCCGGCGACCAGTCCGCGCTTCCGGTCGCGTATCCGCCGGCGGCACTTGCGACGAGCGCGACCGCAGCCCACGCCGACAAATGCCCGACCCGCCTCCTGCTCGGGCGCCGCTGCGGATGCGCCGGGCGGCGCTCTCGCACGGGCGCCTTCTTCGGCGCCTGGGGCTTGTGACGCGGCGCGGCCGCCGCGCTGCGCTCGCCGGCAGCGAGCGCTCGAGTGGCGGCCTCGACCAGTTGCGACGGCGAGCGGAACCGGTCGCTCGGGTCCTTCGCCATCCCCTGCGCGATCACCTCGTCGATGAGCGCCGGCAGGCCGTCGCCGCGCGTCGAGATCACCGGCGGCGGCTCGACCAGGTGAGCCTGCAGCGTCAGCAGCGGTGGGTCGTATGGGAAGGGTCGCTCACCGGTGAGGCACTCGACCAGGATGCACGTGAGCGAGTACACGTTGCTGCGCGGGCGCGTGCGCCTCCCGCGCAGTTCCTCGGGCGACCGGTAGTCGACGCCGCCGTTCGCGGCGAGCAGCTCACACCCGGCGCCGAGCGGGGACGTGACCGCGAAGTCGCCCAGCAGCGCGTGGATCGGCCCGCCCCGCCTCAGACCCACCGCTGCGGGCGTCAAGTCGCGATGGATCAGCCCCTGCGAGGCGGGCAACTCGAGCGCGCCGGCGAGCTGTCCCGCGAGCCGTAGCGCGTCACCGGGAGAGAGCGGGCCCGCGCGCAACCTGTCGGCCAGGCTGGTCGAGCTCGCGATCGTCGTCACGTAGAAGGAGTGGCCGTGGTCCCGGCGCGGTCCGCGCAGCGGCACGAGATTTGGATGCGCGCAGGGACGCTCGGACGCGCACCAGCTTCAGCGTCTCGCGCAGGCGCTCGGGATCCGCGCTCAGCTCCTCGCCGAGCACCGTGAGCGCGACCTGGGTCCCGCTCGCCGTGCGTGCCTCGAGGACCGTGTCGATGCCCGGTCGCACCGAGAGCACGCGCTCTACGCGGAACTGCGCGATCGTCGAGCCGGGCTCGATCGCCGTGTCGTGCGGGTTCTGTGTGGGTGCTCGCTTCATCAGCCACCGTCGAAGAACGTGTTGGGCTCACCCTGCGACGCCGGCTGCGGCGCCGGCGGCGGGCTCTCGGGCGCCGCGGGCGGCGGCTGCGCGGGCGCCGGAGCCGGTGCCGGCGCGGGCGCAGGCGCGGGGCGGCGGGCGGCGGCGCTCTCCGGCGCCGGAGCCGGCGCGGGCGCTGCCGGCGCCGGAGCGGGCGCCGAGACCTGGGTCGTGGTCGCGGCCGGTGCCGGCTGCGCCGCCGTTGGCGCCGGCGTCGGCGACTTCGCTTGGGCGGCGGCGGCTCTCGCAGGTCGGGCAGCCGCGCCGCGCTGCCCAGCGCCGGCGCCTGCACCGGCTCGCCCGCGGGCGCCGGCGCAGGGGCGCGCGCAGGCGCGACCGGATCCTCAGACCCCGACAAGCTGCCCGCGCCGAACGCGGCGGCGAACACTGCGGCGCACCCCGCGCCCGTGGCGATCATCTGCTTCCTCGTCATGGTCCCGGGCACGCGCTCGACCGGCTCGCGCCGGGCTGGATGCAGTTGTCCGTGCGCGTGGGCGCCTTGCCCTTGCGGATCTTGTACACGACGCGCTTGCCTATGAAGCCGTCGAGCTGCGCCTGGATGATGATCTTGGTGCCGCCGACGAGCTGCCGCTCGAGCTGCTTGAAGCGCACCGTGCGCTGCTTCAGCTTGAGAGTCTTGGACCGGACCGGGCATTTGTCGCCCTTGCATCTGACCTTCACCTTCGTCCCCGCGGGAGCGCGCACCCGCAGCAGGCTGATCTCCGCTCCGCGGCGCGTCGTCCGGCCCGCGATCTGCACGGTCGCATCGATCAGCGTGAGCCTGCCTGAGAGCACACCCTGCGCGGGCCGCTGAGCGACCCTCACCACTCCGGTCGCCACAGCGATCGCGCCCCTGTCGTCGGTCACGCGCAGCCCGACGGTGTACGAGCCCGGCCGGGTGAACTTGCGTGACGCAACGGGGCCGGTCGCGTCGTCGAACTGACCGTCGTTGTCGGTGTCCCAGGCCTGCGTGAGCGGCCCGTCTGGATCGGCGGAGGTGGACGACAGCGTCACGGTGTCGTCCGTCATTGGTTCGCCGGGCGCCGCGCGGAACGACGCCTGCGGTGGGAGGTTGACGATCACCATGCGGGGCTCGACGTCGTCCCCGTCGCTGGTATCCGTGACCTTGAGCGCGACCATCGTGTCGCCCGCGAACAAATGTCTGGGATTCGGACCCATGGCATCGACGTCGAACTTCCGGGTCACCGGGTCATAGTCGAAGTCCCACTCGAGCTTCTTGATCTGCTGACCTGGGCTCGGGGTGGAACTTGATGTGAAAGTGACCTCCTGACCGGGCTGCGGGAAGCTCGGAGTGAATCCGAACGCCGCCGTGGGCCGATCCCGAACCCGCACCGTGTCGGTGAACTCCGCGCGCGCGCCGCCGCCATCCTGGACGCGAAGGCGTACGGTATGGCTGCCGGTCGGGAAGGTCTTCTTGTGCGACGGGCCTGCCGCCTCGAAGCCGTCGGGCCCGGTGGATGCGTTCTCATCGAGGTCCCATCGGAAGGTGAGCGCGCCGTTCACACCCGAGTCGGGATCTCTAGCGGCCTGGTTGAACGTGATCTCGTCGGTCTTTTCGGGCGTCGGCGGCAGATAGCTGAAGTTCGCGGTGGGCCGCGTATTGACGGGGATCGTGGCGATCGCCCCAGCGGTCGCCTCGCTGACGATCCCCTCGTTATCGGTCACGCGTAGCAGGACGCGCATGTCGCCCGCGGACGTGTACGGCGAGTGGAGCACGGCCGAGCTGTTCCCGCCGAACAGACCCGCCGGCCCCGTCCCGGGGATGTTGCCGTCGAACCATTCGTACTTGGTGATCCCGACGTCGTCGGTGGACTGGGAGCCGAACCCGACCCATTGCCCGATGATCGGCCTCTGCCTGTCCTGCTCGGGATCAAGCGGCACGCCCATCTGGCCGGGCGGTGGGTTGATGGCCGAGTAGATGAACTTGGCCACCGGCTTGGAATTCACCCCGAAGTTCAGGGTCCCGGTATCGGAGGCGCCGAACCGATCGGTCACGCGGAGCCGTACGGTCTTGTTGCCGCCCGACAGGAAGGTGGTCGTCGCGGTGGCCGCGCCGGACTCGAAGGAGCCACTGCCGAGGTCCCACTCGTACGCTTGGATCTGATCGCCGGGATCCGGATCGCTCGACGTACCCCCGCCGAACGTCACCTCTTGGCCGATCTGCGAACGCCCCGGGCTCGCCGTGATACGGGCGACCGGCGATCGGTTGGCGATAGTCAGGCTCGCTGCGTCGAACGCGGGCGCGCCGAAATCGTCGGTGACTCTCAACTTGATCGTGAGCGGGCCAGGGGTGTTGTACGAGCGACTGGTGGAGGCCGTTGTGCCTGTGTTGGTCTCGAACGTGCCGTTGCCGTCGAGGTCCCACTCGTGCGTGCGGATGACCCTGTCCGGATCGAGGGTCGACGCCGCGCTGAAGCTGACGGGCTGGCCGATGTTGGCGCTACTGGGTGAGATCGTGAGCGACGTCGTGGGCGCCGCGTTGGCCGCTGCTGGGAGCCCGATCAGCGCTCCGCACACGGCGAACGTCAGCGCGCCGAGTCGTCGCATGCGAACGAGGGGGACCCATGGCTGTCGCCGATCCGGGCGCAGCGGGGGGACATCGCGCGGATTCAAGCGGCCACTCGCCATGAGTGCTCCTTCCGTGGGGCGGCCTTGGCGTTTCCATTCGACCCTACGCCGTGACACGCGTGCGATGCAAGGTCCCGATCGCGGGAGGTCCGAAAGGGCATCACGGCCGTACTCCTTGTCCGAATCGGCGGCGCATCAGAGAGGCGCCAACAACTGCAAGTCCGAGCGCCCCGGCCAGCAGCGCGATCTGCCCGAGGCGGCCGCCATCGTCGGCCACCGTGCTCTCGGGCAGCGCGCTCGACAATGCCGGCGCCCGCGAGATGTCCGTTGCGGCCGCGGCCCGCATGTCGTCCGCCGCGGTCGTCGCCGGCGCCTGAGGGCCTGCGTCGTCGCCCGATGGATTTCGGCGGACCGTCAGGTCCGCGCTCGTCCGCCGCAGGCGCGCGTCATGGTGGACCGAGACGACGGTGGTCCGCCGCAGGCGCGCGTCATGGCGAACCGACACCGCGGTGGTCCGCCGCAGGCGCGCGTCATGGCGAAGCGAGATGACGGTCGGTCGCCGTGCGCGAGTCTGGTGGCGCGCGTCGTGCACCGTGACCCGCGTCGCTCCGGCCGCGGTGGCTACGGCGTCGCCCACCGGCGGAGACGCTCCGGGCGGCGACGGCCCGGTCACAGGCGTCGCGGGCAGCTCGGTCGGCGCGGTCTCCACCGGCGGCTCCTCGGGCGGCTCACCGGCCAGCGCGAGCGCGTCCTGCACCGTGTTCGCCTGCTGGCCGGCCGACTGTTCCTGCACGTCGCCGCCGCAGTGGTTCAGGCAGGCGGCTTCCTCGTACTGGAAGATCATCTGGATCGTCGCCCCCACGTTCAGCGCGAGCGCGAGCAGCCACTCCGGCGGCACCGGCAGGCCGTCGGCGCCAAGTGCCGGCAGCGACACGTCGGACTGACCGCCGTCCGCGACCGCGATCGCCGACTCGCTCGTGCTCTGCCCCTGTGCGAGCGACTGCGACTGGGACGTGTCATGGCACTCCTCCCGGCAGCCCTGCTGGACCTGCCACACCTGTTGGATCGTCTCGGCCAGGTTTCCGGCCCCCACACCGAGGCCCGCGAGGGCCACCGCGATCTGGACGGTCTCGGCCAGCTGCACGGCCAGCTGCGTCTGGCTCGTGCCGTAGCAGAACGCCATGCAGCCGATCTGGAACTGCCACGCGAACTGGGCCGTGAAGCTCGTGTTGGCGGCCACCGCCGCTGAGGAGCCCTGGGCGGTGGCGGTCTGCGTGGTGCTCGCCAGCTGAACGGCGACCTGCGTCTGGCTGGTCGCCCAGCAATACGTCTGGCAGCCCTGCTGGATCTGCCAGATGACCTGGAACACGTTGCTCGTGTTGGCTGCGACCGCGTCCGGCGCGAGCGGCGTCGGCGGCAAAGGGCTTGCCGGGGCCGCGGTGTCGCGGGGCGCATCCGCGTCCGGCTGGTCCGGGCCGTCGGCCGCCGCGGCGTCCGGCGAACCGGCCTGCGGCTCGTCCGGTGAAGACGGCTCTGCGGCCGGCCGAGCCGGGTCGTGGCCGGTTGGTGAAGACGGCTCTGCGGCCGGCCGAGCCGGGTCGTGGCCGGTCGGTGAGACGGCTGCGGCGACGAGACGGCTCTGCGGTCGGCGGCGAGACGGCGCTCGGTCGCGAGCGGCTGCCGGTCGGTGAAGACGGCTCTGCGGCCTGCCGAGCGAAGACTCGAGCGCGACCGACGAGGACGGCCCTGCGGCCGGCGAAGACGGCTCTGGGGCCGGCGAAGACGGCGCTGCGGCCGGCGGAGACGGCTCGGATACCGTCGGCGGAAGCGGCTCCGTCGCGCCCGGTGGCTCGGCCTCTTCCGAGTTCAGCAGGCGGCGGCCGGCGGCGCCGCGGCCTGTGATGCCTCATCGGCGGCCCACGCCTGGGAGGTCCCGACGAGCGGCGCGAGCACCGCGAGCGCGCACAGACAGCCGCCGACCGGCCGGTTACCCGGCCGGCCGGCGGTGTCCGATGAGCGCACGGGGGGAACGCTCACACCTTGCCCCTAACGGCGGGCTTTCCGGGCGCGCTTGGCGCTCTTCTTGCCCTTCGTGGCCTTGAGAGCCATGGTGCTGGGGCCCGCGGTCGATCCGGCCGTGGTCGAACCCGTGTTCGAGTTCACCGCGTTCTGATCGGCGTCCGCGTCGGAGTCGGCCCACTGTCCGGTCCAGGAGTCCTGCAAGAGCTCCTGAGCCTGACCCGAGCCGCCGCAGCCCGCGAAGCAGTCATCGCTGCTGTCTTGGAACTGCTCCGTTTCCTGGCTCGTCTCGGCGTCGTTCGTCGCCGACGAGTCGGCCGAGTTGTCCAGGGTCTGCGTGGCTTCACTGTCGCCACCGTCGGCGAACACACCAGCAACCGTCACCGGCACGTTGGCGTTCACCGCGTTCTGATCGGCGTCCGCCTCCGAGTAGGCGTCCTGCTCGGTGGCAGCGTACTGCTCGAGCAACTGCGCCTGACCGGAGCCGCCGCACCCGGCGAAGCAGTCATCGCTGCTCTCCTGGGTCTGGTCGCCATCCTGGTTGGTCTCGGCGTAGTTCGACGCCGACGAATCGGCCTCGTTGCTCAGGTACTGCGTGGCTGAGCTGTCGCCCGCCTCCACGAACACGCCGGCCACTGCGACCGGTGCGTTTGTGTTGACGGCGTTCTGCTCGGCGTCCGCCGACGAATCGGCGTACTGCTCGGTCTCGGCGAACTGACCGAGCGACTGTGCCTGACCAGAGCCGCCACAGCCGGCAAAGCAGCTGTCGCTGCTCGACTGGGACTGCGAGGCGTCCTGATCCGTAGAGGCGTCGTTCGAGGCGTCGGACGAAGCCGAGTTGTCCGCCGTCTGATCGGCGGAGCTGTCGCCGCTCTCGACACCCACACCGGCAACCGACACCGGCGTGTTGGCGTTCACCGCGTTCTGATCGGCGTCCGCCTCCGAGTAGGCCTCCTGGCCCGTGAAAGAGCCCTGCTCGAGCTCCTGGACCTGGCCAGAGCCGCCACAGCCGGCGAAGCAGCTGTCGCTGCTCTCCTGGGTCTGCTCTGCGTTCTGGTTGGTCTCGGCGTCGTTCGACGCCGAGGAGTCGGCCGAGTTGGAGCCGCCCAGGTCCTGCGTGGCGGAGCTGTCACCCTCCTCCACGAACACGCCGGCCTCGGAGACCGGAGCATTGGTGTTGACGCCGTTCTGCCAAGCATCCGCCGACGAATCGGCGACCTGCTCGGTCTCGGCGAACTGACCCAGGGCCTGTGCCTGACCGGAACCGCCACAGCCGAAGTCGCAGCTCGACTCGCTGCTCTGCGACTGGTGCGCCTGCTGTCCCGTCGAGGCCTCGTTCGTTGCCTCGGACTCAGCCGAGTTGTCCAGCGTCTGATCGGCGGAGCTGTCGCCACCATCGACAGAGTCGCCGGCGACCGACACCGGGACGTTGGCGTTGACGCCGTTCTGCCAGGCGTCCGCCTTCGAGTAAGCCTCCTGATCGGTATCGGAGTCCTGCTCGAGGAGCTGAGCCTGCCCGCTGCCACCGCAGCCGGCTCCACAACTGGAGTCGGCAGTCTGGTCCTGGCCGGCATCCTGGGCCGTCTCAGCGTAATTCGACGCATCCGACGTAGCTGAGTTGTACGCCGTCTGCGTCGCCGAGCTATCGCCACCGTAGACGTCGCCGCCGGCTATCGCCACCGGCACATTGGCATTCACGCCGTTCTGGTGGGCCTTCGCTTTCGAGTCCGCGTACTGCTCGGTCTCGGAGCGCTGCTCGAGTTCCTGCGCCTGACCGGAGCCGCCGCAGCCGAAGTCACAGCTCGATGAGCTTTCCTGCGACTGGGAAGCCTCCTGCTGGGTCGAGGCGTCGTTGGACGCATTCGACTCGGCGGAGTTGGTCAGGTCCTGCGAGGCGGAGCTGTCTCCTTCGTAGACGTCGCCACCGGCGATCGACACCGGCACGTTGGCGTTGACGCCGTTCTGATGCGCCTTCGCCTTCGACTTGGCTTGCTGCTTGGTCTCGGAGTCCTGGCTGAGGTACTGCGCCTGGCCGGAGCCGCCACAGCCGACTTCGCAGCTCGACTCGCTGCTCTGCGACTGGGAGCCCTCCTGCCGCGTCGAGGCATCGTTGGACGCCTCCGAGTCGGCGGAGTTGGACAGGTCCTGATCAGCCGAGCTGGACCCACCGGTGACACTGCCACCGGCGATCGAAACCGGCACGTTGGCGTTCACGCCATTCTGCTTCGCTTTCGCCTTCGATTCGGCTTCCTGGTCCGTCTTCGAGCTCTGCTCCAGCTCCTGAGCCTGGCCGGAACCGCCGCAGCCGGCGACGCAGCTTGAGCTGCTCGTCTGACTCTGCGTCGTGTTCTGGTTGGTCGTGGCGTTGTTGGACGCCGACGACGAGGCCGTGTTGTTCAGGTTCTGGTTCGCGGAGCTCGAGCCAACCGACACGCCGTTACCGCTGACCGTCACCGGCACGTTGGCGTTGACCGCGTTCTGGTCGGCCTTGGCCGACGAGTTCGCGGACTGGTTGGTGGTCGAGGACTGCGTGAGACCTTGCGCCTGACCCGAGCCGCCGCAGCCCGCCGTACACGACGTGCCGCTCGACTGGGCCTGGCCCGCCCCTTGATCCGTGGTACTTCCGTTGGAGGCCTGGGAGTCGCCGGCGTTGCCTGCCGATTGATCGGCGGAGCTCTGCGCGAACGCAGGGCCCGCAGATCCCGCGACCAGCAACACGACGCTGATACCCAGAATGATGAGCCGTGGCTTCATCTGGTTGGCCTCCTCCTTTCGAATCCGGGTTTGCACCTGTAGCGGGCACTGTGCGCGCCCGCCGGACGGGGGGATCCGCGCCCGGCTTATCGAAAGACGAAGCGATCTCGCAGAGGCGGCGGATACCGATTCCGACGACCTCAGTCGCTTCAGATGGCTCGTTCACAACCGTTCCGTGGTGGTGGCCGCGGGGTTAGACGGCATGACGATGCGATCAAGCCATAAGACGACTGTGCGCAGCGCCTGATTCCTGCTGCAACCCCGCCGCGGAATTACGCAGGCGACCTTTGCGTAAAGGGGTGCGTTCGGGGACCTACTGCGGCGGCGCGGGCCGGTCGATGTTCGGCAGGTCCTCGAACTTCTTCGGCCTCGAACGCCGTTTGTAGCCGGCCGCCGTCTGAACGCTCGAGGGGCGCCACTCGGCACCTCCGCGCTGCGTTGGGACGCCCTCCGCGTTCAGCTTGTCGGCGATCGCCTGCAGCGTCATCCCGTCGGCGCGCATCTTCGCGATCCGCTCCCGGATCTCGCTCCAGTCGGGCCCGCCGTCGCTGCCGGCGGAGTGCCGCTTCGCGCGCGCGGCGGCGAGCCCGCTGCGGGTGCGCTCCGAGAGCCGCTCGTGCTCCCACCTGGCCACCGAGGCGAGCGCGCGCGCCGTGACGTGACCGCCCGGGCTCGCCGTGTCGAGCTCGATGTCGACGGCGACGAGCCGTACGTGGTTCCGTTCGAGCCATTGGACGATCGTGCCGAGCTCGGACACGGAGCGGCTGAGCTTGTCGAGCGCGCTCACGACCACGCAGGTCGCGTCGCCGGCGGCGATCCGCTCGATCACGTACGACAGGCCCGCGCGGTCCAGCGCTCCGCCGGTCTTGGGCTCGCGCTCGCGCACCACCTCCACGATTTCCATGCCAAGCCGCTTGGCGTCGCGCTCGATCGCACGCTTCTGCTCGTCCAGGCCTTCGGCGCCGCCTTCCGGAGGCACGCTCGCGTAGCCGAGCGCCTGGACCAGCACGCGCGGCTCCGGCGGCTGCGCGACCGGTTCCGGCGGCTCCTGCGGCTCGGCCGCTCGGCCACGGCCGGTCCCGGCTCGGCGGGCGCCGGCTCCGGCGGCTCCTCGACGGCGACGGGCTCCTCCGCAGGCTCCGCCTCGACCGTCGGCGGCGGCGGCTCCCCCCCGACCGCCAGCCGGCCGCTCGGGGTCGCGGTGTCGAGCCCGACGTCGAGCGCGATCAGCCGGGCGCGGCCGCGCTCGAGCCGCTGGACCACGTCCGCCAGCTCACCGACCTCCCGGCTGAGCCGCTCGAGGTCGCTGACGATCAGACATGACGCGTCGCCGGCGTCGATCCGCATCAGCGCCTGGGCGAGCCCGGGCCGGGCGGCTTCGCCGGCGCGCTCGTGATCGCGCACGAGTGAGACGAGGTTGAGCCCGAGCTGCTCACAGCCGGCCTCGATCCCGGCGACCTGGGCGTCTACCTCGGGGCTGTCGAGCGCCGTGCCGCCCGGCACGCTGGCGTAGCCGAGCGTGCGCATTCCGCTCCGCCGGGCCGAGCTGGTGCCTGCCGTCATGTCCTGCTCCTTCTGCGGGGGGCTTTCGGGCGCGAGCCTAACGCCGCCGGGCGCCGCCGTCACCCCGCTCGACCATCACCGACGTCGCCTTCACCGCCGCCGTCGCGGGCACGCCCGGAGCCAGGCCGAGCTCCTCGACGGCGTCGCGCGTGACCGCGGCCGTGACGAGGAACGGGCCGGCCTCGATCTCCACGAGCGCCATCACCCCGTCGGCCTCGACCGAGCGCACGACGCCCGGGAAGCGGTTGCGGGCGGAGAGCCGGTCGCCCGCCGCATGCCGCCGCGGCCGGCCGCTCAGGCGCGCGACCTCGGTCTCCGGCACGCGCCTGCGGTTGCGCTCGTCGCGGACCGTGCGCAGCTTGCCCGCGCGGTCCCAGCGGCGCAGCGTGTCGGCGCTCACGCCGATCGCCTGCGCAGCCTCGCCGAGGGACAGGTCGCTCATGCGCGCGTCTCCAGGAACAGCGAGCCGTACGCGCTCAGCGCCGGCTGGCCGCCCAGATGCGCGTAAAGCACATTCGCGTCGCGGTCGATCTCGCCGCGCGCGACGAGGTCGATCAGTCCCGCCATCGACTTCCCCTCGTAGACCGGGTCGGTGATCATCCCCTCGAGCCGCCCGGCGAGTCGGATCGCGTCGAGCGTCCGCTCATCGGGGATGCCGTAGGTGCCGGCGTGGTAGCGGTCGTCGAGCACGATCTCGTCGTCGCGCAACTCGCGGCCGACCTCGATCAGCCCCGCGGTCGCGCGCGCGATGCGCGCGACCTGGTCGCGCGTCTCGGCCGGCTTGGCGGAGCCGTCGATGCCGATGATCCGGCGCTCGCCCTCCAGCCCCGCGAAGCCGGCGATCATGCCCGCCTGGGTGCTGCCGGTGACCGAGCAGACGACGATCGTGTCGAAGAAGACTCCGAGCTCGCGCTCCTGCTCGGCCACCTCGACCGCCCAGCCCGCGAACCCGAGTCCGCCGAGCCGGTGGTCGGACGCGCCCGCCGGGATCGGGTACGGCTTGCCGCCGCGCTCGCCGACGTCGGCGAGCGCCTGCTCCCAGCTCTCCTTGAAGCCGATCCCGAAGCCGGCGCTGACCAGCCGCACGTCCGCCCCCATGATGCGGCTGAGCTGGATGTTGCCGACGCGGTCGTAGACCACGTCGGGCCAGTCGACCCAGCTCTCCTGCACGAGCACGCAGGCCATGCCCATGCGGGCCGCGACCGCTGCGACCTGGCGGGTGTGGTTGGACTGCACGCCGCCGATCGACACGAGCGTGTCGCAGCCCTGAGCGAGCGCGTCGGCCACGAGGTACTCGAGCTTGCGCGTCTTGTTGCCGCCGTACGCCAGGCCGCTGTTGCAGTCCTCGCGCTTGGCCCACAGAGTCGCTCCGCCGAGGTGCGCGGTCAGCCGATCGAGCCGATGCACGGGCGACGGGCCGAACAGCAGCGGCTGGCGCGGGAACGCGTCGAGGTTCATGCGACCGGCGGGAGCGTACCCTCGACGCGGCGGCGGTCGGCCCCGTCGACTTCGACCTTCCAGATCGGCGCCTCCGCCTTGACGCGATCGATCACCGCGCGCGCGCCCGCGAACGCCTCGCCGCGGTGCGGCGCGCTGGCCGCCACGATCACGCTCGGCTCGCCGCGCGGCACGGTGCCGGTGCGGTGCTCGACCGCGACCGCGCACAGCCCGTGCCGGTCGGCCTCCGCCGCCGCGATCGCCGTCAGCTTCGGCTCCGCCATCTCCACGTATGCCTCGTAGTCGAGCTCCCCCACCTCGCGCGTGACGCCCTCGAACAGCACGACCGCGCCGGCGCGCGGGTCGCGCACGGCGGCCGAGAGCGCCGCGACGTCGAGCGGCTCGCCGGTCACGCGGATGCGCCGCACGGTCCCGTCGCCGCCGCTGACCGGCGGGACCAGCGCGACCTCGTCGCCGGGCGCGATGCGCGCCGCCGCGTCCGCGTACTCGCGGTTGATCGCGGCCACGCACGAGCGCGGCGCCAGCTCCAGCGCGGCGAGCAGGTCGGCGACGGTCGCGCCGTCGGGCAGCTCCACGTCCACGTGCGAGGACCCCGCGCGCTCGCGCAGTCCGGCGAACAGGCGGACCGAGACGACCATGCCCGCAGAGTACGCTGTGGCCATGGCGGAGCTGACCCACCTCGACGCCGCCGGCACCGCGCGCATGGTCGACGTGAGCGCCAAGCAGGCCACCGAGCGCTACGCCCGCGCCCGCGCCGTCGTGCGCATGTCACCCGCCGCCGCGGCGCGCGTGCAGCGCGGCGACAACCCGAAGGGCGACGTCGCCGCGGTGGCGCGGATCGCCGCGATCCAGGCCGCCAAGCGCACCGACGAGCTGATCCCGCTGGCGCACTCGCTCCCGCTCACGCACGTCGACCCGGAGATCGACATCGACGCGGACGAGGGCACGGTGACGATCGTCTCCGTCGCCCGCTGCGCCGAGCGCACGGGCGTGGAGATGGAGGCGATGGTCGCCTGCAGCGTGGCCGCGCTGACCGTGTACGACATGGTCAAGGGGATCGAGCCGGGTGTGGTGATCGAGCGCGTCGAGCTGCTCGACAAGACCGGCGGCAAGTCCGACTTCCACCGCGCATGAGGACCACCGCGCGAGAGCCGCTCGTCGACGGCCACCGGCGCCCGATCGGCGACGTGCGCATCTCGGTCACCGACCGGTGCAACTTCCGCTGCACGTACTGCATGCCGGCCGAAGGGCTGCCGTGGCTCAAGCGCGAGGCGCTGCTCACCTACGAGGAGATCGCGCGGCTCGTGCGGATCCTGTCCGAGATGGGCGTCCACGACGTCCGCCTGACCGGCGGCGAGCCGCTCGTGCGCAAGGAGCTGTGGCGGCTCGTCGAGGCGCTCGCCGCGATCCCCGGCGTCCACGACCTCTCGCTGACCACCAACGGCTACCTGCTCGAGGCGCAGGTCGCCGACCTCGTCGCCGCCGGGCTGCGGCGCGTGAACGTGTCGCTCGACGCGCTCGCCGCCGACCGGTTCTTCCAGCTCACGCGGCGCGACTCGCTCGACCGGGTGCTGGCCGGGCTGAAGGCAGCGCAGGCGCACCCCGAGCTGCGCCCGATCAAGGTCAACGCGGTCGCGCTGCGCGGGTTCACCGAGGACGAGGTGCTGCGCTTCGCGGAGTTCGCGCGCGCCGAGCCCTACGAGGTGCGCTTCATCGAGTTCATGCCGCTCGACGCCGACCACGAGTGGGACATGGACAAGGTCCTGCCGAGCGCCGAGATCAAGGCGATCATCGAGACCGAGTACGAGCTCGTTCCCCTCGGGCGCGAGCGTCACGGGACCGCACGCCGCTACAAGTTCGCCGACGGCAAGGGTGAGATCGGCTTCATCGCTCCCGTGACCGAGCCGTTCTGCGGCGACTGCAACCGCATCCGGCTGACGGCCGAGGGGATGCTCCGTACGTGCCTGTTCTCGATGAACGAGACCGACCTGCGCGCGCCGCTGCGCGAGGGCGCGAGCGACGCGGAGGTCGAGGAGATCGTGCGCGACGCCGTCTGGCGCAAGGAGCTCAAGCACCACGTCGGAGAGCCCGGGTTCATCCAGCCCGCTCGGTCGATGTCGCGGATCGGCGGCTAGCACTGCTCGAGATCGGCGAGGCCTGGGAGCGGGTCGCGGCCTACGTGGAGCCGCTTCCGCTCGAGCGCATTTCGCTGACCGAGGCCGCCGGCCGGATCGCCGCCGAGGACGCGCGCTCCGCGGTCGACCTGCCGCCGTTCGACCGCTCTGCGATGGACGGCTACGCGGTGCGCGCGGCCGACACCGACCCGCCGCGGCCGCTCGCGCTGGCGGGCGCCGTAGCCGCCGGCGAGGTCGCGTCGAGCGCGCTGGAGCCCGGCGCCGCGTTCGGGATCACGACCGGCGGCGCGCTGCCCGACGGCGCCGACGCGATCCTGCGCGTGGAGGACGCGGAACTCGACGGCGACTCAGTGACGCCGGCGGGCCCGATCCCGCTCGGGCTGCATGTGCGCTACCGCGGCGAGGACGTGTCGCGCGGCGACGTGCTCGCCCCCGCCGGCTCCCCGCTCACCTTCCAGCGCGTGACCGCGCTCGCCTCCGCGGGCGTCGGGGAGGTCACGGTGCGCCGCCGCCCGCGCGTGCACGTGCTCGCGACGGGGACCGAGCTGCTCGAGCTCGGCGCGCCGCCGCAGCCGGGGCGGATCCACGAGTCCAACCGCCTGACGCTGCGGCTGCTCGCCGAGCGCGCGGGCGCCGAGGTCGTGTCGCACCCGGTCGTGCCCGACGATCCCGCCGCGACCCGTGCGGCGGTCGCCGCGGCGCTGGCCGGCGACGTGCTGCTGGTCTCCGGCGGCGTGTCGGTCGGCCTGCACGACCACGTCAAGCCCGCGCTCGAGGCGTGCGGCGTGCAGGAGGTCTTCTGGCGGGTACGGCTCAAGCCCGGCAAGCCGCTCTGGTTCGGCCGGCGCGACGCGACGCTGGTGTTCGGGCTGCCGGGCAACCCGCTCTCGGGCGTCGCCTGCTTCCTGCTGTTCGTCGGGCCGGCGCTGCGGCGGATGCAGGGCGAGACCGACGCCGACCCGGCGTGCGTGCGCGCGCGGCTGACCCTGCCGGCGCGCGCCGCCGACGGTCGCACGACGCTGCTCACCGCGCGCCTCGGGCACGGCGCGGACGGCATGCTCGGAGGTGACCCCGACCGAGGGCCAGGGCTCCCACCTGACCGGCGCGCTGGGCGCCTCGGACGCCTTTGCGGTCATTCCGCACGCGGGCGGGGAGCTGCCGGCCGGGGCTTTGGTGGACGCGCTATTGCTCTGAGCCGTACTGCCGGTACCGGCGTCAACGTCCGACGCCCGCCCCGCCCTATCCAGGCTGCGGCAGCGCCGCGGCGGCGGCGGAGATCGGCGCGCAGGCCATGTCGTTGCCCTCCAGCACGCGGTCCCAGACGCGCACGAGCACCTCGGCCTCCTCGTCGCTGACGAAGTCCTGGAACAGGCGCTGGACGGCCTCCACGTAGACCGGGAAGCCGCGCTCGGCCGCCTCGCGGCCCTCGTCGGTCAGCACCGCGTAGGTCGCGCGGCGGTCGTCGGGCGGGATCTCGCGCCGGACGAGGCCCTCCTCCTCCGCCTTTGCCACGAGCCGGGTGGCCCCGCCGCGCGAGAGCAGCAGGGCGTCGGCGAGGTCGGACATGCGGCGGCGGCCGTCCTTCCAGTGCAGGTGCAGGAGCAGCTCGAGCCGGTTCAGCGACACGCCGGCCGTCGCCTCGAGCTCGGCCTCGAGGCGCTCGCCGATCCGCCACTCGACCACGAGCAGCCCGTAGAAGGCGGCGAAGCGGGGATCCTCGGCGTGCTCACCCACGGCGGGAACGAGTGTATGACGGAGACAGGACGATTGCCATTGTGAAGATTGCGTTCGGAACGCTTGACAAAGCAATCCTAACCAGGCTAGGGTTGCCGCGTCAACCGTTACGGTCGCAACACTGAGCGGCCGCCTCTAATCCCCGGAGGTCCTCGACGTGTCTCCCGCCCCTCCCCTGCCTCGCGGCCGGCTCGGCCGGCTGGCCGATTTCGCGTTCCGGCGCCGCCGCACGGTGGTCGCCGCGTGGGTCGTCGCGCTGATCGCCGCGTTCGGCGCGGCCGGGCTCGCCGGCGACTGGTCGGCCGACTACTCGACGCCCGGCTCGGAGTCGCGCGCCGCCGCCGATCTGCTGCAGGAGCGCTTCCCGCAGAACAGCCCCGACACCGTCGACGTCGTCTGGCAGGCGCGCGACGGCGCCGATTCGGCGGCGGTGCGCGAGCGGATCGACGGGCTGACCGCGGGCGCGTCCGGCCTTGAGGGCATCGGTCGCGCGGCACCGGCCGCCGACGCGGACGTCTCGCGCGACGGCACGATCGGCGTGCTGCGGATCCCGCTCACCGAGCTCCCGGGCGCGATCCCGCAGAGCACCGGGCGAGCGGCTGATCGACCTCGCCGAGCGCACGGACGGCGAAGGGCTGCGCGTCGAGCTCGGCGGCCAGCTGATCGCGAACGCGCAGGAGGGCGAGATCTCCTCGGAGATGGTCGGCCTGGCGATCGCCGCGCTCGTGCTGCTGTTGACGTTCGGATCGATCGTGGCCGCCGGGCTGCCGCTCGCGACCGCGCTGTTCGGTCTCGGCGTGTCGAGCGCGCTGATCGGCCTGCTGGCCGGCGTGATGGACGTACCGGACTGGGCGCCGGCGCTCGCGTCGATGCTCGGCATCGGCGTCGGGATCGACTACGCGCTGCTGATCGTCACCCGCTACCGGTCGGCGCTCGCGACCGGGCTCGCGCCGCGCGACGCGGTCGCCGAATCGGTCACGACCGCCGGGCGCTCCGTCCTGATCGCCGGCACGACGGTGGTGATCTCGCTGCTCGGGCTGCTGCTCATGGGCCTGCCCTACCTGTACGGCGCGGCGGTGGCGACGATCATCTCGGTGCTGATCGTGATGGCGGCGTCGGTGACGCTCGTGCCCGCGCTGATGGGGATGGCCGGCCGCCGGATCGACCGCTTCCACATCCCGGGCACGAACCGCACCGTCGACGATCCGTCCCGCTCGCCGGCGGCGCGCTGGGCCGGCGCGGTGCAGCGCCGCCCGCTGGTCGCGGCGGTGGCCGGCGTGATCGTGCTGCTCGTGCTCGCCTCGCCGTTCACCGGCATGCGGCTCGGCTTCCCCGACCGCGGCAACGACGCCGCGGACACCACCACACGGCAGGCGTACGACCTCGTCTCGCAGGGCTTCGGGCCCGGGGCGAACGGGCCGCTGCTGCTCGCCGCGGAGACGCCCGCACAGGGCGAGCGCGACGCGATGACGCGGCTCGCCGGCGAGCTGCGCGACGATCCCGGCGTCGCCGCGGTCGCCGAGCCGGTCGCCAGCGACGGACGGCGGCGCGATGATGCTGAGCGTGATCCCGCGGACGTCGCCGCAGGACTCGGCGACGGAGGACCTCGATCAACCACCTGCGCGACGACGTCCTGCCCCGGGCGGGCGCCGACGTGCAGCTGGGTGGCGCCACCGCCGCGTTCATGGACCAGAGCGAGGCGACCGCCGAGCGGCTGCCGCTGTTCATCGGCGGCGTGATCGCCCTGTCGTTCCTGCTGCTGCTCGTGAGCTTCCGGTCGCTCGTCGTGTCGGTCAAGGCGGCGGTGATGACGCTGCTCTCGATCGGCGCCGCCTACGGCATGGTCGCGTTCCTGGCCGAGGGCGGCTGGGCCGGCCAGCTGATCGGGATCGACACCGAGACGCCGGTGCCGCCGTTCATCCCGGTGATCATGTTCGCGGTGCTGTTCGGGCTCTCGATGGACTACGAGGTGTTCCTGCTCTCGCGCGTGCGCGAGGAGTACCTCGCCCGCCGGGACACGTCGGGCGCGGTGACCGCGGGCCTGACCCGGACCGCGCGGGTGATCACCGCCGCGGCGCTGATCATGGTGGCCGTGTTCGGGGCGTTCGCGCTCAGCTCGGACGTGTCGCTGAAGCTGATCGGGGTCGGACTCGCCACCGCCGTGCTCGATCGACGCGACGATCGTGCGGATGGTGCTGGTGCCGGCCGTGATGCAGCTGCTGGGCGATCGCAGCTGGTGGCTGCCGCGCTGGCTGGACCGGGTGATCCCGGAGGCCGCGCTCGAAGGCCCGGCCCCCGCACCCGCACCCGCCGCCTAAAGAGGGACAGTCCCGCTTCAGGTTCCGAGCAGGAGCTGGTCGAGCCCGCGCGTGAGGCCGACACGGTCGGTCACCGCGCGGGCCGCCAGCAGCGTGCCCGCCACGTACGGCGCCGGCGTGCTGCCGGCGTCGTGCCGGATCGAGAGCCGCTCGTCCCGCAGGCCGAACAGCACCTCGGTCGAGACCACGAAGCTCGGGAGGCGGATGGAGTGGACCTGGCCGCCGCCGACGCTCGCGCCGCGCGCCTCGACCGGCCCCGCGATCTCGTCGAGCTCGCGGCCGAGCTCGGACGGCCGGATCGCGCCGAGGCGCTCGGCCAGCTCGCGCGCCGTTCCGCTCGGCACGTCGGCCTTGGTCGCGCTCGCGTAGTCGATCACCTCCCAGTGCGGGAGGTACGGGGCGACGAGCAGCGCGGCGGCCTGGGCCATCGCGGCGGTGACCGAGAAGTTGCCGGCGGCGACCACGCCGATGCCGCGCTCGCGGGCGGCGGCGTCGATCTCCTCGAAGTCCGCGGCGGTCAGCCCGGACGTCCCGATCACGACCGCGACGCCGCGGCCGATCGCGGTCAGCGCGTTGTCCTTGACGGCTTCGTGCGACGTGTAGTCGATCAGCACGTCGACGCCCTCGAGCGCCTCGGCGACGCGTCGCGTAGATCGGCGCGCCGCCGGCCTCGCCGCCGGCGGCGGAGCGGGCGACCCCGGAGCGCAGCTCCAGGTCGTCCGCCGTGAGCACGCCGTCGACCAGCGCGCGGCCGGTCCAGCCGGTCGCGCCGGCGATGCAGATGCGGATCATCCGCGCCCGAACAGCTTGCGGATCCGCTCCCACAGGACCGAGAAGAAGAGCGAGATGCCCTTGACCGGTGGCGCCTGAGCGGGCGGCGGGGCGATGACACCTCGGCCGGGCTCTTGCCGCTGACCTCCGCCGGCGACTTGCCCTCCGTCGCGGCGAGCCGCTGCTGCAGGCAGGCGGCGAAGTCGCGCAGCAGGCGGTTGCCGATGTCCTTGATCATCCCGCCGCGCCCGAACGACGCGAGCCGGCCGGTGATCGTGTAGTCCGTCACCGCTTCGACGCGCGTGCCGCCGCTCTCCGTCTCGTGCAGCGTGTTGACGATCGTCGCGCTCGCGCCGCCCTGGCCGCGCTTGTCGCTGCCGCGCGCGGCCAGCGTCGCGGTGTGGGTCGCTGCGTCGGCAGACTCGATCTTGATCGTGCCGCGGTAGGCGGCGGTCGTCGGGCCGAGCTTGACCTGGAACTCACCCTGATACGTGCCGTCGTCGTGGCCGGTGATCGTCGCGCCCGGCAGGCACGGCGCGACCTTCTCGACGTCGATCAGCGCCGTCCACACCTGCTCGATCGGGGCGTCCACCTCGAACGACTGCTCGAGCTTCATCGCCGCACCACCTCCAGGTCCGCTTGCGTGTCGATGTCGCGCGGGTCGGCGAGGTCGCCGCACTCGACCTCGGTCATCGCGACGCCGCGGAAGCCGCGCGTCGCCGTGCAGCTCGCCGGCGCGGGCGAGCAGCGCGCGGCGGAGGACGACTGGATGGCCGGGCGCGCCGCCGTAGGTCGCCCGCGCCGCGTCGCCGGGCGCGGCTCGCACGCGCGCGACGACCTCCGGCGTGATGAACGGCTGGTCGGCGAGCACGACCACGACCTCGTCGGCGTCGCGCAGCGCCGCCAGCCCGCGGCGCAGCGACGCTCCCATGCCCTCGGCCCAGTCCTCGCAGACGACGATCTCGGCGCCGCCCAGGTCGGCGCCGGCGCGGATCTCCTCCGCCCGCGCGCCCAGCACGACGACCACGCGGTCCAGGCCGGCGAGCGCGGCGAGCGCATGCTCGACAGCGGGCGGCCGGCGACGCTCGCGAGCTGCTTGGGCCCGCCGAAGCGCCGCCCCTCGCCGGCCGCGAGCACGAGCCCCGCGGTCATGCGAGCTCTCCCTCCATCAGTTCCGCCAGCTGCTCCAAGGACGCGATCGTATTGCCCGGCAGCAGCCGGTCGAGGTGCGGCATCGCGGCGCGCATTCCCCGCGTGAGGGGCTCGAAGCGGGGATCGGCGGCGAGCGGGTTGAGCCACACGAGCCGGTGCGCGGTGCGGCGCAGGCGGCCGAGCTCGGCGGCCAGCACGTCGGGGTCGCCGCGATCCCAGCCGTCGGACAGCAGCACGACGAACGCGCCGCGCCCGATCCGGCGGCCGTGCTCGCGGTTGAGCGTCGCGAGCGACGCGCCGATGCGCGTGCCGCCGGACCAGTCGGTGACGCGCTCGGCGGCGCGGTGCAGCGCGAGGTCGGGGTCGC
Source organism: uncultured Solirubrobacteraceae bacterium (assembly GCA_963835735.1). GTDB lineage: Bacteria > Actinomycetota > Thermoleophilia > Solirubrobacterales > Solirubrobacteraceae > DASQMT01. Next base: position 153,100 of record CAWIGP010000005.1, read on the forward strand.
GGCCGGCGAGCTCGAGCGTGAGCCGGGTCAGCTGCGTGCCGAACGCGAACGCCTCGACACGCGCGCGGGCGGCGACGCTCGCCTGCACGTACTGCAGCAGCATCCGCGCGTACGGGGCCATCGAGCCCGAGACGTCGAGGATCAGGACGAGGCGGCGCGGGCGCCGCGTCGGCGTGCGCCAGCGCCGCTCGAGCAGCTCGCCGCCCTGGCGCAGCGACGCGCGCGCGGTGGCGCGCAGGTCGGGGAGGTGGCCGCGGTGGCGGGCCGGACGGGTGCGGCGGCTCAGGCGCGTAGGCCCGCGCAGCGCGAGCCGGGCGAGCAGCCGGCGGGCGGCGGCGCGCTCGGCGTCGGTGTACTCGGCGAAGTCCATTGCCCGCAGCAGCTCCTGCTCGCTCCAGGCGGCCGGGCACGGCCTCGACGTCGACGGCCGCAGTCCGCTGCCGCTCCGAGGGGAGCGCGACCCGCGGCAGCGCCTCGCGCTCGATCTCGCCGAGCAGATCCTCAGCGCGCGTGTCCTGCTGCCGCGCCGAACACCGCGGCGAACGCGAGCGCGAACGGCTCGTGGTCGGAGCGCGAGGAGCACAGCGTCGCGCGCAGCGCGTAGAACGCCTGCTCGCGCGAGCCGGCGTCGACCGCCGCGAGCGCCCGGTGGGCGGCGAGCAGCTCGCCGACGCCGACGCGCACGCCGCGCCGCCGCAACTGGCGGGTCAGATCTTGCAATCGAGCAATGACGGAATCCGGAGTGGTGGATTGCAAGATCTGACCCCGGGTCAGGCGCCCTCGAGCACGCCGGTCGCGCGCACCCGCTCGATGTCCTCGCGCACCTTCAGCGCCACGCCCAGCGTCTCCGCGAGATCCTCGTCCGGGCCCAGCGCGAGCAGCGCCCGCGCCCAGATGATCGTCTCCCCCACGCCCGGGCACCTTGTAGAGCTCCTCGCCGCGCAGCCGCGCGACGGCATCGCACACGCGCGCGACGATCGCGTCCGGCACGCCGGGCAGCCGCGCGCGCACGATCTCTGCCTCGCGTTCGCGCGACGGGTAGTCGATCCAGTGGTACAGGCAGCGGCGCTTGACCGCGTCGTGCAGCTCGCGCGTCCGGTTCGACGTCAGCACGACCAGCGGGCGGCGGCGCGCCGCGATCGTGCCCAGCTCGGGGATCGTGACCGCGAAGTCGGCCAGGAACTCGAGCAGGAAGGCCTCGAACTCGTCGTCGGCGCGGTCGACCTCGTCGATCAGCAGCACGACGTCCTCCTCGGCCTCCAGCGCCTCGAGCAGCGGCCGGCGCAGCAGGAACTCGCGCCCGAACAGCTCGCGCGACGCAGCGCCGGCCTCGGCGGCGCGGATCGCCAGCAGCTGGCGCTGGTAATCCCAGTCGTAGACCGCGTGGTGCAGGTCGATGCCCTCGTGGCACTGGAGCCGGATCAGCCGCGCTCCGGTCGCCGCCGCCAGCGCCCGCCCGACCTCGGTCTTGCCGACGCCGGCCTCGCCCTCGAGCAGCAGCGGCTGCTCGAGCGCGACGGCCAGGAACACTGCGGTGGCCAGGCCCCGGTCGGGGAGATAGCCCTCCCCGACCAGCGCCCGCTCGACGTCCTCGACCGCCGCGAGCGTCACGCCGGCCGCGACGGCCTCCTCCAGCGCCCGCCGGCACAGCACGCGCGCCAGATTGCGCTTGTAGTCCGCCGAGGCGTTGAAGTCCTCCGGCGGGTTGGTGCCCTCGGCTGCCTGCGCGGCCGCGGCGGCGATCGCCGCGGACTCGAGGCTGCCGCCCCGCAACGCGCTCTCCACCGCGGTGGCGCGCAGCGGCACGTTGGCCATGTTGGTCAGCCCGACGCGGACGTCCTCGCACGAGCCGTCGGGCGCCTTGCGCACCGCGGCGCAGACGGCGACCATCGCCCAGTCCTCGCGGCGGCGGTTGAACTTCGCGAAGCCGGCGCCCCAGCCGTCGCCGGCAGGGAGCCGCACCTCGGTGATGATCTCGTCGTCGGCCACGGCGGTCGTGAGGTAGTCCTGGAACAGCTCGCCCGCCGCGATCTCGCGCTGGTTGGTGCGCACCGAGCCCTCCAGCGCCAACAGCACGGCCGGCAGGTCGGAGGCCGGGTCGCCGTGCGCGAGCGTCCCGCCGATCGTGCCGCGGTTGCGCACCTGCTGGTCGGCGATCGACGCGGCCGCCTTCGACGCGAGCCCGAGGCCCGCGGTGGCCACGTCGTGGTGGCGCGTCATCGCGCCGATCCGCAACGTGCCGTTCTCGCGCGTGACCCCCGTGAGGCCGGGCACGCGGCGGAGGTCGACCAGCAGCGTGGGCGCCGCCAGCCGCAGCTTCATCAGCGGGATCAGCGAATGCCCTCCGGCGAGCAGCTTGGCGTCCTCGCCTCCCTCGCGCAGCGCCGCCAGCGCGGCATCCAGCGATTCCGGCGCGGCGTAGTCGAACTCGGCCGGGATCATGCGGGCACACCCCCCTTCTCCTGCAGCGCCTCCCACACCCGCATGGGCGTGAGCGGCATGTTGATGAAGTCGACGCCGGCGGGCCGGAGCGCGTCGATCACGGCGTTCGTCACCGCAGCGCTGGCGGCGATCGTGCCGCCCTCGCCGATTCCCTTGACGCCGAGCGAGTTGGTCGGCGACGGCGTCACCGTCCGGTCGGTCTCGAAGCTCGGCAGCTCCGCCGCGCTCGGCAGTGCGTACGACACGAACGAGCCGGTCAGAAGCTGGCCGGCGTCGTCGTAGGCGACCTCCTCGAACAGCGCCTGCCCGATCGCGTGCACCACGCCGCCGTGGATCTGCCCGTCGATCAGCGTGGGGTTGATCGGATTCCCGCAGTCGTCGACCGCCACGTAGCGCACGAGGTCGACCTTGCCGGTCTCCGGGTCGACCTCGACGACCGCGGCGTGCGCGCCGAACGGCCACGTGAAGTTCTCGGGGTCGTAGAACGCGGTCTCCTCGAGGCCGGCCTCCATGCCCTCGGGCAGGTTGCCCTCCGGGATGTACGCGAGTCCGGCGACCTCGGCGATCGTCATGCCCTTGTCGGGCGAGCCCTTGACGGAGAACGTGCCCTCGCGGAGCTCGATGTCGTCGGGCGCCGCCTCGAGCTTGTGGGCCACGATCGTGCGGATCTTCTCGACGATCTTGTCGGTCGCGCGGGCGATCGCCTCGCCGCCGACAGCGAGCGACCGCGAGCCGTAGGTGCCGAGGCCCTGCGGGCCCTGCGACGTGTCGCCGTGCATCACCCGCACCTGCTGCGGGTCGACGCCCAGGCGGTCGGCGACGATCTGCGCGAAGCTCGTCTCCAGACCCTGGCCGTGTGGCGACGTGCCGGTGTAGACGGTCACGCTGCCGGTCACCTGGACGCGCACCAGCGCCGACTCCCACAGCCCGGCCTGGACGCCCAGCGTGCTCGGCCCGGTCGCGCGCGACGGCGCGAAGCCGCAGATCTCCGTCCAGGTCGAGAAGCCGATCCCGCGCAGCTTGCCGTCGGCCGTGCGGCCGCGCTCCTGCTCGGGGTCGATGTGCTCGAGCAGCTTCGCCAGCGACCCGGCGTAGTCGCCCGAGTCGTAGGTCATGCCGATCGCCGTCTGGTAGGGGAACTCCTCCTTCGCGACGAAGTTCTTGCGCCGCAGCTCCAGCCGATCGATGTCCAGCTCGGCGGCCATCTGATCGACCATGATCTCGATGTAGTGCGTCGCCTCGGGGCGGCCGGCGCCGCGGATGGCGTCGGTCCCCGTCTTGTTGGTGAACACGCCGGTGATGTCGGTGCGGACCGCATCCCAGCGGTAGCAGCCGGTCATCACGAACGCACCGAGCGACGGGATCAGCGGGCCCAGGAACAGCGAGTAGCCGCCGAGGTCCGCGATGATCTTGACGTGCAGCGCCTTGAAGGTGCCGTCGCGCTGCGCGCCCAGCTTCACGTATGCGATCTGGTCGCGGCCGTGGTGCGAGCACATCATGTTCTCGGACCGCGTCTCGGTCCACCGGACCGGCCGGCCGAGCTTGCGCGAGCACCAGGCGAGCAGGATCTCCTCGCCGTAGATCTGCAGCTTCGAGCCGAAGCCGCCGCCGACGTCGGGCGCGATCACGCGGATGCTGTCCTCGGTCATCCCCAGCTGCAGCGCCAGGAACAGGCGCAGGAAGTTCGGGATCTGCGTGGAGCTCCAGACCGTCAGGTCGCCCGCGCGGTAGTCGGCGATCACCGCGCGCGACTCGATCGGCGCGCCCGCGGTGCGGTGGTTGACGAACCGGCGCTCGATCACGACGTCGGACGCCGCGAGCGCGCTCTCGACGTCGCCGCCGAGCGACCACTCGTGCACCTTGTTGGTGCCGAGGTCGGGGTGGACGAGGTCACCACCCGCCAGCGCCGCCTCGGGGTCGGTGACGGTCGGCAGCGGGTCGAAGTCGACGACGACGTCCTCTGCAGCGTCGATCACGGTGTACTTGTCCGAGCCGATCACGACGGCGACCGGATCGCCGACGTGCTTGACGGCCTCCTTGGCCAGCGGCCAGTGCTCGGGCGCCTTTACCTCGACGCCGGGCGGAACCCAGGCGAGCGGGAGCCCGGACTCCAGGTCGACGTCCTTGCCGGTGAACACGGCCTGGACGTCGTCGCGCGCGAGCGCGGCGGAGGCGTCGATCGACGCGATGCGCGCGTGCGCCTCTGGCGAGCGGACGAACGCCGCGTACAGCGTCCCCGGCAGCGCGATGTCGTCGGTGTAGCGGCCACGGCCCTGCAGCAGCGGCGGGTCCTCCTTGCGCCGCATGCGCGTGCCGACGTGGCGGCCGTCGACCTTCCCGTTCCCGGTGCTCATGCGCCCGCCCCCCGCGCCGCGAACTCCTCGGCGACCGCCGGCACCTCGGGTTCGGGCACCGCGGCGCCGCGCTGGAGCTGCGCGGCGTGCTGGACCGCCTTGACGATGTTGTGATAGCCGGTGCAGCGGCACAGGTTCCCGGCCAGGCCCTCGCGGATCTGCTCCTCGGACGGGTCCGGGTTGCGCTCGAGCAGGTCGGCGGCGGCCATGATCATGCCCGGCGTGCAGTAGCCGCACTGCAGCCCGTGCTCGGCCCAGAAGCCCTCCTGCAGCGGGTGCAGGTCGCTGCCGCTGGCCATGCCCTCGATCGTGCGCACTTCGGCGCCGTCGGCCTGCGCCGCCAGCACGGTGCAGCTCTTCACGGAAACGCCGTCGAGGTGGACGGTGCACGCGCCGCAGTTGGACGTGTCGCAGCCGACGTGCGTGCCCGTCAGCCCGAGGGTGTCACGGAGGAAGTGCACGAGGAGCAACCGTGGCTCCACCTCTGCCGTCTGAGGTTGGCCGTTGACGGTTACGGAGACACGGACGGCGTCTGCCATGTTCGATCGCTCCTCTCCCCGGTGGACTGGGTGCCTGAGACTACGCTCCGGGATGCGGTGTGCCAACTCGCATCACCAGCCCGCCCTTGGGGCCGAGCGTGGGCGTCTGGCGGACCTCCAGGCGATGGTCCCGCGCGAGCTCGAGCCGGTGCTCGCGCAGGACCCGCGCGGCGATCGCCTTGACCTCGAGCTGGCCGAAGCGCATGCCGATGCACTGGCGCGAGCCGCCTCCGAACGGGACGTACGCGCCCTTGGGGAGATCCGCCCTGCGCTCCCATCGCTCCGGGCGGAACTCGTGGGGGTCCTCCCACACGTCGGGCAGGCGGTGGGTTACGTAGGAGGAGTAGTTGACCGGCGCGCCGGCCGGCACGGTGACGCCCTCGAACGCGAACGTGCGCACCGCGCGGCGCGGGCCGATCCAGGCAGGCGGGTAGAGCCGCAGCGTCTCGTCCAGCGCTAGGTCGAGCCGTGTCGGCGTGCCGCCGCCCATCAGCGCGGCGAAATCCGGATTGTCGGGCAGCTCCGAGGCGATCGCCTCGGCGACGTCGGGGCGGCGCGCCAACTCGTATAAGAGGAACGCGACGGTCGCTGTCGTCGTGTCGTGGCCGGCGAACAGCATCGTCATCACCTCGTCGCGCACGTGCGCGTCCGAGAGCCGGCTGCCGTCCGCGTCCTCGGCGTCGAGCAGCAGCGAGAGCAGGTCCTCGCCGCGCTCGCCGCTGAGCCGCCGCCGCTCGATCTCGGCCAGGATCAGGCGGTCGAGCTTGCGCCGGGCATCGGTCAATGCGGCCCACGGCGTTCGCGGCCCGCGCAGGATCTGGAGCCAGTAGTCGCGGCCGTAGTACGCGAGTGCGCGCTCGAACTCGCGCGCGGGATCGAGACCCTTGGGTCGCCGCTCGGGGTCGATCCCGAACAGCGCGCGCAGCGCGACCCGCAGCGCGAGCGCGCGCGCCCACGCGTACACGTCGATCACGTCGCCCGCCCGCCACGGCGCGACCGCGCGCTCGATCTCCTCCTGCATCGTGCCGAGCGCGGCGGCGATCCGCTCGCGATGGAAGGCGGGCAGCATGACCCGGCGCGAGGACTTGTGGAACTCGCCGTCGACGGTGAGGAGCCCGTCGCCGAGCAGCGGGATCAGGTCGGAGAATGCGCCGTCGCGCCAGGTGAAGTCGTTCGCGTGGGAGACGAGGATGCGGTGGTTCGCGGCAGGTCCGATCATGAACACGACGCGGGTGGTCAGCACGCGCAGGCTGAAGACGGGCCCGTAGCGCTCGTAGGCGTCGAGCAGGAGCCCGAGCGGGTCCGTGATCACGCGATGGGTGCGGCGAACCGAGGGCATCACGTCGCCCGGCGGGAAGGAAGCCGGCGAGCGCAACTCCGCGCGCAGGTCGTACGCGACGCGGTACAGCGGGTTGGTGGAGACGGGAGGCGGGCCGGTCAGTGACACCGCGTCAGAAGTTACTCCGGCCGCAGATCCTGGTCCAGGCGCGCCTGCTCGCGCTGCACGTCCTGGTACGCGTCGATCAGCGCTTCGTACCGGCGGTTGTAGCGGCGGATGCCCCGGACGGCGAGCCGGCGGCGGTCACCCCGTTCCGCTGCGTTTGCGCGGAAGCGCTTGAGCAGGCGCGCGACCTCCCTCGCGTCCTGATCGAGCAGCGCGCGCCGCAATTGCTCTGCGAGCGAGCGCGTCGAGTCGAGCCGGCGCACCTGGTCGCGGTGGGTCAGCCGGAGCACTGCCGGGACGTCGAGCGCCCGCAGGTCGCTCAGCATGTGTGCGAGCCTCCGCGTGAACGCCTGCAAGGCGTCGGCCTGCCGCTCGCCGACGCGCGCATCGGCCAGGCGCCGGCTCAGGTCGCGGTTGGCCCGGTTGAGCGGCGCCAGCGCGCGCTCGGCGCCGGGCGAGTACATCGCGAGCCGAGCGGTCTCGCGCGCGAAGGCGAGGTTCATGCCGAGATAGCGCAGCAGCTTGTCGTGCAGCCGCCGGGCGTCGGGCGGCGGACCGAGCTCGGCGATCTCCCCACGCGCAGACTGGATCGCGCCGGCGGCGTGCGTCAGGTCGGCCTCGGCGCGCCGCGGGCGGAGCTCGCCGCGCGCGTATGCGCCGTAGGCATCGTTCGCCCGCTCGAACTCGGGCGCGTAGCGCTGCTCCACCGTGTTCGCGCTGCGGATGTACATCTCCACGCGCGCCCGCTGATCGTCGCCGCCACCTCCGCACGCGGCAACCGCGGCGGCCAAGACCGAGGCGAAGACCAGACCGAGCGCGCGCACGGGATCCTCAGGGCATCCTCTCGACGGTGGACACGCTGCCGTCGCCGTGACGGAATGTGAGCCTGACCAGACCCTTGCCCGGCGCGAACCAGCTCGTCCGGGTGCCGCTCCCGAACGGGAAGCCGCGCTGGCGCAGATTCGAGCGCACCGGGATCGCCGTGAAGCTGCCGGCAGGCGTTCGCACGCGGCTCGCGGCCAGGACCTTCGAGATGCCGGTCACGCCGAAGATCTTCCAGTCGCGACTCTCGCGCGAGCTGCGCCATGCCTCGCCCGTCGTCGCGTAGACGGGCACGACCGGGTTGAATCCGTAGACCATCAGGTCGAACGGCGTGAAGAAGCGCCGGCCGTTCTCTCCCGCGCCGCGCGGCCCCAGGCGCGGGAACTTCGCGCGCGACGCGGCGCGTGTGAACGCGGACAGATGGGTGACGCCGCTCAGGCGTGTGGCGAACGTGTAGCCGCCCACGACCTTGATCGGCCCGGACAGTCGCTTGACGTCTACCCGGGCCGTGTTGTTGACGACCTCCGTGACGTCGAACCGCTGGCGCGACCAGGCCTTCATGTGCCTGTTGTTGCGCCAGCGATAAGTCGCGCTGTCTCCGCGGTTCAGCGGGAGCAGGTTGACCTCAGCCGGCAGCGGGAGTGCAGGACGGTTGGTCGAGACGAGCTGGGACGTGCTGACCTCGCCGCCCGCGTGGCGGAACACGATCTTCACGGGCCCGACGCCGCGCACCCAGTACACAGTGCGGACGCCGCTCCCGAACGGGTCGCCGATGGCGCCCGCCTGGGTGACGTCCGACTCGACCTTGGCCGCCTCGATGCCACCTGGGAACGCGGGGACCACGACCCGTTCGCGCCCCAAGTAGCGGTTGCTGCTCGCGACGTCGTTCTGAGCGCCGCCGAGCGAGTTCCAGCGCGTCCCGGAGAGCAGTGGCTCGGCCAGCGTCGGCGAACGCGTACCCCAGATCAGCATGTAGAAGGTGCCGGCCAGGCTGTTGCCGCACTCCGTCGCGCTCGCGCAGAGGATCGGGAACTGGAGCGGTGGCTGCGTGCTCTGGTAGTTCAGGTTCACGAGCCCGGCGTCGGTGTGCTTGAAGTCGATGGTGCCGGCCGCTGGGATGTCATGCGGGCCGAGGTCGATCTCGTCCCACCCGAGCCGGAAGGACGTTCCGGCCCTGGCCAGGACCCGGACGCGCTCGCGCCTGGGGGACGGCGAATGGTCGCTGTTCGACCACTCATAGACCCATTCGGCGCCGTCGGCGCGCGGCAGCCACTGGTCGGCGGTGTCGTCCAGGTCACCGGCGGCAGCGGACGCCTGGGCGGCGCAGGCCAGTGCGAGGATGGCGACGGCGGACGGGAGCCAGGGTGACCGCACGGTCAGCGGACCTCGAACGTGACGAGGTTGCGGTCCCGGGCGCTGAACGACGCCTCCCGGAATCCGGCGCCGGTCACGGCGCGCGAGTACACGAGATAGCGGCCACGCGGCAGCGGCCGGCGCAGCGACAGCCGCCAGGTGCGCGTGCCGCGGGCCGGGGACCAGACGTGGCGCGCGCACCTCCCGCCGGCCGCGGGGCGCACGCTGCGCAGCTTGCCCGACTCACCGCCGAGCCAGCGGCATCCGCGCCCGAGCCGCCGAACCGCCAGCTCGACGCGCGCGCAACCCGCGCAGCGAACGGCTTCGGCTGCCCGAACCGCCGCGGGCCGTGCCGTGGAAGCCGCGCGCGGACGCTCCGTGCACGTCTGAGTCACCGACACCGACGAGCCGCGCCGCGACCGTGACGCTGTCGTTCTCCGGCGCCACGTCGCCGTTCGCGATCGCGCGGAATGTCAGCTTCGCCTGGCCGCCGGGACGACCGCCGCGCGCGACCACCGCACGGACGGGGACGGCGGCGCTGCGGTTGGCGCCGAGCCCGAAGCGATCCTGCCGGCCCGCCGGCCTGCCCCCGCCGGTGACGTCGACGTGCACGCCCTCGCAAGGCGTCGTCCCGTCGTTGCGCACGTCGAGCTCGTAGCGGCGCGAGCCCTCCGTGGGCGCGACCGGCGCGCGCCCCACTGTCCGCAGCGCCAGGTCGCAGTAGGAGTAACGGACCCTGACCGGCCGCGTGTCGTTCTTGGCGTTGACGTCGCCGGGCGCAGAGGCCCGGAACTCGACGACGTCGTCGCGCCGCCGCGGGCCGCGATACGCCAGGCGAAGCCCGGAAGTCGCCGCGGTGGCACCGGGCCCGATCTGGCCGAGCGCGACCGGGCCGCCCTCGAGCGCGTAGGGCGCAGGCGCGGAGACCGTGCCGGCGCAGGGGCCGGCTGCCTTCGTTCTTGACCTTGAGCGTGACCGGCGCGCCCGCGCCGGCGACGGTGAGCTCGAGCGGCTCGACCCCATCGAGCGCCAGGTCGCACCGCTGGTCGGGGTCTGCAGGCAGCAGCCGCGCCTCGTCGACGAGCAGCCGCGCCGTGCCGAAGCTCGTGTCGAAGTTCGACGACAGGTCGACGAGCGAGCCGGCGATCGCCGCCCAGCCGTCGGGGCTCGCCGCGACGCCCGACGATCGCGCCGTACTCCTCGGTCGGGATCAGCAGGTCTCCGTAGCCGGCCGCCGCGAGCGGCCCGTCGATCTGGTTGAACGCGGCCGCCGCCCAGTACGGGCGCGAGTCGTAGTTGATCGAGCCGGTGACGACCAGCGACGGCGGCACGCTCGGCACCACGTCGAGGTCGCTGCCCGAGCTGACAACCGGGTCGTCCGGCCCGATCGCTGTCCCGCGCATGTCGTACAGGCGCGACTCGAAGCCCGCCGCCGTCCGCGTTCATGCGCGCGACGAACGCATCGGTGTCGAGGCCCACGTGCGTCGCGCCCGAGACCCAGATGCGGCCGCCGTACGACATCACGCTCCCCGGCACGGTGTCCGGGGACCCGACCGGCAGGACGAGGTCGCCGCCGACCGCGAAGCGACCGTCGTGGCCGCCGCTGTCGTCGAAGGCGTGCAGCACCGCCTGGTAGTCGTTGATCGCTGCGTCGAGGTTCGTCTCGACCTGGACGAACGCGACGATGCCGCCGCCCGGCCGGAACTCGACGTCCACGCCGCGGTCGTTGAGGCCCGTTCCCGCCCGGTTGAAGATGCGCACGCCGTTGGCGTCGCCGAAGCCGGCGACAGGCGCGCCGTCGGCCTTGCGCAGCGATACGAAGAGGTCCTCCTTGCTCCCGTCGCTGGCGGCGCCCGTGACCGCGATGCGCCCGCCGGGACCGATCGCCATGCGCGTCGGGGTGTCGTTGCCCGCGCCGGCGGCGGCCGGGAACACGACCGTGCCGTTCGTGCCGAAGCCGCTGTCGAGCGTGCCGTCGGAGTTCAGCCCGACGATCGCGACGTCGATGCCCGTGCTCGTCCCGAGGGGTCGACGCGAGGATCCGCAGCGCGCCGGTCGGGCAGCACGGCGACGTCGGTGGCAACGTCCTTGCCGGTCCCGGGAGCGATCGGCAGGACCAGCTCGCCGTCCCCGGAGAAGCCGGTGTCGTACCGCCCGTCGGCTAGCCGGGCCACGATCCCGATGTTCGAGTCGCCGGCCGAATCACGCGTCTCGCCCACCGTGTAGATGCGCTGGCCGTCGACCGCGACCGCGCTGGGGATGTCGGTCGCGTTGCCGCTCGGGTCGTCGCGGGCGATCCCGTCCAGCGGCGCGAAGCTCGTGTCGAGCGCAAGCGACGGCGGAGGCGGAGCCTGGGCCGAGGCGAGGCCTGCGACGAGGAATGCCGCGAAACCAGCGAGTACGGCGGTCGCCGCGAGGCGGCACGGGGGGGAAACCATCCGTGTGCCAAACCTATGCGAAGCGAGCGTCGACTGCCAGTCCGGATTTCCGATGGCGGTCAGGCCCGGGCGACTCCGTTGCGACGCAGATTCCGCGGAAGCAGTGGTGCCGCCTGGCGCGTCGGCAACACGCTCGCCGCGGGAGCCGGCGTCGCCGCGATCATCCCGTCGCTGTACTGGAGGCCGCGCACCAGGCCGCGCCCGCGCCCGAGGTCCGTGCGCAGGTCGACGCTCCCGGCGGCGGCGCCGCTGTCCTGCGGCGCGACTCCGGCCGCGGCGACGGCGGCGGTGCCGCCGATCGGGCCCTGCGGGTCACGCGGGGCGCCGTTCTGATCGCCATACGCGTCGTCCTCCTGGGTGACGAGCCCGATCTCGCCTTCGGGCTCTCCGTTTCGCGCCGGGTCGGCGGTCGTCTCGGCGGCGCGCGTCGGATCCGCGCCCTGCGCCCTCGACAGCGCGTACAGGAACTCCCTCAGCGACGGGGCGTTCGTGCGCGAGACAGCGCTCTGGCCGAACGGGTTGAACGGGACGATGTACGAGTTGAACTCGCCGACCCAGTCGATCAGGCGGTCGTCCATCGAATTGCCGATCAGCACGTCGAGGCCCGCGCCGCCGTAAGCGCGATCGACGTAGCTCGGGTGGTTGTCGGTGGTGTTGTTGACGCCGCCCGGCTCCCTGAACTTGTCGTCGTCGACGTCGAGCTCGTCGTTGCCCCAGCCGCCCCACAGCGTGTCGCGCCCGGTGCCGCCCGCGAGCCAGTCGTTCCCGAGGTCGCCGAACATGACGTCGTTGCCGTCCGAGCGCACGGTGCCGTTGCCAGGGCTCGTCTCGACCCGGCCGTCGGCCGCGTTCCAGTTGAGCAGGAAGTGCTTGCCCGCGCCGGTCTTGGAGAGCCGGCCGTTGTCGAGCAACAGGATCCCGCGCCGCGGGTCGAACCGGTCGTAGTACTCGTGCGCGCCGATCCGCACGTCGCCCCTGAACACCTCGACGTAGTGCAGGATGTCGCCCGCGTTGAACGGGCGGCTGAAGTCGCTCCGCACGACGCCGACCAGGGTGCCGCCGACGTAGCGTCCTGCGTACGCCTCGCCCAGCGCCTCGGCGCCCGACATCGCGTCGTCGCCGGCGCCGCCGTGCAGGAAGTCGTCGCCCAGCCCGCCGAAGATCACGTCGTCGGCGAACGCCGGGTCGAAGTGGGGATCGTCGGCGCCCGCGGCGTTCGGCCTCAGGTTGAACGGCGTCAGGTCGGCCGCCTTGTTGAGTTGCCCGGTCACGTTGATGACCGCGGTCTGGCTGTTGCCGCTCGCGGAGATCGTCGACTGCGTCGTGGCGACGACGCCGTAGAGGGCCTCGGCGGTGCCGTTGCGGCTCGTGAAGATCCGCCCGTCGTCGCCGAGCACGCCGTCCTGGCCGGTGCCGCCCGAGATCCAGTCGTGGCCCCAGCCGCCGATCACGTCGTCGTCCTCGTCGTCGCCGAACAGCCGGTCGTTGCCGCAGGCGCCGTAGATCCAGTCGTCGCCCGACTCGCCGTGGACCTCGTCGGCGCCGCCGATGTCCGCGCCGCAGCCGACCGGCGCCGCGCCGAACAGGTCGGGCCGGAAGTCGGGCCCGCCCGGCGTGTAGTCGAGCAGCACGACTCCGCGGACGACGAGCTGCTCGCCGTAGGCGTTGTCGTAGGCGAAGCCGGCGAACGATCCGTTGTTGACGATCCGGTGGATGTTCGCGTTGTCGCCTGCGATCGCGTCGGCGTCGCGGCCGTGGTTGACCGTCGCCGGGTCGGTCGCGCGCCGGTCGGTGCGGGTTCCGGCGCCGCCGAACAGCCAGTCGGCGCCGTCGGGCCGCAGGTCGCGCGTGACGAGGCTGAACAGCGACGACGAGCCGCCGATGATGTCGTCCTGGCCGAGCCCGCCGAACACGATGTCGCCGCCGCCGCCGGCCTCGATGTAGTCGTCGCCGTCGGTCGCGGCCTCGAACGTGCCGACCAGCGTCAGCGGCCCGAGCGGATCGGACACGTCGCCCGGCGTGCGGAAGGCGCCGGCGCGCGCGCTCTCGATGTCGCCGTCGCCGAGGATCGTGTCCACGCCGAGCTGGCCGAAGATCACGTCGTCGCCGGGGCCGCCGGCGATGTAGTCGCCGCCGAAGCTGGCGGCGCGCGCGACCACGTGCTGGCCGGCCTCGATCGTGGACGAGTGCCACAGCTGGCGGACGTCGTACTCGGCCCAGTCGGGCACCACGATGCCGAGGCGCAGCAGGAAGTCGCGCGCGACGCCGTCGATCAGCAGCGCACCGCTGTTGTCGCCGGCGATCGCCGGGTTCGAGAAGTCGAGGTCCGAGCGGCTGTACAGGCGGCCGGCGATCAGCTGCTGGAAGCGCGCGTTCGTGATCACGCCCGGCCGGCGCTGCAGCAGCGCCTGGTCGCCGAAGATCAGATCCTGCCCCGTGCCGCCATCGATCGTGTCGTCGACGGCGCCGCCGAGCAGCACGTCGTCATCGCCCTGTCCGTCGAGCGTGTCGTCGCCGCCGATGCTCAGGTCCACCGTGGTGACGAGCGAGGTCTCACGCACGATCGCGGAGTAGATGTCGCCCGGACCGGCGTTGCCGAGCACCATCGGTGCGGCCAGCTCGGTCGCGGTCAGGTTCGCCAGGTCGGTGGCCAGCGTCGTGATGCCGTAGAAGACGCGGCCGCGGTCGCCGAAGACGATGTCCTCGTTGGCGCCGGCGTAGATGTCGTCGTCGTCCTGGCCGCCGAAGACGATCAGCGGCAGCGTCGAGGCCTGCGCGCGGACCGTGTCGGCGTCGGAGTCCGAGACCTGCGGGATCGTGAACTCCTGCGCGCCGTCGATCTCGAGATGGAACGTCACGTACGAGCCGGCCGCGGGAGCGTTGTCGAACGTGAACGTCGCGCCGTCGAACGTCCCGGTGGCGGCGACCCCGTTGACGTACGCGGTCACGCGGTCGCCGGCGACGCCGAACTGCGTCGCCGTCCCGTCGCCGGTCGCGGACACGAGGAAGAAGCGGGTGAACTCGACGCGGACCGGCTGGTCGAGCACGTAGGAGTCGAACAGGCCGATCGTGTTGGTGGCGTAGTCGACCACGTAGCGGCTCGGGTCGACGAGCACGCCGCCGACGAACACGCGTACGGCGTCGGCGGGCAGCGGCAGGTCGCCGAGACGCAGGTCGGTCGCGAGATGCAGGCGGTTGTCGTACGCGCCCTGCGTGTGGAGCACGAAGAAGCCGTCCTCGAACAGGTCGAGGTCGACGGTGACGCGATCGTCGCCGAGGCCGGTGTTGAGCGCGGTGATCGTCCAGAGACCCTGGTTGCGCGTGTGGGTGCCGTCGATCGTGATCGTGTCCGCGCCGGAGCCGCTCCAGATCGTGATGCCGTCGTAGAAGCTGCCGGCGGGCGCGGCGCCGTACGTGATCTCCGCGGGCGCGAGGCCGCGGACCAGGATCTCGTTGCGCGGCGTCTGGTCGGTGATCAGCACTGCGCCGTCGCCGATCGAGGCCATCTCGTCGCTGATCATCAGCGTGTGGCGCCCCGCGCCCATCGCGATGTTGAGTTCGCCCTCGATCAGGTCGAGGTGCCCGGGCAGGTAGTCCGGCCGGCCGTCGATCGCGACGTCGGCCAGGTGCGAGACGTAGACGCGGTCGTCGCCGTCGCCGAGGTCGAGGTTGGTCGTCGGGATCGTGCCGCGCACGTTGAGCACGTCGTGGCCGTGGCCGAGCCGGAGATTGAGCGTCTCGAGGCCGTAGTAGTTGATGCCGTCCACGCGCAGGCGCTCGACCGCGACCGCAGCGTCGTTGTCGTCGCCGGTCACGTGGATCTGCGGGACCGGGCCGACGCCCGCGTTGCGCTCGCCGCGGAAGCCGATCAGCACGTCGCGGCCATGGTTGGCGGCGCTGTTGAAGTACTCGTACGCGAACACGCTCTGGCTGCAGCGCGTCGTGCCCTCCAGGCCGCAGCGCGCCGACTCGCGCGGGTCGTCGTCCGTGAGCGGGAAGAGCAGATCCTGCAGCTCCCGCGCGATGTCGGCCGCGGACTCGGTGCCGTCGAAGTGCACCGAGCCGACCCCCAAGATCGTGATCGTGAAGCCGCCAGTCGCCGGCCGGGTGAGCGAGTAGAGCGCGTCGAGACCGGCACGGCCGGTCATCCCGAGCCCGGTCAGGCTGGTCTGGGTCAGCCACCCGAGATCGTTCGACACCTCGGCGCTGTCGTCGACGTTGACGGTGTCGTCGCCGAAGCCGCCGTCGATCGTGAGCAGCGCAGCGATCAGGTCGACCGTCCCGGCCTGCGTGACGGTCACCGTGTCGTCGCCCGCGCCGCCCTCGATGAACGTCGGGCCGGTGATCGTGCGCACGTCGACGACGTCGTTGCCGTCGCCGGCCGTGACCCGCGTCGTGCCGTCGTGGGTCGACTCGATCAGGAAGTGGTCGATCCCGTGGCCGAGGTGCACGTTCAGGGCCTCGAAATCGTCGTAGGTGACGCCGCCCTGGACGCTGCGGCCGGCGATGAACTGGTCATCGGCCATGCCGAGGCCGGTCAGGCGCGTCGACGTGAGCGTGCCGAAGGCCTCGGCGATCGAGTCGGCGTTGAACACGTTCAGCGTGTCGACCTGGTGGCTCTCGATCGCCTTCAGCGACGTCGCCGCCGGCGTGCGCAGCGGGCCTGAGGACTCGCCCGGCAGCATCGTGGCCGGCGGCAGCGAGTAGTCGGCTTCGCTCGCGTTCGGGTTGTCGCCGCCGAACACGTACAGCGGTCCCTGGATCTGGTGCACACGCTGGGCCGAGTCGGCGAAGGCCTGCAGGTCTCCCCCGTCGACGAAGTCGTCCTGGATCGCCGTGACCGTCACGGTCTGCGGTGCATCCCAGGTGTCGGGCGTGAACTCGAGCGTGATCGAGCCGTCCGGGTTGATCGTCGCGCCAGGCGCCGAGACCGTGACCTGGGTAACGCTCCGGAAAGTCGCGCCGTCGAGCGTCGGCGTATTCACGGGCGCGATCGTGACGTACACGTTCTCCGTCGGCCTGCGCGTCAGCACGACCGTGTAGCTGTCGGTGTCGCCGCCTTCGACCAACCGCGTCGAGCCGTCGCTCTGCTCGATCCTGACGCCCGGCGCGTCGTTGTCGGAGACAAGTACCGGGGCGCGCTCGATCGTCAGGCCGACGAGGTCGATCACGAAGTACGTCTGGGTCGGGTCGAGCGCGATTCCGAACGGCGAGTCGACGGTGATCGAGCTGGCGGTGTTCGACGCGATCGTGCGCGTGGCGATCACCGCGCCGGCAGCATCGAGGATCCGCAGCGTCGCGCCGGAGAGGCCGCCGCGCAGCGTCGGCAGCAGCTCGCCCACGTCGATCGTGGATGCGTTGGAGCTCAGGATCCGCCCGGTGACCTCGGCGGTCGTCACCGGCGCCGTATAGCCGCTGATCACATACCGGCTCGTCGCGTCGGGCCTCGTGTCCCAGTCGGTCTGGAGCACGAGCACGCTGCCGGCGGCGTTCGAGCGGATCAGCCGCACCTGGCCGGCGCCGGTGCCCTCGACGATCCGCACGGTGAAGCCGGCGACCTGGTTCTCGAGGAAGCTGGTCGCCACCCCGATCTCGTCCGCCCGCGCGCGCGGAGTGGCGATGCCCTCGAGCGCGTCGGCGTTGTCGAGCGTGTGCACGACGTAGGCGAAGTGGAAGCTCTCGGGCAGCGCGTCGTCGACCGCGCGGACCGTGACGAGCTGCGTCAGCGGTCCGCCGGCCGTGAAGATCAGCGTGCCGCCGCCGACGATCTCGAGCTGTCCCGCGGTCGGCGTCAGCCGCACGACCGTGTCGAGCAGCGGCGCGCGTTGCAGCGTGACCTCGTAGGTCGCGAGCGCGCCGCCCTCGCCGGCCTGCAGTGTGCCGGCGGGGACGATCACGACGCCCGCCTCGTCGGAGTCGATCACCCGTACCGCGACGTTGGGCAGCGCGATGCCGTGATAGTCGTCGCCGCCGGTCGTCGCGCCGCGGATGGCGAACGCGTCCCCTGCGGTGGGCGTTTCGACCCACGGCTTGTCCAGCGTCACGGTGTCGCCGCTGACCGCCACGATCGTGCGGCCCTGGCCCGCGCCGGCGCCGCTCTGGATGACGAGCGTCTTGCCGACGAGCTGCGTGAGGCCTGCGAACGACGCGGACGTCAGCGTGTTGAGCGTCGCGGCGCCCACGCTGGCGACGACCTGCCCGACGACGAGGTGCTGCAGCGCGATCGTCGTCGAGCCCTCGGACGACAGGTCGTCGATCGCCCGCACGTGCACGATCTTGGGAGAGGACCAGTCGGCCGGCGTGAACACGACGTCCACGGACGGCGCCCACGTGATGCCGTCGAGCGAGAGCTCGACCGCGAACGAGCGGATCAGCTCGGTGTACGGCGTCGGGGCCGGGCCCGAGACCGTGATCACCACGTCCGTACTGGGCGCGCGCGTCAGCTTGATCGTGTAGCTGTCGCTGGTCGCGCCGCGCTCGTACACGATCGTGTTGCCCAAGCTCTCGGACAGCACGATCGCGGGCTCGTCGTCGTCCGCGATGTCCGCGGCGAGCCCGTCGACCGCGATGCCGTTCCAGAACGACTCGACGCTCGTGACGAAGTGCTCGATCAGCCCGTTGTGGCCGAGCAGGTCGTCGGCCTCGACGGCGGGCGCGTCGCCCGCCACGTTGACCGTGTCGGAGCCGAGTGAGCCGAACAGGCGCACCTGCACGCCCGGCGCGGTGCTCAGCACGAAGAAGCTGTCATCGCCGGCCTGGCCGTCGACCTCGACGATCTCGACTTCCAGGTAGGAGATGAAGCGGCCGCTGCCGTAGATGCCGTTTGCGGTGATGACGAACTTGTCGTCGGCCTCGGTGCCGATCAGCAGCACGCGGTCGAAGCCGTCGCCGCCATTGACCGTGACGGGCGCGTTGGTCGCGTACTGGACGAAGTCGCGGCCCTCGCCGGCGTTCGACCGCGGTCTGCTCGTCGGCGGTGATGAACGTGCGGATCACGAACGCGTCGTCGCCCTGCTCGCCGTTGAGCGTCAGCGACCGCGCGGTTGTGGAAGACCTTGAAGCGGTCGTCGCCGCGGCCGCCGTTGATCGTCGCCGGGAACGAGATGCCGTTGGTGAGCAGACCGCGCGTCGTCTCGGTCAGCTGCGGCTCGACGTAGCGCCCGTCGAAGTCGACCGGGGTGTCGACGAGCTGGCCGACCTGGAACGAGTCGTTGCCGTCCTCGCCGTTGACCGTCAGGACGCTCGAGGTGTCGTCGAGCGCGACGCGGTCGTCGCCGAGGCCCGCGTTGACGCACCACGCCGGCGTTGATTCCGTCGTCGTAGGTGACGCGCTCGGCGTTCCCCCAGATCTCGTACTGCTGGCCCGGATTTGCCGTGGGCGCGTTGAGCAGCGCGATCAGGCCCGCGCGGAGCAGGAACGCGTCGTTGACGTGCGTGCCGTTGACGGTGAGGAAGTTCGACCTGCCGTCGAAGCCGGAGTCGGTGACGTCGATCGAACGAGCCGCCGTTCCCGAACAGGTTGATCGTGGTGCGGTCGGCGCCGAAGCCGCCGTCGAGCGCCAGCGGTGCGTCGATGCCCTGCTCCTCGAGCGTGCTCGGCAGCACCGGGCCCGGAATGCCGACGTGGGCGTTGACGAGCAGGAGGTCATCGCCGGCCTCGGCGTTCACCGTCGTCGCGCCCGACACCGTCTCGATCGTCACGCGGTCGGCGCCGGCGCCGGCGTTCACGAGCGTCGTGCCCGCGTGGGTCGAGTCGACGCCGAGCACGTCGCCGCCCGATCCGAGGCCGAGCACCAGGTGCTCGAACTCGACGTAGGAGATCCGGCCCTCGGACATCTCGAACGCCTCGAGTCGCTTCGCCGCCCCGACGAGGCTGACGTCGGTCACCTCGAACGTGCCGAGCGACCATCCGGCGTCGCCGGCAAGCGCGCCGCGGAACGTGATCACGAAGTGCCCGCCGCTGCGTACGACCTCCACGTTGCCCTCGCCCACGTTCGGGAGCGCCTCGAGCGCGTCGCGCAGCTCCCACGGGAACACGTCGAAGTCGAGCTCCGTCGTCGTCTGCCCGCCGAGCGTGATCGTGAAGCGGCCGTCGACGACGCCGTCGATCTCGATCACGTTCACGCGATCGGCGTGCGCGCCGTGCGTGGTCTTCGTCATGTCGAGGCCGGCGATCGTGTCGACGTCGAGGTAGCCGATGTTGTCGTTTGCGTCGCCGCTGTCGTCGACGATCAGCGCGTCCTCGGCACCGGCGCCCTCGATGTCGAGGAACGCGCGGATGCCGTCCAGCGTGGCAGCGTCGTCGCGGACGACGACGGTGTCGGCGCCGGTGCCGGTCGACAGCACGCGGTTGCCCGGGCCGTACGTGATGCTCGGCTCGAAGCCGTCGCCGGCCACGCGCGTGTGCGTGTCGATCGTCTTGATCCGCAGCTGGTCGTTGCCGCCGCGGCCTTCGAGCACGAGGCCGTCGGCGAGCGGGAAGACGTGCGTGCTGTCGACGGTGAACGTGTCGTTCCCGGTGCCGAGGAAGATGCCCGCCTTCTCGACGCCGGCGTAATCGATGCCCTCCTCGAGGTCGAGCCCGCGCAGCTCGATGTGGTCGCCGACGCGCCCGAGCGTGCCGGTGAGGTCGTTGTCGTCGGCGGTGTCGTCGACCTCGAGGCGGTCGGTGCCGGCGCCGCCGTCGATGTCGAGGAACGCGTCGATCGCGTCGTTGGTGCCGTTGGCGGAGTAGAAGCCCTCGGGCCAGAAGCCGGCCTGGCTGCCGACGAGGATCGCGTCGTCGCCGGCGCCGGTGAGCACCGTCGTGTCGCCGGCGATGGTGCGGATCGCGAGCCGGTCGACGGCGCCGCCGGTCTCGATCCGCGTCGTGCCGGTGATCGTCTCGACGACCGTGATGTCGTCGGCGCCGTCGCCGGTGACGAGCGGTGACGGCATCGATGCCGCGGTAGAACAGCCCGTCGGCCATGCCTTGGGCGCCGTCGGCGTCGATGCGGAAGAACTCGCGGGCCTCCTCCTGCTGGTCGTCGGCGAGGTAGAACGTCTGCTCGCCGCCGAGCCACAGGCGCGGCTCGTTGCCGAGCGCCTTCTTGAGCTCGTTGCCCGTGTAGAGGTCCTGCTCGAACCCGCCGCCGGCCTTCGGTCGGTAGATCGGCTCGCCGCGGCGGTGCAGGCGCGGGCCCATGTAGGAGATGACCACGCGTGCGCCCGGTGTGACGCTGGGGTCGACAGCGGTGATCCGCAGCAGGCGCGCGGCCGCGTTGTACGTCGTGGTCGCCGCGAGGCCGCCGACCGTCACGGTCAGGCCGCTGGTGACGGCCGCCTCGAGGATGAAGGCGTCGGACTCGCCGGCGACGTAGTTGAAGAACTCGCGGTGCCTGACCGTGAGCTCGGACGCGAGCCAGGTCCTGACCGTGCCGTCGGCGTTCAGCACCAGGTTGCCCTGCGCCGTCGACCACGGGAGAGCCGGGGATGATGTTCTCGCTGCCGTCGTAGAACTGCGGCGAGCCCGCGGCGTGCTCGGCCATGCGCTCGATCGTGATCGCGAAGCGCACCCGGCCGGCGAAGGCGCGGTCGATCGTGACGAAGCCGTCGCCGTGCGAGTACTCGGCGTCGGTGCGAGGTTGTAGATCGTCGAGCCGTCGTAGACCGTGACCCAGACGCGGTCGGTCGCGAGCAGGCCCATGTCGGCCAGGTTCAGCGCGGTGCCGGCGGCGAACCCGTCGCGCACGAACGTCTTCGGCGTGTAGAGCGGGTCGGCCGTGGTGCCGCCGACTGGGACGACGCGTGCGCTGCAGACCTCGCCGACGCAGCCGAACGCCTCGACGACGTCCCAGATCTGCTCGCCGCGGTCGTACAGCCTGACCTGGCCGGACGCCGTGCAGGAACGGGTTGGCGCCCGTGTAGATCGGGTTGCCGAGCTCGTCGAACGTCGGCTCGCCGCCGAGCCACGCCTGCTGCGTGCCGTGCCGGTGCACGACGGGATCGCCGGCGATGTGCACGCGCGTGTCGCCGACGTCGTAGAGGAGCGGGTTGCCGAACGGATCGCGGACGGCCGAGCCGTCGAACACGTTGTAGACGGTCAGGTCGTCGCCCTCCTGGTACGTGACCGGCGCGCCGGTGAACGGGTCGCAGCACCAGTTCGCCGCCGAAGTGGCTAGCCGGCGGGCCGGCGACAGGTGGTACTGCGCGAATCCGGTCGCGTCGCCGTAGGTCGCCGGCAGGCCGTTCGGCAGCAGGTGCACCGGCACGAAGTACGTGTCGAGCGTCACGTCCAGGTCGGTCCCGATGCTCGAGGAGACGACGTTCAGGACGTCGAAGCCGCCGCCGTCCACGATCCGGTCGCGCGTGAACTGGAAGTCGCCCTCGACCGTGTTGTCGACCGGGATCAGCGACGGGCGGCCCGGTGTCCGTCGTGACCTTGCGCCCGGTGCCGTCGATGAACAGCTCGGCGTTCTCGGTCGGCGCGCCGAACTGCGTGACGTAGCTGGGCAGGTTCTCGGGGCTGCAGCCCGAGGTCGTCGACGCGGTAGCGCACGTCGTTGCCGACCTCGCCCGCGACGCCGAGCGTGCACGCTCGTCCCCGTGGCGGTGAAGTCGTAGGTGAACGTGTGCCAGCCGTCGGCGTCGGGCGCGCCGTGAGAACGTCACCGTCACGTACGGAGGCGCCGACCAGGACGGCGAAGCCCGCGGTGCCGGCGCCGTCGACGTTACGGAAGCGCCCGCTGAAGCGGTAGCCGACGCCGGGCACGACGCGCCGACGGTCTGGCGGAGCTGCGGGTCCGAGCCGCTGTCGCCGTCGTCGTTGAGGATGAACGAGCCGCCGAAGCCGGTCCGCCAGCCGCCGTTGTCGTCGATGTTGACGGCGTCCAGCCGCCGCCGCTGGTCGGTGCTCGGGACGAACTCGGCGAACGAGCCGTTGGTCAGGACGTTGGCGCCGTACTGGTCGAGCACCTTGTTGAAGTCGAGCGTCACGTAGACCTGCTGCGGTGCCGGCGACCAGCACCGGGATGCCGGTCTTCGACGCGTCGAACGTCTCGCCGCCGTCCGGTGCCGAACCAGATCGGCCTCAACGTCCCAGGACGCGTCGAAGCCGACCTTCTGCGTCGCCTTCTCCAGCACGCCCTCCTCCTGGATGTAGAGCTTCTCACGGCGCCGGCGGCGTCGAGCACGATCGTGCGCACCTTCAGCGCCGAGCCGTTGCCGGCGAATCGCGTCGGTGTCGGTGAGGATCGCGACGAGGATGCCGTCGTACCACGGCAGCGTGACCGGCGGGTTGCCGACCGTGTGCGTGCCGCCCTGCAGGCCCGGCCTGACGACAGCGGGACGGTTGAGGAACGGCTGGAGGAACTCGTCGCGGTCCGTGAAGAGGACCGCCTCCTCGATGAGGTGATTCTCGCCGTCGACGGTCAGCCGCGCGAGGACGCCGCTGATCGCGTTGAGCTCATCGGCCTCGTCGGTCTGCAGTCGCCGTCGTTGTCGATCGCCGTCGGCGACCGTGTGCACGTTGATCGATGTCGTCGCCGAGCGCCGCCGGCGACCTTCGTCGGCGCCGCCGATGCCGTGGACCGTGACGGTGTCGTTGCCGCCGCCGGCCCAGACGACGAGGTCGAGACCCTGCGGCGTCCCGAAGATGCGTGAGTCGTTGTGCGGTGCCGCTGCCGTCGGCGAGCCGGATGTCGAGGTGCTCGATGCCCGCCAGCTCGATGCCGTCGAAGTGCGATGCCGTCGCGCGACGTGTCGCCGACCTGGATGCCGAGGCCGCGCGCCCTCGAACGAGAGGAACGTGTCGAACAGCGGGCCGCTCGGCGTCGCGGTCCTGAACTGTGAGACTGCGGCACGCCGAGGATCTCGCCGGTCTGGATCATGCGCTCGGTCCGGCGCATCCGCAGCGCGCTTGCCGGGCGCCGCCGAGCCGTCCTCGTTGTGGATGACGACGCGGTCGCCGCGCCGACTCGAACTGGTCGCCGCCACGGATCGTCAGGCGGTTGAGGATCGTTCGAGACGTCGAGGCTGCGCCCGGCATCGAGCCCGAACGGCTGCGGGTCGACGGTCGTCTTGGGCGGCTGAATCAGGCGGCTGCGCGGCTCCAGCCGGGCGACCTTGACCTCGAGCTGGAGCGTCGTCGATCGTGACCTCGACCGTCGGGGCGAACAGGAACGCGAAGAAGAAGTCGAAGCGCAGACGCGCGGTGAAGGTGCCGATCACGGGCGTCTCGATCAGCCAGGGTGCCGCCGAGGAACCCGAGCGTCGCGCCGAGGTGGTTCAGGTAGCGCTGAAGCATCGTCATGCCCGCCGCCTGGCGTCTGGTCGTCGGGGTTGCCGCTCGGGATCAGAGCGCCGCCCGCGGCGATCCAGTCGAAGATGTTCACCCGCATCGTGAAGTTGCTGAGCGTGTACGAGCGCGACCGTGGTCGTAGACGAGCTCGGGCGGAAGGGCGACCTCGAACGGCGGCGGCGTGTACTCGAACGGCGGCGGGTCGAACACCAGCGTCGGGGCGTCGCCGCCGACGTGGATCGTGTCGTCGCCGGAGCCGCCCGTGATGACCGTCTCGAAGTTGTGGCCGGTGGCGAGAACGTAGATCTGGTCCGGCCCGCCGCCGGCGTCGACCTCGACGACCTCGACGTTCGTGAACGTGACGATCCGGCCGGCGCCGGCGACGTAGTTGTCGGTGACGACGAAGATGTCGCCGATCGGGGTGCCGATCACGACGATCGTGTCGGTTCCGTTGCCGCCGTTGATGAAGACGGGCGCGTTCTGGAGGTAGTCGTAGCGGTTCTGGCCGGTGCCGCCGAACAGGTTGGCGAGGTTCGTGACCTCGTCGGGGTCGTCCGGGTTCTCGCGCAGGACGAGGAACGTCCGGAGCAGGAAGCGGTCGTTGCCGTTGCCGCCGTGCAGCCACAGCTTGGCCTTGTTGTGGTTGATCTCGAAGCGGTCGTTCTGGTTGCCGCCGAGCACGAACAGCGGGTTCGAGTTGCCGTTGGTCATGTTCTCGGTGTCCGCGACCGGGACGCCGTCGGGGAACTCGAGCGTGCGGTTGCCCTTGTCGGGGATCAGCGGCACCGTGCCGACGACGATCTCGTCGTCGCCGGCGCCGAGGTCGATCACGGTGGTCGCCGCGGTGTCGTCGGACAGGATCCGGTCGGCGCCGTCGAGCGTGTAGACCTCGACGCGCTCGATGCCGCGGTACGTCACGCGCTGCTGCGAGGCGCCCGACGCCTGCACGATCCCGACGCGGAACGCGCCGCTGCCGTTCGCGTTCAGCGCGAACACGTCCGCCTGGCTGGTGCCGAGGATGATCAGCCGGTCGCTGCCCGAGCCGCCGCCGCTGTCCGCGATCTCGATCTGCGCTCCGTTGTCGAGCGCGATCGTGACGACGTAGTGCTCGGGCGCGCTGTTCTCGGTGTTGCCCCTGCCGTCGAGCACCACGCGGCCGCGCCACGGCTGCGCGCTCTGGCCGACGCCGTCGACCTCGAAGAGGTTGTCCGAGTCCGACACGACCAGCGTGTTGTTGCTGTCGCCGCCGGTGAGGTACGCCTGCTCGAAGATCCCGCCGATGTTCTCGACGATCGCGCCGGCCGCGTATCGATCGCCGTTGGCGACGTTGCGGAAGCTCGGGTCGACCTGCGTTGCGGATCCGGTCGATCAGGAAGTCCTCGGCCTGGAAGCCGGCACCCTCGAACGGCTCGCTGCCGAACCCGAGCAGCCTGCCGGTGACGAAGCGGTCGTGGAACAGCGACATGTCGAGGTCCTGCGTCTCGACGAGCGTGTCGCGCGTGCCGCCGGCGTCGATGAACGTGTCCCGCCCGAGCGCGCCGGTGACGGTGTCGTCGCCCAACCCCGAGTCGAGCACGTCGTCGTATGGCGAGCCGATCAGCCGGTCGTCGCCGTCGCCGCCCTCGAGCTGGATGATCGCGAGGTCGACGTAGGCCGGCGCGACGGCGATGTTCGAGTCGCCCAGGCCCGAGGCGTCGAGGTTGTCGTTCCCGCCGAGGCTGCGGACGATCAGGCGGTCGTTCTCGCCCGAGCGCTTGGTGTTCTTGAGGTAGATGTCGGCGCCGCCGGCGTGCACGATCCGGATCTCGTCGATCGTGAGCCCGTCGCTCGCGACGCCTGAGAGCTGGAACGTGTCGACGCCGGGCAGGCCCTCCAGCGTGATCACGTCGGTGGCGCCGTCGTCGACGACGTTCAGGATCGGCACCTCGATCAGCTGCCCGGGATCCGTGCTCTCGGGATCGTCGACCAGCCGCGTGCCGATGACCGTGACGATCTTGCCCGCGTTGATCGAGACGACGTCGACGCTAGACGTGAGCAGGCTCCTGACCAACACGCGGTCGCTGCCGGGGCCGAGGTCGACGACCAGCTCCTCGACGTCGTTGGCGCGGAGCTGGAAGCCGCTGCCGCCGCCGAGCGCGATCTGGATGTCCTCCAGCGTGGTCGCGCCGTCGGGGTCGGAGATCTCGAGGTCGTCGTTGCCACCGGAAGCGGTGATGACGAGGATGTCCTTGTCGTCGGCGTTCTCGCCCGCCTGGATCAGCGGGAAGTCGCCGGCGGTCGGCAGGCCGAGCTTGATCAGGTCGTTGCCCGTGCCGGCGTCGATCGTGTCGAGCCCGCCGCGGCCTTCGATCTCGTCGTTGCCCTCGTTGCCCTCGAGGTGGTCGGCGCCGGGGCCGCCGAACAGGCTGTCGCCGCCGCCGCCGCCGTACAGCGACGCGGTGCCGGCGCCGTTGTACACGAGGAAGTCGTTGCCGTCGTTGCCGCGCAGCTCGATCACGCGCGTATCGACGCCGACGACCGGGCCGACCTCGATGTAGTCGTCGGGCGGCTCCGCGATCGTCGGTGTGGTCGGATCCCCGTCGTCGTCCTCGAGCACCGGCGTGCCCGGATCGCCGCCCTCCACCGGGCAGACCTCGCCGCAGATCACCGCGCTGCCGGAGCCGTAGTGCAGGATCGTGTCGGCGCCGACGCCGCCCTCGAGGTGGACGTCGACGAGCACGCCCTCGGAGATGATGATCGTGTCCGCGCCGTTGCCGGCGTATGCGTAGATCTTGGTGACGCCGGCGTAGGTCTTCTCGCGGCCGTTGCCCTTGACGCGGATGACCTCGTTGCTCGCGTCGCCCGAGACGTGCTCGATGATGTACACCTCGGCCGGCTGCCCGTCACCGATGCCGCGCCCCGGGAAGGCGCCAGACGCCTGGGCGCGCTGACCCATGTTCAGGTACAGCGGCTGCGGCGTCGTCGCCCCGCCCCACAGCGCCGTGCCGACCGTGGGCGACGGCCCGTTGCCGGCCAGGTAGATCGGGCGGGGCAGCTGGATCGTGCCGATCTTGAAGCTGACGTCCTTCTGGATCGTGATGAACAGGATCTTGATCTTCACCGTCACCTTGGCGATCAGATCGACCTCGCCGCCCGTGCTCGAGCGCGCCTCGACCTCGGCCGCGAAGCCGACGCCGGCGAACGTGATGCCGAACAGCCGTGCGTCGACCTCGGCGCTGAACTTGACGCGGAAGACGAACTCGGACAGGCCGGTGTTGGGATCCGTCTCCTCCTTGAGCACCACGGAGAAGTTGAACTCGCCGACTAGGCCGAACGAGCGCGAGCCGAGCACCAGCTCGCCGTGCAACCGCAGGCCGAAGTGGCCCTTGGAGTCGATCCAGCCCTCGGCCGACAGCTGCGCGAGGCCGAAGAAGTCCATCGACGCGGCGACTCGGATGAACCAGTCGCCCGGGCCGAACGTCTCGGTGTGCGCGATGTCCGGGTCGGTGCTGATCACGACCGGCGTGACCCCGTCGCCGCCGACCTGGATCGTGAACGAGGCGTTCATCTTGAGCACCTCGAGGATGTTCAGCGTGCCGAGCAGATCGAGCCGGAAGCCGGGCTGGATCGTGACGTTGTTGGGCAGCGTCTTGTTCGCGCCCGTGCTGTTGAGGCGCAGCTTGCCGGCCGCCTGGATCTTGATGATGTCGATCACGTTGACGTCGAGCGCGACGTCGAGGTACAGCACGATCCCGTTCGGGAAGACGCCGGCGAAGCCGGTCGCGTCGACCGAGACGGGCCCCAGCTCGATCGAGACGTCAAAGAACAGCTCGAACTTGGTCTCGTTGACCGCGATCTCGATCACGCCGTTCGCCCGCGCGAGGCCGAGGAACTCGACCTGACCCTCGACGCGGAACAGGAAGCCCGACTCCACCTCGACGTCGGAGCCGTCGATGTCGATCGTCTTCGTCCTGCCCGTCGTGTTGAGCCGCAGCTTCAGCGAGCCGCTCAGCGTCATCTTGAGCGCGCTGCCGAAGCCGGCGGAGGCGTCTAGGGCGATGTCGGCGCCGAGCACGAGGCCGTCGGAGTCGACCTGCAGGAAGCCGCCGAGCGTCAGCTCGCCGATCGGGTCGAGGATCACCTTCGCGTCGACCGTGACGAGCACCAGGCCGGGCTGGATCGCAAGCGTGAACTTGCCGGCGACTTCCAGCGGCCCGACCTCGAGGCGCGCGCCGAGGATGATGCGGAAGCCCGGGCGCGATCTCGACGTCGCCGAGCTTGAACAGCTCACCCGGGTCGGGGGTCGCGAGCTGGTACGCGTCCGGGTGGTTCCCCGGCAGCTCCGGGTCGATGTCGTCGTCGGCCAGGTCAGGGTCGTCCGACCGCGTCAGGAACGTCTCGATCACCTGGTCGGTGCCGGTCGAGTTGATCTCGACCAGCAGGTGGCCGGTGGCGGACACGTTGGGTATCGCTCCGCCGGCCTGCAGCGCCAGCGTGACCCGCCCGACGATGCGCGCAGGGCTCGCCTGGAGGTTCAGGTAGAGCGAGCCGGAGACCGCGCCGACGTGCTCGATCTCGCCGCTGACCGCGCCGCCGATCAGGATGCCGCCGTTGGCGAGATCCGCGCCGATCGACAGGTAGCCCGACAGCGTCAGGATCTCGAACAGCGTGATCCTGCCCTGCAGCGTGCCCTGGATGTAGATGCCGCCCGGGCCGCCGGGGTCCAGCTCGCCGGTGCCGGTCAGGTTCGGCAGCGACTCGAGGATCCGGATCTGCGTCGGGAAGTCGTTCGGCAGCACGTCGAGGAACGACTGCGGCACGTCGAACAGCAGCTCGGCGCGCGTGGTGTTGAGCATGATCTTCACCGACGCCTCGAACGAGAAGAAGCTCGGGATGTCCGAGATGCCCTCGGGCGCGCCGAGGTCGGCCGCGACCTCGAGGTCGAGGAAGCCGGCGACGCCGGCGTTGCTTGCTCCATCCGGGTCGACCGGGGCGAGGTCGACGATCATCAGGCCGGTCACGCGCCCGCTGAGGCCGAGCGCCCTGACCGACCCGCCGGCGGTGATGAAGAACTCGAACCGCGTGGGCGTGAGGCGGATGTAGAAGCCGCCGGTCAGCTCGAACCAGACCTTGGTCGGGTCGGCCGCCTCGGTCAGCTTCGCGCTGCCGACGATCTCGAACGCGACCGAGCGCGGCTGCAGCTCGTACGTGCGCTCCTCTGTGCGAACGACGTAGACCGTCGTGCCGTCGAGCAGCGTCTGCGTCTCGATGAAGTAGAAGCGCCCGTCGTTGGTCTTGATACGCCACTTCTTGCCGGCGACGATGCCTTCGATCTGCGGGTCCTTGCCGGTCAGGTCGACGCCGGCGAAGCCCTGCTGCGTCATGAACCGCTGGCCCGTCTGCGTGACGTACTCGGTCGACAGGCCGGCGGCCTCCGGAGTCCCGTCGGCGTTGCGGTCATAGGTCCCGGGCGGGCCGTTGCCCGCGTTCTTGAGGATCGTGATCCACGCCGGGTCCAGCGGGCTGCGCGCGAACGTCCCGCCGGGCAGCGCCGGCGCTCCGCCTGTCGGGATCACGAACGCGGTTCCGCCCGGGATGCCCTCGAGCGACAGCGTCTCCGTCTTGGTCGTGCGGGTCGAGTTGACCTGCATCAGCACCGTGCCCTGGAGGAAGATGCCGTACTGCTCGAGGAACGTCAGGTTGGTCGCGAACGTGGCGACGCCCCAGAACTCGAGGTCGAGCAGCCCCGAGCCCTTCTGCAGCACGAACGTCGCGGCGCCCGAGGCGATGTTCCCGAGCTTGATCACCTTGATCGTGCCGCTGGCGTCGAGCTTGAAGCGGAAGACCTTGCGCCCGTCGACGGTCACGTCGCCGATCTCGATCGAGACCTTGCCGCGGATCTCGAGGATGTTCTCGTCGAACACGTCGGCCAGCCGGAGCTCGAGGCCGCCCGACAGGTCGATGAAGAACACGCGATCGCTCGAGCCCTGGGCCGGCTCGACCGGCTCGACGAGGAAGAACGACTCGCCGCCGCCGAGGCTCCCGTTGCCGGCCTCGTCGACCCATGCGCCCGCGGCCCAGTCGACGCTGACCTTGCCCCTGGCGAAGCTGCCGGTGAGGTAGTAGCGGACAGTCTCGCCGTCGGACAGCAGTTCGGGCGCCCTGGAGCCGTCGACGGTGACACCGTTGAGCCCGTCGCCGCCGAGCACGATGTCGCTCGTCGCGAGCGAGCCCGCGTCGATCGCCGTATCGCCGATGCGCGTGACCCGTACCTCGATGAACGTGCCGGTAGCGCTCGGGCTCCCCGTGCCGGTGGTCAGCACCACGCGCTGGATCCCGCCGAAGGCGAACGCGCCGGTGTAGTCGACGACGACCTCGTCGCCGGGCAGAACGTCACCGGTGACGGAGAAGCGGAACAGGCCCGCGACGGCCTCGCTCTCGACGGGCGCTCCCAGCGTAAGCGCCACGCCGTCGGCGTTCGTGGCGCTGATGTCGCCGGCTTCGACACCCGCGAGGTTCGGCAGCTCGCCGAACGGGACGTCGATGTACAGCGCGCCGGTGCTGCCCCCGACGGTGACGCGGCGCTGCGCGAACAGCGGCACGCGCTCGCCCGCAGCGTTGGTGAAGTCGACCGAGCCGCCGATGAACTGGTAGGCGATCGAGACGCCGCGCGGGCCGGTGTAGAAGTAGCGGAACGTCCAGGTGCCCGCGTCGGGGTCGCTGTCGACGAGCACCGGCGCGCGCGTGTCGTCGACGGCGGCGCCGTCGGTCGTGATCGTGAACTCGGGCGCGAGGTCGGTGACCGACTCGACGTCGAGGCCGGAGGCGTATGGCGGCAACGTGTAGGTGACGTCGAAGTAGCCGCGCTGGTTGAGCACGTCGGTGCCGATCACAGCGCCGCCGACCGGGTCGGCGAGTGCCGCGGCGAGCGTGCCGATCGTGAACGTCTGGGTCGCGCCGAGGTTGGCGACGTCGTCGCTCGTCGCGTCCGCGTCGGTGCCGGCGCTGAACGAGTCCGCAGCGAACAGGACGTCGACGTCGCCCGGCGCGAAGTTGCCGGCCAGGTAGTAGCGCCAGGCGCCGGAGGCGAGCCGGGTCGGGGCGGCGGCCGCGAGCGGCGCGGCCGTCCCGGCGCCGGTGCCGCCGAAGGTGAACTCCGGCGCGGCGTCGAGGATCGACGCGAGGTTCAGCTCGGTGGCGGCGGTGGGTGCGAGCGTGATGTCGACGTAGGACAGGTTCGGCGTCGCTATGCCGCCCACGAGGAAGTCGACCGGCGTGGTGGTCGCCGTCGACGCGTTCGTCCCGCCTTCGAGGAACCCGAACGTGCCGGCGACGTACTGAGCCGTCAGCTGGCCGGACGCGTAGCTGCCGCGCGTCCAGAAGCGGAAGAACCAGGTGTTGCCCTGGCGGAGCAGGAACAGCGGCGCCTGTGAGCGGTCGAGCGCGAGGCCGGCGGCTCCGGGCCCGGTCAGCGCGATCTCGTCGGCGACCATGCCGCCGAAGTCGAGCACCGAGTCGACGTCGAGCGTCCGGCCGGCCGGAGCCGTGATGCCGACGTCGACGTAGCCGCGATCGTTCAGGTTGCGTGCGCCGGTCGTCGACTGCACCGCCGGGTCGGACAGCGTCGCGGTCGGCCCGAGCACCCTGAAGGTCTCGATCTCCGCGTCGCTGGCGTAGTTCGTCGTCTCGGTCGTGACGCCGCCGGCGGCCAACGTCGCGTTGTGATCGCCGGGGGTGAGCGTGCCGGTGAACGTGTAGCGGTAGACGCCCTCGGCGATCCGCAGCACCTCGACGCCGCCGCTGGTCAGCGGCGTCAGCCCCGGGATCGAGAGCTCGTCGCCGTCGTCGAGGATCGAGTTCTCGTCGAGCGCGCCGCGGGCGGTCGGGTCGAAGCGGACGTCGACGTACGTTCGGTCGTTCGTGGTGCCCGGGTTGGAAAGGACCGCCGCGGCCGGCATCGTTCCGGCGCCGCCGAACGTGACGCTGCCGGCGATCGGGGTCACGTCGACGTCGCCGGTCGCGGCGAACACGCCCGTCAACCAGTAGCGCCACGTGTTCGCGGTGCCGGGCAGCCTCGTCGGCCGCTGCGAGGCGTCGATCGAAACCGTGCCGAGACCGTCGC
Organism: uncultured Solirubrobacteraceae bacterium; assembly: GCA_963835735.1. Classification (GTDB taxonomy): domain Bacteria; phylum Actinomycetota; class Thermoleophilia; order Solirubrobacterales; family Solirubrobacteraceae; genus DASQMT01. The sequence continues at coordinate 184,870 of CAWIGP010000005.1, forward strand.
CGGAGAGGGTGAACTCGGGCGCGAGGTCGCTGATCGACGCGTCGGTCGCGTCGGCGGCGTAGGTGACGTCGATCCAGTTGCGATCGTTGAACACGTCGCGGTCGATGCCCGACCCCGCCGACGGGTTCGCGAGCGTCGCAGTCGGTCCCAGGACCGTCAGCGTGCGCGCGTCCTGCGTGGTCGTGTTGCCCTGCGTGTCGGCCCAGCCGCCGGCGACCCAGGTGAAGGTGACCGCGCCGGTCGTGTAGCCAGTCATCGCGGGCTCGAACCGGTAGCGGAAGCGCGTGACGCCGGCGGTGCGCAGCTTGCCGAGGTCCTCGGCGCTCAACTCGCCGGCCTCGTCGACCGCGCCGTCGCCGTCGTCGTCGATCCCGTTCGTCGCGCCGCTGCCGCGCGTGACCGCGACGATACGAGCGGTCAGCAGGCCGGTCTCCGGGTCGGCGACCAGCTCGATCGGCAGCGGCTGGCCCGCGAGCGTCGGCGTGCCCAGGATCCCGGTGCCCGAGATGGTGAACTCCTGCGCGTCATCGAGGATCGTGTCGTAGTCGAGCAGCGCGCCGGACGGCAGGCGGTACTCGACGTCGACGTAGAACGGGTCGTCGCCCATGGTGCCCGGCGTGAACGTCGTGTCTCGGTCGCCGTTCGCCACGTCGACGTCGATCGCGTCGCCGGCGCCGAACGGGGCGATCACCTCCGCGCGGGTCGGCACGACCGTGAACCGGCCGCCGCCAGGGCCGCTCGTCCCGCCGGTGTCGCTCCAGCTGCCCGGCATCAGCGTCGCGACGGCCTCGCCGCTGTTGAAGTTGCCCGTCAGGTAGAAGCGGAACACATCCGTGCCGGGCAGGCGCGTCGGGCCCAGCGGGGTCGCGAACGTGCCCGCGGCGGAATTCAGGAGGAGGTCACTCGTCTGCACGGTGTCGAGCGCGACGTCGTGGCCCGCCGTCGGCGCGAGCCGCACGTCGATGTACGTCGTGTTGAGCTTGGCCTGGATCGTCGTGGTGTCGTCGACGAGCGCCTGTCCGCCGCCGTTGCCGACGTTCTCGCCCGTGGAGAGGTTCGTCACGACCCAGGAGTTCTCGACCGCGGTGATCGTGATCCCGGTCACGACGCCGGTCGTGATCGTCCAGTAGCGGAAGACGAACTCCGTCGCGGTCTGGCTGATCAGGACGGGTGCCTGGCTCCGGTCGAGGCGCACCATGCCGCCGCCGGTAGCCGCGACGACGAACTCGTCGCCGGGGTCGACGATCGACGCGCTCGAGAGCCGCTGGCCCGCCGTGATCGTGTACCTGACGTCGACGAAGCCGCGCGAGTTGATCTGCGCGAGGCCGACGATGTCGCCGCTGCGGGGCCCGGCCAGGCTCGGCGTCGGGATCAGCGGCGCGTCCGCGGGCACCACGAACGTGACCTCCTCGCCCGTCGCGTTGCGGAAGCCGGTCTTCAGCCGCCCGTACAGCGTGAGCACGCGCACCTGGTCGGGAACGTCGGCGAGGAACAGCACCGTGACCTCGCCTGAGGCGACCTTTGACAGGTCGGCGTAGAGCTTCGCGCTGACCGAGATGTTGTCCGCGGCGAAGTTCAGCCGGCCGGCGATCATGAACTTGCCGTCGGTCGAGATCTTGATGATCACCTGGCCGTTGAAGACCTGCTCCGACGCATAGATCGTGAACAGCTTCGCCGAGCCGGTGATCGTCATCGGCGCCGTGAACGCCGCCGTGAAGCCGTTCAGCGCCGGGTTGTCGCGCAGCAGCCGCCACTGGCGGGCGACCTGCTGCTGGATCGTCGTCAGCCACTCGTCGACAGTCATCGCGGCGGGCAGGTTGAACGCCGGGCCGCGCAGCTGGAGCGGGTCGTCGATCGACGGCAGCGTCTTGAAGAACTCGACGCCCGCTACGAAGTCGTTGATCGCCAGCCCGGTATTGGGCTCGAGCAGGATCCCGCCCGGCACCGACGCCTCGAGCATCACGGTCAGCGGCCCGAGCTCGGAGACGCCGAACCGGATCGTGATGCCGCCGATCCCGGCGATCGAGAAACCGCCCTCGACGCCGACGAACAGCACGCGGTCCGCGACCGGCGTCCTGATGTCGAACGGGTCGATGATCGCGCCCGACTCGGACACTCGCAGGATGCCGCCCAGCAGCGTGGCGTTGAGCTCGCCGCCGAAGACGTTGCCGCGCACCGAAACCCCTAGCGCGTCGATCTGGACGACCGGGAACTCGCCGTCGAGCAGCCTGCCGACGTCGATCTTGACGCCCTCGATCGTGCCCGAGAACTCCAGCCCCGGGATACCCTGGATGCCGGTGACACTGGCCGACAGCGTCAGCAGGAAGTCGCTCGGGGCTGCCTCGATGTCGCGCCACTCGATCCCGAGAGACTCGATCTTGATCGGCAGCCAGCTGGGCCACTTGAACGAGTCCCCGGTCGCGCCACCGACGGTCAGGAAGACGCCGAAGCCCGGCCGCGTCTTGAAGTCGCCGTCGCCCTCGAAGGCGAAGTTGCGCGCGCTGCCGCCGATGACCAGCGACCCGACCCTGACCTCGGCGCCGACGGAGACGAACGAGACGAGCTCCTCGTCTGGGCCCGCACCGGTGTCGAGCGCGAAGTCGACGGCGGTGATCGTCACCACGGATCCGAACGCGATCCGCATCGTGTCCGCGTTGAACTTGAACGCCTTGATCTCGCCCTCGTCGAACTCCAGCGCGGCCCGCACGGCCTCGGTGTTGGGCAGGCCGGGCTGGTCGCCGAGCTCGGCAGTCAGGCGGTCGACGATGCTCGCCGACACTGGGCGGCCCGGCAGGAACTTGACGCCGCCCGAGGCGACGAAGACCTCGCCGCTGAACACCGACGGGTTCGCGAAGTCGACTTTGAAGTTGATGACGCCGACGCGCAGGTCGTCGAACTCGAGGATCGTGCCGAACTTGATCGTCGTGCCCGCCGCCGGCCCTGCGGGCATCGTCGGCGTGGTGCTCTGCGGCAGCGGCTGGCTGCCGGGCAGCGGCGCGGCGGGCGTCGCCACGGGGACCGAGTTGGTGGTCGCCTGCCCGGGCTTGTAACGCAGCTCGGCGCGCCCGATCTGCAAGCCGTCCGTAGTGACGATCAGGCCCGGGACGACGATGTCGTCGGCGGGGTCGCTGTTGCCGCGGTTGTCGGTGTAGGGCTGGATCAGCCCGGTGAGCCCGAACGACTGGAACGTGACCACCGCGGTGTTCAGGCGCAGGATCTCCTGCGGCCTGCCGCCGTTGCGCGCCGGGTCGTAGTTCTCGTCGTAGGACACTCGCAGGCCCTGGCCGGTAAGCGTCGCGACGCTCGGGACGATCGCCTCGAAGGTGCCGACGTCGAGCGTGAACTTGGCGGGCACGTCGAACGCGGCGAGCAGCGCTGCCGGGTCGCGCAGCGCGGCGGCGGCCTTGACGATGTCAACGCGCACGTCGAACGTGCCGAGCAGTCCGGTCATGTTGACGCTGACGCCGTTCCGGTCCTGGGCGCTGCCCGGCGCCGGCCCCGGAGGCGGCGCGTTCGGGTTCGAGTTCGCGGCGGTCGAGTTCGTGCGACCGAACGCGAGGTCGGCGCTGTCGGCGCCGATGCCGATCGTGAGCGCCAGCTTGCCGTCCTTGAACGTCGTGCCGACCAGGCTCACGGCCAGGTTGGTGAGCGTGAGCGGGCCGATCGCGCGCGGCGTGTTGGACTGCGTGGCGTCGATCACGTTCGGATCGAGCGTGAACGCGCCGAACCCGCCGCCGGGCTTCTGCTCCTCGGTCGCGCCCGCGCACGTGGCGTCCGCGGGCGCGTTGACCGGCAGCACGCACCACGTCGGCGTGGTCGAGTTCAGGGCGGTCGCCACGAATTCGACCTCGACGGTCCCCTGCGCCCAGATCTGCTGCAGCGCGATCCCCGGCCGCGGCGTCACGTAGTAACGCCACGTGTTCGGGGCGACCTGCGGCCCTAGCGTGAGCTGGGCGAACGTCGAGCCGATCGGCTTGAGCAGGTTGGCGGTCCCGGCCCCGGAGAGCCTGATCTCGTCGCCGCTGACCCCCGCGACCCTGCCCGCCTGGTTGGGCAGGAAGACCACGTCGATCCACGGCCGCGCGCTGGCCGAGCGCTGGTTGAGCGTCGCGCCGGAGAAGGGGCTCGCGAGCATCGCGGTCGGCACCGGCGGCGGGGGCTCCTCCGCGAGCGCGCCGACGCCCGCCGGCGGGCGGAACAGGTAGAAGCTCTCGAAGTCCGCCGCGTTCGTCGCGCCCCCACCGCCCGCCCCGTTCTGGAACGAGCCCTGGAGGAACTCGATCCGCACCGTGTTGCGCGGGTCCAGCGGGTTCCCGCCGAGCGTGAACAGGTCCTCGTTCTCGTCGATCTTCTCCAGGAAGTAGCGGAACAGGAACGGATTGGTCGGGTCGACCTGGACCGCCGCGCCGTTGACCGCGACGTTGCCGCCCGGGCCGCTGATGATGAACTCGTCGGTCGGATCGGTGATGGTGTCGGCGTTGATGCCGAGGAAATTCGGGTCGCGGAAGATCACGTCGATGAACGGCTCGTCTGCGTCGAAGAAGCTGACGTTGACGTTCTGGCCCGCGAACGGCCCCGCCAGGTCGGCCTCGGGCGGACGCTGCGCGCTGGCCGGCGGCACGGCGGCGTCGACGATCGTCTGACCGAACAGCGCAAAGCCGTTGACGCGCAGGTCCTGCAGCTGGAAGCCGCCCGGACCGCCGAACGAGAAGCGCGCGACGCCGGAGACCGAGACGATCTCCTGCAGCTCGCCCGCGCCGAGCGGGACCGAGATCGTCACCGTCACCACCGGCGCGTCGACCTCGAGCCGCCCGTTCGGGTGGCGCGTGAAGCGCAGGATGCCCTCGACGACGAAGATGCCGGCGGCGTCGAGCCGCAGCCGCGCGTCCTCGTCGTCGTTGCCGTACTGGTCGACGCCGACCTCGAAGATCTCGGTGCGGACGCCCGAGGCGAAGTTGACGATGATCTGGCGCTCGGCGAGCTCGTCGATCGTGCCGTTGTCGTTGTTGTCGATGCCGTCGTCCTCGTCGCCCTCGTCGATCTCCGTATCGCCGTCGTTGTCGACGCCGTCGACCATCTGGGGCAGCGTGATCGTCTGGAACACGGTCTGGCCGCTGGTGTTGATGCGCACCCGCAGCGTGCCTGTGACGGCGAGGCCCGGAATGCCGAGCAGCTCAGCCCGGCCGAACGCGGTCACGGCGTAGGTGTCGTCGGTGTCAGCGGGGCCGTTGAGGAAGCGCACGACAGCGACGGACGCGTCGGTGATGCGCACGCCGACGGCGTTCGTGAAGTCGGTGAGGTCGTCGGAGTTGCGCTGGCCGAGGAACAGCGTGGCGTTGCGCGCGCCGTACACCTTGATGCCCGGGCGGTCCTCGAAGAAGAAGTCGCCGGTCAGCTCGAAGATGTCGAGCACGCGGACGCTCAACTGGCGGACGGCGATCTTGAACGTGTTCGGAGCGAGGTCGAACACGATCGCCCCGTCGCCGGCCGGGATGTTCTCCCGGCGCTGCTGGTTCGTGCGGTTGACCTGCAGCGTCGCCGCGCCCTCGATGTCGAGCGCGCCGCCGGTGTCGAGTGTGATCGTCCCGCTCACGATGCCGGCCACGCCACCGCCCGCCGTCGGGAGGCCCGGGTACAGGACGAACGCGATCCTGCCGTTCGTCAGCGCGAAGCCGGTCTGGGCGCCCTCGAGGTCCTCGGCCGTGAACGTCGTTGCGCTGACCCCTGTGGCGACGAAGCGCGTGAGCTGGACCGGCGGCGTGCCGGGCACCTTGACGACGCGTTCGATTGCGATCGCGTCCGCGTGGAACGCGAAGCCGCGCAGCGTCAGGTCGACGTCCGTCGCCTCGATCCGCAGGTACGGGCCGCGCGGCAGCTCGAGCACGAACGGGTCGGCGCCGGGCACGAGGAACTCCTCGTTCACGACCCTGTTCGTGTTGTTGATCTTGACCGAGAAGCCGGTCGAGAACGAGAAGTCGGGGCCGACGCTGACCGTCGTCGTGGCGACGTCGATCTGTGCCGCCATCCCGAGCGGAGTGAGCAGGATGAAACCGCTCGCGCCACTGATCGTGAACGCCGGATCGCCGATCCCGACCGAGAAGCTCGTATCGGTCAGCGAGATCTTCGTGACCTTCTGGCCGTTGGTCCGCATGGCCTGGGAGAACGCGATCGTCGTGACGATCGAGAAGCCCTCGACCTCGACCGTGATCGTGCCGCTCGCCTCGAGCACCCAGGCGCCGAACGCGATGTCGCGGGTCTCGCCCGTCTCGAGGTCGACCGTGACCGGCAGCGACTCGTCGTCGCCGGCGCCGTTGAAGTCGACGACCACGGGCGGGTTCGTGCCCGCCGGCGGGGCGCCGCCGCCGTTGACGGCAACCTCGATGTCGGTGCCGAGCACCGTCACGCCCTCGACGCCGACGAGCCTGATCGAATCCGCGTGTGCGCTGATCGCGTAGTAGCTCAACGCCGGCGTCGCCGGGGGGATTGTCTTGAGCAGCGCGACCGCCACCTCGACGCCGCCGAGCGCGATGCCCACGGCGCCGTCCTCGGCCGGGATGTCGCCGCCGTCGATCCTCCCGTTCTCGTTGGAGTCGACCCAGTACGGGCCCCCCTCGCCGACGAAGATGTTGACGTTGCTGGCGCCGATCTTCATGACGCTGAGCGTCTTGGTCGTGCCGTTGGTGAGCAACTGGTCATCGATGACCTCGCCCATCTCGAACACGAGACTGCCCGAGATGTGGACGAAGCCGCCGAAACCGAGCTCGACGTAGGCGCCGGCGCGCAGGCGGCGGCCGTCGAAGTCGATCAGCAGCGTGTCGCTGTCCGAAACCGGTACCTCGAGCCCGCCGCCGTCCAGCAGCGTGAAGTCGATCGCGGGCGGCGGGTTCAGGCCCGGCGTCACCAGCGTGGCGCTGTTCAGTTCGAGCGTGAGGTTCTTGATGTTCGCCGTGACGCCCTCGACGCCGACCAGCGAGACGTCGCCCTTGAGCTTGAGCGCTGTGAACGACGTGTAGACGCGGAGCTCGTTCGCCAGCGGGTCGAGTGGGTCGACGACCGGCTTGAGCAGCGCCAGCGCGAACGTCACATCGCCGATCGCCAGCCCGACCGCCTCGGTCGTGGCCGGGTCGGGCGTCTCGTCTGCGTCGTCGACGCGGCCGTCGCCGTTCGTGTCCCAGTACGGGCCGCCGGTGCCGAAGAACGCGAAGCCGTTGCTGGCGCCGATCGTCATCACGGTCACGTCGCCCGAGAGCGGAGTCGAGCCCTCGGTCGTGACGGTCAGCGGCTCGTCGGACTGCTGGAAGGCGAAGTCGGCGGTGATGAACACGAACTCCGAGATCTGCAGGGTGATCGTGCCGCTCGCGCGCAGCAGCCCGGTCTCGAAGTCGATCGCGACGCTGGGGGCCTCCTCATCGCCTGGGCCGTCCGGGTCGGGGCCGGTCTGCACCACCAGCGCGCCGCCCTCGAGCGTCGAGAAGTCGACCACGGGCCTCGCCGTCGCGTCGTTGGCGTTCGTGCCGGAGTTGAGCTCCACGCTCAGCTCGCCCCTGAGCGTCACCGACGGGATGCCGAGCAGCTGCGCCGAACCGGACGCCTTCAGCGCGGTGAAGCTCAACGGGCCGGGCGGCCCGCCGGTGGTCGCGGGCACCTGCCGCATGAGCGCAAGCGCGAGCTCCAGATCGGTCAGCGCGACGCCGACCGAGCCGAACGCCTCGAGGTCGTCGGGCTCGTCGAGCACGCCGTCGCCGTCGATGTCCGCTGCCGCGCCGGTCGGGTTGTAGACGCCGTCGCCGTTCGTGTCGCCGATCACGTCGCTGCCGTCGAAGTCGCCGTCGCCGTCCGAGTCCGGGACGCCCATCCCGACGAACACGCTCGCGTTCGAGACGCCGACGCGCAGCAGCGTGACCTCGACCTGCTGCGTGGCGCCGGCGGGGGTGACGAAGATCGGGTCGCCCTTCTCGATCGCGAACGAGCCTGCCACGTAGACGAAGTCGGCGATCCTGATGTGCAGCGTGCCGGCGACGCGCAGGAGTCTGCCGCCGAAGTCGATCGTCACCTGGTTCGCGCCCTCGCCGCGGATCAGCGAGTCCTTGAGGTCATCCCCCTCCGCGTCCTCGCCGAACACCCCGTTGCCGTCGATGTCGAGGTCGGCACCCCAGTCGAGCGGATCGGGCGGAGTCGTGCCGCCGGCGGCCTGATTGACCTGGATCTCGAGTTCGTCGGCGACGAAGACGAAGTCGTCCGGCAGGCCGACAAGTCCGGCGCCGAGGATGTTCGAGCTGATCGCCGACCAGGTGCGCGGGTCGGCGGGCGTGGTGCTGCCCGCCGCGGGCGGCCTTGCCTTCAGCGACGCGACGAAGATCGTGCCGCTCGCGATCTCGAAGCCGACGCCGTTGACGCCGATGAACAGCGGCGTCGTCCCCGACGGGTTGATCTCGAGCGCGATCGTGAGCAGCTGCGCCTGCTCGAGGTCGGCGATGTCGTCGTCGTTGAGATCGACGTCCACGTCCTCCGTGCGGACCGTGATCTTGACCTCGCCCCTGACGAAGTCGAACGCGTTGAACGTCGCCGTCGCCTGGAGCTCGAGGAGGTCCTCGATGAACTCGATCGGGTGCTCGACGCCATCGAGGTCGGTCACCGTGAACGTGGTCGCAAAGGCCGCGATCCAGTCGAGCGCCTCGGCCTCTGTCGGTCCCTTCGTGCCGGACGCCTTGTTGAGCTCGAGCGTCGCGCTGTCGAACTCGAGCGTGACGTCCGGGATGCCCTCGAAGGCGGCGTGCTCGAGCGTCGCCGTCAGCGCCCGCCACGAGCGCCCATCCGGCGTTGTCGGGTCGGCCTGCGCCGCCTTCGACGGCTTGATCGTCGCCAGCACGAGCGCGCCGTCCGTGATGCGGAATCCGGGTCCGTCGGGCACGCCGACGAACAGCTCGTGCACACGCAGCGACAGCCTGGTGACCTGGGCGTCGGTCAGCGTCTCGGTGCCGCTGATGACCACGTCCTCGGTGCTGTTGACGTACTTGAAGTCGACGTCGCCGGTGACGAAGTCGAACAGGTTGATGACGAAGCGTCCCGAGGCGCCGAGGACGTCGCCCTCGTACTCGACGGTCAGCTCGATCGGGTCGGCGCCCGTCGGCACCTCGAAGGTCGGCGCCTCGAAGTTCCCCTCCTGGTCCTCGTCGATCGCGCCGGTCCAGTCGAGGGCCTCCGCGAGCGGGTCCGTTCCGAACCGGCCCGCAGCCTTGTTGACATCGACCGAGAACGAGACGATCTGAGCGGTGACGCCGTCGATGCCGAGCAGCTCGGCATTCTGGATGCTGGCCGTGATCGCCGTGAAGACGCGCGAATCGCCCGTCGCCGGCGCGGCCGGCTTGACGGAAACGTAGAGCAGCGAGCCGCTCTCGACCTTGAAGTGGACGCCGGTCTCGTCGCCGATCGTCAGGCCCAGCTCGTCGCCGTTGGCATCGTTGCCGTCGTCCGCGAGGATCTGCATCGCGAAGCTCGTCATGACGGCGTTCTCGAGGTCGCCGCCGGTCGTGTTCGGGTCGTAGCCGTCGGACGCGACGTCGACGTTGACGACCTGCTGCTCGAACGCGAACGCCACGGTTCCAGCGATCAGGTCGAGGATGTTGTTGATCGTCAGGCGGCCGCCGGCGCGCGTGAGCTGCTCCTCGAAGTCGAACTGCACTCCGACGACCGTGACGCGGTCGAATTCCTCGTCGCCGAACGAGTCGTCCCCGTCGAGGTTGAGCATCGTCGTCCAGTCGAGCGCCTCGGCGCGCAGCGGCGCGCCCGGTGACGCGGGCGTGAACTGCCCGGCGAAGCGGTTCAGCTCGACCGTCAGTAGGTCGACTACGACGTCGAAGGCGTCGATGCCGGCGAGCGTGGCGCCCTGGAGCTCGGCCTTCACCGCCGTCCAGCGCCGGTTGTCGGCGGCTCCCGTCGCGGCCGGGGCGCCGGCGTTCACGAACGCGAGCGCCAGTGAGCCGTCCTCGACGACGAAGTGCACGCCGTCGGGGTCGCCGATCAGCAGCCCGGTGCCTCCGTCGGCGGTGCCGACGATGTCAAGGCCGAACGTGACGAGCTCGGCATTCTCGGGATTGCCCGCGTTCGCGGGATCCTCGGGATCGAGGTCGACGGCGACCGAGGAACGCGTGTACTCGAAGTCGGTGGTCAGGTGGACGAAGTCGAACAAGCTCGTCTCGAAGCGCCCGGCGATCGCCAGCTTCTGCGTCGTGAAGCCGATCTCCAGGCTCGGCGTGGAGGGCAACAGCGCGCCGGGATCGATCAGGTCCCCCTGCTGGTCACCGTCGACGTCGACCGCGAAGCCGCCTGCGGGATCGTCCGGGTCGGCCCACTTGAGCGCCGTCGCGAGCACCGGCACCGGCAGCGGCGCCGGGTCGTTCCCGACCGGCGTCGCCGGCGCCGGCACGAACTGGCCGGACGCGGTGTTGATCTGGAACGAGCCGTTCGTGACCGAGATCGTCACCGGCGAGCCAAGCTGGAGCGTTACGCCGATGCCGTCGGACGTGATCGCGGTCCACTTGCTGGACTGGCTCGCGTCGGCGTCGGCCGGCGGCGGAGCGCTGATCGACACCAGGCCGAGCGAGCCGCCGGTGATCGCCACGAGGAAGTCGCCCGCGCCGAGGTGGAGGTCGAGATCGTCGACGGCGAACTGCAGCATCGACGCGTCGATGAACTGGTCGTCCGTCGTGGTGGTCCAGTCCCCGTCGAGGTCGACGTCGACGAGCGACTGCTCGAACGCGACGTCGGCGCTGCCGCCGACGAGGCCGAAGAAGTCGACGGTCGCGTCGTCGGCCGAGCCCCTGCGCACCGGCGCCGTGAAGTCGATGTCGAGCGTCGCCGCAGTGATCGTGTCCGGCGTCTCGTCGTTGTTGTCGTCGTAGGTCGAGAAGTCCAGGTAGGAATCGTCCGCGGCGCGGCTGTTGAACTCGATCGTGAGCGTGCCGGTGTCGATCGTCACGCCGGAGACCCCGACCAGCGCGGCCTGGACGGTGGCCTTGACGGCGAACCACGTGCGGCCAGTCGCCGAGTCGGTGACGATCACCAGTGCGAGCGCGTCGATCGTGCCCCTGAAGCCGATCTCCTGGTCGGTGCCGAAGCCGGAGCCGACGAAGATAGTTCCGGCCTGGACGCCGACGATGTAGAAGCTCGCCTCGTCGAGCTCGGTCGAGCCGGCCGGCGTGATGTCGGCCGTCGTCCGCATCAGCGTCAGATCGCCCTCGACGAACACGAAGCCGCCGAGGTCGAGCTGCTGGCTGCCGCCGCCGCTGTCGATGGCGCCCGTGATGAAGCCGCCGCCGGCGAAGTTGAACGCGTCGATATTTGTGCCGCCGGTGAGGTTCTCGACGTCGGCGAAGTTGAAGTCGTCGAGCGGCTCGGTCTTGAACCACCCGCCGTTCACGGCGTTGATCTGCCAGAGGGTGATCTCGTCCGGACCTTCGAGGCTGTCGTCCCCGTCGCCGCCGTCGAACGTGATCTTCGCGCCGAAATCCGCGGCGCCGGTACCGAACTGCAACGTGTCGTCCCCGACCGAGCCGGTGACCATCAGGTGCTCAAGGCCCGCGGCCGTGAGCTGGCGCAGGCCGCCGACCGTCAGCTCGAGCCGCGGCTGTGCCGGGTTCGCGGTCGCGAGGCCGTACGTCCCCCCGGTGTCGGGAAGCTGCAGCTCGGCGGTGTCGTCGCCGCCGCCGCCGCTGAATGCGATCGTCTCGGCGAAGCCGGCGGCGCTCGCCTCGATGACCAGCGTGTCGTCGGCCGCCCCGCCCGTGATCACCAGCGACGTGACCTCGGCGAGCGGGTGCCGCTCCTCGGGATCCGTGTCGACGACGAGCACGAGGTCGGTGCCGTCGACGCTCACCGTGATCGTGTGCGGGCCGGTGTCATCGAGAGTTATCTCCCACGGTCCGTTCGCCGTGAACGAGCTCGTGTACTCGGAGAAGTGCGGCAGCGCCGCGCTGACGAGGCCCGTGCGCCGGTCGTAGGCCGATGGGAGCGCCTGCGGGCCCAGTGCCGGATCCAGATAGAGGATCTGTGGCGCGTGGGTACGGTGGCGACCGGCGAAGAGCGTCAGGACGGGCGCGATCGGGAACGTGGATATGCGCTCGCCGGTGGCCGCGTCGTAGGCGTTGAGGTCGACGACGCCGTCGGCGGGGATCATGGAGACGTACGCGTCGACCGGGAGGGCGCCTGGCGCGAAGCTCAGGGTGGCGTCGCCGACGGTCAGCGTGCCGCCGTGCGCTGCTGTGATCAGCACGGAGCCCGCGGGAGGGCCGCGCGCGGACCACGGCTCGCCCGCCGGGTTGCCATGCGACGGCTCGGCGGTCGTGGATTCGAGCACGTCGGAGCCGACGGCGGAGTCGAGCATCGTCGCCCCCTCCAGCGGCGTCGCGCCGGCCAGCCAGGAGGAGCCCGGGCCGCCCGAGAGGCTGCCGCCGGCAGTACCGTCCACTGGCGGGGGATGGTCGGGATCAGGTCGGATCGTGCCGGTCTCGGCTCCGGAACCGATGACGTCGCCCAGGTCGATCGTCTCGCCGCGCGATTCGGGGGGACCGGCGCCGGATGCGCCAGGTGCGTCGGAGGCGCCGCTCACGGCGCTGCTCGCGCCCGTTGCGTCGCCGAGGTCTTGCGGAACGGTTGGTTGCTTGACGCGCGTGTCGGGCCAAGCCAACCCGGTCGGACTGGCGTCGGCGCTCCCTGTGGAGCTGATGGCGGCGCTCAGGACGGATGCGATGCTGCCGTCGTCGCCGGAGGTGGTGGCGGAGGACGAGCCGGAGGACATCTGCGGCTCAGACCTTGCCGGTGCGGGCGTCGAGCTCAGGGCGAGGTTGATGCTGCCCGTGCGAGCCGACCTGTCGCCCGGGGCGCTGGCGCCGCCGGGACCCGCAGGCTCTTCGGAGCTGGGTTCGCCCGCGGGAGGTCCGCGCGCGCTGGCTGACTCGTCGGCGGAGTCGGGTACGAAGTCGTTGGCGACGCTCGCAGCGGAGGCTGCGCCGGGTCGCGCGCCGGCGGCGCTCGCGTCGCTCACGGTGCCGGACTCGTCGCGATCTCCGCCGGCGGTCAGCGCGGCCGCCCGGTTGGCGCTGGACAGCGAGAGCTGCGCGTCCGGCGGCTCGACCGGCGCCGCAACCGTGAGCGCGCCGTCGTCGAGATCGACTTCCGCGGCGATCGCGCCGTCGACGAGCGGCGCGGTGGGCGCGGCGTCGGCGAGCGGCGTCCCGTCGGGGGCGGCCGGGGTGATCGGATCGTCGATCGCGTCGAGCGTCACCGCGACGGACACTGCGGCGTCCGACAGCGTGGCGGCGGTGACGGCGAGCAGGTTCGGCGAAACCTGGGGCGGCAGGATCACCGGAGCAGGTGCCGCGATCGTGACGGAGGGCGCGGACGGAGTCGCGATCGGGGCTGCGGGCGCTGTCGGCGCGTAAGCGACCGACACCGTGCTCGCTGGCATGGCGACAGGCGCCGCCGGCGCGGGCGCCGCCTCGGCAGACGACGCTTCCGGAGCGACCTGTTCCGCCTGCGGGGCGACCGCGACGGGCTCGGGCGGAGCGACCGCGGCCGGCTCGACCGGCGGCGCGACGGCGACCGGCTCGGCCGCGACCGGCTCGGCGGGCGCTGCCGGGGCAGGCTCGACCGGCGCGACCGCCGCGGTCTCGGGGGGCGCGGCCGCAGCGGCTTCGGTGGGTGCGGCCGGCTCGGCGGGCGCAACCGGAGCGGCTTCGGTGGGTGCGGCCGGAGCGGGCTCGGCGGCCGGGGCCGGCTCGGCGGGCGCGGCCGGGGCCGGGGCCGGCTCTGGGGCGGGGACCGTCGCCGCAGCGGCCGGGGCGTCGACAGCCGCTGCGGCGGCGGGCACTGAAGCGACAGCGATGGGGGCCGCCGGCGCCGTTGGTGCAGGCTGCGGCGCGGCGAGGATCTCCTCGAGCACCGCGTCGATCTCGTCATCGTTCAACGCGAGGCGCTCGGCCGCCGCGTCGGCGCGCTCCGCCGCCGCCTCGACCTGCTCGGCCGCCGGGTGATTCACGCGCGAGGCCGCGTCCAGCGCCCTGGCGACGGCCTCCCAGGCCTTCGCGGCGGGCTTGTCGCGCTCGCGCCACCGCTTCCGTGCCTTGTCCTTGGGCTTATCGGGCTTGCCCTCGGCCTCGTCCGCGTCCTCCTTCGGGCTGTCGACCGTCGGCACGGGCGGGGCGGGCTCGGGGCCGAGCACGGTGCTCGGTTCGCCCAGGGGGTTGGTGGCGAGCGGATCGAGCGCCGGCTGGGCGTGTGCTTGCACGACCGGGTCGCTCGAGGGCGGTAGCAGCGTGCCGATGCCGGACTCGACAATCGGCACCTGCGCGAACGGATCCTTCTGCTCCGCCTTCGGAGCGGCCTGGGGGTCCAGGTCATAGCGGTTGTCGACGACCGGCGCCGCCGTGGCGACCGGTGCCGTCGGCTCGACGCCTGCGACGGGTTCACGCGCGACTGACGTTGCTTCCTGCGGTGAGGCGGTGGGGCGCGTCGCCTCGGCTTGCGCTTGCGCTTCCTCTTCTTGCGCGGGCGCGTGCACGCGAGACGGGCGGCTCCCGTCCTGCGCGCGGCGCGCTGCCGCGGCAGGCCGCTGCTGCGCGTTCGATGCGGCGGCATCGTCTTCGGCGCGCACGAGCCCGTCCAGGGCATCGTGCTTCTCCGGCGCGTCGGCGCGGGAGCCCGGCTTCTCGAAGGCCGGGAACGTGAAGTCGGGCAGCGCGAGCACGACGAGCGACGACTCGCCCTCGTCCAGGCTCGCGGCGATCGCGACGGGCGCGAGGTAGGACGAGAGCAGGAACGCCGCGCTCACGGAGCCGATCACGCGGAGGCGGCGGCCGCGACCGAAGACAAGCGAGCGGGGGGGCGTGTGGGGGGACATGACCGTGGTCCTGCACGGCAGCGGGAGCAACCATCCTCAGGCCATGCAGGCCCGTTGCTCACGATGCGACCCCTACCACAACGCGCGGCCGCGTGCCAGGTTCCGACACCCCGCTTCAAAAACCGGGCCGATGGATGCCGCGACGAACCGGCGCGCACAGAAACAGGCGATTTGCAGCGCCTCCGTGCCGTGCGAATGCTCAACCTATACCTCAGCTGGAATGCCGAAAAGATATCGGTACGGACATCGAACATTCGTCCAGTCGCCGACCACGCGCGGGCGCGGCCGGCCCGGGAGGAGGAGGGCCGGCCGCGCCGGGAGGGGGCGGTCCGGGGGAATCCGGCGCGACCGGCTAGAGCCGGTCGCGCCAGCGGACCGCTGCGGAGGCCAGCGCGCCGAGCGCGGCGTCGAGCGCCGGGCCGTTCCCGCTCGCGCGGGCGCGGCTGAGCTCGCGTAACGCCGCGGCCAGGACCGCCGGGCCGGACGGACCGGCGTGGCGGAGCGCGTCTAACTCGGCCTGCGTGAGGCGGCGCGCCTCGCCGCACACCAGCACCGCGAGCTCGCGCGCCCGTCGCTCGGCCGCCGCCGCGCGATCCTCGGCCTCGTGCGCCGCCTTCCAGGCCGCGCCGGTGCCGTCGCTCGCGAGCTGCGCCCGCGCCGCAGCGCCGAGCCGCTCGGCCGCCTCGGCGCGCACCTCAGCGTCGGACGCGCGGGCCTCCGCGATCTGTTGCGCGCGGCGCGCCTCGGTGACGTCTCGGGTGGCCGCGTCGGCCTGGTCGGTGACGGCGCGGATCCGCGCCTCGGTGTCGGCGACGATCTCCTCGACGCGCTCGGTCGATACCTCGCGCACCGTCCGCTCGCTGACCTGCACGCGATCGCGCGCCCGCCGGGCGCGGCCCTCGCGCTCGCTCGCGCGGCGCGCGCGCCGGCGCGCGTCGCCGATCGCCTGCTCGGCCCGCTCGGCGCGGCGCTCGGTCGCGTGCAGCCGGCGCTCCAGCGCCTCGACACGCGCCTCGGCCTCGCGCACGCGCTCCGCCGCGGCGATCAGCTCGTCGTCGACGCTGCGCGGCGCCTGCGCCGCCCGCTGGGCGAACGCGGGACGCGCCGCGCCGGCGGCACGCCGGCGCGGCCCGGGCTTGTGCGGCTCCAGGCCGGCCGCGCGCACGGCGGCGTTGAAGCTCCCGCCGAACGGGCGCTTCGCGGCATTGGTCGAGGGCCAGAGGCCGTCGTAGTAGCGCTCGGCACGCCATTCCTGCGCGCGCCAGCGCGCCAGCGACGGGTTCCAGTCGGCCGAGCACGGCGGCTCGCCGTACCGGTCGTTCCACTCGAGGATCTTCGAGATGATGAGTTCGCGGGTCCAACGCCGTACTCGACGCCCGTCCGCGATCTGCGCGGACGGGGTCATGTTGGACCTCGTCCGCTAGCCGCGAGTGGCGTTCGTGGGCGGGAGCGCCAGGTCGCCCTGGCCGAACGACACGTGACCCGCAAACACGGGCATGTATGTGATCGGTCGGAGGGCGGAGCGACGGCTCATCGTCGGTCCACCGTACCCGACGCACCGGCGTTTGTCGAACCGCGCGAGCCGCGCAAGCGGGTTCGAATCCCGCGCGGTCTGCCACCCTTCCCGACCGATCAGCACGCCAGCCACCCACCCCGAGAAGAAGACGGAGCCGGACGCCGCGGGACCCCCGCGCGGCGTGTCGCGCCTGTCGTTGATCGGCATCGCGATCTCCGTCGTCGCGGTCGCCGGCGTCGTCTGGTGGGCGCTGCACCAGGAGCCGCCGCAGTTCCCCGACAGCCCCGGAGAGTGGTGGGCGCTCGCGGGCGCGATCGCACTCTACGCGGTCGCAACGCTCGTACGCGGAGAGCGCTGGCGCGCGCTGCTGCTGGCCGAGGGCGGCCACCCGAGCCGCCTCGACGCCCAAGCGCTCAACACGGTCGGCTACGCGACGAACAACATCCTCCCCGCACGCGCGGGCGACGCGGTGCGGGTGGTCCTGATGGCCCCGCTCGCGCGGATGTCGATGAAGTCGGTGCTCGGCACGCTGCTCGCCGAGCGGCTGCTCGACATCGCGGTGATCCTCACGCTCTTCATCGTCGTCGGCTATGGGCTGCTGGGCGAGGCCGGGGCGGGCGACGTGGGCTGGATCCTGCTCGCGACGCTCCTGTTCGGCGCCGCGGCGGCCGGTGCCGTGCTGATCATCCGCCGCAACGAGCGGATGCACGAGTTCATGGCCCCGATCCTCTCCTCGACGCTTCAGCTGCGCAGCCGCCATGGCATCGTCCTGCTCGGGGTCACGTTCGTGATCTGGGCACTCGAGGCGGGCGTCTGGATGAGCGCAGGCGCCGCGGCCGGGTTCCCGATGGACCCGATCGAGGGCTGCTACATCGTGGCGCTCGCCAGCGTGTTCGCGCTGATCCCTTCCGGGCCGGGCTACGCCGGCACGCAGGACGCCGCGGCGATCACCGGGATCCTCGCGCTCGGCGGCACGCACTCGCAGGCCGTGACCTACGTGATCCTCGTGCGGTTCGTGATCGCGGTGCCGATCACGATCGTCGGCCTCACGCTGATCGCCGTCCGCTACGGCGGCCTGCGGCGGTTGCGACCCGCTCGATGAAGCGCCGCTGGGAGGTCCTGGCCTACGTGCTGCTGGTCGCGGCCGCGCTCGTCGTGCGGCTGATCGGGCTGGCCGACCGGCCGTTCCACCACGACGAGAGCCAGGACGCGTACTTCTCCTGGCTGTTCTGGACGCAGGGCGACTATCAGTACCAGCCGATCCTGCACGGGCCGCTGCGCTTCTACCTGACCGCGTTCAACTACGTCCTGTTCGGCGACAGCGACTTCACCGCCCGGCTGGCGCCGGCGCTGATGGGAACGCTGATCGTGCCGCTGCCGGCGCTGCTGCGCGGCCAGATCGGGCGGGTCGGCGCCTTCGCCGCCGCGACGGCGCTCGCGTTCGGCCCGGCGTACCTGTACTACAGCCGCTTCGCGCGCGAGGACATCTACATCGCCTGCATCACGCTCGCGCTGCTGGCGGTCACGTTCCGCTTTCTGCAGCGCCCGCGGCGCCACCAGCCGGCGCTGATCGGCGCGTTGCTCGCGCTCAGCTTCGCGACCAAGGAGTCGACGTTCATCACCGTGTTCGTCGCGGGCACGTTCTTCCTCGCGGCCGTCGCGGTGCAGGCGCGCCGCGACGGCTTCCTGCAGGCGCCGATCGTGCGCGCGGTCCGCGCCGTCGGCTGGGAGGCGTGGGCGTGGGGGCTCGCGACGTTCGTCGCCGTCTTCACGCTCCTGTTCACCGTCTTCCTGACCAACCCGGCCGGGCTGTGGGACGGGATCCACGACGGGCTCGCGTACTGGCTCGAGCAGCACGACGTCGGCGGGCGCGGCGAGAAGGAGTGGTACTTCTACATCGTCGTCCTGTTCGCGGAGGAGCTGCCGGCGCTGCTGCTCGGGCTCGTCGGCGCGATCGCGACGCTGCGCCGCCCGACGCTGCTGCGCGCGTTCCTGATCTGGGACTTCGTGCTGTCGCTCGCGCTCTACAGCTACGCGTCCGAGCGATTCTCGTGGCTCGTCCTGCACCCGCTGCTTCCTTTGCTGCTGCTCGCGGGTGTCGGCGTGCAGACGATCTGGGACGCGCGCGCGCAAGTGGCGGGAAAGCTCGGGCTGGTCGCGGTCGCCGTCTGCGCGGCGTTCGTGGTCTACACGTCGTGGTGGGCGAACGTGGAGAACGGCGCGAACCCGCGCGAGTTCCTGGTCACCACTCAGTCGGCGGAGCAGGTCAAGGGCGTGCGCGACGAGGTCGAGGCCGCGGCCGGGCGCGCCCGGCGCGAGGGCCGCGACTTCAACATCCTCGTCGACGCGGCGGAGGGCGCGACGTTCCCGTGGGCGTGGTACTTCCGCGACCTCCCGGCCGGCTACCTGGACATGACGAACGCGCAGCTCCCGTCCGACACCGACGTGGCGATCCTGACCGAGGCCAACCGCGACCGGCTGCTGCCGAGCCTCGCCGGCTACGACGGGCGGCGCTTCCCGTTCCGCGTCTGGTGGGTGCGCGACTACGACGAGATGTCGCTGGGGGGATGGTGGCGCTGGTTCACCAAGCGCGAGCCGTGGAACCCGACCGGCGGGATGCCGGAGTGGCTATACGTCCGGCAGGGCGCGTAGCTCCCACACGATCGTCCCGTCCTCGTCATACACGCGCCGGCCCAGTGCGTCCCACTCAGCCACGCCGGCGTCGCCGTAGTCGGTGCGCTCCAGCGGGCCGACGACCACGTAGCGCACGCCGTAGCGCCGCAGCACGTCGAGCGCCGACTCCGGCGCCCTGTACGCGCGCGCGACCTCCGCCGCGCGGTCGTCCACGTCATGGCCCCATTGGCGCTCGTGCCCGGCCCACCCCAGCACGGTCGGCAGTCCCGTGAACGTGGAGATGCGGGCGTGGCCGAACGGCGAGTAGTCCTCCCCCACCGCCTCGAGCACCACGGAGCCGTCCGGCGCGTGGTCGTTGAGCCAGGCGATCGCGCCGGGGTCGCCGGGCGCCCGGTCCCGCAGCCACCCGAGCCCGTCGAGCGTCGGCGAGGAGTCGAAGCCGTCCTTGCGCGCGTAGGTGCCCACGATCGGGTAGACCGCCGCAGCGACGACGACCGCGCCGGCGAGGAGCCCGAATGCCCAGCGCCCGAGCCCGCGCGGCAGCCACTCACGCCACCATGCGAGCGCGCCGATCGCGGCGAGCCCGAGTAGCAGCCAGGCCTGGTAGTCGAGCTTGAACACGGTGTTCATCCGGTACAGCGCGCTGCCGTCGAACTCGTCGCGCACGTACAGCAGCTCCGGACCCAGCAGGCAGGTCAGGCCGCCGGCCACGAGCAGCCAGACGAGCCGCAGCGGCGGCGGCGTGGCCGGCGCCAGCAGCGCCTGGAGCGCCACGACCAGCAGCACGGCGAGCAGCGCGACATGCGCCCACTCGACGGCGGCGAGCAGCGAGCCGGCGAACAGGGCCGCGACCGCGATCCAGACCGCGTTGCGCCCCGGCCGCCGCGTCGCCAGCAGCCGGCCCAGGAACGCGAGCGCCACGAACACCAGCAGCGAGCCGAACAGCAACAGCTGGTCGCGCAGCCAGCGGGCGAAGCCGCGCCCCTCCTCCACCACGCCGATCCCGCGCGCCGCCGGATCGAACGACAGGTAGAACGGCAGCAGCAGCAGCACGCTCAGCGCGAGCACCGCGAGCAGCCAGCGCACGGCCGCCGGCCGTGCCCGCTCGCTGCGCGGGTCGCACAGCCACGCCACGACCGCGAGCGCGAGCAGCCCCGCCATCACGGGATACGACCACGAGTTCACCGCATAGAGGAAGCCCGTCGCGAGCGCCGCGCCGCCCGCCTCGAACGCGACCCGCGTCGGGCCGGCGGTGCGTGGACCGGCCAGCACGACCTGTGCCGCGAACGCGAGCGCCAGCAGCGTGAACGGCAGCGCGAGCACGTGCGCGTGCAGGTCGCCGAGCAGGAACGAGAACCACGGGAACTCGGTGATCGTGTCCGGGTCGATGCGTGAAACCGCGAACCAGTCGTACTCGCGCAGCGGCCCGCCGTCGGCGATCAGCAGCCGCGCGCCCTCGAGGTTGCCGGCGACGAGCACGAGCCCGACCGCGGCGAGCCCGGCGCGCACCGCTCCCGCCGGTCCCCGCGCCGCGGCCCAGACGGTGCCCGCGAGCGTGAACACCGCGGCCGCGGTGAGCGCGAACAGCGCCGCGACCGCGAGGTTGTAGCCCGCGATCGGGCGCCACCGCCGTCAGCTTGACGAGCGTCCCCATCGCGAGGTGACCGAGGTAGTAGTAGTTGAGCTCCGCGCCGGCCAGCCACGGGTCGTCGGGCGGGAACGTGTCGGCGCGGTTGGCCGCGTTCAGCAGCGCCATGTCCATCGGCTTCTCGGTCCCCCACACGTCCGGCGAGAACGCGACCAGCAGAGCCATCGCCGCGAACGCCGCCGCGAACACCGCCTCGGCGCCCCAGAACAGCCGCGCGCGCAGCGGGTCGGGCTCCGGCACCCGCGCGGCGAGCCGGCGCCAGCGCCGGCGCGCGAACCACCCGCGCGGCTCGTCGCGCGCGACCGCGCGCCGCCCCTCCCACGCGCGCACCCAGGCGAGCAGCCCGAACGCGCACACGAGCGCGATCCACAGCGCCGCGCTCAGCGTTCCGTACGGGACGACGGTGAGCGAGCCGCCCAGCCAGATCAGCCAGGTGACCAGCAGCAGCCCGAGCACCTTGCCGAGCCCGAGCCCCGCGCCCGGAAGGCGCGCGAGCAGCACTCCGGCCAGCGGCGCCGCGCCGAGGCCGATCAACTCGATGAGCGCCCAGAAGCGCAGCGCCTCGGTCACGGCCCGACATCTTCGCGGAGCTCATGGACGGTACTGTCCGGCACAAATGGCCATGTACGACGCACTCGCGGATCTGCCGCTGCAGATCGACGCATACACGCTCGAGGGACGCTCCCGCCACATCAAGGCGGGCGAGTTCGAGATGGACCGCCTGACAACCACGATCCACCTCCAGGGCGGCGGTGAGGAGGGCCTCGGCGAGGACGTCGTTTATACGCCCGAGCTGCAGCAGGCCCAGCAGGACGCCGGCCCGGTGCTGCCGCTGGCGGGTGGCTGGACGCTCGACTCGTTCTCGCGCCACCTGGACGGGCTCGACCTCTTCCACGGCGAAGATCCCGGCATGCCCGCGTTCCGCAACTACCGCCGCTGGGCGTTCGAGTCGGCCGCCGCCGACCTCGCCCTACGCCAGGCCGGCCGCTCGCTGGCCGACGCGGTGGGCCGCGAGCCCCGCCCGATCGCGTTCGTCGTCTCGCTCCGGCTGGGCGAGCCGCCGTCGCTCGAGCCCGTCACGCGGCGCCTCGCCGCCTACCCGGGGACGCACTTCAAGCTCGACTCGTCGCCCTCGTGGAAGGAGGACGGTTTCCTCGACGCGCTCGCGGCCACGGGGGCCGTCGCGTCGGTCGACTTCAAGGGCGCGTACAAGAACACGCCGGTCGACGTCCCGACCGATCCCGACCTCTACCGGCGCGTCGCCGAGACGTTCCCCGAGGCATGGCTGGAGGATCCCGACCTGACGGTCCCGGAGGCCGACGAGGCGCTGCGCCCGTACCGCGACCGGATCACCTGGGACGCGCCGATCCACGGCGTCGGCGACATCGAGGCACTCCCGTTCCAGCCGCGGACGATCAACGTCAAGCCGTCGCGGATCGGGACCTGGAAGGAGCTGCTCTACACCTACGAGTGGTGCGCCGAACGCGGGATCGTCAGCTACGGCGGCGGGCAGTCGGAGCTCGGTGTCGGGCGCGGCCAGATCCAGTACCTCGCGTCGATCTTCCACCCCGACGAGCCGAACGACATCGCGCCGTCGGGCTACGACTGGCACGACTTCCCGGAGACCGGCCTAGCCGCCGACGCCGCTCCCGCCGGACTTGGAGCCGACGGGGTTTCGCCGGCGCTCGTAGACTGGAATGGCCATGGCCAAGCCGCGACAGATCAAGATGGAGCAGCGGGGTGCGCTCGCTGCGATGCAGCAGCTCGAATCGCGCTCCGACGAGGAGCTGGAGGCCGAGACGCGCTTCCGGGCCGCGGCTCAGGCGATCCTCGGCGCGAGGGCGGCCGAGCGCATGGACGCCAAGCGCTCGCGTGAGCACTTCCGCGCCGCGATCGCGGCCGCGCGCCCGCAGGAGCGGCTGCAGCTGCGGCGCATGGCGGAGGCGTCGCTGGCGCTCGCCGAGCGCCGCCCCGGCGACCTGAAGGTAGCGGCGGAGAAGCTCGGCCAGACGCCACCCACCGGGCGCCAGCTGCTCGCGCTGCGGGTGATGGGCGTGATCGCGCCGCCCGCGAGCGCCGGGATCCTGCGCCGCATCGGCGGCATCCTGCTGCTGATCCTGGCGATCGCCGTCGCGATCCTGATCGGCTGGGGCATCGTCCAGCTGATCGCGCTCCCGTTCGGCGGGATCGGCACCGCGGTGTCGTTCTTCTGGAGCTTCGTGCTGCTGGTCGTCGTGCTCGGCGTGCTGATCGTGCTCGGTCGCAGGCGCTCGAAACGCGCTCGAGCACGCGCGGCGGAGCAGCGCGCCGCTCAGTTCAAACGCTGAACGAGAATCTTTCTCCCCTTAACGCGCGACCCGGATATGGTCGTTCCTGATGGGGTCGGTGCTGCACACACCGCGGCTAGAACTCGCCCTGCTAGAGCCTTCGTCTGCTCGGGCGCTGGCGGCCGGGATCAACCACAACGGCCATCCGTGGGCGTCCGGTTACCCGCTCGGCTCGACCCTGTTGAGCGCGGAGCTGACCGCCGCGGCGGCCGCGCAGGACCGGCCGCTCGGCGAGTTCGGCACCTACCAGGTGATCCGCCGCGCCGACGACTGCGTGATCGGCGACGTCGGCTTCATGGGACCGCCCGACGAGACCGGCGCGGTCGTGCTCGGCTGCGCGATCACCGAGGACGCGCGCGGGCAGGGCTATGCGACCGAGGCGCTCGCCGCGCTGCTGGACTGGGCGCGCGACCAGTCCGGCCTGACGTGCGTGCTGGCGGACACGACGCGCAGCAACCTCGCCTCACAGCGGCTGCTCGAGCGCGTCGGCCTGCACCGGATCGGCGAGGACGGCGAGCTCCTCTACTACATGCTCTGACCGGGAACCGCGGCGGCGCCGCGAGCGTATCGTCGACATGTGGGGTCGGGCGAAGAGCGCGGCGGCGTCTGATCGGCATCGCGGCGCTGTCGGCATGCGGCGACGGTCGGCAACCCGTGGCGGTGCGCGCCCCGGCGGTTCCCGTCGAGCGCCCGCCTCGCGGCGCCGTCGCGGATTGCTCCACGCAGTCGCAGGCCGACTTCCCCGGCGCTTACACGGACCGTTCCAACATCGCCGTCGGGCCGTTCGCCCTCGTCGGCGCCGGCTACACGCCCCCGGCGACGGTGCGTGAGTTCGGCGGCGACAAGTTCCAAGCGCTCGTGCGTGCCGGCCACCGCGTGACCGTGGAACTGCCGCGCCACGCCCGGAGGAGCGCCGCGCTCGCGTACGGGCCGCTCCCGCAGGGTGAGATCGAGCTCGACGACGGACATCGCGTGGTGACGTTCATCGCGTGCGATCGCGAGGCGTCGGGCAGTACGGCCGACGGACGGCCGGTGACGTTCTGGTCGGGTTTCGTGCTCGCGGCGGCGCCGCAGTGCGTGCCGCTGCGGATCTGGGTGGACGAGGAGCCTGCGCCGCGCGCATTGTGGCTGCGCATGGGCGTGCGCAGCTGCCCGTGATGCTCTAGCGCCGCACCCAGGCGTCGTTGCCGTCGAGCAGGTTCGCGATCGACGGGGGCAGGTGGTCGGATGCGATGTCGTCGAGCGTGATGCCCTCGAGCACCCCGCGCACGCTCGCGCGGACCGCGACCCAGGTGTCGCGCAGGCGCATCGTCGAGCCGTGGTACTCCATGTCCTCCGGCGCGCGCCCGGCGACCGAGCCGAGCGGGCCGTCGACGGCGCGGATGACGTCCGCGACCGTGATCTTGTCCGCCGGCCTGGCGAGCGCGTGGCCGCCCTCGGGGCCGCGATGGCTCGCGACGATCCCCGCCCGGCGCAGCTCCAGCAGGATGTTCTGGAGGAACTTCTGCGGGATCCCCTGCGCGTCGGCGAGCCGCTCGGCGGTCACGGGCGCGCCGTCGCCGGATGCAGCGAGCTCGACGAGCGCGCGCATCGCGTAGTCGACCTTGGCGGAGATCCTCACCCGGTCATTGTGGCGACTGGTGAGGCGGCATGACTCGCCGGCGACGCTCACATCCGCCCGACCTGCCACGTTGAAGGGACGTGAGCAAGGTCGCTCTCCCACCGTTCTGGTCGCTCGTCGAGGCGCACGGCGCCGAGCTGCTCGTGCACGCGCGCAGGATCGCGGGCGACGCCAACGGTGAGGACGTCCTCCAGGACGCTCTGCTGCGCGCACTGCGCGCCTACCCGCGCCTGCGGCACGCCGACCACCTGCGCGCCTGGCTCTACCGCGTCACCACCACCGCCGCGCTCGACCACCACCGCGCGCGCCGCCGCGAGCTGCTGTCCGACGCGCCGCCCGAGCAGGTCACAGAGCCAGAGCACTACGACGACAGCTTCGAGGTCCTGATCGGCCACCTGCCCGAGACCGCGCAGGCCGCGCTGCGGCTGCGCTTCGTCGAGGACCTCGACTACGACTCCATCGCGCACCGACTCGGCACCTCGACGGTCGCCGCCCGACAGCGTGTCTCGACCGCCATCCGCACTCTTCGCACACAGGGGATCGCCGCATGACCCTTCCCACCCACCTGCTCGAGTCGATCGCCTCCGCCGCCGTGCGCGAAGGGCTGGCCGACGCCGTCTACACACGCATGCGCACGCCGATCGGCACGCTGCTCGTCGTCCAGGGCGAGGAGGGCGTCGTCCGCGTCGGCTTCCCCGAGGAGCGCGAGGACGTGCTGCTGGCGCAGGTCGCCGGGCAGCTCGGGCCGCGCATCGTCGCTTCCGACAGCGAGCTCGCGACCACGCGCGACGTGTTCTCCGCCTACTTCGAGGGCGACGACGAGTCGCTGGACGTCCCGGTCGACCTCTCGCTCGTGCGGTCGGACTTCCGCCGCGCGGCGCTGCAGACGCTGCGCGAGGAGATCCACGCCGGCGATGTCGTGACGTACGGCGCGCTCGCGAAGCGCATCGGCCACCCGAAGGCCGCCCGCGCCGTCGGCAGCGCCTGCGCCACCAACCCCGTCCCGATCATCGTCCCGTGCCACCGCGTCGTGCCCGGCTCCGGCGGCGTCGGCAGCTACGGCGGCGGCCCCGCGCGCAAGCGCCGGCTGCTCGCGCACGAGGGCGCGACGGTCAGGTGACGCCGGCGTCGATCAGGAGGCGCCAGATCGCTTCCTGATCGACGACCTCGACGCCCAGCTTCTCGGCCTTCGCGGTCTTGCTCGCGCCGACGTTCTCGCCGCAGATCAGCATGTCGGTGTTGGCGGAGACCGACGAGGCGACGTCGGCGCCGGCGCGCTCGCACAGCCGCGAGAACGTCGGCCGCGGGATCTTCTCGCCGCTGCGCGGGTCGGCGATCGTCCCGGTGATGACGACGGTCTTGCCGGCCAGCGGCGCGCCGGCGGCGACCTGCGGCGGGAGATCCTCCTCGCGCACGTCGAGGTCGACGCCGAGCTCGCGCAGCCGCGCGAGCTCGTCGCGCGTGTTCTCGCGGTTGAGGTGCGCGTGCAGGCTGGCGGCGACCTTCGGGCCGATGTCCTCGACCTGCTGCAGCCGCTCCTCGCCGGCGTCGGCGATCTCCTCCAGGCTGCCGAAGCCGGCCCGGCACAGGCGCGCGGCGGTGCCCTCGGACGCCATCGGGATCGCCAGACCGATCAGCGCGCGGCGCAGCCCGACCGCGCGACTGCGGTCGATCGACTCGAGCATCCGGTCGGCCGAGACGTCGGCGATCCGCTCGAAGCCCAGCAGCGTGTCGCGCTCGAGCGCGTAGAAGTCCGACGGTCGTTCGAGCAGCCCGGCCTCGTTGAGCCGCTCGATCCACACCGGGCCGATCGCGTCGATGTCGGCCGCCGCGCGCGACGCCCAGTGGATCAGCCGCCGCACAGTCTGCGCCGGGCAGGCGACGTTCGTGCAGTAGAGCTCGCGGCTGTTGCCCTGCTCGGTCAGCGGCTGCCCACACGAGGGGCACTCGGACGGCGGCACGATCTCGCGCTCGTCGCCGGTGCGGCTGGACGCGTCGAGCACGCCGGCCACGAACGGGATCACGTCGCCGGCGCGGCGCACGAGCACCGTGTCGCCGATCCGCACGTCGCGCGCGCGGATCACCTCCTGGTTGGCGAGCGTCGCGCGCGTGACGGTGGTCCCGCCGACGAACACGGGCTCGAGCACGGCGACCGGCGCCACCTTGCCGATCTTGCCGACGTCCCAGAGCACGTCGGCCAGCAGCGTGGTCTTCTCCTCGGCCGCGTACTTGAACGCGAGCGCGCCGCGCGGGCTGTTGGCGCGCGTGCCCGCCGCGGCGTACGCGTTGCGGTCGGCGAGCCGGAGCACGGCGCCGTCGAGGTCGTAGTCGAGATCGTTGCGCTGCGCCTCGATCTCGCCGATCACCGCCTGCGCAGCCGCCGCGTCGTCGCAGTGGCGCATGTCGGCCGCGTCGAAACCGAGCGTGCGCAGCGCGTCCTCGAGGTCGGCGTGGGCGCCGTTTGCCGTGTCGAGATCGAACGCGAAGAAGCGCAGGCGCCGCTCGGCCACGACCGCGGGATCCTTCGCCCGCACGGTGCCCGCGGCGGCGTTGCGCGGGTTGATCAGCGGCTTGTCGGGATGCGCGGCGTTGTAGGCCGCGAACGTCGAGCGCAGCATGACCGCCTCGCCGCGCACCTCGACGCGCCCGCCCGCCTCGATCGCCTCCGGGACGCCGTCGGCGAGCGCGCGCACCAGTACCGTGACGTCGTCGCCGGTCGTCCCGTCGCCGCGCGTGACCGCGCGGCTCAGCCGGCCGCGCTCGTAGACGAGCGCGAGCGAGAGCCCGTCCAGCTTCGGCATCACGACCACGGGCTGGCCGGGGAAGCGGTCGAAGAACGCGACGACCTGCTCGGGCTTGCTCGCCTTCTCCAGCGAGAGCATCGGGCGGCTGTGGCGCACGGGCGCGTGCAGCGTCGACGGCGCACCCACGGTCTCGAGCGGGTTCGGGTCGGGCGCGAGGTCGGGGTGCTCGACGACCAGCGCGCGCAGCTCGTCCTCGAGCGCGTCGTAATCGGCGTCGGCGACGCGCGGCTCACCCTCGTAGTAGGCGTCGCGCAGCTCGAAGAGCCGCCCGGCCAGCTCCTCGATGCGCTCGCCGGCGCCGGGCACTAGCTTTCGTCGATCGTGATCGACCGGATCACGATCGGGTCGACCGGCTTCTCGTCGGGCTGCACGGGGGCGACGCCGATCAGATCGACGACGTCCTGGCCCTCGGTGACCTTGCCGAGCAGCGCGTAGTCGGGCGGCAGCTGCGCGTCCTCGCCGGTCACGACGAAGAACTGGCTGCCGGATGTGCCGGCCTCCTCGACCCCCGTCTTCGCCATCGCGACGACTCCCTTCGTGTACGCGAGGTCCTGCGGCGGTGCCTCGACGACCGAGTAGCCCGGGCCGCCGCTGCCGTCGCCGGCCGGGTCGCCGCCCTGGATCACGAAGCCCGGGACGATCCGGTGGAACCCGAGGCCGTCGTAGAAGCCCTCGTCGACGAGGTGCTTGAACGAGCCGCCGGTCTTCGGCGCGCGCTTGGCGTCGAGGGTGATCTGGAAGTCGCCGCAGTTCGTCCGCACGGTCGCGACGTAGGTCTTGTCCGGGTCGAGCTCCTTCCTCGGCTTCTTGAGCGTGACGTCCTTGGGCGCGGCCTCGCCGGCCTGCTCGCAGCCGGTCCCCTGCTCCCCGCCGGTGTCCTCCGGCGTGGGCGTCTGCGCCGCGCTTGCAGGTTGCTCGTCGTCGTCGCCGCAGCCGCCGGCCGCGACCAGGGCAAGGCAGGCGAGCACGAGCACGAGGAGCCTCCACATGGGCGGCGATGATAATGAGCGGTCGTGCCGCTCCGCCGCCCCATCGCCCGCTATGACCACGTGCTGCTGGACCTCGACGGCTGCCTGTGGGTCGGCGACGACGCGGTCGAGGGTGCCGCCGACGCCGTCGCCGCGCTGCGCGAGGCCGGCAAGGGGATCGCCTACATCACCAATGACGTGCGCCATGCGCCGGACCACTTCGTGCGCAAGCTCTGGCGGCTCGGGTTCCAGGCCAGCCTGGACGAGGTCGTCACGTGCGGCGCGGCGCTGCAGTTCGTGCTCGCCGAGCGCCAGAACGGCGGCGCGGCGTTCGTGATCGGCTCGCAGGCGCTGGTCGACCACGTAGCCGACGCCGGGATGCGCGTGGTCAACAACACGGAGTTCGCGTCGCGCGCGGACATCGTCGTTGTCGGCGGGCACGAGGACTTCGACTTCCGTGAGCTGCGGATCGCGACCCAGGCCGTGTTGCGCGGCGCCGAGCTGATCGGCGTCACCCGCGACCGGACGTTCCCGATGCCCGACGGCCCGTGGCCGGGCTCCGGCGCGGTCCTCGCGGCGGTCGAGGAGGCGACCGGCCGGCGGGCGGAGCGGACGGTGGGGAAGCCCGAGCCCGACATGTACGCGACCGTGCGCGACCGGCTCGGCGAAGGCCGCTACCTCGCGGTCGGCGACCGGCTCGACGTCGACGTGACCGGCGCTCGGCGCGCCGGGATCGACAGCGCGCTCGTGCTGACCGGCGTGAGCACGCGAGCCGAGGCCGATGCCGCCAGTCCGCGCCCCACGCACGTAGCGGACTCGCTCGCGGCGCTCGTGCTCGTCGTGACGCGCCGCTAGGTTGTTCAGCCCGCATGGCCCGGCGCCCGCTCTGCCTCATCGTCAACCCCAGCGCCGGCCACGGCCGCGCTGCGCGCCTGCTCCCCGGCGTGGAGGCGGCGCTGCGGGCGCGCGGGCTGGCGTTCCACGTCGAGCGCACCGACTCGCTCGCGCACGCCCGCGAGCTGGCGCGCGGCGCGCTTGCGTCGGATGAGGTCGCCGCCGGCATGGGCGGCGACGGGTTGCTCGGCGCGATCGCGGGCGAGCTGCGCGGAACCGACGGTGTGCTCGGCGTGCTGCCCGGCGGGCGCGGCAACGACTTCGCGCGCAAGCTCGGCATCGGGGCCGATCCGCAGCGCGCCTGCGACGTGCTCGCCGCCGGGCGCGAGCGGCTGATCGACGTCGCCGACAGCAGCGGTGCGACGTACCTCGGGATCGCCTCCGCCGGGATCGACTCCGACGTCCAGGACATCGCCGGCAAGACCCGCCTCCCGCTCGGGCGAGATGGTCTACGTGTACGCCGCGCTGCGCGCACTGCGCGGCTGGCGGCACGCGAACTGGCACGTCGTGATCGACGGCGAGCCGCGCTCGTTCAGGGGCTATTCGGTCGCGGTCGCCAACTCGGGCGTGTTCGGCGGCGGCATGTACCTCGTGCCGGACGCGTCGCTCGACGACGGGCTGCTCGACGTCGTGCTGACCGGCGAAGCTCCGAAGCGCCGGTTTCTGGCGAACCTACCGAGGGTGTTCAAGGGCACGCACGTCACCAGCAGGAATCTGACCTTCCTGCGCGGGCGCGAGATCGGGTTCCACGCCGACCGGCCGTTCCGTGCCTACGCCGACGGCGACCCGATCGCTGCGCTGCCCGTCACCATCAGGGTCGTGCCCCGCGCGCTGAAGGTGCTCGCCCCGTGACGCTACTCGGACCCAAGGTGGCCGCCGCCAATGCGGTCGGGGTTCTCGTGCGCGCCGCCGGGCGCGGCGGTGGCACCTCGCTGCCGGGGAAGGTCCTCACGCGGCTGGAGCCGCGCGCGATCGGGCTGCTCTCGCGGCGGCTGGCCCACGGCAGCGCGGTGATCAGCGCGACGAACGGTAAGACGACCACTGCGGCGATGGCCGCCGCGGTGCTGGAGCGGAGCGGCGAGACGCTCGTCCACAACCGCGCGGGCGCGAACATGGCCGGTGGCGTGGCGTCCGCGCTCGCGGCCGCCTCGCGCCGTGGCCGGCTGACGGGCGACCTCGGGCTGTTCGAGGTCGACGAGTTCTGGCTCGGCCCGGTCGTCGAGGAGCTCGAGCCGCGCGCGATCCTGCTCGGCAACCTGTTCCGCGACCAGCTCGACCGCTACGGCGAGCTGGAGATCATCGCCGACCGTTGGGCACGGGTGGTCGGGAGGCCACGGGGGCGCGCTGGTGCTCAACGCCGACGACCCGTTGGTGGCGGACCTCGGCCGTCACGTGTCGCCGCTGTACTTCGGCGTGGACGACGATTCGCTCGCGATCCCCGAGCTCCAGCACGCCGCCGACTCCAAGCACTGCCGCCGCTGCGGGCATCCGTACGAGTACGAGGCGATCTACCTCGCGCACCTGGGGCGCTACGCGTGCCCGAACTGCGGCGCGCGACGGCCCGACCCGGCGGTCGTCGCACGCGACGTCGAGCTGCGCGGGATCCGCTCGGCGGCGTTCACGCTCGCGACCCCGGCGGGCGAGTCGCGCGTCGAGCTGCCGCTGCCGGGGCTGTACAA
The DNA here is from genome assembly GCA_963835735.1 of uncultured Solirubrobacteraceae bacterium. Lineage (GTDB taxonomy): Bacteria > Actinomycetota > Thermoleophilia > Solirubrobacterales > Solirubrobacteraceae > DASQMT01. The sequence goes on from CAWIGP010000005.1 coordinate 215,857, forward strand.
CGTCTACAACGCGCTGGGCGCGGCCGCGCTGTGCCTGCAGCTCGGCGCCCCGCTCGGCGCGATCGTCGGCGGGCTGGAAGCGGTGGCGCCGGCGTTCGGGCGGGCGGAGACGCTCGACCTGGGAGGGCGGCCGACGTCGATCCTGCTGGTCAAGAACCCCGCCGGCGCCAACGAGGTGCTGCGGACCTTGAAGCTGGAGGGCTCCGAGCTCGACCTGTTCGGCGTGCTCAACGACAACACCGCCGACGGGCGCGACATCTCCTGGGTATGGGACGCCGACTGGGAGCTGCTGGTGCCGTCGGTGCGGCGGATGACCTGCTCGGGGACGCGCGCCGCGGAGCTGGCGCTGCGTCTCAAGTACGCGGGTGTGGAACCCGATCGGCTCGAGGTCGTGCCCGAGTTGGCGGCGGGCCTCGATACCGCGCTGGCGAACGGATCGGGCCCGCTGTACGCGTTGCCGACCTACACGGCGCTGCTCGAGCTGCGCGACCTGCTCGCCCGGCGCGGGCAGGTGGAAGGGCACTGGCGGTGACGGCGGCGCTGCTCATCCCGCGCGGCCGCGCGCGGCGTGGCGGCCTCATCCCGCACGGCCGGGTCCGGCGAACTGCGGCATTGAGGGAGCGTGGGTCCTGACCGCGACTTTCTCTTCCCTGGTTGTCTGGCACGACGTCGAGTGCGGGCGCTACACCGCCGATCTCGCTCTCTGGCACGAGCTCGCGGCGCGCGAGCGCGGGCCGGTGCTCGACATCGGCGCCGGGACCGGGCGGGTCGCGCTGCCGCTGGCGCGCGCGGGGCACGACGTCACCGCGCTCGACCGCGAGCCCGAGCTGCTCGACGCGCTCACCGCTCGCGCGGCCGGCGTGCCCGTCGCGACCGTCGTGGCCGACGCGACCGACTTCTCGCTCGGGCGGCGCTTCGGCCTCGCGATCATGCCGATGCAGACGATCCAGCTGCTGCCCGACCGCGCGCGCTTCCTCTCCACCGCCCGGCGCCACCTGCTGCCCGGGGGCCTGCTCGCCGTCGCGCTCGCCGCGGCGCTGGAGGACTTCGGCGACCTCGACGGCGAGCTGCCTCCGCCCGACGTCGCGACCGTGGCCGACTGGCGCTTCGCGTCGCAGCCGACCGCGGTCCGCGCGCTGCCCGGCGCCACCCGGATCGAGCGCGTCCGCCGGGCGTTCGGACCCGACGGGAGCGTGTGCGAGCAGGACGACGTGATCGATCTGGCCGCGCTGACGGCCGCGCAGCTGGAAGCCGAGGGCCGCGCGGCGGGCTTCACGCCCGTGCCGGCGCGCGAGATCCCGCAGACGGACGAGCACGTCGGGTCAGAGGTGGTGCTGCTGCGTGCCTGAGCGAACGCTGCGCGTGCTCGCGCTCTATCCCGACCTGATGAACATCTACGCCGACCGGGGCAACCTGACCGTGTTCGAGCGGCGCACGACCTGGCGCGGGCTCGGCTTCGAGCTGGCCGGCGCGGGGATCGGCGACGAGATCGACCCGGACGCCCACGACCTCTTCTACATCGGCGGCGGCCAGGACCGCGACCAGGCGCTCTGCGCGCGCGACCTCGCGACGGTCAAGCGCGACGCGCTGCACGCGGCCGCGGCCCGCGGCGCGGTGATCTTCGCGGTGTGCGGCGGCCTGCAGCTGCTCGGCCACGGCTACGACATGCCGGGCGAGCGGCTGCCAGGCGCCGGGCTCGTCGACCTGGACACGCGCCGCGAGGCCGGGCCCCGGCTGCTCGGCAACATCGCGATCTCGACGGACCTGCCCGGCGGCCCGGACCGCCTGGCCGGCTTCGAGAACCACGCGGGGCGAACGTATCTGGGCTCCGGCGAGGAGCCGCTCGGGCGCGTGCTGCGCGGGAACGGGAACAACGGCTCCGACGGGACGGAGGGCGTCCGCGGCGGCGCTCACGGCACCGTGATCGGAACGTACATGCACGGTCCGCTGTTGCCGAAGAACACCGCCTTCGCGGACTGGCTGATCGCGACGGCGCTCGGCGTGGCGCCGGCGACGCTCGCCCCGCTCGACGATGCGCTCGAGGCGGCCGCGCACGCCGAGGCAGCTCGCGCCGCGGGGGTCTGAGCGCCGCGCCGGGCGCTCACGCTCGCGTACATCGGGCATTGAAGGAAGCGGGTCCGGCGCGGCCGCAAACGTCGAGTTCGCCCGGTTTCCGCCGGCCGGCTCGACGTTCTCCTTCATATGTCCGGATAACGTCGAGCGAGCCGGCGGGTCGTGCCCGATCTCGACGTTAAGCGCCCTCTGGACGCATAACGTCGGGCGAGCCGAGCAGCCGCGCATGATCTCGACGTTTTGCGGCCACAACGTCGATCTGCGCGCCGATCACGCCGAGCGATCGACGTTTTGGTCGCTCTACGACCACAACGTCGACCGAGCGACGCGAGCGCGGGCGAAATCGACGTTTTGGTCGCTCTCGCGAACACGCGAACGCGACCGAATCCCTCCCCCTCAATGCCCGCAGTACCCAAACGCCGGGGCCACCGCAAACGTCTTACGCCGCCACCACCACCGGCGCCGCCGTCGACCCACGCTCCACCAAAGACGGCGCGACCCGCACGCGAGCGCGCGACCCGGACCGCGGGCGCCCGGCCACCGCCGCGGCCAGCAGGCCCGCCGCCGACGCGGCGACGTCCGGCATCCCCCACTCGACGGTGGTCAGCGTCGGCGCGACCACGCAAGCGATCGGGTGGCCGTCATAGCCGGCCACCGACAGGTCGCGCGCGATCTCGAGCCCCTGCGCGGCGGCGGCCGCGTAGACGCCGCACGCGATCGAGTCAGAGAGGCAGAACACCGCGGTCGGCCGCGGCTCGCGCGCGAGCAGCCGTGCGGCCGTCACCGTCGCCTGTTCGATCGAGTGCGGCGAGTTGACGACGGTCGCCTCCAGACCCAGCGCATCGCACACGTCGGCGACCACGCGCTCGGCGGGACGGTCCGGCGTCGAGGGCCGGCTCGGCGTCAGCACCGCGATCCGGCGATGGCCGAGCGCGTGCAGGTGCTCGAGCACCAGGCTCACCCCGGCGCGGTTGTCGAACAGCACCTCCCCCACCGTCGGCCCCGCGAGCGCGTCGCCGACCGTCACGATCGGGAGCATCTCGCCGATGTCCTGCCAGGCGGCGTCGGACGGGTCGAGCGGCGAGACGATCAGGCCGTCGACAAGCTGGTCCGCGAGCTGACGCGCCAGCATGCGCTCACGCTGGGGCTCGCCGCGGGCGTCGACGACCACCATGTGGAGGTCGCGCCGGCCGAGCTCGCGGCCGAGGCCCTCTACGAAGCTCTGCTCGCTCAGGTCCTGCAGCGAACCCGACAGCACGCCGACCAGGCCGGTGCTCCCGCGCGCGAGCGCCCGCGCGACCGCATTGCCCGTATAGCCGAGCTCGTCCGCCGCCTGGCGCACCCGCTCCTGGGTCTCGGGCGACGTCTGCACCCCGCGCAGCGCGTACGAGACGGCCGCGGGAGAGAGACCCGTCGCCGCGGCGACGTCCTTGATCGTCACGCGTCTCCGCGGAGCCACCCACACACCGTACCCGGTGGGCCGTTCGACGATCGCAAATGCCTATTGGCACAGGCACCTTCATGGTGTACGGTTGAATCGGTTCAGTGAACCGGTTCAGTGAATCGCTTCACCAAGCGCGAGATGAGCACCGATCTACACCAACATCTGTGGCCGGAGCCCTTTCTTGCCGCGCTCCGCGGCCGGAGCGTCGCTCCGCGGCTCGAAGGCTGGGACTTGTACCTGCCGGGCGAGCGTCCGTACGCGATCGAAGCCGCGGACCACGACCCGCGACCGGCGTGCCGCGCTGGCCGCCGACGACGGCGTCGCGCTCGTACTCGTCGCGCCCTCCGCCTCGCTGGGACTCGACCGGCTGCCCGCGACCGAGGCGGCGGAGCTCGCCGAGGCGTGGCTCGAAGGCGCGCTCTCGCTCCCCGCGCCGTTCCGCGCCTGGGCGATGGCACCGACCGCGGATCCGGACCCGCAAGTACTGCAGGACGCGCTCGACCGCGGCGCGATCGGCCTCGAGCTGCCCGCCGACCTGGTCGCAGAGCCCGGCGGCCTCGACCGCCTCGCACCGCTGCTCGACGTCCTCGAAGCCGCCCGCCGCCCGCTGCTCGTGCATCCCGGCCCCGCCGGCGCCGATGCCGCGCCGGGCCGCCCGGCCTGGTGGGCGCCGGTCGTCCCGTACGTCGCGCAGCTCCACGCCGCCTGGTGGGCGTGGGCGGTGGACGGCCGCGCGCGCCATCCGCACCTGCCGGTCTGCTTCGTCGCGCTCGCCGGCCTCGGCCCGCTGCACGGGGAGCGCATGCGCGCCCGTGGCGGCAGCGGCCGCCCGGTCGACCCGCTCACGTTCGTCGAGACGTCGTCGTACGGCACCCAGGCCGTCGACGCCGTCGTCCGCGCGCTCGGCATCGACGTCGTCTGCCATGGCTCCGACCGTCCCGTACGCGGCGCCGTCGAGCCTCGGCCTCGGCGACGCCGCCGCGCACGCGATCCGCACCGTCAACCCAGGGCGACTTCTCGCCGATATCCCGCAGGAGGTGTCCGCATGACTCCAGACGCGTCCCACGTGCTGCAAGCGCTCGGCCTGCCGAGCGATCGCACCCTCGAGCGCCCCGAGCTGGAGCGGCTTGCGCGCGCCCTGGCGGAGCGGCGCGAGCTCTGGAAGCCGTACATCGACATGCACGCCAGCGGGCGAAGCTACGCCTGCCTGCACCGCGACGCGCAGCTCGACGTATGGGCGATCTTCTGGCTGCCGGAGAACGACACCGGCTGGCACGACCACGACACTTCCAGCGGCGCCGTCCACGTCGTCGACGGCGCGCTGGAGGAGCACGCGCTGCTGGTCGCCGCGCCCGAGCGGCGCACCCGCTACGGACCCGGCGCCGCGTTCACGTTCGGGCCCTCGCACATCCACCGCCTGACATGCGCCGCGCCGCGCGCCGTCTCGATCCACGCGTACTCCCCGCCGCTGTGGCGGCTGGGCCAGTACACGGTCGACCCGGAGGGCGCGCTGCACCGCGTCTCGGTCTCGTACGCCGACGAGCTGCGCCCGCTCGAGCAGCTAGCCGCCTGACGCTCAGCCCGCCCCGCAGCCTCAGATGCCGGCGGCCGCTGTGTTCCACGGCGGATTGGAGCCGGCCGACAGACTCGCCCGTCTCCGGGTCCCGCGCGACGGCGCTGACGCGGGAGAAGTTGATCGGGGCCGGCGTCTCGTCCTGCTGTTCGACGACATGTCCGAGCTCGGCGAGACGCTCCTGCACCGCCCGCGGGATGCGGCTGTCGACGAACGTCTTCTCCCCCTGGCAGTGGACACGCGGGCTGTCGACGGCTTGCTGGATCCGCATCCCGAAGTCGACGTGGTTGACGAGGGCGTGGAGGACGCCGCTGGTGACCCGGTAGCCGCCCGAGCCGCCGGCGCCGAAGACGCCGACGCCGTCTCGCTCGGCCGCGATCGCCGGCGCGGCGAAGATCGGCATCTTCCCCGGGGCGATGCAGTTCGCCCGGTCGGGTCTCGGGTCGAAGTTGCGCATCGCGTTGTTGAGGAAGAAGCCGCCTTCGGGGACCAGTACGACGGAGCCGAAGGCGGACGTGAGCGAGGTGATGAGCGCGACGACGTTGCCGTGGGCGTCCGCGGCGACCATCTGGCTCGTCCCGGAGAGACCCGAGGCAGACGGCCGCGTCGCGACGGCCGCGGCGACGCGCGACTCCTGCTCATAGGGCCATGGATCGCCGGGGGCGATCGGCCGGGGAGCAGCGCGGTCGAGGCGGATGCCTGCCGCCCGCGAAGCGGCGAACTCGGGACTCGCGAGCCCATTGACGGGGCTTGGGCCGAAGTCGAGATCGGCGTAGTGGTGCATGTTGTCGGCGAAGGCGTGGCCCATCGCTTCTGCCATCAGGTGCCGGTACTCGGCGCTCTCAGGCCCGCAGGCGGCGAGGTCGAAGCAGCCAAGGATGTTGAGCGCCTCGTAGGCGACAGGATCGCTGGCCGTGGAGTAGCGGATGCCGCGATACCACGCTCCTGGTTCGACGGTGATCTTCGGTCGGTAGGAGGCGAGGTCGTCGGTTGTGAGGATCCCGCCGCCGGCCCTGAGCTCTCGCTCGATCGCTTCGGCGACCCAGCCGCGGTAGAAGCCGGCGGCGCCGTGGCGCGCGATCTCGCGCAGCGTCTCGGCGAGTCGCGAGGTATCGATTCGCTCCTCGGGCCCGTAGGGATGGCCGCCATCTTCGGCGAGCCTTGGTGGCCGGCCGTCGCGGAGCAGCAACGCGGCGGCGTCGGGCAGCGCCTCGATGTCCCCCATCCGCCCGACGATGCTGAGAATGAGATCCCAGGTGACGCGCACGCCGGCCTCGGCCGCCTCGATCGCCGGCTCCATCACCTGATCGAGCGGCAGCCTGCCCCATCGTTCGTGGGCGGCGCACAGGCCGGAGACGGCGCCCGGGACGGCCACCGAAAGCGCGCCCCACTCGTTCTGCCGGTCAACCGTGTGCGGCCAGCCGTAGTAGGTGGTCGGCCGGCTCGGATCGATCTCGAACATGTCGGGCCTGGCCGCGGCAGGCGCCCGGACGTAATGGTCGACGGAGACGAGCTGCCGCGTCTCCGCGAGGAAGAGCGCCATGTGACCGTAACCGCCGAGACCACAGCTGACCGGCTCGACGACATGGCCGGTGAAGGCGGCCGCGACGACGGCGTCGACCGCGTTCCCGCCCGCTTCCAGGATCCTTGCCCCGACCTCGGCTTCCCGGATGTGGCCGCACGAGACGACGCCACGATCGGAGACGAGCTCCGTCCGGCCTGTGGCAGTCTGGCTGACGATCATCGCCGGTTGTTATCAGGCGGCGGCGGTTGCCTTGGCGATGGCGTGGTGGGTGACTGCGTCCCAGTCGAGCTCGATGCCGATGCCCGGTGCCTGATCGAGCGTGATGCGCCGTCGTTGACCGTGAGCGGGTTGGTGACAAGCTCCTCGAAGTTGTAGATCCCTTCGCCGAGGGCGAAGTACTCGACCGTCGAGCAGTTCGGTGTTGCGGCTCCGAGCTGGGCGTGCAGGTTGGCGTGCCAGTGCGGGGCGACCGGGATGTCATGTCCGGCCGCAAGGGCGGCGATTCGCCGCCACTCGCTGATGCCGCCGGCGACGCATGCGTCGGGTTGGAGGATGTGGGCCGCGTGCCGGTCGATGAGCTGCGCGAAGCCCCAGCGCGTGGCCTCGATCTCACCGGTTGCGATCGGGATCGGCGAGCGTGCAGCAAGCAGGCTGTGGTTGGCGACGTCGTCGGGCGCGAAGGGTTCCTCGATCCACCAGATGTCGTATTGGTGGATCGCCTCTACGGCGCGCATTGCCTGCTCGAGAGTCTGCCAGCCGTTGTTGATGTCGAGGGCCAGGCGAGCCTCTGGTCCCACCGTTCGCCTGGCGGTCGCGACGCGTTCGAGATCCTCTTTGAGCGGGAGGCCGCCGAACTTCAGCTTGAAGTCGGTGAAGCCGAGCTCGCGGTAGCGCTCGAGCTCGGCGGCTACGTTCTCGCACGGGTCGCCGGGCCGGTAGTAGCCGCCGCTGGCATACGCGGCGACGGTGTCCCGCGAGCCGCCGAGCAGGTGGCGAAGTGGCATGCCGGCCCGCTTGGCGAGCAGGTCCCAGAGAGCGATGTCGACCGCGCTGAGCATGCGCAGCAGTGCGCCGCGGCGGCCCAGGAGCAGCAGGTCACGGAAGAGCAGCTCCCAGCTCTCCTCGATCGAGAACGCGCTGCGGCCTTGGAGTCGTGGTGCGAGCAGCTGCTCGATGCCGGATTGCAGCCACAGGCCGCCAGAGTCGCCGGCGTACGTGTAGCCGATCCCGCCGGCGCCACCCTCGTCGACGATGCGGACGATCACGTATTCGCGGCCCTTGATGCTTCGAGTGGAGAAGGCGGTCGGCGTTGAGAGCGGGACGAGGACGGCGTGCGCCTCGATCGATTCGATCCGCATCGTGCCGGCGATCTTCGCATCTCCGTCCAGCGCCGCAATCGTGCTTGCGCAACTCGATGAAACTCAACTTGCGGGACCAGCAATGGATTGTTAGCCTCGCGCGATGGAGCGGGAGCCGGCTGTGGCGGTACGTCGCGCTGTGGCGCTCCTGCTCGCGCTCGGCGGGGACGAGGCGATGGACGACGGCGGTCTCGGTGTCAAGCAGTTGTCCGAGCTGACGGGGAACGAGATCAGCCGGGTGTCGCGCACGCTCGACGTACTGTCCGAGTCGCGCCTTGTCGAGCGTGATCCCACAAGCCTCGCTTACCGGCTCGGGTGGCGGTTCTTCGCGCTCGCGGCGCGCGCAGGTCAGTCGCAGCTTCGGCACGACGCTGCGAGGTTCGTGCGGCTGCTTACCGACGAGTTCGAGGAACGGGCGTACCTCTCCGTCCTCGACGGCCGCGAGGTGCTGACGATCATCTCCGAGTCGCCGGCGCACACACTGCAGGCGGCGGGCTGGGTCGGGCGCAGCAACGAGTTCGTGTACTGCACCTCGGCCGGCCGCGCGCTGCTGTTCGGCCACAGCGAGGACGAACTGACCGCACTCGTGGGCGAGCTCGACTTTCGTCCACCGGGCCCGAACGGGCCGACGAGCTTCGCCGATTTCCGCGCGCGGCTCGAGCGCGAGCGGCAAGCGGGATGGGTCTACGTCGACGAAGAGTTCGAAGCCGGCTTGGTCGGAATCGCGGCCCCGGTCTTCGATTTCGATGGACGCGTGATCGCCGCCCTCAACCTCTCCGGCCCGAAGTTCCGCGCCGAGGAAGCCCTGGCAGCCGCCGGGCCGCGTCTCAACGAGGTCGCAGCGGAGCTCTCGAGCCTTCTGGGGTTCCGGCCCCGGGTACGTGACTGAGCGAGGTAGCGCATGAGCGACCGCGAGTCGATCCGCTTCTTCAGCGACGGGCAGCGCCTGGACGGCGAGCTCTGGCTCCCGCGTTCCTCGGCTTGCTCCGGGGTCGTGATCTGTTGCTCGGGCTATGCGGGACTCAGGGGCTTGCAGCCCGCCCGCTTCGCGCGAGCTCTGGTGCCTCACGGTTACGCCTGCCTCATTTTCGACTATCGCGGCTTCGGCTTCAGCGACGGTGAGCGGGGGCGGCTCTTTCCCGACGAGCAGGTCGAGGACATCCGGGCGGCGGTCGATTATCTGTGCAGCCGGGACGACACGGCCGAGTCCCCGGTCGTCCTGCTCGGCTGGGGGCTGGGTGGGGCGCTGGTGATCGCCGAAGCCGCGCACGACTCGCGCGTCGCGGCGGTTGTGGCCCTGAACGCGATCGCAGACGGATACCGCACGACCCGTGCCCTGCACGACGACGCCTCGTGGGCCTCGTTGATGGAGCGGCTGGAGCGCGACCGCTTCGAACGCCTCCGCCACGGTCGCTCGGCGCTGATCGGTGCGTTCGACGTGGTCCGCCTCCGCAGTCCGACCCTGGAATACGTCCAGACGGAGCTTTACAAGGACTCCGCGTTCGGCTACCCGGTCACCTGCCACGCGAGCGAGCAGCTGCTGCGCTTCTCGGTCGAGCACCTCGTCGGGCTGATCGCTCCGCGCCCGCTCTTCCTCGCCCACGGAGCCGCGAACGATCTCTATTCGCCCGAGGAGGCCCGACGCCTGCACCGACTTGCGGGCGAACCGCGCGAACTGCACATGCTGGAAGGCGCCGGCCACAGCGAATGGATGTATGACGGCCACGAGACGTTTCAGCAGCTGATCGGACTGATCATCGATTTCTTGCGCCGGTCGCTCCGAGCAGCAGCAGAGCTGCCGTATGAACTGGCTCGAGGGCGCGATCGACCTGCACGTCCACTGCGCACCCAGCTTCTTCAATCGCTGGGGCGATGGGCTCGACGTGGCACGCTCCTGCGAGCAGGCCGGCATGGCCGGCGTCGTGCTGAAGGCGCATGAGGGCTCGACCGTCGCGGCGGCAGCGGTGCTCGACAAGGTCTCCCGATCGCTCGACGTGGTGGGAGGGGTCGTCCTCAACCGCTACGTCGGCGGGATCAATCCGGCGGCGGCGGAGGCGGCGCTGCGGCTTGGCGGACGCTGCATCTGGTTCCCCACGATCGATGCCGACGCGCACGCGCGGGCTTTCGGCGGCACCGGCATCTATCCCTCGCAGCGCGGCGGCACCCAGTCGTCGACGGGGATCCGCCTGCTCGACGATGCCGGCACGCTCATCGATGCGGCGCAGGAGGTGCTCGCTCTCGCTGCCGAACACGACGCCCTCGTGGCGACCGGTCATCTCGGAGCCGGCGAGATCGCGGTCCTGCTCGCGGCCGCTCGACAGGCCGGTGTGCAGCGCTTCCTCGTCCAGCATCCGTCGTTCACGGTGCCGGGCCTCGGCGCGGACGAGCTCGCGCCGCTCGTCGAGCAGGGCGCCGTCGTCGAGCTGACCTATTTGAACATCTCACCGCTGTGGCGTACGTCGACCGTCGCTGAGGCGGCCGAGACGCTCTCCCGCCTCGGCGGCGACGCCGTCGTCGTCTCGAGCGACGCGGGCCAAGCTCACAATCCCTCGCCGCCCGAGGCGCTGCGCTCGTTCGCGCAGGCGCTGCACGAGCAGGGCGTGGCCGAGACCGAGCTGTCCAAGGCGCTGCGCGACACCCCGCGACGGCTGATCAGTCGCTGATCGGGCCCGCGAGCGCCGGATCGATGACCGCGAGGGTCCTCGCGCCCTCGCCGGAGCGCAGGCGAGCCAAGCGCCGCGTCGATGCCCTCCAGATCCGTCACGTGGGTGACGACCTCGGCCACGGGGAAACGCCCCGCCGCCGTCATCTCCGCCATCGAGGCCAGCAGCGCCGCGGCGTCGCCCGAGCCGTAGTAGCTGCCGCGGATGCCCTTCTCGGAGAGGAGCTCGAGCGCAGGGAGGGCGACCTCGACGCCCATCGGTGCGATGCCCACCACCGTCGCGGTGGCCCCCGGGCGGAGCACGTCCCAGGCCATGCGGATCGTCGCCGGCGAGCCGACCGCCTCGAAGGCGTGATCGACGCCGCCGGGCGCGACGCCCAACACGCCCGCGACCGGATCACTCGTCCCGTCCGCCGCCACGGCGTGGGTCGCTCCGCGCGCCAGGGCCAGCCCGAGCTTGGTCGAGTCGCGCTCGACGGCGATGACAGACGCGGCGCCGGCGAGCCGCGCGGCGGCCACGAGATGCAGCCCCACGCCGCCGCAGCCGATGACGCAGACGGTCTCGCCGAAGGCGACCCGCGCCGCGTTGCGCACCGCGCCCACGGCGGTCACCACGCCGCAGCCCAGCAGCGCGGCTTGCCAGAGCGGCAGCGCGGCCGGGACCGGGACGGCCGAGGCGGCGGGCACGACGCAGCGCTCGGCGAAGCAGGAGACGAAGTTGAAGTGCTTCACCGGCCGTCCGTCCGGGAAGCGCAGTCGCGAAGTCCCGTCCAGCAGCGTTCCCGCCCATGCCGCCGTCGCCGCAGCCTCGCACAGGTTGCGCCGGCCGGCGGCGCACGCCGCGCACGTGCCGCACGCCGGCACGAAGCAGAACGCGACCGTCTCGCCCGGAACCGCGTCGACGCCCTCGCCGACCGCCTCCACCACGCCGGCGCCCTCGTGGCCGAGCACCGTCGGAAGGCGTCCGTCGCCGAGGTGGCCGTCGGCCAGATGCAGGTCGGAGCCGCAGACGCCCGCCGCGGCCACGCGGACCAGCACCTCGCCGGGCCGCGGCGGGTCGAGCTCGAGCTCGCAGACCTCGAGCGGCGTCCCGTACCGCGCAGGACGGCGGCGCGGATCCTCATGCCGTGCGATGCACCTCGAGCGCGTCGAGGTCGGGGGTGACGCCGAGGCCCGGACCGGGTGGCGGAGCGACCGTGCCATCGCTCGCGATGTCGATCACCGGCCCGCCCAGCAGCCAGTCCCGCCGGGCGGGCGTCCACGCGGGTGGATCGTGGGGCACCTCGATGTAGGGGCAGGTCGAGACGGCCAGCGCGAGATGCAGGTTGGCCAGCAGCCCGAGGCCGTTCGTCCATGTGTGCGGCGAGAAGGCGCGTCCGCACAGGTCCGCGAGGTCGGCGATCCGCCGGCAGCCCCCGATCCCGCCCGCGAGCACGACGTCGGGCTGGATCACGTCGACGCCGCCCCGGAGGACGAGGTCGCGGGCCTCGAACAGGCCCGCGCACCATCTCCCCGGCCGCGATGCGCAGCGACGTCCGGCGCTTCAGCGCCGCATAGCCCTCGACGTCGTCGGTGCGCAGCGGCTCCTCGAGCCAGTGGACGCCGAGCGGCTCGAGCGCCCGCGCGCACTGCGCCGCGGTCGGCACGTCCCAGCGCGCGGTGCGATCGCCCGCCATCCGCCAGCCCTGGTTGGCGTCGACCATCAGCTCGACATCGCGGCCGACCGCGTCGCGCACCGCCTCGACGACCTCGACGTCCTTGCGCCAGTCGGCGTGGTGGAAGCGGATCTTCATCGCCCGCACGCCGGCATCGCGCAGCGCCACCACGCGGCGGGCACGCTCGGCGGGATCGACCAGCTCGCCGCTCGACGCGTAGGCGAGCAGCCGCTCGCTGCGCCCGCCGAGCAGCCGCCACAGCGGTTCGCCGACCGCCCGGCCGACCAGATCCCAGATCGCCACCTCGGCGGTCCACGGCCGGCCGCCGTGTAGGTCGACGGTCTCGCAGAGCTCCCGGACGACCTCCGTGCGCCGCGGGTCGAGCCCCACGAGCAGGCGCTCGAGCAGCGCGGCGTCGGGCAGGTCGTCGCCGCTCGCGTAGCCCTCGAGCCCGTCCTCGGAGCGGACGATCACCAGGCTGGCGTCGATCCGGGCGCGGGGAACCGGGTCCCACGCCGCCTTGAACGGCGGGTCGAGGTCGACGCGCGTAGCGGCGCACCTCGACCGCCGCGATGCGCAGGTCAGTCACCGCGTGTAGAAGCCGTTCGCGGCCCGCTCGCGGCGCTCGACGAGCTGGTTCACGTCGCCGCGGCCGCAGCGCGTCCGCGATCGCCGTCCGCATCGCCTCGCGCGCCGACCGCTTCAGCGCGGTCTCGTCGCCGGCTCCGGGGTCGATCCAGACGACGGCCAGCACGACGACATCGTCCGCTCGGCAGGCGCCGCCCCTCGGCGACGACGTCCAGGACGCCCTGCCCGATCCCAGCTGCGCCGCGCCCCAGGTCACCCGCCCAGCGCCTCGTCGTCGATCGTGGTCTTGTTGACGAAGATCGTCGCCGGACGGACCACGTTGCCGGGGCCGAGACAGACCAGGAACGGCGTGTGGCCGGGGCTCGGGTTCGCGAGCGCGCCGACGGCGGCCGCGGCGGTCGCGGATCCGCGCTCGGCGAGCACGACGTTCAATGGCATCCGTCGGGTACCTCGCCCGCCCACGCCTCGCCGATCAACCCGTCCAGACGTCATCAGCCCCCCTCCATGTCCAGGACCACCCGCAGCGCCGTAGCCGCCCGCAGGAGGTCGAACGCCTCGTCCACGGCGTCGAGCGGGAGCCGGCGCGCGACACGAGCCGGTCGAGCGGCAGCCGCCCGCGCCGGTAGAGCGCGAGCAGCGCCGGGAAGTCTCGCTCGGGCCGCGCCGAGCCGTACATCGACCCGAGCACGCGCCGCTCCAGGCGCGGGATCTGCAGCGCCGGCAGCGTCCAGCACGGCATCCTCGCGCGGGATGCCGATCAGCACCGCGGCGCCGCGCGCGCGGGTGGAGAGGAAGGCGGCCAGCCCGGCCTCGGTGCGCCCCGTGGCCTCGAACGCGAAGTCGACGCCGCCGCCCGTGATCTCGCGCACCCGCTCGGCGGTCTCCTCCGCGCCGCCGGCCCACGGGACCGCGTGGGTCGCTCCGAGCGAGAGCGCCGCCTCCAGCTTCTCCTCGACGAGGTCGACCGCGACGATCGGGTCGGCGCCGACCGCCGATGGCGCCCAGCACCGCGCTCATCCCGACGCCGCCGCAGCCGAACACGCAGACGCGGTCGCCGGGACGCACGCCCGCCGTCCGCCAGACCGCCCCGGTGCCGGTGGTGATCGCGCAGCCCACGAGCGCGGCGACCTCGAACGGCACGTCGGGCGGGATCGGGATGCAGCAGCGCGCCGGCACGACGGCGTACTCGGCGAACGACGAGAGGAAGCAGTAGTGGTAGACCGGATCGCCGTCGCGCGAGAGCCGCGGCGGGCCGTCGAGCAGGCCGCCGCGGCCCATCCCCGCCCACGCCGTCGCGCACAGGTGGGGCAGCCCGCGCAGGCACTCCTCGCAGTGCCCGCACGCCGGCAGCCACGAGAGCACGACCGGAGTGCCGGGCGACCAGCGCCACGCCGTCGCCCACCTGCTCGACCACCCCCGCGCCCTCGTGGCCGAGCACCGCGGGGCAGCGGGTCGGCGCGGTGCCGTCGATCGCGTTGAGGTCGGAGTGGCAGACGCCGCTCGCGTGCAGCCGCACGAGGACCTCCCCGGCTCCGGGCGGCGCCAGGTCGAGCGTCGGTCACTTCGAGCGGCGCGCCCACACGCTCGAGGACGGCGGCTCGGACCTTCAGCGCTCGCCTCCGGGCGTCCCCGGCTCGACGTCCGGCGGGGCCGCCGCCGGGCTCGCTCTGCCAGGCGCGGTCTGCTGCAGCTCGCGCAGCTCCTCGACCGAGTAGTGGCAGCGCCAGAAGTGGCCGGGCTCCACCTCCTTGAGCTCCGGCTCCTGCTGATGGCAGATGTCGCCGATGTAGCGCGGGCAGCGGGTGTGGAAGACGCAGCCCGACGGCGGGTTGGCGTGGCTGGGGATCTCACCCTCGAGGCGGATGCGCTCCCGCTCCTCGCCGTCGGCCTGCGGGACCGCGGACAGCAGCGCCTCCGTGTAGGGATGCTGCGGCGGCGGTGAACACCGTCTCCGCGTCACCCAGCTCCATGAGCCGCCCGAGGTAGAGCACCGCGATGCGGTCCGACAGGTAGCGCACGACCCCGAGGTCGTGGGAGATGAACAGGTAGGTGACGCCCTTGTCGGCCTGCAGCTCCGCCAGCAGGTTGAGGATGGCGGCCTGGACGGAGACGTCCAGCGCCGAGGTCGGCTCGTCGCAGACCACCACGCGCGGCTCGCCGGCGAACGCGCGGGCGATCGCCACGCGCTGCTTGAGCCCGCCCGACAGCTGCGCCGGGCGGGAGTTGATCAGCCGCACGTCGAAGCGGACCGAGTGTGCGAGCTCGCGCAGGTGCTCCTCGCGCTCGCTTCCGGTGTCGCCGCGCAGCTTCGCCAGCGCGCGATTCAGGATGCGCGGACCGAGAACCGGCGGTTGAGCGCCGAGTCGGGGTTCTGGAAGACGATCTGCAGCGCCCGGACGTCGTCGCGCCCGCGCTTCGTGATCGCCTTCTCGAGCGCGTGCCCGTCGAGCTCGATGATCGACCCCTCGTCGGCAGGGATGAGTCCGAGCAGCGTGCGCGCGAGCGTCGTCTTGCCGCTGCCGGACTCGCCGACCAGCCCCAGGGTCTCGCCCGGCCGCAGGACGAAGTTGAGGTCGTCCACGGCCCGGATGTCGTGGCCCTCCTGATGGAAGGTCTTGCGCAGGCTCTCCGCCCGGATCACCGGTTCGGCGCTCCTGGTCGACGGGCTTGAACGCCGCGGCGGCCGGGCGTCGCCCGCGGCAGCTCGTGCGCCTGCTCCCAGAAGTGGCAGCGGCTGTGGCGCCCGCCGCCCAGCTCGTGGAACGGCGGCTCCTCCGCGAGCAGATCTCCTGTGCCAACCCGCAGCGGTCGACGTACACGCACGCCGGCAGCTCCGCGCCGAGCTGCGGCAGGAAACCGGGGATGGTGTCCAGCCGCTGCTGGTCCTTGCGCACCCCGCCGCGCGGCAGGCAGCGCAGCAGCCCGACGGTGTAGGGGTGCCGGGGGTCGTTGAAGACTCGTCGACGGGACCTTCCTCGACGAGCCGCCCGGCGTACAGCACGCCCACGCGATCGCACATCTTGGCGATCACTTCGAGGTTGTGGCTGATGAACAGCACGCTGGAGCTGGAACTCCTTGCGCAGGGCCGACACGAGGTCGAGGACCTCCGCCTCGACCGTCGCGTCCAGCCCGGTCGTCGGCTCGTCGAGGATGAGCAGCGTCGGGGTCCTTGGCCAGCGCCATCGCGATGACCGCACGCTGCTGCATGCCGCCCGAGAGCTGGTGCGCGTAGCGCCGCATCACGCTGTCGGGGTCGGAGATCTGGACCTTGGCCAGCATTTCCCTGGCCCGCTCGTGGCCCGTTTGGAATCGACGCCGGCGATCATGAACACCTCGGCCACCTGGTCGCCGACCGGATCGTCGGGTTCAGCGCCCCGCCCGGGTTCTGGTAGACCATCGAGACCTTGGAGGCGCGCAGCTCACGCACCTGCGCCTCGCTCAGGCCCGCCAGGTCCTCGCCGGCCACATTTACCGTGCCGCTCGAGATGCGTCCGTTGCGCGGCAGGTAGCGCAGCACGGCATACGCGGCCGTCGACTTGCCGCAGCCGGACTCGCCCACCAGGCCGTAGGACTCGCCGTCGGCGATCGCGAAGCGAGACGCCGCGCAGGACGGGCCGCCAGATGCCGCGCACGCGGTAGGCGACCTCCAGGTCGCTCAGCTCGAGGGCGGGGGGTGCCGCGACGGTGCTGTCGGGAGTGGCTGGGTCATCGCTCGAAGGCCGAGGCGACGCCGTCGGCGATCAGGTTCACGCCGATCACCAGCGAGGCGATCGCGAGGCTCGGGAACAGGACGGGCCACCAGAAGCCGCCGGAGATGATGCTGTAGTGCTCGGCCACCTGCAGGCCCCAGTCCGGCGAGGGCGGCTGGATGCCGAAGCCAAGGAACGAGAGTCCCGCGGCGACGAAGATCGCGTAGCCGAGGCGGACGGTGAACTCGACGATGATCGGCCCCATCACATTGGGCAGGATCTCGCCGAACAGGATGTACGGCGTGCGCTCGTTGCGCAGCCGCGCGGCAGACACGTAATCGAGCTCGCGCTCGTTCAGCACGGCGGCGCGGACCGTGCGCGCGATGATCGGCGCGAAGAGGATGCCGATCGACGATGATCAGGTGGTCCTCGACGGGCCGAGCGCAACGGCGACGAGCAGGCCCACGATGATCACCGGAAGCGCCAGGAACGCCTCGATGATCCTGCTGAGGACGTCGTCGACACCCCGCGGAAGTAGCCCGTCACGAGGCCGAGCGCGGTCCCGATCACGGTGCCGAGGATGGTGGCCAGCGGCGCGACGATGAGGATGTCGCGCGCGCCGGCGATGACCCGCGCGAAGACGTCGCGGCCGAGCTTGTCGGTGCCGAACCAGTGGTCCCCCGACGGGGCGAGCAGGTCGTTGATCGGGTCCGAGGCGAGCGGGTCCTCGGCACCAGCAGCTCGCCGAAGATCGCGCACAGCACCCAGAAGCCGACGATGATGGCGCCGGCGATGAACGACTTCGAGCGCCGGAGCAGCGCCAGGCGCTCCTTGCGTGGCCACCCGGGCGTCGCTCGTCGCGCGCGCCGACGGCCGCCGGGCTCACGGTGCCGATGTCGGTGGCGCCCGCGGAGCGGGCTGTCTGCGGAGCGCTCATTCGGCGCCCCCCAGGCGGACCCGCGGGTTGAGGACCGAGTAGAGGATGTCGGCGATCAGCGTCGCCACGAGGTACACGAGCCCGATGAGCAGGACGCCGCTCTGCAGCAGCGGGATGTCCTTCGCGTGGCGGCCCGGAACAGCGTCAGGCCGATCCCTGGTAGTTGAAGATGAACTCGATGATCACAGTCCGCCGAACAAGTAGCCGGGCTGGGTGGCGACCACGGCGATCGTCGGCAGCAGCGAGTTGCGCAGCACGTGCCGGCGGATCACGGTGCGCTCGGGCAGGCCCTTGAGCACGGCCGTGCGCGTGTAGTCGGCGTCCAGCGCCTCGATAGTCCCTGCCCGCGCCATGCGGGCGATGTAGCCGAACAGGGCGAGACCAGACACAGCGCCGGCAGCAACAGGTACTCGAGCTGGTCCCGGGCCCGCCCCGCGGGGAACTGGGCGGTGGACGGAAACAGGCCGAGCCCGAGCGAGAAGATCGAGGATGAAAAACGGCCCACACGAACTCGGGGATCGCGGTCGCCGACAGCCCGCCGACCGAGATCAGGCGGTCGCGGGCGGTTCCCTCGTGCAGCGCCGCGAACACTCCGCCGATGATCGCCAGCGGCACGACGATGATGAAGGCCAGCGCGCGAGCTTCGCGGAGTTCTGGAGTGGGGCCAGAGCCGTCGCTGACCGGACCGGTGGAGCGGTCGACTCGCCGAGATCGCCGGTCAGGAAGCCGAGATCCAGTCGAGGTACTGCGTGATCAGGCTGCGGTCCGTGCCGAGTTCCTGGTTCAGCGCGTCGACGGACGCCTGATCGGCGAACGGCCCAGGATCCGCCGGGCGACATCGCCCGGCAGCACCTGGGCGGCCAGGAAGATGATGATGCTCAGCAGCCAGAGCGTGACCAGGCCGAGAGCGAAGCGCTGGCAAGGAACCGCGCGATGTTCGAGTCCTCCCCGGCGGGCGTCGTGCCGGCGCTCAGACTTGCCCGGCTGGTCAGGTGGACGTGGCCCATCGCCGACACCTCGACCCGGCCACTGCGCTTGGCGCCGTGAGGTAGTAGTAGAAGTACGGGAAGACGATCGGCACCTCGTCGAGCAGCAGCGTCTGGATCTTCTGGCCGCCGTGATCTGGGCATGGATGTCGTGGGCCGTGAACTCCTTGGCGAGGTTGTCGTACTCCGTGTTCTTGAAGTGGGCGGCGTTCCACGTGCCCTTGCTCATCAGCGGCGCGCCGAGGAACACGTTCGCCACTCCCCGATGGCCGTAGTCGGTAAGGCCGAAGGTGGAGTCAGCCACGGCGAATTGCCGAAGACGGCGTCGCCATAATAGGTAGCCGGCGTCCGTGAAGTTGAGCTCCATGTTGATGCCGGCCGCCTTGAGGTTGCCCTGGACGAGCTGGCGTGGTCCGGGATCTCGAAGCCGTCCCAGCCGCGAGCTCACCGAGAAGTCGCCCTTGCCGGCCTCCGACAGGAGCTGCTTGGCCTGCTCGACGTCCGCGTCGCGCTGCGGGACCGACGTGTCGGTGGACTGGTAGACGGGGGCGAACGGGCTGTCGTTGCCGGGGGCCGACTTCCCCTCGAGCAGGCCCTGGATGAGGTTCTGGCGATCGATGGAGCAGTGCGACCGCCTGCCGGACGCGCTTGTCGTTGAACGGCTCCTGGTCGGTGCGCATGTGGAGCTGGCGGTGCACCGAGGAGCGCAGCTCGATGACCTCGATGTTCGGATCGGTGAGCAGGGCCTTGCCGGCGACCGGCGAGAACTGCGCGAGGACGTCCACCTCGCCGCCCTGGACGGCCAGGACCGCGCCGGCTCCTGGTCGTAGAACCTGATCTCGTTGCTGGCGCCGAGCGGCTGGCGCTCCGTGTCCCAGTAGTCCGGGTTCGCCGTGTAGTTCACGCCGACGTTCGGCGTGTACTTCTCCAGCTCCACGGGCCCGGTGCCGGAAGTTCTTCGGCCGGTCTCCGGGTCGAAGTTCTTCGGCAGGATGATGAGGTTGTAGTTGTCCGAGGATCGAGGTACGGGAAGTTGCCGTTCGGCGCCGTCGAGCGTGAACACCACGGTCAGTGGTCGGTCGCCTCGGCACCGTCCTTCGACAGGACGCCGGTGAAGGCCGAGAGGGCGTTGCCGCCGCTGTCCGGGTCGGCGAGCCGGTTGAACGTCGCCGCGACGTCCTCGGCGGTCATCGGGGTGCCGTCGTGGAACTTGACGCCCTGGCGGATCTTGAACGTCCACACCGAAGCGTCGGCGTTGGGCGTCCAGCTCTCCGCGAGCCGCGGCACCGCCTTAGGTCCTTGTCCGAGAAGACGAGGTACTCGCCCGACTGGCCGAGCACGGCGAGGCCGCCCTGGTCGTTGACCATGATCGGATCGAGGTCGCTCGCCGGCGCCGGGATGCCCGTCTTGACCGTGCCGCCCTTCTGTGACTGTCCTCGGCCTGGTGGCCGGCGGCCTCCGGGCGCGCCGCCGTTGTCGCCGACCCGCAGGCGCTCGCGAGGAAGCCGATGCGCGGCAGCGACATGCCGAGGACCGTGCCCCGGCGCATGAACTCGCGGCGGTTGATGTACCCGGAGCGATACGTGTCGATGAGATGGTTCTCCATCTCGCTGCGCTGCGCTCGGATAGCATCGACCCGTCTCTGGATCTCGTCCCTACGGACGACCTCAGGCTCCCCTCGGTCGGCTTCGCGTTTATCCCATCCCGGCAGGGAGGAGTCAACGCACCGCCGGGCGGGCCCCTCGATCCTCTTGACATCGGTGTACCACGTTCCCATCATGCACCGTTCGTGGTGCGCACCGCCTCCAGCCGCGACGCGCCGTCGAAGCCGCGAGCGGTCTCTACATCGGCGGAAGCTGGCGCGACGGAGCCGATCGCTTGAGGGTCACCGACCCGGCCACCGGGGCGACCGTGGGCGAAGTGGTCGCGGCAACGGCCGGCCAGGCGCGCGAGGCGGTGGCGGCGGCACACGCCGCGTATCCGGCATGGTCGGCGCTGTCGCCCGACGAGCGGGCGGCGCCGCTGCGGCGCGCCTACGAGCTGGTGCTCGAGCGGGCCCGCGAGCTCGCCCGCGCGCTCACGCTGGAGGGCGGAAAGCCCGTCGACGAGGCCGAGGGCGAGGTCCGCTGGGGCGCGGAGTACCTGCTCTGGTACGCCGAGGAGATCCGCAGGCCATGGGGCGAGATCCTCGCATCCAACAGCCCGTCGCAGCGCCTGTACGTGCGTCGCCGGCCGCGCGGCGTCGTGGCGTGCATCACGCCGTGGAACTTCCCGAGCTCGATGATCACCCGCAAGCTGGCGCCCGCCGTGGCCGCCGGCAACACGGTCGTGCTCAAGCCGGCCGAGCAGACGCCGTTCTCGGCGGTGCTGTTGTTCGAGATGTTCGACGAGGCCGGCTTCCCGCAGGGCGTCGTGAACCTCGTCTGCGGCGACGCCGGCGGAGATCGGCGAGGTCTTCACGATTTCGCCGGAGGTGCGCCAGCTCTCGTTCACCGGTTCGGTGGCGGTCGGACGGATGCTGGCGCGCCGCTGCGCGGAGACCGGCAAGCGCGCCAGCCTCGAGCTGGGAGGCCATGCGCCGTTCGTCGTGTTCGCGGACGCCGACCTCGAGCTGGCGGCCGAGAAGCTCACGTTCTCGAAGCTCCAGAACGCCGGCCAGACGTGCATCGCCGCCAATCGCGTGCTGGTCGAGCGCCCGGCGCTCGCGCGCCTTGGCGACCTGCTGGTGGAGCGGGTCGCGGCCGCGCGCGTCGGCGACGGGCTCGAGCCGGGTGTCACGGTCGGCCCGCTGATCGATGGGCGCGCGGTGGACAAGGTCGGCCGGCATGTCGAGGACGCGCTCGCCCGCGGCGCCCGGATCCTGTTCGGCGGCGGGGCGGTCGACGGGCTCGACCCGGAGCGCTTCTTCGCTCCCACCGTGCTCGCCGACGTGCCGCCCGATGCGCTGATCGCCCGCGAGGAGACGTTCGGCCCGGTGGCCCCGCTGATCCCGTTCGACGCCGAAGAGGAGGCCGTCGCGCTTGCCAACGCCTCGGAGTACGGGCTCGCCGCGTACGTCTTCACGCGCGATCTGGGCCGGGCGCACCGCGTCGGCGAGGCGCTGGACTACGGGATGGTGGCCGTCAACGACGGCGCGCTCGGCTGGGTGCAGGCGCCGTTCGGCGGCGTCAAGGGCTCGGCGATGCCCGCGAGGGCGGTCGCCTCGGGCTCGAGGACTACCTCGACGTGCAGTACCTCAGCGTCAACTTCTGACGGTTCGTCAGAGCTCGCCGGCGTAGGATCGGTTGACCGCCTTGAAGGGTCGGGTCGGAGCCGAGGAACGCATGAAGGTTCATGTCGGCGCTGTACCGGCTGGCCGGAGGCTCGCGACCGAGCGCCTCGGCGACGCTGCGGATGTGATGCGGCGCCGCGCCGCAGCAGACGCCGAGGTAGCGTGACCCCGAGCTCGCTCGCCGCCTTCGCGAACTCGCCGAGTTCGTAGCGGTTGCAGGTGAAGGGGTCCAGCGCCGTCGGGAACGGGCGATCGCCGGGGATGCAGTCGCAGCCGGGATCGGTCAGCGACTGGAAGCTCGGCTCTTCCTCCGTGGTTCGGTACGGAACCGGCAGTGCGGCCACGTGGCCTTCGCACGCGGCGCGAACGCGCTCGATCAACGGCAGCATGGTGCGCGGGCCGCGGATGCAGTTCAGGCCGACGACCGCCGCACCGGCGTCCTCGATGCCGCCTGCAGGCGTCCTCGGGCGCCCAGCCCTCGCGGGTCTCGGGCGCGCGATGGACGGCGAGAGTGATGACCGCCGGCAGCCCGGTCTCGTTGATCACCTCGAGCGCGATCAGCGCCTCCTGGGCCCAGGAGAACGTCTCGCCGATGATGAAGTCGACGCCCGCATCGACCGCCCACGCGACCTGCTCTTCGAACATCGCCCGCACGCGCGCCGCCGACTCGGGGTCGTCGGGGTCGTACACGTTCGTGTTGCAGACGTCGCCGGCCAGCAGCGCGCCGGACTCCTGCGCCACGCCGGCGGCGATGCTCAGCGCCGCGCGGTTGATGTCCTCCAGCGCGTCCTCCATGCCGATGAGGCGGAGCTTCTCCCGATGCGCGTAGTAGGTGAATGCCTCGACGACGTCGGATCCGGCGTGCACGAACTCGCGATGGAGCTGCGCGACGACCTCGGGATGCTCGAGCACCACCTCCGGCACGAACGCCCCGGCCTGCAGGTATCCGCGCCGCTCGCACTCGAAGCAGGTAACCCTCGGCGCAGATCACGGGACCGTTCGCGAGGCGCTCGAGGAGCCTGTCGCTCATCCTGGGTAAGTTACAACTCAGGTTGCGTGATTTACAACCTGCGCCTCGTGCAGCCTGGCCGACAGCTGCTCGGCGGCTCGCGTGATCTCGGTGGCCGCCTCCCGTAGGCGCGGGCCGAAGCGGAACGTCGGTCCTGACACGTTGACCGCGGCGACGATGCGGGCGTCGAAGCGGCGCACCGGAGCCGCCACCGCGGCGAGTCCGGGCTCCATTTCCTCGACGGCCACCGCGTAGCCGCGCTCGCCGGCCTCTTGCACGCGGGCGCTGAGTTCCTCGAGGCTGGCGACCGTGTTCGGTCCGCGCGGCACCAGCTCGACGCCGTCGAACAGCGCTCGCAGCGCTACGGGGTCGTGATCGATCAGCAACGCCCGGCCGGCGGCCGTGCAGTAGGCCGGAGCGGTGCGGCCCACCCAGCCCGCCGTCTGCACCGCGTGCGCAGGAGAGTGCGACAGCAGCGTGAGCACCGCCGGGCCGTCCAGCACGCTCAAGTGCGCCCGCTCGCCGAGCGCATCGACGAGCCACTCGAGCACCGGCGGCGCCATGCGCAGCAGCCGGCGCTCTGACACGAGCGACGCATAGGCGAAGACGCGCGGGCCGAGGCGGTACGCGCGGCTCGCGGCGTCGCGCTCGGCGAGGCCGTGTTCGGCCAGCGCACGCAGCGTCCGCGAAGCCTGGCTCTTGTCGACCCCGAGCCGGCGGGCCATGTCCACGACACCCAGTCCGGCGTCGTGCTCGCCTGCGTCGGCGGCAAGTAGCTCAAGCGCGAGCAGGCCGCGCCGCAGGCTGCTGCCACCAGCGCCTGTCATCCGCCCTGCCCGTGCCGCGACCCGGCGTTCGTCGCCGCGCGCGGCAGGCGAGCGATCTCGACGAACACCGCCGCGACCAGGGCAAGTGTTGCGTCCATGCCTGAACGGTAGTCGCCCGCGCAACCCTGGTGGCACGGGGCTCAACCATCGGCCTCGGCGGTCGGACGCCGCTGAGTGCCCCCACCGGCCCGTACTGCGCGCGCGAGCGCCGGCAGCGCCGCCTCGGCAAGCGCGGCGTCGGCGCCGATCGGGCGGTCCTCGAGCCGCGGGTCGAAGCCGGACGCCAGCGCGCGCATCGGTCCGAGCACGCCGCCGCCGGGCACGGCCTTCATCCGCAACGCGCGCTCCGCCACGACCCACTCCAGCGCGAGCACGGTGCGCAGGTGCAGAACCGCGTGACGCGCCTGGCCCGCGGCCTGCCAGGCGAAGCTCGCGTGCTCCTCGAGCCCGCGCGAGATCGCGACGGTGCCGAGCACGACCGGCGCCGCGTCAGCGCGCAGGCGCGCCAGCGCGTCGGCCGCGAGGTACTCGGCGATCAGCACGCCCGAGCTGCCCGGAGCGCTCGACCGACAGGAACGGCGACAGCCCCGTCAGTCCCGGCTCCATCAGGTGCGAGAGGCGCGCGGTTGACATGCTCGCGAACGGCACCAGCGCCAGCCGCAGGGTGTCGAGCGCGAGCGCGCACGCGGCCGCATGGAAGCCGCCGTGGTGGAGCACCTCGTCGCCGGCGATCAGCGGGTTCTCGGCCGCCGCGTTGATCTCGACCGCCAGCAGGTCGTGGACGCCCGCCGCGGCGTCGTGCAGCGCGCCCGCGACCGGCGGCAGGCAGCGCAGGCCGAACGGGTCCTGCAGGCGCACCGGCTCGGGCGCTCCCTCGGTCAGCATCCAGAGGCGCTCCGACACGGCTGCGAGCCCGGGCAGCGGGCGCGCCGCCGCAATCTGCGGCGCGAACGCCTCGCGGTTGCCGTCGAGCGCGTGGAACGTGAGCGCCGCGATGCCGAGCCCGGCGTCGAGCAGCTCGCGCGACGTCGGCCCAGGCGAGCGAGGCCGCGGCGTAGGTCGCCGCGTTCGAGCTCATCAGGGGGAGCGCGTCGCCGGCCTCGATCGGCACCCGCGGCGCCGCGACCGGCTCGGCCCACTCCCCCTCGCCCGCGAGCGCCAGCCCGAGCTGCGCGAGCAGCGTGAGGTCGCCGGTGCCGATCCCGCCGAGGTCGCGCAGCACCGGCAGCGGTCCGTCGCGCAGGACCGCCGCCAGCGCGTCCGCGATCTCCGGCCGGTGGCCGCCTCCGCCCGCGGCCATCTGCGTGAGGCGGATCAGGATCGTCGCCCGCACGAGCTCGTCGGGCAACGGGTCGCCGACGCCGCCGGCGTGGCTGCGCAGCAGCCGCACGCTGTGCGCCCACAGGTCGGCCTCGGGCACCGCGACGCTGCGGTTGGCGCCGACGCCGGTCGTGCGGCCGTACACCGGGCGGCGGGCCGCGACCGCCTCCGCGGTGGCTCGGCCCGTGGCGATGCGCTCGCGCGCCGCCGCCGTGAGCTCGATCTCGGCCGGTCCACCCCGTGACGCCGCGACCACCGCGTCCGGCGTGAGCGGCTCGTCGCCGATGCGCAGCACGGTCATGCGGCGCACTCAACCACACGCCCAGGTGACAAGCTGCGGCCATGACGACGCGGATGAGCGAGCTGCGCTGCCGTGGCTGGCAGCAGGAGGCGGCCCTGCGGATGCTCGAGAACAACCTGCATCCGGACGTGGCCGAGAAGCCGGACGAGCTCGTCGTCTACGGCGGCATCGGCAAGGCCGCGCGCAACCACGAGTGCCTGGCGGCGATCAAGCGCGAGCTGACGACGCTGGGCGACTCCGAGACGCTGCTCGTCCAGTCCGGCAAGCCCGTCGGGGTGTTCGAGACGCACGTCGGCGCGCCGCGCGTGCTGATCGCCAACTCCAACCTGGTCGGCAAGTGGGCGAACTGGGAGACGTTCCGCGAGCTCGACGCCGCCGGGCTGATGATGTACGGGCAGATGACCGCGGGCTCGTGGATCTACATCGGCACGCAGGGGATCCTCCAAGGCACCTACGAGACGTTTGCGGCGATCGCCCGGGCGCGCTTCGGCGGCTCGCTGCGCGGGCGGCTGGTCGTCACCGCCGGGCTCGGCGGGATGGGCGGGGCACAGCCGCTCGCGGTGACGATGAACGAGGGCTGCGCGCTGTGCGTCGAGGTCGACCTGCAGCGGATCGAGCGCCGCATCCGCGAGCGCTACCTCGACGAGCGTGCCGGCTCGCTCGACGACGCGCTCGCCCGGCTCGACGCCGCCCAGCGCGACGGCCGCGCGCTCTCGATCGGGCTGCTGGGCAACGCGGCGGAGATCCTGCCGGAGCTGGCGCGGCGCGGCGCGGCCGTCGACGTCGTGACCGACCAGACGAGCGCGCACGACCCGCTCAACGGCTACATCCCCGCCGGCCTCACGCCGGAGCAGGCCGACACGCTGCGCGCCGCCGACCCGGACGACTACCTGGCACGCGTCGGCCAGTCGGTGCTCGCGCACGTCGACGCGATCCGCACGCTCGGTCGCCAGGGCGCGGAGGCGTTCGACTACGGCAACGCGCTGCGCGGCGTTGCGTCCGACAACGGCGACGAGCACGCGTTCGAGTACCCGGGATTCGTCCCCGCGTACATCCGGCCGCTGTTCTGCGAGGGCAAGGGCCCGTTCCGCTGGGTTGCGCTGTCCGGCGACCCGGCAGACATCGCCGCCACCGACCGCGCGATCCTCGACCTGTTCGGCGACCAGGAGCACATCCGGCGCTGGATCGAGCTGGCGCGCGAGCGCGTCGCGTTCCAGGGCCTGCCGGCCCGGATCTGCTGGCTCGGCTACGGCGAGCGCCACCTCGCCGGGCTGCGCTTCAACGAGCTCGTCGCCTCCGGCGAGGTGAAAGCGCCGATCGTGATCGGCCGCGACCACCTCGACGCCGGCTCGGTCGCGTCGCCGCAGCGCGAGACCGAGTCGATGCGCGACGGCTCGGACGCCGTCGCCGACTGGCCGATCCTCAACGCGCTCGTCAACACCGCGACCGGCGCGTCCTGGGTCTCCTTCCACCACGGCGGCGGCGTCGGCATGGGGCTCTCGCTGCACGCCGGGCAGGTGAGCGTCGCGGACGGGACCGAGCTCGCGGCCGAGCGGATCCGGCGGACGCTGCTCGCCGATCCCGGGATGGGGATCGTGCGCCACGTGGACGCCGGGTACGACGCGGCGATCGAGGCGGCCGACCGGCTCGGGGTGCGGATCCCGATGCGGTGAGCCTCGCGATCCGCGGCGCCGCGCAGGTGCTGCGCATGCCGGAGGGCCTCCCGTACCTGCGGCACGACCGGGCCGGCGAGCTGCGGCTCGAGCCGGGCGACCTGGCGATCGAGGGCGACCGCATCGCGGGGTTCGAGCCGAGTGGCGGGGCGCGGGTCGACGCGTCGGGCGCCGCCGTGCTGCCCGGCTTCGTCGACTGCCACACGCACCTGCCGTTCGCCGGCTGGCGCGCGGAGGAGTACGAGCGCAAGGTGACCGGCGTGCCGTACGAGGAGATCGCCCGCGCGGGCGGCGGGATCGCCAGCTCCGCGCGGTCGTTGGCGGCGGCGAGCGACGACGAGGTGCTCGCCCAGTCGCGCGCGCTCGCCGACGAGATGCTGTGGCTCGGGACGACCGCGTTCGAGGGCAAGACCGGTTACGGGCTGTCGCGCGACGGCGAGGCGCGCGCGGCGCGGCTGGGCCGCGAGCTGCGGCCCCGGCAGCCGATGCGGCTGACGGGCCTCTTCGCCCATGCCGTCCCGCCGGGCTTCACGGCGGATGCGTGGATGGACGAGGCCGAGGCGCTCGCCCGCGAGTGCGACGTCGACGCGCTCGACATCTTCGTCGAGTCGGTCGCGTTCGGGAACGAGCACCTCGCCCGCATGGGCGCGATCGCGCGCGACACCGGGAGGCCGCTGCGCGCGCACGTCGAGCAGCTGTCCACGATGCGCTCGGTGCCGGTCGCGCTGGAGTGGGACGCGCGCTCGGTCGACCACCTCTCGCGCATCCATCCCGACGATGTCGCCCCGCTCGCCGCGTCGGAGACCGCTGCCGTGCTGCTGCCGGGCGCGGAGCTGATGAACGCCGAGGAGCTGCCGCCGGCGCGCGCGCTGGCCGACTCCGGCGCGATCTGCGTGCTCGCCACCGACTTCAACCCCGGCACGTCGCCGATCGCCTCGCTCCCGGTGATCGTCGGCCTGGCGGTGCGGCGCTACGGCTGGAGCGTGCGCGAGGCGCTGCTCGCCGTGACGCTCAACGCGGCCTACGTGCTGGGCTGGTCGGAGGAGCTCGGCTCGCTCGAGCCCGGCAAGCGCGCCGACGTGCTCGTGCTCGACGGTCCGGCCGAGCACGTGCCGTACCGCTTCGGCCACAACCCGGTCGCGATCGTGATCGCGGGCGGCGAGGTCGCGTGGGTGCGGCCGGACCAGGCGTGGCGGGTGTCGTGATGAAGACGCCTTACGTCGCGGGCGCCCACGGCGTGCGCGCGCTCGCCCACCCCCCGCGCGGGGCCGCCGCGTGACTGCCTCGGCGCGACCGATCGCGGCGGCGGAGCTGCGCGAGCGGCTGTCAGGCCTCGAACCGATCGGGCTCGGGCCGGACGGGACGACGCGGCTCGCATGGACGCCCGAGCTCGCCGCCGCCGAGGACTGGTTCCGCGAGCAGGCGCGCGCCGCCGGGCTGCGGGTCGAGCGCGACCCGGCCGGCTCGATCTGGGCGATGCCGGACGCGGAAGGACCCTGGCTCGGGACCGGCTCGCATCTCGACAGCGTGCGCAGCGGCGGGCGCTTCGACGGCGCGCTCGGCGTCGCCGCGGGCTTCGCCGTCGCCGAGCGCCTGCCCGGCGTCGCGGTCGTCGCGTTCGCCGACGAGGAGGGCGCGCGGTTCAACACGCCGACGTTCGGGTCGCGCGCGCTGGTCGGGCGGCTCGACATCACCGACGTGCTCGAACGGACCGACGATGCCGGCGTCACGCTGCGCGAAGCGATGCGCTCGGCTGGCGCCGATCCCGACGCGCTCGGCGACGCGCCGGACTGGCAGTTTCGCCTGCGCGTGTTCGTGGAGCTGCACATCGATCAGACCCGCGATCTCGCGCTGCTCGGCGCACCGGCCGGCGCCGTGTGGTCGCTTGCCTCGCGCATGCGGCTGGCGCTCACGTTCGCCGGCAGCGCCGACCACGCGGGCACGACGCGGCGCGGCGAGCGGCGCGACGCGCTGGCCGCCGCGGCGCGCTTGATCGTCGTCGCCGATGAGCTCGCCGGCGACGACCAGGATTTCCTCGTCACCGCCACCCGCATCCTGGTCGAGCCGAACGCGTTCACGACTGTGCCGTCCGGCGTGCGGCTGTGGATCGACGGGCGCACGCCGAACCCGGAGAAGCTCGTCGCGTGGCGCGATGCGCTCGCCGCCCGCGCCGCCGAGCTGGACGCCGCGACCGGCGTCGAGATCGAGCTGACGACCGCCTCGCACAGCGGCGGCGTGGCGTTCGACCGCCGCGTGCTGGAGGCGATGGGCGACCTGCCGGCGCTCGTCTGCTTCGCCGGCCACGACGCCGGCATCCTCGCCCCGGACAAGCCCGCCGGGATGGTTTTCGTGCGCAACCGGACCGGCGTGAGCCACGCGCCGGAGGAGGAGGTCGACATGGACGACGCCGCCGTCGCGGCGAACGCGTTGCTCGCGACGCTCGAGCGCCTCGCATGACCGTCGCAAGCGCTCTCGACCGCCGCCCATTTCGCGCGCTCGGAGCGCCTGCGTGACGCCGTACGAGCTGCCCGCGATGGTCAACGCACACTCGCATGCGTTCCAGCGCGACTTGCGCGGCGCCGCCGAGCGGCCGGCGCCCGAGGCGCACGCCGCGGACGACTTCTGGTCGTGGCGCGAGGCGATGTACCGGCTCGCGGGCGCGCACGATCCCGACACGATGCGCGAGGCCGCCGGGCGCGTGTACGCCGAGATGGCGGCCGCCGGCTACGGCGCGGTCGGCGAGTTCCACTACGTGCACCACC
The DNA here is from genome assembly GCA_963835735.1 of uncultured Solirubrobacteraceae bacterium. Lineage (GTDB taxonomy): Bacteria > Actinomycetota > Thermoleophilia > Solirubrobacterales > Solirubrobacteraceae > DASQMT01. Next base: position 245,510 of record CAWIGP010000005.1, read on the forward strand.
AGCCGGACGGCACTCCGTACCCGCAGCCGAACGCGATGGCGGTCGCCGTCGCCGAGGCGGCGCGCGCGGCGGGCCTGCTCATCACGCTGCTCCCGACCGCCTACCACCGCGCGGGCTGGAACCTCCCGCCGACGCCCGGCCAGCGCCGCTTCTGCGACCCCGACCCCGACACGTTCCTCGCGCGCGTCGAGGCGCTGCGTCGCTGGGCTGAGAGCCGCGAGGGCGTGCACGTCGGCGTCGCGGCGCACAGCGTGCGCGCCGTCCCAGCTGACTGGCTGGAGGCGATCGCCGCATACGCCGACGAGCGCGGCCTCGTCCGCCACGTGCACGCGCACGAGCAGCCCCGCGAGCTCGACGAGTGCCGCGCCGAGCACGGCGTCTCCCCCATCGCGCTGCTCGACCGCACCGGCTTCCTAGGCCCCCGCACCAGCCTGATCCACGGCATCCACGTCGAGCCGGACGACGTCCGCCGCCTCGCCGACAGCGACACGATCGTCGTCTCCTGCCCCACGACCGAGGGCAGCCTCGGCGACGGCCAGTTCCCCGCGCTCGTCTACCGCGACGCCGGCGTGCGGATCGCGATCGGGAGCGACTCCAATGTGCGCGTCGACCCGTTCGAGGAGACGCGCGAGCTCGAGACGCTGGCCCGGCGCGAGCGGCGCACGCGCCACGCACTGCTGGCCGCGTACGGCGACCTGTGGGGCGAGCTGGCGGCCAACGGCCGCGCGAGCCTGGGGCTCGAGGACGCGGGCACGATCGCGATCGACCGCGACCACCCGGAGCTCGCGGGCATCGCCGATGCCGACCTCCCGCTGGCCGTCGCGACGTGCGCATCGGCCGCAGTGGTCGTCAGCGCGTGAGCGAGCCGGCGCGGCGCTGAAATCGTCGCTCGTTCCGGCCTTCCCCGCGCGTGCGTCCGCCGGCTCGCCTACCGTTGCGCGCCATGATCGAGGCTCTCACGGACACGCTGGAGATCACGCTCCTGCACCCGGACGCGATCGCGCCCGCCCGGACGCGGGCCGGAGACGCCGGCTACGACCTGCGCGCGACCGAGCGCATCTCGATCCCGCCGGCCGGCCGCCGCCTGGTCGGGACCGGCGTCGCGATCGCGCTGCCGGAGGGCGTCGCCGGGCTCGTCACGCCCCGCTCGGGCCTGGCGATCGAGCACGGGATCACGCTGCTCAACGCGCCCGGGCTGATCGATCCCAACTACCGCGGCGAGATCAAGGTGATCGTCCAGAACTGCGGCGACAGCCGCTACACGGTCGAGATCGGCGACCGTGTAGCGCAGCTGCTGCTCGTGCCCTACTGGGCGCCCGAACTTCAGGTGGTCGACGGGCTCGGCTCGACCGACCGCGGCGCGGACGGGTTCGGCTCGTCGGGCCGGCGCTGACGCGGCGGGCGGACGCCGAGGTACAGGAAGCCGCCCGCGCCGATGAGCACGACCAGGCCGCTGCCGATCAGGATCCAGCCGAGCTCGTCGAGGAATCCGAGCCGGGCGCCTGCGCTCACGCCGGCGTCCACGCCGGGCGAGCCGTCGGCGTTCATGACGACGACCGACCAGTCGCCGTCCTCGACGTCCCAGGTGAGCGTCTGATCGCCCGCGCCGTGCGCCGAGGCGGCCCAGAAGCGCTCGCCGGCCGGCGGCGCGATGCGCCGCTCGCCGGAGCGGTCGCTGTAGTCGGCGTGAAACGGCGAGTAGTCCACGTCCGTGACCACCGTGTGCGCGCTGCCGCGCAGGTAGTCGGACACGTCGCTCGTCCGCGCGATACCGACGAACACGGGCTTGTCGTCGTGCGAGGCGACCTCGAGTCGCACCTTGCCGAACGAGTCGCTGCCGACGACGTCGCCGAGGCCGTCGAGATCGAGGTCGAGGTTGTCGCTCGCGATCGCGCGGGTGCCCGTCGCGTAGCGCTCGCTGTCGCTCGAGATGTAGCCGTGCTCGTCCTTCTGCGCGTCGCCCCAGAGCGCCGCGCCGCCGGCCGCGAGCAGGCCGAAGGCGAACAGGCCGAGGACACTGGAGGCGACGATCGCGGCGATCCTCGCTCCTCTGTCGGGCCGGCGGGCCGGAGGCCCGGTCGTGGCGGTTTCCATTTGTGTCTCCTGAGTACGTGGTCTGGTGGGAACGTCCACCGTCCCACTGAACGCCGCCGCGCACGCTCGTGGCAGCCGGTGTCCCCCGCAAGGGCGTCCGGGCCACTGTGGTGGTGCTACCTCGCTACGCGGCGGGGCGGCCGTTGCCGTTGACCGCGTAGCGGTCGTAGCGCTCGGCGACCACCGACGGCAGCCGGACGGTGATCCGCACGCCCTGCTCGGTGTCCTCGCGCTCGAGGTCGCCGGCGTAGTCGTGCAGCTCCGACAGCGTGCCGCCCTCGGAGAACGGGACAAGCAGCTCGACGTCGCGCAGCGTGCGCTCGAACTCGGCGGCGATCCGCTCGCCCAGCGCCTCGAGGCCCTCGCCCGTCAGGGCAGAGACCAGGACCGCGTCCGGATGGCGGAACGCGAGCTCGCGGCGGCGCTCGTCATCGATCGCGTCGGCCTTGTTGAGCACGAGCAGGCGCGGCTGGTTGCCGATGCCGATCTCCTCGAGCACGTCGTCCACCGCCCGCGTCATCGCGAGCAGCTCATCCTCGGGCGCGCTGGCGTCGACGACGTGCAGCAGCAGGTCGGCGCGCTTGGTCTCCTCCAGCGTCGCGGCGAACGCGTCGACCAGTTGGTGCGGCAGCTTGCGGATGAAGCCGACGGTGTCCGTGATCAGATAGGTGCGGCCGTCCAGCCGGAGCGTGCGCGTCGTCGGGTCGAGCGTGTGGAAGAGCCGGTCGCGGACGCCGACCTCGGCGCCCGTCAGCGCGTTCAGCAGCGTCGACTTGCCGGCGTTGGTGTAGCCCGCGAGCGCGACCGTCGGCAGGTGGGCGCGTTCGCGCTCGGCGCGCTGGGTCGCGCGCGTCGCGCGCACGCCGTCGAGCTGCCGGCGCAGCGCGGTGATGCGGTCGCGCGCCAGCCGCCGGTCCGTCTCGATCTGAGACTCGCCCGGTCCGCGGGTGCCGATGCCGCCGACGCCGCGGCCCGCGCCGAGACGCTCGAGGTGCGTCCACAGGCCGCGCATGCGGGCCATGTTGTACTCGAGCTGGGCCAGCTCGACCTGCAGCTTGCCCTCGGCCGAGCGCGCGTGGACGGCGAAGATGTCGAGGATCACGGCGGTGCGGTCGAGCACCGGGACGCCGAGCTCCTTCTCGAGGTTGCGCTCCTGGCGCGGCGAGAGCTCATCGTCGCAGGCGACGAGGTTCGCGTCGGCCTGCTTGACGAGCTCCTTGAGCTCCTGGACCTTGCCCGGACCGAGATAGAGGTTTGGATGCGGCTGATCGCGCCGCTGGATGAGCTCGCCGACGACCGCGACTCCCGCGGTCCGCAGCAGCTCCTTTAGCTCCTCCAGGTCGCCCTCCGGCAGCGCGCCGACGACGTATGCACGCTGCTTGGCCCGCGCCTGCGGCGGCGTCGGTGTGTATCGGGACTGGGCCGTACGGCCGGAACGGGTCTTCTGCACTACCTCCAGTGTAGGTGCGCTACACGAGCGCTGCCCGCGCGGGGGGCGGGAGCTTCTCGTAGCGCTCGCGCAGCTCGGCGACCGGGAGCACGATCACGCCCTCCTCGGGCGCGCCCACCCACACGCCGAGGCCGGCCGCGAGGGCGTAGGCCGCGTAGGCGGCCGCGCACGCGTCCAGCTCGTCGAGCGTCCGGTGCCAGAGCCCGCCGTCGGCATCGTGCACGCCCTTCAGGCGCAGCGCGGCGATCCGCTGCTGCAGTCCCCACGGGGTGCGCTTCGGCGACGGCCGGTGTCCGAGCAGACCGCAGAAGATCGCGTCCGGATAGGTCTCGCACAGCCGCCCGAAGCGCAGCGCGGCCGCACCGACGGGCTCGATCCAGCCGTTCCCGCCTTGCGGCCGGTAAACGCCGAGCTCCCCGAGCGCGGCGAACAGCTCGAAGCCGACCGCGATCCAGTGCTCCCAGCCCTGCGGCGGCTGTCCGGCGCGCGGCACCGGGTAGAGCGGGAGCCCGCGGCGGAAGAGCAGCGCGTCGCAGACCCGCATGCGCTCGTAGCGCCCGTCGGGCAGTCCCAGCTCGGCGCGCAGCGGCGCGCCCGCGGCCAGCAGGTCGCGCCGCGGGCCTGACGGCGCGTCGACGGCGACCACCGCCTCGCCGCGACCGAAGCCCTCGATCGTGCGCGCCACCTGCTCGACCGTCCCGGGCGCGTAGAACGTCGCCACCAGCTCGACGCCGCCGTCCGTGCCGCGCCGCTCGTGCAGCGTCGCGAGCTGCTGGTTGCCCGGCTTGGCGGAGATGTCGACGCCGCAGTAGCGCACCGGTCCTGGAGGCTATTGTGCGGCGCGATGACCCTCGGACGGCGGCTCGCCGCTCGGACGCTCGAGCTGATCGACATCCCGTCGGAGTCGCGCGACGAGGCCCGCCTAGCCGGCCACGTCACCGCCGTGCTGCGCGCCGGCGGCGCAGCAGTGCGCGACCTGGGCGACACCGGCGTGCTGGCCGGCCCGGACGACGCGCCGCTGCTGCTCGCCGGGCACCTCGACACGGTGCCCGCGCAGGACAACCGGCCGGGCCGCATCGACGGCGACCGCGTGCACGGGCTCGGGGCAGCGGACATGAAGGGCGCGCTGGCCGTGATGATCGAGCTCGCGCTCGCCGGCGCGCCGTACCGCTGCCTGTTCTTCGGGCGCGAGGAGCTGCCGGTCGCGGAGTCCGCGCTCACCCCGTTGCTGGAGCGCGAGCCGCTCGCCGCCGACCTCGTGGTGGTGATGGAGCCGACCGCGTGCGAACTGCACGCCGGCTGCCTCGGCAACATCGGCGCCACCTGGACGTTCCGCGGCCGCTCCGGCCATTCCGCTCGCCCCTGGCTGGCCGACAACGCGATCGAGCGCGCGGCCGCCGGCGTGCTCGCGCTCGCCGCGCAGCCCCCGCAGCCGCATACGTTCGATGGGCTGGAGTTCGTCGAGGTCGCAAGCGTGACCCGGATCGCCGGCGGGATCGCCGACAACGTCATCCCGGACCGCGTCGACTGCCACGTGAACTACCGCTACGCGCCGGGCCGGACCACCGCCGAGGCGGAGGAGCGGCTGGCGGAGCTGTGCGCCGGCCACGGCGAGCTGACAATCGACTCCAACGCGCCGTCGGGGCCGGTCGCGACCGGGCCACGCGTGGACGCGCTGGTGGCCGCCGGCGGCCTCGTCCGCGCGCCGAAGCAGGCATGGACTCCGGTGGCCGAGTTCGGGCTCGCCGGTCTGCCCGCGGTGAACTTCGGGCCGGGCGACCCGGCGCAGGCCCACCGGCGCGACGAGTCGGTCGAGATCGCCGCGCTCGCGCGCGCCTACGCGGTGCTGGAACGATTTGCAGCATGAGGCTCTCCCCCGCGCTCACCGGCATGCAGACCTACCCGTTCGTGCGCCTCACGGAGGCCAAGGAGCGGCTGCGGGCGGACGGCGTCGACTTCATCGACTTCGGCGTCGGCGAGCCGCGCGAGGAGACGCCCGCGTTCATCCGCGAGGCGCTCGTCGCGGCGCTCGAGCCGCTGTCGACCTACCCGTCCGCGGACGGGCTGCCCGACCTGCGCGCGGCGATCGCGGAATGGACGGCGCGGCGCTTCGGCGTCGCGCTCGACCCACATACGCAGGTGCTTCCCACGCTCGGCTCCAAGGAGGCCATCTTCCACATGGCCCAGGTGCTCGGCGGCGACCTCGTCGCGATCCCGGCGCCGGCGTATCCCGTCTACGAGCGCGGCGCCGCGTTCGCCGGCAAGCAGGTGCTGGAGCTGCCGCTGCGCGAGGACACCGGGTTCCTCCCCGACCTCGACGCGGTCGACGCCGACACGTGGCGCCGTGTCGCGCTGCTGTGGCTGAACTACCCGAACAACCCGACCGCCGCCGTAGCGCCGCGGGCGCTGTTCGAGCGCGCCGCCGCGCTGGCGCGCGAGCACGGCTTCGTGCTCGCGTCCGACGAGGCGTACTCGGAGATCTACTTCGGCGACGAGCCGCCGGTCTCGGCGCTCGAGCTCGGCGACCTCACCGGCGTCGCCGTGCTCAACACGCTCTCGAAGCGCTCGTCGATGCCCGGCTACCGGTCGGGCTTCGTCGCCGGGGACCCGGAGCTGATCGCGCTGCTCAAGCGCTACCGGCCCAACGTCGGCGTCGCGCCGCAGGCGTTCGTGCAGCGTGCAGCCGCGGCGGCGTGGCGCGACGAGGCGCACGTCGAGCAGGTCCGGGCGGGATACCGCGCCAAGCGCGACGTGCTGTTGCCCGTGCTCGAGGCGCGCGGGCTGCGCAGCGCCGGCGGCGCGGCGACGTTCTTCCTCTGGCTCGACGCGGGCCCGAGCGCGGAGCTGCTCGCCGACCGGCTGCTCGGCGAGGGGATCGTGCTCGTGCCCGGCTCGTACTTCGGGCCCGCCGGCACGGGCTACCTGCGGCTCGCGCTCGTGCCCACGCTCGCCGGCTGCGAGCGCGCGGCCGAGCGGCTCGACCGGCTGCTGCGGTAACCGCCCTACACCGCCGGGGTACCGTTGTGTGAGGACCCTTCGCGGTCCCCGGACGAGGAGTGCGCGCCGTACCCGGTCCGGCCGCCTCGACGCCCGCTCGCGCGGCTACCTCACGCTCAACCTCGTCGGCTCGTCGGTCCTTGCCTACGACGCGCTGCACGGCCAGGAGTGGGGTTTCTTCGTGCTCGAGTTCGTGTGGGCGCTCGTCTCCGCGTGGGGTCTCTTGCGCGGACGTGTCGCGCTCGAGGCTTGACTTCAACACGGGTTCAAGGTGCAGGCTGCGCTCATCATGTCGCTGCAATCACAAGCTCGCAGGTCCCGCTCCGACGCCGACGACCCGAAGTCCGTCGTGCGGCGGATGATCGAGGAGGTCATGAACGGCGGACGGCTCGACGTCATCGACGAGCTCTACACAACGGAGATGGCGCCCGGAGCGTGGCGCTGGATCGAGCCGTTCCGCGAGAGCTTCCCCGACGCGCGGATGGAGATCGTTGAGCTGATCGCCGAGGGCGAGAAGGTCGTCGGGCGCTTCCGCTGCTCAGCCACCAACCTCGGGCCGTGGCGCGGCCGGCCGCCGACCGGCCGGCGCTTCGAACGGGTCGACGAGGTCTACATCTTCCGCGTCCGCGACGGCCGGATCGCCGAGGCCTGGGGCATCGAGGACACTCGCTCACGCGAGCGGCAACTCGGTCTCCTGCCCCGCTAGGCGGGTTGCCGGCTCGGCCAGATCGTGTGGGTGATCGGCCACAGCGACCAGATCGCGAGGATCATGCTCAGCCGCGCGATCCAACCCGTCAGCGCCTCGGTGCGGTCGGCATCGCCGACGATCGCGATCGCCGCCAGCAGCAGGCCGACGCTGACCGACCAGGCGAGGGCGGCCTTGCCGAACTCGCGCCACTCGTAGCGCGTCCGCTCGCGCCCTCCGCGCGGCGGGCGCCACGGCGGCGGCCCGCCGGCGAACCGGTGCGCGAAGCGCTGGTCGGCCCAGCGGATCGTGCTGTGGCCGAACGCGACGGAGAAGCCGATGTAGGCGGCGGCGAGGCCGTGCTTGAAGCCGGCGGTCGCGCCCTGCGAGAGGTCGATCACCGTGGCAGTCAGAAGGACGAGGTCGATCAGCGGGACGGAGGCCAGCAGGACGGTGCTGAGCTGGCGGCGGTCGAGCTGGTAGCGCGCGACGAGCCCGGCACCGAGCATGACCCAGAACCCGACCTCGGCGGCGACGATGATGGCTACGAGCATGCTGCTGTTTTAGCACACGTGTGCTAAAACGTCTACCCATGCCCAAGGTCGTTGACCGCGAGCAGCGCCGCGAGGAGCTCGCTGCCGCGTTGTGGCGGCTCGTCGTGCGCGAGGGGATCGAGGCCGCGTCGCTGCGCCGCGTGGCCGCCGAGGCGGGCTGGTCGACCGGCTCGCTGCGCCATTACTTCACGACCCACTCCGAGCTGCTCGCGTTCGCGATGGAGCTCGTCGTGCAGCGCGTCACCGAGCGGGTCGGCCGGCTGCGGCCGTCGCAGGACCCGCGCGAGACCGCCGCGCGGGTGCTGCACGAGGTGCTGCCGCTCGACGCCGAGCGTCACGCTGAGATGCAAGTCTGGCTCGCGTTCACGGCGCGCTCGCTGGTCGAGCCCGACCTGCGCGAGCTGCGCGACGAGGCGCACACCGGGCTGCGCACGCTGTGCGCGACCGCGGTCGGCCTGCTCGGCGGCACCGACGCGGACGCCGAGCGCGTCCACGCGCTGATAGACGGCCTGGCGCTGCACGCGGTGCTCGACCCCGCCACCACCACGCCCGAGCGGCAGGTAGAGCTGCTCGGCGCCGAGCTCGACCTACTCGCTCAGCCCTCCAGGTAGGCGCGGCCGCGCGGCGACAGCCGATAACCGACCTCCAGGCTCTCGGTCAGACCGAGCGCCTTGAGCTTGCGGACGTCGGCCTTGAACGGGAGCCGCTCGCGTCCGAAGCGCTCGGCCAGATCGGCCGCCCGCGTGCCGGGCGCGTCGGCGATCGCGCGCAGCGTCGCCTCGGTCCACGGACCGTGCGTGCTCGCGTGATCGAGCCGCGCCAGCCGCGCGGTGATCTCGGCGCGGTCGTCCTCGGTCAGCGCATCCGTCGCGCGCAGCGCGATGCGCGGGTCCGGACCGGCGAGCCGGAACTCGATCCGGTACAGGTCGCCGTCGCGCCTGCTGAGCATCGCGCACACTTCTTCCGGATCGCGGTGGCCCGCGCGGCGGGCGTCGGCCGGCGTGATCTCGTCGACGCGCTCGACTGAGTCGAACGCGAGCACGCCGACAGGCGTCGTCTGCGTTCCGCCGGCCTTTGCCATCGGCCGCTTCCAGCGCCGGAACGCGACGGTGATCTCGCCGGCCGCGATCGCCGCGAGATCGACCTGCCGGAACAGCATCAGTCGTTCGCGTGCAGCGCGGCGTTCAGGCCCGCCCAGCGGCCGCTGCGCGGGAGCGCCTCGATCGCGCCGCTCTGCGAGTTGCGCCGGAACAGCAGGCCGTCCGCGCCGCTCAGCTCGAGCGCCTTGACGACCTGACCGTCGGGCAGCGTGACGCGCGAGCCGCCGGTCACGTACAGGCCGGCCTCGACGACGCAGTCGTCGCCGAGCGAGATCCCGAGGCCCGCGTTCGCGCCCAACAGGCAGCGCTCGCCGATCGAGATCACCGCGGTGCCGCCACCCGACAGCGTGCCCATGATCGACGCGCCGCCGCCGATGTCCGAGCCGTCGCCCACGACGACGCCGGCCGAGATGCGGCCCTCGACCATCGACGCGCCGAGCGTGCCCGCGTTGAAGTTCACGAAGCCCTCGTGCATCACGGTCGTGCCCTCGGCGAGATGAGCGCCCAGGCGGACGCGGTCGGCGTCGGCGATTCGCACGCCGCCCGGAGCGACGTAGTCGGTCATGCGCGGGAACTTGTCGATCGAGGTGACCGCAAGCGGCTCGCCGGCGGCGCGGAAGCGCATCCGCACGGCCGTCAGCGCGGCCGGGTCGACCGGTCCGTGGCTCGTCCAGGCGACGTTGTTGAGCACCCCGAACAGACCGGTCAGGTCGGCCTCGTGTGGGCGGATCAGCCGGTGCGAGAGCAGGTGCAGGCGCAGGTAGCCGTCGCGCGCGTCCACCGGCGGCTCGGCCAGCGAGCCGATCACGGTGCGCACGACCTCGGTGCGCACGCCGCGGCGCTCGTCGCGACCCGTCGCGGCCTCCAGCTCGGGCGGCGCCGCGCCCGGCGCGCCGCCGAGATGCGGCGCCGGGTACCAGGTGTCGAGCACGCGATCCCCGGGCTCGCTCAGCGTGGCGAGCCCATAGCCCCAGGCGCCCTGCTGCGTCGGCTCGGTCATCGGCGGGGGACACCGTACTACCCGCGGATGCGCGCCTCGTCGAGGTCGATGTCGCGCTCGACGCTGCGGATCACCTCGGCCGGAACCATGCCGCGGTTGCGCATGTCGAGCAGCGAAGCGCGCTCGACGGTGATCAGGTCGCGCCGCATCGCCGGGTACTCGCGCAGCTCCGCGCGCTCGTCGTCGGGCAGCTCGCTGCCGCTGAGCACGGCGACGCAGAGCGCGAAGCGCTCCCGGTAGAGCTCCCGCAGCCGGCGCAGCGGCTCGGCGGCGGCGCCCTGGTCCTCCAGCTCGTCGAGCCGGTCCAGCGCCGCCTGGGCGGCTTCGAGCCGCACGATCGCCTCGTCCGGCGACCACTTGTTCGGACCCGGGAGGTTGAGCTTGTACAGCAGCGCCGGCAGCGTCAGGCCCTGGCCGATCAGCGTGACGGCAATGACGCCGAACGTCAGCAGCAGGATCTCCGGACGCTCCTCCACCGAGGTCGGGACCGACAGCGCCGCGGCCAGCGAGATCGCCCCGCGCATCCCCGACCAGCCGACCGCCACCCGCTCGCGCAGCGAGTCGCCGAACCCGCCGGCCGGGATCAACACCCAGGCCATGCGGAGCGCGATCACCGTCAGCGCCACGACCAGCGCCTGCCCGACGAGCGAGTCGACGCTCAGCTCCTCCGCGAGCAGTGGCGCCTGCAGCCCGAGGAGCACGAACAGCAGCGCCTCGAGACCGAACGTGAGCACCTGCCAGAACGCGACGGCCGACAGACGCGTGCCGGCGTCGAAGAAGCGGTACGCGTTCCAGCCGCTGAAGAGCCCGGCCGTCACCGTCGACAGCACGCCGGAAACACCCGCCTCTTCGGCGACGATGTAAGCGGCGTACGCCTGGATGACGGTCACGAAGATCGAGAGCGTGACGTCGGTCTGGCGCCGGACGAGCTGCAGCGACAGCCACGCGATCGCGATGCCGATCGCAACGCCGCCGGCGGCGGTGTAGGCGAACTCCCACAGCGCGTGGCCCGCGGAGAACGTGCCCTCGACGGCGGCGACCACCGCGATGCGGTACGCGACGAGCGCGGTGCCGTCGTTGATCATCGCCTCGCCCTCGACCAGCACCCGCAACCGCGGCGGCGCACCCAGCCGCGAGAACGTCGCGGTCGCTGACACCGGATCGGTCGGTGCGACGATCGCGCCGAGCACGAACGCGGCCTCCCAGCTCATCCCCGGCACGATCGCGTGGGCGACGACCGCGACGGCCGCCATCGTGGCCAGCACGAGGCCGATCGCGAGCAGTCCGAGCGGCAGGACCTCGGCCCTGAGCTCGCGGACCGACGAGTAGTAGCCGGCCGACAGCAGCAGCGGGGGGAGGAAGACGAGGAACACGACCTCGGGATCCAGCTCGAAGTCGGGCAGCGACGGGATGAGCCCGATCCCCAGCCCGCCGACGACGAGGACGATCGGGTACGGGATCGCGATGTAGTCCGCCAGCCGCACCAGCAGCGCCGCGGCGGCGATCAGCAGGATCAGGTATTCGATGTCGCCCACGGCGCGCGGAACTCTAGGATCACGCCCGGTGTCCGACGCTCTCACTCAGCCGCTCGGCGCCGACGACCACGTCGACGGCCCCGCCGACGCCCCGCTCGAGCTCGTGATGTACGGCGACTTCCAGTGCCCGTTCTGCACGGCCGCGCAACCGATCCTCCGGCGCGTACGCGACCGGCTCGACGGGCGGCTGCGGTTCGCGTTCCGCCAGTTCCCGATGCGCGCGCTCCACCCCGACGCCGAGCGGGCCGCGCAGGCGAGCGAGGCGGCCGCCGCGCAGGGCGCGTTCTGGGAGATGCACGACGCGCTCTACACGCTGCGCGGGCAGCTCGGCCTGGCCGACATCGTGGCCGCGGCCGGTGGGATCGGGCTCGACGCGGAGCGGATCCGGGCCGAGCTCGAGGCCGGGACGTACGCCGCGTCGGTGCAGGCCGATGTCGACAGCGGGAACGCCGCCGGGGTGACCGGCACGCCGACGTTCTTCGTCAACGGCTCGCGCCACCACGGCACGTACGACGCGCAGTCACTGATCGCCGCCCTCGAGGGCGCGTAGCTCCTCGAGCAGCTCGGCGCTCAACTCACCGCGGTAGACGGGAACGGCCCAGCCGGTGAGGTCGATGCGGAGCGACTCGTCCACGTCGACCTGCAGATCGCCGCCGTCGAGCCGCACGGTCACCGGCGAGGCCCCGCCTTCGAGCATGAAGGCGACAGCGGCACCGCACGCGCCCGTGCCCGACGACCGGGTCTCCCCCACGCCGCGCTCGAAGATGCGGGCGCGGATCGCGTCCGGCGCGAGCGGGCACCAGAACGAGACGTTCGTGCGGTTCGGGAACTGCGGGTCGCGCTCGATCGCAGGGCCGATCGCCGGCAGGTCGAGCGCGGCGAGCTCGTCGAGGCCCGCCACGCGGATCGTGCACTGCGGGTTGCCGACGTGGACGTGCTGGAAGCGCCACCCGGCGACCTCGCCGGTCCCGTCCGGCCCGCCGGCGGGGAAGTCGTCGGAGCGCAGGCGCGCGCGGCCCATCTCGAGGCGGCACGTCGCCGGGCCGAGGATCGTCGGCCGGATCGCCCCCGCCGCCGTCTGGATCGCGAAGCGGTCCTGATCGGTCCAGCCGGCTCGCCGCAGGTACATGATCGCCTCGCGCGCGCCGTTGCCCGACAGCTCGGCCTCCGAGCCGTCGGGGTTGAAGATCCGCAGGCGCGCGACGAAGCCTGGCGCGTCGGGCTGCGACAGCTCGAGCACCCCGTCCGCGCCGGGTCCGTCGTGCCGGTCGCACAGGCGGCGCACCGCGGCGGCGGTCAGCGGGAAGGAGAGCTCGGACGCCTCCACGATCATGTAGTCGTTGCCGAGTGCCTGCCACTTCTCGAACCGCATCTGACTCGCTTCCGCTCGACGACTGGCTGCCGCATTGCCACGCGCGCACGCATCATGCCCGCCGCAGCCGGGCGACGCCCGAGCGGCTGTGGCGGGCGGCGCGCGAGGTCCCGGTGCACGAGACGCGCACGCTGCGCCCGATCATCGCCTGGCGCCTCGGCCGCTACGCCCCGGCCGGCGACGCGCCGATGCGCACCGTGCTCGCCTCGCACCCGTTCCGCCTGCTGGCCGAGCAGGGGATGGTGAGCGTGTCCGGCCTCGCCGGCAAGCTGTGGTCGCTCGGCGACACGTTCGTGCGCTTCGACGACGCCGCCGCGTTCCGCGACTGGGCCGAGCCGGGGTTCTGCAAGGTCGTGGTGCGCCACGAGGTGAGCGCGAACGGCGGCGGCTCGGTGATCGAGTCCGAGGTCCGGATCTGGTGCACCAGTCGCGGCGCGCAGGTGCGCTTCCGGCCCTACTGGGCGTTCATCGGTCCGTTCTCGCGCTTCATCGGCTCCGAGCTGCTGTCGGCGGCGACGCGCAAGGCGGAGCGGACCTCGAGCGCGGCGGACTGAGCGTCGCGTGCGGTGAGGTCGATCATCAGCGTGCCGGGGAGCTTGCGCAGCCAGGTGAGCTGGCGCTTGGCGTAGCGCCGCGTGCGGCGGCGCATGGCCTCGACGTCGCCGCGCAGCAGCTCCTCGAATCCGAGCGCCTGTCGCGCAGATGGTGACGCGCCGGCCGCGGCGGCGCGGGCGACCTCCTCCGCCGCGCCCGCGGCGACCATCGCGTCCACCCGCGCGTCGATCCGGGCGTAGAGCGCGTTGCGCTCCATCGTGAGCGCGACGAGCAGCGTCGGGAGGCGCGTCTCGTCCGTCCATAGCTGGTCGCCGCCGGGCGGCTCCACGCCGGCGTCGAGCAGCTCCAGCGCGCGCACGACGCGCTGCGTGTCGGTCGGCGCGACGGTGGCGGCGGCGTCGGGGTCGCGGGCGGCCAGCTCGGCGTGCAGCTCGGCGGCGCCCTCGTTCGCGGCGCGCGTGGCGTAGCGCGCGCGAATCGAGGGGTCGCTCGGCGGGCGGAGATCGAGCTCGGCCAGCGCGGCGCGCAGGTACAGCCCGGTGCCGCCGACGACGATCGGCCGCCGGCCGGCCGCCACGAGCGCGTCGATCTCCGCGTGCGCGCGTCGTGCGAAGTCGCCGGCGGTGGCGCGCGCGGTGAGCGGGAGGATGCCGAGCAGCCGGTGCTCGAGCCGGGCGCGCTCGGCCGCGGTCGCCGCGCCGGTCAGGGTCTCGAGCCCCGCGTAGAGCTGGAGCGCGTCGGCCGAGACCGCGACGGGGTCCTCACCGTCGGAACGCAGCAGCTCGGCCAGCGCGATCGCGACCTCGGTCTTCCCCACCCCCGTAGGGCCGAACAGCGCGACGATCGGCAGGACGGGACCGGCCACGCGCGGGAGTATGGTCAGTGGTCATGGGCGTACGGATCGGCAGCGGGCTCTCGACCGAACCGGACGCACGGTTCGGCGCCGCCGAGGCCGCTGCCGCGGCGCGCGACGCGCTCGGCGGGCGCGAGTGCGACGTCGCCGTCGTGTTCGCGTCCGGCGCACACCTCGCGGCGCCCGAGGCGACGCTCGAGGGCGTGCACGACGCGCTCGCCCCGGCCGAGCTCGTGGGCTGCGGCGCCGACGGCGTGATCGGCGAGCAGCGCGAGGTCGAGGAGGGCACGGCGGTCTCGGTCTGGGCGGCGGCGCTCGACGGCGGCGAGGCGTTCCCGTTCCACGCCGAGGTGGAGGCACTCGGCAACGGCGGCGGCGTCCTCAGCGGAATGCCGGACCTGTCCGGCGCCGCCGGCGCGCTGCTGCTCTCGGACCCCTTCACGTTCCCGACCGACGCGGTGCTGCGCGAACTGTCGAGCACGGCTCCGATGCTGCCGCTGCTCGGCGGGCTTGCGTCCGGCCGCTCGCCGGACGCCGAGACGCCGCTGCTGTACGGCGACGAGGTCGTCACGTCGGGCGCCGTCGGCGTGCGCTTCGACGGCGTCGAGATCCTCCCGTGCGTCTCGCAGGGCGCGGCGCCGATCGGGCCGGAGCTGACGATCACGGCCGCGGAAGGGCCGATCATCGGCGAGCTCGCCGGCAAGCCGGCGCTCGAGAAGCTGCGCGAGACGATCGAGGGCCTGACGGTCGACGACCTGCGGCTCATCCAGGGCGGTCTGCTGATGGGGATCGTGATCGACGCGAACAAGCCTGACTACCTGCAGGGCGACTTCCTCGTGCGCGGGCTCGTCGGCGCCGATCCCGACACCGGCCAGGTCGCCGTCGGGACCGACGTGCACCCCGGCCAGGTCGTGCGTCTGCACGCGCGCGACGCGGCCAGCGCCGACCGCGACATGCGCTCGGCGCTCGGAGCGCGCGTGCTCGCGCTCGGCGGACGCCCGCCGGCCGGCGCGCTGCTGATCGCGTGCAACGGCCGCGGCTCGAGCATGTTCGGGCACGCTCATCACGATGCGTCGGCGCTGGACGACGCGCTCGGAGGCGCACCGGTTGCCGGCTTCTTCGCCGCCGGCGAGATCGGCCCGGTCGACGGGGAGTACTTCGTGCACAGCTTCACCGCGACGGTCGCGGTGTTCGCGTGACCGAGTGGCCGCGCGGCGCGGCCTGCCAAGCTGTCGCGCCGTGAATCTGGGGGGCCGCAAAGTGCTGCTGACCGGCGCGACCGGCGGGATCGGCGCGGCGACCGCGCGTGCGCTCGCCGCGCGAGGCGCGACCGTGACCGTGTCCGGCCGCCGGATCGAGGAGCTCGAGGCGCTGGCGGAGGAGATCGGTGGCCGCGCGATCGGCGCCGACCTGTCCACGCCCGACGGGCCGCAGCGTCTGGTCACGGAAGCGGGCGACGTCGACGTGCTCGTGACGAGCGCGGGCCTGTCCCAGAGCGGCGAGATCACGAAGCTCTCTCCGGCCGAGGTCGACGAGCTGCTCGACGTGAACCTGCGCGCCCCGGTCATGCTCGCGCGCCTGCTCGCGGAGCCGATGGCCGCCCGCCGCTCGGGGCACATCGTTTTCGTCTCCTCGCTCCAGGGCAAGAGCGCCGGTCCGTACTCGGCGCTGTACACGGCGACGAAGTTCGGCCTGCGGGGGTTCTCGCTCGCGCTGCGGCTCGACATGGCCGACCACGGCGTCGGCGTGTCGTGCGTGTTCCCCGGCTTCGTCCGCGACGCCGGCATGTTCGCCGGCTCGGTCGCATCGCTGCCTCCCGGCGTCCGCACCGTCACCCCCGACGTCGTCGCCGCCGCGATCGTGCTGGCGATCGAACGCAACCGGGCCGAGGTCGATGCGGCACCGCTGCCGCTGCGCGCCGGGGCGCGCGTCGCCGGGATCACGCCCGTGCTGGCCGCGTCCGTGAGCAAGCGGTTCGGCTCCTCGATCGCGCGAGCGGTCGAGGAGGAGCGGCTCGGAAAGCCCTGAGCGCCTTGGCGGTCGGGACGCGCCCGCGCGGTGCGAGCGCGCTCCTGGCGACCCCGGCGCGCGCGCTCGCGATGACGATCCTCGCGGGAGCGGCGATCTCGCTGCAGGCGTACGTGAACGGGCGGCTCGGGAAGGACATCGGCTCCCCGACGGTCGCGGCCGCCATCAACAACCTGGTCGCGCTGGTCGCCACGCTGGTCATCGTGCTGGCGATCGGCGCTCTGCCGCGCGCGATCGGGCGGCTGCGCGCGCTCGGACGGCCGCCGGCATGGCACTTCCTCGGCGGGCTCGGCGGCGCGGCGCTCGTGCTCGTGTCGGCGACGGCCGCGCCGGAGGTCGGCGTCGCGCTGCTGACCGTCGCGCTCGTCTGCGGCTCGACCGGCGGCAGCCTGCCGGTCGACGCGGCGGGAATCGGGCCCGCGGGCAAGCGCCCGGTCACCGTGTATCGAGTCGCCGGCGTGGTGCTGGCGATCGGCGCGACCGTGATCAGCGCGCTCGGCGCCCGCGGCGATCTGGAGCCGCTTCTGCTCACGCTCGCCTTCTGCGCCGGCATCGGGATGGCGCTGCAGGCCGCGGCGAACGGCCAGCTCGCGCGGGAGACCCGCGAGCCGTTCTTCGCCTCGCTCGTGAACGTCACGCTCGGGTTCACCGCGCTCGCCGTTGTCGCGCTCGTCGCGCTCGCGACGGTCTCGCTCGACGCGCCGCCTGCCAACCCGCTGATGTACGCCGGCGGGCTGCTCGGTGGCTTCGTCGTCGTGGTGTCGGCGGCGGCGGTCCAGACGCTCGGTGTGCTGCGGCTGGGGCTGGCGACCGTGGCGGGCCAGACGTCCGGGGCGCTGGCGATCGACCTCGTCGTGCCGGTGCCCGGCGAGGCGGTGACCGCCGCGACCGTGATCGGCGTCGCGATCACGATGGCGGCGGTCGCGATCAGCGGCCGCGGGCAACAGGCGGGGTGATCAGGCGCCGCCGCTCATGGCGGGCGTGGCGTCGAACGGCGGGTAGCGGACGGGGTGATCAGGCGCCGCCGCTCATGGCAGGCCTGGCGCTGGAGTACGGCGGCTTTGAGGAGGGGCCCGGATCGTGGGCGCGCTCATGCGGGGCGCCTTGACCACCGCATTGGTGGTCAAGGCGCCCCGGGTCGTCGCGAGGGCGGCTTCGGGTCAGCGTTCGAACGTTCGTCCGCCGTGGATCGTGATGCGGGGCGCTTTAGGGTCGGTATGCGACCTCAGGGCGCCCCGCGTGCCGCCGCGGCGGCTCGACGCGCTCCCTTACAAGCTCGCTGTTCACCGACGCCGAGCCCGCCTTTCGCGCTCGCTTCGCCGAATCCGTCGCAGCTCACGATCGCCGCGGCGGCTGATCCGTGGACGCGCTGCGGGACCTGCTCGTTAGGCTAAGTGCCGATGTCGACCACCCGCGCACAGCGTCCGATCTGGCCCGAGCTGCTCAGTGCGCTGGTGGACGCGCTGCGGGCGCCGCGTGCCTCCGCCGAAGAGCTCGACGAGGCTCGCGAGCTGCTCGCGTATTGGGAGCAACGCGCGCGGCGGCTGCCGCACTGGGCGCTCATGCGGCGGCGCGAGGCGCACGAGATGGCGCGCCGCTGGCGCGAGCGGGCGCAGACGGCCGAGCAGGCCCGGTACGGGCGCGGCGTGCTGGGAGCCGCCTCGCTGGTGGCGGTGGAGCGGCGGGCGCCGACGGCACTGGCTCACCGGGGCCGCCAGGCGGCGCGGTTGGCGCTCTACACCACGGTGGCCGGTGCGATCACGATCCTGCTCGTGTTCGCCGCCGCTGCCGCGGTGCTCGCCGAGACCGTGCTCGGCGCGTTGTAGACGCGGCGCCGGCGCTGACATCGACGCCGCCGTGCTCGGCAGGCCGAGATCGCCTGCCCGGGCGACGCAGCCGCGATCGGCAGGCCGAGATCGCCTGCACCGGGCGACGCAGCCGGACGGCACGTCGTAACGTGCGCGCGGACGCTCGGCCTGGCGCTCAGCGGCGCACAAATCCGGAACGGCGCGCGCCGGCTGGAGCCGGAGACCGTGGCGTGCGACCGCCGCATGCGCCTCGCGCACCGACAGCGTGGCGAAGCGGCGTGGTGAGCTCGAGCAGCGAAAGCGGATCGGTGACACGCAGCTCGGGTGTCACCGCGGAAGCCGCTGCCGGCAGCATGCCGTGCAGCGCGACCACGAGCCTCATCCCGGCTTGCGCCCCCACGCCTGGACGAACAGGTGCGAGGCCACGAGCGTGTCGGGGTCCTCGATGTGCCGCTTCAACTCGGCCTGCAGCTCGTCAAGCTCGTCGGGCACGATCAGCGCCTCTGCGAGGAGCCGCTCGCGCAGGTTCTCCACGAAGCTCGACAGGATCCACCGGCGGTCGTGCCCGGGCCCGTCGAGGTGGACGATCTGACGCGAGCGGACGTCGACGAGGCCGGCTTGCCTCAGCAGTCTGGGCAGCCGCCGGCCGACGAACACGTCGATGCCGTTGAGCCGCGCGTAGCGGTTGAGCAAGTCCCTCAGCCGGGTCCACGCCGCCAGCGGCGGATCGCAGGCGTGCGTGCCGGCGTCGGCCTCGTGGAACGCGACGATCCCGCCGGGCCGCGCGAGCCGGACGGCCTCGGCGACGATCTGCTCGGGGCGCGGGACGTTGACGAGTACGAGCCGGACCGTCGAGAGGTCGAAGCTGTCCGCCGGCAGCCCGGTCGAACGGCCGTCGCTCTGCACGAGCTCGACGTTGTGCAGCCCGCGCTCGGCGATCGGTGCACGCGCCAGATCGATCGCCGGCCCGTTCGGCTCGACGCCGACGCACGGCGCCGGTGGGCCCGACCCGCTCCGCGAGCGCGTCGAGCGTGCCGCGCGGGCCACAGCCGAGCTCGACGACGCGCCCGCCGTCGAGCGGCAGGCGATCAGCTCCCGCAGGTGCGTGTTCTCGTGCACGGATTCCACTTCGCATGGCCGGGCCTCGGACGTGCGAAAGCCGACGGGAATGCCTGGCGTTTCAGGCCGCTCTTGTAGTACGCTGTAACCGATTACGAGGAGTCGCGGTGTGGGGAGAGCGAAAGGCTGGCCGTCGAATCTCGTAAGTCCCCGACAAGCGCCCCCAGCCAACTCCCCACAGCTCCCCATAGTGCCTGATCCCCACCGGATTCCACCCGTGCGGCAGCACGGTCAGGACGCCGAAGTGACCCAGCCGCGCGAGCTCCCCGCCGAGCGCCTGGCACTGCACGTCGAGCGGCTGTACCGCGCGGCGTACGCGCTGTCGGGGTCGTCACACGACGCCGAGGACCTCGTTCAGGAGACGTTCGCGCGGGTGCTCGCGCGGCCGCGTATGGTCCGCCACCGCGACGATCCGCGTTACCTGATGCGCGCGCTGCGCAACACGTGGATCGATCTCGAGCGGGCGCGCTCCGTCCGTCCGCACTCGAGCGGCCCCGAGCCGCTCGAGTGGATCGTGGACGCGAGCGGCGACCCCGGCGGGCTCGCGCTCGACGTCTCGGTAGCCTACGACGCGATGCGCGAGCTCTCGCCCAAGCTACGCGAGGCGATCGCCGCTGTCGACGTGCTCGGACTGTCCTACCGCGACGCCTCGCGCGCGCTGCGGATCCGGCAGGGCACGCTGCAGAGCCGATTGGCGCGGGCGCGCGAGCACGTGTCGGCCGCGCTGCTGGCGAACGAGGCGGCGGCGTGACCGATAGCGCCGACCCGCCGCTTGCGCACCCACGCGCGGTGCACGCGCTGCGTGCGGGCGGCCCGGCCGCCCCGCCGCGGCTGCACGCGCGGGTCGAGGCGCTCGTGCACCGCCGCGCCCGCGTGCGCCGCCGACAGCTCGCCTTCGCGGCCGCCACGGCGCTCGCGCTGCTGATACTTCTGCCGCTGATCGGCCTCATGCGCAGCGGCGAGGACACGCCGATCGAGTTGGCGCGCCTGGCCGACCGGCCCGCGCAGCTCGCGTCGCCCGGCATCGACTGGGATCGGCGGGCGCTGCTCACGCGCGAATTCGCCGGCGTCACCTACCCGAACTGGGGCGCCCAGTTCGGCTGGGCACGCGACGGCGCCCGGAGCGACCACGTCGACGGCCGCAGCACCGACTCCGTCTTCTACTTCCACACCCACCACCGCATCGCGTACACGATCGTCGACGGCCCGCCGCTGGACCCGCCCGCGGATGCCGAGCGCGTGGTGGTGGACGGCGTCGAGATCCACCGTTTCCGCGACGGCCCGCTCGACGTCGTCATGTTCGAGCGCGGTGGGCACACCTGCGTGGTCTCGGGCGACGTCCACAACCCGGCCACGCTGCTCAAGCTCGCGAGCTGGCGGGCCGAGGGCGACGTGCGCTTCTCCTAGCGCGAGCTGCCGGCGCCTGCGCGACCGCGGAGGCCGAGCCGGCCCGAGTGGTCGCCGCGCCACGATCGGCGAGACCTGACGGAACAAGTCCGCACACCGTCCGTCAGACAACACGTAGACAGCTCCACCACCCCGCCCTCGGCCCTCGGCAACCGCGCTCCCCTGAAGCGGTGCCGCTCCTCGCGATCGCGACCACCGGTACGCCGGGCAGCACGGTCTCGAACCGCGAGCGAGCACGAAGGCCGGGGGCGGGCGACCCCAGGAAAGACACGCACATGAACGTTTTTCTCAACCGCGAGATGGCCGACGCCGACGCCGGCGAGAAGCGTAGGCGCGCCGCCCTCGCACGACGCGGCCGCTCGCCTCGAAGGGCGTGGTCCGAAGGGATTCTCCGCGTAGGCCAGCGTTTCCGGACCACGCGGCCCGAGCCGGGGCCGGGCGTCGACGCCGAGGTGCGCATCCGCTACGCGGGCGCCGAGGACGCCGAGACGCTGGCTCGCCTGGCCGCGCTTGACGAAGCCAAGATCCCCGCGGCGCCGGTGCTGCTCGTCGAGGTCGACGGGGAGGCGTGGGTCGCCCGCTCGCTCGTGACCGAGCAGGTGGTCGCGGACCCGTTTCGGCCGACCGCGATGCTCGCCGAAGTGCTCGCCGTGCGCGCCGCGCAGCTGCGTCTCGCTTCCGGCACGCTCGATCGCCGCCTCGTACCCAGACGGGCCGCTCCGGCCGCGTGAAACACCTCAACCTCCCCAGCTGCACTCCTGATCCATGCTCCATCCTCCCCACATCACCCCTCCCGCGCCGCTCGCACCTGATGCGGGCGGTCGCCTGAACGCTCCGGCCGCCGGCGCCGGCGTGGCACGCCCGACCCAGCGCGAGCTGGTGCTGATGTCGCTGCTGCGCCGCGCCGACGAGCCGGAGCGGGCACGATGACGCCCGACCGCCCCCGTCCGTGTCTCGGCGACCGGGTTCGCCCGCCCGCCGACCTGCGACCGGCTTCCATCCCGCGCCGGCGGCTCGCTCCGGCACCCGGGGCGGGCCAGGCCCGCGCTCGCCGCGGCCTCGCCCGCGGCCACGCGTAGCATCGCGCGCAGGTCGATCCCTGCTCCCGACGCCGGGATCCGCCGGAGCCGACAGTGCGTGGGGCCGGACTCGGCTCAAAACAGCGACTCCTGGCGCAGCTCCTCCGGCTGCGGTGGCGCCGGGGGCTGCGTTCCGCCGCGGTGCCGGAAGCGCTCCGGCTTCGGTGCCATCCGCACGTGCGGCAGCCCCGCGGCACGCTCGATCGTGCGCCGCTCGCGCGTCGGGACCCGGCTGCCGCGCGAGTAAAGGCGCTCGTAGCGCGGCACGAGGTCCGGGCGGTACGACCGCAGCCATCCGAAGAACACCTCGCGCGTCGAGCCGGCCAGGAACAGCGTCTGCCCGCCGATCGAGACCGCGCCGGCCTCCTGCGCGAGCGCGACGATCCGCTCGACCTGCTCCGGTGCGTCGTTGATGCCGGGCATCAGCGGCGCGATCAAGATCCCGGTCGGGATCCCGGCGCCGTTGAGCTTCTTCACCGCCTCGAGCCGCGCCCGCGGATGCGGCGTGTGCGGCTCGCTCGCGCGCCATGCCTTCTCGTCGAGCGTCGGCACGGACAGGCAGGCGCTGATCTCGGTGCGCTCGGCGACCTCGAGCATCAGGTCCAGGTCGCGCAGCAGCAGCGGCGACTTGGTGAGGATCGAGCACGGGTTGGCCGCGTCCCTCAGCGCCTCCCAGATCCCGCGCATCAGCTTGTAGCGCCCCTCGACCCACTGGTAAGGGTCGGTATTCGTGCCCATCGCGATGTGTGCCCGCTTCCACGACGGCCGCGCCAGTTCCTTGCGCAGCACCTCCGGCACGTTGACCTTGACGACGATCTCCTTCTCGAAGTCCCGCCCGGCGTTGAAATCGAGATACTCATGCGTCGGCCGCGCGAAGCAGTTGTGGCTGACGACGCCGTTCGCGATGAAGTCTCCGGTTCCGGTCGTGATGTCGTACAGCGGCAGCTCGACGCCGAGCGGCTCGATGCTCATGACCTTCAGCGTGCTCTGCGACTTGACCGCCCGGCCCTCGATCGACCGCTTGCGCGTGATCGCGGGATCGGTCAGGTGGAAGAACCGGAGCTGCTGTTCGAGCCCACCGCGGATGCGAACGTTCCACTGGTCCTTGCCTGCGCGCTCGACGACGAACGGAAGCCCCAGCCTCCGACACGAGAACGTCGTCCAATCGATGATCGCCGGATCGGTGTTGCAGATGCGGACGCAACCGGAGCCGCTGAAGTTCCCCTCCGCGTCGTAGATGCCGGCGAGGAATCCCTTGTACCAGTCGAGCGGCGCGCGGCGGGGCCACGCGATGAAGTCACTGATGGCTGATACGGAGACGCGCGACTGCGTCCGGATCGCGTGGATCTCGCGAGAGTTCCCATGTGCCGCGGCGAAGCGGAACGAGCCGGTCTCGACGCCGAACTCGTCGAGGTACTTCTGGACCCTCGCAATTGCCTCGAAGTCGACCAGCGCGATACGGAAGCGGTTGTGCTCCCGCCGACCACCGTCAGGCGCGTCGTAGCGGTACGTCGCGAGGTGCCCATCACCCCGGATCACACCGGTGACGTATCCGCGCCTGTAATCCTGCGATTCGTCTGGGCCGTCGGCGAAAGCCCCGGTCCCCATGAGCTTGCTGTTCAGCGTGAGATGCGGGCGCTGCAGCGGCCCCTGCTCCGCACCGGTTACGTGCTTCCACCCACGGCCGGTCAGGAACCGGTGGTCGCCGCTCGTCACAAGCTCCGTGCTGTTCTCGAGCGTCACCCGGTACGCGGGCTTGATCACACTCCAGCGGTCGAGTACCTCGGTCCGCACATAGCGGCGATACGCGCCTCGACGAACCGTTCCGTAGATCTGATCGCCTGGCCGCAGATCGCCTATTGGAAGCGTCCGTCCATTGGCCAGGAGTATCCGAGTGTCGCCCTGTAGGCAGTAGGAGCAGGCATGACTGCATCCGCGGTACGGATTCACCGTCCACTCGAATGGAACGCGCGAAGAACTGGGTACGCGGTTGAGCGCGCTCTTGCTCCGAACCTCATAGAAACGAGTGTCGAGCGCCTCGGGCGCGTCGAACGTACGCACCACTGCCGTGTCCGCCAGGCCGGGGATCCGCCCCTGCTCGTCCGCCTCGACTGTCTGCCCATCCCAACGCACGAACATATGTTCGCATAGGGGGCGGATGGAAGCGAATGATGCGTCAGGCGGCCGGGACGAGCAGGCGCGCCTGCTCGCCCGCCAGCGTCTGGCTCGTCGCCTCGTGGATCTCCACGTCGACGTAGTCGCCAGGCTGCGCGAGACCGGAGAAGTTGACGACCTTGTTGTGCCGCGTTCGTCCGCGCAGCCGGCTCGCGTCGGTGCGTGACGTGCCCTCGACCAGCACCTCCATCGTGCGGCCGACGAACCGCTGAGCGCGCTCGCGTGCGCGGCGCTGGACGATCTCGACCAGGCGCTGCATCCGCTCGACCTTCTCCTCGTGAGAGACGGGATCGTCCAGGCCGGCGGCCTCGGTCCCGCGGCGAGGAGAGAAGATGAACGTGAACGCGCCGTCGTAGCCGACCTCCTCGACGACCTCGAGCGTCTCGCGGAAGTCGGTCTCGGTCTCGCCCGGGAAGCCGACGATGATGTCGGTCGTCAGCGCCACGTCGGGGACGTGCTCGCGGATCAGCGCGACGCGGTCCATGTAGCGCTCGCGCGTGTACGTGCGGCGCATCGCCTTGAGGATCCGCGACGCGCCCGCCTGCAGCGGCAGGTGCATGTGCTCGCACACCGCCGCC
The DNA here is from genome assembly GCA_963835735.1 of uncultured Solirubrobacteraceae bacterium. Taxonomy (GTDB): domain Bacteria; phylum Actinomycetota; class Thermoleophilia; order Solirubrobacterales; family Solirubrobacteraceae; genus DASQMT01. The sequence goes on from CAWIGP010000005.1 coordinate 269,899, forward strand.
AGCTCTGCGTGAGCGCGGATCACGTCCTCGCGCATGTCCTTCGGGTGCGGGCTCGTGTAGCGGATCCGGCGCACGCCGTCGATCGCATCGATCTCCCCCAGCAGCTGGGCGAACGTCGCGCGGTCCGGACGCAGGTCACGCCCGTATGCGTTGACGTTCTGGCCGAGCAGCGTTATCTCGGTGACGCCGTCGGCGGCAAGCGCGCGACCTTCGTCGATCAGCTCGGCGAGCGGCCGGGAGACCTCGCGCCCGCGGGTCGAGGGGACGATGCAGTACGAGCAGTTGCAGTTGCAGCCGACCGAGATCTGCATCCACGCCTGGACGTCGCGCGCGCGCTTCGGCGGCAGGTGGCCGGTGAAGCCCTCGAACTCGAAGTAGCCCTGCGCGCTCAGCGAGTCCGATGTGAGGAACTCCGCCAGCTTGTGCACCTGGCCGGGGCCGAACGCGACGTCGACGAACGGGAACTGGCGGAACACCTCGTCCTTGACCGACTGCGCCCAGCAGCCGCCCACGCCGATGACGCGCTCGGGGTCGCGCCGCTTGAGCGCCTTGGCCTCGTGCAGGTGGGCGACGAAGCGGTCGTCGGCCTTCTCGCGGATCGAGCACGTGTTGAACAAGATGAGTTCGGCGTCCGCGCGCTCACCCACCTCGCAGTAGCCGAGCGACTCGAGCATGCCCTTCATCCGCTCGGAGTCGTGCTCGTTCATCTGGCACCCGAAGGTGGTGAGGTGGAACGCCTTCATGTGGCGGATGAGGTTACTTCGCGTAGTCCGTCGCGCGCGACTCCCGGATCACCGTGACCTTGATCTGTCCCGGATACTCGAGCTCCTGCTCGATCTCGCGCGCGATCTCGTGCGAGAGCAGGACGGCGCCGTCGTCGTCGAGTGCGTTCGGCTGGACCATCACGCGGATCTCGCGTCCGGCCTGCATCGCGTAGACCTTGTCGACGCCGTCGTGCCGCGTGGCGATGTGCTCGAGGTCGCGCAGGCGCTTGACGTACTGCTCGAGCGACTCGCCGCGCGCGCCCGGCCGGGCGCCGGACAGCGCGTCGGCAGCCTGCACGATGACCGCCTCGACCGTCTGCGGCTCGACCTCGTTGTGGTGCGCCTCCATCGCGTGCGCGACCGCCTCGGACTCGCCGTGCCGGCGGGCGAGATCGCCCCCGACGAGTGCGTGCGGGCCCTCGACCTCGTGCGAGACCGCCTTGCCGATGTCGTGCAGCAGCGCGGCGCGGCGGGCGGTCTTCGGCGAGGCGCCGAGCTCGTGCGCCATCATCGCGGAGAGATGGGCGCACTCGACCGAGTGCGCGAGCACGTTCTGGCCGTACGACGTGCGGTACTTCAGGCGCCCGAGCAACAGGACCAGGTCGGGGTCCAGCGCCTGGACGTTCGCGTCGAAGCACGCCTGCTCGCCGGACTCGGCGATGTGCGCCTCCAGCTCTGACTTCGCCTGGTAGTAGGTCTCCTCGATCCGCGCGGGATGGATCCGGCCGTCCTGGAGCAACTTCTCGAGCGTCATGCGAGCGATCTCGCGCCGCACGCCGTCGAAGCCGGAGAGGATCACCGCGTTCGGCGTGTCGTCGATGATGAAGTCGACCCCGGTCAGGTGCTCGAGCGCGCGGATGTTGCGGCCCTCGCGGCCGATGATCCTGCCCTTCATGTCGTCGGCGGAGAGCTGCACGACCGACACGGTCGTCTCGGCGGCGTGGCCAGCAGCGAGCCGCTGCATGACCACGGAGAGGATGTTGCGCACCCGCCGGTCCGCGTCGCGTTTCGTCTCCTCCTCGATCGCGCGCACGATCTTGGCGCGATCGTGGCGCGTCTGGTCCTCGACCTCCTTGAGCAGCTGCTGCCGCGCCTGGGACGCGGGCATTCCGGCAACACGCTCGAGCTCGCGCAGATGACGCTCGCGCGCCTGCTCGAGCTCGCCCCCCTTGGCCACGAGCTCGCGCTCGCGCTCGCCCAGCTCGGAGAGGCGGCTCTCGACCGCCTCCTCGCGCGCCCGCAGCCGCTCCTCGAGCCGGAGCAGGTCGGCGCGCCGTTCGGCGCTCTTGCCGTCCTCGGTGGTCGTGGCGACTGCCGGCAACTCGGCCGCGGCGGGTGCGGCGGGTGCGGAGGCGCGGGTCCCGCGCGACTTGGCCGGCGCGGTGCCCGCGAACCCCGGGGCGCGGCCGGCCAGCAGGGCGGCCGCGGCCACGAGCCCGACCGCCACCACGATCGCCCCAATCAGGATTTCCATGACGTCTTCTCCCCGACGGGCCGGAATCTGGGATTCCAGCCCCGCTCTCGTCTTTCTTGATTTGGTGAGCGGCAGGCCGGACCGTGCCCTGGGCACGAGCGTCAGGCCAGCATGAAGGCGGCGCGAGCGCCGCCGCGTCAGAGGGCGGCTATGTGATGCGTTCGGTGCGTCTGGCCGGGCCCCTCGGCCCGGGTTCGTTTGTATGGGTGGCCGTCACGGCTGATGCTGCTGGATTGCGCTTAAAGTGGCTGTTTTGCTGGAGTTTCAGGTGGGCCAAACGGCCCGGTCTATCGCTGCGGGGATCGTAGTACCACGAGCCGTCGTACGCAATGACACGGCGCAAGAGACGCGTCAGCATGCGGTCCACGTCCTGGTGTTGTCGGTCGGTTTCAGGGCGCCCTCGATCGTCGGTGTCGGTGGTCGAGACACCGGCGACCGCGGGGACGGAACGGTCCGCTTCGAGTCAGTCGAGCGGCGCGTCGACCCCGGCGTGGCGGCGCAGCGCATCGTGGGCCAGCTCGAGCTCGTAGCCCTTGCGCACCAGCATTCCGAGCGCGCGGTCGCGCTCGCGCGGCGTGGCGGGCGGGACCGGCACGCGGCGCCGGAGCAGCGCGAGCGCCGCCTCGAGCTCGTCTCCCTGATCCTGGCCGCCGACCGCCGCCGCGATGTGGTCGGCGCCGACGCCGAGCTCACGCAGCCGCCGCGCGATCCGCTCCGACCCCCAGGCGTCGAGGCGCCGGCGGTCGTCGGCGAAGCGCACCGAGAAGCTCGCGTCGTCGACGAACCCGCCCTCGCGCAGCTCCCCCACGATCACGTTGGCGTCCTCGGGCGTGACGCGTTTCGCCGCGAGGATGCCGCGCAGCTCGAACTCGGTCCGGTCGCGCCGGTTGAGCGCCCGCCAAGCGATCGCCCGAGCGTGCTCGAGCCGCTCCGCGGGGTCGCCACGCCGCTCACCGGCGGGCGCTGAGGCCGCGTGCATCGGCTCCACGGCGGCCTACCAGCGGCGGCCCGACACGGTCCCGGCCGCGCCGCACGACATGCCGGGGGCACCCGCGGCGCGCGAGGCGCTCATGCCGCCGCCGCTGCCGCGGCCTCAGCCGCCTCGGCGGCCCCTGGCTCGCGGTCGATCGGGGTCACGAGATCCTGGCCGATGCCGAGCGCGGCGTAGATCTTGGACTCGATCTCCTTGGCGACCTCGAGGTGCTCGTCCAGGTACGCCTTGGCGTTGTTGCGCCCCTGGCCGAGCCGCTCGTCTCCGTAGGAGAAGAACGAGCCGGACTTCGTCACCACGTTGTGCTCGATCGCCAGGTCGAGGATGCAGCCCGCCGAGGAGATGCCCTTGCCGAACTCGATGTCGAACTCGGCCTGGCGGAACGGGGCCGCGACCTTGTTCTTGACGACCTTGACGCGGACGCGGTTGCCGACCGCCTCAGTGCCGTCCTTCAGCGTCTCGATGCGGCGGATGTCCAGCCGCTGGGACGAGTAGAACTTCAGCGCGCGGCCGCCCGGCTGCGTCTCTGGCGATCCGAACATCACTCCCACCTTCTCGCGGATCTGGTTGACGAACAGGCACAGCGTCTGGGTCCGGTTCAGGTTGCCGGCCAGCTTGCGCATCGCCTGGCTCATCATCCGCGCCTGTACGCCGACCGTCTGGTCGCCCATCTGGCCCTCGAGCTCGGCCCGCGGCGTCAGCGCCGCCACCGAGTCGATCGCCACGACGTCGACCGCGCCGGAGCGCACCAGCATGTCGGCGATCTCGAGGCCCTGCTCGCCGTAGTCGGGCTGCGAGACCAGCAGCTCGTCGATGTTCACTCCGAGGTTCTGCGCGTACAGCGGGTCCATCGCGTGCTCGGCGTCGATGAACGCACAGACGCCGCCGAGCTTCTGCGCCTCGGCGATCACGTGGTAGACCAGCGTCGTCTTGCCCGAGGACTCCGGGCCGAAGACCTCGACGATGCGGCCGCGTGGCATGCCGCCGATGCCGAGCGCGAGATCGAGCGAGAGCGCGCCCGTGGGGATCGCCTCCACGCGGACCTGCGCGCCCTCGTCACCCATGCGCATGACCGTGCCCTTGCCGAACTGGCGCTCGATCTGCGCGAGCGCACCCTGCAGGGCGGTATCGCGGGCCTTGCCGGGCGGATCCTGGCTCATGTGGACAGTGCTCCTCTTGCAGCTCTCGAAGTCGTGACGGGCAATGGTGGCCGGGGGGTCGGACGGAACGAGAGCCTGCAACGGCCGGCGGCACGGAACAACACGCAGGTGTGACGAAACACGCGCAGGCCTGCGCCGAGACACCTCCCGTCGCAAAGCCTCGCTTGACTTAGAGCGCGCTCGAAGTCCTACGATTTCGGTCATGGTCACCGCCGAGCCGCTCAGCATCTCCGACGCCGCGGAGCTCACCGGGCTAAGCGCACACACGCTGCGGTACTACGAGCGCGCGGGGTTGATGCTCGATCCCGTCGCGCGCGCGCCGTCCACCCACCGCCGCTATTCGGAGGCGGAGATCGGGTGGGTCACGCTCCTCACCAAGCTGCGCGCAACCGGCATGCCGATCCGGATGATCCGCGAGTACGCCGAGCTCGTGCGCGCGGGCGACGGCAACGAGGCAGAGCGGCTGGAGCTGCTGGAGGCCCACCGCGAGGCGGTGCTCGAGCAGCTCGCGGCGGTGCGCCGCAACCTCGAAGCGATCGAATACAAGATCGACTTCTACCGCGGGCGGGTCGCCGACTGCGACCCGCCGGGCGACTGACCCCTCCCCTCCCCGAAAGGATCACCAGTGCAGTACGTCTCTCTCGGCAGCGAGGGCCTGACCGTGTCGCGGCTGGGCCTCGGCTGCATGGGCATGTCCGAGTTCTACGGGCCGCGCGACGACGTCGAGTCGATCGCCACGATCCATCGCGCGCTCGAGCTCGGCGTGACGTTCCTCGACACCGCCGACATCTACGGCCCGTTCACCAACGAGGAGCTGCTCGGCCGCGCGGCCGCGGATCGCCGCGACCAGGTCGTGCTCGCCACGAAGTTCGCCATCGTGCGCGGCGAGAACGGCGCCCGCGCTGTCCGCGGCGACGCTCCGTACGTCCGCCGGGCCTGCGAGGCGTCGCTGCGCCGGCTCGGCGTCGACCACATCGACCTCTACTACCAGCACCGCGTCGACCCGGAGACGCCGATCGAGGAGACCGTCGGCGCGATGGCCGAGCTCGTCGCGGAGGGCAAGGTGCGCTACCTCGGCCTGTCGGAGGCCGCGCCGGAGACGATCCGCCGCGCGCACGCCGTGCACCCGATCTCGGCGGTGCAGACCGAGTACTCGATCTGGTCGCGCGAGCCGGAGGCCCAGATCCTGCCGACGCTGCGCGAGCTGGGGATCGGGTTCGTTCCTTACAGCCCGCTCGGGCGCGCGTTCCTGACCGGGACGCTGCGCTCGCTCGACCAGCTCGCCGACGACGACTTCCGCCACGGCCAGCCGCGGCTGCAGGGCGACAACCTCGCCGCCAACATCGCGATCGTGGAGCGGATCGAAGCGCTCGCGGCCGCGCGCGACGCCACGGCCGCACAGGTCGCGCTCGCGTGGGTGCACGCGCAGGGCGAGGACATCGTGCCGATCCCCGGGACCAAGCGGCGGCACTACATGGAGGAGAACTTCGGCGCGCTCGACCTCGAGCTGACGGCGGATGAGCTCGCGTCGCTGAGTGAGGCCGATGTCGCCGGCGAGCGGTACGAGGACATGTCGTCGCTGAATCTCTAGCCGCCGCGGTCAGTCCGGCGATGGTGTACGGCTGGCTCTGAAGGAGTGGGTTTCGGCCGGGCACGCGAGTTGGGCGAACGGCGAACGTGCTCTGTTGCGCTTTAACCTCGGATAGCGCGGTCAAGGCGCAACAGAGCATGAGAGACGGCCGAACCCGCGCCCTCAAAGCCAGCCGTACACCAACGCCGAGCCCGCCCGCCGGAACCAGGCCGCGCCGGGCGCCGGCGAGCGCTACGGCCGCGCGGGCACGGGCGACACCGTCGCGATCGCGCGCCAGCTCCGCGCCGAACGACGGCCCGCCCGGCGGGCCGTTCGCCAGCCGGGCGCGCACCCGGCGGCCGCCGAGGCGACCCGTCAACCGCCCGCGGCGGCTGACCTCGACGCGCCCGTGCGCGCCCGCGCGACCGCCGACGCGCAGCCGCAGCGCGCCCGACGGCAGCTCGCGCCCGGAGACCGTCACGCCCGGCACGACGACGACCCCGCGCAGCGACAGCCTGCGGCCGAACCGGTAGCTCCCCCCGCGCAGACCGCCGCCGGCGCCGCCCTGGTCGAGCGCGGGCGAGAGCTCGAAGTCGAGGAAGTCGAGCGTCGCGTCGACCGCGCTCACCGTGCGCCCGACGCGTCCCGCCAGCCCCGCGGCGGGCGCGAGCTGCGCGAGCGCGGTCGGCGGCACGGCCGTGGCCGGGACGCCGGTGCTCACACGCGGACAGCGCGTGCGCACCGGCTTGCCGGCGACGAACCGCAGGAGCTGCCGCTGTCCGCAGCCGCTCGTGTCGCCGCCGACGATCGCGTGGCCGACACCAGGCACGGTGACGCGCTGCGCGCCCGGGATCAGCGTCGCCACGCGCGCCGACGCTTCGGGCGGCGTGCGCAGGTCCTCCTCACCCTGCAGCAGCAGCGTCGGGACGGCCGGGTACGGACCGCCGGGCGGGCGCGGCGGCTGCCCCGGGTCCGGCCAGCGCAGGCAGAGGTCGATCTCGTCCGCGTAGGCGACCTCCGCGTCGAACGGGAGGAAGTCCGTGGGCGGCAGCGCCAGCGCGCGCTCGCGCGCGACGCCGAACCGGTCCGCCAGCGGCGTCCCACGCGGCCAGGGGAGCGGCGTCTCCTCGCACACCGTCGCGTAGCGGGCGGCGGAGAACTCGCGTGGCGCCGAGGGAGCCGCGTACAGCGCCGACGCCGCGAGCAGCCGCAGCAGCGGGGCGGCGTCGTCGTGGTCGAGCGCGGCGCGCACGGCCATCGGCACCCCCGCGCGGAGCGCCGGGTTGTAGTCGGCGTCGTACATCAGGTCGGCGAGCGCGATCGGCCGCAGCGTCCCGCGCCGGGGCCGTCCGCGGTCGTCGTAGCGGACGCCGCGCAGCGGCGCCGCACGGAGCTTCGCGGTCAGTGCGGCAAGGTCCGCGGCGGGATCTGCACTGACGCCGCGGCAGCCATCCGGGCACAGCGCGCGCAGCGACGGGACCATCGCGCGGAAGCCGGCGAGGCCGAACGGTTCGCTGTCGTCGGGATCGACGGTGGAGTCGAGGATCATCCGCTCTACCCGGGCCGGGTATGCGCGCGCGTACTCGAGCGCCAGCTCGGTGCCGTAGGAGATGCCGAACAGCGTCAGCTTCTTGGCGCCGGCGGCCCGGCGGATCGCCTCCATGTCCTCGACCGAGTCCGGCGTCGTGTAGAACGCGCGCTCCGGCCCGAGCCGCCGCGCGCAGTCCTCGCCGGCCCGGGTCGAGCGCAGCCGCGCGTCGCGCTCCAGCGCCGGGCAGCGCAGCAGCCCGCTGCGCCCGGTGCCGCGCTGGTCGAAGCCGAGCACGGTGAAGTCGCGCATGAGCCGCGGGAGCTCGAGCAGCACGTCGATCATCTCGATCACGCCGGCGCCGCCCGGGCCGCCCGACAGGTACATGAGGTGGCGGTCGCGGTGTCGGCTGAACGAGACGCGCGCGACGTGCAGCGGCACGCTGCCCTTGATCGCGCCAGAGCGGTCCAGCGGCACGCGCAGCTTCGCGCACCTCACACCCTCCGCCTCCGGGCAGCCGCGCCAGCGCAGCTTGCCCTCGGCGGGCGCGGCGAGCGCGATCGACGCGAACACCGCCATGATCGTGGCCCGCCGCAGCATCCGCGAGCGACTCTACAGCCGCCGCGTGACGAGCGGGTCGTACTGGGCGCCGCCGCGGCCGGGCCGCGAGCGGTAGAGCACCACATCGCCGGCGCTGAACCCCACCGGCTCGGGCGCCGCGTCGACCGCACGCTGCGGACGCGCGCGGGGTCGGATGCGCGCGACCGTGACGTGCGGGCGGAACGGCCGCGCCTCGGGCTCGTACACGCCAGCGGCCGCGAGGCCTTCAGACACCTCGGCCTGCAACTCCGCCAGTGCTCCGTCGTCGTCTAGCGCGACCGTCAGCACGCGTGCGCGGCGCGGCGGGAGCAGCAGCCCGGCGCCGAGCGCCAGTACGGGCGGGTCGCGCGGTGCGAGGCCGGCCAGCACGGCGGCGATCGCCGGCACCTCGCCTTCCGGCCGGTGGCCGAGAAACGCGAGCGTGACGTGGAAGGTCGCCACGTCGAGCGGTCGCCAGACGACCGGGTCGGCGGCCGCGTCGCGGAACCGGGCGAGCGCGTCGACGGCCGCGGCCGGCAGGTCGAGCGCGACGAACAGGCGCAGCCGCGGCGGGCCGGCCTCAGTCATGCCGCGGGCCGGAGCAGCAGCCGCCGCACCAGGTGCATCGCCTGCGTGGTCGCTCGCTCGCGCACCATCGCGCGGTCGCCCGGCAGCTGGACCGTGCGGTCCTCGCGCCCGCCGCCCGCGTGCGCGACGCTGAAGCAGACCATGCCGACGGGCTTCTCCGGCGTCCCGCCGCCCGGCCCCGCTATCCCCGTGATGCCGATCCCGAGCTCGGCGCCGAAGCGCGCGATCGCACCGTCCGCGAGCGCCGCCGCGACCTCCGGCGAAACGGCGCCGAACCGCTCGATCAACTCGGCCGGCACGTCCGCGAAGCGCACCTTCGCGTCGTTCGAGTACACCACCACAGCGCCGAGCACGTACGCGCTGGACCCGGCGCGATCCGTGAGCCGCGCGGCCATCAGGCCACCCGTGCACGACTCGGCGACGGCGATCGTCCGGGCGGGCGGGCCAGACATCAGGCGCGCGACCAGCTCGTCGATCGACGCGCCGTCCTCGGAGAACAGCGTCGAGCCGTGGCGTCCCCGGATCCCCTCCACCAGCGCCTCGTACTGACTCGCCGCCGACGGCGGGAACACCGTCGCGATCTCGATCTCGCCCCGGCGCAGGCACGTCGTGATCTCGAGCCGGTCGAGCGCAACGCCGTCGGCTTCGAGCGCGCGCAGCGAGAGCGCGATCTCCGACTCCGGCACCCCGAACAGCCGCATGATCCGCTGCTCGAACACGCCGGCGCGGTCGAGCACCGAGCGGACGGGAGCGGTCTCGGCCGCGGTGGCCCACATCGGCCGCAGCTCCGACGGCGGGCCGGGCAGCACGACGACGAGCGGCACGTCCGCATCCGCCGGCGGCACCACGAGCCCCGGCGCCGTGCCGACCGGCTCGAGGATCGTCGCCCCCTCCGGCACGATCGCCTGCTTGCGGTTGCCCGCCCGCAGCGCCTCCTCGCTGTACGAGCGCCAGCGGGCCCGGAACCGGCGCAGGATCGCGAGGATCCGCTCCTCGAGCGCCTCGTCGAGCACCATCGTTCGCCCCGCGAACTCACCCACCACCTCGGCCGTGAGGTCGTCGGCGGTCGGGCCGAGCCCGCCGGTCGTCAGGATCAGGTCGACGCGCTCGTGCGCGAGGAAGTCGAGCGCCGCACGCATGTCCGCCCGCCGGTCGCCCACGACCATGATGTGCGCGAGCTGCACGCCGCGCTCGCGCAGCCGCTCCGACAGCCAGGGCCCGTTGCGGTCGCTGATGATCCCCGACAGCACCTCCGTGCCGGTGACCACGATGCCGGCGCGGACCGTCATCCGGAGCAGGTCGGCCGCTCGGCCTCGGGCAGCGCTTTCGGCTTGCCGCCCGCCCGCACCTGGTAGCCGATCGGGGCGTCGTCGGAGACCTGATAGGCCTTGCCGTCCACGCGCATCACCGCCTCGCCGGTCCCGAACGAGGCCCGGAAGCGCTTGGAGCGGAACGTCTCGGTGTCCTGGTTGGCCTGCAGCGTGACGTTCTCGATCAGCGGCTCGCCGGCCGCATTCTCCAGGCACACGCTGACCGGGCCGGTCGGCTGGATCTGCATCCGCACCACCGTCGGCTTGGCCGGCTTCTTCTTCTTTTTCCGGCCCTCGCCCTCGCCCGCCGGCATCGCGGTCGGCGTCGGGGTCGGCGCCGACGCCTCGCGCTCGGGGTCGTCGCCCCAGGTGCCGAGGAAATACAGCGCCGCGACCAGGATCGCCACGCCCGCCAGCACGAACATCCACGGCGCCAGGATCGGACGGCGCGGCCGCTTGCGACGCGACCCCATGCCGGCGCCGAACGGCGTCAGCTCCTGCGCCGACGGGCGCTCGTAGCGCGCCCGGTACTCCTCGACCAGGTTGCGCGCGTCGAGCCCGAGATAGTCGGCGTAGGTGCGCAGGAACGTCTTGACGAAGGTGGGGCCCGGGAGCAGGTCCCACTCCTCGTTCTCGAGCGCGCGCAGGTACTTGGCCCGGATCTTCGTCGCCGCCTCCACCTCGGAGATATCGATCCGGTTGCGCATGCGCGTCTCGCGCAGCTGGTCCCCGATGTCCGGCATCCGCGCCCTTAGGCTACGTCACCCGTCCTCGTCGTCCGGCACCGGGACGCCGGCAGCCCGCGCCTCGAGTCCGGCGAGCACCCGAGGCACGTCCCCCTCGGAGATCAGGACCTGGCGCGGCTTGGAGCCCTCGTAGCCGCTGATCACGCCGCGCCGCTCGAGCATGTCGATCAGCCGTCCCGCGCGCGTGTAGCCGAGCCGCAAGCGGCGCTGGAGCATCGACGTCGACGCCGTCTGCATCTCGGCCACGAGCCGGATCGCATCGCCCAGCAGCGGGTCCTCGTCGGGATCGAAGCCGTCCTCGCCGGCGCCGTCCACGACCTCCTCCTCGGCCTCCTCGAGCAGCTCCTCGCGGAACTCCGGCTCGCCCTGGGTGCGCCACTGCTCGGTCAGCTGCGCGATCTGGCCCTCGTCGACGTAGGCGCCCTGGATGCGCTGCAGGCGCGAGGAGCCGACCGGCGCGAACAGCATGTCGCCCTGGCCGAGCAGCGTCTCGGCGCCGTTCTGGTCGAGGATCACGCGCGAGTCCGTCTGCGACGACACCGCGAACGCGATACGCGACGGCACGTTCGCCTTGATCATGCCCGTGATCACGTCCACGCGCGGGCTCTGCGTGGCCAGCACGAGGTGGATTCCGACCGCGCGCGCCTTCTGTGCGAGCCGGATGATCGAGTCCTCGACGTCGGCCGGCGCCACCATCATCAGGTCGGCCAGCTCGTCGATCACGCACAGCACGTACGGCAGCGCGGCCTCGCCGCGGCGCTCGCGCACCTTGTTCATCTCGATCAGGTTGCGCGTGCGCGCGACCGCCATGTACGAGTAGCGCTGCTCCATCTCGCGCACGAGGTTCTGCAGCGCCGTGGCGGCCTGCTTGGGTGAGGTGATCACCGGGGTGAGCAGATGCGGGATCGAGTCGTAGTGGTTGAGCTCGACCTGCTTGGGATCGACGAGCACGAGCCGCACCTCATGCGGCGTGGCGCGCAGGAGCACCGAGGCGAGCATCGCGTTGATGCAGCCCGACTTGCCGGCGCCGGTCGTGCCCGCGACGAGCAGGTGCGGCATCTTGGCGAGGTCCGCGCCGATCGAGCGGCCCGCGACGTCCTTGCCGAGCCAGACCGTCAGCGGCGACCAGCCTTCGGGCGCCGCCTGCATGACGTCGCCGAGATGCACGATCCGGCGGCGCGCGTTGGGCACCTCCACTCCGACCGCCTGCTTGCCGGGGATCGGCGCCAGGATGCGGATGTCGGAGGCCGCGAGCGCGTATGCGAGGTCGTCCTTGAGCTGGGCGACCTTGGCGACCTTGATGCCGGGCGCGAGGCGCAGCTCGTAGCGTGTGATATGCGGCCCGGCGACCATGCCGATCACGCGCGCCTCGACGCCGAAGTGGCCGAGCGCCTCGACGAGCTGCGCGGCGACCTTCTCCTGCCCGGCCGTGTCGGGGCGGCTCGCGTCGGCGGTCGAGCGGACCAGGAAGCGGGGGTCGGGGACGGTCCAGACGAAGTCCGGCGCGTCGGTGACCGAGCGGCGCAGGCGGCCCTGCGGCGTGAGGTCCTCGGGCTCGACGTCGCGCGTCGACCGCAGCACGCCCGGCTCATCGGTCTCGGGGTCCTCGGCGAGGCGCGGTTCCTTCTCCTCCGGCTCGGGCTCGGGCTCGGGGACCGGCTCGAACGGCTCGGTCGCAGGCGCGGGCTCGGCCTCGTAGAGGTCCGGGAAGCGGTCGGCGCCCGACCAGAACTCGCGCCTGACCTCGGTCGCCTCGGACTGCTCGAGATCGGCCAGCTCCTCTTTCGGGGAGCGGCGCCGGGTCACCGCGGTGCGCACCGGCTCGGCGCCCTGGCGCACGGCATGGCCGACCGAGTCGCCGGTCGCCTTGATCACGCTCGCGACGCTCGCGCCCGTGAGCAACAGCACGCCCGCGACGAACAGGAACACGGCGACGATGTGCGACCCGACGTCCCCGAGCAGCGACGACGTCGCGTCGTGCAGCTGCTCGCCGACCCACCCACCGTCGCCCGGCCCGAGACCCAGCGTCCCGGCTGCGAACCCGAGGCAGCCGGCGAGGAGCAGGCACGCCGCGGCGGCGCGGAACGGGCGCACCGCCGGCAGCACGGGCCGCAGTACGAGCACGGCGCCCGCCGCGAGCAGCCCGACCGGGACGACGTAGCGGACCTCGCCGACCAGGTCGCGCAGTCCGTCGACGAGGCGGTCGCCACCCTGTCCCCCGTCCCAGCCGAGGTAGATCAGGAAGGCGAGGAAGATCGCGATCGCGACAAGCGCCAGCCCGATCAGGTCCCAGTGGCGCTGCTCGAGCGCCGGTATGCGGTCGCGCCACGCCGACGGCGGCGCGGAGCGTCGTGCGCGCGGCTTGCGGCGGGCGGCGGGCATGCGTTCGGTCCCGGTTCGACGCCCGCTCGCGGGCTCCTTCCCGTTACGGCGCGCGCCCCGCAGTTACCCATTCCTAAGCCGCTGCGCGTAATCTAAAGACCAATGGAGGCATCAGACCGTCCCGTTCGCGTGCTCGTCGTCGAGGACGACTTGGAGATCGCCCAGGTCCTACAGCGCCAGCTGCGGCTCGAGGGCTACGAGGTCAAACTGGCCGGCGACGGCGTCGCCGCGCTGGACGAGGTGCACGCGTTCCTGCCCGACATCATCGTGCTCGACCTCGGGCTGCCGCGGATGGACGGCATCGACGTCGCCCGCCGGCTGCGCAAGGACGAGGACGACACGCCGATCCTGATGCTGACGGCGCGTGACGCGCTCGACTCGCGCGTCGAGGGGCTGGACGTCGGCGCCGACGACTACCTGGTCAAGCCGTTCGAGCGCCAGGAGCTGCTCGCCCGCATGCGCGCACTGCTGCGCCGGCGCCCGCCGCGCGGCATGGCGCCGCTGCGCGTCGGCGACCTCACGCTCAACCCGGACACGCACGAGGTCCGGCGTGCCGAGCGCGAGATCGAGCTGACCCAGCGCGAGTTCGAGCTGCTCGAGTACCTGATGCGCAACGAGCGCCTGGTGATCTCGCGCCAGAAGCTGCTCGACGAGGTCTGGGGCTACGACCCGTTCTCGATCACGAACACGATCGAGGTGTTCGTGTCCAACCTGCGGAGGAAGCTGGAAGCCGGTGGCGAGCCGAGGCTCCTTCATACGGTCCGCGGCGCGGGCTACGTCCTCCGCGTATAAGCGGCTGCCGATCCGCTGGCGGCTCGCCGGCGGCTCCGCCGCGCTGACGCTCGTCATCCTGCTCGGCTTCGCGACGATCGTCGGGGTGCTGACGACGCGCAGCATCCGGTCGGACTTCGAGCGCGAGGTGGCCCAGTCGGCGAACGAGCTGGCGCGCGACGTGCGGCCGCGGGCGATCACCGACAACCAGGGCTTCATCCGCGACTATGACTGGGAGCGGCTCTCCAAGGGCAGCCCGGACCTCGAGTCCTACGCGCAGAGCCAGAACGCGGTCATCCGGCTCGTGACGCGCGACAACACGGTCCTCAACGCGACCCGCAACGCGCCCTACCTGCTGCCGCCGCGCAAGGACTCACAGGAGTGGAACGGCTGGCTGATCGAGTCCCGCGGCGTCGCGCTTCCCGACGGCGGCGTGTTCTACGTCCAGTTCGCGCGCCGGCTGTCCGACGTCGAGGCACGCGTCAACCGCGTGCGCGTGTTCCTCGGCCTCGGCGTGCTGGGCGGCGCGGCGCTCGCGCTGCTCGCGGGCCTCGCCACCGCGACGCGCGCGATGGCGCCGATCGCCCGCCTGACCGACGCGGCGCGTGCGATCACGCGCACGCGCGACCCGTCGCTCACGATCCCGCACCCGGAGTCCAAGGACGAGGTCTCCGACCTGGCGATCACGCTCGAGAGCATGCTGCGCTCGCTGAACGAGGCGCGCGGCGAGACCGAGGCGACGCTCGCGCGCCAGCGGCAGTTCGTCGCCGATGCGTCGCACGAGCTGCGCACGCCGCTGACGTCGGTGCTCGCGAACCTCGAGCTGCTCGAGATGGAGTTGGAGGGCGAGCAGCGCGAGGCCGCGGCGTCTGCGCTGCGCTCGTCGCGGCGGATGCGGCGACTGGTCGCCGACCTGCTGCTGCTGGCCCGCGCCGACGCCGGCCGCGTGGCGCGGCACGTCCCGGTCGACCTGTCCGAGATCGTCACCGAGGCGGCCGGCGAGCTCGAGCCGGTCGCGGGCGACCACCAGATCAGCATCGTCGCGCCGCCGGGCGCGGAGCTCGACGGCGCGCGCGACGAGCTACACCGGCTCACGACCAACCTGCTCGAGAATGCGCTGCGCCACACCGACCCGGGCACCGCGGTCGAGGCGACCGTGGAGCGGCGCAACGGCGAGGTCGTGCTGTCGGTCGAGGACGACGGACCCGGCATCCCGCCCGAGCTGCGCGACAAGGTCTTCGAGCGCTTCTTCCGCGGCGCGGGCGACCGCAGCGGCTCCAGCGGACTGGGCCTGTCGATCGTCCGTGCGGTGGCGCAGTCGCACGACGGCACGGTCACGCTGGAGGAGCCGCTCGACGGCCGCGGCGCCCGCTTCGTGGTGCGATTCCCGGCCCGCGGCTGAGCGGATCAGGCCGAGGCGCCGCCGCTCCCGGGTCGACGATTCGTCCAGATTCGGCCCGGGTCACGCGGGCCGTGTACCGACGAGCCGCTCGGCTCGCTCGCGGCCGAAACGGCGCCCGAGCAGCCGATCTCCGTCACTCCGGAAGTCGCCGCATTGGCGGGCGGACGGATCCCTTGAGGGATTCGTCCGCCCGCCTGGACGAATGTCCGACTTTCGACATCCGCCCGCCTCCCATACCTTCCTGCCCGTCAAGGTTGATCGGACGCTCTATCCGGGTGTTGCAGCACCGGGGGATAGAGAGAAGGGGGCACGGAATGGGCTGGGCCAAGTAATTCGCAGGGAAGCAACTGACCTGATGATTGGCGCCGCGAAGGCGCCTTTCGTCTTTATCGCCCGCCCGCAATATCGGTACTCAGCGTCGCGCCCTGAATCGGACGGTCGTCCAGTCACGCAGCCGCGACGCGGGGAGATGCGTAGTCGCGAACCCGCCGCTCCATATTGAGCTCACGCTCGAAATCCGCGTCGTCTGCATGTCGGAACGTGACGGACCGCTTCTCGAGCAGGCCGACGAACGTCTCGACCACTCCGGCATCCAACTGCCTGCTCGATACCCGCCGCAACTCTTCGATTGCTTCGCGTGACGAGACCGGGCTGCGGTACGAATCGCGCGAGGTCATCACGTCGTATGTGTCGGCGACCGAGATGATGCGTGCGGCGAGTGGGATCTGCTCGCCGACGAGGCCGTTCGGGTAGCCGTCGCCGTCGATGCGCTCGTGGTGAGCGAGGATAATCTCGGCGACGGGACCGTAGCCGTCGATGCGCGCTACGAGCCGAGCGCCCTGCTCGGGGTGCCGGCGTACGACCTCCAGCTGGGCCGGCGACAGCTTGCTGTCGGCGAACAGGATCGAGTCCGGGAAGATGAACTTGCCGATGTCATGCAGCAAGGCGGCCGTGTGGACGACGTCCTGGTCGCGCTTGGACAAGCCCAGCTCGCGGGCGATCTCACGCGAATACCGCGCCACCGCTGCCGAGTGCCGCGCGGTCATCTTGTCCCGCAACGAAAGGGTCTGGAGCACGGTGCCGAGCAGACCGACCTGCAGCGACGCGAGCTCGCGCGTGCGCCCTTCGAGTTGCTCCTTGCGCTCGACCGAACTCAATGCGGTGCGGAGCAGGTACTGGAAGACGAGACCGACGACGGCCAACAGCCCGATCGCTGCGACGTCCTGGCCCTGATACGCGAACGCGACGCCGGCAGTAAGCAATCCGGTCGCAAACTCGACGGGGAGCACCGGCGCGTAGATCTGACGGAAGCTGGTC
Source organism: uncultured Solirubrobacteraceae bacterium (assembly GCA_963835735.1). Classification (GTDB taxonomy): domain Bacteria; phylum Actinomycetota; class Thermoleophilia; order Solirubrobacterales; family Solirubrobacteraceae; genus DASQMT01. The sequence continues at coordinate 286,481 of CAWIGP010000005.1, forward strand.
CACACCACCCAGCCCTCGAACACGCGGAAGTCGATCGCGATGAGCAGGAAGTTCAGGAGGTTCGTGACAATGAAGATGCCGAACACCAGGACGATGTAACTCGCCGGGCTGGTGTCCAGCAGTTCGTGTCCGCCGATCAGGTCGAAGGCGACGCCGCCCGCCAGCGGAAAGAACGCGTAGGTCGAGAGGTTCGCGACCCACGACTGCAGCGGGCTCCGGCGGTGGACGCAGCTGAACACCATCGACAGCACGCCGAGCGCGGCGGCCGGCGCCGGGCCCATCAGCGTCATGCCGAGCACGAGCGCCAGGAAGGCGGCCGAGACGGTGATCTGCTTCGTGACGATCCGGAACGCCTCGCTGGCTACGGCGAGCCCGAGCAGCAGGAGGAACAGGCTTAGATCCCAGTCGTCCTTGCGCGAGAGCGCCACTGCAGCGACCGCCGATCCGCTCAGCAGCAGTCCCTGCCCCACGACAAGTGCGCGTTCCGTGCGCTTCACCGCCCACGTAATCGGCAGTAGGCAGCAGGACCCTTAGCGCTCCAAAGCACCGGATTCGCGCAGCCGTCACACCGCCATGCAGTCGCTACTCTCACCGCCCATCCGAGCCAATCTCGCCCCCCTCCGCGTGCCGGCTTTCGGCCGGCTGCTCTTCTCCTACGCGACGAACTCGATCGGCGACTACGTCGGGCTCGTGGCGCTCGCCGTGCTCGTTTACGGCGAGACCAAGGACCCGCTCGCCACGACCGCGCTGTTCATCACCGCGCAGTTCCTGCCGGCGTTCTTCGCCCCCGTCCTCACCGCGAAGGTCGACCAGCAGTCGCTGCGCCGCGTGCTGCCGGCCATCTACGCGACCGAGGCGATCGTGTTCGCGGCGCTCGCGCTGCTCGCCGGCTCGTTCTCGCTCGCGCCCGTGCTCGCGCTCGCGCTGCTCGACGGCGTGCTGATGCTGACCGCGCGCGGGTTGTCGCGCGGCGCCGTGAACAGCGTGCTGCAGCCGGAAGGGCTGCTCAGGGAGGGAAACGGGCTGCTGAACGTCGGCTTCGCGGCCGCGAGCGTCGGCGGCGCGGCGCTCGGCGGCCTGCTCGTCGACCTGTTCGGCGTCTCGACCGCGCTGCTCGTCGACGCCGCCTCGTTCGCGGTCATCGCGGTCGTGCTCGCGACGTGCCGAAGCCTGCCGCGACCCGAGTCCGAGCCGGAGCCGCTCCTCGCCCGCACGCGCGCCGGGCTGCGCTACGCGCGGACGAACCGCGTCGCGCGCTTCCTGATCGGCGGGGAAGGACTCGCGGTCATGTTCTTCACGCTGATCGTCCCGATCGAGATCGTGTACGCGGCAGAGACGCTCGACACCAACGATCTCGGCTACGGCATCCTGCTCTCGTCCTGGGGCGCCGGGATCGTGCTCGGCAGCCTCGTCTTTCTCAGCGTCCGCCGACGTTCCGTCAGCACGCTCGTACTTTCGTCGACGCTCGCCATCGGATGCGCCTATCTGGGCATGGCCGTGTCGAGGGAGCTGTGGATGGCCTGCGCCTTCTCCGTGCTCGGCGGTCTCGGCAACGGCGTGCAGTGGGTCTCGGTCATGACCGCGCTGCAGGAGTCGACGCCCGCCGACCTGCAGGCGCGCATCACCGGCCTGCTCGAGTCCGTCACGTCGGCGATGACCGGCGTCGGCTTCCTGATCGGCGGGATCATTACTGCGGCCACCGCGCCGCCGACGGCGTTCGTGGTCTCGGGTCTCGGCGTCGTGCTGCTGGTGCTGCTCGCCGCGGTCTTCCGCGTCATCCCGGACACGACGGGCGCACCGCCCGAGCCCCGGGAGTCGCGTCGGTTCGAGCGCCCGGCGGTCGTCGAGCGCGACTCGGGCTAGACCTCGACGATCACCGGCAGCACCATCGGGCGGCGGCGCAGCCGCTCGTAGATGAAGCCCGCGAGGTCGTCGTGGAGCATCGACTCGAGCTGCTGGATCTCGGTGATCCGCTGCTCGGCCGCGCGGTCGAGGGAATCCTCGACCGCGTCGCGCAGCTCCTCGACGAACTCGGAGTTGCCGTCGAGGAACGGGACTCCTCGGGCCAGCACCTCCGGCGGTACGACCGAGGACCCGTCCTGCTCGCTGATCGTCGCGACGACGATGAAGATGCCGTCCGCGGAGAGCATCCGGCGGTCGCGCAGCGCGACGTCGGTGACGTCGCCGATGTCGACCCCGTCGACGAAGATCATGCCGCTCTGCTCGCGCTCGCCGAAGCGCGCGCCATGCTCGTCGATCTCCAGCGGCCGCCCGTTCTCGGTGCGGAAGATGTTCTCCGCCGCGACCCCGACCGCCTCGGCGAGCTGGCCGTGCAGCATCAGCCGCTTGTAGTCGCCGTGCACCGGCATCACGTAGCGCGGGTGCGTGAGGTTGAGCATCATCTTGATCTCCTCCTGGAACCCGTGGCCGGAGGCGTGGATCGGCGCGTCGCGCGTGGTCACCACGTCGGCGCCGACGTGGTACAGGCGGTCGATCGTGTCGTTGACCGCGCGCTCGTTGCCGGGGATCGGCGTGGCGGAGAAGACCACCGTGTCGCCCTCGCGCAGCTCGACCTGCGGGTGGTCGCGGTAGGCCATCCGGCGCAGGGCCGACAGCGGCTCGCCCTGGGAGCCGGTCGAGACGATCACGACCTTCTCGGGCGGGAACTGGTCGACCTCGCGCAGCGGGATCAGCATCGCCTCGGGCACCTCGATGTGGCCCAGCGAGCGGCCGATGTTGATGTTCTTGCGCATCGAGCGCCCGACGAGCGCGACCTTGCGTCCCAGCGCCGCCGCGGCGTCGATCACCTGCTGCACGCGGTGGATGTTGGACGCGAAGCAGGTGACGATGATCCGGCCCTTGCAGTGATGGAAGACGCGCTCGAGGTTCGGGCCGACGGTGGACTCGCTCGTCGACATCCCCGGCCGGTCGGCGTTCGTGGAGTCGCCGCACAGCAGCAGCAGCCCCTCCCGCCCCAGCTCGGCGAGTCGCGACATGTCGGCCGGCGCGCCGCCCACCGGCGTCTGGTCGAACTTGTAGTCGCCGGTGACCAGCACGGTCCCCAGCTCGGTCGTCAGCGCGACCCCGCACGCGTCCGGGATCGAGTGCGTGAGGTGGACGAGCTCGATCCGGAACGGTCCGGCGTCGACGATGTCGCCGGTCGGCAGCACGTCCAGTCGCGCCTTGCGGAGCTTGTGCTCGTCGAGCTTGGAGCGCGCCATCGCGACCGTCAGCTGCCCGCCGTAGGTCACCGGGATGCTCTCTTCCCCCAGCTCGCGGAGCACCCACGGCAGTGCGCCGAGGTGGTCCTCGTGGCCGTGGGTGATCACGATCGCCTCGATGTCGTCGACGCGCTCGCGCAGGTAGGTGAAGTCCGGCAGCACCAGGTCGATGCCCAGCTGCTCGGCGGTCGGGAAGCGCAGGCCGGCGTCGACGACCACGATCCGGTCGCCGTACTCGACGACCGTCATGTTCTTGCCGATCTCGCCGACGCCTCCCAGCGGGAGGACGCGCAGTGTCCCGCTCACGCGGTGGGGACAGTCGAGAGCAGTCCGTGGCGCTCGAGCATCGCGCGCACGGCGGCGGTCTCCGCGTCGTCGGCCTCCACCATCGGCAGCCGCAGCGTCCCGGCGTCGTGGCCGAGCAGGTTCAGCGCGGTCTTGACCGGCGTCGGGCTGGCCGTGATGAACATCGTCTCGTAGACATCGCCGAGCGACGCGTCGATCTCGGCCCGCGCTGCGGGCTCGTCGTACATGCGGCGCATCTCGGGGCCGACGATGTGCGACGCGACGCAGATCCCGCCCGCCCCGCCCATGTCCAGGCAGGCGGCGTAGATATCGTCGTTGCCGGCGAGCACGGCCATGCCGTCGATCGGCTGCAGCTCGGCGGAGTTGGCCTGCTTGACGCCGACGATCCAGTCGATCTGCGCGAGCTCGGCGAGCAGGTCCGGGCCCATGTTGACCGCGGTGCGGCCGGGGATGTTGTAGACGAGCACGGGCGTGCCCTCGGCCGCGCGCGCGACCTCCTGGAAGTGGCGCACGATCCCGCGCCGGTTCGGCTTGTTGTAGTAGGGGGTCACGGAAAGGACCGCCTCGGCGCCGGCGCGCACGACGCGCTCGGTCAGATCGGTGGCGTGCCGCGTGTCGTTCGAGCCGGCGCCCGCGATGACCGCGCCGTCGGAGCCCGCTTCGGTGACGATCAGCTCCACCAGCGCAATCAGCTCGTCGTCGGTCAGGGTCGCTCCCTCGCCGGTCGTGCCCGCGACTACTACGCCGTGCGAGCCGTTCGCCATCAGGTGGCGGGCGATCGCCACCGCCGCGTCGTCGTTGACGCGGCCGTCGGCGTGGAACGGCGTGACCATGGCCGTGAGCAGGCCTTCGTACGGGCGCATGGGCGACAGTTTCGCACGCGGCCCGGTCGGCGGGTCGCTCGGGGGGCGCGTTCGCGCGGTGCGCTCGGGGCAGCGTCAGCGTCGGTGAACTGCGGGCATTGAGGGAAGCGGGATCGGGCTGGGCTGGGGATCCGGGGCGCCTTAGGGGCGCATAGCACCCTTAAGGCGCCCCACATCGATGCGGGGCGCCTTATCCACCTATGCGGTGGTTAGAGCGCCCCACATGAGCGCGCCCGCAATCCGGGCCCTCCCTCACTGCCCGCCGTTCTCCAGCGCCCGGGCTCAGCCGGCGAGCGGGTCGCCGCTCGTGAGCTTGGGTGGGGCGTAGCTGGGGTTGTTGCGGTCCTCGACGGGCGCGTCGGCCGCCTGCGGCGCCGGCGTCGGAGCCGGCACAGCGGGCGGTGCCGGCGCCTCAGCCGCGGGCGCGGGCGGTGCCGGGGGCGGCGCAGCCGGCTGCGGCACCGAGCCCGCGAGCGGATCGCCCTGCGGCGGCGTAGGCGAATCGGCCTCGGCCTGCGGGACCGGCCGCCCGTGCTTGTCGTACTCGACGGCGGGACCCGTCGCCTGGTCCTTCTGCTGGCTCGCGTTGAACTGCTTCTGCGCCTCGTCGAGCTTCGCCTGCGCCTGCTCGGCCATCTGCTTGGCCTTGTCCAAGAAACCCATGCCCGGTAGTGAACCAGCCACGCGACGAGCCGCGCAACGGGATTCAGCCGCGGCGCTTCAGCGCCTCGGTGAACCGCCGCGGCACCGCTGGGTCCTCCCCCTCCTCCCACAGCGTCACCACGACGAGCTCGCCGCGCGGCTTGTCCTCGAGGCAGACGAAGACGATGTCGCCGTCGCGCACGTAGACCGAGCCGCGCTGGGCCGCCGCGCCCGGCGGCGGCTCGTACGAGACGTCGCCCGCCGTCCACGCGCGGCCCACCCGGGCGGCGATCTCGGTGCGGGCGTCGAGCGTCCCGCGGACGCGCTGGCGGTAGCGCTCGGCTGCGTGGTCGGTGACCGAGACTAGGGCCACAGCAGGCGTTCGAGCCCGACCGTCACCCGGTCGGGGAGCCCGCCGACCGCGCGCACCGCCATCAGCACGCCCGGCATGAAGCTCGTCCGGTCGGTCGTGACGTGGCGGATCGTCAGCGTCTGGGCGACGTCGCCGAGGATCACGTCCTGATCGGCGACGACGCCCGGCAGCCGCACGGAGTGGATCGGCACGTCGCCCTCCATCAGCTCCGCCGTGCGCTTCGCGGTGCCCGACGGCGCGTCGAGCTTCGCCGCGTGGTGGTACTCGATGATCTCCGCGGCCCGCATGTGCCGCGACGCCTCGGCGGCGAAGCGCATCATCAGCACCGCGCCGATCGCGAAGTTCGGTGCCACGAACGCGTTCGCGCTCGCCCCGGCGGCGGCCTGCCGCAGCGCGTCGACGTCGAAGCCGGTGGTGCCGATCACGACGTGACGGCCCGCGGCGAGCACAGCCCGCGCGTTGTCGAGCGCCGTGTCCGGGCGCGTGAAGTCGACGACGACGTCGCAGCCTTCGAGCACCTCGGCCAGCTCGCTGCCGAGTGCGGGATCGGCACGGCCCGTCAGCTCGAGATCGGAGGCGTCCTCGACCGCAGCGCACACCGTGCTGCCCATGCGGCCCGCGGCGCCCGCGACCGCGACGCGAATCATGCCGCGACGGGCTCGGCGGCCGGGCAGACCGGCGCCACGGCCTCGCAGAACGCGTCGCGCGAGGGCCCGATGCCGGCGGCCGACAGCCGCTCGGGCGCCCACAACTCGTCGACCAGCTCGCGCAGGTCGTCCATCTTCACGGCGTCGACCTTGGCCATCACCTCGTCGACCTCGAGCAGCGGCAGGCCGTACAGCGTCGCCCCGCCGAGCCGGTTCATGCGCGCCGAGGAGGACTCCAGCGCCAGCACGACGCGCGCCTTGACGTTCTCTCTCGCGCGCGCGAGCTCCGCCTCGCTCGCCGGCTGCTCGCGCAGCCGCGCCAGCTCGGCGTCGACGACCGTCATCGCCTCGGCGAGGTTGTCCGGTCGGGTCCCGACGTACAGGCCGACCTGGCCGGTGTCCGTGTACTGGCCCGTGAACGAGTAGACCGCGTAGGCGAGCCCGCGCTCCTCGCGCACGCTCTGGAACAGGCGCGACGAGGAGAGCCCGCCGAAGATCGCGTCGAGCACGCGCACCGCGTAGCGGCGCTCGTCGTGGCGCGGGAGCCCGGGGCCGCCGAGGCAGACGTGGACCTGCTCGGTGTCCTTTTCCTGGAACCGCACGCGCGCGTGCGGGAGCGCCGGCGCGGCGTCGGGCGCGGGCGCCCGCTCGCCGGCGCGCAGGCCGTCCAGCGTCTCTTGCGCCAGCGCGACGACCCGGTCGTGGTCGACCGAGCCGGCGGCCGCGATCACGACCGAGGCCGGCACGTAACGTCGGGCATGGAACGCGGCGATCCGGTCGACCGGGGTGTCGCGGATCACCGGCGCGCGGCCGATGATCGGGCGGCCGAGCGGATGGTCGCCGAAGACCGCGTCGCCGAGCACGTCGAAGACAGTGTCCTGCGGGTCGTCCTCGTACATCGCGATCTCCTCGAGCACGACCTCGCGCTCGGGGTCCACGTCGTTGAACGCCGGCCGCCACACCATGTCGGCGATCACCTCGAACGCGCGCGGCAGATGCTGGTCGAGCATCCGCGCATAGACGGTCGTGCCCTCCTTGTCGGTCCCCGCGTTCAGCTCGGCGCCCATCGCGTCGAACAGCTGGTCGATCTCGGCCGAGGCGAAGCGCGCGGTGCCGCGGAACAGCATGTGCTCGAGGAAATGCGACAGGCCGGCCTCCTCGACCAGCTCGCCGCGTGACCCGGCGCCGACGAAGAAGCCCAGGGCCGCGGATCGCACGGAGCCCATGTGCTCCGTGACGACCCGCAGCCCCGAGTCGAGCGTGGTGAGCCTGTGCTCAGGCAGGGCGGTTACCCGCGCTCCGGATCGCGGTCGCCGCGCGAGCTGCGGTCACGGTCCCGGTCGCGTCCGCGGCCGCCGCCGCGGCCGTTGCGGCGCGGCCCGCGGTCGCGGCTGCCGCCGCCGCCCATCGTCGGGTCGCCGGTGCCGACCGCCGCGAGCTCCTCCTTGGTCTTGCCCGCGATGTCCGGGTCCTCGGCGAGGCGCAGGCCGATGCGGCCGCGCTCCTTGTCGACCTCGACCACGCGGACCGAGATCTCGTCGCCCTTGTTGAGCACCTCCTCGACCGTCGCGACCCGCTGGCCGGGCGAGACGTTCGAGATGTGGAGCAGGCCGTCGGTGCCCTTGGCGAGCTCGACGAACGCGCCGAACGTCGTCGTCTTGACGACCTTCGCGGTGGCGAACTCGTCGCCGACCTCGACCTCCTTGGTCATCGAGCGGATCCGGTCGACCAGGGCGTCGCCCTGCTGGCCGGTCTGCGCGTAGACGCGGACGGTGCCGTCGTCCTCGACGTCGATCTGGGCCTCGAACTCCTCCGACAGGCCGCGGATCGTCTCGCCGCCCTTGCCGATCAGCAGGCCGATCTTGTCCGGATCGATCGAGATCGACGAGATCCGCGGCGCGAACTCCGACAGCTCCGTGCGCGGCGCGCCGATCGCGTCGTGCATCTTGCCGAGGATGAACAGCCGGCCCTCGCGCGCCTGCGTGAGCGCGTCACGCAGGATCTCGAACGTCACGCCGGTGATCTTGATGTCCATCTGGAGCGCGGTGATCCCGTTCTCCGTGCCGGCGACCTTGAAGTCCATGTCGCCGAGGTGGTCCTCCACGCCGGCGATGTCGGACAGGACCGTGTAGGCGTCGCCCTCCTTGATGAGGCCCATCGCCACGCCCGCCACCGGCGCCTTGAGCGGCACTCCGGCGTCCATCAGCGAGAGCGAGGAGCCGCACACCGAGGCCATCGACGAGGAGCCGTTGGACTCGAGGATGTCCGACACGACGCGGATCGTGTACGGGAACTCCTCCTGCGGCGGGATCATCGGGACCAGCGCGCGCTCGGCGAGCGCGCCGTGGCCGATGTCGCGGCGCTTGGGGCCGCGCATGAAGCCGGCCTCGCCCACCGAGAACGGCGGGAAGTTGTAGTGGTGGAAGTAGCGCTTGGACGTCTCGAGCCCGAGGTTGTCCAGGCGCATCTCCTCGCGCGTGGTGCCGAGCGCGACCACCGACAGTGCCTGCGTCTGCCCGCGCGTGAACAGCGCTGAGCCGTGCGTGCGCGGCAGGATGCCGACCTCGATCGAGATCGGGCGGATCTCGTTCTCCGAGCGGCCGTCGGGGCGCTTCTTGTGCACCGCGATGCGCTGGCGGATCATGTTCTTCTCGAGCTTGTCGAACGCGAGCTGCGCGCGCGACCGGTACTCGGCGTACGTCTCGGAGTCCGGCTCGCCGGAGTACTGGGCGAGCACCTCCTCCTCGACCGCCTTGGTGGCGTTCTGGCGCTCGATCTTGTCCTGCACGCTCGTGGCCTGGTCGAGCTGTGCGCCGTGCGACTGCTCGATCTGGCGGTACAGGTCCTCGTCCACCACCGGGGCGGTGACCTCGAGCTTCTCCTTCGGCGCCTTGCCGGCGAGCTCGAGCTGCGCGGCGCAGAGCTTCTTGATCGCGCCATGGGCGATGTCGAGCGCGTCGAGCATCTCGGCCTCGGTGATCTCGTTGGCGCCCGCCTCGACCATCAGGATGGCCTCGTCGGTGCCGGCGACGACGAGGTCGAGGTCGGCCGTGAGCTGCTGCTCCTCGGTCGGGTTGATGACGAAGTTGCCTTCGACCTTGCCGATCCGGACCGCCCCGACCGGGGTCGGGAACGGGATGTTGGAGACCATCAGCGCCGCCGACGCGCCGTTCATCGCGAGGATGTCGTAGGGGTGGTCGTGGTCGATCGACAGCGGGATCGCCACGAGCTGCGTCTCGTAGCGCCAGCCCTTCGGGAACAGCGGGCGCAGCGGGCGGTCGATCATGCGGGCGATCAGCGTCGCCTTCTCCCCCGCGCGCCCCTCGCGCTTGAAGAACGAGCCGGGGATCTTGCCGGCCGCGTACATCCGCTCCTCGATGTCCACCGTGAGCGGCATGAAGTCGATGTCGCGGAGGTTCCCGGCGGTTGCGGTGGCCAGGACGCGGGTGTCGCCGGAGGCGACGAGGACGGCGCCGGAGGCCTGCTTGGCCATGCGGCCCGTCTCGAACCGGATCTCCGCCCCGCCGATCTCGACGGAGACCTCGTGTACTTCTGCCATGTATTCCTTTCCCGATCCGCCGCTCGGTCTGTGGCGGACCTCTTCTTTCACTCTGAAATCGTTTCGGTAGTGAGCGCCTTCAGGATAGCGGGGTAGGGTCGCGCGATGGCCGCGCGGATCGTCGTCTTCGGCGCCACCGGTTACACCGGTCGCCTCACCGCTGAGCGGCTGGTCGCGCGGGGCGAATCCCCGCTCCTCGGCGGCCGCTCGGAGGCGCGCCTGCGCGAGCTCGCCGAGCGGCTCGGCGGGCTGGAGTGGCGGGTCGCCGACGTCGACCGCCCGGAGACCGTCGGCGCGCTGGTCGAGCAGGGCGACGTGCTGGTCAGCACGGTCGGGCCGTTCATGCGCTGGGGCGAGCCGGCGCTGCGCGCGGCGCTCGCGGCGGGCGGCGTATACATCGACTCGACCGGCGAGCCGCCGTTCATCCGGCGCGTGTTCGACGAGTTCGGCGAGCGCGCGCGGCGCGCCGGCGCGACGCTGCTGCCGGCGATGGGCTACGACTTCGTGCCGGGCTGCCTGGCGGGCGCGCTCGCGCTCGAGGAGGCCGGCGACGCCGCGACGCGGATCGACGTCGGCTACTACGCGCTCGGGGGCGGGCCGCAGTCGCTGAGCAGCGGGACGCGCGCGTCGATGAGCGGGATCGCGCTCGCGCCCGCGTTCGCGTTCCGCGGCGGCCGCGTGCGGACGGTTCGCTCGGCCGAGCGCCTGCGCTCGTTCGCGGTCCGCGGCAAGGACCGGCCGGCGATCTCGGTCGGCGGCGCCGAGCACTTCACGCTGCCTGCCGCGTACCCACAGCTGCGCGAGGTCAACGTCTACCTCGGCTGGTTCGCGGGCCTCTCGCGCGCGCTCCAGCTCAGCTCCGGCGTGACCGCCGCGGTCGGTCGCATCCCCGGTCTCCGCCCGCTGCTGGTGCGCGGCGGCGACAAGCTCGCCGAGCTGGCCGGCCCGGGACCGGAGGCGGGCACGACGCCCGGCACCGCCGCGCACATCGCGGCCGCGGCGTACGGCAGCGATGGCGAGCAGCTCGCCGAGGTCCACGTCTCCGGCGCCGATCCGTATGACTTCACCGCCGGCTGCCTCGCGTGGGCGGCGCGGCGCGCCGCGCACGAGGGCGTCCTGGCGACCGGCGCGGCGGGCCCGCTCGAGGCGTTCGGCCTGGAGGCGCTGCAGGCCGGCTGCGCGGAGGCGGGCATCGAGGCCGTCCGCTAGCGCAGGGTGAAGCTCTCCTCGCGCACGCCGGATCTGTTGCCGGCGACATCGGTGGCTTGCACGCGGACGGCGTAGCGACCGGGCTTGAGCCTGCGGACGGTCACCGAGCCGCGGCGCGCCGCCGTCGCCTTCTTGGTCTTCACCGTCCTGCCGCGGCGGACGAACCGCACGGAGACCACGGATTGCTCGCTGACCCGGAACGACACCCGAACCCACCTGCGCGACTTGCGGGCGGAGACGCCGCGCAGCGCCGGCTTCACCGCGTCGAGCCCTCCGATCTCGAACGCCGCGGGGGTGATCGCGCCGCCGTCGAACGCCGCGGGGGTGATCGCGCCGTCGTTCGGGAACGGCTGCTCGCTAAGGGGCGGGGGCGGCGGCGGCGGTGGGCTGCCGACCGTCACCTTGCCCACCATCGTGGCGCTGTGGAGCTTGACATCGTATCTCGTAGATCCCCTCGGCGGTGAACGTGAACGACGTCGGCGCGGCCGGCATTCCCGTCGCGCTCGAGTGCGCCCAGTTCGGACTGGTCGCCAATACGTTGTGCGGCTGGGTCGGCTCGAACGTCCACGTCACCGTGTCGCCGGCGGCGACGCTGATTTCGGGCTTGTCCCAGGCGAGCGAGTCGAGGCCCCGGACGTGCACCTCGGCGGCCGCGGCCGGCGCCGCGGCGCTCAGCGCGAGCCCGGACCCAAGCAGCAAGGCGATCCGACGCCTCACCGGACAACCTCCATCTGCAGCATCATCGCCTTGTCGGCGTGCTCCAGGTTGTGGCAGTGGAACACGTAGCGGCCGGGATACGGCGCGAACCACGGCTGGATCACGACACGCTCCCCGGCCTGCACCGCGATCGTGTCCTTCCAGCCGCGGTCGGCGGGGTGCACGTTGCCGGACGAGCGCTCGAGGACGCGGAACAGCATCCCGTGAAGGTGCATCGGATGGACGCGGCTCGACGGGTTCGTGTACTCCCAGACCTCCGAGGAGCCCAGGCGCGGCCGGATGTCGATCCGCCCCGGCTCGAAGCCGCGGCCGTTGATCTGCCACTGCACCGCGGAGCCGGTCGCGAGCGTGAGGTCGAGCCGCCGGCGCGCATTTGGCGCGGGCAGCGCAGGCAGCTGTCGCAGCCGCGCCGGCACGCGGAACTGCTCCGCGCCGCCGCCGCGCTCGACGTCGAAGCGCATCACGGCCGTCGTGCCGGCCCCGCCACCCTCGTTGCGCAGCACCAGCTGGGTTCCGGGCGTGAACGCCGCGAAGTCGACCACCAGCTCCACTCGCTCGGCGGGGAAGATCGGAACCTCCCGGCGGCGCACCGGCCGCTCCAGCAGCCCGCCGTCGCCGGCGATCTGGGTCATCGTGCGGCCGCGTCCCAGCGCGAGCCGGTAGCCACGGGCGTTCGACGCGTTGAGGATGCGGAAGCGGTACTTGCGCCGCTGCACGGTCATGCGCGGCGCGATCGCGCCGTTCACGAGGATCGTGTCGCCGAAGAATCCGACGTCGATGCTCTCCTCGTAGCGGAATGAGCCGTCCCTGTTGAACGCGTGGTCCTGGATCACCAGCGGCACGTCGTACTCGTCGCCGCGCGGCAGGTCGAGCTCCGCGTCGCGCTCGTCATGTAGCACGTATGTGCCGACGAGGCCGTAGTAGAGCGTCTTGGCCGTACGGCCGTGCGCGTGATCGTGGTACCAGAGGAACGCGCCGTCCTGGTCGTTCGGGTACCGGTAGTCGAACGCCTGGCCTGGCCGGATGACGTCCATCGGATGGCCGTCGGACTCCGCCGGCACGGAGCCGCCGTGGAGGTGGACGTTGGAGTCGAACGAAAGCGTGTTCGTCTGCTTGACCACGGCCATGCGGCCCCTTCGGGCGCGGATCATCGGCCCCGGGTAGATGCCCTCGTAGCCGTAGATCGGCGTCTGGAAGCCGGGCAGGACGTCCGCCATCCCCTCGCGGATCGCGACCTCGTAGTAATCGGTCGTCCTCGTGCTCGTGACCGGCAGGAGCTCCGGCATGATCGGGAGGTCGCGCTGGAACGGCTGAAACGGCGTCGCTTGCTTCACGCGCCGGCCGGCCGAGGTCACGACCTTGTCGCCGCCGAGCAGCGAGCGCGGCCCGACGGTGCACAGCAGCGCCGCGGAGAGCATCCCGTTGCGCATGACGTCGCGCCGCGTCCAGGCGTCCGCGGGCGGCCGGAAGGGCTGTGTCGAACCGGCCACTACCTGCGGATCCGCAGCGCGGAGGTCGAGGTGGCCGAGACGTTGCCCATCGCGTCACGGGCGCTGAGCGCCACGGTGTAGCGCCGCCCCTTGCGGAGCTTCGAGCTGCGGATCATGACGCTGCGCTTGCCGGCGCGTGCCTGCGCGGCCATCGTGTGGAGGCTCTTCTTGCCGCCGCGCTTGCGGACCTGCAGAGTGACCGTCGCGTTCTCCGACAGCGTGAACGTGGCGCGCGCGGCGCGCCGCCGGCCGTGCAGCTCGATGCCGCTCAGCACCGGCCCGGCGGTGTCGGCGTCGGGGCTCGGCCGCGGCGTCGAGGTGTGATCGTCGCGCGGCGCCGGCGTCGGGGTCGGGGTTGGGGTCGGGGTCGGCGTGGCGGTCGCGGAGGCCGTGGGGATCGGCGTCGGCGACTCTTCCGGGATCGGCTTGTCCGCGCCGGTCACGACGATCTGCCCGGACATGCTGCTCCCATGCAGCGTGCAGACGAAGTCGTACGTGCCGTGCTTGTAGAAGGTGAACGACGTCGATGAGCCGACGGGCGCCGTGTCGTACACGTCCGGCCCGGGGTAGTTCAACGGCTCCCACCGAGGATCGGTCGCGCTCGCGTTGGTGGACGCGACGTTGTGCGTCGGTTCGGTGAAGCTCCACGTGACCGTCTGACCGGTCTCGAGCTCGATTGGCTCCGTCACGTCCCAGCGGCTCCCGCCGCCCTCGCCGACGGTCGTGATCGTCACGTCGGCCGCGCCCGTGGCGCCGACCGCGCCGATCGCCGCGTACGCCAGCGCGCCGCTCACGATCACCCCGACGCTCGCGAGGCGCGCCCGCGGGCTCCCGGTCATCGTTCGAATCGCACGCATGCGTCAGACCGCTCCTTGAACACTGTCTTCCCCTCCCACCTGACTTTCGCTACTCGCGCGGGCAAAAGTATCCGGCGGCCGGCGCCGATCGGCGCCGGCCGCCCGATTCACTGCGTTCTACGGCCGCCCCAGGCTTACGGAGCGGGTCGTGCTCCGCGTCGCCTCGCCGTCCACCCCAAGCCGCACGACGAGCGTCGCTTGCACGGAGCTGTTCGACTTCGACAGCGCGCGCCTGACGCGCTTCGACGGCTTGAGCGTCACGCGCTCGGTCCCGGGGCCGTCGCACCTGACCGCCTTCTTCGCGAGCGTGCTGCGCTTGAGCCCGGACCTCCGCGCGGTCTTGCGCTTGACCTCGAGTGTCGCATTGCCGGCCATCGCCTCCGTGCACGTGACCTCGAACGCCAGCCCGCGGCGCAGGAACCGCGCTAGCTTCGTCGAGGCCGGGCGGCTCAGGCCGAACGACGCGCGCTGCGCCGGCGCCGCGGTCGCGTCGAAACCCGGGCCGGGCGGCGGATTGCCGGCGGCCTGGGGCGTCGACACGGCACCCGGGCCGGGCGGCGGATTGCCGGCGCCCTGCGGCGTCGAGACGACGACCTCCACGTCGTCGGTCGCCGTCGCCCCTTGCGGGTCGGTGACGGTGATCGTTGCGGTGTAGGTGCCGGGCGCGCCGTACGTGTGCGTCGCGCCGGCGCCACCGGCCTCGCCGCCGTCGCCGAACGACCACCGGTACAGCAGCGCGCCGCCCTCCGGATCGCGCGCGGACGCGCTGAACCGCACCGTCAACGGCGCCCCGCCGGAACTCGGATCGGCCGCCGCCTGCACCGTGGGCGCCTGGTTCGCCGGCGGGTTGCCGACGACCACCTGCACCTCGGCGGTGTCGCTGCCGCCGTTCCCGTCCGACGCCGTCACGGTCGCCGTGTAGGTGCCGGCGGCCGCGTAGGTGTGTCGCACGCGGTCACCCGCGCCCGCGGCGCTGTCGTCGCCGAAGTCCCACTCGTACGTGAGCTCGTCGCCGTCCGGATCGGTGCCGTCCGCGGTGAGCAGCACCTCGAGCGGCGCATTGCCCGAGCCCGGGAACGCCGCCGCTTCGACCGTCGGCGGCCGGTTGCCGGGCGGGTTGCCGACCGTGATCACGACCGTGTCGGTTCCGGACGCGCCGCCGGCGTCCGAGACGGTCACGGTCGCCGTGTACGTGCCCGGCTCCATGTACGTGTGCCGCGGGGCCTGCTCGAACGACGCGCCGCCGTCACCGAAGTCCCACGCGTACCGGAGGTCGTCCTCCGGCCCGTCCGGATCCTCGCCCGCGGCGCCGAACTGCACCGCCAGCGGCGCCGGGCCTGACGTCACGTCCGACGTCGCGTCGACCGTCGGCGCGCGGTTGCCGGTCCCGCCCACGGTCACGGTCACCGTGTCCGAGCTCGTGTCGCCCTCGTCGTCGGTCGCCGTGACCGTCGCGACGTACTCGCCCGCCGTCGTGAACGTGTGCTCGAAGCTCGGCCCCAACACGCTCCCGACTCCCTCGACGGTCCACCGGTAGCGGACCGTGCCGCCGTCGGGATCGAGCGCCGTCGACGAGAAGCGCACCAGCAGCGGTACCGGGCCCGACGTCGGATCCGCGAACCCCTGCACGATCGGCGCGCCGGGAGCGCGTTCGTCGATCGAGAAGTCGACCGACTTGACGGCCTCCTCGTTGCCCGCCTCGTCGACCGAGCGGTACTCGACCACGTGCTCGCCCGCATCGGAGACCGTGAACGAGGTCTCGAACGGGTCGTCGCCCGCCTCGTTGTCGTTGCGGGCCCACTCGCCCGTCGCGCCGTCGGTGTTGACGCGGTACTCGGTGAAGTCGACGCCCGAGCCTTCGCCGGCGCCGGTGTCCGGCGCAACGTCGGCACTGCCGACCATGCCCTGCCACCGGCCTTCGCTGACGGCCGCGTGCAGTTTGCAGACGTAGGTCCACGTCCCCGCCTCGTCGAGCGTCTCGGAGACCGGGGGCCCGCCGCCCGAGACGGGACCGTCGGTGATCTCCCTTCCGGCGGAGTCCGGCGCCTCTCCGGGCTCGATCACCCACACGTCGTGGGGGAAGCCTCCGGCGGGGAAGTTCCACCGGACCACGTCGCGGAACGCGACGTCGAGCGTGTCGGGACTCCAGGTGAAGCCCGACGCGTTGACGTCATGCGTCGCCGGCTCCGGCCCGCCCTCGTCGGGGTCGGTTGCCGACAGCGTCACGTCCACCGGGCCGTCGTACGTGCCGCCCGCGCCCGGCTCGGCCGGGTCGAGCGAGTGCGACGTCACCGGCGGCGTAGCGTCGCCGGTGCCCTCGCCGATCGTGAACGTGACCTCGTTGACGTCCTCCTGGTTGCCCGCCACATCGGTCGAGCGGTACTCGACCGTGTGCTCGCCGTCGCCCTCGACGGTGACCGGCCCGCGGGCCGACCCCTCGTCGAGCGGCAGCACCCGCACGTTGCGGAAATCGATCACGTCGGGGTTGCCGTGGTTCTGCAGGCCGATGTAGCCGCGCGCGAACTGGCGGTCGTTGGTCGGCGGATCGCCCGGCCGCGACGACTGAATGTCGGGCGCGTTCAGGAACTCCTTGATCACGGTCCCGTTGCGGATGATCGTGTACTGCTGTCCGACGACCCGGACCTCGTAGTCGACCCACGTCCCCTTCGGCTGGATCTGCGCCTGCTCGGCGTTGTTCGGCGAGAAGTTGTAGATCCCGCCGGTCTTCTGGGTGTCTCCCTGGTGGTCGTTGATCTGGATCTCGTGGCCGCAGTAGATCGCGACCCACGCCGGCTGCGACGTCGCGCTGCCGACCTGGCACGGGTAGCGCTCCGATGCCGGCCGCGTGACCGCCTCGTCCGGCTGCGGGAAGCGCACGAACACGCCCGAGTTCCCGTTCGTGCCTGCGCTCGAGTCGCGCCACTGGAGCTTGAACGAGAAGTCGCCGTACTCCTTCGGGTACCACGGCATCCCGAGCCCGCCGGTGGTGCGGGCGAAGCCGCCCTCCTCGGTCATCCAGTTGAGCCCGCCGGGGCCGGCCTGATTCCACTTCTCCAGGTCGGCCGCCGAGTTGAGGATCGTCTCCTCCTCGACGTACGGCTGCCAATCGCCGCCGTCCACGCGGATCTCGGTCAGCCGCACGCCCGACCCGTCGCCGTCGTCGGCGTTGAGGTCCACCTCGACCGGGCCGTCGTAGTTCGGGGCCGGGGCCTCGCCGTTGAGCAAGGCGGTCGTGGTCGGGGCGTTCGGGTCGATCTTGACGCTGACCGACTTGGGTGTCTCGGTGTTGCCCTCGGCGTCGGTCGAGCGGTACTGGATCGTGTGGCGGCCCTCGTCGTCGACGGTGAACGGGCCGTCGTACGCGGTCCACTCCTCGCTGCCCGCGAACCGGTACTCCGTGAGCTCGACGCCCGAGCCGCCCTCGTTGTCGGTGGCGTTGAGCGTGACCTCGACCGGCGTCGTGAACCAGTCCTCGTCACCGTCCGGCTCGGCCGGATCGAGCACGTGCGTCGTCGTCGGCGGTGTCGTGTCGCCGACCTCGCCGCAGCTCTCGGCCTCGACCGTGAACGAGTCGAAGGCGACCGGCGTGGCCGGTCCGGCGCCGTCGTGCTTGACGAACAGGCCGATCTTCGTGACGCCGTTCGGGCCGTACGCGCTCGCCGGAACCGGCGGAGCCTGCGTCGTGAACGTCTCACCGTCGTACGAGAACTCGGTGATGACGTTCGTGCCGTCGTAGCGCGCGCGGATCCACAGGTCGTCGGTCGGCGGCGTCAGCGCCCCGCTGTTGGGGAAGTTGCCCCCGTAGCCGGGGTCCAGGCTCCCGTTGGTGGTCAGCGTCCGCTCGATCCACTTGCCGGGCTGGTTGCCCGGGGTGCCGGGATCGACGTCCGTCTTGAACTGGAGCGTCGCCTTGGCGAAGTGGTTCGGGTTCTGCTGGCCGTAGATCACCAGGCCGGCGGCCTGGCCGTTGACCGTGATCGCCGTGTGGTCGAGCTTGGTCGTGGCCGTCCACTGACCGTCGGGAACCTCCTGCATGACGATGTTCTGCGCCGTGAAGTTGGCGCCGAAGACATCGCCCTGGGCGGTGGTCAGCGTCAGGTTCCCGCCGCCGACGGCGAGCCCCGCCGGGTTCGGGTTGGAGACCTCCCACTTGTCATCGAGGTCGGTGCCGTCGAACTCGTCGTTCTGCGGGCACTGATCGGCTCCGGCACCGCAGTCGTCGCCGGGCGTCTGCGGGTCGGCGGTGCCGGCCACGACGTTGAAGGCGTCGACATCCACCTCGTCGTCACCCGAGCCGTCGTGCTTGGCGAACAGGCCGACCCTGAGGCCGCCGGGCTGGTTCAGGTACTGCTCGACGTCGATCGCCTGGCCGAACTGGGTGAAGGTCGTCCCGTTGGTCGACGTCCACGTGGTGATCGTCCCCGCAGCGGCGTCGTGGACGAACCGGACCCACGCGTAGTCGCCGGCGAGGTTGAGCGCGCCGGAGTTCGGCCACGGGACCGTCTCGGGCGGGATCGTCACCGCGCCGCCGTCCGAGGTCAGGACCCGCTCCGCCCACTTGCCGTTCTGATCTCCCGGCGTGTCGGGATCGGTGTCCGACTTGTACTGGACGGCGGTCTTGACGAAGTGGTTCGGGTTGAAGCTGTTGATCAGCGCCAGCCCGGCCGCCTCGCCGTCCGTGTCGATGTTGGCGTGGGCGATCTTCGCCGTCGCCACCCAGGAGTCGTCGGGCGTCTGCTGGAGCAGCATCTGGGCGGATCCGTTGCCGCCGAACAGATCGCCGGGGATGACCGGCAGCGTCAGGTGGCCGTTGCCGACGGTCGGCTCGGCGCCGGTGACCGGATTGACGATCTCCCACTTCGGGTCGAGCTCGGTGCCGTCGAACTGGTCCGAGATCGGGTTGCACTGCCCCGGGCAGGTCACGTCGGGCGTGAACCGGACGTACTCGTACGTCGTCGTTATCTGGCCGTTCGCGCCGAGCGGGCCGATGTAGACCGGTCCGTCCGCGGGCGCGAAGATCTCGGGCACGTTCAGGGTCACCTGCAGGTCCGTGAACTGCGTGCCGTTGAGGCTGTACGCCGCGGTGAGCGTGTCGCCGGAACGGGTGACCCGCAGCCAGTACGTCGGCAGGTTCGAGGCCCCAGCGGCTTGGCCGACGCGCGGCCCGATGGTCCGCCCCCCGCCCGTCTCGCTCTTGACCTCGAAGTACGTACCCTCGTTCGTGCTGCCGTTGTCGCCGTTGCGCGTGTGGTAGACGCCGATCCAGTCGTCGTTCGTCTGGAAGAGCCCGAGTCCGACCTGGGCGTACGGGTCGTCCGTCCGGCTGTCGTCCTCGTCGAGGCCGGGCGCGTTGATCTTCGCCTCCACGGTGAAGTCGCCGTCGGGGAGCGGCTGGCCGAGGAAGGCGATCTGCCCGGTCTCGGCCTGGTCGACCGCCCCGGAGCCGAGCGGGAAGGCGAGGTTGCCGCCCTCGGTGCGCGGCGCGCGGTCGCCGGTCGCCGGCGTCGTCGGATGGCGGAAGCTCCAGCGACCGGTGTTCAACGCGCCGTCGAAGTCATCCGACCGTGTCGCGCACGCGGCAGCGCACTCGAACGGCCCGCCGGCCTCCGAGCCCTCGTGGACGCGGAACCAGTCGAACGAGGCGGTGCCGCCGCCGTTCGAGCCGCGGAAGGCGACGAGGCCCACGCGGAGCGGTGCCTGCAGCGGCGCCGCGTGGCCCTCCTGGCCCACCAGCGTCCACGTCGCGCCGTTGTCGCCCGAGAACTCCCCGATCACGTTGGTCCCGTCGTAGCGGGCGCGTAGGAGCACCTGGTCCGGCAGCTGGCCGCCGGGCGCCGGCGTGATGCTCTGCGGGATCGGCGGGTCCACCGCACCTTCCTGCGTGACGATGTGCTCGAACTGGTGGTTCCCCGCGCCCGACTGGATCGCGACGATCTTGCTGAACGTGTTCGGGTTCTCGGATTTCCAGATCACGAGGCCCGCCTGCTCGCCGTTGGCGTCGATCTGGGTGGTGTCGAGCCTCGTCGTCACCGTCCACTCGCCGCTCGGCGTGTCCTGCAGCAGGGTGTTCGACGCCAGCGGGTCGTTGGCAATGAAGTCGCCCTGGAGGATCGGCAGGCTCAGGCTGCCGTCCGCGACCTGCGGCCCGCCGCCGGCCTCGCGCAGCACGTCCCACTTCGCGTCGAGGGCCGTGCCGTCGAACTCGTCCGACTGCGGCAGGCAGCTGCTGCCCCCGCCGCCTTCGGGCTGGATCGTGAAGGAGACCTGACCGTCATCCTCGACGTTCCCCGCGCGGTCGCGGGAACGGAACGCGACCGTGTGCTCCCCGTCGCCGTCGACGGTGAACGTGGTGACGAACGGCTCGTCCTCGCCCGTGTTGTCGCTGCGCGTGAAGCCGCCGCCGTCGACGCTGTACTCGGTCCACTCGACGCCGGTGCCCTGGGCGCCGTCGCTCGCGCTCAGGCTCACCTCGACCTCGTCGTCGTAGGTCGGCACCGGATCGGCGCCGTTGATCTGCGCGGTGGTGGTGGGCGCGGCGGCGTCGTCGCCGACGATCACCTGGATCGTCCTCGAGAGCTCCTCGCCGTCGGCGTAAGTGACCGTGAGCGTGACGTCGAACGTGCCGGGCGCCGCATAGGTGTGCGTCGGGGTCGGCTCGTTCGAGACCGGGGTGTCGTCGCCGAAGTCCCACTCGTACTCAACGCCACCCGAGGAGCCGAGCCCGAACTGGATCTGATTCGCCGTCCCGGTCGTGCTGAACTGCGGGTCGGGATTCGGCGTGTCTGGGCCGCCGGTGTACGAGAACCGGTACAGGCCGGCCTGCGGGCCCGTCGAGAAGAAGCCCTGGTAGACCTGCACGTAGAGCGCGCCGTCGGGCCCGAACTTCGAGTCCATGTAGTTGGCCTGCCAGTTGAGCACGCCCCTGAGGCTGTCGGCGTACACCGGCTTGCCGCCGTCCTGATCGGTCGCCGGATCGAGCAGCAGGCCGTGCTTGGCGCTGTTGTTGCCGAAGTCCTGCAGGAACCAGCGGCCGTCCCAGTACTCCGGCCAGCGGTCCGAGTTGTCCTCCGCCTGGTCGTCGTAGCGATAGACGGGCCCGTTGAACACGGTCGCCCCTGATGCGGTCAGGTACGGGCACAGCTGAGTCGGCGTGGCGCCGTAGTTGGGCGCCGCGTCCGCGCCGAGCTCGCGCGGGAACGTCGGGCAGCCGTTGTTGCCGCCCGGGTTGCCGCGACTGAACCAGAGGTTGAGCGGACGCGCCCGGCCGGCGTCCATCCCGGTGCCGGTCTCGTGCGGCAACACCGTGAGACCGGTGTTGTTGGTCGAGTCGTTGACGAGGTCCTCGCAGTCGTACCAGCCCTGCGTCGGGCTGGCCGCGGGGCCGCCGCTGACATAGCCGGCCGCGTTCGCCGTCCGCAGCGACCCGTCCGCGACGCGGTCGCGGTAGGCCTGCTGGTTGCCCATGCAGTAGGGCCAGCCGTAGTTGCCCGCCTCCGGCATCTGCGAGGCGTTCTCGTACGTCGACGGTCCCTGGGTCGCCGACGGCGAGCCGGCGTCGGGGCCGACCCACGCCGAGTACGGGGTGTCGGTCTCGGGGTCGATGAACAGGCGCGACGGGTTGCGGAGCCCCATCGCGTAGATCTCCGGCTTCGTCTGGCTGCCGCTGCCCTCGTTGCCGGTGAAGAGGTTCGGCCCGTTGGGCGAGGTCGCGGTGGGCAGGCTGTACGTGGTCCCGACGCCGACCAGTGGCTGCGACCCGTCCAGGATCGTCTCGATCGGGTTGAACCGCAGCATCTTGCCGTTGTAATCGTTGGTGTTCCCAGCCGTTCGGCGCGCGTCGTTGTACGAGATGTTGTTGTTGCCGCAGTGGTTGTTGGAGACCTCGGTCGGGGGTCCCGTCGGGCAGCGCGCGGGCTGGAAGTTGCCCGAGTAGCCGTTCGTGCTCTGCGACGAGTTCGAGTCGCCGGTGGTGACGTAGAGGTTGCCCTCGGAGTCGAAGCCCATGCCGCCGCCGCGGTGGCAGCAGCTGTAGATCTGCGAGTCGTACTCGAAGATCACGACCTCGGAGTCGAGCTCGAGCTGCTTGGTCTCGAGGTCGACCGTGAAGCGCGAGATCCGCGGCTTGGCCATCTTGGTGATCCGGCGCTGATCGCCGTCGGCGAGGCCGGGATGGACCGGGTTGTCCGGGTTGAAGGTCGGGAAGTACTGCAGGTAGATGTGGCCCGTCTGCTCGAAGTCGGGCGACACCGTGATCCCGAGCAAGCCGGCCTCGATCTTGCCGTTGATCTCCGCTCCGCCCCCGCGGTCGCCGTAGACGGGCAGTACTGCGGCGAGCGTGTCGCCGCTGTTGACGGTGCCGTCGTACTCGGCGGGATCCCAGATGTGGACGTCGCCGCAGCCGACGCCGACGTTGCGGTTCGTGAAGTCGAGGATGCGGGGCGTGGGTCCCTGCCCGATCATGGCGCCACGCTGGGCGTCGGTGCGGCAGTCGGCGCGGCCGATGTAGAAGACCCAGCCGTTCGGGGCCGGAGCAACGCCGTGCGACTCGCCGGTGTGCGCGAGGTCACCGCTGGCGCCGTCGACCAGGCGCTCACCCGAGTAGTTGGCGCTGATCGTCGCCTTGCATCCGCCGCGGATCATGCCCGCGCTCCACCTGATCGCGCCGAGCAGGTGACTCCGGAACTGCGCCTCGTCGTAGCTGCCCGCTGTCCGGCCCATCCCGGTGTAGAAGGACCGTCCGCCCTGGAAATCGCGGCACCACGAGATCGGCCAGTCGGTGCCGCCGGTGTTCGTGCCGTCCCCGGCGGGCGCGCCGGGGGCGCGATAGCGCGCGACGGTGTGGACCTGGCCCGTCGGGCGCGGATCCCACTCGTACCAGACGTCCTGGCGCGTCCACTCGAGCGGCAGGTCCTGGGTCGCGGGGTGTACGCGATCGCCGGCCACCACGACCTGCTCGCTGGTCCCGGTCTCGCTCTCGTCGGAAGGGCGCGCGCCGATCAGGTTGCCGACGAACGTGCTCCCGGGCT
The DNA here is from genome assembly GCA_963835735.1 of uncultured Solirubrobacteraceae bacterium. Taxonomy (GTDB): domain Bacteria; phylum Actinomycetota; class Thermoleophilia; order Solirubrobacterales; family Solirubrobacteraceae; genus DASQMT01. The sequence goes on from CAWIGP010000005.1 coordinate 309,391, forward strand.
CCGCCTCGGCTGCGCCGCCGATGCCGACGAAGCCGCCACCCTCCTGGATGTAACCCTGCAGCGCCGACTCCTGCGCCGCGTTGAGGAGATCCCCGTCGTTGTCGAGGAAGACGATCGCGCGGTATTGGGCGAGGTTCTCGGCCGTGAAGGCGCTCGCGTCCTGGGTCGGCTCGACGTCGAAGTCGTTGTCTGCCCCGAGCGCCTCGAGCGCGGTGATACCGGCGTTGACCGTCGCGTCCGGCGTCCCGTGGAAGACGAGCACCTTGATCGGCACTGGGTCCTGTGCCATCGCGCCGGCGGCGCCGAGCAGGCAGGCTGCAGCCGCGAGCAGCGACGCGAGGAGCGCCCTGACGGCCAGGTGTCGGGTGGCGGTTCGGCCGCTCGCTCGGCGGGTCGTCCCCGTGACGAGCGCGTCAGATCGTTCGCACTCGCGCGCCGACAACAGCCATGCCTCACCCATCGACTGTTCCTCCCATGGTCTCCCGGAGCATTCGCCCGACCGCCGAGAACATCTCCCTACCCGGCGATCGGAAGCGAAGTGCCTTTTGCGCGGAACTAATACTCCTTTCTACCCCTCGGTGTCAAAACTATCGGCGCAAATGGCAGCGGTCGTCCGCGCGACGGTGTGATCGCTCCGGTGCTCGGCGTCCGGCTACGCGGTGTCGAGCATCGGACCCGTGCCTGCAGGGCTGCCTCCCGCCTGCGCTCCGGGAGTTACACGACCCACCCGCGCGCGCGCTCGAGCGCGCGACGCCAGTCGGCGAGCAGCGCCGCGCGCTCGTCGGCGCCCATGCGCGGCTCATAGCGGCGCGCCTCGGTCCACATCGCGCGGGTGTCGGCCTCGGTCCACAGGCCCGCGGTCACGCCCGCGAGGTAGGCGGCGCCGAGCACGGTCGTCTCGGATACCTCCGGCACGACGACCGGCACGCCGAGCACGTCGGCCTGGAACTGCATCAGCCAGCCGTTCGCCGTCGCGCCGCCGTCAGCGCGCAGCTCCTGCAGCGCGACGCCCAGCGCGGTGTTCTGGGCGCGCACCGCGTCGGCCGTCTGGTACGCGATCGCCTCGAGCGTCGCACGGGCGAGGTGCGCACGCCCCGCGCCGCGCGTCAGGCCCACGATCGTGCCGCGCGCGTACGGATCCCAGTGCGGCGACCCGAGCCCGGTCAGCGCCGGCACGAAGTAGACGCCGTCGTTGCCGTCCAGCGACGCCGCCAGCGCCTCGGTCTCGTCGGCGCTCGCGATGATCCCCAGCCCGTCGCGCAGCCATTGCACGCCGGCGCCCGTCACGAACATGCTGGACTCGAGCGCGTAGTCGAGCCGGTCGCCGATCCCCCACGCGATCGTCGTGATCAGGCCCTGCTCGAGCAGCGGCGAGCCGGCGCCGGCGTGCTGGAGCAGGAAGTTGCCCGTGCCGTACGTGTTCTTCCCCAGCCCGGGCGCGTGGCAGGCCTGGCCGTAGAGCGCGGCCTGCTGGTCGCCCGCCATCCCGCACACGGGCACGCGGCCGCCGAACTCGGTCGTCTCACCGTATACCTGAGCGTTCCCGACCGGCTCGGGCAGCGAGCCGACCGGCACGCCGAGCAGGCCGCACAGTTCCTCGTCCCAGCGCCGCTCGCGGATGTTGAACAGCAGCGTGCGCGACGCGTTCGAGTAGTCGGAGACGTGGTGACCGGTCAGCTTGTAGACGAGCCAGGAGTCGATCGTGCCCGAGCGCCGCGCGCGCGTCGACGCCGCCGTGGCGCAGCAGCCACTCGTACTTGGTGCCGGAGAAGTACGCGTCGAGCACCAGCCCCGTGCGCTCGCGGAACATCGGCTCGTGCCCGGCGGCGCGCAGCTCGTCGCAGCGGCCCGCCGTGCGGCGGTCCTGCCAGACGATCGCGCGGTGCAGCGGGCGGCCCGATTCGCGGTCCCACGCGACCGCCGTCTCGCGCTGGTTGGTGATCCCGATCCCGGCCAGGTCGTTGCCGCCGACGCCGGCGTCGTCGAGCGCCTCGCGCGCGACGCGGCGCGTGACGTCCCAGATCTCCTGGGCGTCGTGCTCGACCCATCCCGGGCGCGGGAAGTGCTGGCGAAACTCGGAGTACGCGCGCCCGCGCGGACGTCCTTCGGCGTCGAACACCAGGCACGTCGTCCCCGTCGTGCCCTGGTCGATGCCGAGGATCATGGCGGCGCAGCCTACGCTGTCGGGCGATGAGGACGAACCGCTCCGCGGTGCTGCACGGGGTCGGCGACGTGCGGATCCAGGACCGGCCCGTGCCGGAGCCGGGCCCGCGCGAGGTGCTGGTCGAGATCGCCGCGGTCGGCGTGTGCGGCTCCGACGTGCACTACTACGAGCACGGGCGGATCGGCGACCACGTCGTGCGCGCGCCGCTCGTGCTCGGCCACGAGTCGGCGGGTCGCGTCGTGGCGCTCGGCGCGCAGGCGAGCAGGCACGCGGTCGGCGACCGCGTGACGCTCGAGCCCGGCGTGCCGTGCGGGCGCTGCCGCGAGTGCCGCGCCGGGCGCTACAACCTCTGCCCCGACGTCGTGTTCTTCGGCACCCCGCCGGTCGACGGCGCGTTCACGGAGCACGTGGCCATCCACGAGGACTTCGCGTTCGCTCTGCCCGACTCGCTCAGCGATGAGGAGGGCGCGCTGATGGAGCCGCTCTCGGTCGGCATCTGGGCGTGCCGCAAGGCCCGCGTGAGCGCCGGCGACCGCGTCCTGGTGACCGGCGCCGGCCCGATCGGGCTTCTCGCGATGCAGGTTGCGCGCGCGTTCGGCGCGACCGAGGTGACCGTGTCCGACACCAACGAGCACCGGCTGGCGCTCGCGGAGCGGACCGGCTCGACGCGCGTGGTCACACCCGGCGACGCAGTCGGGGAGGTCGACGCGCTGATCGAGTGCTCCGGCCACCCGCAGGCGCTCGCCGACGGCATCGCGGCGATCAGGCCGGCCGGCACGGCCGTGATCGTCGGCATGGGCCCCGGCACGACCGCGGAGGTGCCGCTGGCGCTGATCCAGAACCGTGAGATCTGGCTCACCGGCACGTTCCGCTACGCCAACACCTACCCGACAGCGATCGCCCTCGCCGCGGCCGGGCGCGTCGACCTCAAGGCGCTCGTGACCGGCCGCTACGGCCTGGACGAAACCGAGGCGGCGCTGCGCGCGGGCCGCGAGGATCCCGCCAGCGTGAAGCCGATCGTCACTCCACGGTGAGCGTGCCCTTCATTCCGGCGGCCTCGTGGCCGGGGACCGGGCAGAAGTACGTGTAGGTGCCCGCCGCGAGGTCGACGGTGATCGCCGGCGCGTCGCTGCCGGTGACGGTCTCGGTCTTCTCCTCGACCCCGTTGCCCTCGATCTCGACGGCGTGCGGGACCGACGACGGGTTGCTGAAGTCGACCGTGACGGTGCCGGCCTTGGCCGTCACGTCACCTTGATCGAACTTGAGCGCGCCGTCCGCGGGCGCGGAGAACTTGAGCGTCTCGCCTCCGCCGCCGCCGGCGGCGGGCTGCTCGGTCGCGGTCTCGGTCGGCGCGGGCGTTGCGGCGGTCTCGTCGTCGTCGTCGCCGCCGCAGCCGGCGAAGACCGCCGTGGCCAGAGCCAGGGCGATGAGCGTGCGTCGCATTGTTCCTCCTGATCTCATGGCGTCGAACAACGGACGCCGTATCGATTCGCGGTATTCCAGACTCACTGGATCTCGCCGCTCATGACGTCGCTGTCGCGCGGCGTGGAGCGGCGCACCACGCGGATGCGCTCATACTCGCCGATCCGCGCGGCGGTCGTCAGCACGACATACGCGCGCCCGCGCGCGTCGGCGCGGAACGTGCCGGCGCTGGCGCTCCAGCCGGGTCGCTCGCAGCGTACCTCGTAGACCGCTTCGGCGCCGGGCGGGAGGCCCTTGACCCAGAGGTGGAGCTCGGTGCCGCCGCGGCCCGGCTCCAGTTGGGCTCGGGCCGAGGCGCCGGTAGCGCTCGTGAGCCGCAGCTCGTATTGCCTGGCGGGAGTGCCCGAGTCGTCGCCGCCGACGGCGAGCGCCGTGATCGCAGCGCCGAGCGCGGCGCCCGCGACAGCGGCGGCGAGCGCGGCGCGACTGCCGCCCAGGCGCGGCCGCCAGCGGCGTGGGCGCGCCAGGAGCCCCAGTACCCCGGCGCGCCCGCGGCGCGGCCGCTGTCCGGCCTGCTGGGCGACGCGGTCGAGCAGTCGCTCCTCCACTTCGTGCGGCGGGGACGGGATCTCCAGGCCGTCAGCGTGCTGCAGGAGGGCGGGCAGGCCCGCGAGCCGCGCGTGCTCGGCGGCGCACTGCCGGCAGGTCGCGAGGTGCTCGGCCACGGCCGCCCGTTCGGCCGGCTCGAGCACGCCGAGCACGTAGCCGCCGAGGTCGTCGAGCACGTGCGGGCGGGTCATGACGGCACCACCCCCATCTCCTCCAGCACGAGCCGCAGCGACCGCAGCGCGTACCAGGTGCGGCTCTTGACGGTGCCGAGCGGGAGCCCGGTGAGGTCGGCGATCTCGCGCATCGTCAGCCCACGGAACTGCGCCATCCGGATCATCTGGCGATGCTCGGGCGTGAGCCGCTCGAGCGCGGCGGCCACCTGCCAGCCGAGCATCGCCTGCTCGAGCGAGGCGCCGCCGACGGCGTCGCCCTCCGGCACGTGCAGCGGGAGACCGGGACGGACCGCGGCGCGCCGGCGGGCGTCGATGATCGCGTGGCGGGTGATCTGATAGAGCCACGTCCGCACCGCCGCGCGCTCGGGGTCGTAGCGCCCGGCATGGCGCCAGGCGCGCAGGAACACCTCCTGCACGATCTCCTCCGCCGCGCCGCGGTCGCCGAGCGCGTTGAGCGCGAACCCGTACAACTCGCCGCCGTAGAGCCGATAGAGGGCGCGCATCGACTCGCCGGTCTCGTCGCTGCGGAGCCGATCCACCAGGACGGCATCCTCGGCGGCAGGGCGACGAGTTGGTGTGGGCATGTGCCCGTTATACGCGCGTTCACACGACGAGGTTCGCCAGCCGGTCGAGCAGCGCGTCGTCCGGGCGCCCGGCGTGGCGCTCGCCGTCCCAGAAAAGTGTCGGAGTGGTCGGGACGCCCGCGCGCACCCCGCCGCGGAAGTCCGCCGTGATGCGCGCCGCGACCGCCGGGTCGCGGCGGTCGGCGTCGAAGCGGACGAGGTCGAGCCCGAGCCGCTCGGCGCGCGCCCACAGGTGCGGGTCCTCGAGCCGGCCCTGGTCGGCGAACAGCGCGTCGTGCATCGGCCAGAACGCGCCCTGCCGCCCGGCGGCCTCGGCGGCGCAGGCCGCCGCGAACGCGCGCGGGTGCGAGCCGCGCACGGGGAAGTGCCGGAAGGCGACGCGGATCGGCACGCCGCGCAGCCGCAGCTCGAGCGCGGCGCAGAACGGGCACTCGTAGTCGCCGTACACGATCACGAGCGGCGCACCCTCCGGGCCGCGGACGTGATCGCCGGCGCCGACCGGCGCCACGGGCGCGGATGTCAGATCGCGCATGCCGCGAGGCTAGCGCGCCGCCGGCCGGGGACGGGCCGCGTTTACGTTTCGGATCGCGTCGCGGCGGGATGGGAAGCCGCCGCTGGCGGCTTCAGCGTTCCAGGCCGTCGAGGGCGTCGAAGAGGAGATTCGCGCCCGGCAGCTCACCCGGCGACGGCGCCTCGTAACTCCAGCGGACGATTGCGTCGGGCCCGACCAGCACCAGCGCCCGCTGCGCGAACCCGCCCGGGTGCAGCACCCCGAACGCGCGGCATGTCGCGCCCTTGGGCTCGAAATCCGACAGCTGCTCGATCTCGATGCCGAGCTGCTCCTTGAAGGCCTGCTGCGACCAGACCGCGTCGCAGGAGACGCCGTACAAGGTCGTGCCCCGCTCGGCGAAGTCGTCCAGCACCTCGTTGTAGACGCTCAGCTGGTCGGTGCACACCGGCGAGAACGCGAACGGATAGAAGGCCAGCACCGTGGTCCGGCCCTCGAGCTCGGCGCGCGTGAACGGATCGCGCTCGAACCTGGCGAGCGTGAAGTCCGGCGCTGGCTGGCCCGCCTGGACGACCGGCACCGCAGTGGCTACCGGCGCAGCCCGAGCTCGCGGATCAGCGAGCGGTACCCCTCCAGGTCCTTCTTCTGGAGGTAGTTGAGGAAACGGCGGCGGCGACCGACGAGCATCAGCAGGCCGCGGCGCGAGTGATGGTCGTGCTGGTGCTCGCGCAGGTGCTCGGTGAGGTGGTTGATGCGGGAGGTGAGCAACGCGATCTGGACCTCGGTGGCCCCCGTGTCGCGCTCGTCCTTCCCATGCTTGGCCGTGAGCTCGGCCTTCTCTTCAGCGGTCAGCGTCATGTGCGACGAGGCAGGGTAGCAGTCGCTTTACACCGCGATCCGGCGCGTGTCCTCGACGTCGCGCCGCATCTGCTCGACCAGCGCGTCGACCGAGTCGAAGCGCAGCTCGCCGCGCAGCCGCTCCAGGAACACCAGCCGCAGCTCGCGTCCGTACAGGTCGCCGTCGAAGCCGAGCAGGAACGCTTCGACCAGCAGCCCGCGGCCGGTGACGAACGTCGGCCGCACGCCCACGTTGGTCGCCGCCGGCCACCAGCGCCACTCGCCGTCGAGCTCGACGGCCGCGCGGCACGCGTACACGCCGTGACCGGGATATACCAGCGCGGGATCCGGGACGAGGTTCGCGGTCGGGAAGCCGAGCGCGCGGCCGCGCTTGTCGCCGTCCGCGACCCGCCCGCGCAGCTGGAACGGCGAGCCCAGGCACGCGGCCGCCCGCTCGACCTCGCCGGCGGCGATCAGCTCGCGGATGTGCGAGGAGGAGATCACCTCGCCGTCGCCCTGCACGAGCTCGACCACGCGTGTCTCGAATGCGTCCTGAGAGCGCAGCAGCGCGGCGTCCCCCTTGGCGCGGTGGCCGAAGCGGAAGTTCTCCCCCACGCTGACCTTCTGCGCGCCGAGCTGCGCGACCAGCACGTCGTCGATGAAGGCCTGCGGCGAACGGCGCGCGAACGCGCCGTCGAACGGGATCACGACGAGCTCGTCCACGCCCAGCCCGGCGACCAGGTCGATCTTGATCTCCAGCGGCGTGATCAGCTTCGGCGCCCGCTCGGGCGCGACGACCGTCTGCGGGTGCGGCTCGAACGTGAGCACGGTGTCGGCGCCGCGGATCACCTCGCGGTGGCCGAGGTGAACGCCGTCGAACTCGCCGACCGCGACGTGGCGGGGCCGGCGCGCGGCATCGGGGAGCCAGGTGACGTCCATCAGCCGCGGAAGCCTACGACGGGTTTGAGCGTGCCGTCCCCACGGGGCTCGGCGAGCGCGATCAGCCCGTCGCCGTCGACGAGCCGGACCGCGACGGGACGGTCCCCGGCGCCCGCGGCAGCGGGGAGTGTCACCTTCACAGCCGCGCCGTGTCCCGCCCGGCGCGCGTCCTCGCCCGACAGCTCGACCGCCGGCATGAACGCCAGCGCCTCTCCCAGCTCCACGAAGAGCCCCGCGTCGGCGACGTCGAACGGGCCGATGCTCGTGCGTCGCAGCTCAAGGCAGTACGCATCGCCGAGATCGGCGATCAGCGAGCGCACGTAGGTCCCGGAGCCGCATTCGATCGCAAACGCGGCGCGCTCTCCGTCGCGCCACAGCAGCTCGAAGCTGTGGACCTCGACCTCCCGCTCGGGCAGCTCGACCTCCTCGCCCGCGCGCGCGAGAGCATAGGCGCGCTTGCCGCCGACATGGACCGCCGAGTAGGCAGGCGGGCGCTGGCGGATCCGCCCGGTCGGGAGCAGCAGCGGCTCGGCCGGCAACCGCCCCGGCGCGGGCTCGCCCTCGACGTCGCCGGTGCTCGAGGTCCAGCCGAGCCGCGCGACCGTCTCATAGCGCTTTGGCAGCGCCATCAGGAACCGCTGCGCGCGCGTCGCGCGGCCGATCAGCACGAGCAGCAGACCGGTGGCGAACGGGTCGAGCGTGCCGGCGTGCCCGACCTTCGTGCCGCGCGGCAGCGCACGCCGCCGCTCGGCGACGACGTCGTGGGAGGTGACGCCGGCGGGCTTGTCGACGAGCAGGACGCCGTCGCGCATGGGACTCTTGACGCAGGTTCCTAAAGCTGATCGGCGAGCTGGGCGCGCAGGAACCTCACCAGCTCGGGGAACTCCAGATCCGTCGAGAACCCGGCCGCGCGGCGGTGGCCGCCGCCCCCGAGCGCCCGTGCGATCGCAGACACGTCGATGCGGTCGTCGGTCGCCCGCAGCGAGACCTTGCGCCGCGTCGCCGCGCCGTCCGAGAGCAGCTCGCGCACGAGTCCGGCGACCGCGGTGCCCTCGACCGAGCGCAGGTGGTCGACGACCCCCTCCGAGTAGCTCTCGTCCGCGCCGGTGACGGCGTAGTCCTCGCGCGTGAGCTGGGTGACGGTCAGCAGCCCGCCGTCGAACCGCTCGACGGCGCACAGGCCGCGCGCGAGCAGCTCGAGCTTGCCCTGCGGCACGCCCTCGTACAGGCGGCGGTAGATCGCGTGCACGTCGATCCCGGCACCGATCAGCTCGGCCGCCATCTCGTGCGCGCGCGAACCGGTGTTCTCGTACATGAACCGCCCGGTGTCGGTGACCAGCCCGACGTAGAGCGCCTCGGCGATCGGCTGCGTCAGCTCGACGCCGAGCCCGCGCATCAGGTCCCAGATCACCTCGGCCGTGCACGACGCCTCCGGCACCACGTGGTCGACGGTCCCGAACCGCGTGTTGTCGTGGTGGTGGTCGATGTTGAGGATCCGCCCGGCGTGCTTGAGCTCCTCGGCCGGGTTGCGCTCGATGTTGCCGCAGTCGAGGAACACGACCGTGCGCTCGTCGACGTCGTCGGGCACCGACGTGACGAGCTTCGGCAGCTCGATGAAGCGGTACTCGTACGGCAGTGGGAACTCCTCCGCCGCCATGAACGAGACGGCGTCCTTGCCCATCGCGTCCAGCACCTGCTGCATCGCGGCGAGCGAGCCGAGCGCGTCGCCGTCGGGGTGCTCGTGCGTGGTGAGCACGAAGCGCTCGCCGTCGCGCAGCGCGTCGAGCACCAGCTTGCGCGAGGAGGCCACGCCGTTCTGGACGGTCACTTCCCCGCCTCCCGATCGATCAGCTCGGCGATCCGCATGCCGCGCTCGGTGGTGTCGTCGTAGACGAACTCCAGCGTCGGGGTGTGCTTGAGGCGCAGCTCGCGGGCAACCGCACGCTGCAGGATTCCATGGGCCGACTGGAGTCCCTGCATCGATCGCCGGCGCACGCCTTCGGCTCCGAGGACGGACACGAAGACGCGGGCGCGTCGCAGGTCGGGAGTCGTCTCGACGGCGGTCACGGTGACGAATCCGATCCGTGGATCCTTGACGTTCTGGGATATCGCGTCGGACAGGACTTCGCGGACGGCCTCGTCCACCCGGCGCATGCGATCGCTGGTCACCCTAGCGCGTCCAGGTCGCTCCACGAGGCCAGCCGCCGCTCCACCCGGACGCCCTGCGGGAAGCGGGCATCCAGCGCGCGCTCGATCGCGTCCGCGGCCGCATCGCAGCGCGCGACCGAGCCGCCGCTGAGTGCGACCGCGAGCGTCGCGCGCTGCCAGGAATCCTGGTGCGCGACCTCCGCGACGGAGGCGCCCATCCGCTGGCGCAGATGGGCCTTGACGCTGTTGAGCTCGGCACGTTTGGCCTTCAGCGAGCCGCTGTCGGGGAAGAAGAGATGCACCTGCATGAGTACGACGTACGACCGTTCCGCGGACACCGGAACGGATCTACGTGAGCGTGCGCTCGACCTGCCGCGTCGCGTAGGCCTCGATCACGTCGCCTTCCTTGATGTCCGCGTAGTTGCGCAGCACGATGCCGCACTCGAAGCCGGCCGCGACCTCGCGCACGTCGTCCTGCATGCGCCGCAACGACTCGATCTCGCCGTCGTAGACGATCGTGCCGTCGCGCACCAGGCGGCACTTGGCGCCGCGGATCACCCTGCCGTCGGTGACGTAGCAGCCGGCGATCGTGCCGACGCGGGAGGCGCGGAAGATCGCGCGCACCTCGGCAGTGCCGAGCGTCTCCTCGATCTCCTCGGGCGCGAGCATGCCCTGCATCGCGTCGCGCAGCTCGTCGATCGCGCGGTAGATCACCGAGTAGGTCCGGATCTCCACGCCCTCGCGGTCGGCGATCAGCGCGGCCTCGCCGACGGGGCGCACGTTGAAACCGAGCACAACGGCGTCGGAGGCCGCCGCGAGCATGATGTCGGACTCGGTGATGCCGCCGACGCCGGACAGCACGACCTGGACCTGCACCTCGTCCTGGGGCAGCTTGGCGATCTCGTCCTCGAACGCCTCCAGGGAACCGGACACGTCGGCCTTCAGCACGAGGTTGAGCTCCTGGAGCTCGCCACCGCGGGCGTCGTCGAAGATCGTCTCCAGCGAGCGCTTCTTGCCCGAGCGCCGCGCCTGCGCCTCGCTCTTGAGGCGGATCGCGCGCTCGTTGGCCAGCTGACGGGCGCGGCGGTCGTTCTCGACCACGCGCACGTACTCGCCGGCCTCGGGCACGGTGTCGAACCCGAGCACCTCGACAGGCTCGGACGGCGTGGCCTCCTTGACCCTGCGCCCCTTGTAGTCGTTCAGTGCGCGCACGCGGCCCCAGTGGGCCCCGGCGACCAGCGCCGCGCCGACCTTCAGTGTGCCGCGGTTGACGAGCACGGTCACGACCGCGCCGCGGCCCGGGTCGAGCTTGGACTCGATCACGACGCCCGACGCCTCGGCGTCCGGGTTGGCCTTGAGCTCCTCGACCTCGGCCAGCAGCAGGATCGACTCCAGCAACTCCTCGAGGTTGGTCTTCGCCTTCGCCGAGACGTCGACGAAGATCGTCTCGCCGCCCCACTCCTCGGGCTGGAGGCCGAGCTGCGTCATCTCGGTGCGGACGCGGTCGGGCTGCGCGCCCTCCTTGTCGATCTTGTTGACCGCGACGAGGATCGGCACCTCGGCGGCCTTCGCGTGATCGACCGCCTCGCGAGTCTGCGGCTTCACCCCGTCGTCGGCGGCGACCACGATCACGACGATGTCGGTGACCTGGGCGCCGCGGGCGCGCATGGCGGTGAACGCCTCGTGGCCCGGCGTGTCGAGGAAGGTGATCTCCTTGTCGCCGTGGTGGACCTGGTAGGCGCCGATGTGCTGCGTGATGCCGCCCGCCTCGCCGGCTGCCACCTCGGTCTCGCGGATCGCGTCGAGCAGCGACGTCTTGCCGTGGTCGACGTGGCCCATGATCGTGACGACGGGGGCGCGCGCGACGAGATCCTCGTCGGCGTCCTCGAACTCGGGCTCGGCGTCGACCTCGTCGGCCGCGTGGACGATCTCGATCTTCTTGTCGAACTCGTCCGCCAGCACCTGGATGGCGTCGTCGGACAGCGTCTGGGTGAGCGTCGCCATCTCGCCCAGCTGCATCAGCTTCTTGATGATCTCCGGGACCGCGACGCCGAGGTACTCGGCGACGTCCTTGACCGTCGAGCCGGAGTTGACCTTGATTACGTCGGCCTGGAGGACCGAGACGTCCTGCGGGACCGGCTCGGTGTAGGTGCCGCGCCTGCGCCGGCCGCCGCGCCGCGGCGGGCGCCGCTGCGGGCCGCCGCCGGGACCGCCGCCCGGGCCGCCGGGACCGCCGCCCGTGCCGCCGGTGCGCCGCGCCGCCTGGGAGTCGATCACCACGCGCCGGACGCCGCCGGACGTGCCCGGGGTGCGCTCGCCCTGCAGCGAAGAGCGCGTCGGGCGGCGCGGACCGCCGCCCTTGCCGTCCGCCTGCTGGGCCTTCTCGTCGGCCGGCTCCGGCTTGGCCTTGGCCTTCGGCGCCATGCCCTCGGGCGGCCGCGCGCCGAGGTCGCGGATGCCGAGGTCGCCTTGCGGGCGTAGCTGCGCGCGCGGGGCCTGCTTCGGCTTGGCGCCGTTCGTGTTGCCGGGCTGCTTCTTGCCGGTCAGCGCCGCGTCGGCGGCAACCTCGTCCACGGCGGACGCCGTCGCCTTCACGGCGATGCCGGCGGCGTTCAGCCGCTTCATCACCTCGGCGGTGGGCATGTTGTACTGCTTGGCTAGCTCGTGGACGCGCTTTTTGGCCATGTGTGAATGAAGTCTACGGTCTCTTGGGGGATGGACACCGGAGCCCGGAAGGCCCGGTTGAACCCGTGTCTGGCGACTGCGGTCTCCCAGCAGTCCTGGGTCTCGTGCAGCCAGGCGCCGCGACCGGCGAGCCTGGTCTTGGGGTCGGGCACGAGCGCCCCGTCTACGTTAGCGAAGCGGCGCAGCCGCGCACGGGGTGCGGACTGACCGCACCCCACGCACGTACGTTCAGGCCTGCCCGACGACGTCGGTGTCCTTGCTGGCGAGCGCCTGGTGGGCGTCGAGCCCGCAGTAGCGCGAGCCCGGCAGCGCCGCGTTCGGGCAGCGCCGGCCGTTGCCGAGGATCGCCGCGCAGCGGCCGCCGGCCTCCTCCTCCTCGTAGTCGGAGTCCTGCTCCTCCTTGGCGAACTCGGTCTCGGAGCGGATGTCGACGCGCCAGCCGGTCAGCCGCGCGGCGAGCCGCGCGTTCTGCCCCTCGCGACCGATCGCCAGCGACAGCTGGTCGTCGGGCACGATCACGGTCGCCTGACGGTTCTCGTCGTCGACGAGCACCTCGCGCACGCGCGCGGGGCTGAGCGCCTTGGCGACGAACCGGGCCGGCTCGTCGTTGTACGGGATGATGTCGATCTTCTCGCCGCGCAGCTCGGATACGACCATGCGCACGCGCGAGCCGCGCGGGCCCACACAAGCGCCGACCGGGTCGACGCCGTCGGCATGGGAGACGACGGCGATCTTCGAGCGGTAGCCCGGTTCGCGCGCGACGTTGGTGATCTCGACGAGCCCGTCGGCGATCTCGGGCACCTCGAGCTCGAACAGCTTCTTGATCAGCTCCGGGTCGCGGCGCGACACGATGATGCTCGGCCCGCGGGTCGAGGAGGAGACCTCCTTGATCACCGCCTTGACGCGCTGGGAGTGGTCGTAGCGCTCGCCGTCGACCTGCTCGGACTTCGGCAGCAGCGCCTCGACGCGCTCGCGCAGCTGCACGAGCGTGTAGCGCGAGTCCGACTGCTGGACGATGCCGGTGATCAGCTCGCCGACGCGGTCCTGGTACTCCTCGAACATCATGTCGCGCTCGGCCTCGCGGATCCGCTGCAGGATGACCTGCTTGGCGGTCTGCGCGGCGATCCGGCCGAAGTCGTCGGGCGTGACGTCGCGCTTCTGGATCTGGTCCTCGAACTCGGCCAGGCGCGTCGGCGCGATCTCCGGCGCCTCGGGGATGATGACCTCGCCGGTCTCGGGATCGACCCGCCGCTCGAGCTCGCCGGTCGCCTGCTCCTCGGCCTCGTCGAGCAGCTGGTCCTCGAGCTCCTCAGGCAGGATCAGCTCCTCCACCCGATACTCGCCCAGGTCGGGATCGAGGTGCACGCGCGCGTAGCGCACGGCGCCGGGCTGCTTCTTGTAAGCCGACAGCAGCGCGTCTTCCAGGGCAGTGATGAGCTTCTCTTCGGAGATGCCCTTCTCCCGGGCGAGGGCGCGGACGGCTTCGACGATCTCTTGTGACATCGCTCTAGTCCCCCACGAGGTTCGATCTTTGAATGTCGGCGTAGGCGATTGACACCACGCCGGTGTCGGCGGCCACGGTCACGCCGTCGTCGGTGGCGCCCAGCAGCTCGCCGGTGAAGCTGGCATGACCGTCATGGCGGGCGCGCGTGCGCACGCGCGCGCGACGGCCGAGGTAACGGCGGAAGTGGTCGGGCTTGGACAGCGGCCGCTCGGGGCCGGGCGAGGAGACCTCCAGCGCGTAGCGCTCGCGCACCTCCGGCAGGAGGTTGGTGACCCGCTCGCAGAGCTCGAGCGTGACGCCCTTCGGATGGTCGATGAACAAGCGCACCAGCTTGCCGCCCACCACTTCGGCGAGCAGCACTTCCACCTCCGGCTCCGTCTCCGCCAGCCGGGCCTCGATGTCCGCCTGTATTGCGCTCATGATTCTTCTCTCTCCAACAAAAAAGCGGGCGAGCGCCCGCTTTCAAAAACACGGCCGTAGCCGCGAAAGCTGTCCGGACACCCTAGCACCGGGGCCGGTGTGCGTCACGCCGTGGCAGCGCGGGCCCGGTCGCGGTAGATCCGGTAGTCGCGCCGGTCGGGGCGGAGGTTCGCGGCGAGCACGAGCGGCTTGCGCGCATCGGCCGGACGGCCGCATTCCAGCAGCGCGCGTCCGAGGCAGAACAGCGCGTAGTCGTTCGTCGGCGCGCGCTCGACGACCGCCTGGAACTCGACGGCGGCTTCCTCGTACTGGCGCGAGCGGAAGTACGCGCGCCCGAGCGCCTCGCGGATCGAAGTCTTCTCCGGCTCCAGCTTCGCCGCCTTGCCGAGCGGCACGGTCGCCTGGTGGAACTCGCCGGCCTCGAGCAGTTCGGTGCCCCGTGTGAACAGCTCGTAGACGTCCTCCATGCGAATCCAGTTTAGGCCTGTTGGCCACCCCGCAGCTCAGCGACGTCACGGACCTCCACGAGCGCGCCGAGCCGTTCGGCGAGCCCGCGCCCGTGGCGCTCGTCGACGGTCAGCTCCATGTCCAGCCGCGCCCAGCCCAGCATGACGGGAGCGGCCGTAGTGGAGGCTGACGACGTCGGCGCGCCGGCGCAGGCACAGGCCGGTCACGCGCAGGAGGGTCTCGGGCCGGTCGTCGACCAGGAGCGAGAAGCGGCGGGTCATGTGGGACTCCCTTCTGGTCCCACTCGAGCCCGGAGGTGCGCGTCGCCACCCACGGTCCGTGTCGGACCGTCGTGGGCCTGCGGCGCGCGGTGCGAGCCCAGGCCCTAGGTGGCAATGGCGATGATGTGGCAGGGGGACACGATCGAGCTGCTGCGGAGCGCTTCGAACGTGGCCGTGCCGGGCATCGCCGCGGATGGTACACGCCGCGTTGCACCCTCGGCGAACGTCAACTGCGGCAGTGAGGGAGCGGGTTCGGCCGGTCCGCGGCACGCGGGGCGGATGAGTAACGCATAGCGCAGATCCGCCCGCCCCGACGTCGAAATTCGCGCGCCGCGACCGAGTCCCTCGCCCTCAATGCCCGCAGTTGACGTTCGCCGGCAGCTCAGGCGCGGCCACGCCGCGGCGGGAGCGCCCACCACGCGCGGAGGAATCCCGCGTCGCGGGCGAGCGCCGCGCGCAGGCCGCGCCGCTGCTCGGAAGTCGGCGACGCGGCGCGGCCCGAGTAGCGCTCCTCGCGCAGCGCGCGCACGTAGCCCGCCGCGCCGGGCCAGCCCGAGAACCGGTGCTCGAAGCTCGACAGCGTCATGCCGGGGCCGCGCTCGTAGCGCGCGCGGCGCAGCGCGCGCTCGAACTCGGCCATCGAGCGCAGCGCGGGAGGCGGCCGGCGCCGCCGGCGGCGCCGCTCGAGCAGCGTGCCGCCGCCCAGCACGAGCGCCGCGAGGACGCCGAGCACGATCCACGTGCCCGTGCCCGTTCCCTCCTCCTGAGCCAGCGCGCGGTTGCTCTCGAGGTCGCTGAGGCGCTCACCGCCGAGGTCCGGCGCGGTCGGATTGCGGCCGTTCGGCAGCGCCGAATCGCCGTCGCCGGGCTGCGCCCGGGGCGGCGCCGCCGCCGGAGTCGGGTCGCGGGTGACCCAGCCGTAGCCCGGGAACCAGACCTCGACCCAGGAATGGGCGTCG
Organism: uncultured Solirubrobacteraceae bacterium; assembly: GCA_963835735.1. Classification (GTDB taxonomy): domain Bacteria; phylum Actinomycetota; class Thermoleophilia; order Solirubrobacterales; family Solirubrobacteraceae; genus DASQMT01. The sequence goes on from CAWIGP010000005.1 coordinate 325,071, forward strand.
AGGTCGCGCACCACGTACTCCTTCTGCTTGTCGTCGAACGCGCCCGACGTGAACCCGGTCGCGACCCGCGCGGGGATGCCGCCCATCCGCAGCAGCAGCGCCTCGCCGCCGGAGAACTGCTGGCAGAAGCCGGTCTTGGCGTCGAGCAGGAATCCCGCGAGGCTGCCGGCCGCCGGCGGCGGCCGCTCGGAGTAGGCGAAGCCGTCGCCGAGGTAGCGCCTCGACGCGCTCGATGTACTCCAGCGGCGTGTCGGTGCCCTGCTTGAGCCGCTGCGCGAGCTCCGACACCCGCCCGAGCTCGCTGCGCTCGAGCAGCGTCGCCGCCGGGACCCCGTCGGCATCGCCCGCGTCGTCGAGCTCGGGCGCCCCGCCGGTGCCGAACGCCGGCCAGGTGACGCGCTCGGTGCTCGTCACGCCGCCCTGCGCCGGGTCGAGCTCGACCGGCACGAACAGCGTGGTGTACGCCCGGAGCCAGTCCTCGTAGTCGTTGCCGGCGTCGCGTAGCTGGCGCTCGGTCGGCTGTGGCGTGTAGACGTCGGCCTCGTAGGAGTCGCCGCGGCCCAGCCCACTTGCGGCCCCGAACACTCCGCCGCCCAGTGGGTAGCCGTCCTCGCCGCGCACGCTGGTGGCGATCCCGGCGGTCACGAACGAGTCGGTCCGCAGGTTGCGCAGCGTGACCTCGATCTCCTGCATCCAGCGCCGGCGGCTGGCGACGTCGTCGCCCAGCTGTGCGGTCGCGCGCTCGCCGCTGTTGCGCGGATCGCGGCGCCACGTATGCCCGTCGAAGATGTCGAGGTCGCTCGCCTTCCAATAGGCCGGGAATCGCGCCCTCACGCGCAGCAGCTCGCGCCCGTCCCGTGGCCAGTCGAGCGGGCTGTAGTCGTGGTCCCAGCTGAAGGTCACGGAGCGGGTGCCGGCGGTCTCCAGCGCCCAGCTCTCGTAGTCCCACCACGGCTCGCGCCCGTCGAGCAGCGGCGCAGCGATCAGCGCCACGATCGCGGCCGCCACCACTGCGACGCCGGCCGCCGGGACGTCGCGCACGCGCAGCTTCTCGACCCGCAGGAACGCGACCATGAGCAGCGCCAGCAGCGCGCCGCGGAGGAACTCGCCCTCGAAGTCGAGCACGACGGCGGGCACCGCGTACAGCGTCACGAGCGCGAGCAGCGCGGCGACCGGGAAGCCGGTGCGTCCGCGGCGCGGCCAGAACGCCAGCAGCGCAGCGACCACGGCGAGCAGCGTGCCACCCGTGCCGATCACCATCCGGACCCACTCGTCCAGGCCGCGGTACGGCACGCGCACGCCGGGCAGCGCCTCGATCCCGCGGCCCACGCCGCCGATCACGTCGCTCCAGCGATCCGGGCGCAGCTGCTCGTCGGCGAGCCCGCCGGCCAGCAGCGCGAGCGCTATGGCGGCGATCGCGACGAGCGCGGCAGCGATCTGGCGCAGCGCACCCGGCAGCCGCGCGGCGCCGAGCAGGCCGAGCACGACGAGCACGACGATGCCGACCGCCTGCCAGGCGCGGCCGGACGCGGTCGGCTCCAACAGCCACATCCAGTGCAGTCCGGCGAACGCGGCGAACGCCACCAGCACCAGCCCGCGCACGGGCGCCAGCGGCAGCGCGGGGCCGCCCGCCGCGTCCTCGCGCAGCGCCGGGACCGGCGGGCGTGCCGCGAGCGTGCTCAGGCGGCGCCCCCTACGGCCGCCATGACGGCCGCGCTGCCGCTGCGGCCGGCGACGAAGCCCTGGCACCCTGCGACCTCGAGCACCGCGGTGCGTCCGGCGATCGCGCCGGGGACGACGATCAGGCAGCCTCCCGGCGTGCGTCCCAGACCGCGCGGCGGCCGGTCGACGACGCGCGCGGCCACGAACACGACCAGCCCGCGCCGGTTCTGCGCGGCCGTGAGCGCCGGGCCTGTCGAGCCGTCCATCAGCGCCAGCCGCACGTGCGCCTGCGGCCACGCCAGCAGGTCGGGTTCGACGGTCACCGCGCGACGGTCGCCGGGCAACACGAGCCCGCAGCCGGTCTTGCGCGCGAAGTGGACCGTGAGCGACGCGGCGGCGCGGACCGACGCGTCGAGCGCGTCCTGCGACGCGGGCGCGCGCGGGTCGAGCACGACCAGCGGGCGGGAGTCCGCCTCCGAGATCAGCTTGCGCTCCATCAACCCGGCGCCGCGCGCCACGGTCGGCCAGTGGATGCGCGACGCGGGCGTGCCCTCGCGGTGCTCGCGCAGCCCGTCGATCTCGGTCTCGGCGGCGGCGATCAGCGCGGCGCGCGCGTGCGCGGCGATGCCGTCGCCCCCGCTCGCCGCGGCTCGGACCGGGAGCACGCGCGGCAGCACGAGCACCTCGTCCGCGTGCGCGCCGGTCAGCACGCGCTGCGCGAGCCCGAACGGGTCGCGCAGCACGAGCGCCGGCGGCGCCAGCACGCGCCGGCCACGGCGCGCGAACGTGACCTCCGCACGCACGCGGACACGCGAGCGGCCGGCCGACAAGCGAACGGGATCTGGCAGCAGCGGCTCGTCGATCCAGCCCGGTGGGAGCGGGAGCCGGCCCCGCACGGCCTCGATCAGCACCGCCAGCGGCTCCTCCTCGACCACGCTGCGCTTGCCCACCGTGCGCCGCACGCTCGCGCCCCACGCGCCGAGCCCGATCCAGGCAGCGGCGCCGGCCCCGAGCAGCACGAGCGCGGCGCCGGTGACGTACAGCGGCTCGGCGTCGAACGTGCCCGCGACCACCAGCAGCAGGACGCCGAGCGCCGTGCAGCCGAGCGCAGAGCGCACGCCAGCCCCCTACAGCGCCGGGGTCGACGCGACGGCGTCGGCCACGATCGACTCGCGCGCGACGCCCGCCGCCTCGGGCACGAGCATGATCCGGTGCGAGAGCACGACCGGCGCGAGCGCCTGGACGTCGTCGGGCAGCGCGTGGTCGCGGCCGCTGACGAGCGCGTGCGCCTTCGCGGCGCGCAGCAGCATCAGCCCCGCGCGCGGCGACGCGCCGAGCTCGACGCGCGAGTCGTCGCGCGTGTGGCGCAGCAGCGAGACCACGTAGTCGCGCAGCGCGCGCGATGCGTGCACGCGGCGCGCGGCGTCCTGCGCGTTGAGCACCTCCGTGCGATCGACGACTGGCTCGAGGTCGAGCACGCGGTCGCCGGACTCGTGACCGGCGAGCATGCCGGCCTCCTCCTCGGGCGACGGGTAGCCGAGCGAGAGCCGGACCATGAAGCGGTCGACCTGCGCCTCGGGAAGCGGGTAGGTGCCCTCGTACTCGACCGGGTTCTGTGTGGCGAAGACCATGAACGGGCTCGCCAGCTCGTGCGAGTGGACGTCGACGGTCACGTGGCGCTCCTGCATGCACTCGAGCAGGCCGGACTGCGTCTTGGGCGAGGCGCGGTTGATCTCGTCGACGAGCACGACGTTCGCGAAGATCGGGCCCGGACGGAACTCGAAGCGCTGCTCGCGCTGGTTATAGATGTTGGCGCCGACGATGTCGGCCGGGAGCAGGTCGGCCGTGCACTGAACGCGCGCGAACTGACAGTCGAGCGTGCGCGAGAGCGCGCGCGCGAGCGCGGTCTTGCCGACGCCCGGGTAGTCCTCGACCAGGATGTGGCCCTCGGCCAGGAGCGAGACCACGACGTTCCGCAATACGTCGTCGCGCACCTTGACCGCGCGGCGGATGTTGTCCTCGATCCGCCGCGCGAAGCCGACGGCGGCTTCCACCTCCTCGTGCGCGACGGACTCGGGCAGGGGCTCGATCGGCTCCATGTGGCCTTTCAGACTCTGAGTGTGGACGAACGACGAGTCAAGACGTTGTCGAGTATCGCTGCCGCGACGCCGGTCTTGGTAGTACGCGGCACATGCCGCTGTTCCTCAGCCATCAGGATCGTGACCTCGTTCTCGTCGGCGTCGAAGCCGATGCCGGGCACCCCTACATCGTTGACGACGACGGCATCGAGACTCTTCCCGGCGAGTTTGGCGCGACCGTACTCGAGTGCGCGCTCGCCGGTCTCGGCGGCGAATCCTACGACCAGCTGGTCGGGACGGCGGCGTTCGGCGAGCGCGGTGAGCACGTCTTCGGTCCGTTCGAGGCGCAGCTCGAGTTCCCCGGCGTCGGCCTTCTTGATCTTGCCCGCGCGCGGCGTCTTCGGGCGGTAGTCGGCGACGGCGGCGGCCATCAGCAGCAGGTCGCAGGCATCGAAGTGGGCGGCGCACGCGTCGGCGAGCTCGGCGGCGGTCTCGACGTCGACGTAGCGGACGACGGGCGAGCGCGGGAGCGCGACGTTGGCGGCCACGACCGTGACCGCGGCGCCGCGCCGGGCCGCCTCGTCGGCGAGCGCCCAGCCCATCCGGCCGGACGAGCGGTTGCCGACGAAGCGCACCGCGTCGATCGGCTCGCGCGTTCCACCGGCCGTGATCAGCACCTTCAGGCCGTCGAGGTCGCCGCCGCCGCCGGTGAGCGCCGCCTCGACCGCGGCGAGCAGGACGGGCGGCTCGGGCAGCCGGCCGATCCCCCACTCCCCCGGCGAGCCGAGCGCGCCGACGCCGGGCTCCAGCACCGTCGCGCCGCGATCGCGCAGCGTGGCGACGTTCGCCTGCGTGGCCGGATGCTCGTACATCGCGTCGTTCATCGCCGGCGCGAGCAGCAGCGGACGCCGGCACGCCAGCGCCGCCGCGGTCAGCAGGTTGTCGGCCTGCCCGGCGGCGAGCTTGGCGAGCGTGTTCGCCGACGCGGGCGCGATCACGTAGACGTCGGCGGTCTCGACCAGCTGCAGGTGCGAGAGCGGCGCGTGCGCGGGTGGCGGGTCGCCGGGGAACGCACCGCGCAGCGGATCCGGCTCCCACTCGGTGATCAGGACCGGCGCGCCGGTGATGCCGGCGAACGAGGCGCTGCCGACGAAGCGCGTGGACGCCTCGGTCTGGATCACGCGCACGACATGTCCGGCCTTCGTGGCCAGGCGCGTGAGCTCGAGCGCCTTGTAGGCCGCGATCCCACCGGTGACGCCGAGGAGGATGCGCGCCATGCGGCGGGGCGGCTGATCAGCCGCGGTAGCGGTACTTGATCTTCCCGCCCGCGACCTCTTCGAGGGCGATCGTGAGGTAGTTCTTCGACCCCGTGTCGATCATCGGCGGCGGGAACTCCTCGAACGTCCCCTCCCCTAGGTTGTGGTAGTAGGAGTTGATCTGGCGGGCGCGCTTGGCGGCCACGACCACGCTCGCGTAAGGCGAGTCGACGTTCTCCATCAGGCGATCGACGCGGGGTGAGATCAAGAGGGTTCCTTCCGGCAGCAGTCCGTTCACGTTCAGGTTAGCGGGCGATCTCAGGCGTGCAGGGCGTAGCCCATCCCGCGAACGGTCAGGATCCGCTCCTTGCCGAGCTTGCGGCGCAGGTAGCCGACGTAGACGTCGACGATGTTGGAGCCGGGGTCGTGGTCGTAGCCCCATACGTGCGAGAGCAGCTGCTCGCGGCTGAGCACCTGGCCGGGATGGCGGAGGAAGACCTCGAGCATCGTGAACTCGCGCGCGCTGAGCTCGATCGACGCGCCGTCGACGCTCGCCCGCCGCGTGCGCAGGTCGAGCACGACGTCGCCGGCCTCGAGCACGGTGCGCTCCGGCGTGCCGCCCTGGCGCAGCCGGACCCGGACCCGGGCGAGCAGCTCCTCGAAGCGGAACGGCTTGGTGACGTAATCGTCGGCGCCGCGCTCGAGCCCGGCGACCTTGACGTCGGTGTCGTCGCGGGCGCTGAGGATCACGACCGGCAGCCGGTTGCCGGCAGCGCGCACGTCACGCAGCACGCTCAGCCCGTCCTTCACCGGCAGCCCCAGGTCGAGCACCATCAGGTCGAAGTCGGAGTCGCTGGCGAGTGCAGTGGCCTCGTACCCGTCGTGGACGGTCGTGGTCGTGAAGCCGTTCGCGCGTAGGCCCTTCTCCAGGAAGGACGCGAGCCGCGGCTCGTCCTCGACTATCAGGATGCGGTTCATCGGACCTCCTGAGGCGGCGCCTCGGTCGGGATGACGAGGGTGAACGTCGCACCGTGGCCGGGGCGGCTCTCGAGCTCCACGCGCCCGCCGTGCGCCTCGGCGATCGCGGTCACGATCGCCAGGCCCAGGCCGGCTCCGTCGGAGCGCCGGCGGTCGTCGCGCGCACGGTGGAAGCGGTCGAAGATGCGCTCGCGCTCGTGCTCCGGGACGCCGGGGCCGCTGTCGGCGACCCACAGCCGGGCGGCCCCGCCGCGGATCGCGGAGCCCAGCGCGATGCGGTCGCCCGGCTCGGTGTGCTGGACCGCGTTCTGGGCGAGCTGCATGACCGCCTGCGTGAGCCGCTGGCGATCAGCGGTCAGCCGGCCGGCGCCGCTGGCGGTTAGTCGCCAGTCGCGGTCGGCGAGTGCCTGCGCCTTGGCGTAGAGCTCGTCGGTGAGGACGTCGAGGTCGAGCGGGCCGGGTTGCAGGAAGTCGGCCTGCTCGGCCTTGGCGAGCGTCAGCAGGTCGTCGACGAAGCGCGCCATGCGGTCGAGCTCGTCGGTGACGAGCGCGATCGTCTCCTCCCGCTCGGCGGGGTCGTCGCCGAGCAGCTCGAGATGCCCGCGCACGATCGTGATCGGGGTGCGGAGCTCGTGCCCGGCGTCGCTGACCAGCGCGCGCTGGCTCGCGAACGCCACCTCGAGCCGGTCGAGCATCGCGTTGAACGTGCGACCGAGCTCGGCGATCTCGTCGTTGCCCTCGACGTGGATCCGCTCGGTCAGGTCGGTCTCGGTGATCGCCTGGGCGGTCGTGCGGAGCGTCCGCAGGGGCGCAAGCACGCGGCCGGCGATCACCCAGGCGAACGCGGACGCGATCAGCAGTACCGCGAGCGAAACGCCTGCGGCGATCTGCACCGCCTCTTGCACCTCCTCGCGCTCGTTGGCGAGATCGACCGTGACCACGAACGCGCCGCGCCGGCCGCGGCCGTCCACCTCGACCGGGACAGCGAGGTAACGGACGGTTCCGTTCATCGTCTCGAGCTCGCCCCGCTCGGTGCGCGCGGTCACGCCGAGGTCGACCACCCGGTCGCTCAGCCCGCGACTCGGAGCGCTGTCGGTCGAGTCGTGCAGGCGACCGCCCACGAACGCGAAGATCGCCTCCCCCTCGTGCAGGACGTTGCGCTGGAGGAACACGTCGAACAGGGACCTGACGTCGCCTCCGAACGGCTCGCCGGTCTCCGGATTGCGGCCGTCGCGCACCAGCCGGCGGAACTCGTCGACCTCCTGCACCAGCGCATCCTCCACACGCTCCCCGGCGCGTGCCAGCAGGATCTGGCGCAGCGCGAACGTCGACGCAACCGTCGAGAGCGCGAGCAGTACGACGAACGCGAGCAAGACGCGGGTGCGGGCACCGGCCAGCAGGCGGCGCGGGTCGAGTCTCACCCGTCGTCCCCGTCGTCGTCGGTTTCCGCGTCGCCGCTGTCGTCGTCGTCACCGTCGTCGTCACCGTCGTCGTCCTCGCCCGGCTGGGGCGGCGGCGGGGCTGGTGCGGGGGGCGGGGCCTGTGGGGCCGGGGTGGGCGCCGGCGGCGCCGGCGCGCGGTCATCGTCGTCTTGCCCGCCGTCGTCGTCGTCGGGCGGTGGGGCCGCGGGCGGCGGCTGCGCCGGGGCGGGCGCCGGCGCCGGCGTGTCCGGCGCGGAGCCGCCGGGACGCTGACGCTCCTGCGTCTGGCGGCGCGGGGGAGCTTCGCTCCGCGCGCGCCGGCGCTCCTCGCTGCGGCGGCGCTCGGGACGGTCCCCGCGCTCGGGCTGGCGCGGCTCGCGCCGTTCGGCGGGGCGCGGCTCGACCCGGATCGGCGGCACGGCCGGCGGCGCCGCGGCCCCTGTGAGCTCCCGCACGCCCGCGGACGCGGTCAGGGTGAGCACCACGAGGGCAACGAGGGTAGCGACCGTGCGCGCGGACACGGCCCGAACGCTCACACGCGGGCGTGGCTCGTACATGAGAGGGGCATGAGAGGACTCTCATGTGCGGCTCACCCTCGCCGGCACGCTGCGCATCTCACAGCCGCGCCACAGCACGCGCGAGGAATTCCTCCTCGACCAGCGTCCAGCTCGCGAAGATCGCGTCGTCGAACCCGCCCAGCGCGGCGACGATGTCCCAGTACGGGTCATAGTCCGGCACGCCGCACAGCTCGAGGAAGCGGTCCGCCGCCTCCAGCCCGAGCACGCCGGCGAGGTTGACGCGGCAGTGGCCGACGTCCGCGCTCGGTGCGCCGATGCTCGTGCTCGCCCAGTCGACGACGCCGGAGACGGCGCCGCCGGTCCAGAGGACGTTGCCCGGATGGAAGTCGCGGTGGATCAGGCGGCGCTCGTCGCCGGGCGACGGGCCGTCGAAGACCGCGAACCCGCGCTCCCAGACGTCCGGGCGCGCCGTCCACGCGGGCGGTCGGCGGGTCTCGAGCGCGTACGGCGCGTAGGTCGGGAGGTCGGGCCCGGCCGGGGTCGCGTGAATCGCGGGCAGCACCGCGGCGAGGCGGCGAAGGAAGCCCTCGAGGTCCGCGGGCGCCCACTCGATCGCGCCCGGCAGCCGCGTCATCAGAACCGCCGGGTCGCCCGCGGCGACGCCGGTCGGGTCTGAGGCGACGAGGCGCGGCGTCGGTAGCGGACGGTCGCGCAGCAGCTCGAGCGCCACGGGCTCGCGGTATGGCACCTCGGGCTCCTCGGCGAGCCACTCCCGCCGCACGAAGCGGCGCAGCACGAGCGCCCGGCCGTCGGCGAGGTCGAGCGCGTGGACGGCCGACGACATGCCGCCGTCGAGTGCGCCGACGGCGGCGACGCGTGACCCGCTCACGTCCTCGCACCATGCGATCGCGCCGGCCGGCGGCGGCGAGCGCAGGAGCCACTGCTCCTCGGGCGTGAGCTCGTAGCCGTGCAGCCGGGCCGTCTCGCGGCCCGTCAGCTCGTCTTCGTGCACCGCTCCAGGTGCATGCGGACACAGTCCTCCAGCGCGTCGGACGCGTCCTCCAGCCTGTCGTTGATCACGACGTGGCCGAACTCGCCCTGGGCGCCCAGCTCCTTGCGCGCGGTCGCCAAGCGCTCCGCGACCGCGTCGGGATCGTCCGTGCCGCGCCCGATGAGCCGGGCGCGGAGCGCCTCCTCGCTCGGCGGGGCGATGAAGATCTGGACGGCCTCGGGCATCGCCTCACGGATCTGGCGCGCGCCCTGGACCTCGATCTCGAGCACGACCGGATGGCCACCCGCGCGCCGCTGCTCCAGCTCGGAGCGCAGCGTGCCATAGCGCCGCCCCGAGTAGTGCGCGTGCTCGACGAACTCGCCGGCCTGGACCCGCCGCTCGAACTCCTCCTCGGACAGGAAGTGGTAGTCGACCTCGTGCGCCTCACCCGGGCGCGGGCGCCGCGTGGTGGCCGAGACCGCCAGCTCAAGCTCCCCCACGCGCTCGAGCAGCGTGCGGATCAGCGTGCCCTTCCCGACCCCGGACGGCCCGGTGATGACGAAGACGTTTGCCAAGCCGCGTCAGACGCTACCGACGCAGCATGCTGACGAGCTCGGTGCGCTGCCGCTGCGACAGGCCGCCGATCGTCTTGCTCGGGGAGATGCGGCACTGCACGAGCACCTTGTTCACCTTCACCCGGCCGTACTTCGGCACCGCCAGCAGCATGTCGAACACCTTCGCGGTCTCCACGTACTCGGGCGGCTCCAGCAGCAGATCGTGGATGCTGACCCGGGCGGCCTTAAGATCGCGCTTGAGCTGCGCGCGGCGCGTGCGGATCTCGTTCGCGCGATGCAACGCCTCCATCCGCTGGGTCAGGGAACGCTCGGGAGCTGCCACAGCGGGCTTTGGGGGCGTCTTGGTCGCGGGTGGCATGGGCGGCGAGTCTACATCTCGCACGCGGGCGGACAAGGCGAAAGGCCCGAATTCAGCTCGACCTCAACTTGAGGTGTAGCGGCGTGGAGGGCACTTGACGGTAACCGCGCGCTTTGCAGGGCTTTTTCAACTACCTTGTGGTATACCCGGCCACGCGTGACTCGGTGCACGGTCGGACATCGCGCTGTTTGCGTCGATCTTCGCCAGTTCGGCCGCGATCCTAGCGCCCGCGAGGGGGTCGCGGAACGACTCCGTGCCGACGCCGACCAGATCTGCGCCCGCATCGAGCAGATCGCGGGCGTGCGAACCCGTCTGGACGCCGCCCATCCCGACGATCGGGATCCGGACCCTGGCGCGCACCTCGCGCACCTGTGCCAGCGCGATCGCGCGCACGGCAGGCCCGGACACGCCGCCGGTGCCGCCGCCGAGCCACGGCTCGCCGGGCCGGCTCGGGTGCATCGCCATCCCCCGCAGCGTGTTGATCAGCGAGACGGCGTCGGCGCCGTGCTCCTCCGCGGCCGCCGCCACCGCGGCCGGCGAGGCGCAGTTCGGCGTGAGCTTGACGATCAGCGGCTTGGCTGTCCGCGGCCGGACGGTGTCGAGCAGCGCGGCGGTCTCCCCGGGATCGGCGCCCATGAGGAGGCCCGTCTTGACGTTCGGGCAGGACACGTTGAGCTCCAGCGCGGCGACCTGTGCGCGCTCGCCGAACGCACTGACGAGTACGGCGACGTCCTCGGCCGAGGAGCCCATCACGTTGACGATCAGCGGCACCGGCAGTTCGACGAGCTGCGGGAGATCCTGCGCGAGGTAGCCGTCCAGGCCCTTGTTCGGCAGCCCGATCGAGTTGATCATGCCCGCGCCCAGTTCCCACAGCCGCGGCGGCGGGTTGCCGTCGCGCGGCGCGAGCGTGACGGTCTTGGACACGAAGGCCGCGAACGGGAAGTGCTCGATCAGCGACTCGCCGAACGCCCGCCGGGCGGCGATCGCGTCGAACGTGCCCGAGCCGTTGACGATCGGATGGGCGAGCTCGATGCCGCAGAAGCTGATCACGCGGCCTCCCGGCGCGGCGCGACGCCCGGATGCTCGACGCGGTCGAGGCCGGCGGCGTCCAGCACAGGCCCGTCGACGCAGAGGCGGATGTACCCGTGCTTCGCCGGCACGACGCAGCCGAAGCAGGCGCCGAAACCGCACGCCATGCCGGACTCGAGTGCGAGCTGTGCGGGCACGTCGTGCTCGGCGCACAGCGCCCGCACCGCCTCCAGCATCGGCGGCGGTCCGCATGCGTACACCTCCGCCCCGGGCAGCTCCAGCGAAAGTAGCTCGGTCACGAGCCCGTGGTGGCCGACCGAGCCGTCGTCGGTCGCCACCCTCGCATCGCGCACCAGCGCCGCTCCCTCGGCATGCGCCGCGTCGCGGAACCCGAGCAGCACGAGCGCCGACGCCCCCAGTACGTCCTGCCAGATCATCAGCGGCGCGATCCCGACGCCACCGCCGACCAGTATCGGCCGGCGGCCGTCGCGCGGCGGCGCGAAACCGCGACCGAGCGGGCCGAGGAGCCACACGTCGTCGCCGGCGCCGAGCTCGCACAGCCGCTCAGTGCCCGGGCCGACGTCCTCGAGCAGGAAGTCGAGCCTGCCGCCGGCATGCCGGGCGACCGAGAACGCGCGCGGCAGGAATGGACGCTCGTCCGCGCCGCCGCCCCAGCGCTCGGCGGCGGCGAGCATGTAGAACTGCCCGGGATCCGGCGCCGGCCCGCCCGCGTCGGCGACCGACAAGACCACGTATGGGCCGTAGCAGCGGCGCCCGACCACCGGTAGGCGGCGCCGGCCGAGCGGCGCGAGCGTGCGGTCGGGCAATGAGGTCGCGGGCGACGACGACCCGCCGTCGGCGCTCACGAGGCGACCGCCTCGCCGCTCGCGCGGTGGATCTCCTGCAGCGACCGGACCGCCGGGGACCCGTGGCGCGCCGCCGCGATCCCGCGCGCGGCCGCCATCCCGCCGGCGATCGTCGTGATGCAGGGGATCCCGCGCGCGATCGCCGCCCGCCGGATCTCATAGCCGTCCGCGCGCGCCGCGGTGCCGGTCGGCGTGTTGATCACGAGCACGACGTCGCCGCCCTCGATCTTGTCGACCACGTGCGGCGATCCCTCGCCCAGCTTGTTGAGCCGCTCGACCGGGATACCCATGCGAGCGATCGTGCCGGCGGTCCCGCCGGTCGCGGCGATGCTGAATCCCAGATCGTGCAGCTGCGCGGCCACGGCCCCGATCGCCGCCTTGTCGGAGTCGGTCACGGTAAGGAAGACCGTCCCGGCCCGCGGCAGCTGGACGCCCGCGGCGGCCTGGGCCTTCGCGAACGCGGCCGGGAAGTCCGGCGCGACGCCCATCACCTCGCCGGTCGAGCGCATCTCCGGCCCGAGCAGCGCGTCGGCGCCCTCGAAGCGGTCGAATGGCAGCACCGCCTCCTTCACGGATACGTGGTCGCCGCCAGGATCGTCCGGGAGGTCGAGGTCGACCAGCCTCTCGCCCAGCATCACCCGGCACGCGAGCTTGGCCAGCGGCAGCCCGGTGGCCTTCGACACGAACGGCACGGTGCGCGACGCGCGCGGATTCGCCTCGATCACGTACAGCTTCTCGCCGAGCACGCCGTACTGCGCGTTGATCAGCCCGACAACGCCGAGCTCGAGCGCGATCGCCGCGGTCGCCTCGCGGATCTCGCGCAGCATGGCGGTGCCGAGCGAGTGCGGCGGCAGCACGCAGGCGGAGTCGCCGGAGTGGATCCCGGCCTCCTCGACGTGCTGCATGATCCCGCCGATCCAGACGTCCTCCCCGTCGCAGATCGCGTCGACGTCGACCTCGATCGCGTTCTCGAGGAAGCGGTCGAGGAAGATCTCGCGGCCGCCGTTCGCGCCGGTACGCGCCAGATAGTCGGCGAGCGCCTCGGTCGAGTAGACGAGCTCCATCGCCCGCCCTCCCAGCACGTAGCTGGGCCGCACGAGCAGCGGGAAGCCGACACCGGGCGCGGCCGCGAGCGCCTGCTCCGCGCCGTGCGCGGTCGCGTATGGCGGAGCCTTCAGCCCGAGCCGCTCGAGCAGCGCGCCGAAGCGCCCGCGGTCCTCGGCGAGGTCGATCGCCTCGGGCGACGTGCCCAGCAGCGGCACGCCGGCTGCCTCCAGGCCCGCGGCGAGCTTCAGCGGCGTCTGGCCGCCGAACTGCACGATCACGCCCTCCGGCCGCTCGACCTCGACGATCCCGAGCACGTCGTCCAGCGTCAGCGGCTCGAAGTACAGCCGGTCGGAGGTGTCGTAGTCGGTCGAGACCGTCTCGGGGTTGCAGTTCACCATGACCGCGTCGCGGCCGGACTCGCGCACGGTCATCGCCGCGTGCACGCAGCAGTAGTCGAACTCGATCCCCTGACCGATCCGGTTCGGGCCGGAGCCGAGGATCATCACGCTCGGGCGGTCGCCGCGCGGTATCTCGTGTTGGACACCGTCCCGACCCACCCGCTCGAACGCGGAGTAGAAATATGGCGTCTCGGCGGCGAACTCGGCCGCGCACGTGTCGACCGCCCGGTAGGTGCGCACGCCGGCCTCCGCCCCCGCCGGGTCGAGCGCCAGCTCGCGCAGCTCGCGCAGGAACCACGGATCGATCGCCGTCCGCTCCCGCGCGTGGGACTCCGAGACACCCTGCCGGAAGACCTCGAGCAGCAGGTCGTAGCGGTCGGCGCCGGGAGTCTCGAGCCGCTCGAGCAGGTCGCCGGTCAGGTCGGCGGGCGTGTCGAGCTCACGCGAGCGCATCGCCTTCGCGAACGCCTGCTTGAACGTGCGCCCGATCGCCATCACCTCCCCGACCGACTTCATGTGGGTGGACAGCCGGTCGTCGACGCCGGAGAACTTCTCGAACGCGAAGCGCGGCCACTTCACCACGACGTAGTCGATCGCCGGCTCGAACGACGCGGGCGTCTTGCGCGTGATGTCGTTTGGGATCTCGTCGAGCGTGTAGCCGACCGCCAGCCGCGCGGCGATCTTCGCGATCGGGAACCCGGTCGCCTTAGACGCGAGCGCGGAGGAGCGCGACACGCGCGGGTTCATCTCGATCACGACGATCTCGTCCGTCGCCGGGTTGACCGCGAACTGGACGTTGGAGCCGCCGGTCTCGACGCCGACCGCGCGGATCACGGCGATCGCCTGGTCGCGCAGCAGCTGGTACTGGCGGTCGGACAGCGACATCTGTGGCGCGACCGTGACCGAGTCGCCGGTGTGGACGCCCATCGGATCGACGTTCTCGATCGAGCAGACGATCACGACGTTGTCCGCGCGGTCGCGCATGACCTCCAGCTCGAACTCGCCCCATCCGAGCACGGACTCGTCGATCAGCACCTGGCCGATCGGCGACGCGGCCAGGCCCGTGGCGACGACCCGCTCGAACTCCGACTCGCTGCGGGCCACGCCGCCGCCGCGGCCGCCGAGCGTGAACGCCGGGCGGATGATCAGCGGCAGGCCGAAGTCGCCCAGCGCGGCGCGCGCTTGGTCGACGCTCGTGGCGATCGAGTTGCGCGCGGTGCGCAATCCGGCCGCCCGCATCGTGGCGTCGAACAGCTCGCGGTCCTCGGCCCGGTTGATCGCGTCGTAGTCGGCGCCGATCAGCTCGACGCCGAAGCGCTCCAGCGTTCCGTCCTCGTACAGCGCCTTGGCGAGGTTGAGCGCGGTCTGGCCGCCGAGCGTGGGCAGCAGCGCGTCCGGGCGCTCGCGCTCGATCACCTGGGCGACGACATCCGGCAGCAGCGGCTCGACGTAGGTCGCGGTCGCGAACTCCGGGTCGGTCATGATCGTCGCCGGGTTGGAGTTCACGAGCACGACCTCGTAGCCCTCCTCGAGCAGCACCTTGCAGGCCTGTGCGCCGGAGTAGTCGAACTCGGCCGCCTGCCCGATCACGATCGGGCCCGGAGCCGAGCACGAGGATCTTGTGCAGGTCGTCCCGTCTAGGCATGGGCGATCTCGGCTACGAACTCGTCGAACAGGCCGACCGAGTCGTGCGGGCCCGGGCCGGCCTCCGGGTGGTACTGCACGCAGCCGGCGGGCACGTCGAGCAGCCGGAGCCCCTCGATCGTGCCGTCGTAGAGGTTCACGTGCGTCAGCTCGGCCTCGCCGAAGTCGGTCTGCAGCCGCTGCCCGGCCTCTCCCCGCACCGCGAACCCGTGGTTCTGCGCGGTGATCGCGATCCGCCCCGTGCGCAGGTCCTTGACCGGGTGGTTGCCGCCGCGGTGGCCGAACGGCAGCTTGAACGTCTCCAGCCCGATCGCCTGGGAGAGGATCTGGTGGCCCAGGCAGATGCCGAACACCGGCATTCGCCCGATCGCCGCGCGCACGGTGTCGACGAGGTAGCCGAGCGTGGCGGGGTCGCCCGGACCGGGGACGAGGAAGACGCCGTCGGCGCCGCGCGCGAGCACCTCGTCGGCGGGCGTCGTGCAGGGCAGCAGCTCGAGCGTCGCGCCGCGCTGCACGAAGTTGCGCACGATCGACGTCTTGATGCCGGTGTCGAGCGCGACGATCCGCGGACCGGAGCCGTCGCCGTGCACGACGTGCGGCTCGCGCGGCGTGATCTCGCGCGCCAGGTCGCGGCCGGTCATCGGCGGCTCGGCGGCGATCAGCGCGCGCGCCTCGTCCTCCCCCATCGAACCCGGGAACACGCCGCCGAGCATCGCGCCCGCCTCGCGGATGTGGCGCACGAGCGAACGCGTGTCGACGCCCGTGATCCCTGGCACGCCGCAGTCGAGCAGCCAGTCGAGCCAGCCGCGCTCGGCGCTCGGAGCGTCCTCGCTGTTGACCGCCTCGCGCATGATCGCGGCGCGCGCGTGGATGCGGTCGGACTCCATCGCGTCCGCGCTGACGCCGTAGTTCCCGACCATCGGCGCGGTGAACGTGATCAGCTGCGCGTGGAACGACGGGTCGGTCATCGACTCCTGATAGCCGGACATGCTGGTGGTGAACACGACCTCGCCGACCGCGTGGCCGGACGCACCGCAGGCCTCGCCGTCGAACCGCGTGCCGTCCTCGAGCAGGACGAAAGCGTGGTTTCGGCCTCCGGTCCTCTCAAGTTCGGACCTCCGGACGACGTTACTCATGCCGCGGTCAGGGCGAACGCCCGCTCGCGGTAGACGACCGACCCGGCCGCGACCGTCGCCAGCACGCGGCCCTGCAGCGTCCGTCCGGCGAAGCAGCAGTTCTCCGAGCGCGACTCATAGCCGGCCTCGCCGACCTGCCAGGAGGCCTCGAGGTCGACCAGGCACAGCGCCGCCGGCTCGCCGACCGCGATCCGAGGCGTCGCCAGCCCCATCAGCGCGGCGCCGGCGCTCAGCTTCTCGACGACCAGCGCCAGCGGAAGCACGCCCGGCACGACGAGCTCGGTGTGGACCGCCGCGAACGCGGTCTCGAGCCCGGTCGTGCCCATCGGCGCCTCCTCGAAGGGCACTTCCTTCTCCTCGCGCGCATGCGGGGCGTGGTCGGTGGCGATGCAGTCGATGGTGCCGTCGCGGAGGCCCTCGACGAGCGCGAGCCGGTCGTCCTCGGCGCGCAGCGGCGGGTTCATCTTCAGCCGCGTGTCGAGGCGGTCGAGGATCGCCTGGTGGGTGAGCGTGAGGTGGTGCGGCGACGCCTCGGAAGTGATCGCCACGCCGCGCGCCTTGGCCTCGGCGACCGCCTCGACCGACTCGCGCGCCGACAGGTGCTGGATGTGGATCCGGCCCTGCTCGTAGCCGGCGATCGCCGCGTCGCGGGCGATCATCGTCGACTCGGAGATCGACGGGATCCCGGCGAGCCCCAGCCGCGCGGAGACGTCGCCCTCGTGCATCGCGCCGACCCCCGACAGGCTCGGATCCTCCTCGTGCAGCGCGAGCACACCGCCGCACAGGCGCTGGTACTGCAGCGCCCTGCGCAGGATCGCGGCGCGGTGGACCGGCTTGCCGTCGTCTGTGTAGCCGAGCGCGCCGGCGTCGGCCAGCTCGGCCATCTCCGTCAGCGCGTCGCCGTTCAGGCCACGGGTGACCGAGGCAAGGAAGCCGACCGGGATGCGCGCCTCGTGCCGCGCCGCTTCGCGCAGCGAGCGCAGCACGGTCGCGTCGTCGACCACCGGGTCGGTGTTCGGCATCGCGACGACGGCGACGAAGCCGCCGGCCGCGGCGGCGCGCGTACCGGAGTCGAGGTCCTCCTTGTGCTCCTGCCCGGGCACGCGCAGATGCACGTGCGGATCGACGAACCCGGGGAACAGATGCCGGCCCTCGCCTTCGAGCGTCTCGACGCCGTCCGGGGCCTCGGGCCTCCCGATCTCGGCGATCACGCCGCCGCGGATCAGCACGTCGTGGACGCCGTCGATCCCGGCGCGCGGATCGAGCACGTGCGCGCCCCGGATCAGCAGGTCGGCGGGCGGCTGCGCGCGGTGCACGAGCGGCTCGGCGGGCTTCGGGAGCTCGGCGCGGTTCATGCCGTCACCAGCGGAGATTGGGACCCCACCCACCCGGTGCGCCCGGCGAGCAGCTCGTACAGGACCGCCATCCGTACGACGACGCCCGCTGCGACCTGTTGGCCGATCACCGCCTGCGGCGAGTCGATCACCTCCGCCGCCAGCTCGACGCCGCGGTTGACCGGGCCCGGATGCATCAGCACCTGGCGGGCGCCGAGCCGGCGTCCGTTGATCTGGTAGCGGGCGGCGTACTCGCGCAGGCTGGGGACGAACGACTCCGTCATGCGTTCCTTCTGCATCCGCAGCGCGTACACGACGTCGGCCTCGTCGAGCCCGTCGAGCGTGTAGCGCACGTCGCAGCCGAGCGCCTCGACGCCGCGCGGCAGCAGCGTCGGCGGGCCGCACACGGTGACGTTGGCGCCGAGCTTGGTGAACGCCTGGATGTTCGAGCGCGCCACGCGGCTGTGCAGCACGTCGCCGACGATCCAGATGCTCGTGCCGTCGAGCGCGCCGAGCCGCTCGCGCAGCGTGTAGACGTCGAGCAGCGCCTGCGTCGGGTGCTCGTGCTTGCCGTCGCCGGCGTTGACGACCGCCGCGGGGCTCCAGCGCGCGACCAACTCGGCGGCGCCGACGTACGGCGTCCGCACGACGATCAGGTCCGGGCGGTAGGCGGAGAGCGTCTGGACCGTGTCCTTCAGCGACTCGCCCTTCTCGACGGACGATCCGCTCGACACGAAGTTGATCACCTCGGCGGACAGCGTCTTGGCGGCCAGCTCGAAGCTCGAACGGGTGCGGGTGGACGCCTCGTAAAACAGGTTCAGAACGCGCCGGCCGCGCAATGCCGGCACCTTCTTGACCTCGCGCTCGGACACCTCGGTGAACGACTTCGCGCGGTCGAGGATGCGCTCGATGCCGGGGCGGTCGAGATCCTCGATCGAGAGCAGATGCCTCATGCCGTGACCTCCTGGCTGCTGGTGATCGTGACCTCGTCGGACCCGTCGAGCTCGGCGACGCGCACGTTGACGCGCTCGGAGCGGTGCGTCGGGAGGTTCTTGCCGACGTAGTCGGGGCGGATCGGGAGCTCGCGGTGGCCGCGGTCGGCCAGCACGGCGAGCTGCACGCGCGCGGGCCGGCCGTAGTCGAACAGCGCGTCGATCGCGGCGCGCACGGTGCGGCCGGTGTAGAGCACGTCGTCGACGAGCACGACGGTGTGGTCCTCGAGCCGGAACGGCAGGTGGCTGGAGCGGACCTCGGGCGCCTCGCGCGTCGCGTAGTCGTCGCGGTAGAAAGCGATGTCGATCTCGCCGGCGGGCAACTCGGTCTCCAAGCAGGTCGGAGACGAGCCGGTGCAGGCGCGTGGCGAGGTGGGCGCCGCGACGGTGGATGCCGACGAGCGCGATCTGGCCGTCGGGATTCTTCTCCACTATCTCGTGCGCGATCCGCACGAGCGTGCGCCGGACGTCGTCCTCGTCGAGGACGACCTTGGGGTGGATCATGTGCCGGTTCCTTCCTGGCCTCACGGGGCCGGGTTAAAGGGACGCGGCAGAACCTAGCAGCGCGTGCCGACGCACCGCCGCGCGGGCATAAGAAAGGGCCGCCCGAAGGCGGCCCTTTCCCCTCCCTTCTCGAGAGTCAGCCGGTTGCTAGATCCGGCGGCACTTCTTCATGGCCTTCTTCTTGGCCGACTTGCTCTTCTTGGCCTTGGCCTTCTTCATGCAGGAGGCCTTCTTGGCGGACTTGGCCTTCTTCGCCGAGACCTGCTTGACCACGGTGGCGCCGGCGACGGTCTGGACCGTCGTGACCTCACGCGTGATGGTGTTGGTCGCGCCGGGGACCGTGACGGTCTTCTGCGGCAGGTTGACCACGTGGATGTCGTCCGGCGCCGGGCTGTTGGTGCCCGGGCACAGCGCCATGGTCGGCTTCGCGCCGCCGTCGTAGTAGGCCTGCCACGAGGCCTCCCACGCACGCAGCGCGTCGTCGGTGAGCTCGGCGTAACGCGCCGAGTCTTCGGTCGCCAGCGACGCCTTCACGGTCCACCGCAGCGGCAAGTCGCCCTGCGCGGTGAACGTGAGGAGCCCGAGCGCGCTCGTCTGATCGGCCATCGCCTCCACGAACGGAGCCGGCCAGGTGCCACCGTTGATCGTGCCGGGCAGCGACTTGTGCAGGTAAGCCTGCGGATCGCCGTTCTTGTGGAACACGATCGGCTGACCGTAGTTCGACTTCTCGGAGTGCGGGTCGCTGTAAGCCTCGCCGTACTCGTCGAAGTCGTTGATCCGCCGGACACCCGGCTGATCGGCGCGGTACTTGATCAGCACGTGGTCCGCGAAGTGCTGCGGATCCGTGATGTACGGGAACTCCGCGAACGGCGTGTACCACTGCTCGGTGGCGTAGCCGAACCCGACCTTGTAGGTGTTCAGCGGCTCGATCGCCGACGCGCCGAGGCACGAAATGACCGGCTTGATGACCGGCCGGTCGACGGCCGCGACTTCACCGGGCAGGCCGTCGGAGACGTACGCCAGGTTGCGAGAGTCGTCGCCGTGGTCCGACACGCAGACGATCACGTCGCCCTTGTCGATCGGATCCAGATCCGGCGCGAACATGTCGACCGCGGTCTGGTTCGGATCGATGTCCTTGTCCAGGCCCGAGCCCGTGTCGAACGCGCCGTCGTAGACGGCGTAGCCGTCGAGCTTCGACGGAACCAGCACCTGGTCGACGGAGAACGGAGCGGTCTTCTTGACCGAGATGTGCAGCTCCTTGACGTAGTCACCTTCCGCGAGGTACTCGAGGTCGATGTGGGTCGAGGCCATTCGCGCGCCGACGAAGCAGCCGGGCTCGAGCGTCTCCGGGTTGAGCCGGAAGTTCGGGCCATCCAGGATGGCCTCGTCCCCGGTGAATGCTGCCGCGGGGCTGGCGAAGGCGATCAGGCCGACGCCGGCGGCAAGTGCCGCCATGTGGGGCTTGTACTTCAAAGCGCTCCTCCTTTGAGCGTTCGGTCGTCTCTTCCTATCCGTGACGACCCTGGTACACCAGAACCTAGGCGGGCCCGGGCCGGTGGTGGATCGCCCGGGGGGACGGTTGATCGCCACCCCGGGGGACGGCCCGTCCCCGCCCGGTCGGATAGGGGGTCAGACGACCCGTTGCCGGGCCAGGAGTTGTGCTGCTTCGACCCGGTTGTGGACGCCCAGGCGCTCGTAGATCGCGCGCAGGTGGAACTTCACCGTGTTGGTGGAGATGAACAGGCGGCGGGCGATCTCATCGTTCGATCGTCCCTTGGCCAGCTCCTCGAGCACTTCGAGCTGCCGGCTGGAGAGCCCGCGCGTGTCGGATCGCTCGCTGAGCCGCTCGAGCAGCATCGGCGGAAAGCTGGTGCGGCCGTTCGCGACGTGCTCGAGGACCTGGACGGCGTCGGCCATCGGGCTCGACTTGAGGATGACGGCCTGGACGCCGTACTGCATGACGGCCCGTGCGAGCGGTCCGTCGACGTCGGCGGCCAGCATGACGAGCTTGCTCGCCGGGCCGGCATCGCGCAGCTGCCACAGGACGCTCGCAGCGCCGCCGGGCTCGTCGGCCAGGCCGGCGTCGGCGATCACGACCGCCGGGCGGCAGCGGCGCACCTTCTCCAACAGGGTCGGAAGCGTGCCGTAGCAGCCCACGACGCGCAGGCCGGCATCTCGCAGCACGCGCCCGAGCGCCTCGGCCATGAGCACCCCGGGTACGGCGAGGGCCACGGTGGAGGCGCGATCGGCGGCGGGTGGACCGGCGTCGACCACAGACACGGATCTGCGGGCAACCATCACGCAGGCGACTCTGTCAACACTCCACTCGCTTTAGAAGGTGATCTTTCTACTCAATTGCGGGGTAACCTTTTCGCGCGCGAAACGGGTTCGGCGTGTCACCCGCGCCGGCGGCCCACGCTGGCGCGGCCCTCGGCGAGATGCGCGCGCAGCGGCTCGGGGCCTTCGCGCTCGAGGTCGGCGAGCAGCCGCTCGTGGTGCTCGGCCATCCGCGGGAGCGTCCAGCTCGGCTTGAGCTGGATCACGAACAGCCGTAGCTCGCCGGCCAGCGCGGCATACGCGCGCTCGATCCGCGGACTGCGCGCGGCTGCGACGAGCTCGCCGTGCACGCGGTCGTGCGCGTCGACGATCGCGCTCCACGGTGGATCGGGCTGCGCGCAGACGGCGGCCATCAGCCGGACCGCGTCGTGCACGGGCTTGGGCAGGCGGCCGCCGTTGCGCTCGAGCGCCAGCCGCGCGGCCTCGAGCTCCAGCGCGGCCCGTAGCTCGAACAGCGCGTCGACGTCGGCCGCGGTGAGCTGCGCGACCCGCGCGCCGCGATTCGGTTCGATCGTCACGAGTCCCTCGGCGGCGAGCCCTCGCAGCGCCGCGCGCAGCGAGTGGCGCGCGACGCCGTACGCCTCGACCAGCTCGAGCTCGCGCAGCCGCTCGCCGGGACCGAGCTCGCCGTCGAGGATCCGCGTGCGCAGCGCGGCGGCGATCGCGTCGACGGTCGAGACGCGCTGGAGCGCGAGCCGCTCGGTCACGCGATCGCCTCGACGGACCTCGGCGCCGGCAGCACCCGCCGCCCGGTCACGCGATCGCCTCCACCAGCCTCGGCGCCCGCCGTCGCGCCGGTAGCGCGAGCGCGAGCAGCCCGGCCAGCACCAGCCCGGCGCCGACCGCGGCGACGGCGCCCGGGCGCTCGCCGAGCGCCAGGATCCCCAGGCCGGTCGCGGTCAGCGGCTCGGCGAGCGTCAGCGTCGCGGTCTCCCCCGGCGTGAGGTGACGCAGGCCGCGCGCGAACAGCACGTACGCGAGCGCGGTCGGGATCGCGCCGAGGAACGCCGCCATCGCGAGCCCGTCGCCCGTCGCGAGCCAGCTCATATCGCCGGCCAGCAGCACCGGCACGAGCAGCAGCGCGCCGAGCGAGAACGAGGCGGCCATAACTCGCTCCGGCGCGTGGCCGAGCCGCAACATGCGCTTCGCGAGCACGGCGTAGGTGGCGTAGCCGGTGCCGGATACCAGCGCCAACAGGATGCCGAGCGGATCCACGGAGGCGCCGCCGCCACCCAGCACGAGCAGCAGCACGCCTGCGCAGGCAAGCCCGGTGGCGATCGCCCAGCGGCGCGTGAGCGGCTCGCCGTCGATCAGACGTCCGGCGACGCCGGCGATCGCGGGCGCCGAGCCGAGCGCGACCACGGTCCCGACCGCGACGCCGGTGCGGTCGACTGATGCGAAAAACGCGAGTTGGTAGACCGCTACGGCGAGCGCGATCACGCCGAGCTCGCGCCGCGGCCAGCTGGCGGTCGCGGCGGGCACGGCCCGGGCGATGAGCAGCAGCAGCCCGCCGCCGATCGCGATGCGCACGGCCCCGACGGTCACGGGAGCGGCGTCGGGGCCGAGCGCCTGCGCGGTGCCCGTAGTGCCGAAGCAGACGGCACTGAGGAGAACGAGCACGCGAGCCATCGTGCAATTGTTCAACAATTCCTCACCCGTGTCAAACGAGACGGCACCGGCGGGCGGCATCACTGCGACTCCACGCCACCCTCGCCGCAATACTTTCCGGCATGACGGGCATCGCGGTGGTCGGCCCCGGCGCCGTCGGGATAACGTTCGGCGCCGCGGCCGAGCGCGCGGGACACACGGTTGCGCTGTGCGGCCGGCGCCCGGCGCGGGCGCCCGTGCTCGAGCTGCCGGGCGGCGGCGAGCACACGCTTGCCGGGCGCGTGCGCGCCGACCCCGCCGCCGTCGCGCCGGCGCCCTGGGTGCTGCTGGCGGTCAAGACCCACCAGACGGCGGGCGCGGCAGCCTGGCTCGCCGCGCTGTGCGACGAGCGCACGGTGGTCGCGGTGCTGCAGAACGGCGTCGAGCACCGCGAGCGCGCCGGCCCCCTGGTGGGGCCCGCGACCGTGCTTCCGGTGATCGTGTGGTGCCCGTCGGAGACGGTCGCGCCCGGTCGCGTGCGCCAGCGCGGGCCGGCGCGGCTGAGCGTGCCGGACGAGCCCGCCGGCGCCGCCCTGGCCGCGCTGCTGGACGGCGCGGCGCAGGTCGACGTCGTCGCCGATTTCCACACCGAGGCCTGGCGCAAGCTGTGCCTCAACGCGGTCGCAGCGCCAATGGTGCTGGCCGGCCGGCGCGCCGAGGTCTACCGCGAGCCCGGGCAGATCGAGCTCGCCCGCGGGATCGCCGAGGAATGCGTCGCGGTGGCGCGCGCAGAGGGAGCTCGGCTGGGACCGGAGACCGTCGACGAGATGATCGCCGAGATCGCGACGTTCCCGCCGGACCTCGGGACGTCGATGCTCTACGACCGGATCGCCGGCCGGCGGCTCGAGTGGGAGGCGCGGAACGGCGTGATCAGCCGGCTCGGCCGCGGACACGGCATCCCGACTCCGGTAAGCGACGACGTTGGCCGCCGGCTCGCGGCCCTCGACGGCGGCTAGGTCGGGGCGGGCTCGCGCTCGGGCTTGACCAGCTCGGGCTCGCCGCGCTCGGGGAACGGCACGTCGATCGCGTCGAAGTCGCGCGGCACGATCGTGTTCGGGAACGCGGCGCGCGCCTCGTCGCGCACGTCGCGCGGGAGATAGCGCGTGGAGAGGTGGTAGAGCGCGAGCAGCCGCACGCCGGCGTCGCGCGCGACCGCGGCGGCCTCCGCTGCGGTGGAGTGGCCCGTCTCTCGCGCGCGCGCGCGATCGACGTCCAGGAACGTCGCCTCGTGCACCAGCAGGTCGGCGCCGTGGGCGTACACCTCGGTGGTCTGGCACGGCCGCGTGTCGCCCGAGATCACGATCCGCCGTCCCGGCCGCTGCGGCCCGACGACCTGCTCCGGTCGCACGCCGGCGACCTCCTCCCCCCGCTGCAGCCGTCCGAAGTCCGGCCCCTCAGGGACCCCGAGTGCGCGGGCGGCGGCGGCGTCGAAGCGCCCTGGCCGGTCGGCCTCGACGTATGCGTACCCGTACGCGGTGATCCGGTGATCGACCGGGAAGGCGGCGATCAGGTAGCCGTCGAACGCGACCTCCTCGTGCGGCTCCAGCTCGACCAGCCGCAGCGGGTAGCCGGTCCGCCCGATCACGACGGGGCGCATCGCGCCGATCAGCGCCTTGAGCCCGGGCGGCCCGTACAGGGTGAGCGGGCGCTCGCGCGTGCGCAGGTCGAACGTCTTGAGCATCCCGAGCAGGCCGAGCCAGTGGTCGAGGTGATAATGGGTGAGGAAGACGGCGTCGAGCTCGGGCAGGCCGACGGAGCGCAGCAGCTGCTGCTGCGTCCCCTCTCCGCAGTCGAACAGCAGGCGGTCCCCGCCGGTGCGCAGCAGCAGCGAGGGCAGGCCGCGCCGCGCTGAGGGCACCGACCCGGCGGTGCCGGCGAAGAAGAGGGACAGATCCATGGGCCGAGAGGACCTTAGAAGTTGCGCTGTGACGCCGCCGGTAGGGTGCGGCGATGCGGATCGAGCGCGTCGTGGACGCCGCCGCGGTCGAGGCCGGCGCGGAGCTCTTCGACGGACCGCCGCTGGCTGACCCGACCGCGAGGTTCCTCGCCGACCCGACGCACCACCTCCTGTTCGCATATGACGGAGAGCGCGCCGTCGGGATGATCTCCGGCGTCGAGACGACGCATCCGGACAAGGGCACCGAGATGTTCCTCTACGAGCTGGGCGTGATCCCGAGCGCGCGGCGCCGCGGCATCGCAACCGCGCTCGTGCACGCGCTCGCGGACCTTGCGAAGGACCGGGGGTGCTACGGAATGTGGGTCTCCGTCGACGCCGACAACGCGGCGGCGCTCGCGATGTACCGCGGTGCGGACGCGCACCAGGAGGACACGCCCGCCGTGACGCTCACCTGGGACTTCACGGAGCGCTGACCGGTCAGACCTCGAGGAGCCGGAACTCCAGCCGCCCCGCCTGCGCGCTCGCGGTGCCCATCGTGTGCGTCGGCGCGCGCCGGCGGTCGGTCGGCGAGCCCGGGTTGAAGATGTGGAAGCCGTCGCGCTGCTCGTGCAGCGGCAGGTGCGAGTGACCGAACACGACCGCGTCAGCGTCCGGGAAACGGGCGCGCAGGCGTGCGAGCCGCCCGTCGGCCGCCCCGCCGTCGTGCGTGAGCACGATCCGCGCCCCGTCTGCCTCGACGACGCGCACCGCCGGCAGCCGCACCTGCAGCGCGGGCTCGTCGATGTTGCCGTGCACCGCATGCACCGGCGGGCCTAGCGACTCGAGCAGATCGAGCAGCTCGGTCCCGGTGAGGTCGCCGGCGTGCAGGATCGCGTCAGCGGCACGCATGCGGTCGAGGCACGCGTCGGGGATCGCCCGTCCGCCGCGTGGCATGTGCGTGTCGCTGATGATCACGAGCTCCATGATCTCGGCACGCTAGCGCGGCGTGAGTCTCGAACGCCGGTCACGGGGTAACCTGCTTCTCGTTGCGCCCGTAGCTCAGTGGATAGAGCGCGCGCCTCCGGAGCGCGAGGTCGCAGGTTCAAATCCTGCCGGGCGCGCCTCTCACGGGCTGGTTGGCCACGAATACCGGCCTACACCCGGCCGGCGCCGACATGCTCGCGGTCGGCGAGGACGTAACGCACAAGCTCCTGGCCGGCGGCTGAGGCGGTCGCGATCGCGTCGAGCTCGACGTCCGGGCTGTTGAGACGCTGGAGCCGAAGGTGATCGTGGTTGCCGGCGCCGTGGAGCCACAGGCCGGCGTAGGAGAATCCCTGGTCGCGCAGGGTCTCCACCGCGCCATCGGGGTCGGCGGTCGCTTCAAGGTCGAGGTCGATGTAGATCACGTCGACGTGCTCGGCGAGCAGCATGCGGACCGTCCCGATCGCCTCCGCCGCCAGCCGGTCGTCCCAGCCGCCGATGCTGAGCACGCCGACCGCGGCGTCGGCCTCGCGCGTGACGACGAGGCGCGGCGCGAGGCCGGCCGCCTCCGCCGGCGCCGGGGCCGCGAATCCGAGTTCGCCGTAGGTCGCGAGCAGACGATCGCGGTAACGCTCGGGCAGCGACGTGCGGCGAGATCCGCGTTGCAGCGGAAGGAACGAGATCATCAGCGCCGTCCGCCGCCCCGCTGCCGTGGCGGCCCCGATGGCGCGCATCGTCCCCCGGCCAGGCGACGCGGCGAGGCAGACCGCCGTCTCGCGATATCCGTGCGCGAGCTCTGCCCGCTGGCTGTAGGGATGGACGGTCACGGCTCGTGCGTAGACCGCCTGCAGGCCGACCGCACGGGCCCGCGCGAGCGTGTGCTCGCTCAGTCGCCCGAAGACACCGAGCCCTCGGTAGGCGGGAGCGACGACCGCCACGCCGGTCTCAGCCACCGGAGCGTCCGGCGACGGCAGCAGCGCGTGATGGGCGACGACCTCGCTGCCGTGCACCGCGACCGACGACAGCAACCGGCCGGCGAGCAGCTCCTCGCACAGCCAGCGCGGTCGATAGAAGTCGGGATGAACGTAAGACAGCTCGTAGTTCGCGTAGAGCAGCTGGGCGATCGGCTCGGCGTCCTCGGCCCGCCCGTCGCGCACGGCGATCTCGTTCGCGTCCGTCGTCGCCACGATCGGCGGCGGCGGGGCGTCAGCCGCACCCGCCGCGACCTGGATCGGGTGGCTCGTGCGCCACGTGAACGAGAGCCGCTTGCCTGACGCGCCCAGGTTGATCAGTCGGACCTCCTCGGCCGGCGCGCCCAGGTCGGCGAGCTCCGCCGGGGCGTCAACCGACATGAGCGGACGTCCCCAGTCGTGTACCGCCACCCGGATCCCGCGCTCGGCCGGCTCGAGGCTGACCTCGACCCTGCCCGTGGAATCGCCCGGATACGCACGCTCGCAGACGAACCGCACTGCCGTGTCGAGCGCGCCGGCCAGCCGCGCGCTCTCCCCGTCCGCCAGGCCCGCAGCGCCAGCGAACTCCCTCCCGAACGCACGCACGAGCGCGAGCAGCTGCTCGTCGCTCGAGACGGTCAAAGACGCGAGCATCGACATCGCCTCGGCGCCGACTCTCCCAGGCGCGGCAACACCACGCAAGGCCGGCGGCTCGACGCGAACGTCGTCCGCCTGAGCTGCGCGATCAACAACGCCGGCACCGAGGAGCTCGCCGAGATCGCGGAAGCGACTGAGAGCGCCTTCGACGAACTGATCGCGACCGATCTCAAGGGCCTCTTTTTCTGCCTCAAGCACGAGATCGGTGCCATGCGCACGGGCGGCGGCGGCGCCATCCTCAACATGTCCTCGGTCACCAGCAGCATCAACGCGCTCCCATTCGCGGCGATCGACATCCCGGGCAGCATGATCTGGCGCTACCTCGAAGAGCAGAAGGTGCCGAAGGAGGCGCTCCTCCAGGCCTTTCCGGTGGGGCGCATGGGCCGCCCGGAAGAGCTTGTTGCCGCGGCGATGTACCTGTGCTCCGACGATGCCCGGTTCTGCACCGGCACGACGCTCGTCCTCGACGGCGGCTTCACGGCCCAGTAAGCCGGTAGAACCGCCGCGCGGTTCCGGACAGTACGTCTGCCCGTTGCTCATCCGACAGCTCCGCGAGTGTCCCGAGCGTCAGCTCGTACCACGACCCGAACCCGCCGGCGAGCCGCTCCACGGGGAAGTTGCTGCCGACCATGCAGCGCTGCGGTCCGAACAGCTCGAGCAGTTCGGAGACGACCGCGCGCACGCGCTCAAGGCTTCGAGGGTTCCCCAGCAAGCTGTACGCCGACAGCTTTGCGTGGGCGTTGGCACCCAGCCTCCACCGGCAGGTCGCCCGCATCGGCGCGATAGTCGTCGCGCAGGTAGTCGACGCGCAGCGCATCGAACTCCGCGTCATCCAGCCACGGATAGCGGAACCGGTCGAGATCCCAATGATGGACGTGCGCGTCGATCATGCCTCACGATGGTCCGGCGAGCATCGTTCGACGCTATCCCGGTTCCGAGTCGCCGCGCAACATCGAGCCGAGGCGCCGGATCAGGGAGCGGGCGCCTGGAGTCCGGTCGTCGGTCCCACGATGCGCACCGTTCCGTCCGGGTTCCAGACGATCGGGTCGATCCGCAGCGTCCGCGGCTGGTCGTACGCGCCAGCGCGTCCGTGGTAGACGACCCAGTCCCCGCCGGCCGGCCCGCGGACGATCATGCCGCCGCCCGGGCTGCGCACCGATCCCGTCTCGCGCAGGATCGGGTTCTCCGGAGCCTTGATGAACGGTCCGGTCGGCGAGCTCGCGGTGGCGTACCCCATCCCGTAGGCGCCGCGCCAGTCGCCGCCCGAGTAGAAGAGGAAGTAACGCGACCCCCGACGCTCCATCCAGGGGTTCTCGACGAGCGGCAGCCCGCCGGACAGCTCCCAGCCGCCGCCCCCCTTCAGCAGCGGCGTACGCGGGCCCGCCGCATGCAGGAGGTCAGCGGTGAGCGGGATCACCGAGATGGTCGGCTCGAGCACGGATCCGCCCGATCCGTCGCGCCGCCGATCGGTGGACACGTAGAGGTACGCGCGGCCGTCCGCATCGACGAACGGCGCGGGGTCGATGTTTCCGTAGCCCGTATCGTCGCCGCAACCGATCGGGAGCCCGGCCGCGCCGCCGTCCGCGGCGGCGAGCGGACCGAGATCGGTGAACGGGCCGTCCGGCGTGGAGGACACGGCGACGCCAACGCAGTGCGGTCGCGCCGGCAGGGTGCCGTGCCGCGCGGCGTAGTAGAGGACGAAGCGGGAGGGCGCGGCAGGCCCGCGGATCACAGCGGGCGCCCACGGATGCCAGTCGCCGGACGGCGCGGTCCAGCTGGGGCGCTCCCTGAACGCCGTGCCGATCTCGGTCCAGTGGACGAGGTCGGGCGACCGCCAGATCGGGAACAGCGCGCCCGTGGCGTACAGATGGAAGTCATGGCCGCCGTCACCCGCGTCCACGACGCTGGGGTCTGCGACCGAGCCGGCGACGGGATTCGCGTACGTGGGAGACATGACCGGCCGGGACGAACTCTTGCAGTCCTCCGACGGCCTATTCGTCACTA
Organism: uncultured Solirubrobacteraceae bacterium; assembly: GCA_963835735.1. Lineage (GTDB taxonomy): Bacteria > Actinomycetota > Thermoleophilia > Solirubrobacterales > Solirubrobacteraceae > DASQMT01. The sequence continues at coordinate 354,310 of CAWIGP010000005.1, forward strand.
ACGCCTGACGCGCGGCTTGCGCTTCTTGGCCTTCTTGACCGAGCAGGTGCGATACGTGCGCTTGGCGGTGAGCTTGGCGCCCCGCTCGGTGACGGCGATGACCTTGACGACGACCCTGCCCTTCGGCAGGCGGCGCAGCTTCACGACGGACTTGAGCTTGCGCGCCTTGGCGCCCGCGAGCCGCACTTGTGCGCGGCGATTGACCTTGACGGTCACCTTCTTGAACCTGACGCCCTTCGGGCGGCGGATGCGGATCCGGAACTTGTAGCGATTCACGCAGCGCTTCGAGGCGGGCATGTTGAAGACCTGATCGCCGACCGCGGGCGGTGGCGGCACAGCGGGCGCAGGCGCGGGCGGTGCCGCGCCCGGAGTCGGCTGCGCCGGCGGAGTGCCCTGGGCGGTCCAAGTGAAGCCGGCGGAGAGCTGTGCGCCCTGGAAGGCGTTGTCAGCGGCACCGGCGCTCGGCATCGACGCGACGAACGCAAACTCGCGCTGCTCGCCAGGTGCGATCGCCCCAATGGCGACCGATGGCATCGCGGCCAGAAGCCCGGCATAGACGCTGACGGGCCGCTGGGCGTTTGTGACATCGAGCACCCGCAGCTCGAGCCGGCTCGACAGCAAGCCGCCGCCGATTCCGGGCGCCTCGATCACGCCGCCGGCCGTCGCCAGACTCAGCGCGCCAACGACCGTGCCGGTGTTCGAGATCCGCACGGTGCCGGTGACCTCCTCGCCGGGTCGCATCGCGTCGGCGCGGAAGATCGCCTCGCCCTCCATGGAGTTGGACAGCGTCAGCGCGCCCTGGGCGGCGGCCATCTCGATCCGCGGTGTGGCCGCGCTGCTGCCTGTGGCGACGAGCAGCGCGAGCGCCACGACGGCGATCGCGAGGTTGAGTGCCTTCGACGCGCGCATCACAGCAGCCCTATCCCCGTGACCTCGACGGCCGCGCCGGGATTGCCTGCCGCGTCGGTGACCGCCGCGGAACTGGTCCACCTCGACGTCGGAAGGAACGTCGCGGATTGCACGCCGCCCTGCGTCGGGGTGCCGGACAGCGTCAGCCTCAGCGCGGATCCCGTGAGCGTCATCGTCCCGGCGAACGTGGCGCCTGCCGGCGTCGTGAAGCTGTCCTCCAGCGTGAGCGAGCCGATCGGCACCGGGACCCCGCCGGCGGTGTCGGTGACAGTGATAGTGGTGTCGCCGCCCGACGGCGCGAACGCGATCGACACGGGGCGGCTCGTACCGGTCCAGCCGGCGACCAGCGACGCGGCCAGCGGTGCCTCGTTGTACGTCAGGGTCAGCGAGTCGCCTGCGCTTAGCTGCCCCCACGCCCCGCTGTTGGCTGACGTAACGGTCGAGGCGCGCGGGCCGTTGCCGACCACGCGCGCGGCAACGACCGACGTCGCGGTCTTGTTGACGTTGTCGGTGGCCGTGGCCCGCAGGTCATAGGAGCCGTCCGGCAGAGCGGTGGTATCCCACGGACACGAGTACGGCGACGCGGTGTCCGTGCAGATCGTCGTCCAGGTGCTGCCCGCTGTCGGCTTGCTCTGGATGACGACCGAGGCGATGCCGCCGCCGTCGCTCGCCGTCACGGTCAGGTTCCTGATGCCCGACAGCGGCGTGCCCGGGTCGTCGAGCGCGATCGCCGGCGCGAAGTTGTCGACGCGGCGGCTCGCGATTGTGGTCGAGGCGCGCGTGTTGCCGGCGGCGTCGGTCGCCAGTGCGCGTAGGTCATAGACACCGTCGGCCGCCGACGTGGTGTCCCACGAGCACGAGTAGGGCGAACTGATGTCCGTGCACGCATCGGACCAGATGGTCGTCCCGGTCCGAGCGTGCTGGAACCGCACTGACGCGATGCCGGAGCCGGAGTCTGTCGCCGTGCCGCTGAGCGTTACGGGGCCTGACAGCGGCGAGCCGACGCTGTTCATCGTCGGCGTCGCCGGGGCGGTGTTGTCGATCCGCACGTTGGCGAGCGCTGCCGACGTGGTCGACAGGTTGACATTGTCGGTCGCGATCGCCCGCAGGTCGTAGAGGCGATCGGCGACCACCGTCGTGTCCCACGTGCAAGAGAAGGGCTCCGTCGTGGCCTGGCACGCGTTGGTCCACGTGCCCATGCCCGCCCTGCGGTACTGGTAGCGCACCGAGGCGATGCCGGACCCGGCGCCGTCGTCAAGCAATGCCTGCAGCGTCACCGTTCCGCTCTTCGGCGTGGCGTCGTTGGCGATCGACACGGTCGGCGCGTGGTTGTCGACGCGGCGTTCTGTGACCATCGATCTGCTCGTGTTGCCGAGCGCGTCGCTCGCACTGGCGCGCAGGTCGTAGAGGCCGTCCGCGACCGAGGCGGTGTTCCACGAGCACGAGTACGGCGCCGTGGTGTCGTTGCAGATCTGGGCCCACGCCCCGGCCGGCGACGTCCGGTATTCGATCATGACGCCCGTGACGGCCTCGCCGGCCGTGGCGGAGAGCGAGCGGGTGCCCGTCAGCGGCGTACCGGGGTCGGTCAGCGTCACGGTCGGGCCGGTGTTGTCGACCTGGCGTCCGGTAACCGCCGCGATCTTGGAGTAGCCGGCTGCGTCGAGCGCGACTGCGCGCAGGTCGTAGCTCCCGTCGCTGACGGCCGTGGTGTCCCAGGCGCAGTTGAAGGGCGCCTCCGTGGCGGTGCAGCGCTCGGTCCAAGTGCTGGTGCCCGCGGGGGCGGACTCGAAGCGCACGTTGGCGATCGGCCCGTCCGAGCTCGCCGTGGCCGACAGCTGGACGGTGCCGCGCAGCGGCGTTCCCGGGTCGTCCAGGGAGACGGTGACCGCGTTGAAGACCGCGGCCGTCGTGAAGGTCTGGTTCGCGTTGGTGGAGCTCGCGACGAAGATGGCCTGGGAACGGCCGACGCCACCGGAGACGGCGACGGCGAGCATGACAAGGAGGACGGCGAGGCGCTTCATGACCGCGCCGCGGCGGCCTCCAGGCCGGCGTCCCGCCACAGTCCGCCGAGGCTCATGAGCGCGATCAGCGCCGCGGGCACGCCGACGACGAGCATCCGCAGGTCGCGCCGGCTGAGCGCCGCGACCGCGAAGCCCACGTACGGGATGCCGGCCTTGACGCGCGCCTGCTCGCCGTCGCGCAGCGTGAACGTCCACGGATCGGCGGCCTGGTTCGCGTCGCCCTTGGTGCGGAACACGCGCTGCCCGTCGGGGCGGGGCTTGATCGCCGCGATCCGGTGCGTCACCAGGCCGTCCGGCCCGGATCCGCTCGGGGGGCGGTACGTAATCACGTCGCCCACCTGCAAGTCGGCGACCGGGACGACCTCGTCGAGCACGAGGGAGCCCCGGTCGTAGGTGCCCGTCATCGAGCCGGAGACGATCACGTAGCGCTGCCAGCCCATGACGGCCGGCAGCGCCAGGATCGCTCCGAACAGCAGGCCCGCCGCGACTATGAGCGTGGACACCACGCGTGTGATGCGGCGGGCCATGGCCGTCGGCTCCTGCTACTGAGTGACGGTGTTCCAGGTGAACGCCACCGTGGACGTGTCGCCCTGGTAATTGTTATCGGCCGACCCGTCGAGCGCGACGCGGAACTCGTAGCGGTGCTTCTCGCCGCCCGAGTAGACACCAAGTGCGTCGATCGGGGTGCCTGCGCCCATCCCGGCCAGCGTGCCGTCGTACTTGGTCTGGTCATCCGGGTCGCCGCACGTCGGCGCGGTCGAGCCGGAGAACGCGCCGCAGTCCACGACGGTGACATTGAGCTTGCCCGACAGCGGGTGGTCCGCGTCGTTGTCGACCGGCGTGCCGCGCGTCAGCGTGAACGCGCCCGACGTCGAGCCGGAGTTCTCGATATCAACGGTGCCGGGGATGGCAGCGCCGCCGGGCTTCATCCCGGACACGGTGAAGATCGTGGACTTCGAGTTCGCGATCGACAGCGTGCCGGCCGCGAACGTGTTGTTCGGGTTCGCCGAGGTGGCGGTGAAGTTGGCGCCGGAGGCGGCGGTGATGCCGACGGCGACGAGCACCGTGGCGAGCGCCGCGAGCGTGCGACGCGGGCGATGGACGAGTACCTGCAGACGTGACATCGGGCGTGAGCTCCTGGGGTCGGTTGCGCGACGTGGGCAACACGCTGTCGTCGACTAGCCGCACCGTCGCGCCCGCCGCCGGCAACCGGGCCATCTCGCATCTGGCGAGATCCCTGGCTTTGCGTCCCCGCCTCGCGACGGGTTTGCCCTGGTCAGTAGGCCTGTTTTCGACCGAAGTCGGATTGGGGTGCAGACCCCATGGACGCATGTCGTATCGGCAACGCCCAAGCCGCCTGGGTCAGAAGTCCGACGGAAACCAGGTTGTTAACGCTCCGGATCTGAGAGCGTCGGGCGGGCGCTTTGATGCGTTCCTCCTCCCCAGCCGCGTCGTGGTGCCGGAGAACCCACTCTTCGGCGGGACGCCCGGCGAGATCATGCGCTACGGCGGCCACGGGTACGTGGCCGTGATCCGTCATCTCCCGGTCGGCGAGCACGCGCTGCATCTGCACATCGAGGGCACCGACGCGGGTCTGCCGCCGGAGGGCGTCGACGTGGACACGACGCTCACGGTGACCCCTCGCTGAGGGAAGCCGAGACGACCACTGTCACAAACTTGTCACAATGTCGGCCGGGTCCTGCCACACTCTTGGCGCGGGCTCTCCTCCCCAAGCCCTCTCCCCAACCGAACGAGGTCTCCCCATGCGCAGCATCATCGCGTCGCTGAAGAACGTCCTGCGAGAACCCGCGCAGGACGTCGACGTGCACTTCCATCAGGGTCCCGGCGGCATGCCGTCCCCCTGCTACGACAACCGCTGCCGCACCCCGCGGCTGCACGTCGACTGGCGCTGACTACAGCGCGGCGAGCAGCGCCCGCACGGTGCGCGGGTCGAACGCGGTGCCCGCGCCGGCGGCGACCCGCCGCCGCGCCTCGAGACGCCCGAGCGCGCCGCGGTACGGGCGGTCGTTGGTCATCGCGTCGTAGGCATCGACCGTGAAGACGATCCGCGCGGCGAGCGGGATCTGCTCGCCGAACAGCCGATCCGGGTAGCCGGTGCCGTCCCAGCGCTCGTGGCTCGCGCGCACGTGCGGCGCCAGGTGCGCCAGCCCGGCGATCTCGGCGAGCATCTCCGCGCCGCGGATCGTGTGCTCGCGCAACACCGCGCGCTCGCGGCTGTTGAGCGGCCGGGCGAGGTCGAGGATCGCCGCCGGCACCGCGAGCTTGCCGATGTCGTGCAGGATCGCGACCAGCTCCAGCTCGAACACGGCGTCGGCCGCCAGATCGAGCTCCACCCCCACGCGCCGGCAGTCGCTCGCCAGCCGGTTGGAGTGATCCGCTGTGCCGGTGTGGTGGTGACGTAGCGCGTCGATCAGCTCGACCACCGCGCGCTCGATCGCGTCACGCGCGTCCGGGTCCGACGCACGTGCCGCGGGGGAGCGCTCGAGCAGCGCGGTGAGCTGGGGCACCGTGTAGGTCATGAAAGAGGCGAATGGCCCGGCGGCGCCGTCGCAACCGCGCCGCAGAGGATACGTGCTGGCTCCCGAATGCGCCGAAGTGGCATAACCGGGCCGCTACACTCGCCGCCGGTCTGCTGACGGGGTGTCGGCAGCGTGACACCTCTCAGGGATGACCGATCGCAGCACGACCCGCCGTTCCTTCTTCGGCCTCTCCGCCGGCGCCGCTTTCCTGTGCACGATCGGCGGGCAGGAGGTGCGGCTCGACGATCCCGACGCCGCCCGCAAGGCGGATGCGCTCGCGGCGCAGGTGAAGCGCCCGGCGGGCGCCGCCCCGCAGGACGAGCTCACCTTCCCGACCCCCGAGCCGCAGCCCGGCGGCCGCAAGCGCGAGTACTGGATCCAGGCCCGCACGCGCGGCTGGGACGTCGCCCCGACCGCGCGCGACGACTGGCACGGCCGCGGGATCCCGGGCAAACGCAACTTCCGCGCGCTCGTCTACCAGCTGATGAAGCCCGGATTCGCGGCGCCGAACGGCCCGCCGCTGATGCCGGGACCGACGCTCTACGCCGAGGTCGGCGACACGCTCGTCGTGCACTTCCGCAACGCCGCGACCACGCTCGGCCAGGCGCTCACGCTGCACCCGCACGGCGTCCGCTACACGCCCGACTACGACGGCGTCTACCTCGGCGACCACACCCGCGTCGGCGGGTTCATCGCGCCCGGCGAGGAGTTCACGTACACGTGGGAGGCGACGCCGGACTCGGTCGGCGTCTGGCCCTACCACGACCACGGCCCGAACCACACGCTCAACACGTTTCGCGGCGCGTTCGGAGCGATCGTGATCCGCGAGCGCGGCGCGAAGGTCCCCGATGTGGAGCAGGTCCTGTTCCTGCACCAGCTGCTGCCGCCGGTCACCGGACTGGCGCGCGCGTTCCAGGCGATCAACGGCCGCACCGCGGCCGGCAACACGCCGACGATCCAGGCGCGCGTCGGCCAGGACGTCGCGCTGCACGTGATCGGGATGGACAACAACTTCCACGACTTCCACATCCACGGACACCGCTGGAAGGACGCCACGGGCGCGTTCGTCGACACCCCGAGCGTGGGGCCGAACGAGACGATCACGGCGCGCTTCGTCGAGGACAATCCGGGCCGCTGGCTGTACCACTGCCATGTCTTCTCGCATCAGGACGCGGGCATGGCCGGCTGGTACATGGCGAGCCCATGAGGAGGAGGTCACACCGCAGTATGCGATTCCGCACCGCCGCCGTCGCGGCGCTCGCCGCCGGACTGCTCGTCCCGGCCGCCGCACAGGCGCAGGACCCGAGCTACCCGGAGCCGTCGAACCCCGGCAAGGTCGCGCCCAAGCCGTCGGGCAAGGGCAAGACCCGCACCGTGTGCAAGAAGGGCTGCAAGTTCAAGACGATCCAGTCGGCCGTCAACCGGTCGAAGGCCGGCGACACCGTCCGGATCAAGAAGGGGAAGTACCGCGAGTCGGTCTCGATCAACGGGCGCGGCAAGAGCTACATGAAGCTGATCGGCTCGCCGAGCTCGCCCGGCAAGGTCGTGCTGGAAGGCGGCGAGAGGAAGCGCAACGGCGTGCTCGTGAACGGCGCCGACGAGGTCACCGTGCGCGGCATCAGGGCGCAGAACTACACCTCCAACGGGTTCTTCTTCGTCAACGTCGTCGGCTACACCGCGCAGGACCTGATCGCGGCGAAGACGGGCGTGTACGGCGTCTACGCCTTCAACTCCAAGGGCGGCACCATGCGCGACTCGGAGGCCTACTACAACAACGACGCGGGGTTCTACATCGGGCAGACGCCGGCGCAGGACAAGCCGGTGCGCTCGATCGTCGACAACATCGAGTCGTGGGGCAACCCGCTCGGCTGGAGCGGCACGAACATGCGCTACGTGACGATCACGAACTCGCGCTTCTACAACAACGCGGCGGGGCTGATCCCCAACGCGCTGGACACGGAGAAGTTCCCGCCGGCGGAGAACAACATCATCCGCGGCAACGAGATCTTCTGGAACAACTTCAACTTCCACAAGGGCGCGCCGTTCAAGATCGCCACGGAGGGAACGTCGGCGCTGGCGCCCGTGGGCACGGGCGTGCTGCTGCTCGCCGGGCGGCGCAACATCGTGGAGGACAACAAGATCTACGGCAACTGGGCGGTCGGCGTGGCGCTGATCGAGGGCATCCTGCTGTCGAAGAACCCGCAGGCCGTCGACCTGGTCGGCAACGAGGTGCGCGACAACGAGTTCGGTCTCGGGGGCACCGACCTCAACGGCCGCGAGCTCGCGTACTCCGGCAACGGGTCGGGTAACTGCTTCGGCGGGAACACGGGCGTGTCTGTCACGATTCCGGCCGACATGTCGATGTTCCCCGCGTGTCCGTTCGCCGGCGCCAACACGCCCAACGCGGGCGCGCTCGCCGAGATGCTCAGCCTCACGGGTGAGGGCAGCGTGTCCAAGTGGAACCGCCACGAGCACGCGGCCAAGAAGGGGTTCGAGCCGCTGGAGCTCTACAAGCCGTGAACCGCCGCCGAACCATCCCGGTCGCCTTCGCCGCCGCCGCCGCGCTCCTGTGCGCGGCGCCGGCGGGCGCCGGCGGGCCGAAGGCCAAGTCTGTCCACGTCGCCGACAACTACTTCCACCCGGCCCAACTGACCGTGAACGCCGGTGGCGCCGTCACGTGGAAGTGGCCGGACGACATCGCGATCGACGTCCACGACGTCAAGCTGAGGTCGGCGCCGAAGGGCGTCAAGAAGTGGCAGTCCGAGCCGGCGTCGAGCGGCTACCGCTACAAGCGCACGTTCAAGCAGCCCGGCACGTACAAGATCGTCTGCACGCTCCACGAGGAGATGACGATGACGATCAAGGTCCGCCGCTGACGGCCCGTTTTCCGTCCGCGGCGTGACGTATGGTCGCCGTCCGTGGCAAGGATGAGCCTCTGCCCCAGCTGCGGATCGGCGCTGTTGCAGCCGCTGCGCTCGCGGTCCGGCCAGGACGGCGAGATGATCGTCGACCTGCGCTGCCCGGAGTGCTTCATGTGGATGCAGGCGTGCTGCAGCCGCGGCGAGCTGGCCGAGCTGGACAAGCGCCACGCCGCCTGGCGCGAGCTGCTGGTCGACGCGTACGAGCGGTCGGTCGTGGAGACCATGGAGGCGCTCGCCGTGTGCTTCGGCGCCGCGCTGGAGCGCGACCTGGTCGGCGCGGACGACTTCGCGCCGCGCCGCGCGGCCTAGCCTCCCGCCCTCGTCGGCGCGCCATTCGCGCGCAGCGCGCCGAACACGAGCAGCGGGTAGCGCAACCAGCCGACGTCGCGCGGATGCGGGAGCGGGTGGCGCTCGGGGTGGCGCCGGAACAGCCACAGCCGGCCGGCGCCCTCGCGCAGCAGCGCCGCCGGCGTCGCGCGACGCGGCGTGGCGGCGGCGTCGCGCACCTCGACCGCGTGCCCCGCAGCCTCGATGCGCGCGACGAGATCGGCGAGCGCGCCCGCCCGCACCGGCTCGGGCCCGCCGACCTCCGCGAGCACGTCCTCGCGCACGGCGAGTCCGGGGGGGTCCGCGAACGCATCGCGCGAGGGGATGACGACGGCGGCGGCGTCCGCCGCCGGCGCCACCGGCAGGGCGCCGAGCTGACGGTACTCGTTCACTCAGCCGTGCTCTGGTCCAGCACGTAGACCTGGTTTCCCGCCTGGTCGCGGAAGCCCATCATCCGGCCGCCGGGGATGTCCGACGGCGGCAGGAAGACGTCGAGCTCCCGCCCGTCCAGCCACTGGTCGACGCTCTCGACGCCGAAGATCGGCCCAGGCCCCGAGCCGGGCGCCGCTGCGGCGTCGACCATCAATGCCGTCTCGCTGCCCGGTATCGCGAGCCCGACGGTGAGCTCGCCCTCCCGCCACACCTCGTCGAACCCCAGACCGTCGCGATAGAGCGCCAGCGCGCCCGGCAGGTCCTGCACGGGGAGATAGATGAACTCGAGTCGCATGAGGCAAAGCATAACCCGGTTATGCTCATGCGCAACACCATCATGCGCGAATGGATCCCGACGCCCTCCTCCGCGAAGGGCCGCCTGGTGCTGGCGGCGCTGAAGGCGTTCGGGCGTGACGGCTACGCCGCGGTGTCGGTCGCCCGTCTCGCGGACGACGCGGAGACGACGACGGGGCCGCTGTATCACCATTTCGAGAGCAAGCTGGGCCTCTACACATTCGTCCGCGAGGACGTGGAGCGGCGCGTCCTGGACCGCCTGGAGGGCGCGCTGGACGTCGGTGGCGACGTCGCCGGCGCGCTGGTCGTTGCGTTCGACTATGTCGCGCGCGCCGGCTTCGCGCGCATGCTGTCCGAGCCACATCCCGACGGCCGGGCGGACCCGGTCGCGGCGCTGCTGACCGAGCGGTTGGCCGGCGCACCGGGGCCGCTCGGGGCGATGCTCGCAGCCGCCTGGCGCGCCGCGCTCGCAGCGTCCGCCGACGGGGCGGGCGACGACGGCGTGCGCGCGGCGTTGAGATCGCTCCGGTGCTCGCGGTCGCCTACCGGCGGCGAAGGGTCGTGACCCGGCGGCGCTGCCCGGCTCGGGCTCCGCTCCGGGAGTTACCCGCCGGCCACTGCCGGGAGGATCGTGAGCTCGTCACCGTCGGCCACCGGCGTCGCGAGGCCGTCGAGGAAGCGGATGTCCTCGCCCTTCACATACACGTTCACGAAGCGCCGCAGCTCGCCGTCGTCGCCGGCGAGCCGGTCGCGCAGCTCGCCGTGCTGGGCGTACAGGCCCTCGAGGACCTCTCCGACCGTGGCGCCGTCGGCCGTCGCCTCGGCGGCGCCGCCGGCGACGTCGCGCAGCTGGGTGGGGAGCTTGATCGTGACCGGCATCAGGCATGCACCCCCACGGCGGCCTCGAAGTCCTCGAAGCGCGGCTCGATCTCCGCCACCTCGAACGTCCCGCGGACCGCGCCGAGCGTCTTGAGCCCGTCGCCGGTGATGTAGAGGACGACCCGCTCGTCCGGCCCGATGGCGCCCCGCTCGGCGAGCTTGGCGAGCGTCGCGGTCGTCACGCCGCCGGCGGTCTCGGTGAAGATGCCGGTCGTCTCGGCCAGCAGCCGGATGCCGCTGCGGATCTCGTCGTCGGAGACCGCCTCGACCGACCCGTCGGTGCGCCGCGCCAACTCGACCGCGTACGGCCCGTCGGCCGGGTTGCCGATCGCGAGCGACTTGGCGATCGTGTCCGGCTTGACCGGACGGCAGACGTCGGTTCCGGCGGCGTAAGCCTGCGCCACCGGCGCGCAGCCCTCGGCCTGGGCGCCGTGCATCGCAGGCACCGAGCCGGACACCAGCCCGGCGTCGATGAACTCCTGGAAACCGCGCGCGACCTTCGTGAACAGGGAGCCCGATGCGATCGGCGCGACGACCCGGTCGGGCAACTCCCAGCCGAGCTGCTCGGCCGTCTCGAACGCGAGCGTCTTGGACCCCTCGGCGTAGTACGGCCGCAGGTTGACGTTCACGAACGCCCAGCTTTCGCGCTCGCCGGACACCTCGGTACAGAGCCGGTTGACCGCGTCGTAGTTGCCGCGCACGCCGATTATCCGCGAGCCGTACGCGCCCGCGGAGAGGATCTTCTCGGGCTCGAGGTCGGCGGGGATGAAGACGTAGGCGGGCAGCCCGGCGAACGCGGCGTGCGCCGACACCGCACCGGCGAGGTTGCCGGTCGACGCGCATGCGACGGTGTCGAAGCCGAGCTCGATCGCGCGCGCGAGTGCGATCGAGACGACGCGGTCCTTGAACGAGTGCGTCGGGTTTGCGGTCTCGTTCTTGATCCACAGCTCGCCCAGCCCGAGCCGCTCGGCCAGCCGGTCCGCGCGCACCAGCGGCGTCCAGCCCGTCGGCAGCGACGCGCGCGGCGTGCGCTCGAGCGGCAGGAAGTCGGCGTAGCGCCAGAGCGAATGCGGGCCCGCCTGGATCCGGCGTTTGAGCTCGGCCGCCTCAGAGGCGGGCGCGCGGTATGCGACTTCCAGCGGGCCGAAACAGCGCTCGCAGACGTAGCGCGCCTCGAGTGGATAGGTGGTGGAGCACTCCTTGCACTTCAGGGCCTCTGCCGGCATCTGTCGGTTGTCCTCTCTCCGCCGGGTTCTGCGGCGGGAGCGACGACGTGGCGAAGCCCTTCACCGCATCTCCCAGGCTTTCGCTTGGAGCCTGATGGAATTGCCACCGTTTCCGATCGCGGGCGCGACCGGATGGTTGGCGGGGTTTCATTGGGCCAATCCCTCCACCCCTCTTGATGCGTACTGCTATGTGCGCGCGAACGGTAGCGGACGCGCCGGCGTTCCTCAATCGGGTACGGGATTTCGCTGCTGGTCGTAGAATTGACAACGTGATGCTGCCCCCGACCGACGACCCGCTCAGTTTCAGGCATGCCGAGCCTGCCCAAGAGCCCGTTCGGTCGGCGCGCCGCTCGCGCCCGCCTCGCTGAGGAGCGCGCGCCCGAGCGCGAGGAGACGCGCGTCGAGATCGTCGAGGCGCCCGGCCTTCGTTGGATCAACATCGAGCGGCCGCGCCAGATCGACCGCGCCTGGCTCGAGGAGCGGTTCGACTTCCACCCGCTCGACTACGAGGACGTGTACTCGCGCAACCAGCGCCCGAAGGTCGACGAGTACGACGACTACCTGTTCTGCGTGCTGCACTTCCCGCGCTATGACAAGGCGGTCGCGCGCTTGAACGCCGCCGAGCTGGACCTGTTCGTCGGCCCCGACTTCCTGATCACGCTTCCGAACGAGCCGATCCAGCCACTCGAGTACCTGTTCGAGCGCTGCCGCACGAACGAGGAGCTGCGCGAGTCGCTGTTCTCCAAGGGCCCCGGCTACCTGCTCTACAAGATCGTCGACGACTGCGTCGATGCCTCGTTCCCGATGCTGCGCAAGATCGGCAACAAGCTCGAACGGATCGAGGAGGACATCTTCGAGGGCAAGACGTCTGAGGTCGTGCGCGACATCTCCAACGCCAAGCAGGAGATCATCAACTTCCGCAAGGTGATCCGCCCGCAGCGCGCGGCGTTCTCGGACCTCGAGCGCAACAAGCAGCGCTACATCGCGGACGACCTCGACATCTACTTCGACGACATCGTCGACGCGTCCGAGCGGATCTGGGACATGCTCGAGAACTACAAGGAGGTCGTGGAGGCGCTCGAGTCCACGAACGAGTCGGCGATCGCCCATCGCTCGAACGAGACGTTCCGCGTCCTGACCGCGTTCTCGGTCATCGTCCTCCCGCTGACGCTGATCGCCTCGATCTGGGGCATGAACGTGAAGGTGCCGGGCGAGGGCTTCCGCGAAGCTTTCTACTACGTCGTCGGCTTCATGCTCGTCGTGCTCGTCGCGATGCTGTATGTGTTCCGGCGCCGCGGCTGGATCTAGCAATGGCCTACGACACGCAGCAAGCGCGCCAGGACCTGCTGGACGGGATCGCCGACGCAATCGAGGCGATCGGGACGGCGCTGGCCGCGCTCGGCGGCGCCTACGAGCAGCTCGACGAGCAGACCGCCGACCGGCTCGAGGAGGAGCTGTTCCGGCCGGTCCAGGTCGCCTACGGCCGGGCGCGGCGAACGCACGCCGGCTTCGCGGAGCGCTACAAGCTGCCCGGCCGGACGTTCTCGCCCGGCGAGCCCGGCCGCGCTTCGCAGGGCGTACGGGGCTACCTGGAGACGGCGGTCGACGCGGTCGCCGACGCCGACGACACGCTCGCCGAGCTGCAGGACTCGATGCTGCCGGTCGAGGTCGGCGACCCGGAGCTGCGCGCGGGCCTCGCCGACGTGCGCGCGCTGGTCGGCGACCTGCGCGCACGGGCGCGCGAGCTCGTGCGCACGCTCGGACGCTAGATCGCCGACTAGGATGCGGCGCATGAGCCGCAGGGGGATCGGGATCGCCGCTGCGATCGTCGTGCTCGCGGGCGTGCTCATCGGTGGGCGGGCGTGGGTGCGCGGACAGGACTACATCGAGCCGGGCAGCAGCAGCCGCGTGCCCGCGAACGCGCGTGTCGTCCCCGCGGACGCGCCGGCGCCGGACGAGCCCGACGAGGTCGCCGTGGTCCCCTACCGCGACGGGGCGCGTTCCGTGTACGGGCTCTCGCTGCGCAACGACGGTCCGCTGTCGGTCGAGGTGACAGAGGTCGCGCCGCGGGAAGCACCCGACGAGGGCGCCTGGCTCTTCCGTCCCGTGGAGGTCCGGATGGCGGATCGCGATGAGTCCGGGTCGCAAGCGCCGCTGCCGTTCAGACCGTTCACGCTGGAGTCGGGCGACGAGCGCTACGTCGAGGTGATCGGCTTGCTCGGCGACTGCGAGTACTACGAGCCCGGCTCGTCAAACGTGATCGACTCGCAGCGGGTCCGCATCAAGGTGCTGGGACAGTCGCTCAGCGCAGACGTCCCGCTGTCGACCGCCATCGAGTGGCGTTACAACCGCGGCGCCCGATGTCCGCGTGAGCGGCCGCCGGGAGAGCTCGGCGGCTGACTCATACAGCGCCGCGCCCGCCGAGGTGATCGCACCGCTCAAGGCGACCTGACGCCGAGCGCGGCCGCCGCGGCGGCGCGCCCGGTGCGGATCGCGCCCTCCATATAACCCGCGACCCAGTGGTCGGAGCCACAGACGTAGAACGGCGGCTCGTGGGTGCCGTGGAGCGGGCCGACCGCCATCAGATCGCCCGGCGCCCACTGGGCGATGTAGCCCTGGGTGAGCGGGTCCGCGCCCCAGGCGCGCTCCAGCAGCGCATCCGGCTCGCGCGCACGCTCCCCGTACAGCCGCCCGAGACAGGCGAGGATCTCGGCGCGGCGCGCGGCGGGAGGCGCCGCGAGGAAGTGCGCGAGCCGCTCGGGCGCTACGAGCATCGAGAGCGCGTCGCCGCCCTGCGGCCAGGTGGAGCCGACGAGTCCCTCGCCGTCGCTCAGCCCGCTCGCGCCGGCGGCGCGCCAGATCGGGCCGGGGAACGTCGCGACCACCTTCGCGGCGCGCGCCTGCCGCTGGCGATGGAGGCTTGCCAGACGGGCGTCCGAGACGCCGCTGACCGCCACGTCGCGCAGCGGCCCGACCGGCAGCGCGCAGACGACCGCCTCGGCGCGCAGCTCCTCTCCCCCGTCGAGCATCACGCGCGCGCCGTCTCGCCGCACGTCCAGCGCGGTCACGCGCGCGCCGAGCCGCAGCCGGTCCCCGAGCTCGCCGGCCAGCCGCAGCGGCAGCGCCGCGCTGCCGTCGCGCAGCCGCAGGCCCTCCCAGCGCTCATAGCCGTAGATCTCCTCCGCCCCGGCGGCGCTGATCGACCGCAGCTGGCCGAGCAGCGACAGGCGCTCGGTGGAGCCGCCCGCCAGCGCGAGGGCGCCCAGCTCGTGCAGCCGCCGCACGGCCGGCGTCGCGTCCTGTGCGCGCAGCCAGCCCGCCAACGAGAGCGCGTCGAGCGCCACGGCGTCGGGATGGCTCCAGGGGTCGTCGGGGTCGACGGTGGCGGCGAGCTCCACGCACGCAGCCTCGATCCGCTCGGCGTCGTCGATGTCGGCGGGCGTGAAGAACGGCGGCCACTCCCCCTGCCCCGCTCCCTCCGCGAGGTCCCAGCTCATCGCGCCCGGCTCGGCGACGTAGCTCGGCACGGTCTCCAGCCCCAGCTCGGCGGCCAGGCCGAGGTAGGCGGTGTGGAACGAGCCGACGACCTCGCCGCCTAGCTGCACGACGCGGCCGTCCTCGAGCACCGCCTGCTCGACCCGGCCGCCGGGCCGCTCGCGCGCCTCGAGCACGAGCACGTCGGCGCCGGCCGCGGCGAGGTCGCGCGCGGCGGCGAGGCCGGCGAGACCGGCCCCGAGCACCAGCACGTCGCGGCTCACGCCAGCGCCGCCATCACGTGCTTGACCTGCGTGTGCTCCTCGAGCGCGTAGAGCGACAGGTCCTTGCCGTAGCCGGACGCCCTGAACCCGCCGTGCGGCAGCTCGGCGCTGCTCAGCCCGTGGGTGTTGACCCACACGCAGCCGTAGCGCAGCGCCCGGCTGACGCGCAGCGCGCGGCCCACGTCGCGTGTCCAGACCGAGGCCGCAAGCCCATAGTCGCTGCCGTTCGCCCAGGCGAGCGCCTGGACCTCGCCGCCGAAGCGCTCCACCGTCACGACGGGGCCGAACAGCTCGCGCCGCGCCAGCTCGTCGTCGTGGCGCACTCCTGCCACGACGGCCGGCTCGAGGAAGTAGCCGGGCCGCTCGGGCGCGCTCCCGCCCGTCACGAGCTCGGCGTGCGGCGAGCGGCGCTCGAGGAATCCCTCCACGCGCTCGCGCTGGCGGGCGGAGTTGAGCGGCCCCAGCGTCGCGTCCGGGCCGGTGCCGAGCACCTGCTCGCCGGCCGCGCGCGCCAGACCGTCGACGAGCGCGTCGTGGACGGGCGCGGCGGCGAGCACGCGGGTCGCCGCTGTGCAGTCCTGGCCGGCGTTGTAGAAGCCCGCGTAGGCGATCGCGGCCGCCGCCTCGTCCGGGTCGGCGTCGTCGAACACGATCACCGGCGCCTTGCCGCCGAGCTCGAGATGGACGCGCTTGAGCGTGGCGGCCGCCGCGCGGGCGACCGCCGAGCCCGTCGCGACCGAGCCGGTCAGCGCGACCATGCCGACGTCCGGATGTCCCGCGAGCGCGGCGCCGGTGGCGCCGTCGCCCAGCACGACTCCCAGCACGCCGGGCGGCAGCACCTCGGCCGCCAGCTCGGCCAGCGCGACCGCGGTCGCCGGCGTGGTCTCTGCCGGCTTGAGGACGATCGTGTTGCCGGCGGCGAGCGCGGGGCCGATCTTCCAGGCGGCCATCATCAGCGGGTAGTTCCACGGCGTGATCGAGCCGATGACGCCGATCGGCTCGCGCCGGATCCAGGACGTGTGGCCGTCGACGTACTCGCCGGCCGCCGGCGCGCCGAGCCCGCGCGCTGCGCCGGCGAAGAAGCGCAGGCAGTCGGCGATCGACGGCAGCTCATCCTCGAGCACAGCATGCAGCGGCTTGCCGGCGTCGAGCGCCTCCAGCGCCGCCAGCCGTCCGGCCTCCGCCTCGATCCGGTCGGCGAGCGCGAGCAGCCCGCGCTGGCGTTCGGCCGGCGTCGTCGCCGCCCAGCCGTCGGCGGCGCGCGCCGCCGCCGCGACCGCGCGGTCCACGTCGGCCGCGGTCGAGCGTGCCGCGACCGCGTGCTGCTCGCCGGTGGCCGGGTCGAGCACGGCGTCCTCGGCGCCGTCGAGCGCGTCCGTGAACGCGCCGTCGACGAAGTTGCGCAGACGCACCGCGGTCGGGACTGTCAACGCAGTACCTGACCGTGCTCCGGCTTCCAGGCGATCCGCACGCGGTCGCCGAGCTCCCAGCGGTCGTCGGAGCGCGCCCGCGCGGTGTTCTGCTCGAGCGCGACGAGCCGCGCGCCCGGCGCGAGCTCGACGATCAGCTGCGTCGCGGTGCCGAGGTAGACGCGCTCGGCGATCGTTCCCTCGACCTCGGCCATGCCGGGCTCGACCTCGTCGACCCACAGCTTCTCCGGCCGCACCGACAGCTGCACCTCGGTCCCCTGCGCAAGCCCGTCGGGCACGGGCGCGGGCACGAGCGTGCCGCTGCTGAGGCGCACGCCGCCGTTCTCGACGGTTGCGGCGAGCAGGTTCGAGATCCCGATGAAGCCGGCGACGAACGGCTTGACCGGGTGCTCGTAGATCTCCTCGGGCGCGCCGAGCTGCTCGACCACGCCGTCGTGCATCACGGCGATGCGGTCGGACATCGCGAGCGCCTCCTCCTGGTCGTGGGTCACGTAGATGAACGTGATCCCGACCTCGCGCTGGATCCGCTTGAGCTCGACCTGCATCTGCTTGCGCAGCTGGAGGTCGAGCGCTCCGAGCGGCTCGTCGAGCAGCAGCACCGACGGCCGGTTGACGAGCGCGCGTGCCAGCGCGACGCGCTGGCGCTGGCCACCGGAGAGCTGCGCCGGACGGTCCTTCGCGCGGTGCCCGAGCGCGACCAGCTCGAGCGCCTCCCGCACGCGCTGCGCGATCTCGGGCTTGGGCACCTTGCGCCGGCGCAGCCCGAACGCGACGTTCTCGCTCACGTCGAGGTGCTCGAACAGCGCGTAGGACTGGAACACCGTGTTGACGTGGCGCTTGTAGGGCGGGACCGCGGCGACGTCCTCGCCGTCGAGCCGGACCGCGCCCTCCGACGGCTGCTCGAAGCCCGCGATCAGCCGCAGCGTCGTCGTCTTCCCGCAGCCCGACGGGCCGAGCATCGAGAAGAACTCACCCTGGCGCACCTGCAGCGAGACGCCCTTGACCGCCTCGAAGTCGCCGAAGCGCTTGCAGACGTCTTCCAGCTCGACGGCGATGCCGCTCATTCGGTGCTCCTCCCGGTCAGGACCGCCACCCCGCTCTCGCGCCGCCCCAACAGGCGCGGGAGACCGATGGCGAGGGCGATCAGCACCGCCGACACGACGAGCATGAGCGTGCCGATGGCGTTGATGGTCGGCGAGATGCCGAACCGCAGCGCCGAGTAGATGCGCACCGGCAGCGGCTGCGGCGACTCGCCGGTGGTGAAGAACGACAGGACGAAGTCGTCGAAAGAGAGCACGAACACGAGCATCCCGGCGGCGAGGATCGCCGGCCACAGCGCCGGCAGCGTGACCAGCCGCACGGCCTGCAGCGGGGTGGCGCCGAGGTCGAGTGCCGCCTCCTCGATCTCCGTGCCCATCGACGCCAGTCGGCCGCGCACCACGACGCACACGTACGAGATCGAGAACGTGATGTGGGCGAGCACGATCGTGGTCACCGACAGCGCGATGCCGAGCTGGGCGAACAGCACGAACGCGGACACGCCGGCGACGATCTCGGGCGTCACCAGCGGGATCAGCAGCAGCAGGCCGGCGAAGCCGCTCGTGCGCGAGCGCGAGCGGGCCATGCCGAGCGCCAGCGCGGTCCCGAGCAGCGTCGCGACGACGGTCGTGATCGCGGCGATCTCGAGCGAGGCGAACAGCGACGCACGCAGCGTCTCGTCGGCGAAGAACTCCTCGTACCAGCGCAACGAGAAGCCCTCGAACGTCTGCAGCGAGCGGGCCGAGTTGAACGAGAACAGGATCACGACGAGGATCGGCGCGAACAGGAACGCGTACACGAGCCCGGTGACCACCCAGAGGGTGCGCGGCCGATCGTGGCGGCGCGGCTCGCGCCGCCGCGCGGTGCGTCGCGCGGGCGCCTCGACGGTGCGCTCGGCGGCGACGCTCATGCCAGTCCCTCACGCCGCGCCGACGAGCCGCGCAGGTAGAAGAACATGAAGATCGCCAGGAACGCCATCAGCACGATCGTCAGCGCGGCCCCGAACGGCCAGTTGTCGGCGCCGAAGAACTGCTGCTGGATCAGGTTGCCGACCATGTAGGTGTCGGGTCCGCCGAGCAGCTGGGCGGACACGAAGTCGCCGACCGCCGGCAGGAACACGAGCACCGTGCCGGCCAACACGCCCGGCACCGTCTGCGGCCAGGTCACGTGCCAGAACGTCTGGCGCGGCGTGCCGTAGAGGTCCTTGCCCGCCTCGATCAGCGCCGGGTTCATCCGCTCCAGCGACGCGTAGATCGGCAGGATCATGAAGCCCAGGTAGCCGTACACGAGCCCGCCGATCACCGCCCAGGGCGTATTGAGGAACTGCACCGGCTCGGACGAGATGCCGCTGTCGGTGACGACGCTGTTGACGAGCCCTTCGTCGGCCAGCAGCGCGACCCACGCGTACGTGCGCACGAGGTAGTTGATCAGGAACGGCGCCAGGATCAGCGCGATCAGCAGGTTGCGCCGGCGCCCGCCGAAGCGGGCGATGCAGTACGCCACGGGATAGCCGATCAGCAGGCAGATCGCTGCCGTCGCGGCCGCGTAGCCGACCGACCGCGCCAGCACCGGCGCGAACAACGGGTCGATCGCATCGCCGTAGTGCTCGCTGTGAAAGCCGTAGGTGACGCCGCCGAACTCGTTCGTCTCGCCCAGCGAGATCAGCACCGCGATCCCGACCGGGACGACGAAGAAGAACAGCAGCCACAGCCCGCCCGGGATCAGGAAGCGGCGCCAGAACGCGTCGGTCACGCCTTCACCTCGGTCCACGCCCGGTCCCAAGCCACCTTGCCCTCCGGCGGCAGCTCGCGGAACTGCTGCCCGTTGGCGAGCTGCTCGGTCGTGATCTGGATCGCGGGGTCGCCGGACGCCAGCTCGGCGAAGGCGGCCTCGGTGCCCTTGATCGGCATCGGGTAGCCGAACCACGACACGTTCTCGGACGCGATCTCGGGGTCGAGCATGAAGTCGATGAACAGCGTCGCGGTGCCTGGGTGACGCGCGTTCGTGGGGATCGCCATCGCGTCCGAGCCGACCGGGACTCCCTCGGTGCACGTCTGGAAGCGGAGGTTCTCCGGGTCCTTGGACTGGTTGCGCGCGTTGAGCACGTCGCCGTTCCAGGCGTGGTGGACCCATGCGGTGCCGTTGACCAGGTTCGGCGCCGGGTTGGTCGAGTAGCCGCGCAGGTACTCCTTCTGGTGCTTGAGCGTCTCCGTGCTCTGCTCGAGCTCCTCCGCCCCGTACTCGTTGAGCTCGAAGCCGTTGAGCAGGTTCGCCTGCCCGATCGCCTCCTGGAAGTCGTCGAGCATGAACGTGTGGCCCTTGGCCTGCTCGAGCGCGAGGTCGTTCCAGGAGCCGTTGAGCTCGCCGACCTTGTCCGCGCGCCAGGCGATCCCGGTCGTGTACATGCCGTACGGAACCGTGTGCGCGGAGTCCTTGTCGTACCAGGGGTCGTCGAAGAAGTCGTAGACCCCGTCGCTGTTCTTCATCGCACCGCGGTCGAGCGGGCGCAGCATCGCGAGCCGGTTCAGGCGGGCGACGTAGTCGGCGGTCGGGAAGATCAGGTCGTAGCGGTTGCCCGACTTCAGCTTGGCCATCATGGCCGGCATCGAGTCGAAGTTCGAGACGGCGACCTGGACGCCGTAGCGCTTCTCGAAGCGCTGGATCACCTTCGGGTTCATGTACTCGGTCCAGTTGAAGATCAGCAGGTCGCCGTCGATCTTCGGCGGGACGACCTTCTGGGCGACCTGCTTCGGCGCGCTCTGCGGGCCGACGCCGCAGCCGGCCATGACCACGGCCGCGCCTCCGAGCAGGAACTCGCGCCGGCGCATCACGCGGCGAACGCCTCCGGGTCCGCCTGCAGGTCGGCCGCGAGCTGCTCGACGATCAGCCGCCGCGCGCGGGCGAGCGCCATCGCGGGATCGTCGACCAGCACGCGGATGCCGACGCCGTCGATCGCGGCGACGAGGCGCTGGACGACGGCCCTCGCGTCGCGGGCGCTGAACTCGCCCGTGGCGATGCCGTCCTCCACCACCCCGGCGATCCACGCGTCATAGCGGGCGTAGAGCCGCGCGGCAACGGGCCGCAGCTCCGGCCGGCGGGCGGCCTGCCCCCAAAGCTCGAGCCACAGGCGCCACTCGCGGTCGCCCATGCCCGGGAACGGCAGCGACTGGTCGATCATCCAGCCGAGCTGCCGCGCGGCCGGCCAGTCCTCACTCTCGGCGCCGAGCGTGCGGAAGTCGCCGAGCAGCTCGAAGGAGTGCTCGAGGGCCTCGGAGAGGAGTGCCTCGCGCGTCGCGAAGTGATAGTGGACGAGCGGCGGGGAGACGCCGGCCAGCGTGGCGATGCGGGCTATCCGGACGTCCTCGATGCCGTGCTCGGCGATCACGTCGCAGGCGGCCTCGAGGATGCGCTCGCGCGCGTCGCGGGCAACCGGCGCGGGCGCGGTCACGCCGCGGTCTCCAGCGCTCGCCGCACGTGGGCGGCGAACCACGCAACCGCTGCCTCGCGCTCGCCGAACGGGCCCGGCGTCCAGCCGGTCGTGGCCATGCCGGCCTGGACGCGCGCCACCAGGTCGGCGTCCTCGTCGGCGACTTCGACGTTGAGCCGGTGGTTGAGCCGCTGCACCGCGCGCATCGTCGCGGTCGGCTTGGCGGCGCGGTAGCACGTCCAGACGTCGTGGGTGGCGGCGATCCCGCGGGGGTTGATCTGCCAGGTCGTGACCTGGTCGGGATAGAGATCGATCGTGGTGTTCGGCCAGATGTAGGCGTAGCGCCAGACGCGCTTGTCGGCCGCGCCGAGCCCCGGCATCGGCCGCACCATTCGCTGATAGACGCGCTCGAGCCGGTTCCCGGATGGCTTCTCGCGCAGCGGCGCCTCGAAGAACACGTAGCCGTCGCCGACCTCCACCGTGTAGCGCTGGTAGTCGAGCAGCCGCATCAGGCTCGGGTGCGCGATCGGGACGTGGTAGCCCTCGAGATAGTTGTCGGCGACGATCTTCCAGTTGGCCGGCTGGCTGTGCGTCGACTCGCTGAAGCGCTCGAGCTTCTCGAGCCCGTACGGAGCGAGGCGGTTCCCGAGACCTTCGAGCCCGTCGGCGAGCGGTCGGGCGTCGACGTCGAGGTTGACGAACACGAGTCCGGCGAACGTCTCGACGCCGGCGGGCATCAGCCCTAGCTGCTTCTTGTCGAGGCCGGGGAACCCGCGCCCCTCGGGGACGCCGATCAGCTGCCCGTTGGTGCGGTACGTCCAGCCGTGGTAGGGGCAGCGCAGCGCCTTGCCGCAGTCGCCGCGGCCCTCGCGCAGGCGTGAAGCGCGGTGGCGGCAGACGTTGCGGAACGCGCGTAGCTCGCCGTCCTCGCCGCGCACGACCAGCGCCGATTCGTTGCCGACCTGGACGGTCAGGTAGCGGCCGGGGGCGGCCACGTCGGCGATGTGGCCGGCCAGCTGCCAGCTGCGCGCGAAGATCGCCCGCTGCTCGGTCGCCATCCCGTCGGGATCGACGTAGAGTCGGGGGTCCAGCGGAGTGGTCTCGGAGTTCTCGATCGCGGTCACGTTCCATCCTGACTTTGTGATCAGTCGCATGATATGGTCGCTGTCAATGGCTGTGCTCGCGCTCCGCGGCGACGACCGCTGGCTCTCGCTGACGCCTGAGCCGGAGCGGCTGCTGCCGGAGGCGCGGGCAGCGCTGCGGTCGGGCGTGGTGCCGCCGCCCGAGGACGTCGTGGCGCGCGAGCGAGCGGTGGCCGCCGAGCTCGTCGTGCGCGCGCGGCGAGCGCGCTGGGAGGCGTGGCTGCGCGAGAGCGCGGCGCTCGCCGAGCGCGCTGAGGGACCGACCGTGGAGGTGGGCGCGCTCGTGCGTGACGTCGTCGCCAATCACGACGCGCTGGCGCTCGGCCTGCCCGGCGCCGACCCCAAGGAGAGACATTGACCACGCCGCTCGCCGCTCCGCCGGACCAGGACGTCGTCGTCGAGCGGGCGCGCCGCTTCGTCGACGAGCAGCTCATCCCGCGCGAGGTCGCCGCCGAGCGTGCGAGCGGTGGGCTGCCGCCGGCGGATGTCGCGGCGGTGCGCGCCGCCGCGCTGAACGCCGGATTGGCCGGCGGTCTGCACGCGGTCGAGCATGGCGGCCAGGGTTGGTCGCATCTGACGTGGGCACTGGTCGAGGAGCAGTTCGGGCGCTCGACCAACGGCATCTCCTGGCACGTGCCGAACGCGTACAACGTGTGGTCGGTCGGGACTCCGGAACAGATCGACCGCTGGCTGCGGCCGATGCTTCGCGGCGAGGCGCAGGACGCCTACGCGGTGACCGAGGAGCACGCCGGCTCCGACCCGTCGGGGATCGCGACGACCGCCACGCCCGTGGATGGCGGCTGGCGCATCAAGGGCGACAAGTGGTTCGTGACCAGCGGCGATGTGGCCGACGTGATCATCGTCGTCGCCGTGGCGCCGGAGGGCCCGACGCTGTTCCTGGTCGAGACCGGCGGGCCCGGCGTGACGGTCGTCGAGGATCCGCCGTACACGCACGCCTATCCACACGGCCATCCGACCTTGCGGTTCGACGTCGTGGTGAGCCCGGACGCGGTGCTCGGGCCGCTCGGCGGCGCCGACGACGTGCAGCGCGCGTGGTTCACCGAGGAGCGGCTCGGGATCGCGGCGCGCGGCATCGGGGCGATGGAGCGGTTGCTGAGCGAGACAGTCGCCTGGGCGACCGGCCGCGAGCAGGGCGGGGCGCGCGTCTGGGACCACCAGGGCGTCTCCTTCCCGCTCGCCGACTCGGCGGCCGACGCCGCGGCCGGCCGGCTGCTTGTGCTCGAGGTCGCACGGCTGGCCGACGAGGGCGCGGATCCGAAGATCGTCCACGCGAAGGCGTCGATGGCAAAGCTCTTCGTGAGCGAGGCGGCGTGCCGCTGCGCCGACCGCGCGGTGCAGGCGTTCGGCGGGCGCGGCTACCGGCGCGATAACGCCGCCGAGCGGTTCCTGCGCGAGCTGCGGGTCGATCGCATCTGGGAGGGGACGAGCGAGATCCAGCGCCTGATCGTCGCCCGCTCGCTCGAGCGCCGCGGCGTCGCGAGGGTGATCCGCTGAGCGCGGCGCCCGGCGCGGTCGGCGGCCGGTTCGACCTCTCGCGGCTCCTCCGCCCGCGCTCGGTCGCCGTCGTCGGCGCGACCGACCGGCCGGGCTCATACGGAGATGCGACGCTGCGCAACCTCGCCGCGCTCGGCTTCCAGGGGTCTGTCTGGGGCGTCCACCCCACGCGGCGCGAGGTGCACGGACGGCCGTGCGTGCCGACGCTCGACGACCTGCCCGAGCCGGCCGACGCGGTGGTCGTCGCGATCCCCGCCGCGGGTGTGCCCGAAGTCGTGCGCGCGGCCGGGCGGCGCGGCTGCGGCGCGCTCGTCGTGTTCGCGGCGGGGTTCGCCGAGGCGGGCGCGGACGCGCTGCAGGCCGAGCTGCGCGACGCGGCGGCGGAGTTTGCGCTCCCGGTCATCGGGCCGAACTGCGACGGGCTCGTCGCGTTCCACGCCGGTGCCGCGCTGTGGGGCGACGTCCTCGTGCCGCGCCCCGCCGGCCGGATCGCGCTGATCTCGCAGAGCGGGAACGTCGCCGTGAACGCGCTGGCGCTCGGGCGCGGACTGCGCTGGCACACGGTCGCGTCCGTCGGCAACCAGGCGGTGCTCGACGCCGGCACGCTCCTGGACGCGCTCGTCGAGGACGACGACGTCGGCTCCGTCGCGCTGTTCCTCGAGTCCGACGGCGACGGCGCCCGCCTTGCGCGCGCCCTCGCCCGCGCTGCGGAGCGCGACATCGGCGTGGCGGTCCTGAAGGTCGGCGCGACGGAGGCCGGGGCGACTGCCGCGGCCGCGCACACGGGCGCGCTGGCCGGCGATCAGCGGGTGTTCCGCGCGCTCGTCGAGGAGGCGGGCGGCGCGTGGGCCGAGGACGTGCACGACCTGCTCGAGCTCGCCAAGGCGCTGGCAGTGCCGAGAAGGAGGCCGGCCGGGGGCGGACTCGCCGTCCTCACCTGCTCGGGCGGTGACTCCGGGCTGGCGGCGGACGAGGCCGGACGGCTCGGGCTTCCGCTCGCGACTCTGGGCGCGCAGACCGCCGCCCGGCTCGAGCCGCTCCTGCCGGATGCGGCGACCGTCGGCAACCCGCTCGACTACACGGCGCTGATCTGGGGCGAGCGAGACGCGGCTCGCAGCGATCGTACGCGCGGTGGCCGACGACCCGGCCGTCGGCCAGCTGCTCCTGTACTACGACGAGCCGTCGGGAATGGACGCCGGGCTGCGTGCGAGCTGGGACGCGGTGCGCGAAGGGCTCGCCGACGGCGCAGCGGACGCGGCCGTGCCGGCGCTCGTCGCGTCCACGTTGCCGGAGCTGCTGCAGGACGAATCCGCCGCCGCTTTCCTGGAGCGCGGCGTACCGGCCGTCGCCGGGCTGCGCACCGCACTGGCGTGCGCAGCGGCGCTGCGCCGCCGGCGCGGCGACCCCACCCGCCTGCGCGCGATCGCCGCGGCGGCCTCGCGCGGCGACATAGGAGCGTGGCTCTCCGAAGCGGACGTGAAGGGGCTGCTGCGAGCGGCCGGCATCGCGGTGCCCGACGGGCGCGTCGTCGACGGCGAGGACGACGCGGTCGCCACCGCGCATGAGCTGCGCGGCCCAGTCGCGGTCAAGGCCACGTCGCCGGCACTGCGGCACAAGAGCGACGCGGGCGCGCTGGCGCTGGGCGTGGTGGGCGACGATGCGGTGCGCGCCGCGTACCGGCGCGTGGCCCTGGCCGGGCGTGATGCGGTCGCGGGCGCGCGGCCCGAGATCGTCGTGGAGGTGCTCGTCGAGGCGATGGCTGAGCCTGGCGTCGAGCTGCTCGTCGCCGCGCGGCGCGATGCGGTCGTACCGGCCTTGGTGGTCGGGCTCGGCGGCATCTGGACCGAGCTGCTCGACGACGTCGCGATCGTTCCGCTGCCCGCTACTCCGGCGCGCGTCGAGGCGGCGCTGCGCATGCTGCGCGGCTTCGGCGTGCTGGCCGGCGCGCGCCGCGCCGGCGCCGTGGATCTCGCGGCTCTGTCGGAGCTGGCGGCCGGCGCGGGCGACCTGCTGCTCGCCGAGGGGCTCACGCTGCTCGAGCTCAACCCCGTCATCGCCCGGCCGGACGGGGCCGTTGCGCTCGACGCGGTCGCGCGACGCTAGGCGGAGCGCTGGTGAACGGCGGCTTTGAGTGAGAGCCCGGATCGCGTGTGCGTCTCCGCGGAGACGCTCAGGCACCCACCCGGGGCGCCTTAGGGTGGGCGGACTCCGAGATGTGCCGACGGTTGCGGCTCATCTGGGCTCCATCTTGTGGGCACGGTAGACGATGTCTGCGGGGATCCGGCCGCGGGTGAGTCGGCCGTGGTGGACGCGGTCGTGGTTGTAGAAGTGCAGGTAGCTGTCGAGCTCGCGGCGCAGGCCTTTCAGGCTCGGGTAGAGGTAGCGGGCAAAAGCGGGGCGCCAGCATTCGTCGAGGATCGTTTTGTGGAGCGCTTCGACGTGCCCGTTGGTCTGCGGTCGTCCGGCGTGGATGCGGGTGTGGCGGGCCTTCAGGCGTTTGGTCGTGGTGTCGAAGTCGCCGCGGAACTCGTTGGCGTTGTCGGTGAGCACGCGCTCGAGCCTCCAGCCGGCGGCCTTGAGTTCTGCCGCGACGCGCCGGGCGAGCCGTGAGGTCTGTCGCGTGGTCGGGTTGCGCTGCTTCGCAGATCACCAGCTCGGCCCAGGCGCAGGAGGAGTAGATGTCGATCGCGGTCAGCTGCCAGATCGCGCCCTCGGTGCCGCGCAGGCGCCCGACGTAAAAGCAGTCGATCCCGACCAGCTCGCCCGGATGCTCGACGTCGAGGTGCTGCTCGGGAGCGGGATCGCGTGGCGGCTGATACGGGGCGGCGTAGCCGGCGATCAGCCCCAGCCGCTTGGCGCGCGTGTTCAGGCCGTGACGGCAGAGCACCTTCCAGACGCCGTTCGGGGAGACCACGATGCCACCCCACTTCGGCCGCGCCAGCTCGGAGGCCACGCGCTTGGGTCCCAGGCCGGGATGCGCGAGCGAGAAGCTCACGATCCGCTGCTCGACCATCTTGGGCAACGCGTTGGGCATCCGCGGCCGGCGGCGCTCACGCGGCCTGAGCATCTCCAGCCCGTGACGGTCGACCTGGCGCTTCCACGCGTAATAGGTCGAGCGATGCACCCCGAAGGTGCGGCACGCGGTGCGTCACGGTCGTACGCGCGGCCAGATCAAACAGCTCGCAGGCGATAGCCGAACAGCACGTCATCCTGCGTCATGCGGCTCTGCTCCATTCACTTGGCGGTGAAGGAGCCAGCCTGAGCCGCACAGCGGACGACCCCGGGCACTCTCGGGGTCGTCCCGTCTCTAGACGATCACACTCACAAACACAAAACGAGAAAGTGTCGGGAGAACTCGGAGACCGACCACCTTAGGGTCGAATAGCACCCTTAAAGCGCCCCGAGTCTGCCGGGAGGTTGGCTCGCACGGCGAGCTCAACACGCCCAGGGTGAGCGCGGCTGCGATCCGTGCCTCCCTCAAAGCCGCCGTTCACCGGCGCCACGCAATGCCGGGGCGCAGCGAAACGACCGCTACGCAGACGAATCGCGTTGCATCGCCCCGGCAAGCTCGACGCGCGAGCGGACGCCGAGCTTGCCGTAGATGCTGCGCAGATGCGCCTCGATCGTCCGCGGGCTGAGGACGAGCTGCTCCGCGACCTCGCGGTTCGTGCGGCCGGCCGAGACTAGTGCTGCGATCTCGCGCTCGCGGGCGGTCAGCGCCCCGTCGGCACCCTCGGCCGACGCTCGCACCACGCGGCGGCCGAGACGCCGCAGCTCGCGCACGGCCTCGTCGCGCCGGCGCCGCGCGCCGAACCGGTCGAACGCCGCCTCCGAGGCGGTGAGCGCGTCGATCGCCGCCGGACGGTCGCCCGCCAGCGCGAGCGCGCGCCCCGCGGCGAGGTCTGCGCGGGCTGCGAGGAGCGGCGCGTTCGACGCCGCCTCGCGCGCGGCGGCGGCGGCGCGGACCGCCTCCTCCGCGCGCCCAGCCGCGTGCAGCGCCGCAGAACGGGCGAGCTCGGTGGCCGCAGACGCTCCCGGTACGTGCTCGAGCACTCTCCCCGCCTCCGCGATCTCTCCGAGCGCCAAGTGCGCCTCGACCAGGTCGGATGCGGCCGCTGGGCGGTCGGCCGGCAGCACGCGCGGCAGCTCCGGCCCGCCGAGCGCGTCCGACAGCGTAGGCAGCGCCTGGTCAGCGTTGCCCGCAGCAGTGAGTGCGGCGCCCAGGCACCAGCCCGGCTGACCTGCCGCGTAGAAGTCCGGGCGCGTCCCGAGCGCCGCCGCCTCCTCCCCGTGCCGCAGCGCCTCGCCGACGTCTCCCGCCGCCAGCCGCGCCTCGGCGAGTGCGCAGTGCGCCCACAGGAGCGTCTGGGGATTGGCCGCGAGCCGCGCGAGCTCGATGCCGTCGTCGGCTGCATCGATCGCCTCGCGGATCCGTCCGAGCTGGATCAGTGGTGCTACGGACTCGACCGTCATCAGCAGCAACACCGCCTCGCGGCCGGTGTCGGCGGCGATCGCAGCGCCGCGGCGGAGGTCTGCGACCGCGTCCCCGAACCGACCGAGCGAACGTCGGGCGCGACCGTGCATCCAGAGCGCCGGCAGGCGAGTCGCGAGCTGCTCGGGAGTGATCCGCTCCAGCACATCGGCGGACGCGTCGATCGCTGCCGGTGCGGCCGGATCCGCGGCGGAGGCGCGCGCGACTGCGAGACAGGCGAGCGCCGCCAGCTCGGTCACCGGGTCGCCCACCGCGCGAGCGTCGTCGCGCGCGTCCTGGCACTGCGCCTGAGCTTCCGCGAGCTCGCACTCCATCAGCGCGGTGAGCGCGAGCGCGAGCCGCAGCCGGATGCGGTCCGGCGACGGCGCGGCCGGGAGGTATCCGAGCGCGACCTGCAGCCGCCGGCGCGCGTCGGCGTTGGCGCCGAGCCGCCACTCCTGGTTGGCGAGCGCGACGGTCAGTGCCAGACGGTCGGCGGGACCGGCGGTCCGCAGCGCGTCCAGCAGCGTCGCGCGGGCGCCGAGCGGATCGCCGCCGGACGCCTGCGCGTCGGCGAGCCGGGATCGCAGCTGCGTAGCGGACGCGCCGGGCGCGTCGCTCCCGGCCCAGTCCCGATCCTCCGTCCGCGCCCCGCGCGCGTCGCTCCCGGCCCGCTCCCGATCCTCCGTCCGCGCCCCGCGCGCGTCGCTGCCGACCGGCTCCCGATCCTCCGTCCGCACCCCGCGCGTGTCGCTCCCGGCCCAGTCCCGATCCGCCGTCCGCGCCCCGGGCGCGTCGCTGCCGGCTGGCTCCCGATCCTCCGTCCGCGTCCCGGGCGCGTCGCTCCCCGCCCGCTCCCGATCCTCCGTCCGCGCCCCGGGCGCGTCGCTCCCGGCCCGCTCCCGATCCTCCGTCCGCGCCGGCGGCGAGGCCCCGCCTGCGGCGGCCGGCAGGAGTCGCAGCGCGGCCGCGTACCACCGAGCCGCGCCGGCGGGCGCCAGCGGCCGCAGCTCTGCCGCCGCCGCCGTCAGCAGCGCGACCGCGCCGGCGTCGCCCGGAGCGGCTGACTGCTCGACGTGGTGTGCGAGCTGCACCGGACCGGCTCCCTGCAGCTCGAGCGCCCGTGCGGCGCGGGCGTGTGCCCCCAGCCGCCAGCCGCCGGCCGCGCCGACGTAGACCGCGTGACGCACCACCGGATGCCGGAAGGCGAACCGGCGCGGGGCGCCGGCGGGGCGCACGAGCGCGTGCGCGAGGAGGTCGTCTAGCGCGCGCAGCGCGTCCGGCTCGGGCAGCTCGGCCACGGCGGCGGCAAGGCCGGGATCGAACGGGTCGCCGGCCACCGCGGCGCCGTCGAGCAGCCGGCGCGCCTCGGGCCCCAGCTCTGCCAGCTCGGCGCCGAGCGCGGCCGCCACCGGCGGCGGGACGTCGTCATCGGGCGCCGCGCGCATCGGGCTCGAGTCCCCCGAGCGGGCGAGCTGCTCGAGGTAGAACGGGTTGCCGCCGGCCCGCGCGTAGATCCGGGCGTCGCCGACCAGCTCCGCGGCCTCGGCCTCGCTGAGCGGCATGACGTCGAGCGAGAGCAGGCGATCGTCGCGCGCCGCGTCACCGAGCGCCGCGGCGATCGCAGCGGGCAGCCGGCCGGTGCGTGCCGCGAGCGCCAGCAGCACCGGCCCATGGGGCGGCCGGCGGACGAGCGCGGCCAGGACGTCGGCGGACGAAGGGTCCGCCCAGTGCACGTCGTCGAAGCACAGGACGAGCGGCCGGACGGCCGCGAGCCGACCGACCAGATCGCGCAGGGCGCGGTGGATCCGGTGGCGGTCGGCGTCCGCCCGCGCAGCCGGTTCGAGATCCCGCGCCGCCGCGCGCCCCGCCAGCGGGCCCAGCGCCGGGAGCACGGCGGCGAGCGGCTCCGGGTCGGACAGCCCGAGGCGTGAGAGCCGGCGGTCGCCCGCCGCGGCGAGGTGCGGATCGAGCGCCTCTGTCCACAACGCAAACGGAAGGTCGCCTTCGAACTCGGATGCGCGAGCACCGAGCACGGTCGCGCCGGCCGTCTCCACGCGATCGGCGAGGTGCCCGAGCAGTCGCGACTTGCCGATCCCCGGCTCGCCGACGATGACGACCACCCGGCCGCGTCCGTCGGAGAGCGCTTCGGCCGCGGTGCCGATCGCCGCCCGCTCGCGCGCGCGGCCGACCAGCGGGCGCTGCGACCGGGACTCCACGCAGAGCAGTCTCCCGCACCCACCGTGCGCCGGATAGGCGAACCTACCGATGGCGGCCGCGGCCGCCGGAGGGACACTGCCGTCATGCCGAGCGAGCCAATCCATCCCGCTGTCCGGGTCGGCCACGTGCATCTGCGCGTTGCGGACCTCGACCGCGCGATCGCGTTCTACCGCGACGGGCTCGGGTTCTCCGTGACGGCCGACGGCCGTGAGGCCGGACTCCCGATGGCGTTCCTCGCCGCCGGCGACTACCACCATCACATCGGCCTGAACACGTGGGAGACCGACGGCGGGACACCGCCGCCCGGACACACCGGGCTGTACCACGTCGCCTTCCTCTATCCGGACCGCCGCGAGCTGGCCCGCGCCGTGCGGCGCCTGCTCGACCACGGCGTGACGATCGATCACGGCACGGACCACGGCGGGAGCGTCTCGGTTTACCTCGACGATCCCGACGGCAACGGCATCGAGCTGTACTACGACCGCCCGCGGTCCGACTGGTACGACGCCGACGGCCGCCCGGTCCTCAAGGCCGAGCGCTTCGACGCGCACGAGCTGCTCACCCCATAACCCCCACAGAAGGAGACGGTCACATGACCCCCAAGCTGCGTGCGCGCCTGCGCACGTCCACCCTCGCGCTGCCCGCAATCGCCCTCGCCGGCCTCGCACTCGCCGGGCCGGCGGCGGCTCACCAGAACGACCAGCGGCTCGTCGTGCGCGGTGACGCGATCATCACGGACCAAGCGTGTCCCGGCGGCCTCTGCCTGGAGCTGAACGACGGCGAATTCCGCGGCACCGAGGGCAAGGGCCTGTACGGCGGGTCGATGAAGCTCGACCTGGCCAACGCCTTCCCGAACGGCGAGGGCGGCGGTTGCGCCCCGCTCCGCGGGAACATCGTGCTCGGCGAGGGGACGAAGGACCGCCTCGTGCTCGCCGTGGCCGGCGACTCCTGCCAGGACGGCGCCGGCGACCCGACCACCACGTCGTTCACGGGCCTCGCCGAGTTCAGCGTCAAGTACGGCACCGGCGCCTACGCCAAGGCGCGCGGCCGTGGCATCGCGACGTTCGTCGAGGACGTCGCAGACCACGACCGCATGACGCTCATCGGGCGCATCTCCCGCTGAGCGCGTCGCCGCCGCGCGGCCGTCACGGCCGCGCGGCGCGCACGACGTTCTCGAGCGGCTCGCCGCGCGCGAACCGTCCGAGCTGCGCCGCCGCCAAGGCGATCGCGCGTTCGTCGCCGCCGGGCGAGTCGCCGGCGTTGTGAGGCGTGATCGCGAGCGCGAGGTCCCACAGCGGATGGCCGTCCGGCAGCGGCTCCGGATCGGTCACGTCGAGCACCGCACGCAGCCGCCCAGTCGCCAGCTCGGCGACGAGCGCGTCGGTGTCCACGACGGCGCCGCGGCCCGCGCTCACCAGCAGCGCACCGTCGCGCATGCGCGTGAGCACGCCCGCGTCGACCATCCCGCGCGTGGCCGCCGTCAGCGGCAGCAGCACGACGACCGCGTCGGCGGCGGGCAGCAGCGCGGGGAGCTCGTCCACGCCGTGCACCCCGTTCCTGGCGCGGCTCGCCACGCCGATCACGCGCACACCGAATGCGGCGAGCCGCGTCCTCCACCGCGCGCCCGATCGAGCCGTACCCGAGCACGAGCACGGTCGTCTCGTGCAGCTCGTGCGGCTGCAGCTGCTCCCAGTGGCGCACAGCCAGCCGCGCGGAACTGTCCGTAGGCCGCTCCCAGCAGCGCGCCGACCACCCACTCGGCGACCGGGATGTCGCGCGCGCCGCGCGCGTTGCAGAGCGTCGCCCACGGCGGGACGTGCGGCTCCAGCCAGTCGGTGCCGGCCGCGAGCGACTGCACGACGCGCAGCGAGCGGGTCTCCTCCAGCGCCTCCAGCGGGTCCTCGCCGCGCGGGACGACGAACTCGGCGCGGTCCAGGCCGTCAGAGAGCCGGCGGACCTCGACCCCGGTCGGGGCGGCGGCGCGCAGGCCGGCGAACGCGTCGTCGGTGACAGCGGCGATCACGACCCGGCAGGCTAGTGTTCTTGGCAGTCATGGTCCCCGCCGCCCAGGCCGCCGCCCTCGAGCGGCTGGCCGACACCGCTCCCCTCGAGACCCCGGCGCCGACGCGCCGCATGCTCGTGATCGTCAATCCGTACGCGACGACGATGTCGGTGCGGCTCAAGCACCTCGTCGTGTACGCGCTCCAGGGCCGGTTCGACGTCGAGGCCGTCGACACCCAGCGCAAGGGGCACGCGATCGAGCTGTGCCGCGAGGCGGCCGACGAGGGCTATGACGTCGTGGTCGCGTTCGGAGGCGACGGCACCGTCAACGAGGCGGCCAACGGGCTCGCCGGCTCCGCGACCGCGCTCACCTGCCTCCCGGGCGGCGCCACCAACGTGTACTGCCGGATGCTCGGGATCCCGACCGAGGTCGTCGACGCCACCGAGCACCTGCTGCGGCTCGCCGACGCCTGGCAGCCGCGCGCGGTCGACGTCGGGCGCGTCAACGACCGCTGGTTCACGTTCGCCGCCGGCGCCGGCCTGGACGCCAGCGTGGTCGAGCGCGTCGACAGCCACCCGCGCCTGAAGGCTCGCTTCGGTCCGTACTACTACGCGCAGGCGGCGATCGCGACGTTCCTGGCGAAGTACGTCGTCAACCCGCCGCACGTGATCGCGACCGCCGGCGGGCGCGAGACGCGCGGCGTCAGCGTGTTCGTCCAGAACACCCAGCCGTACACCTACTTCCGCCGCCGCCCGATCAACCTCGCCGACGGCGCGACGCTCACGTCGGGCGACCTGTCCGGCGCCGTGCTCACGCGCGCGAACGCGCTCGACCTGCCGTCGGTCGCGTACCGGCTTCTGTCCAAGCGCGCCCGCGTCGGCGGCCATCGGCGCGTGCACGCGTTCGACGGGCTGCAGGAGCTGCGCGTGCGCTCGGCCGACGAACGCCCGGTCCCGGTGCAGGTCGACGGCGACTACCTCGGCGAGCACGAGGAGGCCGTCTTCAGCATCCTCCCCGGCGGCCTGCGGGTCCTCGGCTAGGCAGCGGCCACGCCGCCGCCGTCCGGCAGCCGCCTCCCGAGGTGGTCGCCCGGCGAGCTGCCCGCGAACGCGCGGAAGTCGCGGTTGAGGTGCGCCTGGTCGTAGTAGCCGCAGTCCTGCGCGATCTCCGCGAGGCGCGTACCGTCGTCGCGCTCGATCAGGTCGAGCGCGCGGCGGAAGCGCAGCACGCGCGCGGCCGGTTTGGGAGCGAGCCCGACGTGCTCGCGGAAGCGCGCGCCGAAGTGGCGCCGGCTCCAGCCCAGCTCGTCCGCCAGGCCGGCGATCGGCACGCCGCCGTGCGTCGCCGCGAGGCGATGCCACGCGCGCACTATGTCGCCGGGCGGGCGCGCGTCGCGCGCGAGACGCTCGCCGAGGACGCCGTCGAGCAGCGCGAAGCGGGCCGGCCAGCCGGGCGCATCGGCCAACCGCTCGCACAGCTCGGCGCCGCTGCGACCGAGCAGCGCATCGACGTCGACCGCCTGATCCGCCAGCTCGGGGGCGGGCACGCCGAGCAGCGAACGCACCGCGAGCGGCGACAGCTTGACCTCGAGCCCTCGCTGATGCCCGGTGTGCTCGGTATTCGAGTACGACTCGCCGACCCCGGCCACGAACGACGTGAAGCGCGCGCCGTCGACCCTGATCGACGGGCCGAAGGAGAAGATCACCGTGACCGCCGGGGCCGGGACCTCGCGCCGCCGCAGCGGCGCGCGCGTGTCCTCGCTGTAGCCGCAATAGCGCAGCACGTGCCCGCGCAGCGCGGGATGCGGCGCCTCGTGCACCATCTCCCAGCGCCCGAGCGGAGAGTCGTGGCGCTGGACCCGCACGGACGACTACCCGCCGGCCGGCGTGACGCGGTAGGCGTCGAACACTGCGTCGATCGCTCGCAGCCTCGTGATCGTCGACTTGAGCGTGTGGGTGTCCCCGACCTCGATCACGAACCGGTTCTTGACCATCGGGTGGGTGACGATGCAGCGGGCCTCGACGATGTTGATGCCCGCCTCGGCGAACGTGCGCGAGAGGTCCTCGAGCAAGCGGTGGCGGTCCCAGCCGTCCACCTGCAGCTCGACCTTGAACGAGGCCGCCGAGTCGCCGTCCCAGGAGACCGGCACGAAGCGCTCGGGGTCCTTGCGCAGCGCCGCGGCGTTGGGGCAGTCCTCGCGGTGGATCGTGATGCCGCGCCCGAGCGACACGTAGCCGACGATCGCGTCGCCCGACACCGGGCGGCAGCACTTGGCCAGCCGCAGCGGGACGTCCTCGACGCCCTCCACCCGGATCCCGTACTTCGACGCGTCGCCCTCGGGCCTGCGCGGTGCCTTGCGCGTCGAGGCCAGGTCCTCGATGACCGTCGGCTCCGCCTCGGCCGCCTCGCCCTCCTTCAGGCGCTGCATCACCTTGTTGACGACGACCTTCGCCGAGATCTTGGCGCCGCCGAGCGCGATGTAGAAGTCGTCGGCCTTGCGGAAGCCCATCTCGCGGATCACGTCGGCGAGCAGCGCCGAGCCGGTGATCTTCTGGGCCGGCAGGCCCGCCTTCTTCAGGTGCTCCTGCAGCAGCTCGCGCCCTGTGTGCTCGGAGTCCTCGCGCGACTCGGCCTTGAACCAGGCGCGGATCTTGTTGCGCGCGCGCGTCGTCTTGACCATCGCCAGCCAGTCGCGCGACGGGCCGCGCTCGCGCTTTGACGTGAGCACCTCGACGATGTCGCCGGACTTCAGCTCGTAGTGCAGCGGCACGATCTTGCCGTTGACCTTCGCGCCGACGCACCGATGCCCGACGTCGGTGTGGACCTCGTAGGCGAAATCGAGCGGCGTCGAGCCGGCGGCGAGCGACTTGACCTCGCCCTTCGGCGTGAAGACGAAGACCTCCTCCTCGACCAGCTCGCCGCGCAGGTTGTCGGCGAACTCCTTCGGGTCCTCGACGTCGGACTGCCAGTCCAGCAGGGACTTGAGCCACTTGAGCTTCGCGTCGGTCGGGTCGATCACGCTGTTGCCGCGCGCGCCCTCCTTGTAGCGCCAGTGCGCGGCGACGCCGTATTCGGCCGTCTCGTGCATGTCGCGCGTGCGGATCTGGATCTCGAGCGGCCTGCCCTCGGGCCCGATCACGGTCGTGTGCAGCGCCTGGTACATGTTGAACTTGGGCATGGCGATCATGTCCTTGAAGCGCCCGGGCAGCGGCTTCCACAGCGAGTGGATGACGCCCACCGCGCCGTAGCAGTCCTTCACGGACTCCACGATCACCCGCATGGCCGTGAGGTCGTAGATCTCGTTGAACTCGCGGCCCTTCTTGGTCATCTTCGAGTAGATCGAATAGAAGTGCTTCGCGCGGCCAGAGATCTCGGCCTTGATGCCGAGCGCCTCGAGCTCCTTGGTCAGGTAGCCGCCGGCCTTCGCCACGTAGCGCTCGCGCTCGTCACGCTGCTGGCTGACGAGCCCCTTGATCTCCTGGTACTTGCGCGGGTGCAGCGTGGCGAACGAGAGGTCCTCGAGCTCCCACTTGATCGCGTGGATGCCGAGCCGGTGCGCCAGCGGCGCGTAGATCTCGAGCGTCTCCTTCGCCTTCTCGATCTGCTTCTGCTTCGGCATCGCCTCCAGCGTGCGCATGTTGTGCAGGCGGTCGGCGAGCTTGATCAGGATGACCCGGACGTCCGTGGCCATCGCGACCATCATCTTGCGGTAGTTCTCCGCCTGCGCCTCGTCGCGCGACTGGAACGTGATGCCGGTGAGCTTGGTGACGCCGTCGACGAGGCCGGC
Source organism: uncultured Solirubrobacteraceae bacterium (assembly GCA_963835735.1). Lineage (GTDB taxonomy): Bacteria > Actinomycetota > Thermoleophilia > Solirubrobacterales > Solirubrobacteraceae > DASQMT01. Next base: position 390,649 of record CAWIGP010000005.1, read on the forward strand.
GACCTCCTCGCCGAACGCCTCGTTGACCTCGTCGAGGTTGGCGCTGGTGTCCTCGACGGTGTCGTGCAGCAGCGCGGCGCACAGCGTCTCGGTGTCGAGCCGCATGCCGGCGCAGATCTTCGCGACGCCGACCGGATGGGTGATGAAGTCCTCGCCCGAGTGGCGGCGCTGGTCGGCGTGGTGCTCGCACGCGAACACGAAGGCGTCGACCACACGGCGGCGGTCGACCTGGCGTGCGACCTCCTCGGCGTGCTCCTCGACGATCGCGAACAGGTCGGCGAGCAGCTCCCGCTCGGTCGGCGTCAGGTCCGCCGGTGTCTCGACCGGCGCCCGGTGCTGATGGGCCGGGCGGTCGACCTGGCGGTGCGGCGAGACCGCGACGTCCTCTTCGCCGCCGATGAGTTCCTCAGCCGTCTGCTCGTGCTGATCGGTCATGGTCCTTGCCGCTGCAAGCGTAGCTCAGGCATGGGCGGTCCCACGAGCGCGCGCGGCCGGCCGTGGCGATGCGCCCCCTGCGGTAGGCCGAGGATACGCCCGCGGACCGACGACAAACGCTCCCGCCTTCCGGACGATCGTGGCGCGCGCAAAAACGGGCGCCAGCTTCGGCTGCACCTCGTCCGACGATAACAAAAGGGAAACAATTGTGAAACCACCCCGTTCGATGTTCGCCGCGGTTCTGTGCGGCGTCCTCGCGGTCGGCGTCGCGGCGTGCGGCGACAACGACGACTCGAGCAGCAACTCGACCGGCACCGGCGGCACCGAGGCCAGCGGCACGCTCAACGGCGCCGGGTCGACGTTCGCCGCCCCGATCTACCAGCAGGTCGGCGCGGACCTCAAGGACCGCGGACTGACGCTGAACTACCAGCCGGTCGGTTCGGGCGCCGGCATCAGCCAGTTCGAGGCCGGCACCATCGACTTCGCCGGCTCGGACCCGGCGCTCGAGTCCGCGGACGTCCAGAAGATCGACCAGAAGGGCGCGCCGCTCGAGGTCCCCTTCGCGCTCGGCGCGATCACCGTGTCTTACAACCTGCCGGACGTCAAGAGCGGCGTCAAGCTCGACGGCCAGACGATCGCCGACATCTACCTCGGCAAGGTCACGAGCTGGAACGACCCGGAGATCACCGGGCAGAACCCGGGCGTGAGCCTGCCCGGGACCGACATCACGGTCGTGCACCGCTCGGACTCCTCCGGCACGACACAGGGCTTCACTACGTTCCTGCAGAACTACAGCCCGGCGTGGAAGTCGCAGGTCGGGTCCGACAAGGAGGTCAAGTGGCCCACGGGCACCGGAGCCAAGGGCAACGACGGCGTCGCAGCGACGATCAAGCAGACCGAGGGGGCGATCGGCTACGTCGAGCAGGCCTTCGCGCTGCAGAACGGCTTCACGTTCGCGGACGTCAAGAACAAGCAGGGCAAGTACGTGGCGCCGACGCTCCCGTCCACCTCGGCCGCCGCTGACGGCATCAAGATCCCGGCCGACCTGGGGATCTCGACGATCGACTCGCCGAACCCGGCCGCCTATCCGATCGTCTCCCAGACGTTCGCGATCACCTACAAGGACCCGTGCAAGGCGGGCATGAGCAGCACCAAGGCGGACGACCTGAAGTTCGTCATGAACTACCTGGTCAACACGGGCCAGCAGACGATCAAGCAGCTGAGCTACGCCCCGATCCCGGCGGTCCTCAAGTCGAAGGACCAGTCGGCGATCGACGGTATGCGCTGCAACGGCAGCGCGATCGGGTCGTGACGGCGCACGCCGCACCGATTGCGCGCGAGGGCGGCCGCTCGAAGCTCGAGCGGTCGCCGGCGGCGCGGCGCGAGGATCCGCTCTTCCGCGCGGCCCTGACGGTGCTGGCCGGACTGATCCTGGCCCTCATCGCCTTCTTTCTCATCTTCCTCATCCGCCGTGCCGAGCCGGCGCTCAGCCACCAGGGCGTCTTCTCGTTCCTGTTCTCCAATGACTGGAACCCGTCCCGCCAGATCTACGGAGCGTGGCCGCTCGTCGCCGGCACGCTGATCACATCGGCGATCGCGCTCGTCATCGGCGTGCCGGTCGCGATCGCGACGGCGCTCTATGTCTCCGAGTTCGCCCCGCGTCGCGTGCGCGGCCCGCTGACGATCCTCGTGGAGCTGCTCGCCGCGGTCCCGTCGGTCGTCTACGGCCTGTGGGGGGTCTTCGTGCTCGTCCCGAGGCTCAAGCCGGCCGAGCAGTGGTTCAGCGACACCTTCTCGTTCCTGCCGTTCGTGGGCGGCACGGTCGCCGGCCCGAACTACTTCGTGGCGGGGCTGATCCTCGCGATCATGATCCTGCCGATCGTCTCCGCCCTCTCGCGCGAGGTCATCGCGACCGTGCCGCAGGACCTCAAGGAGGCCTCGCTCGCGCTCGGCGCGACACGCTGGGAGATGATCCGGCAGGCGGTGCTGCCGTACTCGCGCGCCGGCATCACGAGCGCTTCCATGCTCGGACTCGGCCGGGCGATCGGCGAGACGATCGCCGTGACGCTCGTCATCGGCAACGCTCCGACGATCGGCGACTCGATCTTCAGCCAGGGCTACACGCTGGCCGCGGTGATCGCCAACGAGTTCGGCGAGGCGGCCAACGACCCCGTGCACTCCGGGGCGCTGATCGCCGCCGGCCTGGCGTTGTTCGTCATCACGCTGATCGTCAACGCGATCGCACGCTCGATCGTCCGCCGTGCCGAGCGCAAGCGCACGGCCCCGGTCGACATCAGCGACGACGCCGGCAACGCGCCGCTCGTGGCAGCCGCCGCGGGACAGGGGACGAGCGCATGAGCGTCCTCGTGGGCGTGTCGCCCCGCCGCCGGGCGACCGATCGCGCGATGCGGGCGCTGCTGGTCCTCGCGAACGCTCGCCGCGCTCGTCCCTCTCGGCCTCATCATCTACTACCTGATCGAGCGAGGTCTGGGCGCCTGGAGCCTGGATTTCTTCACCGAGGACCCCACCGGCAACTTCCTCGGCGACCAGGGCGGCGTGCGCAGCGCCATCCTCGGCACGCTGGAGATCGTCGCCCTCGCGTCGATCGTCGCCATCCCGTTCGGGTGGGGTGTCGCGCTCTATCTCGTCGAGTTCGGCCGTGCCGGCCGCTTCGCGAACAGCGTCCGCTACTTCGTCGACGTCATGACCGGCGTGCCGTCGATCGTCTTCGGCCTGTTCATCTACGTGACCCTCGTGGTCGGCGAGGTGGGCGGCTCCGGGTTCGCGGCGTGGAAGGGCTCGGCGGCCCTCGCGCTGCTGATGCTCCCGGTCGTCACGCGCGCGGCCGAGGTCGTGCTGCAGCTCGTCCCCAACTCGCTGCGCGAGGCGGCGCTGGCGCTCGGCGCTCCGCGCTGGCGCATGACCATGCACGTCGTGCTGCCCACGGCCCTGCCCGGGCTCATCACGGGCTCCCTGCTCGCGATCGCTCGCGCGGCGGGCGAGACCGCACCGCTGCTCTTCACCGTCGCCATCGTCAACGGCGCGAGCGCGAACCTCAACGGGCGGATCAACTCGCTCCCGGTGCAGATCTTCACCGACGTGAGCTCGCCCAACGACCAGCTCGTCGAGCGGGCCTGGGGCGCGGCGCTCCTGCTCGTCGTGCTGATCCTCCTGACCACCGTCGGCGCGCGCCTGATTCAGCGAAGGAGCCGGATCTCGTGACCGAGCCCGGAGAGGCCACCACGGACGTGTCGCGCACCGATCGCCGGCCAGGAGCCCGCGCGCTCCGACACGACCGGCGTCGGGGGACTCGCCCTGGCAGCCGCGGACGCGCGCGCCGACGGCAAGGTCGTGCGCAAGGCACCGGGGATCAAGGTCGAGGACCTCAGGGCGTACTACGGCTCCGCCGAGGCGGTCAAAGGCGTCTCGATCGACTTCGCCCCCAATCAGGTGACGGCGATGATCGGGCCGTCGGGCTCGGGCAAGTCGACCGTCGTGCGATGCATCAACCGCATGCACGAGGAGATCGCGGGCGCCTGGACCGAGGGCAAGATCCTGCTCGAGGGCGAGGACGTCCTGGGCGCCGACGCCGACGTGGTCGCGGTGCGGCGCGCGATCGGGATGGTGTTCCAGCAGCCGAACCCGTTCCCGACGATGTCGATCTTCGAGAACGTCGCCGCCGGGCTGAAGCTCAACCGGATCAAGGGCGTGGACGTGCATGAGCGCGTCGAGGACTCGTTACGCGGAGCCGGGCTCTGGGACGAGGTGAAGGACCGTCTCGGGGAGCCGGGCATCAGCCTGTCGGGCGGCCAGCAGCAGCGCCTGTGCATCGCCCGCACGATCGCCGTCGAGCCCGAGGTGATCCTCATGGACGAGCCCGCCTCGGCGCTCGACCCGATCGCCACGCTGCGCATCGAGGAGCTGATCGCGGAGCTCAAGCAGCGCTTCACGATCGTGATCGTCACCCACAATTTGCAGCAGTCCGCGCGCGTGGCCGACACGACGGCGTTCTTCCTCTTGGGCGAGCTCGTCGAGCACGCACCGACGACGACGATCTTCACCAAGCCGTCGGACAGCCGCACCGAGGAGTACGTGACCGGGAAGTTCGGCTGAACGAAGGGCCGGTCCTGCGGCGCGGCCGGGCGTAGCTCGGGTCGCAGCCGTCGGCCGCGTCCTAGGATGAGCCCATGCAGCCCCGCGGCCTCACTGTCGCGATTGCGGCGGCGCTCGCGTTCGCCGGTTTGGGAGCGAGCGCCGACGCGCAGCCGGAGCGGCCGGGACCAGGTGCCAAGCTGATGCCGAGCTCGCTCGATCCCCTGCAGCTGCGGGGCAGCGGCTTCAAGCGCCGCGAGCGCGTGCGGGTCACCGTCACGCCCACGTCTGGCGACGGCATCACCAAGCGCGTCCGGGCCAGGCGCGACGGCTCGTTCGCCGTCACGTTCGGGCGCGTGCGGCCGTGCGACGGCTTCGAGGGCGTCGCGGTCGGGCGCCGGGGCAGCCGCGCGTCATTCCAGTTCTCCGCGCTGATCTGCCCCGGGCTCTGACCTCCTCCTAACCGCCGGCCTGTACCTGCGACGGCTGGCCGAACGCCTGCAACTCCGCCGCGCGGACGGCCCGCGTGGACGCCGCACCCGCCTCGTTGCAGTCGGTGGCGTTGTGCGGGTCGGCGTCCTGCTCGCCCTGGTAGTCGGGGCCGCCGGTGCACTGGCTGTTCTTCACGACGAGCCGCAGGTGCGTCGCCTGGATCGGCGAGAACGCGAACTCGCGCAGGATCAGCACCGGCGCGACCGGGCGCGGCGCGTCGGCCGGGAACGCGTTCGCCGCGCTCGCGAAGACGCGGTTGTAGCCGTCGTCGCTCGAGCAGTCGCCGAACAGCGCGTTGCACGACCAGATCTCGAACTGCCGCAGCGCCGTGAACCGGCTCGGCAGCAGGTCGGCGGGCGGGTTGTTGCCCGCGTCGAACACGGGCCCGAGATGCGCGCTCACCTGCACGCGATTGACCCGCTGGGGCCGCGTGCCGGCGAGATCCACGGTGAGCCGGCGGCCGTCGACGTTCCAGCTAGTGCCGCTCTGGACGGCCGCCGCCTGCCACCAGGTGTCCTCGGTGTCGTCGATCAGGCGGTCCCTGACCTGAGCCGCCGAGAGCACCTCGCGCGTACCGTTGACCACCGCCGACGCATCGCCGGACGCCGTCGCGCCCTGCGACTTCGACGCGACGTTCGCCGCCATCCGCAGCCGGATCGTCTGTGCGACGCCGGCCCGCACGGTGCGGCGGAACCGTACCGCTCCGTAACCGGGCGCGTTCGCGATGAACTCGTACGTTCCGGGCGCCAGCATCGCGGTCGCGTCGAGGTTGTTGGTCGGCGAACCCGCGGGTGCGCCGGTGTCGGGGTCGGTGTCGGCGATCGGCGACACGCGGGCCTCGTAGTGGCCGACGTAGACGCGCGCGTCGATCGGCGTCTGCGCGCCGCCGCGCTCGGTCGCCTCGAACGTGAGCGTCGCGTTGCCCTGGCCGGGCGCCTCGAAGTCCGGCAACGGGTTGGTGTCGGACTCGACGCCGGAGGCACGGCCGGTGCCGTTCGTCGCCGCCGCGTTGCGGCCGAGGCCGCGACGCGCGAACGCGAGCCACAGCTCGGACTGGTTGGCGCCGCCGAACCGGATCGTGTCCGCGGCGAGGATCGCGTTACGGGCATCGACCATCGACGGCGCGGTCGGCATCAGCAGGAACGAATCGAGCACGAGCTGGACCCAGCGGCGGTTGCCCGGGCAGCGGTCGACGGGCAGCTGGCCGCGCGCGCACTGATCCTGGAGCGCCTGGTCGCCCTCCGGATACTGGGCGTCGTACTTCGCCGCCAGCGCCCGCCGCAGGTCGAAGTTCGTCGCGGTCCAGATCTCGCCGTCGGAGTGCACCTGCGGGCCGGTCAAGTCGTAGCCGACGTCCGAGAAGTTCAGCGGATTGACCTGCGCGTACACGCCCGACGTCGGGAACGCGCCCGTGGCCGGGAAGTTGCCGGCGTAGTTGCGGATGCCGCGCAGCTTCTGCCCGGTCGCGTACGTCCCGACCGCCCAGCGGTTGGCGCCGTCGGTCGCAACGTGACCGTGCTCGTTGAGCTGCTCGACCGCCAGCAGGTCGGAGACCGACTCGCCCATCGCACCAGCGTGGTGGCCCGAACGGCGGTTGCCCTTGCCGATCATGCGGTTCTCGATCATGTGCGTGTACTCGTGGCCGATCACGCCGGCGTCGTAGTCGCCGTCGACGCACGGCGGGTAGAAGCCTCCCGCCACCGGCTGCCACAGGTACATGTTGGTGACCGAGGAGAGGCCGTCCGGCCGCGTGAGCATGTTCGCGTTGTTGCGCGCCACGGCGTAGCCGAGCGGCGGCGGGATCGTCGCGCCCGCCTGCGCGTCGCCGAGCACCGGGTCGTTCTCACGGAACTCCTCGGTGGCGCCGAAGTTGGAGTCCTGGCCGTTCCAGTTGTCCTCGGTGAAGCCGAGCAGGTACGACCAGTCGTGCATCCGGTTGTGCTGCACGAACAGGTTTGTGACCGCGGCCGAGATGTCGAAGCTCTGGCCGCGCACGAACGCGCTGCCGAACGGGGTTCCCGGGTTGCAGTCGCTCATGCTCCATGCGTTGGTCCACGGAAACGAGTAGTCGCGGCCGGCGCTGACCGGCCGGAACGGGTTCGGCACGGGCCCGCCCGCATCCGCCCATCCCTCGCCCGAGCGTGCGTTGTTGCCGACCGTCGTGTTCGACGGCGTGTTGGCGTGCACGTCGTGGTCCCACGGCGAGCGCGAGGCCAAGTTGCCGCCGATGTCGTCGCAGTCGTCGGCGTTCGAGCTCGCCTTCCAGCACCAGTGTTCGCGCGTGTCGGTGTCCGGGTTGTCCCACGGATCCGCGGAGAGCGCGTTGTGCGGCGGGGTGCCCGGGAAGACGTTCCAGCGCGCGGTGTACGGCGCCGGCGGCGGGCTGTCGTCGAGCGTCACAGTGCCGGCATAGGTGCGCGGCTCGACCGGTGGCGTGCCGTTCTGGAACTCGCAGACCTGCACGAAGTAGTCGCCGGCGGGTACGCCGCCCGCGGGGGCGTACCGGATCCGCTCGGGGGTGCGCCCGGTGTCGGCCTCCACCAGCTCGGTGTCTCCGAGGAACAGGAAGAGAACGATGTCCTGCGTGATCGTGTCGGCGTCGGCGAAGACGTCGATCGCCCGCACTCCAGCGTCGGCGCCGACGCTGTACGGGCCCTTGCGCATGTCGCAGCCGCCGTCCTGCGCGGGCAGCTCGCCCGAGAACGGCTGCGGCGCGGCCGCGGCCTGCGCCTCGTCGGCGGCGTGGTCGACGACGCTCTCGCGCGCGAGGATGGCGCCGCTGCGCGCGTCGACGAACGTGTGGTAGCCCACGGGCTCGGCGCCGTTCGTGTCGAGCACGATCGTCTCGTAGGCCGGGATGAAGCCCCGGTCGACGGTCGGGAACGCCACCGCCTTCGCGCCCTGGACGTCGGGCACCCCGGCGAGCTTGAAGCCCTTGAACCCCTTCATCGCGGACTTCTCGACCGGCGTGATCTGAGCGAGTGAGCGCCGGTCGCCGGCGTTCGCGGCGGCCTTCTGCAGGGCCTGCTCGGGCGCGAGCTCGGGCTTGGCCGCGAGCGTCGTGTCGCCGTGCACGGTGCCGGACGCGGAGATCACCTTCCAGCCGTCGTCCCGGACGACGCCGATCGTGACCAGGCCGCCGCCCGACGCGTCGAGCCCGCCGACGACCTGGCGCAGCGTGACCGCGTGGCCCACGTCACCCGCGAGCCTGGCGTCGCTCTGCAACTCGAAGCCGTCGGTCGAGTCGAGGCGGAACAGCGCCTTGTTGGCCGCGAGCCACGCCCGTGCAGCAGCCTCCGGGGTCGCGCCGCGGACGCCCGTGGCGAGCGAGCCGCCAGGGTCGACGAGCGTCGACGGCGTGCCGAACTGGTTCCACGCGACCTGGGTCGCGACGTCGCGCGCGTCCGCGCGCTGGGCCGCGGTGGGACGGATCTGCCCCTTCCGCACATCGCGATCGGGCAGCACGTGCGTCCCGTCGATCGGGGCGTCCGCTGCGAGAGCCGTGGCGCCGCCCGCAAGCACCACCGCCCCCACGACGAGAGTCGCTGACAACGAACGCATGGCGCGCATGGCCTTCCCCCCGAGATGTCCCCTGCCGAACCCCTGCAGGCCCGATTCAGCGCATATCCATGAGTCGACCGTCGGCGCTTGTCAAGTCGGCTGTCCGCACCAGGACCCCGATCGCGTCAGGCGGCGGCGATCTCCGGTGCCCGCTGCGTCGCCGCCGGGGTGCGCTCCGCGAGGTGAGCGAGGCCGTCCTGCAGGCGCTCCGAACTGGCCCGGAACGCGGCGGAGCGCTCGAGCCGGCTGCGGCCTACGGCGGGCGGAACGGCGACGGCAAGCCGCGCACTGTCGAGCACGACGAGCCCAAGCTCGTCGAGCACCCGTAACAGCCGGCCGGCGAGCGCGCCCGACCGCGGGTGGACGCCGGAGCCGCGCAGCAGGTCGACCAGGCGCTCACCGGCGAGCGGGGCCGACCTAGGCGAAGTTGGCACCGCGGCGCCCGGCGAACTCGGCGCGGAGGCGCTCCCCCGCAACGCGCGATAGAGGTCCGCCAGATGCGGGCGGAGATCGAGTTCCCAGGTCAGGACGCGGCGGGCGAAGTCCAGCTCGGGGGCGCCCCAGGCCAGATGGGTCCAGCCGTCGCCAGGGAGACGCTCGGCCAGCGCGCGCAGGTGAGGGTGCGGCGGCGGGTCGACGGCGACGACGTGCGTATAGCCGATCGCCAGCTCGGGACGGGACTCGAGCGCAGCCCACGTCGTGACCGCGAAGCCGCCGACGCGGTCGCGCAGCGCCGCCGCGCGATGGTCGGCGTGCGCGGTCACGCCGAGCACGGGCGCGCCGGCGGCCACGAGGTCGCCGAGCAGCCCGGCGATGCCGCCGCCGCGTGCGTCGCGCAGCTTGCGCTCCGGCGGCGGGCCGATGCCGCCGCGCGATCCGCCGCCGTCCGGCCGGCCCAGGCCCGCACCGCGCGACTCATGCCCGCGTGGCGAGACGAAGCCGTCGCGCGATCCGCCGCCGTCCGGCCGGCAGGCGTCGTCGCCCGCGCCCTGCAAGTCGCCGCGCCGCGCAGCCGCCGGCGGCCAGGCCGTCAGGTCGCTTTCGAGCTCGGCGCGCACGGCTTCGGCGAACGGAAGCTCGCCGACGACCTCGATCGGCGCCGCCCGAGCCGGTTGGGCGTGGCGCAGCACGAGCCGCGGCTCGACCGCGCCGTTGTAGCGGTTGAGCTCGAGCCGCACTGCGGCGTCGACCGCATCGCCCGGGGCGGCCGGCAGCGAGCTGCCGCGGCCGAATGCGACGCAGCGCGAGCGCGCGCCGCCTGCTGCGAGCGTGAACGAGACGTGGCGGCCTTCCCCCATCGCACGGGGGTCGGCGAGCAGCGCGCTCGGCACGAGCAGCGTGGGCTCGGGGTTGCCCATCCCGAACGGCGCGAGCCGCTCGAGCTCCTCGGCGAGCGCGATGTGCAGCGCGTCACCCGGCACCACGGCGTCGACGCGCTGGGCGGGCATGAGGTCCGCGGGCGTCAGCGTCGCGGCCGCGTGCGCGACGAATGCCTCACGGAACGCGTTCACGCGCCCGCGTGCGATCGTGAGGCCGGCCGCGGCGCGGTGGCCGCCATGGCGCAGCAGGTCGGCGCACGCAGCGTCCAGGCCGCCGAGCAGGTCGAACGCCGGGATCGAGCGCCCCGAGCCGGTGCCCTCGTCGCCGTCGAGCGCGATCAGTATCGCCGGCCGGTGGTGGCGCTCGGCGATCCGCGACGCGACGATCCCGATCACGCCCGGATGCCAGTCGTCGGCGGCGAGCACGTACGCGGCGGGCTCGGCGCCGCCGGCCTTCGCCTCCGCCACCTGCGCCTCGGCCGCGAACAGGATCCGCGTCTCGACCTCGCGGCGCTCGATGTTGACCGAGTCGAGCTCGGCCGCGATCGCGCGGGCGCGTGCCGGGTCCGCGGTCAGCAGCAGCTCGAGGCCCGCGTCGGCGCGGTGCATTCGCCCCGCGGCGTTGATCCGCGGCGCGAGCCGGAACCCGATCGCGCGCGCATCCACTCCGCTCGGATCCACCCGTGCGACATCCATCAGCGCCTGCAGCCCGGGCTTGCGCGTCGATGCCAGCGTGCGCAGGCCGGCGCGCACGAGCCGCCGGTTCTCGCCGATCAGCGGGACGCAGTCGGCGACGGTGGCGAGCGCCACGAGGTCGAGGTCCGCGTCGGCCGCATCCGGGTCCATCCCGGCAGCGTCGAGCAACGCACGCGCGAGCATGTGCGCGACGCCCGCCGCGCACAGCTCCGGGCACGGGTAGCCGCCGAGGCCGGGATGCACGATCGGTGCGTCCGGCAGCCGTCCGTCGGCGCGCGGCGCGTGATGGTCGGTCACGACGACGTCCAGGCCGGCCGCGCGCGCCGCGGCCACCTCCTCCACGGCTGTGATCGCGCAGTCGACGGTGACCAGCAGGTCGGTCCCGCGAGCGGCGAGCCGCTCCACCGTCGCCGGCGCCAACCCGTAGCCGTCGTCGATCCGGCTCGGCAGGTACCAGTCGACGTCTGCCGCGAGCGTGCGCAACGCACGCACCAGCACGGCGGTGGCGCTCACCCCGTCGACGTCGTAGTCCCCGTGCACGGTGATCCGCGAGCCGCGCGCCACGTGCTCGAGGATCCGCGCCGCCCCGTCGCGCAGACCGCCGAAGGCGTCGAGCGGGTGCTGGACGTCGGCGTCGAGGAACGAGCGGGCGGCGCCCACGTCGGCGAACCCGCGGCGGACGAGTACCTGCGCGGTGACCTGCGAGACGCCCAGCTCGGCGCCCAGCCGCTCGGCGGCGGCGTAGTCGTACGGGGCGACCTCGAGGCGGACGACGGGCGGTGGCACCCGGCGCACCGTACGGCCGGGGGAGGACGGAACGGGCGACCTTAGCTGCGCTTTCGCAAGCCGCGACTAGAATCACTCGCAAAGAAGGGAAGTATCCCTCGGCCGGTTCCCGTCAGAACGGCGCCTCAGCGCCCGGGACCGGCACCCAACCGGGCGGAGAAACCTTCGACTGTTCACCACGATCAGCCGGAGGCCTCACATGCCCATCCTCACGAAGTACGCAACTCCAGCCAGCACGGGTGAGAAGATCCCGACCGGCGCCCCTATCCAGCTCCAGGAGGGCTGACCCACCATGTCATCCATCGGCCTCTGGCTCATCCTCGCCGGCGTCCCGCTGCTGTTCGGGCTGTGGGCGCAGGTGCGAGTGAAGCGGACGTTCGCCCGCTACTCGAAGGTCGCGCCGCGCAACGGCATGAACGGAGCGCAGGCGGCCGCGGCCGTGCTGAAGTCCTCCGGCCTTCCGAACCTGCAGATCCGGCCGGTCGCGGGCCGGCTGACCGACCACTACGACCCGCGCAGCCGCACGCTCAACCTGTCGCAGGACGTTGGCCAGGCCACGTCGCTGGCGGCGCTCGGCGTCGCCGCGCACGAGGCGGGACACGCGATCCAGGATGCCCGCGGCTACAAGCCGATGCGGATCCGTCAGACGCTCGTCCCGGTCGCCACCTTCGGGCAGTCGATCTGGATCCTGCCGGTGTTCGCCGGCCTGATCCTCGGCCTGACCGGGCTGACCACGATCGGGCTCGTCCTGTTCGCGGCGGTCGTGCTGTTCCAGCTCGTGACGTTGCCGGTGGAGTTCGACGCGTCCAAGCGGGCGCTCGGCGCGCTCGAGCAGCAGGGCCTGCTGGTGGGAGACGAGATCGGCGGGGCGCGCGCGGTGCTCAACGCCGCGGCGCTCACCTACGTTGCCGGCTTCGTCGCCTCGCTCGGCCAGCTCCTGTACTTCTTCGTGATCTCGCGCAACTGAGACGGGACGCAGCGCAGGGCGACGGGCCGCCTCAGAGCGGCTCGTTGCCCTGCGCGGCGCCGTAGAAGTACACGGCCGCGATGCCGATCAGCGCGCCGGGGACCGCCTCGAGCGCGGTCAGGACGTCGGTGTCGTTCTGCCCCGGCACCGAGAACCCGTTCACGAGCAGCCCGAACAGCAACGCGCCGATCACCGCGCCGAGGAACGCGCCGACGATGCCCGACCAGAAGCGGTCGGGCACGAAGATCGTGAAGTGCCAGAGCGCGAGGCCCATCATCACCCAGACCAGCGCGCCCATCAGCGAGGCCTCCCGTGCCGCCGGTTGCGCGGCTTCTTGGGTTTGTCCGAGCCGCCCTCGCCCTCTGCGGGCGGCGGAGCGCTGCTGCCGCCGCTAGGCCCATTCGGGTCCTGCGTCTTGCCGCCGTTGGCGCGCGAACGCGCGCGGCGCCCGCCCGCAGGGCGGCCGGCGGCCGCGGCGGCCGGCTGCGACCGGCTCGGCGTCTCCTCCTCGATGCCCAGGTCGCGCACCATGGCGTCGAAGTCCTGGCGCGAGACCTGCGACGGATCCTGCGGCGCGGTGAGCGCGGCGGTGACGCCGCGGCGCTTCTCCGGCTCCACGTCGACCGGCGCGCCGCCCGGCGTCACGACCGCGTACGCCGGCACCGAGCCGAGCGCCGCGCGGATGCGCCGGTAGCGGGTCGCGTACACGGGCTCCCTCTCCTTCCAGTGCACGAGCACCGGGCCGGCGATGAACACCGAGGAATAGGTGCCCGACAGCGTGCCGACCAGCAGCGCGAAGGCGAAGTCCTTGAGCGTCGCGCCGCCGAAGAAGAACAGCGCGAGCACCGGCAGCATCGTGCAGAAGCTGGTCGCCAGCGAGCGCACGATGACCTCGCTCATCGAGCGGTTGACGATCTGGGAGAACGCGGCGCTCGGCATCCGCGGCACGTTCTCGCGGATCCGGTCGAACACGATGATCGTGTCGTACAGCGAGAAGCCCAGGATGGTGAGCAGCGCCGCGACCGTCGACGTCGTCACCTCCCGGCCGACTAGGGCGTAGACGCCCGCCGTGATCAGGATGTCGTGCATCAGCGCGATCAGCACCGGCACGGCGAACTTCCACTCGAACCGCAGCGTGATGTAGATCGAGATCACCGACAGCGAGGCGATGATCGCGATCAGTGCCGAGTTGGCCACGGTCTCGCCGAACGTCGGGCCGATCTCGGAGACCTCGGGATCGCCCTGCACGCCGAACGCGTCCTCGAGCTCCTGTGTCACCTGGTCGGTCCTGCCCGACACCTCGTCGGAGATCTGGACGACGTTGGGACCGAGCTCCGGATTGTCGATCGTCTGGATCTTCGCGTCGGAGAACCCGGCCGGCGAGATCGCGTCGCGGACCTGCTCGACGGTCGCGGGCCGCTCGAGCGCGGCGGTGATCCGCGTGCCCGACTCGAAGTCGATGCCGAAGTTCAGCCCCTTCGAGCCGATCGCCAGCGTGCAGATCAGCAGGATCAGGCCGGACATCGAGAAGAACCACCTCGACGCGCCCATGAAGTCGAACGTGATCGGCTTCTTCGGCTTGCCCGCGCCGAGCGCGCTCGGCTTCTGGAGCAGGCGCGAGCCGCGCAGCGTGAACAGGATCGCCTGTGTCGCCAGCACGGCGGTGAACAGCGAGACCAGCGTGCCGATGCCGAGCACGAACGCGAAGCCCTTCACCCCCGCCGTCGCGAGGATGAACAGGATGAACGCGACCAGCAGCGTGACGATGTTCGCGTCAAGGATCGTCGCGAAGCCCTTCTTGTAGCCCTGCACGATGCCGGCCGAGATAGATCGGCCGTGGCGTATCTCTTCCTTGACGCGTTCGAAGATGACGATGTTGGCGTCTGCCGCGACGCCGATCGTGAGGATCAGACCCGCGATGCCCGGCAGCGTGAGCGTGATCGGGATCAGCTTGATCAGCGCGAAGAAGTAGATGGCGTAGATGCCGAGCGCGAGCACGGCGATCACGCCGAGCACGCGGTAGAAGACGAGCAGGAAGAGCGCGACGATCGCGAAGCCCGCGATGCCGGCGACCAGGCCCTGGTCGAGCGCCTGCTGGCCGAGCGTGGCCGAGACCTGCGAGCGCGAGATCAGCTCGAGCCGGACGGGCAGCGCGCCGGTCTTGAGCAGCCGCGCGAGGTCCTGGGCCGTCTGGATCGTGAAGCCGCCGGAGATCTGCGCACCCTGCGAGCCGTCGATCCCGTCCGGGTTCTCGCGGAAGTTGATGTACGGCGTCGAGATCAGCTCGTCGTCGAGCCGGATCGCGAAGTGATGCGAGGCCGCGATCGGGTTCTGCAGCCCGCCGTTGAGCGCCGCGTTGTCGGCGCCGCGCTGCGCGATCGCGCGCGTGGTCTCGGCGAAAGCGTCACGACCCTTGTCGCTGAAGTCCATCGTGACGATCGGCTGGCCGCCGGTGCCGCCCTCGAAGTTCTGCTCGGGGTTCTTGATGTCGGTGCCGCTGAGGACCGGGTTGTCCTTGAGCACCCACCACGAGTCGACCTCGCCGCGCTGGTCCTCGGGGTCGCGGTCGTCGACCGCGCGCAGCACCACGACGCCCTCGGGGACCTCGAGGATCTCCGCCTTGGAGGTCAGGTTCTGTGTCTGGAGGTCCTCTTGCAGCGACTCGCGCGACTCGTCGGGGACGCCGTCGTTGATCGGCGCGTGCGACGTCTTGTCGAACGCGTAGAACAGCCCGTTGTGCGTGTTGTTCGCGTCGACCTCGGGCGGACACTCCGACGCTCGCTTGACCGCGTTGTAGAGGCCGCTGGTCGGCTGCTGGCCGCCGTTGACCTCCTCCGGGTTGGTCCGACAGTCCTCGTCGAGGATGTTCGGCTCCCAGTCGTAGAAGAACATCTGCGCGGTCGTGCCGACCTGGTCGGCGGCGCGCTCGGCGTTCGTCTCGCCCGGCAGGCTGACGTCGATCTGGTCGCGCCCGGCGCGCTGCAGCTCCGGCTCGGCGACGCCGAGCGAGTCGACGCGGTCGCGCATGATGTCGACCGCGCGGTCCAGCGCCTCCTGGTTGACCTCGGGCTGCTGCTTGGTCGGGCGCGCCTCATAGACGAGCTGCACGCCACCCTGGAGGTCGAGGCCGAGCCGCGTCGGCTTCGCGAAGATCACCGCCAGCGAGGCCGCCAGCAGACCCGCGACCGTGAACAGGATGAAGATGTTGCGGCGGCGATCGGACATTAGGGGGTGTTTCGGCTACTTACTTAGACGGCGTTAGGACCAGCAAAAGTCCGCCGTCGTCATCGTACGCCGGGAAAAGGTCGGCGACCGCCTTCGCAGGGATGTCTCCCTCCGCGTTGACAACGACGTCCTTGCCCAGCTGCCGTACCCCCCATTCCAGCACAACGCTCACGTGATCCTGTCCTCCGGAGAAGTCCAGTCCGAGTACGTCCTGGACCTGCCGGCCGATCACCTTCTCGTCCGACAGACCGGTCAACTCGCGCGAACCGCGGCCGCAGCCGATCACGCGGCCCTGCTGGTCGCACACGAAGAAGGCCGCGTTGGGCGCCGGGTAGTAGTCGTCGAGCAGTTCGAACAGGAAGCCGAAGCCGCACTTCGAGCAGCCCTTGGGCTGGTTGCGGAACCCCGCCGTGCGGTCGGTCGCGGTGCTTCGGTGACCACAGTTGGGGCAGATGAACAGATGCGCCATGCCGTGGGTAAGGGTAATCCCCCGGCTAAAGGACGGCTGAGCAGTCGCTAGAACAGCGCGCTCGGCTCGGCGGGCGGCTCGAGACCCAGGTGCCGGTAGGCGTGCACGGTCGCACAGCGGCCCCGCGGCGTGCGCTGGAGGTAGCCGCGCTGGAGCAGGTACGGCTCGTAGACGTCCTCGATCGTGTCGGCCTCCTCGGACACCGCGACCGCGAGCGTGGAGAGCCCGACGGGACCGCCCGAGAACCGCTCGCAGATCGTGGCGAGGATCTCGCGGTCGAGCCGGTCCAGCCCGGCCGCGTCGACGCCCATGAGGTCGAGCGCCGCGACCGCGACCGTCGCGTCGACCGCGCCGTCGCCGCGCACCTCGGCGTAGTCGCGCACGCGCTTGAGCAGACGGTTCGCGACGCGCGGGGTGCCGCGCGAGCGCTCGGCGATCGCCCGCGCGCCGGCGGCGTCGATCGACACGCCCAGCACCCCGGCGCTACGCACCACGATCCGGGTCAGCTCCGCGGGCGCGTAGAGCTCCAGGCGGTGCTGGATCCCGAAGCGGTCGCGCAGCGGGGTCGTGAGCAGGCCCGAGCGGGTCGTCGCCCCCACGAGCGTGAACGGCGGCAGGTCGAGCGTGATCACCTTGGCGCCCGGCCCGACACCGAGCGTCACCGGGAGCTGGCGGTCCTCCATCGCCGGGTAGAACGTCTCCTCCACCGCGCGCGGCAGGCGGTGGATCTCGTCGACGAAGAACACCGCGCGCGGCTCGAGGTCGGTCAGGAACGTGGCGATGTCGCCCTTGCGCTCGAGCGCCGGCCCGGCGGTCTGGACGAACGCGACGCCCAGCTCCTCGGCGACGATCCGCGCGAGGCTCGTCTTGCCAAGGCCGGGCGGGCCGGCGAGCAGGACATGGTCGAGCGCGTCGCCGCGGGCGGCGGCGGCAGCGATCGAGACGCCGAGCTGCTCGCGCAGGTCCTCCTGGCCGACGAACTCCTCCAGTCGCCTCGGGCGCAGCGTCGCGTCGAGCTCGTCGTCCGGGCGCTCGTGCGGCGTCTGGATCCGGCCGACGCCCGGCGTGCGGATGCTCATCGCCGCGCGCCCTTCAGGGCGTGGGCGATCAGGTCCTCGGGCGTCCCGCCGGGTGCGCCGTCGAGCAGCTGCTCCGCCTCGACCGGGGAGAAGCCGAGCCCGACGAGGCCGTCGCGGGCGAGCAGCATCGGGTCGTCGCCGCGGGCGACGACGATCGGGTCGCCGGCGGGCGCCGCGCCGACCTTCTCGCGCAGCTCGACGACGATCCGCTCGGCGGTCCGCTTGCCGATCCCTGGCACCGACTGCAGCCGCGCGGTGTCGCCCGCCGCGACCGCGGCGAGCAGTTCGCGCGGCGCCCCGCCGGAGAGCACCGCCAGCGCCACCTTCGGGCCGACCGACTGGACCCCGATCAGCATCAGGAAAAGGTCGCGCTCGGCCTCGGAGGCGAAGCCGTAGAGCTGGAGCGCATCGTCGCGGACGATCAGGTGGGTGTGCAGCGTGGCGGTCTTGCCGACCGCGGGCGTGTGGCGCAGCGTCTCCGCGGAGACGGCCAGGCGATAGCCGACGCCGGCGCAGGAGACGACGACGTGATCGGTGCGCCGCACGGCGACCTCGCCCGATAGCAGCGCGATCACGCCGCCACCGCCGCGCGCAGCGACGCGCCGTTCGCGTGGCAGATCGCGACCGCGAGCGCATCGGCGGCGTGGTCCGGGCGCGGGAGGTCGGTGAGCGCCAGCAGCCGCTGGACCATCCGCTGCACCTGGCCCTTGCCGGCGCGGCCGGAGCCGCAGACCGCGCCCTTGATCTGCTGCGGCGTGTAGGACCAGCACCGGACCTCGCGCTGGCCGGCGGCGAGGACGATGACGCCGCGGGCCTGGCCGACCGCGAACGCCGAGCGGGCGTTCGCACCGAAGTAGAGGTCCTCGACCGCCAGTGCGTCCGGCCGGTAGTCGTCGAGCAACGCCCCCACGCGCGAGTGGATCTCGGCCAGCCGCTCGCCGGGGTCCAGCCCCGCGGCCGTCTCGATCACTCCGCCGTCGAGCGCGACCAGCCGCGAGCCGTCACGCGCGACCACGCCGTAGCCCGTGTTGGCGGTGCCGGGATCGATGCCGAGGACGACCATTGCGGAGGGGATTCTGCGGCCCGGCCCGGACGCCTTCCTGCGTGTGACTCCCGGAGCGCAGGCGGGAGGCTGCCCGGGAAGAGGCCGCGTAGCGCGACACGGTCAGCCGGACGCCGAGCACCGGAAACGATCTCCCAACACCGCCGCCGGGGCCGGACCGTACCGTGCGCGCCATGCGTCCTCACACGACCACCCGCCGCCGCTTCCTGGCCGGCGCCGGCGCCGCGACCGCCGGCGCGGCGCTGGCAGGAACGCCAGGAGCGGCGCTCGCGCACGGCGGCCGCCGCCGCGGCAGCATCCGCATCCTGCACTTCACGGACCCGCACGTCACACCGGGCATCCCCCGCTCCGAGCCCGAGACCAAGCGCGCGCTGAAGCTCGGGCTCAGGTACCGGCCCGACCTGATCGTCCAGGGCGGTGACGCGATCTACGACGCGCTGTTCGCCGACAAGGCCGACACGCTGGCGCAGTGGGAGGCCCACCGGCGCATCTGGGACCCGGTCCGTACGCCGGTCGCCCACGTGGTCGGCAATCACGATTGCTGGACGGGCCAAGACTCCGAGGGCGACCCGCTCGGCGGCAAGGTGCTGACGCTGCAGCAGTTCGGCCTGTCCAAGGGCTACTACGCGATGCGGCTCGGCGCCTGGAAGCTGATCGTGCTCGACTCGATCGAGCTGACGGGCGGCGGCAGCTACGTGGGGCGGCTGGGGGACGAGCAGACCGCGTGGCTGAAGCAGGAGCTGGCCGCCACGCCCGAGTGGATGCACGTGGTGCTCGCTTCGCACATCCCGATCCAGACCGCGCTGCCGTTCACCGACTCCGGGCTGCGCAACGACGACGGGTCGTTCACCGTCCCCGGCGGCTGGGGCGTCCACTCGGACCTGCCGGAGATCAACGAGATCCTGCTCGACCACCTCAACGTGCGGCTGGCGCTCAGCGGCCACAACCACGTGCGCGACGACATCACCTACAACACCGTCCGCTTCGGCTGCGGCGGCGCGGTGAGCGGGAACTGGTGGGACGAGGCCGATCCCGGCTACCGCGACACGCCGCCCGGTTTCGCGGTCGTCGACCTCGAGCGCGACGGCTCGTCCGAGATCCACTTCTGGGCTATCGCTAGTCCGGCGAGGTCGCGGTGACCGGCGACGGAGGCTGCTCGGCCGGACGCGGCTCGACGCGGAAGCCGGACGCCGAGCTCGGAGCGTCACCGATCCGTATCGTGGAGAGCATGCGTCTCAGCGTGCTCGACCAGTCGCCGATCTCCGCGGGCTCGACGGGCGCGCAGGCGCTCGCGAACACGCTCGACCTCGCGCGGCTCGCCGACGAGCTCGGCTACCACCGCTACTGGGTGGCCGAGCACCACGGCGGGACGATGCTCGCCGGGCCCGCGCCGGAGGTGCTGATCGGGCCGCTGGCCGCCGCGACCGAGCGGATCCGCGTCGGCAGCGGCGGCGTCATGCTCCCCCACTACAGCCCGCTCAAGGTGGCCGAGAGCTTCAGCCTGCTCAGCGGCCTGTACCCCGGCCGGATCGACCTCGGCCTCGGCCGCGCCGCGGGCACCGACCCGCTCACCACCTACGCGCTGCAGCGCGACCGCCGCCAGGCCGCGCCCGACGACTTCCCCGCGCAGCTCGCCGAGCTGCTCGCCTACCTGGAGGACAGGCTGCCGCCCGACCACGTGTTCGCGCACCTGGCCCGCGCGCTGCCCGGCCTGCCCGAGGCGCCCGAGCCGTGGCTGCTCGGCTCTTCGCCGCAGAGCGCGATCTGGGCGGCGGAGCTGGGCCTCCCCTACGCGTTCGCCGACTTCATCAACCGCGACGGCGCGGCGATCGCGACCGACTACCAGCGGCGCTTCGACCCGGGCGTCCGGCTCGCCGCGCCGCGCACGATCGTCGCGACCTGGGCGCTCGCGGCCGACACCGAGGAGGAGGCGTGGCGCCTGACCGCGTCGAGCCGAATGGCGATGAAGCTGCTGCGCCGCGGCCGCCTGATCCCGATCCCGCCCGTCGAGCAGGCGCTGCACTTCCTGGCGTCCGAGAACGAGGAGCTGATCGGGGGCACGCGCCGGATCACGGCCGGCACGCCGGAGCAGGTGCGAGCCGGGATCGAGACGATCGCCCAGCAGTACGGCGCCGACGAGGTGATCGTCGTGACGATCACCTTCGACCACGCCGCACGCCGCCGTTCCTATGAGCTGCTGGCCGATGCCTTCGGCCTCAGCGCCGGGCTACCCCGCGCCGCCTAACCGGCGACGCGCTCGAGCACCTCGGCGTCGACGTCGAAGTTCGCGTGCACCGCGTCGACGTCGTCGAGCTCCTCCAGCCCGTCGATCAGCCGCAGCAGCTTGGTCGCGCCCTCCTCGTCGAGCTCCACGCGCGTCTTCGGGACCTGGGCGACCTCGGCGCTCTCGACCTCGATCCCGGCCTTGTCGAGCGCTGCGCGCACGGCCGCGAGGTCCGACGGCTCACACGTGATCTCGAACATGTCGTCGTCGGTCCCGATGTCCTCCGCGCCGGCGTCGATCGCGACCATCAGGTCGTCCTCGGAGTAGCGCGCGGAGTCGACCACCACGACGCCCTTCTTGTCGAACAGATAGGCGACCGAGCCGGGCTCGCCGAGGTTCCCGTTGTGCTTCGAGAACGTGTGGCGGACCTCCGAGCCGGTGCGGTTGCGGTTCTCGGTCGTCGCCTCGACGAGGATCGCGATGCCGCCCGGGCCGTAGCCCTCGTACGTGACCGCCTCCAGCGCCTCGGCGTCGCCGCCTTCGCCGGTGCCCTTGGCGATCGCGCGCTCGATGTTGTCCTTGGGCATCGAGGCGTCCCGGGCCTTCTGCACGGCAAGCCCCAGCGCCGGGTTGCCGTCGACGTCGCCGCCGCCCTCCTTCGCAGCCACCGTGATGGCGCGCGCGAGCTTGGTGAACAGCTTGCCGCGGCGGGCATCGACGATCGCCTTCTTGTGCTTGATCCCAGCCCACTTGGAGTGTCCGGCCATGGCGGCCGATTCTACTTCCACGGGGCGTCGCCGGACGCCCACAGGTCGTTCAGCTGCACGGCGTCCTTATAGGTGTCCATGCACGCCCAGAAGCCCTCGTGCCGGTACGCGTGCAGCGCTCCGGCGGCCGCGAGATCCTCCAGCGGCTCGCGCTCGAGCACGGCGTCGGGCCGGAGGCGCGCGGTGAAGCCGGGTTCGCAGAGGAAGAAGCCGCCGTTGATCCAGTGCTCGGCGCGCGGCTTCTCGCGGAAGCCGGTGACGCGGTCCTGCGCATCGAGCACGGCCACGCCGAACGGCAGCTCGGGACGGACCACCGTCATCGTCACGAGCGCGCCGGCGGCCGCGTGGGCGCCCGACAGCGCGGCGAGGTCGATGTCGGCGACGCCGTCGCCGTAGGTGGCGAAGAACGGCGCTCCGTCGAGGCGATCCGCGACGGCGTGGATGCGGCCGCCGGTGGGTGTGTCGATGCCGGTGTCGACGGTTTCCACGCGCAGGCCGTCCGGCCAGGTCGCCGCCGCCGCGAACTCCATGACCAGATCCGACCGGTACCCGGTGAGCAGTAGCACGTGCTCGACTCCCTGGCGCGCGTAGAGCGAGACCACGTGCCAGACGATCGGCAGCCCTCCGACCTCGACGAGCGGCTTGGGGATCGCCCGGGCGTGCTCCTGCAGGCGAGTGCCGCGCCCGCCGCAGAGGATCACCGCCGTCTCGATCACGGCTCGAGGCTGCGCTCGCCGACGAGCGCGACCCTTCCGCCGACCGCGACGGTCCCGTCGCCGCCGGGCCGCGAGCGCAGCTCGGAGCCCTCGCCCTGCCGGATCACGATCTCGCGCCCGATCAGCGCGCCGAGTTGGAGCGCTGCGGCACCGGTCGCTTCGTCCTCCTCGATCCCGATGCCGTTCGGGAACACACGCGCGCGTACCCGGCCGGCGGCCTCGTCCTCCCACGCCCACACGGCAAGTACCGCGTCGCCGCCGGGGGCGGCGAACGCGTCGACATCCGCCGGGCTCTCCAGCCGCCGGATCTCGTACATCCGCGCCCACTCCTCGCGCGCACGGATCCACGTCAGCTCGCCCTCCACCCAGGTCGGCACGTCACCGGCCGGCGGGCGCAGGACGCCGACCGGTGTGCCGGCGTGCGCGAGCAGCCACGACGTGCCGACGAGCGGGTGGCCGGCGAGCGGCAGCTCGACCGCCGGCGTGAAGATGCGCAGCGCGCCGGTCGCGGCGTCGTCCACGAACACGGTCTCGGAGAAGCCGAGGTCGGCCGCGATCGCCTGGCGCCGGTCCGGTGGGACGGCGGCGCCGTCGAGGATGACGCCGAGCGGGTTCCCGCCGCCGCCGTCGGGTCCGAGGAACACGCGCAGCGTGTGCAGGGTGGTCATGTCGCCGAGCGGTCGATCCACTTCGTGCGCACCGGCGGACGCCAGCCCCGGAACGCGTCGATCAGCGCCTCCGCCCGTCGCTCGACCAGCAACATCCCGCGGTGCTCGGCGGTGAGGAAGCGCTCCTGCACCGCGTGGTCGAGGAACGCCGCGAGCTGCGCGTAGTAGCCGCGCACGTCGAGCAGGCCGAGCGGCTTTGAGTGCAGCCCGAGCTGGGTCCAGGTGTAGACCTCGAAGAGCTCGTCCAGTGTCCCCGTCCCGCCCGGCAGCGCGATGAAACCGTCGGCGAGGTCCGCCATCAGCGCCTTGCGCTCGTGCATCGTGCCGACGACGCGCAGGTCGCTCACGCCCGTATGGGCGATCTCACGCTCCACGAGGGCCTGCGGGATCACGCCGACGACCTCGCCGCCGGACTCGAGCGCGGAGTCCGCCAGCACTCCCATCAGGCCAACGTGAGCGCCGCCGTACACGAGGCCGATGCCCCGCTCGGCCAGTGAGCGGCCCAGCTCGCGCGCCGCCTCCGCGTAGTCGGGGTGGGCGCCGGGACTCGAGCCCGAGAAGACGCAGAGACGGTCCACCGCGCGACAGCTTAGGGGAATCGCTTGACAATCCGCCCGGTCGCGCGCTAACGATGTAATCGGTTGCTGAAATCGATTTCTCGGGAGGCGAAATCAGGTGCCGAGCCGGTCCAAGCGGGTTGTCAGGGGTTGTTTTGTGGCGATCTTCACGCTCGCCGCGGCGGCGTTGTTCGCCCTGCCGATGCCCGCGTCGGCCGATCCCGGCACCGTCGGCTGGGAGACGCTGCGAAGGCTGGACCGGCTGCCGGAGCTGAGCACGGGCTCGCGCACGCTGCAGTCCTCGAGCTTCGACCGGACGGGCGGCAACGACGACGGCTTCGAGGGCACGTACTCGTGCCTGCGCCAGACCGCCGACGGCTGCGTGATCGCCGAGCACGAGGGCGCGGGCGAGATCGACGCGATCTGGTTCACGCGCGACGAGGGCGACGTCACCCGCACCGGCGACATCACGATCGAGCTCGACGGGGAGACCGTGCTGGACGCGCCGCTGCAGGACGTCGTGAACGGCGAGCTCGGCGCGCCGTTCACGTTCCCGCTGATCGCCAATGCCGACCAGAGCTCGGGCGGCGTGGTGATCCGGGTCCCGATGCCGTTCCGCGAGCGCATGCGCGTCACCGTCGGCAGCAACCCGCTCTTCCACCACGTCACGTACCGGGCGTTCGCCGACGCCGAAGGCATCAGGACGTTCGACCCCTCCGACCCGGCGCAGGACGTCGTCGACCGGATGCGCGGCTGGGGCCAGGGCGACCCGAAGCCGCCCGCGCAGGGCGCCCGGACCACCGAGCGCAGCTTCGGCCTGGCGCCCGGCGCCTCGACGACGCTGGCCCGGCTGGACGGGCCTGGCTCGATCTCGGCGCTGCAGCTGCGCCTGCCCCAGCTCGTCGCGCCGACGCCGGGCGTCGAGGCGACCGACGACGGACGCGCGTTCGCGGGAGCTGACGCGCTGAGCGAGTTCACGGCCGCGATCGACCCGGCCAACGACGGCGTGCGCATCACGCGGCGCTTCGACTCCGGCATCGGCAACCAGCGCGTGCGCGTGCTCGTCGACGGGCAGCCTGCCGGCGAGTGGTCGCCGATCCCCGCCGCCGGCGGCTGGCGCGACCAGGTCGTCGACGTGCCCGCGGCCCTGACGGCCGGCAAGTCGCGGATCACGATCCGCAACGAGTACGTCTCGTCGGACCTCGACTTCAACGAGTTCACCTACTGGGTCGACTCCCGGGTGGGCGGCGCTTACCAGCGCACCGACACCATGGATCTCGGCTCCGAGCATCCCGCCGAGGAGGCGGCGCACGGCTACCGCATCGTCGGCCAGAAGTGGCAGGGCGTTCGCACGTTCCGCTACCCGCCGACCGGCGACCCGGACGCGATCGGGGCGTCCGACGACATCCTGCGCGACGCGCGCGTGCGGATCACCTTCGACGGACGTCGCACGGTCGACGCGCCCGTCGGCGAGTACTTCGGCAGCGGCCTCGGCGACTACGCCGTGCGCTCGTTGATGTTCTCGCTCGACCCCGAGGGCTGGAGCTCGAGCTGGTGGCCGATGCCGTACCGCTCGCGCGCCACGGTCGAGCTGTTCAACGGCTCCGGGTCCGCGATCGCCGGGGCGCAGGCACGGGTCACGGCAGCGCGGTCGGAGGCCGCGGGCCGGGCGCTCGCACGCGGCGAGACGGGCCACTTCCACGCCACCTCGAACGCCGACGACACGCTCCGCAACCGCGACTTCCTCTTCCTGGACGCCCGGGCGCGCGGCAAGTTCGTCGGCGTCTCGCACACGATGACCGACGGGCCGGGCTGGCGCGGCTACCTCGAGGGCGACGAGCGCGTGCACGTCGACGGCTCGCGCAGCCCGGCGCTGCACGGCACCGGGACCGAGGACTTCTATGAGAGCGGCTGGTACTTCAACCGCGGCACTTACTCGAATCCGCTGACCGGTGAGCCCGGCTATGAGACCGCCGGCTTCGGCTGCCGCGCGGTGTGCGACGGGACCTTCCGCCTGATGCTCACCGACGCGGTCCCGTTCGCGCGCTCGCTGCGCTTCGGGATCGAGCACGGTCCGGCCAACGACGTCGACGCGTTCTACTCGTCGACCGCGTTCTGGTACGGCCGCGACGGCGACGGGCTGCGCGAGACCGATGCGGTCGACGTCGGCGAGCCCGCGAGCGAAGCGGCGCACGGCTACAGCGGCGGCGGCGACGTCGTCCGCCTGGACGCGGCCTTCGAGGGCGACGACGACGGCGTCTTCGTGCGCGATCGCGGCCGCGCGACGTCGGAGCCCGTGCGGTTCCGGCTCGAGGTCGGCCGCGGGAACGCCGGGGTGATCGTGCGCCGGCTGTCCGACCAGGCCAACGGCTATCAGGCGGCCGACGTCAAGGTCGACGGGCGCGACGCCGGCACGTGGCTGCAGCCGCTGCGCAACACCTCGCTGCGCTGGCTCGAGGACGACTACGAGCTGCCGCCGCGGCTGACCGAGGGCAAGCGCACGATCACCGTCGAGCTGGCGCCGCGGTCCGGCGCGCCGGCCTGGCACGCCGCCCGCTACACGGCGCTGGCGCGAACGTCATGAACGACCCGGCGCCGCTCCTGCAGATGCGCGGCATCGCCAAGCACTTCGGCGGCGTGCACGCGCTGCGCGGCGTGGACTTCTCGCTGCGCCACGGCGAGGTGCACGCGCTGCTGGGCGAGAACGGCGCCGGCAAGTCGACGCTGATCAACGTCCTGTCCGGGCTGTTCCCGGACTACGAGGGCGCGATCGAGATCGAGGGCCGGCCGGTCGAGTTCCACCGGCCCGCGCAGGCGCAGGCCGCCGGCGTGGCGACGATCCACCAGGAGCTTGACCTCGTGCCCGAGATGACGGTGGCCGAGAACCTGTTCCTCGGGCGCGAGCCGCGCGACCGGCTGCGGCTGGTCGACCGCCGGCGGATGCGCCGCGAGGCGCTCGGGTTGCTGGAGCGCGCCGGCGTGACGCTGGATCCGTCGCGCCGCATCCGCTCGCTGCGCGTCGGTGAGCGCCAGCTCGTCGAGATCGCCAAGGCGCTCTCCCAGGACGCCCGGATCCTGGTGATGGACGAGCCGACGGCGGCGCTCGCGGACCACGAGGTCGAGCAGCTGTTCCGCGTCGTGCGCGAGCTGCGCCGCGCGGGCGTCGGCGTCGTCTACATCTCGCACCGGCTCGAGGAGCTGGCCAAGATCGCCGATCGCGCCACCGTGCTGCGCGACGGGGAGCTCGTCGGCACCGTCGACGTCGAGCAGAGCTCGCGGCGCGAGCTGATCGGGATGATGGTCGGCCAGCCGCTCCGCGACCTGTTCCCCAAGGGGGACGCGACGCCCGGCGAGGAGCTGCTCGCGCTGGAGGACTTCAGCCTGGTCCCGCGCCGGCCACGGCCAGGGCGGTCGGAGCCGCACGGCGTCTCGCTGCAAGTGCGCCAGGGGGAGATCCTCGGCCTGGCCGGGCTGATGGGATCGGGTCGCACGGAGCTGCTCGAGACGCTGTTCGGCTCCGGCTCCCCGGGCCGGCGGGAGGGCGCGGTCCGCCTGCACGGCCGGCCATACGCGCCGGGCTCCGCGCGCGACGCGATCGCCGCCGGCGTCGGCTTCGTGCCCGAGGACCGCAAGGACCTCGGGCTCGTGCTCGGCCAGTCGATCGAGAGCAACGTGACGCTGGCCGCGCTGCAGGCGTTCGCCCGCGGCGGGCTGGTCAGCAGCGGCCGCGCCGGCCGCGCCGTCGACCGCGCGATCGCCGAGCTCGGGATCAAGACGCCGAGCAGGAAGGCGCCGGTGCGCTCGCTGTCGGGTGGCAACCAGCAGAAGGTCGTGTTCGCCAAGCAGCTGCTGACCCGGCCGAAGCTGCTGCTGCTCGACGAGCCGACGCGCGGGGTCGACGTCGGCGCGAAGGCCGAGATCTACCGGCTGCTCTCGCGGCTGGCCGAGGAGGGCATGGGCATCCTGCTCGCCTCGTCCGAGCTGCCCGAGCTGCTGGGCGTGTGCGACCGCATCGCGGTCCTGCGCGCCGGCGCGGTCGTCGCCGAGCAGGCGGCGGCCGACGCCACCCCGGAGTCACTGCTCGAGGCCGCCACCTCGAGCGAGCCGATCGAGGAGGAGGCTGCATGACCACGCAGGAGGCGACCGCCGAAGCCCCGGCAGGCCGGGCGGAACGGGCCCGGCGGGTGCCGCGCGGACGGCGCGAGTGGCTGGAGTTCGCCTTCCGGTTCCAGAGCCTGTTCGGGCTGCTCGCGGTGTTCATCGCAGCGATCGTCTTCTCCCCCAGCCGGCACGGCGAGCTGCTGTTCCTCACGACCGAGAACCTGGCGAACATCGTCCGGTCGGTCTCGGAGATCGGGATCATCGCCGTGGGGATGACGTTCGTCATCCTGATCGGCGGCATCGACCTGTCGGTCGGTGCGCTGGTCGGGCTGGCCGCCTCGGGCGTCGCCGTAATGCTGATGAAGGAGGACTACGGCGTCGCGCCGGCGGTCGTGCTGGTCCTGCTGATCGGCGCCGCGTTCGGCGCGATCCAGGGCCTGATCTCGACCCGGCTGGCGATCCAGTCGTTCATCGTGACGCTGGCGGGGCTGCAGTTCGCGCGCGGGCTGGCGCGAATATGGAGCGACGGCGAGGGCGTGCCGCTGGCCTACGGCTCCGGCGCGGGCCATGCGCCGGACTCGTTCTCGGTGCTCAACGACCGGCTGCTCGGCGGCCTGCTGCCGGTCCCGGCGCTGATCTTCGTGGTCGTCGGCGCCGTGGCGATCTTCGTGCTCAAGCGAACGACGTTCTCGCGCCACATATACGCGATCGGCGGCAACGAGCGAGCCGCGCGCCTCTCCGGCGTGCCGGTCGGCCGCATCAAGGTCGCGGTGTTCGCGATCTCCGGCTTCCTGGCCGCCCTGGCCGGGATCATCCACGCCGGCCAGCTCAACCAGGGCAGTCCGAACGACGGCGCGGGCTACGAGCTCGACGCCATCGCGGCGGTGGTAATCGGCGGCACGAGCCTGATGGGTGGGCGGGGCACCGTGGCGGGGACGCTCGCGGGCGCCCTGCTGCTCGGGATCCTCAACAACATCCTCGCGCTCAACAACGTCGACGCCAACGTCCAGCTGCTGATCAAGGCGCTGGTGATCGTGGCGGCCGCCGCCCTCCTGACCTTGAGGTCAACCGACGAGTAGTCCAACCCTAGGAGGGTGAAGGTGCACATCTCGATGCGATCGGCGCTTGCGGTCCTGGCCGTCTGCGCCCTGGCCGGAGTCGTCGGCGCATGCGGCAACGACGACGCCGGCGCGACCCAGTCGAGCGCGCAGGCCAAGAACTGCGGCGCCGAAGGCGACTACCTGATCGGTATGTCGCAGGCCAACAACGCCGAGCCGTACCGCGAGCGCATGAACGACGACATCAAGACCGCGGCCGACAAGGTGCCGCAGTTCGAGGTCAAGTTCGCCGACGCGGCGCAGGACAACGCCAAGCAGGTCTCCGACGTGGAGAACTTCCTCACCCAGCAGATCGACCTGCTGATCATCTCGCCCAACGAGGCCGCGCCGCTGACCGCGGTGGTCAAGAAGGCGTACGACCAGAAGATCCCCGTGATCGTGCTCGACCGCAAGGTCGAGGGCGACGCCTACACCGGCTTCATCGGCGGCGACAACGTGCAGATCGGCAAGAAGGCCGGGGAGTACGTCGCCGGCGAGCTGCTGCCCGACGGCGGCAGCGTCGTCGAGCTCAAGGGCCTGCCCGGCGCCACGCCGGCGCAGGAGCGCGCGGACGGGTTCCGCGAGGGCATCGCGGGCAACCCGAAGATCAAGATCACCGCCGACGCCGCGGGCGACTGGCTGCGCGAGAAGGGCCAGCAGCAGTTCGAGGCGATGCTCCAGGCCAACGACGACATCGACGTGGTCTACGCTCACAACGACCCGATGGCGGAGGGCGCCTACCTGGCCGCCAAGTCCGCCGGGCGGGAGCAGGAGATGAAGTTCATCGGAATCGACGCGCTCCCGATCCCGTCAGGGGGGATAAAGGCCGTCGAGGAGGGCCGCCTGTCCGCTACGTTCACATATCCGACGAATGGCAAGGAAGCGGTTGACGCGGCCAAGAAGATCCTGATCGACTGCGGGTCGATCGAGAAGGAGCAGATCCTGTCCACCCAGGAGATCACGCCGGAGAACGCGGCGAAGGTCTACGCGGAAGCGAACGCGGGGTAGCTTGACGACGCGACGGGGGCCGTCACAGGCCAGAACGGAATCGACGGTCCCCGTGCGCATCGCGGGCGAAGTGAGCATGCGCGACGTCGCGCTGCACGCCGGCGTGTCGGTCGCCACGGTCTCGCGCGTGCTCAACGCGTCGCCGACGGTGCGCCCCGAGGCGCGCGATCGCGTCAACGCCGCGATCGCCGAACTCGGCTACCGCCCCAACCGGCTGGCGCGCAACCTCCGGCGCCAGACCGCGGAGATGATCGGGATCGTGGTCTCGGACATCGAGAACCCGCACTTCACCGCGATGGTCCGCGCGGTCGAGGATGCCGCGTTCGGCCAGGGCTATCGCCTGCTGCTGTGCAACAGCGACGAGCAACCGGCCAAGCAGCGCGCCTACCTCGAGATGCTGGCGGGCGAGCGGGTGTCCGGCGTGATCCTCTCCCCCACCGATCCCGGCGGCGCGGAGATCGGGGAGCTGCTGGACCTCGGGATCCCCGTCGTGGCGTTCGACCGTCACGTGGACGACCCGCGCGCCGACGCGGTGGTGACCGACGGCGAGGGCGGGACCAGCCTCGCCGTCGAGCACCTGATGGCCGCCGGCCACGAGCGAATCGGGCTGATCGCCGGCCCCGCCAGCGTCGAGACCAGCCGGGCGCGCCGCGGCGGCTACGAGGCCGCGATGCACGTGCATCACCTCGAGCCGCTGATCGCCGACGGGCGCTACCGGATCGAGGGCGGGCGCGCGGCGACGTTGGAGCTGCTGGCCGAGCACGACGACATCACCGCGCTCGTGATCGCCAACAACCTGATGGCGATCGGGGCGCTGAAGGCGCTCGCGTCGGTCGGCCGGCGCGTGCCGGAGGACATCGCGATCGTCGCGATCGACGACCCGTTCTGGGCCGAGCTGGTGCAGCCGCCGCTCACGGTGCTGGCACAACCGGTGCGCGCGATGGCCGACGCTGCGGTGTCGCTCCTGCTGGAGCGCGTGACGGGGAAGCGGCAGACGCCGCATCAGGAGGTCTTCAAGTTCGAGCTGCGGGTACGGGGGTCCTCCGGCACGGCGCCGTAGCGGCGTTCCCTATCCTCGCCGCCCATGCCGACGACCGTTCCCGACGAGATCTTCAAGGCCTACGACGTCCGCGGCCTCTATGGGGCGCAGATCGACGGTGAGGTCGCCGAGCAGGTCGGGCGCGCGTTCGCCCGCGTGCTCGCCACGCTGCGTGGGAAGCCCGCGCGCGACCTGCGGATCGGCCTCGGGCGCGACATGCGCCTGACCGCGCCGGAACTGGCGGCGCGCTACAGCGACGGCATGGTGGCCGAGGGCGCGACGGTGCTCGACGCCGGGATGGTCGGGACCGAGATGCTCTATTTCCTCGTCGGCTCGCGCGGGCTCGACGGCGGGCTGATGTGCACCGCGTCGCACAACCCGAAGCCGTACACGGGCGCGAAGCTCGTGCGCGAGGGCGCGCTCGCGCTGTCCGGTGACGCCGGCATCGGCGACATCCGGGCGCTCGTGCTCGACGGGCTGCCCGAGCCGGACGGCGCGCCGGGCCGCGTCGAGCAGGTCGACGTCTACCCGGAGTTCCATGCGCGCGCGCTCTCGTTCATCGACCCGGCGGCGATCCGGCCGCTCAAGGTGGTGCTCGACGGCGGCAACGGCATGGCGGGCCCGATGGTCGGGCCGATCCTGGAGCGGCTCGACCGCCTGGAGCTGATCCCGACCTACTGGGAGCCCGACGGCGAGTTCCCCGACCACGAGCCGAACCCGCTGCTGCCCGAGAACCGCCGCTTCGTGATCGACAAGGTGCGCAGCGAGGGCGCCGACCTGGGGATCGCCTGGGACGGCGACGCCGACCGCTGCTTCTTCATCGACGAGCACGGCGGCTTCGTCGACGGCGATTTCCTCACCGCGCTGCTCTCCCGCTCGGTGCTGGAGTCGCATCCGGGCGCCGAGATCCTGTACGACGTGCGCGCGTCGCGCGCGGTGCCGGATACCGTGCGGGCCGCCGGCGGCACGCCGCTCGTCAACCGCGTCGGCCATGCGTTCTTCAAGACCCGCATGCGCGAGCGCGGCAGCGCGTTCGGCGGCGAGGTGTCCGGGCACTACTACTTCGCCGACTTCTACAACGCGGACTCCGGGACGCTGCCGGCGCTGCTGATCCTCGAGCTGCTCGGCAGGACCGGCTCCACGCTGTCCGAGCTGCTGGAGCCGTACCGGTCGCGCTACTTCATCTCGGGCGAGATCAACTCGGAGGTCGAAGACCAGCGGGCCAGGATGGACGAGCTGCGCGACCGCTACGCCGACGCCGAGACCGGCGAGCTCGACGGCATCTCGGTCGACTACGACGACTGGCATTTCAACGTGCGCCCCTCGAACACCGAGCCGCTGCTGCGCCTGTGCCTGGAGAGCCTCGTCTCGCCCGCGCACATGGCGGAGAAGCGCGATGAGGTGCTCGCGCTGATCAGGAGCCGATAGCGTCGCGCCAGGCGACAGCCTCGCGCAGCTGCCCGAGGTCGTAGCCGGACGCCCCGGCGGTGATCCCGACCACGATGTGGGTCACGCCGGCGGCGAGCAGCTCACCGGGATCGCCGGAGCCGAGCGACCACGAACGCTCGATCGCCGCGGGGTCGCGGCCCTCGGCGGCGCAGTGCTCGTCGAGGATCGCGTTCTTCTCCCGGAACACGTCGACGCTGCCGAACGCGTGCCAGATGTCCGCGTGGCGCGCAGTGAGCCTGAGCGTGCGCCGCACGCCGCCGCCGCCGATCAGGATCGGGATGTGCCCGCGCACCGGCGGCGGGTTGAGCCTCGTCAGACGCCGCTCGATCCGCGGCAGCGCCTCTCCAAGCGCCGTCAGCCGCGTTCCGACCGTCCCGAACTCGTAGCCGTACTCGTCGAAGTCGCGCTGGTTCCAGCCGGAGCCGATACCGAGGATCGCGCGGCCGCCGGAGATGTGATCGATCGTGCGCATCGCGTCGGCGAGGTACTCGGGGTTGCGGTAGCCGTTGCAGAACACGAGCGAGCCGATCTCGACCCGCTCGGTCACCTCCGCCATCGCGGCGAGCACCGTGAGGCCCTCGAAGTGGAGGCCGTCCGGATCGCCGCTGAGCGGGAAGAAGTGGTCCCAGTCGAACAGGCAGTCGGCGCCGAGCTCCTCGGCTGCGACCCAGGCACGGCGCATCGCGGGCCAATCGGCGTGCTGCGGCCTGAGCTGCGCGGAGACGCGAACAGTGGCCATGCTCAGTCGCCCGCCGTCAGCATCACGAGGTTCCCGTCCGGGTCGGCGACGTACGCGATCCGCTCGCCCCAGGGCTGGTCGACGGGCTCGAGCACCACCGGCACGTCCGCGGCGCGGGCCGCGTCCACCGTCGCGTCGACGTCGCCGACGTAGACGCACAGCTCGATCCGGTGTCCGCTCGCCGGACGCTGCGGCCGGCCGTGGACCGGGGCGTCGGACAGCGCGCCGATCCCGAGCTCCGACTCGCCGACCCGCAGCGTCACGAAGACCGGATCGTGTTCGGGGAAGCGGTACTCCTCCACGCCGCCGAGCAGGTCGCGGTAGAAGGCGATCGAGCTGCCCAGGTCGCCCGCCGAGAGCATCGGGAACATGCGCCGCGCCGTCACGGCGCCGCAGCTTATTGGTCTCAGAGCGCGTTCAGCACCGCGGCCACCGTCGGGCGCCGCTCGCCGCCCGCGCGCGTGGCTGCGAACACGTGGCGCGCCGGGGCGGGCGGCTTGAGCGGGCGGACGACCGCGCCGTCCGGCACGACGGGCTGCGCGAGGCGCGGTACGAGCGCGACCCCGAGCCCCGCGCCCACCAGCGCCATCGTCGTGTGGAAGTCGAGCGTCCAGTGCTCGAAGGCCGGCGTGAAGCCGGCCGCAGCGCAGCCGTTCAGCGTCACGTCGTGGCAGGAGGTGCCGTCGGGCGGGCCGACGAACGGCTCGTCCGCCAGCGCCACCAGGTCGATCTCGGCGCGCGCGGCGAGCGGGTGGTCGGCGGGCAGGACGGCGTCGAGCGTGTCGGACAGCAGCTCGCGCCGGTGGAAGCGCAGGTCATCGCGGGGCGGGGCGAGCCGCGATGACATCGCGAGCGCGATGTCGGTATCGCCGCGGGCGAGCGCGCGGAAGCAGTCGGGCGCCTCCATCTCGACGATCGTGAGCGCCAGCCGCGGGTGGCTGGCGCGCAGCCCGGCGGCGGCCGGCGCGACGAGCTCGGCGAGTGCGGTCGCGAAGCCCGCGATCCGCACCGTGCCCACGACCCCCTCCGAGTAGGCGGCGACGTCAGCGGCCGCGGCCTCGAGCTGGGCGAGCACCACGTTGGCGTGCCCGACGAGCACCTCGGCCGCGCCGGTCAGCCGCACCCCGCGGCCGTTGCGCTCGATCACAGGCTGGCCGACCTCGCGCTCGAGCGCGGCGAGCTGCTGGGACACGGCGGAGGGAGTGAGGTGGAGCGCGTCCGCGGCCGCTGCCAGCGTCCCCTGCTGGGCGACCTCGCGGAGCACGCGCAGGCGGCGGGCGTCGATCATGCAGCAGAGCTTACGGGTTGGGTGCGGATTGTCTACTGGCTCTGATGTCTCCGGTGCCTGATCATCGGCCGGGATGCCCGCCCGCTCCGTCGCGCTCGTCGTCCTCGTCACCGCTGTGTGGGGCGTGAACTTCGTCGTGATCCACGTCGGGCTGGACCATTTCCCGCCGCTGTTGTTCAACGCGCTGCGGTTCGCGGTCATGGCCGTGCCTGCGATCTTCCTCGTCGGCCGCCCGCAGGTCGCGTTCAAGATCGTGCTCGGCTTCGGCTTCCTGCTCGGGGTGGTCAAGTTCGGGCTGCTGTTCGTGAGTCTCGACCTCGGCATGCCGGTCGGGCTGTCCTCGCTGCTGCTGCAGCTGCAGGTGATCTTCACGATCGGATTCGCTGCCGGCTTCCTGCGCGAGCGTCCGCGGCGCGA
Source organism: uncultured Solirubrobacteraceae bacterium (assembly GCA_963835735.1). GTDB lineage: Bacteria > Actinomycetota > Thermoleophilia > Solirubrobacterales > Solirubrobacteraceae > DASQMT01. Next base: position 424,903 of record CAWIGP010000005.1, read on the forward strand.
GCAGGTCGCCGGCGCCGCGATCGCGTTCGCCGGGCTTGCGGTGATCGGGATCGATCGGGCGGCCGGCGCGCCGGTGGTCCCGTTCCTGCTGATCCTCGGCGCCGCGGCCGCCTGGGGCGTGACCAACGTGATGACCCGGGTGGCGCAGCCACCCGACCCGCTGGCGCTGCTCGTCTGGGCGAGCCTGGTGCCGCCGTTGCCGCTGCTCGGGCTGTCGCTGCTGTTCGAGGGCCCGGCCGAGATCGGCGCCGCGCTGGACGGCGTCGACGCCGCCGCGGTTGCCGCGCTGCTGTTCGTGGCGCTCGTCTCGGGCCTGTTCGGCTTCGCCGCCTGGACGACGCTGCTCAAGCGCCACACGGCCGCCACGGTCACGCCGTTCGCGCTGCTCGTGCCGGTGTTCGGGATCGCCAGTGCGGCGCTGCTTTTGGGTGAACGGCCGAGCGCGCTCGAGCTGGGCGGCGCGGTGCTGATCTGCGCGGGGCTGGCGGCGACGCTTGCGCCGGTGCGCACGCCCGGTCCCCGGGTGGCGACGGCAACCGCCTAAACGCCGCCTCGCGATCCCATGCCTGTGCCGTGGGCGAGGACTTGCGCGATGCGGACGGTGACGAGCAGCGTTTCGTGGAGCACCTGGCGCCAGGTGAAGCGCAGGACTCGGTAGCCGTGTGCCTGCAGCGTGGCGTCGCGGGCGCGGTCTGACTCGAACGCGCGGCGGTGGCCGTGGGTGCTCCAGCCGTCGGTCTCGACGACGAGGTTGTGGTCGGGCCAGCAGAAGTCGAGGGTGAAGCCGAGCAGCTCGTAGCCGCTGATCGGGCGCGGGAGCTTGGCTTTCCTGAGTGCCGGCAGCAGGGCGCGCTCGAGCTCGCTGCGGGTCGGCTCGGCGTGGTCGTCTTCGGTACGCGGGATCAGCTTGAGCACCAGCGCCTCGGCGCGGGCGCGGTCGCGCTCGCTGCCGGTTAGCTGCGTGATCGTCTGCAGCGGGGTCGTCGTTTGCAGGCCTTCGTGGACGGTGACGTCGAGTCGTTTTGCCTGGTGCACTCGGAGGTTTGTGCGCCTTCTCGGCACGCGACCGGTGACCGTGACGTCGGGGAACTGCGGCATTGAGGGGATGAGCTTCCAGTGGTAGGCGGCGGTCCGGTGCGAGAGCGCCGCGCCGGGGCCGGCGGCGATCAGCGCGGCGATCATCCGCCCGCGATCGCTCAGGGCTTCGTGGCCGACCGCGTAGACGCCCCGGTGGATGCGGATCAGCCGCCCGCTCCGCGCGCGGTGCTTGATCGCGCCGCGCGTGATGCCGAGCGCGAGTAGCTGCTCGACGCCGACTCACGCCGGCCTGCGTCGTCGCGAGCCGAGCGACCAAAACGTCGATCCCGGGCGCCTCACCGGCCGCCGCTCGACGTTGTGGTCCTACAGCGACCAAAACGTCGAGCGGGACCGGAATCGGGCCGGAATATCGACGTTTTGGTCGCACACGCCGACGATCGCACGCGCAGCCCGCCAAACCCGCCCAGGGCACAAACCCATCACTCCCTAAATGCGCAGTTCAAACGAACCCACGCACACGCGTCACAGAGTCAGCGCGCGCCACGAGCGACGCGCCGCAGCACACGGATCCTCGTCACTGCTCCCGTTCGGTGGCGCAGCGTCAGATCTCGTCGAGATGCGCCACGTTCGCGCGATCGTCGCCGTCCGTGGACGGTGCTCCGGCGAACCACGCGTCGAGGATCTCGCCCAGCACGGCGGGTGAGGTCGCACGCAGCGAAAGGGCGAGCACGTTCGCGTCGTTCCAGCGCCGCGCGCCGTCCGCCGTGGCCGCGTCGCCGCACAGCGCCGCCCGCACGCCGGCGACCTTGTTAGCCGCGATCGACGCTCCGGTCCCGGTCCAGCAGCACACGATCCCCTGCGCGGCGCGCCCCTCGGCGACGTCGCGCGCGGCCGCCTCGGACGCCCACGCCCAGTCGTCGCGCTCGGCGTCGCTCAGCGCGCCGTGCAGCAGCGGCTCGTGCCCGCGCCGGCGCACCTCTTCCACCACGGCGTCGGCTACTCCGGTGCGCTCGTCGGCCGCGATCGCGATCCGCATCTTCAGCAGGCTAGAACAGCGCCGGCTCGTCCACCCGACCACCCCGAGAGCCGGCACCTCGCTACTTGCGGCCGAGCAGGCGCGCGAGGTCGCGTGGCCATCGTTCACCTCCCTTCCAGGGGTCAGGAAACCTATGCGATCGGCGTTGGCATACTGCGGCCCGTGGAGTTCAGGTTCGAGATGACCGTCATCCCGGTCTCGGACGTCGATCGCGCGAAGGCGTTCTATTCGGAGAAGCTCGACTTCAACGTCGACGTCGATCATCGCGCCGGCGACGACTTCAGGGTCGTGCAGCTGACGCCGCGCGGCTCGGCGGCCTCGATCACGATCGGCACCGGGATCACCAAGGCGACCCCGGGCTCGTACGAGGGGATGCACCTCGTCGTGCCCGACATAGAGGCCACGCGGGCCGAGCTCGTGGAGCGCGGCGTCGACGTCAGCGAACCGTTCCACTTCGGCGCCGAAGGACAGACGCCCGGGCTCCATCCCGAGCGCGCCGACTACGGCAGCTACCTGACGTTCGCCGATCCCGACGGCAACCGCTGGCTTATTCAGGAGATCAAGGCCCGGGCGGCCTGATCTCCGAGCCGCACGGCGTAGTTCGTGCCGCGGTCCTCGGGATAGACCTGCGTCGTGTTGGCGAGCACGAGGCCCGACGCCGGCGTGCGCAGCGGCGGGATCCGGTCGCCGTAGCCGACGGTCACGATCGGCTGCGCGGCCGGCTCGGAGAAGCGCCACGCGCGCCGCACCCAGGCAGGCGAGAACGCGGGGTTGATCGCCCGCAGGCCGGGCTCGTAGCGCGCGAGCAGCGCGTCGGCGTCGAGCTCGAGGAGCTCGTGGCCGTGCGGCAGGTAGTTCGCGACGTAGAGGAAGCGGCGCCCGCCGTAGCGCTCCGGCTCGACGAAGTTGCCGTGCTCGATCACACCGACGAACGGGAGCGCGCGATCGGCGACGTTGGTCCAGTAGTAAGGGCTGAAGGCGCGGTCGGTCTCCAGCAGCAGGCAGAGAGCGGCGAAGTACTCGATCCCACGTACCCGCGCCAGGTACGTCTCCCCCACCTCGGCCGCGAGCGCCGGGTCGAGCAGCCGCTCGAAGACGTCGTTCGGGACCGTCGCGAGCACACGGTCGTATGCGGCCTCTCCGGCCGGCTCGAACGCCCGCGGGTCGTGGCCGCGGCGGAACGAGTCCGGCGCGCCCGCGTGTACGGCGAAGCCGCCGCCGGCGCGCGCGACGCGCGCCGCCGGACGGTCGGTCATCACCCGGCCCCCGGCGCTCTCGATCGAACGCACGAGCGCCGCGAACAACGGCTCCCAGCTTTCGCGTGGATAGCCGAGCCGCTCCTGGCGCACGTCCTCGCCCGAGACGGTGCGCCGCAGCCGCAGCTTGCTCCACAGCCACACCATCGCGATCTCGTCGGCCCGCTCGCCGAACTTGCCGCGCAGCAGCGGGCCCCAGACCTCCTGCCACGCCTGCCGCCCCATGCGCCGCTCGATCCACGCGCGCGCGGTGACCCGCTCGTACGGCGCGCGGTCGCCGGCGAAGCGCTGTAGCGCGAGCACCGCAGCGCCCATGCGGACGCGCGCGAGCGGCGAGAGCGGCTTGAAGCGCAGCAGGTCGAGCGGCGTCACGAACGGATGCAGCGCGCCGCGGGCGAAGAAGGCGACGCTCGACGGCCGCCACTCGATCGCGTCGGGCATCCCGAGCTCTGCGAAGAGCGCGGCGATGTGCGTGTCCGACGTGAACAGGTGGTGGTAGTAGCGCTCGAGCCGGTGCCCGTCGCCGACGTCCATCGTCGCCGCCTGCCCGCCGAGGCCGGGCCAGCGCTCGTAGACGTCGACGGCGTGACCGGCCCGCGCGAGCCGGTGGGCGGCGACCAGGCCGCACACCCCGGCGCCGATGACCGCGATCCTCACGTCGTGCCGGCGCGTTCCGACTGGTCGGGCTCTTGCACGTTGACGCGCTCGCGCACGACGTACAGCGGCCGGTGCTTGACCTCGTCGTAGATCCGCCCGACGTACTCGCCGATGATCCCGACGGTGATCAGCTGGATCCCGCCGAGCAGCAGGATGATCACGATCGTGGTCGGCACGCCGCGCTCGTAGATGTCCGCGTAGCGCGCGATGACGGTGAGCGGGATCGCAAGGAACGCAAGGAACGAGAACACGAAACCGAGCAGCGTCGCGGCCTGCAGCGGGGCGTGCGAGAACGACGTGATCGCGTCGAACGCGAAGCGCAGCATCTTCGCCGGCGTGAACTTGGTCTGACCCCCGGCGCGCGGCTCGCGGCGGTAGGTGACGGCGGTCTGCGTGAAGCCGACCCAGACCGTCATCCCGCGCAGGAAGCGGTTGCGCTCGGGCATCGCGAGCAGCGCGTCGAGCGGCGCGCGGTCCATCAGCCGGAAGTCGCCTGAGTCCTGCGGCCAGGTCGATCCGCGCGAGCTTGGCGAACACGCGGTAGAACCAGCGCGCGGTCGCGATCTTGAAGCGCGTCTCCCCGGCGCGCGACTCGCGCACGGCGTACACGACGTCGGCGCCGCGGCGCCAGGCGGCGAGCATCTCTCCGATCAGCTCCGGCGGGTCCTGCAGGTCGCCGTCGATCATCACGACGACGTCGCCGCGGGCGTGCTCGAGCCCCGCGCTGATCGCGGCCTGGTGGCCGAAGTTGCGCGACAGCGTGATGACCTTGATCCGCTCGTCGGTGGCCGCCAGCGCGCGCAGCTGCTCGCCCGTGCCGTCGCGCGAGCCGTCGTCGACGATCAGCAGCTCGAACTCGAGCCCGTCGAGCGCCGCGACCGCCCGTGCATGGAACGCGCCGACGGTGTCCTCCTCGTCGTGCATCGGCGCCACGACGCTCAACAGACCCAGCTCGCGCACCGACTTAGCGTAGTCGTAGAGTCATCGGCAATGGATGACACGCAGTTGGAGCAGCGCCTCTTCGACGTCGGCCGCCGGCTCGCCGACGCGTTGCCGGCCGGCACCCGCAACCCGCTGAAGGCAGCGGACGAGAAGGCGATGGAGCTGGCCTCCCAGGACGCCGAGCTCAAGGCCGCGCTGTTCCGCTTCGTCGACGTCGTGCCCGCCTGCCGATCGCTCGACGACCTTGCCCGCCACCTGACGGGCTTCCTCGGCGAGGTCGAGACGCCCCCGCCGCCTGTCTCGGTCGCCATGCGGATGGGCAGCACGCGCGCGGGGCGTACCGCGCTCGGCGCGGCGGCGGCGGCGGGCGTCAAGCACATGGCGCACCGCTTCATCGTCGGCGAGAGCCCGAAGGCGGCGCTCGGCACGCTGCGCGAGCTGTGGAAGGACGGCGTCGCCAGCTCCGTCGACCTGCTCGGCGAGGCGACCGTCACGCAGGCGGAGGCCCAGCGCTACGCCGGGCGCTGCGACATCGCGCTGGAGACGATCGCGACCGCCACGCGCGGCTGGCCGGAGCGGCCGGCGCTCGAACGCGACGGCACCGGCCCGCTCCCGCGCGCGAACCTGTCGGTCAAGGTCTCCGCGCTCACGCCGCTGCTGCGGCCCGACGCGCCCGAGCGCGGCAAGCGCGACGCCGCGGACCGCCTCCGCGGCCTGCTGCGCCGCGGGCGGGAACTGGACGCGCACCTGCACATCGACATGGAGTCGCTCGACTCCCGCGATGCGGTGCTCGAGCTCGTGCTCGAGCTCCTGGCGGAGGAGGAGTTCCGCGCCGGCCCGTCGGCCGGCATGGTGCTGCAGGCCTACCTGCGCGACTCGCCGCAGACGCTCGACACCGTGCTCGACTGGGCCGCCGGGGCCGGCGCGGGGCGCGCGCACCCGCTCACCGTCCGGCTCGTCAAGGGTGCCTACTGGGACCACGAGATCGTCGAGGCCAAGCAACACGGCTGGAGCGCGCCGGTGTTCGAGGTCAAGGCCGAATCCGACCGCAACTTCGAGCAGCTTACGCGCCGCCTGCTGGACGCGCGGCCGGCGCTCCGGGTCGCGATCGCCTCGCACAACGTGCGCTCGATCGCACACGCGATCGCCTACGACGAGCTGCGCGGCGGCGACGGGAGCGACCTCGAGCTGCAGGTGCTGCGCGGGCTGGGCGATCCGCTCCAGCACGCGATCGCAGCCCAGGGTCTGCGCGTGCGCACGTACTGCCCGGTCGGCGACCTCGTCGCCGGCATGGCCTACCTCGTGCGCCGGCTCCTGGAGAACACGTCTCAGGACTCCTTCCTGACCGACCAGGCAAAGGGCGTCCCGCTCGAGGCGCTGCTCGCCCCGCCCGTCGCCGCGGCGGCCGTCGGCGAGCGATGACGACGACCCGAAGCCCCCGGGCAGCGCTGCCGCCGTTCGCCAACGAGCCGGTGCTCGAGCTGCGCCGCGCGCCGGTGCGCGCGCAGCTCGCCGACGCGCTGCGCGCCCACGACGAGCGCGGCCCGCTGCAGGTGCCCGTCTGGATCGGCGAGGACGCGCGCACCGGCGACGCGCTCGTGTCGACCGACCCCGGCGAGCCCGGCCGCGTGGTCGCCACCGCCGCCACGGCGACGGAGGCCGACGTCGACGCGGCGCTCGAGGCCGCCCGGGGCGGTCACCGCGACTGGGGCCGCCGACCGGCCGCCGAGCGCGCCGCCGTACTGGCGCGCGCCGCCGCGTGGCTGCGCGAGCGCCGGCTCGAGGTCGCGGCGCTCGAGGTGCGCGAGTGCGCGAAGCCGTGGCCGGAGGCCGACGCCGACGTCTGCGAGGCGATCGATTTCCTCGAGTACTACGCGCGCGGCGCGATCGAGGTCGAGGCCGGCGAGCAGCTGCTGCAGATGCCCGGGGAGCGCAACACGCTGCGCTACCGGCCACGCGGCGTCGTCGCGGTGATCTCGCCGTGGAACTTCCCGGTGGCGATCCCGTGCGGGATGGTCGCGGCCGGGCTGGCGACCGGAAACGCGGTCGTGCTCAAGCCGGCCGAGCAGTCACCCGGCTGCGCGTACGTGCTCGCGCGTGCGCTGCGTGAGGCGGGCGTCCCGCCGGCGGCGTTCTCGCTCCTGCCCGGCGAGGGCGACGTCGGCGCCGCGCTCGTGCGCGACCCGCGCGTGCACACGATCGCGTTCACCGGCTCCTCGGCGGTCGGGCAGGAGATCGTTCGCAGCGCCGCCGAGACGCCCGCGGCGCAGAAGCACCTCAAGCGCGTGATCGCGGAGATGGGCGGCAAGAACTGCGTGATCGTCGATGCGGACGCCGATCTCGACGAGGTCGTTCCGGCGCTCGTCAAGTCGGCGTTCGTGTACGCCGGCCAGAAGTGCTCGGCGGCCGCACGGGTCCTCTGCCACGAGGCGATCCACGACGGGCTGGTGGAGCGGCTCGCCGGCGCGGTCGAGGTGCTCGAGGTCGGGCAGGCGGAGCGGCTCGACATCGACGTCCCGCCCGTGATCGAGCGCAGTGCCCAGGAGCGCGTCGCCCGCTACACGGCCGAGGCGGAGCGAACCGGGCGGATCGCCGCGACCGCGCGCTCGGTCCCGGCGGGCGGCTGGTTCGCGACGCCGGCGGTCGCGACCGAGCTGCCGCCCGGCTCGCCGGTGTTGCACGAGGAGATCTTCGGCCCGCTGCTGGCGGTCGAGCGCGTGCGCGACGTCGAGGACGCCTGCGACCGCGTCGACGCCTCCCCCTACGCCCTCACGGGCGGCCTGTTCGCGCGCAACCCGGACACGGTCGACTACGTGATCGACCGGTCGCCGGTCGGCAACCTCTACGTCAACCGCGCGATCACCGGCGCGATGGTCGCGCGCCAGCCGTTCGGCGGCAACCGCCTGTCCGGCACCGGCACGAAGGCAGGCGGCCCCGGCTACCTGCTCCAGTTCGTCGAGCCGCGCGTGGTGACGGAGAACACGATGCGCCACGGGCTGGTCGTGTAACTCCCGGAGCGCAGGCGGGAGCGCTGCCCCCGACGCGGGCGGAGGTGGCGGCTCCCAGTCGTGCGAGTGGCGGCGCGCACCGAGATCGGACCCAACTTCGGTTCTGGGCCAAGTCGCGATCGTGTGCGGCCCTCACCGTTCAGATATATAGACACCATGGGCGCGCTGACCCCCGGCACCGTGCTCGGCGGCTGTCGCATCGACGCGGTCGTCGGCCGCGGCGGCATGGGGATCGTGTACCGCGCGCGGCAACTCGACCTCGACCGAGACGTCGCAGTGAAGGTGATCGCGCCCGAGCTGGTCGAGGACCCGAGGAGCCGCAAGCGCTTCCTCACCGAGGCCCGCGCGGCCGGCGCGGTCGAGCACCCGAACGTGATCCCCGTCCACGGCGCCGGCGTCGCGGAGGGGCGCGCGTACCTCGTGATGCGCTACGTCGCCGGCGACGACCTGCGCACGCTCGTGCGCCGCGACGGCCTGCCGGAGCTCGACCGGGCGGCCGCGATCGCCGCGCAGCTCGGCGACGCGCTGGATGCCATCCACGGCGCCGGCTATGTGCACCGCGACGTCAAGCCGCAGAACGTGATGGTCGGTGCCGACGGCCACGTGTACCTGAGCGACTTCGGGCTGGCGAAGCATGCGATGGCGACGGGCGGGCCGACGACGTCAGAGCAGTGGGTCGGCACGCTCGACTACGTCGCGCCGGAGCAGATCCGGGGCGAACGCGTGGACGCCCGCGCCGATGTGTACGGCCTTGGCGGCGTCGTGTACTTCCTGCTCACCGGGCGGGTCCCGTTCGAGCGTGCGTCCGATCACGCGAAGCTGTGGGCGCACCTCGTCGATCCGCCGCCGCGTCCGTCCGCGGGCCGTCCCGGGTTGCCGACCGGCCTCGACGCGGTCGTCGCGCGCGCCATGGCCAAGGATCCCGCGCGCCGCTACCCATCCGCCGGCGACCTGGGGCGCGCGGCGCGCGCCGCGGCGACCGGCGAACGGGACACGCTGCCGGAGCGCATGGTCGCCGTCGGTGACGCGGCGCCCGGAACGAGTGGCACGACGGCGCTGTCGTCGGGCACAGCCGGCGAAGCTGCGCACGAGACGACCTCGCCGGCGCGGGACGCGGTCGCCGTGGCCGCAGCCGCGCACGGCACGACCCCGCCATCGCCGCGTACTGTCGGCGCCGGCGACGCGGCGCACGGCACGACCTCGCCGTCGCCGGTGAGCGACGCGCGGCGGCGGCGACGGCTGCTGGCGCCCGCGGCGCTCGCCGTCGCGGCCGTCGCGGCGCTCGCGTTCTGGCTCGGCTCGGAACGCGGCCGCGAGGGCGAAGGCAGCGCCGCGCGCACCACCCCGACGCCGGCGCCGCGGCCGGCCGCGTCACCCGACCTCCCGCGTGTCGGCGCGACGATCCGCGACGTCGGCGTCCGCCCGCGCGCTCTCGCTCACGCGGGCGGCGCCCTGTGGGTGCTGAGCATCCACGAGGAGCGGATCGCACGGCTCGACCCCGACACGGGACGCCGGCGCGGGGTCCAGCCGTTCGTCGGCCGCGGCGCCGCGAGCATCGCCGGTGATGACGACGTGCTGTGGGTGGCCAAGCGTGCGACCAGCGCGGTCCTCGGCGTCGACGCTCGCAGCGGCGAGGTGATCCGGCGGATCCGCACCGCCGTGGCTCCCGCGCGTGTCGCGGCCGGGCCGAGCGGCCTGTGGGTGGTCACGCGCGCGACGGGGGACAGCCCGGCCACGCTGCTCCGATACGACCGGGCCGGGACGCAGCTGTTGGAGGAGATGCCGTTCGACGACGGGATCGCCGCCATCGTGCTCGGCGGGGGCGGCGCCTGGCTCGCGCTTGCGAACGTCCAGCGCGTCATGCGGGTCGAGCCGGGCCGGCCCGCGCGTCACGCCGCATGGCTCAGCCATCCCGCAACTGTCCTGGCGTACGGCGCCGGCAAGCTGTGGGCGAGCGTGGAGGAGGACGACTCCGTCGCACGCATCGACCGCCGCGGGCAGGCGATCATCACGGAGGTGGGCGGGCGCCCCGCGGGCATCGCGGTGGCCGGCGGGCACGTGTTCGTCGCTGCGAACACGCGCCACCGGGTCGCCGTGCTCGACCCGCGGCGGATGCGGCGCGGGCCGTTGCGGCGCCTGCGCGTGCCGGCCAATCCGTACGCGCTGATCGCGGCCGGCGGACACGTCTGGGTCACCGGCGTGGGCACCAACACGCTCACGCGGGTCGATTACTGAGCGCCGTTCCCGTAGATTCGGCAGGTGGACGCATTCCCCCCGGGCCTCCACCGGTCCTCGCCGGCCGAACTCCAGGCGCGCATGGAAGCCGAACGAGGCGGCGCGCCGTTCCTCGTGTACCGCGACGGCGACCAGCGGCAGCGCATCGTCGATTTGACCGCCCGTCGATCGCCGCTCGGCGTCGGCCGGCAGCCAGTCAGCGACGTCGCGCTCACCTGGGACGACGAGGTATCACGAGCCCACGCCGACATCGAATGCATCGGGGCCGTCTGGACCGTCGTCGACGACGGCCGCTCGCGCAACGGGTCGTTCGTCAACGGTGAGCGCGTGCACGGCCGGCGCACGCTGCGCCATGGCGACGTGATCACGATCGGCCGTACGAGGCTGACGTTTCTCGCTCCGCTCAGCGGGGGCGACGGCAGCACCGCGGTCGGGCTGGGTGGCTCGGCGCCGGCGCTGAGCGCCGCTCAGCGGCGCGTGCTCGTCGCGCTGTGCCGACCGCTCGCGGGCGCGCGGTTCGCCACACCGCCCTCCAACCGCGAGCTGGCCGCCGAGCTGTGCCTGAGCGTCGAGACCGTGAAGTTCCATCTCCACGCGCTGTTCGATCTGTTCGGGATCGCGCAGCTGCCGCAACACCACAAGCGAGCGGCGTTGGCGCGACTGGCCCTCGAGCAAGGAGCGGTCGGCCCGCGCGATCTCCGGGTGCGGACGTAGGTTGGGCGCGGACCACCCCGTTCGCGCATGTGCAGGGACGACGCAGCGATGGAGGGTCCACGTATGGGACTCACGGGCAACTGGGACGGACGCATCAGCCGGCGAACGCTGCTGCGCGCTGGTGGATCGGCGTCGGCGGCTTACGTGCTCCTCGGACGCAGCGCGATGTCGGCGAAAGCAGCTCCGCCGTTCGCGAGCAACCCGTTCGGCCTCGGTGTGGCATCGGGAGACCCGACGCCCGATGGCGTCGTGCTGTGGACGCGGCTCGCGCCCGATCCGCTCAACGGCGGCGGCATGTCCGACGACGTGTTCGGCGTGCGCTACGAGGTCGCAGCCGACGAGCGCTTCCAGCGCATCGTGCGGCGCGGCGCGGTCGACGCGCGTCCGGACGAGGCGCACACCGTGCACGTCGAGCTGGGCGGACTCCAGCCGGCGACGACGTACTGGTACCGGTTCAAGTGGGGCAGGACGACGAGTCGCGTCGGTCGCACGCGTACTGCCCCGCCACCGGGCTCCACCGCGCCCACGCGCTTCGCCTACGTGTCGTGCCAGAACTACACGCGGGGATTCTTCGGAGCCTATGCCGATCTGGCGACGCAGGACGTCGACCTCGTCGTGCATCTCGGCGACTACATCTACGAGGGCGCCGGCGGCCACGAGCGAGCGGTACGCACGCACCGTCCCGATGCCGAGCTTTTCACGCTCAACGACTACCGGCTGCGCCACGCCCAGTACCGGACCGACCTCGACCTGCAGGCCGCCCACGCTGCGCACCCGTTCTTGATGACGTGGGACGACCACGAGTTCAAGGACAACTACGCCGACCTCGACATCGACCGGCCCGACGAGCCGCTGGAAACGGTCGCCCTGCGTCGCGCCGCCGCCTACCTCGCCTATTGGGAGAACGCGCCGCTGTCGCGGAGCCGCAAGCCTGTCGGCAAGGACATGCCGCTCTTCCGGCGCCTGCACTGGGGCAGTCTCGCCACGTTCCACGTACTCGATACGCGCCAGTACCGCTCGAATCAGATCGAGGCGCAGTGCCTGCCGGCGGAGCGCGACCCCGTGTCGAGCTACTGCCCGGGCGTGCTCGACCCGTCGCGCGGCATCCTCGGAGCGGCGCAGCGCGACTGGCTGTTCGAAGGACTTGCCGCACAGGGGGCGGCCTGGAACGTGATCGCGAACCAGGTCGCGTTCGCGCCGCTCGACCGCGACTCGGCGGCGAACTCAAAGCGGTTCAACCTCGACAACTGGGACGGCTACGTGGCGGACCGCCAGCTGGTGCTCGACTTCCTCGCCCAGCCGGGCGTGGCCGACACGGTGGTGATCACCGGCGACTCGCATGAGAATTCGGTCCGTAACGTGCCGCCGAACTTCAACAGCTTCGATGGCACGCCGGTCGCGACGGAGTTCCTTGGGACCTCGATCAGCTCCGACGGCGATATGCCGTATGCGACGCAGCATGGGGGGAGCGCGCAGAACCCGCACAGGCTGTTCCACGACCAACATCGCGGCTACGTCACCGTCACGCTCGACCCCCGGCTTTGGTCGGCCGAGTTCCGCGGCGTGGAGAAGGTGATGACGCGCGTTCCGATCGCAACCCCGATCGCCACGTACGTCGTGCAGAAGGGCGACGCGGGCGCACTCCGCGCGGGCGTATGAGCCGCGACCTGCGCCGCCGTGCCGGCGCCGGGGTTACATCGCAGAACCCCGGGTGCTGCGCCTGAGCCGCTAGCCTGCGCCGCCGTGCCGGCGATCGAGGTGGCGGGGCTGACGAAGCGGTTCGGCGAGACGCTCGCCGTCGACGACCTGTCGTTCACGGTCGAGCCGGGACGGATCGTCGGATTCCTCGGGCCGAACGGGGCGGGCAAGACGACGACGCTGCGGATCGTGCTCGGGCTCATACGCCCGACGAGCGGCAGCGCGACCGTCGAGGGCCGGGCGTACGCCGCGCTCGACGACCCGGTGCACACGGTCGGCGCGCTGCTCGACGGCGGCATGTTCCACCCCGGGCGTTCCGGCCGCAACCACCTGCGCTCGATCGCGCGGGCGTCGGGCGTCGGCGACGCCCGCGTCGACGAGCTGCTCGAGCTGGTCGCCCTGTCGGACGCGGCCGATCGCCGGGCCGGCGGCTACTCGCTCGGCATGCGCCAGCGGCTCGGGCTGGCCGCGGCGCTGCTCGGCGACCCGCACGTGCTCGTGCTCGACGAGCCGGCCAACGGGCTCGACCCGCAGGGCATCCGCTGGCTGCGCGACTTCCTGCACTCGCTCGCCGCCGAGGGCCGCGCGGTGCTCGTCTCGAGCCACGTCCTGGCCGAGGTGTCGCAGACCGCCCACGAGGTCGTCGTGATCAACCACGGCCGCTCGGTCGCGCAGGCGCCGCTCGCCGAGCTGACCGCGCGCGCCGGCGGCGGGATGCGGGTCGCCGGCCCGGACGCGGCGCGGCTGGGCGAGCTGCTGCGCGCCGACGGCGCCGACGTGTCCACCGACGGTGACCGGGCGATCGTCGTGCGCGGCCGCAGCGGCGAGGAGATCGGCCGCGTGATCGCCGCCGGCGGCATCGTGATCTCCGAGCTGGCGCCGGTCGGCTCCTCGCTGGAGGAGATCTTCTTCGAGCTGACCGGCGCGGAGGGCGGGCCGTCATGAGCCGCGCGATCTCCGCCGAGCTGTTCAAGCTGCGCACGACGCGGACGTCATGGGCGGTGGCGCTCGGGTCGGTCGGGCTCGTGCTCATCATCAGCCTGATCGCCGCGCTGACGGCGGACTTCTCCGACAGCACGGACCCGCCCGGCCCCAACCTGATGCAGATCGGCGGGCTGGTGCAGATCTTCGCGCTCGTGCTCGGGATCCTCAGCGTCGCCACCGAGTTCCGGCACGGCACGATCACGCCGAGCCTGCTGGCGGTGCCCGATCGCGGTCGACTGGTGGTCGCGAAGCTCGTCACCGCGCTGCTGGCGGGCGCGCTGCTCGGCCTGGTCGCCGAAGGGCTGTGCGCGGCGATCGTGCTGCCGCTGCTCTCGTCGCGGGACATCGCGACCGAGGCGAGCACGTCGGAAGTGATCGAGCTGATCGCCGGCAACACCGCCGCGTGCGCGCTGTACGCAGCGATCGGAGTGGGCCTGGGCGCGGTGATCCGCAACCAGGTCGGCGCGATCATCGGCGCGCTCGGCTGGATCTTCCTGATCGAGCCGCTGCTCACGCTGATCCCCGGCTTCGAGGACTTCATCGCGCGCTGGTTCCCGACCGGGGCCGCGAACGCGCTGGCCGGGACGGCGACCAACTCCGATGCGCTCGAGCAGCTCCCCGCCGGGCTGTTGCTGCTGGTCTACACCGGGCTGTTCGCCGCGGCCGGGCTGTTCGTCCTGCGCGGCCGCGACGTCAGCGCTTAGTTCCCCAGCGCGCGAGCTCGACCGACAGCGCGCCCATGCCCACCGAGATCCAGCCGGCGGCGATCAGCGCGATCGCGCCGAGCGGCATCAGCGCGAGGCCCTCGAGCACGCCGTCGATGTCCCAGGGGCCTACGTCGAGCCCGTCGGCGTCCAGCGGAGCGAGAACCGGCGCGGCCAGCAGCATGAGCGCGACGCCGTACGCCACCGTCGCGACGACGAACGAGGCAAGGCCGGCGGGGAACCGCATGAACAGGTAGACCATGCCGCGCCAGGTGCGCCCGTCGGTCCAGTACGCCGTGAGTCGGCGCAGCCAGCCGCCGGCGGCAGGCGCGAGCGGCGCGCCGGGAATTTCGGCTCCCAGCAGCTCGTTCGCCATCACCCGCTCGAACGCCGCGATCGGCCGCACGCTCGCGAGCACGAGCGTGAGAAGCGGGATGCCGATCAGCGTGACGAGCAGCCCCAGACCGGTCGAGAGGCCGGTGACGAGCCACACGAAGTACGCGATGCCAAGCGGGAGGCCGAGCAGGTGGTACAGCAGGATGGTCCCGCCTCGGCTCGTGACGAGCGGGCGGACCGCTGCGCGGATCCAATCGTTGACGGGTCCGTGTGTCGTGTCCATGCAAGCAGGATCGGCCGTTCGCATTCGCCGCGCGAACGGGCCACCCGGCGTCCGGCCGGGTTGCTGTCCGCATTCCGGCCGTGAGGCGAGCGGTACCGGCAAAAAATCACTTCCGTCGACACACGAACAGAACCTTGCGTGTTAGTTTCCCGAGCTCATCGACTTCTGACGGGAGGAGAGTCAAGATGGGGAGCCTTAACCGGCGCCGGTTCCTAGGCGCTGCGATGGGGACGGGTGCCGCTGCTGCGACAGCGGGCTCGTGGGTACCGTCAGCCGCCGCCCACGGCGACGATCACGGCTGGGATTGGGGAAGGGGCGGGCGCGTGCCGCGCAGTCGGATCGGCATGCAGCTCTGGTCGGTGCGCGACGTGATGCAGGGCAGCGCGGCAGCCGAGGCGTTCCTCAGGTTCCTCGCGAAGATCGGCTACACCGAGATCGAGCCGTTCGGTGAGAGCTACGGCTGGACGGCGGCGCAGTTCCGCGCCGTGCTCGACAAGCTGGACCTGCGCGCGCCGTCGCGCCACGGACACGACCCGTCGATGGTGCTCGACGTGCCCGGCGACGGCTGGAAGACCGCGTTCCAGCAGCAGCTCGAGGACGCGAACGTCATGGGCCAGAAGTACACCGGCCTCGCGTGGTTCCCCGGGCCCTACACGACCGAGCAGTTCACGTTCATGGCGGACCGGTTCAACGAGGCCGGCGCGCTGGCGAAGGCCGAGGGCCTGCAGTTCTTCTACCACAACCACGACTTCGAGTTCACCAGCAAGCAGCCCGACGGGACGCCGAACTACAACATCCTGCTCGAGCAGACCGACAAGGAGCTCGTGAAGTTCGAGCTCGACCTCTACTGGATCGTGTACGGCGGCGAGAGCCCCGTCCACTACCTCGCCGAGGACCCGGCGCGCTGGCCGCTCTACCACGTCAAGGACCGGACCTGGCGCGACCGCGGGCCGGACATCCAGGACTGGGAGGACTGCGGGCCGGGGTCGATCGACTTCCCGGACATCTTCGAGGCCGGCGAAGGGCACAGGCTCGACAAGCACTTCATCATCGAGCACGACTGGCCGAAGTTCTCGCACCCGGACGACCTGGAACACGCTGAGGCAAAGACCTCCATCGCCGGCGTGAAGTACCTGCGCGACGTGCGCTGGTAGCGACGACTCACAGGTGGGCCTGATCATTCCAGGTGGTCAGGCCCCACCCGGAGAAGTCCATCCCGTCCATCCGCCGCGCCCGGCGCTCGAAGATGCTGATGCCGGTGTTCGCGTGCCCGGCGAGCCAGAGTCCGGGCAGGTGCTGCGGTCCGAACGCATCGCCGAACAGCGTGTGGCCGAGGAGGAAGTGCAGCCAGCCGTAGTGGGTGACGAGCAGCAGCCGCTCGTCACCCGCGCGCGCCTCCATTCGCTCGCGCACACGCACCACGCGCGCGAGCATCGCGTCGAATGACTCCGCGCCCGGCTCGGCGTGGTCGCGCGGCGCGGTCGGCATCCAGTTGAGCGAAGCGGTGTCGCCGAACTCGGGGAACGAGCCGTAGAACGCGTCGGACTGCCTGAGCTCGTGCAGGTCGGGGTCGGTCTCCACCCGCACGCCGAGGATCTCGTTGATCCCCTCTGCGGTCTCCTGTGCGCGCCGCATGGTGCTCGTCACGATCACCTCGACGCCGTGGCCGTCGAGCCGCCGGCCGAGCCCGCGCGCCTGCTCCCAGCCGCGCTCGGACAGCGCGTCCCAGTCCTCCGGGCGTGCGCGCCGCGCCCTGTCGGCCTGGTTCGCGAGCGACTCGCCGTGGCGCACCAGCTGCAGCCGCAGCTCCTTCATATGCCTTCGAGGAACAGCCGGTGCAGGCGCATCTCGCCCGCGATCTCGGGGTGGAAGCTGATCACCAGCATGTTGTCCTGGCGCGCGGCCACGACGTGGCCGTCGACCTCGGCCAGCACCTCGACCGCGTCGCCGTACTCGTCGATCCACGGAGCGCGGATGAACACCGCGCGGACGGGCCCGCCGCCGATGCCGGGGATCTCCAGGTCGGCCTCGAACGAGCGGACCTGGCGGCCGAACGCGTTGCGCCTGCAGACGTAGTCGGCGAGCCCGAGGTGCTCGCGGTCGAGCATGATCATGCCGGCGCAGGTGCCGAGCACGGGCGTGCCGGAGCGGACGAGCGCGCGCAGCGGCTCGGCGAGCCCCTCGCGCTCGATCCCGAGCGTCATCGTGGTCGATTCGCCGCCGGGGATGATCAGCCCGTCGAGCCCGTCGAGCTGTGCGGGCACGCGGACCTCGCGCGGCTCGGCGCCGAGGTCGCGCAGCACGCGCGCGTGCGCCTCGAAGTCGCCCTGGAGCGCGAGGACGCCGACGAGCGGTGCGCTCACCAGCCGCGGTTGGCGAGGAGCTGCTGCTCCTCGAGCTTGCGCGACTCCAGCGACGTCATCGCCTGGCCCAGGCCCTCGCTCGCGCGGGCGACGCGGTCGGGATCCTGGAAGTGGGTCGTCGCCTCGACGATCGCAGCGGCGCGGCCCGCCGGGTCCTCGGACTTGAAGATGCCCGAGCCGACGAACACGCCCTCGGCGCCGAGCTGCATCACGAGCGACGCGTCGGCGGGGGTGGCGATCCCGCCCGCGCAGAACAGCACCACCGGCAGCCGGCCGGCGGCGGCGACGACGCGCACGAGGTCGAGCGGCGACTGCAGCTCCTTGGCCGCGGTCGCGAGCTCGGGTTCGTCGAGCTGCTGGAGGCGGCGGATCTCGGCGCGGATCGCGCGCAGGTGGCGGACGGCCTCGACGATGTCGCCGGTGCCGGCCTCGCCCTTGGAGCGGATCATCGCCGCGCCCTCGCCGATCCGGCGCAGCGCCTCGCCGAGGCTGGTCGCGCCGCACACGAACGGGACCTTGAACGCCCACTTGTCGATGTGGTTGGCCTCGTCGGCGGGCGTCAGCACCTCGGACTCGTCGACGTAGTCGACCTCGAGCGCCTCCAGCACCTGCGCCTCGGCGAAGTGCCCGATGCGCGCCTTGGCCATCACCGGGATCGTGACGGCCTCCTGGATGCCCTTGATCAGCAGCGGGTCGGACATGCGCGCGACGCCGCCGTCGCGGCGGATGTCGGCGGGCACGCGCTCGAGCGCCATGACGGCGGCGGCCCCGGCATCCTCGGCGATCTTCGCCTGCTCGGCGTCTACGACGTCCATGATGACGCCGCCCTTCAGCATCTCGGCCAGGCCGGCCTTCACCCGGAACGTCGCTTCGTCACGCATAAGCACAAGGTTACGACGAAGCGCCGTTCCGATCTGTCTAAAGCAGCTATACCGCGTCCAGCACCTCCGCGGCGGCGCGCTGCCCCGTGAACACCGCGCCGTTCAGGTAGCCCTGGAAGTCCTGGGTGGTGTGTTCGCCACAGAAGTGCACGGCGCCCTCCATCTCGGACTCGGCCCCGCCGAACAACTGGTACTGGCCGACGCGATAGTAGGAGTACGAGCCCAGCGTCCACTCGTAGCTGGGCCAGTGGTCGACGGTGGCCCGGCCGTCCCAGGCGGCCGTCGCCCCGGGGATCACCGGCTCGAGCTGGTCGAGGAACCTGCGGGCGCGCTGCGTCGGCGCCCCGGACGCGAATGAGTCGCCGATCCGGCCGCCCGTGTAGTCGACGAGCACGCCGGCCGGACGCGGCTGCGCGCGCGAGACGTCCCAGGAGTTCTGGTAGCCCCGGTCGGAGTACGTGTCGCCGTTGCAGCCGATGTCCTCCCACACGCGGCGCGTGAACCCAACGTGGAGCTTGGAGTTCGTCCCCATTCCGAGCTCCCGGATCGCGCGCTCCTTGATCTGCTTGAAGCCCGCCTGAGACCAATCGACCGACGTCCGCATGATCGTGAACGGCAACGCGAGGATCACGCGGTCGGCCACGACGGTCCGCGTCGGACCGCCGCTCGTCACGCCCAGCGCATAGGAGCCGTCGGGCCGAGCGCTGATCCCCACCAACCGGTTCCCGAGCTGGATCTGGCCGGGTGCGAGGCCTCCGGCGAGCGCGTCGACGATCCGATCGTTGCCGCCGCGTACGTGGTACTTCTCGTTCGACCGCCCCAGCAGCCGCAGCTGGCCCTGCCCCGAGTAGCCGAGTAGGTAGAGCAGGTTGAGCGCGCTCTGGTCGCTGCATTCCGCCCCGAACTCGATGTTGTAGGTCACGTCGAGCAGCTGCCCGAGGCGCGACGCGATCCCGCCGGGCACGCTCTCCTCGATCCAGTCGATCACGCTCATCGCGTCGAGCTTCCGCCCGCGCTGCGTCGACGTCGTGTAGGTCGTCGGATAGGACGCGTCTGAGAGGTCGCGGTGGAGCTTCTGGTAGACGCCGTTGAAGTCGTCCTCCGCCTCGGCCACCGTGTACGGCGCGCCGTCGAAGTGGTAGAGCGCGTCGGTGCCCGCCGCCTCGGCGCGGTCGAGGTTGTCGAGCTGCAGCTGCAACTCCTGGCAGAGCTGGCGGATCTCGACGTGGCCGGTGTCGATCAACTCCCCGCCTCGCTCGACCACTATGCCCGGGGCGAACGCGCCGCGCCGGGTCCACACGCGGCCGCCGATCCGGTCGGCGGCCTCCAGCACGGTGGCGGACACGCCCGCCTGCCGCAACCGGTACGCGCACGTGAGCCCCGCCAGGCCCGCACCCACGACGACGATGCGTTGCTGGGTCGACACCGCCGCGCGCGCCGGCCGTGTGGGCACGGCGGCGGCGAGGGCGGCGGCGCCGGCGGCGCCGAGGAACTGGCGGCGGGTGGAGGACGAGTCCAGCGCCATGCGCTGGACGGCGTCCGCGAGGGGCGTGCGGGGCATGGTGCGACGCTACGCGAACCGCTCGTGCCTATGTGCACAAAGCGTCCTCACGGTCAGATTACGCGCCGATACGTTGGCCGGATGCGGTCTTTCCGTTGGTGGCGGCCATCGATTCGGCGAGTCGCGAACCGCACGTGGCCCGCTACTTCAACTTAAAAGCCCGGATTCGCTCGTCGTACTGCGACGTGTCGCGCGAGTAGACCCCATAGGCGAGCGCCTGCAGGATCGAGAGCAGGCCGCTGTGCGAGCGCACGAACGCCGGCGAGTTCGAGGAGTAGTACAGCGTGCGGTCGGCGAGCTTGGCGACCTCGGAGAGCGTGGCATCGACGATCGCGAGCGTCGGCGCCTTGCGGTGGCGCGCGATCTTCATCGCGCGAACGACCAGCGGGTGCGGTCGCCCGGCCGAGAGGCCGATCACGAGCGTGTTTCCGTCGATCCGGCCGAGTCGCGAGAGCGCCTCCTGCGACGGCGACGCGGCGATCTCCGCCCGGATGTCGAGCAGCATCAGCAGGTGCCGCAGGTAGGAGGCGAAGAACGCCATCTGGTCGGTGCCGGCGATCAACACCCGGTCGCAGGTGGCGATCAGCTCGATCGAGGCCTCGACCTCCGAGCGCGAGACGCGCCGGGCGGTGTCCTCGACGTTGACGTGGTCGGCCGCGATCGCCGACTCGAAAGGGTTCATGTCGAGCGAGAACAGCGGCGCCGCCGGCTCGAGCCCGCGCGGCGGCCGGCGGTGGCCGTGGCGGTACTCCTCGCGCGCGGACTCCTGCAGCTCCGGGAACCCCTCGAAGCCGAGCGCCTGGGAGAAGCGCACGACCGTCGAGGACGACGTGTTCGCACGCCGCGCGAGCTCCTCGGCGGTGTGGAACGCGACCTCGTCGAGGTGGTCGACGACGTACTGCGCGACGTCCTTCTGAGAGCGCGAGAACTCGTCGAAGCGCGACGTGATGTAAGCGGACAGCGTCTGGTGGCCCTTGGCGGCCGGAGGCATCGGAACGGTTCTCGGCATGGCCCGACCTCGTTTCGACGCTCGCCGGGCTTATCCCTTCTAGGCTGCCCGGCAAATGCAGCGACTTCCGACTCGCCTGCCCGGGCTCGTGCTCCTGGCGCCCGCGGTACACGGCGACGCGCGCGGGTTCTTCATCGAGACGTACCGCGCCGACGCCTGGGCCGCGGAGGGCGTTCCGACGGAGTTCGTCCAGGACAACCACTCGCGCTCGCGGCGCGGCACCGTGCGCGGGCTGCACTTCCAGACCGATCCGGGACAGGGCAAGCTCGTACGGGCGGCGCGCGGGCGGGTCTTCGACGTGGTCGTCGACCTGCGCCGCGGCTCACCCACGTTCGGCGAGTGGGAGGCCGTCGAGCTCGACGACGAGCACGGCCTCCAGCTCTACATCCCCGTCGGCTTCGGCCACGGCTTCTGCGTGCTCTCGGAGACCGCCGACTTCGTCTACAAGTGCACCGCCTACTACGACGCGAGGACCGAGGCCGGCATCCGCTTCGACGACCCCGACGTCGGCGTCGAGTGGCCCGACGGCGTCGAGCTGCTCTACTCCGAGCGCGACCGCGACGCCCCACGGCTCGCGGAGCTGGCCGACACGCTCCCGTTCCGCTACGAGGGATGACGAGCGACGGCCGCTTCGCCCCCAGCCCGACGGGCACGCTGCACGTGGGCAACCTGCGGACGGCGCTGCTCGCGTGGCTCTTTGCGCGCACCGCCGGCGCGCGCTTTCTCGTGCGCATGGAGGACCTCGACCACGGCCGGCTGGTGACCGGCGCGGCGGAGCGACAGCTCGCCGATCTGCGCGCGATCGGGCTCGACTGGGATGGCGAGGTCGTCTATCAGTCGAACCGCCACGATGCCTACGAGGCGGCGCTCGAGCGGCTGCTGGCGGCCGGCGACCTCTACGAGTGCTTCTGCACGCGGGCGGAGATCCGCGCCGCGGCATCCGCGCCGCACGGCCCGCTGACCGAGGGCGCCTATCCGGGCACCTGTCTGCGGCTGACCGAGGCCGAGCGCCGGCGCAAACGCGCCGGCGGGCGCCCGCCGGCGCTGCGGGTGCGCGCGAACGGTGCGCGGGTCGCGTTCACCGACCGCGTGCACGGTCGGCGGGAGGGCGTCGTCGACGACTTCGTCGTACGCCGCAACGACGGCGCGCCGGCGTACAACCTCGCGGTGATCGTCGACGACGTGTGGCAGGGGATCGGCGAGGTCGTGCGCGCCGACGATCTGCTCGACAGCACGCCGCGCCAGATCTTCCTGGCCGAGCGGCTGGGGCTCGAGCCGCCGGCCTACGCGCACGTGCCGCTCGTGCTCGGACCGGACGGCGCGCGGCTGGCGAAGCGCCACGGCTCGGTGACGCTCGACGAACTCGACGCGGCCGCGGCGGTGCGCTGGATGGCGCGCACGCTCGGGATGGAAGGCGCCGCGTCGGCGGCCGAGATGCGCGAGCGCTTCGACCCGGCCACGCTGCCGCGCGAGCCGACGCGCTGGACGGGGCCGGCAGCGTTCCGCTAGCAGGCGGCGGCCAGCGTCCAGTCGCCCTCGCGGGCGAGCTCCTCGAACCCGGGCGCGACCGGCAGCGCCGGGCCGCCGTCGTAGCCGGGCGGCGCGCGATACACGGTGCCCGGCGGGCGCGGCGCGTCGGCGAGGTGCTCCATCGAGACGTCCAGCCGCCACGCCACCATGGCCTTCATCGGCTGGTTGGTGTAGACGGGCGCGCAGGGCTCCGCCGCGCCGGCCGCATCGGCGCGGTCGACGAGTGCGTAGAGCTGCTCGCGGCGGTCCGCGCGCGCGTCTAGTTCATCGAGCTGGTCGCCGAGGTCGCCGGAGGTGAACGCGAGCGTGGCGGCGACCAGCGCGGCCGCGAGCGCGGCCGCCGGCCCGGGCCGGCGCGCGAGAGCAGCGACGCCGACGCCGGCCAGCACGCACGCGACCGCCGCGGGCGCCACGTTGTAGCGCGGGTTGCCGGCGTAACCGGCCTGGGTCATCACCGCCACGAGCGCGACCCACGCGAGCGCGCCGGCCGCGAGCATGCGCGCCGTGCGGCCTCCGAGCGCGGCGCCGGCGATCGCCATCGCGAGCACGGGCAGCGTCACCAGCTCGGCGAAGTCCACCAGCACCTCGAGCGCCGGGAAGTCGGCGTTGACCGCGCTCTGCGGGCTCGCCGTGCCCCGCGCGGCGTCGGACGCGCCGAGCGCCCCGCCCGCGCCGATCGCATCGGGGCCGAACCAGAGCAGCGGCACCGGGATCAGCGCCAGCGCGAGCACGCCGAGCGATTCGCGCTCGGTGCGCCAGAGCCAGAGCGCGTAGACGCCGAGGAACGGCCAGGCCTCCGGGCGCAGCAGCGCCGCCGCCAGCGCCAGCGCCAGCGCGGCCCGCGTTCGCCCCTTCAGGTGCGCGACGACCGCCCAGAGGACCGCGGCGGCGAGCAGCCCCTCGCTGTTGCCCAGCGCGGTGTTGAAGAACCACCAGCTGCTCAGCGCGACCGTCAGCGCGGCGGCCGCCGCCGCCGCGCGGCTCGTCCCGCCCGCTTCACGGGCCTTGCCACCGGCTGCAGCGGCGACGTGGTGGGAGAGCACGGCCGCGCCTGCCACCGCGAGCAGCCCGCCGGCGCGCGCGAGCACGAGCCACAGCGCCGGCGCGGCGTCGCCGGCGAGCGTCAGCGGCGTGGTCGCGACGACCGGCAGCGGCTTCCACGACGGCCCACCGGCGGTGTCGAGCTCGAGCCGGGTTACCTCCCGTCCCCATACGACCCATGACCAAGGGTCGAATGCGAGCGCCCAGGGCAGCAGCAGTGACAGCGCGGCGAGCGCGAGGCAGGCGGCGACGAGCCGGCCCGCGGCGTCACGCAATGTAGATGAGGATCAGCACGAAGGCTGTGAGCAACACGGCGACGACCACGGCCGCGAGCACGCGCGTCGCCCACACCTCGCCGGGGCTGCGGCGCGCAGCCACCGTCGCGCCGGCGCGGGCCCGCGCGGCGGACGCCGTCCGCAGCGGCCGCGGCATGGCGGGCTCCTCGTCGTGCCCGTCCCCGTTGGTCGCGAAGAGCCCCTCGAACCGCGCCTTGAGCGCCTGGAACGCGCTGGACCCGGCAGCCACGACCGGCGACGTGTGCTGAACATCCTTTCCGGGCTCAGAGAGCACAGCGGTCTCGACCGTCGCGTCGCCGCCGGCGGGCGGTGGCATCGCCTGCGTGGCGGGGCCGGCGGAGGAGTCGCCGGGCGGCGGCATCGGCTCGGTCGGCGGCGCCGCGGCGCGCTCGCGCGCGGCCGCCTCCTCGCGCTGCGCGAGCTCCGCGGTCAGCCGCGTGACCTCCGCACGCTCGGCGTGCAGCTGCTCGTGGACCGCAGCAAGCTCGGCCTGGTGCTTGTCGCGCGACTCCTCGGCCTCGGCCGCGGCGTCGGAGAACGCCTGGTGGAGCTCGTCGATGTCAGCCTGCCAGCGGGCACGCTCGGCCGCGACCGCCACCTCCGTCTCGCCGATGGCCGCGTCGCGCTCGGCCACGATCCGCTGGACCTCCACCGTCATCGCCTCGGCGCCCGCCAGCTTCTCGCCGCGCAGCCGCTCGAGCTCGTCCGCGAGCCGCTGGATCTCCACCGTCCGCTCGTCCGCGTCGGGGGGCCGTGACTCCTCCTCGTCGACCTCGTCGAGCTGGGCGCGCAACGCGATGATCTCGCGTTCCCGGCCGGCCAGCTCGGCGCGCAGGCGTTCGACCTGACCATGCAGCGCGACGGTCTCCGCGCGCAGCGCGTCGTCGGTGGGCTGCTCGGAGGCTGGGCGCCGGCGGCGCCTTCGCTTCCGATCCGGCAGCGGCAGGTCGACCACCAGGTTGCCGCCGACCTCGAGCTCCGCGCCGGCGATCTCAGCCGGGTCTCCCGGCCAGGAGAACGACGCGCGCCACGCGGCGCCCAGTTGACCGCCGGGAAGCGCGACGATCCGCTTACGGCGACCGTTCTCGGTGTCGATCGTCAGCACGGGCCGGTTGAGGCTGTGCGAGCCCAGCCCCTTCCAGCGACCCGCGACCTCGAGCCGCTCGTCGGCCCACTCGAAGCACTCCAGTTCGAAGGCGACCTCACGCGCCGGCGCCATCAGTCCTGCTTCGGCTCGGTGGGCTCGTTCCCTGCCGGAGTTTCGTCCGTCACGCCGGCCTTGGCCTCCTCGGTCCGGACGCGCGCGAACAGGCGGCGGCTTTCCCGCTCGGGCTGCGTCACCGCCGGAACGTTGTCGGTGGTCGGATCCGCCGGCCCGCGCGCGTCGACCGCGGCGACGCGGCGACGGCCCGGCTCGCGCTCATCGACCGTGAACGCGAAGTGCACCCGCCCGACCGTGAGCACCGCGCCCGCGCACAGCACCAGCGCGGCGCCGAGCGCGAGCCAGGCGCCGGTATCCGGATCCAGCCCGGCCGCCGCGGGCGGCGGATCGATGATCTGCGACGCCACGATCACCGCGACGGCGAGTACGCCCGCGGGCAGCAGCCGGCGGTCGGTCAGCCCGTCCTCCTGGGTCACCAGCCCGATCCCGGCAGCGATCGCGGCGAGCGCGAGCACGAACAGCACGAGGTCCCACACCTCGAACGCCTCCCACGCCGTGATCTCGCCGTCGTACCAGTTGAGGAACAGGCTCACGAGCAGGAGCAGCGCTCCCAACGTCACGAGCAGCGGCCCCGCTTCCAGTCTGCGCGTCATCGGTCCTCCTCTATCCGTCGGAGGGCACACATCTCAGCAGGTCCGCGCGCCCGACGGCCCCAGGAGGTAGGGCCGCCGGGCGCTGGAGGGCGCGCCTACCGCTTGGTGACGGTGATCTGCACCTCGTCCGTGGCCGTGGCGCCGTCGGGATCGCTCGCGGTCACCTTGGCGGTGTAGACACCGGCCTTCTTGTACCTGTGCGTGGCGGTCCTCCCCGTACCCCTCGCTCCGTCGCCGAAGTCGTACGCGTAGGTCAGCGCGTCCCCGTCCGGGTCCGAGCCCGCCGCGGAGAAGCTGACGTTCAACTGCGCGCTGCCTGATGTCGGCGTCGCCGTGAGTTCCACCGTCGGGGCGCGGTTCCCAACGGTCACCTGCACCGTGGCGGTCGCCGTGCCGCCGCGCCCGTCGCTCACCGTCACCTTCGCCGCATACGTCCCAGCGTTGACGTAGGTGTGGGCGGGGTTCTGGAGCAGCGAGGAGCTGCCGTCCGCGAAGTCCCACCGGTAGGTGAGCGGATCGCCGTCCGGATCGGACCCGGCGGCGGAGAACTGCACGGCCAGCGGCGGCTTGCCCGCCGTCGGGTCGCCCGCGGCCTCGACGGTCGGCGCGACGTTGCCCGGCGGATCGTTCACGACGATCTCGACCGTCGCTGTGCCGGTCGCGCCCTTCGGATCCCTCACCGTGACCTTCGCCGTGTAGGTGCCCGGCTCGCCGTACGTGTGGTCCGGGTTCTGCCGCAGCGACGTGTCGCCGTCTCCGAAGTCCCACGAGTACGTGAGCGAGGCGCCCTCTCTGTCGAAGCCGTTGGCCGAGAAGGCCACCGGGAGCGGGGCCTGGCCGGTTCGCGGATCGGCCGCGGCCTCGACCGTCGGAGCGATGTTGCAGATGTCCATCCCCTCGGTGCCCGCGGCGACCTCGATGCCGCCGAGGATGTGCCTGAGGTAGTTCGCCTCCGTGAACGAGTCCTCGGTGTGGCCCATGCCCGTGTACCACGAGCGGCCGCCGTCGTACCTCTGGCACCACGAGATCGGGTGGTCGTCATCGACCCCGTCGCTGCCGTCCGCCTCGTCGTAGGTCGACTCGTCGAGCGATGCCAGCACGTGGACGTTCGCCCGCGGGCTGTAGTCCACGTTGCCGGTCTCCTCGAAGTTGACCGGCTTGTAGTTGTACCACTCGTCGATCCGGTCCCAGCGCGGGGCCGGAAGGCCCTGCGTGGAGTGGTCCGTCGTGTCCTCGACGACGACCGTGCCCGGGCGCCCGCCCTGCGGCGTCGTGCCGCTCGGGTGGCTCAGGAAGTAGCCGCCGACCAGCCGGCCGTACCACTTCCACTCGTACTCGGTGTCGGCGGCCGCGTGGATGCCCGCGAAGCCGTGGCCAGCCCTTGACGAAGCGCTCGAACGCCCCCTGCTGGGTGTCGTTGAGCACGTCACCGGTGGTCGACAGCCACACGACCGCGTCGTAGTGGCCGAGGATGCCGTCGCGGAACGCCGTCGAGTCCTCGGTGTGGTCGACCTGGAAGTCGTTGTCCGCACCGAGTTGCTCGATCGCCGCGTGGCCCTCGTCGATCGAGCTGTGCCGGAAGCCCGCGGTCTTGGAGAACACGAGCACCCGGAAGCGCGCACCCGGATCGTCGGCTTCGAGGACGTTGATGTTCAGCGTCCGTGAGGCCGACGCCTCACCGTCGGAGACCGTGAGCTTGGCCTGCTTCTCGCCCGGCGTGGTGTAGGTGTGCGTGGCGTTCGCCGTCGTGGCGTCGGCCGTCCCGTCGTTGTCGAAGTCCCAGCTGTAGGTCAGCTGGTCGCCCGCGTCGGGGTCGCTCGCCGCGCTCGTGAACTGCACCTGGAGCGGGGCGAAACCGGTGGTCGGCGAGGCCGCGGCGGCGTCGATCGACCGGCGCCCGGTTCTCCGGCTCGGGCTCCTCGCACTCGCCGCGGTTCCCGTCGACGGCGAAGTAGTCGAAGCCGACGACTCCTCCGGCGCTGGCGTTGCCGAGCGTGAAGAGACCGAAGTCCGGCGACGCCATGTCGTGGCTCACGGTCTCCGCGAGCGCCGTCCACGTCGTCCCGTCGAACGAGTACTCGCCCTTATACGCGGTGCCCGTCTTGGTCAGCCGCAACCACACGTTGCCGGTGTTCGCGGGCAGCGGGGTCAACTGCGGCTGCGGGTTGAGGATGGCGGCCGCCTTCTCGGACCGGAGCTCGAGCCGGTTGATCCCGGTCTGGCCAGCGTCGGAGATGACGTCCCACTTTACGTAGTTGTCATCGTCCTGGTAGGCCAGCAGCCCGGCCTGCTCGTAGCCGTCGCTCAGCTGGCGGGCGTCGATCTTGGTCTCGATCGCCCAGTCTGCGCCCGCGTGGTCCGGCGACTGCAGGAAGAACGGGCCTGCGGTCGGCGAGTTGGGGCTCGTGTAGATGTCGCCGCTCTTCGTCGTGACCTTCAGCTCGCCGTCGGACATCGAGTACGTCGCGGCGTCGTCGCGGACGATCGCGTTGAACTTCTCCTTGTCCAGGGCGCCGCCGTCGAACTCGTCGCCCTTGCCCAGGACGCAGTCGCACGGCTCGCCGGCGTCACGGCCGTCGAGCAGGAAGTAGTCGAACGCCACGGTGTCGCCCTGGCCATCGGCCTGCGGGCCGAAGGCGAAGACGCCGAACGACGGGTCGGCCATGGCGTTGACGACCGTCCCGGCCGGCAGCCAGGTCGTGCCGTCGCGCGAGAACTCGCCGGTGTAGTTCGTGCCGCTCTTCGTCAGGCGCAGCCAGAACACCGTGCCGGTGCCGTCCGCGATCTGCGGATCGGAGGCCGGACCGGTCGGCGTGCCTGCGACCTCCGTGCGCAGCTCGATGCGGTTGATCCGCGTCTGGCCGGCGTCGGCGATCGGGTCGAGCTTGACGTAGTTCTGGCCGTCCACGTAGGCCAGCAGGCCTCCCTGGCCGTAGCCGCCGTTGACCCGCGAGTCGACCTTGGTCTCGATCACCCAGTCCTCGCCGGCGTGGTCGGCCGACTGGAGGATGAAGTTGTTCGGCGGCGGGTCGGTGTCGTTGGAGTAGATGTCACCCGGCTGGGTCGTGATCGTGAGGTTGCTGCCGGACACCGTGTAGGAGCCGGGCGCCTCGCGCACGATCGCGTTCCAGCGGGTCTTGTCGAGGCTGGAGCCGTCGAACTCGTCGTCGCGGCTCGGGCCGGCCGGTGCGCCCGGACGGACGATCCGGAACGAGTCGAACGCAGCCTCCGGCGCGGCGGTCGCCGCCGTAAAGCCGAAGGAGAACAGGCCGACCTTCGGGTTCGCCGGCAGGCCCCACGGGCGCCCGACCTGGGTCCAGTTGGACCCGTTGCTCGAGTACCAGCCCGTGACGTTCGTCCCGTCGTACCGCAGCTGCACCCAGTAGTCGTCCGGGAAGTCGGCCGCGATGTTGGCAGTTGAGTCCGCGGCCGTGTTGTCGGGGTTCGCGGCCGCCTCATGAATGAACTCGAACTTCTCGTCGCCCACAGTGGTGTGCGCGATGCGGCCGAGCTTGAGGTAGTTGTCGTCGTCCCCGCGGATGATGATCCCGGCCTGCTGGTACTGGGCGAGCCCTTCGAAGTTGATCTTCGAGGTGGCCGTCCAGGCACCGCTCGCCGGCAGGTCGCGCATGACGAGGTTCGCGGCGGTGTTGTTGCCCTGGTAGAGGTCGCCCATGGCGGACGGGATGCGCAGGGCGCCGCCCGAGACGGTCAGCGCCTGGGAGCCGCGGATGACCTCCCAGCTTGCGCCGAGGGCGGTGCCGTCGAACTGGTCGGCGAACACCTCGGTCTCCGAGCCGCCGCCGCCACCGCCTCCGCCGCCGCCGATCGGCTGGTCCGGATCGAACCGGATCCAGTCGAACGAGGCGACCGGGTAGCTCGGCGCCTGGTCGGACAGCGCCACCGGCCCGATCTGCGGGTCCGCCCAGCCGGAGATGTCTGCGGCGCGGCCGACCGGCGAGTAGTTCACGCCGTTGAACGAGTACTCGGCGCTCAGCTGCGAGCCGTCTGACGTCAGCCGGACCCAGTACTCGTGAGGCGAGTCGGCGGGGATCCCGCCGAGCTTGTCGGGGCCCTCGTTCCGCGGGTTGCCGTTGTTCTCGTAGATGAACTCGAAGTCACGCGAGCCGCCCGCGCTGATCATGTGGATCGAGGCCCAGTTGTCGTCGTTCTGGTAGACCCGGAGGCCGGCCTGCTGGTAGTTCTCGGTCAGCGGCTCGCTCGAGATCTTCGCCGTCACCGCGACGTCGCCGTCGGGGAGGGGCTGGACCATGATGTTGCGGGCGCTGGTGCCGGCGCCGTAGACCGACCCGTTGTCGATCGGGAAGCGCAGGAACCCACCCTGGACCGTGGGCGGACGGGTGGCGTCCGGCCGGATCATCGTCCAGCGGTTGGTGTCGATCGCCGTGCCGTCGAACTCGTCCGATCGGAGGTTGTTCTCCGGGCACTGGTCACCGGCGGTGACGCGGATCTGGAGCGAGACGCTCCCCTTGCCGCCGTCGGGGTCGGTCACCGTGAGCGTCGCGGTGTAGGTGCCGGCACGCTCGTACGTGTACGTCGGGTCGGGCTGGTCGGAGGTGTCGGTGTCGGTGCCGGGGACGCCGAAGTTCCACGCGTACGTCAGCGTGTCGCCGGCCTCGGCGTCCGGGTCGACCACCGTGCTGTCGAAGCTGACCTCGAGCGGCACGGCGCCGGTGACCGGGTCAGCGGTCGCCTCGACCTCGGGCGCCGCCGTCGTCGCCGCGCCCTTGCCGCGGAAGTCGATCCAGTTGAGGTTCATCAGCCCGCCCTGGTCCGTCGGGTGACGGAACACGAAGAACAGCTGGTGCGTGCCCTCGGGCGGGTTGGGTAGCGCCAGGTCGACGGTCTTGTAGGTCTGCCAGCCGCCGGTCGGCGTGATCATCTCCGTCTCGGCGACCAGCGGGCCGTCCGCGGCGTCGAGCCGGACCTGGATGGTGCCGCCGGCGCCGCCGGAGGCGACGCGGAAGCGCAGGCCCGAGATGCCCTCGAGGTTCATCGGCGTGTACGACACGTAGTCGCCGTTCTCGATGAAGCCGACGTTCTGGCCGCCGCCGGCGGTGTCACCGGTCGCCTCGGTCTGCACGCCCGGGTCGCCGCCCCCGGTCACGCCCGGCGCGCGGCCGGTGGTCGTGAAGAACTCGGCCTGCTTGCGCTTCGGCTGCAGGACGTGGATGTCACGGCCGGTGAGCGCCGGCGCGCCCGTGGCGCCGTTGTCGGTATAGACGGCCTCGATCACCGGGAAGGTGTTCGCGTCCGCCCCGTGGCCGCTGTCGGTCGCCGTCAGGAACGTGCCATCGCAGCCGGTCTGCTGGGACAGCTCATGGGCATGCTGGTCGTGCCCGAGCGAGACGTTGAGCGTGACGTTGGCGCAGTTGATCGTCCCGTCCTCGGGGTCGGTGACGACGATCTTGTAGGGCACGGTCTCGCCGAAGGAGGCGAACTGGCCCTCCTCGGGGAACTCGATCGTCACCGTCGGGGCGGTGTTGCCGACCACGACGCGGACCTGATCGGTGCCGGTCTGACCGGACTGGTCGGTCACCCGCAGCGTGGCGTTAAACGCGCCGGCCGTGTTGTAGGTGTGCGTCGGGTTGGCGGCCGTCGAGTCGGTCGACCCGTTGCCGTCGAAGTCCCACGCGTACGTGAGCGCGGTGCCGTCGGGGTCGATCGAGCCGGCGCTCGAGAACTGCACGTTGAGCGGCGGCTGGCCGTTGTCGGGCGTCGCGGTCGCGTGCGCGATCGGGCGCCGGCCCTCGGCGACGTAGTCGATCCGGTAGATGCCCGAGTCGGCGTTGTTGCCGCCGAAGCCCGAGCCCCACTCGATCACGTACAGCGAGCCGTCGGGCCCGAAGTCGAGGTCCATCGGCCGCAGGTAGCCGGTGCCGAGCGCGAACGGCTCGACGTCGGTCACGGCGCCAGAGCCGTTGAGCTGGAAGGTCTTGATCCAGCCGTTGTTCCACTCGCCGTTGAACCACAGGTCGTCGTAGAACTGCGGGAACTTGGTCGGCGGGCCGGCCGGGTCGTAGTGGTAGCGCGGGCCGCCGGTCGGCGCGCCGCCGCCGCCGAGGTCGGGCACGTGCCGTGGGTCCTGCTCGGTGTAGCCCATCCAGGCGTCGGCGCCGATCGCCGGGGGCAGGTTGGTGAGGCCGGTGTTGTTGGGCGAGTTGTTGACCGGCGCGGCGCAGTTGAACAGCGGGCCGGACGGGCCGGTCGGGAAGGTGTAGTCGTTGTACGGCGTGTTGTCGCGGATGCAGTAAGGCCAGCCGTAGTTGCCCGGCGTGGTCACGGTGTTGAACTCGACGCTGCCCTGCGGGCCGCGGCCGGCGACAGTCGACCCGGCATCGGGCCCGTAGTCGCCCATCAGCACCCATCCGGTCTCGGGGTCGACCGTGAAGCGGAACGGGTTGCGGAAGCCCATCGCGAAGATCTCGGGCAGCGTCTGCGCCGTGCCGACGGAGAACAGGTTGCCGGCCGGGATCGTGTAGCCCGGCGTGTCCGGGTTCGGGCGGATGCGCAGGATCTTGCCGTTGGCGCTGTTCGTGTTGGCCGACGAGCGCTGCGCGTCCCACGCCTCGCGGCCCGGCCGCTCGTCGATCGGCGCGAAGCCCTCGGAGGCGAACGGGTTGGTGTTGTCGCCGGTGGAGATGTAGAGCGTGCCGTCCGGCCCGAAGTAGAGCGAGCCGGACGTGTGGCAGCACTCGGCGCGCTGGTGCGTCCAGGTGTAGACCTCCTGGCGCGAGGCGGGATCGAGCGTGTTGCCGACGACCTTGTAGCGCGCCACCACGTTCGTGTTCTGGCGGGTCGCGTTGCTCGGCTCCGAGTAGGCGACGTACGCCCAGTTGCTGGTCGCGAAGTCCGGCGCCAGCTGGAAGCCGATCATGCCGTTCTCCTGCGACTGGTCGACCGGGATCGACAGCGCCTGGACCGTGGTGCCGGTCTCCTGGTTGATGATCATCACGCGACCGTCGCGCTCGATGTAGAACACGCGCCCGTCCGGCGCGATGTCGAGCTCGAACGGGTTCTGCGTGTCGTCGTCGAGCGTGACCTTCTCGAAGTCCTCCGCCTCCGGTGCCGCCTCACGCGGCGGGCCGCAGTCGGACGGCTCGGCCCCCGTCACGGTCTCCAGGCCGCCGAGGATGTGCGAGCGGAGGTTGCCCGGCTCGGTGCCGAACGACTCCTCGGTGTGGCCCATGCCCGTGTACCACATGTGGCCGCCGTCGAAGTCCGAGCACCACGAGATCGGGTGGTCGTCCGCGGCGGCCGAGTCGTCCGCCTCATCGTAGGTGGTCTCGTCGACCGTCGCGAGGACGTGGACGTCGCTGTTGCGGGCGCTGTAGTCGGCGCCGCCGCCGCCGACGGAGGGGTTGTCCGGCGACTGGTAGTTGTACCACTCGTCGATCCGGTTCCAGCGGACCGGAATGCCCTCGGTGGACGGCTCGTTCGTGTCTTCGATGTCGACCGATCCGTCGCGGCCGCCGTTCGGGTACACCCCGGCTGGGTGGTTCTTGAAGTACGCGCCGACGAGCTGGCCGTACCAGCCCCAGGTGTACTCGGTGTCGGCCGCGGCGTGGATGCCGACGTAGCCGCCGCCGGCCTGCATGTAGCGCTCGAAGGCGTCCTGCTGCGCGTCGTTGAGCACGTCGCCGGTGGTGGAGAGCCAGACGACCGCGTCGTACTGCGCCAGGTTCGCGTCGGTGAACGCGGCGCCGTCCTCGGTGGCCGTGACCGTGAAGTCGTTGGCCATGCCGAGCGCCTGGATCGACGCGATGCCCTCGTCGATCGAGCTGTGGCGGAAGCCGGCGGTCTTGGAGAAGACGAGGACGTTCTCGAGCGGGTCGGCCGGGGCGCCCTCCTGGACCGTGACCGAGCCGGTCATCGTGCCTGGGTGGATCGTGCACAGGAACGTGTAGACGCCGGCCGTAGCGAACGTGAACGTCTCGGGCTGGCTGCCGGGCGCGTGGGTGGGCGAGTTCTTCGACCAATTGGGACTCGACGACGCGACGGTGTGTGAGGTCTGGGCCGCGTCGAACTCCCAGCTGACCGTGTCGCCGGTGTTGATCGTGACGTTCGGCGGGACCCAGCGCGAACCGGGCGAATCGTCCATGGCGTCGATCGAGACCGTCGCGGCCCCGGCTGGACCCGCCCAGGCCAGCCCAGCGATGAACGCAGCGACGAGCGCGACCAGTACGACCCCAGTCCGGCCCATGGACTTCTTCTCCCTCTCCGATTGACGCCCTGCCCCGCGTCCCTCAACGCGCGGTAAATGGCAGCAGCCGGGAGGAATACACCTCGGACTACGAGGTGTCAAGCGACGCAAGTCGCAGTGACAACGTGCGAAATCGCGGGGGCTTCTGCCGACGGTAGGTCAGAAGTCTGGTTCAGCGCACCGGCACCGCGGCGAGGTGGCGGTCCACCACGCGGGCGCAGCGGCGGCCCTCGGCGATCGCGTTGACCACGAGCGACTGGCCGATGCGGGCGTCGCCGGCGGCGAACACGCCGTGGCGCGAGGTCGCGTAAGTCGGCGCCTTGACGTTCCCGCGCCGGTCGAGGTCGAGCGCGAGCTGCTCGACGGCGCCGGCGTGCTCGGGATGCGAGAACCCGATCGCGACGAGCACGAGGTCGGCCGGCAGCTCGAAATCGGTCCCGGGCACCGGACGCGGGCCGGGCGGCGGCGTCACGTAGGTCCCCTGGACGGCCGCGACGTGACCGCCGCGGCCGGCCAGGCCCGTCGCGGTCTGCGTCCAGCGCCGCTCGCCGCCCTCGTCGAGCGCGTACGTGCTCACGAGCCGCCGCGGCGCCTGCGGCCACGGCACGGCGTCGCGCGCCGCCGGGCCGGGGGGCGCCGGGTACGTGTCGAGCACGGTGACGCTCTTGGCCCCCTCGCGGTGCGCGTTGCCGACGCAGTCCATCGCGGTGTCGCCGCCGCCGATCACGACCACGTGCTTGCCGGCCGCGGTCAGCTCGGGGTCGTCGCCTGGCGCGTCGCCGCGCGCGACCCAGCGGTTGCGCGCGTACAGGTAATCCATCGCGAAGCGGACGCCGGCCAGGTCGGCGCCCGGCACGTCGAGCTCGCGGTGCACGCGCGAGCCGATCGCCAGCACCATGGCGTCGTGGCGCGCCGAGAGCTCCTCGGCGGCGATGTCGGTGCCGACGTCGACGCCGTACTCGAAACGGACGCCCTCCTCCTCGAGCACCGCGATGCGGCGGTCGATGTACCACTTCTCGAGCTTGAAGTCGGGCACGCCGAAGCGCAGCAGCCCGCCAGGTCCCTCGTCGCGCTCGTAGACCACGACGTCGTGGCCGGAGCGGTTGAGGTGCGCGGCGGCGGCCAGCCCGGCAGGGCCCGAGCCGACGACGCCCACGCTGCGCCCGGTGCGGCGCTCGGGCGGCTGCGCGACGATCCAGCCCTCCTCCCACGCGCGCTCCACGATCGCCAGCTCGATCTGCTTGATCGAGACCGGATCGTCGTTGATCGCAAGCACGCAGGCCGGCTCGCACGGCGCCGGGCAGATCAGCCCGGTGAACTCGGGGAAGTCGTTGGTCGCGTGCAGCTGCTCGATCGCCTCGCGCCAGCGGTCCTTGTAGACCAGATCGTTCCAGTCGGGGATCAGGTTGCCGAGCGGGCACCCGTCGTGGCAGAACGGGACGCCGCACTCCATGCAGCGCGCGCCCTCGCGGGCGGCCTCGTCCGCGGACAGCACCTCGTAGATCTCCTTGTAGTCCGCCACGCGCTCGCGCGGATCGCGCTCCGGGGCGGGTACACGACTGATCTTCAGGAAGGCGCCGAGCGCTCCCACTTCGTCTCCTGGTTCGCGGGACGGAAAGCGTAGCCGGGGCCGGCCCGCGTCACTCGTCGAACTCGTGCTCGTAGCCCTGGCCGGTCCTCGGCTTTGAGCCGAAGCCGCGCTGCAGCCCGCCGGTCGACACGCCCGGCGGCGGGCCGCCGGGCTGCGGGTCGCCGGCGCGGCCGCGATGGGACGGACGGTCGCGGTCGCGGCTCGGCTGCACGCGCTTCGGCTCGCCCTTCTGCTTGGGGAAGTGCGGCGGCCACGGAGCGTCTCCGAGCCCACCCTCCTCGTCGCGCCGGGCGAGCTCGTGCAGCTGGTCGAGCGAGCCGGGCCGCTCGTCGATGTCGGCCGCCGGGTCGCCGGCCGTGCGCAGCCGCTCGGGCACCGTGTCCAGGCGCAGGTCGCCGGGCTCGACGTCGGGAACTTCGTCCCAGCTCAGGGCGCAGGACACGCGCGCGTCGGGGGTCGGGCGCACCGAGTAGCAGGACGCGACGGTGCGGTCGCGCGCGTTCTGGTTGTAGTCGACGAAGACGCCGTGCCGCTCCTCCTTCCACCACTTGCTCGTCGCCAGGTCGGGCGCGCGCCGCTCGACCTCGCGCGCGAGCGCGAGCGCAGCACGGCGCACCTCGAGGAAATCCCAGCGCGGCTCTACGCGTACGTTCACGTGGATTCCCTTCGACCCCGAGGTCTTCGGGTAGCCGCGGAGCCCGTGCTCGGACAGCACGTCGCGCACGACCATCGCGGTGCGGCGGACCGCGTCCCATCCGATCCCCGGCGTCGGGTCGAGGTCGACGCGCAGCTCGTCCGGGTAGTCGAGGTCGCCGCGACGCGCCGGCCACGGGTTGAAGTCGACGACGCCGAGGTTGACCGCCCACACCAGGTGCGCCGCGTCGTTGGCGACGAGCTCCTCCGCGGTGCGCCCGGACGGGAAGGCGACCGTCGCCGTCTGCAGCCAGTCGGGCACCTTCTGGGGGACGCGCTTCTGCCAGATCGGCTCCTCCATGATCCCGTTGACGAAGCGCTTCATCACGGTCGGCCGCTCGCGCACGTGCACCAGCGCGGCGTCGGCGACCGTCACGTAGTACTGCGCGAGGTCGAGCTTCGTCCAGCCCGGCTTGGGGAAGTAGACCTTCCCTGGATTGGACATCCGCACCTCGCGGCCCGCCGCCTCCAGGATCGTGTACTCGCTCTTTGCCACGGGACCGGAGCGTACCTTTCGGGCGAGGTGTCCTTTCCCTCGTCCGTCGTTCGTCTCAGGGGCGACCATCCCCGAGCAGGAGGAAGCCATGAAGTACATGCTGCTGATCCACCAGGGCGACGCCCCGACCCCGCGTGACCCGGAGGCGTGGTCGCGGCTCTCCGAGGACGAGCAGAAATCCGTCTTCCGCGACTACCAGGCGATCAACCAGACCGCCGGCGTCAGCCCCGGCCTGCAGCTCGAGCCGCCCGAGACGGCGACCACCGTCCGCGTCGAGGACGGCAGGACGCTGACGACCGACGGGCCGTTCGTCGCGATCAAGGAGGCGCTGGCCGGCTACATGCTGTTCGAGGCCGACGACCTCGACGCCGCGATCGAGCTCGCCTCGCGAGTCCCGGCGGCGCGCCTGGGCGGAGCGATCGAGGTGCGCCCGATCACGGAGCGATAGGCATTCTCGAGCAGGTCTTCCGCGACGAGTGGGGTCGCGTCGTTGCGACCCTGATCGGCCTCCTCGGCGACTTCGAGCTCGCCGAGGAGGCCGCGCAGGAGGCGTTCGCGATCGCGGCCGAGCGCTGGCCGCGCGACGGGACGCCGGACAACCCGCGCGCCTGGCTGGTGACCACGGCGCGCAACCGCGCGCTCGACCGCATCCGCCGCGATCGCACGCTCGCGGCGAAGGTCCGCCTGCTCGAGGTGCCGGAGGCCGTGGAGGACCAGGTGGACGAGACGACGATCCCCGACGAGCGGCTGGAACTGCTCTTCACGTGCTGCCATCCGGCGCTCGCGCTCGATGCCCAGGTGGCGCTCACGCTGCGCACGCTGGGCGGGCTGAGCACGGAGGAGATCGCGCGCGCGTTCCTCGTCCCCGACGCCACGATGGCCAAGCGGCTGGTGCGCGCGCGGGGCAAGATCAAATCCGCCGGGATCCCGTTCCGCGTGCCGCCGGCGCACCTGCTCCCCGACCGCCTCGCCGCCGTCCTCGCGGTCGTCTACCTGATCTTCAACGAGGGCTACGGCGGCCGTGGCGATCTCGCGTCCGAGGCGATCCGGCTGGGCCGGGCGCTCGCCGAGCTGATGCCCGACGAGCCCGAGGTGCACGGGCTGCTGGCGCTGATGCTCGTCAACGACGCGCGGCGCGACGCGCGCTTCGCCGGCGGCGAGTTGGTCCTGCTCGCCGACCAGGACCGATCGCTGTGGGACTTCGCCCAGATCGCCGTCGGCCGGGCCGCGCTGGAGCGGGCGCTGGCACTCGGCGGTCGCGGGCCCTACGTGCTGCAAGCGGCGCTCGCCGTCCTGCACGCAGACGATCCGCAGGACTGGCCGCAGATCGCAGCGCTGTACGGCGAGCTGGCACGCCTGACCGGATCGCCGGTCGTCGAGCTCAACCGGGCCGTCGCGATCGCCGAGGCGGGCGACGTCGAGGCCGCGCTGGCGCTCGTCGAGCGGCTCGAGCTCGACCGCTACCACTACCTGCACGCCACGCGCGCGGAGCTGCTGCGCCGGCTCGATCGCGTCGAGGCTGCCCGCGCCGCCTACGGCCGTGCGCTCGAGCTGGTCCACTCGGACGCCGAGCGCAGCTACCTCGAGCGGCGCCTCGCCGAGCTCGGCTAGTACGACGTCCGCGCCACGCGATCGCGCATCGTCGCGCGCAGGCTCGTGGCGATCGCCGGCATGCGCTTCTCGATCCCTTTGAACTCGCGCGAGAACATGGCGACGAGCGTCAGCGGCGTCGTGGCCACGACCGACGCCGTTCGCGTGCCGGTCACCAGCAGACCGATCTCCCCGACGACGTCGCCCGGCCCGAGCGACGCGATCAGCTCGCCGCCCCGGCGGACCTCCGCCTCACCGGACTCGATCACGAAGAACTCGTACGCGTTGTCGCCCTGCGCGGCGACCGTCGCGCCCGCGTCCACGGTCACCTCCCGGGTGCAGGCGGCAACCTCGGCGCGCTCCTCGTCGTCTAGCTCCGAGAACAGCGGCAGGCGCGCGAGTCGTGCTGGCTCCATTCGTCAACTCCCTCGATCCGTCGGTGAGCCGATCCTCTCGGGGCCGGCGTTAAGCGGATGTGAAGATACGGATAACCGGGTCAGCCGAGCGCGCGGTCGAGATTGAACGCCGCGCTGATCAGCGCGAGGTGTGTGAACGCCTGCGGGAAGTTGCCGAGCAGCTCGCCGGTCGGGCCGATCTCCTCGGAGTAGAGGCCCACGTGGTTGGCGTAGGTGAGCATCTTCTCGTAGGCCAGTCGCGCGTCGTCCAGGCGCCCGGCGCGCGCGAGCGCCTCCACGTACCAGAACGAGCACATCGAGAACGTGCCCTCGTCACCCTCCAGGCCGTCCGGGGACGCCTCGGTGTCGTAGCGGTAGACGAGGCTGTCCGAGACCAGCGTTTCGCCGATGCGGTCGAGCGTCGAGAGCCACAGGGGATCGGTAGGCGCGATGAACTTCACGAGCGGCATCAGCAGCAGCGAGGCGTCGAGCACGTCCTCGTCGTAGTGCTGGACGAACGCCCGACGGGACTTGCTGAAGCCGCGGTCGATGATCTGGCGGTAGATGTCGTCGCGCGCGCGCGTCCAGCTGACAAGGTCGGCGGGCAGGCCGCGCTGGCGGGCGACCCTGACGGCCCGCTCGACGGCGACCCAGCACATCAGGCGCGAGTAGGTGAAGTGCTTGCGACCCCCGCGCAGCTCCCAGATCCCCTCGTCGGCCTGATCCCAGTTCTCGCAGACCCACTCGACCAGCCGCGTGACATCGGTCCACGCGTCGTGGTAGATCGGTGTGCCGTACTTGTTGTAGAGGTAGACGGAATCGATCAGCTCGCCGTAGATGTCCAGCTGGAGCTGCTCGGCGGCAGCGTTCCCGATCCTGACGGGCGCCGAGCCCCGATACCCCTCGAGGTGGTCGAGCGTCTCCTCGGGCAGCTCGAGCCGCCCGTCGATCCCGTACATGACCTGCAACGGACTCGCGCCGGCGTCCGGCCCTGAGTCGCGCAGGCGGGCCTCGAGCCAGCCCATGAACGCGGTCGCCTCGTCGGTGAATCCGAGTCGCAGCAGCCCGTAGAGGGAGAAGGCGGCGTCGCGGATCCAGGTGTAGCGGTAGTCCCAGTTGCGCGGCCCGCGCAGCCGCTCCGGCAGGCTCGCGGTCGGCGCCGCGACGATCGCGCCGGTCGGCTCGTACGTGAGCAGTTTCAACGTCAGCGCCGAGCGGTGCACCATCTCGCGCCAGCGCCCCGTGTAGCGCGACCGCGACAGCCAGCGCCGCCAGTAGCGGACGGTGTGCTCGAACAGCGCGCGCGTCTCATCTGACGGGTACGCGCGCGGCTCGTAGCCGGCGTCGACGCTCTCGAGCACGAACGCCCGGCTCTCGCCCGCGGAGAGCACGAAGCGCGCGCCTACGCCTC
Source organism: uncultured Solirubrobacteraceae bacterium (assembly GCA_963835735.1). GTDB lineage: Bacteria > Actinomycetota > Thermoleophilia > Solirubrobacterales > Solirubrobacteraceae > DASQMT01. Next base: position 464,690 of record CAWIGP010000005.1, read on the forward strand.
GCTCCGTCCGTTCGAGCGATGCGGCGCCCTCGAGGGCCAGCGTGAGCGAGGGAGAGCGGAACAGAGCGCCGTGCTCGCGGAGCTCCACCTCGTGCGGCTCGCGCGCATAGTCGAAGCGCGGCTCGACCTCAAGGCGAAACGCCATCTGGCCGCGTACCGAAAGCACGCGCCGGACGAGACGGTGCCGGCGGATGCCCTCCTGCGTCGCGGCGATCGGCATGAAGTCCACGACCTCGCCGACGCCGTCGGGCGACAGGAAGCGGGTGATCAGCACGTTGGTGTCGGGGAAGTACAGCTGCCGCGACGTCCAGTGCTCGACGTCCGGCCCGAGCCGGTAGTGACCGCCGTGCTCCCGGTCGAGGATGGCGCCGAAGATGCTCGGGGCGTCGAAACGCGGGCAGCAGTACCAGTCGATCGTGCCGTCCGTTCCGACCAGCGCCGCGCTGTGCAGGTCGCCGATCAGGCCGTGCTCGGCGATTGGGAGGTAGTCGTCCACGAGCGCGACCCGACTGTACAGCGGCGACTCCGTCGGCTGCCCGCCTCAGCGGCCCATCCGCTCCGCGAGCTTGCGGTGTCGTTCGGCCTCACTGCGGTGCTTGTTCGTGCGCCGGAACATCTTCGCGGCCCTCATCTCGTGCGCGGCGAGCGTGCGCTCCGGCTCGCGCTTGGTCCGCTCGTTCATGACTTCGACGACGGTCTTCCAACTGATCATCGCCCGTCCACTGCCACCGCGTAGAAGGTCGCCAGGCTGGCGTGCGCGTTCGCCTGCGCGGCCAGCACCGTCTGCCGGGAGTCGAAATCGCTGCCCTTCTTCGCCCACTTGAGCTTGCGGCTCTGGGCCAGCAAGCGCTCGGCCTCGCCCGCGTGCTGGACGGCTAGTGCGGCGCTGCTCGGCGCTGCGATCTGTTGCGGCTGTTGCATCGGTCTCTCTCGTTGGATCACACTCGTTGTTGGCGAGATGCTAACAGCGTCTTGACGGATCGCCAACAACTCTTAGACTCGTTTTAGGGCCGAGCACGATGGCGTCGTCAGCGCAGCGAGCTGAAGGCAGCCCGCACCTCGGTGGAGAAGAGCTCCGGCTCCTCCCACGCGGCGAAGTGGCCGCCCATGTCGACCTCGTTGAAGTACGTGAGGTCGGGGTAGACCGTCTCGACCCAGCTGCGCGGGGCAGCCCAGATCTCGCCGGGGAACGTCGTGAAGCCGACCGGAACCGAGACCGGCGGAGGGGCCTGGCCGGACGCCTGGGCTGCGGCCACGAACCGTCCGAACTCCCAGTACCACCGGGCCGCCGAGGCACCGGTGCCCGTCAGCCAGTACAGCGTGATGTTGTCGACGATGGTCTCGCGGGTGAGATTGCCCACGGGCTCGCCGTCGACGAACGCGCGGGACATCTTGTAGTAGCTGTCCGTGTCGTGGTCGAGCATCCAGGCCGCCAGCCCGACGGGTGAATCCAGCAGGGAGTAGCCGATCGTCTGCGGCCGGGTGGACTGCTCCAGGAAGTAGGCGAAGCCGTCCGTCGTGAACGTGTTGAGCGCGTCGAGCGCCGCGCGTTCCTGCTCGGACTCCGCCGGCAGTTGGTCCTTGATAGCGAGCGCCCCGGCGAGCAGGTTGACGTGGATGCCGACCAGCCCCTCGGGTCCTTGGCGGCCCATCGCGTCCGTGACGGTGGCGCCCACGTCGCCCCCCTGGGCGACGTAGCGCGTGTAGCCGAGGCGGTGCATCAGCTCCGCCCACGCGCGTGCGATGCGGCCGGACTCCCAGCCGAGCTCGGTCGGCTCGCCCGAGAAGCCGTAGCCAGGCAAGGACGGCAGCACGAGGTGGAATGCGTCCTCGGGGGTGCCGCCGTGAGCGGTCGGGTCGGTCAGCGGGCCGACGGTCTCCAGCAGCTCGATGACCGAGCCGGGCCAGCCATGCGTCATGATCAGCGGCAACGCGTTCTCATGCCGCGACCTGACGTGGATGAAGTGGATCTCGATCCCGTCGATCTCGGTCGTGAACTGCGGCAGCGCGTTCAGTCTCGCCTCGCACTTGCTCCAGCCGTACTCGGTCGTCCAGTAGCGGGCGAGCGCCTGCAGCGTCGCCAGCTGCACTCCCTGCGACCGGTCGGCGACGAGCTCTTTTGAAGGCCAGCGCGTCGCCTCGATCCGGCGGCGCAGCTCAGCGAGCTGCTCCTCCGGAACCTCGATCCGGAACGGACGGATGGCTGTTGCTTCGGCCGTGACGGGCATAACCGCGCTCCTCGGTTGCTGACGGGCGGAAAGCCTCCCCCACTCTCAGCCCCGTCGCGCCCGTGACACCCTGGTCCACTCCCTGGTCTGCTGTCGATCGGCCGGGGAGGATTCGAACCTCCGTCTGTCGGGTTATGAGCCCGCTGCTCTGACCGCTGAGCTACCTGCCCCGGCCGAAGGCGAGTCGGCGCGAGCAGCCGCGCGAGCGAGCTCGACGCCTGGCGCCAGCACCAGCGTCACCGTGCCGCGCGCGCGGTGCAGAGCGGCGGCACCGATCGGCGATCAGCGTGTGCGCCGCGCGTGGAAGGCGTGATCCTCGCGCCCGAGCGGGGTCGACACCGGAGCGTCCGAGTGGTGCTCGGCGGCGATCGCTCCCCAGTCGGCCGAGGCGCGCAGGTCGCCGAGCAGCCCGAGCATCTGCACCTCCGTGCGGCGGAGCAGCAGCGTCTGCGCCGGCATGCTCATGCGGCGCATCAGGGCGAAGTACGGTGAGCGCGGCGGGTAGCCGCGCTCGACGATACGCATGACCTCGCCGGGCTCGATCCGGCGGACTCCCGGGGCGAGCAGCCACTCGCCTGCGGCGCCGATGAACTCGAGCAGCTCGGCGCCGTCGAAGGATTCGGGCTCGGGGAGGTAGCCGAGGCGCGCGAGGCCTTCGCGTACGCCCTGCGGGTCCGCGCCGGCAAGTGCCCGCATGACGTCGCGGTGGTCCGCGTGGAGGTCCCGGAGCAGGCCGAAGTCGATCAGGCAGAGCCGGCCGTCCGGGCAGACGATGCAGTTGTCCGCGTGAGGGTCGCCCGCGACGATGCCGTCACGCCACGCGAGGCCGAGATAGAAGCGGAAAGCGATCTCGCCGATCCGGTCGCGCTCGGCGTCGTCGAGGCGCTCGACCTCGTCGCCCCGCAGCCCCTCGACGTACTCGCTCACGAGCACGCGGCGCGTCGAGAGATCGGTGTGCACGCGCGGCACCCGCACGTGCGGGTGGCCACGGAACAGCCGCTCAAGACGGCGCTGGTGCTGCGCCTCGACCTCGAAGTCGAGCTCGTCCGCGATCCGCTCGCGGATCTCGCCCAGCACCGCACCCACGTCGAGCTCGGGCGCGAGGCGCTTGACGATCGGGCCGACGAGCCCGAGGTTGCGCACGTCGGCCTCCACGGCCTCCGCCACTCCCGGATGCTGCACCTTGACCGCCACGTCCGCTCCGTCGCTCGTCCGCGCGCGGTGGACCTGGCCGAGCGAGGCGACCGCCAACGGCTCCTCGTCGATGTCGTCGAACACGTCGCGAATGCGGGCATCGAGGTCCTGCTCGACGACACGTCGCACGCGGCCGAACGGGACGGCTTGCGCCCCGGCGGGCAGGCCACCGAGCGCAACATCGTCGAGCTGGACCATCGAGAGGAACTGCGTGATCTTCGGCCCGGCGCCCTTCAGCTGCCGGAGCTGCGCTCCGAGCTCCTCGGCGAGTGCGACGTCTCGTCCTGCGCCCATGCCTCAGCCCGTCGATCGACGCCGCATCAGGCCACCGTGCGCGGGGTCAGGATGCGATCGAGTAGCTCGACGTACTGGCCCAGGTGGCGCGGGCCGAGGAACTCGTCGCGCACCCGCGCGTGCGCCGCCTCGCCGATGCGCTCGGCCTCCTGCGGGGCGGCGAGCATCGCGCTGACGCGCGCTCCGAACGCGGCCAGGGCGGTCGGCTCGACGAGCCACCCGGTCCGGCCGTCCTCGATCTGGTCCTGGATCCCGCCCACGTTTGAGGCGACGACCGGGCGTCCCTTCCACATCGCCTCGGCGACGGTGAGCCCGAAGCCCTCGGCGAGGCTCTTCTGCACGACGACGTCAGCCCGGCGCTGCAGCGCGTTGACGATCACCGCGTTCTCATCGGCGTCCTCCATCGGGAGCAGCGCGAGGTGGACGCGGCGGCGCACCGCCCGCGGCAGGCCGTGCCACACCGCCTCGACCTCAGCGAACACCTCGGCTCCCTCGGGATCGTCCGCGACGGCGGCCACGTCCGGCCCAGCGAGCACCAGGTGCGGATCCTCACCCAGGTGCACGTGCTCTGCGAAGCCGGCCAGCACGCCCAGCGGGTCCTTGAGCCGATCCCACCGCGACACCTGGGCGACGAGCGGCGTGTCGAGCCGTAACTGGTGCTCCTCGATCATGCGAGCCGCATGCGTCAAGCGGCCCGTCGTGCCGTCGAGCCGCTCGAACACAGCCCTCGACGGATGCTGATGGTCCGCGGCCAGGCCGGCCGCGCGCAGCACCGCGGTCACGCTCGTGAACGCCATCCCGTGGTTCTTCGGCGAGAATGCGTCGATCGAGGGCGCGATCACCGAGACCCGGCCGCGATCCAGCCCCTCCCAGGCGTAGGCGGGCCGCGAGAACACGTACGCGTCCGCAGGCTCGACGTAGGGCAGCAGGAAGCGCCACGCCTCGCGCGCGGACTCGTTGGGCAGGTCGAGGCCGATGTGGGCCCGCCAGATCACTGGCACGCCCAGCTCCAGCAACCGCGGGATCATGCCGGCGGTCTGCGGGTCGTGCAGCAGGATCGCGATCGCGCCGACGGAGCGGATCTGGGCGGCCAGCGCCTCGGCGTTGCGGGCGCAGCAGCGCTCGTACACCGCGGTCTCGGCCGGCCCGAGCGGCTCCGGGTCCGCCGCGCCGTGTAGGCGGTTGTGGAGCCGCTTCGTGACGGCGAAGAACTCGGCGTCGCCCTCCATGACGACCCAGCGCATGTCCAGGCCCGCGCCGCGGACATAGCCGACCAGCGAGCGCAGCATCTCGGCGACCCCGCCGCCGAACGCGGTCGAGTTCACAGTCCACAGCGTGCCGCCGCCGAGCAGTTCGCGGGCGCGGGCGATCGCGCGCTCGAAGCGGTCGCGGCCCTCGGGTGAGAGCACGCCGGCGAAGCGCTCGGGGGGCAGGCTGGTGACGGGGACGTCGAGCAGGGCCACTATCGCGAAACTATCCCGTCCCGATCGTTTCCGTCGTGCCGCGCATCGTAGTCCCGCCGGCCTCGGGTCGCGGTCCTCGCGCGGAGGCAGCGTCACCAGTGGCGCGTCGAACAGGTCGGCGGCTCGGTCGCTTCCGCGGTTGGTGGCGTATTGGGGCAACCGGGCTCGCCGCAAACGCTAAGCGCGCGGGACAAGCGCTCATCGTCCTGCCGCTGCGCGCGTTGGGGGGTTTACCCGCGTCGACGGTGCCATGAGTGCGCGTCTGATGTGCGCGTGGGTGGGCGGTCGAGCACGGCGTGGCGGAACCCCTGGGGACCGCATCGAGGACCGCACCGAATCGCAACAACAGGCATTGGTCGCACGTGGTGGAACCACGCAGGAAATGGGCCGGGGAGGATTCGAACCTCCGTCTGTCGGGTTATGAGCCCGCTGCTCTGACCGCTGAGCTACCGGCCCCGGCCGAAGGCTAGTCGGCGCGGGCAGCCGCGCGGGCGAGCTCGACGTCCGGCGCCAGCACCAGCGTCACCGTGCGGCCGGCGCGGTGCAGCGCGGCGGCGCCGGACGGCGTGCGCCAGGCGCCGGGCCCCGCGGGCGCCGAGTCGGGCAGGCCCTCGTCGCCCCACGCGCGCAGCGCGGCCGCGAACTGGTCCGCATCGGCGGGCGTGTCCCAGGTCCAGCGGGCGACGAGCGCGCGCTCGTCGCCGCGGCGCAGCAGCACCGAGCGGTCGCCGCCCCATCCGGCCGCCGCCTCGCCCGACGAAGTTCCGCCCGCGCGCGCGAGCATTCGTGCGGTCAGCCACTCGCCGAGCGTCGCGCTGCGCAGCGGGCGCCAGCCCTCCCCCAGCTCGGCGACCGGGCCGCGCAGCGCGACGCGCTCGGGCTCGTCGCCCTCCAGGTACGCCTGCGGGTGCATGACCTGCTCGGTCGAGACCGGCGGCCGGACGCGCAGCGCGGCGTTCGCGACGGTCCAGTCTCCTCGCCCGAGCTCGAGCAGCCGCGAGACGAACGCCTCGCCGGCGGTGTACGGGAAGAGCAGCTGCGCCATCAGGAACGGCGGCAGGTCGCCGGTCGGCTGGAACGCCGATGCCGCGAGCCCGCCGAACGTCTCCTCCGCCCCGAAGCGGCGCTCCACGTAGCGGTACATCATCGCCGTCGCGGTGCCCTCGACCAGCGCCGTGTAGGCGAGCGCGGCGTCGTCGCCGGCCGCCAGGCGATCGAGCTCGAAGCCGAAGCGCTGGTCCTCGAGCGCGTGGGTCAGCTCGTGCGCGACCGTCATCTCGTACAGCACGCGGTTCGCGGTCTGCGCGCCCTTGACGATCCGCATCCGGCCCGAGCGGGGGTCGTAGTAGCCCGCGACGCCATCGCCGTACGTCGACGCGGCCGCCTCGCCGAGGTCGGTGCCCGGCGGGAGCAGCCCGAGCAGCGCCAGCAGCTCCGCGTCGGCGCGGCGCCGCGCCGGCGGGTAGTCCTGGTCGAGCGACTCGACGCCCTCGCGCCGCGCCTGCTCGGGCGTGACCTCGATCGGATCCGGGCGCGCGCGCGAAGTTCAGGCCGCGCTCGCGCTCGACGCGGTCGATGATCCGCGCGAGCGGATCGGGCCGCAGCGGCGCGGCCGCGCGCTCCTCCCCGCCGCGGTCGAACAGCAGCGCGGCGGCCGCGAGGATCGCGGCCAGGCACACGACGATCGCTAGCGGCACCGATCGATCGTACGTCGATCTCCGGCCTGCTTTGATTCGGCGCCGCTGCAAATCCGCCGAAAACTCAGACAGATTGGACTCGCCCATGCCGGATCGCGCCGCCCTCGTCACCGGAGCCTCGAGCGGGATCGGGTTCGAGATCGCGCGGATGCTCGGCGAGGAGGGCTACGGGCTGACGCTCGCTTCACGCCGGCCGGAGAAGCTCGCCGAGGCGGCCGCGCGTCTGCGGGACGCCGGGTACGAGCTGGTGCACGTCGCCGCGAACATGGCCGACGAGGCCGAGATCCAGCGCGTCGTGGGCGCGCACCGGGAGCGCTGGGGACGCCTCGATGTGCTCGTCAACAGCGCGGGAGTGGGCGCCGGGGCGGCGGTCGCCGACGTCGTGGCGAAACGCGTGGACATGCAGCTCGACGTCAACCTGCGCGCGATCATCCTGATGTACAGGGAGTGCGCCGACCTGCTGCGCGCCGCCGGAGCCGAGCACCGCAACGCGGTCGTCGTGAACATGTCCTCGCTCTCCGGGAAGTCGGGCCAGGCATGGCTGAGCGTGTACTCCGCGACCAAGGCGGCGGTCATCGGCTGGACGCAGGCGATGAACAAGGAGCTCGCCCGCGAAGGGATCAAGTCGGTCGCCCTGTGCCCCGGCTTCGTCGACACGGATATGACCGAGTTCATCCGCGAGCACGTCGCGCCGGAGGAGATGATCCGGCCCGAGGACGTCGCCGAGGCGGTTCGGTTCCTGCTCAGGACGTCGCCGAACTGCATCGTGCCCGAGATCGTCTTCCAGCGGCCGGTCGAGGGGCTCTGACGAAAGTTCCGTCGGTCCCGCGCGTTCACAGCTTTCGGTGACGCCGTCCACGCGAGCATCCAACGGCAAGGACACGGTCGCGTCGCTCAGGGCCCGCCTGGCGCGGCTGGAGCGCGAGGCGGCGGCGCGCCAGCGCCAGCTCGAGCACTACGCGGCCGACCTGCGTGAGATCTTCAAGCAGGAGCGCGTTCGCTCGCAGGAGCTGCGCCGCTCCTACAAGGCGACCGTGCTCGCGCTCGCCAACGCCGTCGAGGCGCGCGACGCCTACACCGGCCGGCACGCGCAGCGGGTCGCGGCCTACGGCCTTCGGATCGCGCACGCCGCCGGCGTGGAGGTCGACCCGCAGGTGGAATTCGGCTTCCTGCTGCACGACGTCGGCAAGGTCGCGGTGCCCGACGCGATCCTGTTCAAGCCGGGTCCGCTGAGCGAGGAGGAGCGGGCGCTGATGGTCAAGCACCCGCAGATCGGCTCGGAGATCCTGCGTCACATCGACTTCCTCGACGAGGCCAAGGTCGTGGTCATGCACCACCACGAGCGTTGGGACGGCGAGGGCTACCCGGCCGGGCTGGCGGGCGACGAGATCCCGCTGCAGGCGCGCGTGTTCGCGGTCGCCGACACGCTCGACGCGCTCACGACCGAACGGCCCTACCGGGCGGCGTGCGGCTTCGGCGAGGCGCGCCAGGTGATCCGCGCCGGCGCCGGCACACAGTTCGATCCCGCGATGGTCGCCGCGTACGAGGCGCTGCCGGACGGCGCGTTCATGCGCATCCGGGACGGGCTCGCGTGACGCACACGATCCTGATCGTCGACGACGACCCCATGATCCGCAAGCTCATCACCACGACGCTCCACGACGTCGCCGGATACACGCTGCGCGAGGCCGCCGACGGCATCGCGGCGGTCGAGGCCGCGCTGCTGGAGCGCCCCGAGATCGTGTTCCTCGACTACGACATGCCGCGCCTGAACGGGATCGAGACATGCCGGCGGCTGCGCTCGGACCCGGCGACGGCGGGCGCGACGATCGTGATGCTGACCGCGATGTCGGACGGGCCGGCGCACGATCGCGCCGCCGCGGTGGGCGCGGACCTGTTCCTCACCAAGCCGTTCTCGCCGCTGCGGCTGCTGCGGCTGGTGGACGAGTTGGGGGCGAGATAGGAGGTTTCGCCTGCCAGGCGAGCGGCTCGTTCCTCGCGCTCGCCTTCGGCGACGTTACCCTGCCCGGCGCATGCGGCTCGGCGTCCACATCGGCTACTGGGGCCTGGGGCTCAGCGCGGCGCAGCAGCTCGAGCTGGTCCAGGAGGCCGAGCGGCTCGGCTACGACTCGGTCTGGACCGCGGAGGCCTACGGCTCGGACGCGGTGACGATCCTCGCCTGGCTGGCGGCTCAGACCGAGCGCATCAAGCTGGGCTCGGCGATCCTGCAGATGCCGGGGCGTTCGGCCGCCATGACCGCGATGACGGCGGCGACGCTCGACCAGCTGTCCGGCGGCCGCGTGCTGCTGGGAATCGGCACCAGCGGCCCGCAGGTCGCCGAGGGCTGGCACGGCCAGCGCTTCGGCCGCCAGCTGCAGCGCACGCGCGAGTACGTCGAGGTCGTGCGGATGGCGCTGCGGCGCGAGCGCGTGCGCTACGACGGCGAGACGCTCCAGCTCCCGCTGCCGGACGGGCCGGGCAAGGCGCTCAAGCTCACGATCGCGCCCGTGCAGGAGCGCATCCCGGTCTACATCGCCGCGATCGGGCCGAAGAACACGGCGCTGACCGCCGAGATCGCCGACGGCTGGATCCCGACGTTGTTCTCCCCCGAGCACGTCGCCGAGTTCCGCCCGCTGCTCGAGGAGGGGTTCGCGCGCGCCGGCGGCGGCAAGTCGCCGGCCGACTTCGACATCGCCCCCCAGGTGGCGACGCAGGTCACCGACGACCGGGCGGCCGCACGCGATGCGATGCGGCCGTACCTGGCGCTCTACGTGGGCGGGATGGGCTCGCGCAAGCAGAACTTCTACAACTCGCTCGTGCAGCGCTACGGATTCGAGGACGCGGCGCGGCGCGTGCAGGACCTCTACCTGGACGGGCGGAAGGAGGAGGCCGCCGCCGCGCTCCCCGGCGAGCTGATCGACGCGGTCTCGCTCTGCGGCCCGGCCGACGTCGTGCGCGACCGGCTCGCGATGTTCCGCGACGCGGGCGTCGGCACGCTGATGGTCTCTCCGATGGCGTGGTCGTTCGAGGACCGCCGGCGGCAGCTGCGGCTGGTCGCCGACCTCGCCGGATGAGGCTTCCGGAGGACGTCGTCGCGCGCGTCCCGGAGGCGCGCGACGTCGAGGGAATCGCGGCGCTCGTGGCGGCCTGCGACGAGACCTACCGCGCGTGGGCGCCTTCGGGCTGGACCCCGCCGCCGCCCGGGCGCGAGCTCGACCGCTGGCGCGGGAGGATCACCGACGGCTCGTGGTGGACGCGCATCGCGGTCGAGGCCGGCGACCGGGTGGTCGGGCTCGTCTGCTTCACCCAGGCGGTCGTGCAGCGCACGCTGCCCTCGCCGCCGGGGAAGCTGCCGGTCCGGCCGATGCGCCGGCCGGACGAGGACGTCCTCGGGCTCGAGCCGATCCCGCGTCGCGCGCACGTCTCCGCCGTGTTCACGCATCCCGACCGCTGGCGTGAGGGAATCGCCGCCGGGCTGCTCGAACTGGCCGAGGAGGCGATGCGCGAGGAGGGCTATCGCGAGGTCCAGCTGTGGACGCCGCGCGACGCTCCCGCGCGACGGTTCTACGAGGCGTCGCGCTGGCGCCACGACGGACGCGAGCAGTGGCTCGCCGAGCTCTCGCTCCCGATCGTGGCGTACGTCAAGCAGCTGTGAGCCTCCGCGTCTACCTCGGCGCGTTCGGCGATCCCGGCCACGCGTTCCCGATGCTCGCGCTCGGCGAGGCGCTCGTCGCGCGCGGGCACGCGGTCGCGCTGCAGACCTGGCGCCGTTGGGAGGAGCCCGCGCGCGCCGCGGGGATGACGTTCGCCGCCGCGCCGGAGTACCAGGTGTTCCCGACGCGCGAGCGGCCGCTGCAGCCCTACCAGGCGGCGGTACACGCGGCGCGCGCGACGGTCGGCGTCGGTGCGCGAGTTCGCGCCCGACATCGCGGTCTCGGACATCCTCACGCCGGCGCCGGCGCTCGCGGCGGAGCTGAGCGACGTGCCGGTCGCCACGCTCGTGCCGCACGTGCACCCATGGTCGGCGCCGGGCTTCCCGCCCTACTCCGTCGGCGCGCGGCTGCCGCGGTCGCGCGCCGGCGCCTGGGCGTGGCGGCGCTTCGACCCGGTGGTCGCGAAGGGCCTCGAGCGCGGGCGGCGCGAGTACAACGCGTGCCGGGCGCGGCTCGGGCTCGCGCCGCTGCCGGGCGTCCACACCGGGCTCTCGCGCGCGCTCACGCTCGTCGCCACGCTGCCGCAGCTCGAGTACCCGCGCCGCTGGGAGCCGTGGCTGCGGCTCGTCGGGCCGCTGCTGTGGGAGCCGCCCGGCGAGCGGGTCGCGCCGCCGCCGGGCGCGGGGCCGGTCGTGCTCGTCGCGCCGTCGACCGCGCAGGACCCCGAGCACCGGATGCTGCGCGCAGCGCTCGCCGGACTTGCGCGCGCGCCCGTACGGGTGATCGCGACGTACAACGGGCGCGCCCCGAGCCCGCCGATCGAGATCCCGGCGAACGCGGTGCTGGTCCCCTGGCTGTCGTACGCGCGCACGATGCCCGACTGCGACCTGGTGATCACGCACGGCGGCCACGGGACGCTCGTGCGCGCGCTCTCGTGCGGCTGCCCGGTCGTCGTCTGCCCGGCGGGCGGCGACATGGCCGAGAACGCGGCGCGGGCCGACTGGGCGGGGCTCGGGGTGCGGCTGCCGCGCCGGCTGGTCGGCCCGCGGACGCTGCGGCTCGCGGTCGAGCGGGCGCTCGGCGACGCCGCGATGCGCGCCCGCGCGCGCGGCGTCGCGGCCTGGATGGCGCGCCACGACAGCGGGCGGACAGCGGTTGCCGAGCTCGAGGCGTGGGCGGCGGGCTAGGCCGGGACGGCGGCGCGGCCGGTCGTGCGGACCCATACGACGCCGCCCTCGACCAGCTCGAGCTGCTCGGCCTCGTGCCTGGTCACCTGCGCCGACACGCCGCCGCCGCCCTCGAGCTGCAGCTCGACGCGGACCTCGAAGCCGAGGTGCACGACACGCGTGATCGTGGCCTGGCGTGCGCCGTTCTCGGGCGACAACGAGATCTCGATGTCGTGCGGGCGTACGAGCTGCTCGCCGACCTGGCTGACCGGGCCGAGGAACCCCATCACGAACCGGTTCGCGGGCCGGTCGTAGAGCTCACGCGGACCGCCGACCTGCTCGATCCGCCCGTGGTCCATGACCGCGATGTGGTCGGAGACCGTCATCGCCTCCTCCTGGTCGTGCGTGACCAGGACGGTCGTGACGTGCACCTCGTCGTGCAGCCGGCGCAGCCATTCGCGCAGCTCGGCGCGCACCTTGGCGTCGAGCGCACCGAAAGGTTCGTCGAGCAGCAGCACCTTCGGCTCGACCGCCAGCGCGCGCGCCAGCGCCATGCGCTGGCGCTGGCCGCCCGAGAGCTGGTTCGGGTAGCGCTTCTGATAGCCGGACAGCCCGACGACCTCGAGCAGCTCGTCGACGCGCGCCGCGATCCGGTCCTTCGGCTGCTTGCGGATCTTCATGCCGAAGGCGACGTTGTCGCGCACGGTCATGTGCTTGAACGCGGCGTAGTGCTGGAACACGAAGCCGATCCCGCGGCGCTGCGGCGGCACGCGCGTGGCGTCGTCGCCGTGGATCTCCACCGTCCCGGTGTCTGGCTGCTCGAGCCCGGCGATGATGCGCAGCAGCGTCGACTTGCCCGAGCCGCTCGGGCCCAGCAGCGACGTGAGCGACCCGTCCGGAATCTCCAGCGAGACGTCTTCGAGCGCGACGAAGTCGCCAAATGACTTGCGGACGTCGCGAACGGCGATCATGCGTCTTCCTTCCGAGGGTTGATCCGCGTCATGGCGAGCAGCGTCCCCAGCGCGATGAGCGCCAGCAGAGCCGACGCGGCGTAGGCGCCGGCGAGATCGAAGTTCTGGAAGCGCTTCTCCACGAGCAGGGTCAGCGTCTCTGTCTCGCCGGAGATCTTTCCGGAGACGACGGACACGGCGCCGAACTCGCCGATGCAGCGCGCGACCGACAGCACGACGCCGTACGCCACGCCCCAGCGGATCGAGGGCAGCGTGATGCGCCAGAACGTCTGCCAGCGGCCGGCGCCGAGCGTCGAGGCGGCCTGCTCCTGGTCGTCGCCGACCTCCACGAGCACAGGCGTGACCTCGCGCACGACGAACGGCACCGATATGAAGATCGTGGCCAGCACGATCCCGGGGACCGAGAAGATCACCTGGAACGGCAGGTCGCCGAGCCAGCCGCCGCGCCCGTAGACGAGGATCAGCGCGAGGCCGACGACGACCGGCGAGATCGCGAACGGGATGTCGATGATCGTGTCGAGCAGCGCCTTGCCGCGGAACCGGCCGCGCGCCAGCGCCAGCGCGCAGAGGACGCCGAAGATCGTGTTGAGCGGGACCGCGATCAGCGTCACCGTGATCGTGAGCCAGAACGCGCTGATCGCGGCCGGCGTCGTGACCGCTTCCCAGACCGCGTCCACGCCGTGCTCGAACGTGCGGTAGAAGACGAGGCCGATCGGGATGATCAGCAGCAGCGCGAGGTAGCCGAGCGCGAGCGTGCGCAGCCCGATCCGCCAGGGCCGGTCAACGGTCATGCCGCGCCCCCCAGCGCCCCAGCGCGCGGATCCCGAACAGGACCAGCAGCGAGAGGAGCAGCAGCACGACCGAGATCGCCGCCGCGCCGACCGGGTTGTCGCTCTCGATCTGCTTGAAGATGAACATCGAGGCGACCTGCGTGTCGAACGGGATGTTCCCGGAGATCAGCACGATCGAGCCGAACTCCCCGACGGCGCGGGCGAAAGCGAGCGCCGCGCCGCCGAGGATGGCCGGCACGAGGTTGGGGAGGATCACGCGCAGGAACACGGTCAGGTTGGAGGCGCCGAGCGACAGCGCCGCCTCCTCCATCTCGCGGTCCAGCTCGATGATCACCGGCTGGACCGAGCGGATGACGAACGGAAGCGTGACGAACAGCAGCGCGAGCAGCACCGCGAACTGCGTGTACGCGACGTCGATGCCGAGTGGGCTCGTCGGCCCGTACAGCGCGAGCAGCGTGAGGCCGGCGACGATCGTCGGCAGCGCGAACGGCAGGTCGATCAGCGCGTTCACGACCGACTTGCCGCGGAACTGGTCGCGCACGAGCACCCAGGCGATCAGCGTGCCGGTGAGCACGTTCACGAGTGTCGCCACGAGCGAAACGCCGATCGTGAAGCGCAGGGCGGCGACCGCCTGCCGGCTGCTGATCGCGCTCCAGAACGCGTCGAAGCCGCCGTCGGTCGAGCGGACCACGACCGCGGCGAGCGGCAGCAGCACGATGATGCTCAGCCAGAGCGTCGAGATGCCGAGCCCGAGGACGCCCGGCCGGCCGGCCGGGCGTCGCAGGGAGAGAGCTGCGGTCGTCACTTGGCGGTCGACACCCCAGCTTCCTCCTCGATCTTGGCGATCGAGCCGTTCTCGATGTCGAACATCTCGTCGTTGACCTTCTCCCAGCCGCCGAGATCCTCGATCGTGAACAGCCCGGGCGGGTTCGGGAAGTCGCTCTTGTGCGCGGCCAGCACCTTCTCGTTGACCGGCCGGTAGCCCCAGCTCGCGAACTGCTCCTGCGCGGGGTCGGAGAGGACGTAGTCGAGGAACGTCTTGGCCGCGGGCGGTGCGTCCTTGGTCGCGGCGATGTCGATGTTGATCTTGATCGTGTCGTCGGGGATGACGTACTCGAGCTTCTCGCCGTTCTTGTTGGCGGTGATCGCCTCGTACTCGTACGAGAGCAGCACGTCGCCGTTGCCGCCGATGAAGTTCTGCAGCGCCTCGCGGCCGGACTTGTCCTGGACCTTGACGTGGTCGGTGATCAGCTTGCGGACATAGTCGAGCCCCGCCTCGGGGTTCTTGCCGCCGTCCGACGCATAGCCGTAGGCGGCGAGCAGGTTCCACTTCGCCGCGCCCGAGCTGAACGGGTTCGGGGTGAGCACCTCGACGTCGGGCTTGAGCAGGTCGTCCCAGGTCCTGATGTTCTTCGGGTTGCCCTCGCGCACGACGAACGAGACGACCGAGGTCGTCACGAGACCCTCGTTCGAGCCGTCCTTCCACGTCGGCTCGACCAGCCCGGCGTCGACCAGCCGCGTCATGTCCGGCTCCGTCGAGAACGTGACGACGTCGGCCTCCTGGCCGGCCTCTACGGCGCGTGCCTGGTCGCCGGAGGCGCCGAACGACGTCTTGAACTCCACCCCCTCGCCCTCGGTGGTCGCCTGGAAGGCGGGGATGATCTCGTCGTAGACGACCTGCGGGGTCGAGTACGCGACGAGCGACAGCGAGCCCTTCGAGCCGTCGCCGGTCGAAGCCGCGGCGGTGTCGCCACCCCTCTCGTCGGATGCGCCGCCGCAGCCCGCGGCCACCACGGCGGCGGTCGCGAGCACGGCGATGATCGAGCTCCTCGTCTTCACTCCACGTCCTCCAAAGTCGATAAACCCTGTCGAGTTCGGGGAGAATACAAGATTCTCCAGCGGAACGATCGAGTTTATTGGCTCGATAGGGATTGTGACACGGCGCAGCGCCGTCTGCGGTTGCCGCGCAAACAGCTCTTAACGAGGACGAGCGGCCCGTGGGCCGCTCGCGCGAAATACTCCGGGGGTGGGACTCGAACCCACAACCATCGCCTTAACAGGGCGCCGCTCTGCCTGATTGAGCTACCCCGGACCGTGAGCTACCCCGGACGGGTCGCTCGCTCGGCGTCCATAGTAGGAGTTATCCGACGGTCGCGATGCCCGCTTCGACCTCGGCATGGCAGTTCGCGCAGAGGAGCACGCACTTGCGCGCCTCCTCGCGGCAGCGCTCCAGCGACCGGGCAACTCCGCGCAGCCCGAGGGCGAACGACTTGGTGTCGGGATCGAGGTGGTGGAACTGCAGCGCGCCGATATAGCGGTCGTATCCGCACAGCGAGCAGCTCCCGCCGGCCTCATCGACCAGCAGTGCCTTGATCTTGCGCCGCCGATCGACGACCCGCTCCTTGCGGCAGCGCTCGCAGCGATGGTGGTCGGTCGGGCTGTACTTGATGAAGGTCGTGAACCCGTGGACCGGGCACTCGCGCTCCACCGTCCGCGCATCGCTCCCCCGCGGCTGGGCGCCGCGGCGCGTCTTGAGCCCGTGCTTCTTGAGCCAGTGCTGCACCGTCGCGTAGCTCACCCCGAGCTGCTCGCCGATCGCGCGCACGGACAGGCCGGCCGCCACGAGCGGCTCGAGCTGCTCGCGCGCGACACCGCCGCGGGGCGCGTGCTTGGCGGCGTGCGTCGAGGCGAGGCCGTGCTTCGCGACCCAGTAGGCGACCGTGCTCGGGTCGCGGCCGAGCTCGCGCGCGATCGACTCGATCGAGCGGCCGGCGGCGAGCTGGGCGTGGAGCCAGGTGCGGTCCATTGGTACGAACACTAGTTCGGGTGGCGGACGGAAGGGGACGCTGTAGCGTTCGGCGCATGGACCTGCATCCGGGCGAGGAGCTCGTGTTCGAGGGTCATCCCTCGTGGCGCGCCGTGCTGAATTTCTACGTCATCGGGGTCGTGATCGCCGCGGTCGCGGCGGCGATCGGCGCGCTCGTGTCCGGCGCCGCGCTCGCGGTCGTCATCGGCGCGGTCGTGCTCGGGCTCGTGATCGTCGCCGGGCTGATCAAGCGCCAGGCGACGCGCTACGTGATCACGAGCGAGCGGCTGCACATCCGCCACGGGCTCCTGTCCAAACGGACGCAGGAGACCCGCGTGCAGCGGGTGCAGAACGTCAACACCGAGCAGACGTTCTTCGCGCGCATGCTGCAGATCGGCACCGTCGACTTCGACACGGCAGGCACCGACGACTCCGAGTTCCGCTTCGTCGGCGTCGCGAACCCGCACGAGGTCGTGCGCGCGGTCGACCGCGCGCAGCGCGCCGCGGCGGCCGAGCCGCGCGACCGCGTCTCTCCGGACCCCCTCTGAGCTCGCGTCAGCGCGCGACGAAGCGCGGGCTGAGGTTCGCCGACTGGCGGCGCCCGTACTCGCGCTGGACCTGAGATCGCTCGGCGGCCAGCGCATGCACCGGCTCGCCTGCGCCCTTGGCCGCCGCGATCGCGCGGTCGAGCCGGTGCAGGTCCAGCAGCAGGCGCTCGAGCTCCAGCGCCGCCGGGTCGGCGTCGAGATCACCCGCGTTGATGACCAGCTCGGCGACCAGCCGGGCAAGGTCGTCGGCGTCGGGCGGGAGCGACTGTCCCGGATGCTCGAGGTGCTCGGCGAGGTAGTGCGCGGCGCGGCGGGTGAGGTCGAGCGAGAACATCGCGTCGATGTCCATCTCCTCGAGCGCGACGCGGCCGGCGTCCTTGATCGCCAGGCAGCGCGCCAGGAACAGGCGCTCGGTGCCTTCGCGGCGGTCGACCGAAGTGACCGCCCGCGCCGGCGGAGAAGGCGCCGGTCGCCCGTTCGCCCGCGGCGCGCTGCGCAGCGCCTCCTGGGTCATGCTCTCCGACATCTGCAGCCGGTTGGCGACGAGTTGGATCAGGTCGTACTGCACCGGGCCGGGATCGAGCCGCGTGATCACCGGGGCGACGACCCGCAGTGCGGCTTCGCGGCCCTCGGGCGTCGCCAGGTCGCCCTGGTCGAGCGCGCGCTCGACCTCGAAACGGGCGATCGGCACTGCGCGCTCGAGCAGCCCGCGCATCGACTCCGCGCCCTGTCGCTGCACGACGTCGGCGGGATCGAGACCGGGCGGCAGCCGCACGACACGGAACGCCAGCCCGCCCGTCTTCCCGCGCTTGCTCATCTCGTCGAGCGCGAGCGCCTTGCCGACGGCCTCCTGCCCGGCAGCGTCCGGGTCCTGGCAGAACAGCACCGCCGGCGCGAGCCGGCGCAGCGCGTGCGCCTGGGCGTCGGTCAGCGCGGTGCCCATCGAGCACACCGCCTCGGGCACGCCCGCCTGACGCAGCGCGATCACGTCCGTGTAACCCTCGACCAGCACGACGCGCCCGGCCCGCGCGGCGGCCCCGCGCGCCAGGTCTGCGCCGTAGACGAGCCCACCCTTGTGGAACAGGTCCGACTCTGACGTGTTGAGGTACTTCGGCCGGTCGTCGGGAGAGAGCGCCCGGGCGCCGAACCCGAGCACGTGGCCCTTGGGATCCGCGAGCGGGAACATGATCCGCCCCCGGAACCGGTCCAGCAGCCCGGACCCGTCGCGCCGGCGCGACGCCAGGCCCGCCGCGAGCAGCTCGCTCTCGGAGTACCCCGCCGCCCGCGACGCGCCGACGACGCGATCCCACGAGCCCGGCGAGAAGCCGACCCGGAACTCCCGCAGCGCGCCCTCCTGCAACCCGCGCCGTGTCAGATACTCACGCGCGGGGGCGGCCTCCGCCGACTCCCACAGCACGCGCGCGTAGTAGGCCGCGGTCCGCTCGAGCAGCGCCAGCAGCCGCTCGCGGCGCGAGCGCCGCTCCGCCTCGCGCGGTTCCTCGGCCTCGCGCTCGAGCTCGATCCCGGCCCGCTCGGCGAGCGCCTCCAGCGCGCCGGCGAAGTCAAGCCCCTCGGTCTCCATCACGAACTTGTAGACGTCGCCGCCCGCCCCGCAGCCGAAGCAGTGGTAGAGCTTCTCCACCGGCTCGATCCCGAACGACGGCGTGCGCTCGTCGTGGAACGGGCACAGACCCGTCATACGGCGCGGCCCGGCGGGCTTGAGCTCGGTCCGCGCCCCGACCAGCTCGACGAAGTCGACCGCGTCGCGGACGCGCTCGCGCGAGTCGTCGGTGTAGCGCGCCATCAGCTCGCCAGGCCCTGCGGGACGAAGCGCTCCTGCCAGGCGCGTATCGCGAAGCGGTCGGTCATCCCGGCGAGGTAGTCGATCACGCGGTCTGCCTCCGACCCGCCGGTGGGCAGCTCGTCCGGGTGCTCCGCGTACCAGTCGAACAGGCCGCGCAGCACGCGCTCGATCTTCACGTGCTCGGCGCGCGCGATCGGCCCGAGGTACACGCGGTCGAACATGAACGTCCGCAGCCGCAGCATCGCGCCGCCGACGGGCTCGCCCTGCACGATGTCCCCGGCGCGCTCGGAGTGCTCGACGAGGTCGTGGACTAGCGTGTCGATCCGGCGCGAGCCCGTGTCCCCCAGGATCGCGATGTCCTCGGCCGGGAGGTCGCCGGGGGCGATCACGCCGGCGCGCAGCGCGTCGTCGATGTCGTGGTTGATGTACGCGATCCGGTCGACGAGGCGGACGATCTTGCCCTCGAGCGTCGCCGGCTCCCCCGCGCCGCTGGAGTGGCGGAGGATCCCGTCGCGCACCGGCGCGGTGAGGTTCAGGTCCTCGGTCACCTCGACCACACGCAGCGAGTGCTCGTTGTGGCGGAAGCCGCGGCCGTAGCGCTCGCGGCCGGCGCGGTCGAGCACGTCCTCGCCGATGTGCCCGAACGGCGGGTGGCCGAGGTCGTGGCCGAGCCCGATCGCCTCCGTGAGGTCCTCGTTGAGCCGCAGCGCGCGCGCCACCGTGCGCGAGATCTGCGTCGTCTCCAGCGTGTGGGTCAGGCGCGTGCGGTAGTGGTCGCCCTCCGGCGCCACGAACACCTGCGTCTTGTGCTTGAGCCGGCGGAACGCCTTGCAGTGGACGATGCGGTCGCGGTCGCGCTGGAACGGCGTGCGCAGCCCGCAGTCGTCCTCCGGGCGCACGCGGTCGGCCGGGTAGGAACGGGTCGCCGCCGGGGCGAGCGCGCCGTCCTCCCACGCGCGGATGCGGGCCTCGAACCCTTCGTCGACGGCGGAGACGGTCACGCCGTCCATGATGACGCGCGGCCCGGTCCCGAAGGGCGGGCTGCGCAGATTTGTCACGGTCGGACCGGCCTTAGGCGCAGATGCGCGTGATACTCGAGCGTTTCCAGGATCGCCCGCTCCGCCTGGGCGAGCGCGCGCGGCGGGGCGTCGGGCGCCTCGGCCAGCGGGCGGCCGAGCGCGCCGACCATGAAGTCGTGCGCGTCCTGGCCGAGGTCGAAGGCACTCGCCTCGCACGCCGGGCAGACGACGCCGCCGGCGGCGCCGGAGAAGCCGACGAGGTGCTCCGCCTCACCGCAGCCGGCGCACGCGGCCAGTTGCGGCGCGAACCCGGCGCCCAGCAGCAGCTTGAGCCGGAACGCGAGCGCGTTGGCGCGCGTCGCGCGCCCCGGGTCGGCGTCGAGCAGCGCGAGCTGGCTGGCGAGCAGGTGGTAGACCCCTTCGTGCGCGTCGTGGTCGTCGAACATGCGCACGACCGCGTCGCACGCGCGCGCCGCACCGTCGAGCGCGCCGCCGTGCTCGCGCAGCCTCGGATAGCCATGGATCGTCTCCGCGCTGGTCACCGTGAACAGGTCGCTGCGCCCCTGGTAGAGGACGAGCCGGAGCCTGAAGTAGGGTTCCAGCCGCCCGCCGAAGCGCGACTTGGCCCGCCGCACGCCCTTGGCGATCGCGGAGAGCCGGCCGCGATCGGGGGTGAAGAGGTGAAGGATGCGGTCGGCCTCGCCGTAGCGCATCGACCGGAGCACGATCGCCTCGGTCTTCAGGCTGCCCGGCATCGACGAACTATCCTTTCTGAAGTAATGGCTCGAGTCACGGTCTACACCACTGAACCTTGCGGCTACTGCCGGACGGCAAAGGCGCTGCTGGACCGGCGCGGGATCCCATACGAGGAGATCAACCTGGCCAAGGACGCCGACGGCAGGGCCGCGCTCGTCGCGCGCACAGGCATGATGACCTTCCCGCAGGTGATCATCGACGGCGAGCCGATCGGCGGATTTCAGGAGCTCGCCGCGGCGGACCGAGCGGGCCGCCTGACCGAGTTCCGCGTCGCGGCCTGAGGGCCCTGACGCGGCCGCGGCTGGCAGCGCTCGCACGCGTAGGTCCCGCGCCCGGCGGCGCGCAGCTTGCGCACGGGCCGACCGCACACCAGGCACGGCTCCCCCTCGCGCAGGTGGATCAGGAAACGGTCCTGGAACGACCCCTCGACGCCGTCGGGATCGCGGAAGTCGTCGATCGACGCGCCCTTGGCGGCGATGCCCTCATCCAGCGACGCGACGACCGCGTCGCGCAGCCCGGCGACCTGCCTGCGGGTGAGCCGGCCCGCCGGCCGCAGCGGGTGGATACCGGCGCGGAACAGCGCCTCGTCGGCATAGATGTTCCCCACGCCGGCGACCTTGCGCTGGTCGAGCAGGAACGCCTTGATCGGCGCGCGGCTGACCTTCGTGAGCGCGTACAGGTGCGCGCTCGTGAAGTCGGGAGAGAACGGCTCGACGCCGAGCCGGGCGGCGAGGAACTCGTCGCGCTCCGCGCCACCGAGCGCCAGCTCGCCGGTGCCGAAGCGCCGCGGGTCGTCGAAGAACAGCTCGTGCCCGTCGTCGAGCGCGAAGCGCACCCGTGAGTAGCGGGGCGGCTCCGGCGGGTCGAGCAGCAGCGTCCCCGTCATGCGCAGGTGCAGCATCAGGTGGACGTCGTCCTCGAGCTCCCAGATCAGGTACTTGCCGCGCCGGCCGAGCGCCTCGATCCGGCGCCCCTGCACCGCGGCCGCGACCTCCTCGCCCGCCAGCGGCCGGCACCAGCGCTCGTCGCTGACCTCCAGCGCGGTCAGCACGCGTCCCTCAACGTGGGGCGCCAGATGGAGGCGGATCGTCTCGACCTCGGGGAGCTCGGGCATCCCTCCTCACACTAGCCCGGATCCTCCGATTCTCGCGGCGCCTCGCCGCCGTCAGGATGCACCGCCAGTGCCGATCGGCCTCCTCCGAAGGGACGCCCCACGACGCCGAGGCATCCACGATGATCGGTGGATCCGGACTTAGGTGAACGGCGTGCCGGGCAATGCGGGGGCGTCGCGACCGGCCAGCCAGCGCAGCACGCTCGCGCCGACGTCGGCGAACGCGCCGTCGTGGCGCCCGCCCGCGTGGCGCGCGAGCAGCGGCACGTGCTCGCGCGTGTGGTCGGTGCCTGCCGACGCCGGGTCGCAGCCGTGATCCGCGGTGATGATCAGCAGGTCGCGCGCGGGGTCCAGCGCGCCGAGCCACGCCCCCACGGTGGCGTCGACCTCCTGCAGCGCACGGTGGAAGCCGTGCACGTCCTTGCGGTGGCCGAAGACCTGATCGGTATCGACGAGGTTCGTGAACACGAGCCCGTGGTCGAGCTCCTCGATCAGCGTGGTCGTCGCCGCGAGCGCGGCCTTGTTCGTCGCGCCCGGGTGCTCGTGGTCGACCCCGACGTGGTTGAAGACAGCGCCGATCTTGCCGACGGTGTGGACGGGGATGCCGTCGGCCTGCAGCTCGTCCAGGTAGGAGCGCGCGGGCGGGTCGAGCGCGAAGTCCCTGCGGCCCTCGGTGCGGTCGAACGCGCCGGGCGCGCCGGTGAACGGCCGCGCGATCACGCGTCCGATGGCGTGCTCGCCGCGCATGATCTCGCGCGCCGCCGCGCAGGCGGCATACAGCTCGTGCTCGGGCATCTCGTCCACGTGGGCGGCGATCTGCATGACCGAGTCGGCCGACGTGTACACGATCAGGTCGCCGGTGCGCAGGTGCTGCTCGCCGAAGTCGTCGATCACCGCGGTGCCCGAGTACGGCCGGTTGCAGATCACGCCGCGGCCGGTCGCGTCGCGCAGCGGCTCGATCACGTCGGCGGGGAACCCCTGGGGATAGGTTCGTAGCGCGACCGGCGTGACGACGCCCATCAGCTCCCAGTGGCCCGTGATCGTGTCCTTGCCGGGGCCGAGCGGATGGAGCCGGCCGTGGACGCCGGGTGCGTCCGCGGGCGGGCAGCCACGCAAGGGCAGCGCGGAGCCGAGTCCGAGCCGCTGTAGCACCGGCAGCTCGAGCCCACCTGCGGCCTCGGCCACGTGGCCCAGCGTGTTCGCTCCGGCGTCGCCGTAGTCGGCCGAGTCGGGCAGCTCACCCGCGCCGCAGGCGTCGAGCACGATCACGAACGCGCGCCGCTTCACGGCGCGTCATGGTGTCAGTCCTGCCGGGCGCGCGGGTGGGCGTCGAAGTAGACGTCCCTGAGCCGGTCGGCGGAGAGGTGCGTGTAGAGCTGGGTCGTGGCGATGTCGGCGTGGCCAAGCATCTCCTGCAGCGAGCGCAGGTCGCAGCCGCCGGCCAGCAGATGCGTCGCGAACGTGTGGCGCAGCGTGTGCGGGCTCATCTTCGCGGCCAGACCGGCGCTCGCGGCGTGGCGCTGGACGATCTTGTAGAGGCCCTGGCGCGTGAGCCCGCCGCCGCGCTGGTTGAGGAACAGCCGCGCCTCCCAGCGCTCGCCGACCAGGCGCGGCCGGCCGCGCTGCAGGTAGGCGGTCAGGGCGGACGCCGCCGCCGAGCCGACCGGCACTAGCCGCTCCTTCGCTCCCTTCCCGCGGGCGCGCAGGATCCCGGCCTCGAGGTCGACGTCGCCGACCTCGAGCCCGATCGCCTCCGACGCCCGCAGCCCGCAGGCGTACATCGTCTCCAGCAGCGCGCGGTCGCGCAGCGCCGGGGGCTCGGTCCCGCGCGGCTGCCGCAGCAGCTCGGCGACCTCGTCGCGGGAGAGCACCTGGGGCAGCTTGCGGCTCTGCTTGGGCGCGCGCAGGTGCGCGGTCGGGTCTCCTTCGAGGACGGACGTACGGCGCAGGTGGCGGTAGAACGAGCGCAGGCAGGCGACCTTGCGCTGCAGTGTGGCCGGCGCGGCGGGCGGCCTATCGTCCCGGCCGGAGGCGATCTCGCTCGCGAACGCGCTCAGCTCGCGGTGGCCGACGGTCAGCGCGTCGTGCCCGGAGCGGCGGAGCCACTGGCCGTACTGCAGCAGGTCGGAGCGATACGCCTCGAGCGTGTTGCGCGACAGGCCGCGCTCGAACTCGAGGTAGGCGAGAAAGTCGAGCAGCAGGTGCTCGAACGGCTGGGTCCCGGTCGCGACGGCCACGGTGGGAGGTGATTCGCCGCCGGCCGCGCGGCGCCTGCCCGCCGCAACGCCGCGTTCAGAGGCGATCGCGCAGCATCAGCAGCCCGATCAGCGTCTTGGCGTCGCGGCAGGCCGCGATCGTCCGGTCCAGCCCCGCCAACGGGTGCGGCTCGACGTCGATCCGCTCGCCGGCGATCTGCCGGCCGGGCTCTTCGCTGAGGCCGGTCGCCAGATATACGTGGCACTGCTCGTCGGTGAAGCCCGCCGACGTGTAGTACGTCGTCAGGTGCTCCCAGTGCTCGGCGGCCTTGCCGATCTCCTCGGCCAGCTCGCGGATCCCGGCCTCGAGCGGCGTCTCGCCGGGTTCGTCGAGCTTGCCCGCCGGCAACTCGAGCAGGTCGGGCTCGCCGGTCGCCTCGCGCGGCTGGCGCACGAGCCACACCCGCTCACCGTCGTGAGCGACGATCGCCACCGAGCCCGGGTGCACGACCCACTGGCGCGCGACCTCGCCGCCGTCCTCGTGGCGGAACCTGCCCTCGCGGACGTCGAAGACGGCGCCCTCGAACACCGTGTGCGCATCTAGCCGCTCGAATCGGGAGCTCATGAGTGCGCGTCCGCCTCCTCCAGCAGCGCGAGGCAGACGTCGAGCATGCCCTCGAGCGCGGCGATGCTCACGCGCTCCGTCGGTTCGTGGTTGTACTCGGTGCCGTTGGCGAGGTTGACGCAGGTGAGGCCGCGCGCCGCAAGCGCGTTGGCGTCCGAGCCGCCGCCGGTGCTTATGCGCGTCGGCTCGTAGCCGCACGCGCGCAGGGCCGCCTCGGCCGCGACGATCGCCGGCGCGGTGGCCTTCAAGCGGTAGCCGTCCATCAACTTCTCGCACACGACGTCGACGTCGCATTCGGCCGCGGCCGCGCCGTCGTACACGGCGTCGATCATCTGCGCGATCACCTGCTCGACCCGGTCGGCGTCGAGCGAGCGCGTCTCGGCGGCCAGCCGGCAGCGCTCGGCGACTACGTTCGTCGTGCCGGCGCCGCCCTGGATCGAGCCGACGTTCGCGGTCGTCTGCTCGTCGATGCGGCCGTGCGGCATCGCTGCGATCGCGTGCGCGGCGGCGAGGATCGCGCTGCGCCCGTCTTCGGGACGGATGCCGGCGTGGGCGGCGCGCCCGTGGAACTCCGCGTGCAGCCGGTAGTAGGTCGGCGAGGCGACCACGATCTCGCCGATCGGGGTCGCGTGGTCGAAGACGTATCCGAAGTCGGCCGTCAGCGTGGCCGCATCGAACGCCTTGGCGCCGGCCAGGCCGTTCTCCTCCTCGGTCGTCAGCAACAGCTCGATCCCGACCGGCGATCCCTCGACGCTCGTTCGCCGGGCGACCTCGAGGAACACGGCGACCGCCGCCTTGTTGTCCGCGCCGAGGATCGCGTCATGCGCGTTCTCCCAGCGGCCATCGACGACGAGGGGCTCGATCTCGCCGTTCACGTCGACGGTGTCGAGGTGGGCGCAGAGCAGGACCGTTCGGTCCGAGCGGCCCGGGATGCGCGTCAGCAGGTTCCCGCGCGTATCGGGCTCGACCGTCAGACCCATGGTGGTCAGCTCGCGCGTGACATGCGCGGCGACATCCGCCTCGCGGCCGAACGGGCTCGGGATCCGGCAGAGCACGGCGAACGTTTCGTTCAGCCGTGCCTTCTCGGCCGCGCTGGCCCGCCGCACGTCAGTGCTTCTGGAAGCGGCCAGTGGTCTCGTGGACCGGCTCGGCGTCCTGGGGGCGCCCGGCGCGGATCGGTTCGTCCGTCTCGGGCAGCTCGTGCGGCCGGCGCGACTGCGCGTACCGATGCACCGCCCCGACGAACTCGCGGAACAGCGGGGCAGGGCGGTCCGGACGCGACTTGAACTCCGGGTGGTACTGCGAGGCGACGAAGAACGGATGGTCGGCGAGCTCGATCACCTCGACCAGCCGCTCGTCCGGCGTCGTGCCCGACACGATCAGGCCGGCCGCCTCGAGCCGGCGGCGCAGGAAGTTGTTGACCTCGTAGCGATGGCGATGGCGCTCGTAGATCACGGCCTCGCCGTAGATCTCGCGCGCCTTGGTGCCGTCGTGCAGCTTCACCGGGTCGGCGCCGAGCCGCATCGTGCCGCCCATGTCGGCGACCTCCTTCTGCTCGGGCAGCAGGTCGACGACCGGGTACTCGGTGTGCGGATCGAACTCGCTGGAGTTCGCTCCCTCCATCCCGACGACGTGGCGCGCGAAGTCGGCGACGGCCATCTGCATGCCGAGGCAGATGCCGAGATACGGGATGCCCTGCTCGCGCGCGATCCGCGCGGCGGCGATCTTGCCCTCGATGCCGCGCTCGCCGAACCCGCCGGGGATCAGGATCCCGTCCGCCTGCTCGATCCGGTGCCGGACCTCCTCGTCGTCGAGCGTCTCGGAGTCGACCCAGTCGATCGCGACGCCGCAGCCGTGCACGAAGCCGGAGTGGCGCAGCGCCTCGACGACCGACAGATAGGCGTCCTCGAGCTGCACGTACTTGCCGACCAGCGCGATCCGCACGGGGGCGAGCTGTTGCGCGGCGGCGGCCTTCTCGATGAAGCCCTTCCACGCTTCCAGGTCGGGCGGGGGCGCCTCCAGCCCGAAGTGCTCGAGCACGAAGTCGTCGACGCCCTCGGCCTGGAAGTACAGCGGGACCTTGTAGATCAGGTCGACATCGCGGGCCGACACGATCGCCTCGACCGGCAGCGAGGCGAACAGCGCGATCTTCTTGCGGATGTCGTACGACAGCCCGCCCTCGGAGCGGCAGACGACCATGTCCGGCTGGATGCCGATCCGGCGCAGCTCGTTGACCGAGTGCTGCGTCGGCTTGGTCTTCAGCTCGCCGGCGTGGCCGATGTAGGGCACGAGCGTGAGATGGATGAACATGCACCGGCGCCGGCCGACGTCGACCGGGAACTGGCGGATCGCCTCGAGGAACGGGAGCGATTCGATGTCGCCGACGGTGCCGCCGATCTCGGTGATCACGACATCGACGTCCTGGCTCTCGCCGACGAGCTGGATGCGGTGCTTGATCTCGTCGGTGATGTGCGGGACGACCTGGACGGTGCCGCCGAGGTAGTCGCCGCGGCGCTCCTTGCGGATCACCGCGTTGTAGATCGCGCCGGCGGTCACGTTGGAAGCGCGCGAGGTGTTCGCATCCGTGAAGCGCTCGTAGTGGCCGAGGTCGAGATCGGTCTCGGCCCCATCCTCGGTGACGAACACCTCGCCGTGCTGGAACGGCGACATCGTGCCGGGGTCGATGTTGATGTACGGGTCGAACTTCTGCAGCGCGACCTTCAGGCCCCGGGCGACCAGTAGGCGTCCGATCGAGGCCGCCGCGATGCCCTTGCCGAGCGACGACACCACGCCGCCGGTGACGAAGATGTAGCGGGTGCGCGGGCGGGAATCGGGCATCTGGTTCTGCCGGTGCAGTCTAGGACGGGGTCCGGCGGTACGGCGCAGTCTCGCCGCTTCGAGCGGAGTTTGCGAGCTAGTGGCCGGCGAGCCACTCGACCAGCGCGGGGCGCGAGAAGCGCCAGCGGTCGCCGATGCGGCGCCCTGGCACGCTGCCGGCCTCTGCAAGCGCGAGCAGCTCGTCCTCGGGCACCTGCAACAGCTCGGCCGCCTGACCGGGCGTGAGGACGTCCGGGAGCGGCGCCGGCGTGAAGGCGTGGTGGCCGACGGCGAGCCCTTCGTCCGGCAGGTTGATCGTCACGCGGCGCGGTTCCGGAGTGAGGCTGCTCCGCAGCGTCTTCAGGGCAGCCGCGCTGTCGGGATCGACGTAGCGGGAGATCAGACCCGTCACGATCGTCTTCTTGTTGGTGGCGAGCGCCTCCGCAGCACGGTCGAGCTTCTCGAACTCCGAGTGCGGGAGGCGGACGTACAGGGCGGCGGTGGGATCGGGCATAGCAACGACGATAGCGGATAGCTATCCGTTGGTCACGCGGCCTTGATCCCCTACGCGGCCTTGAGCAGCTCCTTCGCGTGGCGGCGGGCGGCGGCGTCCGTGTCGTCCGCCCCGAGCATGCGCACGATCTCGCCGACGACCGCGCCGCGCTCGAGCAGCGTGACCGTCGTGCGCGCGGGATCGGCGGAGGTGTCCTTGACGATCGTGAAGTGGCGGTCGGCCATCGACGCGATCTGCGGCAGGTGCGTGATGCAGATCACCTGGCGGCCGCCGGCCAGCGCGCGCAGCTGCTCGCCCACCGCCCGCGCCGTCTGGCCGCCGATGCCGGCGTCGACCTCGTCGAACACCAGCGTCGCGGGACCGCCGACGGCGGCCACGCTCATGAGCGCGAGCATCACGCGCGACAGCTCGCCGCCGGACGCGGTGTCCCGCAGTGGGCCCGCAGGCACGCCGGGGTTGGGAGCGATCAGGAACTCGACCTCGTCGCCGCCGCTCGGCCCGTGGTCAGCGCGCGGCGTGACCCGGGCCTCGAAGCTCGCGCCCTCCATCGCGAGGCCGGCCAGGGCGTCGACGACCGCGCGCGCCAGGCCGTCCGCGGCAGCCTCGCGCGCCGTCCGAAGCCCTGCCGCGCGCGCGGTCAGCTCCGTGCGCGCGCGCTCGAGTGCGGCGGTCGCGCCCGCGGCTGCCTCCTCGGCGCCGGCGAGCTCGTCGCGCCGTGCCCGGCACGTGTCCGCGTGCTCGAGCACCGCCGCGATCGTCCCGCCGTGCTTGCGCTTGAGCTTGTCGAACAGCGCGAGGCGCTCCTCGACCTCGTCGAGGCGGCCCGGAGGCGCGTCCACCGCCTCGCCGTAGCGCCGGAGCTCGCCGGCAAGATCGTCGGCCTCGACGGCCAGCGCGTCCGCGCGATCGGCGAGCAGGTCGAGCGCGGCGTCGACGCTGCGCATCGCCTCCAGCGCCCGTGAGGCTGCGGCAAGCCCCGAGGCGGCGCCCTCGCCGCTCTCGGGCGCGAGCGCCTCGATCCCGCCGGCCGCCGCCAGCCGCAGGCCTTCGAGGTTGCGCAACCGCTCGCGCTCGGCGGTCAGCTCGAGCTCCTCGGCCTCGCTGGGGGCCGCCGCGTCGATCTCGGCCAGCTCCCACTCGAGCAGGTCGAGCTCGCGATCGCGGGCGCCGACCCGCTCGCACACGGTGGCCAGCTCGTCGCGCAGCGCCCGCTCGTGCACGTACGCGGCGGCGAACGCAACGCGCCGCTCGGCCTGCTCGGGACCGCAGAAGCCGTCGAGGATCTCCAGCTGGGACGCGGCCAGCGTCAGCCTCCGATGCTCGTGCTGGCCGTAGAACGAGAGCAGCGCGCCGCCGATGTCGCGTAGGTCTCCCGCGGTTGCGCTGCGACCGTTCACATACGCGCGCGTGCGACCCTCGGCGCTCACCCGCCGCGCGAGGACCAGCTCCTCGGCGTCGTCGGCGAGCCGCTCGCCGAGCTCCTCGCGGAGCGTGTCCGCGAGCTCGAACGCGCCCTCCACGTAAGCCTCGGTCGCACCCGGGCGCACGATCCCCGCACGCGGCTTGCCGCCGAGCAGCAGGTCGAGCGCGTGCGCCAGCACGGTCTTGCCCGCGCCAGTCTCGCCGGTCAGCACGTTCAGGCCCGGCCCGAGGCGCAGTTCGGCCCGCTCGATCAGCAGGAGGTTCTCGACGCGCAGCTCTTCCAGCACGGTGGACGGTGTACCAGCCGGGCCCGACGGACCCGTGCTGCCGGAGGAGATTCGGTGCAGAGTCGGCACGGTCCTGTGCGCGGGCGTGGCCGGGCGCAGCGCAACAGGGGTACGAGCGCGGGTCGTCGGGGAACGGCCGCTTTGAGGGTGACGGTGCCCGGTCGCCTCCGCGCCAAGCGCGAACGCAGCGCGGGCGCGGTCGTCAGGGGAACGGCGGCGGTGAGGGTGGCCATTTCCGGTCGCCGCGGCGCCAGGCGCCAACGGGGGCGCCGGCGCCAACGTGTGTAACGGCGGCAGTGAGGGTGGCGGGTGGACGCGCGCCCCCGGCGCTCAGCGCAAGCGGATGGGCGAAGCGCGGTCGTCGGGGAACGGCGGGCTTTGAGGGCGCGAGGGATCGAGCCCGCGGTCGGACGCGGGGCGCCTTAGGGTCGCGATACGCCCCTAGGAAAGCGCCCGCGAGTCGGATGCGGGGCGCCTTTGAGCTCGCTTATAGCGACTTCAGGGCGCAACAGAGCGGAGCGACCGCGTTCCGGGCCCTCCGTCAATGCCGCAGTCCGGCGGCGCCGGCTCCCCGAACACGACCGCGCCGAAACCCGCGGCGTTCGCCTACCGCGCGAGCCGGCCGAACCGCTCGCGCAGCCGGTGGTAGAAGCTCGCCCCCGGCAGCTGCGCGAGCACGGCCGTCGCGCGCGTGAACTCGACGTGGACGTCCTCCCCCGGCTGCAGCTCGGCGACCGGGCGGCCGTCCACGTGGATCTCGACCGGCTCTTCGCGCGAGCGGTTGTTGATCGTCAGCAGGTCGTCGGGGGCGACCACGAGCGCGCGCGCCGTGAGCGAATGAGGCGCGATGAACGACACGACGAAGCCCGCGACTCCCCAGGCGAGCACCGGACCGCCGTTGGCGAGGTTGTAGCCGGTCGAGCCCTGCGGGGTGGAGACCACGAGCCCGTCGCAGCGGACGCGGCCCACCTCCTCCCCCGTCAGCGCGTACGCCAGGTCGGCAACCCTGAATCCCGGCTTGCGGTGGACGGAGATGTCGTTCATCGCCGTCCATGTGCCCTCCGGCCGGCCGACAGTGATGCCCGGCAGCTCCATGGTCTCGAATTCGCCGGCGAACGCGCGGTCGAAGTCGGCGTCCAGGCCGTCCGGATCGAGCGTCGCGAGGAATCCGACCTCGCCGAAGTTCACGGCAAACACCGGCACGCCCGTGTTCACGTACTCGCGCAGCGCGGTGAGGATCGTGCCATCGCCGCCCATCACGACGCACAGGTCGACGTCGCGGGAAAGCTCGGCCTCGAGCTCGAGCCCCTCGCGCGGCACGAGCCCGTGCTTGCGCGTCTCCTCCGGGTCGAACCGCAGCGTCACGCCGGCGCGCCGGGCGGCGCCGACGAGCGCCCCGAGCGCCGCGGCCGTGTCGTCCGCACGCCGGTGCGTGAGCACGGTGGCCACGCGGCTCACGGCTCGACCTCGCGGGCCGCGGCTTCCAGGTCGAGCACCGCTCCCTCGCGTCCGTGCTCGGCGAGCCACGCGAACGTCTCACGGTTGCCGGCCGGCCCAGGCAGCCCGGACGACGCGAACCCGAGCACCGCGGCACCCTGGTCGCGGGCGGACGAAGCGACCGCGATCAGCGCCTCGCGCCGGAGCGCGGGATCGCGCACGACCCCGCCCTTCCCGACGCGCTCGCGGCCGACCTCGAACTGGGGCTTGATCATCACGAGCACGTCGAACCGTTCGCTCGTGCTCGCCAGCACCGCGGGCAACACCTTGGTGAGCGAGATGAACGACACGTCGGCCACGACGAGGTCGGGCCGGTACGGCAGCGCGGCGGCATCGAGCGCCCGAGCGTTCGTCCGTTCCAGCACGGTGACGCGCGGATCGTCGCGCAGCGCGAGCGCCAGCTCGCCGTACGCGACGTCGAGCGCGACGACGTGTGCGGCGCCGCGCTGCAGCAGGCAGTCGGTGAACCCACCGGTCGAGGCTCCGACGTCGAGCGCCTGCCGGCCCGTCACGTCGAGGCCGAATGCGTCGAGCGCATTGGCGAGCTTCGTGCCGCCGCGGGACACGTACGGCGGTGCCGCGGCAATGTCGAGCTCGACGTCCTCAGCGACGAGCTGCCCGGGCTTCTCGGCGCGCCTGCGACCAGGACCCAGATGGACATCTCCGGCGAGCACCGCGGCCGCGGCGCGTGAGCGCGATGGGAACAGGCCCCGCTCGGCGAGAAGGGAGTCGAGGCGGACCCGCGCCATCGGACGAGAACGGTACCGGCAGAGCGCGCCGGCGCTTAAGCCGACGCCAGCGTGCCGAGCGGATCCAGCACGGCGGACTGGATGCGCTCGGCGATCCGCTCGGGCGTGAACCCGACCTCGGCGTGCAGCAGCTTCGGCGCCCCGTGCGTGACGTAACGGTCGGGCAGGCCGACCCGCAGGATCCGTGGAGCGAGGCCGCCTTCGGAGAGCACTTCCCAGACGCCGGTGCCGAACCCGCCCGCCAGGACGCCCTCCTCGACGGTCACGAGCAGCTCGTGCTCGGCGGCGAGCTGGGCGAGCAGCCCCGTGTCGAGCGGCTTCGCGAAGCGCGCGTCGGCGACGGTCACGTCCAGCCCGCCCTCGGACAGCAGCTCCGCCGCCCCGAGCGCCTGCTGGACGCCGGTCCCGTAGCCGACGATCGCCACCCGCTCGCCCTCGCGCAGGAGCTCCCCCGTGCCGATCGCGATCGGCTGCGGGGTCTCGGGTAGTGGCACGCCGACCGCCTGGCCGCGCGGGTAGCGCAGCCCGACGGGACCGCCGTCGTGCAGGAGCGCCGTATGCAGCATGTGCACGAGCATCGCCTCATCGCGCGGCGCCATCAGCGTGATGTTCGGCAGGCAGCGGAGGTAGGCGATGTCGAACGCCCCGTGGTGCGTGGGGCCGTCGTCGCCGACGAGGCCCGCGCGATCCATCGCCAGGACGACCGGCAGTTGCTGGAGGCACAGGTCGTGCACGATCTGGTCGTACGCGCGCTGCAGGAACGTCGAGTAGATCGCGGCCACGGGGCGCGTGCCCTGCAGCGCGAGCCCGGCCGCGAACAGCAGCGCCTGCTGCTCGGCGATCCCGACGTCGAAGTAACGCTCAGGCATCGCCTTCTGGAGGAGGTTCAGCCCGGTGCCGGAGTTCATCGCGGCGGTGATCCCGACCACGCGCTGATCGCGCTCGCACTCGGCCACCAGCGCGTTCCCGAACACCTGCGTGTACTGCGGTGGGGCCGACTTGCCGGAAGGCTTCGACGGCGCGGGCATGCGCTTTGCGATCGAGTTCGGCTTCGCCGCGTGCCACTTCTCCATGCCCTCCAGCCCACCGTCTTCCGCCGGCGCGAAGCCCTTGCCCTTGACGGTCGCGCAGTGGATCACGACCGGCCGCTCCGCCTCGAAGGCCGCGCGCAGCGCGCGCCGCAGCGTGCGCACGTCGTGGCCGTCGATCACGCCCATGTACGCCCAGTCGAGCTCCTCCCAGAGCAGCCCCGGCGCCCAGAACGCCTTGATCGACTCCTTCAACTGCGGGCCGAGCTTCTCGAACCTGGCGCCGATGCCCGCCGGCAGCTTCGTCAGCCGCTCCTCCACGCCCTCGCGCGCCTTCCAGAGCCCGGGCTCCAGCCGCACGCGGTTGAAGTAGCGCGAGAGCGCGCCGACGTTGGGGGCGATCGACATGCCGTTGTCGTTGAACACGACGACGAGCGGGGTGCCGAGGCCGCCGGCCTGATGGATCGCCTCGAACGCGACGCCGCCGGTCATCGCGCCGTCTCCGATCACCGCGACGACCTTGCCGTCGACGCCGTCGCCGCGGCGCATCGCCTCCTTGATCCCGACCGCGTAGCCGATCGACGTGGAGGCGTGTCCCGCGCCCATCACGTCGTGCTCGGACTCGTGGATCGAGCAGAACGGCGCGAGGCCGCCGTACTTGCGGATCGTGCCGAGCTGCTCGCGACGCCCGGTGAGGATCTTGTGCGGGTAGGCCTGGTGCCCGACGTCCCAGAGGATCTTGTCCGTCGGCGAGTCCAGCAGCGAGTGCAGCGCGACCGCGATCTCGCACGCGCCCAGGTTCGCGCCGAAGTGCCCCCCGATCTCCCCCACCGTGTCGATCAGCAGCTCGCGCACCTCCTGCGCGACCTGCGCCAGCTCGTCCTCGGAGAGGCCGTGCAGGTCCTGCGGACGGTCGATGCGGTCGAGGAGGGTCATGAGGTTCGGTTGGCGATGAAGTCGGTGATCTGCTCGAGCTCGGCGGCCCCGCTGCCGCCGCCGGCCCGGCTCAGCGCCGCCCGCGCGTTGCGGTGCGATTCGCCCGCCATCGCGTGCGCGCCGTCGAGCCCGAAGCGGGAGACGTAGGTCAGCTTGCCGTGACGCTCGTCCGAACCCCGCGGCTTCCCGAGCGCTGCGTCCGTCCCGGTCACGTCGAGTATGTCGTCGACGATCTGGAAGAGCACGCCCAGTTCAGCAGCGAACGCACGGAAGCCGGAGAGTGTAGGCGATGGATCCCGCACGCCGCTGAGGAGCAGCACGCATTCGACCGACGCGCCGATCAGGCGCCCGGTCTTGAGCTCGTGCAGGCGGCGCAGCCCTTCCTCGCTGTCCTCGGCGGTCGCGCGCACGTCGATGTACTGTCCGCCGACCATCCCGTTGGCGCCCGTCGCATCGGCGAGTTCGGCGACCGCGGCGAGCACGTTCGCCGGCTCTCCCTCCTGCTCGTGCAGCGCCAGCCGGAACGCCTCGGCGTACAGGCCGTCGCCCGCGAGGATCGCGACGTCCTCGCCGTAGCGGACATGACATGTCGGGCGTCCGCGCCGGAGGTCGTCGTCGTCCATCGCCGGCAGGTCGTCGTGGATGAGCGAGTACGTGTGGATCAGCTCCAGCGCCGCGGCGAACGGGAGCGCCCACGACGGATCGCGCCCGAGCGCGCGGGCGGTCGCGAGCGCCAGGACCGGCCGGATCCGCTTGCCGCCCGCCATCAGCGAGTAGCGCATCGCCTCGTCCAGCCCGCTCGCGGCCGGCTCGCGCACGAAGCGCAGTCCATCGAGGTACGTCTCGACCTCGGCGCGCAGTTGATCGGGGTAGACCGCGCCGGCGGTCGCTGGCAGACCCACCGTCAGGAACCCAGCGCGAGCTGGCCCGGCGCCGTGTCGGCCGCGCCGCGCTCGCCGGCGCGGACGCGCCGGTCGAGCTCCGCGCCGGCCTCGGACGCCAGCCGCGCGCAGTCGTCGACGAGCGCGGCGGCGCGCTCCGGCGCCAGCTCGCCTCCGCGCAGCTCGCCGGCCGTGCGCTCCAGCCGCGCGACGAGCTCGTCGAGTAGGGGATCAGGCATGCCGCGCGCCATTCTCGCGCACCTCGCGGAGCGCTGCGCCCAGGATGCCGTTGACGAAGCGCGGCGCCCCCTCGGCGCAGAACCGCTTGGCGGTCTCCACGGCCTCGACGATCGCGCCCTCGGGCGGGATCGGGACGTCGCCCTCGATCAGGTCGGGATGCAGCATCTCGAGCAGGGCGACACGCATGATCGCCCGCTCGAGCGGCGCGATCCGATCGAGCGCCCACCCCTCCGCGTGGCGCGCGATCTGGGCGTCGAGCTCTTCCTGGTGGTCGGCCGTCGCGTGCGCGAGCGCGCGCGTGAACCGCGCCGCGTCGCTCTCGAACATGTCGTCGAGCGGCCGGTCGGTGAGCTCGTGCTGGTAGAGCGCGAAGACGGCTGCGCGGCGCTGGTCGGTGCGGCGGGACATGGGCCGCGCAGGGTAGCTGCCCAGTCAGGCGTCAGGCACGCGACATGTACGAGCCGGAGCGCGTGTCGACCTTGACCCGGTCGCCGATGTTCACGAACAACGGGACCTGGATCGTCGCGCCGGTCTCGAGCGTGGCAGGCTTGCTGCCGCCGCCGGATGCCGTGTCCCCGCGGACGCCGGGCTCCGTGTGCGTCACCTCGAGCTCCACCGACGCCGCGAGCTGGACATCGGAGGGCTGGTCATCGATGAAGAGCACGTCGACGCTCTCGCTCGGCTTGACCCACTTCAGCGGGTCCGCGAGCGACGGTTCGGGGATGGCGAGCTGCTCGAACGACTGCTCGTCCATGAAGTGCGCGTCGGTCCCGTCCGCGTACAGGAACTGCATCTTGCGCGCCTCGGTACGGACCGGCCGGAACTTCTCGCCGGCGCGGAACGTGCGGTCGATCACGGCGCCGTCGGCGGCCCGCCGCAGCTTGGTCCGCACGAACGCGCCGCCCTTTCCGGGCTTGACGTGCTGGAACTCGAGGATCTTGAAGACCGTGCCTTCCACCTCGATGTGGTTGCCGTTCTTGAATTGATTTGTACTTATCATCACGAAGCTCGCCCGGACTGCACCTACGGTGCGACCTCGACGGCACCGACGACAGAGCGAGGCTCCGGCACCGGGAGCCCGTCGGCACGCAGTCCTTCGAGATGGAAGGCGATCGCCTCGCGGACCAGGCGCTCCACCTCCTCGCGCGTGCCGGCGCCGACAAAGACCGGAAGGTCCGCCGCCTGGGCGCCCCAGTCGCCGGTGTCGAGATCCTGCTCGTAGATAACGGTCCACTTCAACGCAGTTCATCCAGTCCGGTCGCTCGACGGATGCTGGCGAGGGTACCGCTGGGGACCGTCGTGCTGTCCTTGCCCGCGACCGTGACACGACGCCCGTCCGCGTGCCGCCACGTCTCGTGCGACCCGGACTGGCGGGCGAGCGTCCATCCCGATCGCCGAAGCGCGGCCCGCACCTCTCGAAACTTCTTCGCCATCGTCCACGACGCTAAGGCGGGACTCGGACGGGACAACACCGATGTGGCCTGCCGCATGCACTTGAACTGGTTCGTCGAGATCATGTGCGCAGCCAAGGGTATCCACGGCCGGGCGGCCGTGTTACCCCGATCACGGCAAGCGCCGGAACGCGCAGGCCGGTGAGCTCGGGAGAATGTGAGCGCCAGCGGCCTTGTCGCCGTTACCGCAAGCCCAGGCGGCAGCGAGAGCCTGCTTGAGCGCTTCGCGCTCATCTTCCGCTGCGTGTTGCAGCAGCCACGATGGGGTGAACACCTGCTCGATCGCGTCCGAATGACGCATGCGTCGGTAGCGCCCTCGGTCGAGGCTCTCGTAGGTGTCGCCGTCGTCGTCGAGGAGTAGGTACCGGCGGGTCACCGAGTGCTTGTAGGCCTGGAGCTCGGTCCCGTTCTCGAGCGCGGTCGCGTGCATCCACATGAACGCACCACACAGCACATCTGGAAAGAACTGCTCGAGCGGATCCCAGTCCGGCGCGTCGGTTGATGCGATCCAGCCGCGAATAATCGTCTCGTCGTACATCGGCCAACCCTGCGGCCGCGGGGGTTACGAGACAACACGTGCGCGTGACGACTCTGCGCACACTTTCGTCGCGCCTGGAACGACCAGAGCCCGCGCGTGGCGGGCTCCGGTCGGCAGGTACGGCGCGTCGTCTACTGCAGCGACAGCCAGTTCGGCGAGTCGTCGAACGGAGCGGCGGCACCCGACAGGCCGGGATGCAGCAGGCACGTCCGCGAGTTCGTCGCCGGCAGGCAGGGATTGAACGGATTGACACGGCCGTACGCGGCGGGGTGGAGCGAGTTCGGGTTGTCCGGCTTGCCGTCGCCGTTCGCGTCGGTCTGGTCGAACTGGATGCCGTCCGCGATGCGGCACGGGCTGCCCGGCTGCCAGTCCATCTGGCCCGAGGCGGCGAAACGGCTCATCTCCACGATGTTCGGGAGGTCGTCGTGGTCCTGGTCGTCGGCGCCGTCGAGCACGCCGTCGCCGTCGGAGTCCGCATCGTCGATCTTCGGCGCGGCGTACGGGATGGGGTACGGCTTCTCCTGCTTGTAGCAGCCGGTCCAGTACTCGGGCGTCGCGCGGCCGTGGCTCTCGTCGTAGTTCGTGAGCCCATCGGCGTCCTCGTCGCGCTCGTCATCCGAGAGGAAGCCGTTCTCGTAGAGGTCGTAGTAGTTCGCCTCGCTCGGCTGGAGCACGTTGTCCATGTTGGCGTCGCGCACATCGTGGTTGCCCGGCGCCGGACCGACCGGGATCATCACGTTGTCGTATCCCGAGCTCGCGGCCCAGTTCATGAACTGCTGCTGGCGGTCGTAGCCGGCGACGGGCAGCGCGGGCCGCCGGCGTCCGGCGACGCGGGTGTGGATCGAATGCTGGTTGCCGTCCGAGTAGCTGAGCGTGTCGAGCGTGCGCGCCGCGGAGTGGTTGACGCTGTAGGTGTACTTCCACAGCGCCTGCTCCTCGGCGAGGGTCAGCACGTCGCCGTCGAAGTCGAACTGCGCGTCGGCGTAGAGCGGGTTCGGGTAGGGACGCTTCCCGGGATACGGGAGCACCTGGTTCGGATCGCCCTGGTACTCGTCGTCGTTGAGGTCCTTCGCCGACTGGTACTCGTAGCCGTCCTCGATCGAGTCCGCATCGGTGTCGAGCTTGCAGGGATCCGTCCCGATCGCCTTCTCGGTGACGTCGGCCAGCAGGTCGTTGTCGTCGTCGCCGTCGATGCCGTTCTTGACGCCGTCGTTGTCGCAGTCGCCCTCTGCGTCGGGCACGACCGGCTTCGGCGGGCGCGGAGCGGAGATCAGCGGAGAGCGCTTGAGGCTCGTGAACCTCTTGCCGAGCTTCTTGGAGAGCACGCGCAGGCGGAAGCGGGTCGGCACCGGGTTGCCGGCCTTGACCACGAACTGCTTCTGGACCGAGGCCGGAACGATCACGCGCAGCATCTTCTTGGTGCCGAGATCGGCCTTGACGAACACGGCGCGGCCGCCGTCGCGCTTGAACACGACGGTGTTCTTCTTGCGGCCTGGAATGAAGTTGCGCCCGCGGATCGACAGGGCCTCGCCGACAGCAACGTCAAGTGGCGAGACCTTGGTGATTACCGGCGCCTTCTTCTTTTTCTTGGCGCTGGGCGGACGGGGCGACCGCCCCCGCGACGGCGGAGGCGAGAAGGGCGACCAGCGCGGCTGCGAAGGCGGCGCGGCGCGACAGGGGGCGGATGCGGGCTCGTAGTTCCATCGCGCTCGTTATCGGCCGCCGGGCGCGGCGGCTTGAGGCTACGTTGGGGTCTTTACCCCACGACGGTCAGCGCCTTGGACGTGCCGCTGAGCACGTCGCGCCCGTCTTCCGTCACGACGACGAGATCCTCGATGCGCGCCCCGCCGCGCCCCGGGACGTAGATCCCGGGCTCGACCGTGACGACGTTTCCGGCGACCAGTGGCGCCTCCGCGCTGCGCGCGAGTCGCGGCGCCTCGTGGATCTCCAGCCCCACCCCGTGCCCGAGCCCGTGGCCGAAGTGCTCGCCATGCCCGGCGGCGTCGATGATGGCGCGCGCAATCGCGTCGATCTCGCGGCCCTCGGGGCCTGGCCGCACGGCGTCGAGCGCGGTCTGCTGCGCGCGCAGCACCGTCTCGTACAGCTCGACGAGGTCGTCGGGCAGATCGCCGGTCGCCCACGTACGCGTGCAGTCGGAGCAGTAGCCGTCGAGCCGCGCGCCGATGTCGATCGTGACCAGCGTGCCGGCCGGGATGGCCACGTCGCGCGGCACCGCGTGCGGGAGCGCGCCGTTCTCCGCCGCCGCGACGATCGAGTCGAAGCTCGGCCCGGCGGCGCCGCGCACGCGCATCTCCTGCTCGGCGGCGAGCGCGACCTCGCGCTCGGTCCGCCCCACCAAGCCGCGCTCGCGCAGCCACGCGTAGATCTCGTCGACGAGCGCCGCCGCGGCCCCGATCGCCGCGATCTCGGCCGGTTCCTTCACGGCCCGCTCGGCCTCCACCAGGTCACCCGCGGGCACCAGCTCGATCCGGTCCGGGATCGTCTCGCGCAGCTCGGCATGGCGACGCACCGACAGCGACTTGTCCTCGAACCCGAGTCGCAGCTCGCCCTCGGGCCAGCCGACCGCGAGCGCCGAGCGCAGCTCCTGCGGCGCCGGCTCCAGGTCGAACTCGCGCACCTCCGCCTTCGCCCGTTCGACATAGCGGAAATCGGTCAGGAAGCGGCGCGTGTCCGGCCCGACGACCGCCAGGCCGTTGCTGCCAGAGAAGCCCGTCAGGTAGCGCACGTTGACCAGGTCGGTGACGAGCAGGAGGTCGAGCTCCTGCTCCGCCAGCCGCGCTGCGACTCGATCCGCTCGGCTCACATCGCCTCCCTGAGCCGCTCGAGCGCGACCCGGTAGCCGTCCACACCCTGACCGCTCACGCTCGCCACACACACATCCTCGAGCACGGAGAGCGCGCGGAACGGCTCGCGGTGCTTGACGTCGGAGAGATGCACCTCGACGGCGGGCAGCCCGGTCAGCTCCACAGCGTCGCGCAGCGACCACGCGTAATGCGTCCACGCGCCCGGATTGAGCAGCAGGCCATCCGCGTAGTCGGTGACCTTGTGCAGCTCCTCGACGTACTCGCCCTCGTGGTTGGAGTGGAAGAAGCGGGCGTCGAGCTCGAGCGTGCGGGCGAACTGCTCGATCTGGAACTCGAGCCGCGCGAACGTGAGCCCGCCGTAGTGCTCGGCCGGACGCCGGTCGAGCGCGTCGAGGTTGACCCCGTGCATCACGGCCACCCGGTTGTGCATCAGGAGCCCAACTCTCCCAGAGCGCCCGCGACGTCGTCGGGCTCGACCGCGCGGCCGGTGCGGACATCGCCCGGCGCCTCGACCAACACCCACCCCACCCGGCCGCCGCGGCGCTTCTTGTCGCCCTGCAGGGCCGACAGCACCGCGCGCTGATCGACCGCGGGATCGAGCGTGACCGGGAGCCCGTGCGCTGCGAGCAGCTCCTCCACCTCGGCGCGCAGCAGCGGCTGGCCGGAGAGCGTCAACGCCGCGAGCAGCCCGAGGGCGACCGCCTCGCCGTGCCGGTAGCGCGCGTAGCCGGTGGCGGTCTCGATCGCGTGCCCGACCGTGTGGCCGAGGTTGAGCACCTGCCGGCGGCCCTGGTCGCGCTCGTCCTCGGCCACGACGGCCAGCTTGGTCCGCGCGCACGCGAGCACGAGGTCGGCGTCGACCTGCGTGCCCGGATCGCGCACCCGCTCCCACAGCGCACCGCCGGCGATCAGCCCGGTCTTGATCACCTCCGCCCAGCCCGCGGCCAGCTCGGCCGGCGGCAGCGTCGCGAGCACCGCGGGGTCGGCCAGGACGGCCGCCGGCTGGTGGTATGCGCCGGCGTAGTTCTTGCCCTCCGGCAGGTCGACGCCGGTCTTGCCGCCGTAGGCCGAGTCGACCTGCGCCACCAGCGTGGTCGGCACCTGCACGACCGGCACGCCGCGCTGGTACGTCGCGGCGCAGAAGCCGGCGACGTCGCCGACGACGCCGCCGCCCAGTGCGACGACGTGATCGTCGTGTCCCATTCCCGCGGCGGCGAGCGCGCGCAGCACGCGACCGGCCTGCTCCCATGTCTTGGCGGCCTCGCCGGGCGGGATGGTGATCGTCGCCGCCGCGCCGGCGACCGCGTCGCCGTACAGCCGGCCGACGTTCTCGTCGGTCACGACGAACGGGCGCCCGCCGCCAGGACGAGGGACCGCGGCGTGCCCGACGTAGACCGGGTACTCGCCCGACGCGCTGTGCGCCCACAGCATCCGCGTCCCGGCCGGCAGTGCGCCGATCGCCGGCACGGCGCGCCGCACGCCGTTTCGCGAGGAGTCGGTCAGCACGACGTCCGCGATCCGGTCGTAGAGCGGCCGGCGCTCGGCGTGCAGCGCGTCGAACCGCGCACGGTCGCGGGCGAGCGGGCGGCGGCCTCCGGCGCGTTTCCAGGCCGTCTCGGGGTCCACGTCGAGCAGCACGACGGTGTGGCGC
Source organism: uncultured Solirubrobacteraceae bacterium (assembly GCA_963835735.1). Taxonomy (GTDB): domain Bacteria; phylum Actinomycetota; class Thermoleophilia; order Solirubrobacterales; family Solirubrobacteraceae; genus DASQMT01. The sequence continues at coordinate 505,847 of CAWIGP010000005.1, forward strand.
GCGAGCGCCGCGCGCACGCGCGCGGAGCCCACCGCGCCGCCGCCGAGCGAGATGACGGGCGCGGGCGGCTGCTCGAGCAGCTCGCAGACGAGCTCCTCCTCCGCCGCGCGGAACTCCTGCTCTCCGTGGGAGGCGAAGTAGTCCTCGATCCGCGCGCCGAGTCGCTGCTCGAGCAATTTGTCGGAGTCGACCGCGCGCGCCCCGAGCGCCGCCGCCGCCGCACGGGCCGCCGTGGTCTTCCCGGCGCCCATGAATCCGATGAAGACGAGCGCGCGCTCGCCTACGGCAACCGTCGCTTCCACCCGATCCGCTCTTCGTAGGCGGCGAGCGCCGCGCGCGCGTCGTCGATGTGGTCGCCGCCGAACTTCTGCCGGTACGCGCCGGCCAGCACGATCGCCAACATCGCCTCCCCCACCACGCCGGCCGCCGGCACGACGACCGAGTCGGTGCGCTCGCGCAGCGCCTGCGCGGGCTCGCGCGAGGCGATGTCGACCGAGCGCAGCGGCTTGGTCAGCGTCGGCAGCGGCTTCATCGCGGCGCGGACGATCAGCGGCTCGCCGGTCGTCATGCCGCCCTCGAGCCCGCCGGAGCGGTTGGTCTCGCGGAAGTAGCCGCGCGCGTCGTCGTAGAAGATCTCGTCGTGGGCCTCCGAGCCGGGACGGCCGGCGAGGTCGAACCCATCGCCGAGCCCGACGCCCTTGCAAGCCTGGATCGAGAGCAGCGCCATGCCGATCCGGCCGTCGAGCCGCTCCTCCCAGGAGACGTGCGACCCGAGCCCCGGCACGAGCCCGAACGCGCGCAGCTCGAAGATGCCGCCGAGCGACTCGTTGCGCTTGCGCAGCACGTTGATCTCCTCGACCATCGCCCGCGTCGCGTCGGGGTCCAGGCAGCGCACCGGCGACTCGTCGACGGCGGCGAAGTCCGCAAGCGTCAGGCCCTCGCGCTCGGGCGCCCGCACCGACCCGATCTGCGTGACGTGCGAGACGATCTCGACGCCGACCGCGCGCAGGAACGCCTTGGCCAGCCCGCCGCCCGCGACGCGCGCGGCGGTCTCGCGCGCGCTCGCGCGCTCGAGCACGTTGCGGACGTCGGTGAAGCCGTACTTCCACACGCCGGCGAGATCCGCGTGGCCGGGGCGCGGGAGGTGCACCTCGGGCACCTCGGCCTCGACCGGCCAGGGGTTCATCCGCTCCTCCCAGTTGGCGTAGTCGCGGTTGGCGACCTGGAGCGCGACGGGGCCGCCGAGCGTGCGGCCGTGGCGGACGCCGGCGGTGATCTCGGCGGTGTCCCGCTCGATCTTCATGCGCCCGCCGCGGCCGTGACCGAGCTGGCGGCGCGCCATGTCGCCGTTGACCGCTTCGCGGTCGAGCTCGAGCCCGGCGGGCAGTCCCTCGACGATCGTGGTGAGGCCCGGGCCGTGGCTCTCCCCGGCGGTGATCACGCGCAGCGACACGCCCGGAAGCCTATTCAGCTCCCGGGCGCGGCGATGCGGGCTACGGCAGGTGGGCGGAGACGCGCCCGGCGACGGAGCGCGAGCCTTGGCAGACTTCGCCTTGGCCTTCGACGCGGTGGCGCTACTGCCCTTGTGGATCTCGATCAGGTCGAGCTGGTACTGCGCCGACCGCATTCCCCGTCTCGTCCTTGACGTCGAGGAACTCGGTCTCGCCCTCACGCAGCCGGATCGTCTCGCACTGCTCGGGGCTCGGATGGCACACGCCGTCTCCCATCGCCTCCACGCCGGAGTCGAGCAGGAACTCCGCTGTCTTGCCGTCCTTGAGCAGGCGCGTGTAGATGAGCACGGGCTCCTCGGCGGACGGCAGCGGCGCGAGCAGCTTGACCGAAAGGCGCTTGGTGTCCTCGGCGCCGAAGCGGACCGTCAGCTCGTGCTTCTCGTACGTCTTCTTCGGCGGCGCCGGGGTCGCGGGCGTGGTCGGCGTGGCCGGCGCAGTCGGGGTCGGGCCGCCCGTGCTCGGCGACGTGCCGCCGCCGGCGGAGGAGCCGCTGTCGCCACCGGCGCCGCCGGACGAGCCCTCCGTGGGCGTCTTCACGACCACGGGACCCTTGTCGTCGCCCGCGTCCTCGACCGGATCTGCCGGCTTGGCGCTGGCGAACGGGTTCTTGGCGTCTCCGAGCACCTTGCGCCGGTTGGCGCGGTCGGCGGGCGTCACGGGCACGACGATCGGCGTGTTCGCCAGCTCGCCGCCGTTCGTGTCGACGTTCGCGGGCGGCACCGTCGCCGCCGGCTCGGGATCCTTCGCCAGCATCAGCGGCACGGCCACCAGCGCGGCGATCAGCAGGATCGCCGCCGGCCAGAGGCGCCGCTCGACGAGCTGGCGCCAGACGTTGGTGACAGGGCTCATCGGACTCCAGTGGTGGTCGCGGTGGGAGGGGTGGCGGAGCCCGCGTCCGCGGACGCGGCCGGGGCCGCGGCGGCGGCGGAGCCGCTGGACGGGGGCGCGGCCCCGGTGACGCCCTGCGTGGGCGGCACGAGATAGGTGGAAGCGCCGATCTGCGCCTGGAGATTCTCGAGATCGCCGCTGTCGGGCGTGATCGCGATGCTCCCGAGCAGGAGCAGCCGGCCGGTCACGTCGATGTTGTCGTTCTGCACGGTCACGAAGCGCTCGAGCCGGCTGAAGAAGTCCGACAGGCGGAAGAAGCTGCCGCTGAACGTGAAGTTGAACGGCATGGCGGAGAACCCGGCGCTACCGACCGGCACCGCACCCGGGGCCGGAGCGAGCTCGCCGGTGGGGGCGGAGCCGGTCGTACCCGTGGTGCTGCTCGCGCCACCGGACATCGTGAGTGACTTGAAAGCCACCTTCGAGTCCTTTGCCGCCGCGTCGAGCTGGACGAGCAGCGATCGCACGTCGTCGTCCGCGGGGACGGCCTTGCCGAGCCGGGCGACGGTCGCGTAGTTCTTGCGGTAGTTGTCCTTGGCCTGCTCGTACGAGGCGAGCTGCTGCTCGGCCTGCGCCGCCGCTGCCTCGCTCTGCGTGATCTCGGCGTCGAGCTTGGTGATCTCCTCGCGCTTGGGCGCGAGCACCAGGAACCAGTAGGCGGCCACGGCCGCGGCGGCGATCACCGCTGCGATCAGGAGTTTGGTCGAGCGGGTCACGGGGTGCTCCCGGGAGTGGTCGAGGTCGTGGTGGAGGTGGAGGTGGTGCCCTGCGGCTGCTGGGCGCCGGCCGGGTCCGTCGGTGCCGAGCCGTCAGCGGGCTGCTCGGCCGCGCCGTCCGCCTGGTTGACCGCGTTCGGGACCGGGACTGAGGAGGCGGCCTCTGCCGCGCCTGAGGAGGCGTAGGCGTCGAGCGCCGGCGCCTTCTCGAAGAACACGACGAGCGAGAACGTCGCCGGGGTGCGACCGGCGCAGGGCGACGTGCTCGTGCCGGCGCCGGCGCTGGCGCTGGCGGCGTCGGACTTGGAGAGCGAGACGCGCGTGACGCCGTCGACGGTCTTGACGCGCGACATCATGCGGGCGACCCCCGTCTGCGTCGGCGCGCAGCCGGCCATCGTGATCGCCGGCGCCTGGATCGAGCCGCGCAGCGGATCGCCGCCGGTCCCGCTCGTGCCGGGGAGCCCCATGTCGCCGTTGAGGGCGCTGAGCTTGACGTCGCCCGGGATCGCGTGGGAGATGTCGCGCAGCGCGCGCTCCCAGTCGAAACGGGCGGCGGCCAGGCCGCGCACCGTCTCCACCCGGGCCGAGGCGAGCGCCTGGAAGTCCGCGTACGGCTTCAGTGCCGCCGCCTTCGCGGTGGCCGCGGCCGTCCGCTGCTTGGTGGCCTCGAGATCGGCTTCGCGCTGCTTGATGCCGTTGGTGGTGATGACGTAGCCCGCGAACGCGGCCACGAACAACGCCAGGGCACCCAGGAGCACGTATGCACCGATGCCCTGGACCGGCTCCGGACGCGCGCCGCGCGCCGGCTTGGGGGCGGCGCCGCGCAGGTCGGACGGGAGGAGGTTGACGGCTCTCATACGTGAGTGAGTGATGGGTCGGAGACGGAAGGGCGGGGCGCGGGACTCAGCTACGGAGGCGCCTCACGCTTGGCTTATCGGCATGCCGGTGAGGGCACTTGAGGGGTCAGCACCCCATGCACCCGTCAGGCGAAGGTGCGCAGGTACCAATCGACGATCGGCTCGCCGGCCAGCAGGGCGACGATCCCGCCGAGTGCGAGGAACGGGCCGAACGGGAGCGCGGTCTTGCGCCCCTCCTTCGTCCCCTTGCGCGCCATGATGGCGACGCCGACGACCGATCCGGCGACGAGCGCCACGAGCATCGCGACGCCGACCTCGCGACCGAGGAACAGGCCCATGACGAACGCCAGCTTGACGTCGCCCATGCCCATCCCCGACGGGTAGGCGATCGCGGCGATCAGGAGGAACCCGCCCGCCGCGAACGCGGCTATCAGATGCTCCGGGATGTCCTCGGGCGTGGTCACCGCGAGGATCGCGAGCGCGACCACCGTCCCGGCGATCATCAGCTTGTTCGGGATGATCCGGAAGTCGATGTCGATGACCGTCACGGGCACCAGCAGCAGCACGAACGCCAGCCCGAGCCAGACGTCCTCGTTCGGCCCGATCACGATCACAGTGAGCACGAGCAGCGCGGCCGTCGCGAGCTCGACGAGCGGATAGCGCCAGGCGATCCTGGCGCCGCACGAGCGGCAGCGCCCGCGCAGCAGCAGCCAGGAGATCACCGGCACGTTGTCGTACGGCTTGATCGGCGTGTCGCAGCCGGGGCAGCGCGACGCGGGCAGCGCGAGCGACTCGCCGCGCGGCAGCCGGTAGGCCACCACATTGAGGAAGGAGCCGAGGAGCAGTCCGAACGCCCCGGCCAGGGCTGCCCCTGCGGCCGTCGTCACGCCGATCATGATGGCGGTCCCCGGGCTAGGGCGTCGCGTCGAGCGCGAGCCCGGCGGCGATTGTCAGACGCCCGAGGTCGGCGCTGTCGGACTGGCCGGCGACGACGGTCCCCTCGACGGGGATCTGGAGCTGCTCGGAGAGGCGTGCAGCGAAGCCGGGGATCGCGACCGCGGGCCCGGTGAGCACCGCGCGATCGACGGTCTCGGCGCTCTCCTGCATGCGGTAGAAGTTGAGCGAGTTGCGCACGGTGTCGGCGATCGTATGCACGCCGTCGTCGAGCGTCTGGCGCACAGCGGCGACGAGGTCGGGGTCACCCTCGATCTCCTCCACCGGCGTGACCAGCCCGACGTACTGGAGCCAGCCGCGGGCATGCTCGGTCGTCAGACCTCGCCGCTCACTCAGGCTCTGCAGCACGGCGTCTAGGCCACCGGTCGCGGCGCGCGTGAACAGACAGCCGGTGGCGTTCGCGACCGCGACGTTGGTGAGGCCGGCGAGATTGATGTACAGCACTGCGTGATCCGTGGTCGTTCGAGTGCAGCGCGCGCACCATCGCGAACGCCGAGAGGTCGATGCCGACGACGTCGAGCCGGGCCTCGCGCGCCGACGCGACGATGCGGTCGATCATCTCGCGACGGACCGCGACGATGACGACGCGCATCCGCGGACCGGCGGGCGTGTCGACCCGACCGAGCGACTGGAAGTCGAGGACCGCCTCGTCCATCGGGACGGGGATGTGGTCCGGCGCTTCGCTGCGAACGAGCTCGTCGAGCAACTTGGGGTCGTCGACCGGCGGCACGTCGAGCGTGCGCACCACGATGCGCTGGTTGGCGATCCCGAGACGCACCTGGGTGGGGAGCTCGGTGCCGTCGAACAGCTCGCGCAGCGCCTCGGTGAGCGCGACCGGGTCGGCGACCTCGCCGTCGCGCACGATCCCCGGGCGCAGGTCGGCGACCGCGCTCTTCGTGACCGAGATGTTCCCGTTGACCGCGACCTGGGCGGCCGCGAGGTGGCTCGGGTCGAGCTCGAGCCCGACGATCGTGTTCTCCTGGCGGCGGCGTGACTTGAGCATGCTCGTGTAATCGGTCGCGGAACGGCGCGGCTTGAGCAGCGTCAGTTCGTGGCCTTGATCTCGCGGAACGTGTTCTGCACGATGCCGGCGGTGCCGAAGGCCGTCAGGCCGGCGATCGCGTTGGGGTCGTAGACCAGCGTTCATCCTTGCTCGAGCCGGCGAACAGCGCCGCCGGGCCCGTCGATCATGATCGCGCCGTAGACCTGCGTGTTGCCGTTCAGGTCGACGAGCGTGCCGGTCGAGTTGTCGACGTTGGCGTGGTAGATCGACGCCGTAGAAGTTCGCGTTGCCGCGCAGCGCGAGCGTGCCCTTGGCGATCACCAGCGAACGCCGGGCTTGGCCGCGCGTGTTCCAGACGTCGTTGCCGCTGGTAGTTGCAGTCCGATCGCGTTCTCGATGAACACGATCTCGCCCGGCTTGTCGCCCTGCAGCGAGGCGGGGCACGGCAGCCCTCGGTCGTAGTAGTTGCCCTCGGCGATGGCGCGCTGCGCGAAGCGTCTCGAGCGCCTCGGGGCTGAGCGCGTTGGGCTGGTCGGGGTTGCTCTTGACGCGTGTCGGGCTCGACCTGGCCCTTGCCCTGCTCGTACTGTCGCGCAGTCCGGATCGTTGCGAGCGTCGCAGCGCACGATCACGTCACCTGGGGTGCACTGGTTCGTCGCCTCCGTTGGTGTCGATGATCACCTTGTTGCCGTTGTTGGTGATCGCGAACTTGCCGGCCACGACCGTCGCGTCGCGGGAAGGTGATCGCCGTGTTCTCGGCCTCGACCAGCGCGACAAGCACGCGCTTGCGTCCCGCGCACGTTCGCCTCGGCGCGAACCCAGATGAAGTTGTCACCGTTCGCGTCGTCGCGGGAGGTACTGGCCGGCGCCATGATGCGTCTCGGTGTAGTAGTTCTTGGTCGCGCCGTCGTCGTTGTCGCGGACCTGGTACCTTCCAGTTCACCGCCGTGGTGAAGTCCGGCGCCCGAGAAGTTCGCCTGCAACGTCGCGCCGTCCGGGCAGCCGGCCTGGCGTCGACGTCACGGTGCACTCGGCCGGGTAAACGCCGTGGTCCGACATGGCGCTCGGCCACCGCCGTCGACAACCGGTAGATCTGCGCGTTCAGTACGCCCTCCGCGAGCTGGAAAGACGACTCGCGCTCGCGCTCCCGCCGCGAGTCGCGCTGGTTGCCCGTCGACGAGCACGAGCAGCGCGAGCCCGAAGGTGAGCATCAGGCACCATGATGACCAGGGCGGGGACGAGCGCGGAGCCGCGCGGGTCGGCGAGTCGGCGTACTCAGCATGCGGTCATCCATCTGGGTACGGGGACGCGGGCAGGCCGGCCGGGTCTAGACCTCGAGCTTGAACTCGTGCGGCGCCGGTCGGTCGCGGCACTTCTGGACCACGACACCCGGTTCTGGAGGTCGGTGGCGAGCGGCGACTGCCGTCCATCGGTACCAGCTGATAGGTCGAGCGCGCTTGTTCTCGGGATCTCGGAGCCGGAGCCGTTGAGCTGCACCGTGCAGGTGCCGACCGCGGTCGCAGCTGAACCGCGCGCGACGGGCACGCGGTTCTGGTTGCGCAGGCACGACCGAGCTCGCGAGATGGGCCTCGACGCGGGCGCATCGGGCCGGGTCCGGGTCGACGTAGCATGTCGGCTGCGACGCGGATGATGCGTTCGCGCGACGGGCCGTCGGTGGCCGTGATCTCACCGCGCCGATTCCGAGTAGCGGAACAGCGGCCGGGTGGGCGTCGACATCTGCGTTGGTGAGCGAGTCGGCGACGTGCTGCGAGCTGTCCCAGCCCGCGCCCGGGGCAGGCGCGGTCCGCCGGCGCCGACGCGGCGAGCGCCTGCGCCGGCGGGCTGCGCTGGGTCTGCATCCACAGCACGCCGCGCGCGTCCGATGCGAAGCTTCCGCCTGGGACGGCGCCGCTGGTCTGTAGGCAGTAGCGCACGCGGCTCACGTTCGCCGGGTTGAGCGCCGGCGACGTGAGCGCGCCGTCGTCGACGTCCTTGAAGACGATGTCGAACGGCTCGTTGCGGTCGACCGACTTCGGCTGCGCGCTGGTAGTCGCGGTGATGACGTCGGCGGGGCTCGCGAGGTTGCGCAGCTGGCGCGCGAGCCGGTCGATGCGACTGGCGCGCCTGCTGCGCGGCGTCGTTGTGGCGCTCGGTCAGCGCACCGCTGCGCCACATCGAGATCATCATCGTCATCGCGCCGCCGAGGACGACCAGCGAGATCGCCGCCGCGACGGCGAGCTCGATCACGGTGAGGCCAGACTCGTCGCGGGCGCGTGGTCATCCGATCACGGACCGCCCGAACGGGGACTCGGCGTAGCTGCTGGTCGACCGCGGTGACCCAGTAGCGTGTGCGGGGTGCCGCCGGTGTCGGTGTCGGTCCACGACACGGTCGGGCAGCCGGTCAGGTCGAAGTAGCGCGTCGTAGCGATCGGCGAGCGTGATCCCGTCGCGGTAGATGCGGAAGAACGAGATCGCTGTCGCCGGCGTCCGGGTCCTCCGGGCTCGGGCGGTTCCAGCTCAGCTTGGTGTCGCCGTCGGCGAGCTTGGTCGGCGTGAGGTCCGTGACCTCGTACGGGGCGGCGTTGTCCGTGTCGACGACGATGAGGCGGGTCGGAGTCGGCGCCCGCGCGCGGGTTGCCCGCTCGGGTCACGGTCGTAGGCGCGCACGTAGTACTCGAGCGGCGCGTCGTGCGGCGGCGACTCGTCGGTGCAGAACGTCTTGAGCTCCTGGGTCGCGACCGGGCAGACCGGTGACGCGGCCGCCGACGCGGAAGACCTCGTAGCCGATGATGTCGCGCTCGGTGTTGGCGGTCCACTCGATCTCGACGGTGCCGAACTTGGTGCGGCCGCCGGTCGACCTGCTTGGGCGCGCGCGGGCTGAAGCGGTTGAGCACGACGGTCTCCTGCCGGCCGGGCCCGGACGACGCCGTAGACGTCGTAAGCCTCGGCGCCGATGACGTACGCGCCGTCGTCGCAGCGGTCTTGATCGGCCAGTCGAACTGCCACGCGAGGCCCGGTGGAGCCGTTCGGCGTGATCGGCGCTCGTCTGGCGGGAGCCGTCGAGCATCCAGCGCGAGCGTGGCCGGCTTGGACGACGTCGTGAGCGTCGAACGTGACCGCGTTCAGGTCGGTCGAGCACCGTGTACGGCGAGCTGTAGCCGCGCGGCGTGAGCGTGCGGACGGCCGGCCCGCTGGCGCTGCCCGGGTTGTTGATGATCTCGGTCTGCGTCGACCTGCGCGTGCGCGCCCTGTCCGTCCACGTGACGGTGACCGTGACCCGCTTGTAGTCCTCGGGGTTCCTGTCCGGCGGTGCCGGGCCGGCGCGCTGTTCGGCGCAGAACGTGGCGCGGCGGCCGCTCGCGGCCCGCCGCCGTCCTTCGGGTCGTCCATGATGCAGACGTCGATCGCGACCGTGTAGGTGATGGCGCCGCGCCGGATCGTGTAGGCGCCGCCGTCGATCGTCGTCGAGGCCGGGCAGGTTCTGCAGCTCGGCGATCGACGCCGGGGCTCGAGACCTGCTCGTAGGGGACGCTGCGCGCGCCCTCGATCAGCTCGCGCGCGAGGTTGGTCGCGTTGTCGTGGTCGCGCGTGCGGGTCGTGGCGCCGTTGGCGCGTGTCGAGCAGCGCGATCAGGCGCTCAGGACGCCGACGACGAGCACCAGCGACGGCGACGAGCACCTCGATGAGGGTGAAGCCGGCCTCGTGCGCGGCGGAGGCGGTGAGTGCGGTCACGTCGCCGTGTGTCGGCAGCGAGCGGCGGCGACCTTGAGGCGGCGTGGACGAGCGTCCGAGCCGTGCCGCGTTAACGACGAAGCGGGCCCGGAGGCCCGCTTCGCGAAACTGCATGAACGTCAGGTGACGCTGACTACCAGTTGCCGCCGCGCCGGGCAGCCGCCTTGCCCGCCGGTGGTGCAGGTGCGGGTGACGGTCGCCGTCGCCGCCTTCGTGATGCGTGAACGACGTTGCCGGTCTTGGCCTGCGTCGACCGTGACCGTGTAGCCGTCGACGGCCGTGTGCCGGCGATGACGAGCCGGCGCGTGGCGACGCCGTCGTTCAGCGCCGGCTCGATCGCCTGCGAGACGGCGGCCGTCGGCGCCGGCGTAGTTCTGCTCGTCGGTGTAGAACGTCTCCATCGCGGTCTGCGCGGTGCGGGCGGCCGACTTGGCCTCCGTGTCCTGCGCCTTGCCGCGCTGGTTGAGGAAGGCCGGCAGCGCGATCGCGGCGAGGATGCCGATGATCAGGATGACGACCAGGAGCTCGATCAGGGTGAAGCCCTTCTCACTCTGAGCGCGCTCGCGGAGCTTGTGGAGCATGTAAGTGAACCCTCCTGAAGGGATCGTTGGGGCCTGTGAACTGCTTGCCAGGTCCTCGGTCCCTGCCTCCTAGTGGTGGCAACCCGGCTGGCTCCATCCGGGAGCTCCGTGGCTTTGCGTCACGCCCTCGCGGGCGATTTGCTCTTGACACCTAGGTCTGGCAACCCAGGTATCGGCAACAGGCGCGAGGGGCTTAACCCGGTCTAAGCGTTTGTCCAGACCGGGCTATGCTCGATCGATGCTCGCTCGTCGTCTGCTGCTGCTCGCCGCGGTGCTCCTGCTGCTCTCCGCGCTGGCGGCGAGCATCGTTCCGCGCGATCTCACCGGCGGCGACGACCCCGAGCCGGCGGCCTCCGACCTGCCGGCCGGCACCACGGTCGCGCGGGAGATCCCGGCCACGGACGGCTCCGCCCCCGCCAGGATCGCGGTCAACCGCGGCGACACGCTCGAGCTCGAGGTGTTCGGCGACCTGCTCGACAGCGTGCTGCTCGAGCGCTTGGACTTCATCGACGCGATCGCACCGAACGCGCCCGCGCGCTTCAACATCCTGGTCGACGCGCCCGCGGGCAGCTATCCGATCCGGCTGGTCGAGGCCGACCGCCGCATCGGGTCGATCGTGATCAGCGACTGACCTTCTGGGCGTCGTGGTCGGGGATGAAGCGACCGGTGCCCTCGCACCAGGGACACTCGACCTCGTGCGGCGTGCCGCCCTTGGCGGAGATCACGCGGCCGGTGCCGCGGCAGGCATGGCAGCGGCCCGGGTCGTCGTCGGGAGCGGCGTCTGGCGGCGTCACGGCCGCCCACGGTAGCGGCTACGACATGCCGGGCGGCGGCACCGACGTCGCGGCGCGCGCGCTGTCGCCGGAGCCCCGCGTGGTGGGATCGGCGGGCCGGTCGGTCGGGAGGTGCCGGCGCAGCGTGGGCGGCACCTCCTTGTCGGTCAGCACCGCCTGGAAGCCCCAGCGGCGGAAGCCCTGCTCGGCCGCGACCGTGTCGGCCACCCGGAAGAGCACGCCGTGGACGGTCGGGTTGCCGAGCGGCGAGCGCGCGGCGAGCGCGGTCACGAACTCCGGGTCGAACGCCGCGTGCAGGCGCTCGTCGTCGAGCGGCTTGGCGAACACGAGCGCGACGTTCGGCGCCTCGTCCTGCTCGCCGAGGTTGGTCAGCGCGGTCCCGCCGGTGCTGGTCCAGAGCCAGCCCTCGATTCCCTCGGTGCGCGGGATCACGGTCGTGGGACCGAGCCGGCGCAGGATCGCGAAACGGCCGAACTGCCCTGACGCCTTGGCCGGGCCGGCGTCGACGATCGCGACCTTCACGGCGCCGAGCGGCAGCTCGAGCGGCGCGTGCATGACGCGACCGTGCTCGATCGACAGGGCGTCGGCACGAAGCGTCAGGCGGTCGCCCTCGCTGTCGCGCGGCTTGCGCCACCCGCGCGACTCCTCGAGCGCGAGGGTCAGTTCGGGTGCGGGCGGCGCGGCGGCCGCGGGGGGCGGGCTGGAGGGAGGCGGAACGGACATCTCCTCAGGGGTAATCGGCGCGGTCCGCCGCGGATCAATAGGGGTCCGGCGGCGAGCGTCACGTCCAAGCGAGCTGCGCCTCGCCCCCGAGGAACCCCGCGAGCCGCTCCGCCTCGGCCTCGACGCCGGCCTTGACGTCGCGCCCGACCCGCCCGAACGGCTCGACGGCGACCGCCACCCGGTCGCCCTTGACCTCGTGCGACCACACCCCGACGATCCGGCCGTCGACCACCAGCACCGGCGACAGCCAGCCCTGCGGCCGGTACACGCGCGCGCGATACGCGGGCGCAAGCACCGCGTCGGAGTCCCGCGGCGCCGCGACTACGTAGTGGTCGAACGCCGGCAGCAGCCGGACCGCGCCGGACGGCGAAGCCGCCGCGGCGTCCTCGACGTCGCTCACGAGCATCCAGCCGCGCGAGCCCTCGACGTCCACCTCGGCCACCTCGTCGCCGAGCGCCGCGATCCAGCGCCCCGCCTCGGCCGGCGACGTCATGCCGAACCAGCGCTGGAACTGCTCGCGTGGCGCGGGCGCGTACGCACGCAGGTACGTCCGCACCACGTCCGCCGCGGCCGCGTCGGACGGCCCGGGCGGCGTGAAGTCCCTCAGCCACGACCCCGGGCGCGTGAAGCGCACCAGCCGCCCGTCGTTCGGCGCGAAGCAGAGATCGCCGGTGAACGCGGCCGGCTTGAGCAGCTCGCCGAAGCCGCTACCCAGCCGCTCGGCGACTGCCGCGTCGCGGACGCGCGAGCCGACCGCGGCCGCGAGCTCCTCGCGCGTCAGCGGTTCGCCGGCGAGCGCATCCGCGACGGCGGCGAGCATCGCGTCGGCCTGCTCGAGAGTCAGCCCGTACGCCCGCTGCCACGCCGGCACGTGGTGGCGCGGCCGCAGCCGCGCGAGCGCGCCCACGTAGCGCACGAGCTCGTCGGAAGGCAGCAGGTGCAGCGTGCCCCGCATCGCCCACGTCTTGACCAGCACGCGTCGCTGCCAGAGCGCGTCCTCGAGCCAGCCGGGCGACAGGCCCGAAACGCGCGCCCACAGCGTCAGCTCGGCGGAGGAGAACACCTGCGCGTGCAGGCCGGCGATGTCGGAGATCACGCGGAGCGGGTCGTCGGCGCGCGTCGCGAGGTGCTGGCGCCGCATCCGCCACGCCAGCACCGAGCTCCACGTCAGCGAAGGCATTCCCTGAGCCTACGGCTCAGGGTCAGCCTCGAACGCTCACGATGTGGTCGCGGTACCACAGGCCGCTGCGCTTGGGCACGCGGCGCTGCGTCGCGAAGTCGACGTGAACGATCCCGAAGCGCGCCGTGTAGCCGCTCTCCCACTCGAAGTTGTCGAGCAGCGACCAGACGAAGTACCGCCGCACGTCGACGCCGTCGGCGATCGCATGCTGCACGGCGGCGACGTGGCCCTCCAGGTACTCCATCCGCTCGGGGTCGTCGACGTGGCCGTCGACGACGTCGCCGTCCTCGAACGCCGCGCCGTTCTCGGTGACGTAGATCGGCAGGTCGCCGTAGTCGCGCCGCACGCGCACGAGGATCTCGCGCAGCCCCGAGGGATCCTGCCCCCAGCCCATCGTGGTCAGCGGCCCGATCGGCGCGTCGTGGCGTAGCCCGAGCGGGACGACCGCCGGATCGGCGCGGACGTGCTGCGGGAAGTAGTAGTTGACGCCGAGGAAGTCGAGCGGTTGCGAGATCACCTCGAGGTCGCCGGGCCGGACGCTGTCGGGCGGGCCGAAGCGGCGGCCGTAGAGCTCGAGCATGTCCTCCGGGTAGCTGCCGCGCAGCACCGGGTCGAGGAACCAGCGGTTCCCGTAGCCGTCGGCGATCCGCGTGCGCGGCGACGTCCTGCTCCGCCTCACTCGCCGGCCGCTGCGGGTGCAGGTTCGAGCGTGATGCCCATCGGCGTGCCGGCGGCGAGTCGACGCGCGCAGCGCCTGCACGGCGAGCCCGTGCGACACCAGCAGGTGGTGCGACACGCGCAACGCGGTCGGCCAGTCGCGCACCCCCGGCGCCTTGCGCCCCTCGACGTGTCCGAGGAACGCCACGACCCACGGCTCGTTGTGGGTGATCCACTGCGCGACCACGTCGCCGAGCTGCTCGGCCATCAGCGCCGGCGTACGCGGCGAAGCGCTCCGCAACATCGCGCTCCCCCCAGCCGCCGCTGTCCTGCAGCGCCTGCGGCAGATCCCAGTGATAAAGCGTGGCCACCGGCTCGATCCCCCGTTCCAGCAGCGACTCGGCCAGCCGCCGGTAGAAGCGCCACGCCCTTCGGGTTGAGCGCGCCGCGGCCGTCCGGCTGGACGCGCGACCACGAGATCGAGAACCGGTAGCTCTCGATCCGCAGCGCGGCGATCAGGTCGATGTCCTCGCTCCAGCGGTGGTAGTGATCGCAGGCGACGTCGCCGGTCTCCCCGCGCGCGACGTTCCCTGGCGTGTGGCAGAAGCGGTCCCAGATCGACTCGCCGCGGCCGTCCTCCTCCCACGCCCCCTCGATCTGGTACGCGGCGGTCGCCGCCCCGAACTTGAAGCCCGGCGGATAGGCCGCGCCCGGCTCGCTGCTGCTGCGGGAGGATCGAGGTCATCCCTTCACCGCCCCCGCGGTCAGGCCCTTCACCAGCCACCGCTGGGTGGCGAAGAAGGCCAGCATGACCGGGATCGTGGACACGACGCCTGCTGCCATGAGCTGTGCGTACTCCTGTGAGTAGTTGCCGATGAAATTGCGGATCCCGATCGGGATCGTCTCTGCCCGCGTCTGCGTCAGCGCCGCGGCGAACAGCAGCTCGTCCCATGCGAACAGGAACGCGTAGACGAACGTCGCCACCAGCCCGGGCGCGGCGTTCGGCAGCACGACGCGCACGAACGCGCCGAACGGAGTGCAGCCGTCGACCATCGCGGCCTCCTCGAGATCGCGCGGGATCGCGAGGAAGAACGACCGCATGAAGAAGATCGCCACCGGCGTGAAGAACGCCGTGTAGACGAGGATCATCCCCAGCTGCGGTGTCGAGCAGGTGGATCGGGGTGTTCTGCTTGAGCCAGACGAAGCCGAGGTACACCGGGAGCAGGAACATCGTCCCGGGGATCAGCTGCGTGCCGATCACCGCGAGGCTGAACGGCCGCGCGCCATGGAACCGGTAGCGCGCCAGCGCGTAGCCGGCGCACGCGGCGAAGGCGGTCGCGGTCAGCGCCGCCGCCGTGCAGATGATCAGGCTGTTGAGGAAGTAGCGCTCGAAGTCGACGGTCCGCCACATCTCGCGAGAACGCGTCGAACGTCGGGATCGAGGAAGTCGTAGGTACCGTTGACGATCTGCAGGTCCGTCTGCGGTCGCCGAGAGCACCAGCCAGACGATCGGCGCGATCATCGCGACCACGATCGCCCACGTGAGCACGTCGAGCGCGACGTCGCCCGCTGTCCCGCGCCGCCTCATGCGCCGCCGCCTCCAGGTCACGCCGGAACGTCGCGGAACCAGAGCAGCACCCAGATCAGCATCACGCCCATCAGCAGCACCGACGCCGCGGCGCCGAACCCGAACAGGCTGTTCGAGAACGACTGGCGCACGATCAGCGTCATCATCAGGTCGGCGTCCGGCCCGGGGTTGGAGCCGAACATCAAGACCGGGATCGTGTACTGGTAGGCCGCGTAGATCACGCCGAACAGCAGCTGCACTGCGATCAGCGGCCGCAGCAGCGGCAGCGTGACGTGGCGGAACCGCCGCCAGGCGTTGGCGCCGTCGATCGCGGCCGCCTCGTAGAGCTCGGGTCGGGATCGCCTGCAGCCCGGCGAGGAAGATCAGCATGTTCAGCGGCAGCCCGCGCCAGATGCTCGGGATGATCATCGCCCACAGTGCGTTGTCGCCGGCCAGCCAAGTCGGGCGCTCGCCGAGCAGGTGCAGGTAATCGACGAGGACCTTGTTGACGATCCCGACGTCCGACTGCCACATGAACTGCCAGAGCGTCGCGACGACGAAGCCGGGCACGATCCACGGCGCGAGCATCAGCGCGCGCGCCCACTTGCGCCCGCGCATGTCGCGGTTGAGCAGCAGCGCGACCGCCAGCCCGCCGACCAGGCAGCCGAGCACCGTCCAGAACGTGTAGCGGGCCGTGTTCCAGGCAGCGCCGACGAACCCGTCGTTGAGCGGGTTGGAGGAGTCGAGGATCGCCTCGGTAGTTCGACGAGCCCCGTCCACGGCGCACCGAACAGCTGGTGGAACGTGAACGTGTTGAGGTCCTTGAACGACAGGAGCGCGCCGGCCCGCCATCGGGACGATGTGGATCAGCAGCATGAACAACGCCGCCGGCGCGATCAGCGCGTAGGCGAACGTGTTGCGGCGCCGCCGCCGGCCGCGCGGGCCTGCGCAGGCGGACCCGCGGCGGCGGCGCCGCTGCCGGCTCGGCCGGCAGCGGCGAGCATGAGCGGCGGGGAGGACACCGCCGGCGGGATCAGCCGCCCGCGTTCTGCGCGAGCAGCGCGTCGGCCTCCTCGGCCGCGGCCGCGAGCTGCGGCGTTCACGGTCTCGGCGTTGAACGAGTCGCCGCCGATGCCGCCGGCCGCGTCGAGGATGTTGCCGAAGTGCGCCTTGTAGGCGTTCTCGATCTGCGCCCACTGCGGGATCGGCGCGTACGTGCGGCCCTGCTGGATCGCGTCGTACCAGGACTCGTAGCCCGGGTCCTTCGCGGCGATCGCCTGCTGCGGCTCGGAGCGCGACGGGAACATGCCGAGCAGCTCGGCGTACTTGGTCTGGAAGTCGTCCGTCGACATGAACTTCATGAGCTCCCAGGCGGCGTCCTTGTTCTTGGCCGATTTGAACATCATCAGATTCGAGCCGCCGACGAACGTGAAGCCCTCGTCGCCGCCCGGCGCCGTCGGGCATCGGCGCGATGCCGACGTTCTTGCGAGCGGTCGGCGTCCCAGTTCTCGTCGTCGGTACGGGAGGTCGACGCGTAGCGTCCACGGGCCGCCGATCCAGACCGCGATGCGACCGCCCTTGAACTGGGTCTCCACCTGCGTGCCGTCGCGCTGGAGCTGGCTCTTGTCGTACAGGCCCTTCTGCAGCAGGTCGCCGAAGTACGCGAGGCCCTCGGCCGCCTCGGGCGAGTTGATCGTCGGACTTGCGTGTTGTCCTCGTTCAGCTCGGCCCCGCCCGCGTCCCACACGAACGGCATGACGTGATGGACGAGGTCGAAGGCCTTCTTGCCGGGTGAGCCGAACGGCTGACGATGCCGCGCCGGCACCTTGTCCTTGATCGCCTGCAGCGTCGCGGTCATCGCGTCCCAGTCGGCGAACGCGCCCTCCTCTGTCGACGCCGGCCTTCTCGAGCGCGTCCTTGCGGTAGTAGATCGCGCGCGCCTCGGTGAACCAGGGCACGGCCCAGATCCCGTCCTGGCCGGCCATCTGCGTGGTCGTCCAGACGCCCTCCGGGTAGGCGGCGTCGCCGCCGATGTCCTCGACGCGGCCCGACAGGTCCTCGAAGCCCTGCAGCGCCGCGAAGAACGGCACCTGCGTGGTGCCGGCCTGCGTGACATCCGGGCCCTCGCCCGAGACGGCCGCGTTGCGGATCCGGTCCAGCTGCGACGTCCCAGCCGACGACCTCGCGTGTCGACGTTGATGCCGGTCTTCGCCGTGAACGGCTCGAGCAGCTTGTCGATGTCGTTCTTGGGGTCGGGCCCGTTGGGCATGATCCACAGCCGGACGGTCTGGCCCTTCAGGCTCTCCGGCCCCGACGCCGCGCTGCTCGAGGTCGACCGCCGGAGTCGTCGTCGTCACCGCCGCAGGCGCCGACGCCCACGGCCAACACGAGGGCCGCGACGGCCCACGCGATCCACGTGATCCTGCTTCGCACTGTCTCTTTCCTCTCCTCGCTACCGAAAACGATTTTGTTGACGTACCCACTGGACTTCGGCTTGCGCTTCCTTGGTGTCGCGATCACCTCCCGACGGTGCGTGCGGTCGAGCCGCGCACGATGAGCTCGACGGGCAGCGTCACCGGCTCCGCGGCGTCCGCGCCCTCGATCTGTCGCAGCAGCGCGCGCGCCGCCGCGACGCCGAGCCCGGTCTTGTCCTGGGCGAGCGTGGTCAGCGGCGGATGCATGTGCTGCGGCGAGCTGGATGTCGTCGAAGCCGACGATCGACAGGTCGCCGGGGACGCTCGAGCGCCGGCCTCGGCGGCTGCGCGGATCACCCCGATCGCCATCATGTCCGGCGGCGGCGAAGATCGCGGTCGGCGGCTCGTCGAGCGCGAGCAGGCGCCGTGCGGCGGCCTGGCCCGATCTCGAAGTAGATAGTCGCCGTAGGTGACGTACTCGTCGCGATAGCCGAGCCCGAGCCGCTGGCACTCCTCGCGATAGCCACGGAGGCGGTCGACGCCCGGCTTGGTGTCGAGCAGGCCCGTGATCGTGGCGATCCGGCGGTGCCCGAGCTCGTGCAGATGGCGCACCGCCGTCGCCGCGCCGGCGGGGTTGTCGGACATCACGTAGCCCGTGCACGTGCCGCGCAGCTCGACGTCGACGCCGACGCACGGGCACCTCGGAGCGCAGCAGCCGGCGCAGCTCCTCGTCGCCGGGGTCGACGCCGATCAGGACGACGCCGTCGACGTTGTGGTGGCGCGCAGCGCTTGAGATAGCTGTGATCGCCGTAGCCGTTGCCGGGGCGCTCGGAGGCGAACAGGAGCAGGTCGTAGCCCTCGTTGCCGATGCAGCCCTTGAACCCGACGAGCACCTCGTGGAAGAACGGGTGCTGCAGGTCCGGCCGCCCGTCCCCGGTCTCGAGGAACACGCCGATCACGTGCGAGCGCTGCGTCACGAGCGTGCGCGCGGCGGCGGCGGGCGTGTAGTCGAGCTCGCGCGCCAGACGGATGATCCGCTCGCGCGTCTCGGGCCGCACGTCTGTGTACCCGTTCAGCGCCCGCGACACGGTGCCGACGGAGACGCCGCTCAGGCGGGCCAGCTCACGGATGGTTGTGCGTTCCCCGGGCATGGTCTCCAAAAACGTTTTCGGTAGTGAACCCGATGGTGGTCGCGGTTGTCAAGTCTTCGTGGCGCGCGCGGCCTATTCGGCGGCGGCGTCGCCGAGCAGGCGCTCGACCAGAACGCAGTCGCGCCACTCGCCGTCGAGCCGGCCGTGGCGGCGCTGGACGCCGACCTCCTCGAAGCCCGCGGCGCGGTGGAGCGCCCGGCTGGCCGCGTTCGAGGTGAAGATCCGCGACGTGAGCTTGTAGTAGCCCGCGCGCTCGGCGGCCTCGCAGAGCGCGACCAGCAGCGCGCGGCCGGCGCCGAGCCCGCGCGCGCCGCCCGCGACATACACGCCGTGCTCCCCCACACCGTCATATACGCAGCGGTCGGAGTATGGGCTGACGCGCGCGAAGCCCGACGATCGCACCGTCGCCGTCCTCGGCGACGACGAACGGCAGGCCCTCGGCGATCCAGCCGGCGACCTCCTCGGCCGTGCGCGGACGCGTCTCGAACGTCGCCTCGCGTTCCGCGATGCCCTCGTTGTAGATCGCCGCGAGCGCGGGTGCGTCGGCGGGCACGGCGGGGCGCAGGCTAATGGGCATGGTGCTCGTGGACGACCGCGTGGCCCTTGCCCCGGGCGATCATCCAGCGGTTCACCGGGAACGCCGCGACGCCGGCGATCAGCAGCGCAGCCGCCAAGGCGAGCCAGAAGCCGATGTCGCCCACGCCCGCGTCGATCGCGCCGGGGATCAGCAGGATGATCGCGTTGTCGACGATCTCCATTACCGTGATCGAGACCGTGTCGGCGGCCAGCGCGATCGGGACGACGGCCGCGAGGGCCATGCCGGAGCGCAGCAGCGGCAGGCTCGTGAGCGCGTAGCCGAAGAAGAACGCGAGCACGATCGCCAGCGCGATCGTGCCGAGGTCCGAGAAGCCCAGCGCGGTGCCGATGACCATGCCGAGCACCTCGCCGATCGCGCAGCCCGTCAGGCAATGCACCGTGGCGCTCAGCGCCACGCGATTGAGCGATGCTGGGGCGTGCGTCGTCATCAGGGTGTCCAGTCTACCCCTAGGGGGTATACAGACCCGCCATCGACCTGGTGGCAAACCGCACCATCATCCGCTGGCAGGCACCCTTCACGTCGTCCGGACCGAGGAGCATGCTCATGCCATGGCTGCACACTCCCGAATCCCCCAGCCCAGGTCATTCCAGGCCGCAGCGGTGCACAGCCTTCTGGCGACCGAGCGCGACGCTCATCGCCGCCAGCGCGAGCTGGTACGTGCGAGCCTCGTGATGTGCCCGGGCAAGCCCGAGCTCGGGCGGCGGCGCGCAGCGTAGTCTGGAGCGCCTGGCGCTCCAGTACCCCCAGCCTCCGCTCGGCGACGCCGTGGTCGCGCTGCGGCCGTGGCGCGAAGACGACTTGCTGCCCGGTGAGCTCCGGTGAGCTGGATTCTCTGGGCGTTCGTGATCACCGTCGCCGTCTACGCGGCGGCGGTCCTGGCGCTCGTAGCGCTGGGCCGGCGGGCGGACGCCCGCGCGCTCGCCGGCTTCGTGCCGGACTGCGTCGTTCTGGTGCGGCGGCTGTTGCGCGATCCGCGCGTGCCGCGCGCGCGCAAACTGGTGCTCGCGCTGGTCGTGGTGTACCTGCTGGTCCCGATCGACCTCGTGCCCGACTTCATCCCGGTCGCCGGCCAGCTCGACGACGCGATCCTTGTCGCGTTCGCCCTCCGCGGCCTGGCGCGCGGCGGCGGCGCCGCGCTGCTGCGTGAGCACTGGCCGGGACCGGAGCGCTCATTCGCGCTCGTCTGCCGGGCCGCCCGGTAGACGGCGATCCCCCGCAGGCGGGGTGCGAGCAGCCCCGGCTCTCCCCACCGCCGGGCGGTCGCTGGCCGTGCAGACGTCCGAGCGCTCGTCGTCGAATGTTCCGGCGCAGCTGATGGAGAGCACCCGCATCACACGCCGCAGGGCGGCAGTCGTGTTGGTCGCCCTGCTCACGGGGTTCGTCACAGGCTCGCTGCTCGGCCTGGCGTTCGCCGCGGACCAGCCGGCTGTGCCGGCGCTGCTCGCCGTCGCCGGTACCGCGGTCGGGGCGACGCTCGGGATCGGAGCCACGGCCGCACCGAGCAGGACGCCCCGCCGCTGAGCGCTCAGTCGTCGTCGCCGCCGTGCTCCCCACCGCCGCCCGAGCGCTCGACCTCGAGCGCGACCCAGCGGCCGCCGGAGCGGCGCACGACCGACTCGATGTTCGTCATGCCGGCGCGCAGGCCGGCGAGCCCGTCGATCCGCTCGTAACGCGTGTTGCGGGTGACGCGGATCCGAACCGTCCCGCGCTCGGTGTCGCGCAACCGGAACGTGCGGTTGGCGCGGTTGACGGACACGACCGTGCCCTCGAACTGCTGCGCGGCGGCCGCGCGGGCGGGCGCAGCGCCGGCGGCAGCCGGCATCGCGGCTGCAGCGGCCACTACCAGGGCGAGCGGGACGATGCTCTTGACGGGACGCATGTGAACCTCCGGTGGTCTGACTTGGACGGGCGCCACTGTGGCGCACGGCGTGGAAACGTACGGCGAGCGCCGGGCAAAGGTTCGGCAAACGCGTAGCCTGTCGGACATGTGCCGAAACATCCGAACCCTCCACAACTTCGAGCCGCCCGCGACCGCCGAGGAGGCGCACGACGCCGCGCTCCAGTACGTCCGCAAGGTCAGCGGGACGAATAAGCCGTCGCAGGCGAACGCCGCAGCGTTCGACCGCGCGGTGCAGGCCGTCACCGACGCGACGCTCGAGTTGCTCTCCGAGCTCGTGACGAACGCGCCGCCGAAGAACCGCGAGGCCGAGGCCGCCAAGGCCCGCGCGCGCAGCGCCCAGCGCTACGCGGCCGCCTGACGTCAGGGAACCGCGCTCGACGCCGCTCGTATACCCCGGCAAGGCGACGACCTCGCGGTCGTGCCGGCCAACGAGCGCCGCGCGGTAACGCCGCGTGCTCGCGCGGGCCGCGTGATCATTCCGGCGATGCGGACTTACATCGCTGCGTTCGCAGACGAGTCGCTCGTAGCGGGCTCGACGGGAGATGCCTCGGTGTACCGCGCGCTCCGCGCGGATGTGCCGCTGCGCTTCGTCGCGATCTCGCACTCGCAGATCGCGCACGCGGACGCCTACGAGGTCGTACACGAGGACGGCGAGCCCGACGCGCCTGGCGGCGCCGTCCTCATCACGCCGTTCGAGGTTCCCGCGGCAGACGACGAACGCTTCGTGCCTCACTGGACGCGACTGCGCGAGCTGTTCGCGCCTCGCCAGGGGTATCTCGGCGCGCGGCTGCACCACAGCACCGGCCCGGCCGACTTCCGCTACGTGGCGATCGTGCGCTGGTCGAGCCCGCTGATGTACGCGCGGACGCTGCAGCAGCCCGAGATCGCGCAGGCGATCACCGAGCTCCCGTTCCCCGGTCGCCCGGCGCTCTACCTCCGTATCGCCGACCTCCGAGTTTCGTCGGAGCGGATGTGACTCGTTTGAGTACCACCCCCGGACCCGTTCCGGGCTGCACCTCCGTGCCATAGCCCCAGTCGAAGTGGTCCATGCTCCAATGGTTGCCGCCCGGCTTGGCGGTGTCGTCGGCGCTCGGGCGCCTGGTTCTCCTACTGCGCTCGGCGTAGGGGCCGCCGGCTCAACGACGACGCGAACGCACTCGTCTTGCACCACGTCTGCGGACTTGACCGCAGGCGCGCGCCGGTGAACCGCCGGGGTTACGGTGAGCCTGGTAGCTGCCGCGAATCCGTGCCAGCTTCTCCGTCATCAGCCGTTGGTACAGGTTCGGTGACATTGCGCGCTTCCTTGAGGCGAATTGGCATCGATCGTCCTGGTGGCACTCGCGCTTGTCGTCGGCCTTCGGGTGACTCTTCGGCCTACCACCTGCCGCGTAGGGCAGGCGAAGGCGAGCTTCGCGAACACCTTGTTGAGTGGTATTCGACGGTGCAGGGGCTGATGAATGACTACGCCCTA
This sequence comes from uncultured Solirubrobacteraceae bacterium, assembly GCA_963835735.1. Classification (GTDB taxonomy): domain Bacteria; phylum Actinomycetota; class Thermoleophilia; order Solirubrobacterales; family Solirubrobacteraceae; genus DASQMT01. The sequence continues at coordinate 528,541 of CAWIGP010000005.1, forward strand.
CGCGGTACCGGAAAGAGTCGCCACCCGGCCGACGACACGCGCGTCGGGCGAGATGAGCATGTCGGCCACGGAAGGATCGGCCAAACGAAAGGCATGGGCAGTTCGCATGGGCTTGAGCAGATTTACGCGTGGAACGGCGTTGGCGGCCGTAGGCGCGGCGTTGTTGATCGGTGTATCGGCCGGACCGGCAGCCGCAACACGGGGCGATCACCGGCACGGTGACAGGGGGTCGTACGTGGAGACGCCGGTCGTTTCCGACCAGCCGGGCGTGGCGCCGATCACCGACCCGAACCTGGTCAACCCGTGGGGTCTCTCGTTCGGCCCCACGACTCCCCTGTGGGTCGCAAACAACGGCACGTCGACGTCCACGCTCTACAGCACCAACCCTGCCCCCACGAAGCAGCCGTTGGTCGTCACCACACAGCCGGGGCCCACCGGGACCGTCTTCAACGACACGACCGAATTCGCGCTGCCGGACGGCACCGCCAGCAACTTCCTGTTCGCCAGCGTGTCCGGGCAGCTGTCAGCGTGGGGTGGCGGGACGCAGACGACGACGACGGCCAGCGTGTCCGGGACGGCGTTCACCGGGCTCGCTCTCGCCCATACCGACGACGGTCCTCGCCTGTACGCGGCCGACGCCGAGTCGACCAACGTACTCGTGTACAACGGCAAGTGGCAGCTGGACGCGATCCTGAAGGATCCCAAGCTGCCGCAGGGACTCACCACCTACAACGTCGCGGTGAGCGGCAAGAAGATCTATGTCAGCTATGCGCCGCCGCCCGGGGTCTCGTCCCAGGTGCAGGGCGCCATTGACGTCTTCAACTTCAACGGCCGGCTGGAACGCCGATTGGTGACCGGAGGCGTGCTCGACAGTCCGTGGGGCATGGTCGTCGCGCCTCACACATGGGGTCGCTTCGCCGACGCACTCCTGGTCGGCAACGAGGAGGGAGGGCAGATCAACGCCTTCAACCCGCGCTCCGGCCGATTCCTCGGCACGGTGAAGGACGCTCAGGGGCGGCAGATCGGCGAGGACGGCCTGTGGGGCATGGCCTTCGGCAACGGCGTGATCGGCACCCCGAACGATCTCGTCATCGCGATCGGCACCGACGAGTACCAGCACGGCCTCGTCGCACTCGTCCACCCGACGCCCAAAGGCGGATAACCCCCACCGGTAAGCGAAGCCAGGCCGGGTTCCCACACCGGAACCCGGCCCGAATCGCGGTCGACCCGGCTCGGCCGCCCGGGTAGGCACGTCGGCAGAGGCCCGCTCGCGGGCGCTGCTGAGCGAAAACGAGGCCGCCGAGCGCCTCTACCGCGAGGCGATCGAGCGGCTCGCCCGCACTCGGATCCGCGTCGACCTCGCGCGCGCCCATCTCCTCTACGGCGAATCGCTGCGCCGTGGAAACGGCGCCTGGACGCCCGCGAGCAGCTGCGCACCGCGCACGAGATGTGTCATCAGCCCCCGCACGGTCGAGTACCACCTCCACAAGGTGTTCGGCAAGCTCGACATCGCCTCGCGCAACGAGCTCGCCGGCGCGCTCGGCGGTGAACCGGGCGCCGCGCTGTCTGTCTAGTACGAAAAAGGCCCCGGGCGGGGGCCCGGGGCCTTTCGCGCTACCCCAAGTCGTCGGGTCCTCGGGGTGTCCGGCGCCGGCGGGGAGGAGGAAACCGCCGGCGCGAGCTCTCACATCCGTGCCGCTCATGGTCGCTCAGGATCTGGCCTTTGTCGTCGGCCCGCAGGCGGATCTCCAACTACCGCCCGCGGAGTAGGGAGCGTCAGGCCGACGACCGGGCGGAGAACGTCATCATGCCGCCCGTACCAGCGCCAGGGCGTCGGGCGCCGGCGCTTGGCTGCGGGGGACGGCGAGCCCGGCATGGAAGGCGAACACGACCAGTTGGGCGCGGTCGCGGGCGCCGAGCTTGAGCATCGCGCGGCTGACGTGGGTCTTGGCCGTAGCGGGGCTGATGACGAGCCGCTCGGCGATCTCGGGGTTGCTGAGACCGAGCGCGACGAGCGCGACGACCTCGCGTTCGCGGGGGGTCAGCTCGTCGAGGAGCTCGGAGCTCGGCAGCTGAGGGTCGGGAACGGAGGCGAGCTCGGCGATCAGCCGGCGTGTGAGGCTCGGTGACAGCAGCGCGTCGCCGCGAGCGAGAAGATCGACGGCCCGCACGAGCTCGGCCGGTTCGGTGTCCTTGAGCAGCAGGCCGCGGGCGCCGGCGCGCAGCGTGGCAAAGAGACGCTCGTCCTGTTCGGTGGCGGTCAGCAGCATCACCGCGACGCCCGGGTCGGCGAGCATCCGGCCGGTGGCCTCGACGCAGTTCAGCCCCGGCAGCTTGGCGTCGAGGAGCACGACGTCGGGGCGCAACCGGCGCGCCTCCGCGACCACTTCCTCCCCGGTGGACGCCTCGCCGACGACGCTGACGCGCCCGCCGGACTCCAGCAGCGCGCGAAAGCCTGCGCGGACCAGCGCCTGACCGTCGGCGATCAGCACGCGCACGGCCGGCTTCGCGCCGGCGCGGCCGTCGAGACGTGCGCGCGTGTGGCGATCGAGGGGGACGATCCGGCCCGACGAACCGTCGCCGTCCGTTCCGTTCGAGGCCGGAAGCCCCGGCATCGCGTCGAGTGCAGGTTGCGTGCGGATCATTTGTGATCGCCTCCGGCGGCAAGGGAACGTTCGCGGCTCGTCGCGGTCGCGTAGCGCGCGCCGACCCGCTGCCAGTCGACGACGTTCCACCACGCCTCGAGGTAGTCGGCGCGCCGGTGTTGGTATCTCGAGGTAGTAGGCGTGCTCCCAGACGTCGACGCCGAGCAGGGGCGTGTCGCCGCTCATCAACGGCGAGTCCTGGTTGGCCGTCGACGTGACAGCGAGGCCCGCGCCATCGTGGATCAGCCACGCCCAGCCGCTGCCGAAACGCCCCGCGCCGGCGGCGCTGACCTGCCGCTTGAGCTCGCGCACGGACCCGAACGTCTCCTCGATCGCCTCGCCGAGCGCGCCTGCTGGAGGGCCGTGGTAGTCGGGGGCCATGGACTGCCAGAACAAGCTGTGGTTGAGATGCCCGCCGCCGTTGTGGCGCACCGGCGTGCGCTTGTCCTCGGGCAGGGCGTCGAGGTCGCCGAGCACGTCATCGAGGGGACGGTCTGCCCACGCGGTGCCCTCGAGCACGGCGTTGAGGCCGGCGACGTAGCCCCCGTGGTGCTTGTCGTGGTGGAGACGCATCGTCAGCTCGTCGATCGTGGGCTCCAGCGCGTCGTATGGATACGGCAGCGGTGGCAGTGCGTACGGCATGGGACGAGTGTCACGCGCCTAGGGCAGGGCTCGCATCTGAGGGCGCCCAGTGCGAGTCCCTAGTCGGTGGTCCGACCGACTGGGGCCGCACGCCGGCCTAGCCTCACGTCGAGCGGCCCCGCCAGTGGTCGTACTGCGCCAGGCGTACTCGGGCGGCGCGCTGCGCCCGTGGCGATACGCCCAAGACCCCTCCCTCGGCCGACGACACGTGCGTTGCGGCAGTCGAGCATGTCAGAAACGGCAGGACCGGCCAACGAAAGAGGCACCGACATGATCGTCGTCTACGTCCTTGTGGCACTCGTGCTCGCGGCTCTCGCGGGCGCGGCACTGTCGGTACGGATCCTCAAGCAGTACGAGCGCGGCGTACTGTTCCGTCTCGGCCGCGTGAAGGGCGACGCGCGCGGGCCGGGGGTGATCGCCTTCGTCCCCTTCGTCGACCGCCTGCATCGCGTCTCGCTGCGGATCGTCACGATGCCGATCCAGTCGCAGGGGATCATCACCCGCGACAACGTCAGCGTCGACGTGTCCGCCGTCGCGTACTACCGCGTCGGGGATCCGATCCGATCCGTGGTGGCGATCGAGAACGTCTCCGCGGCGATCAACCAGATCGCCCAGACGACGCTGCGCGCCGTCGTGGGGCGCCACACGCTCGACGAGACGTTGTCGGACACGGAGTCCATCAACCGGAACATCCGCGAGATCCTCGACGTCCAGACCGAGGAGTGGGGCATCCAGGTCACGATCGTCGAGCTGAAGGACATTCAGCTGCCCGAGGGCATGAAGCGCGCGATGGCCCGCCAGGCCGAGGCCGAGCGGGAAAAGCGCGCCAAGATCATCGCCGCCGAGGGCGAGGCGCTCGCCGCCGGCGAGCTGGCGAATGCGTCCGACGTGATGCTGGCCCACCCGCTCGCGCTGCAGCTGCGCAACCTCCAGACGCTCGTGGAGATCGGCGTCGACAAGAACTCGACCGTCGTATTCCCCGCGCCGCTGATGAGCACGATCCAGGAGCTCGGCGCGTTCGTGGCTCGCGAGACGACCGCGGCCGCGGATCAGCCCCCGGCCCCCATCCTGCGGAGCGCGCCCAACGGCGCGACCGACGGCGGAACGGCGCCGGCGCCGGCGTAGTTCGCTGGATGTAGACGAAACACACGACTGCCGGCCGACGACACCAGCGAGCCGGACGCCGACTATGGGTCTGTGCTTTCACCCCGACCTCGAGGAGACAAGATGCGCTTCGGACGTCCCACCATCGCAAGCGCCGTGGCGGTGCTTGGTTTGAGTGTTGTTGTTGTGGCTTGTGGTGGTAACGATGACAACAGCAGCGGTGGCGGGGGCGGCGGGGGTGGGGGTGGTCAGAAGATCGCGTTGTTGTTGCCGGAGCACACGACGACGCGTTATGAGACTCAGGATCGTCCGCATTTTGAGGCGAAGGTCAAGGCGTTGTGCCCGGATTGTTCGGTGGTGTATGAGAACGCTAATCAGGATGCGTCGCAGCAGCAGGATCAGGGTGATTCGGTTCTGACGCAGGGTGTCGATGCGATGGTGCTTGATCCGGTGGATGCGGCTTCGGCGGCTTCGATCGTGACCAAGGCGAAGGCTCAGAACGTGCCGGTGGTCAGTTATGACCGGCTTGTGACGGGCGCGGATCTGGATGCGTATGTGTCGTTTGACAACGTCCGTGTCGGCAAGCTGCAGGCGACGTCGCTGTCGAACAAGCTCAGCCAGGATGGCAGCGCGACGGGTCCGATCGTGATGATCAACGGGTCGCCGACCGATAACAACGCGGCGTTGTTTAAGAAGGGCGCGAACTCGGTCTTTGATGGCAACGGGATGGATGTCGCGAAGGCTTATGACACGCCTGATTGGGATCCGGCGCAGGCCCAGACCGAGATGCAGCAGGCGATCACCGCGCTGGGTAACGACGGGTTTGAGGGCGTTTATGCGGCCAATGACGGGACGGCCGGTGGCGCGATCGCGGCGATGAAGGCGGCCGGGATCGATCCGGCGACGCGTCCGACGACCGGGCAGGACGCCGAGCTGACCGGGATCCAGCGGATCCTGAGCGGTGATCAGTACATGACGGTCTATAAGGCTGTCAAGCCCGAGGCCGAGGACGCCGCGACGATGGCGGTCGCGCTGGCCCAGGGCAAGCCGCTGCCGGCGAATTTGATCAACCAGCACGTCGATAACGGCAACGGCAGCGTGCCGTCGGCGATCCTGACGCCGGTCGCGGTGACCAAGGCCAACATCGACAGCACCGTGGTCAAGGACGGCTTCTGGACCGCGGCGCAGATCTGCACGAGCGCGTTTGCGGCCGCCTGTGAGGCCGCCGGGATCACAAAGTGACCGACCCGACACCGCTTCTGGCGCTCACGGGCGTGAGCAAGCGCTTCGGCGCGGTGCAGGCGCTCGACGGCGTCGATTTCAGCGTCAACGCCGGCGAGGTCGTCGCGCTGGTCGGTGATAACGGCGCCGGCAAATCGACGCTGATCAAGATCATCTCCGGCATCTACGCGCCCGACCGGGGCAGCTTCATGGCCGACGGGGTGCCGGTCACGATCCGCGGCCCCGGCGGCGCCGCCCAGTTGGGGATCGCGACCGTCTATCAAGACCTCGCGCTGGCCGACAACCTCGACGTCGTCGCGAACCTGTTCTTGGGCAGCGAGGAGCTCTCACACGGCCCCGGCCGGCTGACCCGCCAGCTCGATGAGACAGACATGGAGCACCGCTCACACGAGCTACTAGACCAGCTCGCGGTCACGATCCCCAGCGTCCGCTCAGAGGTCGCCTTGCTCTCCGGCGGCCAACGCCAGCAGGTCGCCGTCGCGCGCTCGCTGCTGGGCGAACCGAAGATCATGCTCTTAGACGAGCCGACCGCCGCGCTCGGCGTATCGCAGACCGCGCAGGTGCTCGCGCTGATCAAGCGCCTACGCGAACGCGGCCTCGGCGTCGTCGTGATCAGCCACAACCTCGCCGACGTCTTCGAAGTCGCCGACCGGATCGTCGTGCTGCGGCTCGGGCGCCTGGCCGGCGAGTTCAGCGTCAACCAGACCACCCAAGCAGACGTCGTGGCCGCGATCACCGGCGCAAAGCTCGACGGCAACGGCGCCGGAGGCTGGGCATGAGCACACAACAACAAACCGCCACCGCCACGCCCGAGCTGCGCCCCCGCCGCCGGCCACCGCAACTGCTGCGCCGCGTCCTACGCGGCGACTACGCCTCACTGCGCGTGATCATCGCGATCGCCGTGATCTGGATCGTCTTTCAAAGCCAGAACGACCGCTTCCTGTCCGCCGTCAACCTGACCAACCTGATCCTCCAGGTCACCGCCACCGGCCTGATCTCCGTCGGCGTCGTCTACGTCCTGCTCTTAGGCGAGATCGACCTCTCCGTCGGCGCCGTCAGCGGCGCCACCGCCGCCCTGATGGCCGTCCTAAACGTCCAACACGGCTGGGACCCCTACCTCGCGATCGCCGCCGCACTGGCGATGGGCCTATCGATCGGGATCCTGCAAGGCTCGCTGTTCTCCGGCTTCGGCATCCCCTCATTCGTCGTCACGCTCGCCGGCCTGCTCGCCTGGCAAGGCCTACAGCTCTACATCCTCGGCGACTCCGGCTCGATCAACATCACCAACCCCAAAATCGTCGGCCTCGCGAACACCTTTTACTCAGACGCCGTCGGCTGGATCATCGCCGCCCTCGCAATCGCCGCCTACGGCGCGATAACGCTCTCCAGCCTGCACGCCCGCCGCAAAGCCGGACTCGCCGACACCGACGCCGCCGGCCCAACCGCCCGCATCATCATCCTCGCCGCGACCGTGATCGCCGTCGTCGCCGTACTGAACGCCGACCGCGGCATCCCACTCGCCGTCCTAATCCTGATCGCGTTCGTCGTCGGCATGCAATACGTCGCCTCCCGCACCCTCTTCGGCCGCCACGTATTCGCCGTCGGCGGCAACGCCGAAGCCGCCCGCCGCGCCGGCATCCACGTCACACGCACCCGCATCATCGTCTTCGGCATCGCCGGCACAATGGCCGCCGTCGGCGGCATCCTCGCCGCCTCACGCCTACTCGCCGTAAACCAATCCGCCGGCGGCTCAGACCTCCTCCTCTTCGCCATCGCCGGCCCCGTCATCGCCGGCACCAGCCTCTTCGGCGGCCGCGGCACCGTCTGGTCCGCCCTACTCGGCGCCATCGTCATCGGCTCCATCAGCAACGGCATGGACCTCCTCGCACTCCAATCCTCAGTCAAATTCATGGTCACCGGAGGCGTCCTACTCGCCGCCGTAATCATCGACGCCATCGCACGCAAACAACGCGAAAGACGCGCCTGACCGGAGCGACACAACGGTTCGGCGTACCCCGCGGGTAGTAGCCAAAAGAGTCACCTCCGCGCCGACGAAACTCGCGCTCCTCGCGGGCACGATGAACGAGTACTCATCTGTCCTCTCCGAAACGCAAAGGAGCGAGCATGACTCGCAACAGACCTCTCGGCTTCCTCTCCGCGGCGCTGGCCGTACCGCTCGTGGCGCTGGCGGTGGCCGGCTGCGGCGGCAACGACAACGGCACTACTACGGCGACGGCACAGACCGCCGGCGGAAGCTCCGCGACGGTCAGCGTCGCAAACACCGGGGCCGGCAAGGTCCTCGTCGACTCGCAGGGCAAGACCCTGTACCTGTTCCAGAAGGACACGGGCACGACGAGCACGTGCACCGGCGGATGCGCCACGGCGTGGCCCCCGCTGCGCGCGAGCGGCAAGCCCACGGCCGGCGGCGGCGCGAAGGCCTCGTTGCTCGGCACGACCCCGCGGTCGGACGGAAAGCCGCAGGTCACCTACAACGGCCACCCGCTCTACGGCTACCAGGGCGACAGCAGCGCCGGCGACACGAACGGGCAGGGCATCAACGCCTTCGGCGCACCCTGGTACGTGCTGTCACCGAGCGGGGACGCGATCACCACGGCACCGTCGAGCTCCACCAGCGGCGGCAATGGCTACTAGCAGTACGCTTCCGCGGTTCCGGTCGAGGGCGGTCGCGATGGACGCGGCCGCTCCGGCGGCATACGCGCTCGGTGCGCTCCTCCTCGCGGGCGAGGCGGCCGTGCACGTCCAGCAGTTCGTGTCCGAGTTCCACGACGTGCGATGGATCGGACCGCTGTTCCTGGCCAACGCGGCCGCGGTGCTGGTGACGATCGCCGGCCTGACACAGCCGCGTACTCGGCGGCTTGCGGCGCTGGCCGGCATCGTGATCTCCGCGGTCGCGCTAGGCAGCCTGATCGTGAGCTACGGCAACGGGCTGTTCGGTTGGCAGGAGGGCGGTTTCCGCACCCCCGTCGCGCTCGCGATGATCACCGAAGCCGGGGCCGTGATCCTGCTGGCGACGGCGCTCACGCTCGATTTTCGACCCGTCCGGCCGGCAGCCGCGGCTCAACGGGCATGAGCCTCACACCCGGCTAGCGAGAAAGCCTCGGCCTCCCCGGCCGGGGCCTTCCGCATAGCGCTTCTCGGGCGGGTGGCCCGCGAGTACCCCCGCCGGGCCGACGAGGTCCACCTCGAGCCGCCGCAGCTTGTCGAGGTGCTCGGTGGCCCACAGCAGGTCGACGGCGGGCCCGGTCCCGGCCTCGGGCTCGCGTGCGACGGTCTTCCGCGCATCCCTCAGGACCTGAAGCTGCCCACCTGGGTCGCCGTCGTCGGGCGCCGGCGGCGCGCCGGCATCAAGGATCGCGTCGCCCAGCGCGACGTACCACGAGTGGAGCCGATGTCCCTCGCCGTCGAGGGCACGGATGTACGGCTCCCGCCAGGTCGAGCCGTCGGACATGCTCGGCAGCGTCGACAGCGAGTAAGCCGCCGTCCGTAGACGGGTGGCTCCCGCCAGCAGCGTCGCGACATCCTCCAGCTTCGCCCGGTCGCCCGAGAGCTCGCCCAGGTACTGGCGAAACGCATCGTCGAGTCGCCGGGCCGCGGCCCTGGCCGCGCGGCGGTCGCGGGCGACGTCGTCCCCACGGATGAGCTGCTGTACGGCCGCCGCCAGGTAATCCGCGCTCCGCGCGTAACTGGTCGCGAGGCTCCTCCGCATGAGCGCGGCGGCCCCGCGCGGCCAGAACAGGGCGCCGACCCCGAGGCTGATCGCGAACCCGATCGCCACGTCCTCGATCCGGACCAGACCCACCGTCCAGCCGGCGGGCTGGATGAGGTCGAAGAGGATGAGCAGCGTCACGGTGAAGCCCGCCTGCCCGGCGGCGAACGAGATCGCCTGCGGGGCATAGGCGGCGAGCAGAACCGCGCCTGGGAGCAAGACCCACAGCAGCGCCTCGTCCGTGCCGGCGGCGAGGACGAGTCCCACCCCGATCAGGAGGCCGAGCGCGGTCCCGATCAATGCGGTGATCACACTCAAGCCGGTCCCAAGCGCGTTCGAACGCAACACCGAGAGCGTTCCGAGGACCACCCAGAACCCGTGCTGGAGGCTCGCCTGCTGGGCGATCAGGACCGCGATGGAGAGCGCCACGCCGCCCCGGATGCTGTTCCGCAGCAGAACCGACCGCACGCTGCCGTACCCGCTCGCGAAGATCCGCGACACGTCGAGCGCGGCCCTCGCGCTGGTCGCCTCGACCTCGGGCTCGGCGAGCCCGACCGTGCGCAGGGCGTTCAGGGCGATCATCCGCGCGGACAGGGACATCTCGCGCAAGCGAAACGACGGCTCCACGACCGACCTCAGGTCGGCGACGCCCGGCCCGTCCGGCGACTGCGCGATGTCATGGGCCAGTGCGTCCTCCGTAGCGTTCCGAGCCGCATCGAGCCGCCCGAGGTCCGGCCGCTCGTCGCGCCCGTCCAGCGTGGCGGCGCTGTCCCGCAGCGCCGCACTCACCGTGGCCAGCACCGCCCGATGCTCGTCCCGCAAGGGCCTGGACGTGACCCCGGAGTCGTTCTCGGGCAGCGCGACCGACAGGAACCAGTCGAGCGTATCGACCAGGTACTCGAGCGCCTCGGCGGATCCCGTGGCGCCGGTCGGACGGTATGGAGTGGACGTGAACGTCCAGCGAACCGCGGCAACCCCCGCGCGGGCGGCGCCGGCGCGCTCGGCGATCCGCGAGGGATCCCCATCGAGCTCGGCCTCCACAAGGTCCGCCAGCGCCCGGCAGGCCCGGGCGGCCGCCTCGCGCAGCACCGCCTGGGGCCGCGGAGGCCACAGCAGCATCGCCGCGGGGATCCCCACACCGGCGGCCAGCGCCCACCCCTCCAGGCGCATGGGAATGATCGAGGGGTCGGCGGGCAGCGTGACCGGGAGGATGAACGTGAGCAGCGGGGCCCAGCCCGCCATCGCGACATAGGGGCTGATCCCGCTCGAGAACAGGACCACCGCCGCGACCACGGCCATGGCCGCCACGGCCAGCCACGTGTCCTGCGAGCACAGCGTTCCGAGGGTGATGAAGATGGCCCCCACCGCGAACAGAGCCAGATAGGCCAGCAGTCGCCCCTTCGGTGGAGCCCGGAAGTCCGCCAGCACCAGGATCGCGAACGAGCCGAGGGCCGCGAAGAACGTCGTCTGCTGCTGCTGGATGACCTTGTCCGCGAACGCGACGACGGCGGGCACCACGATCGCCGCGCGGGCCGCTTTCTTCAGCGCAGCACGCCCTGGGTCGTGGAACCGAAGCCGCAGAGCTTCCAGATCCGCCAGGCGACGCGAACCACGGGTTGGAGGCGGCCGGGAGTTCAGGCTGCTTTCCGCAGTGGCTCGACCGGAGGAGTCCCGTCCTCGGCCCGACCCGGTATCAGCGCGTCGCGGACCGGGACCTCCGGTCGCTTGAGCACGCGGTTGCCGTAGACGAACACCATGGTGCCGCCAAGGTAGCCGCCGGCGACGAGCAGTGCCTCCGCGATGAGCCCGGCCACCAGTGCGATCGTCCTGATCTCGCCGTCGTCGTAGCCGTTGATCTGGGTGAGGAATGCGACCGCGAACACCGCCGTCGCGGTCAGCATCGTGAGCAGGTGGATGGTGGCGATCGTGCGGGTAGGCGTTCGCTTCGGGATATCGAGCCAATCGAGCAGCCCGGTCAGCGCGGTCGGGACGGCCACCGCCAGGCCACCGCCGATGGCGAGCAGGGAGCCGTGCGCCATCCCGTCCTCCAGCACGCCGAACGCCCCGAACACGAGCATCGCTACGCCGACCGTGTAGGCGCCGATGGTGGCATCCGTCAGCGGCGGGTGAGAGGGCTTGCCAGGCCAGCCCTTGATCAGTCGGATCAGTCGCATCCTCGAGCTCCTTCCGGGTTACATCGCGATGACGGTCTTGCCGTCGGCGTGGTCCGTCCGGGCCCAGGCGTCCGGCACCTCGTCCAGGCGGATGTCGGTGATCGGGGGTGCGACGACGCGACCGGACACGAGCGCGTCCGCGACGCCGCGGAGCAGCTCGGGCGACACCCTCACGGCGTAGTCGACACCGGTGATGCCATCGGCGGCGAGGGCCTCGGGGTCGGCGGCGGATACGATCGACAGGGCGGTGCCGCCCGGTCGGACGAGCGAAGCGAGCCGCGCGAACGCATCCTTGTCGCTCGCGACGTCGATCAGGACGTCGATGCCGTCCGGATGCGCCGCCCGCACCGCGTCCGGGACCGAGACCTCGAAGCGGTCGATTGTCCCGACCGCCCCGTAGGCGCGCATGCGGTCTGCGGCGCTTGCGTGCGTGTTCGCGATCACGTGCGCTCCAGCGTTCGCGGCGAACTGGGTGGCGAAGGATCCCACTCCGCCGCCGGCGCCGACGATCAGGACCGTCTTCCCCTCGAGCGGCGCCAGCGACTCGACAACGGCGAGGCCCGTGCCGCCGGCCGTGGGAAGCGTGGCTGCCACGATCGGGTCAAGGCCATCCGGCACCCGCGCCAGCGGCGCGTCCTCCCCGACGACGACATCCTCGGCGTAGGTCCCGGACGACGTCATCAGCTGTCCGAACACCTCGTCGCCCGGCGAGAAACGCGTGACCCCGTCTCCGACCGCCTCGACCTCTCCGGCCATGTCGGCGCCGGGCACCAGCGGGAAGATTCCCGACGTACTCCCCCGGAGGGCGGCGTCGACGAGCTTCCGGTCCATCGGGTTAATAGCGGCCGCCTGGACCTTGATCGCCAGCTCGCCTGGCCCCGGTTCAGGCTTGGGCAGGTCGCTGACCACCGGGCTGCCGTCGTTCTCGGACACGGTGATTGCACGCACGGCGTCAGACCCGTCCGTTCGCCGAGCGCGTTTGCGCGCGGGGGTATCGATGTGGCGGCCGAGTGTTCGCTTCGATCGCGTCATGAACTGCTTGCATCGTGCAGACCGGGCAGGGGCTTGTCGTCGGCCGCCGGGTGACTCTTGCGCCTGCGCCCGCGGGCGTACCCGCGGTGAGCGTCCCCGCCGGCCGCGCGGTGTCCTCGGCCCCGGGGCGACTGTTTCGCGGCCTCCCCCGTGGGTAGTTGCGCGGCTCAAAGTGTCGCCGCCGGGCCGACGACAACCGCGGCCGCGCGCGGGACCTTGTGAGCTCGATGAACCCCACTCAGAGGAGTGCGCATGATTCGTAGACAAGCGCTGTCGTCGTTCGCCGCGGCCGCAGCCGTTCTCGCCGTCGCGGCCGGAGCGGCGACGGCTTCGCCGGGGGCCACGAGCTCGAGGCCGGCGACGGTCAAGGTCGCGCAAAGCGACCTGGGCAGGATCCTCGTGGACTCGCGCGGCCACACGCTCTACCTGTTCAAGAAGGACACGGGCACGAGGAGCACGTGCTACGGCCAGTGCGCCAAGTTCTGGCCCCCGCTCAGGCCGGGCGGTAAGCCGACGGCCGGTCGCGGCGCGCGGGCCTCGATGATCGGAACCACGAGGCGCCGCGACGGATCGCGACAGGTCACCTACAACGGCCACCCGCTCTACGGATTCGCGCAGGACACGAAGCCGGGAGACACGAACGGCGAAGGTCTGAAGGCGTTCGGCGCGCGCTGGTGGGCGGTGTCCCCCGCGGGTAAGCAGGTCACCCGCAACTCGCCCAGCCCGGGCGGCGGGTACTAGCCGGTCCCGGAGGCGGCCCGTCCCTCCGCCGCGCTCGGGACGGGCCGCGGTTCACTCACGAAGTAGGTCAGCTTCGCGGCGCGCCGCGAAGGCGGTGCCCCGCCGCCGGCGTGGTGGTCGGCCCACGCGCCCAGATGCCGGACCGCTCGAGCGAGTACCCGCGGGCTGAGAGGGGCGGCGGCCATCGGAAAGCTCCTCAGCGCGCGGCGGCGCGAAGCTCCTGGGCTCGGTCGAAGTGCACGCCCGCCGCGTGCTCCTCCCGGTCGAGCGCCGCCAGATACGTCCTGAACCCTGCGGTGCGGTGCGACGGGGTGCACTTGCGCCACAGCTCGTAGGCGGAGCGGACTTCCTCGCATGCCTCGCGCCAGAGCACGTAGCTCTCCACGAACTGGTCGACGATCCAGTCGGACGGCTTCGCCGGACTCCGCTGCGCCGCCTTCAGTCTCGAGTACCAGTCGGGCATTGGCACCTCTGGATGTTCGACGCCGAGGCCGCGCTTGTCGTCGGCTTGGAGTCGACAGTTTCTCGAGCCCGCATGCCGCTCAGGGAGTACCTCGAAGTCAGTGCCAGAAGCTGACGACAGACTGCCTCTCGACAAGGAGCATTGACGAGATGGCCTACCTTCCCTGCGCGGGATCAATGCGCGCGCTCGTGCTTCTTGGCCGGCCGAGGCCGGCGCCCGCCGCATGAAAGATCTATCGGGGGGACTCGACCGGGCCACGCTCGTCGTGGCCGGCGTCGCGATTCTCGGACTCGTCATGGCGGTCCTCGACACGACGATCGTCAACGTCGCGCTGGACACGCTGTCGAACGACCTGCATGCACCGCTGAGCACCATCCAGTGGGTCTCCACGGGCTACCTGCTGTCGCTCGCGACGGTGCTCCCGGTGTCGGGCTGGGTGAGCGAGCGCTTCGGCACGAAGCGGACCTGGATCGCCGCCATCGCGATGTTCGCCGCCGGCTCGGCGCTGTGCGCGCTCGCGACGTCGGCCGGGGAGTTGATCGCGTTCCGGGTCCTACAGGGTGTGGGAGGCGGCCTGCTGCTCACGGTCGGCTTCACGCTGGTCGCACAGAGCGCTGGGCCCCAGCGCATGGGCCGTGCGCTGGCAATCATGGGCGTGCCGATCCTGCTAGCGCCGATCTTCGGGCCGATCCTCGGCGGCCTCATCGTCGACAACGCGCCCTGGCAGTGGATCTTCGTCGTCAACGTGCCCATCGCGGTGGTGGCGATCGTGGTCGCCGTCCGGCTGCTGCATCCGGACGCGGGCCGCGCCGACCCCGGCCCGTTCGACTGGCTCGGCGCGGCGCTGCTGTGCCCCGGTCTCGCCGGCATCGTCTTCGGGCTCTCGGAGACCGAGAGCCAAGGGGGCATCGACCATCCGATCTCCTTCGGGCCGATCGTCGCCGGGCTCGTTCTGGTCGGGCTCTTCGCCTGGCACAGCCTGCGCGTACCGCGGCCGCTGATCGAAGTGCGCTTGTTTCGCTCACGCGGCTTCCGCGCCGCCGCAATCGCCACGTTCTTTCTCGCCGGAGCCCTGTTCGGGACGTTGCTGGTGCTCCCGCTCTACTACCAGGTCGCACGCGGCGAGAGCGCATTGATGGCCGGCCTGCTGCTCGCGCCGCAGGGGCTGGGCGCGGCTGCGATGTTGCCGTTCAGCGGCCGTCTGACAGACAGAATCGGCGGCGGACCGGTCGCGGTCGCCGGCTGCAGCCTGGTCGCCCTGGCGACGCTGCCGCTCGCGTTCGTCACCGACGACACGCCGTACGCCCTGCTCGGCGTCATCCTGTTCGTCCGCGGCCTGGGCTTCGGCGCGTCGATCCAGCCTTCGGCCGCGGCCGCATACGCGCTGCTCAATTCGTCGCAGGTGCCACGCGCCACAGCCGCGCTCAACTCGTTGCGGCAGGTCGGGGCCTCGATCGGCACAGCCTTCCTTGCCGTGATGCTCCAGCACGAGGGCGTCACCACCCTCTCGGCCTCAGGCGGCGCCGGCGGACGGGCACAGTTGAGCGAGGCGCTGGCCACCGGCTTCGCCCACACGTTGAGGTGGTCGTTCGTGCTTGCGCTCCTGGCGATCATCCCGGCCGTCGCGCTGCTGCGCGCCGAGCGCGCCGAGCCCCAGCGCGAGCCCGTCTTCACCCGTTCGCGGCTTCGGACACTTGGCCGACGGCGCGTCCGTTCACCGTGAACCGGACTCGGCGCTCAGGCGAACTGAGCCCACGATCTTGACTCGATCTGACTGTTTCGCATGCGCTCCGGAGGCGGTGCGACGACATGCCCGGCGGTCACGCCGCCATGCGGGGCTCAGTCGCGTGGGAGGCGCTACGGTTGCTGGTGCTGGCCTACGCCTGGCCTCTGCGCCGCCAGCGCGGCCACGGGGCGGACGACGCGTAGCTTGTCCAGCGGTCCCCGCGTCACCGGTCCACGACGCTCTCCTGGAGGTTGACGATGCATCCGACGGTCCAGTCGTTCCGCGCGCCCGCCGGCGTCGTTGTGTCGGCGCTGGCCTCATGACGACGGTCGAGGCCAACGGCGTCACGCTCGGGGTCGAGCACTTCGGCGACGCGGCGGCGCCGCTCTTTCTGCTCGCGGGTGGCACAACCATGCTCTCCTGGCCCGAGGCGCTCTGCGAGGCGCTCGCTCGCGGCGGACGCCACGTCGTGCGGTACGACCTGCGCGACTGCGGCGCGTCGACCACCGTCGATCCCGAGGCTCCGACGTACACGCTGCGCGATCTCGCAGCCGACGCCGCGGCGCTCGCCCGCGGACTCGACGACCGGCCGGCGCACCTGGGGGGCATCGGCGTCGGCGGGATGGTCGCCCAGGTCGCCGCGCTCGACCACCCGGACGCGTTCTCGGCGCTCACCCTCGCCGGGACGCGGCCCGTCGCACCGGGCCCGCCCGACGACGACCTGCCTGACCATGACGCGGCGACGATGGACCGGCTGTTCTCGCACCCGATGCCCGACTGGTCCGACCGCGCTGCCGTGGCGGAGTTCGCCGCCGCCGGCGCGGAGATCCTCGGCGACGATCCCGCCGCCGCACGCGCGACCGCGGAGCGCATCTGGGACCGTACGCCGGGCACGGAGCCTGCGGTCCAGATGGCCAACCAGATGGGCATGGTGTTCTCCAAGCTGGACTGCAAGCCGCGCTGGCGCGAGCGCCTGCCCGAGCTCGCGATCCCGGCGCTCGTGGTGCACGGTCGCCGGGACCCGTTCTTCCCTGTCGGCAACGGCGAGGCGCTCGCGCGCGAGATCCCCGGTGCGCAGCTGCTCGTGCTCGAACGGGCCGCGACCGCGATCCCCGATGTGGCCGCCGGTGAGGTCGCCGCGGCGATGCTCGAGCTCTAGCCACCGCTCAATCCAGCGCGGAACACAGAAGGTCGGTCCCGCGCTCGGCCCAGGACACGGCCGCGAGCATGTTGACCGCGCTCCCGCAGCCTGGTTTGCTCGCACGGTCGCCCACTACGCCTCACTCACGCCGTCCACCCCTGAACGTCCGACGCCTCGCCGCCCGCGCGGCCCGGCCGGCGGCGCGCTGGGGCTGCAGCGCGCGATCGGCAACCGAGCCACCGGCGCCATCCTGCGGCAGGGCGTGCGGACGCTGGCGCGCGACGTCGAGGCCGAGCAGGCCGCCCGCGAGGCGCAGGTCGAGCCCTCGATCACGCAACTCGCGACGCAGGTGAAGGGCATGGGCGGCGACGAGCGCGGGATCAAGTTCCAGAGCCTGCTGTGGCGGCTCATCTCAAACTACGCGCCCGAGAGCTCGTACAGCCTCACGCAAACGCGCTACAACCGCACTGCCAAGGGCTTTACGGTCAACGACGTCGCCGAGGGCAAGAGCGAGGCGCACGGCGTGCTCGTTGCCGGCGACGACGTGATCGAGCGCGCCGCCGCGGGCAAGGTGACCGAGCTCGCGGAGGAGCTGCGCGGCGCGCTGTGGCAGATCCAGGCGGCCGATCTCAAGGCGGGCCGCAAGGCGGTCGTGTGGATCGGCCGCGAGCGCGTGCGCATCGCGTCAACGGCCGAGAAGACCGACGCCGAGCGGATCGTCAAGCACGTCAAGGCGAACTACGGCGTCACGTTCGACTCGATCGCGACCCGGCGCGCGGCGCGGGCGCAGTACGAGTTCGGCGGCGCGACCGAGGACCAACTGCGGGCGCTCGACGTCCTGTCGTGGGAGTACAAGGAGCTGCAGGCGGTCGAGAAGGCGCTGAAGCACTTCGCGCCGATCCTCGGCGCCGCGCGCAAGACGTCGAGCCGCAAGTCCTCCCCGCAGGAGGTCGTCAACGTCGGCAAGTTGACCGCGTCGCCCGACGACGACCCCAAGAAGATCGGCGACGCCACACGGGGCGAGTACTTCGACAAGAGCCGGGCGTTCACGCTCTACGAGGAGCGCGCCGACGACCGCCTCAGCGAGTCCGACCCGCTCGCGTTCGAGCGCACGGCCACGCACGAGATCGCCCACGGCGTCTTCGAGCCGCACCTCGCCACCTTCATGAAGATGACGGGCTACTGGGCGGCCAAGCTGGTCAAGAAGCCCAAGGCCGAGCGCGCGGGCGCCGAGGCGCCGCCGGACTACTACGCGTCCCGGAACGCCGGCGAGGACCTCGCGCAATCGGTCGCGTACTACTTCACCGACCAGAAGCGCCTGAAGGAGGGCGATGGCCACACTGCCGCCGGCGAGCCGGGCAACCGGTGCCCGCGGCGCTATCGGTTCATCAAGGGGCTCGTCGGCGACTGGTGATCAGGCGGGCCGGGCGCCACCCTCGGCGGCCACCGGCTACTTGATCGCGTCGTAGACCTTGAACATCGGCATGTACATCGCGATCACGATGAAGCCGACGATGCCGCCGACGAGCACGATCATGACCGGCTCGAGGATCGACGTGAGGGCCTTGATCGCCGCGGCGACCTCGTCCTCGTAGAAGTCCGCGACCTTCGACAGCATCGTGTCGAGGTTGCCGGTCTCCTCGCCGATCGCGATCATCTGCGCGACCATCGGCGGGAAGATCGGGGCGTCCTTGAGCGGCGCTGCGATCGAGCCGCCGGACTTGACCGACTCGATCACGGCGGCCATCGCGCGGTCGACGACCGTGTTGCCGGCGGTCTGGCCGGTCACCTCGATCGCCTGCATGATCGGAACGCCCGCGCCGTACAGAGCGGAGAACGTGCGCGACCAGCGCGCCAGCGAGATCTTCTGCACGGTCTTGCCGATGCTGAACGGGATCCGCAGGCGGAACTGGTCCCACTGCGGGCGGCCCCACGAGGAGCTCTTCCACTTGCGGAACCCGATGACGCCGCCGATCGCGACCGCGAGCAGGATGTACCACTGCCCGGTGACGGCGTTCGAGAGGCCGACCGTGAAGCGCGTGATCAGCGGCAGCTCGCCGCCGAAGTCCTCGAACACGCCCACGAACACGGGGACGATGAACGCGATCATGCCGATCAGGACGAGCATCGCGAAGCTGAAGACCACGATCGGATAGGCCATCGCGGACTTGACCTGGCGGCGCAGCGAGTCGTCCTTCTCGAGCTGGTCGGAGATCCGCTCGAGCGAGTCCTCCAGCACGCCGCCGGCCTCGCCGGCGCGCACCATCGCGACGTAGAGCGGGCTGTAGACCTTCGGATGGCGCTCGAGCGCGTCCGAGAACGACAGGCCGGCCTCGATGTCCTCGCGCACGGCGGCGACGGTCTCGCGCAGCAGCTGGTTCTCGACCTGCTCCTCCAGCACGTAGAACGCGCGCAGCAGCGTCATGCCCGAGGAGATCATCGTCGCGAGCTGGCGCGACATCACGGTCAGCTCGGATGCCTTGACGCGCTTGGGGCCGAGCCGCAGCTCCATCTGGAGGCCGCTCTTCTTCTCCTCCAGCGCCATGACCTTGAGGCCACGTTCCTTGAGCTGGGACGTGACCGACTGCTTGTCGGCGCCCATGACCTCCCCGCTCTGGGGGATCCCGGACAGGTCGACCGCCTTGAAGGCGAACGTGGCCATCAGGCGGCCCTCGCGAGCTCGGCCCCGGGCGGCATCTCGATCAGCTTGCGCAGCTCCTCCGGGCTGGAGGAGCGGGACTCGGCGACCGCGAGCGAGATGCGGCCGGCGCGCACGAGCCCGGCCAGCGCGGCGTCCATCGTCTGCATGCCGTGCGACGCCCCCGTCTGGATGAGCGAGTAGATCTGGTGCGTCTTGCCCTCGCGGATCAGGTTGCGCACGCCGGGCGTCGGGACGAGCACCTCGGCGGCGACGCAACGGCCCATGCCGTCGGCGGTCGGGACGAGCGTCTGCGTGACGATGCCCTGCAGGCCGATCGCGAGCTGCGCGCGGACCTGGCCCTGCTGGGCGGGCGGGAAGACGTCGATGATGCGGTCGACCGTCTGCGGCGCGTCCTGGGTGTGGAGCGTGGCGAACACGAGGTGGCCGGTCTCGGCCGCGGTCAGCGCGGTGCCGATCGTCTCCATGTCGCGCATCTCGCCGACGAGGATCACGTCGGGGTCCTGGCGCAGGGCGGCCTTCAGCGCCATCGCGAACGACTGCGCGTCGCCGCCCAGCTCGCGCTGGTTGACGATGCACCGCTTGTGCCGGTGCAGGAACTCGATCGGGTCCTCGATCGTCATGATGTGCTCGTCGCGCGTTTCGTTGATCTCATTGATCAGCGACGCGAGCGAGGTCGACTTGCCCGAGCCGGTCGGTCCCGTGACGAGCACCAGTCCGCGGGGCTTGCGCGCGAACTCGCGGATGACCGGCGGCAGACCGAGCTTCTCGATCGGCACCGTCTCGGCCGGGATCAGGCGGAACGCCGCGCCGATCGTGCCGCGCTGGAAGTACGCGTTCACGCGGAAGCGGGCATGCCCGGGGATCGAGTACGCAAAGTCGATCTGCCAGTCGGTCTCTAGGCGCTGCCGCTGCGAGGAGTTGAGGATCGCGTAGACGATCTCGCGCGTGTCGGTCGCCGTCAGCCTGGGCGCGTCCTCCACCGCCACCAGCGAGCCGCGCACGCGCAGCATCGGCGGGGAGCCCGCGGTGATGTGGAGGTCGGACGCCTTCTTGCTGACGACTTCGAGGAGGATTTCGGAGAAGTCGAGGTTCATGCCGATCGATGTATCGGCAGTCCGGGGCCGGACCTGAAGTCCGGTCACGCCCTAGCGCGTGCCGGCGACGCGGGCGATCTCGGCGATCGACGTGAGCCCGCGGCGGACCTTCTCCAGCCCGTCCTCGCGCAGCCGCATCATGCCCTCGTGCACCGCCGCGTGAGCGATCGTCTCCGCGGGCTCGCGGGCGACTGCGAGCGAGCGGATCGTCTCGCTCACCCACATCACCTCGTAGAGCCCGACGCGGCCCTTGTAGCCCGACCCGCCGCAGCGCGCGCAGCCGACCGGCTCGAAGCACTCGAGGTCGAGGCCGACGTTGAAGCCGTTCGCCCGCATCACCTCGGCGGGCAGCGTCACGCGCTTCTTGCACTCCTCGCACAGCAGCCGTGCGAGCCGCTGGGCGACCACGCAGTCGACCGCCGAGCCGACGAGGAACGGCTCGATGCCCATCTCGATCAGGCGGGTGACCGCGCCCGGCGCGTCGTTCGTGTGCAGCGTCGACAGCACCAGGTGGCCGGTCAGCGCCGACTCGATCGCGATCTGCGCGGTCTCGCGGTCGCGGATCTCGCCGACCATGATGATGTCGGGGTCGGCGCGCATCATCGAGCGCAGGCCGGCGGCGAACGTCAGCCCGGCCTTCTTGTTGACCTGGACCTGCGTGAGCCCCTCCAGCTGGTACTCGACCGGGTCCTCGATCGTGATGATGTTCTTGTCGACCGTGTTGAGCTGGTTGAGCGCGGCGTACAGCGACGTCGACTTGCCCGAGCCGGTCGGCCCGGTCACCAGCACCGCGCCGTGCGACTGGCTGAACGCCTTGGTGAAGCGCTCCATCGCCTGGGGCAGCATGCCGAGCTGCTCCATGCTGATCATCGCCTTGGAGGAGTCCAGGATGCGCATCACGACGTTCTCGCCGTACTGCGCCGGCAGCGTCGCGACGCGCAGGTCGATCATCTTGCCGTCGACCTGGGTCGTGACGCGGCCGTCCTGAGGGACGCGCCGCTCCGCGATGTCGAGGTCGGACAGGATCTTGATCCGCGACGTGACCGCGGGGATGACGCCGGCCGGCACGATCGCCGCTTCCTGGAGCACGCCGTCGATGCGGTAGCGCACCCGCATCTCCTCCTCCTGCGGCTCGAAGTGGATGTCGGAGGAGCCGCGGTCGACGGCCTCGGAGATCACGCGCTGAACGAGCTGGATGACGGTGGCGTCCTCGCCCGAGGCGCCGAAGTCGACGGTCTGCGGCGTGAGGTCGTACAGCGGTCCCGGCGCGCCCGCGGGCGGCGCCTCGGAGGACTCGTCCTCGACGGGCTCGAGCTCGGGCGCGGCGCCGTCTCCCCCGCCCCAGCTCGGGTCGTTGATGCGGTCGAGGACGAAGTCGATGTCGGTCGCCGACGCGACCGCCGGGCGGACCTCGTAGCCGGTCATCACCGCGATGTCGTCGACCGCCAGCACGTTCGCGGGGTCGGCCATGGCGACCAGCAGCGTCCGGTCGGAGGAGAACGCGACCGGCACGGCCTGGTAGCGCTTGATCGCGGCGGGCGTTACCAGCTTGGCGGCGTCGGGATCGACCCGGTACTGCTGCAGGTCGAGGTGGTCGAGCCCGAAGCGCTCCGCGACGGCACGGGCGAGCTGCTGCTCGGTGATCGCGCCGGTCGAGAGCAGCACGCGCTCCGCGGCCGAGCCGGCGGAGTGCGCCATCTCGACCGCCTCGTCCATCGCCTCCCGCTCGACGTAGCCGAGGTCGACGATCACGTCCGTGAGCACGCGTCCGGAACCGCCGCGCCGGGAAGGCGTGGTGATCCCGTTGCTCCGCTTGGGCTTGGCGGACTTCGGAGCTGCCCCGGCTTGTATCGGTGGATTCATGGCTCAGACCTGGTGGTCGACGGCGGCGCGCATTGCGTCGCGAGGTGCCGTCATGTCGGTCCAGCGCTCGAATGAGGCTGCGCCCTGCGCGACCAGGATCTCCAGCCCCGTCACCACCACCGCCCCGCGCCGCGCCGCCTCGACGAGGAATGGTGTGTCACCGGGTCCGTAGACCATGTCCGCGACGTAGCTGCCGACGCTCAACGTATCGGCGTCCAAGGGCAGGCTCTTGAACGGACTATCCGATTGCGCCAGTCCAACGCTGGTGCAGTTGACCAGCACAGCGGCCGGTTCCGGGGTGTCGACGACGCGTCCGCCGAGGTCGCCCACGAGCCGCTCCGCGCGCTCGCGCGTGCGGTTCCAGACCATCACGTCGGCGGCGCCGGCGCTCCGCAGCGCGTAGACCGCGGCGCGCGCCGCGCCGCCGGCGCCGAGCACGAGCGCCGTCAGACCGGCGGGATCGACCGGCAGCGCCTCGAGCAGTCCGGGGACGTCGGTGTTGTCGGCAACGATCGCGCCCGAGGGCAGGAACGTGAGCGTGTTCGCGGCGCCGACCGCGGAGGCGACCTCGGTCGCCTCGTCGGCCAGCGCGAGCGCGGCCTCCTTGTGCGGGATCGTCACGTTGATGCCCCGGAATCCGGCGGCCGGAAGCGCGCGCACGGTCTCGGCGAAGCGCGCGGGCGGAAGCGGAAGCTTGAGATAGCGCCAGCGGCGCAGACCGGCGGCCGCCAGCGCTGCGTTGTGCATTGCCGGCGAGCGCGAATGGGCGACGGGCCAGCCGGCGACGCCGAGGTACGTCAGCACTTCTGGGGCGGCGCCTGGCCGCCGTTCTCCTCCCGTGCCTGCTCGTACGCGGCGACGTTGCGCTCGTGCTGGGCGTTGGTCTCCGCAAATGCGTGGCACGCGCGCGGCTTGGCGACGTAGAACATGAAGTCGGTCTTCGCCGGGTGCGCGGCGGCCTTCATCGACGCCAGGCCGGGGTTGCCGATCGGCGTCGGCGGCAGGCCGGAGTTGATGCGCGTGTTGAACGGGTTGTCGGCCGCGAGCTCCGACTCGAGCAGCGGGCGCGACCACTTCTTCTCGTAGTAGCGGGTCGTCGCGTCGATCCCGAGCGGCTCGTCGACCGCGAGCCGGTTGTAGATCACCGAGGAGATCAGCGGCCGCTCCTTGTCCGACGGCGTCTCGCGCTCGATCAGCGAGGCGATGATCAGCACGTCGTACGCGCTGAGGTTCCTGCGCTTGGCGGCCTTCAGGTTGATCGAGCCGAAGTTGTCGCGGAACGCGTCGAGCTGCTTGTCGACGAGCGTGCCGGCGTTCGCGCCCGCCCTGAGCTCGTACGTCGCGGGGAACAGGAATCCCTCGATCATCCGCGTGCCCCGCGGCGCTCCCAGCCCCCGCGCCCGCGCGCGGGCCTGCCGCGATCGGGTCGCCTTGACGTAGGAGCCGTCGATCCCGCTCTCACCGATCGCCGGGGCCGCCTCGCGGATCGACTGGCCCTCAGGAATCGTCACGTCGAACGTCTTGACGACGCGTACCTTCGGACCCTGCAACAGCGCGTCGATCGCCGACCCGTTGGTCATGTTGCGGCGCAACACGTAGTTGCCCGTGAGCAGCTTGTTGCGGCGCAGCGTGAGCGTTGCATTCAGCTCGAAGAAGCGCGCGTCGTCGATCACGCCCTTGCTCTCGAGCAGCTCGCCGATGCTGCCCGCGTTCGCGCCCGCCGGGATGCGGACCGGGACCGCTCCGGCCTCCTCGTTCTCGGACTGGAACGGCTGGAACGTCTCGTTGATGAGGTAGAGCGCCGCGCCGATCGCGAGCAGCGCGATCAGCGCCAGGAAGCGGCGGAACCAGCGGCGCGGCTTGGGCGACGTCGGCGGCAGCGAGGGCCGGCCGGGGCGGCCGATGCGCTGGGCGCGCGCGGCGCGGCTGACCGGCTGGCGCTCGGCCACCACGGTCCGGCGCGCGGCCGGGAGCGGCTCGAACTCATCGCGCGTATCTGGCGCCGGGGGCGGCGGCGGCTCGTACTCCTCGCCGCGCGCGTGCGCGGCGCGCCGCGCCGCGCGCTCCTCGGCGGCCCGCTGGCGCTCGTCTGGCGTGCGGCCGGTCACTACAGGGCTCGCTCGTGCTCCTCGGCTCGCAGCAGGAGGTGGGACGTGAACCCGTCCTCACCCTTTACGGCGGTGATCTCCCCGACGACCGGCACCATCAGCCCCTGCCCGTGCATGTACGTGCTCTGCACCGGCGCGGCGTCCCGCCCGCCGGATATCAGCTCGGAGAACTGCTCCTGCTGCTGGGAGTAGAGCATACGGTCGTGCGGAGACGGCCACGCCGCCTTCGCGAACTCGTGTTCCTGGTAACCCACGAGCCGACAGAATGACGGATTGAGCTCCTTGAATTTGCCGTCGGTGCCGATCACGGCCATCGGGACGCTCTCGTCGTCGAAGCCGTGGCGCGGCTCACGCGGCTCCGGCGGCGACTCGTCGGCGGTCTTCTGGAGCGTCCGCGGGCGCCCCTTCGCGGCGAGCCCGAGGATCTCGCGGAACACGGCCGTCACGTGCTCTCCGGTGCCGTCGCCGGCGTTCTCGGCGGCCTTCTTGGCCTGCTCCGCCTCGCGCCGCGCGACGAGCGCCGCCTGGCCGGCGGATGTAAGCCCGGCCTTCATCTCCTCCATCGTCGAGATCGCGAACTGGACCTCGGCCTGCAGTGCCTCGAGGCGCTCGTCCTCGACCTTCGCCGCCTCGGCGGTGCCGCGGGCCTTCTCCGCGACCGCGTTGGCCAGCTCGGCCTGCTCGCGCACCGCTGCCAGCTCGGCGCGCAGCTCGTCGACTCCGGCGTTCGCCTGCTCGGCGACCTGACGGACCGCCGCCAACTCGGCGAGCACCTCGGAGGTGCGCGCCTCGCTCTCGGTCCGTCCGGCGGCGACCTGCTCGGCAAGCCGCTCGACGCCGCCCTCGAGCGCCTCGAGCTGCTCGCGGTTGGCGCCGATGCCGGCGCGCATCAGCTCGAACGTCGCGTCGACGCCTCCGAGACGCTCCTGGGTCGCGCCGAGGTCGGCGCGCATCCCTTCGACGCGCTCGTCGGTGGCCTCGCTGGCCGCGCCGAGCTTGGCGACGTCCTCAGTGATCGTGTCGAGGCGTTCGCGCCCAGTGTTGAGCTCGCGCCGCAGCAGCTGGGCGTCCTCTCGCACACGGCCGGCGTCCTCGCGCGCGGCGGTGGCGGCCTCGTTGGCGGCTGCGGCCTGCTGGCGCGCGCCGAGCGCCTCCTCGGCGGTCTGCTCGACCTGCTCCCGCGCGACCTGGACCTCGCCGCCCAGGCGGGCCACGGCCGCACGCAGCTCGTCGTGATCGGCGCGGGCGTCGCCTGCGGCCTCGTGCGCGGCGCGAGCCAGGCCGGCGACCTCCTCGAGGCGATCGCCGGTGGCCTTGACCTCGGCGAGGACGCTGCCGGCGCCGCGGTCGACCTCCGCGACCCGCTCGCTTGCCTCGTGGGCGGCGCTCTGCGCCTGCGCGGCCGCAGCGGAGCTCGCCTCGGCCTCGGCGCGGGCGGCGGCGGTCTCGGCGCGCGCTTCGTCGAGGCGCCGCGCGGAGCGCCTCGGTGTCGGCGCCGATGCGCTCGCCGCGCGCCTCCAGCTCGGCGACGCGGTTGTGCACGGCGTCGAGCTCGTCGATCCGTGCGCGCAGGGCGTCGATCTCGTCGATCCGCCCGCGCAGGTCGTCGAGATCGGCGCGCGGGGCGAGCGCGCCGAGCCGCGCATCGACCTCCTCACGCGCGACGAGTGCGTCGAGCCGCGCCTCCAACTCCTCACGGGGGACGAGTCGCTCGACCTCGTCGCGCCCGACCAGCGAGTCGATCTCCTCGCGCGGCACGAGCGCGTCGAACCGCGCCTCGAGCTCCTCACGGGGGACGAGCCGCGCCTCGACCTCCTCGCGCGCAACGAGCCCTGCGAGCCTGTCGCGGAGCTCGTCCAGCTCGTGCGCCGGCGCGAGCCCGTCGAGGCGTTCGCGCATCGCGTCGAGGCCGTCCAGCCGGGCGCCGAGCGCGTCAAGCGCCTCGCGCGGCGCCAAACCGTCCAGCCGGGCGTCGAGCGCGTCAAGCGCCTCACGCGGCGCCAGGGCGTCCAGCCGGGCGCCGAGCGCTTCGAGCGCCTCACGCGGCGCCAGCGCGTCCAGCGCCTCACGCGGCGCCAGGGCGTCCAGCCGGGCACCGAGCGCTTCGAGCGCCGCAAGCGGTGCGAGGCCGTCCAGCCTGGAGCGGAGCGCGTCGAGCGCTTCGCCCGGCGCCAGGCCGTCGAGCCGGTTCTTCAGCGCGTCCAGCTCGTCCCGGCCGGCCGCGGCGCGGCGCGCCTCGGCGAGCTGCCGGCGCAGCGCGTCGAGCTCGTCGCGGGTCGGGACGCGCTCGCCGAGCTCGTCGAGCGCGCTGCGTACGCCGTCCAGATCGCCCTTGGCGGCCCAGCCGTCGGCGAGCGTCGCGAGCTGCTCGCGGATCGCGTCGAGGTCGGTGCGGCCGACGCCGCCGTCGCGCAGCGCGTCGAATGCGCGCTGCAGCTCGTCGAAGTCGCTGCGGGCGACCGCCCGCTCGCGCAGGTGCTCGAGCTGGCGGCGCAGGTCGTCGACCGCAGGGTCGGCCTCGCGCAGCGACTCGAGGTCGCGGCGGAGTTCGTCCAGCGCCGCGCCGGTGCTCGCGTCGCGCTGTCGCAGCTCGTCGAGGGCCGGATCCGGGGCCTGCGTCGCGCAGCGCCGCGAGCTGGTCGCGCAGCTCGTCCAGCGCCGGATCGGGGCCTGCGTCGCGCAGCGCCCCGAGTTGATCCCGCAGCTCGTCCAGCGCCGGATCGGGACCCGTCTCCTGAAGCGCGTCGATGTCGCGGCGCAGCTGCTCGAGCTCCGGGCCGGCCTCCTGAAGCGCGTCGATGTCGCGGCGCAGCTGCTCGAGCTCCGGACCGGCCTCCTGCAACGCGCTTATCTCGCGGCGCAGCTCCTGGAGATCCGGGCCGGCCTCCTGCAGCGCACCGATCTCGCGGCGCAGCTCCTCGAGCTCGGGCCCGGGCGCCAGCTCGGCGCGCACTGCGGCGAGCTCGTCGCGCCACGGAGTCGCCTCGCGCAGCTCGTCGAGCTGCGACCGCAGCTCCTCGACGTCGACTCCCGCGGCGGGCGCGCTCGCGAGGACGTCCAGGCGCCGGCGGATGTCGGACTCCTCCGCCTCGATCGCCTCGAGCCGGTCCCGCAGCGGCGTCAGGTCGACGTCGGCGTTGCCGCCGCGCGCGATCTCGCCGTGCAGCGCCTGCAGCTCCGCGCGCGTCCGGGCCTCGCTCTCGCGCACCGCCGCGAACTCGGCTCGAAGCTCCTCCAACGCGTCCGGTGCGTCGTCCTCGGCCACGGAGGCGGCCAGCTCGGCACGCAGCGCCTCGAGCGCGGCGACTGCGTCGGTGTCGGCGGCCCGGACGGCCTGAAGTTCGGCACGCAGCGCGTCGACGGCCGCACGCGCCTCGGCCTCGCCCGCGCGGACGCCGTCGAGCTCGACGCGCAGCGCGTTCGTGGCCTCGGTGCCGCGGACGGACTCCTCGCGCAGGTCGTCGGCCAGCCTGCGCAGGGCGTCGAGGCGCGCTCGGGCCTGCTCACCCTCGCGCTGCAGCTCCTCGAGGCGGCGGCGGTCGTCGCCGGCGAGCGCCTGGCCCTCGTGACGCTCGACCGTCACCTCCCCCACGCGCTCGCGCAGGCGCTCGGCGTCGCGGTGGACCGCTTCGATGCGCTCCAGCGCGACGGCCAGCTCGGCGCGCGCGGCCTCCAGCTGGCGGTCGTGCTCGCGCTCGACGCGCTCGAGCGTGGCGCTGAGGTCGTCGCGTGCGGCGTCGGACTCCTGGCGCTCGCGTTCGAGCCGTTCCAACGTGGCGCGCAGCTCCTGCCGGCGGGCGTCGGTGTCGCGCTTCTGCTCGGCGCGGAGACGCTCCAGTTCGTCGGCCAGGCGGGTGCGAACCGCGTCGGCGGCCTCGCTCGCGGCCGCCTCCAGCTCGCCGAGGCGGCGCTCCAGCTCCATCCTCGCCTGCGTGGCCTCGGTGAGCGCGGCGGTGAGCCGCGTCTCGACGCCCGCCGCCGACTCCAGCCGCTCGTCCTCCAGCCGTTGCAGGCGCTCGACGATCGCGCTACGCGCGACGGCGCTCTCGTCGCGGTCCTGGCCGGCCTGCTCGAGCCGCTCCAGGCGGGCGAGCAGCTCGGCGCGCTCGGACGCGGCGCCGGGATCCGCGGCGGGCGCGGAAGTGCCGTCGAGGCGTTCGAGCTCGGCGCGCGCCTGCTTGGCCTCGCGCTCGGCGGCCTCGGCACGCGCCCGGCTCGCCTGCGCCTCGCGCTTGGCCTCCTCGACGGAGGCGGGCAGCTGCCCGGCGACGCGCTCCAGTTCGTCGATCCGCTCCAGCGCCGACAGCAGCCGGGCGACGACCGCGGCGGCGTCGTCGAGGTCGTCGATCGACTCGCCGTGGACGCCCGGGTCGGGATTGGTGATCGCCTCCTCGCGCTCGGCGTCGGCGCGGGCGCGCTCCTCCTCGCGGCGGGCAAGCTCGGTCGCCACCCACGGCGTCGGCGCGAGCGGGCGGAACGCGACCATCGTGCCGGCCGTGCGCCAGCCCTCCCAGGCCTGCGGCTCCGCGTCCAGCGCGGCGCGCAGCGCACGCACGACGACGGGGTGTTGCTGGCGCATGCGCAGCAGCATCAGGTTCATCGGGAGCTCGAACGACAGGTCCTCGAGGAACAGCGAGAAGTCGAAGCCCTCGTCGAGCTTGACCGGGACGAGCACCGCTTCGAGCGGGAACGTCTCGTCGCTGGGCGCGTGGCGCGCACTCACCTCGACGAGCCCGCGCGCGTGCGGCGGGTCGCCGGCGGCGAGGAAACGGCGCCACTGCTCGGCGTCCTCGCTCAGCGGGCCGGTGAGCAGCCCGTCGAAGAACGAGTGCCCGAGCGCGTCGGGCGCCTCCTTGCCGAACAGCAGCTCCGCGGGCTCTGACCACTTCGACACCGCGCCCTGGCCGTCGGTGAGGATGAACCAGCCGCCGATGATCTGCTTCAGCAGCGCATCCAACGGATCGCTCGAGGCGAGCTCGTCGGGTGTCGGTGGTGGGGTCTGGAGGGAGCCGGGCGGCGGGGTTGGGGTCGAGGTATCCATGCCGGAACGGGCGGAAGATGTGGACGGTTGTTCCATTGATCGCCCAAACCGGCCTCAACCTTGACCGCGGCGATCATTCGCGCGCTCCCAGCCAGTCCTCGAGCAGCACCGCGGCGGCCCGCGAATCCTCCGCCGCGGTGCCCGGTCGCTGCTGCGCAAGCGCCGTCGTGAAGCGCTCGTCGTAGAGCACGACGCACATGCCGAGCGCCGTCCCGAGCCGATCGGCAAACGCGCGCGTCTCTCGGGTCTGGTCCGAGTCCTGACCCGAGAGGGAGAGCGGGAGGCCGACGATCACCCGCTCGGGCTGGAACTCGCGGATCGTGGCAAGCAGCCGGTTGAAGCCCCTACGCGTGTTGGGCTTGAGGATCGGCTCGAGCGGCGTGGCGAGTGTGCCGGTGGGGTCGGAGACCGCGACGCCGCAGCGCGCGGAGCCGTAATCCAGGGCGACGACGCGGCCGGAGTTCACGCGGGGGAGGCTAGTGGCGCGTGCGCGTGCGGGCGGGTCGGGCGAACGTCAACTGCGGCATTGAAGGGGCGAGGGATCGGCCGGGCCGCCAAGCTCGGGTTGCGACTTAGTCCCCGCTAGCGGGATCAACTCGCAACCGAGCGGTCGATCCCGCCTTGGTCCCGGTATGCGGTGATCAAAGCGCCCCGCGTGCCGGCGCCCCGGCCGAACCCGCTCCCTCAATGCCCGCAGTTCACCAGCGCCGAGCCCGCCAGGGACGAGCCGCGCCACGCGCCGCGCACGCCGGGCCGTGCGCCGCCTCAGCCGCCGAGCGCCGCCGCGATCTCGGCGCGCGCGACGTCGAGCGCCTCGGGCAGCTTCGACGCGTCCCGCCCGCCGGCCTGCGCCAGCGAATCCCGGCCGCCACCGCCGCCGCCGACGACCGCCGCGGCCGCCTTGACGACCGCGCCGGCCTTCACGCCGCGCTCGACCGCCGCCGGGCTGGCCGCGACGAGCAGCGCGACCCGGCCGCCCGCGGCGCTGCCGAGCACGACCACCGACGGGTCGCCGAGCTGGCCGCGGAGCCGGTCGGCCGCATCCGGCATCGCCTTCGGGTCCTCGAAGTCCGCCTGCGCGACGAGCACGCGCGCGCCGCCGATCTCCTCGGCGCCGTCGGCCGACACGCCGACCTGGGCGGTCGCGCCCGAGCGCAGCTGCTTCTCCAGCTCGCGCCGCTTGGCCTCGCGCTCCGCGATCGCCGCCGCGACGTTCTCGGGCGTCGTGCGCAGCACGGCCGCCGCCTCGCCGAGCACGCGGTCGTGCTCGCGCAGGAGCCGCACTCCGACCGGGCCGGTGACCGCCTCGATCCGGCGCACGTTGGCGGCGCTGGAGGTCTCGGTCGTCACCTTGAACAGCCCGATCTCGGCGGTCGAGCGCACGTGCGTGCCGCCGCACAGCTCGCGCGACCACGTGCCGTCCCCGACCTCGACCATGCGCACCACGTCGCCGTACTTCTCGCCGAACAGCGCGGTCGCGCCGAGCGCCTTGGCCTCGTCGAGGGTCGTCGTTATGGCCCGCACGGGATGGTTGGCGAGGATCCAGCCGTTGACCTGCTCCTCGACGTCGCGCAGCTCCTCGGGGCTGAGCGGCTGGCCGTGGGTGAAATCGAAGCGAAGCTTGTCGGGCCCGACGTAGGAGCCCGCCTGGCGCACGTGCATCCCGAGCCGCGATCGGAGCGCGGCGTGCAGGAGGTGGGTCGCGGTGTGGTTGCACGCGGTCGGACGCCGGTGCGCGGGATCCACGCGCGCGACGACCCGCTCGCCCTCGTGCAGCTCGCCGCGCTCGGGCTCGATCACGAGCGCCTGGTCGTCGCCGAGCCGCACGACGTCGACGACCCGCGCGCGGCAGTCGCCGTCCTCGCACTCGACCACGCCGGCGTCGGCGACCTGCCCGCCGCCGGTCGCGTAGAACGGCGACTCGACGAGCTTCAGCAGCACTCGGCCGTCGGAGCGATCGACCGCGCCTACCGCCGTCGACTGCTCGATCCGCTCGTAGCCCGTGAACGTCGTCGGGACGTCCGCCGCGTCGGCGAACGCGCGGATGCGCTCGCGCTCGAGGTCACGGTTGCCGCGACCCGCGCTGGCGCGCGCGCGCGTCCGCTGGTCCTCCATCAGGTCCTCGAAGCCCTGAAGGTCGACGCCCAGCCCCTGCTCGCCCGCGAGCTCCACGGTCAGCTCGAACGGGAACCCGTACGTGTCGTGGAGCTGGAACGCCTGCTCGGCGCCGATCCCCTCGGCACCCGTCTCCCTGGCGCGCGCGATGTGCTCGTCGAGGATCCTCGTCCCCTGCTCGAGCGTCAGGCCGAACTGCTGCTCCTCGCGGGCCAGCCACATGTCGATCGTCTTCGCCTCGGCGTGCAGCTCGGGGTAGGCGCCGGCCATCAGCTCGCGCACCACCGCCGAGAAGCGGGTGAGGAACGCGTCCTCGATCCCGATTCGGCGGCCCTGCAGCAGCGCGCGCCGCATCACCCGGCGTAGGACGTAGCCGCGGTCCTCGTTCGACGGGACCACGCCGTCGGCGATCAGGAACGACATGCCGCGCGTGTGGTCGGCGAGGATCCGCAGCGCGCGGTCTGTATCGAAGTCCGAGCCGTATTTCCGTCCCGACAGCTCCTCCCCCAGCCCGATCAGCGGCAGGAACTGGTCGGTCTCGAAGATCGACGCCGTCCCCTGCTGGATCAGCGCCATCCGGTTGAGCCCCATGCCGGTGTCGATGTTCTGCTTCGGCAGCGGGGTGAGGGTGTTCACGGGGTCCTGGTTGAACTGCATGAACACGAGATTCCAGTACTCCAGGAAGCGCTCGTTCTCGCCGCCGGGCAGGTCGTCGGGCTTGCCCCACTCGAGGCCGCGGTCGAGGTAGAGCTCCGAGCACGGCCCGCACGGGCCGAGCGGGCCCGCCTGCCAGAAGTTCTCGTCGCGGTCGCAGGGGACGATGCGCTCGCGCGGCACGCCGACCGAGAGCCACGCCTCGATCGCCTCCTCGTCGGGGCCGAGGCCGAGCTCGTCGTCGCCTTCGAACACCGTGATCCAGATCTGCTCGGGGTCGAAGCCGAACCCTTCGAGCGACAGCTCCCAGGCGAACTCGACCGCGCCCTGCTTGAAGTAGTCGCCGAGCGAGAAGTTGCCGAGCATCTCGAAGAACGTGAGGTGCCGGGTGGTGGTGCCGACGACCTCGATGTCCGGCGTGCGGAAGCACTTCTGGCAGCTGGTCAGCCGCGGGTGGGGCGGCGGCTCGTCGCCGACGAAGTACGCCTTGAGAGGATGCATGCCGGCGGTCGTGAGCAGGACCGACGGGTCGTAGCTGGCGGGGATCAGTGACCCCGACGGCAGCCGCCGGTGGTCGCGCTCGGCGAAGAAGGAGAGGAAGCGCTCGCGGATCCCGTCGGACGTCATCTGGGCAGCGAGTCTAGACTCGCCCGCCGGTGCCCGCTCCCCGCGTCACGGCGTCCCGCGTCGTCTACGAGAACCGCTGGATCCGCGTGCACGAGGACCGGCTCGAGCACCCCGACGGCACGCCCGGCCTGTACGCGTGGGTGGAGAAGCCGCCGGGCACGCTGATCGTGCCGCTTCAGGACGGCGACGTCTGGCTCGTCGAGCAGTGGCGCCATCCCGCGCGCGGGCGCTACTGGGACTTGCCTCAGGGCGCCTGGGAGTCCGCGCCGGACGCGTCTGCAGAACAGCTGGCGCGCGGCGAGCTGGCCGAGGAGACCGGCCTCCGAGCCCGGTCGATGGAGCGGATCGGCTCGCTGTTCTACGCCTACGGCGTGCTGGACCAGCGCTTCGATGTGTGGCTCGCGACCGGACTCGAACCCGGCCCGCGCGCGCCCGAGGCGACCGAGCACGACCTGCGCTGCGCGCGCTTCCCGGTCGCGGACGTCGACGCGATGATCGAGCGCGGGGTGATCGTCGACGCGGCCACGGTCGCCGCGTGGCATCTGGTCAGCCGGCGATGATCCCGTGGCCCACGACCACGTCGCCGCGCATCAGGCAGGCGACCTGGCCGGGAGCGGCGCCGGCCACCGGCTCGGCGAGCCGGAGCGCCAGCCCGCCGCCGCGCGGCACGACCGCGCACGCGAGCGGCGCCGAGCGGTAGCGCAGCTTCACGCGGTCGACCTCGGCGCGCGGGCGGTGCAGCACCGCGTCGCGCACGGCGACGCTCGTCGTCGCGAGCTCGGCGCGCGTGCCGACGGTCACCGTGTTCGCGTCGCGGTCCTTGGCGAGCACGTAGAGCGGCTCCTCCGCCCGCGACGCCGAGCCCCTTGCGCTGGCCGACCGTGAACAGGTGCTGCCCGCGATGGCGGCCGAGCGTGCGGCCGGCCCGGTCGACGATCGCGCCCGGCCGCTCGCGCACGCCGCCGTGACGGGCGAGGAAGGCGCTCTTGCCGGTCCCGGCGAGGAAGCAGAGGTCCTGCGACTCGCGCTTGTCGGCGACGGGCAGCCCGGCCTCGCGCGCGAGCTCGCGCACCTCCGGCTTGCGCAGCTCGCCGAGCGGGAAGCGCATCCGCGCCACCGACTCCGGCGCGAGCGCGGCCAGCATGTAGCTCTGGTCCTTGGCCGGGTCGGCCGCCGCGCGCAGCAGCCCGTCCGGCGTGACGCGCGCGTAGTGGCCGGTCGCGAGGTCGGCCGCGCCGAGCCGGTCGGCGAACGCCAGCATCGCGTCGAGCCGCACGTTGCCGTTGCAGCGCACGCACGGGTTCGGCGTGAGGCCGGCGGCGTGGTCGGCGAGGAACGGCGCCACCACGCCCTGCGCGAACGCGGCGCGCAGGTCGAGCGTGAAGTGCGGCATGCCCATACGGTGCGCGACCGAGCGCGCGAGCCGGACGGCGTGCGCCGAGCAGCACGACGCCTCGGCGTCGTTGGCCGGATCGCGCCACAGCTCGAGCGTGACGGCGACGGCCTCGCGTCCGGACTGCTGCACAAGCAGCGCGGCGACCGCCGAGTCGACGCCGCCGCTCATCGCCACGAGCGTGCGCGAGGGGTCGAGCAGGGTCGACGATCCGGGCGCGTCAAGCGGCGCGCCCGGGGTCGACGAGCCGCCAGGGCCGAGTCCCGCGCCGGCGGCGACGGCGGCGCCGAGCGCCACGTGCAGCGCGTCGGCCGCGAGCTCGGCCGCGTGCAGCTTGCCCGGGCGACAGCCCGCCCAGCTCGGCGGACACCTCCGCGGCGCCGATCCGCGCGGCGTCGAGCACGCGCGCGCCGCGCAGCAGCTCGACCGCCGCCGAGCCCGCCGCGACCGCCGCGCCGCAGCCCGACGCCTCGAAGCCGGCGTCCGCCACGCGGTCGCCCGCGACCGTCAGGTCGATGCGCACCAGATCGCCGCACGCCGCGCCGCCGGCGCTGCCGGAGAACGACGCCGGGGGCACGTGGGCGCGCCCCCGGGGAAACTCGAGATGCTCGGCGAAGGCCTCGGCGTCCACGACGCCGAGTGTAGGCGGGCTAGCGGGTGCGCAGCGCGTCGGCGACGGCCTGGTCGATCGTGACGCGATCGACGTAGCCGACGAGCGGCTGGACGTTCATCTTGCGGTCGATGACGAGGACGGTCGGCGACTGCTCGACGTTCGCGCCGCGCGTGATCGGCTGTAGCGCGCGATCCGCTTCAGGTGCGCGGCGTGCGCCAGCACCTTGCCGTCGTGGCGGTCGATCCCGGCGAGCGCCTTGCGCACGGCCTTGTCGTCGGCCGACCTGGGCGACCAGAACAGCAGCACCACGACCTTGCGGTCGCCGATCGCCTGGAGCACGCGCAGCGGCAGGCCGCTCTTGG
Source organism: uncultured Solirubrobacteraceae bacterium (assembly GCA_963835735.1). Lineage (GTDB taxonomy): Bacteria > Actinomycetota > Thermoleophilia > Solirubrobacterales > Solirubrobacteraceae > DASQMT01. The sequence goes on from CAWIGP010000005.1 coordinate 563,710, forward strand.
CGACCGCCTTCGCGCCGGCCTTGCCCGGCTTCGCCGCGGGTGCGGCAGCCCCTGGAGCGGCGCCCTGCGTCGCGGCCGCGTTCGCGGCCGAGTTCGCGTCGGCGGCGGTCTCGGTCCCGTCGGCGATCCGCTCGACGCGCGCGTCGGTGGCGGCAGTCGCCTCGTTCGCCTTCTCGACCGCCTGGCCGGCGAGGCTCTCCGCCTGCTCGCCGCCGGCCTCGACCGGCGTGGTCGCCGCGGGCGTCTCGGCCGCGGGTGCGCCGGCGTCGGTCGAGGGCCGCAGGAACAACATCCAGGCGGCCAGGAAGGCCACCGCGCAGACGAGGAGGATCCGGATGGGCGGGGAGATCTGTGACATTCCTCTCCCGTTGTCGGCAGCAGGCCGCTCCGGCCTTAGCCGCGATCCGCTATGGGGTGACTGAGACCCGACTCTAGCGCGCGCGGCGCGGTGACCTTCAGGCCCAGCTCGGCGAGCTGACCGTCGTCGACCGGCGCGGGCGCGCCCGTCAGCGGATCGGATCCGCTCGCGGTCTTGGGGAACGCGATCACGTCGCGGATCGAGTCCTGGCCGGCGAGCAGCGCGACGATGCGGTCGAGCCCCAGCGCCAGGCCGCCGTGCGGCGGCGCGCCGAAGCGCAGCGCGTCGAGCAGGAAGCCGAAGCGCGCCTCGGCCTCCTCCTCGGAGATGCCGAGCGCGGCGAATACCTGCTGCTGTACGTCCGGGCGGTTGATACGGATCGATCCGCCGCCGATCTCCACGCCGTCGAGCGACGATGTCGTAGCCGCGCGAGCGCAGCGCACCCGGGTCGGCGAAGTCGCCGGTCGGCGCCGTGAACGGGTGGTGCATCGCGTCCCAGCGGCCCTCGCCCTCGTTGTACTCGAACATCGGGAAGTCGACGACCCACAGCACGTCGTGGCGCCCCTCGGGTACGAGGTCGAAGCGGCGCGCCAGCTCCAGCCGCAACGCGCCCAGCGCCGTCGCGGCGACCTGCGGCTTGTCGGCGACGAGCAGCAGCAGCTCGCCCGGGCGGCCGGCCAGCTTGCGCGTGACCGCGTCACGCTGCTCGTCGGTCAGGAACTTCGCGGTCGGCGAGCGCCACGTGCCGTCCTCCTGCACGAACGCCCACACGAGCCCGCCGGCGCCGTAGCGCTTGACGTGGTCGGTGAGCGCGTCGAGCTCCGAGCGCGGCACCTCGCGCGCCCCGGCGTTCAGGCCGCGGATCACGCCGCCGGAAGCGAGCACGCCCGCGAACACCTTGAACTCCGTTCCCGCCAGCTCCGCGCCGAGGTCGACCAGCTCGAGCCCGAAGCGCGTGTCCGGCCGGTCGGAGCCGAAGCGCAGCATCGCCTCGTCGTAGGACAGCCGCGGCCACGGCGGCGGCGCGGTGACCGGGAAGCCCGCGTCCTCGAACACGCGCGCCATCAGCCCCTCGATCACGTCGATGCACGTCGTCCTCGTCCACGAACGCCATCTCGAGGTCGAGCTGCGTGAACTCCGGCTGGCGGTCGGCGCGCAGGTCCTCGTCGCGGAAGCAGCGGGCGATCTGGTAGTAGCGCTCGTAGCCGGCCATCATCAGCAGCTGCTTGAACAGCTGCGGCGACTGCGGCAGCGCGTAGAACTCGCCGGGCGACAGGCGGCTGGGAACGAGGAAGTCGCGCGCGCCCTCCGGCGTCGAGCGCGTGAGCATCGGCGTCTCGATGTCGACGAAGTCGTGCGCGTTGAGGTAGTCGCGCATCGCGCGCACGACCGTGTGGCGGAGCAGCATCGCGTCGCGCATGCCCTCGCGGCGCAGGTCGATCACGCGGTGGCGCAGGCGCAGCATCTCGTCGACCGGGCCGTCCTCGTCGACCGGGAACGGCGGCGTCTCGGACTCCGCGAGCTGCCTCGACGGCCGCGACGTCGAGCTCGATCTCGCCCGTCGGCGAGGTTCGGGTTGACGTTGCCCTCCTCGCGCCGCACGACCCGGCCGGCGGCCGAGACCACGTGCTCGGCGCGCAGCCGCTCGGCGACCGCGTGCGCCGCGGGCGCGGTCTCGGGGTGGAAGACGAGCTGCACGAGCCCGGTGCGGTCGCGCAGGTCGATGAAGATCAGCCCGCCGTGGTCGCGCCGGCGATGCACCCAGCCGGCGACGCGCACGGTCTCGCCGACGCGGGCGGCGTCGAGCTCGCCGCACCAGGCGTCGCGGTACTCGTTCGCCCGCGGCGGCCTCACAAGGTGACCTGGGTGATGTGATGCATGACCGTGCCGGGCTCCACCGTCTGCTGCTCTCCCGTCTCCATGTCCTTCAACGAGGTGCCCTCGTCGCCGAGGATGGCAACGTACCGGGCGCCGGCGCGGTCCGCCTGCTTGAGCTGGCCCTTGAGCGAGCGGCCGCCGAGTTCGAGTCTCGCCGCCAGGCCCGGCGCGGCGGACGTCGGCGGCGAGCCGGAACGCGTCGGCGCGCAGCTCCGGCTTCGCATAGGCGACGAACAGGTCGAGCGGCGGCGCGGCCGGCGCGGCCGCGGTCGCGGTCATCAGGATCCGCTCGACGCCGCCCGCCCAGCCGATGCCCGGCGTGTGCGGCCCGCCGATCTGCCTCGATCAGCCCGTCGTAGCGCCCGCCGCCGCCGACGCCCGACTGCGCGCCGAGCGCATCGGAGCGTGAACTCGAACACCGTGCGCGTGTAGTAGTCGAGCCCGCGCACGAGCGTGGCGTCGACCTCGTAGGCCTGGCCGACGCCGTCGAGCATCGCGCTTGACGGCCTCGAAGTGCTCGCGGTCGGCGTCGTTCAGCCGGTCGAGCAGCCGCGGCGCGCCCGCCATCACGCGCCGCGTGCCCGCGGTCGTCGGCGTCGAACGCGCGCAGCGGGTTGAGGTCGATCCGCGCGACGACCTCGGCGGACAGCTCGCCCTCGTGCGCGCGCAGGTACTCCTGCAGCTCGGCTCGCGGTAGGCGAGCCGCGTGTCCGGCGTTCCGAGCGAGCCGATCCGCAGGCGGATGCCGCGGCAGCCGAGCGCCTCGAGCAGCTCGGCGAGCAGCAGGATCGACTCGGCGTCGACCGCCGGGTCGTCGGAGCCGATCGCCTCGATGCCGATCTGCCAGAACTGGCGGAAGCGGCCCTTCTGCGGGCGCTCGCGGCGGAAGAAGCTCGACAGGTACCAGAGCTTCACCGGCTGCGGCAGCTTGTGCATGCCGTGCTCGAGGTAGGCGCGGCAGACCGGCGCGGTGCCCTCCGGGCGCAGCGTGATGCTCTCATCCTCGCCGCCCTCGAGCGTGTACATCTCCTTCTGCACGACGTCGGTCGACTCGCCGACGCCGCGCGCGAACAGCTCGGTCGCCTCGAACGTCGGCGTCTCGATCCGGCTGATAGCCGGCGCGCTCGAGGATCCCGCGCGCGGTCGCCTCCAGCGCCTCGCGCGCGGCCGCCTCCTCGCCCAGCACGTCGTACGTGCCGCGCGGCGCCTGGATCCGCCCGCTCACGCGAGCTGGGCCAGGAACGGGTTCGTGGCGCGCTCGCGGCCGATCGTCGTGTTGCCCATGTGCCCGGGGTACACGACGGTCTCGTCGGGCAGCGCGTCGACCAGCGACGCCAGCGTGCGCATCAGCGTCGCGTGGTCGCCGCCCGGCAGGTCGGTGCGGCCGATCGAGCCCTCGAACAGCACGTCGCCGGAGAAGATCGCCTGCTCGGCGGGGAGCGAGTACGTCACGTGGCCCGGCGAGTGGCCGGGCGTGAAGAGCACGTCGATCTCGAGCCCGGCCAGCTCGAGCCGCTCGCCGCCGGCGACCGTGTGGTCGGCGTCGTAGGACTCGTACGGGCCGAAGCCGGGCCACGGCACGTAGCGCATGATGTCGGCGAGCACCGGCACCTCGATCGCCGGGCACCAGACCTCGCGCGCCGGTCGCGCGCGCGAGCGGCGCGACCGCGCCGACGTGGTCGAAGTGCGTGTGCGTGAGCAGGATCGCGGCGACCTCGAGCCGAGCGCGTCGACCGCCTCGATCAGCCGCGGCGCCTCGTCGCCCGGGTCGATCACGATCGCCCGCTCGGAACCCTCGAGCCGCGCGACGTGGCAGTTCTCCTGCACCGGCCCGACGGTGAACGTGCGGACGTCCATCTAGCTGCGCTTGGCCTTGCGGTCAGGGATCGCGCGGCCGGCCTTGCGCATCCGCCGCTCCCAGAACATGCGGTCGACCTTGTAGCCGAGCGGCACGTAGATCAGGAACGCGGCGAGCGAGAGCAGCACGGCGGTCGGGATGCGTCTGCTCCTGGCCGGCGATGCCGGCTGACGAACAGCACGAGCAGCAGCAGCGACGCGAAGCCCGCGCGCGTGGCGGCGCCGGTCCAGGTCGGCTCCTGCGTAGCGGCGCTCCTCGCGCGACGCTCGCGCCGCCGCTCTTGCGCCGCTCATCGGCGGTCGGCTTGCGGCCGGTGCGGCCGCGCGCCTCGACGTTTCCGGCGGCGTTGCCGCGGTGCTTGGTCCGGCGCTTGCGCTTGGTCTGGGCCATGGACCTCAGACGTTAGCGCCCAAGGAGGGCTTCGATGGCACCGGGCATGCGCAGTTCGACGTCCGCGGGCCAGCCGGCGAGCGCCGCCTCCGGGGCGGGGGCGACCAGCTCGGCGCGCGCGAACCGGCAGCCGGCGCGCCACGGCGCTCGAGCACGTCGGTCGCGGTGACCGCGCGGTGATCCTCGATGTTCGTCGAGACCTGGACGACGCCGCGGCGCTCGAGCTCGCAGTCCGAGCGCGCGCACGCCGGGCATGCCGTCGCCGCCGCCCTCGCGGATCGCGGCGGCGAGCAGCGCGCGCCTCGCTCGAGCGTCGCGGGCGGGGCGAGCTCGAGGTTGAGCGCGATCAGCGGCGGGCGGGCGGAGACGAGCGTGGCGCCGGCGGTCGGGTGCAGCTGCGACGGGCCGTAGTCGGGCGGCGTGCCGCGCGCGGCGAGGCCCGCCGGCCCGCCCCGGCGCAGCTCCGCGCGCGTGCGCCCGTCCGCAAGCTCGCCGTAGAGGTAGACCGGGATGCCGGTCGCCCCGATCGCGTCGGCGGCCAGCAGCGCCTCGGCGATCGCCGCGCCGCGCTGCGCGTCGTCGAGGTACACGACGGCGCGACGTCGAGCGCGCCGACGCGCGGGTGCAGCCCGTCGTGGTGGCGTGAGGTCGATCCGCTCCGCGGCCGCGGCGGCGCCGGCCGCCAGCGAGCGGTGCAGCTCCCCGGGCGCGCCCGCGAGGAAGAAGACCGCGCGGTGGTGGTCGGGGTCGGACGAGCGGTGCAGCACGTCGGCGTGCGTCGCGAACGCGGCGCCGATCGCGTCGAGCGCCTCCTCGTCGCGGCCCTCGGACACGTTCGGGACGGCGACGAGCCGGCTCACAGCACGAACGCGCCCGCGTCGAGCACGCGCGTGCCGCCGACGTCGAGCGTCGCGTCCTCGATCAGGCAGTCGAGATGGACCGGCACCGACACCGTGCCGCCGATCCCGGCGCTGGCACCGAACGCGACGTGCACGGTGCCGAGCATCTTCTCGTCCTCGAGGATTAGCCCGGTCAGCGTTGCGCGCTCGTTGGTGCCGACGCCGAGCTCGGCAAGGTTCCGGCCCTCCGACCCGGCGCCGTCGAGCAGCGCGATCCAGCGCGCGCCCCAGTCGCCCTCCGCATCGGCGAGCCTCCCGTCGCGCACTGTCATCCGCACCGGCGCGTCGGGGAGCCCGAGCGTCGCCAGCGACGCGGCGACCAGCGTCCCCTCCCCGCCGAGCGGCGAGATGAAGCCCTCGCCGCACGGAAGGTTCCCGAACGCCCCGTCGGCGGTGAGGTCGCCGTCGTCGGCGATGCCGGTCCGGCCGCTCAGGTCGAGCGTGAGGTCGGTCCCGCGCGGGCACGTCACGTGCGCGCGGTCGGACGCGGTCAGCAGCTCCGCGACGGCGCGGCTGCGCGCGGCCATCGCCGGGAAGTCTGCGGCCATCAGCCGCGCGAGCATGTCCTCGGTCATGCCCGGCAGCGTCGCGCCGCGCGCGCCGGCGTCGCTCGCGGCCTTGCGCGCGCGCGTGTGAGAGAGCGAGCGCTTGCGTCGGCGCGATGAACACGCGCGCGGCGGCGAGCGCGGCGGCCACCACCGCCGGCGGCTCCTCGCCGTCGACCGAGCGCGGCTCCATCACGGCCGTGCACCGCCTCGGCGCCCCGGGCAGCGGCGGCCTCGCGCAGGGCGTCGCCCAGCGCGCGCGTGGTGCGGTCGACCACGATCACGACGTCCTCGCCCGGCCTTGACGCCGAGGCACGGCCCGACGACGGTCTCCACCGCCCGCTGCAGATCGCTCATGCGCGCGGACGATAGCCTCGAGCCATGGCCGACACCGTCACCCGCTTCGGCATCGGCGATCCGGTGCCGCCGTTCACGCTCCCCGACCCCGAAGGCGAGCGGCACGCGGTGCCGCTCGACCCCGCGCCGGCGGCGACCGTCCTCGTGGTCACCTGCAACCACTGCCCGTACGCGATCGCCTGGACGGCGCGCCTGAACGCGGTCGCGGAGGAGTACGCCGGGCGCGGCGTGCGCTTCCTCGGCATCCACGCCAACGACGCCGCCCGCTACCCGGCCGACTCGCTCGACCACATCCGGCGGCTCGCGCGCGAGGGCCGCTGGAACCACCCGCAGCTGCACGACGAGAGCCAGGAGACCGCGCGCGCCCTCGGGGCCGAGGTCACGCCGCACGTGTTCGTGCTCGACGGGCAGCAGCGGCTCGCCTACCGGGGCGCGCCCGACGCCGATCACCGGGACGAGTCGCAGAACGCCGCCTGGCTGCGCGCGGCGCTCGACGACGTGCTCGCCGGCCGCGCCGTCGAGCGGCCCGAGACGCCGCCGCGCGGCTGCAGCGTGAAGTGGCGTTAGAGCAGCGCGAGCAGCAGCACGATCACGACCAGCACGAACAGCACGGCGCCCGCCGCGGCCGGCTGCCACTGGTTGCGCCAGAAATCCGGGTTGGCGCGGTCGCGCGTGTGGTGACCCTCCGGCGGAGTGCCGACCCAGTCGTCGTCGTCGCGCGTGGGCATGATCGCAAAGATACCTCCGAGAAATCGATTTCATTATGGTTCCCGGATGCTCCCCAAGTCAGTCGCGGCGATCCTGGTGGTCGCCGCAATCTCCCTCCTCCCCACCACCCAAGCCGGAGCGGCACCGGTCGCCGCGAAGGTGCAGGACCCCTCCGGCGACGCGTCTAGACCCGAGCTCGACGCGACGGCGCTGTCGCTCACCGTCGACCAGCCGAACGGCGTCATCGAAGGGGCCGTGACCCTCGCCGCCGCCCCCACGGCCGAGGTCACCGACAGCGTCGAGATCGTGCTCGGGCACTTCTCGCGGCCCGATCACGGCGACTGCAAGCTCGGATCGACGACCACGATCTGGATCCCCGACGCCGCCGACGTCGAGGCAGGCTTCCCGTGGCCGTTCGCCCAGCTGTTCCCACCGGGCAACGGCTCTGAGGACCCGTTCGGGTTCCTGCCCACCTACACCCCGCCCGACGGGCGCCAGATCCAGTTCGCCAGCCATGAGTCGACCGCGGCGGTCGTCGACGCGATCCGCAGCAAGATCGGGCGCATCAACTGCGCCGAGCTGGCGACCGTCGAGGCGAACACGTTCGAGACGCGCGACGAGATCACGACCGCGCTGGCGAGCGGGCCGGTGCCGCGCTGCGACGTCCGGGCGCGCTCGGCCAAGGGCGGCCGCACCGTGGTCGCCCGCTGCGAGAACGTGCGCGGCAAGGTGTTCGTCTCCTGGGTGAAGCACGGCTCGCGCAACACGTTCTCCGGCAAGCGGAAGGTCAACGCGAACGGCCGCGTCAAGATCTCGACGCTGCGCAACTGGCGCGGCATGTACCACCTGACGATCTGGAAGGGCGATCTCGTCGCCGGCGCGGTTGACGTGAAGTTCCGCTGACGGTTCAGCTTTTCGAACAGGGCCACGCCGGGGACAGTCGTGTCCTGTGCGCTTGGTCGCGGCGTTCTGCGGGTCGTCAGGCGTCCTACCGACGCGCAGAGGGGTGCCGACGCTCACCGGCAGCGACGAGGTCGTGATCCCGCCCACCCCGTAAGGGCAGGGGTCCGGGGGGCGCCGTCGGCGCGCGGCGCCCCCCGGCCACGGACCTAAAGAGGGACAGTCCCCGTTTAGGTTCGCCGCAGTGCTTCGCTAAGGTAATTAGCGATGCAAAGTACTTCGGCCGACCAGGAACTCGCCGGCCGGCTGCGACACGCGATCGCGCGCTCGGCACGGCGGCTGCGCCAGGAGGCCGGAACCGGCCTCTCCCCCTCGCTGACCGCCGCGCTCGCGACCGTGGAGCGCCACGGCCCGCTGACGCCCAGCGAGCTGGCCGCGCGCGAGCGCGTGCAGCGCCCGACGATCACCCGCGTCGTCTGCCGCCTCGAGGATGCAGGGCTCGTCACCCGCGCGGCGGATCCCACCGACCGCCGTTCGGCGCTGATCACGATCACGCCGGGGGGCCGCGCGCTGCTCGAGGCGGCGCGGACACGCAAGGACGTCTTCCTCTCCGAGCGCCTGGAGGCGCTCGCGGCCGCGGACCGCGCCACGCTGGAGCGGGCCGCCGCGCTGCTCGAGGACCTGCTCGAGTGACGGCGGCGCTCGACCGCACGTTCTCCTCGCTCCGCGTCCCCAACTACCGGCGCTACTTCGCCGGCCAGGCGGTCTCGATCTCCGGCAACTGGATGCAGATCGTGGCCGAGATGTGGCTGATCGTGGAGCTGACAGGGAGCGGCGTCGCCGTCGGGCTGACGGCCGGGCTGCAGTTCCTGCCGATGCTGCTGTTCGGGGCTTGGGGCGGCGTACTCGCCGATCGGCTCGACAAGCGCACGCTGCTGACGCTCACGCAGACGCTGATGACGATCCCGGCGGTCACGCTCTGGGGCCTGACGGCCGGCGGCGCAGTGGAGGCCTGGATCGTGTTCGCGCTCGTGTTCGCGCGCGGGACCGTGCTCGCGTTCGACAACCCCGCGCGGCAGGCGTTCGTGAGCGAGATCGTCGGCCCGGACCGCGTCGTCAACGCGGTGGCGCTCAACTCGGTGATCGTGCACTCCTCGCGCATCGCCGGGCCGGCCGCCGCCGGCGCGCTGATCGCGCTGCTCGGCGTGGCCGCGTGCTTCGCGGTCAACGCGGCGACGTTCGTGGTGATGATCGTCGCGCTGCGCTTGATGGATCCCGCGTTTCTCCACACCCCCGAGCGGGCGAAACGGGCGCGCGGCCAGCTCCGAGCCGGGCTCGCCTATGTGCGCCGCACGCCGGAGCTGCGCGTGCCGCTCGCGATGATGGTGGTGATCGGGACGCTCTCGTTCAACTTCCAGGTGCTGCTGCCGTTGCTCGCGAGCCAGACGTGGGAGGGCACGGCGGCCACGTACGCGACGCTGACCGCGGTGATGGGCGTCGGTTCGGTGTTCGGGGCGCTCGCGGCGGGTGCGCGCGGGCGGGTGACCGACCGGCTGCTGATCGGGAGCGCGGCGCTGTTCGGCTTCGCCGAGCTGCTCGCGGCGGCCGCCCCCACGCTGACGCTACAGGCGCTGGCGCTGGTGCCGCTGGGAGCGGCGAGCGTGACGTTCGCGGCCGGCGTGAACTCCTCGCTGCAGCTCGCCTGCGAGCCGATGCTGCGCGGGCGGGTGATGGCGCTCTACGCGATCGTCTTCCTCGGCTCGACCGCGATCGGCGCGCCGCTGGTCGGCTGGCTCGCCCAGGCCGCCGGGCCGCGCAGCGGGCTGCTGGCCGGCGCGGTGGCCGCGCTCGCGACTGCGGCCTGGGCGCGGAGCGAGCTCGCGGGCCGGGCGCACGGCAAGCTGCCCGACCTGGCGCCGCCCGATCGCGTGACCGTCTGACGCGGCGCTCGAGTCCACCTTTCGGTGGAACTGCGATGCGCAGTCCGGGCGATGACATCGGCGCAACGCCCCCGTACGGTCGCGCCCCATGAGCGCCAGTCCCGCAGCAGAAGAGCTCATGCGGGTGGCGCCGCGCGTGTACGGGGCGGCGCTGGTCGCGTCGCGCGACGAGCCGGCAGCCGCCGAGACCACCGTGAGGGTGCTGGAGGCCGCGGCCGGCCAAGCCGGCGAGGTCGATGTGGATCTCCTGGTGCAGCGCGCGATCCGCTTGAGCGTGCGGGCCAATCCCGCCGAATCCTTCGCGCGCATCGCGCCGGGCGATCGCGAGGCGGTCGCCCTGGCGCGACTGGCGGGATACACGGTGGGCGAGGTGGCCTCCGCGCTCGGAAAGGGCGCCGACGAGATCAAGACGATGATGCTCCGAGGCCTGCGGAGCATCCAGGCGACGCCGGCCCGGTGAGCTCAATCGAGGTATCGCGCCGCGAAAGCCGCCGCCTCGGCCCGGTTCCGGAACCGGAGCTTCTCCAGCACGTGTCGCACGTGGGTCTTGACCGTGGCCTCGCCGATCTGCAGCCGGTCCGCGATCTCGCGATTGCGCAGGCCCTCGGCGAGCAGCCGGAGCACCTCCCGCTCCCGATCGGTCAGCTCCGCGAGCGGATCCGGGGCTCGCTGCGGATCTCCGCCCGCCAGCTCCCGCAGCAGCCGCCCCGCCATCTCCGGGGGTATCTGCGGCTCGCCGCGACCCGCTTCGAGCACAGCCTCGATCAGCTGTTGCGGAGCGATGTCCTTGAGCAGGTAGCCGGCCGCCCCGACGCGCAGGGCGGCGTAGAGGTCGGGCTCCTGCTCGGACACCGTCAGGATCATCACCTCGGTGTCCGCGCAGCGTTCACGAATCGCGGCGCAGGCCTCGATCCCGCGCATGACCGGCATGTTGAGGTCGAGCAGGACGACGTCTGGGGCGCGCCGCTCGGCGAGGCCCACCGCCTCCCGGCCGTCGCGGGCGAGGCCGATCACCTCGATCCGCTCGTCCGCGCCCAAGAGAGCGGCGGTTCCTTCGCGCATCAGGCGGTGATCGTCGGCGATCAGGAGCCTCACGGGTCGGTCCGGCATGGGACTGGAAGTATGGTGGGAAGCCGCCGTGAGCACTGAGCAGAGGGCTTCCACGCCCGGTCACCGCCCGGAACACGAGGTCCTGGCGGCTTTGGGTGCGATCAACCGCGTGGCGCGGGCGCTCGTGGGCTCCGGCAGCCTTGCTCAGCTCGCCGAGCGAGCGCTCAGCGAGATGCGTGACGCCATGGACCTCGAGCTGGTCGTCCTCTATCTCCCGGGAACCGGCGAACGGCCCAGCCTCACGCGCTTCGTGACGTCCGCCGGGGGAACCGCACCCGTGCGGGCTCGCGACGAGATCTCGTTCGAGGACGAGGCGTGGCAGCTCGCGATCGCGAGCGGGGCGCCGCTGCTCTTCCGCGAGGAGGCCAGCTGGCTCGTGCTGAACCCGTTCGAGCCGCCCGCGAAGTCGTGGCTGGTGCTGCCGCTGGTGTCGGAGCGCCAGCTCGTCGGCGCCGTGGTGGCTGCCGCGCCGGCGCCGCTTCCGCTGGACCCGACGGCGGCGACTGTCCTCAGCCTCCTCGGCGATCTGCTCGCCGCGGGAATCGCCACCGCGCGCCTCCGCCGCGAGCTCCAGGGTGCGGAGATCGAGCGCGAGCGGATGCGGGTGGCCGCGGAGATGCACGACGGACTCGCCCAGGACCTCGCCCTGGCGATGCGCGAGCTCGCGCTGCTCGACTCCGATCCGCCTGCTGACCAGGCGCGAGCCAGTGCCGGCCGCCTGCGCGAGGCCGTCTCGTCGGCACACCGGATCGCACGCGCCAGGCTCGAGGACCTGTCGGTCTCGGTGCCCCTCGGCGGGATCCAGGCCGCCGTCGAGGACGTGTGCGCCCACCGCGGGCGAGGGCTTCCGCTCGCCATCACCTGCACGGGCCCGGCTGTCGACGTGCCTCCCGAGACCGCGGCGGTCGTCGTTCGGGTGCTGACCGAGGCGCTGGCGAACGTGCGGCGCCACGCGCAGGCGACCGAGGTCGGCGTCGTGCTGGCGGTCGACCCCGACCGCCTGACGCTCACGATCCGGGACGACGGGGTCGGGTTCTCGGTCGGCGAGGTCGGCGGCCCGGGTGACGGCCACTTCGGCCTGACGCTGATGCGCGAGCGGGCACGCGGCGCAGGCGGCCGCCTGACGCTCGGCTCGAGCGCGGGCGAAGGCACGTCCGTCGCTCTGCAGGTGCCCGTACGGTGACCGCTCGACTATGGTTCAGCCCGTGATCGGCGCCGCACTCGCCCCTGAGGTCGACGGCGGTGCGTGTCCGCACTTCGCGGTGCTGCTCAGGAGCGCGGAGGAGTTCGCTCCGATCGTCGCCTCGTTCTACTCGCTCGGCGCGAAGCGGAGAGGGTGGCTCGTCCACCGGGGTGTCAGACCCGACGACGACCGGCAGGCGCTCGCCGGGGCCGGTCTCGACGTCGCCGGGCTCGAGGCCGAGCGACAGTTCGCAATCGAGCGCCTGCGGCTCGACGAGCCGCCCGAGGACCTGCCGCGTCGGGTCGCGCCCGCGTTCGACGAGGCGCTTGACCGGGGACTCACCGCGCTCTGGTCGTCGCATACGCCGGTCCCGGCGGACTCGGATTCCTTTGCGCGCGCGATGTCGATCGAGCGGGCCTGGGAGGAGCAGTTCAGGGATCGACCCGTCATCACGCTGTGCCCGTACATCGTCGACGGGCTGGAGGCGACGGCCACGCTCGGCCGCATGTCCGAGCTGGCCGGCGGCCACGACGGCGTGCTGGTGCCGTCCGACCACGGCATCCGGCTGTTCAAGCAGGCCGCGGGGTCAGGCAGCCGATGAGCGAACCCGCGCTGCAACGCTGAGCGGCCGGCTCGCCAATCCCGACGACCGCGCCGCCGCCTCGGGGCCTGGTCCGCGCTACTGGATCGGCGACGCGCGCGCCCCTATCGCGTGACGTGCAGGTAGAGCAGCGCCGCCGCGAGCCAGGCCAGGAGTCCGATGGCGACCGCGACGAGCCCGATGATCGTCCCGATCGGGATCGTCGCGGCGGCCGCGGCGAGCGGGCGTTGTCGTGGCGCTGCGCCAGCAGGACGAGGAACACGACGGCTGCCGCGGCGATGCTCTTGACGACGACGGATCCCATCACCGGCGGCGCACGCCGATCACGAGCATGTACTCGCGCGTGTGAACGATCTCTCCGCCGTCGCGGTAGTTCGATTCGAAGAACTCGACCCACGCCCGATGAAGCTCGTCGCGGCGCGCGCCGAGCGCGTCGGCGAGCGTCTTCGTCGGCCCGAAATCGGTCGAGAACAGCTCCCAGTAGTCCTCGCCGCTGGACACGCGGAGCGTCGAGGTCCGCGTCTCCAGCTCGAGCTCGAACCACTCGCCGAGGAGCGCGCGGACGCGCTGCTCGTCGCCCCAGTCGAACGGGCTGCTCGGCGGCGGGGCGGGCTGGAACGGAGCCATCATCGCGAACATGCGGGCCACGCCGCCCGCGGGCGTCCAGTTCGCGAGGGAGAGGCGGCCGCCCGGGCGCGTCACGCGCGCGAGCTCGCGCGCCGTCGCTGCATGGTCGGGCGCGAACATCACCCCGCAGATCGAGGAGACCGTGTCGAAGCCCGCATCGGGCAGATCGAGGCGCTCACAATCGCCCACCCGGTAGTCGATCTCGAGACCGAGCTCCGTGGCCCGCTCTATCGCCGTCTCGATCAGCGCCGGAGCGAGGTCGATCCCGGTCACCTCCGCGCCGCGAGCCGCGGCGCGCTCGGCCACCGCCCCTGTTCCGCATGCGAGGTCGAGCCACCGCCGGCCCGGCCGCGGATCGAGCCGTTCGATCACGATCTCGTGGATGTCGGCGATCGTCTCGGTGACGCGCTGGTAGGGCGCCGAGCCCCACATCACGCTGTGCCGCCGCTTCAGTTCCTCGTAGGGCATGCCCGGAACACCGGGATCTCGCGGTTCGCCGCCCATCGGCGGTAATGGGTGAAGCCGGGGAAGATCGCCTCTCCGCGCCGGTAGCCGACCTCTCGCTCGGCGCCCTTCAGCTCGCGCGCCACCACGTCGCGGCTGACGCCGTCTACGGCGATCCTGGCGCGCGGGTCGGCGCGCAGGTTGTGGCACCAGGAGGGGTCCCGAACACGGCCGAAGTTGGAGGCGATCAGGATCGAGTCCTCCCCGTCAGAGAGCCCCAGCACGGGCAGCGTGCGCGGGCGGCCACTCCTGGCCCCGGTCGTCGTCAGCATCGCGATCTCGACGCCCGCCAGCCACGACGATGCAGTGGTCGCGCCGCCGCTGACGCGGTAGACGAGCAGATCCAGCGGCTGCTGGATCATCCCGTAGAACTTGGCCATGGGCCGCGTCGCCGCGGTCCTTCGCACGATCCGATGAGGGCGGCGCGCCCGGCGGTAGCTCCTCATCCGGTCAAGCTAGCAAATGCAACTAATAGTTGCAAGCTAGAATGGAGCCGTGACGAGCGCGAACACCGCGACCAAGATCCCGGAGGCGGGAGGGCGCGGGCGGCGCGGACCGAGTCGGCGGGTGCGAGCGGCCGCGTTCGCGGCGACGCTCGCAGAGCTGGCCGAGGGCGGCTACGCGGCGCTCAGCCTCGAGCGTGTAGCCCGCCGGGCCGGCGTTCACAAGACCACGCTCTACCGGCGCTGGGGCTCGCGCGAGGAGCTGGTGCTGCAGGCGATGCTCGAGCGCGCCGCGGAGCACATCTCGGTTCCCGACACCGGCTCGCTGCGCGCAGACCTGCTGGAGCTCGCCCGTACCGCGGCCGCCAACGCCGCGAGCCCCGAGGTCGCGGCGATGGCCCGTGCGGTGGCTGCCGAGTCGCCCTACGACAGCAAGCTGGCGGCGGCCAACGGCCGTTTCTGGGCTGAGCGCCTCGCGCTCGACGGCGTCATCGTCGAGCGGGCGATCGAGCGCGGCGAGGTGGCGGCCGGGACCGAACCTCGGCGGGTGATCGAGTCGGTGCTGGGCCCGATCCATCTCCGGCTGTTGCTCACCGGCGAACCGATCGACGATTCCTTCCTGAAGGGGATCGTCGACGTCGTGGTCGACGGCGTCGCCCAGCCCATCGCGCCCTCGCCGGAGTAGCTCAGTCGGTCGGAGCTAGGCGGGCGGCCTCGCGGAGCCGTACATGGCCTCCCCGACGATCACGATCGCCGCGTCGCCGCGCCCGTCGTTGAACGCGCTCATCAGCGATCCCCTCCCCGCCGGACGCGCCGGAGGATGGCGTCGATGCGCCGGCGGGTGTCGCGCGTGTCGGTCATGGCGATGTATGGCCGTCCGGCGGTCGCCGCCCACGGCACGAGCGCGTCGAAGTCGAGCTCGCGGATCAGCTCGAGGCTCTCGATGTAGCGCTCGCGGTCGCTCGAACCGAGCACCGCGGCGACCCACTCGCCGTCGTCCAGGTAGATCGTGTCGCCGGTGAACAGGAAGCGGTGCTCGCCGCTGTCCCACAAGTAGGCGGTCGCGCCGGGGGTGTGGCCCGGCGTCGGGATCGCCTCGAAGTCGTCGTCGAGCATGTGGCGCGCCGAGAACGCCGCGCGCACCTTGCGATGCTCGGCGACGGCGTCGCGGTCGGCGCGGTGGACGAACAGCGGCGCGTCCGGCGAGTCGCCGCCGAGCTGGGCCTCGTGCCGGTGGTTCAGGTACACGCGCGCGATGCCGCCGAGCTCCGCGATGGCGGCCGCATCCGGCGCGACCGATGGCGTGCCGTACACCAGCAGGTTGCCGCGCTCACGCGGGAGCAGGAACGCTCGGATCCGGAGCGCGGGCGCGAAGTCCAGCTTCCCCGGGGTGGACGCGTAGACCCCGGAGGCTGCTTGCAGGGACGTCATGAGGGCAATCTACAAGTTCAAGTGAACTTGAAGTCAAGCGCGATCCGTGGTTCCCTGCTTGGGTGTCCGAGCTGCTGACCATCGGCGACGTCGCGAAGCGCAGCGGCGTAGCGGCGTCGGCGCTGCGGTTCTACGAGGAGCGCGGCCTGATCGCGTCCGAGCGGGCCGGGTCCGGCCACCGCCGCTTCCGGCGCCCCGTGCTGCGCCGGATCGCGTTCATCGTGTTCGCGCAGCGGATCGGCCTGACGCTCGACGAGATCGGCCGCGAGCTGGCCAAGCTCCCGCCCGACCGCGCTCCCGACCGGCGCGACTGGGCGCGGCTGTCGAGCACCTGGACGTCGAGGATCGACGAGCGGATCACCGAGCTCGAGCGGTTGAAGGCCGGGCTGACCGAATGCATCGGCTGCGGCTGCCTCTCGCTCGACCGCTGCCGGCTCGCCAACCCCGACGACCGCGCCGCCGCCTCGGGGCCTGGTCCGCGCTACTGGATCGGCGACGCGCGCGCCGCTCTCGCGTGACGGGTACAGCAACCGGCTACTTCACTTCGCGCCGATGCCGACGTTGACCCGGTTCGTCAGTGTCGCTCGCCCGTCTCTCCCGGCGCGCTCGCGCAGCATGCCGTCGAGGACTTGGCGCAATCTCGCTTGCTGTTGCTCTGTGAGGTCGAGATCCGCGATCACCATGCCGGGAATCGGGTTGCCGTGCAAGACCCAGTCCCACATCTCCTGCCCCGAGGAGAACGTCGGCCGCTCCGCCGTGCGCTCGACGCGAACGTCGTTCAGTCCCGCATCCGTCAGGCGCCGGCCCAAGACCTCCGGATCGGACACCTGGAACTCGAGCGGCGGCGGATCGTCCGGCAGCCCCGGGAACGCGGGGGCGACGGCCTTCAGCGCGCCGATGAAGAACTGGAGGAACTCAAGCTCCGCGGGAAAGCCGTAGGCGATCACGAGCACGCGCCCGCCGGGCTTGGTCACCCGAACCATCTCGCGAAGCGCGCGCGCCTGGTCGGGCACGAGCATGACGCCGAACTGCGACCCGGTGACGTCGAAGCTGTCGTCCGGGAGATCGAGGGCATGACAGTCCATCACGCGCCCCTCCGCCTTGCTCAGTGCCTCCTCGCGGACGCGCGCCTGGAAGCGCTCGATCATCGCGCGGGACCAGTCGGTGGCGAGCACCTGCGCGCCCAGGCGCGCGGCCGGCAGGCTGAGACCGCCAGGCCCCGCGGCGACGTCGAGGAACCGCTCGCCGGGCGCGAGCCCGACGAGATCGAGCGCCTCGTTTGCAAGATCGAGCTCCTGCGGAGCCACGTGCCGGTCGTAGCCCTCCGCGATCGCGTCCCACGCCTCCGGCGGTGCGGCGTGCTCTTCGGTCGTAATCGCTTCGCCCGGGGTCGTGGTCATCGTCTCCTCCTTGCCGTGGGTCGATCCGCAAAGCGACCGTAGACGGCGAGTGGCGCCTCGACTTCGGGCGAAAGACCCAATTCCGCGACGACGGGATGTGGGTGGTTCTGTGTAGCGAGAGCTACCGGACGAGGCCGTGCTTGTAGGCGTACGCGGTCGCCTCGGCGCGGGACGAGAGCCCCAGCTTGGCGAAGATGTTGCTGACGTGCCGCGCGACCGTCTTCTCGCTGATGAACAGCTCGGTCGCGATCGCGCGGTTGGTCTTACCCGCGGCGACGAGCGTGAGCACTTCGCTCTCGCGTCTGCTCAGCCCTCCCGGCCGCGGCGACCCGGCGATTCGGGCAAGCCACTCGAGATCGGAGCGCGCGCCGAGCTCCTCGAGCACGCTGCGTGCCGCCTCGAACTCGAGTTCGGCGCCGGCATCGTCGCCCAGTTCCCGGCAGGCGATCCCGATCAGCACGCGGACGCGCGTCGCCTGATGTGGCACCTCGAGCTCGCGCCACGAGCGCTGCGCCGTCCGGAGCTTCGCCAGCGCCGCCCGTGCATCGCCTTCAGCCAGAATGACGGCACCGGCCGCATCAGCGGCAAGGGCATTCAGATATGGGGCGTCGAGCTGCGCAGCGATCCCCGCCAGCTCATCGGCAGCCATGCGCGCTGCCGCCACGTCCTCGGCCTCGAGCATGACCTCGACACAAGCGGGCAGCAGGCGCGACCGGGCGATCGGATCCTCCACCTCATCCAGCGCGCGGCGGATCGCCGGGAGAGCGAGAAAAACTCGCCCCTGCGCCAAGCGAAGCAAGGACATCCCCGGCTCGGGGTCTCGTCCAGCCAGGCTTGCCTGGCGGTATGACTCCTCCGCCTCGGTGAGCTCGCCTCGCAGCCGCTGGATCTCGGCCAGCTGGTAGTAGGCCGATCCGAGCACGTCCCATGCCGGCGGCCCGGCGAGCAACTCCCGCGCTTGGCGGGCGGACTCGAGAGCGTCCGTCCACGCGCCCTGCAGCTGGAAGATCTCGCAGCGATGAACGAGACAGTTGCCCCGGAACGGGACGAGGTCGGGCTGCGAATCGCACCAGCGGGTGAGCGCGTCCGTCCACTCCCTCGCGCGACGCAGGTCGAACACCGCTTGGCACAACGCGATCACCTGGCAGTAGGCGATCCCGGCGAGGATCGGCGCCACCTCGTCTGCGGTGACCGAGACCATGACCTCATCCAGCAGTGCGACGCCGTCCGCGACTCGTCCCTGCAGGATCAGCGCGTATCCGCGGCAGAGCCGCGCGAACATCGTCGCGTCGGGATCCGCGAAGCGCTCGGCGATCGCCCCCGCATCGACCAAGCTCGAGTACACGTCAGCGTCTCCCTCGAACAGGCGCGGCAACGCGGTGAGCATGCGCAACCAGGCCTGCTCGACGCTCTCGCCGCTGCTGTCCTCCAACACACGGCCGCCGCGGGCGACCCATCCCATCGCCGGGGCCAGCTCACCCCGGAAGAAGAGGCCGAGCGCCTGCCAGAAGGCACAGCGTGCGGCGCGCTTCGCTTCTCCGCCGCGCGACCACGCGTGGTGAGCCTCGATCCAAGCGCCCTCGCAAGCGTCGTCTCGTCCGACCATGTACGCGGCGACCGCGAGGCGCTCGAGATCCTCGACGTCCAACTGCCCCTCACCATGAGCCGCCGACAACTGGTCGAACGCATCACCCCACATCCGACGCTCAAACGCGCCACGGGCACGCTCCACTCGATCGGCCACCGCCATCGACTCACGATAAACCCAGCCGTGGGCGCCATCACCGCCCTCGCAGGTCGCGAGATGCTCAGTCTCGGCGGAAGCAGTAGCCGCCGCCGCCCACCTCGCGTTCCCGGTGAGCAGAGCGCCTTTCAGCGCCCTCACGGTCTCCATGACCGGACCCTCTACCGAGACAAGCCGCTTCGTGGCTCTGCCTCGCCCCAGTTCCAGACGCAAGGTCCCGAGTTATCAGCAAAACGATGGGCCGACCGTCACGCTGCGCCTCGCTCAGACGAAGGATCCAGCCGTCGGACCTGCCGCTAGTCTCTCGTTCCCCGCCGGAGTAGCTCAGTCGGTTAGAGCAGCGGAATCATAATCCGCGTGTCGGGGGTTCGAGTCCCTCCTCCGGCACCTATGAAAGCCCTGCTAATCGCGGGCTTTGGACCCTCGTCATGACCACCGGCCGGCTCCTCTCCGTCAATGTGGGTATGCCGCGGGACGTTCCTCCAGAGCTAGAAGTACTGGTCCTCGCCGACCACGGTGAGGAGCGGGCCCGTCACATGATCCTGGGTGCCGTGGCATCGCTTCGCGTGTATGCCGTGGCGATCAGTCTCACGGCTCGCGCCGCGAGACACTCGTGACGCGATCGATCGACCGATCGAACGAGGCGATCGCGCTCACGCCGGTCGCCTCTGCCTGTGCGACGAGATACGCCTCGGCGAAGTCCAGGCGCTCCAGCTCGTAGACCTCGAACGCGCGTAGGAGCGACGTCTCGTCTGTGACTCGGATCGAGGGCAGAGCGACCGCCGCGCGCATGAGCTCGGCCACGCGTGCGCGAGGCACCTCATAGAAGGACTCGAGGACGTAGACACCCTCAGCGACGATCAAGTCCGCGAGCAGGAGTTCCTCTCCCGAAGCCAGCAGCGCGGTTGCGCGGGCCGCCATCTCCGGCGGATCGCCGGTGAGGTGCCGGATCAGGACGTTGGTGTCGACGAACGCCGTCAGCGGGCGCGCTCCGCGCGCGCTCGGCGCGTCTCACGCAGGACCTCATCCCACGGGGTGCCGCGCTTGCTCGTCGGGACCGGGACGCTTCCGGCCATCGAAATGAAGTCCGGTGTCTTGGCGAGGACCGCCCGCGAGTCCTCGACGCGGAACAGCAACTCGTCACCCTCGTGAAGGTCGAGTGCGTCGCGCACCGTCTTTGGAATCGTGACCTGGCCCTTTGAGGTCATCTTGGCTCGGACGTCCACCATGCTCCTTACGATTCGCCGAAAGTAAGGATACAGCGTCGGTCGGGCCGAGCGGCTCGACCGGCTGCTGCGGTAACCCGACGCGCTACATGCGAACCTCGGCTCCGACCTGATACACGTCGACCGACGAGCGCTTCCCCGCCGCGTCGGGCGGGTTCATCTCCTCGAGCGCGCGCTCGCTCACCCGCAGGTCCTCCTCGCTGGCGAACAGGCCGATGATCATCGTCCGGCCGCCGTCGGGATCGACGAGCATCGTCAGGCCGTTGCTCTTGACGCCCGGGGGCGGCCCCTGCGGGATGCTGGACCGCATCTCCTCGGCCGCGGCGCGGATGCCGTCGGGCGTCCCGCCCTCGAACGTCGTCACTCGTGCAAGCATCGCAGCACTCTCCTCCGTGTTGTTGAGCGCCCCTGTCGCGCAACACTACCTCGCCCGCCTGGCAGTCGACGTCGTCATTGACATCCAGAACACGCCCGGCGCACCGGCCCGGATGGCGGCCGCGATCAGCGACGCCGGCGTGAGACGCGAGCCGATCCCGGCGTAGGTGAGCACCGCGCAAGGTCACCCTTGTCCGCAACCGTCATGGGACGAGTACGCTTGCGCCGATGGCGAAGCATGTGCACATCCGGCCGCTCCCCGAAGGCGATCAGGCGCAGGCCCAGCACGTGGTCCAGAAGCTCGAGACTCACCTCGCCAGACCGAGCGTGCGGACCGAGCAGGGGCACCGCTTCGAGTTCGGCGACGAGGAGCCCGTCCCCGAGTCCGGCGATCTGAGCGAGGCGCTCGACGCGGTCGCGCCGGGCTGGCGCAACCACGTCGAGATGGGCCTCTGACGCCGCTCAGCCGGAGACTGGGGGCTAGCGCGCGTACGAGCGGTCCTCCCACGCGCCGGCCGCGGCGGCGTCGCGCGCGTACTCGCGGAAGTCGCGCGGCTCGCGCCCGAGCGCCCGCTGGACGCCGTCGGCGAGCTTGGCGTTGCGGCCGTCGAGCACCTCGGTGAACAGGTAGGTGAGCAGCCACAGCTCGTCGGATGAGACGCCCACATCGGTGAGCGCCGCGCGGAACGTGTCCAGCGGGATCGTCTGGAAGCTCAGCTCGCGCCCGCTCGCCTCGGCGATCTCCGCGACGGCGTCCGCGAAGGTCAGCAGCCGCGGGCCGGTGAGCTCGTAGGTCTCGCCGTGGTGCCCGGGCTCGGTGAGCGCCGCGACCGCGACGTCGGCGATGTCGTCGGCGTCGACGAACGGCTCCGGGATGTCGGCGACCGGCAGCGCCAGGACGCCGTCGAGCAGCGCCTCCCGCATGAACGCCTCGCTGAAGTTCTGGCTGAACCAGGTGGCGCGCACGATCGTCCACTCGGGGGCGCCCGCCTCGCGCACGACCTGCTCGCACCGCTCGGCCTCCTCCTCGCCACGGCCGGCGATCAGCACGAGCCGTCGGACGCCGCGCTCGGCCGCGAGCCGCGCGAACCCGCCGACGAGGTCGACCGAGCCCGGCACCGCGAGGTCGGGGTAGTAGGAGATGTAGACCGCGTCGACGCCCTCCAGCGCCGGCTCCCACGTCTCGCGGGCTTCCCAGTCGAACGGGATGTCGGCCGAGCGCGAGCCGCTGCGCGTCGCCACGCCGCGCGCCTGCAGCCGCTCCAGCACGCGACGGCCGGTCTTGCCGGTCGCGCCGAGCACGAGGGTCATCGGGTTGCTCTGCGTGTGATCGGTCATGAGGGACATGGAACCCTGCCGGAGAAAGACTTTCCATGGCCGAGGCGCGCGAGTTCATGCGCGAGCGTCTAGCGGCAAGCCGATCACCACCGCGTCGCGTCCGGGGGCGCCGCGCCCCCTGCGGGATCGTCGCTACGGTCGCGCACATGCCGATCCAAACGCTGAACATCCCGGGCCTGCCCGAGCCCCAGGGCTACATGCACATCGCGATCGCGAGCGGCAGCCGCGTCGTGTTCCTCGCCGGCCAGGTCGCACAGGACGCCGACGGTGAGCTGGTGGGCGCGGGCGACCTCGCCGCGCAGATGGAGCAGGCGATGCTGAACGTCGCCGCGGGACTCGACGCCGCCGGCGCGACGATCGCCGACATCGCCAAGACCACGCTCTACGTGGTCGACTGGGACGAGTCGAAGCTGGAGCAGCTCCTAGCGGGATTCGGGCGCGCGGCGGAGCGGCTCGGCGCGGCGGCGTCGGCGCCGGCCACGCTGATACCCGTGCCGCGCTTGTTCGAGCCGGGCCACCTGGTCGAGGTCGAGGTGACGGCCGTCCTCCCGTGACGCTCAGCGCGTCAGTGGCAGCTCGGCGCGCACGAGCGTGCCCTCGCCGGGCGGGCTGACGACCGTCAGATTGCCGTCGAGCGCGCCGACGCGGTCGGCCAGGCCTGTGAGCCCGGATCCGGCGTCGGCGCGTGCGCCGCCGATGCCGTCGTCGCGCACCTCGATCACGAGGTCGCGTTCCTCCTCGGCCACGCGCACTGTCGCGTGGGTCGCGCGCGCGTACTTGGCGACGTTGGTCAGCGACTCCGCCACCGTGTAGTAGGCGGTGGTCTCGAGCGTCGGCGCGAGCCGGCCCTCGGGCGCCGCGACGATCTCTACCGGCACCGGCGCGCGGCCGGCGAGCGCCTCGATCGCCGGCGCAAGCCCGCGCTGCGTGAGCACCGCCGGGTGGATCCCGCGTGCGAGCTCGCGCAGCTCGGCCGAGGTGGCGGCCAGCTCCTCCGCGAGCCGGTCGAGGAACGGGCCGGCCGACGCCTGATCGGCCTCGAGCCGCGAGCGCGCCACACGGACCTCGAGCGAGAGCGCGACGAGCCGCTGCTGCGCGCCGTCGTGGAGGTCGCGCTCGATCCTCCGCCGTGCGGCGTCGCCCGCCGCGACGATGCGGGCGCGCGAGGCGCGCAGCTCGGCGGTGCGCGCCTCCTCGATCTCGCGCCGCCGCAGCGCCTCCTCGGCCGCGCGCCGCTCGGTGATGTCGAAGATCACGCCGTCCATCCACAGCCGGCCGCCCGACCCCGAGACGAGCTGGCCACGGTCGAGCACCCAGCGGATCTCGCCGTCGGCGCGCACGATCCGGTACTCCAGTCCGAACGGGGCCTCGCCGGTCGCCGTGGCGACCGCCCGCTCGATCCCTTCCTTGTCGTCTGGATGGATGATGCTCATCAGCGTGCGCCGCGAGCTCGCGATGAAGTTGTCGGCGGGATAGCCGGAGATCCGCTCGATCTCGTCGGTGATCAGCTCGAGCCGGTGGCCGGCGTGCCAGGCCGAGCGGTACACGGCGCCGGGGACCGTCGCCATCAGCGAACGCAGCAGCGCGTCGTCGGAGCGCTGTTGCACCGCCCGCAGGCCGGTGCGCGCACGGGCGAGCAGCTGCACGCGCGTGAACGGGCGGTGCAGGTAGTCGTCGGCGCCGACGTCGACGACCTTGCCGGGCGCCGAGCTGGTGATCGCAAGCAGCCACGAGCTGCCGAGGCGCGGGTCGGCGCGCAGCGCGACGCATACGCCGGCGGCGTCCAGGCCTCCCGCGCCGGACTCTCGGTCCACGATCACGAGGTCGGCCGGCTCCTCGCCGAGCGCCTTCAGCGCGGCCTCGGCGCCCGGCACGGTGCGCGTGGCGTGGCCGGCCGCGTGCAGCCAGGAGCCGACCTCCGGCTCGGTGGTTCCGACCAGGAGAACGCCGGCCTGGCGGCGACGGATGAACCCAGGATGAATCGATGCCTCCTCGAGCGGCCATTCAATCAGGCGTCAGCTGAACGTCTCGAGCGCCTCGTCGATCGCCGCCGCGCCGGCCGCGCAGGCCCGGCGCGCAGCGGCGCCGCGCAGTCGCGGGCAGCCCTCGCGCGCGAACGCCCCGTCGGTCAGCACGGCCGCCGTCTTGCCGAGCCAGCGGTAGCACGCGTCGCGCGCCGGCCGCGCGCAGCGTCGAGCAGCGGTCCGCGAGCGCGACGAGCTCAACTGTCTTCGCGTCCTTGAGGTTCTGCACCTTGACGCCACGGACGCAGGCCGCCGCGTCGGACATCGATCCGAGGCCGGCGCAGATGTCGAGCTGCACGGCCGGGTCGGACGGGCCGATCACCGACGCCGCCGTGATGCACGCCTCGCGCTGGAGGCCGCTCAGCCCGGAGCAGAGCGAGTCCAGGTCCTCGGGCGCCTCGATCGCGAACGCCGTCGGCCGGTTCTCGATCCAGGCGCGATACCAGCAGGGCCGCACGAACTCCTGCGGCGCCGCCGCGCAGAGCGCGCGCGGGTCCCGCACCGGCTCCTCGGCCAGCGTGGCGTCGTCCATGCCCGCGACCGCGAACCAGTAGTCGTGGTAGGCGCCCTGGGCGCAGTCCGCGGCCGCGCGCGGGCCTAGCGCCCGGCAGAGCTTCAAGGCAGGCTCGAGCCGGTCGCCGTAGACGCGCATGAACGCATGCCCGAAGCCATGGATGCAGCTGTAGTTCTGATAGCGCGTCCGCGCGCTGCCGCACACGCGCGCCGCCTCGCCCGCCCGCGTCGGATCGAGGTCCGGAGCGATCGCGGTCACCATGCCGTGCGCGAACCCGGCGGTGCAGCCGGGGTCGTTGCTCTGCGGCAGGTAGTCCATCAGCGTCGCGAGCTCGAGGCCGGCCTCGCGCGCGTACGTGCGCCCGACAGTGTGCATGATCCCGTGGCAGTCGGCGACGAGCGACGGTCCCTCCTTCCACGCGCTCGCGGCGATCGCCTCGACGGCCGGGCGCGGGTCGTCGCGCCCGCGCACCAGCGAGATGTATGCGCGCGTGTAGCAGTCGCGCGCGCCTTCGCCGCCGAGCCCGCGGCACTCGTCGAGGTCCGGCAGCCGCACGGCGGCGGGCGCGCGCGGCGGCTCCGGCTCCTCCCCGCCGCCGACGACCGCGACGGCCGCGCCCACCGAGACGATGCCGGCGAGCGCGACCGCGAGCGCGAGGAGGAGTCGTCGCGTCAGCGCCTACCCGATCCGGAACCTCTGGCGGCCGAAGGCCACGTTCCCCTTGATGTCCTCGGCGCGCCAGCGGAACGTCGTGGTCTCGTCGACGTGGAACACCTCGCCCGGCTCACGCGGGCCGGTGGAGTCCCATCCGGCCGAGTCCTCCGTCGGCCTGGAGCCGTCGGTCGTGTAGTGGATCACCGAGGGCTCGTTGACGTACTCGAACGTCGTCTCGATCGGGTCCTCCGAACGGGTCTCCCCGGTCATCCTGACCTGCGGCGGCGTGGTGTCCTTCGCGTAGGAGAACGCCGACTCCAGCAGCCCGTAGTTGCCCGCCGCGAACTCGAGCGCCTCGAACTTGCCCTCGGTCGCGTAGTCCGGCTGGAAGCCGACGCCCGACTGCGTGACGCCGCCGGACACCGCCGTGCCGACCGCGTGCGCCTTCGCGAGCGGCTCGGTGAGCGTCACGTTCGCCGCCGGGCTCTGCGGGTTCGGGTTGATGACCGCGTCGATGAAGCGGATCTCCTCGTTCGGGCGTCCCCTTCTCGAACGTGATCTTGTCGCCCTTGTCGAACCCGTTGCGGTTGGCGAGCCGGACCCCGGTGTCGCCCACCGCGCCCGCCACGTTCAGAACGGTGTCGGTGTACCGGTCGGCGCCCGTCTCGAAGCTGTACGCGATGACGTCGCGCTCGTACCAGTGCTCATCGGCGCTGTTGCCGCCGGCCGAGTACAGCACGTCGGCGATCGGCCCGGTGCGCTCCGGGAGGATCGCGGTGTTGCGCACCTCCTTGATGCGGTTGAGGATCCGGTCGCCGGCGGCGAAGAAGTACTTCTCGACGCCGATGTTCGCGTGCACGAGGTCGCCCTCGCCGCGATCGGGCAGGTACGCGCCCGGCGCCCACATGAAGTAGCCGCCGAAGCTGTGGATGTTGTTCGAGAACTTGATGTTCGTGAACTTGTCCGCGACCCACAGCTCGTTGCGGATCTCCGGCTCGGACGCCTCGCCCGGACCGGTGTAGACGTCGCTCGTGCACGAGTGCGACGCGCCGATGTAGCCGTCGAAGATCGTCCCGACGGTGTTGTTGCGGTTCAGGTCGACTCCCCACGCGTTGCGCGAGGCCGGGTCGTTGTTGGTGTACGGCAACCCGGTGTCGGGCCTGATCCGCGGCGCCCAGAAGTTCGGCGCGAACGGATCGTCGGTCTCCTCACCGCCCTCGACGCACCAGTTCGTCATGTTGCGACGCTGGAAGCCGAAGTTGTGCAGCGAGAGGTGCGAGCCGTCGGGATTCGACGACGGCAGGATGAAGATGTCGAGGTTGTCGACCAGCTTGCGCGTCTGCGGGTCGATCGCGTAGTTGCGCAGCAGCTGCTCCGCCGTCTCCAGGCAGGTCAGCGGCGTCGCCCACTCGCGCGCGTGCTGCTGGCAGTACAGGAACACGCCGACCTTCGAGCCGTCGCGCTTCTTGCCGATCCGCAGCACCGAGTACTTGAACGGCCCGCGCTGGACGTGGGCGTTCGTCGCGGTGGAGAGGAAGTCGGACAGGTTGACCTTCGCGCGCGGCTGCACGATCCCGGCGCCGGCGTTGCCGCGGAACGTAGTCGCCTGGAGCAGCGCGCTCGCCTGCGGGCTGGCGTTGATCGCGGCGGCGACCTGCGCCGCCGTGCTCGCCAGCGCGCCGGTCGCGTCGGTGCCCAGCCGCACCAGCACGTCCTTGCCGGTGACGGTCACCATGGCCGGCGCGTTGAGCTGACCCGGATGGATGAACTCGGCGGTGATGTCGTTGCCGCCCTCGTGGCCCCAGGCGCGCGACGTGAGCACGACAGCCTGGCCCTGCGCCGCGGTCGGCGGTGTCACTCCGGACTCGCTCGTGCCGGCCATCGTGGCCTGCGCCCTGCGCTGGTAGCCGTTGGTCTTGTACGGCAGCGGAATGAGCTGCGCGATGTTCGGGAACTCGCGCCGCGAGCTGGTCGAAGCGCTCGTAGACCTCGGTCGGGTCCATGTAGCGCGTCGTGAAGTCGCGCATGAAGAGGTCGCCCATCGGAGGCAGGCCGCCACCGAGCCACGTCTTCACGTCGTCCTCGATCGTGGCGCCGGTGCTCGACCCGATCCGGATGCGGCTCGGCCGCCGCGGCGTGAACGTGCCGGCGTCGCCGATCCGGATCAGCTCACGGTGCTCGATGTACGTGTTCGGCTCCGTGTCCGGGTCGACGTTCACGTTCATCGGCCGTGCCGGCGTGCCGATCGGCGTCCCCGCTCCCTCGTTCCACGCGAGCGTCAGCGTCGGACCGGTGTAGTCGCCCTCCTCCGGGTCCACCGTGGCCAGGCGGGTCTTCGCCTCGACGGACAGGAAACGCCCGGCGTAGTTCTCGAAGTAGTCCGCACGCAGGATCACGAGCTCGTCCTCGTGGGTGCGCGGCGTGATGACCTCCTCGCCGAGCGCAGCGTCCTCGGCGCGGTTCTCCTTGCGTACGTCGAGCTGACGCTCCTGGATCCGGTCGCGCCACGTGCTGCGGCCCTCGATCGTGCGGCCGACCTCGAAGCCCGCCGCGTCGATCGCCGCGATCTCGTCGTCGTTGCCGAAGACGGTCACCGTCACCGTGCCGTCGGCCTCCTGGCGGAGGTAGTGCTCGTTGAAGTCGATGCCATAGCGCTCGGCCTCCAGCTGGAGGCGCATCGCGGCACCCTTGTCGGGGAGGTTGACCTCGACCAGGCTCTCGCCCTGGTTCGGATCGACGCCGCGCTCCTCGGCGCCGGCGGATGCACCACCGCCGAGTGCCGACCGCACAGACGCACGCGCCCACCAGCCACCGCCGCCGCGAACCCATCGTGACCCCCCGCTGAGATTTGGCCGGGATCAGATCAAACACGCCGCCGTTCGTCAACGCGAGATAAAGGTGCATCGTCACAACCAGGACGGCGGGCGGCGATACTCGCCGCCATGAGCCTCTTCGACGTGCTGCCGCAGACGGCCTCGACCGCGGCCGACGGGCGACTGGCGATCGGCGGCTGCGCGCTTGCCGACCTCGCCGCCGAGTTCGGCACGCCCGCGTTTGTCGTCGACGAGCAAGGGCTGCGCGAGACCGCGCGCTCCTACCTCGACGCGTTCGCCCGCCGCCACCCGCGCACGAGCGTGCACTTCGCGTCGAAGGCGCTCCCCTGCGCGCCGGTCACGCGCCTGCTCGCCGAGGAGGGGCTCGGCTGCGACGTCGCCTCCGCCGGCGAGCTCGCGATCGCGCTGGCGGCCGGCTTCCCGCCCGGCGAGATCCTGCTGCACGGCAACGCGAAGTCCGACGAGGACATCTCCGCCGCCTTGGACGCCGGCGTCGGCCTGGTCGTGATCGACGGGCCGGACGACGTCGAGCGGCTGGAACGGCTGGCGACCGCGCCGCAGGCGGTGCTGCTGCGGGTCAACCCGTCGGTGCCCGGGCAGACCCACGCCGCGATGGACACGGGCAGCCCGGAGGCGAAGTTCGGCGTCTCGCTCGACGCCGCGCCGGGGCTGCTCGAGCGGATCGCCGCGGCGGAGCTGCTCGACTTGCGCGGACTGCACGTCCACATCGGCTCGCAGCTGCTCGACCTCGACGGCTTCGCCCGCGCCGCCGAGGCGCTCGCCGCGCTCGGGCGCTTCCCGGTCTACGACCTCGGCGGCGGGCTCGGGATCGCGTACCGCCCCGGCGACCGCGCGCCGTCGATCGACGACTACGCGGAGGCGACCGTCGCTGCGCTGACGCGGCACCTCGATCCCGCCGCCGAGCTGATCGTCGAGCCCGGCCGCTCGGTCGTCGGGCGCTCGATCGTGACCCTCTACTCGGTCGTGACGGTCAAGCGCGGGCGGGTCACCCACGTCGCGGTGAACGGCGGCATGGGCGACAACCTCGAGCCGATGTTGTACGGCCAGCGGTTCGCGCCCGCGATCGTCGACCGCGAGCGCCCGGCCGAGACGTGCGACCTCGTCGGGCATCACTGCGAGAGCGGCGACGTCCTCGGCAGGGGCGTCGAGCTCGCCACGCCCGCCGTCGGCGACCTGCTCGTGATGCCGGTCACGGGCGCGTACTGCTACTCGCTGGCGAACAACTACAACGGCGCGCGCCGGCCGCCGGTGGTGATCTGCCGCGACGGCGACGCCCGGCTCGCCGTGCGGCGCGAGCGGACCGAGGACCTGCTCGCGCGGGATGTGGGCCTTTGAGGCGGCGCGTTTGCACGCGGCGCCCGGATAGCGGACGATCGCACGATGACCGAGTTCACGAACTTCATCCACGGCGCCCGCGCCGCCGCCGCCGACGGGCAGACCAGCGAGCTGGTCGACCCGAGCACGGGCGAGGTGTACGCGACGGCCGCGCTGTCACGCGAGGCCGACATCGACGCCGCGCTGTCCGACAGCGCCCGAGCGTTCGAGGAGTGGCGCGAGACGACGCCGTCCGAGCGCCAGCGCGCGCTGCTGCGGATCGCCGACGCGATCGAGGAGCGCGCAGAAGAGCTCGTGGCGATCGAGTCGCAGAACACGGGCAAGCCGCGCGAGCTGACGATGGACGAGGAAGTGCCGCCGATGTGCGACCAGATCCGCTTCTTCGCCGGCGCCGCGCGCATGCTCGAGGGCAAGTCGGCCGCCGAGTACATGAGCGGCTTCACGTCCTACGTGCGGCGCGAGCCGGTCGGTGTCTGCGCGGCCGTGACGCCGTGGAACTACCCGGCGATGATGGCCGTCTGGAAGTGGGCGCCGGCGCTGGCCGCGGGCAACACGATGGTGCTCAAGCCGTCCGACACGACGCCGGCGAGCACGGCCTGGATGGCGGAGCTGATGGCCGAGTTCCTCCCCCCGGCGTGCTCAACGTCGTCTGCGGCGATCGCGACACCGGGGCCGCGCTCGTGCGCCACCCGATCCCCGCGATGGCCTCGATCACCGGCAGCGTGGGCGCGGGCATCGCGGTCGCGAGGGCCGCGGCGGACGACGTCAAGCGCGTCCATCTCGAGCTCGGCGGCAAGGCGCCGGTGGTCGTGTTCGACGACGCGGACGTCGAGCTGGCGGCCGAGGGCATCGCGACCGCCGGCTACTTCAACGCCGGCCAGGACTGCACCGCCGCGACGCGCGTTCTCGCCGGCCCGCGCGTGCACGACGACTTCGTGGCGGCGCTCGGCGAGCAGGCCCGCGGCACGCGCACCGGGCCGCCGTCCGACGGTGAGGTGCTGTACGGGCCGCTCAACAACGCCAACCAACTCGAGCGCGTCTCCGGTTTCCTCGAGCGCGCGCCCGAACACGCGACGGTCGTCACCGGCGGCCACCGCCAGGGCGAGCGCGGCTACTTCTTCGAGCCGACCGTCGTCGACGGGCTGCGCCAGGACGACGAGATGAGCCAGAACGAGATCTTCGGGCCGGTCATCTCCGTGCAGACGTTCAGCGACGAGGACGAGGCCGTCGCCTGGGCCAACGGCGTGCCGTACGGGCTCGCGTCGAGCGTGTGGACCGAGGACCACGGCCGCGCGATGCGCATGTCCAAGCGGCTCGACTTCGGCTGCGTGTGGATCAACTGCCACATCCCGCTCGTCGCCGAGATGCCGCACGGCGGCTTCAAGAAGTCCGGCTACGGCAAGGACCTGTCGATGTACGGCCTGGAGGACTACACGCGCATCAAGCACGTGATGAGCTACATCGAGAAGCGCGACTGAGGCTAGAGCGGCTTGCGGAAGATCAGGAACTCGCACGGGGTCGCGAGATCTGGCTCCAAGTGCGCCGCCACCTCCTCGAACGGCGCCGTCCGCACGACCCGGTAGCCCTGCCGCGAATACCACGCGCGCAGGCGCTCCTTGTCGGTGTGGACCCAGCCCTGCGGCACGAGCAGCTCGAGCTGCATCGCCGTCGTGCCGCGCGAGCGCGCGAGCTCTTCGGCGGCGCGGATGAGCGCGCGCCCGATTCCCCGGCCGCGTGCGTCGGGGTCCGCGGAGATGAGGCCCAGGTCCGCGCTGCTCGTGTCCAGCGGCCGCAGGTAGGCGGCGCCGGCGACGCTGTCGCCGAGCCTCGCCACGAACATGTCGCCGTCGCGGATCGCCTGCTCGACTTCCGCCGGCGCGATCCGCGTGGCGCCCTCGGCCCAGAGCCCCGCCTCGCCGAGCGCGTAGGCGCGATTGATGACACGCGCGACCTGCGCGACGAGCGCTTCGTCGCCCGCCGCGCTGGACTTGAGGAGCTCGACCCGTGGCTCGGTCACGCGGTCTTGAACGCTACCGCCAACCTCATCGTGCAGGCTGTTCACTCTGTCAACCGGGATCACCCGATCGGGATGACGCCGG
Source organism: uncultured Solirubrobacteraceae bacterium (assembly GCA_963835735.1). GTDB lineage: Bacteria > Actinomycetota > Thermoleophilia > Solirubrobacterales > Solirubrobacteraceae > DASQMT01. Next base: position 595,006 of record CAWIGP010000005.1, read on the forward strand.
GCGGCGGGGCGGGTTCGAAGATGAGCCGACAACGAAGGAGGGTGCGATGTGTCGGTGGATGGCATGGCACGGGCAGCCCGTCCTCATCGAGGAGCTGCTCTTCAAGACCCAGCACGGGATCGTCGACCAGAGCCTGCACTCGCGAATGGGTGCCGAACTGACGAACGGCGACGGCTTCGGGGTCGGCTGGTACGGCGCCGGCGAAGGCCCGGGCGTCTACCACAGCGTCGCTCCCGCATGGGGCGACGCGAACCTGCGCGAGCTCGCCGCGCACGTCGAGTCGCCTATGTTCCTGGTGCACGTGCGGGCGGCGATCGGGTCACCGATAACGCAGACCAACTGCCATCCCTTCCGCCACGGGCGCTGGCTGTTCGTGCACAACGGCTACGTCGGTGACTTCCAGGTCATCCGGCGGGACCTCATGATGGCGATCGATCCGGAGCTGTTCGCCGGCATCGTGGGGTCGACCGACACCGAGGTGGTGTTCAGGCTCGCGCTCACGTTCGGGCTCGAGGAGGATCCGATCCGCGCGCTCGAGCGCACCGTCGGGCTGATCGAGGCGACCGCCACCGAGCGCGGCGTCGCGCCGATGGTGCAAGGGACCTTCGGTGTCTCGGACGGCAGCAGCCTGTGGGCCGTGCGATACGCGACCGAGGGCCGGGCGCGGTCCCTCTTCGCGTCGGCCGACGTCGACTCGCTGCACCGGCTATATCCCGAAAAGAAGATGTGGTTCGCGACGGCGACGTCGAACGACCGGCTGATCGCGTCCGAGCCGTTCTCGGACCTGCCGGGCGTGTGGCACGAGATCGACGAGTCGTCCGCCGTGATCGTTCGCAGCGGCGGCGTGCTCGAACACGAGCCGTTCCGCCCTCAGGTTCCGCGGGCCACCGTCTCGTCGCCATAGACGAAGGCAGACGAGATACTCCCCAGGTAGTACGGCGAAGATACGCCCGTGGGCGGACGACAGGCGCGCGGGCAGCGTGGAGCCTTCGCACGCGGCGTGGTGATCCAGACCCCTGATCAGCGATTGCGGGTGTTCGTGAGCTCCACGATCGACGACCTGGGCGACGAGCGGCGGGCCGTGTCGCGCGCGATCTCGGCGCTGCGCCTGACGCCGGTGATGTTCGAGCTGGGCGCGCGGCCGCACCCGCCGCAGGAGCTGTACCGGGCCTACCTGTCGCAGAGCGACGTGTTCATCGGGCTGTACTGGCAGCGGTACGGCGAGATCGCGCCCGACGTGGGGCTGTCGGGCCTCGAGGACGAGTACCAGCGGTCACGGCGCCTGCCGCGCCTGCTGTACGTCAAGACCCCGGCGCCGGACCGCGAGCCACGCCTCGCCGAGTTGCTGTCGCAGATCGAGAACGAGGCGTCCTACCGGCTCTTCCGCACGCCTGCCGAGCTCGCGCGGCTCGTGCGCGACGACCTCGCGACCCTGCTCAGCGAGCGGTTCGTGTCCGACCGTGCCGGAACGGGGCGCGGAGCCGCCGCGCCCGTCGCTGCGAGGGCCGAACGCGCTGCCCGCCGCCAGGACGTCGCTGGTCGGCCGCGACCACGCCGTCGACGAGGTGTCCGGCCTGCTCGAACGCCCTGACACTCGGCTGGTCACCCTGACCGGGCTCGGCGGGATCGGCAAGACCCGGCTGGCGATCGCGGTGGGCGAGCGGCTGCGGCATCGCTTCGGCTCGGCGACAGTGCTCGTCCCGCTGGCGGCCGTGACCGAGCCCGACCGCGTCCCGGCCGCCATCGGCCTCGCGGTCGGGGCCGATATGGCCGGGACCAAGTCGCCGCTGCAAGCGCTGGTCGAGCGCCTCGGCGACGACCGGTGGCTGCTCGTCCTCGACAACCTCGAGCAGGTCATCGACGCCGCCGGCGACCTCGACGAGCTGCTGGCCCGCTGCCCCGGCGTCGTGATCCTGGCGACCAGCCTGACGGTCCTGCGGCTACGGGCCGAGCGGGAATACCCGGTGCCGCCCCTCCCGCTGCCGCCCGACCCCGCCGCGGTGCCGCTCGACGAGCTCGCGTCGTCGCCTGCGGTGGCACTCTTCGTCGACCGAGCCCGCTCTGCGCGGCACGACTTCGCCCTCACCGCGGCCAACGCTCGGGCGGTGGTGGAGATCTGCCGGCGGCTCGAGGGTCTCCCCCTGGCCATCGAGCTGGCCGCCGCCCGCGCCCGCCTGCTGAGCCCCGACGCGCTGGCCGACCGCCTGCAAGGTCACTCGACGGGCTCGGCGCCGGGGCGGTCGACATGCCCGAGCGCCAGCAGACGCTGCGAGCCACTGTCGAGTGGAGCGTGGGCCTGCTGGACGACGACGACCGGGCCTTCCTCGAGACCGTCGCGGTCTTCGTCGACGGCTGGACGGTCGATGCCGCGGCGGAGGTCGCCGAGATCGACGAAGACGCTGCGCTCGCCGTGACCGATGCGCTCGCCGGTCACAGCCTGATCAACGTGGACCTGACCGATCGCGGTGCTCGGTCGCGGATGCTCGAGACGGTCCGCGCCTTTCTCGCCGAGCGGCTTGCGGCGCGACCCGACGCCAACGACGTCGCACGCCGCCACGCCGATCACTATCGCGCGGTGGTGGAGCAGGCCGACAGGCCGCTGCGCGGCCACGCACAGCGCGTCTGGGTCGAGCGGATGGAGACCGAAGCGGGCAACCTGACCGCCGCCGTCCGCTGGTATGTGACGCACGACCGCGCGCCGCTGCCGCACCTGTTCCGCATCCTGGCCCAGTTCTGGATCCTGCGGGACCACGTGAGCGAGCCGCTCTCGTGGGTGGACCAGCTGCTGCCCACCGCCGGCTCGCTCGACGCCACGGCGCAGGCGGAGCTGTGGTGGACGGCGCTGCTGGTGCACATGGAGACGGGCGACGACGAGGCCGCGCTGAGCGCCAGCGAGCACCTGACGCCGCTGCTCGGGACGCTCGACGACGGCTACGTCAAGGCCGTGTCCGAGCTGGCCATGGCGTGGGCAATGCCGATCCTGGGCGACTACGACGGTGCCCTCAGCGGCACGCTGCGCGCGCTGGAGCAGTTCCGACGCCTCGACGAGCCCGTCTGGACGGCCGTGGCCCTGGTCACCGCCGGCACGTTCGAGTCGACCCTGGGCCGACGCGACGACGCGCAGCGTCATCTGAGCGAGGCGCACGATCGGGCGAGCCAGGTTGACAGTGGCTGGGTGGTCGCGTGGTGCCAGGTCGAGCTCGGCATCGTCGCGACCGAGCAAGGCCGGTTGGACGATGCCTGGGCACTCATCGGCGAGGGACTGAGCACGAGCCTGGCCTTCCACAGCACCTCGCTCGTGACCATCTGCCTCGGAGCGCTCGCCCGGCTCGCGTACGCGGAGGGCAACGCCGCGCGGTCGGCCATGCTGGCGGGAGCGGCCGACGGCATGCGGAGGCGGGCGGGCTTGCGGGCGTGGCCGAAGCTGCGGCGGCCGGAGGACTCGCTCGTGGAGCAGGCCCGCCAGGCGCTCGGGACCGACGGATTCGACCGGGCGTTCGCCGCCGGGTCGCGCCTCAGCCGGCAGCAGGCCTTGGCCGCGGCCCGCGACCGCAGCGGCGACGAGACCCGCGCGGTCCTCGCCGCCGCCTGACGACGAGCACGCCGCGCAGCCGGCGGCCGTGGAGGCCGTCATATCGCTGCCGGAAGCGCCGGCTGCGAGAGACTGCGCGCATGGAGATCGCGACGACGGACTACCACACGGCCGGTGAGCCGTTTCGGATCGTCCGAGACGGCGTGCCCGACATTGCCGGCGCGACGGTGCGCGACCGGCGCGAGTACGCCGCGGGCTCCGACGAGGTGGATCGCGTGCGTCGGATGCTCTGTCACGAGCCGCGCGGGCACGCCGACATGTATGGCGGCTTTCTCGTCCCCCCGGACGACGACGGCGCCGACTTCGGGGTGTTGTTCTGGCACAAGGATGGCTACTCGACCGCGTGCGGGCACGGGACGATCGCGCTCGGCGCATGGGCGGTCGAGTCCGGTCGTGTGGCGGCGCCCGACGACGGCGAGGTCGACGTCACGATCGACGTGCCTTCCGGTCGCGTCGTGGCGACGGTGCGACGCCGCGCCGGCGCGGTCGACAGCGTCGCCTTTCGCAACGTGCCGTCGTTCGTCGTGGCGCGCGGCGTGGCAGCGGGCGACGTGGAGGTCGATGTGGCCTATGGCGGTGCGATCTACGCCTTCGCGCCCGCAGTGCGCCTGGGACTGCGGGTCGTGCCGGACGACCTGCCGGAGCTCATCGCGGCGGGGCGCGAGGTCAAGCAGGCGCTAGAGGGGAGCGACGTCTCGCGCCATCCCGACGATGATCGACTGTCGGGCATCTACGGGACGGTCCTCTACGAGGAGCTCGGTCCGCTGCACCAGCGAAACGTCGCGATCTTCGCCGACGGCGAGGTCGATCGCTCGCCCACCGGGTCGGCGACCTCCGCGCGAACCGCACTGCTTGCCGCCGACGGCGCGCTCGCCGAAGGACAGACGTGGCGCAACGACTCGATCGTCGACACGACCTTCTACGCCCGCGCGATCGGCCAGGCATCGGGCGGTCTGCTCACCGAGGTCGAGGGGACGGCCTTCCGCACCGGCCAGCACCGCTTCTTCCTGGACCCTCGCGACCCGCTCGGGACCGGCTTCGTACTGCGATGAACCTGCCGTACATCGCCGCGGCCGTGCGCTAATCGAGCTCGGGCGGCAGCCCGAACGACGCGAACAGCCGCTCGGACGCGAACGCGACGATCGCGCTCACCCGCTCACCGTCGAAGGCGAGCACCTCGATCGACCTCCCCACGTAGGGGCCTCCAGGCGTTTCGCGGACGTACCAGGCGACGGCGGGCTGCCCGTTGGCCTCCGTGCGGAGCTTGCGCAGCTCCGGGAGCCCGGTCCGCACGACGGCGCCGATGACGTCGTCGCGCCCGCGCCACCAGTGCGGATGCGGCGGCATCGCGAACGTCACGTCGTCGGCCAGGATGGCCACGAGCGCATCGACGTCGCGCCGCTCCCAGGCGGTGACGTAGCGCTCGACGAGCTCGCGCATGCGCGCATCGCCGAGCGCGCGCCGCGTCGCCTGCTGGGTGCGGTCCGGCAGTGCTTGTGCGAGCGTCGAGCGCGCGCGCTGGAGCGAGCTGTTGACGGCGGCGGTGGTCATGTCGAGCTGCTCGGAGACCTCGCGGGCCGTGAAGCCGAGGACCTCGCGCAGGATCAGCACGGCGCGCTGCGCGGGGACGAGGTGCTGCAGTGCGGCGACGAACGCCAGCTCGACGCTCTCGCGTTCCTCATAGCCTGCCTCCGGCGCCAGTGGGTAGGGCTCCAGCCACAGCGACTCGGCGAGCGGCTCCCCGGCACCGGCGCCAGGCTCCGATGACGGGACATCGAGCGAGAGCACGCGCTTGGGTCGCCGCGCCAGCGCGTTCATGCAGACGTTGGTGGCGATCCGGAACAGCCACGGCCGCAGCGGCCGCGCGCGATCGAACCGCGCGAGCGCCCGCCAGCAGCGCAGCAGGGTCTCCTGCAGGGCGTCCTCGGCGTCGTGCAGCGAGCCGAGCATCCGGTAGCAGTGCGCGTGCAGCGCGTCGCGATGCGGCTCCACGAGCCGCCGGAACGCTTGCTCGTCACCGCGCAGGGCCGCCTCGAGTTCCATCCCGCGATGAGTTTCCCAGCGGCCGGCGGTAGTAATCGGTATGGGACGAATCATTGCCACTGCGGCGGTCCGGTCGTACCGAACGACGACCAAACCAACGAGAAGGGACATGCGACCATGAAACTGACGACCATCACGCACGTCGCTGTCGACGGAGTGATGCAGGGCCTCGGCGGGTCGGACGAGGACCGCAGTGGCGGATTCGAGCGCGGCGGATGGGCTCTGCCGCTCTTCGACAACGAGGCCGAGACGTTCCTCGCCGAGGTCTTCCAGCGCGCCGATGCGTTCTTGTTCGGCCGGCGGACCTACGAGATCTTTGCCGGCTCCTGGGGAACCGGCTCCTGGGGGGCAAATCAGGGCAACAACCCGATCTCAGTGGCGTTGAACACGCGGCCCAAGTACGTGGCCTCGACCACGCTCACCGACCCGCAATGGGCGGACACGACCGTCCTCTCCGGAGACGTCGCGGCCGCCGTCGGCGAGCTGAAGGCCAAGCCGGGAGTCGAGCTGCAAGTGCACGGCAGCGGCAACCTGGTCCGCTGGCTACTCGACAACCACCTGGTCGACGAGATCACCCTGCTCACCTATCCCGTGGTCGTCGGCCAGGGCACGCGGCTGTTCCCCGCCACAGGCCCGGACACAGCACTCGAACTGGTCGACTCGCGAGCCACCCCGAAGGGCGTAACGATCCAGGTCTACCGGCCCGACGGGCGCCCGCAGTACGCAACGGCCACGGCCGAGTGAAGCAGTGACATGAACCCTGACGATGAGATGCGGAGACGACGGCTACACGGGCAGCGTTCGTGGCAACCCGAAGTGGACGAGGAGGCTGCGCTCACCAAACCATGTGATGGCGGAGATGCGGTCCGCAGTGAGGGTGAGCACCATCAGTCCGTAGGCGCGCGCTATGGCTGCGTGCGGGTCGGGGAGGTAGCAGCCGAAGGCGGGTTGGCCGTTGGCCCGGGTGGGCACGAGCTGCAGGTTTGCGCCGCGGCGGATTGCTCGGTCCTCTAGGAACCGGGCGATCGCCTCGCCGCCCTGGTACTCATACGGCTCCGGCGGCATGGTGACCCAGGCGTCGTCGGTCAGCAGCGAGACGACGCCCGCGGTGTCACCGCGCTCGACTGCAGCGGCGAAGTGGCCGACCAGCTCCCGCTCGCGCGGGGACCGCGGCACGGGCGCGAGCTCGCGACCCTCCGCGGGCAGGCGCTGGTCGAGCGTCGCCCGAGCGCGCTGAAGTGCCCCTTTGACCGAGGCTTCGCTCGAGTCGAGCATCTCCGCAACCTCGACGGTGTGATAGCCGAGCACATCGCGAAGCACGACCGCGGCCCGCTGGCGGGGCGGCAGATTCTGCAGCGCGGTCATGAATGCGAGCCCGACCGACTCTCTGGTCTCGTAGCGGGCCTCCGGGCTGGAGGCCGTGTCCGCGAGTCCCTCCAGCAGGACGTCGGGGTAGGGCTCAAGCCAGATCGGCTCGGACATGCGGGTCGGCTCGGGTGGCTCGACCATCGGAGGAACCTCCTTTGGGCGGCGCTTCCGCTCGCGCAGCGCGTTCAGACAACGATTGGTTGCGATCCGGTAAAGCCAGGCGCGCAATGAGGCGCGACCCTCGAAACGGTCCAGGCCGCGCCAGGCTGCCAGCAGCGTCTCCTGTAGCTGGTCCTCGGCATCCTGGAGCGAGCCGAGGATTCGGTAGCAGTGCAGCTGCAACTCCCTGCGATAGGGAGCGACCAGCTGCTCGAACGCGTTCTGGTCGCCTGCGCGGGCTCGGGCGAGTGCTTCCTCGCTCACGGCCGTCGACCAGCCTGCCGGTCATGTCTCATTCGCATCACCTCTAACGACACCGGTTGAGAGCAAAACGGATCGCGCGATCGACCGTTCCGTTTTCGGCGGCGACGGGGTCTCAGCATGCACAACGGCAAGACGGCCAGCCGCGTTTCGGCTGGCGAGCTCGATTGAAGGACACCAATGAACTCGCTCTCAACTCCTTCCACGCATCGCTGGCGCGCGTTCGCGCTGTTGGCGGTGGCGTACTTCATGACGATCATCGATCTGACGATCGTCAACGTCTCGCTGCCGACGATCGGCCGCGATCTGCACTTCTCCGAGACCAGCCTGCAATGGGTGGTGACCGCGTACGCGCTCACGTTCGGAGGTCTCCTGCTGCTCGGCGGCCGCGCCGCGGATCTGCTGGGCCGCCGCCGGATCTTGATGCTCGGCATAGCGCTTTTCACGGCCGCCTCGCTGGCGTGCGGGCTCTCGACCGGTGAGGCGTCCCTGATCGCAAGCCGCGCCGTGCAGGGCGTGGGCGCTGCGATCATGCTGCCTGCCGCCCTATCGATCGTGATGAACATGTTCGAGGAGGGCGCCGAGCGCAACAAGGCGCTCGGGATCTGGGGCGGGCTCGGAGCCGCCGGCGCAACCGTCGGGTTGATCACCGGCGGGCTTCTCACCCGGTACGCCGGCTGGGAGTACATCTTCTTCTTGAACGTCCCGATCGGGGCGACCGCGCTGTTGCTGGCCCCGCGGATCGTCCCCGACAGCCGGCTCGCCACGGAGCGCCGGCGGTTCGACGCGGCCGGAGCGATCGCCAGCACTGGCGGACTGGTGCTGCTCGTCTACGCAATCGCCCAGGCACCGCAGTACGGCTGGGGCGCCACGAGGACGCTCGCGCTGCTCGCGGCATCGGCCGCTCTCCTCGCCGCCTTCGTGGTGATCGAGAACCGCGTCGAGTCGCCGCTGTTGCCGCTGCGGATCTTCCGGCTGCGCTCGCTCGCCGCTGCGAACATTGCGGGCCTGCTGCTGGGCGGCAGCTTCTTCGGGTTCATCTTCGTCGGCACCCTGTACATGCAGCAGGTGCTGCACTACAGCGCGCTGCAGGCTGGGGTCGCCTGGTTGGCCACGTCGCTGACCTCGATCGCGCTGGCGGGTCTATCGCAATGGCTGGTCACGCGTCGCGGGGCCAAGTTCGTGATGGCGATCGGGATGACGCTGATCGGCGCCGGCGTGATCTGGGCTACCCAGGTGCCCGTCGACGGGCATTTCCTGGAGAACCTGGTCGGCCCGATGGTGGTTGCCGGCGCAGGGACCGCGTTCGCGTTCATCCCGATCTCGATCGCCGCGCTTTCCGGCGTTACGGAGCAGCGGGCCGGGCTCGCGTCCGGGCTTCTGAACACCTCCCAGCAGCTCGGCGGAGCGATCGGGATCGCGATCGCCTCAAGCATCGCCGCCAGCCACAGCACGGCGCTGCTCCAGTCCGGCGACGCCGTACCCACCGCGCTCACCGGCGGCTTCCAGCAGGCGTTCTGGGTGCTGGGAGCGATCGCGCTGATCGCCCTCCCGGCGATCTTCATGCTCCTCCGCCCCGACAAGGTCTCGCTGGCCGTGACCGAATCCGCCGTAGGTGAGGCACAGCCTGCCGCGGCCCCCGTCAGCTGACGGGTCCAAACCCAACCCACGCGAAAAGAGGCAGATACCAGAGATGGGAAAGATCGTGATCAGTGGCCCGCAGAACGTCTCGCTCGATGGAATCGTCCAAGACCCGGACGGTAAGGAGGGCTTCAGGCTCGGCGGCTGGTTCGTCGAGTTCGGGGGCAAGGACCTCGAAGAGTGGAACAAGGTCGCGCTCGCTGAGGCGCTGGGCGCCGAAGCATGGCTGCTGGGTCGGCGGAGCTACGAATTTTTCGGGGTGCGGTGGCGACCCCGGAGTGGCGAGCTCGCGGACAGGCTGAACAGCATGCCCAAGTACGTCGTGTCATCCACTCTCGTAGATCCAGACTGGAACAACTCGACAGTCCTCAAGGGCGACGTGGTGGAGGAGGTCTCGAAGCTGAAGCAGGAGCTAGACGGAGAAATCGTCGTCCCTGCCAGCTATCGGCTCGGGCGCACACTAATCGAGCATGACCTGGTCGACGAGCTGCGGCTGGTCGTCTTTCCGGTCGTGCTCGGGGCCGGTGAGCGCCTCTTCGGCGAGGCCGGCGACAAGAAGCCCATGCGCCTCGTCGATACCAAGACCATTGGTGACGGCCTCGTCTTCCTCACCTACGAGTTCGTCCGGGAGGGCTAGCGGGCGCCGGGCGGTAAGCGCGGATGCCCGCCCGCCGTGGGCGGGCATCCGGGGCGAGCTTCATCTGGATCAGCGGCCGCAAGGGCCGGAGTTCACGCGCGCCAGGTTCGTTTGCGTTCCGGTCGGTCGGGACGCCGCGCGGAACCGTGATTGGCCCGCCGCGTGGGACCGAACTGCGCGTGCAGGTCAGGCGCGGCGGGGCCCGCCGTCCGCATCGGCCGAACCGGTTCGAGCGTCCGCGCGTATCCCGGCGCGCAGGGTTCATCCGCGCTCATGAGGGAGCACGCCATGCTTATTCGTCTGGCAGTCGCCGGACTCGTTGCCGGTGCCGCAATGCTCTTCGCCTCGCCCGCCTCGGCGATCGAGAAGCCGACGATCCACGTGACGGCCAAGACCGAGTCGACGATCTCGGTGGCCTGGACCGCGTCGAGCGGCGCAACACGCTACGACTTGAATCTCTCGTCGCCCAGCACGACCACCGTCTCGCTGCCGAGGACGCAGACCTCGCACACGTTCACCGGGCTGCGTCCGAACGGCCAGTACTACGTGTCGGTCGTGGCGGTCGACTCGGGCGGGCGCAAGGCGTACAGCAACCTGCTCGTCGTGATCACGCTGCCAGACCGCGTGGCGCCGTCGACGCCGGCGAACGTGCGCGTCACCGACGTCACCCCGTCGAAGGTCTCGCTCGCGTGGGACGCGTCGACCGACAACGCCGGGATCGCCGAGTACCTGCTGTCGGTGAGCCCGTGGACGGGCCGGGCGATCTTCACGGGCCCGACGTCGCTTGACCTGATCGCCCTCCCGCCCGAGACCACGTTCACGCTCGCGGTGCGCGCGCGTGACTTCGGCTGGAACTTCTCGCCGTTCAGCGCCCCGGTCACGGCGACCACGGAGGCGAGCACGGACGTCACGCCGCCGACCGTGCCCACGAACCTGCGCGTCGGCAACGAGGACTGGTGCGGCGAAGTCGAGGCGTCGTGGACGCAGTCGACCGACGACCAGGACCCGCAGGCCGCGATCCGCTACCAGTTCAGGATCAACGGCCAGCCGGATCCGTTCGGCGACGAGATCGGCCGCGGACGCCACATCACGTACGGCCTCGTCGAAGGGGACAACACGTACGTGGTCCGCGCGATCGACAGCGCCGGCAACGCGTCAGCGTTCTCGGCGCCGTACACGCTCAACGTCCACCTCTGTGCCTAGCCCGTGTAGACCCTGACCACGTCTCGGCGACGCAGAAGGGCTGCTCCGCTCCCTCGCGCTCGAACGAGACCTCGAAGATCACGTGCGCGCCGCTCGGGATGTCCTGGACCTCCTTGACCTTCGGGGCGGCGCGAACCTTCGAAGGAATCCGCCTCGACCACCCGGCGAGGAGCTAGCGCCGCCGTGCCGCTGCTTCCAGCGCCGGGTTCACCCAGGAGTTGTCGGCCGGGTTGATCGTCAGGCCGGGCGCGACGATCCCGTCGATGCGGTCCAGCACCGGCTGGTCGAGTGTGACGTCGGCCGCGGCGAGCTGACTTTCGAGCTGCTCCATCGTGCGGGGCCCGATGAGCGCGGCGGTGATGGCGGGGTGGTCGAGCACGAACGCGATCGCGAGCTCGATCAGCGTGACGCCGGCTTCGTCGGCGAGCTGGGCGAGCTGTTCGGCGGCGTCGAGCTTGCGCTGGTTGGCGGGCTGTGAGAGGTCGAAGCGCTCGGGCAGCCGACCGGCGCGCGAGGAGGACTGCTGTCCGGTGTCCTTGCGCCAGCGGCCCGACAGCCAGCCGCCGGCCAGCGGGCTGTAGGACATGACCGCCATGCCGTGGCGCTGGCAGGTGGGCAGGACGTCTGCCTCGACGGCGCGGACGAGGATCGAGTACGGCGGCTGCTCGGTCACGAAACGCTGCAGCCGCCGGTCGCGCGCGATCCACTGCGCCTCGACGATCTGGCTGGCGGGGAACGTGGAGCAGCCGATGTAGCGAACCTTGCCCTGATGCACGAGGTCGCTGAGCGCGGACAGCGTCTCGGCGATGTCCGCGCGCGGATCCGGGCGGTGAACCTGGTAGAGGTCGATCCAATCGGTGCGCAACCGCCGCAGCGAAGCCTCCACCGCGCGGATGATCCAGCGACGCGAGCCGCCCTGCCGGTTTGGATCATCGCCCATCGCCCCGTGGAATTTGGTGGCCAGGATCACGTCGTCGCGCCGGCCGCCGGCGAGCGCCTTGCCGACGATCTCCTCAGACTCGCCCTGACCGTAGACGTCGGCGGTATCGATGAAGTTGACCCCGGCATCCAGCGCAGCGTGGATGATCCGGACCGACTCCTCGTGATCGGGGTTGCCCCACGCACCGAACATCATCGCGCCAAGGCAGAACTTGCTGACCGAAACGCCGGTACGTCCCAGCTGGCGATGCTCCATGAGCCGCTCCTAGTCCACGCGGGAGGGCAGTGCCAACCGAACCCAGGCGTACCGCCCTGCGGAGACTCCAGCACATCCCCTGCCGCCACGACGATCGACGGAGTCGACGACGGCAACGGACGCCGCGTCGCACTCGTCGGCAGACGAGTGCGACGCCGTCAGAAAGCATGCGCCTCACTGTCGGCATGGACGAATCTGAGCAGCGGCACTATCACCTCGAGCGCCCGCGACGCGCTGCTCCCATTCGCGCAATGCGGCACTCTGCTCGGCCGGCGAGCGCGGCGGCGTCGAGTAGCGCGCGCAGGCGAAAGGGCTGGTGATTGCAAGAAGCGTGCTGGGGTCGTCATTGACCCCAGCGTGCGACAACGCTCCCATACGGCCATCCCTGACCCTTCCTTCAACCACGACGCAGCGCTTGTGAGTCGATTTCCAAGAAGCGTGCTGGGGTCGTCATGACCCGCACGACAACACTCCCAGACGGCCATCCTGGCCCTTCCCCCACCGACGAGCGACCGACCCGGTCACCGTAGCGTCATCCTGCGGTGCTCGAGACAACATCCGTCCAGATTGTGGCGCGATCGGCGCGTGGAGGAGCGGACCGGTCGATCGGTGATCGGCCGCGGAAGCCGGAGGCCCCGCGGCGCGGCTGCGATTCACGCTAAGCGAGCGCGCGGTCATGTCGCCGGCGGACACACAACGGCCGCGTCGCGGGTCGGGAAAGCGTCTTGGTCGCGGTCGACGCCGCGGGGGCGCTGGCGAGCTGATGTGGTTCGCCGCTTCAACCAGCGCCCAGGGGTCGCCGGTGGGCGCGTCAGCCTGCGGTCAGCGGTTGCTCGGCGTGCTCGGGCTTGAAGAACACGCGGTCGGCGACGACACCGGACACGGTCTGATCGGGCCGCTCGATCTCGACCTCGGTGCCGAGCTCTGAGTGCTCTATCGGGACCATCGCGTAGCCGATGTTGCGATCCAGACGCGGCGAATAGCAGGCGGAGGTGACGCGCCCGATCGCGCGACCGCCGGAACGGACCGCGAAGAAGTCGGGCATCGAGCCGTCGTTGTATGCCCCGAGCTTCGTTCCGCCGATCTCGACGCCGACCAGCTTGCGGTCGACACCCCGCTCGTGGACCGCGCGCAGCGCGTCGCGGCCCATGAAGTCCTGCTCCTGCTCGAGCTCGACCATCCACTTATAGCCGTAGCCGACCTCGTAGGGGTTCTCCTCGATCGTCATGTCGCAGCCATGCGCCAGGATGCCTCCCTCGATGCGCCTGATGTGACAGGGTCCGGTCGGCGAGAGGCCATGCGGCTCGCCGGCCTGGATCAGCGCGTCCCACAGCTTGAGCCCGTCGCGACTGGCATCGCGGAGATAGAGCTCATAGCCGAGCTCGCCCGTGTAGCCGGTGCGCGAAATGACGAGCCGCATGCCGTCAAGCTCGCGGTCCACCATGCGGTAGTACGGGACCTCGAGGATGTCGGCGCCGAAGAGGTCGGTCATGACCTCCTTGGACTTCGGGCCCTGGACCTGCACGGGAGCCACGTCGGGCTCTGCGATCTGCACGTCTAGCCCGGCGTGGTGGGCCAGTCCCTTGCACCACAGCAGCACATCGCTGTCGGCCAGCGACAGCCAGAAGTGGTTCTCGCCCAGGCGCAGCAGGACGGGATCGTTGATGATCCCGCCACGCTCGTCGGTGATGAACGCGTACTTGCACTGCCCGACCGCGCACCGGTTGAGATCGCGAGGCGTGAGCATGTTCGTGAACGCGAACGCGTCCGGCCCCGTGATCTCCACCTGTCGCTCGGCGCCGCCGACGTCCCACAGCGTCACGCCCTCCAGCAGCTGCCAATACTCCTGAAACGGGTCACCGTAGTGACGCGGGTGGTAGTGGTGGTTGTAAAAGCTGTAAAGCGCCACCCCGTGCCGGCGCGACCCGTAGTAATACGGCGACTTCCTGATCCGCGTATAGAGAAGAACCCCGGGATCCGGGTTGACTCGATCGGTCATCGCCCACCTTCCTGTCCGTGCGCTCGGTTCTCGCAGGCCACGCGCTCAGAATGTACGCCCGCCACCCCTGGCGTGCTGGCGCCACCGTCCTTTCGTGCCGTCAGGGTCGCGCTCGCGCGCGACACGACGCTCGGACGCGGCGTCGCCGAGCGCCTCGGGTTTGTCCCCGGTCGCGAACTGCTGCACGAGGTAGCCGAGCCGCCACGGCGGGGCGCCGCCGCGCGCATCTCGCCCAACATGGCGCGCGCCCGATGACCGACGCGCACTCCTCGCGGCATGAAAATGCTCCGTGGCGGCTCCGTCCGGGTCCGGCCGTAGCGTCGAGCGATCCGGGACAGGGGCTTCTGTGGGAGAACGCAGGCGGGTAGGCCGGTTTGCGCGATGGGCTTCGAGCCCGTGCTTTTCGTTCGGCCGCCCCTGCGACTTGCCTGGATTGTGCCGCGAGCACGTATCGGTCTGTGTCGTTGTCCCGCTGGTTCTCCCGCCGCGCTCGAACTGTTGTGAATGGAGGTGAGAGATGGCGTTGAGAAGATGGACCGGTCGGGCGATCGGTCTGGACGTTCACCGTGACTTCTGCGTGGTCGCGATCTGTGAGGACGGTCAGGTGCGTTCCGGCGCTCGGGTGCCGAGCACGCCGGAGGGACTGACCCTGCTGGCCGAGAGCCTGCTGCCGTCGGATCGGGTGGCGTTGGAGGTCACTGGCAGCTGCTGGGAGGTGGCGCGGATCCTGAAGCCGCACGTCGAGCGGGTTGTCGTGGTTAGCCCGGACGACACCGGGATCACGCGGGCGCGCGCGAAGACCGATCGGCTGGACGCGCGCACGCTGGCGCGGCTGTTGTGGTCGGGGGAGCTCGAATCGGTGTGGATGCCCGATGAGCGCTGTCGGGTGCTGCGTCGCCGGCTGGCTCGACGCGAGCAGCTGGTGCACGCGCGCTCACGCGCGAAGAACGAGATCCAAGCGGTGCTGCAGCGCCGCCTGCAGGGCAAGCCGCCGTGCTCGGATCTGTTCGGTGTCAAGGGCCGCCGGTGGCTGGCCGGGCTCGAGTTGCCGCTCGAGGAGCGCGAGTCCGTCGACGCCGGGATCCGGCATATCGAGTTCCTGGACTCAGAGATCGCTGCCGTCGAGCGGCTGGTCGCTCAGCAGGCGCTCAACTGGCCCGAGATCCGCCGACTGATGACCGTCCCCGGCGTGAACCTGATCTGCGCCGCGACCTTCATCGCCGCCGTCGGCGACGTCAGCCGGTTCTTCACCAGCCGCAAGCTGGTGGCCTACCTGGGCCTGGACCCGAAGGTCCGCCAGTCCGGCGAGGCGCCGGCGCGCAGCGGCCGGATCAGCAAGCGCGGCTCCGCCGCGGCCCGCTGGGCGCTGGTCGAGGCGGCCTGGAGCGTGGTCTTGCAGCCGGGGCCGCTGCACGCGTTCTATGACCGCACGCGCGCCCGCCGCGGGCACGGCAAGGCGATCGTCGCGACCGCCCGCAAGCTCGCGGTCCTGTTCTGGTGCATGCTCAGGCGCCGTGAGGACTACGCCCACCAGCAACCCTCGCTGACCAAGAAGAAGCTGCGCCGGCTCGAGATCACCGCCGGCGCACCCAAATACAGCAAGACCGCACGCGGCGTCTGGAGCAGCAACGTCGCGATCCGTCAGGCCGAGCGCCAGCTCGCCGCGCAGGCCGAGGCCTCCTACCAGCGGCTCGTCAAGGACCGGCAGGCCGCAGCCCCGGCAAGAAAGGTGGGCGCGAGCGTGACAGCGGAGCGCGCATAGATCAGGCCCTCGAAGGGCAACGTCGCGCGGCAGGCCCGCGAGCTCCGGACGCCTGCTCTTTGACTCGTCCTCGGCTCGCGCCCACACGACAACCTAGCGCTCCTCAGCCGCCGTCGACCACCGCGACGGTGACCGTGCGCGCGCAAAATCCGCCGAGTGCCACCCGAATCGGTGCCGGCGCGGGCCCAACTGGCCTCACAGAAGCCGATCTAAGGCCCTCGGCGACACCACCGCGACCGACCCGTTGCCCGAAATCACCGCAAATTCCGTCAAGGGCGTCGTCGGCCACCCTTGATTTTCATCGGTCGCGCGAAGCGGCACTCACGCGCAGCGCGGATCGAGTAGCGCAGGCAGGCGAAAGCGGCAGCGAGCGTTAGAGACATCGAGGTGGATCGACGCGGCTAGCATCGGCCGCGTGTTTTGGACGTTCAGCGACCGAGCGTGTATCGCCGCACTGCTCGCGACGACGACTTCGGCGCTCATGGCGACGGCGTGCAGAAGCGGAGCACAAGACGAGGTCCGCGCACCGTATGTTCGTCAGAACCTCGCTCTCCTGAGGTCTATCCCTGTAGTCCCGCACGCAAAGCTGGTCCGGACGGCGTCGACTTCGTATCGCGAGAGCGAGCAAGACGATGCGCCGATCGCGGGCTACGGCACGACGCGGGTCTACAACCTCCCGAGCGGGACGCATCCCGAGTCGGCCGTCGACTTCTACCGCCGGGCGCTCGCCGGTCGATGGATTGAGGTCGCAGGGTCCCACGAGTACGTCAGCCTCAAGCGCGGCGACGCTTACCTCCACATCCTCGCGGGTCGTGGCCGGCTCTACGTCGAGGTTGATCACGACTGCTACAAGGGAGACTCCTCCCCTCACTGTTTCGGCCCCTAACTCGCGTTAGGACTGCTGCTGCAATGAGGCAGACGCAATGGCCCGCATTCGGAGCCGCCGGCTAGCGCTTGTCGCGCATAGCGCTAGCGCGCCCGTTGCGGTCAGGCGGCCGCGGCAACGCCCCGAGCGAGGCGCTCGAGCGCTACCGCGTACCCGACGCGCGATCCGGTCCCGATCGCGTTGGCCACCGAGCGCGAATGCGGGGTCGCCGCATCGCCGGCGGCGTAGACGCCCGCGACGTTCGTCCGCCCGTCGGCGTCGGTGACGAGCGTCCCGGCCGCGGTCAACTGGCAGCCTAGCGCGGCGGGGAGCCCGTTCGGCTGGTCCCGCCGCGTGTTCACGAACAGCGCTTCGCGCCGCTCGGCCGGTCCGTGCGAGAACTCGATCCGCCCGAGGCGGCCATCGTTCCCGGCAAGCCGGGCGATCGGCTCGGTCCGGACGCGTACGCCCGCTGCTGCCAGCAGCGCGCCGCCGGGGTCCGGCGCGCCGTCCGTGCACAGCACGACATCGTTGCTCCAACCCGCGAGCACCAGCGCCGAGTGCACGGCGCCGGGCCCGCTGCCGTGGAACGCCAAAGGCCGGTCGCGCACTTCCCAGCCGTCGCAAAACGCGCAGTGGAATACCGACCGTCCCCAGAATGCCTCGATCCCAGTAAGCGGCGGCGGGTCGTAGCGCAGCCCGTGGGCCAGCACAATCGCATGGGCGCGCACGGGCGGCCCAACCGCCGGCCGCACAACGAATACGTCCCGGATCCGTTCGGCGTCCTGGACGGCGCCATGACGGAGCTCGACGTTCGGATGCTCCTCGAGCTGGCGCCGCCCGCTGTCTCGCAGGTCCGCCGGCTTGACCCGATCATGCCCGAGCAGTCCACCGACACCCTGGGAGATGGCGTTCGCAGGCCGGTCGTTATCCACCACGAGCACCCGCTTCCTCGCCCGGCCCAGCACGAGCGCCGCGCTCAGACCCGCGGGCCCGCCGCCCACGATCACGGCGTCATACGGTGTGCTGCGCCAAGCATCGAGACGATGGAGCCGGTCGGTCATCGCAACTTAGACGCCACCACGCCCGGTGATTCATCCCTGGCCCGGGCGATCCGGGGGTTAGCCGCACCTCAACCACCCCGCCCAATCGGCCACCGCTTCTCGCGCTGGGCGAGGTAGCGACTCGGTCGCCGACGCGCCACGACTGTTCCGTTCAGGCTTGGCTGTCGCGAAAGTCCTGCTGGCGCTGGGCGTCTGGGTGTGTGCTGGCAAGGGTGACGCTTTTGACCGGCGTGCCCGGGCGTCGGTCGGCGGCCGCCGTCAGGCGGCCGCGAGAGTGTGGCGGTGGAGTTTGAGGAGGTTGTGGGTTGCGGTGATGAGTCGCCATTCGGCGCGGACGGCGCCGCGTCCTCGGCGTCTGAAGCGGTCCAGGCGGCGGTTGAACTTCGTCTGGGCGAACACGGGCTCGATCATCGGTTGGCGTTTGCGGTAGAGCTCGCTGCCGCGTTCGGTGGCCAGGACGTGGCGCATCTGGTCGTAGCGGCCGCCGTCCCAGTTGCGCCGGGTGGTTCGGCGGCGGCTGGTGTCGGGTGGGATGAGCACCTGGATGCCGCGATCGACGATCCGTTGCATCTGTTCGCCGTGCCAGTAGCCGGCGTCGGCCAGCAGCACCTCGGGCAGCTCGTCGATGCCGGCGCTCGCGAGCTCGCGTTCGGTGGCGTCGAGCATCGGCTCAAGGTGCCCGAAGTCGGCGCCGACGGTCTCGATCTCGGCAGCCAGAACGACCTGATGCTCGTTGGTGACCGCCTGGCCGTTGTAGCCCTGCAGAAAGCCGCGCAGGCCCTTGACGACACGGGAGTCCGGATCGGTGACGTTGATGCGACCCTCCGGCGTGGCGGGCGGCTGGTAGGGGTCCGGCGGTCGGCCGAAGCGCCGCCCGTCCTTCATCCGCCCGCGCGCCCGGTAGGCCTCATAGGCCCGGTTGGCGCGCACCTCAGACCACAGCTCCTCCTCGAGACGGCGCTTGGCCTCGCGGAGCCGTTTCGGGCGGCTGCGCGGCACCGGCTGCGGGTTCGCCGCGCGCTCGGCCTCCAGGCGCTGCTTGGCCTCGCGCAACCAGCCGCGGCGACCTTGCGCGGTCGCGAACTCCGGCGGCAGCTCGTCGCCGCGCGCCTGCCCGTAGAGCTCGTCCTCGGCCGCGTCGACCGCCTTGGCCTCCTCGACGATCTCGCGCGCGAGCTGCTCGTAGTCGAGGTTCTCGTTGCGCGACGCGTTGGCATGCAGCTTCGTGCCGTCGACCGCGATCACACCGACCTTGACGAGCCCGCTGCGCGCGCAGAGCGTCAGCACCTCGCCGAACAGACCGGCGATCGCGTCCTGATGGCGCACGACGAATCGCGCCAGCGTCGCGTGATCAGGACGCTGCTGCGCCGCCAGCACCCGAAATGCCACGTCCTCCTCGCACGCGCGCTCGATCACGCGCGAGGACCGGATCCCACGCGCGTAGGCGTAAAGCAACAGCGCAACCATCATCGCCGGGTCATAGGGCGGCCGACTGCGCCCATCGACGCGGTAAGCCGCATAAAACGCGTCGAGATCCATCTCGCCGACGGCGTCGATGACAAACCACGCCAGATGCCGCGGCGGCAACCACTCGCGGACGTCGGGCGGCATCAGAAACGACTGCTCGCGATCACACGCGACAAAGCGCTGGCCCATCACCAAATGGTCTTAAACCCGCCGGACGACACCCGACATACGCGACAGCCACAGGCGAAAGCGCAAGTGGCGCGACGGGGGACCGGCCTGCCGCTCATACTGCCGCCGATGGTGCAACGGTCGGAAGTGAACCCGGAAACATGGGCCGTGATGGCGGGACGAGGGGCCGATAGCGCGGGAGCGCCGCTGAACGTCCCCCTGGTGTCCGCTTCGAATTTCCAGCTCGGCTCCGAGCGTTCCTACAGTCGGGATGACGCTACGCCGACGTGGGAGGCTTTTGAGGAGCTGCTCGGCGGCCTAGAGGGCGGCGAGGCGGTCGCTTTCGCCTCGGGCATGGGCGCTGCGGCGGCGGTGTTCGACCTGCTGCCGGTCGGCGCCAAGGTCGTCCTTGGAGACGACTGCTACCAAGCCGTCTCCGGCCTGGCCGCCGCCGGAGCGGAGCGTGGCCGATGGCGTGTGGAGCGGGTGCGAATCGAAGACACGGCGCGCTGGATCGAGCTCGCCGCCGACGTGGACCTCGTCTGGCTGGAATCGCCGTCGAACCCGCTGTTGCGCGTCGCCGATCTCCCAGCGATCTGCGCCGCGCCGCGCTCGGCGGACGCGCTGGTGGTGATCGACAGCACCTTCGCGACACCGCTCGTGCAGCGTCCGCTCGAACTCGGTGCCGATCTGGTCATGCACTCGGCCACGAAGTACCTGGGCGGGCACTCTGATCTCCTGCTCGGAGCCGTTGTCTCCTCGACGCCCGAGCGCGCACACCAGCTGCGCGAGCGCCGCACGCTGGCCGGAGCCACGCCCGGTGCCTTGGAGGCGTTTCTCGCCGTCCGCGGCATGCGCACGCTCCCGTTGCGGCTCCAGCGCGCAACCGCGTCGGCGACTGATCTCGCCGAGCGGCTCGCGCAGCACTCCGCCGTGGAGGTCGTGCGCTACCCGGGCTTCGGGGCCGTGGTGTCCTTCGACGTGCAGGGCGGCGCCGCGCCCGCGGACGCGGTCTGCGGCTCGGTGCGCATCATCCGACATGCCACCAGCCTCGGCGGCGTCGAGTCGACCATGGAACGCCGCGCCGCTATCCCGGGCCAGACCCACCTACCGCCCGGCCTCCTCCGGCTTAGCGTTGGCTGCGAGCATCCGGACGACCTCTGGCGCGACCTGCAACAGGCGCTCACGCCGTAGCGCCGAGCCGCAACCCCTTGCCGTCGGCGGCGACCACTCGTTGCCCGGGCACTCGATGCTGCTTTGAGGCAATGGCAGCAGCCCGGGACCGGCGCCGACGCGCCGCGCGGAAACGACTGCTCCGTTCAGCGAAGGGAGAAGCGCGACCGCGACGTCACGGGCGTCCCCCGTCGCATGGAACCAGCAGTCCCACACGCTGCCCGCTGTCGCCGCGCAGCGCAAGCACCGGTCGAGCGTGGCGCGGCGACTGCGCCGCACGACCGACGCAGGATCGAGTCGCATCGGAAGCAAGCGGAGGCGGGTGAACCGCCGGACGAGCTTGGGTCAAGGCGCGTCAACTTGACGCGTGTTGCATGGCGGGCGTAGGTTCGCCTAGTCGTGGGTGCCTTGTGGCGCTCGCCGCCAGTCCGGGTCGCGTTCCGTCGGCGAGCCGGTGCGCAGCGCCTTCGCGCTCGCTCGAATCTGCCTCTCGCCGCGGTCGGGCCCCAACCATGAGGGAGCGTCAGCATGCGGATGATGATGAAGGTGCAGATACCGACCGAATCGGGCAACGACGCGATCAAGGACGGGAGCCTGGCGAAGATCATGGGCACGTCGCTCGAAGCGCTGAAGGCGGAGGCGGCCTACTTCACAGCCGAGGACGGGATGCGAACCGCGCTCGTCTTCTTCGAGATGAACGACTCAAGCGAGATCCCACCGGCGGCGGAGCCGTTCTTCATGGGCCTGGGCGCGACGATCACGTTGTCGCCTGTGATGAACGCGCAGGAGATGCAGTCCGGCGTGACCAAGGCGAGGGAAGCGATGTAGTGCTGTCGCAAGCACCGGCGGCGCGCCGCTGCTGACCGGCGTCCGCGATGCGGCACCGGCTGCGCTCCCGATAGTGGCGCCAGCGCGAGAGTGGCGGGATCGCGGCGGGCAGGAGTGCCGCATCGAGGCAGACGCGGCACTGATCGCCGGTGCCGAATCAGTTCCGGTCCCGGCGCAAAGCGCTACTCCGATCGGCGTCGCGACTGTGGCTGCCTCCAGGCGAAGCGGGAAGCCAGATTCGAGCGTCGGCGGGGGCGCTCAGAATTTCGCACGGCTCAGCGAGTGCGTGGCAGGACGTGAGCGCGACGCATGGCCGCCCAGGCGACGACCGCGGCCTTGGCGTGGCCCTGGATCGAGAAATGGTTCAGGTCGCTGGCGACGTACTCGCGTCGGTCGACGACGTGCCCAAACGCCCCAGCGTCGTAGGTGCATTGGCGGACCGTCTTGCAGGCGGCCTCTAGAGCCGCCTCGTAGGCGTGGATTGCCTTCTCGGCGCGGGCGACCTTCTCGGGGGAAACGCTGCCGATCGGCGTCATGAAGTCGCACGGGCCGGTGCCGCCCTGTGACGCGCGCTCGTCGCGGCTGAGCGACCTCGCATACGTCGGCACGCTTCCGAACTGGCTGACCACGAACTGGCTCGAGTTCGGCGCCCCGCCGGCGAGCTTCTTGAGCGTCGAGGCTAAATGCGGACGGAAGTCGGAAAGAGCGGAGGCGTCGAGCGGGCAAGTTAGGTCGTTATCCATGACCTGGATGACGATCAGGTCCGGCTTGGGGTCGGCCTCGAGGAGCCTGGCGGCCTGGCCCGCGACCTGATCGATCCCGGCGCCACCCTCGGAATAGGGCATGTTGTGACCCTTGATCGCCGGGTTTTGTTTGAGGATGCGCAGATACAGGCTGTCGACCTCAGGGTTGCTGCCGGTCGCCCACGAGTTCGCGCGCACTTCCACGCCGGGCTGGTCGGGATCAGAGCTCTCGCCGGTCGAGCCCGAATGACCGAGCACCGTGATCGAGTCCGGGTAGCCGCGCGTCCACTCGCGCGCCGACGCTGACGCCGCCGTCGGAGTCGAAGTCGCGCCAGACGTGCCCGTCGCGGCGTTGGTGCGCCCGGTGGGCTCGGAGTCGGAACCGCCGCAGCCCACGAGAACTGACGCGCTCACGAACACTGCGGCACTTACTGCGAGAACGGCAAGCCGACGAGCGGTCAATTTCTGCTCGGGCTTAGCGAGGGCCTGAGCTCGGCGGCTTCGCGAGCGGGGCCGCGCGAGTGGAATCCAGGGCCCCCCGGCCGTCGCGACAAGCGAACCGATGATGAACGTCGGACCGGCCGAAGACATGCGGCATACGTCACCCTCCGTGGATCGCCTCCGACGCGAGGTCGGCGACGCGAGCCTAACCGGGCCGGTCGTGGAGGCGCAATAGCCCAAATGAGGGATCACGACTTGTGGATCAGGGACCGCAGCTCGACGTTTCATCCGGCGAGGAAGTGCTCCTTCGAGGCAGAACCAGCACTGCCGCCAACAGGCGATAGGAGCAGCCGCGCGCTGTCGGGGAGGGCCGGGTTGCGACGGCGAACTACCAGGCGTGCGTTCGGCGATGTCGACACGGAGGGAGTGGCGGTGTTCCAGGCCCTGAAGGGCAGGCTCTCGAAGGACGACGCAACCAAGGCTGAGCGGAAGGCGCGCAAGGCTGAGACCGTGGCGAAACGTCGCGAGTTGAAAGCACAGAGCCAACGCGAACACCTTGAGCGCGACCGTCACGGCCGTGGTGGAGGCGGCGGTCCTTAGTCCGGCACGGACGCCCTCGGGACGGCTCTGCGGCCTGTGCGAGCGTGCGGGAATGTCCCCTGATTGCCGACTGCTGCTTCTGCGCCTCGAAGGGGCAGCAGCGTCAGCCGCGACGGTACCCGGCTTCTCGCCCAACGGCCACCGACGCTGAGCATTGTCGCCGTGGTGATCGTCGCGGGACCGCCGGAGCGCCCCTGCGATTGACCCTCGCAGGAGCCTTCTCGAAGTCTTTCGTGAATCTCTCGATTGACGGCGGTCACAGCGTGCGGTCTGCTGCGACTGATCAGGTGATGGACTTCGAAGCGCCCACCGACCGCGAGATCCTGCTTACAGGCGATGCAGCAGGCTTTGCCGTCTTCTACGACCGCCACGCCGAGTGGGTGCTCGCGTTCGCGCGCCGCCGCAGCCCCGATGCCGAGAGCGCGGCCGATGTGACGGCCGAGGTCTTCGCCTCGGCGCTCGCCGAGCGCCGGCGCTACCGCTCGGAGAGCCCGTCCGCACACGCGTGGCTGATCGCGATCGCCTCGAACAAGGTCAACTCGGCGCTGCGGTCGGGCTACGCCGAGCGGCGCGCCCGCACGCGGCTCGGCATGCGGCCCGTCGAGGTGACCGACGACGACATCGCGCGCATCGACGCGCTGGCCGAGGCGGCGGTCGTCGTCGAGCTGCTCGACGACCTGCCCGAGGATCAGCGTGCGGCCGTGCTGGCGCGCGTCGTCGACGAGCGCGGGTACGACGAGATCGCCGTCGGGGTCGGCGTGAGCGAGGCGGTCGCCCGCAAGCGCGTGAGCCGCGGCCTGGCCGGCCTGCGCAGGCGCTGGGAGGAACGGGCATGACAGGGCATCGCGAACCGTGGTACCTGGATCGGCTGCGCGCCGAGCTCCAGCGCGCCGCCGAGGCCGAGGACCGGCGCGAGCGCCGCGGCGCGCTAGGTCGCGTGCGCTTCCCGATCAAGCCGGTGCTGGCGATCGCCGCGATCGTGGCCGCCGTCGTGCTCGCAATCGCGGCCCTCGACGGCGGCGAGGCCGAGCGCAGCGCTGTGCCGGAGCCGGGTAAGAAGGTCGTCGTCACCCACGTCGACGCCGGCATCCAGTTCAGCCTCGACGGACGGGTACTCACGGTGCGGCTGCTTCCAGGCCACAGCGAGACCCTCGGTACGATCAGCGGCGCGCGGATCAGCGCGACCTGCGGCGCGAACGTCGCCGCGCCGCCGGGTGATCCGCGGCGCGAGATCACACTCACGCGGCTCTGGCTGCCCGGCGAGACGAGCCTGAGCTACCGCTTCCCGCGCGACGTTTCGAGGTGGTGCAAGCTCGAGAACAATCGCGGCAACTTCCACGTGTTCGTGTGGTTCCCCGGCGCGTCGCCGGGGCCGAGGGAGCTGATCACCGAGACCGCCAACAACTGGGCGCGGCTGTTCGTCACCGGCTCTCAGATCCCCAACGACTACATGGGCCAGCCCGCCCTCGAGCGGATGAACTGCCAACGGGTCGGCGCCCCGAGGCCGATCCCGAACTGCACGCGGCCATCGCAGGCGTATCGACTGTCGTTCCATGCCGCGACGGTCCAGGAAATCGCGATCAACGGTGACCGAGCGGCCGCCAGGTTCTCGAACGGCGAGACGATCGAGCTGCGGGGCACCGATCGCAGCTGGCTGGTCGACAAGTTCGGCGAGAACGCGGGCCGCGGGTTCTTCAAGTAGCGCTCCGGACGACACGGCGCAGCGAGCCGAGTAGATCCGTCGCCGCTCGCCGCGCTACTCCTAGAGGCACGAGGAGCAGCGCGCACGCCTCGCCCGCGGCCACTCCTTCCAGGCGAAGGCAGCACTGGGCGACGTTGGTCACGAGACGCCGAGCGAGTGGCCTTGCGCGCGCATCAGCGATCCGCGAGGATCGCTCGGTCCCCAACAACCCCAGTCGGGTGGAGGCTTCGCATGCCGCTGTACCTCGGCCGCTTCAGCTACACGCCGGACGCCATGAAGGCGCTGCTCGCTCAGCCGCAGGACAGGAGCGCCGCGGCGCGAGAAGTGGCCGAGTCACTTGGCGGCAAGCTCTTGGGCTTCTGGTACGCCTTTGGCGAGTTCGACGGAGTCTTTCTGATGGAGGCGCCCGACAACGCGTCGGCGGCGGCGCTGGCTATGACCGTCGGCGCCAGCGGAGCGTTATCGGAGGTCGAGACCACCGTTCTGCTCGACATGGACGAGGCCCAGGATGCGATGCGGAAGGCCGCCGCAGCAACGTACCGGCCGCCAAGTTCATAGAGCACTGCGTCGTCGAGATCGGCGAAGCGGCGAGCGAGCGAAGCAGTCGTAGCGTACGCAGTCGCGCTGCTGCTTGGAGGCATTCGGAGCAGTGCATCGACCTGCCGCCTCTCGCGCGACCAGTCACGGAGCGAGATCCTCGCCGGGCCGCTCCCTTCAGGCGATTGCAGTAGTCGGTGCCACTCCTGGTCGCGTCTGGGACGCGACCTTGTCGATTTTGGCATCACTGCTTCGACGTAGGAGCAGCAGGCGCGGCTGTGGAGCTGCGCCGTCGAAGACAAGGAGCAGGCTATGTCCTCATCAGTGCTCGACATGTCGATGTCCCTCGACGGGTACATCGCCGACCCCAACGATTTCCTCGGCGGCGACGATGGCGAGCGGCTGCACAAGTGGGCCAACGCAGACGGAGAGTCCGGCCAGCCGTCCGGGCCGGCCGGGCAATTCCAAGACGAATGGAACGCGGCCGGTGCGGTCCTCGCAGGGCGGCGGACTGCCGAGCTCATGGATCACTGGGGCGGTGATCATGGCGGTCTCCCGATCTTCGTCCCCAGCCACCGCCCGCCCGGCCCAGCAGCCCGTTGGGGCTATCCGTTGGTGACCTACGTGACCGACGGGATCGAAAGCGCGATGGCGCAGGCGAAGGCTGCCGCCGGGGACCGGGACGTGCAGGTGCGTGGCGCGTACACGGCGCAACGGGCGCTCGAGGCCGGGGTGCTCGATGAGGTGCAGATCCATCAGGTCCCGGTGCTGCTCGGCCGGGGGCGCCGGTTGTTCGACGTTCTGCCGTCGCTGATCGAGTTGGAGATCGTTCGGGTGATCGACACACCGGAGGCCACCCACATCCGCTACCGCATCCGCCGCTGAGCCGGTCGATAGCAGTCGTTTTTGCACGATCACCGCACGCCGGCATGCGGCTCTCCGAGTGCGGCGTTGCATTTTGGGGCGGCACCCGCTGTCGTGCGGTCACGGAGAAACGAGCGCTGGTCGCTCAGCTGCTACGGGCCTCATAATCGTCGGAACGATGGCCCGAGATCATCCGTCGAGATCGCCGCACCAGATAACACACCCGATTTCGTCCTCGCTGATGTGCCGTAATGCTGTCTGAAGGCGTGGGGTTTCGGGCTGCAGACGTTGAGCGCTGCCCGGTCGATCGGGGCGGCCCTCTGCCGCGCGGCCATTGAGCGCGTCGCCGCATGCGCCAGCGGTCGCTCGCATCGCGTTCGACGCGGAGGCTCAAGACGTGGCGGTGACGCAACTCGGCAGTCGGACACCGGACGCGTCCGCGGTGCCGCTCACTGCTCCTGCCGCGTGGCAGGGGCGGCGCGACGTGGCCGCGTCCGGAGTGCCCCTTTCGCGTGATTCCGAAACTCCGGTCCGGCGTTGGTCCCGGCGGAGCGGTGACCAGTGCTGCTCCCGTGCGGAACTGGTGCGCGTCTGGCGGACGCCGCGACTGAAGCCCGCTGCGCGGCGGCGCGGCGGCGCGATCCGTGCCGCATTTGCCGGCGACGCCTTACCGAGTCTGACTACCTTCAGTATGTAAGGCACACCGATCCTCGGCGAGGCCGGTACCGCGAGCTAGCCCCGGCCGTGTCGCTTCAGCAACGCGTTGAGCGTGGCGGGCGTCAGGTGCTGGGAGCGCGTCGAGCGACTCCAGGGCGGCGTACGTCTCGCAGAGCGTGACGCCGGTGCCTTCGCTGGTGAAGCGCGCGACCCAGCGCACGGCCGCGGCCTGGAACGCCGGGTCGTCGGCCTACCAACGTCGGCGCGACCCACGCGAAGGACCACAGCACCCGACCTGGCGGCCATTGGACGGAAGCACTAGGGATAGCCCCGTGAGCTCGCGAGAGGACGCGGCCGGCGGCGCCGGCTTGCTCCGGTGCTAGGACCTGGATCTCCAGTGTCACGCCAATGTTCTTCCAAGGCTGTCAGGGTCCACTCGGGAATAGCCATCCGCGAAGAAGCCGGGTCACTCGCGGCATGACGACCCAGGTCATCAGCGGGACCGTGACCGCGGTCGTGATCGCGAGCCTGGGCACCGGCGCGAGATCCTCGAGGAGTGGGTCGAGGACGAGGACGACGCCGGTGATCAGCGGAAAGATCGTGACCCAGGTAAGGAGCGCCATCTTCCACGGCGGCGGCGGCGGCGCTCCAGGTTGGGCCGGCAGGGTGAACCAGCCCTCGAGCCCGGTGAGGTACCCCGTTCGCATCGGCTCGGCGGCGTGCGGCTCGGCGCGCTCGAGCCACTCCGAGCGCTCCGCCGATTCGAGCCATCGGCGGAGGTGCTCGGCGGAATCGAACCTGTAGACGGTGCGGTACTCGCCGCCCGTCCGGTTCGGACGGAAGACCTCGACCCCGAGGTGACCCGGAAAGCGGCTCGACGCGGCGATGATTGCCTCGAGAATCTCCTCGTAGGCCGTCTCGTGCCCCGGCCTGACGCGCCTTGTCATCGTGGTCGTAACCGCACCTTCCCCGTCGGGCGGCACCGGCGACCCGGGCTGATCCGAGATCACCTGCTCACCTCGTCTTTGAACTCGAGCAGGCCGAGGTTGTTACCGCTCGGATCGATGAACCACGCGGCGAGCGCGAAACCCACATCCGCTACGCCGTCCACGGTCTTGAGCCACGGCTCGTCGTAGTCCCGGATCTCCACTCCGCGCGAGCGAAGCTCGGCCACCTCTGTGGCGAGATCGTCGACCCGCCAGGACGCCTTGGTTTGCTCCTCGGTAGTCCCGGTGCTGCTCTTCGTGACCACGAGCCGGCTGTCGCCGCCGCATCTGAATGTGACGAAGTCGTCGGATTCGAGCAGGACCTCGAGCCCGACCTTCTCGCCGTAAAACTCCTTCGCGACGGCAAGGTTGGATCCGAGAAGCATCACGTCGATTGGCTGACGTGCGAGCATGGCGTGCCTCCTTCGTCAGGGGAACGGAGAACGATCGACGACGCCCGGGGCCGATCGTGGCCGGAAGGGTCCAGCCCGCGAGCCGGCGGGCGGGGCGAGATAGCCGATGATTGCGAGGATGCACGCCGGGACGGCGTCGTCGAGCCGACGGACTTCATAGCGGACGCTCACACCCCGAGTGACTCGATCACGAGTCGGGCGACCTCGGTGCCCGAGTACTGCTGTTGGCCGGTGATCAGCTGGTTGTCGCGTATCGCGAACGCCTTGAACAGGCCCGCCTGCACGTAGTTGGCGCCTCGCCGGCGGGCCTCGTCCTCGATGCGGAAGGGCTGCACGCGCTGGCCGACGGCCGTGTCGGTGAAGTCCTCCTCGACGTTGGCGAAGCCGGTGATCGTCTTGCCCGCGATCAGGCTGGAGCCGTCGGAGAGCTCGACGTCCAGTAGTGCGCAGACCCCGTGGCAGAGCGCGGCGGTCGGCTTCTCGGCCTCGTAGAACGCGGCTATCGCGCGCTTGAGGTCCTGGTTGTCGCGGAACTGGAACATCGGCGCTTGGCCGCCGCAGACCACCAGGGCGTCGTAATCGTGCAGGTCGAGTTCGGCCAGCTTGGGGGTCCGCTCGAGCAGGCGCGCGATCTCGGGCGTGTTGAGGGCTCCCATCGAGATCAGGTCATCCGAGGACCAGCGGCTCTCGTCACGCGGGTCCGACAGCGCGTCGATCTCGACCCTGCCTCCGTCGGGACTGGCGACGGTCACCTCGTATCGGACCTTGCTGAATTCATAGAGCGGGTGAAACAGCTCTGCGGCCCAGAACCCC
Organism: uncultured Solirubrobacteraceae bacterium; assembly: GCA_963835735.1. Taxonomy (GTDB): domain Bacteria; phylum Actinomycetota; class Thermoleophilia; order Solirubrobacterales; family Solirubrobacteraceae; genus DASQMT01. The sequence goes on from CAWIGP010000005.1 coordinate 624,187, forward strand.
ACCGGCCAACCGGTCGTGGACGAGGTGGCGGGGTTGGCCACCACCATCAGCACCCTCGGCCTGCGAGTTGGCCGCGTGATGTCAACGGACTCATGGTGGGTGTCGGTGTCTTGCACCGTCGTCATCGCGAGACCTCCTGAAGTGTGCGTTCGGGTCCTCGTGCCAGAAGGCCCGTGATCGTGGAGATGTCAGTCAAGATCGCGTCGCCGGCGAAGGCGAGGGCGTCGAGCGAGCGCTGGGCGGCCGATGGGTTCCCGGCCCCGCAGGCGTCGGTGACCACGACCGGGATCAGTCCGCGGTCGGCGCCGTGCCGGACGGTCGGCTCGAGCCCCACCTCTGTCGCAACGCCGACGATTGCGAAGGCGCTGACCTGCGTGTCGCGCAGCGCGAATTCGAGCGGAGTCCCCTCAAACGCGGACAACGAGAGCTTGTCGAAGATCGCCTCGGACTCGCGGGGCGCAAGGTCGGGCACGATTTGGAACCCCGGCGAGTCGCGCAGGAACGGCGAGACGACGTCCTCGACCCGATCCTTGCGCTGCCAGCCCATCGCGGTCCGCAGCTGGGAGATCCCCATCAGCTCGATCGGCAGCGTCATGTGCCTGGTGAAGAACACCCTGACCCTTGCCTGGCGTGCCGCGTCGAGGACTCGCATCACCCGTGCGGTGACCTGCGGGCCGTCGGCGAGCTGGCTGACGACGCCGACCTGCATGTCGTAGATGATCAGCGCGATGCGATCGGGCTGGCAGACGTCCGCCAGCGTGTCGGGGATCGCAAGGTTGCGGTGGTGTTGCATGGCGCCCCCTATTCGAGCGGGTTGGTCGCGGGTCAGTTGGCGACGGTGGTGGTGCGGTCGTGGGGCTCGGCGACGTCGATCTCGCTCCTGAACAGGCTCTCGATCGGGAGCGGAACCTGGAGCGGGATGAAGAACCACTCCAGGAAGCCGGCCTTGGTCAGCGGGAAGTCGTCGGTGTAGCGCTTGGCGTCCTCGACGCTGTCGAGCTCGAACACGATCGCCACGCCGGGCTCGTCGGCACGCGCGTAGTTCTCCCGGACGATCCCGGCCTTCCACAGACGCCACACGTTCGCGACCTCCTCAGCCAGATACGGCTCGATCGTCTCCAACGTGACGCCGGGCCTGAATCGGTCATAAGCGAAGATCCGCACGATCGTCTCCTCTGTGAGTTGACTGCGATTCGATCCCCTCGGTTCTCGCCGGCACGCGCCGCCCAGCGGGCCGGCGGCAACCGTGTTCCAGGGCGGCTCGAGCGTGCCGACGCTTCGACGGTCCTGGCCTTGGCCGATCGGCCGGTCGCTGAGCTCGGCGCCCGAGAATTTGCGAACGGTTTCGCCGTCGCGGTGGAACACGTTGAGCATCGGCACCTACGTTCCGTGGCGAACTGGGTGCCTTCGTGCCGCTCGTGACCATCCCAGGTCCAGCTGAAGACCGTCGGTTCCGTCATCCGGCCTCCCTCTCATCGAGGAGGTCGTCAACGACGTCGAACATGCGCTCCCAGATCGCGCGCTGGCGGTCGATCCAGTCGACCGCCTCGCCGAGAGCGTCCAGGTCGAGGTCCAGGAGGTGCGTGGAGTGTTCGTCGTTCCTCCGTTCCGGCTCAGCGTCCGGCCCGCACAGCGCGGATGTACTCGACGATCATGCGGCTGCGGCGTCCTGAGCGAGCTCGGCGGCGACGGCCGAGGCCCCTGCCGCGACGAGCCAGCTCAACGGAGCGCCCGGCAGGTAGCGTTCCATCAGGCTCGCCACCTGATTCGCGTCGTCCTCACTCAGCCCCGGTCGGCCGGCCGCCGCCCGCGCGATCGCCTCACGGGCCATCAGCAGGTAGCGGCGCTGCTCGGCGAGCACGGCCGGCACCGCGGGGGCGCCGTGGCCGACGTAGAGGGTGTGCACGCCGGCGAGGGCTTCCTCCGCCCGGTCGATCGTCCGGAGCCACGCGTCGGTGTGTCCGTCTGCGAGGTACGCGTGGGTGCCGTTGAAGGCCAGGTCACCGGCGAAGGCTGTATCGCCGTCGCCCAGCAGCCAGACGGTTTCGCTCTCGCTTTCGCATGGCCCGAAGTCCCAGGCGGTGAAGCGAAGGTCACCGAGTTCCACCGACTCCTCGTCTGCCACCGTCCGGTCTGGGAACGTGGCGCTCGTCGGCCACTCCCCCCCGAACATCGGTCCCCATTGGGCCCGCTTGGCGTCGTCCTTGGCGCGGATCTCCCGGTCGACGTCGCGATGCGCAATCACGCGCACGTCCTCGCCCGCGAGCAGCTCGGTGATCGTGTTGTAGTGATCGGGGTGCGGGTGCGTGACGAGCACGCCCAGAAGTGGTTTCCTGAGCGCCTCCAGGCGCGCCCGAAACGCGCGGCCGTCTGACAGCAGCAGCGGCGCGTCGATTGCGACAACGCCCTCGGTGCCCTCGACCAGGTAGGAGTTGACGAACAGCCCGGTCTCGCCCGAGCGGTAGGTGTGCACGATCGGAGCCACGCGCCGCAGGCTAGGAACGGCTTTACGCGGGGGCAACACGCATCCGGTCTAACCCGAGACCGAGGACGTATGGGAGGGTTACGCTCCTTCTTGACATGGTCGAGCTGCGCCACCTCCGCTACTTCATCGCCGTGGCGGAGGAGCTGAACTTCAGCCGCGCCGCGGAGCGGATGCACATGGCACAGCCGCCCCTCAGCGCCGCGATCCGGCAGCTCGAACGCGACCTCGGGGTCGATCTGTTCATCCGCACGACCCGCGAGGTGAAACTCACAGAGGCGGGACATGCGTTCCTCCAGGGAGCGCGGCTGACGCTGGCGGATGCTGAGCGAGCAGCCGAGGACGCTAAGCGCGCGGCGGCGGGCGAGCTCGGGCATCTGCGGATCGCGTATTCGTGGAGCACGCGCTTCGAGACGCTCCCGGCGCTCGGGCGCGCGTTCAGGGCAAGTCACTCAGAGGTCGAGCTCCTGGCCCAGGAGATGTGGAACGCGCGGATGCCTCCAGCATTCAGGAGCGGCAGCATCGACATCGCCCTCTCGCTCTGCCCCGAGATCGCCGCCGAACTGGAACTCGCCCCGATACGCAAGGAGCGGCTCGTTGTGCTCCTGCCCGAGGCTCATCGGCTCGCGCACGAGGAGGCGATCCCGCTCTCCGCACTCGCCGATGACGAGTTCGTGGTGTTCCCGAGGGAGATCGCACCGCGGCTCTACGACGCTTTCATGGCCATCTACCGTCGCGCCGGGTTCGAGCCGCGAGTCCGAAACGAGTCATTTCACACGGGCTGGGACCTCGGAGTGCTGGCCGAGATTCCGGCCGCCGCCGTGGCGCCGCAAACGGTCGCAGGCGGGCTTCCCGACGGTATCGTCGCCGTCGCGCTCAGCGAACCGACCGACTCGCTCGAGACGTGCCTGGTATGGCGCGCCGATGATCCCTCGCCGGCCGTCGCGGCATTCGTCGCGGTCGCCCGGGCGGCCTTCGGCCCGCTGTCGGGATCAGCGGCGTAGCCCGCGCGAGCGCATCCAACTCCGACCCGCTCCGTCTAGCCCGATACGCCGTTCGTGTTGCTCCGCAGCATGAGCGGTCCTAGCGTCGGATGCATTGAAACAGGCGTCGTGATCGCTTACGCCGAGCCCGCCGCGACAGATACGCCGACGGCCGACTCCGGCACGTCCATCGTCCCGGGCTGAGACGGATCACACGACCGTACACACCGGGTCGATCTGACCCACGACGTCAGGAGTGAACATGACCGGCTCTTCCACCCAGGGAATCAAGACCGTGCTGCATCCCGTGTCCGACCTGGCGACGGCCAAGGCGGTGTACGCCGCCCTGCTCGGCGTACCGCCGCAGACCGACTCGTCCTACTACGTCGGCTTCGAGGCCGCGGGCCAGCACATCGGGCTGTTGCCGAGCGGTGGACCGCAGGGCATGACCTGTCCGGTTGCCTACTGGCACGTGCCCGATATCGAGGCGAAACTGGCCGAGCTGACCGCCGCGGGTGCCACCGTGAAGGAGCCCGCGCACGACGTCGGTGGCGGCCGCCTGGTGGCCACCGCCACCGACCCCGACGGCAACGTGCTCGGGCTGCTCCAGGACCCGTGAGCGGGGCGGGTAGGACATGGGAGAGCCTGCACAGGAGGGAACGATGAGCGCAACGAAGGGCACGCAGAAGTCCGCCAAGAGCACCACCGCGACCAACAAGCAGTCCAAGGGATTCACAGACGAGGAACGAGCCGCGATGACGGAGCGCGCCCAAGAGGCCAAGGCGGTCGCGCGCCGCGGCTCGCGCCGCGGCAGCCAGGATCGTCGGTCGCGACGAGGCGTTCATCGTCGACGGTCCGCGTGGTGTTAGCACCGCCCTTGGCCATGCAGCGATGATGCGGGAGCGATTCGTCGCTGGCCAGGCGGTCGCATGTGGCGCCGCCCGAGAGGGGATCGGGCCGCGGACCAACCGCGAGTCGCCTGCCGCGGACGAGCCGCGAGCGCGGCCGCCGACGCTCGCTATCGCATGCAAGGAGGCGCGTCTGTCGAGCAGCGGCCTGCCGTAGCGCGGCTCTCTGGCGGCGCCTGACTACCTTCCGTGTCTCGGGCGCATCAGATCGAGGGCGGTGGGGATCTGAAGACGCTGGTCGCGGCGGCGCAAACGATGCTGACCTTCCTGTCAGGCCGGGCTCGATTGCGTCAGATCGTCGCTGGACCGCTGAGCGCCTGGCAGGATCCACCCGATGCTGGACCCCGACCGGCGCGATGCCTCGCTCGATCTCCCCGCGGAAGAGTTCGGCGCACTGCTCGCCGGCGTGACGGCCCTGGCGGAGCAGGAGGTCGCCGCCGCTCGGTTCGGGCGGGTGTTCGAGCATCCGCCCTCCGCCGCCGAGGTGGACCGCGTGATCGACGCCGACCGGGCGCTACCGGTGGACGGCGAGAGCGTGGAGGATCTGCTCGCCGCGTGTGCGGCCGTGCTCGCCGCCGGGCGGCGGACGACGCCGGCGTTCTTCGGCTACGTGCAGTCGCCGCCGGCGCCGGTCGCGGTGGCCGCGGACCTGCTGGCGTCGGCGGCCGACCAGAACCTCACGTCGTGGCGGTCCGGTCCGGCCGCCGCGGCGGTCGAGCACCAGACGCTGCGCTGGATCGGCGAGTTGGTCGGCTTTGACGCGGCCGCGACGGGGATCCTCGTCAGCGGCGGGTCCGCTGCGAATCTGACCGCGCTGCTCGTCGCTCTGCACGCCGTGACGAGCGCGGACGAGGACCGCCGCGCGATGCGGGTGTACGCCTCGGCCGAGACGCACTTCTCCGTCGCCAAGGCGGCGGAGGCACTGGGCGTGGGCCTGCAGCCGGTGGCCGTCGACGGCGAGCGCCGGCTCGACCCGGGCGCACTGAAGATGGCGATCGCGTCCGACCGTGACGCCGGCCTGCTGCCGATCTGTGTCGTCGCCAACGCTGGCACGACGTCCACCGGTGCCATCGACCCGCTCGACGCGGTGGCCACCGTCGCCGCCGACCTGGGCGTCTGGCTGCACGTAGATGGCGCCTACGGCGCGCCCGCCGCGGCGGACCCGGCCAGCCGCCACCTGTTCGCCGGCCTGCACCGCGCCGACTCCCTGTGCATCGACGCACACAAGTGGCTCTACGCCCCAGTCGACTGCAGCGCACTCCTGTTACACGACGCGGCAGCTACCGCAAGGGCATTCGGCGCCGGTGCCGACGACTACGTTCGCATCCTCGCCACCCAACCCGCGGAGACCTTCGCCTTCTGGGACCACGGGCTCGAGCTCAGCCGCCGCTTCCGGGCGCTCAAGCTGTGGGCGACGCTGCGCTTTCACGGCAGGCACCGGCTCGCGGCGGCGATCGGCGAGGACATCCGCCTCGCCGCCCACCTCGCCGATCTAGTCGCGGTCGCGGAGGACTTCGAGCTCCTCGCCGGCCCCGGACTGAGCATCTGCTGCTTCCGGCATACGCCGAAGCACGCGAACGAGCCCGCACTCGACGCACACAACGAGCGCATATTGCACGCGCTGCAGCGCGACGGCCGCGTCTATCTCTCCAACGCGACCGTCGATCGGCGCTTCGCCCTGCGAGCCTGCATTACGAACTTCCGCACTACGCGCGCCGACGTGGAGCGTGTGCTCACGGTCGTACGTGAACTCGCCGGTTGACCGCGGCACCGCGACGCCCACGGTCAGCCGCCGAAGCCCCAGGAGCGCGGTGGGGGGCAGCTCCAAGCTCCGCGCTTCCGTGATAGCGCTCCCTCTGCGAGGAGATTCGCGTGGTGCAAGCCGGGCGGCCGGACCCCGGCGTGTGCGAGGTCCGACCGACGCTCCCGCCCGCTGCCGGGAGCGTCGCGAGGTCATGCTCAGCTAGTCGACGAAGCAGTAGGAGTCGCTCGACGCGTCCCCGCCCTGGAGGCGGGTTTGGTGCACCCGCAGCCCGCGGAAGTCGTCGCCGTGGGGGAAGAACCGTGGGTCGACGGTCATGCCACCGGTCTCGGGGTTCGCGTCGACGCGGGCCATCCATGCGCCCACGCCGTCCGGGTAGAAGATGTCGTCCCAGGTCGCGTAGAGCGAATTGGTGAAATACACACGCCGCCCGTCTCGGCTCACCTCGACCATCTGGGGCGCGCCCGCCAGTCGCAGCTCGGGGGCGGCCGGATGCGGGGTACGGCCGAGGATCCCGCCCATGCGGACTGAGCCCGTCTCGATCGGGTTGTGCGGATCGCGTACGTCGTATTGCTTGAGCTCCCCGGTTCCCCAGCAGGAGACGTACAGCCAGCGGTCGTCGACTGACAGGTCGATGTCGCTCACCAGCGGCGGAACCGCGCCGAACGGCTGCAGCGCGGGCGGAAGTTGGGAGGCTTCGGCCGGCTCGGCGGGGATCGTGATCACCTTCTTCGCCGCCCAGCGGTTGTCGTCGCGGTGCCACAGCCACACCGAAGCGGAGAGATCGGCGACGCTGATCACGACCCCGACGAAACCCCAAGCCTTCTCAGGATTGTGAGCCGGCCTGAGCTCGAGCACCATTTGGTGCTCGTCACCCAGATCGACGCGCTGGACCAGTCTGCCTTCGGACAGGCTCCAGAAGTCCAGGTGGTGGCCGAACCGCCGCCCCAGGAGGTCGTCGGGGTTCAGCCCGTTCTCGATCATCGACGGGGTCGCCCACTCGGACGTGATCGCGACGTCGTCGTTGAGGTGCCACCACACGTCGTACGCGAAGTGCTGCTCGCCCCGGTCGGTCTCCCAGGCGCCGGTGACCTCAAAGGTGTCGTGGTCGATCAGCGCCACTCCTCCCGGGCCGTCGCTGCCGTCGGCGCCGCCCAGGTTGGACATGAAGATGCCGCCGGGCCCGCAGTGCACCGTGTGCGGGCGGGAGTAGCCGGCCTTGGCGGCGAGCTCGTCGGGCTCGATCGTGCGGACCACCTGCGGTTGGCGCGGATCGGGTTTGGTGTCGAGCACGTAGGTGCGCGACGACCGGATGCCCGGCACGATCAGGTACCGACGCTCGAGCGAGCCGTCGTGGGCATGACCCTCGTGGCAGAGCGCGCTCGAGCAGGCGTTCCACCCGAAGTGGTGCAGTTCGTTGCCCGCCGTAGGCAGCTCCGTCCAGCCGACCACCTCGCCGTAGGTCGATGAGCCAGCGTCGCAGTCGATCACCGTCATGGCGTCGCGCTGCGTGCCGGCCGGGTCGAACGCCGCGACGTATGCGAGCCTCTCAGCAGGCCCCGCCACGGCGGCCGCGGGCGACCGATAGAACGTGGGATCCGTAACCTCGGGCACGGAAACTCCTCTCGCCGGCTGCCTAGAAACCGGACTCTACACCGGGCTGGCGCTCCTGCTCCTGCGAGGAAAGTCCGCAGCCTCCCGCTCCAGTTCGCCCGAAGGTCGCCGTCTTGTCCGCCCGGAAGCACATCAGCCACTCGGCCGAGCCCTCGCCCTCGATGTCGCCGGACAGGTCGTGGACGACGCTCGCGCGCGTCAGCCGGCGGCCGCTGGAGAGCTCCTCCTCGTACGCGTTCTCATCCTAAGGCCGGGGCGACCGGCCTGGGCTCGGGCCGACGTGTAACCGAAGGGTTGCATCTCATAGCGAGATGTGTAACCCTACGGTGACACAATGACTTCAGGAGGTTCCGCATGGTCCCCAACCACATCGAGCGAGAGACCGTCATCAACGCGCCCGTCGAGCGGGTGTGGGAGCTGATCACGCAGGCCGAGCACCTCGGACGCTGGTTCGGCGACGCCGGTGCCGAGATCGACCTTCGGCCCGGCGGCGCGATGGCCCTGCGCTGGACCGAATATGGGACGACTCGCGGCCGCGTCGTCGCGGTCGAACCGCACAGCCGCTTCTCGTATCGCTGGGCGCCGTTCAAGGACCCGAGCGGTGACGAGCCGGGCGAGGGCAACTCGACGCTGGTCGAGTTCACTCTGCAGCCCGAGGGCGACGGCACGCGGCTGCGCGTGGTCGAGAGCGGCTTCGCCTCGCTCGCCACCTCCGACGCCCAGCGCCAGCAGAACCTCACGGGCAACACCGAGGGCTGGGAGCACGAGACCGGCGAACTGCGCGCGTACGCCGAGAAGGTCAGCGCGTGATGAGCGCGCCGGCGGAAGGAGTGTTCGCCGCGCTGGCGGACCCCACCCGCTGGCGCGTGCTCAGCCTGCTCGCCGAGCGCGGCGAGGGCACCGCGACCTCGCTGGCCGGCGAGCTGCCGGTCAGCCGCGTGGCGGTGATCAAGCACCTGGCGGTGCTCGACCGCGCCGGCCTCGTACAGGCACGGCGCGCGGGCCGCGAGGTCCGCTACAGCGTCCGCACCGAGCCGCTCGGCGAAACCGCCCGCTGGATGGCCGGCCTCGCGTCGCAGTGGGACGCCCGCCTGGCCACGATCAAGCGGATCGCGGAGGAAGGGCAATGACTTTGGACATGAAACCGAAACCAGGAGAACCTGCAATGGAGACGCCCCCGATCGTGACGCCCCAGGAGTGGAAGGCCGCGCGCCTCGAACTGCTGGTGAAGGAGAAGCAGTTGACCCGCGACCGTGACGCGCTGGCCGCCAAGCGCCGGCGGATGCCGTGGCTGGCGGTGGAGAAGGAGTACCGCTTCGAGGGCCCGGACGGCCCGGCGCGCCTGCTCGACCTGTTCGACGGCCGCCGGCAGCTGATCGTCTACCGCGCCTTCTTCGAGCCCGGCGTGCACGGCTGGCCCGACCATGCCTGCGTCGGCTGCTCGAACGTGGCCGACCAGGTCGCCCACCCCGCTCACCTGAACGCGCGCGACACGACGCTCGTGTTCGTCTCGCGCGCCCCGCAGGCCGACATCGAGCGCGTGAAGGCGCGGATGGGCTGGGAGCACATCCCGTGGTACACGCTCACTGACGACTTCGACGCCGACTTCGACGTCGACGAGTGGCACGGCACGAACGCCTTCATCCGCGACGGCGACCGGATCTTCCGCACCTACCTCGTCAACAACCGCGGCGACGAGACGATGGGCAGCACGTGGAGCTACCTCGACATCACCGCGCTCGGGCGCCAGGAGGAGTGGGAGGACTCGCCCGCGGGCTACCCGCAGACCCCGACGTACGTCTGGCAGAACTGGCACGACGCGTACGAGGACACCGCCCAGCCGTCCGACGAGTGGCTTGAGCAGGTCGGGCGCGGCGTCGCGGCGTTCGACGGCTCCAAGGCCGGTGACGCGACATGATCGCCCACGTCGGACCCGTGCCGGTGGAGGAGCTGCTCCTGCCGGCGGCGACATGGGGCGGCGCCGGGCTGCTGTTGGCGCGCGGCTGGATCGCCTCGCGCGTGCGCCAGCGGCGCTGAACGCGCTCATGGCCGCGGCGCGTCGGTCAGGGGAGCAGGATCTCGACCGACGTGCCGCGGCCCCGCTCGGAGGTAAGCCTGAACTGACCGCCCAGCGACTCGGTGCGCTCCTTCATGCCCTTGAGCCCGAAGCACGTCCCCGGGTTGGAAGGATCGAGGCCGCGCAGGCCAGTCCCGCGGTCGAGTTCGGCGCCGCCGACGCCGTCGTCTTTGACCTTGATCTCGAGCAGTCCGTCGTGCTCGGTCAGTGCGACCGAGGCGTTCAGTGCCGAGGCGTGCTTGGCGACGTTGGTCAGCGCTTCGGAAACGACGAAGCAGGCGGCGAGTGCAACGTGCTCGGGCAGCCTTCGGTCGGGCAGCCTATTGATGACCGTGACGGGCAGCGGCGCGCGGGCGGCGAGCGCCTCGACGGCGGCGCCGAGGCCGCGATCGGCGAGCACGGGCGGATGGATCCGCAGAGCACAGCGGCAAGATCGCCTCGAGTGGCCGCCTCGATGAACCGGCGCGTGACCTCGACGGCCCGGGATCCGCCTGCTGTGCGGCCGTCCCGGCTTCGCCTCCGCCGTGCCCGCCCGTCGGCGGCGCTGTGGCGTCGCTGCCACATCCGGCGAGGATCGCGGCAGCGACCGGGGACAGGCGCAGGGCTCTTGGGTGGCCGTCCGATCACGGCGACCCCTCGAGACGCAGGCGCTCCGGAGATCGGCTTGAGATCCTCCCCCCAAACCCGGGTGAAGAAGAGGTCGGCGGCATGCTAGTCGGCGGCGTAGTTCTCGACCTCGGCGATCCGACCGTCGTCGATGCGGTAGACGAGCACCCAATGCATGTCGAGGGTCACGTCGTCGTATGACGCCCAGCCGCGGTGGACGTCGATCACGTACTCGCCCGCGGCCGCGATAACCAGTGGCTCGGCCTGGAAGTTGGCCTTCGGGAGTTGCGCGAGGTAAGCCGCGATCTCCTCCGCACCGCGCTTTACCCCGGACAGCGGGTGGTGGCCTGGGATCGCCCAGGTCACATCGGGTGCGAGCAGCTCGCGCTTCATGCGCTCGACGTCGTTGGCGGCGTAGGCCTCGTAGAAGGCCTCCCCCAGGGCGGGGTTGGCGTTGGTTTTGGCGGACATGGGCTCTCCTGTCCGTGCGTGTGACGGGCGGCGTTCGCCCGAGGTGTCCTTCTGCGGCGTCGACGGCGTCGGTGACGTTCAGCTCCTTGTCACAGAAGTCGACTGGATCTCGTGCATTCACTCGATTCGGCTCTGCCGGCGAAGCGGCCGGGCAATCCGGCCGCGATCGGGGTTCAGGTAGTAATCGCACTCCCCTGCATCGCCGGTCAGCGACGTCGTCGCTGAGCTCCCGGGCAATTTGACTTAGCGCCACGGGTCGTAGTGAAAGCCCGGTTCGCTCCCTGACCGAACTCGCGTGGGTCGACGGCGAGCACCGTGTGGCCCGCGTCGGCGAAGCGCATGCCGTAGTCGGAAGCCACGCACTGTTACCTGGCGCTCGAGACGGGATCGGTCATGCGTGGCCAGCCGGTGCGTCTCTCCCGAACGGATCGTCTCGCGTCGTGCGCAGTCGCTGACCAGCAGGCTCGCCGGATCGTCGGGAAGCCAGGGATCGGCGTCGCTCATGGTCACACCCTGCGCTGACATCGCCGCCGCATCCAGTGTCGCCGGTTCCTGGGATCGCGCCTACCACGTCGCGCCCAGGCGTCGCGGAAAGTTGCCTAGACGCCGGCTAGTCGTGCGACGGAGCAGCGAGCTAGGCGTTCTCGCCGGTAGTGCAGGGGTGCGTCCGGGTGGGGCCGCGCCCGAGAGCGTGGGCGCCCTGCCGCACGAATGGCGGCAGGGCGTCTCGCGTTCTACGGACCGGCGACTGACGCCGTGGTGGCGAACACGTCGGTGCGGTTCATGAGGTTGCCGCTGTTGGCGCGGACCTGGAACGGCTTGAACCCCGGCCTCAGCCCACCGCCGGCGAAGTCGAGCCCCGCGTAGTCGCCGACGAAGTAGCCGAGCGCGTCGGGCGCGGTCGTCATGTCGAACGACATGGTCCCGATCCGCTCTTCGGTCCAGCTCGCCCCGCCGTTCGTGGACCGCAGCAGCCACGTGTCGGTGGTGAGCGGCGGTGTGGTGGCGGGATTGTCGAAGCGGAAGTCGTAGTACTGGACGGCGACTGTGCCGTTCGACGCGACCCTGGGGGTGGCGGTGAAGGCCTGATTGACGCCTCCGACCGTGCTGATGCGGCGCGTGGCCGACCAGGTCCGTCCTCCGTCGGTGGACCGCGACAACGCGATCTGCTCCTCACCGGTGAAGCGATCGTCCTGCCACACCACGTACAGGGCGCCGCTGCTGTCGTCGACCGCGATCTGCGGGATCAGATCGCCGGTGCGCACCGCGTGGCCGTCGGCGGGATCGGTCACGCCGTCGGTGATCATCCGGTCGATCTCGATCGGGGCCGACCACGTGTCGCCCTTGTCAGTCGAGCGCATCACCGCGGCGGTAAAGCCGCGGTTCTGGTTGGACCCGACGTTGCGGATGAGGTTGAACAGCATCACCAGATCGCCGTTCGGCAGCACCACGATCTGATTGCCGATCGTCTGCGCCTTGTTGCCCGGGTTGAGGATCGGCTTGACCACGTCGTACGAGGCGCCGTTGTCGTCCGAGCGGGCGAACCACGCCAGCGAGCGGAACGCGGCCGCCCGTACTCCCGCGCGCGCGCTGGCATTGTCGCTGGGCGCCACGATCCGCTGCCACGTGACGTAGACGAACCGCGGGTCGGTCGGATCCGCCGTCAGCGTCTCCTTGTCGTTGAAGAAGTTCGCACGGTCGTCGAACTTGACCACCACCGGGTCCTCCCAGTTCGCGCCCTTGTCGAACGAGCGCGACGTCAGCACGGCGTTGGCGAAATTCGAGTCGTTGATCGACAGCGCCACCTGGTGCGCCACGCCGTTCGGCGAGAACGACACCCACGGATCGGTCGCGCGCTCGAAGTCACCGCCGTTGGCGGCGTTCCCGCCCGTGCAGCGGCTGAACTTCGCCTGCCCGGTGTCGGGCGCGGCGCTGATCGGCGGGATCGTCCAGCTCGTGCCGCCGTTGAGCGAGAACGCGCTCAGGTTGCCGCTCGCGCCGCCGTTGGACCAGCGGTCCTGCTGCCAATTGCCGACGAGGTTGTTGGCATCGGCGAGATTGACGTCGACCCACGGCTCGACCTCGGCATTGCGGAACACGGTGCCGGTCTGGGGCGCCCCCTCGCACCCCGCGGCAAACGGACTCACCCCGCTCACCAGCGTCAGAGGATCGACGGCGGCCGAGGCGGTGGCCGGAGCCGTCGCTGCTGCGACCAGCAAGGCCGCGAGAACCGTCCCACGGGCGAGGGATCTGAGCATGATGCCCCTCCTTCCTCGAGCGGCCCCTGCCTTCCCACAGAGGTCCGCGGTGCCGCTACGGTACCGCCCGGCCACCATACGCAGCAAGCGCCAACGCGCGGCGGCTTCCGCTCCACGCTGGATCCACAACTCGCGACAAGCGCCCGGGAGTCTCCCGCTGGGGACGACGAGCAGGCGCGCAGGGCGAGACTCCTGCTTCTCGGCAACCGAGCTGTCTTGGCGCACTGGTTCGACCATCGGCTCACTGCTGGATTGGACGAGAGGGGCAGCGGGCCGGCGCTACTCCTGAGCATGGATACCAGCAGTCAGCTCGTGCCTGCTGCCTTGCCACGGATTCAGGAGCGGCGCGGCCTCCGATCGGGCGCCGGCAGATGATCGGATCTCGTACGAGGGCCCTGCGGAGGGCCGCCCCTGCTGGGACGGCCCGCGCAGTGACCGACTAGCGGGCCGAGGCGCCGGGCACGCCGACGTTCACCTCGACCACGCCTGGCAGGCGCGCCTCCGGTGGGACGCCGGGAAGGTCGCCGTTCGTGGCGAAGATGCTCGTGCGATGACGTCCCGTGCCGAACGCGAGGCTGAGCGGGACGTCGAACTCGCCCCACTCGCCGGGCGCGATGCCAGCCGTCGTGCTGCCGGTCGTCGGATCGACGCGGACCAGCGGCGACGTGCCCAGGATCGCGTGGCCGGGGATGAGCACGTGGACTGCGCCGCGCGCGTCCACTGCCAGCCCGTCCGCGGTCGCGAGGCCGGTCGCGACGACCACGGCCTCGCCCGCGCTGCCGTCGCGGTTGATCGGGACCTGAGCGACCAGCCCCTTCTCGGTGTTCGCGACATAGAGACGGTTCGGCCGGTCGAAGCCGATCCCGTTGGCACCCGGCAGCGGGAATCCGAGCGGATCGTCGGGCGCGGGCGCGAGCAGCTGGTGCTCGGCCCATGGCTGGCCGGCCCGTACGCCGGGTGGCGCCGGGTGCCGACGAGCGGGAACCGCCAGACCGCACCGCCGAAGCTGTCGGTGACGTACAGGTTGCCCCGCGCGTCGAACGTAGCGCGTTCGGGAACGTCATCGTCTCGGAGCCCGGCAGGCGCGCGCGCTGCGAGCCGTCGCACGTGATCCGCCAGACGCCGTGCACGGCGGGGTCGGGCGACACCACGGCGGCGTAGACGGCTCCTCGCGAATCGATGGCGAGGCCGAGCACGCCGTCGTCGCCCGGGTCACCGTCGAGCTCGAGCTCGGCATCGGCGACCGTCGAGACCGACCGTCGCGAGCGATCGCAGGATCTCGGAGAAAAAACGTCGACCGTCGTTCCGCCGGTTGCCGAAGTAGACGATGCCCCGCTCGCCAACCGCGATCCCCTCGGGCAGCAGTTGCCGGCGGGCTGAGACGCAGGAAGCTCTGGGCGTCACCGACGCGGAGCCAGTGGCCTTCGGACGCCGCGGCGCGCCCCGGGGTGCTCAGCGCCACGCACAAGCCCGCCGCCGACAGGACCCGCGCGACGCGTTTCATCGGCATCGACGCCATGGTCAGCTCACCTCCCCGATGCGCGCGCGGCGCCGGGCGGTCGCCAGCGGCGCGAGCGAACCGACCGCGAGGCCGATGACGAGCGCGCCCGTGAGCGCGAGCAGGAACGGCGCGATGCTGA
>CAWIGP010000006.1:0-21744 GCA_963835735.1 uncultured Solirubrobacteraceae bacterium
TCAAGGGCGCCTGCGCTCGCAGTTGCGCACTCGGTCGCCGCGGCCGGCCACGACACGGTCCTGCCGTCCCGGGCCGCAGTCGAGCACGTCGCGGCCGGGACCGCCGACGAGCAGGTCGGCTCCCCGGCCGCCGAGCACGCAGTCCGCGCCGGCGCGCGCATAGATGCGATCGTTGCCCGCCAGGCCGCGGATGAGGTCGGCGCGCCGTGTCCCGCGCAGGCGGTCCGCGCGCCGCGTGCCGAGCCGGACGCGTGCCGCCGCGGCCGGGCGGCAGCCCGTCGGGAGCGCGGTGGATCCCGGCGCGGCGGTCGGGCCGGGCTGCGGACCCGAGCGCGGCGGTCGGGTCCGGGCAGCGGATCCGGCGCGGCTGTCGGGTCGGGCAGCGGATCCGGGGGCACGTCGATCTGCGGCCGCGGCCCGGGCACCAGCCAGGCCGGGAGCGGGACGTCGTCGCCGGCGCGGAAGCGCCAGGTCCCGCGCGCCGCGGCCCGCTCGTCCGGGTAGCAGCGGCGCTCGAAGCTCGTGTCGAACGACCGCAGTCTGCCGTCCGGCAGGTAGGTGATCGAGTGGACGGTGAACGCGCTCGCCGTCTGGTTGCACCACGCCGGGCCGCCGGAGACGCGGACGCCGGGGCCGGGACCGTCTGCGTTGCCCTGCGCGTCCGGGTAGCTCGCGCCGGGCTGGAGCCTCTCCCCACCTCCGGCGTAGAGGTCGAGGCTCCACCACTCGTGGGGGTCGTCGTAGTCCTGCAGGAACAGCGAGACGACCGGGTTCGGCGAGTACTCGATCCCGGAGAACAGCGTGTCGGCGGGCCGGTAGGCATGCGGTCCGCGGTCCTCGGGCGGCGCGGCCACGTCGCCCGCCAGCACCTCGATGTCCGCCTGCGTGGTGCCGCCGTGCAGGAAGCCCTCCAGGGTCACGGCATGGCGGACCCCGGCGGTGTCGACGATCTCCAGGCGCCCCCGGCGCGCGCCGGGTGCCGTGGGCGCGAAGCCCACCACGACCGAGCACGGCGGCGCCTGCCCGGTGCAGCCGTCGGCGCGCACGCTGAAGTGGGCGGCGTCGTCACCGGCCACGGCGACTGATGCGGCCGGCGCGCTGCCGTGGTACACGACGGTGGCGGGGGCGGCCGGCCACCAGCTGTCGAGCACCGGCCAGCGCAGCACCGCGGGCGTCACGTGGGCCGCCGCCTCCGGCACCCACGCGCGCCACCGGACCTCGCCGAACGCCGACGAGCGGGCGCCCTCGCAGTGGTGGTCGAAGAGCGCCCATAGCCGCTCGACCGCCCCCTGCGCGTTGAAGCCGACATCGAGCACCTCGACACGGCCCGATGCCACATTGCAGCCGCGATTGCCGGCCCGCACCGTCAGGCCCGGCCGGCCCGAGGTCTGGAACGGGTACCGGTCGGTCCGCGTCCAGTTGTGCGGTCGCAGCCCCTCGCCCGGCGGCGGCGCGATCTCGACGCCGACCCCCTCCTGACCCGTCACCGCGCCGACCGCGATACCGCCGTGCCCGAACGCGTCCGGTCCCGCGCTGACGGCCGGCCCACCCGGATGCGCCACGCGTGGCACGCCCTGGCCGATGAAATCTCTGGCGTCGCTGTAGACGCTCAGCGAACTGACCGTCGCCGCGTGCGCGGCGGGCGCGACGAGCGCCGTGAGCACGGCGACCGCGGCCAATACCGAGCGCATGGGCGCCTTCTACCCCTCCACGCCCGTTCGCCATGCCGACGAAGATCTAGGCGTGATCCTGTGGCGAGCTGGGCTACGCGCGTGGCCGTTGCGTGGCCCCCTTGCGGTCTGTAGGGTCGGATTTCTGACCTACTGACGTTTCCCGCAGCGGCGAGCCGCTGCCTCGGGGGATCGGCGCCGCTAAGGAGGGCCGTCCGTGACCTACCGACGTCCGACCATTCTCGCCGTCATTGCCGCGCTGCTCTTCGCGGCCGGATGTGGCGGCGGAGACGAGGACACGGCCAGCGAGAAAGCGGCGAAGGCGACGCCGACCGCGACCGTCGAGTCAGCCAGCCGCGAGGTGACCGCCAGTGTCGACGGCCGGCAGTTGAGCGGTCATTGCAGCGGCACCCAGCAGGAGGGTTCGCCCGCGATCCTGCTCGACAGCGGAATGGGCGGCGGCCAGCATCAGCTGTCAGACATCGAGGAGCGGTTCGCCGAGCGCACGCTCGTGTGCGCCTACGATCGGGCCGGGGTCGGTGCAAGCGACCCGCCGGCCAAGACCCCGCGCCCGGTGAGCGAGCTCGTCGCCGACCTTGACGCGTTCGCCACCGCGGCGGACGCCCGTCCGCCGTATCTGCTCGCGGGTCAGTCAATGGGCGCCAACGTCGTGTTCATGTACGCGCAGGCGCATCCCGAGAAGGTGGCGGGATTCGTCGCGATGAACCCGGTGCCGCCCGAAGAAACGTTCTTACCCGCGGTCAAGAAGGTCGAGACCAAGGCCGAGTTCGCGCAGGAGCTGTCGTTCTAACCGCGGCGCCAACGACGAGAACACCAGCTTCCGAGAGCCGATGCTCGGCGACCGGCTCCCGGCAAGCATGCCCTACGCGGTCATGTTCGACGAGGACTGTGGCGGCGACAGCGACTTCTGCAGCCGGATCCTGCCGCCCCTGGTCCGGACCACGAAGTCACTGGCCGCGGTTGGCGACGGCGGCCGGTTTGTACGCGCCAAGGGCGCAGGGCACGACATCTTCTCGGCCGACCCCGAGCTCGTGCAGGAGACGATCAACGAGGTCATTAGCGACACGAAGTGAGCCGGGACCGATCTGCGGTCGCTACCGGTCATCGAGACGGTCCACGCGCGCCGCCAGCCGATGATTCCGGTGAGACGTGCCGTCGACGATCACGTCAACGCGTCCGGGCCAGGGCGCGAGCATCCCCGCGATCGGCGACGCGTCCTGCTCCGACGGCGACTCATAGACCCAGAAGGCGTCCTTGGCCCCTGGTGCGGAGAAGTAGCTCGCATCGCCCTTGAACGGGCAATGCGACGTGGTCTCGCTCGACGCGAGCAGGTCCATCCGCACGTCCTCGCGCGGCAGATAGAACCGAGTCGGCAGACCGGTCTCGTCCAGCGCCACCGCCCGGTCGGAGGCGGCGAGTTCCCGGCCGTCTCGCTCCACCCGCACGTGCCCCGTGAATGGGCGGGTTGCGATCCGATGCGCACCCACGGCATGGGCGGCCTTCTTGAGCTTGTCCGATACAGCCATGCCGTCAATATGCCCGCAGCCCCGCCGCGGCAGGCGTCCCGATCGATGAGCCGTCTGGTCCCTTGCGTTGCCGCCCGGCCGAGCAAAACATGTGCACCACATGCTAACATGTGATGCACATGAAGATGATCCAGGTTCGCAATGTCCCCGAGGATCTCCATCGGTCGCTGAAGGAGCGCGCCGCTCGTGAGGGAACGACCATGTCCGACCTCATCCTCGCCGAGCTGCCCCGCCTCGCGCACAAGCCGTCGGGCGAGCAACTGCTCGCCCGCGTACGGCGGCGGACTGCGGTGTCCGGGGCGCCGGCGTCCGAGCTGATCGCCGCCGAGCGCGCCGAACGCTGATGCTCGTCGTCGATGCGAGCGCCGTCGCCGAACTGCTCCTGGGCAGGCCGCCCGGCGATTCGGTCGCGCGGCAGCTGCGCGAGCACGGCTTCGACCTCCACGCGCCCCACCTGCTCGACGTCGAAGTCCTCAGCGCACTGCGACGCGTCGTCACCGCCGGTGATGCGTCCCCCGCGCGCGCTGAAGAGTCAGTGGCCGACCTGGTCGACCTGCCGATCGAGCGCTATGGCCACTACGAGCTGATCCCACGCATCTGGGAGCTGCGGGACAACTTCTCGACGTACGACGCGGCCTACATCGCACTCGCGGAGGCGATCGCCGACGATGGCGCGCCGCTTCTGACCGCGGACGCCCGCCTCGCCCGCGCCGCGGAAGCACACACCGCCGTCCGCGTGGTCCTCGCAGCCTGACTGCGCGAGGCCTGCGTGGGCGGGCTCCGGCTGCCGGCGGTGCAAGACTCCCGGCGTGGCCGTGCGTCGCTTCCGTCCCGCCACTCGGGTTGCCTTCTTCCTAGCCGCGCGAGGGCGCTGCGTGGTGTGCGGTGAGCCGTTGCGGCCGGGCTGGCATGCCGATCACGTGCGGCCGCTGATCGCAGGCGGCGAGACGGAGCCGGCGAACGGGCGGGCGCTGTGCCCGCGCTGCAACCTGGCGAAGGGCGCGCGGCCGGCGTGATCGCGCCGCGACCGTGGCAGGCGGAGTTCCTCGCGCGCCACGCCGCGCACCCGCGCGCCGACTTCCTGCTCGTGGCGACCCCCGGGGCGGGCAAGACACTGGCCGCCTGCCAGGCGATCCGCGCGGCGGGCGCCTCCCAGGTCATCGTCGTGTGCCCGACGACGGCCCTGCGCGCGCAGTGGGCGGACGCCGCGGATCTGGTCGGGCTGCACCTGGACCCGCGCTGGCGCAACGCGGACGGCGCCTGGCGCGAGGAGGTCGACGGCGTCGCGGTCACGTATCAGCAGGTCGCCTCGGCGCCGGACCTGTTCGCGCACCATCTCGCGCGGCCGACGTTCGTGGTGCTCGACGAGATCCACCACGCCGGCGAGTCGGCGACCTGGGGCACCGCGTTGCGGGCGGCGTTCGACGGCGCGCGCTATCGGCTCGCGCTGTCGGGCACGCCGTTTCGGTCCGACGCCCGGGCGATCCCGTTCGTGCGCTACGACGAGGACCGCTGTTGCGCGCCGGACTTCGTCTACGGCTACGGCGACGCGGTCGAGCGACGGCGTCTGCCGGCCGCTGGCGTTCCGGCTGCTCGACGCGACGCTGCGCTGGCGCGTGGATGCGCAGGAGACGATCGCCGCGTTCGCCGACGAGCTCGATCCGACCGACGACGCGCGCCGGCTGCGGACCGCGATCGACCCGTCGACGCCGCTGCTGTCGCAGATGCTGCGCGACGCCGACGCGCTGCTGCTCAAGGCGCGCGCCGTGATCCCGGACGCCGCCGGGCTGGTCCTGTGTGATGACCGCGCGCACGCGCGCGCGACGGGAGCGCTGCTGCGCACGATCGCGGGCGAGAAGCCGGTCGTGGTGGTGAGCGACGAGCCGCAGGCCCACGCCCGGATCGACCGCTTCGCGCGCGGCGACGCGGGCGCGCCGCGCTGGCTGGTCGCGGTGAACATGGTCAGCGAGGGCGTCGACGTGCCGCGCCTCGTGCTCGCCGCGTATGCGACGGTCAAGCGCACCGATCTGTTCTTCCGCCAGGCGGTCGGGCGGGTCGTGCGCCGCCGCGGCCAGGACCCGGGCGACCTCGTGGCCACCGTGTTCCTGCCCGCGGACCCGACGCTGACCGGGTGCGCCGAACGTGTCGAGGTCGAGCTGCGCCGGCAGGTCCTCGACGATCCCGCGGCGTTCGATGTCGAGCCGCCGCCGGGACTCGCGCGCCGGGTCGACTTCCAGCCGCTCGACGCGCAGCGTCGAGCCGGGCGGGATGATCGTCGCCGGCGTGCACTATGCGCGCGGCGAGGTCGAAGCCGCGCGCCGGCTGCTGCGCGAGCTCGGGCAGTCCGAGCGCGCGCTCCGCTCGGTGCTCGAGTTCGTGCGCCGGGAGCGTGTCGGCGGCCCGTCTCCCCCACCCGCACCCGTTCCCGCGCACCGCCGCGTCGAGCACAAGCGGCGCGCGCTCGACCGCCTCGCCCGCCGCTGGGCACAGTTGCGACGCGAGATCGACCCCGATTACACGTGGCCGCAGGCGCAGGCGCGGGTCAACCGCGCGATGGGCGTCCGCCGCCGTTCCGACGCCGGCGAGGCGCAGCTCGACGACGGCTTGGCGTTCCTGCGCTCAGAGCTCGCCAAGCTCGCCCGCGAGTACCCCGAGCAGGCCGAGCGGCTGCGGATTCCCGCGAGCGTCGAGGCGATCGCCGAGCGCGTGGGCGTCGCGACCGGCGAGGGCTGACTCAACCGGTCGGCAGTTTCTCGAGCGCGAGCGGCGGGCATCGGACGCGTCCGCTCGCGAAGCGCCCGACCGGGTGCGCGAGCCGGACGGTCGCTGCATGATCGTCGAGCCCGACGACCGTGCCATGCAGGCCGACCAGGTAGCGCGGGCTGACCTGTTCGGTGATGCGGACGACGTCCCCGACGCACAGCGTCGCCAGCGCCGTGGCAGAGCGAACGGTGAGCAGCAGCCGCCGACGCGCCTCCACCGCCGCGGCAAGCGCGCCGAGATGGCCGTCCAGCTCGCCCGCCGCGATGGCGTCCAGCAGCGACCGCTCGTCCTCGAGGCGCAGGCCTCACGCCGCAACCGTGAATCCGTCGCTGCCGACCGAGGCCCTGAGCGTTCGCATCACGGCGATCGGATCGTCGTGCGGCCCGGCGACATACAGCGGACGGCCGCGCTGGCCGAACGTGATCGCGCACGGCTCGCGCAACTCCCCGAGGAACCCGCGCACCTGCGCGAAATCGGGATGCGGGTCGAAGCCGAGCGCAGGCCGCGAACGCGACTGCGCCGTGGACGACGTGCTGGGCAAGCGAGAGCGGCGCGCGCAATGGCGGAGCGCGGGAATGCGACGAAATAGAGCCGGGCGAAGTCGGGGAGATCGCGCCTGTGCATCCGCTGCGGCCCAATCGTGTTCTTGACGCCGAGGCAGAACGTGTCGACCAGGTAGCCGCACGCCGTCACCTCGCCGCGGCCGGCACGCGCGACCAGCACGAGCACGATTCCGGCCGGCCCGTCCGGTCCGAGGTCGACGTCGTCCCAACCCTCGCGACGCTGCACGAAGAGGTCGCGGCTCCATGCCGGGCTGATCCAGCAACCCACAAGCTCGCCCTGCTCCGGCGGCCGCGGCGGCGTCTCGGCCGCCAGTTGGCGCACGAGCGGCGCGATCACCGCTCGGCGAACCCCCAGAGCCCGCGCGATTTCGCTCGGCGACATCCCCGCTGCGCGCAGCCGGCGCACTTCGTCAAGGAGTTCTCGATCGGTCACACCGGAATTGCAGCGCGCGCACCGGACGGCTGGGCCGCGGTTCAGCGCGCGCAAGGCAGACGTTCGAAAACCCGCGCCGGGTGCGGTTCCGAGATCGCGCCTCTTCAGTCCAACCGCTCGGGCAAGACCCGCAGCCCCTGATCGCGAGCCGCGTTCGAGAGCCTCCGGTCCCAGGTTGCAACGCACAACTCAGCCCGCGGCAGCAGCAGCGCAGACGCCAGGTGCAGCGCGTCGAGACTCCGCAAGGCGCCGGCGGACGTCAGCGAGGCGGCGCGCTCGGCAAGCTCCTGGTCGACCTCGACGACGCCGAACGCCGGCCACTCCTGCGCGAACCGCCTCACGGCCGACTCACCGGCCACCATGCCGACAGCGCGCGCGGTCTCGACGAAGCCGACGCGGCACATGAACCACCCGCTTGCCATCTGCATCGCGGACCGAACCGCGGCGCTGCCCGGTTCCGCGACGTACCGCTTCACCAGCGCGCTGGGCATCGAGGTAGAGGATCAGCGCTCGTCCTCGCGTTCGGCCAGTACCAGCTCAGAAGCCGACCGGCCGGCGCGCGTCAGCTGCGGCGCCCGCGTCGGCCGCGCTCTCGCAGGAGGGACGACCCGGCCGCGAGCGACCAGTTCCCGCAGCGCCTCAGCGCTGGGCGAAGCGCCGGCAGGAACGATGTCGGCGACCGGCCGACCGCGCACCGTGACGCGCACCTGCTCGCCTCGGCTCACCGCGCCGGAGCACCTGGCTGAGGGTCGCCTTGAGCTCGCGAACGCCGATCTCATCCATGTGGTCACAATATCAGGAATGAGGTCAGATAGCGGACGTCGAGGCGTTCCCGCGGGAACGCCGGGAGCATGCGCGGCGGCCTCAGCCCAGGCCGACCACCAGCAGCACCGCGGCGCCGAACAGCGCCAGCGTCGTTGCGGTGCCGACCGCACCCTCCGCGATGACGCCGCCGTCGATCGGCTCGATCGGCGTCAGGAGCGAAGCGGCCATGACCAGGGCGGCCGCGCCGAGGGACCGTGTCAGTGGGACCTCGAGCAGCACGGCCAGGACCACGAGGCTGAGCCCGAGCACGCACATGAGCAGAGGGCCGACCCAATGGACGACAGCACTGGGTTGCGACGTACGGGCGACGGGGAGCGGCGCCCATGGCGCGCCGAGCGCGCCCGCGACGAGCCCGAACGCGACGGCGGGCGACCACGTGCGCTGCTCGAGCTCGACGCCCGCGCGCCGGGCGGCGAGCACGCGCGCGCGCAGCACGACCACGATGAGCAGCCCGGTGCCCAGGACGAGAAGCACCACCGCCGTCACGTTCGGCGGCCCGGACAGGAGCATCGGGAGCAGGAACACCGTGATCGTGGCAAGGACGGCGATCGCTGCACGCGGCAGGCGCAGGGCCGCGGGAATGCGGTCGATCCACGTGCGCACCGCCTCGTAGAGCCGCCGGCCGGCGTCCGAAGCGGTGCCCTGCCCGGCCAGCGAGCGAGCGAGGCGAAGGCCGACGATGAGCGCGAGCGCGAAGCCGGCGGCTGCGACGGGCGCTCGTTCCTGGCTCTGGCTGAGTCCCCATTCGGGAGGCAGCGGCTTCGAGAGGTCGAGGTTCGTGACATAGACGTCCTCGTCGAGGACGGGGTCGTGCTCGCGGTCACGGAGCCCGCCGTCGAGCCGGATCGCGCGCCCGAGCGCGCCCTGCGATGCGAGCGCGTGGAGCGGGCCTTCCCGCTCGAGCGCGACCCCGAGGTTGAACCATCCGAGCGCATAGTCCTCCCGCGCGCCCACCGCGCGGCGCAGCGCGTCCACCGCGGCTCCCGGATCGTCGAGCGCGACGCCGAGGTTGTTCCACGCCGGGAAATCGGACGGATCGGAGTCCACTGCGGCGCGGTAGGCGCCGACCGCTTCCCCGCCCCGGCCGAGCTGCTGCAGCGTCAGTCCCTCGGTACCGCGAAAGAGCGGATTCGCCGGATCGACCTCCACCGCGCGGCGGGCGGCAGCGAGCGCAGTGGCAGCGTCACCCGCCTTCGTGTCGGCCAGCGCCCAGTTGTTGAACAGCACCTCAGGGCGGGCGAGTGGCTCGCGATCGATCGGAAGCTCGGTGAGTCTTGGTACGAACTCGGCCGCGACGGCGTAGCGCTCGGACGCGGCGTCATAGCGCTTTGCGAGAAGGGCGGCGTCGCCGGCCTGTGCCAGCGCGTGGTACGTGAAGAACTCGCTCTCCACCTCCGCCTGGTAGTCGTCGTTGTCCCTTGCGAAGGCGCGCGCTCGCGATGCCGTCTCCTCGGCGTCGGTGAGCACGTCGAGCGCCTCGTCATGGCGGCCGAGGCGGGACAGCGCGGTCCCCTGCTTGAGCTGGGCACGCGCCTCCTGGGCCGTCCAGACGCCGTGCACGGATCGTGCCGCACGCACCTCCTGGCCGAACCAGCGCGCCGCTTCCGCATGGCGGCCGTCGAGGAACGCGATCTCGCCGGCGCGATCCATCGCATCCGGGTCCTCCGGGTACTCCGCGCATCCACGCGGCCACCGCGCTCGCTGCACGCTCGTAGTCGCCCGCGAAGCGCCACAGGTTCTGCTGAGCATCGCGGAGCGCGACGATCGGCTCGCGGCCATCGAGCAGCGTCTTCGCATCGCGCTGCCGAAGCCGCGCGACCGCCGCCGCGCGATCGTCTGCCTCGAGCGCGGCGAGCCCGGCCAGCAGGGGGATCGCGAGCGAGCCGGCGCAGTGGCTCGCGAGGCTGTCGGGATTGACCTCCGTGAACTCTGCCGGCATCTCGTCGAGCGCCTCCCGCGCGCGGCCGGCGAGGACGAGGTCACGCCGATGCGCCCATCCGGGGCACCAGCGGTCATGACCGGTCACGCCGTCGACGTCGCGGAAGAGCGGGATGAAGCTGACATCCGCGCCCGGGCCGCCCACGCCACCGGGGAACGGTCCCACGTGCAGCCGAACCGCACGCGCCTGCGCCACGCCCGTCGAGACCGGCCCTTCCGCGTCCTCCTCGGAAAGCCGGTTCTCCCCGTCGTCGTGGGCGATCTTCATGAGCAGGGAGCTGGAAGGGGGGAACTCGTGTGACGCCTCGAGGTCGGCCGCGACGTCCGCCGCGGCGGAGAAGCTCCCCGCGCGCTCGAGATACTCGATCAGCCTCGCCTTCACCGGGGCGATCCCGTCGAGGCCGGCCGAGGCGGCCTGCTGAACCGCGGCGGCCCGGCGGTAGAGGTGGAGCCCGGCGAGGGCTCGCGCCTCGCCCGCGGCGAGCTCCGGATCGTCGTCGAGTCGCCGTGCCGCCTGGTACAGGGCGAGCGCCCGGCGGAACCGCTGCCGGCTGCCGAACGGCTGGAGGGGATCCATCTGGTAGGCGATCCGCAGCTCGGCGTCGGCTTCCGCGGCCCATGCGGCAGCCAGGCCCGGATGGCTGCGCTGGAGGGCGTCGACGGTGTCGAACGGCCGCTGCAGCCGGTCCTCTCTTTCGAGCTTCTGACCCGGCCGGTCGGCGTTGTCCCGGATGAACGCGCGCTGGGACTGGAACTGCGCGAGCAGCCAGAGCGGCGTCGGGTCGCCACCGCAGCGGTCTGCCGCCAGCTCGTACTCGCGCGCGACGTCGTCGTCGCGCGGGTTGGTGTCCGCCGACAGGAGGAACGCGAGGTTCAGCTGCGGCGCGCACGCGTCTCCCGACCGCGCGCGGTCGAGAACGGCGAACGCGGCGAAGCCGGCGTTGGGAAACGGCGCGTACAGCGACTCGCCCTCGAATCCGCCCGCGGCCAGGATCAGCAACGCCCCGAGGTCGTTCGCGCGAGCCGGGTCGGCGAACTCGGCCGGCAGCAGCCGCTCGATGGCCGGGTACCGGTAGGGGTAAGGGACCGTCAGCGGATCGACGCTCTCACCGCCCTTGATGGTCACGGTCTCATCCGACTCCACCAACCGGAGCAGCGCCGTGACCGCAGGCGGATCGAGCACGTCGGCCATCCCGGCGCGAAGCGCGGCGCGCATCTGACTCGGACCGGCGAGCGCCGCCGCGACGTCCGGCGCGTCCTCGAAGACCGGGACCTGGCGCAGGCTGGAAGCCTCGCCGTCGGCGCCGCTCGCCACGACACGTGGCGCCTGCGGCCGCGGCTCGACCGGCAGCCCGGCCGCCGCGATCCAGGCCAGCACGGGGAAGGCGATGAGCGCCAGCACGCAGCCGGTGAGCAGGGGATCGACCCGGAAGCGGCGCCCACGCAGCAGCGGTCTCTTCGCCGTCGGCTCCATGGTGATGCGCCTAGCCTCACCGGTCTGTGGGTCCCTGCGCAAGGCGGCGACAGGGAGAATCGGCGGGTCCTTCTGTCAGGAGAGGAGCCGGAATGGCCGAGAACGCCCGCGGCGCACTCGTGTTCGGTGCGCGCAACCTCGGAAAGGCGATCATCGAAACGCTGCGCGGAGCGGACTGGAACGTGGCCGGCGTCGCGCGATCGGATCGGACGCTCGAAGGCGTCGCCGCGCTCGGCGCGCTCGCGATTCGCGCCGACGTGACCGACCCCGCCGACGTCACCCGAGCCTTGCAGGAGAGCGCGGACGCGCACGGGCCGCTCGATCTGGTGGTCAACGCCGCGGCGGCCTACGGCGGGACGCGGTCGGGGCCGTTCGGCGGAGGGCCTCTCGCCGAGGCAGCGCCCGATGCGTTCGACGCCTGGGCCGCCGCACCGCCACGCGCGGCGTTCTCGTTCCTGTCGGCCACGAGCCGCTTCCTCCTCGCCCAGGACCGGCCGGCGACGATCGTGCAGGTGACCGGCGGCTCCGCCCGGCGGGCGATGCCCGGCCGCGGCCTGTGGGCGGCGGGCGCGTTCGGCGTCCGCGCGCTCACCCACGCCGCGGCGCTCGAGCTGCGCGAGCACGGCATCCAGGTAACGCTGCTGATCGTCGACGCCGGGATCCAGCCGCTGACCGGCAAGCGCGAGGGCGTCGACCCAGCCGCGCTCGCCGACCCACACGAGATCGCCCAAGCCGTGCGCTTCCTGGGCGAGCAGGGCCTGCGGGCCGCGACGCACGAGCTGCAGGTGACGCCGCTCGCCGAGCGCTGGGTGCCCTGACGGCCGACCGGGTAGTACGTTGCGGAACTCCGCGACCGAGGGGACGGACATGGGAGTAGATCAGGCGTTCAGCCGACGTCGATTCCTCGCGACGGGCGGCGCGGCAGTGGCGGCCTCGATGGGCCTCGGGCCGCTGACATCGCCGGCGTTCGCGGGCGAGCGACTCATCCCCCGCAGACGGATCGGCATCCAGCTGTTCACCGTCCGCACGCTCGCCGAGGAGGACCTGCCGGGAACGCTCGCCCTGCTGGCGGAGATCGGATACCGCGAGATCGAGGTCGCCGGCCTGTTCGAACGCACGTCCGGCGCAGTTCCGGCGGCTGCTCGACGCCAACCGCCTGCGCGCGATCGGCGGCCATCAGCTCGTCGGCCCGGCGCTGATCCCGTTCTTCGGCGCCCGCACGGTCGAGAGTGCGCTCGACGAGGCCGAAGCGCTCGGGCAGCCGTACGTCGGGACGGCGGGGATCACGATCCCGACCGGGATCGTGGCGGGCGTCGGCGAGCCGCAGACGGCCGATCGCTATCGCGAGCTCGCCGAGCTTGCGAACGAGTGGGGCGTGGCCGCGAGGGCACGCGGGATGCGCGCCTATCTGCACGTGCACTACTGGGAGTTCGGCACCGACCCGCAGACCGGCGAGTCGCTGTTCCAGATCCTGCTCGACGAGACCGATCCGCGCCTGGTGTGGTTCGAGCCCGACCTCTTCTGGATGGTGTTCGGAGGCATCGACCCGCTCGACTGGATCCCCGACTACCAGCACCGGTTCCCGCTCTTCCACGTCAAGGACGGAATCCCGAACCCGGCCGGCGGCTACTTCAACCCCGGCTTCACCGACCTCGGCGAAGGCTCGATCGACTTCCGGCGCATCTTCCAGGCCCTCAGGCACAAGAACGCGCACCACTACATCGTCGAACGGGACGACCAGCCCGACCCCGCGCGCACGGCCCGCGTCGGCTACGAGTACCTGCGGAACCTCCGCGCCGGCAAGCGACGCGGCGGCCACCGCGGACACGGGCGTCGCAAGCACGGCCGCGATTGGCGCTAGGTCGCGCCGACCGTGTCGGCGACCGCCACGGCGACGAGCACGGCGTCATCGTCGCGCGTGTCACGATTCGGCGGCGTGTCTCGTCAGCTGGTCATGAACATCGTGATCACTGGAGCCACCGGCGTCGTCGGGCGGCGCGTAGTCCCCGAACTGCTCACCTCCGGCCATCGGGTCACCGGCGTCGTGCGGTCTGCGCGCGCCCGGGGAATGCTCGAGGGCCTCGGCGCGCGCGCCGTCGAGGCCGACGTCTTCGACGAGGCCGCCATGACCGACGCGTTCGCCGGCGCCGACGCCGTCGTGAACCTGCTCACTCGCATCCCGCCCGCCGAGCGCATGGCGACGCCCGGCGCGTGGGACGAGAACGACCGGCTGCGCCGCGAGGCGTCGGCCGTCATCGCACTGGCGGCGCATGTGGCCGGCGCCGGGCGCCTGGTCCAGGAGTCGCTCGCGTTCGTGTACGCCGACGGCGGCGACGCGTGGCTCGACGAGGACGCCCCCGTCGTGGGCGGCTCCACGACGTCGACCGCGCTGATCGCGGAGGCCAACGCGAGGGAGCTGTTCGCCGACACCGTCGTGCTGCGCTTCGGCCTCTTCATCGGGCCGGACAGCGGCCTCACTCTGTCCGACGTCGAGGGCGCGCGGGCGGGCATCTCGCCCAGCCTCGGCCGGCGCGACGCCTACCTGCCGACCGTCTGGCTCGATGACGCCGCGACGGCGGTCGTCGCCGCGCTCGGCGCTCCGGCCGGGACGTACAACGTGGCCGACGAGGACCCGCCGACGCGCGGCGAGATCGACGCCGCGCTCGCCGCCGTGGTCGGTCGCAACGCCTTGCGGCCGGCCTTGGTCGAGGTGCCGCCCGTGTTCGAGCCGGTGGCGCGCTCGCAGCGCATCTCCAGCCGGCGGCTGCGCGAGGCGACCGGCTGGAGACCGCGCGTGCGCGCCGGCATCGACGGCTGGCGCATGATCCCGGAGCAGTCGTTGGCCGCATGACCGCTGCGCAGCGCTTCGCGCAGGCGCGTCCGCGACTGCTTCGCCTCGCCTACAGCCAGCTCGGCGACGTGGGCGAGGCGGAGGACGTCGTGCAGGAGGCGTGGCTGCGGCTCGAGCGCACGGGCGCGGACTCGATCGACGACCTCGACGCCTGGCTCACCACCGTCGTCGGCCGGCTCGCGCTCGACGCCCTGCGCTCCGCCCGCGCGCGGCGCGAGCAGTACGTCGGCCCCTGGCTGCCGGAGCCGATCCTCTCCTCCGGCGCGGTGGACCCGGCCGACCGCGTCACGCTCGACGAGTCGGTCAGCTACGCGCTGCTGGCGCTGCTCGAGCAGCTCTCGCCCGCCGAACGCACGGCGTTCGTGCTGCACGACGTGTTCGACATGCCGTTCGCCGAGGTCGCGCAGGTCGTCGGCCGAACGCCGGAAGCCGTGCGTCAGCTCGCCTCGCGCGCCCGGCGCCACGTCGGGGAGCAGCGCCCGCGCTTCGAGACCTCGGCGGACGAGCACGAGCGCGCCGTGCGGGCCTTCGCGGACGCCGTCAGCGAAGGGGACCTCGACGGCCTCATCGCCGTGCTCGACCCCGACGTCGTGTGGACCTCCGACGGCGGCGGCCGCGCGATCGCCTTGCGCAAGCCGCTGCACGGCGCCGCGCGTGTCGCGCGCGGCTGGGTCGCGATGCGCCGCAACGAGACGATCGCGCCGGCGCCGACCCCCATCGAGCTCAACGGCGAGCTCGGCCTGCTGATCGCCGCCCGCGACGGCAACGATTCCGTCCTCTCCTTCGCGGTCGAGGAAGGCCGGATCACCCGGATCGACGTCGTGCGCAACCCGGACAAGCTGCGCCGCGTGACCGCGACCGGCCCGGCTCCCTGACCGATCCCGCCCTTCCGCGAGCTGTCAGTCCTCGATCGTCATCCGCTCTATGAGATCTCCGCGGAACTCGTAGACGTGGCGGCCCTCTCCGTCGTTGAGCACTCTTCCCTGCTTGTCGCGGGCGAGGAGGTGGACCGCGACCTCGACCGTGCCGTCGGGGCGCTCGGTGACGGCGGTCGGCTCGGCGGTCGAGTCGATCTCAGCCCACTGGCGCTGCCAGTAGTCGCGGACGGCGTCGCGGCCGACCACGCGACCGCCCTCCCAGCCGTTGGCCCAGTCGACGTCGGGTGTCATCGCGGCCAGACAGGTATCGATGTCGCGCGCGTTGAAGGCCTCATACAGGAGGCCCAGCCGCACCTGGCGTGACGTGGCGATCATGGTCCGCTCCTTCATTGACGTAACGACGTTACAAGATACCGTACCTCGCCGTGGCTCGGACCGTCGACCACCAGCGCCGCGAGGCGATCGTGCAGCGCGCAGCCGATCATCTGCTCGAGCGCGGCGTAGTCGCCGTGTCGCTGCGTGACCTCGCCGCCGCGGTGAGCGTGAGCCCGCGCATGCTCGTCCACCACTTCGGCTCCCGGGAGGAGCTGGTGGCCCGCGCGCTCGGCGACGCGCGCTCCCGCCAGCGCGAGGCCTTCGAAGCTCGCCTGGCACCCCAGCCCGGGCGGCCCTACGCCGACGTCCTGACCGACGCCTGGCGCTGGTTCGCCACCGACGAGGCACAGCCCTACCTGCGCCTGTTCGGGCAGCTGCACGCGCTCGCCCACGCGCCCGACAGCCCGCACGCGGAGTTCCTGCGCGAATCGGTGCTCGACTGGCTGCCGACCATCGAGCACGGCTTCACCGCAGACGGCGCCGACCCGGCCACGGCGCGCGAGCTGTCCACGCTCACCCTTGCCGTCGTCCGCGGGCTCCTCCAAGACGTCGACGCCATCGGCGATCAGAAGCGGACCTCGGCAGCCTTCGAGCGCTACGCCGCGCTCCTCCGCACAGCGCATCCGCCACGCTAGATAGCGCCTCGCTTCGCCACACCATCCGCCGTAAACGACACAATTGGGCCTGCCTATTGTGTTGTTTACGTAGGTAGTGGTCGATTCGCATGCACACCTTCCGCGTCCTTGATCAGCAGATCGGCCTCGTTCCCGCGGCCATCGCCCGCACAATTGGGGCGATCGATACATCGCGCGGCCGCGAGGACGCGTATCGCATGCAGCGTCCGCAACTCCTCGAGGCGCTGGTCGACGTCGCAAGGATCCAGAGCACAGAAGCGTCGAACGCGATCGAGGACGTCGTCGCGCCGCGCAAGCGCATTGAAGCGCTGGTCAAGCAGAAGACGGCACCTCGCAACCGCTCGGAGGCGGAGATCGCGGGCTACCGTGCAGTGCTCGACCTGATCCATGAGCAAGCACGGGACATCCCGTTCCGTCCATCGGTGGTCGAGCAGCTGCACCGGGACCTCTACCAGTACACGGCCGTTCCAGCGGGCCGCTGGAAGACGACCGAGAACGCGATCGAGGAAGAGCTGCCGGATGGCACCAAGCGCGTCCGCTTCCGGACGGTCGCTGCAGCTGAGACGCCGGCGGCGATGGACGAGCTGCATGCGGGGTTCCTCAGCGCGCGGGATGCAGGCGAACATCATCCGCTGCTGTTGATCGGCTGCTACGTCTTCGACTTCCTCGCCATTCACCCGTTCCGCGACGGGAACGGTCGAATGGCCCGGCTTCTGACGCTGCTCCTGCTCTACCAGTCCGGGTACGGCGTCGGCCGCTACGTCAGCCTCGAGCGCCTGGTCAACGACGCCAGGGACGGTTACTACTCGTCGCTGCAAGCGGCGGGCATCGGCTGGCACAACGACGAGCACACGATCTGGCCGTGGCTCGAGTACCTCCTCGGGATCCTTCTCGCTGCGTACCGCGAGTTCGAGAATCGGGTCGAAGTGCTCGGCGATGGCCGCGGGGCCAAGACGGCGTCCATCGAGCGCTTCGTTCGCGACCGGCTTTCCGACGAGTTCACCATCGCGGATGTCCGCGAGGCCGCGCTAGGAGCCAGTGACTCGCTTATTGGCAAGGTGCTCGCCCGCCTGCGTGACGAGGGCGTGATCGAGCCGTTGGGCACCGGACGTTCGGCGCGCTGGCGACGACGCTGAGCGGGAGCCGACGCGGCGGGGCTCAGGACGAGGGCACGCCGCGGGCGAGCCGGCCGAGGTCGGCGCGGGGCAGCGTCCGCTGCTTGCCGCCGACGTCGAGCACCGTCTTGCCGCCGACGGTGCGGGCGTGGGTCGCGAGCCAGTCCTTCCCGGCGCGAGTCGCCGAGCTCACGGTGTCGGCGCCGAGGCTCTGGATCTCGATGTCGTCGCCGTCTCCGCCGTCGATGACGTCGGTGCCCGGCCCGCCGATGAGCACGTCGTCGTCCGGGCCGCCGGACAGGACGTCGTTGCCGTCGCCGCCGATCAGCACGTCGTCCCCGGCGCCGCCGTCGACCGTGAGCTGGATCGACCCGGCCGCCAGGGTGGAGGCGTCGACGACGTCGTCGCCGGCGAGCGCGTTGACCGTCAGCCGGTCGTTCGCGGCCTCGGCGCCGGTGATGTTCACCTGGGCGGCCAGGCCGACCGCGCTCACGCCGGAGGCGTCGCCGGCGATGAGGATCACGTCGTCGCCGTTGGTGGCCTCGACGATGACGTTGTCGGGCTGGCCGTCGCCGCCCCCGGCGGCGGCCAGGTCCGTGTTCACCTCGGTGAGGTCCGTGCCACTGAGGTCTCCGACGACGATGTTGTCGGCGCCGCCGAGGGCCACGAAGTCGATGGCCTCGACGTCGTTGAGGTCCATCGTCACGCTCGCCACGTTGCGGAAGAACAGGACGCGCCCGCCGTTGGCGGCGATGTCGATGATCTCGGCGGCGTTGGAGCCGTTGAACAGCATCGTGTCGGCTCCTGCCTGGCCCTCGAGCGTGTCGTCGTCGTCGCCCGGGTTCCAGGCGAAGGTGTCGTCGCCCGCGCCCATGAGGGCGACGTCGTCGCCGTCGCCGCCGTTGATCTGGTCGTCGCCCTCGCTGCCGAGGAACAAGTCGGTGCCGAGGCCGCCGTTCATCGCGAGCTGGATGCCGTCGGCTTCCAGCGAGGTGGCGTCGACGACGTCGTCGCCACCCAGCGCGTTGAGCGTCAGACGGTCGTTGGCCTGCTCCTGGAAAGCGATGTCGACTCTCGCCTGGAGACCGAACACGTCGACCCCGCCGGCGTCGCCGGCGGCACCGAACGTGTCGTCGCCGTTGGTGCCGTTGACGGTGACCGTGTCGGCCGCGCCGTCGCCGCCGCCGTTGGGCCCGCGCAGGTCGGGACCGATCGCTGTCATGTCGGTGCCGCTCAGGTCGCCCACGACGACGTTGTCGGCGCCGCCGAGGGCCCGGAAGTCGATGGCCTCGACGTCGTTGAGGTCCATCGTCACGCTCGCCACGTTGCGGAAGAACAGGACGCGCCCGCCGTTGGCGGCGACGTCGATGTTCTCGCTGGCGTTGGAGCCGAGGAACAGCATCTCGTCGGTGCCGTCCTGGCCCTCGAGGGTGTCGTCGTCGTCGCCGGGGTCCCACTGGAACGAGTCGTCGCCGGCGCCCATCAGGGCCAGGTCGTTGCCGTCGTCGCCGAACGTGAAGTCGTCGTCGCCGCCGCCGAGGAACACGTCGGCGCCCTGCGAGCCCAGGAGGTCGTCCTCGCCGGCGCCGCCGTCGATCGTGAGCTTGATCACGCCGGCCGGCAGCGTGGTTGCCGTCACCTCGTCGTCGCCGCCGAGTGCATTGACGATCAGCGCGTCGTTGGCGCCCTCGGAGTTGGCGATGTTCACCTGCGCCGCCAGCCCGACCACGGAGGCCGAGGTTCCGGCGCCGAAGATGTCGATGACGTCGGCGCCGTTGGTGCCGTTCACGATGATCGTGTCCGCCTGGCCGTCTCCGGCGCCGCCGCCGAGGGTGCCGGCGAGGTCGCCGCCGAGCTCGGCCACGTCGGTACCCGACAGGTCGTCGACGGTGAACGTGTCGGCTCCGCCCAGGGCGCGGAGGTCGACCGCCTCGACGTCGTCTGTGTCCATCACGATGTTGGCGACGTTGCGGGTGAAGAGCAGGCGCCCGCCGTTGGCCGAGGCCTCGAAGATCTCGTTGGCGCCGCTGCCGTTGAACAGCATGCTGTCGGTGCCGTCCTGGCCCTCGATGGTGTCGCTGCCGTCGCCCGGGTCCCACTGGAAGTCATCGTCGCCCGCGCCCATGAAGGCCACGTCGTTGGCCTGCTGGCCGTCGATGAAGTCGTCGCCGTCGCCCCCGAGCAGGAGATCGGTCCCGTTGCCGCCGAGGAGCGTGTCGTTGCCGGCGCCGCCATCGACCGTGAGCCTGATGAGCGCGGCCAGGTTCCCGGTCGCGGAGAAGCGGTCGTTGCCGCCGTTGGCGTTGACGACGAGGTTCTCGGAGGTGCCGATATCGATCGCGAACGGTGCCGGGTCGAGGCGGTCGAGCCGCACACGCGCGCCGTTGGCCGCGGCGGCGAACTGCTCGGCGCTGCTCAGGCCGTTGACCTGCACGGTGTCGGTACCGGTGCCGCCTTCGTTGAGGTCGGTGGCGTCGCCCGGGTTCCAGATCATCCGGTCGTCATCGCCCTGGCCGAAGGCCTGGTCGTCGGCGTCGCCGCCGGTGAGCGTGTCGTTCTCGCTGCCGCCGGTGAGGATGTCGATGCCGCCACGGCCGAGCAGGGTGTCGTTGCCGGCCTGCCCGAACAGCTGATCGCCGCCCGAGCCGCCGGTGAGCGTGTCGTTGCCGACGCCGCCGAACAGGTTCGCCCGCGGCAGCGCGCCGCCGGCCTCATCGAGGCGGATCACGTCGTTGCCGGCGTCACCGAAGCCGCGGATCAGCGTCGTGTTGGCGACCGTCGGGGGGCCGCCGACCACGACGACCGCGCCCTTGTTGACCAGGATCGCGCCGGCCGTATCCCGGCTGATCACGATCGAGTTGTCGGCGCCGTCACCGGACACCGTCAGCACCCCGTTGCTGAACGTCGCGGTGGTCGCCGCGCTCGCCGGTGCCGCAGTTCCGGCGATCACACCGGCAGCGAGCAGGGCGCCGGCCAGGAACCGGCGTGCGGCGCGCCGCCGGTAGGAAAGGAGGAGGCGGTTCACAGCCTCGAGGACGCTCTCGGGAGCGGCGGTATTCCCGGTCTCGTCCGCGTCTACGTGACCGCGCCCGACGGGCGCGCGGCCTCGACCATCTCGCGCAGCTGCTCCTCGGGCAGTCCGAGTGGCAGGGTGAGCTCGACGGTGTCCGCACCCGCCTCGAGCCAGAGCCGGATCGCCTCCGGAGCGGAGTCGTAGGTGGCCATCAACGTGACGTCGCGAGCCAGCGGCTCGGCTGCCGCGGGCAGTCGGGGCGGGCCGTCGCCGTTGGCGTCGAGCAGCGCGTCGACCTCTCGTGCATAGCCGAACCGGTCGCGCAGCATCCGCGGATAGAGCGGTCCCATGCGCGTCAGATACGCGAGCAACCACCCGCTTGCGATCTGCCGGGCCGTCTCCTCGTCCTCTCCGAGCGCCAGCGGGACACTGGGCGAGACGATCGTCGGGGTCGCTTCCTCAGCGGCCGCCTCGCCCTCGGCGAGCAGCGCGCGGCCATCGGTGAGCCGTGAGCGCGCCCAGAGAAACGGCAGCCAGTGGTCCGCCAGCTCGCCCGCGAGGCGGACGGACGCCGGGGCGAGCGCCGCGAGCAGG
The DNA here is from genome assembly GCA_963835735.1 of uncultured Solirubrobacteraceae bacterium. Lineage (GTDB taxonomy): Bacteria > Actinomycetota > Thermoleophilia > Solirubrobacterales > Solirubrobacteraceae > DASQMT01. Next base: position 20,675 of record CAWIGP010000006.1, read on the forward strand.
ATCGGCACGGGCGACTCCGGCGCCACACCGAGCCGAAGTGGTCTGACGCCCTCGCGTTCGAGCGGCAGGCGGGCGCCGGCGAGCAGCGCCTTGGCGGCGACCACGGTCTTCCGCAACTGCCCGACGGGGTCGTCCCAGGTGAGGCCGTGCAGGCCCTCGACGAGCGGCGGGCTGCTCGCGCCCAGCCCCAGGCCGAAGCGCCCGCCCGACGCTCGCTGCAGGCTTGCCGCGGCCATGGCGATCGCAGCCGGCGAGCGGCTCCAGACCGGAAGCACCGTCGTGGCCAGACCGATCCGCGAGGTAGCCCCTGCGATCTGCGCGAGCAGCACGACGGCGTCATGCGTCCAGCCCTCGGCGGCGCCAAAGCGCGCGTAGCCGAGCTCCTCGGCGGCCGCCGCCAGGCGGATCGTCGCCTCGGCGTCCGTGTGGAACGGCGTCACGCCGACGCCGACGGTCGCTCTCGCCGCGTGCCCCCAGGCGCTCATCGCAGTCGGTGCGGGGTCAGTCACGCTCTCGCGGCACCGTACCTCATCACCAGACGCGGCCATCGACGACGACGTGGTGGACGTGGTCAGCGCAGAGTGCCCTTCGGCGCCAGCCAGCGCGTCGGCTGGCCGGTGATCGCGGCGATCCGGTCGTAGTCCTCGTCGTAGTGCAGAACGCCGACATCGGCGGCCTCTGCTGCCGCGGCGATCAGGAGATCGGGGTGCTTCACCGAACGCTGAAACGCCCCGCCCTGAGCGCTGAGCTGCTCGTAGACCCACAGCGCGCGATTCCACTGAACCTTGTCGATCGGGCAGTCGGGCAGCGCCGCGAGCTCCTCGCGAATCTCCGCGAACTCGGTCGGGCCGCGCGCGCTGTGGAGAAGCTCGAGACAGACCATGTCGCAAGTCGCGAGCTCGCCGTCGATGAGCGCCTGGTCGAACGCGCCGCGCAGCTCGGGGTACGCGCGGCAGCGCGACCACGACCACGCACTCGTGTCGGCGAGCTCGGTCAAGTCATGCGGCCGGCCGGCCGCCGCATCGCCTCGACGGCATCCGGCGTCAGATCCGCGAAGTCGCGCTGGGCGA
>CAWIGP010000007.1:0-660036 GCA_963835735.1 uncultured Solirubrobacteraceae bacterium
TTGTCCTTCGAGTTCTTCGGCGAGCAGCGCGTCGAACGCACGCTCGAGATCGCCACGTCGCCTGCCGGGCGCGAGCAGGTGCAGCCCGGTCCGTACCTCGAACACGGTGACCGACGTGGTCCAGATCGACTCCGAGGGTTGCCCGTCCAGCCAGTCCACGACGGCCGGCTCAGGATCCCGTCGCATCAGCGCCGAGATCACGTTGGTGTCCAGCAGGATCACGGCTCGAGATCCGCGGGCCGCACCTCGCCGCGCAGCTCCGCGATGTCTTCCCGTAGGCCGATCTTCGCGAAACGAGAAGAGATCCGCGTGCCCAGTCGCGACGGCGGACGATCCTGATCGCGAACCGCGTTGCGAAGAATCTCGCGGACCTCCTCCTCGGTGCTGCGACCATGCTCGCGCGCGCGACGCTGCAACTTGGCTTTGACGTCATCGTCGAGTTGTCGGATCACGATCTGCGCCATCGGCGGATGATATCACGCTATCAGATGCGCCGCTCGTCAGCGCACGAGTGCACGCGGCATCGCGATCTGCGCCACGCCGCGGTCTCTCAGCGAGCCGAACGTGACGGTCCGGTCGTGGGGCAGCACCGAGCTGACCGCGAAGAACCGTCCGGTCGTGTCGTGGAAGCTGAAGATCGGCCGGCCGCGGCGGTCGAGCACCTGGGCGAACCCGTACGGCCGGCGGACCGTGCCCTGCTGATCCGGCGGCAGGGCGGCGAGCGCGCGACGGACGTCGGCGTTCGACACCGCCGCATCCAGCATGTCGTCGCGCAGGTCGCTCCCCGCGATCCAGACTCGCCCCTTGGCGTCCATGCGGATGTTGTCCGGCGCGTTGATCAGCCACGAGCCGAACTGCTCGGTCGTTCCAGCCCGCGCGCCCCTCAGCCATACGCGCGTGAGGCGCGTGCGGAACGACTCCGCCACGAGCGCGTAGGACTCGTCCGGGGCGACCTGGACGCCGTTGGCGAAGTAGAGGTCGTCGGCGACGACCCGGGTCGTGCCGGTGGCCGGCTCGTAACGCAGCAGGCGGCCGTGGGGCCGCCCGTCGAGGAAGTCGTTCGGGAAGCCCGGGTAGTAGACGCGTGCTCGCCTCGCTGAAGTAGATCGTGCCGTCGGCGGCGACCGACAGGGCGTCGGGGAAGAAGATGAGGTTGCCGTCGAGGCGGTCGGTCAGGACCCACGACCTGCCGGTCCGTGGTGTTGACGGCCATCACGCCCTGCTGGGCCACGGCGGCGATCAGGATGTGCTTCGAGTACGCGTCGAGGCCCAGCGGGCGGCCTTCGACGGTGGCCACGCGCTCGATCCGCCGGGCTTCTCCGCCGCGGTTGGTCGCGATGCGCCAGATGCCGCCGTCGGCGGTGCCGGTGTAGATGTGGCCGTCCAGGCCGGGAGCGATGTCCTCGGCGCCCTCGAGCCGGCCCTCGCCGCTGATGGACGCCCGCGTGATGCGGTCGTTGACGGCGAGCGGTCCCTCCAGAGCGGGTCGCGGCGGCAGGTCGTTCCAGAGCGTCGGAGTCCAGTCCGGCGGGAGCTGTTCCAGATGGCGGTCGATCGCCGGACCCGTAGGCTCGGTGCGGGGCAGCGGAGGCCGGTCGTTCGCCTGCGACGGCGGTCTCGGCGGTGGCGAGGCCGCGCGGTCGTGATCAGAAGCGGCGGCCAAGCGGGCCGGTGTGGTGGATCTCGTCATGGCCGACAGCTGATCGCGCGGTCCTCACCCGGCCCTCCGAACTCGCTCAGCGGAAGCTCTGGATTCGCGCCGTTCGCCGGCCTCGTCCTGAGGTTGCTCTGAGGTCGGCCGGTTCTACTGTTCGCCCGATGGCTCCTCATGTGCTCGTCGTGGACGACGACGACGCCATCCGCGACATGCTCGGAACGGCGTTGCGCTATGCGGGCTTCGAGACGAGCGTCGCGATCGACGGTCCGGACGCGCTGGCCAAGATCCCCGCGACCTCGCCCGACGTCGTGGTGCTCGACGTGCTGATGCCGGGGTTGGATGGCTTTGAGGTGTGCCGGCGGCTGCGCGCCCACGGCGAGCGCGCGCCGATCATCTTCCTCACCGCGCGAGCGGCCAGCCGTGACGTGCTGGAGGGGTTCGGCCGCGGCGGCGACGACTACATCACCAAGCCGTTCGTGCTCGACGAGCTCGTCGCCCGCATCCGCGCGATGCTGCATCGATCGGGACGGCTCAGCGACGACGACGGCGTGCTGCGCTGCGCCGATCTCGAGCTGCACGAGGACCGCCACGAGGTCCGGCGCGCCGGTCGCCGCGTGGACCTTTCGCGCACGGAGTTCAACCTGCTGCGCTTCCTGCTGGCCAACGCAGGGATCGTCTTGTCGAAGCAGCAGATCCTCGACCGCGTGTGGCGCTATGACTTCGACGGCGACGGCCACGTCGTCGAGACATACATGAGCGCGCTGCGGCGGCGCATCGACGTCGGCGGCGGGCCGCCGCTGATCCACACGATCCGCGGCGTCGGATACACGCTGCGCGCTCCCGACGAGTGAGCCAGTGCATCTGCGCACGAAGCTGACGCTCGGGATCCTGGTCGCCACGCTGGCGGTCTTCATCGGCGTCGGGTACGTCGCCATCCCGGCCGCGAAGATCGCGCTGCGCGACCGCATCGACGACCGGCTGCGCGCCGACCTGCCGGCGGTACGCGACTCGCTCGTCGGGCCCGGCGGCCGCGTGCGCTCGGGCGCGCTGGATTCGCTCGGGTACGCCGTCGTGCTCACCGGGCCGTCCGGTGCGGACGTGCTCGCCACCTCCGGCCCGTCCGATCCTGCGCCCGACGTTGCGCGCGTCACCGAGCCACCGGGCGCCGGCGAGGTGGCCTACGCGGAGGCGCCCGACGGCTCCAAGTACCGCTACGCGACGGTCTCGCTGGGCGACGGCCGCACGCTCGCCGTCGCCGCGCCGGTCGACGACCTCGGCGACCTGGTTGACGAGCTCGTCCGCATGTTCACCCTGTTCGGGATCGCCGGCGGGGGACTGCTGGCGTTGATGTCGTGGTTGTGGATCCGGCCACAGCACACGCCCGATCGAGCGTCTGACCGAGCGCGCCGGCGAGATCGCTCGCGGCGACGCCGATCGCACCCTGAAGGTGCCCGCGAGCACCGCCGAGCTGCGCGAGCTCACCCGCGCGCTGGACGCGATGGTCGCGAGCGTCGACGCCTCACTCGCGGCCCGGACCGAGTCCGAGGCGCGCCTGCGCGAGTTCGTCGCCAACGCCTCGCACGAGCTGCGCACGCCGCTGACCAGCGTCAGCGGGTACCTGCAGCTCGACCTCGACGGCGCGCTCGCCGACGACGAGCACCACCGCCGCTCGATCGGCCGCGCGCTCGCCGAGGCGACCCGGATGCGCCGCATCGTCGCCGACCTCCAGCTGTTGACGGAGCTCGACGAGGACCTCACGCCGGTGATGCGCGACGTCGACGTCGCCGAGCTCGCGCGCGAGGCGGTGCTGGACGCGAGCACGGTCGACCGGTCGCGCACGTGGACGGTGAACACCGGCGACGAGCCGCTGCTCGTCCGCGCCGACCCTGACCAGCTGCGCCAGGTGATCGTCAACCTGCTGGACAACGTCCGCGTCCACACGCCGCCCGGCACGACCACCACCGTGTCCGCCGCCCGCCGCGCCGACGAGGTCATCCTCGAGGTCTCCGACGACGGTCCAGGCGTGCCGGCGGACGAACTGCCGCGCGTCTTCGACCGCTTCTGGCGTCACGACCCGTCCCGCTCGCGCGCGTCGGGAGGAAGCGGGCTGGGCCTCTCGATCGTCGCCGCGGTCATCGCCGCGCACGCAGGCAGCGTCGAAGCCGCCCGGTCTCCGAGCGGAGGGCTGCGCGTCCGGATCGAATTGCCCACGCGCTACGCGACATCCGCCGCAGCGCGCGAGGACCGCCGTTCGAGCCCGGTCGCCTGACACTCCCTTGCCCGTCCTGTCTGATGTGACCCGGGGCAGCGGACCAGGGGGTCCGACGGGCGCGACGCGCGCCCGATCGCGGGACCGTAGAGCTCCACACCAACCACCGGAGGCCGACATGCAACTGACATTCGATTCCGCGAGCGACCTCGCGCAGGCCCTTATCCGCGCAGGGCTCGCGCACGGTCGCTACGAGGAGGAGCTCGGCCAGGGCCGGGACCCGAACTGGCCGACCTGGTACGCGCAGTACCTCGAGCGAGAGCAGGCAGCCGAGGGAACGACCGAGGAGACCGCGACGGAACTGACGTTTGCGTCCGCGGACGATCTGGCCGAGGCCCTGCTGCGCGCGGAACAGGCGCACGCTCAGTACGAAGCGCAGATCGGGCGCGAAGAGCCGGACTGGCCGAGCTGGTACGCGCAGTACTTCGAACGTGAGCAGGCCGGATCAGGGCCGACTACGACGTGATCGTGATCGGCCGCGGGCACGCCCCGGGTCTGCGGTCACTGGTTGCCAACGTGCCGGGCCGTCCCCTAGCCTCGCGGTGGCGATGTCGACTCTTGATTCCGGCCCGCCCAGCCCGCGGCTTACTTGGCCGGAGCAGCGAGTGTGCGGCGCTCGATGCGCTGGTGGCGAGTGTCCGCGAGGGTCTGAGCCGTGCGCTGGTGCTGCGCGGCGAGGCGGGGGTCGGCAAGAGCGCGCTGCTCGAGTACCTGGTACGGGGCGCGTCGGGGTGCGAGGTCGCCCGCGCGGCGGGCGTCGAGTCCGAGGTGGAGCTCGCGTTCGCCGGGTTGCATCAGCTGTGCGCGCCGTTCGTGGATCGCCTGGAGCGCCTTCCGGGACCGCAGCGCGACGCGCTCGGCACCGCGTTCGGTCGCCGCGGCGGCGACGCCCCGGATCGGTTCCTCGTCGGCCTGGCGGCCCTGAGCCTGCTGTCCGACGTGGCCGAGGAGCGGCCCCTCGTCGCGATCGTGGACGACGCGCAGTGGCTCGACGGCGCCTCGTCGCAGGCGCTGGCTTTCGTGGCGCGCCGTCTGGGGGTCGAGTCGGTCGGACTGGTCTTCGCCGTCCGTGAGCCGGCCGCCGAGCGCCAGCTCGAAGGGCTCGCGGAGCTCGTCGTCGACGGGTTGGACGACCACGATGCGCAGGAGCTGCTGGCGACCGTGATCGCTGGGCCGCTCGACGAGCGGGTGCGCGATCGGATCGTGGCCGAGACGCGCGGCAACCCGTTGGCGCTGCTGGAGCTGCCACGAGGCCGGGCGCCCGCGGAGTTGGCGGGCGGGTTCGGGCTGGCCGACGGCCCGGCTTTGTCGGGACGGATCGAGGAGAGCTTCAGGGAGCGGCTGGCGCCGTTGCCGCCGTCGACGCGGCTGTTGCTCCTGGTCGCGGCGGCTGAGCCCGTAGGTGATCCGCTGCTGGTGTGGGAAGCGGCGGCCGCGCTCGGGCTCGATGCCGGCGCAGCGGCGCCGGCGACGGGGACGGGTCTGGTCGAGCTCGGCGCGCAGGTGCGCTTCGGGCATTCGCTCGTGCGTTCGGCGATATACCGCGCGGCTGCGCCGGAGGACCGCCACCGCGTCCACCGTGCGCTCGCCGAGGCCACCGATGCGGAGGTCGATCCCGATCGCCGGGCCTGGCACCGCGCGCAGGCGACGGCGGGGCTCGACGAGGACGTCGCCGCCGACCTGGAGCGCTCGGCCGGGCGCGCGCGAGCAAGGGGCGGCCTGGCGGCGGGCGCCGCGTTCCACGAGCGCGCCGCCGAGCTGACGCCCGATCCCACGCGCCGCGCGCAGCGTTCGCTGGCCGCGGCGCAGAGCAAGCACCAGGCGGGCGCGTCCGATGCAGCGCTGCGGCTGCTCGCGATGGCGGAGGCGGGACCGCTGGACGACCTCGAGCGTGCGCGGGCGCAGCTGCTCCGCGCGCAGATCGCGTTCGCCACGACGCGCGGCCGCGACGCCCCTCCACTGCTGCTGGCGGCGGCCAAGCGGCTGGAGCCGCTGGACGCGACGCTCGCGCGCGAGACGTACCTCGATGCGTTCGCCGCCGCACTCTCCGCCGACCGCCTGGTACGCGGCGGCGATGCGCGCGAGGTCGCCACCGCGGTCCTCGCCGCCGACTGGGAACCCTCCACGCGCGCATGCGACCTGCTCCTCGACGGGCTCGCGCTGCGCTACGCCGAGGGCTGCGTCGCGGCGGCGCCCGCGTTGAAGCTGGCGCTGCGCGCGTTCCGCGACGAACCCCTCTCCGAGGACGACGAGCTGCGCTGGCTCTGGCTGGCCTGCCACGTCGCCCGCGACGTGGGCGACGACGAGGCATGGGACGAGCTCACCGCCCGCCAGGTGGAGCTCGCCCGGCAGGTGGGCGCGTTCTCGCTGCTTCCCGTCGCGCTCGACAATCGCTGCAGCGTCGAGCTCCTCTCCGGCAGGCTCGCGGTGGCGACATCGCTGGCCGCCGAAGCGGACGCCGTCGTCGAGGCCACCGGCAGCCACCTCCCCCGCCGCTCGAGCATCGCGCTGGCCGGCTGGCGCGGTCACGACGCCGAGGCCCACGCGCTGACCGAGGCCCGCCGGCAGGAGGTGCTCCGCCGCGGCGAAGGGCTCTGGCTCACCGCCAACGACTGGGGAACCGCGGTCCTCTACAACGGTCTCGGCCGGTACGACGACGCTCTGGCCGCCATCGAGAGCGCAGCCGAGAACCCGGACGGGACCGGTCTCTCGATGTGGGTGGCCTCCGAGTTCATCGAGGCCGCAGTCCGCAGCGGCAAAGCGGAGCGCGCCGTCGGCGCGCTCGCGCGGCTCACCGTGATCGCCGAGGCCAACGGCACGGACTGGTCGCTCGGCGTTGGCGCGGGTCGCGCGGCGATGCTCGCCGACGGCGTGGCCGCCGAGCGGCTCTACCGCGAGGCGATCGACCGGCTGTCCCGCACCCGCATCCGCATCGCGCTGGCGCGCGCGCAGCTCCTCTACGGCGAATGGCTACGGCGCGAGAATCGCCGGGTTGATGCGCGCGAGCAGCTCCGCGTCGCGCACGAGACGTTCAGCGACATCGGGAACGAGCCGTTCGCCGAGCGGGCCCGCCGCGAGCTGCTGGCCACCGGGGAGACGGTGCGCAAGCGCACGGTCGAGACGCTGGACGAGCTGACGCCGCAGGAGACCCAGATCGGGCGGCTGGCGGCCGACGGGTTCACGAACCCGGAGATCGGCGCCCAGCTGTTCCTCAGCCCGCGCACCGTCGAGTGGCACCTGCGCAAGGTGTTCGGAAAGCTCGGCATCAGCTCGCGCCGGGAGCTCCGCTCGGCGCTGCCGGACGCCCGCGCCGCGGCGGTTCCGGTCTAGGAGCCACCGACTCAGACGTGCACGGCCGACCGCCCGGTCTCGCGCAGCGCGTCGGGGAGCTGTTGGCGGGAACTGATGCCGAGCTTCGCGAACACCTTCTTGAGGTGCCACTCGACGGTGCGCCGGCTGAGGAACAGCTGTGCCCCGATCTCCGGGTTCGACAGTCCATCGGCGGCGAGCCGAGCGATCCGCGCCTCCTGCGCGGTGAGCTCGTCGCGCGTCTCAACGTCTCGCTTGCGGACGGTCTCGCCGGTGGCCAGCAGCTCGCGACGGGCCCGCTCGGCGAACGCCTCGGCACCCATGTCGCTGAACAGCCGATGGGCGTTGCGCAGCTGCTCGCGCGCATCATCACGCCGACTCTCGCGACGCAGCCACTCGCCGTAGAGGAGCTGGGCGCGCGCGCGGTATACGGCCAGCCGGCCGTTTGCGAGCCGTTCGAGCGCCTCGCGGTAGAGATCCTCGGCATCGGCGCCGTCGCTGAGCAGCGCACGTGAACGGGCCTCGCATCCCGACCGCCCAGTCGGTCCCGGCAGCCCGCGTCCGTTCCTCGAGTTGCCGCAGCGCGGCGGCGGCGACATCGCGCCTGCCGCTGCGGGCTCCTGCCTCGACCAGTTCGGTGAGCGACCAGCCGAACAGGCCGAGATCCTCGCGCTCACAGGCTCGCTGAGCGGCCGCGAGCGCATCGTCGTAGCGGCCGAGGCCGTTGTACAGAACCGCCCGCGAGTACTCGAACAACGAGATCACCCGGCCCTCGCCCCGCGCCCTCGCGTCTTCGATGCTCGACTCGATCAGTTCCGACGCCCGGGTTTCTTCGCCTCGATACGCGGCGAGCACGGGCGAGACGTACGTGAGCGGCGTGATACCGGTCGCCTCGGTGATCGCACTGGCCTCCTCGATCAGCGCCGACGCTGCCGCGAACTCTCCGGCGCTGATGTACACGCCCGCGCGGTAGAGCAAGCGCAATCGGGAGGATGGTGAGCGTCCCCGTGTCGCGGGCGACGCCTACCGCCCAGGACGTCAGCTCGTGCCATCCCTCGTCGTCCCACAGCTCGTTCGCGACGGGCCACCCGATCCAGAGCCAGCGCAGGCCTCCGTCGCGGCTTTTCTGCGGGTCGTGCGCGAAGGCGCGCAATGCACGCCGAAGCATCGGTAGGGCTGCTTCGTAGCCGTCGGTGAACCGGATCGCCAAGCCATCCAGGAGGAGGTCGATCGGTCGCGATGGCTCCCGGCCGGGCGGCGCGGCGCGAGCGGCCTCGGCCGCCTCACGTACATCGCGGTCATCGCCGAGCCGGCCGGCGAAGATGGCCGCTCCGAGTGCGTCGAGGTAGGTCTCGCGCGCCGACTGGGCGTCGAGCGGCGCGAGCCGCCGCGCCGCGGCGAGCAGCGCCGGAAGCGCGTCGCTACCGCGCCGGCGGGCGAACGTCAGTTGCGCGCGCAGCCGCTCGAGCCGCGCGCGCTGGAGCGCGTCGAGCGGTGCCCGTTCCGAAATCGTGAGGAGTTCCTGTGCCGTTTCGGGATCTCCGGCGTCGAACTTGGCTCCGGCGGCGGCGAGCGCACGCGCGCCCCGCCGCGCCGGGTCAGGGGTCAGCATGGCCGCGCGCTCCAGGAACGCGGCTGCGGCCGCGAGGCCGCCGCGAGACTGCGCCCGGCCGGCGGAGCGTTCCAGCTCGGCGGCCACCGCCTCGTCTGGTCCGGCGGCGGCATGGGCGCGATGCCACGCCCGACGGTCTGGATCGACGTCCGGTTCCGTCGCCTCGGCCAGCGCAGCGTGCACGTGTTGCCGCTCGCGAAGCGAGCTCGACCCGTAGATCGCCGAGCGCACGAGCGGATGACGGAATCGGACCCGCGCGCCGATCTGGATCAGCCCTGCCGCGTCGGCCGGGGCGGCCGCATCGGCCCCGATCCCGAGAATCGCTGCGGCGCGCCACAAGAGCGTCGCGTCGCCGACCGGCTCGGCCGCCGCCGTGAGCAGGAGTCGTCGAGTCTGCGCGCGGAAGCGGTTCGAGCCGCCTGAGGAAGCCCTGCTCGATGCGGTTTGCGAGCCGCATCGTGTTGGGCAGGGCGAAGCCGCCCGCCAGCTCGGCCGGCGTCAGCCCACGCGGCAACTCCAACAGCGCCAGCGGGTTGCCGCGCGTCTCGGCGATGATCCGGCTGCGCACGCGCTCGTCGAGCGGCCCACGGATCACCGAGTCCAGCACTGCGCGGGCATCGCCGTCGCCGAGGCCCCGGACCAAGAGCTCCGGCAGACCTGTCAAGTCGCGGTCGCCGCTCGGCTCGCGCAGCGCGAATACCAACGCGACCCGCTCCGCCATGAGGCGCCGCGCAACGAATGCGAGCGCCTGCGCGGAGACCCGGTCGAGCCACTGCGCATCGTCGAGAACGCAGACCAATGGATCGTGCTCCGCCGCCTCCGCGAGCAGACCGAGCACCGCCAGGCCCACGAGAAACCGATCGGGCGGCTCGCCCGCGCTCAGCCCGAACGCTGTGGCCAGCGAATCCCGCTGCGGACCCGGGAGGTGCTCGAGCCGGTCCAGCATCGGCGCGCAGAGCTGATGAACCCCGGTGAACGGGAGTTCCAGCTCGGACTCCACGCCCGCCGCGCGGGCGATGCGGCATCCCGACGCGCGCTCCACCAGGTAATCCAGCAATGCGGTCTTGCCCACGCCCGCCTCGCCGCGCACCACCAGCACCCGGCTCTGGCCGGCCCGCACGCTGGCAAGCAGTCCGTCCAGCGCGTCGCACTCGCCGCGGCGGCCGAGCAGTCTCATCGCTCCGCCGAGGCTAACGGGATCCGACCCGCACTCGCGTCCGTCAAGGCCCTGGGGTGCTCCCTGGTCCCGCGGATCGCCGAGCGGGCCCGGCGCGCGCGCCGATGACCAGGGACCAACCGCGGGGGTCCACCGGTGCGACACGCCGTGGGCGACGCCAACGTGGCGCCATGCACTTGAAGGAGTCACGCCCATGAGCCACCACGATCCCTATCCGCGACGCGCAGTTCGACGCCATCACCACCAGGGGTATCCGGGACCCTGGCGGGCTACGCGCCGAGCGGCTGCCCGACGGGCAGCTGAAGAACCACCCGCGCGAGGTCGCCGCGGACGTCGACGCGTTGCTGACCTGACCGATTTCGTGATCGCCGCGCACGGTGGGCTCGAATCGCTGGCACGAGCGGACGTCGGCGACGGCGCGCGTCTTCATCGGTGGACGGCTGTGGCGACACTCGGAAGGCCCAGAACGGTGTGACCGTCGCGACGCCGGAATGCTCCGCCGGCACGACTACGTACTCGAGGTCCTGGGCGTGACGACTCCGTTGGCGCACTACATGTCCGGCCACCGCACGTACGACGGGATCGTTGCTCCGACGCTGCACAGGATCTACCCCATGAGCAAGGAAGGCGGTGTCGAGCTGGACCAGCTCGGCGTAGCCATCGATCTGGCCGAGCTGCGGTTCGAGTAGGTCCGTCTAACGTCTCAGTGAAAGGACCGCGTCCGCGAACGCTCCGGGCGCTTCTTGCGGCAGGTTGTGTCCGGCGTCGGGAACCTGGCGGTGGACGCGCGAGGCCGTGAAGTGATGCGCCGATGCGGTGCCGTCGGTTGCCGGAAAGTTGCCGTCCGCCTGACCGTCGAGCGTCACGGTCGGTACGCCGATCGGCGGCTGTTCGGCGAGTCGCAGCTCGAGATCTGCGTAGGCCGGATCTCCCGGCGCGAGGCCCAGTCGGTGGCGGTAGGAGTGCACGACGACGTCGACGTAGTCGTCGCCGTCGAATGCCGCAGCCGCGCGATCGAGCGTCGCGTCGTCGAAGTGCCAGCGCGGCGAGTTGCGTGTCCAGATCACCTTCGCGATCTCCCGCCTGTTTGCGGTGAGACCGCGCCGGCCGCGCTCGGTGGCGAAGTAGAAGAAGTACCAGAACCCCGCTTCGAGCTCGGGTGGGAGTGGCGTGGTGGCGGCGGCGATGTCCTGGATCAGGTACCCGTTGACGGAGACGAGCCCGGTGCAGCGATCGGGCCACAGCGCGGCGACCACACACGCCGCGCGCCCACCCCAGTCGTAGCCGGCCAGGATGGCGCGCGGGATGCGGAGGGCGTCCATCAGGTCGATGACGTCGGCGCCGAGTGCCGCCTGCTGGCCCGAGCGAACGGTGCGCCTCGTCGAGGAACCGCGTCGGCCTGTGCCCACGCAGGTACGGCGTGATCACCCGCAGCCCCGCGGCGCCGAGACGGGGAATGACGTCGACGTAGCTGTGAATGTCGTACGGAAAGCCGTGCAGCAACACGACGACGTCGCCGTCGGCCGGGCCGGCCTCGTGATACGCGACCTCGAGCGGGCCGGCTCGCACCTGGCGAAGCGGTCCCAGCGCGATCACCGGGCGACGAAGTCCAGCAGCGCGGGATTGACCTCCTCGGGATGGGTCCAGCCGACGTTGTGCGGCCCACCCTCGACCCTGATCAGGCGGACGTCGTCGATCAGCGCGGGCAGACGCTCGGCCGTCGCGGCGAACGGGAGGATCCGGTCCTCGGTGCCGTGCACGACCAAGACCGGGACGTCGATCTTCGGCAGATCGCCGCGGAAGTCGGTCAGCCAGGTGGCGACACAGGCGTACGAGGCGTAGGGCGACGCGCCGGCGGCGACGTTGAAGCTGGCCTGCCATGCCTGATCGCTGATTCGGCTGCCGCCGAAGACGTCGACGTTGTAGAAGTTGTCGAAGAAGTCCTTGAAGTACGCATAGCGGTCCTTGACGATCGCCGCCTGGATGTCCTCGAACACCTTCCCGTCGACGCCTTCCGGGTTGTCGTCGCGCTTGAGTAGGAACGGCGGGATGGCGCCGAACAGCGCGGCCTTGCGCACGCGCTTCGATCCGTACCGGCCGAGGTAGCGCGTCACCTCACCCGAGCCCATCGAGAAGCCGACCAGCACGACGTCGTTCAGATCGAGGTGCTCGATCACCGCGTTCAGGTCGCCTGCGAACGTGTCGTAGTCGTAGCCGACGGTCGGCCGGCTCGAACGGCCGAAGCCGCGCCGGTCATAGCTGATCACGCGATGGCCGTTCGCCAGCAGCTCGCGTTCCTGGCGCTCCCACGAGTTCCCGTCGAGCGGATACCCGTGGATCATCACGACGGGGTCGCCGCTCCCGTGATCCTCGAAGTAGATCTCGATCGGTGCCCCGTTCTCGGACCCGACAGCGATGCGTGGCATGACGTCCTCCTGGTTTCGTGGGCTTGCCCGCGGCGATCGGAAGGGTCGTCGTCGGGGCCGATCCTCGCGCCCGTCGAATCACTGGCCGACGCACTGGTCTACGCGGCGGCCAGCTCCTTGCGCGACCTGATGCCGAGCTTGGTGAACACCTTGCGGAGGTGCCACTCGACCGTGCGCGGGCTGAGGAAGAGCTGCGCGCCGATCTCCGGGTTCGTCAGTCCCCCGGCCGCGAGCCGAGCGATCTGCTCCTCCTGCGCCGTCAGCTCGTCGCGCGTGTCGTCCGTGCGCCTGCGGGCGCTCTCGCCCGTCGCCAGCAGCTCGCGTCTCGCGCGCTCTGCGAAGGCTGTCGCTCCGCCCTGGGCGAGCGTCTCGTAGGCCGGCCAGAGCTGCGCTCGCGCATCGACGCGCCTGTTCTCCCGGCGCAGCCATTCGCCGTACAGGAGCTGTGCGCGCGCACGCTGCAGTCGCATCCGCGTACGGCCCAGCAGTTCGATCGCCTGGACATGCAGCTCCTCCGCGGAGGTGTCCTCGGCGACGAGCGCCCGCGCGCGCGCTTCGATCCCCCGCGCCAAGCTCGTCCCGGCTGCGCGCGTTCGCTGCGAGAGTCGCTCGACCGCGTCCAGGGCGAGCTCCGACCGGTCGGAGCGGGCCGCGGCCTCGACCAGCTCCGGCAGCGACCACGAGAGGGTCAATGCATGCTCGTCGACGTTCGCGCGCTGCGCAGCATCGAGCGCCGCCTCGTAGTGGCCCAGGCCGTTGTGCAATATCGCGCGGGACCATTCGACGACCGTGAGCACGAGGCCCTCGCCCCGCTCGAGCGCCAGGCGCCTGCGGTCCTGCCCGCCCAGGAGCTCGACTTCACGCGCGTCTCCACGATATGCCGCCAACAAGAGCCGGCCGTGCACGATCGGCGCGTTGCCGGTCGCGGCGGTGATCGCGTCCGCTTCGTCCAACAACCTCCCCGCCGCCGTCAGATCGCATTCGTGCATCCTGAGGTTGGCGAGGAAGTTGAGGCTGCTCGGGAGCACGCTCAGCGCCCCCGCATCGCGCGCGCCCTGGATGTCGCGGGTCACGAGCTGGTTCCACGCGCCGTCGTCGAAGAGCTCGGCGGCTATGCGTGACGCCAGCAGCGACGCGAGGGCGTCGTCCTCGACACAACCCGTGGCCGCGCCGAACCTGGACAGCACGTCTCTGAGGACGCGAGCGCCGGCCGCGTAGCCGTCGGTGAAGCGGATCGCGAGGCCGTCGACGAGCAGGTCCGTCGCGCGCGGTGCGGTCAGCGCACGCGGCGCGGCCCGTGCCGCCGTCGCGGCGGCCACGACACCGTTCCCGAGGTGACCCGCGAGGGTGGCGGCCCAGAGTGATTCCAGGTGCGTATCACGCGCGAGTACCGGAGAGAGCGGCTCGAACCGCCTCGCGGCGTCGAGCAGCAGCGGGGCGGCGTCAGAATCGCGGCTGAGATCCAGCGCGATCTGTCCACGGAGCCGCTGGAGCCCAGCCCGGTCGAGCTCGCTCAACGGCTCGTGCGCGGCGTCCTCCAGCAACGTCGACGCCGCACGAGGTAGACCCGCCAGGCGCTTCGCGCGGGCAGCGGCGAGCCGTCGCTGCCCGCGGCGGCTCGGATATGGAGTCAGCTCGGCGGCGCGCTCCAGGAACGCCGCGGCCGCGGCGACGCCGCCCCGCGCTTGCGCTCGCCCGGCCGACAACTCGAGCTCGGCGGCGACATCTTCGTCATGGGCGATCGTGGCCTGTGCGCGGTGCCACGCGTGGCGATCGGGGTCGGCGGCGGAGTCGGTTGCGGCGGCCAGCGCCCGGTGGACGCTGCGTCGCTCATCCGGCGCGGCCGTCCCGTAGATCGCGGAGCGAAGCAGCGGGTGCCGGAAGACGATCCGGGCGCCGACCCGGACGAGATCCTCGGCCTCCGCGGGAGCGAGCGCCTCAACAGGGATCGCGAGCTCGGCGGCGGCGCGCCAGAGCAAGCTCGGGTCGCCGAGCGGTTCTGCCGCGGCGACGAGCATCAACCGCTGCGTCTCGGGCGCAAGCTGCCGCACCCGCTGCCGATAGCTGGCCTCGATCCGGTGCGGCGGGGCGAAGCCGCTCGAGAGATCCGGAGCTACGGCGCCGCGTGGAAGCTCGAGCAAGGCCAACGGGTTGCCGCGCGCCTCGGCGACGATTCGAGTGAGAATGCGCTCGTCCACCGGCCCGATCTGCGTCGAGGCGAGCAGCTCCCGCGCCTCCGTGGTCGACAACGGCTGCAGCCGGTGCTGAGGCAGGCCGGCGAGCTCGTCGCGTGGGTCGCCGTCTCGTTCGGCGAACACCATGCCGACCGACTCGGCATCCAGACGCCTCGCGACGAACGACAGCACCTGCGCCGACGAGCGATCGAGCCACTGGGCGTCGTCGATCAGGCAGACCAGCGGACGCGTCTCCGCCGCGTCCGAGAGGAGGCTGAGGACCGCAAGAGCGACCGGGAATCGCTCGGGCCGGCGCGCGGCCGACAGGCCGAAGGCCGTTCCGAGCATGTCGCGTTGGGGCGCCGGCAGGTGCGCGAGCCCGTCCAGGAGCGGGAGGCAGAGTTGATGCAGCGCCGCGAAGGCGAGCTCCATCTCGGACTCCACCCCGGCTGCACGGATGACGCGGCAATCCTCGGCGCGCGTCACCGTGTGCTGGAGGAGCGCCGTCTTGCCGATGCCGGCCTCACCGCGCAGGACGAGCGCGGCGCTCCTGCCTGCGCGCAGGGACTCCAGCAGCTCACCGAGCACGGCGTACTCGGTCGTCCGGCCGCACAACGCGGGCGGTGCAGGCAGAACTGCCGGAGCTGCCATCAGCCGAGCATAGGCCTGTGCACCCTCGGGGCGGGGGCGTCCGAGAACCCAGCGGCGTCCCCTCCTCTCGCCGGCGCGATCGCGTCGCAGAACTCATTGCATCAACTGGCTCCGCTCGATCCCCTTCGGTGAGGGTGGCCTACACGAGCATTTGGAGGTGATTGTCACTACGATGCGGCGCGACCCAACGGAGGAGCGACATGCCGGAGATCCCCGACGTCAGCGCGATCACCAAGCAGGTCAGGGCGCGCATCAAGCAGATCGAGGAGCAGCTCACACAGCAGCGGACGCTCGCCAATGAGCTCGAGCGGCTGCGCGGCGCGCTGGCGCGCCTGGAGGGTGAGGCGCGCTCGAGGGTGCGCGGCGGCCGCCGCACCCGTCAGTCACGGGCAGCGACGCCCACGCGTCCCGCCAAGTCGGCGGGCGCGCCGGCGCGCGCCCCGCGCGGTCAGAACAAGGCCAAGGTGCTCGACGCGCTCAAGAACGGGCCGATGACCGCATCGGAGATCTCCAAGGCCACCGGCATCGCCACCGGGACCGTCAGCACGCTGCTCACCAAACTGGCCAAGTCCGGCGAGCTCGCCAAGGCCGAACGCGGCTACAAGCTCCCGTAAGCGAAGACGAGGCCTCACCCGGCCGGCGGCGTTCCGCGCGACGTCGAGTCCTCCAGGTGCGTCGACCAGCGCTCCTCGATCCGCCCAAGCCGCCAGATCAGGAGCGCGATCACCCAGGTCGCGATGAACATGGCGACGATCACGAACCCGAGGAAGTTGATGTCGACGTTCTCGAACCAGTTCCAAAAGGATCCCGACAGGTCGAGTTCTGAGCTGATCAGTCCAGCGACTTCGATCGTGCCGATCACCAGCGCGACCGCCACCGACAGGCCGGTGATCGTGAGGTTGTAGAACACCTTGCGGACCGGCTTGGACAGCGCCCAGCCGTAGGCGAAGTTCATGAACGCCCCGTCGATCGAGTCCATCAGCGACATCCCGGCGGCGAACAGGATCGGCAGGCAGAGGATCGCGTACCACGGCACCCCGGCTGCCCGCGGGCCGCCGGCGATGACGAAGAGCGCGACCTCGGTCGCCGTGTCGAACCCCAGCCCGAACAGCAACCCGACCGGATAGAGGTGCCACGGCTTGGCCACGGCCTTGGTCACGCGGCCGAACAGACGGTTCATCAACCCGCGGCTGTCCAGTTGGCGGTCGAGCCCGGCTTCGTCGTAGCCGCCCGTCCTCATCTCGCGGAACACCTTCAAGATGCCGATCAGGATCACGATGTTGATCGCGGCGATCAGGTAGAGAAATCCACCGGACACCGCGGTGCCGACGTAGCCGGTGGCCTGGTGCAACGTCGAGTGATCGTCCTTGACGGGCCCGTCGAGCGAGCGCACGCCGATCGAGATCAAGAGCACGAGTGCGAAGACGATCGTCGAGTGCCCGAGTGAGAACCAGAAACCGACGGTCAACGGCCGCTTGCCTTCGGCGATCATCTTGCGTGTGGTGTTGTCGATCGCGGAGATGTGATCGGCATCGAACGCGTGTCGCAGCCCGAGTGTGTAGGCAGTGACCCCGATCCCGATCGTCAGCACTCCGGCCGTGCCGACGTGGTCACGGCTCGGCGCGAGGAACGCGAGCAGCGCGGCGAAGCCGAGCACGTGCAAGCCCGCCACCGCCACGACCATCGCCGCCAGCGTGCGCCGCTCGCGACCGCTCATCGACGCCCAGAACCGCGACCTCATCACGCGGTGGCGCCCGCGACGCGCGGGAAGAACCCGAGCGCCAGTGGCGCGAGGAGCCCGACCGCGACGACGATCAGCAGATTCGTAAGGTGGACAGCGGGCATGCGCGGGCGGTCCGGCTCGGGGCTCAGGCCGCCCGCGTCCGCAAGCTCACATCTGGCCGGTAGCCGCGATCGCTCCGGGTCTGTCTCCCGCCTCACTCCCGAGGAACGAGAGCAACGCCGAATTGACCTCGTCGGCGTGAGTCCAACCGACGTTGTGTGGGCCGTCCGGGATCTCGACGACGGTCAGATCGGCGATCAGCCGCTCGTCGCGCAGTCTTGCCGCGGTGAGCTCGAACGGGAGCACCCGGTCGGCGGTGCCGTGCACGGCCAGCACCGGGATGTCGATCTTGGGCAGATCGCCGCGGAAGTCGGTCAGCCACGTATCGACGCACGCGTACGTGGCATAAGGCCCGGCGCCGGCGGCCACCTGGGAGCTCGCGCGCAACGCTGAGTCGCTGAGCCTCTCAGGCACGGACACGTCGGTGTTGTAGAGGTTGCCGAGGAACGAGTCGAGGAAGGCGTAGCGGTCGGCGACGATCGCCTGCTTGAAGCCCTCGAAGACATCCCTGGGAACGCCTTGCGGGTTGTCGTCGGCCTGCAGCAGGTACGGCGCGATCGACCCGATCAGCACCGCCTTGCTGATTCCGGCCGAGCCGTAGGTCCCGAGGTAGCGGGTCACCTCGCCGGTGCCCATCGAGAACCCCGCGAGCACGACGTCCTCGTCGAGCGCGAGGTGATCCAGCAGCGACCTGAGATCGGCCGCGAACGTGTCGTAGTCATATCCCGTCGCCGGCTGGCTCGAGCGCCCGAACCCGCGCCGGTCATAGCTGATGCAGCGATACCCCTGTCCCAGCAGCACGCGTTCCTGGCGCTCCCACGAGTTCCCGTCCAGCGGATAGCCGTGGATCAGCACGATCGGCTTGCCCGCGCCGTGATCGTTGTAGTGAAGCTCGACGTCGGCGCTGTTCTCGGTTCCAACTTTGATGAGTGGCATTGATGCTCTCCGTCCGGTGATCGGTCTGTTTACGCCTGCTCGGATGTGAGCAATCCACCGGACGTGGCATCGCTTTGGGCATTCGGTACGCCCAGGAACGGGAACTCCGTCAGGTAGTCGTCGTGCGGCCCGACGCCGTCGGAGGTCACCCGGCCGTGGGTCAGGAACGCCATCCGCACGTCGTAGACGTCGTCGGTGACAACCCGCCCGTTGGGGTAGTGCGCCGGCCGATTGCGGTCGTAGTGGAGGATGTCGGGAAGCACGGTCAGGACGGTGTCCCTGGCCTCGGAAGGCGAGTAGCCGCGACCCTCCAGCAACCGCGACCACGGCGCCAGGTACTCCGCCAGGTCGTCGGCCGGGTGTCCGGCGTTGAACTTGTCCTTGAGTTCGTCGAGGAAGAACGGGTTGAACGACGGGTTCCCGACGCGGTCGACCTGCACGAGCTCGCCGTCGCGCCGCACACTCACCGTTGCCCAGACTCCGATCTCCGCACCATCGCCGAGCACCTCGTTGGGGACCTCCAGCGCCATGCTGAGAACGTTCTTGCCGGCGAACGTGTCGTCGCCCGTGAACTGAAAGTCATGGAACGCACCTTCACCGTCGGCGAAGAATGGATCGCTGCGCACCGCGATGAACACACGACACGCGCCGGCCTGGACCGGCTTCGCCATGGCGTCGAAGCCGACGGGCGTACCCTCGACGAGCTTCGCGCCAACGGGCTCGGGATCCCGGGCCTGGCTTCCTGTCGCGTAGTACACGGTGCCGGTCTGGCTGCCGCCGTCCGACTCGGAGAACACAAATGAGAACGCAGCGTCGGCCTGCGCGTCTCCGTCGTTGTCGACGTTGATCCGGTAAACCGCCTCGGGGTGAAAATCGGCGCCCGTCATGAATGGATTCACGTCGATGATCAGCACCGTCTTGCCCGGATTCTCCGGCGACTCGAACACGAAGAGATCGGTCAAGTCCAGGCGCGCGTCGTCACCCGGGAACTTGAGCATCGCGGCACTGAAATGGTTGGACATCATGCCTCCATGTCTTGCTGGTGCGTTTCCACGCCTCAGCAAGGTCAGTGACGCCGCGAGCGGGCTTCTTACCGTCTAGATGCGAGCCGCTCGGCCGCCGCGGAGATCGCGGCGCGGCCGTGGCTGTCGTCAGCTTGCTGCTTGCTTCACGAGCGCGCCGATCCTTGCCTCTTCGGCGGCGGTCAACTCCTTCAGCGCGAAGGCGGTCGGCCACATCGCGCCTTCGTCGAGGTTCGCCTCGTCGCTGAAGCCCAACGTCGCGTACCTCGATTTGAACTTCTGCGCGGGTTGGAAGAAGCAGACCACCTTGCCGTCCTTGGCATACGCGGGCATCCCGTACCAGGTCTTGGGCGAGAGGGCCGGCGCGCTGGCCTTGACGATGGCGTGGAGCCGCTCGGCCATCGCGCGATCCGGTTCCGGCATCTCGGCGATCTTCGCGAGCACGTCGCTTTCCCCGTCCGCCTTGCGCGCGGACGCCTTCAGCTCTTGGGCGCGCTCCTTCATCGCGGCTCGTTCCTCGGCCGTGAATCCCTTGGACGCCGTGCCGGTAGCGGACTGCTGCGTGCCCTTCTTTGCAGCTTTCCTCTCAGCCATTGCGAAGCACCTCAGTGCGCAGAACGAGTCCCAGCCCCTTGACCTGCGGGATCATAGACCGGCGAAGCCCTCGCCCAAATGCTCTTCGGCGCGCTCTACGAGATCGCCCACGTGCCGGCCCGCGCCACCGACCATCCCGTGTGCTTGCCATGCCGGGCGGCGTAGCATCGGGCCTATGGAACCGCCGCTGTGCCCGACGTGCGGCCAGCCCGCCAGCCAGGCGCTCGGAGGCCCCGTGCACGACTGGGAATGCCGCAACGAGGCGTGCACGGAGTTCGGCCAGCCGCTGGCAGCCGACGAGCCCCTGGTGTCGAACCCGCTGGCCGACGACGAACGCGCACCGCGCGCCGACCAGCGGCGCTGATCGCCTCGGATCAGCGCCGGCGGTCGTCGGCTCGTGGCGGCCATGCCTCGCCGTCCTGCTGCGGCGTCCTGCTACCGGCGCGCCGGCAACCGGGATCAGCACGAGAACGCGGGATGCCCCCGCGGGTGCTCTTCACCAAGCGGTGGTGCCGGCATCGACGCAGATGTTCGCCCCGGTGACGAACGACGATTCGTCGGAGGCGAGGAAGACGGCGCAGCCGACCACGTCCTCCGGCCCGCCGACCCGCGGGAGCATGTGGTGGCGCAGCATCTGCTCGCGCCAGTCGTCGTCGACGACGAACGCATGGCTGGCCGGCGTGTCGATCAGGCCGGGCGAGATCGCGTTCGCGCGGATGTTGTGTGTGCCGCCTTCCATCGCGAGGTGTCGGGTCATCGAGATCACGCCCGCCTTGGCGGCGGAGTGCGCCAGCCCGGGCAGCGCCCGATAGACAATCGTGCCCGAGGCGGAGCCGACGTTGATGATCGAGCCGCCGCCGCGTGCCTTGAGCAGCGGCCAGGCCGCCTTGCAGGCCAGGAAGACGATGTCGAGCTCGTAGACCATCGTGCTGCGCCACTGCTCATAGGACATGTCCTCGATCCAGGCGAACTGAGCGATGGCCGCGTTGTTGTAGAGCACGTCGATGCCGCCGAACTCGCGCTGGGCGAGCTCGAACAGCCGCGTCACGTCCTCGGGGCTCGTCAGGTCGCACGTGTGCAGCGAGACCATCCGGCCGCCCGCGTCGTGGACCAGCTCGAGCGTCTCCTCCGCGCCGTCGGCCTTCGTGTCGCAGCCGACCACCTTGGCGCCCTCCGCGGCGAAGCGCAGCGCCGCAGCACGTCCCTGTCCGCCGGCGGTCCCGGTGATGACACAGACCTTGTCCTCGAGCCGCCCCCGCACGCTCGTGTCAATACGTGCACTCTGCTCGATCGACTCGCTGACGCTCATGGCCTCTCCTCAGCTCGATGTCGGAACCCGACTCAGAGCATAATCATTATGCGTAAAGCGCGCAACCCGCCTACGCGGCGGCGTCGATCCAGCGGTCGGCCATCGGCGTGTGCCGCTCGATCGCGCGCGCCAGGCGCTTCGGATCGCCGTCGATGACCGCCTCCACGAGCTCCTGGTGGACCGCGAGGTTTTCCTCGGCGTCGAAGAACTCGTCGCCGCGCACGTCGTCCAGTCCGTCCTCGACGAAGTCGAGCAGCGTCAGGTAGAGCGTCTTGAGCGGGGCGTTCGCGCCCATCTTCGCCATCCGCCGGTGGAGGTCCCAGTTGAGCCGCAGGAACTCGCCCGGCTCGTCGGTGTGCTTCTCCATCCGCCCGACGACCTGACGCAGCGCGCGGGCGTCGCGCGCGCGGCAATGCTGCGACGCCTCACGGCAGACGAGCGGCTCCAGCGCGTTGCGCACCGCCAGGCAGTCGCTGAACGGCGCGTCGTTGACCTTGAAGCCGAGCACGAGGTGGTTCAGCCGCACGCGCGAGGAGGGCGCGGCGACGAAGACCCCGCCGCCGGGACCGGGTCGCGCCTCGATCAGGCCGCGCGTCTCCAGCAGCCGCAGCGCCTCGTTGACGGTCGCCACCGCATAGCCGAAGCGTTTGCGGATGTCCTCCTTGGTGCCCAGCCGCTCGCCGGCCTGCATGCCGGCGTCGACGATCTCCTGCTCCAGGCTCCGCGAGAGCTCCTCGGCGCGGGAGATGCGGACCGTCTGAAGCTGCGCCATCGCCGTACCCCGCATTTCGCCATGATGATTGCATGTGGAAGCGGTTCGGAGTCTAGCGCCCGGCTAGGCGGCCGCAGCCACGGAACCGACGTTGATCGCCTCCAGCAGGCGATGGCCGGAGAGCTCCGCGCCGGCGACTTCGCCGACCGCGCGCCCGGCGAAGAACACGATCACGCGGTCGCACACGCCGGCCATCTCCTCCAGGTCGCTCGAGGTGTACATCACCACGCGGCCGCGCGCCGCGATGTCGGCGATGATCGCGTGCAGCTCGTCCTTTGCGCCGACGTCGACGCCGCGGGACGGATCGTCGAGCAGCACGACGCTCGGGTCCGCCTCCAGCCACTTGGCGAACAGCACCTTCTGCTGGTTGCCGC
Organism: uncultured Solirubrobacteraceae bacterium; assembly: GCA_963835735.1. Taxonomy (GTDB): domain Bacteria; phylum Actinomycetota; class Thermoleophilia; order Solirubrobacterales; family Solirubrobacteraceae; genus DASQMT01. The sequence goes on from CAWIGP010000007.1 coordinate 22,126, forward strand.
CCGACAGCTCGCCGGCACGTGCGTCGGGCGCGCGCATGGTGATCTTGAGCGCCTGCTGCCAGTGCACCGCGCGGCGGCGGATCGCCCGCGAGCGCAGCACGACGCCCATCCGGCGCAGCGGACCGCCGCTCACCGAGGAGACGTTGTCGGCGACCGTGCGCTCCAGCATCAGACCGAGGCGCTTGCGGTCGGCCGGCACGTAGGCGACGCCCGCACGCACGGCGCCGGTCATCGTCCGGGCCGCGGCGCCGCGCCCGGGCAGCGCGATCGTCCCCCGATCGGGCCGGCGCCGGCCGAAGACGAGGTCGAGCACGGCATGCGCTCCCGAGCCTTCGAGCCCGGCGAGCCCGACCACCTCGCCGGGATGGGCGATGAGGTCGAGCGGCTCGAGCACGCCGTCGATCGCGACGCCCGCCAGCTCGAGCGGCCGGCCGGCCGCCGGCCCGCCGACGGTGCGGGCGACAGGCGCCGCCCGCGCGTGCGCCTCGCCGAGCATGTGGCCGACCGTCCCGGCGATCGTCATCTCCCCACGCGGGCGGCGGGCGATCACCACCCGGCCGCTGCGCAGGATCGTGATCCGGTCGGCGACGGCGAAGACGTCCTCGAGGAAGTGCGAGACGTAGACGACCCCGACGCCGCGATCGCGGAGCGACCGGACCACCGCGAGCAGCCGGTCGGTCTCCGCGGCCTGCAGCGCGGAGGTCGGCTCGTCGAGGATGAGGATCCCCGGGTCGCCGAGCAGCGCACGGGCGATCTCGACGAGCTGCTGCTCGCCCAGCCGCAGCGCGCCGACCGGGCGGTCGACATCGACGGCGAGGCCGACCGCCTCCATAATCGGCCGGGCCCGGCGGCGCATCTCGCGCCGGTCGATCGCGACGCCCCCCGCCAGCGGCTCGCGCCGCAGGAACAGGTTGGCCAGGACGTCGAGATCCGGGAACAGGTTGAGCTCCTGCGAGACGATCGCCACGCCGCGCTCGGCGGCCTGGCCGACGTTGTCGAAGCCCACCGGCTCGCCGTCGAGCGCGAGCGTCCCGGCGGTCGGCTGGGCGGCGCCCACGAGGATCTTGACCAGCGTGGACTTGCCCGCCCCGTTCGCGCCGAGCAGCGCGTGGACCTCGCCCGCATGGATATCGAGGTCCACGCCGTCGAGCGCAACGACGCCCCCGTAGTGCTTGGCGATCTGCCGAGCGCTGTACATGGCTACTTCCAGGCGTCCTCGATCGGATGCGTGTGCGCGGGTAGGTCGCCGAACAGCGCCTCGACCTTGGGCGCGTACCACTCGTCCGTGGCCTCCGGCGACGAGTTGCGCTGCTCGATCTCGGCGACGTTCTCCTTGGTCACCATGGTGCTGCCGACGTCGATGAAGCCCTCCGGCAGCTCGCCGCCGCGGATGGTCTCGGCCAGCAGGCGGGCGGAGGCGTACCCCTCGAGGTACCAATGGGTCGCCGACGAGGCCAGGATGCTGCCGTCCCTGATGCCGGCCACGGTCTCGGGCGGGAGCTCCAGCGCCCCGGCCGGGAACTTGTAGCCCTTGGCCCGCTTGACCTTGTACAGGCTCGTCCCGTCCTGGTCGCAGGTGCCGAGGACCAGCACCGGGTCCGGCTTGGCCGCCAGCTGCGCCGTCCAGGCGTTGGTATTGGCCTGCGGCTCGACCTTGGAGTCGAACACGATGACGTCGGCGTCGGGCAGCTTCTCGGCGAGCACCTCCTTGAACCCCTGGATGCGCTCGTACAACGGACCGGTGTTGCCGGGGACGCACTGGCCCAGCAGCACATAGCCGGTGGTCGACGGCGGCAGCTTCGCGAGCTCGATCGTCTTCGCCATGACGTCGCGCGCTCCCTGCGTGTCGCTGATGCCGACGAACGTCTTGATCGGCGATGCGCCGACGTCCTCGACCTTGCCCGTGGGCTTGATGTTGAACGTCAGCGACGCGTCGGTCTGCTCGCTGATGGTCTTGAGCGTGCGCGGCCACAGCTCCGGCGGGAACGGCGCGACGCCCATGGCGTCGGGACCCTTGGCGAGCATGTCCGTGGCCTGCTTCTGGGCGGTGACCGGATCGACCGACGGCGGGCCTTGGATCTCCACATCGACCGCGCCGTCCTCGCTGGCGAACGCCTCGATGCCGCCCTTGATGTCCTGACCGAACTGCACGCCGGTCAGGATCAGCTCCATCGCGAGCTTGACGTTCTCCTTGCTCTCCGACGACGACCCGGCGGCAGCGGCGCTCTCTGAGCCGCTGTCGTCGTCGCCGCAGGCGCCCAACGCGCACGCTGCCGTGATCGCCAGCAGCGCAGCCGTCATCCTCTGTCTGGACATCCCAGCACCCCTCTCCCTCGCTAGTTGCTGACTGTGTTACGGGCCGTTCAGGCGGCCCGGAGCGCGCGCTCTGCGCGCCGGCGGCGGACGAGTGCGTCGGTGCCGACGGCCACGACGATCACCGCGCCGGTGACGAAGTTGGTCCAGTTGGCGTCAACGGAGAAGAAGATGAGACCGCTGCTGATCACGGCCACGATGAGCGCGCCGAGAAGCGCTCCGGGCACGGTCCCCGAACCTCCGCTGACCGCCGTTCCGCCGATGATCGCGGCGGCGATGACCTGCAGCTCGAAGCCCACGCCGACCGTCGGGTCGGCGCCCTGGAAGTAGGCCAGGCTCAGGACGCCTGCCACCCCCGCCAGGCCGCCGACGAGCATGAGCGCGTACAGTCGGACGCGGTTGACGGGAATGCCCGAGAACTCCGCCGCCGGGCGGTTCGAGCCGATCGCGCGGACCATCGCGCCGAAGCGGGTCTTCCTGAAGACGAAGGTCAACACCACGCCGAGCACGAGCGCAAACCAGCCGGCGGTGGGGAAGCCGAGCAGGTCCTCGCCGAGCGTCGAGAAGAAGCTGCTGCTCAGCGGGATGTCGTCCGCGGGCTTGCCGTCGGAGATGATCGTCACCAGCCCGCGGTACATCGACAGCGTGCCCAGCGTGATGATGATGATCGGGATGCGGAACAGATTGGCCAGCAGTCCGTTCGCAAGGCCCATCAGCACCGCCGCGCCGATCGCCAGCAGTGCCGCCAGATACGGGCTCATGCTCGACATCCACTTGGCGGCGAGGATGATGCTGACCGCGTAGATGCCGCCGACCGAGAGGTCGATCTCGGTCATCGAGAGCAGGAACACCATCCCGTAGGCGACGATGGCCACGAACGCCGCCTGGCGGACGGTGTTCAGCAGCACGTCCCTGTCCAGGAAGTCGGGGTGGAACGCGCCGATGATCGCCACGAGCGCGACCAGCGCGATCGCGGTGCCCAGCTCCTCGAAGCCCAAGAGGCGGCGCGCCGCGCGCGGCGCTCCCATGCGCGCGCGTCGCGCGTCCTCGGGCATGCCCGCCGGCATTGCTGACGGCGAGGAACTGGTCTCGCTCACCACTTCGTCTCCTCCTCGACTCTGGCCCTAATCATTATACGTTTTTATCCAGCGTGTCAAGCGCGGACCCAGCCGCCGTCGACCACGAGCGTCTGGCCGGTGATGAAGTCGGCGTCCGGGGACGCGAGAAACGAGAGCGCGCCGCAGAGGTCCTCCGGCTCCTGGATGCGCTTGATGCATTGGCCCTGCGAGACGAAGTCGAAGAGCCCGAGCTCCTGATGCGGCCCCTCGAGGGTGCCCTTGGAGCGGACCAGCGACGGCGCCAGCGCATTGACCGTCACGCCCTCGTCGCCGATCTCGGCGGCGAGCGAGCGCACGAACCCGATCAGCCCGCCCTTGCTCGCCACGTAGTGGCTCATGCCCGGCGTTCCGGCGTGAAACGTGGTCGAGGCCATGCACAGGACGCGCCCCCAGCCGCGCTCGCGCATTCCCGGCACGAACTCGTGGCACACGTGGAACATCGAGTCGAGGTTCACCGACTGCACCGTGCGCCACTGCTCGAAGCTCATCTCTGCGAACGGGACGATCGGGTAGATGCCCGCGTTGTGGACCAGGATGTCGACCGCGCCGAAGCGCTCGCGCGCCGCGCGGCCCAGCGCCGCCACGTCGTCGGCGGAGGCGACGTCGCAACGGACGGCGAGCGCCTTAGCGCCCGCCCGCTCGACCTCCTCCATCGTCGCCGTCGCGTCCGCGACGTCGCCGATCACGATCTGAGCGCCCTCGTCGGCGAGCCGTCGCGCGTACGCCTGTCCGATGCCGGCCGCCGCGCCGGTGATGACCGCGGTCCGTCCTTCGTGACGCTTGCCCATTGCGCTGTCTCCCTCTCCGCTTCGATTGAATACTACTAATGATTATGCGCGTTGTGAGTGGCCGCCGTCAACCGCGTGAGGCGATCGTGCGCCGCGACAGCCGTCCGCACCCGCTTGGGGTTGCGCGACGCGATCGCGTCCACCAGCGACCGGTGCAGCTCGACGTTGTGGCCGGGGCTGAAGCGCCGGTCGGGGCTCACCCCGGCGACGTGTTCCTCCACGAGATCGAGCAGCGAGAGGTACAGCGTGCGCAGCAGGTCGTTGTGGCCGATCGCGGCGATGCGGCGATGCAGCGCCCAGTTGGCCTGCATGAACCGCAGCGGGTCCTCGGTTGCGCGCAGCATCGCGCCGAGCAGGCGCTCGAGCGCCCGCAGGTCGCGGCGGCTGTGGTGCTCCGCCGCCTCTAGCGCGACCGGCGCCTCGAGCGCGCGGCGCACGGCCATCGCCTGGGCGACGATCGGCGTGTCAGCGTCGACGGCCAGCGTGAGGCGTGTGAGCCGCACGACCGGGGACGGCGCGGCGACGAACACGCCGCCGCCCGGTCCGGGCCGCGCCTGGACCAGTCCGCGCATCTCCAACAGTCGCACCGCCTCGTTGACGGTGGCCAGCGCCACGCCGTAGCGGGCGCGCAGCGTCGCCTTGGTGCCCAGCCGCGTGCCGGCCGGCAGCCGGGCGTCGAGGATCTCCTGCTCGAGCTGGACGGTCAGCGCCTCGGAGCGCGACATCCTCGCCGGCCCGCCGCGACGCCGCGGCGACGTCATCGACTCAGCCGCCGCTGAGCAGCGTGTCGGGCACCAGCACCACCTTGCCGAACTGCCGCATCGACGCCAGGCGCTCCTGGGCGGCGATCGCCTCGCTGAGCGCGAGCCGGCTGTCGATGACCGGCTCGAGGCGACCCTCGGCCACGAGACCGACCAGCGCCTCCAGGTCGCCCCGCGCGCCCTGCATGTGGAAGCGCAGCTGGATCATGTTGCGATACAGGGTGCGCAGGTCCAGCGGGACCGTGAAGCCGCCGGTGTTGCCGGAGCACAGCACGCGCCCGGCGCGGCCCAGGCAGCTGATGCTCTGGGTCCACGTCTCGGCTCCGATGTTGTCGAAGACCACGTCGACGCCGCGACCGCCGGTGGCGTCTCGGACCGCGGCCGCCCACCCATCCTCGTGGTAGTCGAACACCGCGTCGGCGCCGATCGCGCGCGCCCGCTCGTGCTTCCAGTCGGCGCCGGTGGTTGCGAGCACGCGCGCCCCGAGGTGCCGTGCGATCTGGATGGCGGCCGCGCCGATGCCGCTACCGGCCGCCATGACCAGCACGGTGTCGCCGGCCTGCACCTGCACCTGCCGGACGAGACCGTGGTACGCGGTGATGTACGACACGGGCAGGGTCGCGGCGGCCTCGTAGCCGACCTCGTCGGGCAGCGCCACGAGGTTGCGCGCCGGCACCGTGACGTAGTCGGCGTGGCCGCCCCACGCGTGCATTCCGATCATGCGCCAGTTGCGGCAGTAGTTCTCACCCGCCCCGCGCAGGCAGAACTCGCACGCCCCGCACCACATCAGCGGGTAGACGACCACGCGCTGCCCCACCTGCCAAGCGCGCACGTCGGCGCCCAGGTCCGCGATCTCGCCCGCCGCGTCCGCGCCTCCCACATGCGGCAGGCGGAAGCCCGGGATGCCGAACCCGTTCTCGCGCACGCGCGTGTCCGTGCCCCGGTTGACGGTGGCCGCGTGCACGCGCACGAGCGCGTCGTCGGGGCCGGGTTGCGGCGTCGAGACCTCCTCGTAGCGCAGGACCTCAGGGCCGCCGTGCTCGTGGAAGACGCTCGCCTTCATCGCTACGAGTACACGGGGGCGAGGTCGATGTAGACGTTGAGCGAGTCGACGAGCTCCCCTCGGCGATGCAGCACCGATGCGCACGGCACCGTCACCGACGCGCCGTCGGTGCGCTCGTAGGTGACGTCGACCTCGAGCGCGACCGTGTCGCCTGCCCGGTGGGCGGCCTTGATGTCATGGCGCAGCCCGCCGATCGTCGACCAGAAGCCCGCGATCGCCTCTCCCACCTCGGTCTTGCCCTGCGCCGGCGGGTTGTTGCCGAACCGCACCACGACGTCGTCGGTGTGGTGCGAGAGCCAGCGCTCGAGCGCCATCGCGTCGACGTCGTCGTAGTACTCCTTGATCCAATCACCCATCGCCCTCTCCTCTGCTGTTGTGGTGTCGCGCGCCGATGCGCGTGGTCAACCGGCCCAGCCCCTCGATCTCGACCGTCACCACGTCTCCCGGCGCGAGGAAGCGCGGCGGCGAGTAGCCCGCGCCGACGCCCGCCGGCGTGCCGGTGGCGATGACATCACCCGGCTCGAGCGTCATGACCGAGCGCAGGTGGGCCACGAGCGCGTCCACCGGGAACGTCATGTCGGACGTGCTCGAGTCCTGACGCAGCTCGCCGTTGACCCAGGAGCGGATCGTCAGCGCCTGCGGATCGTCGACGAACCGCGCCGGGGTGATCGCGGGCCCCAGCGGAGCCGAGCCGTCGAACCCCTTGAGCATCACCCAGTCCATGCCGAGCACGGTCGGACCCGGCACCCAGTCGCGCACCGACAGGTCGTTCATCGGCGCGTAGCCGAAGACCTCTCCCTTCGCGCCGATGACGACCGCCAGCTCGGCCTCGTAGTCGAGCTTCTCCGCGTATCCCGGGAATTGCACGGTCGCGCCGTCGGCGACCACGGTCGTCGACGGCGGCTTGAGGAAGCTGTACGGGAACGGCTGCTGCAGCATGCCGAGCATCTCGGCGTTGTGGGCGTTGTAGTTGGCGCCGATGCAGATGAGCTTGCGCGGGATGAGCGGGGGCGCGCGCGTGACACCGTTCAGGGCCGGGGCCGAACGGGTCAGCGCGTCGCCGATCGCGTCCAGCCAGCGCGGCCCGCCGGCGATCAGCTCGCGCAAGGTCGCCGGCGCGTCCCCGCCCACCAGCGCGTCGAGCGCCATGAGCGCGCCGTCGCGCTCGACCGCCACGACCTCGGTGCCGTCGCGGCGGACGGCGGCCAGGCGGAACGCCGGCTCGTCGCTCACGACACCTCTTCCAGGAAGGCCAGGACGGTGGCGTTGAACGCCTCTGGCTGCTCGATCATCACCCAGTGGCCGCTGTTGCCGAACGCGTGAAGCTGCGCGTCGGCGAGCACGTCCATGAGCGGGAGCGAGCTCGAGGCGATCGGGACGACGCGGTCGTGATAGCCGTGGGCGAGCAGCACCGGCTGTGTGATCGAGCGCAGCTCTTGCTCGTTGAGCGCGAGGTCGTCCACGCCGGCCTGGCGCGGCTCCGGGAACATCGCCGTGAACGCGTCGCGGACCGTCGGCTCGGCACTCGCCACGTGGCGCATCTCGACCAGCTCGTCGGTGACGATCGCCTGGTCGTGGGCGAACAGCTCGATGATCGAGCGCATCGCCGCGGGGCTCGGCTGGTAGGCCCACACCTCGGCGAGCCCGGGCGGCAGCTCCATGGCGACGCCCATCGTGCCCATCAGCACGATGCGGTCGATCGCCTCCGGCCGCGCGACGGCGAGCGAGAGCGCGATCGCACCGCCCATCGAGTTCCCGATCACGCTGAAGCGATCCAGCCCGAGCTCGTCGACCAGTGCGAGCGCGTGGGCGGTCCACAGCTCGCGCCCGTACCGGACGTCGCCCGGGGGCTGCGTCCGGTTGAAGCCGACCTGATCCGGGGCGATGACGCGGAAGCGGCGGCTGAGCACCGGATACACCGCGCGCCAGTTGCTCCAGGCGGACACCCCCGGGCCCGATCCGTGCAGCAGCAGCAGCGGCGGCCCGTCCCCGGCGTCGTGGAAGAATGTGTCGATCCCCAGCGCGGTGACGGACCGGCTGGTCGTGTCGGGGTCGATCAGCGTCGCCATGCGCGCCACGCTATCACGCATAATCATTCGGCGTCAATCGCCTTGACAAGCGATTCGTCAATTCATTATGGTCATTTCACGATGCCGATTGCCCACGTGGCGCACGCCGAGCTGAGGGTCACGGATCTCGAGCGGTCGCGCGCCTTCTTCACCGACGTCCTCGGGCTGTTCGTGTCCGACGAGGACGACCGCCAGGTCTACCTGCGCGCCTGGCAGGATTGGGATCACCACACGCTGCTGCTCACGCAGGCCCGGACCAACGGACTGGAGCACCTTGCGTGGCGCGTCAGCGGCCCGGATGACCTCAAGGACTTCGAGCGCCGGCTCAAGGATGCGGGCGTGGAGACCCACTGGGTGGCCGGCGGCGCTGAGCTCGGCCACGGCGACGCGCTGCGCTTCCAGACGCCGTCCGGGCTGCCGTTCGAGCTCTTCTGGGAGGTCGAGCGCCACGTCGAGCGCGATCCGGCGCTGCGATCACATCTGCCGAGCCATCCGCAGCGCTACACCGGACGCGGCGTGCACCCGCGGCGCTTCGACCACATGAACTTCCTGGTCGACGATCCGCAACTCGAGCAGGAGTTCCTGTCCGAGCAGCTGGGGATCCGCCACAACTACTACCTCACCGACGGGGGCGGCCGGCGGCTTGCGTCGTGGCTCGCCAAGACCAACCTGTCGCACGAGATCGCGGTGATGCGAAACCGGGCGCAGTCCGGCTCGCTGCTGCACCACGTCGGGTACTACGTCGACTCGCCCGACCAGGTCCTGCGGGCGGCGACGATCCTCGCCGACGCGGGCGTCACGATCGAGTGGGGGCCGGGCTCGCACGGCACCAGCGGCGCGATCTTCCTGTACTGCTACGAGCCGTCGGGCAACCGCGTCGAGGTGTGGACGGGCGGCTTCCTGCTGTTCCCGCCCGACTGGGAGCCGATCAGATGGGACCCGGAGGTCTCGCCGCTGGGGCTGGAGATGTGGGGGTCGGCGATGCCGGACAGCTACCTGCGCTACGGCACGCCGGTGACCCCGGGCGTGACCGCCCCGCAGCCCGCGTGAGCGCCGGCGAGCTGCTCGCCGCCGCCCGGGTCTTGGTCCGCGCCGGGCTGGTCGACGCGTTCGGGCACCTGTCAGCGCGCACCGGCGATGCGGCGCAGATCACCCCGCCGCGCCCGCTTGGCGGCGTGACGTCGGCGGGCGAGCTGCTGCCGCTCCCGCTCGACGACGCCGATGTCCTGCCGGACGACGTTCCGAGGGAGGCCTGGATCCACTGGGCGATCTACCGCCGCCACCCGGCGGTCGAGGCGATCTGCCGCGCCCAGCCGCCCGCGCCCGCGGCCGTCGCCTCGGTGGCCGGCGAGCTACCCGCGCTCCACGGCCAGGGCGCGCTGGCCGGCGCGCCGGTGCCGGTGTTCGGCGACGCGCGGCTGGTACGCGACCGCGAGCGCGCCGAGCGACTCGCCGCCCTGCTCGACGCCGCGCCGGCCGTGATCCTGCGTGGCAACGGCGCGGTCACCACCGGCGCGAGCGTCGGTCATGCGGTCGCGCGAATGGTGCTGCTCGAGCGTTCCGCTCGAATCTACCTGGCGGCGGCGGCGGCCGGCGCGCCGCGGCCGCTCGGCGCCGAGGACGTCGCCGCATGGCAGGCGAGCGGCGACGAGCTGCTCGACCGGCTGTGGGCGTACCTGCGCGACTAGCTCGCGAGCTCGGCGGCGATGTCGATGATCAGGTCCTCCTGGCCGCCGACCGCCTTGCGCCGGCCGACCTCGACGAGGATGTCGGCGGTGGAGACGCCGAACCGGGCGGCCGCCCGCTCGGCGTGCAGGAGGAACGACGAGTACACGCCGGCGTAGCCGAGCAGCAGCGACGCCCGGTCGACGACCTGCGGACGGTCCAGCAGCGGTCGTACGACCTCGTCGGCGACGTCGAGCATCGCCAGCGTGCGCACGCCGGTCTCGATCCCGAGCCGCTCGAACACCGCCGTCAGCACCTCGGTGGCGGCGTTGCCGGCGCCGGCGCCCATGCCGCACGTGCATCCGTCGATCCACGTGGCGCCGCTCTCGACCGCCGCCAGCGAGTTCGCGACGGCCAGCGACAGGTTCTCGTGGCCGTGGAAGCCGACCTCGGTGTCGGCGGGCGAGCCCTTCGCGCAGGGCCGCGACGCGGGCACGGACGCCGTCCGGTGTAAGGGCCCCCGCGGAGTCGGTCACGTACACCGCCTGCGCCCCCGCGGCCTCCATGATGCGCGCCTGCTCGAGCAGTCCCGCGGGCGAGTTCATGTGGGCCAGCATCAGGAAGCCGACGGTCTCGTAGCCGAGCTCGCGGGCGAGACCGAGATGCGAGCGGCGCGATGTCGGCCTCGGTGCAATGGGTCGCCACCCGCGCGACCGCGGCGCCGACCTCGCGCGCGCGCGCCAGATCGTCCTTGACGCCGATGCCCGGCAGCAGCAGCACAGCGATGCGCGCCCGGCGCACCGCGCGCGCGCGCGGCGGCGATGAGCTCGAGCTCGTCCACGAGCGAGAAGCCGTAGGTGAACGAGGAACCGCCGAGGCCGTCGCCGTGGCTGACCTCGATCACCGGCACGCCCGCGCCGTCGAGCGCCGCGGAGACCGCGCCCACCTGCTCGACGGTCAGCCGGTGGCGCTTGGCATGGCTGCCGTCGCGCAGCGTGGAGTCGACGAGGGTGACGGCGTTCATGCCGCGGCGAGCTCCTCGCCGACGCGGACCGCGGCCGAGGTCATGATGTCCAGGTTGCCGGCGTAGGCGGGCAGGTAGTCGGCCGCGCCCTCGACCTCGACGAACACGGCGACGCGGCCGTCGTCGAAGTCGGGCTCGCCGCGCAGCCGGTAGCCGGGCACGTACTGCGCCACGCGCTCGCGCATGTCCGCGATGCTGCGCCGGATCGCGTCCCGGTCCGCGTCCGGCGGGATCGCGCAGAACACCGTGTCGCGCATGATCAGCGGCGGCTCCGCCGGGTTCAGGACGATGATCGCCTTGCCGCGCTGCGCGCCGCCGATCTCCTCCAGGCCTGTCGCCGTGGTGCGGGTGAACTCGTCGATGCTCTGCCGCGTCCCGGGCCCTGCCGAGCGGCTGGAGATGGTCGCCACGATCTCCGCGTAGAGCACGTCGGTGACCGCCGAGACGGCCGCGACGATCGGGATCGTGGCCTGCCCGCCGCAGCTGATCATGTTGAGGTCCGGCGCGCGCCGGTGCTCGTCCAGGTTGACCGGCGGGACGACACCCGGGCCCAGCTTCGCCGGCGTGAGGTCGATCGACTGCAGCCCCGCCTCGGCCAGCAGCGGCGCGTTGGCGCGGTGCGCGGCCGCCGAGGTGGCCTCGAAGACGAAGCGGCAGTGCTCGGGGTGGGAGAGGATCCACTGCACGCCGTCGGCGGAGGCCTCCAGCCCGGCGCGCGCGGCGCGCCGCAGGCCATCGGAGTCCGGATCGATGCCGACCATGGCGCGCGGCTCCAGCGTCTCGGAGCGAAGCAGCTTGTACATCAGGTCGGTGCCGATGTTTCCCGACCCGAGGATCGCGCAGGGGACCTTCATACGAATCGCGTCGTCACGTCGCCGAGCTCCGCGAACTGGGCCTGCACGGAGTCCCCGGCGGCGACGGGCAGCGACGCGTGCAGCGCGCCGGCGAGCACGAGGTCGCCCTCGCGCAGCGGCACGCCGAACTCGCCCAGCTTGTTGGCCAGCCACGCCACGCAGCGGATCGGGTTGCCGAGCACCGCGGCGCCGGCGCCGGTGGCCGCCACGGCGCCGTTGACGCTCAGCGCCACCCCGATCAGCCGCAGGTCGAGCTGCTCGATCGGCGTCATCCGCCCGGCGCAGACGACCCGCGCCGAGGACGCGTTGTCCGCGACGGTGTCGACCAGCTTGATGTCCCAGTCGGCGATGCGGCTGTCGATGATCTCCAGCGCCGGTAGCGCGCCGGCCACCGCGCGCAACACGTCGGTGGAGCTCACGCCGGGGCCCGCGAGGTCGCGCGCCATGACGAACGCGATCTCCGCCTCGACGCGCGGCTGGATCAGCTCGCCGGTCGGGATCGGGTCGCCCTCGTCCACGAGCATGTCGTCGAGTAGCGCACCGAAGTCCGGCTCGTCAACGCCGAGCTGGCGCTGCATCGCCAGCGACGTCAGCCCGACCTTGCGACCGCGGACCAGCGCGCCGGCGTCCGCGCGTGCGGCGACGTTGAGCTGCTGGATCCGGTATGCGTCCTCGACGGTCAGCGCCGGATGCGCCGTCCGCAGCGGTGGGAGCGGCCGACACGTGCGCTCAGCCTCGCGCAGCTGCTCGGCGAGCTCGGCGAGGAGCTGCGACTGCTCGCGGACTGCCGTCATCCGGTCCGCGCCGGAGCGCCCTCGGCGACCATCCGGCGCGTCGCCCCCAGGGTGGCCGCGGCGGCCTTCAGGTAGTCGCCGGACATCGTCTGCTCGTAGTCGGTCTCCTCCTGGCTCCCCGGCTCGACGCCGGCTAGCGTGAGGTCGAACGAGAACCGCAGCGCGAGCCCGTCCTGGCCCTCCAGGATCTCGTTGCGGATCGTGCCGAGCACGCTGCCCTTGAGGCGCTCGAACGTGACGCGCTGCTCGGGCTCCAGCGTGATGCGCTCGGTGAACCGCTCGCCGCGGAACTCGATCTCGCGCTCGAGGCCGTCGTCGAAGCGCTGTGTCACCTGGCAGTAGGTCATCGCCGGCACGAACGGGAGCGCGTTCTCCGCCTTGAGCTCCAGGCCGCGCCAGACGTCGGCGCGCGTGAGCGTCACCGGCTCGCCGGGCGGGTTCACGGGAACGGTCGTCGACACTGAGATCACGGTTTCTCCTTTACATGAAGCCGTCGGGCGGCGGGATGCCCCAGCGGTTGGGGGCGAGCGGGTCGGGCGTCCAGCGCTTCGGCCGCTGCGGGCGGTCCTCGTGCCACGGGCGCGGCTCGAAGCAGCCGAGCGCTTCGTTCATCACGTCCAGCTGCGTGAACAGCTCCACGAGGTTCCCGTCGGGGTCGCGGTGGTAGGTGTAGATGTTGTGCCCGGGGCCGTGGCGCCCGGGTCCCCAGACCAACGGGAAGCCGTGCTGGAAGAGGAGGTCGCAGGCCGGCTGGACGTGGGCGAAGTCGCGCAGCTCGTACGCGATGTGGTGCAGCACGTTGCCGGACGCCTCGCCGCGCAGGAGGTTGAGCGAGTGGTGGTCGGCGCCACAGCGGACGAAGACGAAGAAGTCTCCGATCCAGTCCGACCAGCGGAATCCCAGCACCCCCTCGTACCAGTCCGTCAGCGTCGGCACGTCGGCCGCTCGCAGGCAGATGTGGCCGAGCTTGGTCGGGACGATGCCGCGGCCGTCGGGTCCGGGCACCTGCGCGCCCGTCGGCTCGTACAGCTGAATCGTGTTCCCCTCCGGGTCGGCGAGCTCCAGCAGTTTGTCGATGCCCGGCTCCGCGTCGGACTTGATCTCGCTCGCCACGGCGTGGTCGGCGAGCTGGCGCGCCGCGTCGTCCAAGCCGTAGCCGGCGGCGAGCTCGAAGGCCAGGTGGGCGATCCCGTCCTGCTCACCCCGGTGCAGCTCGACGGTGTGATGATCGATACCGGAAGTGAGATGGGCGGCGTCAGGGCCGCGCTCCAGCGCGCGGAGGCCGATCACGTCCGCGTAGTAGTCGGCGAGCCGCTCGAGGTCACGCGTTACGAAGCTCGCATGGCCGAGCTTCGCCAACTGTCCGAAGGAGATCAACCTGTGCCGCCCAGGAGCGCGACGACGTCGGGCTCGAGCTGGTTGCGAGCCCCGATGCGGCGGATCTGATCCGCCACCGCGGCGGTCCGCAGCCCGGTCAGCGTCAGCTTGCCGTTGTAGCGCATGCAGTACCGGCGGGTGACGCGGAACGAGTGCTGCTCGCGGATGTGCGCGCGCTGATCGTCCAGCGTCGAGCGCCAGGCGTCCGACGCAGCGAACCCGCGCAGCCCCAACGCGTCCGCGAAGACGATCTCGATGCAGCCCTGGTACTGCTTCTCGGGCGCCTTGTAGTGCGACACGCCGCTCTCGTCGAAAAACGTCGCGGCCTCGTTGACGTACGGCTCCAACAGGTGCACGCGCAGCTTCAGCGTCTCGTCCGCGGACGCCCAGGCCGGCGCGACCCGCTCGCGGATGCAGGCGCGGAACTCGTCGGATCCGACGTCCGCGGACTGCTTGCAGAAGACCATGAGGGCGAGCACGTTCTCGTCGCCGTTCGGCGCCGGGTCCGGCAGGCGATCCACGAGCGTCCAGCTGTTGTCGCCGATCGCGCGGTAGCCGACCGTCTCCTCGAAGATGTTGGCCTCGTCGGCCATCAGCGGGCCCATCGCGGCGCCGAAGCGCGCCACGTCGTCCTCGCTCAGGAACGTCGGCTCGGGCACGCCCTCGAACCGATCCTCGTCGGGCAGGTCACGGCCGATGCGCTCGACGCGCGGCCAGGCGCCCCCGGTCTCGTAGTCGAGCCAGTGCGTCCACAGCGAGTGGATCCCCGGCAGCCGCGAGGAGATCTGGCAGTGAGCGTCGCGCCAGTACTCGAAGAAGAGCTCCACCGGCACCGACCGCCTCCGCCGCAGCGGGATGATCATCGTGGCGAACGCGTGTGGGTAGCGCTCGGCGAGCTGGGACTCATCCGCCCGCGCAAGGATCGTGGTCATGACCGGACTCTCCCCCGAAGGTCGTCGAATTCCACATGTTCATTATGGCGATTACTGCGCAGACTGTCAACGCAGCGTCCCGGTCGCGACCGGCGTGATGTTGTGGTTGCGGCGGAACAGATTGCCCGGGTCGTAGGCCGCCTTGACCGTGCCGAGCCGCTCGTACTTCTCGGCCCCGTAGGCCTCCACCACGCGGTCGAGCTCGTCCACGTTGAGCATGTTCACGTACACGCCGCGGCCGGCCCAGGGGGCGAGGCGGTCGCACGACTCGCGGACCGTCGCCATGTTCGCCTCGTCGTCTGCCGGCTCGTGCCAGTGCGTGGCGTAGTTGATCCACCAGAGGCTGCCGCGGTTGGAGAACGCCGTCGCATCCTCCGGGACCTCGGCGGCGACGCCCCCGAGCCCGTAGATCGCGAGCTCGCCCTCGATCGACGAGTCCTCGCGCGAGAGCGCGTCCGTCCAGAAGTCGAGGAGCTCGTCGATGGCTCCGTCAGAGAGCTCCTCGAGGTGGGCCTCCTTCGTGTAGTTGCGCAGCCCGTCCGGGAACTCGGCGTCGAGGAAGCGCTGCATCCCGAGCCCGAACGGGATGACCGCCGTCCCCGTGACGACGGGATCGCCGAGCGCCACCAGCTCGTCGATCGCCGCCGCTCCCTCCGGAGCCTCGGCGTCCCCGAGCCACATGCAGAAGAGCATCACCATCGGCCGGCCCACCAGCTCGGGCGGGACGAACGGGAGCGGGGGCATCTTGCGCTTCATCGCGACGTGCCAGCCGAGGGTGTTGGGGAGCGTCGGGTAGATCCGCGCGTAGTCCTGCAGCGCCGCCCGCGCCTGGGGAGCCTCATACAGCGCGGCGCCGAAGCGCAGCTGCGGCCCGAAGTGGTGCGCACGGAACGTAAAGCGCGTCACCACGCCGAAGTTGCCGCCGCCGCCCTGGAGCGCCCAGAACAGATCCGGATGCTCGCTCGCCGACACCTCGAGGACCTCGCCGGCTGCGGTGACGACCTGGAGGGACTCGAAGTTGTCGCACGTCAGGCCGTGCTTGCGCGACAGCCACCCGATGCCGCCGCCGAGCGCGAGTCCGGCGACGCCGGTCTCGGACACGATCCCGGCCGGGACGGCGAGCCCGTGCGGAGCGGTGGCGGCGTCGACGTCGCCCAGCAGGCAGCCGCCCTCGACATGCACGAGTCGGTTCTCCACGTCGACCTCGACGCCGCGCATGCCGGAGAGGTCGAGCGTGATCCCGCCCGTGCACAGCGCCTTCCCCGTGATTCCGTGACCCCCTCCGCGCACCGAGAGCAGGGCGCCGTGCTCCCGTGCGGCGTTGACGACCGCGACCACGTCGTCGGTATTGGTGCAGCGCGCGATCAGCACCGGGCGCTCGTCGACCATGGCGTTCCAGATCGTCCGCGCCGCGTCGTAGCCGGCGCTGCCGGAGCCGATCAGCTCTCCATTGAACGACCCCTTGAGCTGGTCGAGCAGGGCATCCCAATCCGGAACCTGCGTCGACGCTTCGCTGTTGGCGCTCATCGCTCTCCTCTCTCGGTCGGGCGCAATTCAATATGATCATTACATGAAATGCGATCGCGGGCCAACTCGCGGGCAACCCGGTCAACCGCTCGGTCCCAAACGCCGACGTCAGGCAAGCTGTAGCCTCGCTTCCAGTCGCCACAGTGAGAGGAGCTGAGGTGCAGCACGAGCACACCGAGCATGTCGCCGCGGCGCCGGATGCCGTGTTCGCCGCGATCTCCGACGTGAGGAACCTGCCGCGGTTCGTGCCCCAGATAACGGCGGCGCGGCCTACCGACGCCGACCGCGTCGAGATCGACGCTCGGTACGAGGGACGCGAACAGCATGGCGCGGCGACGTTCCACGCGTACGCCGGTGACCACCGGATCGAGTGGAGCGCCGCGAGTGGCTACCGCGGGTGGATGAAGGTGGAACCCGACGGTGACGGGTCGCGGCTGACGCTGTTCCTGAACACGCCGCACGGGACGGAACGCGACCACGACGTCTCGGCCACGCTGGACGCGATCCGGATGCTCGTCGAGGCCGAGCTCTGACCGATGCGCTGCCGGGTGAGACGACCAAAGCTTGCCATGCGGGCGGCGTAGCATCGGGCCGATGGAACCGCCGCTGCGCCCGACGTGCGGCCAGCCCGCCAGCCAGGCGTTCGGAGGCCCCGTGCACGATTGGGAATGCCGCAACGAGGCGTGCGCGGAGTTCGGCCGGCCGCTGGCCGCCGACGAGCCCCGAGCGCCGAACTCACGCGCCGACGACGACCGCGCCGACCGGCGGCGCTGATCGCCGCGAATCAGCGCTGACGGTCATCGGCTCGAGGCGGCGTCGTGTAGACGCTCACGCCCTCGACGGCCAGCAGGCGAAGGAGGTTACGCGCGAGCGCGAGCGGTCCGTCGAAATCGACGCGTCCGTCGGCCAGGCGGGCGATGGCGCGGCGGCCGCGGCGGCTCGTGGGCTTCGGAATCCCGCCCGCCAGCGGGGCGACGAGGAGGGCGCTGATGTCGCCGAGCCGGCCGCTGACCTCGAGGTCGTGGGCGCGATCCTCATCGGCGGTGTCGTCCGCGACCTCGATCTCCTCGCCGCGAAAGTCGATCCGCACCGGCGGATAAGCCTCGGCGAAGCGCATTCGAACGCGGCCGCGCATCGAGGCCGCCAGCTCCGGGCGCTGCTGGACGCCGTGTCGAACGAGGACGTACACGTTGACGGCGACGGAGTCATCGGCCAGGTGGCCGAGGCGCACCGGTGGCGCCGCGGGAGCCTCGCGCTCGTCCATGGCCGTCAGGATGACGTGATGCGGTTCGTCTACCTGCTGCGCCATGCGAAGTCGAGCTGGAAGACCGGCGTGCCCGACCATGAGCGTCCGCTCGCACAGCGAGGGCGGCAGGCCGCGAAGGCGATCCGCAGTCACCTGCTCGAGCACGGCATCGAGCCAGAGCTCGTGCTCTGCTCGACCGCACGGCGCGCACGCGAGACGCTCGAGCGGATCGAACCGGCGCTCGGGACGCCCGCCGTGCGGATCGAACCCGAGCTGTACCACGCGACCAGCGACGCGCTGCTCGATCGCCTCCGCTCGGTTCCGGATGAGGTCGGATCGGTGATGCTGATCGGTCACAACCCCTCGATGCAGCTGCTCGCGCTGGAACTGGCCCAGCCCGGGGCCGAGCTGCAAGAGCTCGAGGCGAAGTACCCGACGGCCGCGCTCGCCACGCTGGCGTTCCCCGGCCCAAGCTGGCGCTCGATCGAACCCGGTGCGATGGAGCTCGTCGGCGTCGTCAGGCCGCGGGATCTCGAGTGATCGGCCGGGGAGACCCGCGGGCCGGGTCTCCCTCCGGCGGACGCGGCGCTAGGACAGATGGAGGCCGGGCATGACCGGCGCGTCGCGCTCGTCCTGTTGCGTGATCGTGGTGACCGGCACGCCGAGCCGCTCGATCCGATGCGGCAGATCGCGCCGCAGCCACTCGGACACGCGCTTGGGCAAGGTCGAGACGATCACCTCGTCGAACTCGTGCTCGTGAAGCGCGGACTTGACCGCCTCGAACGGGTCCGCCTCGCCGACGATCCCCTCCACGGGAGCGCCCGCTGAGCGCTCGAGGAGCGGGATCGCGGTGTCGAGGGTCCAGTCCGCGCCGCCCTTGCGCGGCTCCTCCGGGATCAGGAGCGCGAAGCTGCACGGATTCTGCTCCGCGCGCTCGCGCACCGTTTCGACGAGGAGCGGCGTGGCCGCCGTCCGGTTGGCCACGATGAGGATCCTGCGAGAAGTGGCCTCCATCTCTCCGCCTTTCCGGCTGGTTTGTGACGATCGTCGCAAGGATGGTACCCCGGTCGATGCCTCGCTACCCGCGATCGCCCTTGATTTGCACGCCAGTGGGAGGAACATCGGGAGCGTCCCGAGAGGAGGTCTCTGAGCATGTGCCACGAGCGCTACCTGCGGCGTCGCCGCGAGGGAGAAGAAGGCCGCGAGATCTGGCAGGACTTCTGGCGGACCTGGTGGGTGGACGAGCCCCAGTCGCCGGCTGAACCCGCCACCGAGCCCGAGCCGGACGAGGTGCGCGAGGCGGTAGCGACCCCGGAGCGGTAGCCGATCCTTACTCGGGCTGCCGAGCGCCTGCTCGGCGCGCTGCTGTACTTCCCGTCGCGCGCGATCGCGCAGACCCCGGCGGCGGCCGGGCTCGCGTTCGCGGACGTGACGATCGACACCGAGGACGGCGAGCGCCTTCACGCGTGGTGGGTCCCGGCGCGCGCGCCGTCGCTCGGCCACGTGCTGCTCTGCCACGGCAACGCCGGCAACATCGGCGATCGAGTTCCGCACGTCGAGTTGCTCTCGGCCGCGGGGTTCGACGTGCTGGCGTTCGACTACCGCGGCTACGGCCGCAGCACGGGACGGCCGAGCGAGCGCGGGCTCGAGCGCGATGCGCGCGCGGCGCGCGACGCGCTGCTCGGCCGGCAGGGCGTCGACCCCGCCCGCGTCGTCTACCTCGGCGAGTCGCTCGGCGGCGCCGTCGCGCTCGCGCTGGCGCTCGAGCTGCCGCCCGCGGGGCTGATCCTGCAGTCGGCGTTCACGAGCGTGCGCGACATGGCCCGGCTGCACTACCCGCTCGTCCCGCGCGCGTTCGTTCCCGACGCCTACCCGAGCCTTCGGCGCATCACGCCGGCTGCGGGCGCCGCTGCTCGTGCTGCACGGTGCGCGCGACACGATCGTGCCGCTCATGCACGGCGAGGAGCTCTTCGAGGCCGCGCCCGGGCCGAAGCGGATGCACGTCTTCCCCGGCGCCGGCCACAACGACCTCCTCGCGCGCGCGGGAAGCGAATGGGCGCGCGTGATCGCCGCGTGGGCCGGCGAGCTCGGGCTGGCTGCACCGGCGGCGCCGGTCAGCCGCTGAACGCCTGGCGCACCGCGGCGAACGAGCCCTTACGAGACGAACTGCTGGCCGCCGTCGATGTCGTATGTCGCGCCGGTGACGGCGGTGTTGGTCATGATGTGAACGGCGAGCGCGGCCACGTCGGCCGCTCCGACGACGCGCCCGATGGGGAGCGTCGCGCGAAGCTCCTCGCGCCGGGCTTCGAGTCCCTCGGCGGTGAAGTACGACGCCGACAGCGGGGTGTCGACGAAGCCGGCGGCGATGAGGTTCGCGCGAACCGGGGCGAGCTCGAGCGCGAGCGCCGCTGTGAAGGGAGGCAGCGCGGCAGTGGCCGCGGAGATGATGCCGAGCGCGCGACTGATCCGCCGGCCGCCGGTGCCGCCCATGAAGATCAGCGTGCCGCCGGCCCGCATCTTGCCGGCGGCGTTGCGCGCGACATCGAGCGGAAGCATCACGTGGTCGCTGAGCGCCAGGCGCACCTGATCGGAGTCCATCTCGAGCAAGGACAGCCCATAACGTGGGCCGGGCCCTGTGACCATCACGTGGCTTATGGGATCCGGCAGATCCTCGAAGAATCGCTTCAGCGCGGCTGGATCGGTGGCGTCGAAGGCGGCGGTGCTGCGCGCGTCGACGTCGAGCGCTGCTCGCTTGAGCCGCTCGGGATCCCGGCCGGTGAGGACGACATCGGCGCCCTCACTGCGGGCGCGTCGGGCAGTCTCGAGCCCGATTCCGGCGCTGCCGCCGATCACGACAACGGTCTGTCCGACGAGTTCCGGCTCGCGCCGGTTGGAAACGGCAGTGGCTTCGTTGGTCATTGGTCCTCCGGCTTTCAGCTCGGTCGAGCAGGTGGCTGACAGGCATCAGGGGGCGCTCGGGCTTGCTGCGGTCCGCTTATCCCAGCCATGGAAGGACGAGTAGTCGCCCGAGTTCCAGGCCTCGCGCAGCCCGGGGGTGCTGAGGTCCCAGTCCGGGCGGATCTCGCGAGTGACGGCCCGCAGGTCGTCCCAGAGGTCGACGACGGAAGGGCGCCCCCAGAACCAGTAGCCGTTGTAGATGCTGTGGATCACGAGCCCGGGCTTGAGCACGAGCGTGTGCGGGATCATCGGGTCGTTGTCGGGGTCGGTGTACTCCTGGATATCGAGATCCTTCTGGACGATGCGCCCCGGGTCGGACAGGAACGGCCACTGGGCGCCGACCGACGCGCGGAACTCCTGGAGCGTGTGATGCTCGTCGGTCGCGATCGTGACCACCTGGGTGTAGGCCACGGCGATCTTCGGATAGTTCGCGGCGAGCTCGAGATGCTGCTGGTGCTCCTTGGGGCAGTAGTGGCCGCGCGCGAGCGTGAGGATCAGGGGGTCGTCGCCCTGCAGCTCGCTGAGCTTCCGGGGGACCGTCTCGTGTGATCGGGCAGCTCGTAATCCGGGAAGATCCCACCCGGCGCAATATCGGCACGCATCGTGGCTCCTTCGTCTGTGGTGGCGTGCGTGGCAGAGTCGCAGGCGGTACGACTCGCCGCCGCAAGTTCAGTCTTCGAGCAGCGAGCGCTGCCGGCCGGCGCCGCGCCGGTGCTCGGGCTCGATCCGGACGCGGCCGTCGTAGACCTCGTCGTCGAGGAACGCGCGCATCAGTTTCTCGTGGGCGCGGTAGCGCAGCGCCTGGGCCTCGCGCCGAACGGCGGCCGCGTACTCGGCCGGGTCTGCCGGGCGCTCCTCGGCGAGCCGGCGGGCGAGGATCTCCTCGGCCGCCCAGGCATAGACGGTGTTCGCGGCGACCTCGACCTCGAGTATCCGGTAGGGCAGGTACTCGCGCACGCGCGCCTTCGAGAGCCCCGCGCGGCGGGCCGCGCGCTCGAGCGCCTTGAACTCGCGCCGGCCCTCGAAGACGGTGACGGTGCCCGTCTCGGGATCGAAGTGGGCCTCGATCTCGGCGTCCTCGTCCTTGCGCGCGATCTCCCGTACCCAGCCGCTCGCGTGATGTCGCACGACGAGCACGACGAGCTCGGCGATGTGGCCGCTCGCTTCGGCGAGGACGCTGAGCCGCGCACCGGGGTCGGCGCTCACGCGGCAGCGCAGGTTGGCCGAGATACGCGACCAGCCGCCGCGGACGGGCTCGGGCACGGTGTCGGTCCACAGGTTCACGCCCAGGGCCGCGTCGGCGGCGACGTGGATCGGCGTGCCGGGAGCGATGCGCTCGGGGTCGACCAGCAGCGAGATGCCGCGGCGCTCGCCCGGGTGCAGGCGCAGCAGCGCTTGCTTGAAGCGCAGCGGCGGCGCGCCCGGTTGCGGCGCCTGCGGCTCGCGCGGAGGCGAAGCCGTCTCGTCGGCTGACGGCAGCTCGGGCTCGTCGCGCTCGAGCGGTGCCTTTGCGGAAGCCTTCCCGCCGGCCTGGAAGCCGGCCTTGCCGGGCGCGTCGAACGCTCCCTTGAGCGCGTCGTTGAGCGCCCGCAGCCCGACCTGGTCGCGCGCTCGCAGCGCGCCGCCCGGGCGCACGAGGTGCGCGCGGGCGCGGCGTTCCTCGGCCGCGACGATCGGCCGCAGCACGCCGTCGATCGCCGCGTATAGCGCCTTGACGACCGGATGGTTGTCGTTGAGCCCGCTGCGGTCGACCTTGACGACGACCTGCGGTCGCGGGCGCTCGAGCGCGTCGCGCTGGAGCTCCTCGAGCGCGTCGCAGCGCACCTCGCCGTACAGGCTGCGCGTGCCGGGCGCGCCCTCGTGCGAAGCGAAGGTGGACTCGTGCGCCGCGCGGCCCGATCGCACGACCAGCCCGCCGATGCGTGTCGCGCGCGACATACCGGGCGACAGCGGCCGGGCGCTGCGGCAGACGGTGACGCGGGCGCGCACCGCTTTGGTGACGGCGACCTCGTCGTCGAACAGGACCGGCCGCTCCGGATCGGGCTCGGGGGCCTGCGAGCGCACGACCTCGACCGCCCCCGAAGGCAGCTCGAGCCAGAGCTCGCGCGTCGGGTCCTCGAGCACGGGCCGCAGCTGGACCAGCTGTGAGACGAGCGTGCGCAGGCGCCCGTCCGCCGGCAGCCGCTCGGACGCGAGCGGCACCGTGACGCAGGCGCCCGGCGAAGCTCCGGGCGCCGGCTCGTCGCGCACGTGGATATAGGCGAACGGGTCATCGCGCGCCGACGGGAAGAACCACGACTCGACCGCACGGCCGTCGCGCACGCCCTCGATCCGCCCGGCACCCTGCGCGAGCCAGACGTCACGCAGCCCGCGCCCGAACAGGCCCCGGTTGTCGCGCCGCTCGGGCAGTTCGCCGAGCACGCCGAGCCGGCGATCGACGGTGGCGGCATCGATCCCGACGCCGTCGTCGGAGCAGCGGATCTCGAAGCGCCAGCTCGTCAGCGCCGGCACGCGCAGCGCGCGCATCTGTGCCCGCCAGGCGTGCGCGAACGCCTCGTCGGGAGCCCCGAAGCGCAGCTCGATGCGTCCGCGCTCGCGACCGCTCGCCGCGATCGCGGCGTCCGCGTTCGTCACCAGCTCGGGCACGATCTGCACCAGGTCGATCCCGCCCTGGGCGAAGTTCTCGCGGAAGTAGCGGCCGCGCACCGCGCCGACGCGAATCGCGGATGACGACACGAGCTCGGCCATGCGAGCACGAATCTAGCTCGCGGCCCGGACCGCGCCGTTGACCGTCGTCTGCAGCGGGCGTAGCGTGCGCCCATGGCCGAGCTCGGGTCGCCGGCCGGGGTGCTGGTCGTCGGCGGCGGTGTCGCCGCCCTCGAGACGCTGATGGCGTTGAGCGATCTGGCCGGCGACCGCGTCCGGGTGACGCTCGTCGCGCCGGAGCCGGACTTCGTCTACCGCCCGATGGCCGTCGCCGAGCCGTTCGGGCTCGGCGAGGCGCGGCGCTATCCGCTGCGCCGGATCGTCGAGGACTTCGGCGCCGGCTTGGTGCAGGCCGGAGTCGAGGCGCTCGACGCGCCGGCCCGGCGCATGGCGTTGCGCAGCGGCGACACGATGACCTACGACACGCTCGTGCTCGCGCCCGGCGCGCGGATGCTGCCGGCGTTCGACGATGCGCTCACGTTCACCGGGCCGGGCAGCGGCCCCGACATGGAGGCGCTGCTCGATGAGGTCGACGAGGGGCGCGTACGGCGGATCGCCTTCGTCGCGCCGACCGTGGTGGGCTGGACCTTGCCGCTGTACGAGCTCGCGCTCATGACCGCGCGCCACGTAGCCCAGCCTGAGATCGTCCTGGTCACGCCGGAGCAACGCCCGCTCGCGCTCTTCGGGGAGCGTCCGAGCGCCGCCGTCGCGGAGCTGCTCGCATCGGCCGGCATCGAGTTCGTCGGCGCGAGCCAGGTCGAGGTCGTCGACGGCGCGGTCCGGCTGTCACCCGGCGGGCGCACGCTTCACGTCGAGCGGCTGGTGGCGCTCCCGCTCATGCGCGGCCCGGAGCTGGAAGGCGTCCCGGCCGAGCCCGACTTCGGGTTCGTGCCGGTCGACCGGCACGGTCGCGTCGACGGCTTGGACGGGGTGTACGCGGCCGGGGACGCCACGAACTACCCCGTCAAGCAGGGCGGCCTGGCCGCCCAGCAGGCGGACGCGGTGGCAGAGCATGTCGCCGCCCGCCACGGAGCGCCCGGTGGAGCCGTCTCCGTTCCGCCCGGTGCTGCGCGGCCTGCTGTTCACGGGCGGCCCGGAGCGGTACATGCGCGAGGAAGCGGCGGCCGCGCAGCCGCTGTGGTGGCCGCCGACCAAGATCGCGGGGCGCTATCTCGCGCCGTACCTGTACGAGCGGGAGCGCGGCCGCCATGCCCGGACCGGCGCCCGAGGGCTTCGTGGACCTCGAGGTGCCGCTCGATACCGCCGACGAAGCAGCGCTACGGGGCTGAGTGCGTGGCCACGACGAAGATCCAGGACGTCGAGGGCGCAGCTGATCGAGTCGGTCTGCTCGCGCATCCGTGAGCGGCTCGACCCGGACGATGCCCCGCAGGCCGAGGAGTTCGTCCGCCAGTACTACCGGCGCGTGCCGCCCGAGGACCTCGCCGCAGCTGGAACCGCTCGACCTCTACGGGGCCGCGCTCGCCCATTGGAGCTTCGCGCGGCACCGGGCTCCCGGTACGCCCAACGTGCGCGTCTACAACCCGGAGTTCGAGCAGCACGGATGGCAGTCCGGGCACACGGTCGTCGAGCTCGTCAGCGACGACATGCCGTTCCTGGTCGACTCGGCGACCATGGCGCTGAGCGGCCAGGGCGCGGGCATCCACCTGCTGATCCATCCCGTGATGCGCGTCCGGCGCGACGCACGCGACGGCGAGCTCGTGGCCGTACTCGCTCCGGAGGCCCCCGACGAGGAGGGCACGCTGGCGGAGTCGTTCATCCATGTCGAGATCGATCGCCAGAGCGGCGCGGCCGAGCTCGAGCGGCTCCGCGAGCGGCTGCTCGACGTCCTGCGCGAGGTGGCGGCGGCGGTCGAGGACTGGCCGGCGATGCGCCGCCGGGCGGCCGACCTCGATCGCCGAGCTGCGCGAGCAGCCGCCGCCGTCGCTCGACCGCGACGAGTTCGAGGAGGCCGCCGCGCTGCTGGCGTGGATGGACGACGGGCATTTCACATTCCTCGGCTTCCGCGAGTACGAGCTGGTGCGAGGATCGCCTGCGCCCCGTCGCCGGGTCCGGGCTGGGCATCCTCCGCTCGTCAGGCGAGAAGCGCTCGAGTGGATCGACGCTGACGCCGCGCGCGAGCGCGCTCGCGCGCGAGCCGCATCCGCTCGTCCTCACGAAGGCGAACAGCCGCTCGACCGATCCACCGGCCCGCCTACCTGGACTACGTCGGCGTCAAGCGCTTCGGGCCGGACGGCGACGTCATCGGCGAGCGGCGCTTCCTCGGCCTCTACACGACGGCGGCATACCGCGCGACCGCGGCCGAGATCCCGGTGCTGCGGCGCAAGGTCGAGGCCGTCGTCGCGCGCGCCGCCTTCCAGCCCGGCAGCCACGCCGAGAAGGCGCTGGTGGAGATCCTCGACACCTACCCGCGCGACGAGCTCTTCCAGATCGGCGAGGACGAGCTGTTCGAGCTGGCCATGGGCATCCTGGCCCTGGGGGAGCGCCAGCGCGTGCGGCTGTTCATCCGTCGCGACGCCTACGAGCGCTTCGTCTCCTGCCTCGTGTTCCTCCCCCGCGACCGCTTCCACACGCGCAACCGCGAGCGCATCCAGGAGATCCTGGCCGAGGCGTTCGATGCCGAGAGCGTCGACTTCGAGCTGCGCCTGTCGGAGTCGGTGCTCGTGCGCATCCACTTCACGGTGCGGCGTCCGGCCCGGTCAGCTGCCCGCCTACGACGCCGCCGAGATCGAGGCGCGGATCGTCGAGGCCACCGGCTCGTGGACCGACGAGCTGCGGGAAGCGCTGCTCGACGAGGCCGGAGAGGAGCAGGGCACCGCGCTGTACCGCCGCTACGGCGATGCGTTCCCGGTCGGATACCAGCGAGGACTGGCACGCCCGCTCGGCGGTGGCGGACATCCGGCGGATCGAGCGGCTCAGCGGAGGACGAGCAGCTCGCGCGTGAGCCTGTACCACCCGCTCGAGGCGCCACGCGGGCTCGCTGCGCTGCAAGCTCTACCGCCGCGGCGAGCCGGCGACGCTCTCCGAGGTGCTGCCGATGTTCGAGAGCATGGGCCTGCAGGTGCGCGACGAGCGGCCCTACGAGATCGACGCCGAGCGACGGCCCGCCCACGTGGATCTACGACTTCGGCGTCGAGTACGCCGCCGACGGTGCGCTCGACGTCGACGAGGTGCGCGAGCGCTTCCAGGACACGTTCGTGCGCGTCTGGAGAGGCGAGGTCGAGCACGACGGCTTCAACGGTCTGGTGCTGCGTGCCGGGCCTGGAGTGGCGCGACGTCACCGTGCTGCGGGCGATCGCGCGCTACCTGCGGCAGGCCCGCACCGCATTCAGCGACCGCTACATGGAGCAGGCGCTGATGGCCCATCCGCGCGTGGCGGCCGCGCTGGTGGAGCTCTTCCACGCGCGCTTCGATCCGGGCCGCGACCGGAGCCCCGAGGCCGCGGACGCGATCGCGCGGGAGATCGAGGAGGCGATCGACGCGGTCGAGAGCCTCGACGAGGACCGGATCCTGCGCAACTTCCTCGCCGTCGTGCGCGCGATGCTGCGGACCAACCACTTCCAGCCGGACGCCGGCGGGCCGAAGCCGTACCTCTCCTTCAAGCTCGATCCCGAGCGCGTCCCGCTGCTGCCCGCTCCGCGGCCGCGCTTCGAGATCTTCGTCCACTCGCCGCGCGTGGAGGGCGTGCACCTGCGCGGCGGCGCCGTCGCGCGCGGCGGCCTGCGGTGGTCGGACCGCCGCGAGGACTTCCGCACCGAGGTCCTCGGCCTGATGAAGGCGCAGATGGTCAAGAACGCGCTGATCGTGCCCGTCGGCGCCAAGGGCGGCTTCGTGGTCAAGCGCCCGCCGCCGGACCGCGAGGCGCTGGGCGACGAGGTCGTGGCCTGCTACCGGACGTTCATCAGCGGCCTGCTCGACCTGACCGACACCGTCCGCGAGGGACGCGTGACGCCGCCGCCCGACGTCGTCCGCCACGACGGCGACGACCCGTACCTCGTGGTGGCCGCCGACAAGGGCACGGCGACGTTCTCGGACATCGCGAACGGGATCGCGCAGGAGTACGGCTTCTGGCTCGGCGACGCGTTCGCCTCGGGCGGCTCGGTCGGCTACGACCACAAGGCGATGGGGATCACGGCGCGCAGCGCCTGGGAGTCGGTCAAGCGGCACTTCCGCGAGCTGGGGACCGACATCCAGGCCAGCGACTTCACCGTGGTGGGGATCGGCGACATGTCCGGCGACGTGTTCGGCAACGGCATGCTGCTGTCGCCGCACATCAAGCTCGATCGGCGCCTTCGACCACCGTCACGTGTTCCTCGACCCGGACCCCGATCCGGCGGCCAGTTGGGCCGAGCGCCGGCGGCTGTTCGAGCTGCCGCGCTCCTCCTGGGAGGACTACGACCGCTCACTGATCTCTTCGGGCGGCGGCGTGTGGCCGCGCAGCGCCAAGTCGATCACCGTGTCGGCCGAGGCGCAGCAGGCGCTGGGGATCGAGTCCGACCGGCTCACGCCCGCCGAGCTCATCCGCGCGCTGCTGCGCGCCCCGGTCGACCTGCTGTGGAACGGCGGGATCGGGACGTACGTCAAGGCGACGCGCGGAGAACAACGCCGACGTCGGCGACAAGGCCAACGACGCGGTCCGCGTCGACGCGGGCCAGCTGCGCTGCCGCGTGGTGGGGGAGGGCGGCAACCTGGGGTTGACGCAGCGCGGGCGCGTCGAGTACGCGCTCGGCGGCGGCCGGATCAACACCGACGCCATCGACAACGCCGGCGGCGTCAACTGCTCCGACCACGAGGTCAACATCAAGATCCTGCTCGACGCGGTGGTCACCGACGGCGACCTGACCGGCAAGCAGCGCAACAAGCTGCTCGCCGACATGACCGACGCGGTGGCGGAGCGGGTGCTGCGCGGCAGTTACCTGCAGACTCAGGCGCTCAGCCTCGCGCTGGCGCAGGCGCCGTCGATGGTCGACGTCCACGACCGGATGATGCGCAGCCTCGAGCAGACGCGGCCGGCTCGATCGACACCTCGAGGCGCTCCCCGATGCCGAGGCGATCGACGAGCGCCGCGGCTCCGGCCTGACGCAGCCCGAGCTCGCGGTGCTGCTCGCCTACAGCAAGATCACTCTGTACGCCGCGCTGCTCGATTCCGACCTGCCGGAGGATCCGGCGCTGACGGCGGAGCTGGCGGGCTACTTCCCCGCGCCGTTGCCGGAGCGCTTCGCCGACCGGCTGCCGCGGCACCGGCTGCGAAGGGAGATCGTCGCCACGCGGGTGACGAACAGCATCGTCGACCGCGCCGGCATCACGTTCATCTTCCGCCTGCAGGAGGACACGGGCGCGGCCCCCGCCGACATCGCCCGCGCGTACGCGATCGCCCGTGACGTCTTCGACATGCGCGGCTTCTGGGCCGACGTCGAGGCGCTCGACCTCGAGGTCCCGGCGAGCACGCAGATCACGATGCTGCTCGAAGCCCGGCGGCTGGTCGAGCGCGCCACGCGCTGGCTCCTGCGCAGCCGGCCGCGCCCGCTCGACATCGGCGCCGAGATCGAGCGATTCGCCGACGGCGCCGCCGCGGTCGCCGAGGCGCTGCCCGGCGTGCTCGTGGCCGACGAGCGCGAGGAGTTCGAGGCGCGCGTTAGCCGGCTCGTCGACGAGGGCGTGCCGGCCGAGCTCGCCGGCCGCGTCGCGAGCCTGGGCGACCTCTTCGCCGCGCTCGACATCGTCGGCGTGGCGAGCGCCACCGAGCGCTCGATCGACGAGGTCGCCTCCCTGCACTTCCTCATCGGCGGCGGGCTGCACATGCACTGGCTGCGCGACCAGATCGCCACGCTTCCGCGCGAGAACCGGTGGCAGGCGATGGCGCGCGCCGCGCTGCGCGACGATCTGTTCAGCCTCCACGCGGAGCTCACGGCCGACGTCCTGCGTGCCGGCGGGGCGGGAGAGCCGGCGGACGCGCAGGCGCGCCTGGACCGTTGGATCGACGCGAACCGGCCGCTGGTCGAGCGCTGCCTCGACATCCTGGACGACATCCGAGCCGGCGGCGCCTACGACCTCACGACGCTGCCGGTGGCGCTGCGCGAGCTTCGCAACCTCATCCAGGGAGCCGCGGCCGTCGCGGCCGTCGACTGAGGCATCGTCAGGCGCTGGCCGGCGCGTGACGTTTGCGTGCGACGCCCGTGTCGTCGGCCGCCAGCGCCACCGCTGCGGCGACCGCCGGAGCTCTCGTTCCTGCCGCTCGCCCACAGTCTCATCGCCGAAGGGGCCCTCGACCTTCCCCTCGACCGCCATGGCGACCAGGTCGAGCCTGGGCCGTCGAGCGAAGACGAAAGGTCGGCCTGCGACGCTCTGCCGCCACCGGGCAGCGGCACTCGTGCTCGGGCAACGCAAGCAGCAGCTCGGAGTCGCGGAGATCGGGATCGGTCGTCAACGCGGCGGCGACAGGAACCAGACCAGCCGTCACCGTGCTCCCAGGCGTCGGCTAGCGCTGTTGCCGAGGCGCCGTCCTCCAGTGAGTTCCGGGTTTGCCGGCAGCCATTGCCAGTTATGGGATCACGTCGTGGGCAGATAGCCGCGGCTCATGCGATGGGAGTGTCGCCGACCGTTTGTGCGCCCACGAGTCTGGGTGGCCAGGTGCCTGGGCGCTGGAGCTTGTGTCGGACCCACCAGGCCCTTCTCGATCTCCGCCAATCGGTGTACGCTCGCCGACCGCATGGCGCTCGGCGATCTGACCGACCGTGAGGCCGTTCTCGCGGCCGTCCGCGAGAGCGACACCTTGGGTCGCGACGCGTTCCTCGCGAAGTACGGCTTTGGCCGCGCCAAGCATTGGATGCTGGTTATCGATGGGCGCACGTACGACTCGAAGGCGATCGTGGCCGCCGCCCACGGGTTTCAGCACCCAGAGCTTGGCCCGCTCCGCGCGAGCGAGTTCAGCGGCGGTCAGCAGACGTCCGTTCGGAAGCTCCGCGACCTCAACTTCGACGTGATCGATCGCGCCGCAACCGCTCTCTCGCGCTTCTGGTGGGTCAACCAGGGCTCGACGTGGAAGGAGGAGCGGGACGCCGGCTTCGTCTGGGCGCCGCTTCGAAGCCAAGGTGGCCTTGAGCTCGGCCACTGGAAGGTGCTCAACGACGTGGAGGAAGGCGATCGCATCTTCCATTACGCGAACGGCGCGCTGCGCGCGATCGGCCGTGCGGTTGACGGACCACAGGTGTCGCCGAAGCCGAGGGCGATCGAGCACGGGCCGTGGGAACAAGATGGACGGCTCGTTCGCGTGGAGTACGCCGAGCTCGCCGAGCCAGTCCCGCTTGCCGATATTCCTGAGCGCTGGCGCATTGAGCAGGGCGCGCCGTTCACGAAATCTGGAAGCGTTCAACAGGGGTATTTCTTCGGCCTCGACGAGACCTTCGTCGAGCGGCTAGCAGGCCGATTCCCGCAACTTGCCGCGGTGCTTACTGATGTGAGCGCCGATCTTCCCAACGAAGACGGGTCGGTGGCGGAGGCCTTCGCATCGTTCCGGGCGAGCGTCGAGCACTCCGGTTTGGTCGTCGAACTCCTGCTGTTGCGGTCCTTCTTTTGCTCGCTCCTCGCGAAACCCTTCGTCATCCTGACCGGCCTCTCGGGTTCGGGCAAGACCCAGCTGGCGTTGAAGCTTGGGAACTGGTTCGGCGTCGATGTGGACGGTCGCGCTCGAAGCCTGGTGGTCCCCGTTCGCCCGGATTGGACCGGCCCCGAGCCGCTCCTCGGCTACGAGGACGCGTTGAGCGCGACGGAGCACGGCGAGCACGCTTGGGCCGCGCCGGATGTGCTCCAGTTTCTCCTTCGGGCCGAGGACGATCACGCGCATCCTTACGTCCTCGTGCTCGACGAGATGAACCTCGCGCACGTCGAGCGCTACTTTGCCGACTTTCTCTCCGGTATCGAGTCGCGGCAGCCGATCCTGCCGTATCTGACGCGCAGCGCCGCCGGCGACTGGCGCCTCACGCCGGGCGAGCCGAAGCGCATCCCCATCCCTGCCAACGTCTTCGTTGTCGGCACCGTGAACGTCGACGAGACGACCTACCTCTTCTCGCCAAAGGTGCTCGATCGGGCCAATAGCTTCGAGTTTCGAGTACGAACCGATGACCTCGGGACCGTCGCCGGGCGTCCCTCTGCGGCATCAGAAGGTGACGACCTCGATCTGCGCCATGTCTTGGCGGTGGTGTCCGACGACGGCTGGCACGTGCGCTCGCCGCATCCACAGGAGGCCGAGTTTGCTGGTCGCTTGCGCGGGCTCCACCGGCTGCTCTCGGTTTCTGGGCACGAGTTCGGGCACCGGGTGTATGGCGAAGGTCTGAGGTTTGCGGCGCTGTTGGCGGGCGCCGGTGAGGAGGACCTTGCTGTCGCTCTCGATCTCTTCACGTTTCAGAAGGTGCTACCTCGGCTTCACGGCGCGCGGCGCCGCATCGAGCCCGTCCTTCTTCGCCTAGCCGCATTCGCCGCGTCGGGACAGGCAGACGATCAGCCCGCCGAGCTGGATCCCTCCTTCTTCACCGAGACACCGGTTCTGCCCAAGACCTTCGACAAGGTTCGACGCATGGTGGAGAGTGTTCGCATCAATCAGTTCGTCTCGTTTGCGGAGTAGGTCGGGCACTGCGCGAACTTTCCGTGCCATTTGTCACTCCGGACGGCGCGGCTGTCGGCGCACTCGAGATCCGCGTCCCGCCCGCAACGTCGATCGTCGGTGTGCCGCCGTTGACGGCAGACGAGGACGAACGTCCTCTACTTCGCGAGGCCACCGCCTATCGATATGCCGTCGACGTCGCCGGTTGGGATCGAGTCTGGCTTGAGCCATCCGAGCTTTTCCAGCCCGATGACGAGTCGCGGCGAACGGGACGGCTCGTCACAGGGGAGTCCGTTGGTTGGCTGGACGTCGAACTTCGGCTGGACGCCGCCGCGCCGTTGGCGGCGTACGCCGCGCTCGAAGTTCGCACCCTGAAGCTCGCGTACGAGCGCGAGTACCGGCAGATGCTCAAGGACATCGGCACGCTGGCCGCCGAGGCGACGGTTCAAGGCTTCGCGCCGACGGCGCAGCGCTTCGAATTGGATGCAAGCCATGAGGCTCCGCTGCTGTATCAACGCTTCGCTGCCCTGTGTTCGCGTCTCTTCGATGAGGAACTGGATGGTGCCCTCGCTCACGTCTCAAGCCAGCCGCACCGTGAATGGCATGACGAATTCGAGGAGCGGTCACCGGGCCTGCCCATTGTTGGCAGTCCGATGCTCATCAAGGCGCTGACAGCGCCCGGCCCGCGCGTTCCCGCACCAGCCGTTGGGCGTAGCGTGGGACTGCGATCACTGCCTCGCCGGCTTCCGCAGCGTCGTACCGAAGAGACGTGGGACACAGTCCCCAACCAATTCCTGCGCTTCGCACTGGAGCGCTGGCAGAGCATCGCGCTGGATCTGCAAGCCGCTCTGGGTGACGCAACACTCCTCGAGACAGGGCCATCTCGACGAGGTCGCCGGCTTGCCGAGCGGGTGGCTCGTCGGCTGGACGAGCTGCTGATGGCCCCGGTTCTACGGGATGCCTCGGCTCTGACTTCGTTTCCGAGTGGCAACCAGGTGCTGTCGAAGCGCGAGGGCTACCGTCAAATCTTCGAGGCATACGTCCTACTGGAGGCGTCGCTCACTGTTGCCTTTGAACTCCCGCACGACCCGTTAGCGGTGAGCCAACGGACGGTGTCCCAGCTATACGAGATGTGGACGTATCTCGTCCTTGTTGGGGTTGTAGCGGAGATCGCCGGCGAGCCGATCCCGCTCGCGTCCCTCTTTCAGCCCACAGCGGCGGGCTTGAGCCTCGTTCTTCGTGCAGGCCGGGCCTCGGAGCTTGTTTGGACAGTGGTTCATCGAGGTCGCCGGCTCCGACTTACCCTCGCGTTCAACCGCACCTTTCGAGTCGGCGAACACACCGCTGGCTCCTGGACTCGGGTGATGCGGCCGGATTGCTCGCTACGTATTCGCCTGATGGATGGTCACATCGGCCACGTCGACGACGTGTGGCTGCACTTCGACGCCAAATACCGTCTGGAGCAGCTCGAGCGCTTTGCGCAAGATCCGATGTCCTCCGCCGAGCAAGACACAGTCGCAGTCGAAGAGGAACAAGCGGAGTCGGTCGGTGGGAGCAAGCGCGAGGATCTCCTCAAGATGCACGCCTACCGCGACGCGATACGGCGCTCAGCCGCGGCGTATGTCCTATATCCGGGTGAAGGGCCGCCGACGTTGTACTTGGAGCACGGCGAGGTGCTTCCGGGCCTTGGAGCCTTTCCACTTAAGCCGGGCGCCGACGGTAACGCTCTCGGGCGAGCGGCGCTGCGTGCGCACTTGATCGCTGTCCTCGACCACTTCGCGAGCCAGATTACGCAGCATGAGCGAAGCCGTTATTGGCGGGATGCAGTGTTCGGCGGCGATCCGCCTCAGCTCGCACCCGTCGTAGCGGCACCGTTTCTGGAACGTCCGCCCGCTGATGTCGATGTCCTCCTCGGGTTCGTACGATCGTCAGAGCACTGGGCGTGGATTCAAGCCAACTCCATCTACAACGTGCGCGCCGGCGATCGGCGAGGGGCCGTGCAGCTCGGTGGTCGCGAACTCGCCGCCGATCTGGTGCTCCTGTATGCATCGGACGGCCCGGGGCGCCGAACGCTCGGCGTCTTCAACCGCCGCGGCCCCTGGCGCGTACTCACCCGAGACGATCTTAAGGCGTTGGGTTATCCACGGCCGCGAGGCGACTACTACTTCTGCGCCGAGCTCGACCCCCTCGAGGCGCCCGATTGGCTCACCCAGTTGCCTGCCGGGCTCATTGAGGCGACGCTACGCCGGCAGCCGGGCGCGCCCGTAGTCGTGACATGGCAGGAGATCGTGCAGAGTGCAGGCTGACGTTTCAGGATTGCTCGTGGCATGGCATGCCCTAGCCCCTACCACGATGCATCGCTCACAGCTGCGTTCGCAGCCCCGCGTCACTGCACTTCCGCCAGGCCGTCGCCGGCGTGCTCGCGCGGCCGCCGCCGCTCGTGGCCACCGTGCACGCGTTCGGCCACCCATTCATCGACTCCGTCAAGCGCGACGCCTCGGTCACGGTCGGGCCGGCGACGCGCGACAACCGGGACGCGCTCGCTCCCGAGCTTGCGGCGCGCGTCGGCTCGTGGGCGCCCTGACTCAGGCCGCGGCCAGCCGCGCCGCCGCCGCGCGGCTGCGATCGTCGAGCCGGCGCAGCCCCAGCTCGTCGGCGAGTTCGAGCGCGCGCTCGAACTCCGATCGGTACAGGTGCCGGTCGATCTCCGGGAACTCGCCCGTGCGCCCGGCGGGGTAGTACTGCGCCATCACGTTCACGTAGGTGTCCGGGCCGAGCTCGGAGGCGATGAAGCGCAGGATCGCCTCGGTCTCGGCCAGCAGGCCCGGCATGACGAGATGCCGGACCAGCAGCGCCGCGCCGCGCCATCCCGTGCTCGTCGAGCACGAGGTCGCCGACCTGCCGGTGCATCTCGCGCACGCTCTCGCGCGCGACCGCCGGGTAGTCACGCTTGGCCAGGTAGCGACGCGCGAGATCGCTCGACCACAGCTTGAAGTCCGGCATGTAGACGTCCACCACGCCGTCCATGTAGGCGAGGCTCTCCGCGCTGTCGTAGGCGCTCGTGTTGTAGATGATCGGCAACCGCAAGCCGCCGTCGACGGCGAGCGGGAGCGCCTCAAGGATCTGCGGCACGACGTGCTCGGGCGTGATCCAGTTGATGTTGTGGCACCCGACCGCCTGCAGCTCGAGCATCATGCTCGCGAGCCGCTCCGGACCCGCCCGCTCGCCGTTGAGCTGCCAGGAGATGTCGTGGTTCTGGCAGAACACACAGCGCAGATTGCAGCCGCTGAAGAAGATCGTTCCCGAGCCGCGCCGGCCGCGCAGGCAGTCCTCCTCGCCGAAGTGCGGAAAGTGCGACGCGACCACGGCCTGACGCCCCACACGGCATAACCCGGGGCGGTCGGCGAGGCGGTCCACCTTGCACAGGCGCGGGCAGACGCGGCAGCGACCGTCGAGCAGCTCCAGCGCCCGGCGCGCACGCTCGCGCAGCTCGCCCGAGGCGTGGAGCGCGAGATACGGCGGCTGCCAGTCCGACATAGCCGTCCGTCCGCTCATCTCAGCCGTCGGCGCCGCGCTCGACGTCGAGCGCGAGCTCGTAGCTGTCGACGGATCCGATCGTCACCTCCGCGGTCTCGCTCGCCTCCTCGCGCAGATGCGCGGCGCGCGCCGCGCTGGCCTCGAGCGCCTCCTCGGAGTCCCACAACGTCACGGTCACCGCCCTGCCCCCCGCGCGATCGACGAACAGGAGGGCGCGAGCGAAGCCATCCAACCGCCGTACGAGATCAGCCTGCTGCTGAAAGCCCTCGACCAGGCGATCGACGTCGCCCTCATAGCTGCTGACGCGTGCGTGCACGAACGTCCCTCGATGGTTCCGCCCGGCCGTTGTACACCCGCGGAGCGGCGCGATCAAGCACCTTCGGACCCGACCGGCGGCTCCGATGCCAAAGCGGCCGAAGTCAACCGCCCGGCAGTCGCGGTTGCCAGTCCGGGCGTTCGTCGAACGCCTCGTCGTGGGTGCGCGGGGACCGGGGCAGCCGTCGCGCCCCGGTCGGGGCATTTCTGGGCGCGGCCGCGGTCTCCCCGTCGGTTCCTCGGCGCGCCAAACGCTGCATCAGTCCGGCGTTGGTGTTCGTGACCGCGCGCTGAGCCGGCCGACCCAGGGCAGGTGGAAGTGGCGCTGCGCCTCATGTTCGGGGGCGACCGCGCCGTCGTCGCTCGCGCGCACGAACGCCCACGTCAGGACCGTGCCGACGGCGCACAGGCCTACGAGCAGCCACATCGAGCTGGACAGGGCGGAGGCGAACGCCGCAGGCTCGACCCGGCCCGCGTGCAGGTCGTCGTCGAGCACGGCCTGAAAGACGGCGCCGGCCGCCGCGAGCGTGATCGCGCCCGCCAAGACGCGGTTCATCGCCAGCACGCCGGCCGCGATGCCCGCCTTCGCCTGCGGCATGGCCGTCATCGCCGCCGTCGACATCGGCGCATAGACGCAGCCGAGCGAGATCCCGAACAGCAGATAGCCCGGGAATACCTGCCCGTAGCCGCTCGAGGTGTCGACCTGCGCGAGCACGACCAGGCCGGCGGTGCCAAGCGCCATGCCGACGGTGATGAGGCGACGGACGCCGAACAGCGCGATGAGGCGTCCGCTCAGCGGCGAGATCGCGATCATCGGCGCTGTCACCGGCAGGATCATCACGCCCGTCTCCAGCGCGCCGTAGCCGAGGTCGGTCTGCAGGTACTGCGGCTGCAGGAACATCAGCGGCCAATAACAGCCGACGAGGCAGAACCCGGCGGCGCTGGCTCCGAAGTAGGGCCCGTTGCGGAACAGGTCGAACTCGACGATCGGCCACCGGACGTGGTGCTCGATGAACCAGAACGCCACCAGGAGCCCAAGGCCGATCGCGAAGACGCCGAGGGTGGCGACCGAAGTCCACCCCCACACCTTCCCCTCGACGAGGGCGATCACGATCGCGGCCAGCCCAAGGCCCACGGTGATCACGCCGGGAATGTCGATCCGGCCCGCCGCGGTCTCGTCGCGCTGCTCGGCGGTCGATGCGAGCACGAGCACCGCGCCGAGCAGGCAGAAGGGCAGGTTCAGCCAGAACAGCCAGCGCCAGCTGACCGCGTCGACGAGGGCGCCACCGACCAGCGGTCCTAGGCCTAGTGCGAGCGCCGATACACCGGCCCAGATGCCCAGCGCGCGGGCGCGCTCGCCGGCCGCGAAGACGGTCGAGACGATCGCCAGCGACAGCCCCAGCAGGGCAGCGCCGCCGACGCCCTGCAGGACGCGTCCGGCGACCAACACCTCCTCCGAGTCCGACATCGCCGCCACCACCGAGCCACCCGCAAACGCCGCCATGCCTCCCAAGAACACCCGCCGGCGCCCGAGGATGTCGCCCAGGCGGCCCGCGCTGACCACCAGCGACGCCAGCACCAACAGATAAGCGTTCATGACCCACTGCAGCCCGGCGGTGCTGGTGTCCAAATCGCGCGCAATGTCCGGGAGAGCGACGTTGATCACCGTCGAGTCGAGCATCAGCACGAACAGGCCCATGCAGGCACCGGTCAGGGTCCACCAGCGGCGGTTCGCGTCGGTCAGGCCGGGAAGCGCGCCCATGCGCGCGGCAGGAACGGCCATCACGCGATCATCGCGGTTGCCAACCGCGCGCGCTCAACGCCTTCGCAGGTCGGGAATCTCAGGTGCGTGGCCGGGCCGGCGGGCTGGCACGGTTCGAGCCGTTGCGGGGGGACCGAGCGCGAGTGCCTATCGACCGTCAGCGGAAGCCTGTTGGTCGGGCGGCCGCGCGGACCTACGGTCGGCGCACTTGTCATGGAGTGCTTCTGGGTCTTCGGGCAGCGGATCGACTTTCTCGCCACCGGTGAAACCACGGGTGGTCACTACTCCCTCTTCCATGTCTTCATTCCCGCGGGGCCGCCAGGCCCGCTACCCCATATCCACAGAGACGCGGACGAATTCTTCTTCGTGGTGGAGGGCCGCGTCGAGGTCCTCTTCGAGGACACCTGGAGCCGTCGACCACCGCGACGGTGACCGTGCGCGCGCAAAATCCGCCGAGTGCCACCCGAATCGGTGCCGGCGCGGGCCCAACTGGCCTCACAGAAGCCGATCTAAGGCCCTCGGCGACACCACCGCGACCGACCCGTTGCCCGAAATCACCGCAAATTCCGTCAAGGGCGTCGTCGGCCACCCTTGATTTTCATCGGTCGCGCGCAAAGCAACACTCAGCGACCGGGGTACCGGACTTTCGTTGGCAGGCGACGCGCGTGCGCTGTTCGCCCAGGGCTTGAGATGGGCGCGGGCGGGTGAGCAGGCGCGTCGCGCTTCAGCCTGACGTGTGCAGGCGAACCTGGCTCAGAAGCCGGCGTGATCCGGGTTGATCGGAGGGCGCGGATTGTCGCGGGGTGGCTCGGGACTTCCGCGCTCCTCGGTGGCCCCCGGCTCTGGCTGCTGCGGTGCGAGGCCAGGGACCTTGAGCTTGAACTTCCGTCCGTCACTCGTGGTGAGCTCCGGAGGCTTGGGGTTCAGCGGCTCGCCGGGAATCGGGCTCATGGGGTCAGCGTACTCCCATCCGCTGAGCGAGAGACGACGTCGATCTCCGCTCGGCCTGCCGAGCGCGTCCAGGCGAGGGGTGCGATCAGCGGTGAGCCGTTGGAGTCAGCACCCGCGCATCCTGTTGCGCCGATCGGCGCCGGCACGTAATCTCGCGCGGCCCGTCCCCCCACCGCGAGGTCGTCGCATGTCCATCTGCGCCCGGTACCTGTCCCTCGCCGTACTCGCCGTGGTTCTCTACACCGCGCCGCCGAGCCACGCCGCGCCCGCGACCGACGGCCCCGGCGCGCTGTCGCACTACGACCTGGCGCGCAAGGACTGCGTCGGCACCGCGCGCAACACGACCTCGAAGGTGTGGTTCACGGTCGCCGACGGCGTCCTCAGCGACGTCTACTTCCCGACCAACGACAACACGAACGTCGAGACGCTGCAGTACGTCGTCACCGACGGCTCGACGTTCACCGACCTGCAGACGCGCGACACGACGTACACGGTCGAGGCGACCGACGACCGCGCGCTGACGTGCCGCGTCACGACCACCGACGAGGACGGGCGCTACCGGATCGTCACCGACTACGTGACCGACCCCGCGCGCGCCACCGTGCTCATCCGCTCGCGCTTCATCGCGCTGGAGGGCGATGTGGAGGACTACCGCCTCTACGTGCGCCACGACCCGACGCTCAACGGCAACGGCGGGGGCGGCGCCGCCAACGCCGGTGCGGACAGCGGCGCGACCGCCGACGAGAACGGGCACACGCTGCTGGTCGGCTCGGACCCGGTCACGGCCACCAACGCGGCGAACCGCGACTACGCCGTGCCGGTGCACTCGGCGCTCGACGTCACCGGCGGCTTCCTCCAGACCACCAACGGCTTCGCGAAAGAGCCGAGCGACGGCCTCACACAGCTCGACGCCGGCCACGCCCTGAGCACGCTCAACGAGACCGCCGCACAGGGCAACCTCGTGCAGGTCGGCCGCGTGCCGCTCGGCCGGGACGGGCGCTTCACGCTCGCGCTCGGCTACGGCGACAGCCAGGACGGCGCGATCGCCGCGGCGCAGCGCTCGCTGCGCGACGGGTTCGACGAGGCCGAGGACGACTACGAGCGCGGGTGGCATCGCTACGACGGCGACCTCGTCAAGCCGCGCCGGCCGCACAAGGTCTCGAGCCGGCGCTGGGACGAGCTGCTCGACGAGTACTACCTCAGCGCCAACTACGTGAAGGCGGCCGAGGACAAGACCTTCCCCGGCGCGGTCGCGGCCGCGCTGGCCTCCCCGTGGGGCCAGGCCGTGTCCGCGGGCGACCCCGCGCGCACCTACTTCGGCTCCTACCGCGAGGTGTTCGCGCGCGATCTCTACCAGGCGTGGACGGCCGCGTTCTTCGCGGGTGACCGCAGGACCGCGCGCGACATGACGCGCTTCCTGTTCGAGCGCCAGCAGCTGCCCGACGGCTCGATGCCGCGCAACAGCCTGCCCAACGGCAAGCTCGCGCCCGACAGCTTCAACACGCAGCTCGACGAGTGCGCGTACCCGTTGATCATGGCGCTCGCCTCCGGGCTGACCGACGAGGACTACTACGAAGAGCACATCAAGCCGGCGGCGAACTTCGTCGCCAGCCGCGGCCCGTCGTTCGGGCCCGAGCGGTGGGAGGAGCAGAGCGGCTTCTCGCCCTCCACCATCAGCGCGGAGATCGCCGGCCTGATCGCGGCCGCCGAGATCGCCGACCGCAACGACGACGACGCCTCTGCGCGCGTCTGGCGCGGCGTGGCCGACGAGTTCCAGCGCAACCTGAAGGCCTGGACGCTGACCACGAACGGCCCGCTGCTCGACGATCCCTACTTCATCCGCCTGTCGAAGACCGGCGATCCCAATGCCGACATCGACTACAACGTCGGCAACGGCGGCCCGACGCTCGACCAGCGCGCGATCATCGACGCCGGGTTCCTCGAGTACGCCCGGCTGGGCCTGCTGCGGGAGGACGACCCCGACATCGTCCGCTCGCTGGACGTCGTCGACGACACGATCCTGCGCAGCACCGACAGCGGCGACGGCTTCCTGCGCTACAACGGCGACGGCTACGGCGACGGTGAAATCGACGGCCATCCGTGGGAGCCCTCGCACATGGGCAACGGCCACCTGTGGCCGGTCCTCGCCGGTGAACGGGGCCAGTACGAGGTCGATACCGGCTCCACCGGCGCGGCGATCGAGCGGCTGGAGGCGATGGCCGCGATGAGCTCCGGCGTCGGCCTGATCACCGAGCAGGCATGGGAGTTCGCCGACCTGGCGGCCTCGCCGTTCGGCACGCCGCCCGAGACCGCCTCGATCGGGTTCCGCAACGGCAAGCCGGCCGGCTCGGCGTCGGCGCTGACGTGGTCGGCCGGCCAGTTCGTGCGGCTGATGCTGGACGTCTCGGCGGGCAGGGTGCTCGACCGCCCGCGCTACACGGTCGATCGCTACATCCGCCGCACGCAGCGCCAGACGATGCTCGAGGTCACCGCGCCGCCCGACCAGTCCTCGGTCGGCGACTCCATAACCGTGACCGGCACTTCGGTCCCCGGCAACAAGATCACGGTGGCGGCCACGAACACCGACACGAGCTTCGCGACCGTGCTGCGCTCGACGACCGCCGGGTCCGACGGCGCGTTCTCGGTGCAGATCCCGCTGACCGGCGGCACGTGGGTGCTCAACACCGTCGCCACCAGCCGGTCCGGCGCGACGGCGCGCGACGTGCGCACGGTCGTGTTCGACTTCACGCCGGGAACGGTGCTACTGGACCTGACCGACCCCGACGGCGATGACAACGGGCCTGGCAACTACGCGTATCCGACGAGCCCCGACTTCAACGACGGGGCGTTCGACATCCAGCAGTTCCAGGTCCTCGACGCCGGCGACAACATCACGTTCCGCCTGAAGACGCGCAACCTGTCGCCGACGTTCGGCAGCCCGCTGGGCGCCCAGCTCGTCGACGTCTACGTGCACGTACCGGGCGCGAGCCCGACCTTGACGCTGGCGTCGTTCCCGCAGCGCAACTACGCGATCGCAGCGGCGGGCGCGTGGAGCCGCCTGATCGAGGTGCAGGGCTTCGGCCAGCGCTTCGTCGACGCGAACGGGGCGACGCTGGGCACGGTGACCATCAACGGCAACGCGATCTCGCGCTTCATCACGTTCAGCGTGCCGAAGGCGGCGCTCGGCACGCCAGCCTCGGGCTGGGGCTTCACGGTGGTGCTGACCGGCCAGGACGGGTTCAGCCCCGACCAGGCGCGCGGCTTCCAGCCGTTGCCGGAGGGGTTCCAGTTCGGCGTCTGCGCGACGGCGAGCGCTGACCCCCACTGCACGTTCCCCTCGGGACAGGTGCCGAAGGCGGTCGACGTGCTGACCCCGGGCGGCGTCATCCAGGCCGACGAGCTCGACTACACCATCCACAGCCCGGTGACGATCGCTCCGGTGACGATTCCCTGAGGCCTCAGTTTGCGCTGGTAGCGGATCGTAAGGTCGGTCATCGCAGCGGTGATGCGCTCGTGTGCCGCGTCGGCGGTCCACAGCGAGGCTCCGGCATGGGCGGCGGAGACCGCGATGAGGACGTCGATCAGGCTCGCGGTGAAGCCAGAGCGGCGCAGGTCTCCCCGCACCAGTCCGGCGCGGACCCACCCATCGCGGTCCAGGCCGGACCATGGAACCGCTCGCAGACGAAAGCGCGTAGCGCTGCGGCGCTCGCCGAGCGCCGGCCCGCTCATCATGAGTTCGCGGCTGGCGAGCAGCTCGTCCAGCTCCCGGGCCAGCCCGCTAGCGCGGGCGCAGGTATTCGATCCAGACCTGTGTGTCGGCGACGATCACGGTCGCTCGCTGCGTTCCCGCTCGATCGCTCGCCCTTCCCGCCACGCGGTCTCGTCGAAGTCGACGGTCCCGGCCTGAGCGCGGAGCCAGACGGCAGCGTCCGCTGACAGATGCGCGGTGATCGCGGTCTCGATCGCCTCGGTCTTGGAGGCGGACGGGTATCGAGCCATGAGCGCCTCCATCAAACCCTCTGCGATGTCTAGCGTCGTGCGCATGCCAGATAGGTTTACTCGTACTGCAGCGCTTCGAGGACGCGGAGGCGGGCGGCGCGACGAGCGGGCAGGATCGCGGCGACGATGCCGGCGATGACCGACACGATCACGAACGTGATCAGCGCGCCGGCGGGGATCGCGAACTGGAGGTCGTAGTCGGACAGCGCCTGCGTCACCAGCAGGGCGAGGAAGATCCCGAGCGGCAGCCCGAGCGCGGCGCCGATCAGGGCGGTGATCACGCTCTCGTGCCGGACCATGCGGCGCGTCTGACGTCTCGTCATGCCGACGGCGCGCAGCATCCCGAGCTCGCGGGTCCGCTCGAAGACCGACAGCGCGAGCGTGTTGACCATGCCGAACAGGCTGATGATCACCGACAGCGCGAGCAGCACGTACAGCAGGAGCAGGAACTGGCTGATCTCGTCGTCCTCCTTGTCGATCCAGTCCTGCCGGGTGAAGACGCGCGTGTCGGGGAAGCTCTCGAGGGCGGTCTCGACGCTCGCCTTCTGCGCCTCGCCCGGGCCGCCGGGGAAGTTGATCAGCGTGAAGCGGTTGCGCGGCCGGTCGTATAGGTCGTCGAACGCGGCCTGCGAGATGCTCGCGGTCCCGAGCAGCGGATAGAACGGGCTTCCGTCGTAGATCCCGCGGACGACGAACTCCCGTCGCTCGTTGTCGGGCGTCAGCACGGTGAACTCGTCGCCCACGGCGAGGTCCTTGTCTTCGGCGACGTTGTTCGGCAGGACCGCTCCGTCGTCGCCCAGGCTCGCCAGCACCTCGTCCGAGCCGTCCGTCCAGCGGAAGTCGTAGACGCGGTTGATCGAGCGCCCGTCGAGCCCGGTCAGGTTCGCTCCCGAGCCGTGGATCTCGGCGACGTCCTGGCGCACGTTGCTGACGACGTCGGTGTCCTCGATCTGCGCGGCGGCGTCGCCGACCGCGGCCGGGAACTCCGAGTAGCCGTCCTGCGAGGTCACGACCAGGTCGGCCTGGATCTGCTCCTCGATCGCGTCGCTGTTCGAGACGCGGAGGCCCTGCGCGAGCACGCCCACGAACGTCACCAGCGCGATCCCGATCATGAGCGCGGCCGC
The DNA here is from genome assembly GCA_963835735.1 of uncultured Solirubrobacteraceae bacterium. Lineage (GTDB taxonomy): Bacteria > Actinomycetota > Thermoleophilia > Solirubrobacterales > Solirubrobacteraceae > DASQMT01. Next base: position 65,626 of record CAWIGP010000007.1, read on the forward strand.
GGTGGAGGCCGTGCGCGCGGGGTTCCGCATCGCGTTGCCCTCGGCGAGCTTCCCGGCGGCGCCGCCGATGCTGCGCGCGGGCCACCCCACGAGGCGGGTGAGCGGGACGACGAGGCGCGACGACAACAGCGCCACGCCGATGAACAGCGCCAGCACGCCGACGCCGAGCAGGACGAACCGGTCGCCGGTGGCCACGTCGGGCGCGAGCAGCGCGTACGAGAGCGCGAGCACCGCCAGCAGGACGGTCGCGCCCGCGATGTAGGGCGAGAAGCGGGAGAGCGCTGAGGGCGGCAGCGTCGCGCCCTCCCGGACCGCCGCGATTGGCGGCACCCGCGTCGCACGCAGGGCCGGCGAGAGCCCGGCGACCAGCGTGACCACGGTCCCGACGAGCAGCGAGACGACGATCGTCCGGGTGGCGAAGACCGTCTCGGTCTGCGGCAGGTCGAGGTTGAGCGCGATGAAGAGCTCGTTCAGGCCGACCGCGAGCCCGAGCCCGGCGAACAGTCCGACGACCGACGCGAGCAGGCCGATCACCAGCGCCTCCAGGATCACGGAGCCGAGGATCTGCCGGCGGGTCGCGCCGACCGTTCGCAGCGTCGCGAACTCACGCGTCCGCTGCGCGACCGTGATCGAGAGCGTGTTGAAGATCACGAAGGCGCCGACGAACAGGGCGATGCCCGCGAACGAGAGCAGGAAGTAACGGATGATGCTCGTGAACGTCGCGATCTCGTCCGAGTCCTCGGTCGCCTGCTCGCTCCCGGACCGCACCGTCACGGAGGTACCGAGCTCCTCCCGGATCCGGCCGACGAGCTCCTCCGGCGGGACCCCGGTCGCCGCGGCGGCCTGGACCGCGTCGAGCTCGCCCTCCTTGTCCAGGAGCGCTTGCGCGGTCGGGATGTCGAAGATGGCGAAGGTCGCGCTGCCGAGCGAGCTCAGCTCGCCGTACTTCGCGATACCGGCGATCTCGTACTCCCGCGCGGGGCCGAGCGCCGCGACGCCGATCCGGTCGCCGACGGCGAGGTTCTCCTCGTCCGCGACCCGCTCGTCGATCGCGACCTGCTGCGAGCCCGACGGCCAGCGCCCCTCGACGAGGTTGAGCGGATTGAAGCGGTCGTACTCGGGTGCGGTCTCGATGCCGAAGGCGAACGAGGGTGCGCCGCCCGTGTCGATCGACTCGCCGTCCGGCTTGAGCAGCTTGGTCTGGAAGTCGGTCACCGAGCCGGTCGCGACCTCGACCCCGTCGACGGCTCGGACCCGCTCGAGGACGTCCTGCGGGATCGGAGGGGGCTGCGACTGCTCGCCCTCGAAGCTGATGCCGGCGTCCTTGCCGCTGACGACCGCGTCCGTCCCGGCGTACGACTCGACGAAGATGGCGTTGAACGCCTTGTCGATCGTGTCCGTGAGCACGTAGGCGCCGCTCATCATCGCGACGCCGAGGACGATCGCGATCGCGGTCAGCACCGTGCGGAACTTGCGCCCGGCGAGGCCTCGGAGCGCGACCCGGATCATCTCAACGCGATCTCTTCGACCGCCGAGAGCACCTGGTGTTCGTCGGCGTCGCGCAGCTCCTTGACGATCAGGCCGTCCGCGATGAAGAGGATCCGATCGGCGGTCGACGCCGCGCGCGCGTCGTGCGTGACCATGACGAGCGTCTGCCCGTAGTCCTGCACCGAACCGCGGAGCAGATCGAGGATCTCGCCGCCCGTCTTCGAGTCGAGGTTGCCGGTCGGCTCGTCGGCGAAGACCACGCTGGGCCGGCTCACGAGCGCCCGGGCGATCGCGACCCGCTGCTGCTGGCCGCCCGAGAGCTCCGACGGCCGGTGCTTGCGGCGGTCCTGGAGGCCGACCTTCCCGAGCAGGTCGTCGAAGAACTCATCCTGCGGCTTCGTGCCCGCAAGTGTCAGCGGCAGGACGATGTTCTCCTCCGCCGTCAGCATCGGCAGCAGGTTGAAGAACTGGAAGATGAAGCCGATGTGCTCGCGGCGCAGCTTCGTGATCGCGGTGTCGTTGAGCTCGGCGAGCCGGGTTCCCGCGATCGTGACCTCGCCCTCGGTGGGCTCGTCGAGGGCCGCGAGGAGGTGCATCAGCGTCGACTTTCCGGAGCCACTGGGGCCCATGACCGCGGTCAGCTTCCCGGGCTCGACCTCGAGCGTGACGCCGCGCAGCGCGTGCACGGCCGCGTCGCCCTCGCCGTAGACGCGGGTGAGCCCGACCGCCTCGACCACGGCGCCGTCGGCGCGATCCGCGACGTCACTCATCGGCCCACGCTACATCTGCCGCGGCGGCTCGTCTAGCAGGGGATCTCCGCCCTGATGCGGGTCCCGCGTCCGGGCACGCTGTCGACGTCAAGGCGGCCGTTGAGGGCCTCGACGCGGGCCGCGAGCCCGCGCAGGCCGGAGCCGCGGGCCGGGTCGGCGCCGCCGACGCCGTCGTCGGCCACGATCACCGTCGCGGTCCCGTTCGAGCGGCTGATGCTGACCGTCGCGCTGGACGCGCGCGCGTACTTGCCCACGTTCGTGATCGCCTCGGCGACGATGTAATACGCCGCCGCTTCGACCGGGCCGATGAGCCGCTCTTCGGGCAGCTCCGTGACCTCCGTGGGAACCGAGGCCCGCGCCAGCAGGGCGTCGAGCGCCGGGCCCAGCCCGCGCTCGGTGAGGACGACGGGGTGAATGCCGCGGGCCAGCTCGCGCAGGTCCGCGAGCCCGCGGCCCAGCTCGTCCTGCGCCCCGGCCAGGATCTCACGCGCGGCGCGCGGGTCGCTTTCGAGCTTCGCGGCGACCATCCTCAGCTCGAGGGCGACCGCGACCAGCCGCTGCTGAGCGCCGTCGTGCAGGTTGCGCTCGAGCCGCATCCGTTCGGCGTCGCCGACCTCGACGAGGCGCGCCCGCGACGCGGCCAGCTTCTCGTAGGCGTCGGCATTGGCCAGAGCCTGGGCGACGAGGTCGGCGAAGTCGCACAGCTGCTGTTCGAGATCTTCGGCCAGGCCCTCGTCCGACGCCGTCGCCGCCGCCAGCACGCCCCACAGCCTTCCGCCGACGGTCACCGGCGCCGCCACCGCGGCGCGGTAGCCGAAGCTCCGCACGGTCTCGGCCAGCGTGCCGCTCGCCTCCTCGTACCGGTCGACCCGCTGGGCGCTGCCGGTTCGCAGCACCTTCGCGACGACCGAGTCGCCGTCGAGGTCGAGCGTTGCACCGACCGGGAAGCGCGGGTTGCCGTCCACGCTCCAGGCGCCGACGACCCGGGCGGTGCGCACGCCGTCGTACTGCATGACGCTCGCGGCGGGGAGTCCGAGCAGCCGGCCGACCTCCTCGGTCACCTGCTCGAAGACGCGGCTCGGGGGCGCCTCGCCCGCGACGAGCGTGGCGACCCTGCGCAGGGCCGCCTGCTCGTCGGCGAGCGCGCGCTGAGCCGCTTCGGTGGCCGCCAGCGCGCGCGCTGCGCCGGTGCGCTCGGCAGTTACCGCGGCGAGGATCAGCGACGTGAGCGCCGAGATCGCGATGAAGAGCTGCGTGGCGAGCAGGCTGTCGGTGAGCGACTCGCGCACGAACGGTCCCTCGCTCTGCGCCGTGTTCAAGACGGTGATCGAGCAGACGACCAGGATCGCGGTGGCGGCGCCTCGAGGCCCGAACCGCAGCGCGGTCCACAGAAGCACCGGGAACACGATGTACGGGACGTCGCGCTGCGGCGACAGCTCGGCCAGCACGACCAGCCCGACGAGGACGAGCGCCATCTCGACGAGGTCGCGCCGGCGGATGCCCCTCACGCCGGACGCCGCCCACGTCATGACCACGGGTGCCACGACCAGGACGCCGGACGCGTCGCCCAGCGTCCATGTGCGAAAGACGCGCCCGAGCTCGTCCGCGGCGATCACGTCGCCGAGGCGCAGCGACGTCGGGCCGAAGGCGGCGCTGATGACGGCGGCGAGAAACGCGCAGGCGACGAGCGCCAGGACGTCGACCACGCGGTCCAGCTCGCCCCGCCCGCCGGTCAGGCGGCGCAGCACCAGGGCTGCGATCACGAGCGCCAGCGTGTTCCCGATCGTCTGGCCGAGAACCGTCCCGAACGGCGTCGAGAAGTCTGCGAGCAGGAGATCGCCGGCCACGATGCCCGGCCACAGCCGAATGCCGTACAGGAACAGCACGGCCAGGCCCAGGCCCGCGGGCGGCCACAGCGCCGCCACCGCACCGTTGAGATAGGCCAGCTCGAGCCCGATCCGTCCCGCCAGGTAGTAGGCCCCGGCGAGCAGCGCGACTGAACCTCCGTACAGCATGGCGCCGCCGTATCGGGTGCCGCGCAGCGCCGCGATCAAGTCGCGCGCGCCGTGGCGGCGCTGATCCGCGCCGGTTGCAAACGTTGCCTCCATGCCCCTCGGGGCCGAGTCTAATCGCGTTCAGCGGAGGTTTTCGCGCACGCCCTTCGGGAGGCCGCTCACCACGAGGTCGTACGAGTCCTCGATCAGGTCGCGCACGACCTGGTCAGGCAGGCTGCCGTCGAGCGTGACCGTGTTCCAGTGGCGCTTGTTGAGGTGGTAGCCGGGGCGGATCGCGGGATATGTGCTGCGCAGCCGGAACGCCAGCTCCGGCTCGCACTTGAGGCTGACCTCGAGCGGCGTGCGGTCCAGCGCGCTCAGCGCGAACATCTTGCCGGCGACCTTGAATACCGAGCTCTCGGGGCCGAAAGGGAACTCCTCGACGGATCCGGGCTGCTGGAGGCACCACCGGCGCAGTTCGCGCGCGTCCATGCTCAGTTCAGTCCTCGAGCAGCGAGCGCTGCCGGCCGGCGCCGCGCCGGCGCTCGGGCTCGATCCGGACGCGGCCGTCGTAGACCTCGTCGTCGAGGAACGCGCGCATCAGTTTCTCGTGGGCGCGGTAGCGCAGCGCCTGGGCCTCGCGCCGAACGGCGGCCGCGTACTCGGCCGGGTCTGCCGGGCGCTCCTCGGCGAGCCGGCGGGCGAGGATCTCCTCGGCCGCCCAGGCATAGACGGTGTTCGCGGCGACCTCGACCTCGAGTATCCGGTAGGGCAGGTACTCGCGCACGCGCGACTTCGAGAGCCCCGCGCGCCGGGCCGCGCGCTCGAGCGCCTTGAACTCGCGCCGGCCCTCGAAGACGGTGACGGTGCCCGTCTCGGGATCGAAATGGGCCTCGATCTCGGCGTCCTCGTCCTTGCGCGCGATCTCCCGTACCCAGCCGCTCGCGTGATGTCGCACGACGAGCACGACGAGCTCGGCGATGTGGCCGCTCGCTTCGGCGAGGACGCTGAGCCGCGCACCGGGGTCGGCGCTCACGCGGCAGCGCAGGTTGGCCGAGATACGCGACCAGCCGCCGCGGACGGGCTCGGGCACGGTGTCGGTCCACAGGTTCACGCCCAGGGCCGCGTCGGCGGCGACGTGGATCGGCGTGCCGGGAGCGATGCGCTCGGGGTCGACCAGCAGCGAGATGCCGCGGCGCTCGCCCGGGTGCAGGCGCAGCAGCGCTTGCTTGAAGCGCAGCGGCGGCGCGCCCGGTTCCGGCGCCTGCGGCTCGCGCGGAGGCGAAGCCGTCTCGTCGGCTGACGGCAGCTCGGGCTCGTCGCGCTCGAGCGGTGCCTTTGCGGAAGCCTTCCCGCCGGCCTGGAAGCCGGCCTTGCCGGGCGCGTCGAACGCTCCCTTGAGCGCGTCGTTGAGCGCCCGCAGCCCGACCTGGTCGCGCGCTCGCAGCGCACCGCCCGGGCGCACCAGGTGCGCGCGGGCGCGGCGCTCCTCGGCCGCGACGATCGGCCGCAGCACGCCGTCGATCGCCGCGTATAGCGCCTTGACGACCGGATGGTTGTCGTTGAGCCCGCTGCGGTCGACCTTGACGACGACCTGCGGTCGCGGGCGCTCGAGCGCGTCGCGCTGGAGATCCTCGAGCGCGTCGCAGCGCACCTCGCCGTACAGGCTGCGCGTGCCGGGCGCGCCCTCGTGCGAAGCGAAGGTGGACTCGTGCGCCGCCCGGCCCGACCGCACGACCAGCCCGCCGATGCGTGTCGCGCGCGACATACCGGGCGACAGCGGCCGGGCGCTGCGGCAGACGGTGACGCGGGCGCGCACCGCTTTGGTGACGGCGACCTCGTCGTCGAACAGGACCGGCCGCTCCGGATCCGGCTCGGGGGCCTGCGAGCGCACGACCTCGACCGCCCCCGAGGGCAGCTCGAGCCAGAGCTCGCGCGTCGGGTCCTCGAGCACCGGCCGCAGCTGGACCAGCTGTGAGACGAGCGTGCGCAGGCGCCCGTCCGCCGGCAGCCGCTCGGACGCGAGCGGCACCGTGACGCAGGCGCCCGGCGACGCTCCGGGCGCCGGCTCATCGCGCACGTGGATGTAGGCGAACGGGTCATCGCGCGCCGACGGGAAGAACCACGACTCGACCGCACGGCCGTCGCGCACGCCCTCGATCCGCCCGGCACCCTGCGCGAGCCAGACGTCACGCAGCCCGCGCCCGAACAGGCCCCGGTTGTCGCGCCGCTCGGGCAGTTCGCCGAGCACGCCGAGCCGGCGATCGACGGTGGCGGCATCGATCCCGACGCCGTCGTCGGAGCAGCGGATCTCGAAGCGCCAGCTCGTCAGCGCCGGCACGCGCAGCGCGCGCATCTGTGCCCGCCAGGCGTGCGCGAACGCCTCGTCGGGAGCCCCGAAGCGCAGCTCGATGCGTCCACGCTCGCGACCGCTCGCCGCGATCGCTGCGTCCGCGTTCGTCACAAGCTCGGGCACGATCTGCACCAGGTCGATCCCGCCCTGGGCGAAGTTCTCGCGGAAGTAGCGGCCGCGCACCGCGCCGACGCGAATCGCGGATGACGACACGAGCTCGGCCATGCGAGCACGAATCTAGCTCGCGGGCCGGACCGCTCTCTCGGTCGTCAGCGCGACTGTGCGACCAGTGCGCCGGCGCTGACCGTCGCAGGGATCTCGTCAGTCCACGGCAGGATCCGGCCGAAGCGCACCAGCTCGCCGTAGAAGCGAGGCTCAAGTGTCGGTGACAGCGCGAGGTCGAGCAGCGCCACGGCCGCCTGGGCGGGTGACTGCGCGGCGCTCATGTCGTCGAACCAGGGCCGCGAGGCGTCCGTGTCGACCAGGCCGGGACAGACCGCCGCGATCAGGGTCCCATCGGCGAGGTCGGCGTCCCGGCGCTCGGCGGCCACGGCCCGAACGGCGGCGACCTGCGCGACCTTGGACGGAGGGTTGATCCACTTCGGCCAGCCCTCACGCTCCGCACGGCCCTCGTGCACGGCCGCGCGCCAGTCGGCGACCACGGCATCGACGACCTCGAGCGTGCACGCCTGCTCAAAACGGGGCCGGACCGACGGGTCCAGGTGGCCGAGCGTCCCGAAGCTGCTCGCGACCACGATCATCCGCCCTCCGGGGCGCAGGACGGGCGCGAACGTCCGCAGCATCCTCGTCGTCCCCAGGTTGTTCGTCTCCACGACGGCGTCGATGCTCTCCGCAGGGTCCTTGCTCGGCAACATGCGCGCGGCCGCGTTGGAGAACACGATGTCGACGCCGCCGAGCTCCTGGGCGAGAGCGGCGATCGCGCCGGCGTCGCGGACGTCGAGCACTCGGCCCTCGACTTGCGCGCCGTCCTGTCCGACGGCGGCGACCGCATCCGCGACGCGGCCGGCGTCGCGGCCGGTCAGCAGGACGAGGTCGCCGGGATCGAGGCGGGCGGCGAGACCTTGTGCGAGCGCGAACCCCAGTCCCTGGTTGGCGCCGGTGACGAGCGCGATTCGTGGGGAGGACATGGCCTCGACAGTAGCCCGCAACGGCCATGAGTGATACGAGAATGCTGCACGTCTGCCATGCTCGTTCGTCATGGCTGATCTGTCCGTCGCCGGTCTGCGCGTGCTGCGCGAGGTTGCCGAGGTGGGTTCGTTCAGCGCCGCCGCGCGCGGGCTCGGGTACACGCAGTCGGCCGTGTCGCGTCAGGTCGCGGCGCTCGAAGCCGCCGCCGGGCGGCGGCTGTTCGAGCGCCGGCGCGACGGCGTTCGGCTCACGGCCGAGGGCAGCCGGCTGCTGGCGCGGGCGACGACCGTGCTGGCCGAGCTCGACGCCGCGCGCCGTGAGCTCGACGGGCTGCCCGCGGCGGCCGGTCCGGTCCGCCTGGGCGCGTTCCCGAGCGCAGGCGCGGCGCTCGTGCCGGCGGCGCTGGGCGCGCTGGCGCGACAGCACCCGCGGCTCGAGGTGACGCTGCGCGAGGGGACCACGCCGTCGCTCGTCCGCGCCTTGCGGACCGGCGCGATCGACCTCGCCGTACTCGCCGCCCAGCCGCCGTTCCGCCCGTTCGACGCCGAGGCGCCGCCGCTGCGCGTCGAGACGCTGTCGGAGGCCGAGCTGCAGGTGGCGGTCGGCCCGGGGCATCCGCTGGACATTCGCACGGCCGTGGAGCTGGACGAGCTCGAGGGGCAGCGCTGGGTCGCGAGCCGCTCCGACACGGGCGAGACCCTGCTCGGGGTCTGGCCGGGGCTCGCTGGACGCCCGCATATCGCCTATGTCGTGGGTGACTGGCTGGCCAAGCTCAACCTCGTCGCCACCGGGCTGGCGATTACGACGGTGCCCGGGATCGCCGCCCCCGCGGTGCCGCGCGGCGTCCGGCTCCTCACCGTTCGCGGCGAGCCGCAGGAGGTCCGGCGGGCGGTGCTGGCGCGACTGCCCGGGCCTGACAGCCCCGAACTCGATGCCGTGGCCGACGCGCTGCGAGCGTCGTGCGCACCCGAATGAACGCGTCGGCGGGCACGCCGACATAACGGCTCAGTCGAGAGGGTGCCGCCAGCGCAGGTCGGGGAACTTCGCGAAGTCGCGATCGAAGCTGACCCATTCGCATCCGTGCTCGAGCGCGAGCGCGGCGTGCTGTGCGTCGGCGATCAGGCTGCCGCGCGCCTGCGTGCGCCGGCACAGCTCCTCGAAGATCTGCCAGTGGCGGTCGCCGGCGCGGACGATGCGCGCGTTCGGGCGGAGCAGGAGGCCGTCTGCGAACCGGAACGCATGGTCGAGTGGCGTCGGCACGGCGAACGCGCGCGGGTTCGTCGCGATCCGGACGAACGCACTTAGCACGAGCTCCGAGACAGCGAACGGCGCCGCCGCATTGACGACGGATTCGAGCAGTTCGCGCGCGACGCGGTGATGCTCCTGTCCGGAGCGGTGCGCGTTGAGCAGGACGTTGACGTCGAAGAGGATCACCGCTGGCGGTCTTCTTCGTCCATCAGCTCCTGCAGCGCGCGGTTGTCGTCGATGTCGACCAGGGCGGGCGAGCCGTCGCCGTCGAACACGAGCGTCTCGAACGGCTCGTGCGCGGCGAGCTCGCGGCGGTTGTGCAGGTCAGCGCGCAGCGCGTCCTCGACCTCCTGCGCGAACGTTGTGCCGCGCTCGGCGGCGCGCTGCTTGTAGGCCCGGAAGATCGCGTCGTCGAGCTTGATCGTGGTCCGCACGCACAAGAGAATACTTGGGGCGCACAAAGATGCGCAGGGACGTCAGGCTGCGTCGGCAAGCGTGACCTCGGGCATCCCGAGTTCGCTTCGGATCGTTGCGACGTCGGGCGCCATCCCGTCCGCCGAGCGCCCATGCGCCGCGGTGTTCTCGAGCGTTCGCAGCCAACGCTCGAGCCGTGGTCGGTGGGCGGCGGAGCGCGCCGCCTCGCGCGGCGTCAGCCCGTCGTACCGCGCTTCCGGCTCGTCGAGTATCCGCATGAAGCGGTCGCGAGCGTAACCGGACAGCACGGCGTCTCGGACCCCAACGGGAACCGGCGGGTCACCTTCCGCCGTTACGGCCGACGGCGAGTCTTCCACCGTCAGCGGCTCGACGCGCCGCTCGGCCAGGCGTGCCCGAGACCCGAGAGCGGCGGCGACCAAGCCGATAGCCCCGTCCAACCGCCGCTCTGAGATGGCGTGGAACGTCAACGAACGCGGGCGCAGCTCGAACGTGCCGAGGCCGATCCTGCCGGCGTCCAGGCTCACCTGCTGACCCTCGGGATCGACGAAGACAGGCGTCGATTCGAGCAGAACGGCACGTGGCGGGAGCTGAGGCCGCCTGGCGGCGAGCTCGCGGCGGGACCCTGTCCACTCCAGGCAGATGCCCTCGCCGTCGTCAGTGTCCGCCATGTCGACGAGGTCGGCATGGCGCTCGAGCATCCTCGCGGCGTCGGCGTCGAGTTCCCAGCGCGCGTGTGCGTCGACAACCTCGTCGCCTTCGAAGCTGAAAAAGCTCGGCGGCGTGTGGCGGCTCGGCGGCGAGAAGCGCAAGAGCTGCGCGGCGCAGACCCGGAAGGCCGATTGCAGCGAGATCGAGTGCTCGCCCGCAAGGCGCTCGACCTCCGCGACGAGCTCCTCCTCCTCGCTGGCCTCGAAGATCCCAACCGGACCCCACAGCTGATCGCCGCCCATGACGCGACCGAGCAGCACGTCCCACCGAGCGGTCTCGCGCGACACCTGCTCGCTGCGCACCGTCACGACCCTGGCGCCGAGGACCTCCTCCAGCTCTATCGACGCTCCTGGCCGGACCGAACGTGCGCGCCACAGGCCAAGGCGCGCGTCGGTCAGTCGTCTCGCCGCCGCCCGTTCGACGTCGGTGAGCCCGGCCAGCTCGCAGAACCGCTCGGCCGGGGTGCCGCCGCCGGCAAGCTCGCGATCCAAGTGCACGTACGAGCAGAGCTGCGCGACCCTCTCGGGCGACAGCGATCGGTCCTGACCGCAGAGATCGTCGATCGCGGCGTCGAGATGCTCGGGGTGTCCGGCGATCGTCCAATCCTGCAACCGCTCCCAGATCGCGTCGGTTGTTCGAGCGCGCTGCTGCTCGTCCGCCGCATGGTCGAGACAGCACAGCTTGTATTTGCGCCCGCTCCCGCACGGGCAAGGCGCGTTTCGTCCGCTCTTCGCCATGGCACGAAAGCTAGGCTCGCGTGCGGACGGCACCTCAGCCGTCGACCCGCAAAGCTTGCTCCATGGTTGCGGGCCCGGAGAACGGATGCGCGTAGTCGTCGTGGGCGGCGGCGTCATCGGGCTCGGCATCGCCTACGAGCTGACCAGGGATGGACACGACGTCACGGTGATCGACAGCGTCGAGCCCGGGTTCGGCGCGGCTGCCGGGAGCGCGGCGAAGATCGCGCTCGCCGAGACGCCGCCGGTACCGGGCCCGGGCATGGTCGTGCAGGGGATCAAGTGGATGCTCGATCCCGACAGCCCGCTCTACGTGCGGCCGTCGCCCGCGCCTTCGTTCGTCCGCTTCATGCTCGCGATGGCGCGCAACTGCACGCCGCGGCACTTCCTCCGCGGCCTCGAGCTCAACCTCTCGCTGACGTCTCCCTGCCTCGAGCTGTTCGACGAGTGGGCCGCGGACGGCGTCGCGTTCGAGGAGCACCGCCGCGGCGTCCTGCTCGCCTACGAATACAGGAAGAGCTTCGAGGAGCGGCGAACGCACGACGACGTGTTCGCGCGGTTCGGGTACGTCCCGGAGGCGCTCGAGGGGGCGGAGCTCCACGAGATCGAACCCGCGCTCTCGCCGCGCATCAGCTATGCGCTCAAGTACGAGGCCGATCGCCAGATCGAACCCGTCTCGCTCACCACGTCGCTGCTCGCGCAGCTGCCCAACGTCGTCGCCGACCAGCCGGTGACGGGCTTCAAGACCGCGCACGGGCGAGTCAAGGCCGTGCGCACGAAGACGCAGACGTTCCAATGCGACGCCGTCGTGCTCGCGGCCGGAGCGTCCACGGGCCGCGTCGCCGCGTACCTGGGAGCGCGGCTGCCCGTGCAGCCCGGCAAGGGCTACAGCGTCCACTATCCCGATCCGCCGACCGCGCTGCGGTACCCGCTCACGTTCGAGGACGCCCACGTCGCGGTGTCGCCGCTGAACGACGGCCTGCGCATCGCGGGGACGATGGAGTTCGCGGGCTTCGACGCGCGCGTGCGGCGCCGCCGTGTCGAGGCGATGAAGGCCGCCGCGGCCGCCGGCTTCGGCGACTGGGATCCCGGCAAGCCGCACCGCGAAGCCTTGGGCGGGCCTGCGCCCGATGACGCCCGACGGCCTGCCGATCATCGGCCGGCTCGCGGCCACGCCGAACGCGATCGTCGCCACCGGGCACGCCATGCTCGGTCTCACGCAGGCGCCGGCGACGGCGCGCGCCGTCCGCAACCTGGTCCGTGGCGAGCCGGTCCCGGACACGATCCGCGCGCTCGGACCGCAGCGGTTCAAGATGTGAGGTTCCATGACCGCAACGCAAGAGCAGCTGTCGCTGAAGACGCTCGAGTCGGTGCAGGACCGCGTGCTCTGGCTCGCGACGTCGATCGTCCATCACGCCAACAAGGTGCGCGCGACGCCGTCGGGGGTGAAGGTCGGCGGGCACCAGGCGTCCTCGGCGTCGATGGTGTCGATCATGACCGCGCTGTACTTCGCGCACCTGCGCGGTGCGGATCGCGTCTCGGTCAAGCCGCACGCGTCGCCGGTCCTGCATGCGATCGAGTACCTGCTCGGCGAGCTCGACGCCAAGTACCTGACGTCGCTGCGCGAGTTCGGCGGGCTGCAGAGCTACCCGAGCCGGCTGAAGGATCCGGTCCCGGCGGACTTCTCGACCGGCTCGGTCGGCATCGGCGCGACGGCGCCGATCTGGAGCGCGATCGCCCACCGCTACGTGGCCGGGCACTTCGAGGTGCCGCGCGGCGGCCGGCATGTCGCGCTGCTCGGCGACGCCGAGCTCGACGAGGGCGCGATCTGGGAGGCGCTGGTCGACCCGGTGGTCTCGTCGCTCGGCGAGGTGCTGTGGATCGTCGACCTCAACCGGCAGTCGCTGGACCGCGTCGTGCCGGACATCGCGGCGGGCCGGATCGCCGCGCATGTTCGAGGCCGCCGGGTGGCAGACGATCAGCGTCAAGTACGGCCGCCGGCTGCGCGAGCTGTTCGAGCGCGACGGCGGCGAGGCGCTGCGCCGTCGCATCGACGAGATGCCCAACGAGGAGTACCAGCGGCTGCTGCGCTCCGACGCCGCCGAGCTGCGCGAGCGCCTGCCGGACGGCGCGGATCTCGCGCGGCTGGTTGATCAGCTCGACGACGACGAGCTGCTGCGCGCGATCCGCGACCTCGGCGGCCACGACCTCGGCGACCTGCTCGACGCCTTCCGCGCGGCGGACGCGGTGACCGACCGGCCGACGGTCATCTTCGCGTTCACGATCAAGGCGTGGCGGCTCGCCACCCAGGGCCATCCGGCCAACCACTCGGCGCTGCTGTCGGTGCCGCAGTGGCGCGAGCTCGCCGCGGCGACGGGAGCCGACCCCGACGACCCGTGGGCGCGCTTCCCCGACGGTTCCCCCGAGGCCGAGCTGTGCCGCCGCAGCGCGGAGCGCCTCCATCGCGAGCCGGTGGAGCCGCGCACGGCGCCGCTGCCGCCGGCCGACGTCGGGCGCACCCACGCTGGCCGGGCCTCGACGCAGCAGGCGTTCGGCCGCTTCTTCGTCGACCTCTCGCACGGCGCGCCCGAGGTCGCCGCCCACGTGGTCACGGTCAGCCCCGACGTCGCGTCGTCGACCAACCTCGGCGGCTGGATCAACCGCGTCGGGATCTGGAGCCCGGGCGAGCGGATCGACTGGTTCGCCGACGACACCGACACGCTCGTCCGGTGGCGGGAGACCGAGCACGGCCAGCACATCGAGCTCGGGATCGCCGAGGGCAACCTCGTCGGGCTGCTCGGCGAGCTGGGGGCGACCTGGTCGCGCGACCGGCAGGCGCTGCTGCCGATCGGCACGCTCTACGACCCGTTCGTCAACCGCGCGCTCGAGCCCTGGTCGTTCGGCATCTACGCCGGCGGCCAGTCGATCCTGGTCGGCACGCCGTCGGGAGTCACGCTCGCGCCCGAGGGCGGCGCGCACCAGTCGATCATCACGCCGTCGGTCGGGCTCGAGCAGCCGCGCTGCATCGCCTGGGAGCCGGCGTTCGGCCAGGACCTCGAGTGGACGCTGCTGTACGCGTTGTCGCGGCTCGGCCGTCCCGACGGCACCTCGTCGTACTTCCGCCTGACGACGCGCCCGATCGACCAGGCGCTGGCCGCCGTGCCAGACGATCCCGACGCGCGCGAGCGGCGCCGCCGCCACGCGCTGGCCGGCGGATACCGGCTGCGCACCGCGCCCACCGCGCCGAAGATCACGCTCGTCGGCGTCGGGGCGATCATGCCCGAGGTCGTCGCGGCAGCGGAGGAGCTGGGGGGCGACGGCGTGGCCTGCGACGTCGTCTGCCTCACCTCGCCCGATCTCGTCTTCCGCGCGCTGCAGGCCCGGCAGGGCCTCGCGGCGGGCGACGCCGCGATCCTCGACGAGCTGCTGCCCGCCGATCGCACCGCGCCGATCGTCAGCGTCCTCGACGGGCACCCGCACACGCTCAGCTTCCTGGCGGCGGTGCGCGGCTCCCCGATCGCGTGCCTCGGCGTCGACGACTTCGGCCAGTCCGGCGACGTCGACGACCTGTACCGCCATTTCGGGATCGACGCCGACACGATCGCCGGCGCCGCCGCCGACCTCCTGGACGTCGGTTGACGCGACGTCATGGCCGCGGCAGCTCGGCGGCGAGCTCGCTTGGACGGCGGCCCAGCCCGGCGCGCAGCAGCTCGCGGTCGAAGTGGCAAGCGCGGCGCCGCGGCGGCGGGCGCCGCGGCATAGACGGCGTCGGGAGCTCGTGCACGAGTCGCGCCTAGAATGCAGAGCGTGAGCGCGCCCGAGGATATCCGCGCCGAGCTCGACGCGTATCGGGCGGAGACGCGCGCGTCGCGCGCCGAGGCGGCAGCGTTCCGGGCCGAGATCGCCGCCTATCGCGCCGAGGTTGTCGCGTGGCGGCAGCAGACCGAGCTACGCTTCGATCGCCTCGACGACGACGTGCAGCGACTGGCCGAGCTGGTGGCGCAGTTGCTGGATCGACTTGACGGGGACGGCACCTAGCTGCCCCACCAGGGGCAAGTCCCATCGGGGATTTCGCCGAGGGCAGGAACTGTCCCGGTTTGAAACCCGGACGTTGGCGTCACTGACGACGTCGATCGCGGTCGTCGCGGGCATCGCGCTCCTCCCGGATCAGCTCTGCCGACTCGAAGGCGCCGGCATCTACGAGCGCGCGCCGGCCGCGATCCAGCGCGGCGTCGAACGCGACGGGGTCGGGCCAGCCCAGCTCGCGGCGCACGATCTCCTGCAGTAACGCGCTGCGGCTCGTGCGGCGCTCGCGGGCAACGCGGTCGAGCCGCTCGAGCAGCTCTTCGGGCATGGAGATCATCACCCTTCGCGGCCCTCGCATCGTGACGACCATAGCTCGGAGCGTCGGTGCATCTTTGAGCGAGGCGAATCGCCGATGATGTTCGGATGCGTTCGCGCCTGACGTCGCTCTGCGTGCCCGGGACGCGGGCCGACCGCCACGCGAAGGCGCTGGCGCTGCCGTGCGACGAGGTGGTGCTCGACCTCGAGGACGCTGTCGCGCCGGAGCACAAGGAGCAGGCGCGCGCGACGGTGATGCAGACGCTCGCGGATCCCGCGTGGGCGGCGCGCACCGTGGCGGTGCGGATCAACGCCGGCAGCATCGCCGACCTCGAGGCGGTGGCGTCCGCGGCCGGGCTCGAGGGCCTGACGCTGCTGCTGCCGAAGGTCGAGCGTCCCGAGCAGGTCGCCGAGGCCGCTGGGCGGCTGGCGGGCACGGGGATCGGGCTGCAGGCGCTGATCGAAACGCCGGCGGGCTCGGCTGCCGCGCACGAGATCGCGGCGGCGGCGGAATCGCTCGTGGCGCTGCTGATCGGCTACGCGGACCTCGGCGCGGAGCTCGGGCGACGCGGCGCCGAGCGCGATCCGCGCCGCTGGCTGGTGCATCAGGAACGAGTGCTCGGCGCGGCCCGCGCGGCCGGCGTCCAGGCGCTCGACGGCCCGTTCCTCGACGTCGCCGACGAGCCCGGTTTGCGAGCGTCGGCGCGGGTCGCGCGGGAGCTGGGCTTCGACGGCAAGTGGGCGATCCACCCGCGCCAGATCGAGCCGATCGCGAGCGTGATGAGCGCGACCGCGGCCGAGCTGGCCGAGGCGCGGGCGGTGCAGGAGGCGCTTGCGGGCGGCGAGGGCGTCGTCGTGCTCGACGGCCGGATGATCGACGAGGCCCACCGGCGCCGGGCGCAGCGAGTACTGGCGATGACCGTGGCGCCCGCACCGGCGCCGCGGACTGCGGACCGCGCGCCGCGGGCGACGCTTGTGGCCGCGCCGTACGCCGACGAGCTCGAGGTCGGCCAGGTGTTCGACGCGCCGGGTCTGACGCTCGACGCCGGGCTCTCGACGCTGCACCGCGCGGCGTGCGGCGATCGGCTGCCGCTGGCGCTCGACGCCGAGCTGGCGGAGCGGGTGACGGGCACGCCGGGCCTGCTGGCGCATCCGGGCATGGTCGCGGACGTCGTGATCGGTCAATCGACGCAGCCGAGCGGGCGCGTGCTCGGGAACCTGTTCTACCGCGGCATGGCGCTGGCGCCCGTCCCGCTCGGCACGACGCTGCGCACGCGCACCGAGATCGTCGCGATCGAGCCGACGCGCGATGGCGCACGCGCGAAGGTGACGCTGCGTGCGACCACGACCGATGCGTCCGGCCGGCTGATCGCGTCCTACCTCCGCTGTCCGCTGCTGCCCGCGCGCGGAACGGTGACGCCGGCGGGTGAGGTGCCGGAGGCGCCGCTCGAGCTCGCGATCCCGGACTGGGACCTCGGCGCGCACCCGCAGGGCGAGCCGCTGGTCGCCGGCGACAGCTTCGACGTCGAGAGCCACGAGACCGTCACGCTCGCTCCCGAGCTGGCGCGCGCGACGCTCAACCTCGCGATGACGCACACCGACGCGCAGGCCGGGGCGCACGGCCGGCGGCTGGTGTACGGCGGCCACGCGATCGGCATCGCGCTGGCGCACGCCTGCCGCGCGCTGCCCGGCCTGGTCACGGTGCTCGCGTGGCGTTCGTGCGACCATCTCGCCCCCGTGTTCGAGGAGGATCGCCTGACCTCGCGCATCGACGTGCTCGCGGTCGACGGGCCGGTCGTCGACCTGCGAGTCGTGCTCTCCAACGACCACGCCGACGTGCTCGACTGGCGCCCCGCGGTGCTCTACGCCGGATGACCGGCGGGATCCTCGCCGACCTGACCGTGATCGAGGGCTCGGCGTTCGTCGCCGCGCCGCTCGGCGGCATGACGCTCGCCCAGCTCGGCGCCGACGTGATCCGCTTCGATCAGATCGGCGGCGGGCTGGACCGTGACCGCTGGCCGCTGGCCCCGGGCGGGCAGAGCCTGTTCTGGGCCGGGCTGAACAAGGGCAAGCGCTCGATCGAGGTCGACCTGCACTCGGACGAGGGGCGCGAGCTGGTGGCGGCGCTCGTCGCCGCGGCGGGAACGCTGCTGACGAACTTCCCTGCGCGCGGCTGGCTGGCGTACGACGCGCTGCGGGCCCGGCGCGAGGACCTCGTGATGGTCGCGCTGACGGGCAACCCCGACGGGACCAGCGAGGTCGACTACACCGTCAACCCCGCGACCGGCTTCCCGTTCGCCACCGGGCCGCGCGATTTCGCCGGGCCGCTGAACAGCGTCCTGCCCGCCTGGGACGCGGTCATGGGCGGGCTTGCCGCGACCGGGATCCTGGCCGCCGATCGCCACCGCACGCGGACGGGGGAGGGGAACCTGATCTCGCTCGCGCTCTCCGACGTCGCGTTCGCGATGGTCGGCCATCTCGGCCGCGTTGCGGAGGCCGAGCTCGGCGGCCGCGACATGCGGCGCGACGGCAACTACCTCTATGGCGCGTTCGGGCACGACTTCGAGACGCGCGACGGCCGCCGCGTCATGGTCGTCGCGCTCACCGCGCGCCAGTGGAAGGCGCTGCTCGACGCGACGGGCATGCACGAGGCGATCGCCAAGGTCGGCGAGGCGACTGGCTTCGATCTCGAAACCGAGACCGGCCGGTTCGAGGCGCGCGACTTCATCGCCGCCGTGCTGCGCCCGTGGTTCGGCGAGCGCGACCTGGCGGAGATCCGCAGCCACTTCGCCGGTACGGGCGTCTCGTGGGGTCCGTACCAGACGTTCCGCCAACTCGTCGAGGAGGACCCGCGGGTGACGACCGACAATCCGGTGTGGGAGAACGTCGAGCATCCGGACGTCGGCAGGTACCGCATGCCGGGCTCGCCGCTCGGCTTCTCGAGCATCGAGCGCGTCCCGGTCCGGCGGGCGCCGCAGCTGGGCGAGCACACCGAGGAGATCCTCGCCGGGCTGCTCGGGCTCGGCGGCGCCGAGATCGGGCGGCTGCACGATGCCGGCGTCGTCCGCTGCCGCTGACTCAGGGCGAGGTGGCGAGGCCGAGCGAGTTCGCGCCCAGCACCTTCGGCGAGCCCTGCTCGTAGTAGACGTCGAGTTCCGTGACGTCGAATCCGGCGCCTTTCACCAGGTCGGCTGCCTCCCGGGTGAGATGGCACCCGCCGAACACCCGCTTCTGAATCGGCTCGAAGCGGTGCTGCCACTGGCGCACGTTCTGGTCCGGCGCCAGGCCGTGCTCGACGAAGTGCAGCGTGCCGCCGGGCTTGAGGACGCGCCGCAGCTCGCGCAGCGCGGCGTCGACGTCGGGGATCGTGCACATCGTCCAGGTCGACAACGCCGCGTCGAAGCTGTCGTCAGGGAACGGCAGCGACTGCCCGTCGAGGCCGGCGCGCTCCACCGGGATCGTCGTCGCGGCGACGCGCTTGCGCGCGAGCTGCCAGCCGACGTCGGACGGCTCGATCGCGGAGACCTTGGTCACTGCCGGCGGATAGAACGGGACGTTGAGGCCCGAACCGAAGCCGATCTCGACGACGTCGCCCGCGAGCCCCTCGCAGACGCGCTGCCGCTGTTCTCTCGCCACCTTCATGTCGCAGACGACGTTGACGACTCGCGGTAGCACCTGCTCCCCGTACACACCCATGGCCCTCTCCTCGCTCAGAAACGACCGGATCGCCGCAGCCTACGGGCTTGCCGCGGTGACCATCCAGGCATCAGGCTCCGCCTCACGCGCGCCGGTCGAGCATGTACGGCACCAGTGCCCGGACGAAGTCGCGGTCGGGACCAGGGGCGGCCGGCGCGAACGCCGCCTCGAAGGCGTCGAGCGCGGCCGCGGCGATGCCCTGCGCGTACGCCGCGGCGAAGCCGATGCTGCCGTACGCGTCGAGGAGGCCCCGTACCTCGCCGACCATGTCAGCGGTCCGCTCGGAGCGTTCGAGCCCGAGATAGCGATCGAGGACGCGGCGATCGCGGCCGCGCGCGTTGCGGATCAGGTGGATCAGCGGCAGTGTCCGCTTGCCCTCGTACAGGTCCCCGTCGATCTCCTTGCCGTACTCCCGCTCGGTACCGACCAGGTTCAGCAGATCGTCCTGGATCTGGAAAGCGGCGCCCAGGTGGAACCCGAACCGCACCATCGGCCGCAGGTCGGCGGTTCCGCTGGAGCCGATCAGCGCCCCGACGCGCAGCGGGTGCACCGTCGTGTACCAGCACGTCTTGTGCATGATCAGCTCGAGGTAGTCGTCGGGTCCGAGCGCGTCCACGCCGTCGCGCCGCCAGCCGAGCTCGGTGGCCTGGCCCTCGAGCGTGCGCAGCGCCATCGCATCGAACTCCGACAGGACCAGGTCGGCGAGCTCGCCGTCCATGGTGCCGGCGTGGCGCCTCAGTACCTGGTTGGAGAGCACCGCCAGCGCGTCGCCTGCGTTCAGCGCCAGCCCGAGGCCGTACTCGGCCGCCAGGGTCGGGCGGCCCCGGCGGCGCTCGCTACCGTCGACGATGTCGTCGTGGACGAGGAACGCGTTGTGCAGCAGCTCGATCGCGACCGCGACCGGCACGACGTCGCGGTCGCTCCCTCCGAACGCGCGGCTCGTGGCCACGCACAGCGCCGGCCGGATCGCTTTTCCCGGCCGGCTCGGGTACGCGCGTGCCACCCGGTAGAGCCAGCGGTGCGGCTCACCGTCCGGGATTGCGTCGAGCATCGAGCGGCGGACGAGGCGGCCGACGTCGTCGGCGTACACCTCGACCGTCGCCGCGGTCACGGCCCGACCGCGACCTCGAACGGCAGCCATAAGCCGGGCGCCCCGTGCGCCTGGATCGCGCCGCGGAACGTGCCGGAGGGACGCTCGCCGTTCGCGGCGAGCGACACCTCGACGGCACGGCTGGATCTCGGCGGGAGGAGCTCTACCTCGCGAGGCTCGAAGCACACGTCGGCGCCGTCGAGCACCGACCCGTCGGAATCGCTGAGCGGTCCGCAGCGGAGTGTCAGAGGTCCGACCGCGGAGCGTGTCCCGTTGTGGAGCCAGACCTCGGTGGCGGCGTCGGATCCGTTCAGCGTAAGGCGCACCGTCGGGCCGACGCCGTTCCAGTCGACCGGGACCGTCACCGCACCTGGATCGCCAGGCTGTGCGAGTCCGGCGACGGTGCGCCGGAGCAGGTCCGTCCAGGCGTCGACGAGCGCCGTATAGCCACCCGCGCGCGACCGCGTCCGCGCGGCGGGCCGGGGAGGCTCGGATCGGAGCACTCGGTCGAGGAGCTCGCTCGCGGCACGCAGGCCCTCGGCCTGGATGTCTGCCATCGCACGCATGCCGGCGACAGGATCGAACAGGGAAGCCGAGCGCTCAGGGCCGCTCTCGCCATCCGGTTGCGAATCGCCCATGACCGTCCTCGTGATCCGGTTCTCCTAGCGCGCTGCCAGCAGTAGAGTACGCGCACCGGACAGGAGTCGGTATGAGCGAGATACGCGACCTCATGGGGATCTACGGAGAGATCGACCGGGCGCTGCTTCGCGATCCCGAGCGGCGCGCGCCGGTGGCTCGCTTTTTCCCGTTCTATCGAGACGCGGACGCGCAGTGGTTCGACGAGTTCGAGGCGTGGATCGCGACGAAGCGCGTCGAGGGATCGCGAGAGGCGCTGTTTCCCTCGCTCGAAGAGGCGCTGCAGAACCTTGCCTTCATTGAGACCCAGCCACGGCCGCGCATGCGCGCGCGGCGACTGTTCGCGATCGCCGTCACAGTCTGGGCGTTCCGCGAGATACGCGATGGCGGCGACCTGGCCGATCTGGCGGCGGCCGCCCTGAGCGTCGAGGGGATCGCGGGAGACGACGAGCGCGCGCGCGCTCTGCTCGACCTGATCGGCCAAGAGAGCCTGTTCCCGCCCTTGGACGAGGCGGATCCCCGCTACCTCCGCTTCTGGTGGGAGACACTGCTCGGGACGGCCGCGGAACACGGTCTTCTGACCAGCCTCATGGGCATGCGCCCACGCCCGTGCACCGGGAAGCTGGTGACGGTCGATCTGCCGTGGGGCAGCGATGTCGTCGCGGCCTTGATGACGCAGTTCGACACGCAGCCCGGCGAGATCGCCTTCGACGCCGCCAGGAGGTTCCTCGCGCCGAAGAACTGGCCGGGTTGCAGCGATTTCTGGTGCCAGATGAAGAAGATCGGGGTGTCGCCGAAAGGCGCGGATCAGTACCACGAGATCGTGAGCACCGCCTGCCCCGTCTGGACGATCGATGCCTATCTCGACTTCACGTTCATCGAGCGCCCCGGAGTCGCGATCACGAACTACGTGCTGAGCGAGGGCCATCCGAAGGCGGGGGACGACGTGCTCGTCGACGAGGGCACGCTCATCGTGCAGCAGATCAGCGCGGAACCCAGGCTGAGGATCACCACCACGAAGCGCATCAAGTTCAACTACCCGTTCGACGGGGGGCAGCTGGCGATGATCATGTGCCCCCTCGGCTATGCCAGCGTCGTCGAGGATCTCGTCTTCAGTTGCGCTGCAACGGAGCCGAAGGGGGGTTCGCCGTTCCCCGGAAAGGCGCCGCCGATTCCCGGGAAGGGCGCCTATCCCGACCTCGGCGCGGTGATCGCAGCGGTGGCCGACTCGGTCAAGGAGTGCGTCGACGACTGCGCGAACGCATATCAGGCCTCGTACAAGAAGATCGGCGAAGGCGAGTATGGCGCCGACGCTCTGGTGCAGGACATGGCGGCCGCCTGGAGCCGGACGATGCGAGACAGCGCGGCCGCCGTCGATCTTCGTACCCGCGCTGCGGCCCGCCGGCCGCCAACGGATTGAACGATGGGCTCGCCGCTGACCAAGGTCGTGCAGAACTACGGCGCGCTCGGCGCCTTCCTGATCGAGCGGTGGAGCGACCATGCCTCGGCGGTGGCCGCGAAGCTCGACGCCCGCGACTACGGCGCCGACTGCGCGGTGGCCGACCTGGCGAAGTGTGCATACCTCGCGACCGAGAGCGGGTTCCTGCTCGCCTCGGAGGCGTTCGACTCCGCGGCCATGCTCACGGGCTGCCGACACGAGCGGAACATCGTCCACTCCGGGCCGTTGTTCACCTCCCTGAAGGGCGCGACACTCACGCTGGCCGGTCCGCTCACGACTCCACAGGGCGACATGCTGCCCCTATCCCGCACCTGGCTCGAGCCGCCCGCGCTGGGCCCGGGCGAGACCGAGTTCAAGCTGCGTGCCGACGCCACGGGATGCCGGGGCGCGGCGTACACCGGGTTCGTCGACGCGTCGACGCCCGGAGTCCCGGTCGAGTCGGTCTTCGTGTTCATCGTCGTCCCGTGACCGGCGGATGACCGAGGACGCCCGGGCGCCCGACGAAGACCTCAGCGCCCGGACGGGTGAGCTTCGACGGCTCACGATCATGTTCTGCGACGTCGTCGGCTCCACTGAGTTGTCCGGTCGCCAGGATCCCGAGACGTATCGCGAGCTCATGCGCGGTTTTCGCGCCGCCTGCCGCGATGTCATCGAGTCCCGGTTCGAGGGTCACATCGTCTACCTGAAGGGAGACGGCACCCTCGCGACCTTCGGCTTCCCGTTGGCGCACGAGAACGACGCCGAGCGGGCGGTGCGGGCGGGTCTCGCACTCGTGCGTGCGGTACACAAGCTCCGCCCGGCGGCCGGCGAGCCGCTCGATGTCCGCGTCGCGGTCCACCACGGTCCCGTCTACCTCGACTTCCACGACGACGACATCTACGGCCTGGCCGCCAACGTCGGCGCCCGGCTCCATTCGCTCGCCGAGCCGGGCACCGTCGTCGTATCCGACGACGTCCGGCAGCTCGTCGAGGACCGCTTCGACGTCGAGGCCGGCGAGCCGCAGAGCGTGAAGGGCCTGGCCGAGCCGCTCCTGCCCTTCCGGGTGATCGGCGAGCGCCCATTCGAGGTCCGGCATACGTGGGCGACTCCCCTGGTGGAGCGCGACACCGAGCTCGAGCGGCTCCGCGAGCGCTGGGCCGAGGTCGCGGCCGGTGCCGGTCGCACGACCGGGATGCTCGTGCGCGGCGACGCGGGAGTCGGCAAGTCCCGTCTGGTGGCCGCATTCGTGGACGACGCTCGGAGCTCGAACGAACCGGTCGTCCACCTGCACGGCTCTCCGTTCCACGTCGATGCCGGCTTCCACCCGGTCCGGAGCCTGATCGAGGTCCGCTGCGGCATCGGCGACGACGCCGGCGGTCCCGAGCGCCTCGAGCGGCTCACCGGCGACGTGCTCAGCCTGGAGCTCGACGGCTCAGAGACGATCCCGCTGCTCGCACCCATCCTGGGCATCGACCCGAGCGCCGGCTACGACCAGGCCGCGACAGAGGGTCGCAAGCTCGAAGAGCAGGTCGCGCGAACCGTTCTCGCCTACGTCCTCGCGGCTAGCGGCGGGCCGCCGAGCCTCGTCGTGGCCGAGAACGTGCACTGGTTCGACGGCGCGACGCGCGCATTGCTCGCGGACCTGCTGCGCCGACACGTCTTCGTCGTCGCGACGTCGCGCCACCAGGAGCGCGGTGCGTGGGAGACGATCGAGCTCCGACCGCTGTCGTTCGCCGGTCGCTTTACGCTGATGGAGGCGCTCGACGGCCACCTGAGCAACCAAGACCGCTTCGACCTCGCCACGCGCAGCGACGGCGTCCCCCTATACCTCGAGGAGCTGGTGCGAGCGAGCGTCGACCACCCGATCGCACCGCGCGACGCCGCGCCCATGCCCGGGTCGGTTCCCGAGGTCCTGTACGAGCCGCTCGTGGCCAGGCTCTACGCCACGCCGGGGGCGCTGCCGGTCGCCGCCACCGCGGCCGCAGCCGGTCAGGAGGTCGAGCGCACGCTCCTCGCGGCGACGATGTCGATCGCAGCCGACGAGCTGGACGCGGCGCTCGTGGCCCTGGTCGACGCGCGAGTACTCGAGCCGGTACACGGCCGCTCGGCCCGGTACCAGTTCCGGCACGAGTTGCTGCGCGAAGTCGCGTACGAGCTGCAGCCACCGTCGTGGCGCCGAAAGGTCCACGGCCGGCTCTGCGACGTTCTCAGACGCGAGGGGACGAGCGACTGGCCGGTCCTCGCATCGCATTTCGAGCGCGCGGAACGTCATCACGAGGCGGCGGTCGCGTACCAGCACATGGCGGAGTGGGCTCGACGGCGCGGTGCCCTCGATGAGGCTCGGAGCCACCTCACCCGGGCCATCGATCTCATCGTGGGACAGACGGACGACGCAACGCGCGACCATCGCGAGGTAGAGCTGCGTCTCCGCCGCGGATTCCTCGCCATGTCGACAGAGGGTGCGGCCAGCGCCGACGCGTCCGCCGACTTCGACCGCTGCCTCGAGCTCGCCGCGGCTGACCCACGTGGCGACGACATGTTCAGCACCCTCATCTCGCTGTGGCCCCACTACCTGTCGCGCGCCGAGCTGAACCGTGCCCGCGAGGTCACCGCGACGCTGCGCGACTCACTCGGCGGCGAGCGCGACGCATTCCGTCCCTACAACCGCGGCGGGTTCGGGATCCTCGATTGGTTCTCGGGCGACTTCAGCAGCGCGGCCGAAGCGCTCTCGGTGTTCGCCGACGACCACACCGGCGCCGGCGTGCAGGATGTCGTCGGCGCCGTCTGGTTCGTGCCCAACGATCCGACGGTGGCCATGCTCGTGCACCTCGCGCTGGCGCGTTTCATGACCGGCGACGTGACGGGGGCCGACGAGAGACTGGCGCGGGCGCGCGCCGTCGCGGCGCCGCTCGACTTCCCGCAGGGCCCGTGGAGCGCCGCGTACGCAAGCTGGCTCGGCTCGTGGATGTGGCTCGAAGCCGGCCGGCTGGGTCCGGCCGAGGAGGCCGTCGACGATCTCCGCTCCTCGAGCGCGAGGCACGGGTTCGACAGCTGGGAGCTGATCGCGGCGACCCAGACCGAGGTGCTCAAAGCGATCCGGGAGCTGCGGTCCGATACGCCGGACGCGGCCGCGCTGGCGGCGCACGCGGACGCGGTCGGCGCCCATGTCGAGGTCTGGCAGATGGTCGAGCTGCGGGTGTTCCTCCCCTTCTACCTGACGACGATCGGCGCGCTGCTGGCCGCAGCGGGCGACGGCGGCGCGGCGCGGCAGCGCTACGACGAGTCGCTGCTGCTGGCCGCAGAGACCGGCATGCGGTTCTACGACGCAGAGACAATGCGGCTGCTGGCAGCCCTCGCGACGGACCGCCACGAACGGGTCAAGACGCTGCGCAGCGCGTCCGACCTGGCCCGATCGCAGGCGGCCCGGCCGTTCGAGCTGCGGATCGCGCTCGACCTGCACGCGCTGCTCGGCGAGGAAGCCCGCTCGCTGCTCGAGCATGCGACGGACGCGTTCGACGCAGGTGCCAGCACGACCGAGCTCGAGGAGGCCCGGGCTCGCCTGACGTCGCCACGGTGACCGGACGCCCGCCGCGCGTCGCGATCCTCGGCGGCGGCATGGCCGGCCTCGCCGCAGCATGGCGCCTCAGCGAGCCCGGCTGGCGGGACGAGCTCGGGTCGATCACCGTGTACCAGCGCGGATGGCGGCTCGGCGGCAAGGGGGCCAGCAGCCGGGGAACGAACGGCAGGATCGAGGAGCACGGCTTGCACCTCTGGCTGGGCTACTACGAGAACGCGTTCCGGCTGCTGCGCGAGTGCTACGTCGAGCTCGATCGGGCGCGGACCGATCCCGCGGCGCCGATCCAGACCTGGCGGCAGGCGATGCTCCCGGCGCAGACGGTCGGGCTCGAAGACCGCCGGAGCGACGGCTGGCACCACTGGCTCGGGCAGTTCACGCCCAACGACCTGGTGCCGGGCGAGCCGGGCGGGGCCGGGCGCGAGCTGGGAGTCGCCGATGTCCTGCGTCGCGCCTTGCAGCTGATCACGGACTTCCTCGATTCGCTGCCGGACGACCCCCCCAGCTCGGGCCGGATGGTCCTGAGCGGGACCCCGGATCCGCCCGCCGGCGCTACCGGGCTGGTGGGCGGATTCCGCGTGAGCGTGCTGGCGGCGATCCTCGAGGCCACCACGGTGCTCCGCGGAGCCATCGACCGGTCGAGCGTCGCCTCCTCGCTGGTCGCACTCGATC
Source organism: uncultured Solirubrobacteraceae bacterium (assembly GCA_963835735.1). Lineage (GTDB taxonomy): Bacteria > Actinomycetota > Thermoleophilia > Solirubrobacterales > Solirubrobacteraceae > DASQMT01. The sequence continues at coordinate 91,952 of CAWIGP010000007.1, forward strand.
GGGCGATGGCCGTGACGAACGACGCGCTGCGAAGCCTTGTCGAGGAGGACGCCGACCTCCGGCGCACGTGGCATCTCGTCGCCGTGATGGCTGCCGTAGCACGGGGGATGCTCGCCGACGGCATCGTCACGGGCAGCAGCAGCTTCCGGGACCTGAACGACGAGGACTTCATCGACTGGATCACGCGCCACGGCGCCCCGCCCGACGTGGCCGACTTCGCTTTCGTCCGCGGACTCTACGACCTCGTCTTCGCCGACGGCGGCGCGGGTCGATCGCGCCGCGGCGTGAGCGCCGGCGTGGCCGTGTTCCTCACGACCAAGATGTTCTTCGAGTACCGCGGCGCGATCTTCTGGAAGATGGCGGCCGGCATGGGCGACATCGTGTTCGCCCCGCTGTACGAGGCGCTGGTCCGGCGCGGCGTGCGGTTCGAGTTCTTCCATCGCGTCGACCGGCTCGGCCTCTCCGTGGATCGCACCCGGATCGGGACGGTGACGATCGGTCGCCAGGCTGACCTGCTCACCGGCCTCGACGCCTACAGCCCGCTGGTCCGGGTCGGCGGTCTGCCCGGCTTCCCGTCGACACCGCTGACCGATCAGCTCGACGCGGCGGCCGAGATCCAGGACGCGCCGCTCGAGTCGCACTTCTGCGAATGGCCGGACGCCGAGAAACTCGTGCTTCGCGACGGCGAGGACTTCGACGTCGTTGTGCTCGCTATCCCGGTCGGCATGGCGCCGCTCCTCTGCGGCGAGCTGATCGACGACCGGCGCGAGTGGGCGGCGATGGTGGAGAACGTTGCGACCACCGCGACGCAGGCGTTGCAGATCTGGCTTCGCGAGGACGAGCCCTCACTCGGCTGGCAGGCGCCGGGCGCGACGGTGAGCGCGTACGAGTCGCCGTTCAACACCTGGGCGTCGATGCCCCAGCTCATCGATGTCGAGCGCTGGCCCGCCGCCGACCGGCCGTCCTCGATCGCCTACTTCTGCGGTGCGCTGCAGGCGTCGTGGCCGCCCGACAGGCACGCCGGCCCCTACGCAGCCGAGCTCCTCTCCCACGTCCGCGCCAACGCGATCGAGCTCGTCGAGCGGAAGCTGGCGCATCTCCTGCCGGGCACCTCGGCGTCCGGGTCATTCCGCTGGGACCTGCTGTGCGGCCGGGACGGGCACACCGGGCCGAGCGCGATCGACACCCAGTACTACCTCGCCGGCGTGGATCCCTCCGATCGGTACGTGCAGTGCGCGCCGGGCAGCGACAGCTACCGCCTCCGCGCCGACGAGAGCGGCTACGACAACCTTCTCCTCGCCGGCGACTGGACCGACAACGGACTGAACGCCGGCTGCATCGAGGCGGCGACGCTCTCCGGCCTGCAGGCGGCCAATGCGGTGCTCGGGCGATCCCGCAGCCACCGCATCGCGGGCACCTGGCTGGGCTGACGCGGTTTTCTCACGGCGCCGCCCCATAGCGGTTACGGTTGCCCGAGAGAAGGAGGGTGCTTGGCACTCACGGACGACTCCCTCGCGAAGACGTTCCTCTCGACCCTGACGCTGGACGACGCGGCCGATCTGATGGCGCGTGCGATCGTGCGCCGGTTCGAGCGCGGTCAGGCGCTGTTCCACGAGGGGCAGCTGCCGGACCGCGTCGTTCTCCTGCGCTCGGGGCGCGTGAAGGTGACGTCGACGACGCCCGCCGGCCGGGAGGTCGTGCTCGCGTTCCGCGGGCCGGGCGAGCTGGTCGGGGAGCTCGCCGCGATCGACGACGAGCCGCGGTCCGCCACGATCGTCGCCGTCGAGCAGGTCGAGGCCCTCACGCTCCCGCCCGGCGACTTCCTGGCGTTCCTGGAGGAGCATCCGTCGGCGTGCCTGGCGCTGGTGCGCGTGCTCAGCCAGCGGCTGCGCGATGCCGACGCGAAGCGGATCGAGTTCGCCACACTCAACACGCTCGGTCGCGTCGCGCAGCGGCTGTTGGAGCTCTGCGAGCGCTTCGGCGAGTCCGGGGACGGCGCCATCCGCATCGCCCTCCCGCTCTCTCAGGAGGAGCTCGCCGGCTGGACCGGCTCCTCGATCGAGTCCGTCGGCCGGGCGCTGCAGACGATGCGCGCGCTGCACTGGATCACGACGCGGAGGCGCGAGATCTGCGTTCTGGATCTCGACGCGCTCCGTCGCGCGGCCAGCTGACGGCAGCCTCCCGAACCCCGTCAAACGACGGGTTTGGCGCGCGCCAGATGACGTACGGACGGCTCCGGAACGCCCGTAGCTTGCGGAGTCACCATGACCGGCCTAACCCCACATCTGGCGCACGCGTTGGTCGAGGATCGGCTCCGTGGCGCCGCACATACCCGGGTCGTTCGCAGTGCAGAGGACCAGCAGGCGATCGCAGCCCGCCGCCGCGTCGTCGCCGCCGCCGCGGAGGGCGACCAAGCGGCCTGGGCGCTGCTCCAGGACCGCTATACGAAGCGGGTGCGGAACGTCGTCCGCGGATACCGGCTGTCGCCGCACGACGTGGACGACATCGTCCAGACGACCTGGCTCCGCCTGGTCGAGCACATCGCCGGCCTGCGCGACGCCGAAGCGGTCGGCGCGTGGCTCGAGACCACCGCGCGGCGGGAGTGTCTGACCACGCTGCGCCGACGCAAGCGCGAAACCCCGACGGACGTGGCGTTCCTCGCAGAGCAGCCGTGCGAGCCGGTCGCCGAGCGGCGCCTCGTGGCGGCCGAGGAGCGCTCCGCGCTCGCCTCGGGGCTGGCGCAGCTCCCGCTGCGTGAACGGCGCCTGCTCGTCACGATGATGGCGGAGCCCACGCCGAGCTACGGCGAGATCGCCGCGTCGCTCGAGATGCCGATCGGAAGCATCGGCCCGACGCGGGCGCGGTCGCTGGCGCGGCTGCGCGGGGATCGGGCGCTCGCCAGCTCGGTGGGCAGGGAGTGAGAGAGCATGAGGATGCCGACCGTGAGCGAGATTCGGTCCGGGCTCGAGCCCGTCACCGCCGATCCGTTCGTCGAGGCGCTGCCTTCGGCGGCGCCCAAGCGGTCGTGTGTCGATCGGACGCCCGTCCGCCGCCGAGTTGGCGCGCCGCGGCCCGCGCCGGCGGGCAGCTGGCGACCCCGTAGCGGTTCGCCGGCGGCCTACGCGGCGGCGGGCGGGATGTTCTGGTTGAGCCGGAAGACGTTGTCCGGGTCGTAGCTCGCCTTGATCGCGGTCAGCCGCTCCCACGTCGACCCCGGGTAGGCGGCGCGGACGCGCTCCTCGCCCTCGTCGCCGAGGAAGCCGGCGTACGCGCCCGCGTCGCCGTCGTTCAGCTCAGCCGCGACCCCGAGCACCCATTCCTCGTGCGCCGGCCGCTCCTCGGGCCGCTGGTAGAGCGCGGTGACGTAGGCCATGATCCGGCTGCCGCGGTGCGCGAACGCGGTCGCCTCCGCCGGCACGCGCGCCATCGCGCCGCCGAGGACGCGGAGCTGGGTCACCGACATCGCGGCCGGCGAGCGCTCGATCCGTTCGACGATCGCTTCCGCCACCCGCCTGTCGACGCTGCCGACGAACCCCGTGCGGGCGACCGCGACGGGACGGAAGCTCCCGTTCTCCGGCGGATACATGCCCGGGTAGGGCATCGGCCGGACCATGTCGGCGAGTGGCTCTGCCAGCGCGCGGAACGGCGCCACGGCGCGCTCGCCGGCCTCGACGTCGCCCGCGTACGCAAGTGTTCCCATCACGACGAGCCGGCCGTGGTGCTCGGGCGCCAGGAACGGGAGCGGCGGCGCGGGCATGATGTTGGCGATCGTCGTGAGCTCCTCGGGCGCGGCCTCCGCCTCGGCGATGAAGGAGGCGATCACGTCCGGCGTCGCCGGGAGCACCAGCATCCCGCCGACGACCTGTTCGACCTCGTGGAGCCGGTACTGCAGCCGGGTGACGACGCCGAAGTTCCCGCCGCCGCCGCGGAGCGCCCAGAACAGATCCGGGTGCTGCTCGGCGTCCGCGCGCAGGAGCCGTCCGTCCGCGGTGACGACGTCGGCGGCCAGCAGGTCATCGATCGTCAGACCGTGCTTGCGGACGAGCAACCCCACTCCGCCGCTGAGCGTGATCCCGCCGATCCCCACCGAGCCGGTGTCGCCGAACCCGGTCGCGAGACCGTGCTCGCCGGCCGCCGCCGTGTACTCGCCGGTCGTGAGTCCCGCGTCGGCCCATGCGGTGCGTTGCGAAGCGTCGATCTCGAGCCCGCGCAGCGCCGACAGGTCGAGCACGATCCCGCCCTCGGAGACGCCGTGGCCCGCGGGACTGTGGCCGCCGTTGCGGACGGCCAGCTCCGAGCCGGTCTCGCGTGCGAGCGCGACGACGCGGGCCACGTCGTCGGCGTCGGCGACCCGCACGATCATCGCCGGCCGGCGATCGATCACTCCGGAGAAGACGGTCCGCGCGTCGTCGTATGCCGGATCGTCCGGCGTGACGATCTGGCCCTTGACGTCGAGGGAGAGGTGGGGAGAGGAGAGCATTCACCGAGGGTCACAGCCCACCCCACGGCCGCGCCGTACGGGAGTCCACTGTCTGCGGGGGTGGCTAGCCGTACCGCGCTTCCCGGTCTGATCAGGCCGGCGGCCGCGGCTCGAACGGCACCCGGTCGTCCGCGCCCGGCTGCACGATCAGGGCCGACGACGGCGGCACCTCGTGCCACAGGCCCGGCAGGTCCGCCAGCGGCTCGGAGACGATCGCGCGAGTCTCGTCCGACATGCCCCGGAACCGCTCCTCGTCGGGATAGAGCAGGCGAATGTCCTGGGCGTCGTTGCTGACGTAGAGCGAGTTGACCTCCGGCCCGCTCGCGTAGCGGACCGCGTACAGGCGCTCGCCGTCGCTGACGCCGAGGGTCATCTGCAGCGGCTCGTCGACGCCATGCTCGCGACCCGTCGCCTCGACGAATCCCGCCATGCGCTCGAGCGCGGGCAGCGGATCGTCCATCAGGCCGAACGTGAGCGCGAGATGGAAGATCAGCTCGGAGTCGGTCGTGCCCTCGATGCCGTCGAACAGCGCCGGGTCGACCGCCAGCAGCAGATCGCGGCGCACACGCTCGTAGTCGCCGATGAAGCCGTTGTGCACGAACAGCCAGCGCCCGTGGCGGAACGGGTGGCAGTTCGTCTGCTGCACCGGGGTACCGGTGGTCGCGCGCACGTGCGCGAGGAACAGCGGCGACTCGATCTGCCCGCACAGCTCCTTGAGGTTGCGGTCGTTCCAGGCCGGCGAGATGTTGCGATAGGTCCCCGGGAGCTCGCGCTCCCCGTACCAGCCGATCCCGAAGCCGTCGGCGTTCGTGAGGTGCGAGGTCATCAGGGCCGAGTGGCTCTGCTCGATCAGCGAGTGCCGCGTGTTGTAGATGAGCTCCTCGAGCAGCAAGGGGCTTCCGAAGTATCCGAGCCAGCGGCACACGGCGCCGTATGAAACAGGGTGGGCGCCCGCCCGTCCAGCGAATCGGGGCGGTAGGCTGCGGCGGGTTCCGCGATCGAGGCGAGGTGCACGACGAGGGACGGCACGCGCTACGCAGTGGCCGACGCCCGGGAGGCGCCGTCGCTCGACGCGCTCGTGGAGCTGCCGGCCGGGCGCTATGTCCTGGGCGAGCCCGGCGAGGAGCGCAGCGTCGCGCTGCCGCGCGTGCTGGTCGGGCGATACCCCGTAACCAACGCGCAGCTGCAGGCGTTCGCGAGCGGCGGCTGCCGGAAGCTCACCGACCTCCAGCTCGCCGATCACCCGGCGACCGACGTCACCCGCGCGGACGCCGAGGCGTTCTGCACGTGGGCGTCGGACCGCCTGGGCAGGCTGGTCCGCCTGCCGGCCGGCGACGAGTGGGAGGCGCTCGCCCGCGGCGCCGACGCGCGCCCATGGCCGTGGGGCGAGACGTTCGACGAGGCGCGCTGCGCGTGCGCCGAGAGCGGCTGGGGCTGGACGGTCCCGGTCACCGCGCACCCCGACGGCGCGAGCCCGTTCGGCGCGGAGCAGCTCGCCGGCAACGTCTGGGAGTGGGTCGCCGACCGCGCGCCCGACGGCTGGGGCGTCGTCCGCGGCGGCTCCTACCTCGACACCGGCTGGGGCCTGCGTGCGTGCCGCGTCCAGCCGGCCGACCCCGAGCGCGCGACACCGACGACGGGCTTTCGCATCGCCATCGACCACGGGAGCGAGACATGAACGGACCACCCGAGCTGATCGACGCGCTGCGGGAGGTGTACGACCCGTGCTGCGCGGACCGCGGGATCTCGATCGTCGACATGGGGGTGGTCGAGGAGGTGCGCGTCGACGGATCCCACGTCGCGGTCGACCTCGTCCTCACCACGGGCTGGTGCCCGTTCGTGGCTTCGATGTCGAGCGCGATCCCCGACCGCCTCACCCAGCTCGACGGGGTCGAGTCCGTCGACGTCCGCGTCGTCTGGGATCCCGTCTGGACGATGGACCGCCTGTCCGAGTCGGCGCGCGCGCAGCTCGCGATGCCGCTCGAGGAGCTCGAGCCCTACCGCGCAGCAAGGAGCGCAGCCTGATGGCCGTCACCGAGGAACGCAGCGAGCAGGCCGGCAAGCGGAAGGTCGACGCGTTCGTGTTCGACTGCGTCTGCCACATCTTCAACTTCGACAAGGCCAACGCGCTCGGCCCGCCCGGCGAGATGTTCGACGAGCACCTCTACGCCTTCCATCAGTTCCTCACGCGGGAGGGGGAGACCGTGCTCTCGCGCGAGCAGTTCTTCCGCGAGTGGAGCGTCGACGAGATCTACGAGATGGTCATCGGCGGCTCCGACACCGACATGATCGTCGCGCAGCCGCTGCCGCTGACCGACCTCTTCCAGGACGGCCTCTCGCCCTGGGAGAAGTGCGCCGAGATGGCCGCCAAGCACCCGGACCGGGCCGTCTTCTGGGGCTCCGTGAACCCGCTCGAGGGCAAGAAGGCGCTCGACCTGATGACGCGCCAGGTGGAGGACCACGGAGCGAAGGCGTTCAAGTTCTACAACGTGCGCTACGACTACGGCCAGCCGTTCCCGTGGCGCATGGACGACCCGCGCATCGCCTACCCGGCGTTCGAGCGCGCGCAGGAGCTCGGCGTGAACCTGATCGGCGTCCACAAGGGCGTTCCGCTCGGCCCACAGCCGATCGAGCACACGCGCACGTTCGACATGGACGGCGCGGCCGCGAACTTCCCCGACATCAACTTCGTGATCTTCCACGTCGGCCTGCCGTGGCTCGACGAGGTCCTGTGGCAGCTCGTGCGCTACCCGAACCTGTACGCCTCGATCGCGGCGACGGTGAACTTCATCGCGCGCCAGCCGCGGGTGTTCGCGGAGACGCTCGGGAAGATGCTGTGGTGGTGCGGGGAGGACAAGATCATCTACGGCGGCGAGTCGCCGATCTGGCACCCGCAGTGGGCGCTCGAGGAGTTCTGGAACTTCGAGCTCCCGCGCGACATCGTCGAGGAGCGCGGCTACCCGCAGCTCACCGAGCAGGCCAAGCGCAAGATCCTCGGCGAGAACCTCGCCCGGCTGCACGGCATCGACGCCGCGGCCAAGAAGGCGGAGCTAGGTTGACGTGCTCGCGGCGGGGCGCTCGGCGTGCAGCGCCCCCGCCGCCGGCGTGTAGATCGACTCGTGCCCGTCGTCCCACTCGATCCGGTAGCGCGCGGGGTGCTCGCGCATCACCTCGCGCACGGTGCCGGTCCGGGGCTGTCGCTCCGTTGACTCGGCCTCGGCGACGATGCGTTCTCCAACCTGGAAGGTCATGGCGGCTCCTCCGATTCTGTGCGCCCCGGAGGCTACACCGCCTCAGGGCGTGACGCTGTCCGCGAGCGCCGGCGCCGCCGGTACCTGTGCGGGCGGCAGGCTCGGCAATTTCGTGCGGAGTCCGTCGAGCGCCGCCCACGCCGCGAAGCTCAGCGCACCGGCGATGCCGGTCACCGTCAGCAGCACGCCGGCCGCGGCCGTGGCCGCGACGCCGTTGGCGCCGAGGATCAGCACCACCGCGGCGGCGCCGACGCTCGGTCCGATCGGCAGCTGGCTGAGCGTGACCATCGCGATCAGGACGGCCGTCGCGTCGAACAGGGACGCGTCGACTCCGACCGCGTGCAGCATCAGCCAGTTGCGCAGGATCTGGGAGAACACCGCGACGAGAATGAGCGTGAGAATGCGGTTGCGGCCGCGCATGCTGCGCAGCACCGCGAGACCCTTCCAGCAATCGTGCTTGCGGTTGCCCGACAGGTGCCCGAGCCCCACGATCGCGCCGCCCGCGGCGGCGAGGCAGATGATCGGGAGCCACCACGGCAGGCCGAGTGGTCCGACGAGCGTGAACGAGGCCAGCGCGGCCAGCGCCGCCTCGACGCTGAGGATCGGCACCTCGGCGGCGATCAGCGCGGGCACGCGCGGGGCGTCGTCCGGCGCCGTCCGACGCAGCACCGTGATGCGCGCGGCCGTCCCGAGCTGGGTGTTCACGACGCTCGCGAGGTTCCCGAGGCCCGCCGCGCGGAGCAGTCGCCGCCTGCTGACCGTCCCGCCGGCCGCTGCGACCGATGCGTGCCATGCCTCGCTGCGCGAGACGAGCGCCACGATCTGAAGCGCGGCCGCCAGAAACAGCAGCCAGACCGGCGCGGCGTCCAGCGCCTGCGCGAACTCGTCTCGTCGCCCGGCGAGCGCCCAGCCGAGCGCGACTGCCACCGCGACCGCCCCCAGGACCGTCACCGCGATGCTGCGACGGGTCCGTGTCACCGGATCACACGGCAGCGCGCGCGACGCTGCGAGCGTGCGCGAGCCGCTCCTGTGCGGCGGTGGCGCTCCGCTCCAGCTCGCGCAGCCGGCCCAGTGAGGTCGCCGTCGAGCTCCCGCTGATGACGCGCGCACGATGGAGCTCGAAGCGGTCGCGGTGGTATCGCGCCTCCGCGGTGAGCTGGTCGATGCGGAGATCGCGTGGCGCCGGGCGAGGGGCCGGGGCGCTGGGCGCCGGAGCGGCGGCCGGGGTCTCGCGCGTGGCCGAATCGCTCCGCATCCGCTCACGCACTGCGGCGAGCAGGCGCGGACGGCTCATCGCCGGCCCTGCGAAGCCTGAGGGACTGGCATACGGCCACCTCCGTCCCGGCTCTGATGGCGGACCACGGAGTCGGGAGAACAGGAGACCCGGCGGTGGCAGGCTCACCGGACGGCGAACCTGCCTTGAGTGTAGAGCAGGCGGGGTCGAGTAGCATGGCATCACAGGCCATTCCACCGCTTCGCGAACCACCTCGCTCGGCGCCCTCGTGTGGCCGGCCCGGGGGGCCTCACGGACGACTTCGTCCAGCGACGGAACCAGCCGCGACCCAAACGAGCAGCGAGACGCGCTCGGGGAAGGTGACCGCCATCGCAGCGAAGCCCATGACCCTGCCGGCCAGGACGCTTGCCGCGCTCCCGTTGGAGGGCGCATGCCCAGGCTGTGGGCTGGCCCTGCCGGTGAGCGACGGCCCGACGCATGTGTACCTGGGCGCCTCGTCCGCGTGCTGGGAGCTCTACCAGCAGCTCGCGAGCCCGTCGAGCGCGCAGCCGGAATCCACGCGCGTGCGTCGGCTGGTGAAGGACGCGTACGCGGCTCAGCATCCCGGGGTGCCGCAGCGGCGCTCGGTGCAATCCATTGCGGTACACCTGATGGACCTCTGCGTCCTGCTCGAGCGCGACGGCGAGGTGCGCAGGCTGGTCCCCGTGCTCGGCCGGATGCCGCCGCGGAGGACACTCGACCTGCACTGGCTCGAACCGCCCGAGGTGCGCGGAACTCTCACGTTCGTAGATGCGCTGCACGCCAACGTCGGCGACGGTCGTGCTGCGCGCGTCGAGGACTGGGCGAGCGATGTATGGGCGGCCTGGGAGCCGCATCACGCGACGGTTCGGGGCTGGCTCGACGTGCCGCGCGTCGGCTAGGATGCCGACGTCGGGCCCGCGGCTGCAAATGCACGGCTGCCGTCCGCCCGGCGTCGCGGGTCGCTCGCCGACGCGCCCGGAACTCGGCACGAAGGGACGGACGCCCATGGCCTCCAACAGCAAGAAGAGAACGACGATGGCGAAGATGAACCGCGAGGCCGCGGTCCGCGATCGGCGGCTGCGCAAGCAGGCCAAGAAGGACGCCCGCAAGCAGGCCGCGGCGGATGAGGCGACCCGGCCGAGCGACTCCCTCCCCGCGACGCGCGACGAGTGAGCCGGCGCTCCGGCCGGGTCAGATGCGCGCCCGCCGCGACGCGTGGTCGCCGGCCGGTGTCATGTACCAGTGGCCGGTGATGCAGCGCGTCTTGACGTGCTCGATCGGGCCATCGGTGCTCTGGAGCACGGCGCGGTCGATCACCTCGGCGGTGAGTCCGCAGTCGGGGCAGTGAGTAAGTTCGAGTTCCATCGGTAGCTCTACTGGTGAACGACGCGACGAGCCGCGCAGTTGTTCCAAGGAGCAGCCGGCTGTGGCCGCTGATACACGGCGGCTTGCGGCGGGCGCACCCGACCGCTCAAACTGCTCGTCATGGCCGCGAACATCGACCCGCGATGACCGAGGACGTCTACGAGCTGCGCGACGGGCTCGTGACGCGGATGGACGTCGAGGAGTGACCGACGAACGCCTCGTCGCCTCGCTGTGCGCCGGCGACGAGCGGGCGTTCGCCGCGCTCGTCGACCTCCACAGCCCGGCGCTGATCCGGGTCGCCATGGCCTATGTGCCGAGCCGCGCCGTCGCCGAGGAGATGGTGCAGGAGACCTGGATCGCGGTGATTCGCGGCATCGACGCCTTCGAGGGCCGCTCGTCGCTGAAGACCTGGATCTTCCGCATCCTCACCAACGTCGCGATGCGCGGCGGGGCGCGCGAGCGGCGCAGCGTCCCGTTCGCGGCGCTCGCCGCGGCGGAGGACACGGGCGAGCCGTCCGTCGACCCGGATCGCTTCCTGCCGGCCGGCCACGAGCGCTGGCCGGGCCACTGGCTGATCTCGCCGACGCGCTGGCCGACGCCCGAGGAGGGCCTGCTCGCCGGCGAGACGCGCGCGGTGATCGTCGCCGCGATCGACGCGCTCCCGCAGGCGCAGCGCACCGTGATCGCGCTGCGGGACATCGAGGGCTGGAGCTCCGACGAGGTCTGCGCGGCGCTCGAGCTCTCGCCCGGCAACCAGCGCATCCTGCTGCATCGCGCGCGCAGCCGCGTGCGCGCCGCGATCGAAGAGCACTTCGGCGCGGTCGAGGAGATCGACTACGCCGCCGTAACGGACGAGCTCATGCGCGACACTGACTCTCGATGACCGACGATCTCGCCTGCATCGAGGAGGTCGAGCTGATCACCGACTACCTCGAGGACGCGCTGCCCGATGCCGACCGGCGCCGCTTGGAGGCGCATCTCGCGTTCTGCGACGGCTGCACCGAGTACCTGGAGCAGATGCGGACCGTGGCCGGCTCGCTCGGCGGCCTGCGCGAGGAGTCCGTCCCGGACGAGCTGCGTGACTCGCTGATCGCGTCGTTCCGCGAATTTCGCCGGCGTCCGTAACGCCCGCCGCTCTCGCCGCAACTGAGGCGGCATGACACCGCCGAAAGCAACCCGCCGCGAGTGGATCGGCCTGGCCGTGATCGCGCTGCCCTGCCTGCTCTACGCGATGGACCTGACCGTGCTCACGCTCGCGGTCCCCTCGCTCACCGCCGACCTGCGCCCGAGCGCGAACGAGCTGCTCTGGATCGTCGACATCTACGGCTTCCTGGTCGCGGGCTTCCTGATCACGATGGGGACGCTGGGCGACCGGATCGGCCGGCGGCGGCTGCTGCTGGCAGGCGCGGCCGCGTTCGGCGCCGCCTCGGTGCTCGCTGCCTTCGCCTCCACCCCGGAGATGCTGATCGCGTCGCGCGCGCTGCTCGGCATCGCCGGCGCGACGCTCGCGCCGTCGACGCTCTCGCTGATCCGCAACATGTTCCACGATCCCCAGCAGCGCACCGTTGCGATCGGGATCTGGGTCACGAGCTTCTCGACCGGCGCGGCGATCGGTCCGCTCGTCGGCGGCGTCCTGCTCGAGCAGTTCTGGTGGGGCTCGGTCTTCCTGCTGGCGGTGCCGGTGATGGCGCTGCTGCTGGTGGTCGGGCCGCGGCTGCTGCCCGAGTACCGCGATCCGCAGCCCGGCCGGCTCGACCTGGCGAGCGTGGCGCTCTCGCTGGCGGCGGTGCTCGCGGTGATCTACGGCGTCAAGACCATTGCGAGCGACGGCGTTGCCTGGGCGGGCGTCGCTCCCGCGCTCGCCGGGCTCGCCGCGGCCGCGCTGTTCGTCGACCGCCAGCGCCGGCTGGCCGATCCGATGGTCGACCTCGAGCTGTTCCGGAGGCGGGCGTTCAGCGTCGCGCTCGGCGCCAATACGCTCGCTTTCGCGGTCGCCTTCGGGATCGAGATCTTCGTCGCCCAGTACCTGCAGCTGGTGCTCGGCTTCTCGCCGCTCGAGGCGGGTGTCTGGAGCGTGCCGACGGCCGTCGCCTTCGTCGTCGGCGCGCAGCTCACGCCGCCGCTGGCGGCACGGTTTCGGCCCGCGTCGGTGATGCTGGGCGGGCTCGTCGTGTCGATTCTGGGCGCTGCCCAGCTGACCCAGGCCGCGGCGTCGGGCGGCCCGGAGCCGGTCGTCGCCGGGGCCGTGATCCTGTCGCTCGGGCTCGCGCCCCTGTTCACGCTCGCGGCCGATCTCGCGGTGGGCAGTGCGCCGCCCGAGCGCGCCGGGGCGGCGTCGGGGATCTCCGAGACCAGCTCGGAGCTCGGCGGGGCACTGGGGATCGCGCTGCTCGGCACGATCGGGACTGCGGTCTACCGCGGCGACGTGGCCGGGCCCGACACGCTGGCCGGCGCCGTCGCGGCGGCCGAGCGGCTTCCCGTCACGGCACGGGCCGAGTTCCTCGACCCTGCGCGCGAGGCGTTCACGCACGCGCTCCAGGTGGCGGCCACGGTCAGCGGCGCGATCATCATCGCGGCGGCGCTCCTGGTCGCGACGCTGGTGCGGCGCGCGGAGTCCGGACGCGCGCCCGCGCCGGTCGTCGCGGTCGAGCCCTGCCCGTAGTGGGCCGTACGTGGGATCGTTAGGCGGGCCGATATCCGCAACCCGGAAGGAGCGGCCATGTCCGAGCGCACCGAGGACCTCGAGAAGCGCACCGAGGAGCAGATCGTGGTTCGCGAGGTGACGCATCTGCAGGCGTCGTGGGCCGAACGCGAGCGGGGCGCGCCGGGTGCCTTCACGTTCCAGCTGATCCTCGACCAGGGCGCGGACGAGTACGTCCTGCTGCCGTCGGCCGCCGACGCCGAGGTGCTGCTGCAGCTCTTCAAGTCCAGCGCCGGGGCGATGTTCGACCGCGGGCGCAAGGTGCTGATGTTCAGGGACATCTCGCTCGAGGGAGGTGCGTGATGGACGAGCCTCGCAGCGTGCTGATCGTCGCCCATCGCACGGCCGCCACGCCGGGCCTGCTCGACCAGGTGCGCTCGCGCGCGGGGGAGGGCCCGTGCCGGTTCACGCTGCTGGTGCCCAGGCCGCTGTGGGATCCCGACACCGACGAGGCGTCGATCACGCTCGAGCTCGCGATCCCGCTGCTGGAGGAGGCGGCCCGCGGGCGCGTCGAGGGCCTCGTCGGCGACGCCGATCCGTTCCACGCCGTCTGCGGCGCGCTGGACACCGGACGCTATGACGAGGTGATCATCTCGACGCTTCCGGCGCGGGTCTCGCACTGGCTGCACGTCGATCTGCCGGCGCGGGTGCAGCGGCTGGGCGTCCCGGTCACGGTGGTCACCGCCAAGAAGGCTGACCGGCGACTTGTCCAGACGGGGCCGCGGGAGTAGCTTCGAAGCGTCACCGAGCCAGGAGGCAGCGTCATGCCAGAGAGTTTCGCGAGCACGGTCCGCGAGGCCATGCACGAAGGGTGCGAGTGCATCGGGGAGCGCCAGTCTGTTCTCGACGCGGCCAAGCGGCTGGAGCAGCTCGACATCGGCGCGATGCCGATCTGCGGCGACGACGATCGGCTCAAGGGCATGATCACCGACCGCGACATCGTCGTGAAGGTGCTCGCCCAGGGCATGGATCCCGCGAGCACGATGGCGGGCGATCTCGCGCAGGAGCGCCTGATGTTCGCGCGCGCGGACATGCCGATGGATCAGGCGCTGAGCCTGATGCAGGAGCACAGCGTCCGGCGCCTGCCGGTCATGGACGAGAACATGCGCCTCTGCGGCATGATCACCGAGCGCGACATCGCGATGCACATGCCGCAGGAGCGGACCGGGGAGATGGTCGGCGCGATCAGTTCCGCCGCGCCGCAGCACTTCTGAGCGCATGTTCGCAAGCATCCGCCGCTACCGGCTCGAGTCGGGATCGATCGACGATCTGCTGCGCCTGGTGGATACGGACTTCGCCGACAGCGTGCAGGAGCTGGAGGGCTTCGTCGAGTACCAGGTGCTCGAGTGCGGCAACGGCGAGATCGTGACGATCACGACCTTCGCCGACCGCGCTCGCGCCGAGGAGTCGATGGAGCTGGCCGCCGACTGGATCCGCGACACGCTGGCCAGGCAGTTCGACCTGACGCGCCTCGAGGCGTTCGTCGGCGAGGTCGCGATCAGCCGCGCGCAGGCCGAGGTGCTCGAGCCGGAGCGCTACTGAGCAGCTCGTCGACCGCGGCGTCGAGGGCGGACAGGCGCTCGGCGCGTTATCCATCTGGAATGGATACCGCCGCGCGCGGTCAGCGGCCACCACGTGGCCGCCGAGGCACGCGTCGCGAGGGGGGCGACGATCTCGTGTCGGCGTCCGGACTGGCGAGTTGCCGCTCCAGCGCGGTGAAGCTGTCGATCAACTCCGCGGCCTCGAACGCGCGGTTCCGCCTCCCGATCGTCGTCTGCTTCACGACGCCGGCCGCCAAGAGTCGCTGGATCGCTTCGTTCACCGCCTGCCCGCTTCGTCCTATCGATGCGGCCGCACTCTGCACGGTCATCATGGGCGCTCCGGGAAGCGCCTCGAGCAGGAGTTCGGCCGCGGAGCCACGCCGCACCCGGCCCAGTCGGCGTCGCCATTCAAGCTGCATTGCATCGACGCGGTTCTCGTACGCCTCGGCGTCAGCAACGGCCCGTCTGCATGCCGCTGCGAAGAACGCGAGCCAGCCATTCAGGGCCTCTGTCGCCTCCCGGCTGTCGGGATCGCCGCGGTGTCGCGTACGCGTGAGGCCGTCTACGTAGTCGCGCGCCCGGGTCGCCAGGACGAGCGAGACGGGCGGGACGAACCTCGGCGCGAGCCCGCGGCGACGCAGGATCACGTGTATCAGCGCTCGCCCCGTTCGCCCGTTGCCGTCGACGAACGGATGGATGGTCTCGAACTGCGCATGCGCGACGGCTGCCTGGGCGACGGCCGGGAGATCGTCCCGAATGCAGAAGTCGCAGAGGTCTGCGAGCAACCGCTCGACGTTCTCGGGAGGTGGGGGGACGAACGCGGCCGAGCAGGGGTTGAAGCTGCTGCCGCCGATCCAGTTCTGTGCCTCACGGATCGCGCCAGCATGGGCTTCGAGCCGGGTCCCGGCGAGCAGCCGTTCGTGCACGGCCAGAAGATCGTCGATCGTCAGCCGGGGCCGACCGCTGAGCTCCTCGACCGCCCAATTCATCGCGTCGACGTTGTTCAGCACCTCGGCGGCTGTCACGTCGGAACCGGTGCCGCCGGTCAACTGCTCCTTCAGCAGCCGGCGTCCGCCGACCTCCAAGCCCTCGATGCGCGACGACGCGACCGCCTCGGCCCGAAGGAGGAGTCGCGCGATCGCCTCCGAGTTCGCGAGCGCGCGGACATCTCGATTCAACGCCGCGATGGCCAGCTCCGCATCCGCGATGTCGGCTGCCGTCGTCGCGTCGAGGCGCAGCTCACGGCTCGAGAGCAGGTCTGGCACGTACGCCTCGTAATCGCAACCTCGACGATCGCGATGAGACAGTCCGGAGGACTGCTGTGGCAGCCACCTGAGCTTGACTAAGGAGGCCATGTAATCAAGCTTATCCTAGAAGCTTGATTATGCTCGCGGCTTGTGTTCCAACATCGTCACGCAATCGTGGAAACTCGGCGCAGGGGACGCCGTGCGGCAGCAGGTGTGCCAGTGTCGGCGCATGACCGACTCCGCACCGCTCGTAGACCGTGAGATGCGCGCGGCGTTGCTTCGCGAGGGCATAGTCGTGCTGGAGGAGCAGACTCACCGCGGGCACAGGAGTGTCGCCGTGACCGGCGCCGGAGCGGAACGGACGCGAGAGATCGTCGCGCTGCACGTCGGTGACGAGGCTGAGATCGAGGTCGTCGCCGATCTCCCGCGGGTGCTGCGGCCGAGACGCTGCGTCGGCCAGATGGAACGGGAGCCCGGAAGGCTGCAGGTGCGCTACGTCCTGCGCGGTGACGAGCATGTGGATGACATCGTCGTCGCTGAGGACGACCACGCAGTCGTCGTCCTCGCCACGGTCTGCACGTCGGCTGCCGGGGAGGCAGGTGAGCGCGTCGAAGGTCCCTGGCACGTCTATCTCGACGAGCCGCTCGCCGGCCGGGCGGTGATCGACGGCGCAACTGGCGACCAGGTCCCGTACTACAACGTCTACCTCGACCTCGAGGAGCCGCTCACTCGGAGGGGACGATGATCCAGAGCGCGACGTAGAGAGGATCGCCGCGCACACGCCGGCGACGATCCGGCCGCGCCGAGGACGGACGAGTGCGGTCGAGCGAGCGGCGCGGGCAGGCTACCGTTCGGCGCCGCCGCACCATGCTTCACGTCCACCGGGCCGAACGGGCCGATCATCTCGTCGACGCGCTCCGCGCGCTGCTCGCCGATCCGCTGCCGGATCCGTTCGCGCGCGAGGTCGTCGGCGTCCCCACGCGCGGGATCGAGCGCTGGCTCAGGCAGCGGCTCTCGACCGGGCTCGGCGCCCAGCCGGGGCGCGCGGACGGCGTGTGCGCGAACGTCGACTTCCCGACCCCGCACCGGCTCGTGGCCGACGCGGTGGCGGTCGCGTCGGGCGTCGATGCCGACGCCGATCCGTGGCGGCCGGAGCGGGCGGTGTGGCCGCTGCTCGCGGTCGTCGACGCGAGCCTCGCCGAGCCGTGGCTGCACGACCTCGCGAACCACCTGGGCGAGAACCCGGGCGGGCGCCGCTACGGCACGGTCCGGCACCTCGCCGACCTGTTCGACCGCTACGCGCTGCACCGTCCCGACCTCGTTCGCGCGTGGGCTCAGGGTGAGGACACCGGCTGGCAGGCCGAGCTGTGGCGACGGCTGCGCGCGGCGATCGGGGAGCCCGGACCGGCCGAGCGCGTCGAGCGCGCGTGCGCGCGGCTGGCCGACGAGCCCGCGCTGGTCGATCTGCCGCAGCGGCTGGCGCTGTTCGGGCTGACCCGGCTGCCGGCCGGCCACGTCCGCGTGCTGCGCGCGATCGCCGCGCAACGCGACGTCCACCTGCTTCTGCTCCACCCGTCGCCCGCGCTGTGGGAGCGGGTGCGCGAGTCCGCGCCGCAGGTCGTCAAGCGACGCGACGACGTCACCGCGACGCTGCCGGAGCACCCGCTGCTGGCCTCGTGGGGACGCGACGCGCGCGAGCTGCAGCTCGTGATCGCGGGCGAGCACGCCGACCATCACCATCCCGGCGGCGAGCGCGCGAGCAGCCTGCTCGCCCGCATCCAGGCCGACGTCCGCGCGGACCGCGCGCCCGCCGCCGGCGCGCTCGACGCGGGCGACCGCAGCATCCAGATCCACTCCTGCCACGGCCGCGCGCGCCAGGTCGAGGTGCTGCGCGACCAGATCCTGCACCTGCTCGCCGACGACCCGACGCTCGAGCCGCGCGACGTGATCGTGATGTGCCCCGACATCGAGGCGTTCGCGCCGCTGATCCAGGCCACGTTCGGCGCCGGCGAGGTCGCCGAGGACGACGACGACCAGCTCCCGGCTGAGCTGCGCCCGCCCGACCTGCGCGTCCGCCTCGCCGACCGCTCGCTGCGCCAGACCAACCCTGTGCTCGGCGTCGTCGCCCGCCTGATCGAGCTGGGGGAGGAGCGGCTCACCGCGTCGCAGGTGCTCGACCTGGCGGACCGCGAACCCGTGCGCCGGCGCTTCGGGCTCGGCGACGACGAGCTCGCGCGGCTGGAGGAATGGGTCCGCGCGAGCGGCGTCCGCTGGGGTCTGGACGCCGAGCACCGCGCCCCGTTCAAGCTCCACACGCTGAGCGCCGGCACCTGGCGCGCCGGGCTCGACCGGCTGCTGCTGGGCGTGACGATGACCGAGGACGAGCAGCGGCTGTTCGAGGATGTGCTCCCGCTCGACGACGTCGAGAGCGGCGCGATCGACCTCGCCGGGCGCTTCGCCGAGCTGGTCGACCGGCTCCGGCTGACGCTCGACGAGCTGCGGCGCCCGCAGCCGATCGCCGGCTGGGCGGACGCGCTGGCGCGCGGCGCAGACGCGCTGACCGCGACCGCGCCGCCCGACGCGTGGCAGCGCGCCGAGCTGCAGCGGCTGCTCGACGACGTCGTCGGCGAGGCGGCGGGCCACCAGGTCGAGCTGTCGCTGCCCGAGGTCCGCGCGCTGCTCGCCGACCGCCTGCGCGGCCGGCCCACCCGCGCGAACTTCCGCACCGGTCACCTGACGATCTGCACGCTCGTCCCGATGCGCTCGGTGCCGCACCGCGTCGTCTGCCTGCTCGGGCTCGACGACGGCGTGTTCCCGCGCAAGGCGCCGCGCGACGGCGACGATCTGATGCTCGACGACCCGCACGTCGGCGAGCGCGATCCGCGCACCGAGGACCGGCAGCAGCTGCTCGACGCGCTGATGGCCGCGTCCGACCGGCTGATCGTCACCTACACGGGCAACGACGAGCGCACGAACCTGCCGCGGCCGCCGGCCGTGCCGGTGGGCGAGCTGCTCGACGTGATCGACCGCACCGCGCCCGGCGCCCGCGATCAGGTCGTCGTGCGCCACCCGCTGCAGCCGTTCGACGAGCGCAACTTCGCGGCGGGGGCGCTCGTCCCCGGCCGCGTCTGGAGCTTCGACCGCGTGATGCTCGGCGGCGCGAGCGCGCGCGCCGACGAGCGCGCCGCCGCACGCCCGTTCCTCACCGCGCCGCTGCCCGGGCTCACCTCGGCGGTGCTCGAGCTCGACGATCTCGTGCGCTTCGCCGAGCGCCCGGTCCGCGCGTTCCTGCGCCGGCGGCTCGGGATCACCGTCGGCGGCTTCTCCGACGAGGTGGAGGACGGACTGCCGGTCGAGCTCGACTCGCTGGAGACGTGGGGCGTCGGGCATCGCCTGCTCGAGGCGCGGCTCGCCGGCGCCGAGCCGCGCGCCGCGGCGCTCGCCGAGAGATCCCGGGGGACGCTTCCGCCCGGAGTGCTGGGGCTGCCGGTGATCGCGGCGGTCCACCCGATCGTGGAGGAGATCGTCGCCCACCTGCCGGCCGGCGAGCCGGGCTCGGTCGACGTCAAGCTGACGCTGCCCGACGGCCGCACGCTGAGCGGCACCGTGCCCGGCGTGTGCGGCGACGTGCTGCGGACGGTCACGTACTCGCGCGTGAACGCGCGCCACCGGCTCGCGGCCTGGGTCCGGCTGCTGGCGCTGGCGGCCGCCCAGCCGGCGCGCGAGTACGAGGCGCTCACGCTGGGGCGCGCTCAGCAGGACTCCCACGGCAGCGTCACCGTCGCGCGCATCCCGCCGCTCGCCGCGGCCGACGCGCTCGAGCAGCTCGCCGTGCTCGCCGACCTGCACGACCGCGGCATGCGCGAGCCGCCGCCGCTCGCGTGCCTGACGTCGGCCGCCTACGCCGCCGCCGCGCGCGCGGGCCGCGATCCGGAGGCCGCGGCCCGGGGCGAGTGGGAGTCGGCGTACCGGTTCGATCGCGAGGACCGCGCGCCCGAGCACGTGCTCGTGCTCGGCGGCGTGCGACCGCTCGCCGACCTGCTCGCCGAGCCGGCCCGCGCGGACGAGCGCGGCGCCTGGTGGGATCCCGACGAGCCGCGCCGGTTCGGACGCTGGGCGCGCCGCCTGTGGGACGGGCTGCTCGGTGTCGAGGAGGTCGCCGACCGGTGACCCGGCCGTTCGACGTCCGCGGCCCGCTCCCGGCCGGCGTGACGGTGCTCGAGGCGAGCGCCGGCACCGGCAAGACGTACACGATCGCCGCGCTCGCGGCGCGCTACGTCGCCGAGGGGACGCCGCTGCACCAGCTGCTGCTCGTCACGTTCACGCGGATGGCGACCGGCGAGCTGCGCGAGCGCGTGCGGGAGCGGCTCGTGTCGGCCGAGCGAGCGCTCGGCCGCGCGCGCCGCGGTCGACGACGACGCGGTCGTGCAGCTCCTCGCCCGCGGCACGCCCGAGGAAGTGGAGCGGCGGCGCGAGCGCCTGTCGCGCGCGCTCGCCGACTTCGACGCCGCGACGATCGCGACGACGCACGGCTTCTGCCAGGAGGTGCTGGGCGGGCTCGGCGTCGCCGGCGACGTGGAGCGCGACGCACTCTTCCTCGAGGACGTGGGCGACCTCGTCGACGAGGTCGTCGACGACCTCTACGTGCGCCGCTTCTTCGAGAAGGACTCGCCGCCGTTCTCGCGCGCCGAGGCGCGCCGCATCGCCGACCTCGCGGTCGCGAACCCGGGCGCGCCGATCGAGCCGGCCGACGGCGACGGCGTGCCGGCGATGCGCAGCCGGCTGGCGGACGCGGTACGCAGGGAGCTCGAGCTGCGCAAGCAGCGCACCGGCGTGATGACCTACGACGACCAGCTCACCCGCCTGCACGCGGCGCTCGTCCGGCGACGGCGGCGAGGCGATCGCGCGGCGGCTGCGCGAGCGCTGGCACGTCGTGCTCGTCGACGAGTTCCAGGACACCGACCCGGTGCAGTGGGACATCATGCGGCGCGCATTCGGGGCGGGCACGCTGGTGTTGATCGGCGACCCGAAGCAGGCGATCTACGCGTTCCGCGGCGCCGACGTGTTCGCATACCTCGAGGCCGCGCGCGAGGCCACGACAAAGGCGACGCTGGAGATCAACTGGCGCAGCGACCAGGGACTGATCGACGCCTACGACGCGCTGTTCGGCGGCGCCCGGCTCGGGCACGAGGGGATCGAGTACCGCACCGTGCGCGCGACCGAGGCCAACCGGCGCCCGCGGCTGAGCGGGGCGCCGCAGGATGCGCCGCTGCGGATCCGCGTCGTCCATCGCGACGAGCCGGGCGTGGCCACGACAGGCCGCGGGAACGTGCGCGCGCCATACGCGCGCGAGCACATCGCCGACGACCTCGCGGCCGATCTGGTCGCGCTGCTCTCGTCGGGCGCGCGTGTCGACGGCGCGCCGGTCGCGCCCGGCCACGTCGCGGTGCTCGTGCGCACGAACCGCAACGCCGCCCAGGTCCGCGATGCGCTCGACGCCGCCGGGGTGCCCGCGGTGATCAACGGCGCCGGCAGCGTGTTCGGCACCCAGCCCGCGCAGCAGTGGCTGCGCCTGCTCGAGGCGCTCGAGCGCCCGACCTCGGCGCCGCGGGCGCGCGCGGCGGCGCTCACGCCGTTCCTCGGCTGGGACGCAGCGCGCGTGGCGACCGCGCCCGAGGAGGAGTGGGAGGACGTCCACCGGCGGCTGCACGGCTGGGCACGGCTGCTGCGCGTGCGCGGCGTGGCGTCGCTGATCGAGGCGATCACGCTGCTGGAGGGCATCCCCGCGCGCGTGCTCTCCGAAGCCGACGGCGAGCGCCGGCTGACCGATCTGCGCCACGTCGGCCAGCTCCTGCACGCGGCGGCAACGACCGAGCAGCTCGGCGTCACCGCACTCACCCAGTGGCTGCGGCGGCGCGTCGCGGAAGCCGAGCGGGACACGAGCGACGAGGACCGCAGCCGCCGGCTCGAGTCCGACGCCGAGGCCGTCCAGGTCCTCACGATCCATCGCAGCAAGGGGCTCGAGTTCCCGATCGTCTACTGCCCGGACCTGTGGGAGCCGACCTGGATCACCGAGGACAGCGTCCCGGTCGCGTTCCACGATCCCGACCGCGGCGACGCGCGCGTGGTCGACGTCGGGCTGGAGGGCCCGGAGTACCGCGCGCACAAGCTGCAGTATCTGATCGAGCAGCGCGGCGAGGATCTGCGGCTGGCGTATGTCGCGCTTACGCGCGCGCGGCACCAGGCGGTGGTGTGGTGGGTGGGATCGTCGACCAGTCAGCACTCGGCGCTCGGCCGCCTGCTGTTCGCGCGCGACGCCGACGGCAACGTCGACTGGAAGGGCCGCACCGCACCGCCGGACGCCGCCGCGCTCGCGCGCTTCGAGGCGCTCGCCGCGGAGGCGCCCGGCTGCGTCAGCGTCGAACGCTCGCAGCGCGGGCTGGCGGTCGAGTGGAGCGGGCCGCTCGGCGAGCCGGCCGCGCTGGCGACGGCGCGCTTCGACCGCCGGCTCGACCTGCGCTGGCGGCGCACTTCGTTCAGCGACATCGCCGCCGGCGCGCACGAGGCGCGCGTCGCCAGCGAGCCGGAGGAGCCGCTGCTGTCCGACGAGCCGGAGGAGGCGGTGCGCGCGGCCGCGCCCGGCGGCGACGAGCACCTGCGCGCGACGCTGTCGCCGCTGGGCGCGATGCCCGCCGGCGTCCGGGTGGGGACGTTCGTGCACGGGCTGCTCGAGGCGGCCGACTTCGCAGCGCCCGACCTCGAGGCCGAGCTGTCCGCGCGGGTCGGCGACCTGCAGGCGTGGCGAGCGGTCGAGATCGGCGACCCGGCGGTCGCGGTGGCGGGCCTGGCCGCCGCGATCGAGACTCCGCTCGGGGACGGGCTGCGGCTGCGCGACGTCGCGCGCGCCGATCGCATGGACGAGCTCGAGTTCGAGCTCCCGCTCGCCGGCGGCGACTCGCCGACCGGCGAGCTCGTGCTCGACGCGATCGCCGCCGTGCTCGCCGAGCACCTCGCGCCGGACGACCCGCTCGCCGGGTACCCGGAGCGGCTCGCCGATCCGCTGCTGCGGCGCACGGTGCGCGGCTTCGCCACCGGCAGCATCGACCTGGTCGTGCGCGAGGCCGACCGCTTCACGGTGATCGACTACAAGACCAACTGGCTCGGCGCGCCCGGCGAGGAGCTGACCGCCTGGCACCACCGTCCGGCCGCGCTCGCCGCCGAGATGGAGCGCGCCCACTACGGCCTCCAGGCCCTGCTGTACACGGTCGCGCTGCACCGCTACCTGCGCTGGCGGCTCCCCGAATACGACCCGGAGCGCAACCTCGGCGGCGTGCGCTATCTGTTCCTGCGCGGCATGACGGGACCGGACACGCCGGTGGTCGACGGGACGCCGTGCGGCGTATTCGTCTGGCGCCCGTCCGGCGCGCTGGTCGCTGCGCTCAGCGACGTGCTCGATCGCGGGGGGCCGGCGTGACGGCGCCGTCATCCCAGGACGCCGGCGCGGTGGCGCCCGATCCGTTCGAGGCGCGCCGCGCTCTCGGCGCGCGCGGCCTGCTGCGCGAGTTCAACGACGCCGGCGTGCTCGCGCCGGCCGACGTGCACGTCGCGCGCCGGCTCGGCGAGCTGGCGGGCGAGACCGACGACGCGGTATTGCTGGGGGCGGCGCTCGCGGTGCGCGGCCCGCGGCTCGGGCACGTGCTCGTCGACATCGCGACGATCCGCGAGACGGCGGCGGTCGACGCCGAGGAGCCGGTCGACCTGTCGACGCTGCCGTGGCCGACCGCGGGCGCGTGGCTGGAGCGGCTCGCGGCCAGCGACCTCGTCGCCGTCGGCGAGGAGGACCGCGACGGGCAGTTGTCGCCGCCGGCGACCGGCGCCCGGCCGCTGCGGCTCGTCGGCAGCGAGCTCTACCTCGACCGCTACTGGCGCGAGGAGCGCCAGGTGGCGGCCGACCTCATCGCGCTCGCACAACGCGCGCCCGCGGACGTCAGCGAGCCCGCGCTGGCCGACGGGCTGGCGCGCGTGTTCGCTGACGCGGCGCCGGACGACCGGCAGCGGCTCGCCGCCGAGACCGCCGTGCGGCGGAACTTCGCGGTCGTCGCCGGCGGGCCCGGCACCGGCAAGACCACGACCGTCGCGCGGGTCGTCGCGCTGCTGTTCGAGCAGGGCGAGCCGCTCGTCGCGCTCGCCGCCCCGACCGGCAAGGCGGCGGCGCGACTGGTGGAGGCGGTCCACGACGAGGCGATGAGGATCGACGTGCCGGACGCCGTCCGCGCGCGCCTGCTCGATCTCGACGCCTCAACCTTGCACCGGTTGCTCGGCTGGCGGCCGGGCGCGCACAGCCGCTTCCGCCATCACCGCGGCAACCGACTCCCGCACGACGTCGTGATCGTCGACGAGACGTCGATGGTGCCGCTGTCGCTGATGGCGCGGCTCGTCGAGGCGGTGCGGGCCGACGCGCGCCTGATCCTCGTCGGCGACCCGGGACAGCTCACTTCGATCGAGGCCGGCGCCGTGCTCGGCGACATCGTCGGACCCGCCGACCCCGGCAGCGGGATCGTCGTGCTCGAGCGCGGCCACCGGTTCGGCGGCGCCATCGCACGCGTGGCCGAGGCGATCCGCGCCGGTGACGCGGACGCGGTGGTCGACGCGCTCGGCGCCGTGCGCTGGATCTCCGATCCCGAGGCGCTCGATGTCGTGCGCGCGCGGGTGGTGGCGTGCGCCGAGGCGGTGACCGCGGCCGCGCGCGCCGGCGACGGCGCGGGAGCGATCGCGGCGCTCGGCGAGTTCCGCGTGCTGTGCGCGCACCGGCGCGGCCCGTACGGCGTCAGCACGTGGACGGCGCGGATCGAGGGCTGGCTCGCCGATCAGATCGGCGGCGGCGACTGGTACGTCGGCCGCCCGCTGCTCGTGACCGAGAACGACTACACGCTCGGCCTCTACAACGGCGACACCGGCGTCGTGCTCGCCGACGGCGCCGCCGCGTTCGAGCGCCGGGGCCGGCTGCACCACGTCAGCCCGACGCGCCTGGCGGCCGTCGACACCGTGTACGCGATGACCGTGCACAAGAGCCAGGGCTCGCAGTTCGACACCGCCGCGGTGATCCTCCCCGACGCGACGTCGCCGCTGCTGACCCGGGAACTGCTCTACACGGCCGTCACCCGGGCGCGGCGGGAGCTGATCGTCGCCGGCGGCGAGGACGCTGTCCGCGCCGCGGTGGCGCGGCCGGTCGCCCGGGCGTCGGGCCTGCGGCGGCGGCTGTACGATCGCGCGCATGGCTGAACGAACGAGCTACCCGCCTGGGACGTTCTCCTGGGCCGAGCTGGTGACCAGCGACGCGGACGCTGCCAAGTCCTTCTACACGTCGCTGTTTGCATGGGAGTACGACGACAACCCGATCCCGGACGGCGGCGTGTACTCGTTGGCGCTGCGCGACGGCAAGTCGGTCGCCGCGCTCTACCGCGCAGAAGAGCCGCCGCACTGGAACTGCTACGTCACCGTCGCGTCGGTGGAGGAGTCGGCCGGGCGCGCCGGCGAGCTCGGCGGCACCGTATTCGCCGAGCCGTTCGACGTGATGGACTTCGGGCGGATGGCGGTGGTCGCCGACCCGGCGGGCGCGGCGTTGTGCCTGTGGGAGCCGCGCACCAACATCGGCGCCGCGCTCGTCAACACGCCGGGCGCGCTGACCTGGAACGACCTCGTCACGCCCGACCCGGAGGGCGCCGCGAGCTTCTACGGCGGGCTGTTCGGCTGGACGACCGAGGAGATGCCCGGCGCCGGCGGCTACCGCGTGATCCGCAACGGCGAGCGCAACAACGGCGGGATCATGCCGCTCGACCCCGACCGGATGGGCGCGGACACGCCTCCGAGCTGGATGCCGTACTTCGGGCACGAGGACGCCCGCCGCCTGGTCGCAGAGGTCGGCGGCCTCGGCGGCCAGGTGCTCAACGGCCCGATGGACATGCAGCAGGGCACGATCGCGGTGCTCGGCGATCCCCAGAACGCGGTGTTCGCGGTCTGGACCGGGGACTACGACGACTAGCCAGGAGCGCAAGGCGGCGGCGTTCCGGGCGCTGCACGAGGGCGAGCCGTTCGTGATCCCGAACCCGTGGGACGCGGGGTCGGCGAAGGTGCTCGCGGCGCTCGGCTTCCCGGCGCTGGCGACGACGAGCTCGGGTTTCGCGTTCACGCTCGGCCGGCTGGACGGGAGCGTCACGCTCGACGAGCTCGTGGTGCACGTCGAGGCGCTCGACCGCGCGACCGGCCTGCCCGTCTCGGTCGACCTCGAGAACGGCTACGGGCCTGAGCCGGCGGACGCCGCGGTCGCGATCGAGCGCGCGGCCGCGGCCGGCGCGGTGGGCGGCTCGATCGAGGACTACGACCCCGGCGGCCGGCTCTACCCGCTCGAGCAGGCGGTCGAGCGCGTCGCCGCAGCCGTCGCCGCCGCACGCTCGCTGCCGTTCGCGTTCACGCTCACCGCCCGGGCCGAGAACCACATCCGCGGCAACCCGGAGCTCGACGACACGATCGCCCGGCTGCAGGCGTACGAGCGCGCCGGCGCGGACGTGCTGTACGCGCCGGGGCTGCGCGACGGCGACGAGATCCGCGCGGTCTGCCGGGCGGTGGGGAAGCCGGTCAACGTGCTCGCGCAGCGCGGCCTCTCGCTCCAGGAGATCGTCGACGCCGGCGCCCAGCGGGTCAGCGTCGGCGGCGCGCTCGCCTGGTCGGCGGTCGAGGCGATGGCGGCGGCCGCCACCGCGATCCGCGACACCGGCGACCTCGCTCCGCTGGGTACGTCGGAGCGGATCCAGGGCTGGCTGCGCGCTTGACGCTGCCGCCGCCGCGGGTGTTGGATAGGACGGCAAGCTGCCAGAAAGGAGGAGCAGTGGAGCGAGTCATGGCCGACTGCCGTCGCTTCGAGAGCGACAACGCCTGCCAGCTCACCATCATCGGGCCGGCCGATGACGTGGTGGACGCCGCCGTGCAGCACGCCGTCGCATCGCACGGCCATCAGGAAAGCGCGGAGATGCGCGAGCAACTGCGCGCGATGCTCGAGCCCGAGAGCGCGTACGTACCGGGCGAGCGCAAGCCGGAGCCGTTCCCCGCCTGACCGGCACAAGGGCTGCCGCCCCCGCGGCAGCCCCTGTCGATTTCGGGGCGGCCCGTTCGTCAACGCTGCGGAGGGCCGAACCGCTCGGCCCCGTACAGGAGGTTCACTCCATGCCGCAGTACATGCTGCTGATCTACGCACCCGCCCAGGGTGGCCCGTCGCCCGAGGAGCTGCAGGCCGAGATGCCGCGCTGGTCCGAGTACACCGAGGAGCTGCGCAGCGCCGGCGCGCTGGCCGCCGGCGAGGCGCTCCAGCCGCCCGACAGTGCCCGTACGGTCCGGCTGCGCTCGGGCGCCCGGCAGGTGGCGGCCGGCCCGTTCGCGTCCACGGCGGAGGTCCTCACCGGCTACTACGTGGTCGACGTCGCCGACATCGCCGCCGCCGAGGATTGGGCGGCGCGCATCCCGAGCGCTCCCTATGGCTCGGTCGAGGTGCGGCCGATCATGGTCTTCCCGGACAGCGATCCGGCCGCCTCCGGGCAGGCGACGACGAGCGCGTGAGTCGCGGTGGGCGCCGCGGCCTCGCCTCGGCAGGTCGCGGCGCCCATTACGATCGAGCGATGGTCGAGCAACTCCACTTCACCGATTCCGACGAGGCGAACGAGCTGCTCGTTCGCGAACCGCTCGCGCTGCTGATCGGCTTCGCGCTCGACCAGCAGGTCACCGTGCAGAAGGCGTTCATGGGTCCGCTGGTGCTGCGCGAACGGGTCGGAACACTCGACGCCGCCGCGCTCGCCGCGACCGACCTCGAGCCGGTCTTCCGCGAGCGGCCGGCGATCCACCGCTTCCCGGGCGCGATGGCCAAGCGCGTGCGCGACCTCGCCGCGCACGTGGCTGAGCGCTACGACGGCGACGGCGCACGCGTCTGGACGGACGCGTCCTCGCCGGAGGACCTCAAGCGCCGGCTGGAGGAGCTGCCGGGGTTCGGGGAGATGAAGGTGAAGTCGCTCGCCGCGGTGCTGGCGAACCGGTTCGACGTCGCGGCGGCCCAGCCGCTCGTGCCGGCGCACCCGACGCTCGGCGACGTCGATTCGGCGCAAGCGCTGGCCGAGTACCAGGCCGGCAAGCGCGCGTACAAGGCGAGCCTGCGGGCCTGAAAATGGCCTACGACGAGGACCTGGCCAACCGCATCCGCGAGCAGCTCGCCGACGAGGACACGCGCGGAGAGCAGGCGATGTTCGGCGGGCTCGCGTTCCTGCTCGGCGGCAACATGGCGGTCGGGATCCGCGGCGACGAGCTGATCGTGCGCGTCGGCGCGGAGGCCGCCGACGAGGCGGCCGCGCAGCCGCACGCCCGCATCGCCGTGATGGGCAGCCGGCCGATGAAGGGCTGGGTGCAGGTGGCGCCCGCGGGCGTGCACACGACCGCGCAGCTCCGCGAGTGGGTGGCGCGCGGCGTCGCGTTCGCGCGCTCGCTGCCCGCTAAGCGAACCTAAACGGGGACAGTCCCCGCTTAGGTTCGCGCTTGATCTGCGCCTCAGGTAGGGGGACCAGCCTGGGTTCATGACTCGCATCGAATTCATCCAGGAGCGCAGGGAGGACGGGAGCATCGTGCTCCGCGCGATCGCCCACCGCCCGTTCGAGCGGCTCCGCCAGCGCCTGCGCCGGCTCGTGCGCAGGGCCTGACCTGCCCCGCTTCGTCGTCCAGCTGCACGACGCCACCACGCTGCACTTCGACGTGCGGCTCGAGATCGGCGGCGTGTTGCGCTCCTGGGCGGTCCCGAAGGGCCCTTCGCTCGATCCCGGCGTCCGGCGGCTGGCGATGCAGGTCCCCGACCACACGCTCGAGCAGGGCGGGTTCGAGGGCGTCTACGAGGACGCGCCGCGCGGCACTGGCGCGGTGATCATCTGGGACGAGGGCGAGTTAGAGCTCGTGCGCGAGGAGCCCGACCACGTGGTGGTCGAGCTCCGCGGGCGCAAGCTGCGCGGCGGTTTCGCGCTCACCCGTACCGGCGAGCAGCAATGGGTGCTGGTGAAGATGGTCGACGACGCAGCGCGACGCGGCTCCGACGTCGTCGCGGAGCGCCCGGAGAGCGTCCGCAGCGGGCGGACGTGGCAACAGGTCGCGGGCGGCTGCTAGCGCGCGCGGCGCCGGCGCCAGCGAAGGCCGGTACGGCGGTGGCCGTGCAGCTCGGCGCGCCTGAGCGCGCGCCACTCCGCGATCGTCATGTGCGCGGGGATGTCGGCGGCCTCGAGCATGATCGCCTTCGCGAAGTTCGCCGGATCGAGGCGGGTGTGCATGACGCGAGCTTCTGCCAACACGGCGACCGGGGAAACTCCCCACAGGGTGGAGCTTCGCCCACCCTCACGCGGACGTGTGCAGCAGCGGCACGGCGCCCTCCCAGCCGGCGCGCAGGATCGCGACGAGCGACGGCGGCGTGATCAGCAGCGCCCGCGCTCCCGCCGGCCGCGCCGCCCGCTCCGCGTAGCCCGCCGGCGTCCAGCGCCGTAGCTCGGCGCCGCGCACCAGCCACGGCTCGCAGTCGCGCAGCACGAACGCGCCGTCCGGCAGCGGGTCGAGCGCCGCGTCGTGATGGCGCTGGGCGCGTCCCGCCAGCCGCTCCTCGTGCAGCCGGGCGTCGATCGCGTCCGCGCCGCGCTCGCCGTCCCACAGCTCGCCGAACCGCACGTAGTCCTCACGCCGGCACAGCGCGCACGGCCGGTGCCCGGCGGCGAACGCGGTCGCCTCGTCGAGGAAGAACAGCTCGGTGAACTTCCCGGGCTGCAGCAGCGGCGATCGGTGCCAGTCGCGGAACCGCAGCCGGCAGGCGATCCAGCGCCGCCCCGCGTAGCGCCGCCGGATCCGCCCGGCGGCATCGTGAAGGCAGCCGCGGTTGCCGTAGACGAGCCCGCGCGCGGGGTCCGCGACCAGCTCTCCCGTCGGCGTGACCCGGTTCTGCAGCGGCATCGCGTCATTCTCCCGGTGCATGGAGCGATACATCTGCAGGGCGTGCGGGACGCAGTTCCCCGATACCGACGCGCCCCCCGATTCGTGCCCGATCTGCACCGACTGGCGCCAGTACGTCCCGCCGAACGGCCAGCAGTGGACGACGCTGGCCGAGCTCGCGGCCGAGCAGGAGAACTCGTTCCGCGACCAGGGCGAGCTCGTCGGCATCGGCACGACGCCGTTCTTCGCGATCGGCCAGCGCGCGCTGCTCGTCCCGTTCGGGGAGAGCAACCTCCTGTGGGACTGCATCGCGCTGCTCGACGACGCGACGGCGGCGGAGGTCGAGCGCCGCGGCGGGCTCGCCGCGATCGCGATCTCGCACCCGCACTACTACACGACCATGGTCGAGTGGGCGCAGCGATTCGGCTGCCCGATCCACCTGCACGCGGCCGACGCGGAGTGGGTCATGCGGAGCGATCCGGCGATCCGGTTCTGGGACGGCGAGCTGCTGGAGCTCGGCGAAGGGCTCACGCTGATCCGCGGCGGCGGGCACTTCCCGGGCGGGACGATCCTGCACCGGCCGGGCGCGCTCTTGACCGGCGACATCATCCAGGTGATCCCCGACCGTTCGCACGTCGGGTTCATGTGGAGCTACCCGAATCTCGTGCCGCTGCCCGACGCCGAGGTGCAGCGCATCGCCGCCGCGGTCGAGCCGTTCGACTACGACGCGATCTACGGCGCCTGGTGGGACGCGATCATCCCGTCGGGCGGGCCGGAGATCGTGCGGCGCTCGGCGGACCGTTACTCGCGTGCGCTGCGAGGCGAGCTGTGAGCCGGGAGTGGCGCCGCGAGGTGTCGGGCGTCGCGGCGGCGCGCGCGACGACCGCGCGCTCGCCGACGATCAGCGTCGCCCGCCGCGCGCGGGTCATCGCGGTGTAGAGCATCTCGCGCCGCAGGAAGAACGAGCCCGCCGCGCTGTGGGCGATCACGACCGCCACCGGCAGCTCGATCCCCTGGCCCTTGTGGATCGAGCAGGCGTACGCGAGCCGCAGCTTCGGCGCCTCCTCCTCGGGCAGGCGCACGAGCGCGCCGTCGGCCTCGACGGTGAGCGCCTCGGCATCCTCGTCGTGCTCGAGCAGCCGCAGGATCGTGCCGTTCATCAACCCGAGCTCGTGCAGGTTGCGGCCGGACAGCATCAGCTTGTCGCCGATCCGCAGCCGGCCGCCGAGCACCGGGCGCCCGCGCGGGTTGAGTGACTCGCGCAGGCGGGCGTTGAGCGCGTCGATGCCGAGCGCGCCGCGGTAGACGGGCGCGAACACCTGGATGTCCGCGAGCGGGTCGATCCCGTAGTGGCGCGGCAGCCGCTCGCTCACGAGCGAGACGATCTCGGTCAGCGCCGCCTGCGGATCGGCGCGCTCGATCATGAACAGGTCGCGGGTGAGCCCGTCCTCGTGCGCGAACGACGGCGGCTCACCGTGGCGGACGGCGTGCGCGCCGCGGACGATCATGCTGCCGGCCGCCTGGCGGAAGATGTGCGTCAGCTCGGCTACCGGCACCGCCTTCGCCTCGACGAGCTCGGCGAACGGCTTGCCGGCGCCGACCGGCGCGAGCTGGTCGGCGTCGCCGACGAGCACGACATGCGTCCCGCCCCCGACCGCGCGCAGCAGCGTGACGAGCAGCTCGAGGTTCGCCATCGACGTCTCGTCGACGATCAGCAGGTCGCAGTCGAGCTCGTCGACGGTCGGCCCCTGGCCCGGGATCCAGCCGAGCGCCGCGTGGATCGTCGAGGCGTCGGCGCCGGTCGACTCCTCCATCCGCCGCGCGGCGCGTCCGGTCGGCGCGACGAGCGCGACCGAGCGCCGCTGCTCGTCCGCCGCGGCGCAGATCAGCCGGATCGTCGCGGTCTTGCCGGTGCCCGGTCCGCCGGTGACGATCGACAGGCGCGCGCCGAAGGCGGCCTGGACCGCGGCCCATTGCTCCGGCGCCGGGACGAGGTCGCCCGCCGGCCGGCCCGGACGCTTCAGCCGCGGCTTGCCCTCCTCCAGCCCGCGCACCTGCTGCGCGAGCTCGGCCTCGAGCGCCGCGGTCGGCGGGCGGTACGCCCACACCGCCTGCGCGGCGTCGACCTCCAGCACCAGCTCGCCGTCGTCGGCCATCGCGCTCAGCAGCGCCGCGGGCGGCGGGGCGCCGAGCAGCCCGGCCGCCTTGGCCACGAGCTCGGCGACCGGCAGGCAGGTGGAGCCGTCCTTCTCCGCCTCGGCCAGCACGTGGATGACGCCCGCGCGAGCGCGTGCGGGAGAGTCCGCGGGCACGCCGCCGGCGCGCGCGATCGTGTCGGCGATCAGGAAGCCGACGCCGAAAACGCTGGTCAGCTCGTACGGCCGCTCACGCACCACGAGGTGCGCGCGCTCGCCGTACTCCTTCGCGATCCGCGGGACCAGGTAGGCGAGCCCGTGCGGCGCCAGCAGCAGGTGCAGCGCGCGCGTGGAGCGCAGGCCGTTCCACGACCGGATCGCCTCGTTCGCGCGGCGCGGGTTGAGCCCGGCGGCGCGGAAGCGCGGCGTGCGGGTCGCGGTCGATCGCGTCGAGCACGCCGTCGCCGTACCGCGCCAGCAGCCGCTCGGCGCGCGCGGGGCCTACGTGCCGCACGCGCTCCAGGTAGGCGGTCAGCGCGGCGTCGCCGGCCGGCGCGAGCGGCTCCGCGGTCGCGACCTTGACCTGCATGCCGAAGCGCCGGTCATCCTGCCAGACGCCGGAAACTCGCACCCGCTCGCGCTCCTCCAGGTGCGCGAGCGGGCCGACGAGCACGATCTCGTCGCCGTCGCGGTCGGCGTCGATCACCGCGAACCCGGACTCGTCGCTCGACCAGCGCAGCCGGCGGATGAGAACCTCGCCCTCGAACGGCGTGCCGGGAATCCCGTCGATCATCCCTCGGCGGAACGTAGCGCGTCCCGGTTCGCCTCGATGAGCGGTGCGGGCAGCATTGCGGCGGTTGACCGCGCCCCCGGCCGTGGATACCGTCGTGAGGAGGTGACACATGGACGAGCCTGATTCGGGCCTGATCGGCCCCGACGAGACCGCTTACCGGCTCGAGCTGACGCCGGGTGAGCTGAAGGTCACCTACACCGCTCTGAAGGCGCTGATGAACGACTTCGGCCACGACGAGTACGACGTTCAGCGGATCGTCCGCCAGGTGCTGGACAAGCTTCCACCGGCCGAGTCGATCGAGTCGATCGACCTCCGCCTGCCGCGCCGCAGCCCGCGCCTCTAGCGCACGAACGACGCCAGCACCGCCGCGATCGCGCCGACTTCCTCGATCGTGCCGGACGCCACCGCGATCACGAGGTCGTACGCGTCATCGTCCGCGGGGTCGAGCTCGACGCCATTCTTCGCGCAGAAGACGTACGTCGCAAGCCACGCGAGCCGTTTGTTGCCGTCGACGAGCGCGTGGTTGCGCGCAAGTGAGTGCATGAGCGCGGCCGCCTTGGACAACACGTCCGGGTAGGCGTCCTGGCCCAGGACCGTCGCGCGCGGTCGGTGGACCGCAGCGTCCAAGAGGCCGATGTCGCGGACCTCGACGGGACCGCCGACGGCAGTGCGGGCGATGCGCAGCGCCTGCTCGGTGGTGAGGTGTCGAGTCACTCGCCAAGTCGGCGCAGCAACTCCGCGAAGCGCTCCGCGCCCTGCTCTGCGAGGCGGTCGGTGCGCTCGTCATCCTCGGCTCGCAGCAGGTAGTCGTCGAGCGCAGCGCGGGCGACCTGCTGCATGCTGCGGCCCTCGCGCTGCGCGCGCGCGCGAAGCGCAGCCGCCTGCTCGTCGCTGAGCCGGAGCGTCATAGCCATTCGCTGCAAGATACCAGTCTGATACCGTCGCCGGCCCCTGTCCATCGACCTCATCACCGTCGCGTCGCCGGACGACCCGCTGCTGGACATCGCGCTGACGCACGCGTTACTGCGCGACGTGGCGGCGGGGCGGCGGCCCGATGCGCTGCGGCTGTTCCGGCCCGGCGCGACGCTCGCGTTCGGAAGGCTCGACGTGCTGCTGCCCGGGTTCGGTGCCGCGGCGGCCGCTGCGAGGGCGCGCGGGTACACGCCGGTCGTGCGCTCGGCCGGCGGGCACGCCGCGGTCTACGACGAGCAGTGCGTCGTGGTCGAGCACGTCACCCGCGAGGCGGACGTGACCGCCGGGCTGCAGGCGCGCTTCGAGGCGCAGTCGCGGCTGCTGCGCGACGCGCTCGCGGGCCTCGGCGCCGACGCCCGGATCGGCGAGCTCCCCGGCGAGTACTGCGCCGGCGCACACAGCATCAACCTCGGTGCGCGGATCAAGGTCGTCGGGATCGCGCAGCGGGCGATCCGGCACGGCGCGCTGACGACGGCGGTCGTCGTGGTCGGCGGCGGCGAGCGGCTGCGCGCCGCGATCGCGGACGTCTACGGGGCGCTCGGCCTGGCGGTCGAGCCGGCGCGTGCGGGCGCGCTCGACGACGAGCTGCCGGGCGCGAGCGTCGAGCGGGTGGAGGAGGCGATCCGCGACGCGTACGCGCGGACCGCGGCGCTCACGCCGGCCGAGCCGGACGACGCGCTGCTGGCGGCGGCGCGCGAGCTGGCCCCGCGGCACGAAGTGCGTTGAGGCTCGCTCACCCCACTCGGCGGGTGACGATGTAGCGCGAGCCCCAGTACTCGCCGAAGATCGTGTGCTCGCGCACGCCGCCGGAAGTCGTCGCCGAGATCGCCGTCGAAGGGCTCGTCGCCACGCCGACGTGCGACGGTCCGGAGCCGTCCGTGTCCCAGAACACGAGGTCGCCGGGCTGGATCGAGCCGCGGTCGACCGGCACGCCCATGCCGACCTGGCCGTAGGTGGTGCGCGGGAGCGTGATGCCGACCGACCGGAAAGCCCACAGGGTCAGGCCGGAGCAGTCCCAGCTGTTCGGCCCGACGCCGCCCCACGCGTACGGCTTGCCGAGCTGCGAGCGGACGGAGGCGAGCACGGAGCCGGCGACGGCGGACGGGGTGTCCTCGCCGAGCGTCAGGTTCGTCGGCAGGCCGAGCGCGCCGAGCGTCTGCGGGCCCGCGATACCGTCGACGAGCAGCCCGCGCGACTGCTGGAACTGCCGCACGGCGGCGCGCGTGATCGGCCCGTACTCCCCGTCGGCCGCGACGCCGAGCAGCCGCTGCAGCGCCATCGTGACCGTCGCGGCGGACTGCGCGCCGCCGCCGCCGCCGGCGAGCGCGCCGCGCGTGATCGGCCCGATCACGCCGTCGACCTCCAGCCCGCGCGCGGCCTGGAAAGCGCGCACGGCGCGCCGTGTCTGCGGCCCGAAGATCCCGTCCGCGGGGATACCGAGCGCCTGCTGCGCCGCAACCACCGCAGGGCCGCGGCTGCCGATCTTGAGGTACGTGTCGGCCACGCCGGCCGACTCCTGCGCCGACGCCAGCTCGTTGGCCGGCACGACCACGACGGCGGCGAGCAGCGCCGCCGAGACGGCGCGCACGGGTACGCCGATGCGGCGCTCGGCCCGCGCGCGACGGCGGCGCGAGCGCTCCAGCGAGCGCTCCCACAGCTCGACGCAGCCGAGATCGCGGCGGCCCGGCGGCTGGGCCAGGATCGCCCAGCCTCGATCTGCAGCGCAACGGCGCCCATATGTCGATCACACCAGACGGCTCAGACGGATCCGTACTGCTCGACCGCGTAGCCGAGCAGACCGCGCGCCTCGAGGCGGTCGGCCGGCGCGCGGAACGTGACCTGCACGACGCCGGGCGCGCGGCCGATCTCGATCGCGCCCGAGATCGTGGCGCGGTTCATCACCTCGGGCACCGGCATGTCGAGCAGCTCCGCCGCCCGCGCCAGGCCGTTCTCCGTCGCAGAGTTCAGGTCCGGCCCGGTGCCGATCACGCTGATCGGCAGCGACTCCTCGATCGCGTCCATGCCGTGCCGGCGCGCCAGCGCCAGCGCCTGCGCGCGCTCGTCGGCGCTGAGCGGCCGGGCCAGGAACGGGAGGTCCTCGGCGACCGGGAACAGCACCGGTCCGTCGATCGCGAGGCCCTTGAGCACCTCGACCTGGAGCGTCACGGTCCCCGACACGTCCGCGGTATGGCCGGCGATCTCGCCGTCGCCCTGCAGCGCGTGCATGTCGCCGACGTACACGCCGCCGCCCGCGACCTTGACCGGGCAGACCAGGACGGCCCCGGCGCGCACGGCGTCGACATCGAGGTGCCCGTCGGTCTTGTGCCGCTGCAGCTCCTGCGCGTCGAGCGCGTAGCGGTGCGGCGCGCCGACCAGGAACGCGCCGAAGTCGCCCGCGTTGTGGGAGTCCGGCAGCGTGACCGACGGCGTCGTGCCGAGCTGGCCGAGGAACGGCCGCAGGCGCGTCGCGAGCCCGACGATGTGGTGCGGAGCGAACGTGAGGATCGGGTTCTGGACCGAGTTCTCGGGCAGCGCCGCCGCGCGGGCGGCGTCGCGCGCGAGCTCCTCGGCCGCCCCGCCTGACAACGTAACGCCGACGCGGCGGCGCTCGTCGAAGGCGATCGTGTAGCCGTTGGTGAACGTGAACGGCGTGGCGTCCGCGCCGCAGTTGGCGCAGCGCACGGCGCCCTCGCCGATCCCCTCCAGCCGCGTCTCGGGCCACTCGGTCCCGCACTCGCCGCACACCGCGGCGCAGTACGGATCGCCGTTGAACCGACCCTCCATCGCCTGGTCGTTGCCCGAGGCTGTCGCGACCGAGGTGACCTCGATGTCCCTGATCCGGATCGCGATCGCGTCACCGACCTGCGCGCCGTCGACCGCGACCGGCCGGCACACCTCGTGCCCGCCGCGGATCGCGGGCGTGATCATCGGCCCCCAGCAGCCCGGCGCCGGGTTCCACACGATGTGGCCGCCGTCGGCGACCGGGCCGAGCAGCTGGACGTCCGGCCCCAACAGGCCGTCCGTGAACGTGTCGACGAAGACGGTGGGATGCGCGGTGGTCTGGTCCTGGATCGCCATTGCGTGCTCCTCGGGTCAGCCGCCGGAGATCGGCAGCAGGAGGGCGACCTCCTCGCGATGGGCGAGGTGCCGCTCGGTCGGGACGTGCTCGCCCGCCACGATCGGCAGGACGGAGCGCAGCGCGGGTGCGAGCCCGGGCTCGGTCTCGCGCAGCCGCGTGTACAGGTCGGCGACGGTGGCGCCGTCGGCCAGATCGACGGTCAGCAGCGGCGCGGCGGAGAGTCGGGACAGCCCAGCGCCCAGACGCACGCGCACCTGCATGCCCGGAGCGTACATTCCGCGGCATGACGACGACACTGCCGCAGCGGAGCATCGGGCCGTTCGAGGTCGGGGCGATCGGCCTCGGCTGCATGGGGATGTCGTGGGCCTACAGCACGGCGGCGCGCGACGACGAGCGCTGGAACACCCTGATCCGACACGCGATCGACGTCGGCGTGACGCTGATCGACACGGCCGACGTGTACGGGCCGTTCACCAACGAGGAGGTCGTCGGAGGCGCGCTCGCCGGGCGCCGCGGCGAGGTCGTGCTGGCCACCAAGGTCGGGTACGTCGTGGAGGACATCGACACGCTCCGGCTCAGGCGCGACGGCCGCCCGGAGCACGTGCACGACGCGATCGACGGGTCGCTGCGCCGGCTGCGCACCGACAGCGTCGACCTCTATCAGCTGCACCGCGTCGACGAGAAGGTGCCGGTCGAGGAGACGTGGGGCGCGATGGCCGAGGTCGTCGCAGCCGGCAAGGCGCGCGCGATCGGCATGTCCGAGGCGAACGTCGACCAGCTCGAGCGCGCACACGCGATCCACCCGGTCGCGTCGGTCCAGTCCGAGCTGTCGGTGTGGACGCGCGACCGCCTGGACGACGTGCTGCCGTGGTGCCGCGAGAACGGCGCCGCGTTCATCCCGTTCGCGCCGCTCGGCCGCGGCTACCTGACCGGCACGATCACGTCGGCCTCGTTCGACGAGCGCGACTTCCGCGCCCGCAACCCGCGCTTCACGAGCGCCGCGCTGCAGGCGAACCTCGCGATCGTCGAGCGCGTGCGCGCGATTGCCGAGCGGCTGGGCGCCACGCCCGCGCAGGTGGCGCTCGCGTGGGTGCTCGCGCAGGACGAGCGGATGATCCCGATCCCGGGCACGACCAAGCCCGAGCGCGTCGATGAGAACGCCGGCGCCGCGAGCCTCGCGCTCGGGCCCGGCGACCTGGAGGAGCTCGACTCGGTCCCGCAAACCGTCGGCGAGCGTTACTGACCGGTGCGCGTCGGCATCCAGCTGCCGGAGGTCGAGCGCGACGTCCGCTGGCCCGAGTACCTCGCGCTGGCACGCGCCGCCGAGGAGACGGGCTTCGACTCGATCCACGTCGGCGATCACCTGATCTACCGCGAGCCCGAGCGCGGCCCGTGGGAGGCGTGGACGCTGCTGGCGGCGCTCGCCGCGGTGACCGAGCGCGTGCGGCTCGGCCCGCTGGTCGCGTGCGCGGGCTTCCACCCGCCCGGGCTGATCGCGAAGATGGCGGCCACGATCGACGAGATCAGCGGCGGGCGGTTCGAACTCGGTCTCGGCGCCGGCTGGAGCCAGGACGAGTTCGCCGCGTTCGGGATCCCGTACGACCATCGCGTGTCGCGCTTCGAGGAGTCGTTCGCGATCGTGCGCGGGCTGCTCGCCGGCGAGCGCGTGACGCTCGCCGGCCGCTACTGGCAGGCGCGCGACGCGGTGCTCCTCCCGCCGCCGGCGCGCCGCACGCCGCTGATGATCGGCTCCAACGGCCCGCGCGTGCTGCGCATCGCGCTGCCGCACGTCGACGCGTGGAACACGTGGTACACGGACTTCGGCAACAGCGCGGAGGGCTTCGCGGCGCTCAACGAGATGATCAGCGCCGCGGCGCGTGACGTCGGTCGCCCGCCGGAGGCGATCGAGCGCAGCGCGTGCGTGCACGTGGTGCTCGACCGGGCGGTGATGGAGCGCCCGATCGAGGCGCCGCCGCTCGAGGGCCCGCCGGAGCGGATCGCCGCGCGGCTGCGCGAGCTCGGCGAGGCCGGGGCGGACGAGGCGATCCTCGTCGTCACCCCGATCACGGAGCGCTCTGTCCGCCGGCTCGGCGAGGTCGTCGCGCAAACCTAAAGAGGGTCTGTCCCTCTTTAGGTCAGGCCGAGGAACGCGGCGCCGGCGCGGACCAGCTCGTCGCCGGGCCGCAGCACGTCGACGCTGCGGACGCGGAGCCGCGGCGCGGCGCGGTCGAACAGCGTCGCATTGATCCAGCTCGCCTCGAGCGTCGACCACCAGCGCAGCCCGGCGGCGTCCGGGTGGGAGTCGTGCAGCCGCGCCGCATCCGGCTGCGTGACGTCGCGGTGGTTGGTCGCGACCGCCGACGGGCGCAGGCCGGCCGCGACCAGCACGGCCGGGTCGTCGAGGTCGAGCAGCCGCGCGTCGCGCAGCTCGAGCCGCGCAAGCGCAAGCGGACGGCCCATTCGCATGAGCATCTCCGGCTCGAGGTCGCCGGTCCCGCGGAACGGCGCGAGCGCCTCGGCGATCGCCGACTCAGGCGCCTCGGTCGCGTACAGGCAGCCGTAGCGGGCCGGGTTGTCGTGCCGCGCGGTGCCCTGGAACGGGCGCGGGAACCAGAGCGCGCCGCCCGGCGCCGCGGGGCGGGCCGACGGGTCCCAGGGCAGGACCCGCCAGAGGATCACGCGTAGCTGCCGGCCCGCTCGGCGGCGATCGCGTCGAGCAGCTCGCGCGCCTGCCCGCGGCGGATCAGGTCGAGCGGACGGCGGTCGCCGAGGCTCGGGTTCAATCCGACCAGCCAGCGCTCGGCGACCGTGAGCGGATACACGCGCAGCAGGTTCGACATGACCAGCTCGAGCAGGTCGACCCGCTCGGCGTTGAGCTCGTCGATCCCCTGCCCGCGGCGCCAGCGCGTGACCTGCGCGGGGCTGACCCCGAGCAGCTCGGCCAAGCGGCGCTGGGAGCCGAAGTCGCGGCTGAGCGCCTGGACCTTCTCGGCGGTGGTGACGGGCATGCCGGAAGACTGTAGCGCAACACAAAGTGTTGCGCGACCCGGCTCGCGTACGCTGCGCGGATGACCACGAAGGCAGACTTCACCGAGGAAGAGTGGACCCGTCTCAAGCGCGGGCCGTTCATCGCCGGGCTGGCGATCTCGATCGCCGACCCGGGCGGGCCGATCGAGGCGATCAAGGAGACAGCGGCGGCGCTGAAGACCGTGACCGGCGCGACGGACTCCGGCGCGCTCGTCGGGGCGATCGCGAGCGACGTCACCGCCGAGGCGCGCGCGCGCAAGAACCCGCTCGCCGGCTTCAAGCCGAAGGGCGCGCTCGCGGGGCAGGAGATCCTCGAGGAGCTGCGCGGCGTCAACGCGATCGTCAGCGAGAAGGCGACGCCGGAGGAGGCGGAGGCCTACCGCGGCTGGCTGCTCGCCTCCGCCAAGGAGTCGGCCGACGCGGCGAAGGAGGGCGGCTTCCTCGGCTTCCATGCCGAGCGCGTGAGCGAGGGCGAGCAGCGGATGCTCGACGAGCTCGCCAAGGTGCTCGCGCCGCCCGCCTGAGCGCTCCTCGCGCACCCGGCATCGGCCGAGTCGACGCACGAGTGACCCGATCGGGCCGCTCGCGCGCATTGAACCGGTATGACCATCCGGCGCGCCCTCCTTCCCCCGGCGCTCCTGGTGACGCTGCTGCTCGGCGCCCAGCGAGCGGAAGCCGCGACCTTCCTCGGGTCGCCCGACACGACCGCGGCACCCGACGCGTTCGCCTGCGCGGCCTGTCCCCCGGGCACGGGTGTCGGCATGCAGCAGTTCGCGCTGCGCGGCGCCGAGGTGGAGGCGCCCGAGGACGGCGTGCTCGTCTCGGCCAGCGTGCACGCCAAGCGGATCGCCGGCGCCGAGCCCCCGCGGATCGCGGTCCTGCGGCCGGGCGACGACGGCGTCGGCGTCACGGTCGTCGCCTCGGCGCCGCTCCCGGTCTCCTCCCCGGCCGGCGCGATGCACGAGGTCGAGGGCCTCAACCTCCCGATGCAGGCCGGCGACTCGATCGGCTTCCTGTTCACCCCCGGCGAGGTCGATCTGGGCGTCCGCGGGCGCCCGCGCCCGGACGGCGCGGTGCAGTCGTTCGCGACCCCGTGCGCACCGTGCGGGATGGATGGCGGGACCGGCACGGAGCTGCTGTTCGACGGCGTGCTCGAGCCCGACGTCGACGCCGACGGGCTCGGCGACGAGTCGCAGGATCCCGACGGCGGCGGCCTCGGGCTGGACTGGGAGGACGACTGGTTCGAGGACTTCGAGGAGGGCGACGAGCTCGACGAGGACTTCTTCGACGATGACTCGCCCGCGGCGCGGCGCAAGCTGAAGCTGCTCGACGTCGACCGCCGCCGCGGCGGCAGCGCGACGATGCTGTTGCGCGTCCCGCGCGCCGGCCGCGTGAGCGCCGCGATCACGCTGCCCGCCAACCGCCGCAGCGGCGCCGGCCCGTTCCTGACGATCCTGACCGGCGACATGCGCGTCAAGCGTGCAGGGCGCGTCCGGCTCAAGCTCGACTCGACCACGCCCGGCGCGCGCGTGCTGGGCCGCCGCCCGAAGCTGCGCACGAAGGTGGTCGTCTCGCTGCTGCCGCGCAGCACCTCGCCGCTCAAGGTGCTGATGCGCTCGGCCAGGCTGTAGCTCAGACGCCGGCTGAGACGGGGGATAGCCCCCCGGCGGCGCAGGGGGAGCGCTGCGCGCGATCCGGTACCGCGCCCCAAGGAATCGCCGCCGTGCCGCTGCCACGTTGGCGGCATGTCCCTTCATCCCACTTCTCCTGTCCGGCGCATCGCCGGCGTCGCCGCACGTCACCCCAGGGCCGCGATCGCGCTCTGGCTGGCGCTGGTCATCGGCTGCATCGTCGCGGGCGGCATGGCGGGCACCCGCGCGATGACCGACACCGAGGCGGGCGCCGGGCAGTCGGCACAGGCCGACAAACGCATCGAGGCCGCCGGCCTCGATGATCCCGCCGTCGAGAGCGTCCTGATCCGCTCCGGCGACGCGCGGCAGACCGCCTCCGCCGCCGCCGACCTCGAGCGGCGACTGCGCGACGGCACCGACGCGAAGAGCGTTCAAGGCCCCGCCGAGGCTCCCGAGCTCGCCAAGGCCGGCGGGCGCGTCGTGCTCGTCCAGGCCCGCCTGCGCGGCGACCCCGACGACGCCCCCGATCGCGCCGACGGCGTCGCGGCGGCGGTGCGGACCGTCCGCTCCGCCCATCCCGGCGTCACCCTGCAGCAGGCCGGGCCCGGCTCGTTCGACTCCACGATCACCGACATGGTCGAGGAGGACCTGCAGCGCGCCGAGCTGATCTCGATCCCGATCACGCTGATCATCCTGGTGATCGCATTCGGCGCGCTGGTCGCCGCTCTCGTGCCGCTCGTGCTGGGCATCACCGCCGTCGCCGCCGCGATGGGCGCGCTCGGCGTGGTGTCGCAGATCGCGCCGACCAGCGACACGACCGCGTCGGTCGTCGTGCTGATCGGCCTGGCCGTGGGCGTCGATTACTCGCTCTTCTACATCCGGCGCGAGCGCGAGGAACGGCGCGCCGGGCGCGGCCCGGCCGCG
The DNA here is from genome assembly GCA_963835735.1 of uncultured Solirubrobacteraceae bacterium. Taxonomy (GTDB): domain Bacteria; phylum Actinomycetota; class Thermoleophilia; order Solirubrobacterales; family Solirubrobacteraceae; genus DASQMT01. The sequence continues at coordinate 134,348 of CAWIGP010000007.1, forward strand.
GCGCTCGATGCCGCATCGGCGACCGTCGGCCGCGCGATCCTCGTCTCCGGCCTCACGGTGATGGTCGCACTCGCCGGCCTGTTGCTGTCCGGCAGCGCCGTGTTCGTCTCGATCGGCCTCGCCACGATGCTCGTGGTCGCGATCGCGGTGCTCGGCTCGCTGACCGTGCTGCCCGCGCTGCTCGCGCTGCTGGGCGACCGGATCGACCGCGGGCGCCTGCCGCGCTTCCGGCGCCGCCGGCCGCGCCCGGCGCGCGCGACGGCGTGGGAGCGGATCGCGCGCACGGTCACCCGTCGGCCGCTGGCTGCGCTGGTCACCTCGGTCAGCCTGCTCGGCGCGCTGGCGGTGCCGGTGATCGACCTCGACACCGGCGACGCCGGCATCTCGAGCCTGCCGAAGGACATGCCGATCGTGCAGGCACAGCACGCGATCGAGCGGGAGTTCCCCGGCGCGCCGTCGACCGCGCAGCTCGTGGTTCGCGGCGACGGGCTCGACGCGAAGCGCGCCGAGCTCGACGCGCTCGGCGCCCGCGCGGCCAAGGCCGTCGGCGGCGAGGCCGCGGTGCGGGTCGACGTGGCGCGCAACGGCCGGACCGCGATCGTGGCGGTCCCGATGTCGGCCGTCGGCGCCGAGCAGGAGCGGCGCGCCGTCGAGCTGCTGCGCGACCGCGTCGCGCCGACCGCGCCCGGCGACGAGACGCTCGTCACGGGCGAGGCGGCACGCTCGGCCGACTTCGCGAGCCAGATCTCGACCGCGACGCCGGCGGTGATCGGCTTCGTGCTCGCGCTTGCGTTCGCGCTGCTGCTGTGGGCGTTCCGCTCGCCGAAGCTCGCCGCCGCCGTGGTCGGGCTCAACCTGCTGTCGGTCGGCGCGGCGTTCGGACTGATGGTCGCGGTGTTCCAGAACACGTGGGCCGAGGACCTGCTCGGCTTCACTTCGAGCGGCACGATCGTGTCGTGGCTGCCGTTGTTCTCCTTCGTCGTCCTGTTCGGGCTGTCGATGGACTACACCGTGCTCGTGCTCGAGCGGATCCGCGAGGCGCGCCGCGCCGGGCGGTCGCCCGCCGAGGCCACGGCGGAGGGCGTCGCCGCCACCGGCGGCACGGTCACCAGCGCCGCGGTCGTGATGGTGGCGATCTTCGCGGTGTTCGCGACGCTGCGGCTGCTCGACATGAAGCAGATGGGCTTCGGGCTCGCGGCCGCCGTGCTGCTCGACGTCACGATCGTGCGCGGGGTCGCGCTCCCGGCGGCGATCACGCTGCTGGGCGAGCGCGGCTGGAAGGTACGTGGCCCACACGGCCGACGCCGCGAGCGGCGGGTACAGGTCCATGCCTAGGATGGCCGCAGAGGAGTTGACCATGGCGACGCGGCAGTCATCGATCAAGCGGGGCAGCGCGCTGTCACTGCAGATCGCGCTGTCCGCGTTCGTCGGGTTCATCGTGACGCTCCTGTGGGTGGTCACCGGCACGGACTACTTCTGGCCCGGCTGGGTCTGGTTCGCGCTGGCGATCGCCGCCGGCTTCCACCTGGTCGTCCTGCGCGGACTCTCGCCGGAGCCGCGTCCGCACCGGGCGCTGCGCATCCACGCCGAGGCGACCGCGCTGATCGTCTTCATCTACTTCGGCATCTGGGTGCTCGCGGGCGGCGGTGACTTCTGGCCGGTGTGGCCGCTGTCGGTGTTCGTGACGGCACTGGCGGTGCACGCCATCGTCGTCTGGCAGCGACCGCAGCGCCAGCAGGAGCTCGAGGAGCGCGTCGACGAGCTGACCCGGACGCGGCGCGGCGCGGTCGACGTCCAGGCGGCCCAGCTACGGCGGATCGAGCGCGACCTGCATGACGGCGCGCAGGCGCGGCTCGTCGCCCTCAGCATGCACCTCGGTCGCGCGGAGGCGCGGCTGGACGATCAGCCCGAGCTCGCCGAGCTGGTGCGGCAGGCGCGCGAGGAGGCCGGCTCGGCGATCGCCGAGCTGCGCGACCTCGCGCGCGGGATCGCCCCGCCGGTGTTGGCCGACCGCGGGCTCGCCGCGGCGCTGGAGGGTCTCGGCGGGCGCTCGGCGATCCCGGTCACGGTGCAGGCGGAGATCGGCGAGCGCCCGCCGCCGGTCGTCGAGACCGCGGCGTACTTCGTCGCCGCCGAGGCGCTCACCAACGCCGCCAAGCACGCCGGCGGCGCGCCTGCCCGCTTGCGCGCGTGGGAGGAGCGCGACACGCTGGTCGTCGAGGTCTCCGACAGCGGGACGGGCGGCGCCGACCCGAACGGCGGCGGGCTGACCGGGCTGCGCCACCGGGTCGAGGCGCTCGACGGGCGGCTGACGGTGACCAGTCCTGCCGGCGAGGGCACGACCGTTCGAGCGGAGCTGCCGTGCGGGTCGTGATCGCCGAGGACCTCGCGCTGCTGCGCGAGGGGATCGTGGCGCTGCTGCGCGAAGCCGGGATCGATGTGGTCGCCCAGGCCGAGGACGGCGAGGGCCTGCTGCGGATCGTCGGCGGGCACAAGCCGGATCTGGCGATCGTCGACGTGCGGCTGCCGCCGACGTTCACCGACGAGGGCCTGCGGGCGGCGTTGGAGGCGCGCCGCCGCCGGCCCGGGCTCGCGATCCTGATCCTCTCCCAGTACGTCGAGTCGGTGTACACCAGCGAGCTGCTCGCGTCGCAGGGCGAGGGCGGCGTGGGCTACCTGCTCAAGGAGCGCGTCGGCGACGTGCGCGGCTTCCTCGACGCGGTCGAGCGCGTCGCCTCCGGCGGCACCGCGCTGGACCGCGCGGTCGTCGCCGAGCTCGTCCACGCGCGCGACGGTGGCGAAGGGCCGTTCGCCGACCTGACCCCGCGCGAGCGCGAGGTGATGGAGCTGATGGCCGAGGGCAGGACCAACGCCGCGATCGCCCGCGCGATGGTCGTCCAGCCCGGCGCGGTGGAGAAGCACATCTCGAGCATCTTCAGCAAGCTGGACCTGCCGGCGACCGACGACGACCACCGTCGCGTGCTCGCCGTGCTGGCATTCCTGCGGAACGCGTAACGCCGGCGCCCGGTCGGCGTAGGCAGATGAGCCACCATGCGCTCCCTCTCCGACACGCCCAAGCCCACGCCGCGCGCGCTCGCGACGATCGTCCGGCGCCGCCTGCGCCCGCACGTGGCCGCAGTGCTGCAGACCGCGGTCGCCGCCGTCGCCGCCTGGTGGCTCGCGCTGCTGCTGCTGCCCAACGAGCGGCCGGCGTTCGCGTCGATCGCGGCGATCGTCGTGCTCGGCGCGACGTACGGACGCCGCCGCCGCAACGCGATCGAACTGCTCGGCGGGATCGTGCTCGGCATCGCCATCGCGAGCGGGCTCGTCTTCCTGATCGGCAGCGGACCGCTGCAGATCGGCCTGCTCGTGGTCCTCGCGATGACCGCCGCGCTCGCGTTCCGCGGCGGCGAGCTGCTGGTCGGCGAGGCAGCGATCTCGGCGATCCTGATCGCGTCGTTCGAGCCGGTCGGCGACGGCTACTCGGCCGACCGCATCCTCGAGGGCCTGATCGGCGGCGGCATCGGTCTGGCCGTCGCGTCGTTCCTGCTCCCGCCCGATCCGGTCGCGATGGTCGGCCAGGTCGCGCAGACCGTGTTCGGCAAGCTCGGGCGCACGCTCGAGGAGACGGCCGGCGCGCTCGAGGGGGTCGATCCGCGGCGCGCCGAGCGGGCGCTGCAGGCGGCCCGCGGCATGGACGACGACATCGACTCGTTGGAGGAGACGCTCTCGGTGGCGACCGAGACGGCGCGCTTCTCGCCCGCGCGGCGAGGCGGCCTGTGGCTCGTGCAGCGCTATGAGCAGACGATGCCCGCGCTCGACTTCGCCGTCCGCAACACGCGCGTGCTCGCGCGCTACGGCGCGCGCCAGGTGCGGCTCGGGGAGCCGGCCCCACGGCTGGCGGGCGCGGTGCGCGAGCTCGCCGACGCAGTCTGGCTGCTGGCCGCCCAGTACGAGCACCCCGACCACGCGACCGACGTGCGGCGCGTCGCCCTGGGTGCCGCGCGGATGGCCGAGGAGATCCACGACAGCGAGCCGTCGCTGCTGACGACGCAGATCGTCGGTCAGGTCCGCTCGGTCGCGGTCGACCTCGTGCGCGCGGCCGAATCGCTCGCCGGCAAGGCCGACGCTCCGGCCTGGGACATGCCGACCGAAGAGCTGCTCGCCGCCTGACCGACTCGCCGTCACTTTTGCGACAGCCATAGAAGTGGACCGTCGCCCGTCGCGTTCGTCTCGCAGTGAGGCGCTGGGTGAAGGTATCGGCGGTTGCGCTCGTTGCGCTCGTGATCGGCGTGGTGGCCGCGCCCGGCGAGGGCGCGGGGGATCCATGCGCCACACCGGCGAACGAGATCGTCGCCGAGAACTGCAAGCCAGGCGCGCCTGCGAGCGAGGTCGACATCGCCGGAGCCGGGCCTGGGCCGGTGCGCGGCTTCGCCACCGACATCAGCGTCGACCAAGGCGGAACGGTCCAGTTCAAGATCGACGCGAACGCGTCCTACGCGCTCGACATCTACCGGCTCGGCTACTACGGCGGCGCGGGCGCGCGTAAGGTCGACTCGCTCGGGACGCTGCCGGCACAGCCCCAGCCGGCGTGCAACGAGGACGCGGGCACCGGGCTCGTGGACTGCGGCAACTGGGCGCCGTCGGCGAGCTGGGCGGTTCCGCCCGACTCGGTCTCGGGGATCTACCTCGCGGTGCCCAAGCAGGGCGGCACCCCGCTCAGCCACATCGTGTTCGTGGTGCGCGACGACGACGGCGGCTCGGAGCTTCTGTTCCAGACCTCGGACACGACCTGGCAGGCATACAACGCGTACGGCGGCAACTCGCTCTACACGGGCTCGCCGGACGGTCGCGCATACGCGGTCTCCTACAACCGGCCGTTCACGACGGCGGACAACGCGATCGAGGACTTCCTGTTCAACAGCGAGTACCCGATGGTCCGCTGGCTGGAGCGCAACGGGTACGACGTCAGCTACTTCACCGGCGTAGACAGCGACCGGCGCGGGGCCGAGATCCGTGAGCACCGGGGGTTCCTATCGGTCGGCCACGACGAGTACTGGTCGGGTCCGCAACGCGCCAACGTGGAGGCGGCCCGCGACGCCGGCGTGAACCTCGCATTCTTCAGCGGCAACGAGGTGTTCTGGAAGACCCGCTGGACGAACGGGCACCGGACGCTGGTCTGCTTCAAGGAGACCCACGCCGGCGCGAAGATCGACCCGGATCCCGCGACCTGGACCGGAACCTGGCGCGATCCGCGCGCGTTCAACCCCGAGGGCGAACGGCCGGAGAACGCGCTGACCGGGACGTGGTTCTCCGTCAACTCCGGCACGCGCGCGATCACGGTGCCGGCCGCCGACGGAAAGCTGCGCCTGTGGCGCGGCACGAGCGTCGCGAACCTGGCTCCGGGGGACACGGCCACGCTCACCGACGACACGCTCGGATACGAGTGGGACTCGGCACCGGACAACGGCGCGGCGCCGGCCGGGCTCGTGCGCGTGTCCACGACGACCGCGGCGGGCGTCGAGGTCCTGCAGGACTACGGTTCGACGTACGGCTCCGGGACGGAGACGCACCACCTCACGCTCTACCGCGACACCAACGGCGCCGGTCCCGACGCGCTCGTCTTCGGCGCCGGGACGATCCAGTGGCCCTGGGGGCTCGACGACATCCACGAGCGCGGCAACCCGGCGGTGAGTCCGGCGATGCAGCAGGCGACGGCCAACCTGTTCGCCGACATGGGCGCGCAGCCGGGGTCGCTGCAGGGCGACCTGCAGCCCGCCGTGGCCTCGACCGACACGACCCCGCCGACGAGCACGATCGACCCACCGGCCACGCTCGCCGTCGCGGCCGGGTCGCCGGAGACGATCCACGGCACAGCGACCGACGCCGGCGGCGGCCGCGTCGGTGCCGTCGAGGTCTCGGTCGACGGCGGCGTCAGGTGGCATCCGGCGACGGGCCGCGAGCAGTGGAGCTTCACGTGGACGCCCGCGCAGAGCGGCGACGTGACGCCGCTCGCGCGGGCCAGCGACGACAGCGCCAACCTGTTCGGCGCCGATCAGACGTCGGGAGGCGCGGCTCCTTCGACCGGCACGACCGCGGTCGGGTCCTCGGGGACGCGCGGCCGCGATACCGCCGCAGCGCGCGTGCGCGTGCGCATCGCGTCGCGCCGCGTGCGCATGTCACGCGCCGGAACCGTCCGGCTGCGCGTCTTCTGCCCGGCCGGCGGCGCCGACTGCCGCGTGACAGTCCGCCTGCGCCGCCACGGCCGCACGATCGCGCGCGCGACGCGGACGGTGAAGCGTGATCGCGCGCGCGCGATCACGCTCCGCCTGGACCGGGCCACGCGGCGCAAGCTGATCCGCAAGCGGTCCCTGCGCGTGACCGCCGTGGCCACCGCCGGCGCCCTGACGACGCGCGCATCAATCCGGCTGCTCGCTCCGGGGGGAAGGCGATGAGCCGCAGACACACAGGAGACGCATGTTCCCCCTTCCGCTCCATACCCGCCTGACGCTGCTGCTCGTGGTGGCGGCGACGTTCGCCTGCGTGCCGCAGGCCGGCGCGCAGACCCCGCCCGGCGGTCCGATCCTCGTGATCGTGAACGACGCCGATCAGTTCGGCCGCTACTACGGCGAGATCCTGCGCGCCGAGGGTCTCAACGAGTTCTCCGTCGCAGGGCCCGGTGCGCTGGACGCACAGGCGCTGGGCGGCCACGCGGCCGTGATCCTCGCGACGAACGCGCTGACCGACGGCCAGGTGTCGGCGCTCGTGGGCTGGGTGCAGGGCGGGGGAAACCTCGTCGCCATGCGTCCGGACGCCCGGCTCGCGGGCCTGCTCGGGCTCGGACTGGACACCGGCGACCTGTCCGAGGGATACGTCGGCGTCCACACGGGCTCGGGGCCGGGCGCAGGGATCACCGGGGAGACGATGCAGTTTCACGGCGCGGCGGACCGCTGGACGCTCGCGGGCGCTACGCCCGTGGCGACGCTGTACTCGAACGCCACGACCGCGACGGGCGAGCCGGCCGTGACCCTGCATGCGGTCGGCGCGGCCGGCGGGCAGGCCGCCGCGTTCACGTACGACCTCGCGCGCTCGGTCGTCGCCACGCGCCAGGGCGACTCGGCGCGGGCGGGACAGGAGAGCGACGGGATCCTCCCGATCCGATCCGAACGAGCTGTTCTCCGGAGGCCGGCGCGGACTGGGTGAACCTCGACAAGGTCGCGATCCCGCAGGCCGACGAGCAGCAGCGGCTGCTTGCGAACCTGATCACGCAGATGAGCGCCGACCGAATGCCGCTCCCGCGCTTCTGGTACCTGCCGCGCGGCGAGAAGGCGGCGGTGGTCATGACGGGCGATGACCACGACCAGGTCGGGAGGCGCGGAACCAAGGGCCAGTTCGACCTGTTCAACGCGGCCAGCCCGGTCGGCTGCTCGGTCGCCGGCTGGGAGTGCGTCCGCTCGACGTCGTACGCCTACCCGTCCTCGGAGATCATGAGCAACGGCGAGGCAGCGGCGTATCGGGCGCAGGGGTTCGAGGTCGCGCTGCACCTGACCACGGGCTGCTCCGACTTCACGCCCGCGGGCCTCGAGAACAACTGGGCCGACCAGCTCCCCGCGTTTTCCGCCACCTGGCCGAGCCTCCCTGCGCCGCGCACCAACCGGACCCACTGCATCGTCTGGAGCGACTGGGCCGGCGAGGCGAAGGCCGCGCTCGCGCACGGAGTCCGGCTCGACACCAACTACTACTACTGGCCCGGGAGCTGGGTCGCGGGCCGCCCCGGGCTGTTCACCGGATCCGGCTTCCCGATGCGCTTCGCCGACACCGACGGCTCGCTGATCGACGTGTACCAGGCGACGACGCAGCTGACCGACGAGCTCGGCGGCAACTCCGAGGACTGGGCCTACGTGCCCGGCCACATCCGCGCGCTGCTCGACCGCGCGCTCGGCCCCGAGGGCTATTACGCGGTCATCACGACCAACATGCACACCGATTTCGCCAACCACCACGGGGCCAACGCGATCGTGATCGAGGCGGTGCAGCGCGGCGTCCCGGTCGTGTCGGCCGAGCAGATGCTCGACTGGCTCGACGGCCGCAACGGCTCGTCGTTCCAGAGCTTGAGCTTCTCCGGGGGACAGCTCCGCTTCTCGGTCGCGCGAGCCGCCGGCGCGCAGGGTCTGGAGGCGATGGTTCCGGCGAGCGGCGGCGGCGGCGCGCTGCTCGGGCTCACGCGCGACGGTGCGCCCGTCCCCACGACCGCGCGGACCGTCAAGGGCGTCGGCTACGCGGTCTTCGACGCCGCGCCGGGTGCCTACGTCGCTTCCTATACGCCTTCCGGCGGCGCGCCGCCGCCCTCGGTGGGGCAGCCGGGATCGCGTGATCGCTCGGCGCCGAGGGTCAAGCTGCGGCGCAAGTCGATCCGTGTCTCGAAGCGCGGTGTCGTGCTGCTTCGGATCAAGTGCCCGCGCAGCGAGCGCCGCTGCGTACTCGAGGTCAAGCTCAAGCGCGCGGGCAAGCGGCTCGCGAAGGCGAAGTTCGTCGTCGCCGGCGGCAAGACCGCGAAGCTGCGCCTGAAGCTCCCGCGCAAGGCACGGGCGCGGCTCGCGCAGCGCGGCTCGATGAAGGCGATCGTCGTAATCAGGGCGCGCGACGCCGCGGGCAACCGACGCACCACGAAGACCCGGATCCGGCTCCTCGCGCCAACCTAAAGGGGGACAGTCCCTCCTTAGGTTCGCGGCTCACGCGTGGAAATCCGCCAGGCGGGCGGCCTCGTCGCGCAAGGCCGCCTCGTCGTCGCCCGCCAGCGGCGCGAACGGCGACAGCTCGATCTCGCCGTCGACGTGGCGCCACGTGCCCGCGACCTCGCCGTCGATCAGGAACGTGGGGAACGAGTGCGGCGTCTTCGTGTGGAAGATCTTCGGCCGGTGCTCCTCGGGCAGCAGTCCGGTGCGCCGCGCGTGGGTGAGCAGGGTCGCGTCCCAGGTGCCGATGAAGCGCGGCGGCGCCGGCGTGCCGGGATCGGGCAGCGGGCCGTCCGGGACGTCGAGCAGCTCCTCGCCGTCCTCGCTCGCGAAGGCGCAAAGGTCGAGCCGCGCGAGGATCTTGCGCAGCGGCGTGAGCGCGATGCCGGTGAAGCTCGCGACGTCCTTGCGCGACGCCGGGCCGAAGCCGGCGAGGTAGCGGCGGACGAGCCGGCCGGCCGCGTCGCCCGCGCTCACGCCGGGCGGCCCGATCCAGTCTTCGGCGAGCGCGAACTGGTCGGCCCGGCGGCGCTCCCAGGTCCCCGACGGCGGGGCGCGCACGAGGTCGACCCACAGTCCGGCGCCGAGCGCGCGGCGCTTGCCGACGAGCGCGTCGAGCTCGCTGCGCTTGAGTTCGCGGCCGCCGCTCAGCTCGTGCCGGACCTTGCGCGCCGCGGCGGCCATCGCCCTCGCGCTCAGCGGCTCGGGCACGCGAGCGCAGCCACGACGCGCGACGCGTCTCGCGGGTCGCGAGCGCGAACGGCCAGAAGTCCTCGCGCGACACGAGGTGGATCGTCATTCGCATCAGCGTCGCCTGCACGACCGTGCGCTGCACCAGCGCGCCGGTCAGCGCCTGCCGCTCGAAGCCCTCGAGCCGCGACCACAGTCCGACGTAGGCCGACGGCGCGTACTGCGCCTGGAGGCCGGCGACCTGCTCGAGCGCGCGCGGGAGCGGCAGCTGCGAGCGCTCGAGCAGCAGCTGGCGCGCCAGCAGCGCGCGGTTGAGCTCCCGCCGCGTCAGGGTCCGCATGACCGGCCGATGTTCATCGCCTCGTAATCCCCGTTCACGGAATGGACAGCGCCGGAAATCAGTCTGAAGGAGGCAACCAAAAGTCCGAGGGAGGACGACATGACGACGGCCGCATCCCCGACGACCCTGTCGAACGAGGCGCTGGACGCGCTGAGGGCCCGACTTCGCGGAGCCGTGATCCGCTCCGCCGACCCCGACTATGACGTACGCGCGACGTTCAACGCGATGCACGACGGCCGGCCCGAGGTCGCGATCCACTGCATGGGCGCCGCCGACGTCGTCGTCGGAGTGAACTTCGCCCGCGAGCACGGGCTCGACCTCGCCGTCCGCGGCGGCGGGCACTCGATCGCCGGCCTGTCGGCGCATGAGGGCGGCGTGCTGCTCGACCTCGCCCCGATGCGCGGCGTCCAGGTCGACCCCGAACGGCGGCTGGTCCACGTCCAGGGCGGCGCGCTGTGGAGCGACGTCGACCGCGAGACGCAGGCGTTCGGACTGGTCGCCCCGGGCGGCGTCGTGTCCGACACGGGCGTCGCCGGTCTGACGCTCGGCGGCGGCTACGGCTGGGTCCGGCGCAAGTACGGCCTGTCCTGCGACAGCCTCGTCGAGGCCCAGGTGGTGTGCGCCGACGGCCACGTCCGCACCGCCTCGGCGGACTCGCACCCCGACCTGTTCTGGGCGATCCGCGGCGGCGGCGGCAACTTCGGCGTCGTGACCTCGTTCACGTTCCGCCTGCACGAGCTCGGCCCGGACGTCGCGTTCTCGGCGACGTTCTACCCGCTCGAGGAAGTCGCCGACGTGATGCGCGGCTGGCGGGAGTACGTCCAGGGCGCTCCGGACGAGGTGACGTCGGTGTGCGTGACGATCACGTTCCCGGCGAGCCCGGAGATGCCCGAGGCGCTGCACGACCGGCCGGTCGTGATCGTCGGCGCCGTCTACGCCGGCGACGTGGAGGAGGGCATGCGGGCGACCGCGCCGCTGCGCTCGCTCGGCACGCCGCTGTTCGACATGTCCGGCCCGACGCCGTTCACGGCGGTGCAGGCCGGCTTCGACCCGCTGTTCCCGCGCGACGTCCTGCGCGCGTACTGGAAGTCGCAATACGTCGACGAGCTGACCGACGCAGCGATCGACACGATCGCGGCGAAGGCGCTCGACCGGCCGGCGCCGCTGACGCTGGTGAACCTGTTCCACATGGGCGGCGCGATCGCCGGCGTCGACCCCGAGGCGACCGCGTTCGCGACGCGCACGGCGCCGTACATGGTCTCGATCGACGGCATGTGGACGGACGAGGTCACGGACGCCGAGGGCGTCGCCTGGGTGCGAGCCGCCTGGGAGGACGTCTCGCGCCACGGGACCGGTGACGTCTACCTCAACTTCACCGGCCTGGCCGACGAGGCCGCGAGCGCGGGCGTCGACAGCGCCTACGGTCGCAACCTGCGCCGGCTGGCGGAGGTCAAGGCCGACTACGACCCCGACAACCTGTTCCGGATCAACAACAACATCGCTCCGCGGCGCTGATCAGCCGCGCGCGGCGACCGCCCTGTCGGGGTTGTCGGTGAACAGCCCGTCCACGCCGAGACCGAAGAACTGGCGCACCTCGGCCGCGAAGTCGCCATAGGCGGCGGGATCGGCCGAGGAGCGCAGCTCGAGCGGCAGGAACGTGTTCTCCGCCCGGAACGTGTACGGGTGCACGAGCAACCGTGCGCGGTGGGCGTCGGACACGAACGTCGTCGGCGGCAGCGAACGGCCTTCGGCGTTGCGCGGGACGATGTAGTCCTTCGACGGGCCGGCGCCGTCGGCGTAGCGCGAGACCCATGCGAGCCCGGACGGCGTCGCGAGGTCCGCGTACGTGCGCGGGTCGCCGCTGACGACGAAGTCGTACGGCCGCGCGGCCCTGGCGCCGTAGAGCTGCACGAGCGGCACCTTCAGGACGTGCTCGAGCGCACGCAGGTTGCCCACCTCGAACGACTGCACGAACACCGGCGCGCGGCGGTGGTTCAGGCGGTTGCGGACGAGCGCCCACACGAGCCGCGGCTCCAGGGTCAGACCCAGCTCGCGGAAGTACGTCGGGTGCTTGGTCTCCGGGTAGATGCCGATCTCGCGGTGCAGCTCACGCGAGAGCCGCTCGCGCAGGTCGATCACCTCCTGGAACGTGGGGATCTCGAACTGTCCGTCGTAGGCCGTGTTCTGCGGGCGGATCTCCGGGATGCGCTCCTTCGCGCGCAGCGTCTTGAGCTCGGCGAGCGTGAAATCCTCGGTGAACCAGCCGGTCGTCGCCACGCCGTCGAGCAGCTTGGTCGTCCTGCGGTCGGCGAACTCGGGATGGTCGGCGACGTCGGTCGTCGTGGAGATCTCCGGTTCGTGGCGAGCGACCAGCACGCCGTCCTTCGTGATCACGAGATCCGGCTCGATGAAGTCGGCGCCCTGGCGCGCCGCGAGCTCGTACGAGGCCAGCGTGTGCTCGGGCCGGTAGCCGGACGCGCCGCGGTGCCCGATCACGAGCTGGTCGGCCTCGTGCGGCCGGGGGTGGTGGGCGGCGGCTGCGCCGGTCATCGCCGCCAGCATGGCGAGCGCGAGCGCGAAAAGTAGGAACGTCCTGCGTAGGGTCATGGCGCGGCATGCAACCGGCGGGCGCGCAACGCCGGGTGAACGAGCCGTGACGCTTCACGTCCTCGCCACATCCGGCAGCCGGAAACCAGCCACCATCCTGCTCAGGCCTGCCCTCTAGGTTCGCCCCAATATCCTCCTCGGCGCCCCGCGGGCAGGCCCTACATCGAGACAGCAACCGCCGCGCCCCTCCCCCGGGCGCGGCGGCGTTCTCGGGCGGCACGAACTCATCGCCGGCAGCCATAAGTGGGCTCAGGGTTCGAGTAAGGCCTCGCATAAGCAAATGCGGGGCATTTGCCCGATGTGGGAACACCTGCTCACGGCGACACTTCAGTACATGAGCACCACCGCCGCCCCCAGCCGCCTCAAGCGCCTCTTCGGCCCGGTCCAGCAGGTCTCGTCGGGCGCCTCGTCCCTCACCATCCGCTACGCGGGGCCGGCCGACGTCAGCGACCTCGACCGCCTGGCGCAGCTCGACTCGCGCCGTGCGCCGCGCGGCGCCGTGCTCGTCGCCGAGGTCGGAGGCGAGCTGTGGGCCGCCCTCTCGCTCGACGACGGCCACGCCGTCGCCGACCCGTTCCGCCCGACCGGCGAGCTCGTCGCGCTGCTGGCCGAGCGCGCCCGCCAGGTGCGGCGCTCCTCCCGCGGCCGTACGAACAGCCTGCCGCGCGTGTGGCCGGAGTCCGGCTACGACAATCCTGCCTGGAACTGACGCATTTACCGGCGGCGCTCCGTTGAGCGTTCCGCCGTGTTGACCTCTCGTGGATAGGGGCAATCGTCGACGGGAGGTTTCATGTTCCGGGGGGCCATGTTGATCGGGTTGGTGCTGGTACTAGTCGCGCCGGCCGCCGCGAGCGCCGCCAGGCCGGCGGTGAACACCGGGGGCGCGGCCAGCGTCGCCCAGAGCACGGCGACGCTGAACGGGCGGGTCGACGCCAACGGCAAGGCGACGACGTACTTCTTCCAGATCGGCACGACGCGGCTGTACGGCGCCCAGACGGCCGAGACCCCCGCCGGCGCCGCCGCCAGGCCGATCGCAGTGAGCGCGCCGGTCAGCGGTCTCGCGCCCGCGACCGTGTACCACTATCGGATCGTCGCGCGCAACCCGGACGGCCAAACGCTCGGCAGGGACCGCACGTTCAAGACCAAGGTCCAGCCGCTCGGGGTGACGCTGGCCGCCAACCCCGCGACGGTCGCACCCGGCGGCGCGACGACGCTCGCCGGCGTGCTGACCGGCACGAACGGCGCCAACCGCGACGTCGTGCTGCAGGCCAACCCGTTCCCGTACATCCAGGGCTTCCTGAACGTCGCAAACCCGCAGGTGACCGACGCGGCCGGCAACTTCTCGTTCCCGGTGCTGTCGGTGCCCACCACGACCCAGTACCGCGTGCTGATGCCGCAGCGGCCCGATATCCAGAGCCCGATCGTGATCGTCGGGGCGGCGCTGCAGGTGACGACGCGGACCCGGAAGGTCGAGCGCCACCGGCATAGCTTCTCGGTGCGCTTCCGCGGCGACATCCGCCCGGCCGCCGCCGGGGTGCGCGTGGACATCCAGAAGTTCCGCAACAACGCGTGGACGACGATCGCGCACACGCGCGCGAAGAGCGAGACGTCGTCGCGGTCGTCCTACTCGACCCGCGTGCGGCTCTTCCGCACGGGTCAGTACCGCGCGGTGGCGAACTCGGAAGGCGCGCTCGTGACCGGCGCGGGGCGCGCAGTCAGGATCAAGATCAACCGCTAGCCGGCCGGCGACAGATGTGCGCGGCGCGCAGCGGGAGCGCGCCGCGCCTCAGCCGCCGATGTCCTCCGCCCAGACGTCCGGGCGCTCGGCGATGAACGACTGCAGCAGCTCCGCGCACTCGCCGGAGTCGAGGTCGATCACCTCGACTCCCGCGTCACGCAGCCAGTCGACGCCGCCGCGGAACGAGCGCGACTCGCCGACTACGACGCTCCCAATCCCGAACTGGCGGATCATGCCGCTGCAGTACCAGCACGGCGCCAGCGTCGTCGCGATCGTCGTGTCGCGATAGGAGCGACGCCGGCCCGCAGCTCGGAACGCCTCGACCTCGGCATGCGCGGAGGGGTCGTCGCGCTGGACGCGCTGGTTGTGCCCGCGCCCGACTAGCGCGCCGTCCGCGTCGAACAGCGCGCTGCCGATCGGGATGCCGCCTTCGCGCAGGCCCGCGCGCGCCTCCTCGACGGCTACCCGGAGCATGGCGTCGGCCTGCATCGAAGCGCGATGCTATCTCGGCCATGACCTCCACCACGCCCGAGTTCGGGCTCTTCCTCATCCCGGACGCCGCCTCGTACCCCGATCTCCTGCGCCAGGTCGACGCCGCCGAGCGCGGCGGCCTGGACCTGATCGGGATCCAGGACCATCCGTACCAGCGCCGCTTCCTCGACACGTTCGTGCTGATGGCGGACCTGCTGGCGCGCACCGAGCGGCTGCGCTTCTTCCCGGACGTCGCCAACCTGCCGCTGCGGCCGCCTGCGCTGCTCGCGAAGGCGGCCGCGTCGCTCGACGTGATGAGCGGCGGGCGCTTCGAGCTCGGCCTCGGCGCAGGCGCGTACTGGGAGGCGATCGACGCGATCGGCGGCCGGGCGCTCTCGCCGGGCCAGGCGGTCGACGCACTGGAGGAGGGGATCGCGCTCATCCGGCGCGCCTGGGGGCAGGAGCGCTCGATCACCGCGGACGGCGAGTACTACTCGCTGCGCGGCTATCACCCCGGGCCGCCGCCCGCGCATCCGATCGGGATCTGGCTCGGCGCCGTCAAGCCGCGGATGCTCGCGCTGACCGGGCGGGAGGCCGACGGATGGGTGCCCTCGCTCGGGTCCAACACGACCGAGCAGCTCGCCGAGATGCGGCGGCGGGTCGACGACGCGGCCGCCGCCGCCGGGCGCGACCCGCGCGCGATCCGGCGCGTGATCAACGTGGGCGGGATGATCGAGGACGGCCCGGTCCGCGGGCGCCTGCACGGGCCGCCCGAGCACTGGGTCGAGACGCTCACCGGCTTCGCGGTCGAGCTCCGCTTCGATGCGTTCGTGCTGTGGCCGGAAGACGACGTGGTCGGCCAGATCGAGCGCTTCGCGGCGGAGGTGGCGCCGGCCGTGCGCGAGGCGGTCGCGGGTCGCTAGCGCGGCCGCGGCTCCGCCGCCAGGCGCAGCCCGAGCCCGACGAGCAGCGTCCCGGTCACGGCCTCGATCGCGCGCCTGACGCGCGGACGGCGCAGCGTGGCTCCGATCCGCTCCAGCGCAACCGCGTAGAGCGCCAGCCACAGCCAGGTGAGCGCGCAGAACAGCAGGCCGAAGCCGAGCATCAGCCAGAACGAGGTGCCGCCGAACTGCGGCAGCAGGCTGGTGAAGAACGCGGCCATCTTCGGGTTGCTCAGGTCGCTGATCAGGCCCTGCCGGTACGCGCCGGCGCGCGCCAGCCGCGGGGCGGTCGGGGCCGCGGGCTCGACGCGCCGGAACGCGGCGTAAAGCGCGTGCAGGCCGAGGTAGGCGAGATAAGCCGCGCCGGCGAACTTGACGACCAGGAACGCCGGCTCGGACGCGACCAGCACCGCCGTCAGCCCGGCGCTGGCCGCGACCGTCCAGCACGCCTGGCCGGAGACCACGCCGAGCGCGGTCAGCAACCCGGCGCGCCGGCCGCCGAGCAGGGTGCCGCGGATCGTCACCGCGGTGTCGGGGCCGGGCGTGACGATCACGAGCACCGCCACGCCCAGGAACGCAAGGAGCTGGCTCACGCCCTCCAAGTATGCGTCAAGCGCTCACGACCACGGCAGCGGCGGCGGCTGCGGGACGCGGAACTCTCCGAGATCGTCGATCAGGCCGCCGAGCTTCTCGAGCATCCCGTCCGCCTGCTCGCGCGTGAGGTGACCGTCCTCGACGGCCCTGTCGAAGCGCTCCTTCAGGGTGGACCTGACCGCGTCGCGGACGTCGTCGACCGACTTGCCCTCCGCCTCGGCGATCTGCTCGAGCGAGTCGCCGTCGCGCAGCCGGTCGACCAGCTCGTCGCGGCTGATGCCGAGCGCCTTGGCAGCGCTCTCGATCAGCTCGATCGGCCCGCCGCCGCGATGCGGCGAGACATGGAAGCGGAGCTCGGGCTTGCCGAACCGCGCTCCGGGGCCGAGCACCGTGCCCATCTCGCTGCGGTGCTTCTTGATCGCGTCGGCCTGCTCCTGCGTCAGCCGGCCGGCCTTCACGTCGGCGTCGAGCTGGGCCTCCTCGGCCTCCGAGAGCGCCGCACGCAGCTCGGATGGCGTGACGTCGAGCCGGTCGGCGGCGTCGGCGAGCACGGCGTCCTCGCGCTCCTTGGGATCGTCCGATGTGGTGGTGGCCACTGCGACGCCCGTGCCGGCGGCCGCGAGCGCGCCGGCCGTGGCCAGGGCGGCGATGCGTGTGCGTCTCATGCCCCGTCACGATCCGGACCGGACGTTAATGCCACCGTGCCGGAACCTGAGAATCGGCGAAGAGAACCAGGAGGCGTGTCGTGCTGGCTCGAGGACGTCGGCAACGCGGCCGTCTTCGCCGCCTCGGACTGGGGTCGCAGCATGACGGCGGCGATCGTCAACGTCAGCTGCGGCGCGCTGATCGACTAGGGCCGCTTGGGCGCCAGCCGCTTGGAGAGCTCCTCGAGCCGGTCGCGCAGGATCTTCGCGCTGGTCGAGCTGTACTTGCGCAGCTCGTGCGAGCCGGAGCTGCCGAGGATGAGGCTCTTCTCCATGATCCCGGTCGCGTCGTGGTCGATCGCGGCGAGCGAGGTGTTGTGGCCGAGCGCGTGGCCGAGCTCGTGGAGGATGAGGTCGGCGAGCACCGCCGAAGCCGACGCGGAGCCCGCGCCCGACTTCTTGAGCTCCTTCAGCGGCGCCTCGCTGCTCACGAATCCGACGCTCTGGCTTCTGCGGCGCCGCGCATCCGGGGCGAATCCAAGGTCCACGCCGCCCTCGCTGGCCAGGCTCTTCTTGAACTTCTCCTGGAACTGCGCACGCTCCTTCTCGTTCATCGGGATGTACTGCCACATGACCTCGACCGCGTGCTCGGCGTCCTTGCCGCTCGTGATGAAGATCAGGAACGTGTTGCTGCCCAGCGCGCGGGTGAAGTCGTCGTTGCGCGCCGGCGCGGACTTGACGTAGCGGACGTCGAAGCCGGCCTTCACCGCGTCGTCGCCGCTGTCCTTGGTGATGCGCAGCAGTTCCTTCCTGATCGCGGGCAGCGCGTCCTCGACGACGCTGGCCGCGAGGCCGTGCTTGCCCTCGTCGGCGATCAGCAGCCGGAACACCGGCGCGACGCCCTGCGCCGGCTTGTCGTCCTCCGTGGCTCCCTTCTCGCGGCGCGCGAGCACGCGCTGCGCCGCGCGGTTGCCGACCAGTCGCTGCAGCGCGAGCAGGTCGGCGGGCTGCGGCGCCGAGCGCCGCCCGGCGGGAGATCCCGCGCGGCCGCCGGACCGGCCGCCGGGCCGGTGCACTCGATAGCCCATGCGGCACCCATGATCTCCACGTCCGCGCGGCCGGTCAACCGCGCGCGCCGATTCACCCGGTCAGGCGCCGCAGGGCGGCCCGCACGCAGCCCGGCCGCTCGAACCAGGGGAAGTGCCCGGCGCCCTCCACGACGTCGAGCCAGGCACCGGGAATGGCCCGCGCCGTCGCGCCCGCGGCCGCGTCGTTCGGCATCGGGCTGCGCGCTCCCGCCAGAAACCCGAACGGGACGCGCACATCGGCGACCGTCGCCTCCAGTTGCGGCAGCGCGGCGGTCATCGACGCGTACACGCCCGCATACGAGGGCACCGACATCCTCGGGTCACCGAACGGCATGACGTGGTCGCGCGAGGCGAAGTACGCGGGCCAGACGAGCCGAAAGCTCTCCTGGGCGGCGTCAGCGCCGCCCTCCCCGCGCAGCGCCTGCTGGTCCAGCGCCTCCGCGCGCTCCACGTCGTCGTCCGGCGTGCGGCGCAGAACCTCGGCCTCGAACGCCGCGAGGCCGCCGTCGCCGACCGCGCCGAGCGGCTCGACGGCCAGACCGCCGAGTAGCCGCTCCGGCGCCGCGACCGCCACGTGCAGCAGCAGGTGCCCGCCCCACGAGTGCCCCACGACCCAGGCCGCGTCCCAGCCGAGCGCGTCCATGACCGCCAACACATCGCCGACCTCGCGCTCGACCTCGAACGGTCCCTCGAGCGTCGACGGCTCGATGCCGCGCTGCTGATACAGCGCGACCCGGTGGTCGGCTCCGAGCTCCTCCACGAGGCCGTCGAGGTACTCGCACGACATCCCCGGCCCACCATGGAGCAGCAGCACGCGCGGGCCGTCGCCGTCGCCGACCCACCCTCCGAGCGACCCGCCTGGAACGGCCGCGCTGAACGCCGAGCGCTCCACGGTCTCAGTAGCTGAAGACGGTGTGCGGCCCGTCGCCCAGCCACTCCCACATCGGCGTCGCCCCGGCCAGGCGGGAGTTGGCCACGAAGCCGCCCTCGTCGAGCTTGCGCGCCTTGACGCAGATCGGGCACACGAGCAGCTCGCCGCCACCCTGTCCGAACTGCTCGAACAGCCGCGCGAGCGGCGGGCACCCGTCGCACGCGACGCCCTCGGCATGGCCGGGCAGCGCGAGCCGGACGGCTTCCTTGGTCAGGAACATCGCGACGTCGTTGCCGCGCTCCAGCGCCGCGCCGGCGACCAGGAACGCGACCGTGACGCGCTCGCTGTCCTCCAGACCCGTCGCCAGGTTGATCAGCACCTTCTCGGCCATGGCCGTCGTCCTCCTTGTCGATTCGGCGGACGGGGATCCTAAGCTCCCGGCGCATGCTCCCGCAGGGGATCCACCGCATCGCGCTCCCGACGCCGTTCCAGATCGGCGACGTCAACACGTGGCTGCTGCGCGGCGAGCCGCTGACGCTGGTCGACGCCGGCCCGCTGATGGACGAGACGGAGGCGCGGCTGGAGCAGGAGCTCGCCGCGCTCGGCGTCGCGGTCGAGGACCTCGAGCTGATCTTCCTCACCCACCAGCACGACGACCACGTCGGCCTCGCGGGCGAGCTGCGGCGCCGCTCGGGTGCCGAGGTGGCCGGCACCGCGGCGCTCGCGGCATTCCTGGCCGACACCGGCGCGAGCATGGATGCCGACGACGCCTACTCGGTCGCGCTGATGCGCCGGCACGGCGTGACCGAGAAGACCGTCGAGGCGCTGGAGGGGATCAGCCGCGCGTTCCGCCGCTTCGTCGGCGACGTGGCGGTCGGGCGGATCGTCGCCGACGGCGAGGATCTGCGCGCCGGCGGGCGGGAGTGGCGTGTGCGAGAGCGGCCCGGCCACAGCCCGACCGACACGGTGCTGGCGTCGGACGGCGTGCTGATCGCCGGCGACCACCTGCTGGAGCACATCTCGTCGAACCCGGTCGCGCACGTGCCGATCGGCGCGCCCGGCCCGGCCGGCCTGGCGGCATCGCCCGAGCGGCCGCGCACGCTGGTCACGTACGCGGCGTCGCTGCGCGCGACCGCCGCCGACGACAGCGGCGAGCTGATCCTGCCGGGCCACGGCGACCCGTTCTCGGGCGCCGCCGGGCTGGTCGAGACGCGGCTGGCGATGCACGACCGGCGCGCGCAGAAGATCCTCGACGCGCTGACGCGCCCGCGCAGCGCCGCCGACGTCGGGCGCGAGCTCTGGCGGAACGTCCCGGTGACCCAGGCCTACCTGGTGCTGTCCGAGGTGCTCGGCCACCTCGACCTGCTGGAGCTGCGCGGGGCCGTGCGGGAAGAGGAGCGGGACGGCGTCGTGCTCTACGCACGCGCGGCCTGATGCGCGGGCACTGGCTCAAGGCGATCGGGCACGCGGGCGGGCCGCTCGCCGAGACGTGGCTCGCCGACCGGCCCGGGCTGCTCGAACGCACCGGCTTCCCGCGCCGGCCGCGGATCGTGCCCGGCGACAGGCTCGTCTACTACGCCTCGATCTGGCGGCGCGTGTTCGCGGTCGTCGAGGCCGTCGGCGAGCCGGAACTGCGCGAGCATCCGCGCTGGCCGTGGACGATCGCCGTCGAGCCGCTGCTGGTCGTCCCGGTGCTGGACGCCGCCCCGCCGGTGGAGGCGATCGGCGTCGCGGCGCGGTCGATGAGCCAGCACTCGCATATCCGCATCGGTCCCGAGCACTACGAGCGCGCGGTGCTGGCGCTCGCCTCCGTGGCCATGTAAGATGAGAACGTGTCTCATTTGCATGACTGTCTGGTCATAGGCGGCGGAGCCGCCGGACTCAACGCAGCGCTCGTCCTCGGCCGCGCCCGCCGCGACGTGCTGCTGATCGACGCCGGGCGCCAGAGCAACCTGCCGGCCCACGCGGTCGGCGGCCTGCTCGCCCAGGAGGGAACGGCGCCGTCGGAGCTGTATGCCGCGGCACGCGCGCAGCTCAAGCATTACCCGAGCGTGCGCGTCGAGCGCGGCGAGGCGAGCGTGGTCGAGCGGCTCGACGACGGCGTGTTCCACGCACGCCTCGGCGGCGGCGGCGGCGAGGCGAGGGCGCGGCGCGTGCTGCTCGCCGCCGGCATGGACTATGCGCGGCCCGAGCTGCCCGGTGTCGCCGAGCGCTGGGGCGGCGCCGTCTTCCATTGCCCGTTCTGCCACGGCTGGGAGGTCCGGGACGGGGCGCTCGCGGTGCTGGCAGACGGGGAGGCAGGCGTCCACGTGGCGCTCCTGCTGCGCTGCTGGAGCGACGACGTCGTGCTGGTCGGCGACGGTGTCGACGACGCGGGCCGCGCGAAACTCGAAGCCGCCGGGATCCCGATCGACACGCGGCGCGTCGTCGCCGTCCGTGGCGAGCGCGCGACGCTGGTGTTCGAGGACGGATCAGAGCTGCCGCGCGACGGCGTGCTCGTCCCCGCGCCGCTGCGGCAACGCTCGACGCTGGCCACGGCGCTCGGCGTGGAGCTCGCGCCGGCCGGGACGATCGTCGTAGACGAGTTCGGTCGCACCTCGGTGCCGGGGGTGTTCGCCGCCGGCGACGTCGCCGGGACGATCTCGATGGTGGCCGCCGCGCTCGGAGCCGGTGCGACGACGGGCGCGTTCATCCACCACAGCCTGCTCGCGGAGGAGCACGACCTCCCGTTCCCGCCGGGCGCTAAGACGCCGTCCGAGGCGCCCGCGGCAGCCGCACGGTGAACGTCGTCGCGCCCGGGCGGGAGGTCAGCCGCAGCTCGCCCTCGTGGCGCTCGCGCACGATACGGCGTGCCGTGTCGAGCCCGAGCCCGGTGCCCGACCCGATCGCCTTGGTGGTGAAGAACGGCTCGAACACCTGGCGCTGCGCGTCCTCCGGGATGCCCGGCCCGTCGTCGCTGATCGTCACCTCGACGCCGGTCTCGTTCCACGGCGCGGTGGCGATCCGGATCGTGCCGGAGTCGCCGAGCGCGTCGATCGCGTTGTCGAGCAGGTTCGTCCAGACCTGATTGAGCTCGGACCCGTACACGCACACGCGCGGGAGATCGTCGGCGTAGTCGCGCTCGACCGCGATGTGCGTGTGCTTGAGCTTGTGGTTGAGGATCGTGAGCGTCGCCTCGATTCCCTCGTGCACGTCGATCTCCTGCAGCGCTGCGCGGTCCATGTACGTGTAGGCCTTGATCGCCTGCACCAGGTCGCCCATGCGGTCGGTGGCGTCGCGCAGATCCTCGGTCAGCGAGTGCGCGGCGATCGAGGCGGCGACCCAGCGCACCGCCGCCGGAAGCGCCGGGCCGGCCAGGCGCGCGACGTCCTCGAGCCAGTCGGCGTCGAGCCCGGCGGCCGCCAGCGGCTCGGCCAGCCGCCAGGCGTCGGGCACGCCGCGCGCCTCGAGCAGCTCGCCCATCTCGTCCTCCGCGTCCGCCGTGTCGAGCGCGCCGCGCCCGGCTGCCGCCCTGGCCCGCGCCATCGCGTCGCGCTGCAGCGCGACGAGCCCCGCCGCCTCGGTCCGCTCCATGCCGGACTCGACGAACTCGCCGACTACGCCGCCGAGCGTGTCCATCGCCTCGCCCAGCACCGCCGTCGTCCGCTTCGCCGCCGCGACCGGGTTGTTGAGCTCGTGGGCCAGCCCGGCCGACATTCGCCCGAGCGCCGCGAGCTTCTCGCGCTGGTGCTCGGCGCCCTGGATCCGGGAGAGGACGGGCCCGAACACGCTGAGCACCCGGTCGAAGGCGAGCGGCGTGGCGCACAGCAGCGTGCGGAAGGGATCGGGCTCGATCAGCCCGATCCGGCAGCGTTCGGTGGCCCGCAGCGTCACGCGCGCCTGCGAGACGCTGAGCGCGGCGATCGCGCCGACCCACGTCGGCGCCTGGTGGAAGTGGTCGTGCTCCTCGCGCCCGTCGACGACCAGGTAGCCGTCGATGCGCCCCTCGACCAGCAGCTTGAACGCGACCTTCCGCTCGCCGGTCTGCATGACCAGCTCGCCGGGCTCGTACCAGCGCTCCTCGGTGGCGGCCGCCCACCGCTCCAGCGTGGGCTCGTCGACGCCGTCGAACAGGTCGATCCGCTGCAGGTCGGCGACCGTGATCGTCATGCGTCGGCGAGGTACTGGTGGATGAACTGGACGCTCATCGAGCCCTCGCCGACGGCGCTCGCCACGCGCTTGATCGAGCGGTGGCGCACGTCGCCGGCGACGAACACGCCCGGCAGCGTCGTCTCGAGCAGGAACGGGTCGCGCTCCAGCGGCCAGCGGTGACCCTCGGCGACGCCGATGTCGGGGCCCGCGAGCACGAAGCCGCGCTCGTCGCGCCCGACGCGCTCGCCGACCCAGTCGGTGTACGGCGCGGCCCCGATGAACACGAACATCGCCGAGGCGCTGAGCTCTTCCTCGCCGTCCGGGCCCGCGAGCCGCAGCGCGGCCAGCTGGCCGTCGCCCTCGGCGGCGGCGACCTGCGTGTGCGTGCGCACCTCGATGTTCTCGATCGCGGCGACCTGCTCGACCAGGTAATGCGACATCGACCGCTCCAGCGAGTCGCCGCGGACGACCACCAGCACGCGGCCCGCCTGGCGCGACAGGTACACGGCGGCCTGGCCGGCGGAGTTCGCGCCGCCGATCACGACGACCGTCTGGCCCTTGCACGCCTCCGCCTCGACGAGCGAGGCGCCGTAGTAGACGCCGCGGCCCTCGAGCCGCTCGACGCCGGGCGCGTCGAGCCGGCGGTACGCCACGCCGGTCGCGATCAGCACGGTGTGGCCGGCGAGCTCGGCGCCGCCGGCGAGCGTCACGACGCGCTGCGGACCGCGCGCCTCCAGGCTCGTCACCTCCTGCACGGTCAGCAGCTCGGCGCCGAAGCGGCGCGCCTGGTCGTGTGCGCGGCGCGCCAGGTCGGCGCCGGAAAGGCCGCCCGGGAAGCCGAGGTAGTTCTCGATCAGCGAGCTCTGCCCCGCCTGCCCGCCGGGCGCCTCGCGCTCCACGAGCACCGTGCGCAGGCCCTCGGAAGCGCCGTAGACCGCCGCGGCCAGGCCCGCCGGGCCGCCGCCGACGATCACGAGGTCGTAGAAGTCGAGCTCCGCGTGGGTCGGGAAGCCCAGCCGTCCGGCGAGCTCAAGCGGCGTCGGCGCCTCGAGCACCGTGCCGTCGCGCAGGAACACGGCAGGCAGCCGGCCGGCGGCGACGCCGGCGATGTCGAGCAGCCGCTGCGCCTCCGGGTCGCGCTCCAACTCCAGCCACTCGTACGGGACGCGGTTGCGCGCGAGCAGGTCGCGCGCCTCGTGCGAGGCGGGGGAGAAGCGGTGGCCGACCACGCGCACCTCGGGATCGGCGAGCACGGCGTCGGCGGCCCAATCGCCGAGCAGGTCCTCGACGGTCGGGTAGAGCCGCTCCTCGGGCGGGTCCCACGGCTTCTGCAGGTAGTAGTCGATCTGGGCCTGGTTGATCGCGGCGATCGCCGCGTCGGTGTCCGCGTACGCGGTCAGCAGCGCGCGCTTGGCCTTCGGGAACACGCTGCGCGCGGCCTCGAGCAGCTCCACGCCGGTCATGCCCGGCATGCGCTGGTCGGCGAGCACGAGCGCGAGCGCCTCGCCGCGGCGGCGCAGCTCGCGCATCAGCTCCTCGGCCTCGGCGCCGGAGCCGGCGCGCAGCACGCGGTACTCCTCCCCGAACCGTCCGCGCAGGTCGCGCTGCACGGCGCGCAGCACCGGCGGCTCGTCGTCGACGACGAGCAGCGCGGGGCGGCGGGCGGTCTCGGGCGCGGTCACCATCCGGACCCTAGCGAGCAGGTCTGGCCGGCTCTCGACCCCGGCCGCTCCGGCCGCCTCGGCGCTCGTGTACTGCAGGCATTGAGAAGGGGCCCGGATCGCGATAGCCCTCCGGCGCGACGCCGAACGTCGGTGAGCCGGCGTATACGCGCGTGCTGCACCGACGTTCGACGTCGCGCCGCGGCCGATCCCGCTCCCCTCAATGCCCGCCGTTCACCAGCGCAGGCGCCCGGCGAGCCGCCAGCACCAGCGCCACGCCCCACACGAAGAACCACAGGTCCCAGAAGAACACGTGCCAGCGCAGCGCATACTCGTCGGTGTCGTCGCTCGCATCGACGATGCCGGCCAGCACCAGCGCGCCCGCGAGCACGAGCACGCCGCCGTACAGGGCGAGCCCGACGCCGCCGACGGTGGCGAGCAGCGTGCGCGCCCGGCGGCTGAAGCGCTGGCCCCAGGGCTGCACCAAGGACAGCGCGAGCGCGGCGCCGAGCAGCTTGGCCAGGACCACCACGGCAAGCGTCACAACCGTTCCCGTAGCGCGCGAGCGCGCGAGCTCCTCGATCTCCCCGCCGACCGTGTTGAGCAGCGCTGTCCCGCCGAGCAGCCAGTAGAGGCTGAACGCGGCCGACCCGAGCGCCAGAGCAGCCGCCAGATAGGCCCAGCGCATCCGGGTAGTCTCCCGATCAGTCATGGGGGAAGACGTCACGGCCACGGTCTTCAGCCGTGAGGACCGGCAGCTTTACCGCGACAAGGTCAAGCGCAACCTGGACGTCTTCGCGCGGATGCTGCGCGAGTCGCGCTTCGACGCCGAGAAGCGCTCGATCGGGCTGGAGATCGAGCTCAACCTGACCGACGAGGCCGGCGACCCTGCGATGGCGAACGCCGAGGTGCTCGAGAAGATCGCCGACGACGACTTCGTCACCGAGCTCGGGCAGTTCAACATCGAGATCAACATCCCGCCGCAGCTGCTCGAGGGCGACGTGTTCGGCGTGCTCGAGGAGCGCGTGCGCGGGAGCCTGAACGCGGCCGAGGACAAGGCCCGCACCGTCGGCGCGCACATGGTGATCGTCGGCATCCTCCCGACCCTCGGCGAGCGCCACCTGCATGTGCGCACACTGAGCGCAAACCCACGCTACGAGCTGCTCAACGAACAGATCTTCGCCGCGCGCGGAGAGGATCTCCACCTCGCGATCGACGGCATCGAGCGGCTCTCGGAGTTCGCCGACTCGATCGCACCGGAGGCCGCCTGCACCAGCGTGCAGCTGCACCAGCTCGTGCATCCCGAGCAGTTCGCGCAGCACTGGAACGCGTCGCAGGCGATCGCCGGAGTCCAGCTCGCGGTCGGCGCGAACTCGCCGTTCTTCTTCGGCAAGGAGCTGTGGCGGGAGACGCGGATCGCGCTGTTCGAGCAGGCGACCGACACGCGGCCGGAGGAGCTCAAGGCGCAGGGCGTGCGGCCGCGCGTCTGGTTCGGCGAGCGCTGGATCACGTCGATCTTCGACCTGTTCGAGGAGAACGTCCGCTACTTCCCCGCGCTGCTGCCGCTGTGCGACGACGAGAACCCGGAGGAGGTGCTCGAGCGCGGCGACACGCCGACGCTCAGCGAGCTCAAGCTGCACAACGGCACCGTCTACCGCTGGAACCGGCCCGTCTACGAGGTCGTCCGAGGGCGGCCGCACGTGCGCGTGGAGAACCGCGTGCTGCCGGCGGGCCCGACGGTCGTCGACATCCTCGCCAACGCGGCGTTCTACTACGGCGTCGTGCGGGCGCTGGTCGAGAGCGAGCGGCCGATCTGGTCGCAGATGTCGTTCTCCGCCGCCGAGGACAACATGCACGCCGGCGCGCGCGACGGCATCGACGCGCGCGTGTACTGGCCGGGGATCGGCGACGTTCCCGTGACCGAGCTGGTGCTGCGCCGCCTGCTCCCGCTCGCCCACGAAGGGCTCGAGCGCTACGGGGTCGACCCGCACGCGCGCGACCGGCTGCTGGGGATCGTCGAGCGCCGCTGCGTCGAGGAGTCGAACGGCGCGTCGTGGCAGTCGCGCACGTTCCGCCGGCTCTACGAGGACGAAGGGTTCGACCGCGTCGAGGCGCTGCGCCGCATGACGGTCGCCTACCGCGAGCACATGCACGGCAACGAGCCCGTGCACACCTGGCCGGTGGGCTGATCAGACGTTGCGCGCGACGCGCAGGATCACTGCGCGAGGCGCGTCGTCGGCTGCGTCGAGGACTGCCGCGAGCTCGTCGTCGCGCAGCTCCTCGGCGGCCTCGACGAGGACGACGAGCGGCTCGACCCCGGTGCCGGCCCGTGCGATCACGCGCCGGACCTCGCCGGCCTCGCGCGCCAGCGCTTCGGGCGAGGGCACCGACAGCACGACCTCGCCGGCGGCCGGCGGCTCGAGGTTGCCCTCGGCGTCGGTCGGGCCGACGTCGACCACGACGTCGGCGGGCGGTTGCGCGCTGAGCTGCCGGGCGATCGCGCCGCCGCCTGGCACCTGGATGATCAGCCGCGGATGGTGGGTCATCGTGCTCTCACGGTCGTGCCGCCCCACTCCTCTGGAGCGACGTCCCTCAGCGTCTCCGAGATCGTCCAGCGGTGTCCCGCGGGATCCTCCGCGTGGTATTGCCGCTCCCCGTACGGGAAGTCCGTCGGCTCCATCAGGATGCGCGCACCCTGGGCCCGGGCGCGCTCGCAGTGGGCCCTGGCGTCGTCCACACGAATCATCACCGCGTGGGTCTCCTCGCCAACGCGGGGTGGGCGCCGGTCATGACGCACATCGCCGACGATCAGCGCCCCGTCGCCGAAGCTGAGCTGGGAGCGGTGATCGTCGCCGATCTGGACCCGCTCCACGAAGCCGAACGCTGCCTCGAGCCACGCCACCGCGTCGCGCACGTCCGGGTAGACGAGCACCGGGACGACCGACGACGACGGGATCGAACGGTTGCGCTCCAAGGCTGCGGAGCCTAGACGACTCCCTTGGAAGGAATCCGCTTCCCGACCTGTCTGGTAGGGCGACAGCGCGTGTAATCGATTTCCAGACACGCGAACGCGAGGCGGAGGCAGGGGTCTCCGTAGGAAGGAGTCTCGAAGTGGTGAGATCGAAGCGGAAGCGATTGATCGGCCTCGTGGCGGCCGTCTTCTTGGCGTCGTCGGCGATGCTGGCCGCCACGGCGACGTCGGCGCCCGCGGCAGCCGGCTGCGACACACCCGGTCCGCTCAGGGTGACCCCCACGCAGGGAGACAAGCCGCTGCAGACATGGCGTTGCTTCGTCTACCGGCCGGACGTCCTGATCAACGACGCGGGCGACCCCGTCGGCAGCCTGAAGCGCGGCACCTCGTGGTTCGCCTGCCAGGTGAGGAGCCCCCGGCACAACGAGCCCGTCCACTACACCACCCGCGACGGCCGGCCCGCGGTTGCCGAGAGCAACTACTGGCTGTTCACGCTGAGCGACAGCACGCCGCGGAAGTGGGGCTGGTTCCCGGCGAACAAGATCGCAGGCGGCAACAACCACGAACCGATTCGGAACGTGAAGTTCTGCGAGGCGATCGACTCCATTCCGGGGCCGCTGCCATTGCCCCGGTAGGCCGGACTGCAGTGTGAGAGGGACCGGTGCGCGCGCCCCGCGCGCACCGGTTGCCTCGGAATCCGCGACGGATCACACTGGAACGGTGTTGACCGTCCGCCATGCGCTCGCGGGTGGCGCGCTCGTCCTCGGCCTGGTCGCGTGCGGCAGCGGCACGCCGGCGCTGGAGGCCGGGACCGCAGTCGCCCACGACGCCCGGGCGCGCGGCGCGCCGCCCTTCACCTTCTCGGCCAGGCGGCTCGGGCCCGCGCTGCGAAGCAGGGTCAGCGGATCCTCCTGGCATCCGGGATGCCCGGTGCCGCTCGCCGAGTTGCGGTACCTGCGCATCGGCTACCGGGGGTTCGACCGGCGTGCCCGCGTCGGCGAGATGATCGTCGCCGCGTCCGCGGTGAGCGATGTGCGCCGCGTGTTCGCACGCCTGTTCCGCGCCCGCTTTCCCATCCGCCGGATGCGGCTGGTCGACGACTACGGCGGCAGTGACTTCGCGTCGATCGAGGCCGACAACACCTCGGCGTTCAACTGCCGTCGCGCCACCGGGTCGTCGCGGTTCTCGGAGCACGCCTACGGCCGTGCGATCGACGTGAACCCGATCGAGAACCCGTACGTGTATCCCGACGGCACGACCGCGCATCCGGCGTCACGCCCGTACCTGGATCGGTCACGACATCGACGTGGGATGGCATATGAGGGAGGCGTTCTGGTGCGAGCGTTCGACCGAGCCGGCTGGTCGTGGGGCGGCGACTGGTCGTCCCCGAAGGACTACCAGCACTTCTCCTCGACGGGCAGGTGACCCGCACGCGCTAGCGGGCGGCGAAGCGCGCGAGCCGCTCGCGGCCGTCGCCGAGGATCGGTGTCCCGTGGGCGAACAGCAGATGGTCGAAGTCGACCTCAGCGGCGAGCCTGGCGAAGCCGTCGCGCAGGCGCTGCTTCTCGGCCTCGGGGTCGTCACCGAGCAGAGAGTCTGCGAAGAAGCCCAGGCCGTCGTAGTTGATGATGCCGTCGGCGATCGCGACCGCGCGGTGGCCGGGGATCTCCAGCGCCGTCTCGTCGGGCCAGGTGTCCGAGATCGCGCGCGGCCGGATGCCGGCGCTCAGCTCGTCGCCGAAGTCATACGGCTGCACCCGGTCTGCGGGCAGCTCGTACATCCCCGTACGCGGCGCGCGGATGATCACGCCGAATCGGTCCTGGATATCGAACGCCGAGCGCGTGTGGTGGCGGTTCGTCAGCAGGATCTCGCCGATCTCCCGGCCGTCGAACCACTCGAGTCCCTCGGCCGGCGCTATCGGGTCGATGAGGACGCCCTCCTCCACTAGGAAGTGCGAGCCGGACTCGAGCCGCGCACTCCGATGGCGTGCCGTCCAGTGCAAGACGCCCGGCAGGACCTCGTGGATCGGCTCCGCCATGCCGGGCACTATGACGGCGTGTTCAAGACGCCCGGTCCGCTTGGTGACGCGAGTCGCGACGAGCGGACAAGGCTGCGGCGAGTTCCGATCGCGCGTGGATGTCGAGCTTGCGGTATGCGCGGGTCAAGTGCATCTCGACGGTCTTGACGGTGAGGAACATGGTCTGTGCGATCTCGCGATTGCTCAGACCCTCGACCGCCGCGTACGCGATGCGGCGCTCCGCCGGAGTGAGCGCATCACGGCCGGCGAGCGCCGTCCGGCGCGGACGCGCACCGGTGGCTACGAGCTCGTCGCGCGCACGCTGGGCGAGGGTGACGGCGCCGCACTCGTCGGCGGAGGCGAGCGCTCGCCGCAGAGGGTCCCGGGCGGCCGCGGGGTTGCGGGCACGGCGCAGTCGCATCCCGAGGTCGCACAGTGCGTCGGCGTAAGCGGCGCGCCGGCCGGACCGCTGCAGCACGTTGACAGCCTCGTCGAGCAGCCCCAGCGCGTGCTCGTCCTCCGCTGCCGCGGCTGCGCCCTGGAGAGCGAGGCCGATCGCTCCGGGTGCACCGAAGCGCCGTGCAAGGGTCAGCTCGATCTCCGTCAGCGCGCGGGCGTCATCGCGACGGCCGAGCGTGACAAGGACGCGTGCCGCGCGCGATCGCCACCAGAACACCGAGGGGTTGGGGCAGCCCCAATCCTCGAGGAGCCGGCCGAGCCGGGAGAGATCGCCGAGCGCCGGCTCGAGCTCGCCGCGAGCGATCCGGAGCGACGCGCGCGAGTTGAGCGACGCGAAGAACACGGGGGAAGCGGCCGGCTCGCCATCTCCGATGCCAGTCAGCTGCAGCGTCTCCTCTGCTTCGGCGAGCGCTCCTCGCGCCAGCTGGGCCTCGACCATGACGGGTGCGATCAGCCACAAGGCGATCCCCAGGCCGTGCGGTTCGGACACCTCGAAGCAGGCTGCGGCATCGGCCTCCGCGCTCCGGAAGTCACCGCGCCGCCAATGCAGCCCCGCCCTCCAGCCCATCAGGTTGGTGTATCCGATCACGGCGCCGGCGCGCCGGGCTCGGTCTATGCCGTTCGTCAGTGCCGACTCCGCCTCGTCGAATGCCTCGGCGATGCTCAGTGCCTGGGCCGCGATCGCGGGCTCGGGCGCGTTGGGCCCACACTCGGCGATCAGCGCCCCCGCATCGAGCGCGCGGCAGGCAAGGTCGGCGGTCAGCCGTGCGCTCTCGCCCTCCATCGCAGCCGCGAGGGCACGGTGCGCAAGCAGCAGCCGTGACGCCGGGTCGCCCGCCTCACTGCGCGCGGTCAGCCCCGGCAGGCGCGCGTCGATCAGCGGCCTCGACTCCAGGTCGAATCGAGCGACCGCCAGCAACTCGGATTCGAGCTCCACGAGTGGGGCGGCGGGACCGACGTTCGCGACCGCTGCGTCGAGCAGCTCGATCGCCGCTCCCGGCTCGGCGTTGAAAAGCAGCGCCCGCCCGAGCTCAGCCGCGGACTCGGCGAAAAGGGGCGACGCCGGCGGGGCGAGCGCCGCGGCCCGGCGCAGATGCCCCAGCGCCTCGGGACGATGCGCTCGCGCCTCAGCGCGCCCGAGCGCGAGCATCAGCTGTGGCCGCTGGTGCTCGGTGGCCCCCTCGTCGAGCGCGCGCTGCCAACACTTGGCGGCGAGGTCGGGCGCGCCGCACTCGAACGCGTCCTGCGCGGCCGCGTCGAGGCGGGCGACGACCCAGGAGTCACCCACCGGCTCCGTGCTCAGGAGATGCGCGGCCACGCGGCCCGCCGGCGCGTCAGCTGCAGCAAGTACGCGAGCCGCGGACCCATGGAGATCGGCGCGTTCGCCGGGTGCGAGGCGCGCATAAACGGCGGCCGCGATCAGCGGATGCAGGAATCGAAGCGGCCGATCGGCTGCCAGCAGGCCCCCGCGTACGAGTGCGTCGGCTGCGGGGGTCGCGCGGTCCGGTGACAACCCGGCGAGCGTCGCCGCCTCATGCAACAGCGCTACGGGTTCGAGCACCGCGATCGCCCCGGCGAGCGCATCCGCGTCAGCGCCGAGGCCACGCAGCCTCAAAGCAACGCTTCGGGCCACGGAGTCCGGCACCATCTCGGCCAGTGGCAGCGCCGCCGCGCCATCGTCGTTCTCAAGGCTCTCGGCCAAGGCGTGCAGCAGGAACGGGTTGCCGGTGGTCGCTTCGTGGACCTTGGCTGCGAGCGCCTGGTCGGCCGGCGCGCCGAACGCGTATGCGAGCAGCGCGCGCGCCCCGGCCACGCTCAGCGGCGCCAAACGCAGCACACCGACCGTCGGCATGCTGCCGAGCGCGTCGATCGGCGCCGGCGCCGGCGCCGGCGATGTGACGCGCTCAGTGACGAGGAGCGCAACCCTCAGGCCGTCCAGCCGCGGCGCGAGGTAGGCGAGGAAACGCGCCGAGGGCTCATCGCACCACTGTGCGTCATCCACCCCGATCACCAACGGTGCCTCTTCCTGTAACGCAACCGTCAACCAGAAGAGGCCGTGCAGAAGCGCCTCGCCCGGGTCGAGGAAGAGAGGCTGCGCGATGTCGCTGCTCGCGAAGCCCAGGAGCGGTGCGCAGAGCGCCGCCTGATCGCTGAGCACCCGCTGCTGAGCATCTCGCGGGAGCGCCCGGACATGGCCTTCGAACAGTTGTCGCACCGCGCCGAAGGAGAAGTCCCGCTCAAGCGTCCCGCAGCGGGCGGAGAGCACAAGCATTCCGCGGCTCTGGGCCAGCGCGACGGCATCGGACAGCAACGCAGTCTTTCCGATGCCCGCCTCACCTTCGAGCAGCAGAGCTCCACCTCCAGCGCCGGCGGCGCGGTCGAGGAGCGTCCCCACCGTCGACCGCTCGTCTTCCCGCTCGAACAGTGGAGCGTCGGCGACACCAACGGCGCCGTTGTCAAGGCCAGTGCGCTGAATGGTCCAAGGCTCTCAGAAATGCAGGGGCGGTGGTCCAAATGATTGGGGGCGGTCCCCGTCGCGATCAGCTCGGCCGATCTCGACACTTGCGCTAGTCCCCGGCGGTCTCGCACGACGTAGCCGGACCCCCTTCCCAAGGAGTCGCTTCCCATGCTCCAGCGGTCCGATCGACCGCGGGTGCGACCGCTCGCGGGCGCACGCGCCGTCGATCCGCTGTGCCCCACAGATCCCGAGTTCGTCAAGGTCGTCCGGGAAGGCGCCGCCGGCGACCCGATCGCGCTCGCGCGTCTCGTCGCCCATTTCGAACGCACGCTGCGCGGAGTCGTGCGTTCACATCGGCTCAGCTCGTGGGATGCCGATGACGTGATCCAGGACACATGGCTGCAGTTCATGCGGCACGGACGGGAGCTGCGCGACCCCGCGGCCGCGGGCGGCTGGCTTGTGACCACGGCGCGGCGGACGAGCCTCGGGGTACTACAGCGCCGGCTCCGCGAGCAGCTCTCGGAGGACCCGACGAGCGGCCTGGCCGGCGATCGGGCCGAACCCGATCGCGTACTGCTCGCGGCGGAGCGCCGCGACCTGCTGCACGGGGCGCTCGCCGGCCTGCCCCAGCGTCAGCGCAGCCTCATGCACGTGCTGGTGACGCGCCCGGACCTCAGCTACGAAGAGGTCGGCGGGCAGCTCGCAATGCCGGTCGGGAGCATCGGGCCGACTCGCGCGCGCTCGCTGGACCGCCTCCGTCGCTGCAAGAGCCTCCAGGCGCTGCATGCGGCCGGCGCGTAGCTCGCTCGGGCAGAATCCCCGCATGGCCTCCTACACGGTCAACGAGCGCGCCGTCGAACGCGCGCGGCGTCTGATCGACGCCCGCCAGTACGTGCTCGAGAGCGACTGGGGGAACGCGCAGCCGCGCGCCGCGGCGCAGAACGCGTTCCTCGACTCGCACTCGTGGGACGAGTACGCCGAGTGGCACCTCGGGCTCACCGACGGGGCCGCCGAGCACACCAAGGCGAGATACGCGTTCGTCTACGGGGACTTCCGGCGGGTCCACCGGATGGGAGTGATCTCGTGCTACTACCGGGCCGCCGAGTGGCGCCACAAGGAGATCGAGCTCGCGGCCCACGAGCTCCTCCAGTACCTCGACGCAAGGATCGCGTGATCAGTGACCGTGCCCGCCGTCGCCGCCGCCGGGCGGCGTGATCCCGTCGGGGTCGGGCGCGGTGCGCCCGTCGGAGGTGCGCAGCACGCGTGACTGAACGAGCGCCGGCCCACGGGCGCTACGGCGGAGCGAGACGCGTGCGTAGGTGCGCAGCGAGCGCGGCAGACGGAACGTCGCGCCGCCGTGCCCGTCGAGCTTGACCGTCCGGCTGGTACGCCAGCGGTAGCGCCAGCGCGCGTACAGGTCGAGCGTGGCGACCATGCCCGCGGGCGCCGGCATCGCGTGCGCCTGCAGCGTGACGCGGCGCTTGCCGCGCTCGAGCGCCACGTGCAGCTCCACTCGCG
This sequence comes from uncultured Solirubrobacteraceae bacterium, assembly GCA_963835735.1. GTDB lineage: Bacteria > Actinomycetota > Thermoleophilia > Solirubrobacterales > Solirubrobacteraceae > DASQMT01. The sequence goes on from CAWIGP010000007.1 coordinate 168,282, forward strand.
CGGTCACGTGCGGCGTCACCGGCGCGCTCGCGCCCCCCGGCGTCGAGACGCGATACGACGCGCCCTCGACCGCGGCGGTCTTCAGCGTGTAGGAGCCGTCCGGCGCGGGGGTGGCCGACGCCTCCAGCGCCGTCCAGCCCCCGTCCGGGGTCGAGCGCTCGACGCCCACGCGCGGCGTGCCGGCGGGCGCGCGCCCCGACAGCGTGAGCGGCTCACCCGCCATCACGCGGTCCGGCGTCGCCGCCACGGTCGCCGCGACGACGCTGAGGTTGCCGCTCATGAACGCGTGCAGCGTGCACACGAACGGGTACTCGCCCGGCTGCTCGACCGCCTGCGTCCAGCGCGCGAAACGGAGCAGCGGCCCGGAGTCGAACACGCCGCCGCCGATCCGCACATCGTGGGTGACGAGGTCGTCGTTGTTGAACGTGACGCGATCGCCGGCGACGCTGGTCACGCGCGGCGGTTCGAAGTACTTGCCCGGGATCCTGATCTCGAGCTCGTCGGCGCTCGCGGTCGCGGGCAAAGCCAGCGCGGCGGCGGCACACGCCAGGAGGAGAGCGCGCCGACGGGTCACCGGCGCACCCGGTAGAGGCCGATCATGCCCTGCACCATGTGCTCCTCGACGTGGCAGTGGTAGAGCCACGTCCCCGGGGCGTCCTCCTTCCAGCGCACGCGGAACGACTCCGCCGGGCCGAGTCCGCGCGTGTCCTCCGGCGTGCCGCCGTCGGTGCGCCAGCGGTGGCCGTGCACATGGAACGTGTGGAACTCGCTGCCCATCGCGATCACGTCCCACTGGACGGAGTCGCCGACACGCGCCTGGAACACCGGCGTGTTGCCGACGAACGCGCGGCCGTTGATCGTCTGAAAGCCGTGCCACGGCGCGAACGCGACGAGGTACTCGCGGTCCGCGCGCTGCTCGCGCGGCCCGGCGATCGACAGCGCGCCGAACATGCCCCCGGCGATCGAGTCCTCCATCGACGTGGAGTGGTCGTGGTACGGCCACACGCCCGCGGAGCCCGGGCCGGCGGTCAGCTCGTACGTGAACGACTGCCCGGGCTTGACGGCGCCGCCCTTGCCCGAGTGCAGCGGCAGGAAGATGCCGTCCGAGGTCGGCTCGTACTCGACCCCGTGGAAGTGCATCGAGTGCGCGTGGCCGTGCAGCGTGTCGCGGTTCTTGAAGTGGATCCGCAACTCGTCGCCGACCCGGGCGCGGATCAGTGGTCCAGGGATGCCGCCGGCGCCGGCGCTCCGCTCATACGCCAATCGCAGCGGCCGCTTCCAGTTCTTCGTGTAGCGCTTGTAGACGACCGTGGGGAACACCGTCTGCGTCGCGTCGAAGCGCGCGCCGTGCAGCACGTCGCGCGCGTTCGGCACGGCGTTCCACGTCTGCGGCTCGGCCGCGACCCACACGTGGCGGGTGGCGGCGCCCGCGGCGGACGGGAGCAGCAACGCCACGAGGACCGGCAGCACCAGGGCGGCCGGTCCTCGCAGGGCACGTGCTACTTGACGCTGATCTTGCCCTGCATCCACGGGTGGACGGCGCAGAAGTAGAAGAGCTTGGATCCCTTCTTCGCGGTCACCTTGAACGAGAAGGTCTTCTGGTCGGGCGCGATGAACGCGGAGTCGCCGGCGGCGTCGGGGGTGAATCCCTTGTCCGCGTTCAGCGTCCCGCCGTCCGGCACGGCCGTGCCGTTGTCGACCACCAGCGTGCCCGGAGGCGCCTCCTGGTTGTTCGGGTCGACCTGGTGCGCGGTGAGCAGCTGCTCCTCGACGGCGACCTCGAACGAGCTCGGCATGTACTTCTTCTCGACGAACGAGATCGTGTGCGGCTCAGGGAGCTTGCTCTTGTTTCGCACCGTCACGGTCGCGCCCGACTTCACCTCGATGTCGGGCGTGAAGCGAACGTCGACCTTGACGTACTTGCCGGCCTTGAACACCTCGCCGCCGACGATGCGGATCTCGTTCTTCTTCTGCGCGGCGCCCGCGCTTGCGACGCCTCCGGCTGCCATGCCCAGTGCTGCTGTCGCCGCAACGGCGATCTTGATGCGACGGTCCATATGCAGGGTTCCTCCCCAGTCGATACGCCCGCATCCGGTGCGGGACTCCTTGACGTAACGGAACCTAGAGCCGGATTTTGCGCTCCGCATCATCCTCGAGGACTATTTCCAGCCCTCCGCGAGGACGACCCCTCGTACCCTGGCCCCGATGCAGCCGGCCCTCGCGGACCTCACGACGCTGCGTCTCGGCGGCCCGGCCGGGCGCCTGATCGACGCCGCGAGCGAGGACGCCGTCGTCGCCGCCGTACGCGAGGCGGACGCCGCCGGCGAGCCGCTGCTGATCATGTCCGGCGGCTCGAACCTCGTCGTCGCCGACGCCGGCTTCCCCGGCACGGTGCTGCGGATCCTCACGCGCGGCGTGCGCGAGGACGGAGACCGGCTCGAGGTCGCGGCCGGAGAGCCGTGGGACCCGCTCGTCGCGCGCTGCGTCGCGGCCGGGCGCGCCGGGGTGGAGTGCCTCTCGGGCATCCCCGGCTCGGTTGGCGCGACGCCGATCCAGAACGTCGGAGCGTACGGGCAGGAGGTGTCCGACACGATCGTCTTCGTGCGCGCGTACGAGCGCGCGCGCGAGCGCGTGGTCGAGATCCCCGCCGCCGACTGCGGCTTCACCTACCGCTCGAGCGCGTTCAAGCGCGAGCCCGGCCGCTGGGTCGTGCTCGCGGTGACGTACGCGCTGCCGCGCCAGCCGCGTTCACAGCCGATCCGCTACGCCGAGCTGGCGCGCGCGCTCGGGGTCGACGAGGGGGAGACGGCGCCGCTGGCCGACGTGCGCGCCGCGGTGCTGGCGCTGCGCCGCGCCAAGGGGATGGTGATCGACCCCGCGGATCCCGACTCGGTCTCCGCCGGCTCGTTCTTCACCAACCCGGTGCTCGACCCCGCCGCGTTCGCGACGCTGGAGGAGCGTGCACGCGCGCGGCTCGGCGACCACGTCCGCGTTCCGCGCTTCGCGGCGCCGAACGGCGGCGTGAAGACGTCGGCGGCCTGGCTGATCGAGCGCGCCGGGTTCACGCGCGGGCACGGCGACCCCGCCACGGTCGCGATCTCCGGCAAGCACACGCTCGCGCTGACCAACCGCGGCGCGGGCACGACCGTGCAGCTCGTGGCGCTCGCGCGCGAGATCGCGGGCGGCGTGCGCGACGAGTTCGGCATCGAGCTCGAGCCGGAGCCGGTGTTCGTGGGCCACGAGTGGCGGTAACTCCCGCACCGGAGCCGGAGCCGTGCGGCTCAGCCGCGTTCGCGCGCACTGTCCGCCAGGCGACGGCGAGGAAGCGGAGCGTTCTCTGCTGGAGCGATACTCCCGATCATCGTGTCTCTGCCGTCACGACCCAAGCAGGAGCTGCGGCTCCTCGCGCAGGCGACGCCCGACGTCCACCTCCGCCTGGCGCCGGACGGCCGTTGGCTGTCCGCTTCGCCCTCGGCCGAGCAGGTGCTGGGCTACGCGCCCGACGAGCTGGTCGGCCGGCCCGCGCTCGAGCTCGTGCACCCGCCCGACCGGCCGGACGTCGATCAGGCGCTGCGCGCGGGCCTGCGGGTCTCGGACACGCTGAGCATGCGGCTGCAGCTCGTGCGGCGCGACGGGACGCTGCTGCGCGCCGACGTGCGCTTCGACGCCGGCGACGCGACCCGCGTCACCGTGCACGACGCGTCCGAGCACGAGCTGCGCGCGCAGTGGGAGGTGCTGTTCCAGGTCACCCGCCGCGGGATCGCGGTCTCCGATCCGCGCGGCAAGCGGCTGGTCGCGGTGAACCCGGCATATGCGGCGATGCACGGGGGCACCGTCGAGGACTTCGTCGGGCTGCCGCTGGCGCGCGTGCTCGCGCCGCCGTTCGCCGCGCGGCTCGACGCGCTCGCGGACGAGATCGACGAGGCCGGCTTCGCCGCCTACGAGTCAGAGCACGTGCGCCTCGACGGCAGCACGTTCGCGGCCGCGGTCGAGACGATGGCGGCGCGCGACGAGCGCGGCGAGCAGCGCCACTGGCTCACGTGGATCGAGGACCTCACCGAGCGCCGCCGGACCGAGCTCGACGCCGCCCGCCACGCCGACGAGATGGCCCGCTCCAACGCCGAGCTCGACCGCTTCGCCGGCGTCGTCTCGCACGATCTCCAGTCGCCGATGCGCGTGATCGCCGGCTGCGCGCGGATCCTGGAGCGGCGCGCGGGCGACTCGCTCGGCGAGGAGGAGCGCGAGCTGGTCGACCACATCGTCGGCGGCGTGCACCGCATGACCGCGCTGCTCGACGGGATCCGCGAGTGGTCGCAGGCGCGCGGCGAGTCCGCGCCGATACGCGACGTCGACTGCGGCGCCGTGGTCGACGGCGTGCTCTCCTCGCTCGCCGCCGACCTCGAGGGGGCCGGCGCGGCCGTGAGCGTCGGCGACCTGCCGGTGGTCACCGGGCACCCGGCCGCGCTCGCGCAGCTGTTCCAGAACCTGATCGCCAACGCGATCAAGTTCCGCGGCGACGCGCCGCCCGCGATAGCGATCTCGGCGGCTCAGGCGAACGGGCGATGGGAGTTCACCGTGGCCGACAACGGCATCGGGATCGAGCCGGAGTACGCCGAGCGGGTGTTCGAGTTCGGCCGGCGGCTGCACGGCGACTCGGACTTCCCCGGCACCGGGATCGGGCTGACCGTGTGCAAGACGGTGGTGGAGCGCCACGGCGGGCGGATCTGGGTGGAGCCGGCGGCCGGCGGCGGCAGCAGCTTCCGCTTCACGCTGCCGGCGAGGTCGGTTGCGAGTTAGTCCCGCTCATACCGGGACTGAGTCGCAACCGACTCCGGATTCGCCCCTCGTCAGGCGGCGGGGCGCGCGCGCAGCAGCGGATCCTTCTCCGGCGAGGCGATGCTCGTGACCTCCGCGACCTCGGGGTCGGGCCGCACGACGACCACCTCGCCGCGCGCGTTGCGCAGCAGCCAGGCGATGTCGTCGACGCCGAACCCGTCGTGGCGGTCGCCGCTCGCGGCCGCGACCACGATCCGCGTCGCGTTCGGCACGTCGTCCATCAGCACCCGCAGCGCGTGACGCACGTTGCGCCCGCGGGCGATCCGGCCGTCGACCTGGACGCCGACCTTGGCCGCGCGCTGCTCGATCGCCTCGAACACCGCGAACGCCTCGTCGCACGAGCGGCCGACCGGCACGTCGAGCGGAAGCCTCTGCGGCACCGTCGCGAGGTAGCCGGGCACGACCACGGCGTGTTCCGCCCAGGCGAGCCGGATCGTCGCCTGCAGCGCGCGCTCGGACAGCTCGGTGCCCACGAACGGGAAGAGGATCTTGGCACGCGTCGCGGGTGGCTCAGCGGCGGCGCGGCGGCGGCGCATCACGACCGTGGTGACGACGACGCCGATCGCGAGCGCCACCAGCGGGATGACGATGTCCCATGTATTCATCCGCCCCTCCATTCACGCTTGGATCGATCGGCGACGATCCGCAGGTCGACGCCGGGCAGCCGGCGCAGCAGGCGCTCGGTCAGCGGTTCGCTGAAGCGCCGGATGCCGTTGCGCGCGGCCGGCGAGCCCATCAGGACATAGGTGCTGCCGCGCTCGCGCGCGACGCGCGCGACGACGTCCGGGACGTCGTCGCCCTCCTCGATCAGTACCTGTGTGCCGAGCAGAGAGCCGAGCCGGCGCAGCGCGTCGAGCTGCTCCGCCTCGTCGGGAGTCGGGTCGCGTCCGGGCGGGAGCACGGTCAGCACGTCCATCTCGGCCCCCAGCCGCTGCGCCGAGCGCCACGCGCGCCGCACGACGCGCTGCGACGACGCCTGCGGCGTGACGAGCGCGAGCAGCCGCTCGCCGACCGCCTGCGGCACGGCCTGACCGAGCATCTGGCGCTCGTCGCGCACCGGCGGCGGTTCGCGGACGAGCCGCTTGGCCTCGACGCCCTCGGCGACCTGGCGCAGCGCGACCTCGCGCAGCGCCTCCAGGTTCTCGACGCGGAAGAAGCCGTTCAGCGCGGCCGGCACCCGCTCGGGCTTGTACACCTTGCCGGCCCGCAGCCGCTCGATCAGCGCGGGCGGCGTGACGTCGACCAGCACGACCTCGTCGGCATCGGACAGCACGGAATCCGGGAACGTCTCGCGCACCCGCACGCCGGTGAGCTCGGCGACCTGGTCGTTGAGCGACTCCAGGTGCTGGACGTTGACGGTCGAGAACACGTCGATGCCGTCGTCGAGCACGTCGGCGACGTCCTCGTAGCGCTTGGCGTGCTCGGTGCCCGGCGCGTTGGTGTGCGCGAGCTCGTCGATCAGCGCGAGCTCCGGGCTGCGCAGCAGCAGCCCGGGCAGGTCCATCTCTGACAGCGTCACGTCCTTGTAGGTGACGCGCCGGCGGGCGAGCTGGGGGAGACCCTCGGCGATCCGCTCGGTCTCCACCCGCCCGTGCGGCTCGAGGTAGCCGATCACGACGTCACGCCCCGCCTCGAGCTCCGCGTGCCCCTCCTGGAGCATGCGATATGTCTTGCCGACGCCTGCGGCCATACCGATGAAGATCTTGTGATGGCCGCGCGCAACGCTCATTCCATCGCTTCACATAGCACGCGCACGCGTCGCCGCAGCGTGCCCGGCTCGGCCCACGTGTAGAGCGGGCCGTTCCCGTCGGTCAGGAGCGCGCGCGCCTGAGCGAGTCCTTCCTCTTTGACGGGGAGGGGATCGCGCAGTCGCGCGACGAGCGCCTCGATGTCCCACGCCGCGGCGGCCACCTGCTCGCGCTGTACGGCGACGCGCGCGCTGAGCCCGCGCGGCGTGCGGAGCCGTCGTCCAGGACCCGCTGGAACCCGGAGGCGACCATGCGCTGCCGCCTCCGGCGCATGCGCTCGCTCCACGTGGCCGGCGGCCGGCGGAAGCGCGAGCGTCCGATCGCGATCGCCATCGTCACGCCCCCAGCAGGTTGTGGACGATCAGGTCGATCAGCTTGATCCCGATGAACGGCGCGATCAGGCCGCCGACGCCGTAGATCAGCAGGTTCCGCCGCAGCAGCGCGGTTGCGCCGACGGGGCGGTAGCGCACCCCGCGCAGCGCCAGCGGCACCAGCATCGGGATGATCAGCGCGTTGAAGATGATCGCCGAGATGACCGCCGACTGGGGGGTGCCCAGGGACATGATGTTCAGGTCGTCGAGCGGCCCGCGGGCCCCTTCCACGCCGTAGGTGAACGCGAACACGGCGGGCAGGATCGCGAAGTACTTCGCGACGTCGTTGGCGATCGAGAACGTGGTCAGCGCGCCGCGTGTGATGAGCAGCTGCTTGCCGACCTCGACGATCTCGATCAGCTTCGTCGGATTGGAATCGAGGTCGACCATGTTGCCCGCCTCGCGCGCGGCCTGGGTGCCCGTGTTCATCGCCACGCCGACGTCGGCCTGGGCGAGCGCCGGCGCGTCGTTGGTGCCGTCGCCGGTCATCGCCACCAGCCGGCCGTCGGTCTGCTGCTCGCGGATCAGCTCGAGCTTGGCCTCCGGCGTCGCCTCGGCGAGGAAGTCGTCGACGCCGGACTCGTCGGCGATCTTCGCCGCCGTGAGCCGGTTGTCGCCGGTGACCATGATCGTGCGGATGCCCATCGCGCGCAGGCGGTCGAACCGCTCCTTCATGCCCTCCTTGACGACGTCCTTGAGCTCGATGACGCCGAGCACCTGCGAGTCGCGTGCCACCGCCAGCGGCGTCGAGCCCTGGCGGGCGACGCGGTCGAGCTCGGCCTCGAGCTGCGGCGGCGCCTGGCCGCCCTCGGCCTGGACCCACTTGAGCACGGCGTCGCCGGCGCCCTTGCGCAGGCGGCTGCCGTTGAGGTCGACGCCGCTCATGCGCGTCTGCGCGGTGAACGGGACGAAGTGCGCGTCCGACCGACGCCAGCTCGTGCTCGCGGATGCCGTACTGCTTGGCGAGCACGACGATCGAGCGGCCCTCGGGGGTCTCGTCGGCGAGCGAGGCGAACTGCGCCGCCTCGGCGAGATCGGCCTCCGACACGCCCGGCATCGGGACGAACGCCGCCGCCTGGCGGTTGCCGAGCGTGATCGTGCCCGTCTTGTCGAGCAGCAGCACGTCGACGTCGCCGGAGGCCTCGACGGCGCGCCCGGAGAGGGCGAGCACGTTGCGGCGCACCAGCCGGTCCATGCCGGCGATCCCGATCGCGCTCAGCAGCGCGCCGATCGTCGTCGGGATGAGCGCGATCAGCAGTGCGATCAGCACCGTGATCGTGATGTTGGTGTCGGCGAACTCGCCGAACGGGCGCAGCGTGACGACGACGACAAGGAACACGATCGTGAGGCCCGCGAGCAGGATCGAGAGCGCGATCTCGTTCGGCGTCTTGCGCCGGGCGGCGCCCTCGACCAGGGCGATCATCCGGTCGATGAACGACTGGCCGGGCTCCTGGGTGATCTCGACGACGATGCGGTCCGAGAGCACCCGCGTGCCGCCGGTGACCGCGCTGCGATCGCCGCCGGACTCGCGGATGACGGGCGCCGACTCGCCGGTGATGGCGGACTCGTCGACGGAGGCGATGCCCTCGATGACGGTTCCGTCGCCGGGGATCAGCTCGCCGGTCTCGACTGCGACGACGTCGCCGCGGACGAGCTCGGACGCGGGCTTGGTGCCGCCGTCGACCAGCCGGGCGGTGGTCTCCTTGCGCATCGCGCGCAGCGTCGCCGCCTGGGCCTTGCCGCGGCCCTCGGCGATCGCCTCGGCGAAGTTGCCGAACAGCACCGTCAGCCACAGCCAGATCGCGACCGTGAAGGCGAACCAGCCGGCCTGGCCGGCCTCGCCGACGATCCACATGACCGTGGTGAACAGCGCGCCGATCTCGACCACGAACATGACCGGGTTGCGGATCATCTCGCGCGGGTCGAGCTTGCGGAACGACCCCACGATGGCGGGCTTCAGGATGGCCGGCTCGAAGAGCGAGCGCTCTGGACGATCGGTCATCAGGAGGTCTCCCGGTCGAGGTCGAGGTTGAGCTCGAGCACGTTGATCGACTTCTCGCCCGCCAGCCCGAACAGCGGCCGGCTCGCGTTGTCGTCGATCAGCTCGAGCACGCGGTCAAGCTCCATGCCGCGCTCCTGCGCAACCCGGTTGGCCTGAATACGGGCGTTGTCCTCGGAGATGTGCGGGTCCACGCCCGAGGCAGACGTGGTCGCCGCGTCGGACGGGATGTCCGCCGCGGTCAGGTCAGGTGTGAAGGGCCGCTCTCGCTCCAGGTAGGCGTCGACGTAGCCCTTGAGCTGGTCGGCGAGGTCCTGCTGGTTCGGTCCCTGGTTGTTGAAGAACGTGGCCGCCGGGGCATAGCCCGTGACCGACGGCCGGCTCTGGAAGTACGTCAGGTCGGGTTCCAGCACGGGGTTGCCGTCGCCGTCCACCTCACCGGTGTCCCGTGAGAAGTCCTGGCCGATGAGCTTGGAGCCGACGACCTCGCCGTCGCGCTCGATCATCGATCCGTCGGCCCGCCCGGGGAACACGACCTGGCTGATGCCGGTCATGGCGAGGGGGTACGCGAGGCCGAGCACAACCGTGAAGGCGATGACGGCGATAAGTGCTGTCTTGAGTTCTTTCATTTCAGAAGAGCTGGTCGGAGAGACCCTGGACCACAGGTCCGAGGAGCAGGGCGGGGACGAAGGTGAGCAGGGCGACGATCAGCACCACCGAGATGAGCACCACGCCAAAGGTCGGCGTGTCCGTGCGCAGCGTTCCCAGGCCCGCCGGGCTGACCCGCTTGCCGACGAGCGAGCCCGCGACGGCGAGCACGGCCAGCAAGGGGATGAAGCGGCCGCCGAGCATCGCCAGGCCGCCGAGCACCTCGGCGAACGAGATGCCGAAGGCGCCGTCGTTCGTGCCGTTGGGCTGCAGGTAGCCGGTGTAGCCCGCGAATGCGGAGCCGTTGTTGTTGCCCTGCGACGTGTAGGCGTAGAGCGTCTCTGAGAAGCCCTGTGGCCCGCTGTTGAAAATCGATGGGGCGCCCCACTTGGAGCCGATCGCCAGCGCGGTCGTGACCAGCACCATCATCGGCACGGCGATCGTGCCGATGATCGTCAGCTTGATCTCGCGCGCCTCGATCTTCTTGCCGAGGAACTCGGGCGTGCGCCCGACCATCAGGCCGGAGATGAAGACGCCGAGGATGACGAACAGCAGCATCGAGTAGAGGCCGGAGCCGACACCGCCCCAGATGACCTCGCCGGTCATCATCTGCGCCATCGGTACCGCGCCGGCGCCGCCGCTGAGCGACTCCATCGCCGCGTTGACCGCGCCGCAGGAGGCGGCGGTCGTGACGGCGGCGAACAACGAGCTCGAGCCGATGCCGAAGCGCATCTCCTTGCCCTCGAAGTTGTCGCCGGTCAGGCCCGCGGCCTGCATCGCCGGCGTCGGGCCGGTCTCGTTGATGTAGATGACCGCGACCGCGACGATGAACAGCGTCATCATCGCGCCGAAGACCATCCAGCCCTGGCGCCGGTTGTCGACCATGCGGCCGTACATCGACGTCAGGCCGGCCGGGATGATCAGGATCGCGAGCATCTCGACGAAGTTGGAGAACCAGGTGGGGTTCTCGTACGGCATCGCGGAGTTCACGTTGAAGAAGCCGCCGCCGTTGGTACCCAGCTCCTTGATCGCCTCCTGGCCGGCGACCGGCCCGAAGGAGAACGTCTGGGCCAGGCCGGTGAGGCCGGTCGCGTCGGTGGTCCCGCTGAGCGTCTGGATGACGCCCTGCGACACGAGCACGAGCCCGATCACGATCGAGATCGGCACGAGGATGTAGAGGATCGTGCGGGTGAGGTCGACGTAGAAGACGCCGATCTCGTGGCCCGAGCGCGACGCCAGGGCGCGGACGAACGCGACGAGGACCGCGATGCCGACGCCGGCGGAGATGAAGTTCTGGACGGCCAGTCCGGCCATCTGCGAGAAGTACGACATCGTCGTCTCGCCGCCGTAGAACTGCCAGTTCGTGTTCGACAGGAACGACGCGGACGTGTTGAACGACACGTCCCACGTCCCCGAGGAGAGGTCGCGCGGGTTCCAGGGGTGGATCCCCTGGGTGCGCAGGATCACGTAGAGCAGGACGCCGAACAGCCCGCTGACGATCAGGACGGACTTGGCGTAGCCCTTCCAGTCCTGACCGCGCGCAGGGTCGACGCCGAGCAGGCGGTAGAAGGGACGCTCGATGAATCCGAGCGCCTGCACTTCGTTGCGGAAGACGCGCGTCATGTACGCGCCGATGACGGGCGCGAGCGCCGTCAGCAGCACGATGAAGAGCAGGATCTCGATCCAGCCGGCGACGGACATTGCCTAGAACCGCTCGGGGCGCAGCAGCGCCAGGATCAGGTAGGCGAGCACCGCCACCGACACGATCAGCCCGACGAGCTCGATCGTGCTCATACGTGGTCCAGTCCCTTCAGCACGAGAAAGAGGACCGCGAAAGCGAGTGCGCCGAACGCCAGCGAAGACAGATCCTGGAGGTCGTCCAGGATCGAGGCGAACACGGATAGCGAAGTCATGCGGATGACGCTAGGCGCGGGTCCGTCAAGGCGCCATGCCGATGTGGCCTGTCGGTATCAAGAAGTCGTAAAGGCCGATCAATGCAGGCGTCCGTCGAGGCCCTGGACGCCCGAGCCGAGGAGCAGCGCCGGGACGAAGGTGAGCAGCACCACGATCACGACCACCGCCAGCACCAGCCCCACGAACGTCGCGTTGTCCGTGCGCAGCGTGCCGCGCCCGGTCGCCATCACGGGCCGCGCGGCGATCGCGCCGGCGACCGCGAGCGCGACGATCATCGGCAGGTAGCGGCCGGCGAGCATCGCCAGGCCGCCCATGACGTTCGCGAACGAGATGCCGAACTGCTCGGCGTCGGCGGGCTGGACGAAGCCGGTGTAGCCGGCGAATGCCGAGCCGTTGTTCATCGTCTGCGAGACGTAGGCGTAGAGGGTCTCGCTGAACCCCTGCGGGCCGCTGTCGAAGATCGAGACGCGGCCGAACTCGCTCGCGGTGGCGATGCCGGCGAACGTGAGCGCGATCAGCGGCGCCGCGAGCGTGCCGATCACGACGAGCTTGACGGTGCGTACGTCGAGCTTGCGCCCGACGTACTCCGGTGTTCGCCCGACCAGCAGCCCGGCGATGAACACGGTGAGCAGGACGACCAGCAGCATGCTGGAGAGCCCGGAGCCGATCCCGCCGAACGCCAGCTCCCCGGTCATCATCAGCGAGAACGGCGCGAGCGCGCCCGCTCCGCTCAGTGACTCCATCGCGCCGTTGACCGCGCCCGAGGCGCCCGATGTGGTGACCGCGGCGTACAGCGCGGTGCCGGCCTCGCCGAAGCGCTGCTCCTTGCCCTCGAGGTTGCCGCCCGTGAGCCCGGCGGCCTCCATCGCGGGCGTCGGCCCGGTCTCCGCCGTGTACAGGACGGCGAAGCCCGCGACGAACATCGCGAGCATCGCGGCGTACAGGGCCCAGCCCTGGCGGCGGCTGCCGACGGCGCGGCCGAACGTCGCCGTCAGCGCAGCGGGCACCAGGACGATCAGCAGCATCTGCACGAGGTTCGAGAGCCAGCCGGCGTTCTCGAACGGCATCGCCGAGTTCACGTTGTAATAGCCGCCGCCGACCGAGCCGAGCGTCTTGATCGCCGCCTGCGAGCCGATGATCCCGGGCCCGAAGCTCTGCACGACGCCGTCGGCGATCATCAGCAGCGCGCCGATCGTCCCCAGCGGGAGCAGCACGTACAGCAGCCCGCGGACCAGGTCGGTCCAGAAGTTGCCGAGGCCCTCGCCGCGCGCGCGGGCGAAGCCACGGATCACCGCGATGCCGGTCGCCAGCCCGACCGCGGCCGAGAGCCACGAGTGCAGCGCGATCGACGCCATCTGCGAGAACGTCGTCAGCGACGTCTCGCCGGCGTAGAACTGCCAGCTCGTGTTCGACACGAACGAGATCGCGGTGTTGAACGCCACGTCCCACGGCAGCGACGCCTCGATCCCGTGATCCCACGGGTGGATCGCCTGCGTGCGCAGCACCGCGTAGGCGCCGACGAGGCAGACGGCGGAGAAGATCAGTGCGCTGCGCGCGTACGCCTTCCAGTCCTGCGACTCGAGCTCGGCGCCGAACAGCCGCAGCGTGCCGCGCTCGATCGGCCCGAGCATGCCCGTGAGCAGTACCCGCTCGCCGGCGAACACGCGCGTCAGGTAGGCGCCGAGCGGCGGCGTGAGCGCGGTGAGGATGACGACGAAGACGACGAGTTGCATCCAGCCTGCGACGGTCACGGCGACCGACGCTACGGCCGCCCGCGTCAAGGCGACATGCGGATGCGCCTCATCGGTATCACGATGTCGTGAAGACCGATCAGGCGACGAAGCGGTAGCCGACGCCCGGATCGGTGCGGATGTAACGCGGCGGCTCGCCCGCGGGCTCGATCTTGCGCCGCAGGTTCGCGATGTGCGTGCGCAGCACCTGTGTGTCGCTCGCGTACGTGGGGCCCCAGACCTCGACCAGCAGCGCCCGGTGCGTCATCAGCCGCCCGCGCTGGCGCGCGAGCGTGCGCAGCAGGTCGAACTCGATCGGGGTGAGGTGCACCTCGGCGCCGTCGCGGCGCACGGTGTGCGCGGCCACGTCGATCTCCAGCCCGTCGGCGAGGATCGCCGGCTCGCCGGGGTCGTCGCCGGCGCGCCGCAGCGCGGCCTGGACCCGCGCGACCAGCTCCCGCGGCGCGAACGGCTTGACGACATAGTCGTCGGCGCCGGCCTCCAGTGCGCGGACCTTCTCCTCCTCGTCGCCGACGGCGGAGAGCAGGATGATCGGCATCCGGCTCCATTCGCGCAGCGCCTTGCAGACCTCGATCCCGTCGATGTCGGGCAGCACGAGGTCGACGATCGCGGCGTCGGGCGGCTGCACCGCGGCGCGGTCGAGCGCCTCCTGCCCGGTCGCCGCCGGGACGACCTCGAAGCCCGCCTCGCGCAGCACGACCCGCAGCGCGCGCAGGATCTGCGGCTCGTCGTCGCAGACGAGCACTCGGCGCGCGGTCATACCGGGACCGCCTCGGGCAGCGGCAGCGCGACCACGAAGCTGGAGCCCTGGCCCGGCAGCGACTCGACGCGCACCTGCCCGCCGTTCGCCTCCACGAAGCCCTTCACGATCGCCAAGCCCGAGGCCGGACCCGCCGGCGCGGCGGTTGCCGCCGCGGAAGAACGGCTCGAAGATCCGCTCCTGCTCGGCGGGCGAGATGCCCGGCCCGCGGTCGACGACACGCACGAGCAGGCGCCCGCCGCTCACGCGCGCGCGTACGGATACGGGCTGGCCGTCGGAGTAGCGCGCGGCGTTCTCGAGCAGGTTGGCGAACGCGCGCTCGAGCTGAGCTGCGTCGGCGAGGATCAGCGGGAGGTCACGGTCGATCGTGAGCTTCAACCGGTCCTGGGGGAGGCCGGCGGAGATCGCCGCCTCGCGCAGCACCTCCTCCACCGAGCACCAGTCGCGGTGCGGCTCGGCGGCGCCGGACTGCAGGCGCGAGAGCTCGATCAGCTTGTCGACGAGGCGGGCGAGGCGCGCGCTCTCGCTCGTCACGCCGGCCGCGAGCTCGCGCCGGTCCTCGTCGCCGATCGAGGGGGAGGCGAGCGCCTCGGCCGCGGTGACGATCGCGGTGAGCGGCGAGCGCAGGTCGTGGGAGACCGCGCGCAGTACGGCGGTCTTGATCTCGTCCGAGCGGCGCAGCGCGCGCGTCTCGACGACCTCGCGCGTGAGCCGCTCGCGCTCGAGCGCCGCTGCGAGCAGCGCCTCCAGCGCGGGGCGGAGCGCCTCGACCGCCTCCTGATCCGCGCGCGGGACGAGCAGCGTGCCGACCTGCTCCTCCCCGCGCATCAGCGGGATCGCGGCCGAGCGCTCGTCGTCGCCGACCGCCTCGAGCACGAGGCGGCACGAGGTGAGCCCGAACGCCTGCGCGATCCGCAGCGCCGCGGGGGCGAGCGCACCGGGCAGGTCGGGCGCGCCCAGCAGCACGCGGGCGAGCTCGGCGGCGAGCCCGGCCTCGCGCCCGCGCTGCTCGGCCTCCTGCGCGCGGTGGCGGGCGGCCTCCGCGACGCTCGATGCCGCCACGGCGACGACGAAGAAGACCCCGAGCGCGACCCAGTTCTCCGGATCGGCGATCGTGAAGCGGCCGGTCGGCGGGATGTGGAAGAAGTTCCACGCTGCGGCGCTCACCAGGCTGGTCGCGATGCCGAGTCCGACGCCCCACACGATCGACACGAGCAGCACGCCGAGCAGGTAGACGACGCCGAGCGAGACCGGCTCGGCGATGTCGCTGAGCGGGTAGAGCAGCAGCGTCTCGAGGGTCACCAGCGCGGCAGCGGTCAGCAGGCCGGCGGAGAGCGGCAGTCGGCGCGACGGTAGTGACCAGCGGGGCACCAGCTGAGCGTATCCCCCGGCGCGCGGCGCGACCCGATCCCGCCGGCGCGCGTAGGCTGCCGCCCATGGCCACCCTCGACCGGATCCCGGAGGGGCAGCTCGAGACGGTCGCGCTCGCCGACGGTGACCTGCGCGTGGTCTTCGTTCCCGGCGCGGGCATGATCGGCTGCTCGCTGGAGCACCGCGGCGAGGAGCTGCTCGTGCAGCGCGGCGGCCTCGACGCGTGGCGCGGCACCGGCCGCTCGTTCGGCCTCCCGCTGCTGCATCCGTGGGCCAACCGGCTGCGCGACTGGCGCTACGCCGCGGCCGGGCGCGCCGTCACGATCGACCGCAGCCGCGGGATCGTGCGGGCGGACGAGACCGACCTGCCGATCCACGGCGCGCTCGCCGCCGCCGAGGATTGGGACCTCGTCGACGCCGGCGCCGACGGCGACTCCGCCTGGCTCGCGGCCACGCTCGACTATGGCCGCCGCGACGACCGGCTGTCGGTGTTCCCGTTCCCGCACCTGCTCGAGCTCGAGCTGCGGCTGGCCGGCGACACGCTCGACGATCACGACGACCGTCGTCGCGCGCGACGAGGTCGTGCCGCTCGCGTTCGGCTGGCATCCGTGGCTGTCGCTACCAGGCGTGCCGCGGGCCGAGTGGGAGCTGGCGCAGCCGGCACGTGTCGCGGTCGTACTCGACGACCGCAAGCTGCCGACGGGTGAGCGCGTCGACGCGCCGGCCGAGCGCGCCCCGCTCGGCGAGCGCGCGCTCGACACCCACAGCGCGGTGCCGGAGGACGCCGTCTACGTGCTGTCCGGCGGCGGCCGCGAGATCGCCGTCGAGTGGGCCGGCGGCTTCCGCTATGCACAGGTCTTCGCGCCCACCACGCTCGACGTCGCCTGCCTGGAGCCGATGATGGCGCCGGTCGCGGCGCTCTCGACGGGCGACGAGCTCGAGCTGGCGCATCCCGGCGTGCCGGTCAGCGCGACGTTCCGCGTCCGCGTCACCTGAGGCCGCCGGCAGGGTAGGGGATGATGTGGACGTGGGAACCGACACGACGGTGACCGAAGCGCGCGCTCCCGTCGTGCGCGTGGACGTGCTGGAGACGTTCGTCGAGCTGCTGACGCGCTCCGAGGACAACAGCTCCCCGGACACGTTCTACTCATCGCTGTGCGAGGCCGTGTGCCGGCTCACCTCGATGGACCGCGCGATCATCTTCCGCTACGACGAGGCGCGCCGCCGCGTCCGCGCCGCGGGCGCCTACGGGATCGGCCTCGATCGCTTCGCGAACTCGCACATCACGGTCGAGTCGGCGCCGATCGCGCGCCAGGCGCTGGTCGATGATCGCGTGATCGAGATGGATGCCAACGCGGTCGCGCGCGAGGTGCCGGAGCATTTCCGCGACCTGCTCGACGGCTCGACGCTCGTCTGCGTCCCGCTCTCGGCCGGTGGCCGCTGGAGCGGCGTGATCCTCGCCGACCGGCGCCCGCGGCGCCCGCTCTCGGGTGAGGAGCGCGACCTGCTCTGGACGCTCGGCAAGTCGGCCGCGCTCGCCGAGGCGGCGCGCCACGCGACGTTCCAGCAGGCCCGCGCGCGCCAGCTGCAGGAGCGCATCGATCTCGCGCGCGAGGTGCACGAGGGTGTGATCCAGCGGCTGTTCGGCGTGCTGCTGGTCGTCTCCAGCGACTCGCCGCTGCCCGACGAGGCGCGCGAGCGCGTCACCGTCGAGCTGCAGGCGGGGCTGCGCGACCTGCGGCGAGCGCTGCAGCGGCCGCTCGGGCGCTCCGCCCCGGACACCGAGACCACGTTCCCCGACGAGGTCGCGCGCCTGCGCGACGCGCATCCGGAGCTGGGGATCGAGCTCACGCCGGGCAGCGACGAGGTGGGCGTGCCGGTCGAGCTCGAGTCGCTCGCCCAGTCGGTGCTGGTCGAGGCCGTCCGCAACGCGCGCAAGCATGCGGAGCCGACGCGGGTCGAGGTGACCCTTCAGCGACAGGAGGGCGCGTGGGTGATGGAGGTCTGCAACGACGGCGTGCACGGCCGGCCGCGCACGGTCACCGGGATGGGCCTGCGGCTCGCGGGACTCGAGGCACTCCAGGTCGGCGGTCTGGTCGAGTTCGGCGAGCGCGAGCCCGGTACCTGGCGCGTGCGGCTGGCGGTCCCGCATGACCGTGCCTGACGTCAACCCGAGCCGGATCGCGTCGGGCTCGAGCGAGCGCAAGCTGCGCGTGCTGGTGGTCGACGACCACGAGGTCGTGCACTGGGGCCTGCGGCTGATGCTCGGCGAGCAGCCGTGGGTGGAGCGCTGCCTGAGCGCGCGCACCGGCGCGGAGGCGATGGCGCTGCTCATGCGCTATTCGCCGCACGTCGCGCTCGTCGACCTGTTCGTCGGGCAGGAATCGGGCGCGGAGATCTGCGAGCGACTGCGCGCCGAGTCCCCGAACACCAACGTGCTGCTGATCTCCGGGGCGGGCCGGATCAGCCCGAACGCCGCGCGCGCCGCGGGCGCGGCGGGCTTCATCTCCAAGGACTGGCCGGCCGCCGACATCGCCGGCGCCGTCCGGATGGTCGGCCTCGGCATGACCGTCTTCCGCCCGCACGAGGCGCCGTCCGGGCCGGTTCTCTCGGAGCGCGAGCGCGAGGTCCTGCACCTGATCGGCTCCGGCGCGACGAACCGCGAGATCGCCGAGCAGCTGTTCCTGTCGCCGCACACGGTCAAGGAGCACACGTCGTCGCTGTACCGCAAGCTGTCGGTGCGCAACCGCGCCGAGGCGGTGCAGAAGGCGCAGCGCTTGGGCTTGATCTTGTAGCCGCCGCTTCAAACTGCGCATTTAGGGAGTGTCGGGTTTGTCCCGTCGGCCGGTTTGGCGGGTTGCGCGTGCGATCGTCGGCGGGTGAGAGGAAAACGTCGAGATTCGCTCGTGTTGCCGAGAGGGCTGAGGGCGCCGATCTCGACGTTCTCCTTGGCCGGCTGGCACGAGCAGTTCCGCGCGCGCACCGCCGCTTACCACCGGAAGCTCGTTCCTTCAATGCCGCAGTTCCCCGAAGTCACCGGCCCGCGCGTCGGACACCCACCCCCCACCACGCGCCGCCGACCCCCCCGGCCGGGGGGTAGATCACCGGTTATTCCCGGAATCCTGGCGCGCACCTCCAAGGTTGTCCGGCGTGAACTTGGTCACACAAACCGCTCTGCTCTTCCCCGGCCAGGGAAGCCAGACCCCCGACATGCGCGAGCTGGTCGCGCAACGCTGCCCTGAACTGCTCGAGCGTTGCCTCGAGCTGGTAGGTGAGGATCCCTTCGCGCGCGTGGAGGAGAGCACCCGCTTCCAGCAGCCCGCGATCTTCTGCGCTTCGATCGCCGGCTGGCGCGGGCTCCCCGACGACATCACGCCCGGCGCCGCCGCCGGCCACTCGCTCGGCGAGCTGGCCGCGCTCGCCGCGGCCGGCGTGCTCAGCGTCGACGACGCGCTCGAGCTCGTCGTCCTGCGCGGCCGCCTGATGGCCGAGGCCGACGCGACCGGCTCGATGATCGCGCTGGTCGGCGCCGACGCGGACGAGGCCGCGCAGGTGGCCGACGCCGCCGGCCTGACCGTCGCGAACGACAACGCGCCCGGTCAGATCGTGCTCGCGGGGGACAGGGCGAGCTTCGACCGCGCCGAGGAGGTCGCCGGCGCGCTCGGCAAGCGCACGATCCGGCTCCCGGTCGCCGGAGCGTTCCACTCGCCCTCGATGGCGCCGGCGGTCGCGCCGTTCCGCGCCGCGCTGGACGAGGCGGAGTTCGCCGAGCCCGCGTTCACGGTCTTCTCCTGCGCCACGGCCAAGCCCTTCACGGACCCGCGGGACGAGCTCGCTCGCGCGCTGATCCGCCCGGTCCGCTGGCGCGAGACCTTCACCGCCATGCACGAAGCAGGCGCCACGCGCTTCATCGAGGTCGGCCCCGGAAAGGTGCTGGCCAGGCTCGCCAAGCGGATCGTCCCGGGCACCAAGGTCGAGACGCCGGAGCCCGCCGTTCATGCCTGAGACCGCGCTCGAACGAAAGCCGCTGAACGGACGCATGGCACCCGCCCGCACCGCCCGCGTCGTCGGCCTCGGCCACAAGCTCCCTGACCGCGTTGTCCCGAACGGCCCGATCGCCGAGCGCATCGGCGTCGATGCCGAGTGGATCGTTCGCCGCACGGGTATCCGCGAGCGCCGCTACGCCGGGCCCGACGAGCGCACCGCGGACCTCGCGCTCGCCGCCGCCCGCCGCGCGCTCACCGACGCCGGCCTGAAGGCGAGCGACATCGACCTCGTTCTCGTCGCGACGATGACGCCGGACGAGCTGACGCCGAACACCGCCCCGCTCGTCGCCGACGCGCTCGGCCTCAAGGTCGGGGCGCTCGACATCGGCTCCGCCTGCACCGGCTGGCTGTCGGCGCTGAGCATGGCCGCCGGCCAGGTCGAGACCGGCCGCTCCGAGCGCGTGCTGGTGATCGGCGCCGAGATCCTGTCGCGGATCACCGACCCCGACGACAAGCGCACCGCCTCGCTGTTCGGCGACGGCGCCGGCGCCGTCGTCCTGAGCGCCGAGGGCGAGGGCGCGGTCGGCCCGGTCGTGCTCGCCTCGGACGGCAGCATGGGCGAGACGATCATCGCCAACCACGAGGACCGCCTCCTGATCATGGACGGCCACACCACGTTCAACATGGCCGTCAAGGTGCTGGTCGAGTCCACGCATCAGGCGCTCGACAGCGCCGGCGTCGCGCTCGACGACATCGACCTGTTCATCTACCACCAGGCGAACGGACGCATCCTCAAGGCCGTCTCGGAGCGGCTCGAGCTGCCGGCCGAGCGCGTCGCCGACTACGTGGGCGAAACCGGCAACACGTCGGCCGCGTCGATCCCGCTCACGCTCAGCCTGCTGCGCGAGGACGGCCGCCTGCGCTCCGGGCAGCGGCTGCTGCTGTCCGCGGTCGGCGCCGGCTTCACGTGGGGCGCGGGCGTCGTCGACTGGGGGGTGCGGTGAGCCGCCCCGACCACGCAGTCGCGCTCGTCACCGGCGCGTCCAAGGGAATCGGCGCCGCGATCGCGAAGGCGCTCGCCGCCGACGGCTGGCACGTCGCGGTCAACTACCGTTCCGACGAAGCTGGGGCGAACGCCACCGTGAAGGCGATCACCGACGCCGGCGGCACCGCTGCAGTGCTCCGCGGCGACATCACCAATGGTGCGCCCGACCAGCTCTTCGACAAGGCCGAGGAGGCGCTCGGCGGCCCGGTGCTCGCGCTCGTCAACAACGCCGGCGTGCGCGCCGACAACCTCGCGATCCAGATCGAGGACGAAGACTGGGACGCCGTCCTCGACACCAACCTCTCGGCGGCCTTCCGGCTCACGAAGCGATCGCTCAAGCCGATGCTCAGGGCGCGCTACGGCCGGATCGTCAACGTCGCGTCGGTCGTCGGCCCGCGCGCGAACGCCGGCCAGGCGAACTACGCGGCCGCGAAGGCCGGCCTGATCGGGATGACGAAGACGATCTCGCACGAGGTCGCCCGCCGCGGGATCACGGTCAACGCCGTGGCCCCGGGCTACATCGAGACCGACATGACCAAGGACCTGCTGGTCGACATCGTCAAGAGCGTCCCCGCGCGTCGCGCGGGGCAGCCGGAGGAGGTCGCCGCCGCCGTGCGCTTCCTCGCCTCCGACGACGCCGCGTACGTGACCGGAACGACCCTGTTCGTCGACGGCGGCATTTCCGCCTGAACCAACCAAAGGAGAAACCAACACATGGCCACCACCGTCACGCCTGAAGCTGTCGAGAAGGTCGTCTTCGACGCCCTGCCGCAGTTCGGCGCCGACCCGAGCGAGATCAGCCGCGAGGCCACGTTCGAGGAGCTCGACGTCGACTCGCTCGACCTCGCCGAGCTGTCGCAGATCATCGAGGACGAGTTCGGCGTCCAGCTCAAGGGCGACGACGTCGGCAAGATCAAGACCGTCGGCGACGCCGTCGAGCTGGTGGTGAGCCGCGCAGGATGAAGCCCGAGGTCGTCGTCACCGGCATCGGCGCCGTCACCCCGCTGGGTGTCGGCGCGCGCACGCTGCACGAGCGCTGGACCGCCGGCACGTCCGGGATCCAGGACGGCGAGGGCGCGTGCACGGAGTTCGAGCCCACCGAGTACCTGTCCGTCAAGGAGGTGCGCCGGGCCGATCGCTTCACCCAGTTCGCCCTCGTCTCCTCGGATGAGGCGCTGAAGGAGGCCGGCTGGGACGGCGATCTGCCCTACGACCCGGCGCGGATCGGGTCGATCATCGGCACCGGCATCGGCGGGATCGGAACGCTGACCCACAACCACCAGGTGCTGCTGGAGCAGGGGCCCGGCAAGGTCTCGCCGCTCTCGATCCCGCTGATGATGGGGAACGCAGGCGCGGGCGCCGTGTCGATGCGCCACAAGCTCCGCGGGCCGTCGTTCGCCACGCTGTCGGCCTGTGCCGGCGGCGCGCACGCGATCGGCGAGTCGGCCAAGCTGATCCAGTCCGGCGGCGCCGACGCGGTCGTGACCGGCGGCTCCGAGGCGGGCCTCGTGCCGCTCGCGCGGGCCGCGTTCGCCGCGCTCGACGCGCTGTCCGAGCTCGGCATCAGCCGCCCGTTCGACGTCCGCCGCGACGGCTTCGTGATGGGCGAGGGCGCCGCTGTGCTGGTGCTCGAGGACGCCGACAAGGCGCGCGAGCGCGGGGCGAACATCCTCGCCTACGTGCGCGGCTACGGCGCCACCTCCGATGCCTACCACCTGACCGCACCCGACAAGGAGGGCGCCGGCGCTGCCGACGCGATGCGCGTCGCGCTCGCCGACGCCGAGCTGACCACCGACGACGTCGTGTACATCAACGCGCACGGCACGTCCACCCCGCTGAACGACCGCGCCGAGACGCTCGCCCTCAAGGCCGTCTTCGGCGACTCGGCCAAGGACATCCCGGTGTCCTCCACCAAGTCGGCGATCGGGCATCTGCTCGGTGCGGCCGGCGCGGTGGAAGCCGTCGCGACCATCCTCGCCCTGCGCGACCGGATCGCGCCCCCGACGCTCGGGCACGAGGAGCCCGAGGAAGGCCTGGACCTGGACTACGTGCCGGGCAAGGCCCGCCCCCTGGACATCGACGGCAAGCCCGCTGTCGGCCTCTCGAACGCCTTCGGCTTCGGCGGCCACAACGCGGTGCTGTGCCTGGAGGCCGCATGACCATCGAGTTCGTTCCCCAGGTAGAGGACAAGCTCTCGCCGATCGAGCGCCTCGAGGCGCTCTGCGACGACGGGTCGCTCACCCTGATGCGCTCCGACGTCCGCTCCCGCCGCATGGGGGAGAAGGCCCGCGCGGGCGACGGCGTGTTCGCCGGCGCCGGGCGCGTCGACGGCCGCCCCGTGTTCTGCTACGCCCAGGACCCGTCCTACCTCGGCGGCTCGCTCGGCGAGCAGCACGCGGATTCGATCGTGCGCGTGCTGCGGCTCGCCGGCCGTGCGGGCGCGCCCGTGATCGGCTTCATCGAGTCCGGTGGCGCCCGCATGCAGGAGGGCCTCGCGGCGCTCGCCGGGTACGCCCGCATCTTCAAGGAGCATGTCGCGCTGTCCGGGAAGATCCCGCAGATCTCGGTGATCTGCGGCGCGTCGGCCGGCGGCGGCTCGTACTCGCCGGCGCTGACCGATTTCGTCGTGATGACCGAGCGCGCGAACATGTTCCTCACCGGCCCGGCGGTCGTGAAGGAGGTCATGGGCGAGGACGTCGGCGCATTCGACCTCGGCGGCCCGAAGGTGCACGACCGCAACGGCGTCGCGCACTTCGTCGCCCGGACCGACTCCGACGCCGCGCTGCTCGTGCGCGACCTGCTCGACCATCTGCCGTCCTACGCCGGCGGCGCGGTGCCCATGTGGCGCTCGTCGGACCCGCCGGGCTACAACCCGGGCGACCCCGTGCCCGCGTCCGAGCGCAAGGTCTACGACGTCCGCGACGTCGTCCGCGGCACGGTCGACGGCGGCCGCCTGCTCGAGTGGAGCCCGCGCTGGGCGCGCAACATGGTGTGCGGCTTCGCGCGACTCGAGGGCAAGCCGGTCGGAATCGTCGCGAACCAGCCGAGGTACCTCGGTGGCGTGCTGGACTCCGACTCGGCGACCAAGGGCGCGAAGTTCGTGCGCACGTGCAACGCGTTCGGGATCCCGCTGCTGGTGTTCGTCGACACGCCCGGCTTCATGCCCGGCACCAAGCAGGAGAAGGGCGGCGTGATCCGCCATGGCGCCAAGCTCGTGCACGCGTTCGCCGAGGCGAGCGTGCCGAAGATCACGCTGGTGCTGCGCAAGGCCTTCGGCGGCGCGTTCATCGCGATGAACTCGCGCGACCTCGGCGCCGACTACGTGTTTGCCTGGCCGCAGGCGACGCTCGGGGTGATGGGAGCCAAGCAGGCCGTCGGGATCGTCAAGCGGCGCGAGATCGCGGCGGCGGACGACCCCGAGGCGGCGCGCGACGCGTTCGCCGAGGAGTACCGCGACGAGCACCTCACGTCGGCGGTGGCGGCGGCCGAGGGCTACGTGGACGAGATCGTCCCGCCGGCCGACACGCGCCGGCGGCTGAGCGAGGCGCTGCGCACGATGGAGGCGGTGGCGCAGCCCGTCGCCGGTGTGAGGAACATCCCCCTCTGATGCTCGCCGGCAAGAAGCTCCTCATCACGGGCGTGATCACCCGTGACTCGATCGCATGGGAGGTCGCGCGGCAGGCGCAGGAGTTCGGTGCGGAGGTGGTCCTGACGGGCTTCGGCCGCGCCAAGCGCCTGACCGACCGCGCCGCGAAGAACTTGCCGACGCCGCCGGACGTGCTCGAGCTCGACGTCAACAAGCCCGACGACCTCGAAGCGGTCGCCGCCGATCTGGCCGGCCGCTGGGGCCGCCTCGACGGCGTCCTGCACGCGATCGCGTTCGCGCCCGAGGACGCGCTCGGCGGCCGTTTCCTGAGCACGCCGGCGGAGAGTGCGATCACCGCGTTCCAGACCAGCGCGTTCTCGCTCAAGGCGCTCGCCGCGGCGCTCGCCGACCTCTATCCGGACGAGGGCGCCAGCGTCGTCGGGATGGACTTCGACGCGACGGTCGCGTGGCCCGTATACGACTGGATGGGTGTAGCGAAAGCGGCGCTGGAGGCGACATCGCGCTACCTCGCGCGCGACCTCGGCCCGCGCGGCGTGCGCGTGAACCTCGTCAGCGCCGGTCCGCTCGGCACGATCGCCGCGCGCGGCATCCCCGGCTTCGCGCAGCTCGCGACGGCCTGGGAGCGGCAGGCGCCGCTCGGCTGGGACACCGAGGACTCCGGCCCGGTCGCCGGCGCCGTCTGCTTCCTGCTCTCGGACCACGCACGCGCGATCACCGGTGAGATCCTGCACGTCGACGGCGGCTTCCACGCGATGGGCACGCCGCTCGAGGGCATGGACGGGACCGCCGAGCGGCCGCTCGAGGGGGTGGAGGCGTGATCCTCCTCACCGGCGCGACCGGCTTCCTCGGCATGGAGGTGCTCGCGCGGCTGCTCGAGCGCACCGATCGCAAGGTGCTCTGCCTCGTCCGCGCGCCCGACGATGCAGCGGCGGAACTGCGGCTCGACGGGGTGCTCACCACGCTCTACAGCGATCCGTCGCCGCATCGCTCCCGCGTGCGCGCGCTGCGCGGCGACCTGACCAGCGGACTGCCCGAGCTGGACGAGCCGGTCGATGTCGTCTGCCACTGCGCGGCCTCGATCGCGTTCGACCTCCCGCTCGGGCAGGCGCGCGAGATCAACGTCGAGGGCACCCGCGCGATGCTGGCGCTCGCACGCGCCGCCGGCGCGCGCCGCTTCGTGCACGTCTCCACCGCCTACGTCGCCGGCACCCACGCCGGCACGTTCGGCGAGGACATGCTCGGCACCGAGTACCGCAACACGTACGAGCAGACCAAGTGCGAGGCCGAGCGGCTGTTCGCCGGCGTCGACGACTTCGAGGTCGCGATCGCGCGGCCGAGCATCGTGATGGGCGAGTCCGGCACCGGCTGGACGCCGGCGTTCAACGTCCTCTACTGGCCGCTGCGCGCGTTCGCCCGCGGCCTGTTCTCGCAGGTGCCGGCCAAGCCGGACGGGCGCGTCGACGTCGTCCCGGTCGACTACGTCGCCGACGGCATCTTCAACCTGATCGGGTCGGACGTGACCGGTACGTTCAACCTCGTCAGCGGCGCCGACGCCTCCACCTGCGACGAGCTGGCCGAGCTCGCGTGCGCCCACTTCGGCCGCCCGAAGCCGCCGTTCGTCGGCACGGGCGCGTTCGGCGATGCGGCGGCCGACGACCACGGCGCGGTCTACCTGCCGTATTTCGACATGGAGGTCGTGTTCGACGACGCGAACGCGCGCGAGCGGCTCGGCCTGCAGGCGCCGCCCATGCGCGACTACTTCGACACGCTGATGGACTACGCCGACCTCGCCAAGTGGGGCAAGCGCGGCATGTCGCGCGAGGAGGCGGCCAAGCGGGTGGAGGCAACCGCCGCGTAACACCCCGTGCGCGAGGCGCTCGTCACGCTCAGGCGGCCTCGCTGTACACGGCGTCCACCTCGGGCTCCTCGACAGCCGCTTCGAGCGCCGGCTCGGACCGCAGCACGGTCACGGCCAGTACGAGCGCCGAGACGATGAAGGCGGCGCCGATCGTGAACGCGAGCTGGTATCCGTCGGTGAGCGCCGAAGCCTGCGACGCCCCTTCCTCGACGAGGTTCTCGGTGCGCGAAGTCGCGAGCGTGGCGAGGATCGCCAGCCCAAGCGCGCCGCCCACCTGCTGCGTGGTGTTGATCAGCCCCGACAGCAGCCCCGAGTCGCCCGGCGTCGCCCCGGTCATCGCGAGCGTCGCCATCGCCGGGAACGCCAGGCCGGCGCCGACGCCGAACAACACCATCGACGGCAGGATGTCGGTCACGTAGTCGGCGTCGACCGGCACCTGTGCGAACAGCGCCAGACCGGCCGCGATCGGGAGCAGCGCCGCGATCAGCACCGGCCGGGGGCCGTACCGAATGTTGAGCCGCGGGGCCAGGAACAGTGACAGCAGGCCGATGCCGAGCGAGACCGGTAGGAACGCCAGCCCGATCTCCACCGCGTCGTAGCCGAGCACGCGCTCGAGGTACAGCGAGCCCAGGAAGAACATCCCGAACATCCCGGCGACCAGCAGCACCATGATCACGTTCGCCCCGGCGACGTTGCGCGAACGGAGCAGCCGCAGCGGCAACAGCGCGTGGCTCGCGGTCGCCTGGCGCGCCACGAACCCGGCCAGCAGGGCGAGCGACACCGCGCCGAGCCCGAGCGTGTGGAGCGACAGCCAGCCGTAGTCGCCCGCCTCCACGATCGTGTAGACGCCGAGCATCAGCGCCCCGGTCACCAGCACCGCGCCGAGCGCGTCCGCGCCCTTCCGCAGGCCGACGCCCGCGTCGTTCTCGAGCAGTCGCAGCGCGAACACCGCCGTCGCGACCCCGATCGGGATGTTGACGAAGAAGATCCAGTGCCAGTTGATGCCCTGGGTGAGGACGCCACCGGCGAGCAGCCCGAGCGACGCGCCGGCGGCGGCGACGAAGCTGTAGATCCCGATCGCCTTCGCCTGGTCGCGCGGCTCCGGGAACATCGTGACGATCATGCCGAGGATGACGGCGGACGTCATCGCGCCGCCGAGCCCTTGCAGGAAGCGCGCGCCGATCAGCACCTCCTGACTCCAGGCCAGGCCGCACAGCAGCGACGCGAACGTGAACACGGTCAGCCCGATGAGGAAGATGCGCCGGCGGCCGATCAGGTCGCCGAGCCGGCCCGCCAGCAGCAGCAGGCCGCCGAACGCGATCAGATAGGCGTTCACGACCCACGCGAGGCTCGACTGCGAGAAGCCGAGGTCGTCCTGGATCGACGGCAGCGCCACGTTCACGATCGTCGCGTCGAGGATGATCATGAGGAACCCGGCGCAGAGCACGACCAGCGCGATCCAGCGGGAGCGGTCCTCGGAAACGGTCTGCGTCACGTCAGTCATGACGCGACCGTACCAGATGATCCCGTAAGAAACTATCTCAAACGGAACTATTTACACGGCCGCAACACTGCGCTGCGCGGGTCGCCGCACCGACTTCTCGCACGCCGTCGGCGCGAAGAGGCGATCCGCGGCGAGCAGCCGCAAGGCGCGCATGAACGTCGCCCGCTGCGTCGCCGGCAGCCCGGAGAGGACGTCGTCCTGGATCCGCGCCACGATCCGCTCGCCCTCGGCCACCGTCTCCCTGCCGGCGTCGGTCACCGCGATCACGCGTGCGCGCCGGTCCGTGCTCGACATGCGGCGCACGACCAGGCCGTCGCGCTCCAGCGCGTCGATCGTCACGACCATCGTCGTCTTGTCGAGACCGATCGCCTGGGCGAGCGCCGTCTGGGTGTGCTCCCCCTGCATCGCAGTGGCGAGCACACAGCAGGCCCGCGGTGTGACGCTCAGGCCCTCGAGCGCCGCGGTGAGCTCGGTGGTGAGCGCGTGGCTCACCGTGGCCAGCAGCCAACCGAGGTCATCGGGACGCTCAGGCAGCTGGATCATGTAGCGAGGCTACCGCACGGCGAAGCTGTAGCTTGCGGCTCGTGGTCGACGTCCTGGTCATCGGCGCCGGCCTCTCGGGCCTCGTCGCCGCCCGCGAGTTGGAGGCGCGCGGCCACTCCGTGCGCGTGCTCGAGGCGCGCGACCGGATCGGCGGACGCGCGTGGTTGCAGCGCGGCGCGCTGCGCGGGCTCGACCTCGACATGGGCGCCGCCTGGGTCGCCGACGTGCAGCGCGC
Source organism: uncultured Solirubrobacteraceae bacterium (assembly GCA_963835735.1). Classification (GTDB taxonomy): domain Bacteria; phylum Actinomycetota; class Thermoleophilia; order Solirubrobacterales; family Solirubrobacteraceae; genus DASQMT01. Next base: position 196,458 of record CAWIGP010000007.1, read on the forward strand.
CGTGTGGGCCGAGGCCGACCGCTACGCCGTCGCGCGCGAGCACGACGAGCTGCCGACCGGCGTGCGCTGGCGCTTCGGCGACGAGCGGAGCGAGCGCGCGTTGCCGGTCGACGTCGGCGATCTCGGGGCGCTCGAGCGCGCGGTCGCCGCGCTGCTCGCAGCGGCCCGCCGCCACGACGCCGACCGGCCGCCCGACGCGCAGGGCCTGGAAGATCTCGACGTGCCGGCGGCCCAGTGGGTCGCCGCGCTGGAGCTGCCGCCGCGCGTGCGCGACCTGGTGCTGTTCTGGATCGCCGCGTGCGCGTCGGCGCCGCCGCGCGACGCGTCGATGCTCGACTTCCTGCGCTGGATCTCGGCCGCCGATCACAGCGTCTGGGCGCACCTGGAGGCGGCCGTGCTCGGCTGGCGCTTCCCCGCCGGAACCGCCGCGCTCTACGAGGCGATCGCCGCCGACGTGCGTGGCGAGATCGCGCTCGGCGCCGCGGTCACTGCGATCGACCAGTCCGCCGACGGCGTCGTGGTGACGACCGCACCGGGCGCCGGCGCCATGACCGCACCGGGCGCCGGCGCGACGACTGCACCGGCCGCCGGCGCCCTGATCGCGCCCGGCGCCGGCGCCGCGACCGGGCCGGGCGAGCGCCAAGTCTCGCGGCGCGCGGTTGTGACGGTCCCGATCGGCGTGCTCCCGTCGATCGCGTTCACGCCCGCCCTGACCGCCGCGAAGCGCGCGGCGGGCGAGCGCAACCACGCGGGCCAGGGCGTCAAGGCGTGGGTGCTCGCGCGCGGCGTGCCGGACGACCTGTGCGCGATGGGCTACGGCACGCGCTTCGACTTCGCCGGCGCGATGGCGACCACCCCTGACGGCGTGCTGCTCGTGTGCTTCGGGCCGTCGTCGGCCGACCTCGACGTCACCGACCACGCCGCGGTCGCCGACGCGCTGCGCGAGCTCGCGCCCGAGGCCGACGTCGTCGCGGTGCACGCGCACGACTGGGCGGGCGACCCGTACAGCCGCGGTACCTGGGCCGTTCTGCGCCCGGGCCAGGTCCACGCGGCCTGGTCGGCGCTGCGCGCGCCCGAGGGCCGCGTGCACTTCGCCGGCGCGCACACGGCGCTGCGCTGGCCGTCGTTCATGGACGGCGCGATCGAGAGCGGCCACCGCGTCGCGGAGGAGGTCAGCGCGGCGCTCGGCTGAGCCGCGCGGCAGGCACGACCATCGGCGCGCCGGCCTCCGGACAAGGGCCGTCCGTGGACGCGCCCGCGGGACCGGGGCGAAAGACGCTATCCTTCCCTGCCGACCTCGCGCCGGGTGCGGGGTTTTCCTTTGCCCGGCGCCGTTTCTTTGAACTTTCTGCTGACGGAGCGCCGCAAGCATGGCCCGCGGAGACGTCCGGATCGCCGTCACCCTCGCGTGCGAGGAGTGCAAGCGCCGGAACTACCAGACAAACAAGTCCAAGCGCAACAACCCTGATCGCATCGGGCTGCGCAAGTACTGCAAGTGGTGCCGGAAGCACACCGCGCACCGCGAGACGCGCTAGGCGGGGTAGTCCTGTGGCCCGCGATCGCCAGCGCGCCAAGCGACGTCGCGCCGAGCGGCGGTCGGGCGCTCCCAATCCGCTCGACCACGCCTCGGCGGATGTCGACGAGGCCCGTCTCGCCGAGGCCGGCGCCGAGCTGCCCGACGACCTCGGCGACGGCGGGGACGTCGGCGCCGAGATCTACCCCGACGAGCTCGTCGACGACCGGCCCGGCCGGGCCGAGGACGCGGTCGAGGGTGACGCCGTCTCCCGGCACGAGATCGAGCGCGAGGCGGCAGGGCCGCGGCGCAGGCGCGGCCGGTTCATCACTTTCCTCGGCCACTGCGTCGACGAGCTGCGTCGCGTGCAGTGGCCGAACCGCCGGCAGGTCGGCCAGGCCACGGCGGTCGTCCTCGGCTTCGTCGTGATCGCGGGCGGTTACCTCGGTCTGCTCGACGCGCTCTGGCAGCCGCTCATCGAAGCCATCCTCTAAGAGAGCTCCCCTTACTGAATCATGTTCCGCTGGTACGTCATCAACACCTATTCCGGGCACGAGAAGAAGGTCAAGCAGAACCTCGAGCATCGCGTCTCGTCGCTCAACCAGACCCGCTCCGTGCGCCAGGTCGTCGTCCCGACCGAGACCGTCCAGGAGATGAAGGACAACCAGAAGGTCTCCGTCGAGAAGCGCACCATGCCCGGCTACGTGCTGGTGAACATGGACCTCAACGAGGACTCCTGGCAGGTCGTCAAGGGCACGCCGGGCGTGACCGGGTTCGTCGGCGCGTCGAACGAGCCGATCCCGCTGACCCAGGCCGAGGTCGATCGCCTGCTCCACCGCGAGGTCGCGCAGCGCATGCCGTCCAAGGCGCAGTTCTCGATCGGCGAGTCCGTCAAGGTCATCTCCGGCCCGCTGTCGGACTTCTCCGGCGAGATCTCCGAGATCAACGAGGACGCCGCCAAGCTCAAGGTGCTGGTGTCGATCTTCGGGCGCGAGACGCCCGTGGAGGTCGGCTACGATCAGGTGAAGAAGATCTAAATGGCGAAGAAAATCCTCACAACAATCAAGCTGCAGGCGCCCGGAGGCCAGGCCTCCCCGGCGCCGCCCGTCGGCCCCGCGCTGGGCCAGCACGGCATCAACATCATGGAGTTCGTCAAGGCGTTCAACGCCCAGACCTCCAACGACATGGGCACGACGATCCCCGTCGTCATCACCGTCTACGAGGACCGCTCGTTCACGTTCGTCACCAAGACGCCGCCGGCCGCGGTGCTGATCCGCCAGGCGGTCGGGATCGAGAAGGGCTCGGGCGAGCCGAACCGCACCAAGGTCGGCACGATCACCAACGACCAGGTGCGCGCGATCGCCGAGAAGAAGCTCGGCGACCTCAACGCGCACGACGTCGACCAGGCGGCGAAGATCATCGCCGGCACCGCGCGCTCGATGGGCGTGGAGGTCGTGGCGTAATGAGCCGCGGCAAGACCTACCGGGACGCCCGCGAGAAGGTCGACCGGACGCGCGAGTACAGCCCGTCCGAGGCCGTCAGGCTCGTCAAGGAGCTCAAGCGCGCGAAGTTCGACGAGTCGGTCGAGATCCACGTGCGCACCGGCCTGAACGTCCGCCACGCCGACGAGCAGCTGCGCGGCACGATCGCGCTGCCGCACGGCCTCGGCAAGGACGTCACGATCGCGGTCTTCGCCCGTGGCGACAAGGCGCGCGAGGCCGAGGAGGCCGGCGCCGACTACGTGGGCGCCGAGGACCTCGCCGAGCGCGTCCAGAACGAGGGCTTCACCGACTTCGACGTCGCGATCGCGACGCCGGACATGATGCCGGTCGTCGGCCGCCTCGGCCGCATCCTCGGCCCGCAGGGCAAGATGCCGAACCCGAAGGTCGGCACCGTGACGATGGACGTCCGCAAGGCGGTCGAGGAGTCCAAGGCCGGCAAGGTCGAGTACCGCACCGACCGCACCGCGATCGTCCACATGACGGTCGGCAAGACGTCGTTCCCCGACGAGCAGCTGCTCGAGAACTACCAGGCGGTCATCGAGGAGCTCAACCGCGCCAAGCCGTCCGCCGCGAAGGGCAAGTACCTGCGCACGATCGTCATGGCCTCCACGCAGGGGCCCGGCATCAAGATCGACCCGAGCCGCACCAAAGATCTCGTGGAGGCGGAAGCGACGGCCTAGGCGCCCGACTTCCGCTTCCTCCCAAGACCCCCGGCGGCATTCGCCGTAAGACCGGGACAGGAGGACAGTTTGAACCGAGACCAGAAAGCCGCGGTCATCGACGAGGTGACCAGCCAGCTCCGCGAGGCGGACGCCGTCTACGCGGTCGACTACCGCGGCACGTCCGTGCCCCAGGCCGCCGAGCTGCGCACCAAGCTGCGCGACGCCGACACGCGCTTCCGCGTCGTCAAGAACACGCTGACCGAGCGCGCTGCCGACCAGGCGGGCGCCGAGGCGCTCAAGCAGTACCTGGAGGGCCCGACTGCGCTCGTGTTCGTCAGCGGCGACGCCGCGGTGGCCGCGAAGACGCTGGCGGACTTCCGCCGCACGTCCGGCCTGCTCGCCTTCAAGGGCGGCTGGATGAACGGCGAGGTGCTGACGCCGGAGCAGATCGACGCGATCGCGAAGCTGCCGTCCCGCGACGTCCTCTACGGGCGTCTCGTCGGCATGGTCGCCTCGCCGCTCACCGGCTTGGCGAGCGCGATGGGCGGCCTGATCGGCGGCCTCGCCCGCCAGCTGCAGCAGATGGCCGACGAGGGCCTGGTGGGCGGCGACGCCCCCGCGCCCGCGGCCGAGGCAGCACCCGAGCCCGAGGCGGCACCCGAGCCCGAGCCCGAGGCCGAGGCGGCACCCGAGCCCGAGCCCGCGCCCGAGGCGGCGGCCGAGCCCGCCGCCGAGACAACTTCCGAGACTGAAACCCAGGAGGACTAGAGCATGGCTACCAGCACCCAGGAGTGGATCGACGAGCTCAAGAGCATCTCGGTGCTCGAGCTCTCCGAGCGCATCAAGGCGCTCGAGGAGGAGTTCGGCGTCTCCGCGACGGCCGTCGCGGCTGCCGCGCCGGCCGGCGCTGCCGCGGCCGGCGGCGAGGCCGCCGAGGCCGAGGAGGAGCAGACCGCGTTCGACGTCGTCCTCACCGGCGCCGGCGACAAGAAGATCCAGGTCATCAAGGTCGTCCGCGCGGCGACCGGCCTCGGCCTGAAGGAGGCCAAGGCGCTCGTCGACGAGGCCCCGAAGGCCGTCAAGGAGGGCGTCGAGCGCGAGGAGGCCGACAAGCTCAAGGCCGAGCTCGAGGAGGCCGGCGCCTCCGTCGAGGTCAAGTAGCCTCGCTCCGACAAGCAGACGCAGTGCGAAGGGCGCCCACGTTGGCGCCCTTCGTCGTTGGCGTCAGCGGACGTGCACCGGTCGGTGCACGAGCACGCCGGTGCCCCGCAGCTGCAAGATCCCACGGCCCCGGCGGAGCGGCTGGCGACCGCGCATGGAAAGGCGCACACGCCCCGCGCGCTCCACACGGACAATCCCGGAGGCGACGACTTCGCCTTGCCGCCGCAGACGGCCGGCGAGGGTGACCGGCCCCCGAGACACGAGCAGCCTGCAGCGCACCACACGGCGCGCGGCGCGGCGGCAGCCGAGCACGCGCACCGCTGCGGCGGGGCCGAGCGGAACGCCGACGGTGGGACCCGGCGCGGGCGCAGGCGGCGGCGGCGCAGGTGCAGGCTCAGCGGGCGGAGGCGGCGGCGGTGGGGCGGCGTCGGCCACCGAGCCGAGCTCCTGCGCCCAGTAGTTCCTCCCTGCCGTCGAGCGCGCGACGCCCACGCCGATCGCGCGGAACTCCGGACGCTCGATGTTCGCGCGGTGGCCCGGAGAGCCCAGCCAGGCCGCCATCACGCTGGCCGGCGTCTCGTAGCCGGCGGCGATGTTCTCGCCTGCCAGCGCCTGCTCGGGATATCCGCAGGCGTGCATCCGCTCGAACGGCGTCCGCTGCACCGGCGGCGCCGGGTCGTCGTGCTGCATGTAGCCGTAGTGCGCCATGTGGCGCGCCTTCCACGCGGCGGCCGCCGTCAGGGTCGGCGAGATCGCGAGTGAGACCAGCCCGCGATCTGCTCGATGGGTGTTCACGCGCGCGACCACATCCGCCGCGGCCGCGGGCACCGGGGCCGGCCAGCCCGCACCGGCGACGCAATCGCCGACCGGCGCCGCCGCCGAGGGCGCCGGCGCATGCAGCGAGACGACGATCAGCACTGCGAACGACGTGAGGGCGCGTCGGGGTGACACACCGCCCCCTCTCAACGGATCCCGCCCACCGCCAGGCCGCGGGAACTCGGCCTCGTGCCGCCAGAATCCCGGCGAGCCCGCCCGGCTCGCCGCCGGCGGCCAGCGTACCGATCTCAAGCACACCCTTGCGTCCGCCGATACACTGCTGCAAGTCGGCCGATAGTCGCAGCCGTCCGCAGCGCCCTCTCCGCCACATACGGGGAACGGGCCGGACGGGGTCCGTGAGAGCCGACAGCCCCTCACAGGGGTCCGCTTGCCCCTGTGCTATCTTGGCTGGTCGCGCTTTTTTCGGCGCCCGTCGTACCGCGCGGCAGGGCACCCGAGGAACGCCACCGCCCGTTGCCCGCTCGCCAGTCCAAGAGGAGTCGCCGTCTTGGCTTCCATTGATGCTCCCCGTACGCGCCGCTCGTTCGCGCGGCTCGACAACGTCCTCGAGGTCCCGAACCTCATCGACATCCAGAAGAAGTCGTTCGACTGGCTCGTCGACACCGAGAGCGGTGGCCTGCGCGAGACGATCGACGACATCTCGCCGATCGAGGACTACACCGGCAACCTGGCCGTCCAGTTCGGCGAGTTCCAGTTCGACGCGCCCGTCGCGTCGCTCGAGGAGTGCCGGGAGAAGGACCTCACCTACGCGCGCCCGCTGACCGTCACGGTCGGCTTCATCAACCGCGAGACGGGTGAGATCCGGGAGCAGTCGGTGTTCATGGGCGACTTCCCGTGGATGACCGATCGCGGCACGTTCATCATCAACGGCACCGAGCGCGTCGTCGTGACGCAGCTCGTCCGCTCGCCGGGCGCCTACCTGATGGACCCGAAGGACGCGGAGAAGCAGCTGTTCGTCGCGAACCTGATGCCGGCCCGCGGCTCCTGGCTGGAGCTCGAGATCGACAAGAAGGGCCGCGTCTACGTCCGCATCGACCGCAAGCGCAAGCTGCCGGTCACGGTGCTGCTGCGCGCGATGGGCATGACGCGACGAGGAGATCCTGCGCCGCTTCGAGGACTCGCTCTACATCAAGAACACGATCGAGGCCGACACGGAGCAGACGCGCTCGGAGGAGGGCGCGCTGATCGAGCTGTTCCGCAAGCAGCGCCCGGGCGAGCCGCCGAGCGTCGACAACGCGCGCAACCTGCTCAACCAGCTGTTCTTCGACCCCAAGCGCTACGACCTGACGCGCGTCGGCCGCTACAAGCTCAACAAGCGGCTGGGCCTCGACGTCGACCTCGAGACGCGCACGCTGACCGAGGACGACATCGTCACGCTCGTGCGCAAGCTGGTCGAGCTGCCGAAGATCCTCGGCATGTCCGAGGAGGCCGACGACACCAAGGACTACGCCGCCGAGGCGATGGCGATGCCGCGCGAGGCCGTGGCCGACCACCTCGACGAGTACGAGCACTTCGGCAACCGCCGCGTGCGCACCGGTCGGCGAGCTGATCCAGGAGGCCTTCCGGATCGGCCTCTACCGCATGGAGCGCGTCGTCCGCGAGCGCCTCACCACCGAGGACGCGGACACGATCACGCCGCAGACGATCATCAACATCCGCCCGGTCGTGGCCGCGCTGAAGGAGTTCTTCGGCTCCTCGCAGCTCAGCCAGTTCATGGACCAGACGAACTCGCTCTCGGGCCTCACGCACCGCCGCCGCCTGAACGCCCTCGGCGCCGGCGGCCTCACGCGCGAGCGCGCGCCGATCGAGGTGCGCGACGTGCACCCGACCCACTACGGCCGCATGTGCCCGATCGAGACGCCGGAGGGCCCGAACATCGGCCTGATCGGCTCGCTGTCGAGCTTCGCGCAGGTGTCCGAGTTCGGCTTCGTCATCGACCCCGTACCGCGTCGTCAAGAACGGCAAGGTCACCGACGAGATCGTCCACATCGACGCGACCGAGGAGCAGGAGCGCCGGATCGGCCAGGCCAACGAGCCGGTCGACAAGAACGGCAAGCTCATGGGCGACCAGATCCTCTGCCGCACGCAGGCCGGCCACTACGAGTACTACCCGCCGGAGGAGGTCGACCTGATCGACGTCTCCCCGCAGCAGCTCTGGTCGGTCGCGACGGCGATGATCCCGTTCCTCGAGCACGACGACGCCAAGCGCGCGCTGATGGGCTCGAACATGCAGCGCCAGGCGGTGCCGCTGCTCAAGACCGACGCGCCGCTGATCGGCACCGGCATGGAGCGCCGCGCGGCGATCGACACCGGCGACGTGGTCATCGCCGACCGACGACGGCACGATCGACTTCGTCGACGCCACCCGGATCGTCGTCACGACGGCCGACGGCCGCGACGAGTACGAGCTGCAGAAGTTCATGCGCTCCAACCAGGGCACGCTGATCCACCAGAAGCCGCGCGTGAAGGTCGGCCAGGAGATCAAGGCCGGCGCACGTGCTGGCCGACGGCTCGGCGACCGACAAGGGCGAGATGGCGCTCGGCAAGAACCTGAAGGTCGCCTTCATGTCCTGGGAGGGCTACAACTTCGAGGACGCGATCATCCTGTCCGAGCGGCTGGTCAAGGACGACGAGCTCACCTCGATCCACATCGAGGAGTACGAGATCGACGCCCGCACGACCAAGCTCGGCGACGAGGAGATCACGCGCGACATCCCGAACCGCTCGGAGGAGTCGCTGCGCAACCTCGACGACCGCGGCATCGTGCGCATCGGCGCCGAGGTGCTGTCCGGCGACCTGCTGGTCGGCAAGGTCACGCCGAAGGGCGAGACCGAGCTGACGGCCGAGGAGAAGCTGATCCGCGCGATCTTCAAGGAGAAGGCGCGCGAGGTCCGCGACACCTCGCTCAAGGTCCCGCACGGCGAGGGCGGCGTGGTGATCGACGTCAAGACGTTCTCGCGCGCGGCGGGCGACGACCTGTCGCCGGGCGTGAACGAGCTGGTGCGCGTGTTCGTGGCCAAGAAGCGCAAGATCGCCGAGGGCGACAAGCTCGCCGGCCGCCACGGCAACAAGGGCGTGATCTCAAAGATCGTGCCGGTCGAGGACATGCCGTTCCTCGAGGACGGCTCGCCGGTCGACGTGATCCTGAACCCGCTCGGCGTGCCGAGCCGCATGAACATCGGCCAGATCCTCGAGACCCACCTCGGGTGGGCCGCCGCCGAGGGCTGGTACGACGACGGCAGCGACGCCTACAAGGCGAACAACGACGACGGCGGGCGCGTCTACGTGTCCACGCCGGTGTTCGACGGCGCGCACGCTCGAGGACGTCGACCACGCGCTCGTGCAGTGGCAGAAGGAGCACACCGGCAAGATCCGGATGGACGTCGACGAGTCGCGCCGCCCGGGCGAGCAGGCCTCGGGCAAGGTGACGCTGTTCAACGGCCGCACCGGCGAGATCTTCGAGAAGCAGGTCACGGTCGGCTACATGTACATCCTGAAGCTGCTGCACCTCGTGGACGACAAGATCCACGCCCGCTCCACCGGCCCCTACTCGCTCGTGACCCAGCAGCCGCTGGGCGGCAAGGCGCAGTTCGGCGGCCAGCGCTTCGGCGAGATGGAGGTCTGGGCGCTGGAGGCCTACGGCGCCGCCTACACGCTGCAGGAGATGCTCACGATCAAGTCCGACGACACCGTCGGGCGCGTGAAGGCCTACGAGGCGATCGTCAAGGGCGAGAACATCGCCGAACCGTCGATCCCCGAATCCTTCAAGGTGCTCCTGAAGGAGATGCAGTCGCTGGCGCTCGACGTCAACGTGGTCTCCGAGGAGGGCACGCGCGCCGAGATGGGCGACGAGGACGACGACCTGCTGCGCGCCGCCGAGGAGCTCGGCATCGACCTCTCCGGCGTCCGCGCCGGCGACGGCGCCGACGACCGACGAGCCGGCGGACGACGAGCGCCCCGACGAGCAGGACGAAGAGGAAGCCGCGGAGGAGCCCGACATCGAGGCGCCCCGCGGCCGAGGAGTGGAATTCATCGAGGACCCCGTCGAGGTCGCCGTTGACGGCGACGACGAGGAGTAAGGAACGCCTGTGATCGATATCAACAACTTCGACGCCATCGAGATCGGCCTCGCGTCCTCCAAGCAGATCCGTTCGTGGTCGAGCGGAGAGGTCACGAAGCCCGAGACGATCAACTACCGCACGCTCAAGCCCGAGAAGGACGGCCTGTTCTGCGAGCGCATCTTCGGTCCCACCAAGGACTGGGAGTGCTACTGCGGCAAGTACAAGCGCGTCCGCTACAAGGGCATCGTGTGCGAGCGCTGCGGCGTCGAGGTCACGCGGTCCAAGGTGCGCCGTGAGCGAATGGGCCACATCGACCTCGCCGCCCCGGTGAGCCACATCTGGTTCTTCAAGGGCGTCCCGAGCCGCATCGGCTACCTGCTCGACATGGCTCCCAAGGAGCTCGAGAAGGTCCTGTACTTCGCGGCCTCGATGGTCACGTGGGTGGACGACGAGGCCCGCGAGGCCGACCTCGACACGCTGCGCGGCAACGTCGACGAGGCGCTCGACGCCTACGCGGCGGAGAAGGAGGAGCGCCTGCTCGAGCTGCGCGAGTCGCTCGAGCGCCGCACGGAGTACCTCAACACGGGTGCCCAGCAGGGCTTCTCCGACGAGGACCACCTGTGGGCCGAGCACCTCGACATCAACCCCGAAGAAGCTGTCCGACGAGGACCGCGAGAAGCTGCTCAAGGACACCAAGAAGGTCATGGAGTCCGACATCGCGGACACCGAGGCCTACATCGAGGACGCCGCCGAGCGGCTGCGCCAGGTCTGGGAGCTGTTCCAGACGATGGGCCCGAAGCAGGTCGTCAACGACGAGACGCTGTTCCGCGAGCTCAAGGAGCGCTTCGGCTCACCGTACGGGTGGGGCGAGTACTTCCGCGGCGGCATGGGCGCCGAGGCGGTCCGCGACCTGCTGCTGCAGGTCGACCTGGACGCCGAGCGCGAGATCCTCGAGGACCAGATCAAGACGGCCAAGGGCCAGAAGCAGCAGCGCGCGGTCAAGCGCCTGAAGGTGGTTTCCGCCTTCCTGAAGACCGACCGCGACGGCCGGCGGATCAACTCGCCGGACATGATGGTGCTCGAGGCCGTGCCGGTGATCCCGCCGGAGCTGCGCCCGATGGTCCAGCTCGACGGCGGCCGCTTCGCGACCTCCGACCTCAACGACCTCTACCGCCGCGTCATCAACCGGAACAACCGGCTGAAGCGGCTGCTCGACCTCGGCGCGCCCGAGATCATCGTCAACAACGAGAAGCGGATGCTGCAGGAGGCCGTCGACGCGCTGTTCGACAACGGCCGCCGCGGCCGGCCCGTCACGGGCCCGGGCAACCGCGCCCTGAAGTCGCTCAGCGACATGCTGAAGGGCAAGCAGGGCCGCTTCCGCCAGAACCTGCTGGGCAAGCGCGTCGACTACTCGGGCCGCTCGGTCATCGTGGCCGGCCCGTCGCTGCGCCTGCACCAGTGCGGCCTGCCGAAGCTGATGGCGCTCGAGCTGTTCAAGCCGTTCATCATGGCCCGGCTCGTCGAGCGCAAGGCGGTGCAGAACATCAAGGCGGCCAAGAAGATGGTCGACTCGATGATCCCCGAGGTCTGGGACGTGCTCGAGGAGGTCATCCACGAGCACCCCGTGCTGCTCAACCGCGCGCCGACGCTCCACCGCCTGGGCATCCAGGCGTTCGAGCCGGTGCTGGTCGAGGGCAAGGCGATCCAGGTCCACCCGCTCGTCTGCCACGCGTACAACGCCGACTTCGACGGCGACCAGATGGCGGTCCACCTGCCGCTGTCCGCCGAGGCCCAGGCCGAGGCGCGCGTGCTGATGCTGTCGTCGAACAACATCCTGTCGCCGGCGCACGGCGCGCCGCTGGCCACGCCGACGCAGGACATGATCCTCGGCACGTACTACCTCACGTACGGCGACGACGCCGACGCGCTGGCGGCGATCGATCCGGAGAAGTACGAGCCGCGCGTGCGCTCGTTCCGCCTGGCGCAGGAGGCCGAGCTCGCCTACGAGGGCAAGCTCGTCGACCTGCACGACGTCGCGCACTACCGGCCCGAGTGGCTGGAGGGCGGGCACATCGCCACGACCGTCGGGCGGATCATCTTCAACGACAAGATCGAGCGCGCGCTCGAGGAGACGCTCGCCGAGGAGTTCGACCGCTCGCGCTACTCGTTCATCAACGGCACGCTGAGGAAGCGCGACGTGACGGCGTTCCTGGACCAGCTGGTGCAGGAGTTCGGCGCGCCGGCGATCTCGCAGGTGCTCGACGCGTTCAAGGACCTCGGGTTCAAGTACGCGACGCAGGCCGGCATCACCGTGTCGAAGAACGACGTCGTCGTGCCGCCCTCGAAGGACGAGATCATCAAGGGCTTCGAGGAGCGCGTCGGCGCGATCCAGGACCAGTACGACGAGGGCCTGATCACCGAGGAGGAGCGCCACCAGGCGGTCACCGACCAGTGGAACGAGGCGACCGATCAGGTCGGCGACGCGATGATCAGCAACATCGAGCAGACCGACGCCCTGAACTCCATCTACATGATGGCCAACTCGGGCGCGCGTGGCTCGGTCAAGCAGATCCGCCAGCTCGCCGGCATGCGCGGCCTGATGGCCAACCCGAAGGGCGAGATCATCGAGCGGCCGGTGAAGGCCTCGTTCATCGAGGGGCTCGACGTGATCGAGTACTTCACCTCGACGCACGGCGCCCGCAAGGGACTCGCCGACACCGCGCTGCGCACGGCCGACTCGGGCTACCTGACCCGGCGCCTGGTCGACGTGGCGCAGGACGTGATCGTGCGCATCGAGGACTGCGGTACCGAGGAGTTCCTCGAGCTGCCGCTGCGCAAGAAGGACGGGCGAGCCCAACGAGATGCTCGTCGGGCGGTTCGCCGCGGCCGACGTGAGCGTGGGGCGGAGCAAGACCGTCCACGTCGCGAAGGGCGCCGAGATCGGCCGCGCCGACCTCGCGAACCTGATCGAGGTGTTCGACGCCGAGAGGGAAGCCAGGATCCCGGTGCGCTCGGTGCTCAAGTGCGAGTCGCCGTCGGGCCTGTGCCAGGCGTGCTACGGCCGCTCGTTGGCCTCGGGCGTGACCGCCATGATCGGCGACGCGGTCGGCATCATCGCCGCGCAGTCGATCGGCGAGCCCGGCACGCAGCTGACCATGCGGACGTTCCACACCGGCGGCGTCGCCGGCGCGGACATCACGCACGGCCTGCCGCGCATCGTCGAGCTGTTCGAGGCGCGCAAGCCGAAGGGCCTGGCGAAGATCGCCGAGGTCGGCGGTGTCGTGTCGATCGAGGACACCGACAAGTCGCGCACGGTCGTGATCACCGACGACGCGGGGGAGGAGCACCGGCACACGTTCCCGCGCCGGACGCGCCTGCACGTCGGCGAGGGCGAGAAGATCGAGCCGGGCACCCAGCTCAACGAGGGGTCGCTCTACCCGCACGAGCTGCTCGCGATCCGCGGCCGGACCGAGACCGAGCTGTACCTCGTCAAGGAGGTGCAGGAGGTCTACAAGTCCCAGGGCGTGGACATCAACGACAAGCACATCGAAGTGATCGTCCGCCAGATGCTCAAGAAGGTCCGCGTCGACCAGAAGGGCGACACGAACTACCTGCCCGGGCAGTTCGTCGACCGGCACGAGCTGCGCCGCGTCAACGGCGAGGTGGAGGCGGCCGGCGGCGAGCAGGCGGCGTTCGAGGAGATCATCCTCGGCATCACCAAGGCGTCGCTCGCGACCGACTCGTTCCTCTCGGCGGCCTCGTTCCAGGAGACCACCAAGGTGCTCACGGACGCGGCGCTCGAGGGCAAGATCGACCGCCTGGCAGGGCTGAAGGAGAACGTGATCATCGGGAAGCTGATCCCGGCGGCCACGGGCCTGAAGCGCTACCGGACGATCGAGATCGAGCCGGCCGAGCCGCTCCCGCGCGGCATCGACGACGTCTCGCTGCTCGAGGGCGACGAGCTCGCCGCCGAGCTGGGACTCGACGACGGCGAGGGCCTCGGCGGCTTCGGCCCGGCGTTCGACACCGCGGAGCTCGAGGAGATCGGTTCCGGGTTCGGCGGCGCGACGACCGGCGGTGGCTTCGACGACATCGGCGGAGACATCGACACGTCGGACGACAGCAAGTAGCTATCGCCCCATACGGAGTGAAGAGCGCGGCCGCCTTCGGGGCGGCCGCACTCGTATGGTGGGCCGCCTGGCATGAACCGCGCTCGCTCGTCACCCCCGAAGTGCCGCTCGAGCTGCCGCGCCTGCCGCCCGAGCTCGACGGCCTGCGGGTCGCCCTCGTCAGCGACCTGCACGCGGGTGCCGGGCACATGACCCCGGCACGGCTGGCGTGGACCGTCGACCGCGTGCTCGGGCTCGACGCCGACCTCCATGTCCTGCTGGGCGACTTCCTGGATTCCACGCGGCTGGGCGAGGGCCGAGCGCGGGTGCGCCAGGTCGCACGCGAGCTGGCGCGGATCCCGCGCGCGCTCGCCGTGCTCGGCAACCACGACTGGCGCGCCGCCGGACCGGCGATGGGCTGGGCGCTGCGCGAGGCCGGCGTGCCGGTGCTGGAGAACGACGCGGTGCGCGTGCGCGACGGGCTGTGGGTGGCCGGGCTGGCGGACACGCGCTTTCGCTTCCCGGATATTGATGCTGCCTTGAGGAAGCCCGACGACGCTTCCGCGGTCTTGCTGGCGACGCACGATCCCGACGTCTTCCCGGACGTCCCCGATCGCGTGACGCTGACCCTTGCCGGCCATCTCCACGGCGGCCAGGTCAACGTCCCGATCCTGCGACACGCGGTCCTTCCGACGCGCTACGGCGACCGGTACCTTGCCGGCCACGTGGTCGAGGAGGGCCGGCACCTGTACGTCTCCGCCGGTGTCGGAACGGCCGGGCTGCCGCTACGCCTGCGCCGCCCGCCGGAGGTGCCGGTGCTCCGCCTGACGTCGACCCGGGGTTGGACTTCCGGGGCATGACGCTAGTCTCTGCGTCCGCCGGCCTCAAGGGGGAAGCTTTGAGGGCCGATGACAGTAGGGACCGGTCAGGGGATCGCATGAAGGAATGCGGCGGGCCGGTCGAGAAAGCCGTGGAACTGCGGCGCCCTACCACCTGCTCACACCACTGACTTGACGCTCAATCTCGGCATCCTGCTCGCGCTCGGCTGCGCGATCGCGACCCAGCTCGCTTTCCTCTACAAGCACCGGGGCGCCAACGAGGCTCCCTGTGTCGACATCCGGCATCCGCTGTACAGCGCGAAGTCGCTCTTCCGCTCCAAGTGGTTCGCGCTCGGAATGGGTATCGCGGCCGGCGCCTGGCTGCTGCACGTGGCCGCGCTGGCGCTGGCGCCGATGTCGGTCGTGCAGGCGGTGCTCTCGACGGGCGTCGTGATGCTGGCGGTGCTGGCCGAGCGGATCTTCGGCTTCCACGTCGGTCCACGCCAGTGGGCGGGCGTGGCGATGACCGCGGCCGGGCTGGTGCTGCTGATCGTCACGCTGCCGGCCGCCAAAGACGCGCACTCGGCCTACTCGCTCGCAGGCATGATCTCGTTCGAGGCGGGCATGCTCGCGATCGGCTTCCTGCTGATCTCCGGCCGCGCACCTCGGGGCGCCCGACCATCACCACGGCATCATGCTCGGCGCCGCGGCCGGCACGCTGTTCGGCGTCTCCGACGTCGCGATCAAGGCGCTCACCGGCCTCGGCGGCGTCGGCGACGTGCTCGTCTCCCCGTGGCTGGCGATCGCGCTGATCGCGTCGGTCGTCGCCTTCTACGCGTCGGCGCGCGGCATGCAGGACGGCGACGCCGTCCCGGTGATCGCCGCCACGTCGACTGCCGCCAACGTCTCGTGCATCCTCGGCGGGATCGTGGTCTTCGGCGACCCGATGCCCTCCGACACGCTCGGCATCGTGCTCCAGGGCTTCGCCTTCGCGCTCGTCGTCGTCGCCGCGCTCGTCACGCCGCCGCCGGTCCGCGCGGCCGCCGCGAACGCGGGCTGAGCGGCGTGTCGGCGGCCTGACGCGACGCGCGTCAGGGGCCGTTGATGCAGATCGCGAACGCCTGCAGTGTCCAGTTGGCGGACACCGTCGTGTCGGTCTCCACGGCGTTGACCGAGATGGTCGTGTCAGACGTCGGCACGACCTGATTGAGCGCTGCCTTGACGGTAGTGGGGCTCACGGTCCCGCCCCCGCCGACGACGAGTTTGCCCGCGGGACAAGAGGCACTGGCCGTCTTCGGCGATGTGCTGTTGCTGGCTGAGACCGTCCCCGTGACGCGTTGATAGCCAGAGGTGGCAGCGGGCCCGGTCGGCCCGGCCGGGCCTGTGGCGCCGGTCTGGCCCTGGGCCCGGCCGGGCCGTGGCGCCGGTCTGGCCCTGGGCCCCGGCCGGGCCTGTGGCGCCGGTCTGGCCCTGGGCCCCGGCCGGGCCTGTGGCGCCGGTCTGACCCTGAGGGCCGGTGGCGCCGGTCTGGCCCTGCGGCCCGGGCGGGCCGATGGCGCCGGTCTGGCCCTGCGGCCCGGGCGGGCCGATGGCGCCGGCCTGGCCCTGCGGCCCGGGCGGTCCGGTCGCGCCGGCGGGGCCTTGCGCGCCCACGGGTCCGGTGGGTCCTGCCGCCCCGGTCGTGCCCGGGGCTCCATCCTCGCCCGCGGGACCCTGCGGGCCGGCTGGTCCCGTGGCGCCAACGGGGCCGGCGGGACCGGTCAGTCCTTGTGGGCCGGCCGGCCCGGTCGCGCCCGTCGCGCCGGTCTCGCCCTGCGGCCCGGTCGCGCCCGTCGCGCCCGTCGCGCCGGTCTCGCCCTGCGGCCCGGCAGGACCCTGCGCGCCGGTTTCGCCTTGCGGTCCCTGCTGGCCGGTTGCGCCCGTCGCACCCTGCGCGCCCGTCGCACCCTGCGCGCCTGTCTCTCCCTGCGGGCCGGTCGGACCCTGTGGGCCGATTGGGCCCGTGTCGCCTTGCTGCCCGGCCGGGCCTTGCGGGCCGGTTGCGCCGGTTTCGCCCTGCGGGCCGGCTGTTCCTGTCGCGCCCTGCGCGCCAGTCGCGCCCGTCTCGCCCTGAGGCCCTGCCAGGCCCTGCGGGCCTACAGGCCCGGCTTCGCCTTGTGGCCCGGCGGGCCCGGTGAGGCCTTGTAGGCCGGTTTCGCCTTGTGTCCCGGCAGGGCCGGTGGGGCCGGTGAGGCCTTGTGGGCCGGTTTCGCCCTGCGGCCCGTCGGCGCCCTGCGCGCCGGTGGCGCCCGTCTCGCCCAGCGGGCCGGCGGGGCCCTGCGGGCCGGCCGGTCCGGCATCGCCCTGCGGACCCGCCGGACCGCTCGGCCCGCTGGCGCCCGCCGGGCCGAGGCCCTCCACGAGGGCGCGGGAAACGATGAACAGGATGCGTAGCCGGTTCTGGTTCTCGCCCTCGGTGCGGGCGGCGACGCGGAGCGGCCCGTTCTCCAGCGCGAGTGCGCGCGCGGCGCGTGCGATGTACAGGTGCACGTTCCACGTCCAGCCACGTGGAATCGCGTAGTGGCGCTCTCCCAAGACGGTTCCGCGCAGGGGGTCGCGCGTGCCGACGAGGCGCAGCAGGCCGCGACAGTGCGAATCCGCGACGTTCGCGTCGCACCGTAGCTTCACTCCGACGCGGCCGGTCTCGTCGAGCACCAGCGCGCGCCCGGCGACCGCGATGTCGGGGTCGGGCGTCGGCGCCGCGGCGGAACCATCGGCCGCGGCGAGGAGCAGCGCACCAGAAGCGAAGGCAAGGCATCCGCGCCCGATCACCCCGTGCGCCCACCGACGCATGGCGCGATCATAACCACCACGCCCCGAGCTGCCGGTCCGCGTCGCGGCCTGTCCAGGGCGTCGAATAGCATCGCCGCGCATGACAGTCCCTGCGCCGCGTCCGTGGTCGCCGCTGGGACTGGTCGTCGCGGCGACCGCGATCGTGTTGGTCGTCTGCGGAATCCTGCTGGTCGGCGAGTCGCGCTATCGCAGCTGCATCGCGCGAGCCGAGGCCGAGTTCCCCGCCGTGCCCGTTTCAGCCTTCTCCGGTAACGCCACGGGACCGTTGAAGGTCTCGTTTGTCGAGGAGCGCGCCGCGGCGCTCGACGACTGCGGGCGCTTCTTCTGAGCGCCTGCTCGGTCGCGAGCCGAGGTGCCTTGCCGCTCCCGGCGCGCCTGTGTAGCTTGTCCGAATCGGCGTACGTACGTCGACAAAGTGGACTAACGGGGAGAGGCATGGCGACGGTCGAGGAACTCGCAACGGGCGAGCTGCAAGAGCAGGCCCGCAATCACCTCTGGATGCACTTCACCCGCATGGGTGCGTTCGACGAGGAGCACGAGATCCCGATCATCGTCCGCGGCGACGGCTGCTACGTGTACGACCAGCACGGGCGCCGCTATCTCGACGGCCTGTCCGCGCTGTACTGCGTGAACATCGGGCACGGCCGCGCGCAGGTCGCGCAGGCCGGCGCCGACCAGGCGAGGGAGCTCGGCTTCTTCACGAACTGGGGCTACGCGCATCCGAAGTCGATCGAGCTCGCCGTGCGGATCGCCGGGCTCGCCCCCGGCGACCTCAACCGCGTGTTCTTCACATCGGGCGGGTCGGAGGCGGTCGACTCCGCCCTGAAGCTCTGCCGCCAGTACCACAAGCTCACCGGCAATCCCGGCCGCTACAAGGTCATCAGCCGCAAGCTCGCCTACCACGGCACGACGATGGGCGCGCTCACCGCGACCGGGCTCCCCGACGCGCGGCGCCCGTTCGAGCCGCTGTTCCCGGGCTCCGCCCACGTCGCCAACACGAACCCCTACCGGCCCGAGGTCGACGATCCGGCCGCGGCGATCCGCGAGCGGATCGAGTTCGAGGGGCCCGAGACCGTGTCGTGCGTGATCCTCGAGCCGGTGCAGAACTCGGGCGGCTGCTTCGGCCCGCCCCCCGGCTACTTCCAGACCGTGCGCGAGATCTGCGACGAGTACGGGATCCTGTTCATCTCCGACGAGGTGATCTGCTCCTGGGGCCGCCTGGGTGAGTACTTCGGCGCTGACAGGTTCGGCTACGAGCCCGACCTCATCACGACGGCCAAGGGCCTGACGTCCTCGTACGCGCCGATGGGCGCGGTGATCGCCTCGGACAAGGTGTTCGAGCCGTTCGCCCATGGCAAGACCTCGTTCCTGCATGGCATCACGTTCGGCGGGCACCCGGTCTCGTCCGCGGTCGCGCTCGCGAACCTCGACGTGTTCGAGTCCGAGCGCCTGCTCGAGAACGTGCGCGCGAACGAGGCGGCGTTCGGGGCGATGCTCGACTCGCTGCGCGACATCCCGATCGTCGGCGACGTGCGCGGCATGGGCTACTTCTGGGCCGTCGAGCTGGTCCGCGACCGCGCCACCAAGCAGACATTCTCCGAGGACGAATGCGAGTGGCTGCTGCGCGGCTACCTCTCGCCGGAGATCTTCAAGAACGGACTCATCTGCCGGGCGGACGACCGCGGCGACCCCGTGCTTCAGCTCGCACCGCCGCTGATCGCCGGACCCGAGCAGTTCGAGGAGATGCGCGCCGTGCTGCGGCCGGCGCTCGAAGAGGCCTCGCGGAGGCTGGACCTTCACTGACGGGGCGACTGTGCTGCTGCTGCGCGACCTGATCCGCGACCTCGACATCCGGCTCGTCGCGGGCGAGGCCGGTCTCGACCGGCCGGTCCGCTGGGTGCATATCACCGAGATCGCCGACCCGACGCCGTGGCTGTCGGGCGGCGAGCTGCTGCTCACGACCGGGATGAACCTCGCCGACGGCGACAGCCAGCGCGCGTTCGTCGAGCGGATCGCCGGCCATGAGCTGGCCGGGCTCGGGCTCGGCACCGGCTTCTCCCACGCCGAGGTGCCCGACGCGCTGCGCGACGCCGCGGACGAGCTCGGCTTCCCGCTGTTCGAGGTCCCGTACGAGGTCCCGTTCATCGCGATCACCGAGAAGGCGTTCTCGCACCTGGTCAACGAGCAGTACGCGGTGCTGCAGCGGGCGCTCTCCGCGCACGAGCGGCTCGAGCGGATCGTGCTCTCCGAGCAGGGGCTGGACGGCGTCACCGCCGCGCTCGCCGGGCTGATCGGCGGCACCGCGATGGTGTTCGACACGCGCGGCGACACGCTCGCGCGCAGCGACGGCGCCGCGCCGCTCGCGCCCGACGTGCTGGAGGCCGCCGCCGTCGAACTGCGCGAGCGCACGCGTGCGGGTGCGCGGCGCGGCTACGCGCCGTCGGGAGAGCTGCACGGCCGCGCGCTCGCGCTGCCGGTCGTCCGCACCCCGCCGGCGGGCAACGGCGAGGGGCCGGCGCCGCAGGCGTGGCTGATCGCCGCGAAGGACCGTGGCGGGCTCGGCGAGTTCGACCGGCTCGTGCTGCACCAGGCGGTGACGGTCGTCGCGCTCGAGCTGCTGCGCCGCCGCGTGGCCGACGACACCGAGCGCCGTCTGGCCGGCGACATCCTCTCGGCGATGCTCTCGGGCGAGCTCGCCGGCCACGAGCTCGCGCGCCGGCTCGAGCCGTTCGGTCTGCGCGATCGCGTCGGCGTGCTCGTACTGAGCCCGCCTCGCTCCGTCAAGGCGCTCGTCGAGGATGCGCTGAGCGCCGCGCTCCACGACGAGGGGCGTGGCGGCCTCGCAGCCGGAACGGGGCAGTTCTCGTGCGCGCTGCTCCCGCTCGACCGCGGCGAAACCGACGAGGACCTGTTCGCGCTCGCCGAGCGCGTTCGCGCGCGAGTCTCGCGCGGCGCCGAGCAGGCGCTCCCCGCGGGCGCGGGCCGTGCGGTCGGCCCGGCCGACCTGCGGCGCACGTTCCACGAGGCGCGCTGTGCGCTCGAGGCGCAGGCGCTGGCCGGCGAGGGCAACGGCGACGGCAAGCCGCGCCTGCTCGCGACCTACCGCGACCTCGGCTCGTTCCAACTCCTGCTCTCGCTGCAGGACGACGAGGCGCTGAGGCTGTTCTGCGACTCGATCCTCGCCCCGATCGAGGACGGCGAGGGCGCGTACGGCGGCGAGCTGATGCGCTCGCTCGAGGCCTTCATCGAGTGCAACGGCCAGTGGGAGCGCGCCGCGCGCCAGCTCTATTGCCACCGGCACACGCTGCGCTATCGCATCCGCCGGGTGGAGGAGCTGACCGGGCGTTCCCTGGACTCGGCGCGCGACCGGATCGATTTCTGGCTGGCCCTGCGCGGGCGCGAGCTGGTGACATGAACCTGGATACGAGAGGAGAGGTTCTCGAGTGAAGGTCGGCGTTCCCACCGAGATCAAGGCGGACGAGTACCGCGTGGCGCTGACGCCGTCGGGCGTCCGCGAGCTGGTCGAGCACGGACATGAGGTCGTCGTGCAGTCGGGCGCGGGCGAGGGCTCCGCGATCGCCGACGCCGACTACGAGGGCCAGGGCGCGATCATCCTGCCCGACGCCGACGCGGTGTTCGGCGAGGCCGACATGATCGTCAAGGTCAAGGAGCCGCAGGCCGAGGAGGTCGCGCGGCTGCGCTCCGATCAGACGCTGTTCACGTATCTGCACCTGGCGCCGGACCCGGCGCTCACCCAGGGGCTGGTGGAGAGCGGCGCGACCTGCGTGGCGTACGAGACGGTCGAGGACGCGCGCGGGCGGCTGCCGCTGCTGGCGCCGATGAGCGAGGTGGCGGGCAAGATCGCCACGCAGGCCGGCGCCTTCATGCTCGAGAAGCCGCTCGGCGGGCGCGGGATCCTGCTCGGCGGCGTGCCGGGCGTCGCCTCCGCGAAGGTGATGGTGATCGGCGGCGGCGTGGTGGGGATGAACGCGGCGTTCATCGCGATCGGGATGGAGGCCGAGGTCTACGTCTACGACCGCAACATCGACCGCCTGCGCGAGCTCGACCTCTACTTCGCGGGGCGCGCGTCGACGTGCTACGCGTCGACGCTGGAGATCGAGCAGCGACTGCCCGACATGGACCTGGTGATCGGCGCGGTGCTGGTGCATGGCGCCAAGGCGCCGTACGTGATCCGGCGCGAGCAGCTCGGGATGATGAAGCGCAACGCCGTGCTGGTGGACGTGTCGATCGATCAGGGCGGCTGCTTCGAGACCTCGCACCCGACCACGCACTCCCATCCCACTTTCGAGGTCGACGGGATCACGCACTACTGCGTGGCGAACATGCCCGGAGCCGTCCCGGTCACGTCGACCTACGCGCTGACCAACGCGACGCTGCCCTACATCCTGCACGTCGCCGACGAGGGCGTCGCCCGCGCGGCGCGCGAGAACCCGGGCCTCGCGCGCGGGGTGAACGTCGCCGCCGGCAAGGTCACCTACGAGCCCGTCGCCGACGCCACCGGACACGCCTACACGCCGCTGTTCGACGTGCTCGAGGAGGGCGCGGCGGCCTGAGCACCGGGCCCGGAGCGCCACAACGGCCACTGCTACCATGCCGCGCCGTATGCCGACGACCTCCCAGCTGGTGCGCAAGGGCCGCCAAGCTCCGAAGAAGAAGCTCGCCACCCCCGGCCTGAAGTCGGGCAAGGGCCGCAAGAAGCAGGTGGCCGCCCCCCAGCGCCGCGGCGTCTGCACGCGTGTCTTCACGACGACGCCGAAGAAGCCGAACTCCGCCCTGCGCAAGGTCTGCCGCGTGCGGCTGACCAACGGCATGGAGGTCACCGCGTACATCCCGGGCGAGGGCCACAACCTGCAGGAGCACTCGGTCGTGCTCGTGCGCGGCGGTCGCGTCAAGGACCTGCCGGGCGTGCGCTACAAGGTCGTGCGCGGCACGCTCGACGCGGCCGGCGTGTCGGACCGCAAGAAGGCTCGTTCGCAGTACGGCGTGAAGGCCAAGTAGTCATGCCCCGCCGTTCCGCCGCCTCCGTCCGCCCGCTCGACGCGGATCCGATCCACCGCTCCAAGCTCGTCCAGCAGGTCATCAACCGCGTGATGCTGGACGGCAAGAAGTCGACCGCCGAGCGCATCGTCTACGACGCGCTGGCGATCCTCGCCGAGCGCACCGGCAACGAGCCGGTCGAGTCGCTGGAGACGTCGATCAAGGCGCTCACCCCGGTGCTCGAGGTCCGGTCCCGCCGCGTCGGCGGCGCGACTTATCAGGTACCGGTCGAGGTGCCCGCCCGTCGCGCGCGCACGCTCGCCGTCCGCTGGCTCGTCGAGTTCGCGCGCAACCGGCGCGAGAAGTCGATGGCGCAGCGGCTCGCCAACGAGCTCCTCGACGCGCAGTCCCAGCAGGGCGGCGCGTTCAAGCGGAAGGACGACATCTTCCGCATGGCGCAGGCCAACAAGGCCTACGCCCACTACCGCTGGTAGCGCTACGCCTGCTCGCCGCCGCTGGCGGCGTCCTCGCGGTGCTTGCCAGCGACGACGATCGACGCGTTCGCTCCCAGCGGCTGGCTAGGGTCCGCGCATGACTGGTAGTTGGGCGCCGTTCGGTCGGACGACCCTGCCCGAGACTGCCGAGCCCGCGGAGCCGCCGCCCGCGCCGGCGTCCGAGCCGACGGGTATCGCGCTCCCTCGCGAGCCGGCCAGGCGCTTGGCGGTCGTGACCTGCATGGACTCGCGGGTGGACCCGATCCGCGACCTCGGCCTGGCGCGCGGCGACGCGATGATCCTGCGCAACACCGGCGCGCAGGTGTCCGACGAAGTCGAGCGCTCGCTGCGCTTGGCGCAGTCCGACCTCGGCGTGCGTGAGGTTTGGCTGATGGCGCACTCGGACTGCGTTGCGCACGACGGCATCGACGAGGTGGCGCGCGACGCGTTGCGTCGCGGTGCACGTCGGATAGGCAGCGCGCTGCCCGGCGTCAGCGTGCGGATGCTGTTCTTCGACTTCGCGACGCGCTCGGTCGCGTCGGTCGCGCCACGAGCATGAGCGCGCCGCCGACCAGCGCCGCGCAGCCGCCCGCGATCTCGAGGTAGAGCCCGGCGCGCGGCTCAGCGACGGCTGCGTCGTAGGTCCGCCCGATCAGCCCTGTCTCGTGCACGTCGGGCAGGTCGACCAGCAAGGCGATCGCGAGCGCCCCCAGCGCGAGCACGAGCACGGCGACCGCGGCCGGGCGCGAGCCGCCGAGCACCGCGCCGAGCGTCATCACGACGATCGCGACCGCGATCACGGCCTGTGCGTAGCCGTGATGGCCGCCCGTCGAGAACGATCCGCCCTCCGGCACGGCGGTCACGACGCGCACGTCATAAAGCGTCGAGAGTTCGGCCGCGACGAGCAGCGCGGCACCCGCCAGCGGGAGCGTCAGCAGCGCGAGTCTGAGGGGCGAGGACACGGCGCGGAACCCTAGTCGGACGCTGCTACCATCTTCCTTCGCCGCCGGGGCTGCCGCACGTGTGTGTGCGCGCGCTCCGTCGGGCCTGACCCTCTCATGGAGACCCTCGAGACATAGCCCAATCCCTCGGGCCGTCCTCCATGTGATGTCACGGGCCCGCCGGGCCCGTTTTTTTGGCCGCAGACAGAGAAAGACTCCTTCCCATGCCGCGCAAGTTCACGCTCGAGAAGACCCGGAACATCGGGATCATGGCCCACATCGATGCGGGCAAGACGACGACGACCGAGCGGATCCTCTACTACACCGGCCGGTCGCACAAGATCGGCGAGGTCCACGAGGGCGCGGCCACGATGGACTGGATGGAGCAGGAGCAGGAGCGCGGCATCACCATCACGTCCGCGGCCACGACGGCCGAGTGGAAGGGCTATCGCATCAACATCATCGACACGCCCGGCCACGTCGACTTCACGGTCGAGGTCGAGCGCTCGCTGCGCGTACTCGACGGCGCGATCGCGCTGTTCGACTCGGTCGCCGGCGTCGAGCCGCAGTCCGAGACCGTGTGGCGCCAGGCCGACAAGTACGGCGTGCCGCGCATCGCC
Organism: uncultured Solirubrobacteraceae bacterium; assembly: GCA_963835735.1. Lineage (GTDB taxonomy): Bacteria > Actinomycetota > Thermoleophilia > Solirubrobacterales > Solirubrobacteraceae > DASQMT01. Next base: position 221,006 of record CAWIGP010000007.1, read on the forward strand.
TACATCAACAAGATGGACCGCATCGGCGCGAACTTCGAGCAGGGCGTCCAGACAATGATCGACCGGCTCGGCGCGCACCCCGTGCCGATCCAGCTGCCGATCGGCTCCGAGGCCGACTTCGTCGGGATCATCGACCTGATCGACATGAAGGCCCGGATCTACAAGGACGAGCTGGGCAAGGAGATCGAGATCACCGACATCCCGGCCCAGTACGCCGACGCCGCCGCCGCGGCGCGCGAGCACCTGCTCGACGAGGTCTCGCACTACGACGACGAGCTCGTCGAGCTGATCCTCGAGGAGGCCGAGATCCCCGCCGAGCGGCTGAAGGCTGCGATCCGCAAGGCCACGCTCGACATCAAGCTCACGCCGGTGCTGTGTGGCTCCTCGTTCAAGAACAAGGGTGTGCAGCCGCTGCTCGACGCCGTCATCGACTACCTGCCGAGCCCGCTCGACGTGCCGCCGATGGAGGGCATGGAGCCGGTGCGCGGCGAAGAGGACCGCCCCGCCGTCCGCCACGCCGACGACAACGAGCCGTTCGCGGCGCTCGCCTTCAAGATCATGGCCGACCCGTTCGTCGGCAAGCTCACGTACTTCCGCGTCTACTCGGGCAAGCTTGATGCCGGCTCGCGCGTGCTCAACGTCAGCACCGGCAAGACCGAGCGGATCGGCCGCATCCTGATGATGCACGCCAACGACCGCGAGGACGTGCAGGAGGTCTACGCCGGCGACATCGCCGCCGCCGTCGGCATCAAGCAGGTCGTCACCGGCGACACCCTCGCCGCGCCCGACAAGCCGGTCAAGCTCGAGTCGATGGAGTTCCCCGAGCCGGTCATCAAGGTCGCGATCGAACCGAAGACGAAGGTCGACCAGGAGAAGATGTCGGTCGCCCTCGGCCGCCTGGCCGAGGAGGACCCGACGTTCCAGGTCGCCACCAACGAGGAGACCGGCCAGACGGAGATCTCCGGCATGGGCGAGCTGCACCTCGAGGTGCTCGTCGACCGAATGCTGCGCGAGTACAAGGTCGACGCCAACGTCGGCCGGCCGCAGGTCTCCTACCGCGAGACCGTGCGCGGCAGCGCGCACAAGGTCGAGGGCCGCTTCGTCAAGCAGACCGGCGGCTCCGGGCAGTACGGCATCGTCTACATCGACCTCGAGCCGGCGCCCGGCGAGGGCTTCGACTTCGTCAACAAGATCAGGGGCGGATCGATCCCGACCGAGTACATCCCGGCTGTCGAGAAGGGCGTCGAGGAGGCGCTGGAGTCCGGCATCCGCGCCGGCTACCCGATGGTCGACGTGCGCGTCACGCTGACCGACGGCAAGTACCACGACACGGACTCGTCGGAGATCGCGTTCAAGATCGCGGGCTCGCTCGCGCTCCAGGAGGCGGCCCGCCGCGCCAAGCCCGTCCTGCTCGAGCCCATCTTCTCCGTCGAGGTCACCGTGCCCGAGGAGTACATGGGCGACGTGATCGGCGACCTCAACCGCCGGCGCGGCCGCGTCGAGGGGATGGAGGACCGCGGCAACGCGAAGGTCGTGCGCGGCTACGCGCCGCTGTCCGAGATGTTCGGCTACGTCGGCGACCTGCGCTCGATGACCCAGGGTCGGGCGACCTACACGATGCAGTTCGACCGCTACGAGGAAGTGCCGCCGAACATCGCCGAGAAGGTGGTCGAAGGCCGCACCGGGGAGCCTATCCCCGCCTAAAGGCCCGATAACGCGCTAGTCTGCACGGGTTCGCCTTTCGGGCGGGCCGCCGACGCACGTACCGGGAATTCCACCCAGATTTCGAAAAGGAGCAACACGAAGTGGCGAAGGAGAAGTTCGAGCGCGACAAGCCGCATGTCAACGTCGGGACCATCGGTCACATCGACCATGGCAAGACGACGCTGACCGCGGCGATCACCAAGGTGCTCTCCGATACTTACGGCGGCCAGGCCCGGTCCTTCGACGAGATCGACAACGCGCCGGAGGAGAAGGCCCGCGGCATCACGATCGCGACGTCGCACGTGGAGTACGAGACCGACAAGCGGCATTACGCCCACGTCGACTGTCCCGGCCACGCCGACTACGTGAAGAACATGATCACGGGCGCCGCCCAGATGGACGGCGCGATCCTGGTGGTCTCGGCCGCCGACGGCCCGATGCCGCAGACGCGCGAGCACATCCTGCTCGCCCGTCAGGTCGGCGTGCCGTACATCGTCGTGTTCCTCAACAAGGCCGACATGGTCGACGACGAGGAGCTGCTCGAGCTCGTCGAGGTCGAGGTCCGTGACCTCCTCTCGGAGTACGAGTTCCCGGGCGACGACATCCCGTTCGTCATCGGCTCGGCGCTCAAGGCGCTCGAGGGCGACGCGGAGCACACGGCCAAGATCATCGAGCTGGCCGAGCAGCTGGACTCCTACATTCCGGAGCCCGTGCGCGAGCTCGACAAGCCGTTCCTGATGCCGGTCGAGGACGTGTTCTCGATCACGGGTCGCGGCACGGTCGCCACCGGCCGTATCGAGCAGGGCATCGTCAACACGGGCGACACTGTCGAGATCGTGGGGATCCATCCCCAGACCGCCAGCACGGTCGTCACCGGCGTGGAGATGTTCCGCAAGATCCTCGACGAGGGGCGCGCCGGCGACAACGTCGGCTGCCTGCTGCGCGGCATCAAGCGTGAGGAGATCGAGCGCGGGCAGGTGCTCTGCAAGCCGGGCTCGATCACGCCGCACACCGAGTTCAAGGCGGAGGTGTACGTCCTCAAGAAGGAGGAGGGCGGCCGTCACACGCCGTTCTTCAACGGCTACCGCCCGCAGTTCTACTTCCGCACGACGGACGTGACCGGCGTCGCCAAGCTGCCCGAGGGCACCGAGATGGTGATGCCGGGTGACAACGTCCAGATGGATATCGAGCTGATCCAGCCCATCGCCATGGATGCCGGCCTGCGCTTCGCGATTCGCGAGGGCGGCCGCACCGTCGGCTCGGGCGTGGTCACCGAGGTCATCAAGTAATAACCGGCGCCGGCGCACAGCCGGCGGCCGACCGAAGTCAGATACGACCTATTGGAGGCGGGCCCCGGGCCCCGGGGCCCGCCTTCTACGCGCAAGAGACACGAGAGAGAACAGACCGGACACAACGTGGCAACCGCCCAGCAGAACAAGATTCGCATCCGCTTGAAGGCCTACGACTCCTCGGCCATCGAAACGGCGGCCAAGGAGATCGTGGAGACCGCGACGCGGACGGGCGCGACCGTGTCCGGCCCTGTGCCCCTGCCGACCGAGAAGAACGTCTACGCGGTGATCAAGTCGCCGTTCAAGGACAAGGACTCGCAGGAGCACTTCGAGATCCGCACCCACAAGCGCCTGATCGACATCCACCAGCCGACGCCGAAGACGGTCGACTCGCTCCAGCGGCTCGACCACCTGCCCGCCGGCGTGGACATCGAGATCCGGCTCGCCTTCGGCTAGACGACCATGCCCGCCATCCTCGCCAAGAAGATCGGAATGACCCAGCGGTTCCTCGAGGACGGCCGCGTCGAGCGCGTGACCGTGCTCGAGGCGGGCCCGTGTCCGGTGACCGCGATCCGCACGAGCGACGTCGACGGCTACGAGGCCGTCCAGCTCGGCTTCGGCGCCGTGCGCGAGAAGGCGCTTTCCAAGCCCGAGCTCGGCCACCTCAAGAAGGTCGACGCGCCGCCCGTGCGCACGCTCGCCGAGTTCCGCGACGAGGCCGGCGAGTTGACCCTCGGCGACACCGTCACCGTCGAGGCGTTCGAGGTCGGCCAGACCGTCAAGGTCTCCGGCGTCTCGAAGGGCAAGGGCTTCCAGGGCACGATCAAGCGACACAACTTCAGCGCCGGTCCGAAGTCGCACGGCTCGCACAACGTGCGCGCGCCGGGTTCGATCGGCGCGTCGGCGACGCCCTCGCGCGTGTTCAAGGGCATCCGCGGGCCGGGCCACATGGGCGCGAAGCGCGTGACCCAGCGCGGCCTGGAGGTCGTCGAGCTGATCCCCGGCCAGAACCTGATGCTCCTGCGTGGCTCGGTCCCCGGGCCCAAGGGAGCCACCGTGGAGGTGCGCACCGATGGCTGATGCCACGATCCTCGGGGGGACGGGCAAGCTGAAGCTCGACGCCGACGTGTTCGGCGCGCCGTTCAACGGTCCGCTCGTACACGAGACCGTCGTGGCAGAGCTGGCCGCGCGGCGGCGGGGCACGCACGCGACCAAGACGCGCGGCATGGTCCGCGGCGGCGGCGCGAAGCCGTGGCGCCAGAAGGGCACCGGCCGCGCCCGCGCCGGCTCGTCGCGCTCGCCGCTGTGGAGCGGCGGCGGCACGGTCTTCGGGCCGACCCCTCGTCACTACGTCGTCAAGGTCAACCGCAAGGCGCGTCGCGCCGCGCTGCGCTGCGTGCTCTCGCTGCACGCCGAGCGCGGCTCGCTGTTCGGCGTCGACGCCGGTGCGTTCGACGCGCCGTCGACCAAGCAGGCCGCCGGCCTGCTGGCCGACGCGAGCGGCGGCGCCACGCTCGTGGTGCTGACGGCCGACGAGGCGCTCGCCGCGAAGTCGTTCCGCAACCTCGCGAACGTGCAGGTGCTCGACGCGGAGAACGCAGCCGTCGCCGACATCGTGAGGCCGGCCACGCTCGTCGCCTCGCAGGCGGCGATCGACGCGCTGACCGCGCGGGCCTCCAAGCAGCGTGCGAAGGCGCAGGAGGTGGCGTGATGGAACCGAGCCAGGTGATCATCCGGCCCGTCGTCTCCGAGAAGTCGTACGTGCTCGCGACGGCCGACAAGTACACGTTCCGCGTGCACAAGGACGCGCACAAGACGCAGATCAAGCAGGCCGTCGAGGCGCTGTTCGACGTCACCGTGCTCGAGGTCCGCACGTCCGCCGTGCCCTCCAAGCCGAAGCGGCGCGGGTTCACCTCGGGCCGTACCCGGGAGTGGAAGAAGGCCATCGTGCAGGTGCGCGAGGGCGACTCGATCCCGATCTTCCAGGGCCTGGAGGCCGAGCTGTAATGCCGATCCGCAAGCCCAAGCCCACCTCGCCTGGACGGCGCTTCGTCACGTACCCGGACTTCGCGGAGATCACGAAGTCCGAGCCGGAGAAGTCGCTCGTCGAGGGCCTCAAGAAGAGCGGCGGGCGCAATGTGAACGGACGCAAGACCGCCCGGCACCGCGGCGGCGGCGCCAAGCGGCTGTACCGCAAGATCGACTTCAAGCGCCGCAAGGACGGGGTCCCCGCCCGCGTGGCCGCGATCGAGTACGACCCGAACCGGTCTGCGTACATCGCGCTGCTGCACTACGTCGACGGTGCGAAGAGCTACATCCTGGCGCCGCACCGCCTGCGGGTCGGCATGGTCGTCGAGTCCGGCCCGAACGCCGACATCACAGTCGGCAACGCACTGCCGCTCGCCAGTATCCCGGTCGGCACCGTGGTCCACAACGTCGAGCTGCAGCCGGGTCGCGGCGGCCAGCTGGCCCGCTCTGCCGGCGCGGGCGTACAGCTGATGGCGAAGGAGGGCGATTACGCGACCCTGCGCCTGCCGTCCGGCGAGATGCGAATGGTCCGGACCGAGTGCCGCGCGACCGTGGGAACGATCGGCAACGCCGACCACCAGAACATCACCGTGGGCAAGGCCGGCCGCAAGCGCCACATGGGCGTGCGCCCGCAGACGCGCGGCACCGCCATGAACCCGGTCGACCACCCGCACGGCGGGGGCGAGGGCGCCGGGCCGCTGGGCAACCACCCGCAGACGCCCTGGGGCGTGCCGACGATCGGCTACCGCACCCGCGAGAAGGGCAAGCAGTCCGACCGCTACATCGTCCGCGGCCGCCGCCGTGGCAAGAAGGGCAGCCGCTGATGTCACGTTCATCCAAGAAGGGGCCGTGGGCCGAGGATCGGCTCATGCAGCGCATCGAGCAGATGAACACCTCCGGGTCCAAGACCATGATCAGGACCTGGTCGCGGACCTCCACGATCTTCCCCGACATGGTCGGGCACACGATCGCCGTCCACGATGGGCGCAGGCACGTCCCGGTGTTCGTGTCCGAGTCGATGGTCGGCCACAAGCTCGGTGAGTTCGCGCCGACGCGCACCTACCGCGGCCACGAGAAGTCCGGCAGGGTCCGATGACCGACGAGAAGAAGAACGACGAGCAGCTCGAGCGCGCCGACGAGGAAGCGGCGCGCGCGGCTGCCGCGGCCGAGGAGGCCGTCGAGGCCGCCGGCGACGACTCGCCGGCTGCGGCCGAGGCGGTCGAGGCCGCCGAGCAGGCCGAGGCGGCCGCGGAGGCGGCTGCCGAAAAGCCCAAGCCGAAGCGCGCCCGCAAGGCCCGCGAGGCCGAGGTCGCCGCCGACCAGGCCGAGCAGGCCGCCGACGAGGCGGTCGAGCAGGCCAAGCCCAAGCCGAAGCGGTCGCGCAAGAAGGCCGCGCCGAAAGCCGCAGAGCCGGTGGCGGAGGCTGCGGCGGACGAGCCCACGGCCGAGGCCGAGGCCGGTGCAGCGGTGGCCGAGCCGGCCGCCGAGGAGCCCGTGGCCGAGGCCGAGGAGCCGGTGGCCGAGGCCGAGGAGCCGGTGGCCGAAGAGGCCGAGGCTCAGGAGCCGGTGGCCGAAGAGGCCGAGGCTGAGGACGCCGTTGCCGAAGAGGCCGAGGCTGAAGAGGCCGAGGCCGAGGCCGAGACCGAGGAGGCCGAGGCGCCCGCCGAGCCCGCGCCCACCCGCCGGCGCGACCAGCGCCGCGAGGTGCCCGCCGGCGTCGAGGTCCGCGCCCAGGCCAAGTACGTGCGCACGTCCGCACGCAAGGCGCGCCTGGTCTGCGACCACATCCGCGGCAAGGACGTCGCCGAAGCGCGCGCGATCCTCGCGTTCACGCCGCGCGCGGCCGCCAAGGACTGGGCCAAGCTGCTCGAGTCCGCGGTCGCGAACGCGGAGCACAACCACGAACTGGTCGGCGAGGATCTGCGGATCACCGCGGTCTACGCCGACGAGGGGCCGACGCTCAAGCGCTTCCGGCCCCGTGCAATGGGACGCGCGACCCGGATCCGCAAGCGCACCTCCCACCTGACGATCACGCTCACCCCGAAGGAGCTCTAGAGCATGGGGCAGAAGGTACATCCCGAAGCCATGCGCGTGGGGTACATCCACGACTGGAAGTCGAACTGGTTCAACGAGCGCCACTTCTCCGACTTCCTGATCGAGGACGTGCGCATCCGCGACCACATCACCGGCAAGCTGGCGCACGCCGGCCTCTCGGATATCACGATCCGCAAGGACGCGGCCGAGGTCGAGGTGAACATCCACACCGCGCGGCCCGGCATCGTGATCGGCAAGTCCGGCTCGGAGGTCGACGCGCTGCGGCGCGATCTGCACCGCCTGACCGGCAAGGCGATCAAGGTCAACATCCTCGAGATCAAGCGCCCCGAGCTCGACGCGAAGCTGGTCGCCCAGTCGATCGCCGAGCAGCTCGTGAACCGCGTGGCGTTCCGGCGCGCGATGAAGCGCGCGCTCACGAGCGCGATGCGCTCGGGCGCCAAGGGCTGCAAGATCCAGGTGTCGGGCCGCCTCGGCGGCGCCGAGATGGCGCGCACCGAGATGTACAACGACGGCCGCGTGCCGCTGCACACGCTGCGCGCGGACATCGACTACGGCTTCTACGAGGCACGCACGACGTTCGGCCGCATCGGCGTCAAGTGCTGGATCAACAAGGGCGAGATCATGCCCGCCGGCTACACCGGCACCGACCTCACCTCGCTGGACGAGCCCGGCCCCGGCGGCCGCGACGATCGCGACGATCGCCGCGGCGGGCGTGACGGCCGCGACGGCCGGCGCGGCCGGCGCGACGGCGGCGGCGGCGGAGGCCGTGGCGGCGGCGGGCGCGGCGGCCAGGGTGGCCGCGGCGGCGGAGGCCGTGGCGGCGGCGGGCGCGGCGGCCAGGGTGGCCGCGGCGGCGGCCGTCCCGACCTGAGCGGAGGGATCAGCCGGTAATGCTCTCTCCCAAGCGCGTCAAGTTCCGCCGGCAGCACCGCGGGCGCAAGCCCGGGCTGTCGCGCGGCCAGCAGCAGGTCGCGTTCGGCGAGTACGGCCTGAAGGCGCTCGAGGCCGGTTGGCTCACGAACCGCCAGATCGAGGCTGCTCGTATCGCGATGACCCGCAAGATCAAGCGCGGCGGCAAGGTGTGGATCAACGTCTACCCGGACAAGCCGTTTACGAAGAAGCCGGCCGAGACCCGCATGGGCTCCGGCAAGGGCTCTCCGGAGGGCTGGGTCGCCGTCGTCAAGCCGGGCCGCGTGATGTTCGAGCTCGCCGGCGTGCCGGAGCCGCTCGCCCGCGAGGCGATGCGCCTGGCCGGCCACAAGCTCCCCGTCAAGACCAAGTTCGTCATGCGCGAGGACCTGGAACACGCCTGATGAGGACCCAGGACCTGCACGATCTCGACGAGAAGACGCTGCGCGAGCACGTTGCCACCGCGCGGCGCGACCTGTTCGGCCTGCGCATGCAGCACGCCACCGGCGAGCTGGAGAACACGGCCGGCCTGAAGACCGCAAAGCGAGACCTCGCGCGCGCGCTCACCGTCGCGCGGCAGCGGGGCCTCGACCCGAACGTGAGCGCTGAGCGCGACGAGGCGCCGAGCGCCGGAGGCAGTGACGATGGCTGACGAGAAGACTGAGAACATCGAGGAGGTCGAGACCGCGGAAGCCGCGGAGCCGGCCGCCGCGGACGAGACGCCGGCCGCCGAGGCCGAGGCGACCGAGGCCGAGGCTGCCGAGTCGCCCGACGTGGCCGCGCCGGCGGTCGAGACGCGCCGCGACCGCCTGCAGGCGCGCCGCGCTGCGCGCCGTCCCGCCGCTCGCGGCCAGGTCACGCCCGAGCAGCGCGACGAGGAGCGCCGCGCGCGCCGGGCGGCGACCGCCAAGCAGCGCCGCGCTTACCGCGCGAAGCTGAAGGAGCGCCGCGCCGCGCGCGAGCACGGACGAGCCTGCCGCAGAGCCTGCCCACGCGCCCGAGCACGGCCCGGGCCGTCCCAAGGTGCGCCAGGGCGTCGTCGTCTCGGCCAAGGGCGACAAGACCATCACGGTGTCGATCGACGTCGTCCGGCGCCACCGCCGGTACCACAAGATCATGCGCTCCACACTGAAGCTGTACGCGCACGACGAGGCGAACAACGCCAACGAGGGCGACACCGTCCGCGTGGTCGAGTGCCGCCCGATGAGCCGGAGCAAGCGCTGGCGCCTCACGGAAGTGCTGGAGCGTGCCAAGTGATCCAGAACGAGACGCGCCTGAAGGTGGCCGACAACACCGGCGCGCGCGAGATCCTCTGCATCCGCGTGATGGGCGGCTCGCGCCGCCGCTACGCGGGCGTGGGGGACATCATCACCGCGACGGTCAAGCAGGCCACCCCGCAGGGGTCGGTCAAGAAGGGCGAGGTCGTCAAGGCCGTCGTCGTGCGCACGAAGAAGGAGTTCGGGCGCGACGACGGGACCTACATCGCGTTCGACGAGAACGCCGCGGTGATCATCGACGCCCAGAACAACCCGCGCGGCACGCGCATCTTCGGGCCCGTGGCCCGCGAGCTGCGCGACGGCGGCTTCATGAAGATCGTCTCGCTCGCCCCGGAGGTGCTCTAGTGAGCATGAAACTGCGCAGAGACGACGAGGTCGTCGTGATCTCCGGCAAGGACAAGGGCAAGACCGGCAAGATCCTGCGGGTCGACCGGTCCAAGGACCGCGTCTTCGTCGAGGGCATCAACATCGTCAAGCGCCACCAGCGCCCGAACCCCGCGCGTCCCAACGCGCCGGTCGGCGTGATCGAGCGCGAGGGTCCCGTGCACGTCTCCAACGTGGCGCTGCTGGACCCCAAGGACCGCAAGCCGACGCGCGTGGGGACGCGCCGCACCGAGCAGGGAGCGCGTATGCGCGTCACCAAGCGCTCGGGCACCGAGATCGACTGACATGGCACGACTGAAGGACACATACAACGACAAGATCCGCGCGCTGCTGATCGAGAAGTACGGCTACACGTCGCCGATGCAGGCGCCGCAGCTGGTCAAGATCACGGTCAACATGGGCGTGGGCGAGGCCAAGCAGGACGCCAAGATGCTCGAGGCCGCCAAGGAGCAACTCGCCGCGATCGCCGGCCAGGCACCGAACGTGCGCCGGGCCCGCAAGTCGGTCGCGGCGTTCAAGCTGCGCGAGGGCATGCCGGTCGGCCTCTCGGTCACGTTGCGCGGCGAGCGCGCGTACGAGTTCCTGGATCGCCTGACCGCGATCGCGATCCCCCGGATCCGCGACTTCCGCGGGCTCAACCCGCGCTCGTTCGACGGGCGCGGCAATTACTCGATGGGCGTCCGCGAGCAGATCATCTTCCCCGAGATCGACTACGACAACATCGACCAGGTGCGCGGCATGGACGTGACGATCACGACCACCGCGCAGACCGACGCCGAGGCCTTCGCGCTGCTGGATGCGCTGGGTATGCCGTTCTCCCGCGAGGGACGCCCGGCCGGCTTCGAGTCCTTGAACGACCAGGCCGTCGCGGCCTGAGGAACCGAGAGAGGAACTCACGTGGCAAAGACCTCCAAGATCGTCCGGGCCGCACGCCCGGCCAAGTACAAGACCCGGGCGTACACGCGCTGCCGCAGGTGCGGCCGCCCCCGGGCCGTCTACCGCAAGTTCGGCCTCTGCCGGATCTGCCTGCGCGAGATGGCCCACGAGGGCTACATCCCCGGGATGACCAAGTCGAGCTGGTAGGCCGATCATGAGCATGACCGACCCCGTCGCCGACTTCCTGACGCGCATCCGCAACGGGATCATGGCCGCCCACGAGACGGTCGAGATCCCCTCGTCGAAGCTCAAGAAGGAGCTCGCCCGGATCCTGCGCGAGCAGGGCTACATCGAGTCCTTCGAGACCGTCGAGGGCCGCCCCGGCGCGGCCGGAGAGCGGATCGTCGTCCGGCTGAAGTACACCGAGAACCGCACGTCGGTGATCTCGGGTATCCGGCGCGTCTCGCGTCCGGGTCAGCGGACCTACGTCGACGCCGGGCACGTGCCCAAGGTGCTCGGCGGCATGGGGACCGCGATCCTGTCCACGTCCCACGGCGTGATGACCGGTCACGACGCACGCAAGGCGGGCGTCGGCGGCGAGGTCGTCGCCGAGGTCTGGTAGCCGCCATGTCCCGCATCGGCAGAAAGCCCATCCCGGTCCCCGACTCGGTCACGGTCACGATCGAGCCGGAGGTCGTGCGCGTGGCCGGCCCCCGCGGCAACCTCGAGGAGCGCAAGGCGCGCGTGATCGAGGTCACGCAGGAAGACGGCCGGCTGCTCGTCACTCGGCCGACCGACCGCGCCGAGCACCGCGCACTGCACGGGCTCACGCGCACGCTGATCGCGAACATGGTCGAGGGCGTCACCACCGGCTTCACGAAGACGCTCGAGATCCAGGGCGTCGGCTACCGCGCGCAGCTCAAGGGCCGCGACCTGGAGCTGGCGCTGGGCTACTCGCACCCGGTGCCGATCAAGGCGCCGGAGGGGATCGAGTTCGAGGTCCCGCAGCCCACGCGCGTGATCGTGAAGGGCTCGAGCAAGCAGCAGGTCGGCCAGATCGCCGCCGTGATCCGCAAGCAGCGGCCGCCGGAGCCATACAAGGGCAAGGGCATCCGCTATGAGGGCGAGTACGTCGCCCGGAAGGTCGGGAAGCGCGCATGAGCACCGTCACGTCACCCCAGCGTCGCCTCAAGCGGCGCCGCCGCGTCCGCGCCAAGGTGCGCGGCACGGCCGAGCGTCCGCGCATCGCCGTGTTCCGCTCCAACCGCGGCATCTTCGCGCAGCTCATCGACGACGACTCCGGCCGCACGCTGGCCGCGGTCAACTGGACGGAGGCCGATCTGAAGGGCCTCAAGCCGATGGAGCAGGCCACCCGCGCCGGCGCGCTGATCGCCGAGCGCGCGAAGGCCGCCGGCATCGATACCGCGGTGTTCGACCGCGGCGGTTACCGCTATCACGGCCGTGTCAAGGCCCTGGCCGAGGGCGCCCGCGAGGGCGGCCTGACCTTCTAAGGTGGGGGGCCGCAATCATGGCTGCACCTGATCGTTCCGTCTCCTCCACCGGCCTGGACCTCCAGGAGCGCGTCGTCGAGATCAACCGCGTCGCGAAGGTCGTCAAGGGCGGCCGCCGCTTCTCGTTCACGGCCCTGGTGGTCGTCGGCGACGAGAACGGCACCGTCGGCTACGGCTACGGCAAGGCCAACGAGGTCCCGCTCGCGATCCAGAAGGGCGTCGAGAACGCCAAGAAGCGGCTGTTCCGCGTCCCGCGCCACGGCGCCACGATCACGCACCAGACGACCGGCATCTTCGGGTCCGGCCGCGTGTTCCTCAAGCCCGCGTCCCCCGGTACCGGCGTGATCGCCGGCGGCGGCGTGCGCGCGGTGCTCGAGCTCGCCGGGATCCACGACATCCTGTCCAAGTCGCTCGGGTCGCAGAACCCGATCAACCTGGTCAAGGCGACGATCGCCGGCCTGCAGGAGCTGCGCAAGCCGGAGGAGATCGCCGCGCTGCGCGGCCTCTCCGTCGACGCCGTGCTGGGGCTGTCGAAGGAGAACGGCGCGGCGGCCGAGACGCTCGAGGCCGAGCCGGCCGACGCGCCGGAGGAGCCCGTCGAGGCATGAGCACCTACGTGATCAAGCAGGTGCGTTCGACGAACGGCTCGAACGCGAAGCAGCGCGACACGCTGCGCTCGCTCGGGCTGCGCAAGATCGGCCACACGGTCGAGCGACCCGACACGCCGCAGCTGCGCGGGATGCTGCACTCCGTGCGTCACCTGATCGTCGTCGAGGAGAAGTCACTGAGACAACGTCGGCCTGCACAACCTGGCGCCCGCGCCCGGCTCGCGCAAGGACCGCAAGCGCGTCGGGCGCGGCCACGGCTCCGGCCACGGCAAGACCGCCGGCCGCGGGCACAAGGGCTACGGCTCCCGCTCGGGCGCGAAGGACCGCGCGCGGTTCGAGGGCGGCCAGAACCCGATCCACATGCGGATGCGCAAGCTGCGCGGGCCGAACAAGAAGATGTCGATGCCGTTCGAGATGTTCCGGACGCACACCCAGCCGGTCAACCTGGCCGACCTGGAGGCGCGCTTCGAGTCCGGCGCGGCCGTCGACGTCGCGGCCCTGAAGGCCGCCGGCCTCGCCACCCGCCGGGACGTCCCGGTCAAGGTGCTCGGGCGCGGCGAGCTGACGAAGCCGCTCACGGTCCACGCGCACGCGTTCTCGAAGTCCGCGCGCGCCGCGATCGAGGCCGCCGGCGGCACCTGCCAGGTCATCGAGTAGCGCGAGTTCGCAGGGCGCAGGCGTGCTGGCGACGATCCTGAGTTCCTTCCGCGTCGCGGAGATCCGCAAGAAGCTGCTGTTCACGGCGGCGATCCTCGCGCTCTACCGGCTCGGCTCTTTCATCCCGGTCCCGGGCGTCGATACCGAGGCGCTCGAAGCAGCTCGAGGACAGCTACGCCGGCTCGGACATCCTCGGCTTCCTCAACCTGTTCACCGGCGGCGGGCTGTCGCGGATCGCGCTGTTCGCGCTCGGGATCATGCCGTACATCACGGCCTCGATCATCCTGCAGCTGCTGACGGTCGTGAACGCCGTCGCTGGAGAAGCTGTCGAAGGAGGGCGAGGTCGGCCAGGCGCGGATCACGCAGTACACGCGCTACCTGACCGTCGGGCTCGCCGCCGCGCAGGCCGTCGGCTACGTCTTCCTGTTCCGCTCCCAGGGCCAGAGCTCCGGCGCCCCGGTGTTCAACGACTTCAACGCCGGCTCGGTCATCCTCGTCGTGCTCTGCCTGACCGCCGGCTGCGTGCTGCTGATGTGGATGGGCGAGCTGATCACCCAGCGCGGCATCGGCAACGGCATCTCGCTGATGATCTTCGCCTCGATCGTGTCAGGCCTGCCGAACGGCATCAGCGCCTGGTGGACCAACCCGGACCAGGTCTTCAAGGTGATCATGCCGTTCCTCGCGCTCGGCGTCATCGCAGCGATCGTGTTCGTCCAGGAGGGCCAGCGCCGGATCCCCGTCCAGTACGCCAAGCGCGTGATCGGGCGGCGGATGAGCTCCGGCGGCCAGACCTACCTGCCGCTGCGCGTGAACATGGCCGGCGTGATCCCGGTCATCTTCGCCGCGTCGATCATGGCGTTCCCGCCCACTGTCGGGCAGCTGATCCCGGGCGCGGAGGGGCTCGCGACCTTCTTCTCGCCGAACGGCTGGGCCTACATCGTCGGCGAGACCGTGTTCATCATCCTGTTCACGTACTTCTACACGGCCGTGACGTTCAATCCGGTCGACCAGGCCGACAACCTCAAGAAGTACGGCGGCTTCATACCCGGTGTACGACCAGGTAGGCCCACGGCCGAGTTCCTCGACCGCATCCTTGCGCGCCTGACGTTCCCAGGAGCGTTGTACCTGGCCGCGGTCGCCGCGCTGCCGACGATCCTGATCAACCAGACATCGGCGAATTTCTTCTTCGGCGGCACCTCGATCCTGATCGTCGTCGGCGTCGCGCTGGACACGATGAAGCAGCTCGAGGCGCAGCTGATGATGCGCAACTACGAGGGCTTCCTGAAGTAGGCTTCTCGCCTTGAGCGAGCTGAACCTCATCCTGCTCGGGCCACCCGGGGCGGGCAAAGGCACCCAGGCCGATCGCCTCAAGGACGACTTCGGGCTGCCCTACATCGGCACCGGCGAGCTCCTGCGCAAGAACAAGGAGGAGCAGACCGAACTCGGGCGCGAGGCCGCGTCGTACATGGACAACGGCGACCTCGTCCCCGACGAGCTGGTGATCCGGATGATCCTCGAGGAGGTCGAAGAGAGGGGCCGCGACGGCTTTCTGCTCGACGGATACCCGCGCTCGATCGCCCAGGCGGATGCGCTCGGCGAGGCGCTCGAGGAGAACGGGCGGCGGCTGACCGCGGCGCTGCTGATCGAAGCCGACGACGACACGGTGATCAAGCGCCTGTCGGGACGCCGGCAGTGCCCCAACGGCCACCTCTACCACGTCGACTTCGACCCGCCGAAGAACGCGGGGTTCTGCGAGCAGTGCAACCGGCCTCTGTTCCAGCGCGACGACGACAAGCCCGAGACGATCCGCAAGCGGCTGGCGACGTACCACGAGAAGACCAAGCCGTTGATCGGCTACTACGACGAGCGCGGCTTGCTGCGGCGCTTCGACGGCACGCGCGACGCGAACGAGGTCCACGACCACATCCGCGCCACGCTCGCCACGCTTCGCCTCGAAGAACGCCTGTGATCGTCCGGAAGACTCCCGCGGAGATCGACGCCATGGCGAGGGCCGGCGAGGTCCACGTCCGGACGATGAACCTGCTCGCGGGGAAGATCCGCGCCGGGGTTACGACGGGCGAGCTCGACGCCGCGGCCGAGAAGTTCATGCGCTCGCAGGGCACGACGCCGGCGTTCAAGGGCTATCGCGGCTTCCCGGGCTCGATCTGCGCGTCGCCCAACCACATGGTCGTGCACGGGATCCCGGGCAAGTTCAAGCTGCGCAGGGGCGACATCCTGTCGATCGACATCGGCGTCATCAAGGACGGCTGGGTGGCCGACGGCGCGCGCACGTTCCCGGTCGGCGAGGTCTCGCCGGTCGCGGCCAAGCTGCTGCAGGTCACCGAGGAGTCGCTGTTCCGCGCGGTCGACCAGTGCGTCATCGGCAACCGGCTCGGCGACGTCTCGCACGCGGTGCAGACGCACGTCGAGGAGAACGGCTTCTCGGTCGTGCGCTCGCTCGTGGGCCACGGCATCGGCCGCTCGATGCACGAGGAGCCGCAGATCCCGAACTACGGCCCGCCCGGCAAGGGCGTCGTGCTGGAGGAGGGGATGGTGCTCGCGATCGAGCCGATGGTCACCGCCGGCCGCCACATGGTCCGGATGGGCGACGACGGCTGGGCGATCTACTCGCAGGACGGCTCGCTGGCCGCGCACTTCGAGTTCACGGTGGCGATCACCGCGGCCGGGCCGCGGATCCTCACGCCGTGGCACGAAGCGGCGCGCGTCGCGGCCTGAGCCGCGATCAGGCGGCCCGCCGCGTCCGCCGGACCGCGTACCAGACCGCCGTGATCAGCCCGAGCGCCGCGAGGATCGCGGCGATCGCCGTCTCGCGCCCGTCGCACTCTCCGCGCTCGTTGCAGTCGCGCCCCGTGCACGGCCGGGCCGAGGCGGCCCACGCTCCCGGGTCAGTCCAGCGCACGCCCTGGAACGCGGGCCCGCGCGGGGAGTCCATCTCGCCGGGCACCCAGCCGGCGCGGGTCGCGCCCCAGCGGCCGTCGTAGGTCATCCAGGGCGGCCGGTCCTCGCTCACCCGCACGAGCCGCGGGCGCACGCGCAGGCCGGCGCCGTCGGCCTCGTCGTTGGGGTCCGGCCAGGCGCGGTCGCGCAGTCCGGGGCGGAAGTAGGCGGCGTGCGAGCCGTGCGCGAGGTAGACGACCGGCCGGCCGCGCGAGCGGCGCACGTTGGCGGGTCCGCACGACTCGGCGCCCGAGTGCTGGCTGTAGACGGCCTGCGCGAGCCGGCCGCGCCGCAGCCGGTACTGGACCAGCTCCCAGTCGCCCTCGTGCCGCCCGGTCCGCAGCACGCCGCGGTCCTGGTCGTTGTAGGCGAACAGCATCCAGTACTGCAGCCAGCGGCCGGCGCGCCGCCCGTACACGACCGGGCGCACGGGACCGCGCTCGACCCCGGGCACGCGGCCGGCGAACGCCTTCACCGAGGTGAGCGGATACTGCTCCCGGCTGTCGTGCACGACGACCGGCGCGTAACGCTCGAGCGGGACGGCCGCCGCGGCGGGCGCGGGCGCGGCCGCCACGAGGGTCGCCACCGCGAGCCACCGCAACATGGCGGCGCATGATGACGCGGGCGACCTCGGACGGTGGGCGCCGCCCTGTCCAAGCGGCGCCCACCTTTCGTCCGAGGAGGACTGCCGGCCGGCGTCAGGCCGGCGCAGCCTCAGCGGACTCGGCCGGCGTCGGCGCGTGCCCGTTGAGCTTGATCGACGGCGGCAGCGCCGCGCCGTAGAGCTCGGCGTCCGGGATGAACTGCTCCGGATAGCCGTACATGCCGTGCTCGGAGATGTCGAGGCCGGCGATCTCGGCCTCCTCGCTCACCCGCAGGCCGATCGTCTTGGCGATCGCGTACCAGGTGATCAGCGACAGGACCAGGACGAGCGCGAACACGACGACGACGCCGAGCGCCTGGTCGCCGAGCTGCTGGAACGAGCCCGAGTACACGAGCCCGCCGTCGGGATCCCCGATCGCGTTGTACTGCGCGAGCCGCGGCGCGGTGAACAGGCCGCAGGCGAGCGTGCCCCAGATGCCCGCGAGGCCGTGCGCCGACAGCACGCCGACCGGGTCGTCGAGCTTGCGGTCGATCAGCATGATGCTCGGCACCACGATCAGGCCGCCGACGATGCCGATGATCGGCGCCGCCCAGTTCTCGACGTAGCCCGAGCCGGCGGTGATCGCCACGAGGCCGGCGATCAGGCCGTTGCAGACCATGCCGATGTCGACGTTGCGCTGGAACACGGCCGTCGCCAGGTAGGCGCCGAGGATGCCGCCGGCGGCGCCGAGCATCGTGATCATCGCGACCTCGGCGAAGCGGCCGTCGGCCACGCCCAGCGTCGAGCCCGCGTTGAACCCGAACCAGCCGATCAGCAGGATGAACATGCCGAGGCCGAGGATGTACATGCTGTGGCC
The DNA here is from genome assembly GCA_963835735.1 of uncultured Solirubrobacteraceae bacterium. Taxonomy (GTDB): domain Bacteria; phylum Actinomycetota; class Thermoleophilia; order Solirubrobacterales; family Solirubrobacteraceae; genus DASQMT01. The sequence continues at coordinate 238,722 of CAWIGP010000007.1, forward strand.
CGGGATCGGCCGCGGCTTGCCGTCGGACCCGTACTTGCCGCGCCGCGCGCCGAGGATCAGCAGCCCCGCGAGGGCGCCCGTGGCGCCGACGAGATGCACCGCGGTCGAGCCTGCGAAGTCCTGCATGCCGACGTTGCTCTGCAGCCAGCCGCCGCCGAACACCCAGTGCGACGCGAGCGGGTAGATGAAGGCCGCGAACACCAGCGCGAAGATCGCGTGCGCATGGAACTTGATCCGCTCGAGCGTCGATCCCCACACGATCGCCAGGCAGACGGCGCAGAACGCGAACTGGAACAGCCACTTGGACTCGATCAGCGCGTCCGAGAGGCCCATGATCCCGAACGCCTCCTGCGGGTCGCCGTAGTCGCGCAGGAAGAACCCGTCGTGCCCGATGATCTCGCCGTTGCCGAACGCGAACGCGAAGCCGACGGCGTAGTAGGCGAAGGCGGCGACCGCCATCCCGATCAGCGCCTTCGGCACGAGCGTCCCGACGTTCTTCATCCGCGACATGCCGGCCTCGAGCGACAGCAGTCCGGCGAGCATGAACAACACCAGCACGGCGGCGATGACCACCCAGAGCGTGTTCAACACGGTCGACTCGCTCAGAGCGCCGTTGTTGGCGGCGTCCAGCGAGTCGGCCAGTGCGGTGCCCGGCAGGGCCAGGACACCCAACACCACGCCGGCGCCCGCCGGCAGCAGCATTCGTCTCATTCAATCCTCCTCGGGACAGTGATGACGAAAGCGTCCCGCCGCGCGGCCCCGGCGCCTATCGCCCTGCGGTCGGAACCGGAGCGGCCGCCGGTGTACACGGAGTCGATCGCGGCCGGCGTTTGCACCGCCACCGAGCGGCTCGGGCGCGGGCGGGGCGTGCAAAAATGCGCGCTATACTCGCTGGTCGCCTCCGGGGCCGCGAGGTTCTGGCGTGCGTCACGGGATGGTAGCGGCGGCCGTACGGGCAGCCAGAGCCAGCCCGCTGAGTTCAATCACCGAAAGGGATCATGAAGGTACGACCGTCGGTCAAGCCGATGTGTGAGAAGTGCAAGATCATCCGCCGGCACGGGCGCGTGCTGGTGATCTGCCAGAACCCGCGACACAAGCAGCGCCAGGGGTAGGTACCGCTTTGGCTCGAATTTCGGGGGTCAACATCCCCCTCAACAAGCGCGTCGAGATCGGCCTCACGTACATCTACGGGGTCGGCCGGCCCACGTCGAACAGGCTTCTGAACGAACTCGGCATCAGCCCGGACACGTACGTCCGTGACTTGACCGAGGACGAGGTCTCGAAGCTCCGCGACCTCATCGACCGCGACTTCACCGTTGAGGGCGACCTCCGCCGCGAGCGCTCCCAGGCCATCAAGCGCCTGATGGAGATCGGCTGCTACCGCGGCATCCGCCACCGGCGCGGCCTGCCCGTGCGCGGCCAGAACACGAAGACCAACGCCCGCACGCGCAAGGGTCCCAAGCGCATGTCGATCGCGGGCAAGAAGAAGGCGACGAAGAAGTGAGTCCGGCCCCTCGTCGACCTCAGCGCGGCCGCCGCAAGGTCAAGAAGAACATCCCGATCGGCCAGGCGCACATCAAGACGTCGTTCAACAACACGATCGTCGCGCTGACCGACCGCGAGGGCAACGTGATCGCGTGGGAGTCCGCCGGCGGCGCCGGTTTCAAGGGCTCGCGCAAGTCGACCCCCTTCGCCGCCCAGGTCACCGCCGACGCGGCCGCGCGCAAGGGCATCGAGCAGGGCATGCAGAAGGTCGAGGTGTTCGTCAAGGGCCCGGGCTCGGGCCGCGAGACGGCGATCCGGTCGCTGCAGGCCGCCGGCCTCGAGGTCACGGGCGTGCGGGACGTCACCCCGCAGGCACACAACGGATGCCGCCCCCGGAAGCGGCGCAGGGTCTGAACAGGATTTCATGGCACGCGATACCTCTCCTCAGTGCAAGCAGTGCCGCCGCGAGGGACAGAAGCTGTTCCTCAAGGGCGAGCGCTGCCTGACCGACAAGTGCGGCGTCGAACGGCGCTCGTACCCGCCCGGCGAGCATGGCCGCGGGCGCCAGAAGCAGTCCGAGTACCGGGTCCAGCTGCGCGAGAAGCAGAAGGCCCGCCGCTACTACGGCGTGCTCGAGAAGCAGTTCCGCAACTACTACGACAAGGCCTCGCGCCAGCCGGGCATCACGGGCGAGAACCTGCTCCGGATGCTCGAGTGCCGGTTCGACAACGTCCTCGTGCGGCTCGGCTTCGCCGCCTCACGGCGGCAGGCGCGCCAGCTGATCCTGCACGGGCACTGGACCGTCAACGGCCGGCGCGTGAACATCCCGAGCTATCAGGTGCGTCAGAACGACGTCATCGCCATCAAGGCGGAGACGGGCGCGGAGACGGTCATCCGCGACGCGACCGAGCTGGTCGCGCAGGTGCCCGCCTGGCTGCAGGCGGACCACGACGCGCTGACGGCGAAGGTGCTGCGCAAGCCCGAGCGCGCGGAGATCGCGGCGCCGGTGCAGGAGCAGCTGATCGTCGAGCTTTACTCGAAGTAACGACCTTGGACCCCGCGCTCCGGCTCCCCCGACTCGGCGCGCGGGCGGCTTCCCCACGATAGAGACACGACGTTAGGACCCTGATGCTCGACTTCCAGATCCCCCGAATCACCGCCGAGTCGGTCGAGGAGAATCGCGGCTCCTTCACCGTCGAGCCGCTGGATCGCGGCTTCGGCTACACGTTCGGCAACTCGCTGCGCCGCGTGCTGCTGGCGTCGCTCGCCGGCGCTGCGGTGACCTCCGTGCGGATCGAGGGCGTCGCGCACGAGTTCTCGACGATCAGGGGCGTGTCGGAGGACGTCACCGACATCGTCCTGAACCTCAAGGGCATCGTGTGCCGCATGCACTCCGACGCCACCGAGGTCGAGGCCCCGCTGGTCGTCACCGGCCCGGGCGAGATCACCGCGCGCGACATCGACCTGCCTTCCGGCGTCGAGATCCTCAACCCGGACGCGCACATCGCGACGCTCGAGAAGAAGACCAAGCTCGAGCTGTACCTGACGATCGGCCGCGGCCGCGGCTACCGGCCGGCCGAGGACAACAAGTCCCCGGACCAGCCGATCGGCGTGATCCCGATCGACTCGATCTTCTCGCCGGTCAAGCGCGTCGCGTACTCGGTCGAGCAGGCCCGCGTCGGCCAGCGCACCGACTTCGACAAGCTCACGCTCGACATCGAGACCGACGGCTCGATCGACCCGCAGGCCGCGCTGCGCGAGGCCGCCGAGATCCTGATCTCGTCGCTGGCGATCTTCACCGACGAGGACCGGATCGAGGAGCTGCGCGCGGGCCCCGGCGGCATGGGCGCGCTCGACAACGGCGGCGGTGCCGGCGGCCAGGCGGCCCTGGCGGGCGTCGGCGGCCGTCCCGGCGGCGGGCCGATGGACGACATCCTGATCGAGGAGCTCGAGCTCGGCGTGCGCTCGTACAACTGCCTCAAGCGCGCGGGCATCCAGACGGTCGGCGACCTGATCGGCAAGTCCGAGGGCGAGCTGGCGGCGATCCCGAACTTCGGCAAGAAGTCGATCGACGAGGTCGTCGAGACGCTCTCCCAGCGCGGCCTCACCCTGCGGACCGACTAGTCTCTTCCACCGCCATGCGCCACCAGAAGACCCGTCACAAGCTCTCGCGCGACGCCGCGCACCGCAAGGCGATGCTGGCGAACCTGTGCGTCGAGGTGATCGACCACGAGCGGATCAAGACGACGCAGGCGAAGGCCAAGGCGGTCAAGCCGGAGCTCGAGAAGCTGATCACGCTCGCCAAGCGGGGCGACCTGCACGCGCGCCGGCAGGCGATGTCGACGCTGCAGCATCCCGACAAGGGCGTCATCTACAAGCTGTTCGAGGAGATCGCGCCGCGTTATTCGGAGCGGCCCGGCGGCTACACGCGCATCCTGAAGCTCGGTCCGCGTCCGGGTGACGCAACGGAATTGGTGTACCTGGAGCTGGTCTAGCTCTCAGGATCACCTCAGTGCGGCTTACTCACCCTCGCAAGCTCGGGTGAGCGCCTTGATTACCAGGCTCGTCCTCGAATACGACGGCACCCCGTTCGCGGGCTGGGCGGTGCAGCCCGGGCGACGGACCGTCGCGTCGGAGCTCGAGCGGGCGCTCGCCACCGTCCTGCGGCAGCCGGTCGACCTGACGGTCGCCGGCCGCACCGACGCCGGCGTGCACGCGCTCGGGCAGGTGGTCTCCTACCCGGGCCCGCCGCCGCCGCTGCGGTCGGTCAACGCGCTGCTGCCCGACGAGATCGCGGTGCTGACGGCCGAGGCGCTGCCCGATGGGTTCTCCGCGCGCCATGACGCGCTCACGCGCACGTACCTGTACCGCGTGCTGGCCCGGCCGGCGCCGTCGCCGTTCGAGCGGACGCGCGCCCTGTGGTGGCCGCATCCGGTCGACCTTCCCGCGCTCGAGGCGTGCGCCGCCGCGCTGCCGGGAGCACACGACTTCACGGCGTTCACGCCGACCGAGACCTACCACCGGCGCTTCCGCCGCGAAGTGGTCGCAGCCCGCTGGCGGCGCGAGGGCGATCTGCTGCTGTTCGAGATCGAGGCCGACGCGTTCATGCGAAACATGAATCGCGTGCTGGTCGGGACGATGCTCGAGGTCGCCGGCGGCCGCCGCAGCGTACGCAGCTTCGAGCGGCTGCTCACCGGCCGCCCGCGCGCCGATGCCGGCGCCACGGCGCCGCCGCACGGGCTGTACCTCGCGTCCGTGCGCTACTGAATCGCGTGACCGGCGCGGAGCAGGTTCGTCGGATCGTACGCGCGCTTGACCGCGCGCAGGCGGCGCATGTCCGCGGGCGTGAACGCGGTATGCGTGCGAGACGTGTCGGCCAGGAAGTTCAGGAACGACCCGCCGGTGCCGTGCGCGCGCAGCGCCGGCACGGCGGCGTCGGCGATCACCGACAGCGTCGCGCCACGCGCGCCGACAGGGCCGGCGCCCGGCTCGGGGCGCGCCAGCGCGCCCGCCCAGTGGCGCACCTCCACGGTTGGCGCGGTCTCTGCGGCGGCCAGCACGGCAGCGATCGCCGCATCGGGAAGCTCGTCGAGCAGCTCCACGTGGCGCGGCGGCGTGCCGCCCATCGCCGCCTCGCCGTACGGGACCGCCCGCATGCCGTCGGCGAGCGGCCGGCCCGCGGCAGCGAACAGCGGGCGCAGCAGGCGGCGCGCGGCGGCGGGCTCGCCGTCGTACATGGCGCGGATCGCGAGCACGCGCCGGCCGTCCTCCATGCGGGTCAGCAGCACCGCGGTGCTGAGCGCGTCCGGCGCGCCGGCGATCCAGTCGCGGTACCGCGCGAGCGTCTCGGCGGCGCGCTCGATCTCGAAATAGGCGGTGCCGGCGTAGACGTTCGCGACATGGTGCAGCCGGAACTCCAGTGACGTGACGACGCCGAAGCTCCCTCCGCCGCCGCGCAGCGCCCAGAACAGATCAGCATTCTCGTCGTGGCTGGCGACGAGGCGGCTCCCGGCGGCGGTGACCACCTCCGCGCGCAGCAGGCTGTCCGCGGCGAGCCCATAGCGGCGCGACAGCCAGCTCAGCCCGCCGCCGAGTGTGTAGCCGGTCACGCCGACGTCCGCGTGCGATCCCGACAGGGGAGCGAGCCCGAACGGCGCGGCGGCGGCGACGACCGAGCCCCATACGGCACCAGCGCCGACGCGCGCCATAGCGCGGTCGCCGTCGACCAGGACGGTCGCCATCCGGGATGTGTCGAGCAGCACGGCACCGTCGAGCGGCACGTGGGTGCCGTGGCCGGTGGCGCGGACCGCGAGCGGCAGCCCGCGGTCGCGGGCCGTCAGGACCGCGCCGCGCACGTCGGCGAGGGTCGTGGCGCGTATGACCAGCGCCGGGCCGGTCGGGGCCGGTTCGGCGTGGCGGGCGGTGCTCGTCTGGGCGATCATCGTCGGGGTCTCCTGCGGCGTGCTCGGGGTCGTCCCGGGCAATGACTGCGCCGCCGCGTAAAACTCATCGCGGGCGGTTGCGGCGCGAGCGCTCGTGGCGGTGCGCGATGCTGTCGGACGGCGGGCATCGAGGGGAGCAGGATCGGCCGCGGCTCGGTGCGCGACAGCGACCAAAACGTCGAGATTGGCGGGCGCCGGGGTCGCCGGTCGACGTTCTGGCCGTCATACGCCCAAAACGTCGAGCGACCGCCGCGAGCGGCGCCGGTCTCGACGTTTTGGGCCTCGAGCGTGGGCCGCATGATGTCGAGCGACAGGGCCGATCGCCCGCGCGCTCGACGTTTGCGGCCGCGCCGATCGCGCGCCCCCCTCGATGCCCGCCGTACGCGAGCGCCGGCGCCACCGAGCGCGCTTCGATTCGCGCTCGCCCTCGATGCCCGCCGAACGCCCGCGCGCTCGACGTCTTGCGAGCGCGCTCGATCGCGCTCGCCCTCGATGCCCGCCGTACGCGAGCGCCGGCGCCAACGAGCGCGCTTCGATTCGCGCTCGCCCTCGGTGCCCGCCGGGCGCCGCGCCCGCACTTCGATCCGGTCGAGGGCCGGCGGGGCTACCGCGCGTCGCTCATGCGCTCGTAGTGGCGGCGCGCCTTGGCGCGGTTGCCGCAGGCGGCCATCGAGCACCACTGCCGGCGGCCGCCGCGGGAGGAGTCGTAGAAGTGCAGGATGCAACCGCGGCCGGCGCAGTGGCGGATCCGGGCCGGGCCCAGCCGCAGCAGCTCCAGGAGGTTCTGGGCGGCCAGCCACGGCACCCGCCAGCGCTCGGCGTCGACCTCGAGCGCGCGCTCCGGCCCGTCCGGGCCGAGGCGCTCGGTCAGCCGGCCGTGGGCGAGGACAGCGTTGAGCGGCGCCGCGTCGTCGCGCCGCGCGACGGCCGCGCGGATCGCAGCGCGCGCCTCCCGCAGCGCCGCGGCGTCCGTCGCCGCGCCCGCGTGCCCGGCGGCGCGGAGCCACGTCTCGACGCCACCCGGCTCGGCGAACAGGTCGCGCCGAGTGCCGCTCTCCATCCATTCGGTGTTGACGAGATCGAGCGCGAGCGGCTCCGAGGTGAGCGGGCGAGGGTCGTCCATCGTGCGGCCAGTGTAACCGTCGACTCGGATTTGACAGGTTAGATACCGTTGCTCTAACCCTCCCTCCTCTCCAAGGTGGTTAGATCGAGATGAAGACCGGTCACGTCGGCCTGAACGTCCCCGACATCGCCCGCGCGCTGCCGTTCTACACGGGCGTGTTCGGCTGGGACGTCGTGCGCGAGAGCGAGGATCCCACCAAGCGCTTCGCGTTCCTCGCCGACGGCGACGGGCTCGTCCTGACTCTGTGGGAGCAGAGCGACGGCGGTTTCGCGAGCGACCGTGCCGGGCTGCACCATCTCGCGTTCGAGGTCGAGTCGATGGCCGAGGTGGAGGCGGCCGAGGCGCGCGTGCGCGAGCTCGGCGGGACCGTGCAGCACGGCGGCATCGTGCCGCACGGCGAGGGCGCGGGTTCCGGCGGCATCTTCTTCACCGACCCCGATGGGATCCGCCTGGAGATCTACGCGGGCGACGGCGCGGAATCGCACGGCCCAGCTCCGGCCGGGGCGGCGCCGACCTGCGGGTTCTTCTGAGATGTACCACGACGGCCAGCTCGCGGTGCAGCGGCGCGCGGGCGGGAGGGCGACCGCGGAGCGGATCGAGCGCGGTATAAGCGCCGAATTGCCCGATGTCGCGCGCGAGTTCCTCGGCGGGCTGCGGCTGCTGTTCGCCGCTTCCAGCGACCCGGACGGGCGCGTGTGGTGCTCGGTTCTGAGCGGGGCGCCGGGCTTCGTCGGCACGCCGGACGAGCGCACCGTCGCCGTGGCCGCGCGGCCCGGCGCCGCGGACCCGCTCGCCCGCACGCTCGCCGGCGGGCCCGCGCCCGTGGGCCTGCTCGGCATCGAGCCGCAGACGCGTCGGCGGATGCGGGTGAACGGGATCGGCGAGCTCGGCGAGCGTGGTCTGCATCTACGCACCGAGCGCGTGTTCTCCAATTGCCCGAAATACATAGCTCGCCGTGACGTCGACCTGACCGCGTCCGCGCCGGCGCCGGGCCCGGTCGAGGAGCGCGAGCGGCTGACCGCGGACGACCGGCGACAGCTGGCCGCTGCCGACACGTTCGTGATCGCAACGGCGGCACGCGACGGCTCGGCGGAGGCCTCGCACCGCGGCGGCACCCCGGGCTTCGTGGCCGTCCACGACGACCACCGCCTCAGCTTCCCCGACTACACCGGCAACTCGATGTTCCTGACGCTCGGGAACCTCACCGCGAACCCGCGCGCCGGGCTGCTGTTCCTCGACTGGGACAGCGGCGACACGCTCCAGCTCACCGGCCGGGCGGTCGTCGACTGGTCGCCCGAGCGCGCGTCTGGGATCCCCGGCGCGGAGCGGGTCGTGGACTTCCGGGTCGAGCATGTCGTCGCCGCCTCCCGGGCGTTGCCGCTGCGCTGGGTGCTCGAGGAACGCTCGCGCTTCAACCCGCCGGTATCCTCGCCGGCGTGACCGACCTCGGCGAGCCGACGTCCTATCTGGAGCTGGAGCACGGAACGCCCGTGTTCAGCGCCGACGGCGACCAGATCGGCGCCGTCGAGCACGTGCTCGCCGTCGAGGAGGAGGACATCTTCGACGGCATCGTGATCGACGTCCGGCGCGGTCCGGGCGGCCACCGCTTCGCGGACGCGACGCAGATCGAAGGCCTGTACACCGGCGGCGCGGTCCTCACGCTGAGTGCCGCTGAGGCCCACGAGCTGCCGACGCCCAGCGCGAACCCCGGCGTCGTCGAAACGGACGCGGACGACATGGCGCCGGACGACTTGGGCGACAAGCTCAAGCGCGCCTGGAACCTGATCTCCGGCAACTACTAGCCTGCGGGACGTGCGCGTCCTGCTCACCAACGACGACGGCATCGAGGCCGAGGGCCTCCAGTCGCTCCGGCGCGCGCTGCTCGGGATCGACGGGATCGAGCTGGCCGTGATCGCGCCGGACTCCAACCGCTCGGCGATCGGGCGCGGAATCACCACGCGCCGCCCGCTGTGGGTGGAGGAGGTCGACTTCGGCGACGGGACCGTCGGCTTCGCGACCGACGGGACCCCGGTCGACTGCGTGCGCTTCGCCGCACTCGGCCTCGTCGAGGGCTTCGAGGCCGAGCTGATCGTCTCGGGGATCAACCACGGCTCCAACCTCGGCGACGACATCACGTACTCCGGCACCGTCGCGGCCGCGCTCGAGGGGATCGTGCTGGGGCTGCCGGCGATCGCCGTCTCGCAGCAGTCGCAGGCGCGCGAGATGGACTTTCGCCTCGGCGCGCATTTCGAGTTCGACGCCGCGGCGGCGTTCACCGCCCGCGTCGTCGGGGAGATCGAGGACGTGCCGCTGCCGGCCGGCACGCTGCTCAACCTCAACTTCCCCGCCGGTGAGATCGCCGGCGTCGAGGTCGCGCGCCTCGGCAAGCGGATCTACCGCGACGAGCTGGTGCTGCAGGACGAGCAGTCGCGCCGGCGCCAGTACCGCGTCTACGGCGACTCGCCGGGCTACGAGCGCCAGGAGGGCACCGACCTCGCGGCGGTCGCCGACGGCCGTGTGGCCGTCACGCCGATCCACTTCGACCTGACCGACAAGCCGGGGATCGAGACGCTGCAGGCCTACGACCTCGCCCGGATGCTGGAGCCGGCGACGACCGAGTTGGAATGAACCCGGAGGAGCGTGTCGCCGAGCTGCGCGGGCAGCTCGAGTACCACGGCCACCGGTACTACGTCCTCGACGACCCGGAGATCGGCGACGATGCCTACGACGCGCTGCTCGACGAGCTGCGCACGCTGGAGGCCGAGCATCCCGAGCTCGTCACGCCCGACTCGCCGACCCAGCGCGTCGGCGGTGCGCCGATCTCGAAGCTGGAGAAGGTCAGCCACCTGCAGCCGATGCTCTCGCTCGCGAACGTGCGCTCGGCCGACGAGCTGCGCGCGTGGGTCGCGCGCATGCGCTCCCACCTGGCGCGCGAGGGGATCGAGGACCCCGACTTCGCCTACGTCGCCGAGCCGAAGATCGACGGGCTCGCGATCTCGCTGATCTACCGCGACGGCGTGCTGGAGCGTGGGGCCACGCGCGGCAACGGCGAGATCGGCGAGGACGTCACGCACAATCTGCGCACGATCCCGTCGATCCCGCTGCGATTCGACGACGCGCCGCCGCTGGTCGAGGTCCGCGGCGAGGTCTACATGGCGCTCTCGGACTTCACCGCGCTCAACGAGCGCCGCGCGAGCGAGGGGCTCTCCACCTTCATGAACCCGCGCAACTCGGCGGCCGGGACGATCCGCCAGCTCGATCCGGCGCTGGCCGCCGAGCGTCCGCTCTCGATGTGGTGCTACGCGATCGGCGCGAGCGAAGGCCTGCGGTTCGCCGGCCACTGGGAGGTGCTCGAGTGGCTGCGCGCGCACGGCTTTCGGGTGAACGGCGACGTCAAGCGCCTGTCCAGCGAGGACGACGTCGTCGCCCAGTGCCTGCGCTGGGAGGCGCGGCGCGGCGCGCTCGACTTCGAGATCGACGGCGTCGTCGTGAAGGTCGACGACCTCGAGCTGCAGCGCCGCCTCGGGGCGGTGGGGCGTGACCCGCGCTGGGCCGTGGCCTGGAAGTTCCCGCCGACGACGGCGGTGACCCACCTCCACAGCGTGCAGTGGAACGTGGGCATGTTCGGCGACCTGTACCCGTTCGCCGTGCTCGAGCCGGTCCACGTCGGCGGCGTGACGGTCAAGATGGCGACGCTGCACAACGAGGAGGACCTGGCGCGCAAGGACATCCGCTCCGGCGACGACGTGATCGTGCTCCGCGCCGGCGACGTGATCCCGCAGGTCGTCTCGCCCGCCCCGCACGCGGTCGAGCGCCCCCACCGCTCGCCGCCCGAGCGGCCGCCGGAGCGCTGCCCGTCGTGCGATACGCCGACCGAGAAGCGCGGAGTCTTCACCCGCTGCCCGAACCGGGCCTGCCCCGAGCGGCGCTGGCAGCTGCTCAAGCACTACGCGGGGGCGATGGACATCGACGGCCTCGGCGAGAAGCGCGTGAGGACGCTGCAGGACGCCGGCCTGGTCGCCACGGCCGCGGACTACTACCGGCTCACCAAGGAGCAGCTGCTCGGCCTCGACGGCATGGGCGAGGTGTCGGCGGAGAACCTGCTCCGCGCGATTCAGGAATCGCGCGAGCGCCCACTCGACATCGTGCTGTTCGCGATCGGGATCGAGGGCGTCGGCTACATCACGGGCCGCAAACTCGCCCAGCACTTCCGCACGATCGATGCGCTGCTGGCCGCGACGCCCGAGCAGATCGCCGGCACGCCGGGCATCGGCCCGGTCCTGGCCGAGCAGATCCACGAGCAGCTCGCCGACCCCCAGATGCGTGCGCTGATCGCGGACCTGCGCCAGTTCGTCCGGATGGAGGCCGAGGGCGCGCCGCCGGGCGACGGCGTGCTGTCCGGCCGCACGCTGGTGCTGACCGGCACGCTGCCCGACCTCACGCGCGAGCAGGCGACCGAGCGGATCCTCGCCGCCGGCGGCCGCGTCACGTCCTCGGTGTCGAAGAAGACCGATTACGTGGTCGCCGGCGAGGCGGCCGGCTCGAAGCTCGAGAAGGCCGAACGGCTCGGCGTGCCGGTGATCGACGAGGCCGGTCTGCTCGAGCTGCTCGAACCGTAAAGAGGGACAGTCCCTCTTTAGGGGCGGTACTTCGCCAGCGCGATCGCCATGCGGTCCTGCAGGATCCGCGCGCTCCACGGGCTGACGTAGTTCATGAGGAAGGCGAACGCGACCTGACGGCCGCCGGCGGCGATGCAGTAGCCCGCGAGCGCGGAGACGTCGCGCAGCGTGCCGGTCTTCGCGCGGCAGCGGTCCTGGGCGGCGGTGCCGCGCATGCGGGTCGAGATCGTCCCGCTGCGGCCGGCGACGGCGAGCGAGCCGCTGAACGCCGCGTCGCCGCCGAGCTCATCCAGCAGCGTGACGACGTCGCGCGCCGACGTCCGGTCGCTGCGCGAGAGGCCCGACCCGTCGACGAGCTGGGGCGCGATCTGCAGCTCGGCCAGGTCCTCGGACATCACGCGCGTGCCGGCCGAGGTGGTGCCGGCGCCGCCGAACTGCGCGCCGAGCACCTTGACCAGCATCTCCGCCATGAAGTTGTCCGACGGCTGGTTCATCAGCCGCAGCAGCTCTGCGACGGACTGCGAGCGCCACTCGGTCACGAGCGCGGCGGCGAGCGGTGCGCGGCCGCGGCGAACGCTGCGCTTGACGCCGACGCCGAGCGCGCGCAGCTGCTTGGCGAACACCGTCGCGGCGAAGTTCGCCGGGCGGTCCTGCCAGTAGGGGGCGCTGCGGCCGGTGCGGCCGCGGTTGAACGTGAGCGCCGACAGCGGCCCGACCTCCGACGTGAGCCGGAAGCCGGAGGACGGCACGCCGCGGCGCGTGTCGAATGCCGACTCGTCGCCGATCACGCGGCCGCTGACCTTGACGATCCCGGCGTCGGCGACCTGCTGCGCGAGTCGGTTCGAGTCGAGCACGTCGAACGTCGGGTCGCCGCCGCCGCGCAGGTAGAGATCGCCGTCGACCACGCCGGCGGCGTCCGGCGCGGTCTCCGCCAGCACGCTCGTCGCCAGCCGCCCGGTGGGGCCGAGCCTGCGGAGCGTCGTGGCGGACGTGTAGAGCTTCTCGACCGAGGCGGGCATCCGCGGCGTGTCGGCGCGCCGCGCGTAGATCTCGCCGCCGCTTTCGAGGTCGACGACATACGCGCTGGAGCTCGGGCCCGCGTAGCGCATCTGCGCATCCAGCGTCCGCGCGGTGCCGAGCCTGCCGGCCGCCGAGGCGGCGGCCGGGAGCAGCAGGGCGAGCAGGCATGCGAGCGTGGCGATCCGAACCATCGAACGCGGCATCGAGGGTACGGAACCCGCAGGCGGAGCAAAAGTCGCTCTCCTGGCAAGCTTTGGGAATGCCGCAAGTCGACACCGCCGCATACCTCAGGCGCCTGCGGCTGCCCGATCCCGGCGCACCCAGCGCCGATGCGCTGCGCGTGCTGCACGAGGCGCACGTCGAGCGGATCACCTACGAGGCGCTCGAGATCCAGCTGGGAAGGCCGACGACCGTCGATCCGTTCGAGTCCGCCGCCCGCATCCTGGGCCGGCACCGCGGCGGCTACTGCTTCCACCTCAACGGCGCGTTCTCGCTGCTCCTGGAGGCGCTCGGCTACGACGTCGTCTGGCACCGCGCCGGCGTGCAGAACCACTCCGAGCCGCAGCCGGTCGGCGCCGATATCGCCAACCACCTCGCGCTCACCGTGCACGGGCTGCCGACCCGGGAGAGCCCGTCCGGCGACTGGCTGGTCGACGTCGGGCTGGGAGACGCGCTGCACGAGCCGATCCCGCTGCACGAGGGCAGCTACGCGCAGGGCCCGTTCCGCTACGGGCTGCGACGCTCGGAGGTCGAGCCCGGGGGCTGGCGCTGGGAGCACGACCCGCGCGGCACGTTCGCCGGGATGGACTTCCGTCCGCAGCGCGCGACCCAGGCCGACTTCCGGGCCCGCCACCAGTTCCTCTCCACGTCGCCGAAGTCGGGCTTCGTGCGCACCTGCAGCGTCCAGCGGCGCGACGCGCGGGGCGTCGACGCGCTCACCGGCTGCGTGCTGACCCGCATCGACGGCGGCGCCCGGGCGCCGATCACGCTCGCCACGAGCGACGAGTGGTTCGACGCGCTGCGCGATGTGTTCGACCTCCCGCTCGACGACGTCGATGCCGCCGGGCGAGCCGCGCTGTGGGCGCGGGTTCGCGCCGCGCACGAGGCGTGGCTCGCGGCGTGAGCCGGTCCGTCTCGTAGGCTTCGGACGGATGGGCAAGGTCGTCAAGCTCGAGAGCAGCGCAGGCCGCCGCGCGGCCGGCGCCAAGCCGGGCGGGCGGCCGCGGCAGTCCAAGACCGCGCTCGTGCTCGGCGGCGGCGGCTTCACCGGCGCCGTGTACGAGATCGGCGCGCTGCGGGCGCTCGACCTGCTGTCGGTCAACCGCTCGGTCAACCAGTTCGACATCTACGTCGGAACGAGTGCCGGCGCGCTCGTCGCCGCGCTCTCGGCCAACGGCGTCACGCCCGAGCAGATGATGCGCGTCGTCAACAACCAGACGCCGACGCCGTTCCGCGACATCAACCTGGAGATGCTGCTGCACCCGAACTACCGCGAGTTCGTGAGCAAGGGCATCCGGCTGCCGCTGCATCTGCTGGGGATCGCGCGCGGGCTCGGCCGTAGCCTCGGCTCGTTCAGCACCGTCGACCTGGCGATCGCGCTCGCCGACGCGCTGCCGTCCGGGCTCTACACCGGCGGCGGGCTGGAGAAGTACGTCCGCACGGTCCTCTCGGACCCCGACCGGAGCGACGACTTCCGGCTGCTCGAGCCCGAGCTCTACCTCGCGGCGACCGACCTCGACACGTGCGAGCGGCTCGTGCTCGGCGCCGAGGGCTGGGACGACGTGCCGATCTCGCTCGCCGTGCGGGCGTCCGCGGCGCTGCCGATGGTCTACCAGCCGGTGGAGGTCAAGGGGCGCGAGCTGATCGACGGCGGGATCGTCTCCACGACCAACCTGGACATCGCGGTCGAGGCCGGGGCGAAGTTCATCGTCGTCGTCAACCCGCTCGTGCCGTACGTCAACGACTTCACGAAGGAGATCCCGACGCTGCTCGGCACGAAGGTGCGGCGCGTGTCGGACATGGGGTTCGCCAAGATCGCCTACCAGACGTTCAAGCTGCTCGCCTACCAGCGGCTGCACGAGATGGCGAGCCAGTGGCAGGAGCGCTATCCGGGCGTCGACATCGTGCTGATCGAGCCCGAGCCCGACGACGAGCTGATGTTCCAGACGAACATCCTCAACTACGCGTCACGGCTCGACATCGCGCGCCACGGCTTCGAGTCGGTCACGGTCAAGCTCGCCTCCGACTACGAGGAGATCCGCGAGGTCGCAAAGCGCCACGGGATCGAGATCTCCGCCACGCGGGTGCGCAAGGTCGTGCGCCACTTCGGCGCCGAGAAGGAGAAGGCGCGCGCCTGGCGGCGGATCCTCGAGCAGACGACCGGCGCGCTGCTGCGTCAGTCGGCGGCGGACTGACTTCCCTCGGCGCGGGCCTTCAGCCCGTCGGCGAACTGGCGGAACGACGGGCCGAGGTCCGGCATCGAGCGCCAGATCAGCGGCAGCAGCGGACCGGTGTACTCCTCCCGCATCGTGAAGCGCGTGCCGCCGCCGTCCTCGGGCGTGAGCGAGAAGGTGCGCACGCCGCGGAACACCCCGAGCGGCATGCCGCCGCTCCAGGTCATGCTCCGCGGCGGCTGGAAGTCGCTCACCTTGACCGGGAACGCACGCCCGGGGTTGACCTTCGAGAAGACCCTGATCGTCTCCCCGGGCGCGATCGTGCCTTCGACCCGCTCGACGCCGGAGTCCCAGCTGGAGTATCCGGCGGCGTCGACGATGATCGCCCAGACCGAGTCGGCGTCCGCTGCGATCGTCGAGCTCGCCTCGTAGGACTTCATCGGTACAGCGAGTCGAACAGGTCGGCGTACTTCTCGTTGACGACGTTGCGCTTGACCTTCAGCGTCGGCGTCAGCTCGCCGGTCTCCTGGGAGAGGTCGTGGTCGAGGATGGCGAACTTCTTGATCTTCTCCACCTGCGCGTAGCGCTCGTTGACCCTGTCGAGCTCACCCTGGATCAGCTCGATCACCTTCGGCTCCCCGGCGAGCGTGGCGAGGTCCTCCGGCAGCCCGTGCTCGCGCGCGAAGTGCGGGATCTCCTCCGGGTCGAGCGTGATCAGCGCGACCGGGTACGGGCGCCGGTCGCCGTACATGACCGCCTGGGAGATCCAACGCGACTGCTTGAGGTCGTTCTCCAGGTTCGCGGGGGTGAGGTTCTTGCCTCCCGCCGTGATGATGATGTCCTTCTTGCGGCCGGTGATGTACAGGAAGCCGTCCTCGTCGACGCGGCCGAGGTCTCCGGTGTGCAGCCAGCCGTCGACGATCGAGCCGAACGACGCATCGTCGTTGCGGTAGTAGCCCTGGAAGATGTTCGGCCCGTGCAGCAGCACCTCGCCGTCGTCGGCGATCCGGATCTCCATTCCCGGCAGCGCGCGGCCGACCGAGCCGAAGCGGTAGCTGTCGACCGTCGAGACCGTCGAGGCGGTGGCGGTCTCGGTCATCCCGTAGCCCTCGAGCACCGGCACGCCGCAGGCGAAGAAGAACTCGAGGATCTCCTGCGCGATCGGAGCGGCGCCCGAGGTCGCCTGGCGCAGCTGGCCGCCGAACGCGGCGCGGACGTTCTTGAACAGCTTCTCGTCGGCGCCGTCGAAGTGCGCCTGCAGCTCGGGCGGCACCTCCTGCCCGGCTGCCTGCAGCGCGCGCACCTTCAGCCCGACCTGCGTGGCGGCCTTGATCTGCTCGGCATCGCCGTGCGCGGTGACGAGCGTGTAGAGCTTCTCGAAGATCCGCGGCACCGACGGCAGGTACGTCGGCTGGACCTCGGACAGCTCCGCGACGATCTGCTTCGGGTCGCCGCCGAAGTAGGCGAGGACCGCGCCCATGTCGAGCGTCGCGAGCTGGATCAGGAGCGCGAACGAGTGCGCCAGCGGCAGGAACAGGTAGGCGACGTCGCCCTCCTGGACGACGGCGTCCTGCTCGACCATCGACACGACGTCGCGGTAGTTGCCGTGGCTGAGCACGCAGCCCTTCGGCGGGCCGGTCGTACCCGACGTGTAGATGATCGTGTAGGGCTGGTCGCGCGTGACCGCGGCGCTGCGCTCCTCCAGTTCGGCCTTGCCGTGCGTACGCCCGCGCTCGCGCAGCGCGTCGAGCGGGATCGCGTCGCCGATGTCGCCGGACGGGTCGACGACGATGATCGTCTCGAGCGCCGGCAGGTTGGCCCGGACCTGGCGGATCTTGGCGACCTGCGCCGCGTCCTCGCAGACGATCGCGCGCGACTCGGAGTTGCCGGCGACCCACTCGCACTCCTCGGGCGAGTTGGTCGGGTAGATCGGGACGACCACCGCGCCGGTCGCGGTGATGCCGAAGTCGGCGTACGTCCACTCGGGGCGCGTGGTGCACAGGATCGCGACGCGATCCCCGGGCTGGATGCCGAGGTCGATCAGCCCGCGGCCAACCTCCGACACGATCTCGCCGAGCTCGGCGTAACTGACGTCCCGCCATTCGCCGTCGCGCTTGTGGCGGATCGCCGGACCGCCGTCATGAAGCTCGGCGGCGCGCGCGATCAGGTCGGCGATCGTGGCCGAGCCCGTCGCCCGCTCGTGAATCGGCACCGCGGTGCTGCTCTCCATAGCTCCTCCTCTTGCTCCCCAGAGGATGCCGATTGTATGTCGGCGCGACAGGTTCAGTCGCGCCTTTCTGACTTTGCGTCAGGCCGGTACTGCGCGGGGGGTGTTGCTGAGGCTCGCGTCCTGTTCGGACAGGTTGGCCATGAACAGGGTCTTGTCGATGCGGCCCTGGAAGATCGGTACGCCCAATCTCCATGCACTTCTCGATGACTTCGCGGCGCTCGAGGCCCGCCTCCCGAGCGAGCTCCGTGGGCGTAAGGTGAATTGCCATCGGCCTCCGACCTCCTGTGAGGTTTGTCACGTGGAGCCAAGGTAGCGGCTCGGGCGGACGGCCTCAACCGGAACTGCTCAATCGGACGTAAACATTCCGCTCCGACGGGTCACACGGGGTTGGCGATGTCGACCCAGACGTGCTCGATCCCGAAGCGCTCGGCCAGCAGCTCGCCGAGCCGGCGCACGCCGAAGGTCTCGGTCGCGTAGTGGCCGGCGGCGATGAAGTGGATGCCGGCCTCGCGCGCGTCGGCCATCACGTTCTCCTTCGGCTCGCCGGTCAGGAACGCGTCGTAGCCCTCGGCGATCGCCGCGTCGAGCCGGCTCGCGGCGCCGCCCGAGACGATCGCGAGGCGGCGGACCTCCGCCGGGCCGGCGTCGAACACGAGCGGCTCGCGCTCCGTCGCCGCGGCCACGCGCCCGAACAGCTCGGCGGCCGGGACGGGCGCGGCGAACTCCGCACCGCGGCCGACGTCCGCGAACGGCACGTGGCTCGAGGCGCCCAGCGCGGCTGCGAGCAGCGCGTTGTTGCCGAACTCCGGATGGGCGTCGAGCGGGAGGTGGTAGGCGGCCAGCGCGATGTCGTGCTTGAACAGCGGCCGCAGCCGCTCCGCCAGCAGCGGCGTCAGCCCGATCGGGTTGAAGCTCCAGAACAGCCCGTGGTGGACGAGCACGAGCTGGGCCCGCTCGGCGACCGCACGCTCGAACAGCGCGCGCTGGGCGGTGACGCCGGTCACGACCCGCTGGACCTGCGTCGCACCGGGCACCTGGAGCCCGTTGGGGCCGAGGTCGTCGAACTCCACCGGGCTCAGCAATTCGTCTAGAAACCGGGTCAGCTCGGATGTTTCCGCCATTCTCTTCCCCCTCGTGCGTTTGGATTCGGGACGATCTGGTCAAATGAACGTTATTGTTCGCTGTCCGCGCGGCTCGGGACAGGGCAAGTAGGGGACTCTGTCGATGACGAAGCTGGAGTGAGAGTGGAGGCTATGGGCACGTCGGACGCGGCCGTACTGGAGCGTCCCGACCGGATGACCGGAGCGTCGGACCATCAGCTCGTGCGCGCCGTCCGGCGCGGCGACGAGCGTGCGTTCGAGACGCTCTACTCGCGCTACCAGCGGCGCATCACGGGCTACGTGTTCGGCATGGTCAAGGACCACGGCCGGGCCGAGGACATCACGCAGGAGGTGTTCGTCTCCGCCCTGCGCCGCATGCGGCAGACCGAGCGGCCGATCGCGTTCAAGCCTTGGATCTACGAGATCGCGAGGAACGCCTGCATCGACGCCTACCGGCGCGGGCGGCGCGCGGAGGAGGTCTCGTTCGACGCCGACGACCGGCTGTCGCCGTCAGACTACGGACGCCTCGTCGCCACCGGGCCAGGGCCCGACGCGGCCGTGGACGCCAAGCTCGAGCTCGACAACCTGTGCGGCGCTTTCGGGGGCCTCTCCGACACGCACCACCAGATCCTCGTGATGCGCGAGCTCGAAGGGCTGAGCTACGCCGACATCGGCGAGCGCATGGGGATGAGCCGGCCGGCGGTTGAGAGCACGCTGTTCCGCGCACGCAAGCGGCTGGGCGAGGAGTACGACGAGCTCGCGTCGGGCGCCCGCTGCCTGCGCATCCAGGCGAGCATCGCCGACGCCGGCGAGGCGCGCCTCGGGCTGCGCGACCAGCGCAGGCTCGCGCGCCACGTCTCGCACTGCCAGCCCTGCCGGCGGCTCGCCGCAGAGTCCGGGCTCGACGTCGCGGTGCCGGTCCGCACGCGCGTCGCGGAGAAGATCGCCGCGCTGCTTCCGCTGCCCGCGTTCCTGCGGTTGCGGCGCGGAGGTGGCGACGCCGTGGCCTCCGCCGGGGGGAGTGGCGGCGGTCACGGCTGGGTCGCGCATCTCCCGGCGTTCGCCGAGCCGCTCAACTCCGGCTGGGGAAAGGCGGCAGCCGGCCTGGCCGCGCTGCTGGTGGCCGGCGCCGGGGCGGGCGTGACGACCTCGCTCGAGTCCGGGAAGCGCGACGAGCGGGGGACCGGCGCGATGCCCGCGGTCGAGCGCTCCGTCGACGCGCCAGGCGCGGCCGCCCCGGCGCGACGCCCGATCGCGGAGCGCGCGGCGAGCAGCGGGAAGCCGCGCAAGAAGGGCACCGTCCAGCGGCGCGGGGACGGCGCCGGCGGCGGTCGCGGCGCGGGCTCGGAGTCGCTCGGCGCGGGCGCGCCGCGCGCCGGCGGGGCGCCGCCGGCCCCCAAGGCCGGCGACCGCGCGGACGCGCCCGGCCCGATCGCGCCGGACCGAGGCGGCGACGGCGGACGCCAGGGCGGCTCGGCCAAGGGCGCCGACGGCGGCTCGCAGCCGCCGAACGTCGACCCCGGCGCGGTGCGGACGCCCCAGCTCCCGTCCGCGGGCGGCGCGCAGCAGAAGCTCCAGGAGGCGGGGAACAACGTCGGCCAGACCGTGCAGCACGCGGGCGGGAACCTCGACGAGACGGTCCAGAACACGCGCGAGAACACGCAGCAGGTGCTGACCGAGCCGCAGAACCTGGTGCCCAACGTCGACAAGACCGTGAACGACGCGCTGAAGGACGTCGACAAGACCGTCGGCGACGCGGTCGAGGACGTCTCGAACACCGTCGGCGACCTGCTCAAGCCCTGACCGAGCGGCTAAGATGGGCCGTTCTCCGGGGCGTAGCGCAGCCTGGTAGCGCGCACCGTTCGGGTCGGTGAGGTCCCGAGTTCAAATCTCGGCGCCCCGATTGACAGGCCTCCTGCGACGACCCGCGCAGGAGGCCGTTCTCGTTCACCGGGCGGAGTAGTGTCGCGGCGTGTCGGACGCAGCGTCGCAGGGTGGCGAGCAGGTTCGAACCGCGGAGCTGGTCGCGGCCCTGTGCCTGGCGACCGACCTCGGCATGGGGTTTCCGTTCGAGCACGGCCTGCACAGCACGTTGATCGCGGTGCGGCTGGCCGACCGCCTCGGGGTCGACCGAGAGAGCGTCTCGCAGACCTATTTCGCGGCCCTCCTCGCCCACTCGGGCTGCACCACCGACGCGCACGTCGCGGCCGGAGATCTTCGGCGATTCGGTGACGACGCGGGCCCAAGCGGTCGTCTATGGCTCGCCACGCGAGGTCCTCGGCGGGTTCGTCCGCGCGCTGCCCGATCCCGAGAGCGCAGGCCTGCTGCGCGCGGCCCAGATCGCCCGCCGGTTCCCGAGAATGGCGCGGGAGCAGCGTCCCCACCTCGCAGCCGTGTGCGAGGTGGCGGCGATGCTCGCCGATGGGCTGGGGCTGCCCGACTCGGTGCAGCCGCTCCTCGCGCACATGTTCGAGCGCTGGGATGGCCGGGGACCGCTCCGCCGCGCGAAGGGTGAGCAGATCCCGCTGCCGATGCGGATCGTCCCCATCGCCGCGGATGCCGCCTTCCAGCGCCTGATCGGAGGCGACGAGCGCGTCGTGCGGCTCGTCGGGGAGCGGGCGGGGCATGCGTTCGACCCCGAGGTGGCCGCCTGTCTCACCGGCGATGCCGAGCGGATCCTCGCCGTTGATGCGCAGGCGTCGGCGTGGGATGAGGCGCTCGCCTGCGAGCCGCACCCGCGGCTGTGGCTCGAGGGCGAGGCGCTCGACCGCGGGCTCGCCGCGATGGGCAACTTCGCCGATCTGATCTCGCCGTACCTGACCGGTCACTCCACGGGCGTGGCGCAGCTGGCCGCGGCCGCGGCGCGGCGTTGCCGGATCGACGAAGCCGGAGCCGTGGCGGTTCGGCGCGCTGCGCTCGTCCACGACCTGGGACGGGTGGCGGTCCACCCGCGGATCTGGCAGAAGCCGGGGCCGCTCACCGCGGATGAGCTCGAGCAGGTGCGGCTGCACCCCTACCAATCCGAGCGAGTCCTGGCGCGTTCGGAGTACCTCGCGGCGCTCGCGGCGGTCGCCGGAGCGCACCATGAACGCCTCGACGGCTCCGGCTACCACCGCGGGGCCGTGGGCGCTGAGCTCGCCTTTCCCGCCCGCCTGCTCGCGGCCGCCGACGCCTACCACGCGATGACCGAGCCGCGGCCACATCGCGAGCCGATCGCGCCCGAACGAGCCGCGGAGATCCTGGGCGAGCAGGCGCGCGCCGGACGACTCGATGCCGACGCGGTCACGGCGGTCGTCGCGTCCGCGGGCCAGCGCGCGCAGCGGATCGGGCGTCCGGCGGGACTGACCGAGCGCGAGGCCGAGGTCGTCGGTCTGCTCGCCCGCGGCCTGCAGACCAAGGAGGTCGCCCGCGCGCTCGGGATCTCCGTCAAGACCGCCGATCGCCACATCCAGAACGCCTACCGCAAGACCGGCGTGTCGACTCGAGCAGCCGCGACGCTGTTCGCGATGGAGCACGGCCTGGTGACATGGGGAGAACTCCCGATTTCCCGCCCCGCGGTCGGCCCGTAGCGTCCTCGTCGATCGGAGCGAAGGAGGACCGGATGACCACCGAGACGATCGCGCAGAAGCGGCGGGAGATCTACGAGATAGCCGAGGCGATGGCGCCGACCTGGGAGCGTCGCCGCGCGGACATCGAGGCGGCCACGACGCCGGTGCGGGAGTGGATGTTGCGCGAGCTGGCCCCGCGGCCCGGCGACACGGTGCTCGAGCTCGCCGCCGGCGTCGGCGACACCGGCTTCGACGCGGCGGCGATCATCGGCGAGCGGGGCCGCCTGATCTCGACCGACCTCTCGCCGGCGATGGTCGAGGCGGCGCGCCGCCGCGGCGCCGAGCGCGCGCAGGCCAACGTCGAGTACCGGGTCATGGACGCCGAGCGGATCGAGCTGGAGGCCGATTCGGTGGACGGGGTCCTGTGCCGGTTCGGGTACATGCTGATGCCCGACCCGGCGCAGGCGCTCGCCGAGACACGCCGGGTGCTGCGCCCGGGCGGGCGGGTGGCGCTCGCGGTCTGGGGGGCGCTGGAGCGGAACCCGTTCTTCGTCACCGTCGCGATCAGCCTCGTCCAGCGCGGCCACCTGCCGCCGCCCGAGCCCTCGGGTCCGGAGGCGTTCAGCCTGGCGGACGCCGAGCGCACCACCGGGCTGCTCGAGGACGCCGGGTTCTCCGGCGTGCGGACGGAGGAGGTGCCGGTGCGCTTCGACGTCCCGGACGTCGAGGGGTACCTGAGCCTGATCTCCGACACCGCCGGGCCGCTCGGGCTCGCGCTGCGCGGGCTGTCGGCGACGGACCGCGCGGCGGTCGGCGCCGACGTCGAGGACTCGCTCGCGCGGTTCGCCGCGGCGCGCGGCTACGAGATCCCCGGTGTCGCGCTCTGCGCGGTGGCAGGGTGAGCTGAGGTGCGCAGCATCGCGCTCGCCGTCCGTATCGTCGGGAGGTGATGAGCGAAGCGAACGCACCCACTCCGGACCGGCCGCGCGTCGTCGTGATCGGCGGCGGCTTCGGCGGCCTGCAGGCGGCCAAGGCGCTGGCAGGCGCCCCCGTCGACATCACCCTGATCGACCGGCGCAACTTCCACCTGTTCCAGCCGCTCGTGTACCAGGTCGCGACCGGCGCGCTGTCGCCGGGTGAGATCGCCGCGCCGCTGCGCTGGGTCTTCCGCCGCCAGCGCAACGTCCGCGTGATGCTCGCTGCGGTCGCCGGGTTCGACCTCGACGCGCGCGAGGTGAGACTCGAACCCGCCGTCGACGACACCGGCCCCGACCGCGTGGGGTACGACACGCTGATCGTCGCGGGCGGGTCGGCCTACTCCTACTTCGGGCACGACGAGTGGCGCGAGGCCGCCCCGGAGGTCAAGTCGCTCGAGAGCGCGCTCGACGCGCGCCGGCGGATCCTGGAGGCCTTCGAGGCCGCCGAGCTCGAGCCGGACCCCGACAAGCGCGCGGCGTGGCTCACGTTCGTCATCGTCGGCGCGGGGCCGACGGGCGTGGAGATCGCCGGACAGATCGGCGAGCTCGCGCGCGACACGCTTCCGCGCGACTTCCGCGACCTCGATCCGCGCGCCGGACAGGTGCTGCTGGTCGAGCTGGCCGATCGCGTTCTCACCGCGTTCCCGCCGAAGCTGTCCAGCCGGGCGCAAAGCGAGCTCGAGGAGATCGGCGTCACGGTGCTGCTCGGCAATACGGTCGTCGCGATCGACGACGAGGGCGTCACCGTCGAGGGCGCGGATGGCGCCCGTCATCTGCCCGCGCGCACGGCGATCTGGGCCGCCGGGGTGGAGGCGTCGTCGCTGGCCGGAGCGCTCGCCGGCGCGACCGGCGCGGAGCTCGACCGTACGGGCCGGGTCACGGTGCAGCCGGACCTGACGCTGCCCGGGCACCCCGAGGTGCTCGCGCTCGGCGACATGGTGCGGGTGGCCGACGCCAACGGCGCGGCCGTGACGCTGCCCGGCGTGGCGCCGGTGGCGATGCAGCAGGGCCGCTACGCCGCGCGCGTGGTACGCGACCGCCTGCGCGGCCGGTCGACGGCGCCTTTCCATTACACCGACAAGGGCAACCTGGCCACGATCGGACGGGCGAAGGCCGTCGCCGACCTGCCTGGGCTGAAGCTCAGCGGACTGCCGGCCTGGATCACCTGGCTGGTCGTCCACCTCTTCTACCTGATCGGCTTCCAGAACCGGCTCCTGGTGATGATCCGCTGGGCGATCAGCTTCGTCACCCGCGGCCGCGGCGCGCGCCTGATCACCTACCAGCGGGACTGACCGCTGTGACGAACGGGCGCGGCGGTGTATCGGACGACATGGAGCCGCCCGATGAGCTCCGGGCGCTCGCCCGGCTCGCCGCAGCGGAGCTCGCCGGTGGCGTGGGCGGCATCGGCGGCGTCCACGACGCGATCGCG
The DNA here is from genome assembly GCA_963835735.1 of uncultured Solirubrobacteraceae bacterium. Classification (GTDB taxonomy): domain Bacteria; phylum Actinomycetota; class Thermoleophilia; order Solirubrobacterales; family Solirubrobacteraceae; genus DASQMT01. The sequence continues at coordinate 263,088 of CAWIGP010000007.1, forward strand.
CGGCGGGTCTTCGGCGCACTGGGGCCCGACGCGCGCCCGGTGCAGGTCACCCATGACGCGATCGCCCACGGCACCTACGCGACGATCCGGGGCGCCGCGGCGCTGGCGGGGCATGGCGCCGACCAGGCCCTGCGCCGTCGCGAGGCGGGCGACGGACGGGCGCTGTCGTCCAGCCGTCGCGGCGCAGCGGCGCTCGCCGTGCTCGCCGGACTCGGCGGCGACGCGCTCGAACGCGACGGGTCGGCGCTCGAGCAGCCGATGTCGGTGCGCGTGCGCGGGCGCGCGCCGGCGCCCGATCGCGCCGCCGTCCGCGCGGCGTTTCCGGCGGCGACGCCGCACCTCGTCGTCTTCCTCCACGGCCTGATGGAGTCCGAGCACGCGTGGCGGCTGGGCGGCCGGCCGACCTACGGCGAGCTGCTCGCGCGCGACCTCGGCTGCACGCCGATCGACGTCCGCTACAACAGCGGCCGCCACATCTCCCGCAACGGCCGCTCGCTCGCCGCCCTGTTGGAGGAGCTGACCGCGGCGTGGCCGGTCGAAGCGGAGCGGATCGCGCTCGTCGGGCACTCGATGGGCGGTCTGGTCGCTCGCAGCGCGTGCCACCAGGCGGCGCGGGACGGACAGACGTGGGTGGCACGCGTCCGCCACGTCGTCTCGCTCGGCACGCCGCACCTGGGAGCGCCGCTGGCCCAGGGCGTGCATTACCTCGCGGAGGCCCTCCACGCGGTCCCCGAGACACGCCCGTTCGGCCGGCTGCTGCGCCGTCGCAGCGCCGGAATCCGCGACCTCCGCCACGGATCGCTGGTCGACAGCGACTGGGAGGACCGCGATCCCGACGCGCTGCGCGCCGCCGCCTGCGAGGAGGTGCCGCTGCTGCCGGGCGCGACCCACTGCTTCGTGACCGCGACCGTCACGCGCGACGCTCGCCACCCGGTCGGGCGGCTGATCGGCGACGCGCTCGTGTTGGAGGCGAGCGCGTCGGGACGGGGTCGCATCCCCTTCCGGCCGGAGGACGGTCTCCACGTAGGCGGCGCGCACCACCTCGCGCTGCTCAACCACCCGGCGGTCTACGCGCGGCTGCGGGGTTGGCTCGACGCCGAGGCCTCGAGCCGGCGCGTGCGGTAGCCGTCCGCGCGCCACAGCACGGGGAAGAACGCCTCGTCGAGCTCGGTCTCGCCGGGCCGGCGGTAGCGCGAGTAGATCGGATGCGGCGGTCCTTCGCTCCAGCGCGTCTCGGTCGAGACCATGTGCGAGATGATCGAGCGGCGCTCGGCGTCGGCGCGCTCGTTCGGCGGGCTGCCGTGGAACGTCCAGCCGTCGTGGAACGCCGCGCCGCCGGCCGGGACCTCGATCGGCACGAGCTCCAGCTCCTCCGCTTCGGGCAGCGAGTCGCGCACGTGGCCGAGCCAGTCGTCGGGCGCGTGGAACGTGCCGCCCGCCTGCGCGCGCGGCCAGTGGTTGGAGCCGCGGACGTAGAAGATCGTGCCGGTGTCGGCGCGCGTGTCGTCGAGCGCCATCCAGCATGTCGTCATGTTCTTGGGCTCCAGGAACTCGACGTAGGCGGCGTCCTGGTGGCACAGCAGCGCCCGGCCCGACGGCGGCTTCCAGATCGTGTTGTCCTGGATCAGCCGCATCCCCGGTTGCCCGGCCAGCGCGGCGCCGAACGCGCCGATCCGCTCGGCCAGCACGGTCTGCGCAAGCGTCCGGTCCGCCTTCCAGACGTTGCACAGCTGGCGCGTGCGGTCTGGCGGCGTGGTGGCGGCGTCGTAGTTGACCTCGTCAGGCGCCAGCCCGGTCTCCCACTCGTGCTCGAAGCAGCGGTGGAAGTGCTCGCGCACGCGCTCGACCTCGGCCGCGTCGAGCCACTCGTCGATCACGATGAAGCCGTCGCGGCGGTACGCCTCGATCTGTTCGGAAGTCGGCTGCACGCGCCCGGAATCTAGCGGCCAGATAGATAGGTTCCCCGCGTGCCGTCGCTGCTGCGGATTCTGGTCGTGCTGCTGCTCGACGCGGCCGCCCTGTTCCTGCTGGCGTGGGTGATCCCCGGCTTCGACATCAAGACGTGGGCCGGGGCGCTCGGGATGGCGGCGGTCCTCGGCGTGCTCAACGCGCTCGTCTGGCCGGTCCTCGCGCGCTTCACGCTGCCGCTCTCGGTGCTCACGCTCGGCCTGAGCGCGCTGCTGCTGAACGGCGCCCTGGTCGTGCTCGCGGCGTTGATCAGCCCGGGCGTGGAGATCGACGGCTGGCTGGATGGCACGCTGGTCGTGATCGGGATGACCGTCGTGACCGCGCTGATCTCCGCGCTGCTGGCGATCGACGACGACGAGACCTGGTACCGCAACGTGGTGCGGCGGCAGGCGCGCCGCCGCGGCGACACCGTGAAGTCCGACGTCCCCGGCATCGTGTTCGTCGAGATCGACGGGCTCGCGCACGACGTGCTGCGGCGCGCGATGCGCACCGGCCACGCGCCGAACCTCGCCCGCTGGCTGGCAGACGGCGGTTATCGCCTGGAATCGTGGGAGACGGACTGGTCCTCGCAGACCGGCGCCTGCCAGGCCGGGCTCCTGCACGGCAACAGCGTCGACATGCCCGCGTTCCGCTGGTGGGAGAAGGACCGCGGGACGGCGATCGTGACCAACCACCCGCGCGACGCGGCGCTGCTCGAGCGGCGCCAGTCGAATGGGCGCGGACTGCTGCACGCCGACGGCGCGAGCCGGGCGAACATCCTCTCCGGCGACGCCACGTACTCGATGCTGACGATGAGCACGGTGCTCGAGCGCCGGCCGCCGATCGGGCGCGACTACAGCGCGTACTTCGCCCGTCCGTACGGCGTCGCGCGGACGCTCTCGCTCGTCGTGGCCGACCTCGTGCGCGAGCGCCTCGCCGCGCGCCGGCAGCGGCGCGACGACGTCCGCCCGCGGATCGCGCGCGGCTGGTCCTATGCGCTCGTGCGCGCATGGGCGGTCGTCATGCAGCGCGACCTGCAGGTCGCCTCGGTGGTCGGCGACATGCTCGCCGGGCGGCCGGTCGTCTACACCACGTTCCTGGCCTACGACGAGGTTGCACACCACTCCGGGATCGAGCGCGCCGACGCGCTCGACGTGCTGCACTCGGTCGATCGCGAGATCGCGCGACTGGCGGCCGCGGTGCCCGATGCGCCGCGGCCGTACCGGCTCGTCGTGCTCGCCGACCACGGGCAGTCGCAGGGCGCCACGTTCCTGCAGCGCTACGGGGAGACGCTCGAGGACGTCGTGCGCGCGGCATCCGACGTCGACACCGTCCACGTCGCGTCCGGCGTGGAGGACGAGGCGCTCGCGTACATCAGCGCCGGGCTGACGGAGGTGGCACGCGACGAGACGGTCTCGGCGCGGCTGGTGCGTAACGCGACGCAGTCGCGCCGGGCGGGCGGCGCGGTGGCACTCGATCCCGCCGCGCGCGGCGAGATCGCGGCCGCCGCGGACGGGCTGCCCGAGCTGTCGGTGATGGCATCGGGCAACCTCGGGCTGGTCAACTTCCCGCGCGAGCCGGGGCGCGTGACGCTCGAGCGGCTGGGCGAGCTGCACCCGCGCCTGATGCCCGCGCTGCTGGCCCATCCGGGGATCGCGTTCGTGCTCGTGCGCGCGGCCGGCGGGCCGGTCGCGCTCGGCGGGCGCGGGGCGCACTGGGTCGCCGAGGGGCGCATCGAGGGCAGCGACCCGCTGGCGCCGTTCGGGCCGAATGCGGCTGCGCACGTACTGCGCACCGACGGCTTCGAGCACTGCCCGGACCTGGTTCTGAACTCGACCTACTGGGACGACGACGACGAGGTGGCGGCGTTCGAGGAGCTCGTCGGCTCGCACGGTGGCATGGGTGGGACCCAGAGCCACCCGTTCGTGCTGTTCCCGAGCGACCTGCCCTATCCCGCCGGCGGCGTCGTGGGGCCCGACGAGATGCACAAGGTGCTGCGCGGATGGCTCGCGCGCCTGGGCCAGGAGGCGTACGCCTGACGCGGCCTCAGGCTGCCAGACGCGGCAGCTCGATCGCCGGGCAGTGGTCCATCACCACGCGCAGCCCCGCCTTGCGTGCGCGGTCGGCCGCGGCCTCGTCGATCACGCCGAGCTGCATCCACACGCCGGTCGCGCCGATCGCGATCGCCTCGTCCACGTGGGCGCCCGCCTCGTCGGCCCGGCGGAAGATGTCCACGACGTCGACCGGCTCCTCGATCTCGTGCAGGCTCGCGTAGCAGCGCTCGCCCAGGAGCTCGCCCTCGACATTCGGGTTGACCGGGATCACGCGGAAGCCCTCGCGCTGGAGCAGCGCAGCGACGCGGTGCGAGTCGCGGCGCGGGTCGGCGGAGCAGCCGACGACCGCCCAGGTCCGGGTCTGGGTGAGCAGTGCGCGGATGTCGTCCACTAGCGGCGGAGGCGGACCGGCGAGACGAACGGACCGTGCTTCTCGCGGGGATCGAGGAAGTCCGGTCGCGACTCGGCTCCGAACCGGCCGCTCAGCAGCAGCAGGAGGACGAATCCAACGAGGGTGAGGAGAGTGGGGAGCATGCTTGTAACCGATGATACAGCTGCACTAGAGCCGTCCGGCGTCGAGCAGCCGGCGCAGAAAGCGCTGCGTCTCGGCCTGCTCGGGCGCGCTGAAGATCCGTTCGGGGTCTCCGCGCTCGAGTATCAGCCCGTCGTGGAGGAAGCAGACCTCGTCGGCGACCTCGCGCGCGAACCCCATCTCGTGCGTCGCGATCAGCATCGTCATGCCGTCGGCCTTGAGCTCGCGCACGACGGCGAGCACCTCGCCGACGAGCTCGGGGTCGAGGGCGCTGGTGACCTCGTCGAGCAGCAGGGCGCGCGGGCGGGTCACGAGCGCGCGCGCGATCGCGACGCGCTGCTGCTGCCCGCCGGACAGCCGGTCGGGCTGCTCTTCCTCGCGTCCGGCCAGGCCGAAGCGGGCGAGTAGCTCACGGCCCCGCTGCTCCGCCTCGCGGCGCGAGACGCCGTGCGCGCGCACCGGCGCGAGCACCACGTTCTCGAGCGCGCTGAGGTGCGGGAACAGGTTGAACGCCTGGAACACGATGCCGAGCCGGCGGCGCACGCCGACCGGCTCGACCGCGGGATCCGTGATCACCGCGCCGTCGAGGAAGATGTCGCCGTCGTCGATCTCCTCGAGCAGGTCGATGCAGCGCAGCAGCGTCGACTTGCCCGATCCCGACGCGCCGATCAGCGCGACCGCCCCGTGCTCCGGCACGGCGAGGTCGATGCCCCGGAGCACGGCGCGCTCGCCATAGGCCTTCGTCACGCCCTGGAGCTCGAGGACGGCGGTCATCGTCGCCGTCGCTCCCAGCGGTCGAGCAGCAGCGCGAGCGGCACGGTGACGCAGAGGTACAGCAGCGCCGCAGCGACCAGCGGCGTGTAGATGAAGTTCGAGGCGGCCTCGATCTGCGCGACGCGGAACGCCTCCAGGGGGCCGAGGATCGAGACGAGCGCGACGTCCTTCTGCAGCGAGATGAAGTCGTTGAGCAGCGGCGGGGCGACCCGGCGCACGGCCTGCGGGAGGACGACGAAGCGCGTCGCCTGGCCCTCGGTCAGGCCGACCGCGAGCGCCGCCGAGCGCTGGCTCGGGTGCACCGACTCGATCCCGGCGCGGTAGACCTCGCCGACGTATGCCGAGTACGCCAGCGTGAGCGCGATCCCGCCCAGCACGACCGGATCGGTCGGCAGGCCCGACAGCATCAGCGCCGGGATCCCGAAGCCGACCAGGTAGATGACGAGGATCGTCGGCACGCCGCGGAGCACGTCGACGAACACCGTGGAGAGCAGCCGGAGCGGGAACAGCGCCGGAGCGCGTGAGATGCGCGCGAGCGCGATCACCAGCCCGAGCACGAGCACCGCGGCCTCGACGACCACGAACAGCTTGATGTCGAGCCAGAACCCGTCGAGCACCGCCGGAAAGGACTCGACGAAGTCGTCCCAGTTGAAGAACGTCTCGCGCACGTTCGGCCAGCCCTCGCTGGTGAGCACGAGGGTGGCGAGCAGCCCGAGCACGACGACGGTCGAGACCGCGGAGACCGCCAGCTGGCGCTTCGCGCGGCGCCGGTGCGCCGCCTCGCGGGCGAGCCGGCGTTGCGAGGGCTGGGGAAGCGGCGCGCCTATTGCAGCTCGGGCGCGCCGGCCTGGCCGCCCATCCACTCGTTCGTGATCCGCTCGAGCTCGCCCATGCTCTTGAGGTCGTCGAGCGCCTGGTCGACGCACGGCGTGAGCTTGGAGTCCTTCGCCAGCACGAGGCCCCAGTCGTCGCCGCCCGGCGCCGCGAACTGGCCGGTGATCTTCGCCTCGGGGATCTCGGCCGCGGTGAGGAAGAACGCGGTCGGGAGGTCGACCACGATCGCATCCACGAGCCGCGTCTTGAGCGCGCGCACGGTGTCGTTGGAGTCGTTGAAGACCTGGGGCTGGGTCGTCGGCTTGATCAGCTCGGTGACGGCGTCGAGGCTGGTCGTGCCGATCTGCACGCCCAGCTTGGCGTCGGCCAGTTCGCTCAGCGACGTCGCCGAGGCGGCAGGAGAGGTCTTCAACGCCACGACCGCCTGCGGCGCCGTGTAGTACGGCATCGAGAAGTCGACGCGTTCGGCGCGCTTGGGTGTGATCGAGATCTGGTTGATGTCGAAGTCGAAGTCCTTCGGACCGGGGGCGTAGGACGAGTTGAACGGCACGGTCGTCCACTTCACATCGTTCTTCGCGAACCCGAGCTTGTCGGCGACGGCGTATGCGACGGCGCTCTCGAAGCCCTTGCCGTTCGTCGGGTCGTCGTCCTCGAAATAGGGCGGAAAGGCCGGCTTGTCCGTGCCCACGGTCAGCGTTCCCGGCGTGACGAGCGCGAGCCGGCCGGGCTCGCACGCGTCGGAGGCCTGCGCCGGGCCCGGGGCCGGGGCCGGGGAGGCCTGCGGCTCGTCCTCGTCGTCGCCGCACGCGACGGCGCCCAGGGCGAGCAGGCCGACCACGAGCATGACGAGGAGCCGATGCACGATCGGCGAAGCCTACCCCGGCAGCGGGACGGTCTCGCCGGGCGCGATCACCCGCACGTCGACCTCGGGCGCGATGCGCGCCACCGCCGCCGCGAACTCGTGCGGCGGATCGGTCAGCCGGTCGGGCTTGTAGCGCGCCAGCAGGCGTGGGTAGAACGTGCCCCAGTGGATCGGGATCGCCATCCGCGGCCGCAGCAGCGCGGCCGCGCGCGCGGCCGCCTCCGGATCCAGGTGGCCCGCGCCCAGCGACGGCCCCCAGCCCCACACGGGCAGCAACGCGAGCTGCAGTCCGGCCAGCTCGGCCATCTCGTCGAACAGGTCGGTGTCGCCGGCGAAGTAGACGCGACCTCCGCACACGAATCCGAGCGTGTCGGCCTTCGGTCCGTACGGGAACCGGCGACCGTCGTGCACCGCCGGCACGGCGGCCACCGTCACGCCGGCCACGTCCACCTGCTCGCCGGCGACGACCTCCTCGACCTGCGGGAAGCCCTCGCGGCGCAGCAGCCGGCCCGCGCCGCGCGGCGCGAGCAGGCGCGTCGTGCGCGGGATCGCCCGGAGCGACGGCAGGTCGAGGTGATCGAGATGCATGTGGGAGATCAGCACCGCGTCGAGGCCGTCGGCGAGCCCGGCGGGCGGCGGAGGACCGTGGCGGCGCAGGTGCGCGAGCCACGGCCGCAGCACGGGGTCGGTCAGCAGCCGGGCCCCGCCGAGCTCGATCAGCACGGTGGCGTGGCCGATCCAGGTGATGCGGCTCACCGGACGAGCTGCGCCACCAGGCGCTCCAGCTCGCCGGCCGGGTCGTCGGTCAGCCCGGTGTGGACTGGCGAGCATTGGATCACGGTGCTCGAAGGGGCGACGAGCCAGTGGAAACGCTCCGATGCCGGCAGCGCCGCGATCGGCCCCGCCGTCGCGTCGCCCGCCGCGATCCTGTGGAGCGCGTCGAGATGGCCGCGCACCGCTTCGAGGTCGACGTCCGGCGCGAGCGCGAGCAGCCGCGCCTCGTCGAGCTCCACGCGCGCGTCGAGGAACCGGCGCGGGCGGCAGAACAGGACCACGCCCGCGTTCACGCACTCGCCGCGCTCCACGCGCGGCACGACGCGCACGATCGCGTACTGGAACGCGCTAGGCGCCACGGCGCGCCTCCTCCGCCTCGGCCGCGAACGCGCGCGGGGGAGCCAGGCGCCGGCGCAGGTACTCGGCGTAGGCGGCGCGCGGATGGGGGGCGAACCAGTCGTCGGGCACGAGCTCCAGCACCGCGTCGACGAGCGCGCGGTCGAGTCGCGGAGCCAGGCGCGCATCGGCTGCCTCGATGTCGCCCGCGGAAGGGAGCAGCACGTGGGTGCGGATCGCGGGGAACGGGCGCAGCGCCTCGGCCGGCGGGTCCTCCCATGCGTGCTGGAGGTAGAGCGAGGCGCCGTGGTCGATCAGCCAGAGGCGACCGTGCCAGAGCAGCAGGTTGGGGTTCTGCGGCGAGCGGTCGACGTTGGTCATGAGCGCATCGAGCCACACGATCTCAGCCGCCAGGCCGGGCGCGGGGGCGTCGCCGGCGGCGGGGTTGTACGTGAGCGCTCCCGGGAGGAAGTCGAGCGCGACGTTGCGCCCGCCGCTGGCCGCGATCAGCTCTTGGATCTCCGGATCGGGTTCGGCCGCGCCAAGTTGCGGGTCGAGCTCGATGAACACGATCTCCGGCACGGTCAGCCCGGCTGCACGCGCGAGCTCGCCGGCGACGATCTCGGCCAGCAGCGCCTTCGGCCCCTGGCCGGCGCCGCGGAACTTGAGCACGTAGAGCCCGTCGTCGTCGGCCTCCACCAGCCCCGGCATCGACCCGCCCTCCCGCAGCGGCGTCACATAGCGCGTGGCGTGGACGGTCCGCACCGCGGCGACGATACCGACGCCTGTGCCATCCTCATTTCAATGGCCAGGGTGACGCGCGCAGTCGTGATGCTGCTGGCCATCGCGGTGGTCGCGTGCAGCGGCTCCGGTGACGACGCCGACGGCAGGCGGCCCGCGCCCGGCAGCGGCTCGCCCGCGGTCACGCCCCAGCCGACCGCGACGCCGTCCGCTGCGCGCGGGGTGCGGCTGCGCAGGGTGGCCGACTTCGATGCGCCCGTGTACCTGACGTCGCCGCCCGGCGACCGCGCGCGCCAGTTCGTGGTCGAGCAGGGGGGTCGCGTGATGATCGTGCGCGACGGGCGCAAGCTGGGCACGCCGTTCCTCGACATCCGCGGCCAGGTCACGTCCGGTGGAGAGCAGGGCCTGCTCTCGATCGCCTTCCCGCCCGACTACGCCGACAGCGGGCTGTTCTACGTCTACTTCACCGACGCGGAGGGTGACCAGCGGATCGTCGAATACCGCCGGCGCGACGCCGAGCACGCCGACCCGGGCTCGGCCCGGCTCGTGCTCCGGATGGCCGACTCCGAGGTCAACCACAACGGCGGGCTGCTGCTGTTCGGGCCTGACGGCCTGATGTACGTCGGCACCGGCGACGGCGGCGGGGGCGGCGATCAGCACGGCCCCCGCGGCAACGCCCAGAACCTCGGCTCGCTGCTCGGCAAGATCCTGCGGATCGACCCGCGCGCCGGCGGCGGGCGGCCGTACCAGGTGCCGGACCAGAACCCGTTCGTGGGTCGCGCGGGCGCGCGCGGGGAGGTCTACTCGTACGGACTGCGCAACCCGTGGCGCTTCTCGTTCGACCGCCGCAACGGCGACCTCACGATCGGGGACGTCGGGCAGAACGCGTTCGAGGAGATCGACTTCGTGCGCCGCGGCGCGGGGCGCGGGGCGAACTTCGGCTGGCGCCCGTTCGAGGGCCGCTCGCGCTACGCGCCCGGCGAGTCGGCGCCCGGCGCGATCCCGCCAGTGATCGTGCGCTCGCACGCGAACGGGAACTGCTCGATCACCGGCGGCGTGATCGTGCGCGACCGGGCGCTCGCGGGGTTGTACGGCCGGTACGTGTTCGGGGACTTCTGCAAGGGGCGGGTCGAGTCGGCGCGCCTGTCGCCCGGGCGGGCGCGCGGCGTGCGGCGCACGTCGCTGCAGGTCGACTCCCTCTCGTCGTTCGGCGAGGACGACCAGGGCCGCGTGTACGCGATGTCGCTCGACGGGCCGGTCTACCGGATCGTCCCGCGCTGAGCGCGATGGACGTGCTGCTCGTGCGGGCGGCGAACCCGTCGCCCTACACGCTCGACGGCACGAACACGTGGATCGTCGGGCGGGACCCGGCCTGGGTGGTCGATCCCGGGCCTGCGCTGCCGGAGCACCTCGACGCGGTCGCGGCCGCGGTGGCCGCGCGCGGCGGCGCCGGCGGGATCGCGCTGACCCACGACCATCCCGACCACGCAGCGGGCCTCGAAGCACTGCGCGAGCGGCTCGGCGACCCGCCGGTCGGCCGGATGCCGCCGCTGCGCGACGGCGACGCGTTCGGGCCGTTCACCGCTTATCACGTCCCCGGCCACGCGCCCGACCATCTCGTGTTCGTCGCCGACGGCGCCGCGTTCACCGGCGACGCGGTGCTCGGCGCCGGCAGCGTGTTCATCGCGCCGGGCGGCGGGGGGCTGGGGGAGTACCTCGACGGCCTACGCCGGCTGCGTGCGCTCGGCCTGCGGAGGATCTTCCCGGGCCACGGCCCGGAGGTCGAAGACCCGGACGCCAAGCTCGACGAGTACATCGCGCACCGGCTGGAGCGCGAGCGCCGGATCGTCGCCGCGCTCGACGCGGGCGTGCGCGGCGAGGACGCGCTCGTCGCGGCCGCGTGGGACGACGTGCCGGAGGGTTTGGAGCTGCCGGCGCGCTGGACGCTCCAGGCGCACCTGGAGAAGCTGCGCGCCGAGGGCCGGCTCCCGTGAGAGAGCCGGCGCCGGCGGGCGGGGCGATCGCGCCCATGGCCGCAAGTCCCAGCGGGCACGCGTCGCGTCACATGCGGGTGTAGGGTCCGGCGGGTCCGTCACCCACCCATCGGGAGAGTGCACATGAGGGGGTCCATGCTGGCGCTGCTGGCGCTCGGCGTCTCGTCCTTGGTGGTTTCGTCTCCGGCGCACGCGGCGTCGAAGAACGTCGAGCACCTGACGACATTGTCCGAGGCGAAGAATGCCACGGCGATCAACTTCTTGGAGTACAAGCGACGCGGGCCGGACCTCGACGTCATGCTCGTGACGGGCCGTTTCGGCCTGAAGTCCTACTCGCTCGAGGACCCCACTGCTCCCGAGCTGCTCGACGAGCTCGGTGCCGAGGAGCTGCGGCTGCCGGGTGACCCGCCGGTCGACTTCTCACCAGACTCCGCGCCGTTCTCGACCTTCTGGCAGAACGAGGACATGGACGTGGATCGGGAGCGCAAGCTCGCGCTGCTTTCGCGCGACCCGCGCGCGTACGCCGGCTCTACGACGCGCGAGCCGGGCGAACCCGATCCGAACGGCGCGACCAACATTGCCGGCGTTTACGTCGTCGACGCGAAGGACCCCGAGCGGCTGAAGCTGCTGAGCTTCCAGCAACTGCCGACCGGTCATACGACCACGTGTATCAACGACTGCGAGTGGCTGTGGACGGGCGGCCCCGCCGCCACCGAGCGCCAGCAGGCGCTCGGGTGGACGTTCGGGCGCCCGATCATCGCCACCGACCTCAGCAACCCGCGTCACCCGCGGGCATTCCCGACCCAGCCCGTCGACCAGTTCCGGCGCGACGGCCAGACCGCCTACTCGCACGACGTCCAGGTCGACGCGATGGGGATTGCGTGGGTGTCCGGCGACGGCGGCACGCGCGGATATTGGACCGAGGGCCGTCACTTCGACCCGTTTGACAACGTCACGCGCCGCGCGACGCCGCGCGACCCGATCCCGTACGCCGGGGGCGGTCTGCCGGCGTCGGTGACGGGCGATGCGACCGGCGGCTTCGAGCACAACGCGTGGCGTCCGGTCGGCGACTCCGCGCCCGCAGGAGATCCGCGCTACGCCGCCGGTGAGCTGCTGCTCGCGACCGAGGAGGACTTCGGGCCGGCGGCAGACGGCTGCCGTAACCGCGGCCAGTTCAGCATCGCCTCGCTCGCGGGCAGCTTCGGCGGCGAGGCCTGGCGCTCGATCCTCAGCAAGCCGTTCCGCCTGAACGTGGTCGGCACCTGGAATCCGTACCAGAAAGAGGGCTCACGCCCGGAGGGCGGTCCGTTCAACCCGCTCGCCAACTTCTGTTCCGCCCACTACTTCGATGTGGACGGCAGCACGGTGACCTATGCCTGGTACGGCGAGGGTACGCGGTTCCTGGACATCTCGGACCCGGCCAACCCGACGCAGTTCGCGTATTGGCGGCCTGACGACGGGGTTGTGTGGGCGTCGTACATGCACGAGGGCGTCGTCTACACGGCCGACCGCACTCGCGGCGTGGACGTTCTACGCCTGACCGGCGCCGCTGCCGCGGCCCGCGCGTCGGGCCGCGAGATCGCCGCGCCGGCTCCGTCGACGCGCCATCGGCGGTTCCTCGCGAGGATCGCTATGCAGTACAAGGCGGATCCCGGCACCGCAGGGATCTGCTTCCTGCAGAGCAGCTAACGTCGATCGCCGGGCGCGCCGGGATTACCCGGCGCGCCCGGCCGCGCTTACGACTCGAGCCGCGCGCGGGCGTGCTCGACGGCGGCGACGAGCGTGTCGGTGCCGTTCGCCTCGGCCTCCTCGAGCACCGCGCGCACGGTGTCGCCGATCGCGAGCACGCGCTCGCGGGCGCGCTCGGGGTCGTAGCCCTCGGGCTCGAGCTCGACCGAGATGTTGATGATGCCCGCCGGCGTTCGCGACGAAGTCCGGCACCCACAGGATCCCGCGGGCGCGCAGCTCGCCGGCGAGCTCCTCGGACGCGAGCTGGTTGTTCGCCGCGCCGGCGACCACGCGGCAGCGCAGCGTGGCGATCGTCTCGTGGTCGATCACGCCGCCCAGCGCGCAGGGGGCGACGATGTCGACCTCGGCGCGCAGCGCCTCGTCCGGTTCGGCCCAGTCCGCGCCCAGCTCGTCGGCGAGCGCGCGCTTGGCGGGCGCGACGTCGGCGACGATCAGGCGCGCGCCGCCGGCCGCGAGCGCGCGCGCCAGCCCGCCGCCGACGTGGCCGAGGCCGACGACCGCGACGCTGCGCCCGGACAGGTCGTCCGATCCCCAGATCCGCTCGGCGGCGACGCGGATCGCGGTCTCGACGCCGAGCGCGGTCCACGGGCTCGGGTCGCCCGACCCGCCGCGCTCCAGCGCCAGCCCGGCCACGTGCTCGGTCCGCTCCGCGATCACCGTCATGTCGCCGTCGGACGTCCCGACGTCTTCCGCCGTCACGTAGCGGCCGTCGAGCTGAGCGACGCCGTCGCCGAAGTCGAGCAGCGCGTCGCGCCGCCGCTCGGGAGCGAGCGCGTGCGCACCCGGCGGGAGCGCGATCACGCCCTTGCCGCCGCCGAGCGGCAGCCCGGCGACGGCGGACTTGAACGTCATCGCGCGCGACAGCCGCAGCGCGTCGCGGATCGCCTCGCGCGCGTCGCCGTAGCCCCACATCCGGCAGCCGCCGAGCGATGGGCCGCGGGCGGTCGAGTGCACGGCGACGATCGTGTAGAGGCCGGAGCGGCGGCCCCGGCGCACGAGGAGCTCCTCGTGGTCGAGCGTCTCGAGGTAGCGGTCGATGGGCGCTGAGACTAGCCGCTGGCGCGGGCCGGCCCGAGGTCACGCGCGAGCAGCGCCATGCGGAAGAACGCGTCCACGAGCTGGCGCGAGTGCGGCATGCCGGCGACGCCGCGGCGCTGGGCGTCGATCGCCCGCACGCTGACGAGCGCCCGCTCGGGAGCGAGCCAGTCCGCGAACCCGAGTTCCGCGAGCTCGCCGCCGAGCACGAGCTCGCGCGCCGCCTCGTCCGGCGAACGCCCGGCCGCGAGACGCTCCACGGCGCCCGGCCCGAGCCAGCGCCAGTAGTCGATCAGGCGGCGTGCCTCGTCCGCGCCCGAGATCGGTCCATGCCCGGGGACGAATCGCTCGGCGTCCAGCTCGAGCAGGCGCTCGAGCGCCGCGATCCAGCGCTCGGGCGAGCCGGCCCAGAGGATCGGGGTGACGCCGACGAAGAGGATGTCGGCCGGGATCGCGATCCGCGCGTCGGGGACCCAGACGATCAGGTCGCCCGGCGTGTGCGCGGGCCCGACCTCGATCAGGCGCACCTCGCGCCCGCCGACTTCGAGCACGAGCTCACCGGAGAACGTGCGCGTGGGCGGCCGGACGAGCCGCACCTCGTCGAACGCGAACGGCCTCAAGAGCCCGCTCACGTACGGGGCGATCACCGCGACCTCGTCCCGGCGCGGATAGGGGATCGGGACCGCCGCGGCAAGCCGCAGTGCGCTCGCCAGCTGCTCGAAGCGCTTCATCTCCTTCGGCGTCTGTTCGGACATCACGGCGGCGGCTGCCTCGGTCGCGACGATCTCGGGCGCCGCGACCTCCTGGTTGCCCCACCAGTGGTCTGCGTCGGAGTGGGTGTTGACCAGCGTCGTGATCGGCGCGTCCGCGATCAGCGGCGCCATTGCCGCGAGCATGCGGCGGGTCAGCCGCGGGTCCCACAGCGTGTCGACGAGCAGCGACGCGCCGTCGCCGACCACCAGGCACGCGTTGCTCTCGCCCAGCGCTCCGTTCGGCTGCAGCCAGGCATGGATGCCGGGCCCCACCTCGGTCAGGCCGCCGTCGTAACGACTCGGCCCGGGATGCAGGGGAGCGGCCATCGAGAGCAGGGCGATGCCGGTGCTAGTGGCCCGTCTCGCAACAATCGACCCGAAATGACGCACGTCGATCACCGACAGGCGGCGTCCTCGACCACTTGAAATCCCAGAGGGATTCCTGCGGGTCTGCGTCCTTGCCTGTCGGCGCCGCCGCACGCCCTTTCGGGCCGATCGTCACGAGACGGACCACTAGTGCTCGGGCTGCGGCGTGGTGCCGCCCGGCTGCGGCGTCGGCTCGGCCGGCGTCGACGGCTCGGCCACCGGGATCTCCGGCGCCGGGGTCGCGGGCTCCGCGGTCGGCGCCGTGCCGGCTGTCTCCTCGATCGCGACGCCGGTCCCGGCCGGCTCTTCGTCGGGCCCGGCGGTGCCGCCGGAGGAGACCTGCGGCTGTGCGCCGACGGCAACCGGCGCCTCGTCCTTACCCACGTACGGAACGTACGGCGCCGGCTCGGGCGGCGGGGCGACGAGCGGAGGCTCGCTGTGGCGCGCGGCGTCGGCGTCGGCGGCGGCGGACTGCTCCCGCCGCGGCGCGACCGCCGCCGGTTGCGCGGCTGGTTGGGCGGGGACGCTGCGGGCGCGATACGGGATCACGATCGTCGTGGCGGCCGCGACCGCGGGCTTCGCCGCCTCCGCGCGACGCTCGGCCGGAGCGGCGGAGCGCTCTCGCTGCGGCGCCGGATCGGTTGTCAGCTTGCGAACCTCGACCGCGCCGCCGGCGGTGATCGCCGTCGCGCAGACCACGGCGGCGACCTTGCACGCGGTCGCCGTCGTCGCGCCGCCGATCAGCGCCGCGCCGCCGCCCCCACCGGCCGCGGCCGCGCCGCCGCCGCCCAGCAGCTGGGCGACCAGAGCGACCGGCCCGGCGCCCGCGGGCGCGAGCGCGGCGAACCGCCGGCGCATGCCGCGCAGGTCTTTGCGGTACTCGCGGCAGCCGGTGCACTCGCGCATGTGCCGCCGCGCGCGCCCCGACGCCTTCACGCCGCGGTCGTACGAGGCCATCAGGTCGCGCTGGATCTCGCCGCAGTCGGCGTCGCGCGACTCCTGCGCCTCGACCAGCCCGACCCGCGCCCGCACGAGCAGCGACTTGACCGCCGGCACGGTGACATCGAGCGCGCCGGCCAGGTCGGCGTAGCTGAGCCCGTCGATCTCGCGCATCAGCAGCGCCGAGCGCTGCTGCTCCGGCAGCCGCCCGACGTCGCTCACGAGCCGCTTGAGGTCGTCGCGGCGCTGGGCCTCGTCGACGGGGTCGAGCAGCGGCTTGCGCGACATCTCGAAGATCTCGGCCGCCGGTGGATGCGGGCGGCGCAGGTGGTCGATGCAGCGGTTGTGCGCGACGCGGTAGAGCCATGCGCGCACGTTGATCGCGCGGTTGTCGCTCCGCAGCGAACCGAACGCGCGCACGAACACGTCCTGCAGCACGTCCTCGGCGTCCTGGCGCGAGTGGCCGGAGAGCATCTGGCGCACATAGGCGAAGAGGCGCTGGCGATAGCGGTCGTGCAGCACGCCGAATGCCTCGTCCGAGCCGGCGCGGAAGAGCGCGACGAGCTGATCGTCGGAGCGCAGCCGGAGCAGCGGGACGGCGAGCGGGCGCCGGCTGAGCCTGGACGGTGCGTGCAGTGCTGACGCTTCCACTTACTGCTGGCTCCTAGTTCCCCATTCAGCGACCTGGACTGCAAACCCTAACCAGGTTCGTGGCGGGAAGTCGCGCGATGTCGAGGTCGGGAGTGTGATGTGGTTCACGTTCGTGGCCGACGAGCTCCCCGTGCGCCCCGGGCTGGCCATCCCGCTGGCCGAGATCGAGCTGCGAACCAGCCGCTCGTCCGGCCCCGGCGGCCAGCACGCCAACGTGACGGCCTCGCGCGTCGAGGCGGTGTTCGACGTCGCCGCGTCGAGTGCGCTGTCCGACGCGCAGAAGGCGCGCGTCACCGCCCGCCTGGGCCCGCGCGTGACCGCCGCCGCCCAGGACACACGCTCCCAGCGCCGCAATCGCGAGCTCGCCCTGGAGCGCCTGGCGGCCCGGCTCGCCCATGCGCTCGAGGTGCGCCGGCCGCGCACCGCCACCCGCCCCACGCAGGCGAGCAAGCGCCGCCGGATCGAGGAGAAGAAGCGCCGCGGCGAGATCAAGCGCGCGCGCCGCAAGCCGGAAACGTAACGTCGCCTGGCACGCGAAACCTATCTCAGACAAGTCCCGCCGCGCGGCCGGCGGTCAACGCCGCGCCGCGCGCGCCCATGTAAACCGCCTCGGACTGCTCGAACGGGCCGAGGTGCGCCCGCATGACCGCCTGCGCCGCCGGTCCGTCGGCCCAGCCGCCGGCCATGACGATGCGGCGCTGCGGGCCTGCCTGGCGCGTCATGCGGTCGAGGATCGCGCGTGCGCCGCGGCCGGTCGACTCCAGAGCCGCGCGCCATACGAGCGCGGGGGAGGCGCCTTCGCGGATGCCCGTCAGCGCGCTCTCGTCGTCGTCGAGCCCGTGCAGCTCGATCCCGCCCGCAGCGGGTGGGACGTCGAGAGCGGCCCGCTCGAGCTGCACCCGCTCGACGCCGAGGGCGTCGAGCACGCGCTGCAGCGCCGCGCCCGAGCGCATCGCGCCGAGCAGGTACTGGTGCCCCTCGACGGCGTGCCAGCCGACCGTGATGCCGTCCGCGACGGCAGACCGCACGCGCTCGGGCCGCAGCGGTGCGCTGGCGCGGATGAAGGCGTGCGCCGTGCCCCACGAGACCAGCACGTCGCCCTCGCCGGTCGCGCCGGCGCCGACGGCGGCGCTCAGGTGGTCGTGTCCGCCGACCGCGAGCACCGCGCCGCGCGCCCGCTCCAACGCGTCGCCGACGCGGCCCGCGGGCGTCGCCGCTGTGACCGGCTCGCCGAGCATTCCGGGCGGCGCGCCCGCCCATGCGAGCGCCTCGTCCCACCAGGCGCGGGCGTGCAGGTCGAGCCAGCCGGTGCGCGACGCGAGCGACAGCTCGGCGATCCGCTCCTCGCCGCCGAGCCGGTGCACGATCCACTCGCCGACGCTGAGCCAGCGCACGCCGCGGGCGACGTCTTCCTCGTGCTCGTCGCGCAGCCAGCGGTACTTCACGAGCGAGAACAGCGGCCGCGGCGGGAGCCCGGTGCGCTCGGCGAAGCGCTCGGCGCCGAGCTCGTCGGCGAGCCGCTCCGCCTGCGCGGCGCCGCGGGCGTCATGCCAGGCGATCGACGGCGCGACCGGCTCCCCGTGCGCGTCGAGCAGCACGCCGGTCTCGGCGAAGCTCGCGACGCCGACCGCGCCGATCCGGCCCTCCGGCGCGGCGGCGAGTGCCTCACGCGCGGCGGTCAGCGCGGCGTCGAACAACAGGCCGGGGTCGATCTCGGCGCCCGACGGCACGCGCCGCCATGGCACGCGCGCACGACCGTGGGCCACCTCCCGGCCGCCGTGGGTCACCACGGCGGCCTTGCAGGAGGTGGTTCCGACGTCGAGGCCGAGAAGCAACTAGCAGCTCGACTTGTAGAGCGCGTCCTGGTTCTCGGCGAGGTTGTCCTTTGTGATCGAGACCGACTCGGTGCCGATCTCCGGCGTCGTCTCCTCGCCCTTGAGCGCCTTGACCGCCTGCTCGACGCCCTGGGCGCCGATGTCGGCCGGCTTCTGCGCGATCAGCGCCTGCACGTCGCCCTTCTCGAGCTGCTCGACCTGCGCCGGGCCGGCGTCGAAGCCGACGATCTTCACGTCGCCCTGCTTGCCCGCCTCGCGCACGCCGTTGGCGGTGCCCTCGGCGGAGAACAGGTTGGTCGCGAAGACGCCCTTGAGGTCGGGGTTCTTGGCGAGCTGCGCCTTGATGATCGACGCCGCCCGCTGCGGCTCGTCCTGCGAGTAGTCCTGGCCGAGGTAGTTCAGCCCGGCCTCCTTGGCGCCCTCCTCGAAGCCCTTGGCGCGCGCGTCGGTGGTCGAGATGCCGGGCTTGACGTTGACCACGAACACATCGCCCGATCCGCCCACCAGCTCGGCGAGCGTGCTGGCCGCCTCGCGACCGCCTGCCTCGTTGTCGGACGCGATCTGCGAGACCGCCATGTCGGGCTGCTCGAGCGTGGTGTCGACGAACACGATCGTGATCCCGGCGTCGGCCGCCTGCTTGATCGGTGCGTACATCGCCTTCGTGTCGGTAGGCGCGATCAGGATCGCGTCGGGCTTGTCCGCCGTGACTGCGTTGACGATCGGCGTCTGCAGCGCCGCGTCGAACTTGTCGGGGCCTTGGAACTCGAGGTTGACGCCGAGTTCCTCGGCCTTCGCCTGCGCGCCGCAATCCATCGTGATGTAGAACTCGTCGCCCTTGACGCCGGCGATCAGGGTGATGTCGTAGCTCGCCTGCTCGCCGCCGGAGCTGCCGCCTCCGGCGGCCGGCTCCTCGTCGTCGTCGCCGCACGCCGCCACGCCCGCCGCGAGGCCGAGCGCCACGGCGATGAGCGCCGCTTTCCATCTGTGCTGCTGCATGACAGTCCTCCTCCTCCTGGTTGGGACAGGTCCCCTCATCGCTGGAAGCGGGATCGCCTGCGGAGCTGGTCGAGGTAGACGGCGACGATCAGCACGGCGCCGACGGCGACCTGCTGCCAGAACGGCTGCAGGCCGACGATCACGAACCCGTTCTGCAGCACGGCTGGGATGAAGACGCCGAAGACGGTGCCGAGCATCGTCCCGATGCCGCCGAACAGGCTGGTGCCGCCGATCACGATCGCCGCGATCACCTGCAGGTTGTCGGTCGAGTGCCCGCCCTGAGTGGTGGTCGCGAAGCGGGCGAGCGACAGAAAGCCGGCGAGCCCGGACAGCGTGCCGGCGAACGCGTAGACCTTGATCAGGTGGCGGTCGACGGCGACGCCGGCGCGGCGCGCGGCCTCCTCGTTGGAGCCGATCGCGTATGTGTAGCGGCCGAAGCGCGTGGCGGCGAGCAGGATCCCGCCGACGAGCGCGACCGCGAACGCGATCAGCACCAGATACGGGATCTCGTCGAACAGCCGGCCGGATCCGACCGTCTCGACGAGCCGGAACGGGACGTCGCGCTGGTCGACGCCTCCCGTGATCAGCAGCGCGGCCCCGAACGCCATCCCGAGCGTCCCCAGCGTGACGATCAGCGGCGGGATCTTGGCCTTCGCGATCAGGAAGCCGTTGAGCGCGCCCCAGGCGAAGCCGGCGGCCAGCGCGACCACGAGGCCGACGAGGATCGTCCCGACGCTGTTGCCGCCGACCTCGACCATCGCCTTCGCGGCGACGACGCCGGAGAACACGAGCACCGCGCCGACCGACAGGTCGATGCCCGCGGTGATGATGACGAACGTCGAGCCGACCGCCAGCACGAGCAACACGGCCGCGTCCGTCGTGATGTTGCGGGCATTGGCGACCGAGACGAAGTTCTCGTACTCCATCGCCCCGAAGACGACGATCAGGCCCGCGAGGATCAGCCCGATCGGCGTGCTCGAGGCGGTGGCGAGCCGCTGCAACCACGACGGCCGCCGGCCGGTCGGCTCGATCGCGGGGGGCTCGGGGGTCGTGGTCTCCGTGCTCACGGCTCGCGCCCCGGTCCTCGCAGCGCGCCGGTCATCGCGCCGACGATCTCCTCCATCGTCACGTCGCCGCGCCGGAACTGCGCGACGCGCTCCCCCAGTCGCAGGACCTCGATGCGGTCCGCGACCTCGAGCACCTCGGGCATGTTGTGGCTGATCAGCACGACCGACAGGCCCTGGTCGCGGACGCGTCCGATCAGGTCCAGCACGTTGCGGGTCTGGACGACGCCAAGCGCCGCGGTGGGCTCGTCCATGAAGACGACCTTGCTCGCCCACATCACCGCGCGGCTGACCGCGACGCCCTGGCGCTGGCCGCCGGACATCGTCGCCACAGGGGCCGAGGTGTCCTGGATTGCCACGCTGAGCCGGTCGAACGCGGCGTCGCCCTGGCGCCGCATCGCCCCCTTGTCGATGAAACCGAGCCTGCCGAGCAGCCCCGACCGCAGCAGCTCGCGCCCCAGGAACAGGTTGGCGGCGGGATCGAGGTCGGACGCGAGCGCCAGGTCCTGGTACACCGTCTCGATCCCGAGGTCGCGGGCGTCGTGCGGGGTGTGGATCTCGACCGGCCGGCCCTCGAAAAGGATCTCGCCGGCGTCGGGCTGGAGCACGCCGGCGAGCGCCTTCACGAGCGTGCTCTTGCCGGCGCCGTTGTCCCCGACGAGCGCCACCACCTCGTGCGGATGCACCTCGAAGTCGGCGCCGCGCAGCGCGACGACCTTGCCGAAGTTCTTGACGATCCCGCGCGCCTCGAGCAGCGGAGTGTCGCTCACCACGCTCCCTCCCCGGCGTCCGGATCGGGCGGCAGGCAGCGGATCACGTCGAGCTCGCCGGCGAGGGCGGTCGCGCCGGCCGAGTACGGCACCAGCACTGTCGTGCCGGCGTGCAGCGCGAGCTGCTCGGACTCGCTGCGGAGCGTGCCCGCGCCGCCGGTCACCACGAGGACGGCGAACGAAGGCGGCGACTCGACCTCGCCGCCGCGCGGCCGGACGCGTTCTGCGCGGAAGTACGGATCGGCGGCGGGCGGGAGCAGCGACCCGGTGTCGGTGCCGGTCACGAGCTGTGCGGGGTCGATCGGGGAGCGGTCGATCGCCGCGAGCGCGGCGTCCCAGCCCAGCCGGAGGTGCTCGGCGCCCGAGCGCACGCCGAAGCGCTCCCACTCGACCAGGACCGAGAGGTCGGTTGGCTCCTGCAGCTCGAGCAGCAGGATCCCGGCGCCGATCGCGTGCAGCGTTCCCGCGGGCACGAGCACCGTGCCGCCGGCGTGCACCGGCAGCTCGTGCAGCGCCCCGAGCATCTCGCCGGCATCCTGGTCGTCGACCCAGCGTCGTAGCGTCGCGGCTTCGACAGGCTCGCGCAGTCCGATGTGCACGGTCGCCCCGGGCTCGGCGGCGAGGATGATCCACGCCTCGGTCTTGCCCCACTTCGAGCCGAGCTGAGCGCGCGCGAACGCGCGCCCCGGGTGGGCGTGGACGGGCAGCCGCTCGCCGGCGTCGAGCAGCTTGACCAAGAGGCCGGGGTCGGAGCCGAAGCGGTGCACGTGGTCGGGTCCGAGCAACGCTTCCGGGTCGGCGCGCACGAGGTCGCGGACAAGCCGGCCGTCGGCGACGCGGCTGAGGCCCTCGGACGCCTCGCCGAACGCGGTCGTGGTCGAACCGATCCAGTCCTCCGGGCGACCGTCGGGACCGGCGGGGACCCCGCGCAGCGCGTCGATCCGCGCGCCGCCGGCGTAGAAGCGATGGAACTGGTTGGGCGGCAGGATCAGCGGCGCGGTGCTCACGGGCGGCGCTCCCCCGATCCGCGCACGACGAGCTCCGTCGGCACGGTGGCCCGCTGGAGCGGGAGCTCGTCGCCGTCCAGCCGCGCGAAGGCCAGCTCGGCGGCACGCGCGCCGAGCCGCGCGGGCTCAGCCCGGACGACCGTGATTCCGAGCAGGTCGGCTAGCTCGAAGTCGTCGAAGCCGACCAGAGCGGTGTTGTCGTCGCGGCCGGCGAGGGCGTGCAGCGCGCCGATCGTATTGCGGTTGTTGGCGGTGAAGATCGCCGTCGGCCGCCGGTGCTCGGCCAGCCCGAGCAGCTCGGCCACGACACCCTGCGCATGCTCCGCGTCGCGGCTGCCGGGGCGGACGAGCGCCGGGTCGGGCACGATGCCGGCGGCCGCGAGCGCGGCTTGGTAGCCGGCCAGGCGCTCACGCGCGGTGTACACGTCCTCGGGGTCGGCGACGCACGCGATCCTGCGGTGGCCATGCGCGAGCAGATGCTCGACGCCCTGGCGCGCACCGCCGGCGTCGTCGAACAGCACCGTGTCGGCGTCGAACCCACCGGGCGGGCGGTCGATGAAGACGAACGTGGTGCGGCCGCGGATCGTCTCCAGGTAGCTCTGATCGTCGCCGGCGGGCACGATGAGCAGCGCGTCGACGCGCCGCCCGACGAGCGCGCTGACGAGCTCGCGCTCGCGCTCGGCGTCCTCGCGGGCGGAGGCCGTGATGAGCAGGAAGCCGCGCTCGCGCGCCACGCTCTCGACCCCCTGGGCCACGGTCGAGTAGAACGGGTTCGCAACGTCCTCGATCACGAGGCCGAGCGTGGACGAGGAGAGCCCGTGGCGCAGGGAGCGCGCGAGGTCGTTGCGCTGGAAACGGAGCGCGGCGATCGCCTCGGCGACGCGCTCAGCCGTCGCGGGCGCGACGCCCTGCTCCGCGTTGATCACGCGCGAGACCGTCTTCAAGCTCACGCCGGCCCTCTCGGCCACGTCGCGCATCGTGGGTCTCGCCGCGGACAGCGGCGCCTCCCCTCTCCCAGCTGTGACAACGATGTCTGACAACGATGTCAGCCTCGGCGCGGACCATAGGAGTCCGTGGCAGAAGTGTCAAGCCGGGCGGCGGGGCCGCATCGAGCGGGCGGGGCGCGGGCCCCGGTCAGGCGGGAGGACGACGGCGAACGGCCGGGCGCGGGTGGGTCAGGCGGGGACGACAGCGGCGAGCAGCTCGGCGGCGCGGGCGGCGTCGACGTCGCCGGCCGTCGGCGACTCGACGCTGGCAGCGGCGGTCGCGACACCGCGGCGTGCGGCCTCGTCCAGCGGCGCGCCGCGCTCGAGCGCGGCGGCGAGCGCTCCCGCCAACACGTCACCGGCGCCCACCGGGTTGCGCACGGCCACGATCCGCGGGGCCGTGAGCCAGGCGGGAACTGCGTCCGCGCTCGCGAGCGCCGCACCGGCGGCTGCGGCCGTCACGAGCGCGCCGCGGGCGCCGCGCTCCACCAGCTCGACGGCAGCCGCCAGCGCCCGCTGGCGGGCATCCGCCGGCGCGTCGACGGGCTCACCGCGGACGCGCTCGAGCGCGGGCCGCAGCCCGACGGAGTCGGCGCCGGCGCGCACGAGCGGCTCGTCCGTGCCGGCCTCGGCCGGCTCGGCGCCCGCGCGGTGGAGGGCGGCCCGCGCCTCGGCCGGCTCGGCGCGGCCGAGAACGGCCTCGGCCTCCGCGAGGTTCGGGCAGACGACGTCGGGCGCGGCAGCAAGCGCGGCGGCGAGCGTCGCGCCCGCGCCGTCCACGACGCACAGCCGCCCCGCACGACGAGCCAGGGCGGCGAGGCGGGCGTATGCGTCGTCCGGGCCCCCCGGCGGGACGCTGCCCGAGCAGACGAGGACGCCGTGCGCCGGCAGCGCCGCCTCGACTGCGCCTTCGAGCGCCTCCCAGTCGGCACCCGTGATCTCCGGCCCCGGTTCGTTCAGAACCGTCGCGCGGCCGTCGCGTTCCATCACGATCGCGGTCGAGCGGATCTCGCCGGCGCAGGGCACGCCGCGCAGCTCCACCTCCTCGCGCTCGATCAGCGCGGCGGCGGCGCGGCCTGTCTCGCCCGGCACGAACCCGACCAGCAGCGCACCGACCCCGAGCGCGCGAGCCGTGCGCGCCACGTTCAGGCCCTTTCCGCCCGGCGTCACCACGACCTCGTCGAAGCGGAGCACCTCGCCTGGCCGCAGCTCGAGCAGCCGGGCGGTGCGGTCGATCGTCAGGTTCGGGCCCGCGATCAGCACGCGCTTGACAACGTTGTCATAGCGCGCCTAGTATCCGCGCCCCGATCCGGGGCGTCAAGGGAGGACCCGTGAAGCAGTACCGACTCAACCGCCTGTTCCACCCGCGCTCGGGCCGCTGCTTCGACGTCGCGGTGGACCACGGCTTCCCCGGCGAGCCCCGGTTCTTGGCGGGAATCGAGGACATGGAGGCGGCGATCGACACGCTCGTCGCCGCGGCGCCCGACGCGATCCAGCTTTCGGTCGGCCAGGCCGACCTGCTCCAGCGCCGCCCGGGTCGCGACAAGCCGGCGCTCGTACTCCGAACGGACACGCCGAACATCTACGGCCCCGAGCCGCCGGAGGAGTCGTGGACGGTGATGATCGACGACCCCGTCGGCCACGCGGTGCGGCTGGATGCGGCGTGCGTGGTGATCAACCTGCTCGACGTGCCCGGGCGGCCGGCGCTGCGGCGCGACTGCGTCGAGGCGATCTCGCGCCTGCGCGCAGCCTGCGATCGCGCGGCGATGCCGCTGATGGTCGAGCCGCTGGCGTTCGACGCCGGGCACGCCGGCTATGACTCGAGCGGCGACGTCGACCGCATCTGCGGCCTCGTTCGCCAGGCCGTCGAGCTCGGCGCCGACGTGATCAAGGCGGACCCGACCGCCGACCTCGACGACTACCGCCGCGTCGTGACGGTCGCGCGCGTCCCCGTGCTCGTCCGCGGCGGCGGCCGGGTAAGTGATCGGGAGATCCTGGAACGCACGGCGGCCGTGCTCGAGCAGGGGGCCGCCGGGATCGTGTACGGCCGCAACGTGATCCAGCACGAGAGCCCGGCGCGCATGACCCGCGCGCTGATGTCGGTCGTGCACGACGGGGCGACGCCGGAGCGGGCGCTTGGAGCGCTCGCCGCGGCATGACCGAGGTCGCGATCGGGATCGTGGGCGGCGGCCTGATGGGCCGCGAGCTCGCGGCCGCGATCGGGCGCTGGGCGGCGCTGAGCGACCATCCGGCGCAGCCGCGGCTGGAGGCCGTGTGCGACACGAGCCCGGAGGCGCGCGCCTGGTTCGAGCGGATCTCGACCGTCCGCACGCTTACCGACGACCGGCGCCGCCTGCTCGAGGACCCGCGGCTCGACGTGCTCTACCTCGCGGTTCCGCATCACCTGCACGAGGAGCTCTACCTCGAGACGATCGCGGCGGGCAAGGACTTCCTCGGCGAGAAGCCGTTCGGCATCGACCTCGCCGCGGCGCGGCGGATCGCCGCCGCGCTGCGCGAGCGACCGGACGTGTTCGCCCGCTGCTCGAGCGAGATGCCGTACTTCCCGGGCGCGCTGCTGGCCTACGAGCAGGTCCGCTCCGGCGCGCTGGGACAGGTGATCGAGGCGCGCCACGCGTTCCTGCACTCCAGCGACCTCGACCGCGCCAAGCCGATCAACTGGAAGCGCCAGGCGCGCTACTGCGGGGAGATCGGCGTGATGGGCGACCTCGGCATGCACGTCGTCCACCTGCCGCTGCGGCTCGGCTGGCGCCCGCGCACGGTGTACGCACAGCTCCAGGACATCGTGACCGAGCGGCCTGATCGCGACGGCCGGATGGTGCCGTGCGACACGTGGGACAACGCCACGCTGCACGTCGACGCGGGCGGCTTCCCGCTGACGCTGGAGACGAAGCGGATCGCGCCGGGGGACACCAACACCTGGCGGCTGCGGGCGCTCGGCATGGACGGCGGCGTCGACTTCTCGACCGCCAGCCCCAAGGCGGTCCACCGCTTCGCCGTGCGCGATGGGCGTCAGGCCTGGGAGCGGATCGAGACCGGCAGCCAGTCGGCGTTCGCGACGGTCACCGGGCCGATCTTCGAGTTCGGGTTCTCCGACGCGATCCTGCAGATGTGGGCCGCGTTCCTGGCCGAGCGCGCCGGCGCGCTCGGCGACCGGCTCGGCTGCGTGACGCCCGAGGAGGCGCTGGCGGGCCACGAGCTGTGGGACGCCGCGCAGCGCTCGGCCGCCTCGGGGGCGGCCGAGAATGTAACGTCGCCTGGCGAGCGGCGGAAGACCCTTGGAACTTACGAGGCTCGCCATCACGTGCTTGACCTGCGTGTACTCCTCGACGGCGTACATCGACAGGTCCTTGCCGTAGCCGGACTCGCCGTAGCCGCCGTGCGGCATCTCCGACGCGAGCGGGATGTGGTCGTTGATCCACACGCAGCCGAAGCGCAGCGCCTTCGACACGCGCAGCGCGCGGCCGACGTCGCGGGTCCAGACCGAGGAGGCCAGGCCGTACTTCGTGCCGTTGGCCCACTTGATCGCCTCGGCCTCGTCGGTGAACGGCTGCACGGTGATCACCGGGCCGAAGATCTCGCGCTGGATCATCTCGTCGTCCTGGTGCAGGCCGCCGACGACCGTCGGCTCGAACCAGTACCCCGGCCGGTCGGGCTGCTTGCCGCCGGTCGTGACCTCGGCGTGCTCGGGCCGGCGCTCGATGAAGCCCGCGACGCGCTCGCGCTGGCGCTCGGAGTTGACCGGTCCGAGGTTCGTCTCCTCGTCGTAGAGGTCGCCCATCTTGTAGCCCTTGGCCTGGTCGGCGAGGCCCGCGAGCACGTCGTCGTAGACGCCGCCGGAGGCGAGCACGCGGGTCGCGGCCGTGCAGTCCTGGCCGGCGTTGTAGAAGCCGGTGCCGGCGATCGTCTCCAGCACGGTCTCCATGTCGGCGTCGTCGAACACCACGACCGGCGCCTTGCCGCCCAGCTCCAGGTGCACGCGCTTGAGCGTGTCCGCCGCCGCCTTGGCGATCCACTTGCCGGTCTCGACCGAGCCGGTCAGGGAGACCATGCGGATGTCGGGGTGCTGGACGAGCGCCTGGCCGGTCTCGCCCCGCCCGCCGATCACGTTCAGCACGCCCTTGGGCAGGAACTCCGCCGCGATCTCGGCCAGCTTGAGCGTGGTCAGCGGCGTGCTCTCCGCCGGCTTGAGCACGATCGTGTTGCCGGTGACGAGCGCCGGGCCGATCTTCCAGATCGCCATCATCAGCGGGTAGTTCCACGGCGTGATCTGCGCGATCGGGCCGATCGCCTCGCGCCGGATGAACGACGTGTAGCCCTCGACGTACTCGCCTGCCGCCTTGCCCTCGAGCAGCCTTCCGGCGCCCGCGAAGAAGCGCAGGTGATCGGACATCGCGGGCAGCTCGTCGCCCTTGAACGCGGCGGCCGGCTTGCCGGCGTCGGCGACCTCGAGTGCGGTGAGCTCGTCGCCGTGCTCTTGCAGCGCATCGGCGAGCCGGAGCAGCGCGAGCGCGCGCTCGCCCGGGACCGTGTTGGACCAGCCCTCGAACGCGTCGCCCGCGGCCTTGACGGCGCGGTCGACGTCCTCGGCGGTCGAGAGCGGGGCCTGGGCGATCTCCTCGCCGGTCGCCGGGTTGTAGACGGTGTCGGTGCCGCCCGAGGGCTCCACCCATTCGCCGTCGATGAAGTTCTTGACGGTGCCGATTTCAGTCTGGATCGCGGCCACGATGGTCTCCTCTTTCCTCGAACGGGCCTCCCGGGGCGGACGCTAGCACCGGGCTCTGGGCACGTCTGGACAAAGCAGTCCGGAACCTTTTGCCGTAGAACGTGTTCTGATGCGCATGCGCACGATCGCGATCAGCTTCGCCATGCTCGCTGCGGCAGTCTGGGCGGCGCCGGCGGAGGCCAAGCTCGTCTACGTGAAGAACGCCGCGAGCGCCAGTCCGGTCGTGTACGTGGCGACGGACAACGGCAAGAAGCCGCGGCGCCTCGGCGTCGGCCGCGCGCCGACGATCTCGCCGAACGGGCAGTGGGTCGCGTTCGTGACCGTTCCGACCGGCGGATCCGACACCGAGACCGTCGTGCTGCAGAAGCTGCGGGCCGGCTCGCAGCGGCTGGTGATGCGCTCGCAGGGGATCGACTCGCTGCGCTTCTCGCCCGACTCCACCAAGCTCGGAGCGATCGCGGCCGGCAAGCGCGTGCGCGTGTACGACATCAAGGCCGACACGCTGCACATGGCGGCGGACGGCGAGCTGCGCGGGTACTCGTTCTCGCCCGACAGCAAGCAGATCGTCTACGGGCGCGCGGTCAAGGAGGACTTCCAGTCCGACAGCGACCTGTACGTCGTGCCGGTGCTCGGCGGCGAGCCGAATCGGATCACGTCGGTCAAGAACGCGCTCAACCCGGTCTGGGGGCCGAAGGAGATCGTGTTCGACCGCTTCGGCTCGCGCCGCGACGACGCCCCGGCGTACAACCTCTGGGCGCTCGACCCCGCGATGCCCGAGCAGCTGCGCCAGCTGACCAAACTGAAGATCCCCCGGCTCGTGAGCGGGCTCGTGCCGCTCGAGGTCTCGGCGGACGCCAAGCGGATGCTCGCCGTATTCACCGGCCAGGACGTCGAGGTCGGGTTCACGGTCGCGATGGCGAGCGGCAAGACGCGCGCGCTCTCGCCCGACTTCGCGAGCGGCACGGTCGGCTTCGACCTGTCGCGCGACGGCAAGACGATCCTCGCCCATACCGGCGGGCCCGACCTGAGCGGCGCACACGACGTGGTGTCCGTGCCCTACGGCCGCGGCGGCGACACGAAGGTGATCGTCGAGGACGCCGCGTTCCCCGACTGGACCAGGTGACCGGCGCGTCACTCCTCGCCGGGTAGCACCACCCGAGCGGCCTCGCCCGTGACCTGCACGATGCGCGGCTCGACGGCGACGACCTCGCGGCCCGTCGCCCATGCGAGCAGCTCGTCGGCGCCGGCGAACGCCGCCAGCTGCTCGAGGTGCTTGATCGTCGGGAAGACCAGCTCGAGCTCGCCGCGCCGGTGCGCGTCGAGGGCGCCGGCGGGCGTGTGCCAGCCGAGGCCGACCATCTCCTCGCCGTCCACGCGCGCCTCCTCGCCGGGAGCGGCGGCGAGGAAGAAGTAGGTGTCGAAGCGGATCGCCATCTCTGCCGGCGTGATCCAGCGCGAGAACGGGATCAGCGCCGCCGGGTCGGGCAGCGTGATGCCGGCCTCCTCGGCCACCTCGCGGACCGCCGCAGCGCGATGGTCCTCGCCGGTGTCGACCGCCCCGCCCGGGAACACCCACACCCCGCCCATGAAGCGGGATGCGGGGTTGCGGCGCAACAGCAGGACCTCGAGCGCGTCGGCCCCGCCGCGCAGGACGATCACGCTCGCCGCCTGACGCGGCTCGGCCGGCTCCTCCATGCGAGGCTCGATACTAGGCTGTCGGCATGACCACCGAGACCGTGCAGCAGTGGATCTGCGAGTCGTGCGGATTCATCTACGACCCGGCCGAGGGCGACCCTGACGGCGGCATCCCGCCGGGGACGGCGTTCACCGACATCCCGGACGACTGGTACTGCCCGGTGTGCGGCGCCCGCAAGGTCGACTTCGTGCCCTACGAGGACTGAGCTAGGCAGCCAGCGGGCGGGAGGCGACGCCCGTCGCGTCGGCGATCGCCGCCGCGGTGATCCCGACGAGCCGGGTCAGCTCGGCCTCGGAGATCGACAGCGGCGGCATCAGCACGACCACGTCGCCCAGCGGGCGCACTATCGCTCCGCGATGCCGGGCCGCGAGCGTCACCCGGTGGCCCATCCGCTCCTCCGCCGGGAACGGCGTCAGCTCGATCCCGGTCATGAACCCGCGGCGGCGCACATCGGCGACCGTCGGCAGCGGCTCGACGAGCTCCTCGAGCAGCTCGCCCAGCAGCGCGATCTTCGGCGCCAGCCGCTCGAGCGTGCGCTCGGACTCGAACACGTCGAGCGTCGCGAGCGCGGCCGCGCAGGCGAGCGGGTTGCCCGTGTACGTGTGGCCGTGGAAGAACGTCCTGTACTCATGGTGCTCGCCGAGGAACGCGTCGTAGACCTCGGCGGTGGTCAGCGTGGCCGCCAGCGGCAGGTAGCCGCCGGTGATCCCCTTGGCCAGGCACATCAGGTCGGGCGCGACGTCCTCCTGCTGGCAGGCGAACATCGTGCCGGTGCGGCCGAAGCCGACCGCGACCTCGTCGCAGATCAGCAGCACGCCGTGCTCGTCGCACAGCTCGCGCACCGCGCGCAGGTAGCCCTCGGGATGGACGATCATGCCCGCCGCGCCCTGGACGAGCGGCTCGACCACGACCGCGGCGACCCGCTCGCCGTGCTGCTCGAGCAGCCGCCGCATGTCGGCCGCGTCGCCGGGCTCGGCGTGGTGGGCGTCGAACAGCAGCCCGCGGAACGTCGCGTGGAACAGGTCGATCCCGCCGACCGACACCGAGCCGATCGTGTCGCCGTGGTAGGCGTCGCGCAGGCAGACGAACTCGGTGCGCTGCGGCTCGCCGCGCAGCTGCCAGTACTGGTAGGCCATCTTCACCGCCACCTCGGCGGCTGTCGAGCCGTTGTCGGAGTAGAACACGCGCTCGAGCCCGGGCGGCGCGATCTCCACGAGCCGCGCCGCCAGCCGCGCCGCGCCGGGATGTGAGAGGCCGAGCATCGTCGAGTGCGCGACGCGGTCGAGCTGCGCGCGCACGGCTGCGTCGATCGCCGGGTGGCGGTGCCCGTGGACGGTGCACCAGAGCGAGGACACGCCGTCGATGTACGCGTTCCCGTCGGTGTCGTAAAGCGTCGTGCCGTCGCCGCGCTCGATCATGACCGGCACCTCGCGCTCCCAGCCGCGCTGCTGGGTGAACGGATGCCAGAGGTGGTTGCGGTCGAGGTGCGCGAGCGCGTCGGTGTCCATGCGCGCACGCTAGAACCGCAACCGGTCGGAAACACGCGCTCGCCATACTGGACGCCGCATGGGGAACCGCCGGGTACCGCTCGAGCTGCTCGTCTTCGTCGTCGGGATCGCGACCCTCGGGTCCGAGATCGCCGTCGCGCGGCTGATCGCGCCGTTCTTCGGCGACTCGACGATCGTGTGGGCGAACACGATCGCGGTCGTGCTGGTGGCGCTGTCGATCGGCTACTGGTTCGGCGGGCGGCTCGCCGACCGGCACCCGCACCTGCAGGGCCTGTGCCTGCTCGTGATCGCCGCGTCGGTGCTGCTGGGCGTGGTGCCGATCGTCGCCCAGCCGCTGCTGTCGGTGTCGGTCGACGCGTTCGACGACGTGTCGGTCGGCTCGTTCGCCGGCTCGCTGTTCGGCGTGCTCGCGCTGGTCTCGGTGCCCGTGCTGATGCTCGGCGCGGTCTCGCCGTGGGCGATCCGGCTCAAGCTCGAGCGCGTCGAGGACTCCGGCGAGACCGCGGGCCGCATGTACGCGATCTCCACGGTCGGCTCGCTGCTCGGGACATTCAGCGCATCGCTGCTGCTGATCCCGCTGGTCGGCACGCAGCGCACGTTCCTCGTCTACGCGATCGTGCTGGCGGCGGTGGGCGCGCTCGGGCTCGGCCGCCGCTGGCTACTGGCGCCGGTAGCCGTCGCGGCGCTGCTGCTCGTTCCGGTCGGCGTGGTCAAGGCGGCCGAGGAGGGCAAGGTCGTGCACGAGGCCGAGACGCTCTACCAGTACGCGCGCGTCATCCAGTATCCGGACGGCCGCCGCCAGCTCGAGCTCAACGAGGGCCAGGCGGTCCACTCGGTCTGGCGCCCGCACACGGTGCTCACGGGCAACTACTGGGACGGCCACCTGACGCTGCCGTTCACGCTCCGCGACGAGCCGCCGGCCAAGGTCGCGATGCTCGGCGTGGCGGGCGGGACGGTCGCGCGCGCGTACGCGAAGTACTTCCCGGACACGGTGATCGACGCGGTCGAGATCGACGGCGAGCTGTTCGACATCGGGCGGCGCTGGTTCGGCCTGGCCGATCGCCCGCAGCTGCGCCTGCACACTGAGGACGCGCGGCCGTTCCTGCGCCGGTCGGGCGAGCGCTACGACTTCATCTTCCTCGACACCTACCGCCAGCCGTACATCCCCTTCTACCTCGCGACGAAGGAGTTCTTCGAGCTCGCCCGCGACCGGCTCGCGCCCGGCGGCGCGGTGATCATCAACGTCGGTCACCCCGAGGGGTCCGAGCGGCTCGAGCAGGTACTGACCGCGACGATGGGAGCTGCGTTCCCGCACGTGACGCGCGACCCGGTGACCGACACGAACACGATGCTGATGGGCTCCGTCGACGCGCCTTCGCGCGCGCGGCTCAAGGCCGCCGCCGAGCGGATGCCGCCCGAGCTGCGGGCGGTCGCGCTCGAGGACGCCGCGCGGCTGGCGCCGCCGCTGCGCGGGGGCGCGGTGTACACGGACGACAAGGCGCCGGTGGAGTGGCTGGTCGACAAGTCGATCATCGACTACGCCGAGGGCGAGTGAACGGGCCGCCGTCCGGCCTGCAGGCGGCCCCGCTGACGCCCGCCGATGCCGAGGCCGTCACGTCGGTCTGGGCGGCGTGCGAGGAGCACGACGACGGGGCGGCGGAGATCGTCCCAGCCGACACGGTTTCGATCTTCAAGAGCCCGCGCATCGACGCCGTCGGCGTGCGCGACGCCGGGGCGCTCGTGGGGCTGGCGATCCAGCTCGCGCCGCGGATGACGTTCGTCAGGGTGCTGCCGTCGCACCGCGGGCGCGGCCTCGGTACCTGGCTGATGCGGTGGACGCAGGCCACCACCCGCGCGGGCGGCGGCGACGTCACCGAGCAGTCGATCTCGGAGCACGAGCACGCCGCGATGACGCTGCTCGAGCGCAACGGCTATGAGCGCCGCTGGGAGTCGTGGCTGTTCGAGATCGCGCTCGAGCGCGAGCCGGCCGCGCCCGCGCTGCCGGCCGGCTACGCGATCCGCGACTTCGTGCCCGGACGCGACGAGCGCGTGGCCTTCGAAGTGATCGAACGGGCGTTCTCGGAGTGGCCGGAGTACGACGGGCGGCCGTTCGAGGACTGGGAGGCGGTCGAGCTCGGGCGACCCGGGTTCGCGCCCGAGCTGCTCGGCCTGTGCGTCAGCGACGCCGACGTCGTCGGCGCGGTGATGGTGACCTACGACGACGACGAGGGCTGGGTCGATCAGCTTGCCGTCGCACGGGAGCACCGCGGACGCGGGCTGGCGCGCGCGCTGCTGCTGCATGCGTTCGGCGTGACGTGGCGCCGCGGCGGCCGCCGCTGCGGGCTCGGCACGGACTCGCGGACCGGGGCGCGCGGGCTCTACGAGCATGTCGGCATGCGCGTTCGCAAGACCTATCACGATTACGTCAAGCAGCTCTGAGCGAGGATCATGGCGGCCATGCACGTCAAGCGGCCGCTGCTCCTGGCGCTGATCGCGCTCACGTCGGTGAACCTTTTCACCGGCGCGCCGCTGTTCGCGATCTGGGTCGGGTCGCGCGTGCAGGGCGACTCGGGCTCGCTCTCGATGACCGCGGTCTTCGCGGTCGTGGTCGTGATGGCGCTGGTCTGCTCCGCGCTCGTATGGGCGCTCAACCGGATGAGCGCCGCCCACGATGCGCTGATCGGCCGGCCGCCGGCGCGGCGGCAGACGACGTGGATGCGGCCGTTCAACGCCGGCTCGGCGCGGGCGCAGCAGACGAGCCTGCGGGCGATCGACAGGATCCTCGTCGGCGCCGTGGTGATCGCGGGGCTCGCGTTCGAGACCTGGTTCTTCTTCTTCGCGGGCTCGTCGCTCGGGTCCTAGCCCACGGCGATCTCGGGCCCGAGGGCGAACGGCGGGACGAGCTCGATCCGATCGCCGCTCCAGAAGCGGCCGGGGTCGTACCAGCTCGCGGGGCGGCGGCGCGGGAGCAGCCCCATCTGCTGGTACGTGGTCGCGACGAGCTCCGCGCAGTAGATCGACTCCAGCGTGGAGTGGCGCCGGTAGCGCCCGGTGAGCCACTGCCGTGCGAGACCGGCCGTGGTCGGGAACGGGCGGCCGTCGTAGCGCTCGATCACGCGCATCAGCCGGTCCTCGTGCTCGCGCTCGATCCGGCCCTCGAGCGGGCGGGTCCAGGCGCGCTGTCCGTAGCGCTCGCGCCAGGTCGTCACGGCCGGCTCGAGCAGGTGCAGCTGCACGCCGCGCTGGCGCTTGCCGGTCCAGACGTCGGGCAGGCTGTGACCCAGCTCGGCGTGCCAGAGCAGCGGCGGCAGGTCGTCGAGCGCGACCACCATGCCGACGTGGTTGACCGGGCTGTTGGTCACGGCCTGGATCGCGCGGTCGGCGAGCGAGCGGCCGCGGAACAGCCAGATGTCGCCGGTCGCCGCGATTGCGACCGCTTCGGCGAGCGGGAGGGAGGTGGCCGGCACCGGCCGTAACCTACGCGGTCGATGCGCGTGCCATGGAAGCTCGTCGGACTCGCCGGGATCGCGGGCGTCGCCGCGACCGGCGCGGTGGTCGCGCGCAAGCGCCGCGCGCACGCCGAGTACGACCCGGACGAGCTGCGCGACCGGCTGCACCGCCGGCTGGCCGACGTGCGCGAGTCCGACGACGGCGGGGACGGCGGCCCGCCCGCGCCGGCCGACGTGCGCGAGTCCGACGACGACGGGGAGGACGGCGGCCCGCCCGCGCCGGCCGCGTGACGCGCGCCGTTCCGATCGCGTGAACGCGGCTTTCGCCGGTGTCGCGCACCGCGTAGGCTCTGTATATGACGCGCGAGGAAGCCATCAGCGAGTGCGGGCGGCTCGCGCGCGAGCATCCCGACCGAGCGACGCACTCATGGCTGCCGCGCGAGCTCGCGCCCGGCCAGTGGGCCGTGGTGAAGGTCGGCGTTCCCGGTCAGCCGCCGCTCGGCACGCTGCAGGAGTCCAAGCCGCGCCCGCCGCAGGCCGACGACCCACGCCCCGCGCTGTGGCGGGACGTCGGCGGGCCGTACGGCACCTGACGCCGCATGGCGGATTGGATCCTTTTCCTGCACGCCCCACGTGAGCGCTTCGCCGAGACCATGAGCGACGAGGAGGAGCGCATCATGGGCGCGCACTTCGAGCGGCTGCAGCGGCTGTACGCCGACGGCACGATGATCCTCGTCGGCCCCACGCTGGGTCAGGTCAACACCGGCATCGCGGTGTTCGAGGCGGCCGACGAAGAGGCCGCGCAGCGGATCGTGGACGAGGATCCGGCGGTCGAGAGCGGACTGATGCGCGCCGAGTTGCGGCCGTACCAGATCGCGCTCCTACGCGGCCGCGACTAGGGAACCCAATCGGCGAGCGGGAGCTGGGCGCCGCCGGCGGCCAGCGAGGCCGGTGAGCCGTCGGGCAGGCTCGGCAGCGCCGCGACGCCGACCGCGCCGAGGCGCGCGATCGTCGCTCGGTTCGAGCGCAGCATCGCCGACGGTTCGTCGGGCCACGGCGTGAGCACCACGCCCGCGATCGCGAGGCCCGCGGCGCGCGCCGCCTCGATGGTCAGCAGCGTGTGGTTGATCGTGCCCAGGCCCGGGCGGGCGGCGATGACGAGCGGCAGGCCGAGCGCGACGGCGAGGTCGCGGATCGCGTGCTCGGGCGTGAGCGGGACGAGCAGTCCGCCGACGCCCTCGGCGACGAGGATGTCTGCGCCCGCCTCGGCCGCGGCGGCGCCGGCGGCGAGCACGAGCGCGTCGAGGTCCAGCCGGAGGCCGGCCAGCTCGGCCGCCAGGTGCGGCGAGACGGCTGGGCCGAAGCGATGCGGCGTGACCGTCTCCGCGGCGACGCCCGCGGCGGCGGCGAGCAGCTCGTGGTCATGCGGCCAGGCGGGCTCGGCGGGCTCGTCCAGCCCCGTGACCACCGGCTTGTAGGCGGCGACACGCTCGCCTCGCGCCCGGAGCGCGGCCGCGATCGCTCCGGCCACGACGGTCTTGCCGACGCCGGTGTCGGTGCCGGTGACGAACAGGCCGCGCATGAGAGCGCGGCGCGGCTCAGGCCGCCTGCGCGAGCGGCTCGTCCGCGTCGCCGTCGAACACGCGCGGCGGTGACGCGGTCTGCGCCGCCGCCACGGGCACCGTCGAGGACGGGCGGAAGCCGCTGCGCAGCGCCGCCTGGGCGAGGATCCGCGCCGCGTCGCGCAGTTCGGGTTTCGTGTGTGACGCCATCACCGCCAGCCGCAGGCGCGACGTGCCGTCGGCGACCGTCGGCGGCCGGATCGCCTGGGCGAACACGCCCTGCTCGAGCGCGGCCTCGCAGATCCGCATCGCCAGGCCGGCGTCGCCGACGATCAGCGGCACGATCTGGCTCTCCGAGCCGGACACGTCGAAGCCCTCGCGCGCCAGCTCGTCGCGCAGCGCCTCGGAGTTGTCGGCGAGCCGCTCGACCCGGCGGGGCTGCTCCTGCAGCAGCTCGAGCGCCGCCATCGCCGCCGCGACCGGCGCGGGCGGCAGCCCGGTCGAGAAGATGAGCGAGCGCGCGCTGTTGACGAGGTAGCGCGCCATCGCGTCGTCACAGGCGACGAACGCGCCGTAGGAGCCGAGCGCCTTGCCAAGCGTGCCGACGACCACGTCGATCTCGCCGTCCAGGCCGGCGTCGGCGACCGCGCCGCGCCCGCCGGGGCCGATGCGTGCCCGTGCCGTGCGCGTCGTCGACCATCACGCGCACATCGTGCCGGCGCGCCAGCGCGACGATCTCCTCGAGCGGCGCGACGTCCCCGTCCATCGAGAACACCCCGTCGGTCACGATCAGCGCGCCGCGCCCGTCGGCATTGCGCAGGCCCCAGGCGAGGTGCTCGGAGTCACAGTGGTGGTAGACGAACGTCTCGGCGCCCGCCAGCCGGCAGCCGTCGATGATCGAGGCGTGGTTGAGCTCGTCCGAGAACACCACTTCGCCGCGCGGGGCGAGCGCCGGGATGACGCCGAGGTTCGCGAGGTAGCCCGAGCCGAACAGGACCGCGCTCTGCGTGCCCTTGAACGCCGCGATCCGCTCCTCCAGCCGCCGGTGCAGCGTCATGTTCCCGGACACGAGCCGCGAGGCGCCCGCCCCGGCGCCCCAGCGCATCGCGGCGTCGGCCGCCGCCTCGCGCACGCGCGGGTGGTCGGCGAGCCCGAGGTAGTTGTTCGAGCACAGCAGCAGGACTGGCTTGCCGTCGAGGACGACCCGCGGCCCCTGGGGACCGCTCACCATGCGCATACGGCGATAGAGGCCGAGCTGTTTGAGCTCGTCCAGTCGGTCCTGCAGATCCAGCATGTGGCTCCTGTCTACGCGGCCGAGCGGAGCCCGCGATTGGGGCTGCCGTCGGGTCGGGGTGGCACGGAGGATTTACTGCGGTAGCGCAGCTGCGACGAGGGGTCCCAGAGGGTGACGTCCAGCGTCGGCGCGGCGGCGGCGATGTGCTCGCCGATCGGGTCGGGCGTGCTGCCGTCCAGCCAGCCGGCGCGGTTGTCGGGGCGGGGGTTGGAGCCGTTGTCGGGCTGCGCGGCGATGTTGAGGCCCAGCTCCTCGAACATCGCGTGATCCTCCTCCGGCTGGTTGCCCAGCGTGGTGAGGAAGTTGCCGAGCATGACGCCGTTGATGCCGGCCTTGACCGCCAGCGCCTGCAGCTCCGCGAGGTTCTCGGTGCGACCGCCGCAGAGCCGGAACAGCGCGTCCGGCAGGATCAGCCGGAAGATCGCGATCCACTTGACCGCCTCCCACGGATCCATGAAGTCGCGGTCGCCGAACTTCGTCCCCGGCCGCGGGTTGAGCAGGTTGATCGGCACCGACGTCGGATCGATCGCGGCCAGCTCGAACGCCATCTCGACGCGCTGCTCGCGCGTCTCGCCGAGGTTCAGGATCCCGCCTACGCACGTCTCCAGCCCCGCCTCGCGCACCGCCTCGATCGTTCGCAGCCGCCCCTCGTACTGGACTGTGCTCGACACCTCGGGGTAGTAGGAGCGCGCGGTCTCGACGTTGTGATGCACGCGCTGGATCCCGGCCTCCTTGAGCTGCCGGGCGCGCTTGACGCTCATGTGCCCGACCGACGCGCAGCGCTTCAGGTTCGTCTGCTCGGCGACCAGCCGCGCGCCCTCGAGGATCGCCTCGAAGTCGCGCTTGGACAGGCCCTGGCCCTGCGTGACCATGCAGAACCGGTGCGCGCCCGCCGCCTCGGCGGCCTTGGCGTGCTCGAGGATCTGCTCCGCCGACATCATCGCGTGCATCGGCGTCTCGGCCTCGGCGAAGCGCGACTGCGCGCAGAAGCCGCAGTCCTCCGCGCACCCGCCCGACTTCGCGTTCACCAGCGAGCACAGGTCGGTGGAGTCGTCGAATCGCTCCACCCGCACCCGCCATGCGCGCTCCACCAGCGCCTCGATCTCGGCGTGGTCCTCCAGCTCACCCAGCCGGAGCGCCTCCTCGCGGGTGATCAGCGGCGGCATGGCGGCACCCTATGCGTGCGGCCGGACGGAGCGGCATGATGCCCGCGGTGGCGACGGAGCGTGCGGACATCCGGCTCCCGGTGAGCGAGCGCGGCCCGCTGACGGTGCTGTTGCATCGGCTCGGGATCGCTGCGCTGCTCGTGGTGATCGTCTCCGTCATCACGTACCTCGGTCGCGAGGGCTTCCGCGACTCGAACGGCGGCGAGGTCGGGCTGCTCGACGCGTTCTACTTCGGCGCGGTCAGCGTGACCTCGACCGGCTACGGCGACATCACGCCGGTGACCGACGGCGCCCGGCTGGTCAACGTGCTCATCGTGATGCCCGCGGGCGTGCTGTTCCTCGTCATCCTGGTGTCGACGACGCTGGAGGTGCTCGCCGAGCGCACGCGCAGCGTCTATCGCGAGAAGCGCTGGAGGAGGACCTTGCAGAATCACACCATCGTCTGTGGCTACGGCGTCAAGGGTCGCGTCGCGATCGAGACGCTGCTCGCCCTCGGGACCCGGCCGGACGCGATCGTCGTGATCGACGTGCGTACCGAGGCGGCGGAGGAGGCCAGGCGGGCCGGGCATGCGGGCGTGGTCGCGGACGCGAGCGCGTCGTCGGGGCTGGAGTCGGCCGGCGTCCGCGACGCGGCGGCCGTGATCGTCACGCCGGAGCGCGACGACACCGCGGTCCTGATCACGCTCACCGCGCGCGAGCTCAACCCGCGCGCGCGGATCGTCGCGTCGGCGCGCGAGACCGAGAACGCACATCTCCTCGAGCAGGGCGGGGCGGACTCGGTCGTCGTCTCCTCGGGCGCCGCCGGGCGGCTGCTCGGCCACGCGGTCAAGAGCCCGCGCGTCGTCGGCGTGCTCGAGGACCTGCTCTCGTTCGGCGCAGGGCTCGACGTGATCGAGCGCGAGATCGCGGCCGGCGAGGCGGGTCAGACGCTCGCGGCGCTGCCGGCCTCCGAGCCGGTGCTCGCGGTCGTGCGCGGCGATCAGGTGCTGCGGTTCGACGATCCGGCCATCGCCGAGCTGCGGTCCGGCGACCGGCTCGTCTGCCTGTGCAGCAACGCGCTAGCGGATCCGCACGTGCAGGTGGTCGTCGTGGTGCGCGAGCTTCACGACGACCTTGCGCGGCCCGCGCAGATCCAGTCGCGGGCCGGTGTACAGGTGCGTCGCGCCGGCGTCGAGGAACCGGTCGACCAGGTCTTGCGAGAGCTGCTGGTCGACCATCTCGGGCGCCCATGCGCGGAGCTCGAGCCCGTCGAGGCGTGGGTACAAGATGTCGACGTCGAGCCCGTTCTGGTGCGACACGTGACCGAGGCCGCCGAAGTTCTTCCCGAACGGGCCGCCGTGCGGGCGTGAGAGGTCGGCGACGCCGACGCGCGGCGCGTACGGATTTGCCGCGCGGTATTCGGCGAGCACGTCGAGCACCGTGCGCACCAGCCGGTCGGTGCCCCAGCGGCGCCACGGACGGTTCGGCGACTCGCGCAGCGCGAAGTCATAGGTCCAGAAGTCGCGCCCCTCGGCGGGCAGCTGGACGCCGTCGACGAGCCGGCCCGCGTACGGCCTTCCGATCGCGCGAGATTCCCGCCATTCGATCGGCGGATCGACCGCGACCGGGACGGGGTCGATCTGCATGGCGCCCGCGCTCGCTGGCAGCGCGAGCGTGACGACGAGTGCGAGCAGCAGGCAACGCACCCCTTCATTGTTGCTAACGACCCCTCCAGCGCGGCGCGCGCTTCTCCGCGAACGCCCGTACGCCCTCGAAGAAGTCCTCGCTGCCGAAGCAGGCGTCACGCAGCGCGACGAGCTCGTCCTCGACCGCGGGATCGAGCGCACCGCGGGCGGCGAGCAGCGCGCGGATCACCCGCTTGTTGCCGACCAGCGAGAGCGGCGCGTTGGCCGCGATCTCGGCCGCGAGCTCGATCGCCGCGCGCGGCGACCTCGTCCGCCGGCAGCACCTCGCCGACCAGGCCCCAGCTCAGCGCCTCCTCGGCGCCGACGTTGCGCGCGGTGAAGAACAGCTCGCGCGTCCGCGGCGCCCCGATCGCGTCGAGGAACTTGCGCAGCCCCGTGTGCGAGTAGATCAGGCCGAGCCGGGCGGGCGGCATGCCGAGGCGCGCGTCGGCGCTGCACAGGCGCAGGTCGCACGACAGCGCCAGCTCGAGCCCGCCGCCGATCGCGTGGCCGTTCAGCGCCGCGAGCACCGGGTACGGGATACGCGTCGAGCGCCTCGATGGCGGCGGTGAACGGGTGGGCCACGATCGCCTCGGCCGCGCGCGCGAAGTCGTCTTGCGGCAGCGCGCCGATGTCGTAGCCGGCGGAGAACACCTTCCCCGTGGCGGTGAGCAGCAGGCAGCGGGCGTCAAGGGTCGGCAGGACGGCGGCGAGCGCGTCGAGGATGTCGTGGTCGAGCGCGTTGCGCTTGGCCGGGTTGTCGATCGTGAGCCGGGTGACGTGCGGCGCCGGCTCGTCGACCCGCAGCTTCCCGCCGGCGAGCGCCTCCACGGCCTACTCGAGCACGACCAGCGTTTCGCCCTCCGAGACCGCCTGTCCCTCCTCGACGCGGATCTCGGAGACGGTCCCCTCGTCCTCGGCCTCGATCGGCATCTCCATCTTCATCGACTCGAGGATCACGACGGTGTCGCCCTCCTCAACCGTGTCGCCGACCTTCACCTCGATCTTCCACACGGTGCCCGTGATGTGGGCCTCGATGTTCGCCACGCTGCTCCTCCGGCTCGTCGGACAGGTTTACGGACGATATCCGCGCGGCCGGAAGGTAGATTTTGATCATGGCGACGACGCCGCCCGACCTGGCGCCGATGAAGGCGCAGATCTACAAGGATCCGCGCCCGAAGGAGTACTTCGACCGCTTTCACGAGCGCGCGCGCACGCGCGAGCCGGACTGGGTCTACGAGGTGGTGCGCGTGCTCACCTCGATCTACGCGTGGACGTTCTTCCGCGCGCGCGGATCCGGTGCGGAGAAGGTGCCGCACACCGGCCCGGTCATCCTGGCGCCGAACCACTTCTCGTTCATGGACCACTTCTTCGCGGGCGCGTTCATCCGCCGGCGGGTGCGGTTCATGGCGAAGTCGCAGCTGTTCTCGCCTCCCGCGCAGTGGGTCTACACGCACGGCGGCGTGTTCCCCGTGCGGCGCGGCTACCAGGACGAGGACGCGTTCCTCACGGCGGAAGGGATCCTCGCCCGCGGCGGCGCGATCGTGATGTACCTGGAGGGCGGCCGCTCGCGCACCGGCACGCTGTCCGAGCAGCCCAAGCGCGGGATCGGGAAGCTGGCGCTGGAGTCCGGCGCGCCGGTTGTGCCGGTCGCGATCCACGGCTCCTCGCGCGTGCGCAACTGGAAGCGGCTGCAGTTCCCGAAGGTCCAGGTCCG
Source organism: uncultured Solirubrobacteraceae bacterium (assembly GCA_963835735.1). Classification (GTDB taxonomy): domain Bacteria; phylum Actinomycetota; class Thermoleophilia; order Solirubrobacterales; family Solirubrobacteraceae; genus DASQMT01. The sequence goes on from CAWIGP010000007.1 coordinate 304,886, forward strand.
CTACGGCGACGCGATCCGGTGGCCGCAGGTGAGCGAGCCGACGCGCGACCAGCAGCAGGCGGTCGCGAACGAGATCTTCGCGCGGATCAGGGCGCTGTACGCGACGCTGGACGGCTGAGCAAGCGGCGCAGCGAGGGCTCGGGCTGCGTGTGCTCACGCGGTGCCGCGAGGCCGCCTGTCATCGCTTGACCGGTTCCGGCTCGCGTGGTTAGGGTTGGCGTAGCGGGCAGCCCCTGTCCGTTCCCCAACAAGGAGGTTGGCATGAAGTACTTCGTGGCGGCAAGGCCGGGTCCGATGCCTCCGACACCTGAGCAGTTCGACGCGGCGTTCGCATGGCTGCAGGACAGGCTTGACGACGGCACTTTTGACTGCGTGTACGGGTTCATGGAGGGCGGCGGCTTCAGCATCGCGAACGCCGACTCGCACCGCGATGCGCTCGACCTGATGGCCGCCTACCCGCTGTTCGGGCGGGTCATCTTCGAGGTCCGGCCGCTGCTCGGGTTCAAGGAAGGCTTCGATACCGTCCGGGCCAAGCTGGTCGATGCTCAGGAGGCAATGGCCGCGCGGTAGCGCCGGCCGCTTGCCGAGCTCCCCGGGGGCCGCAAGGTCGTCGCACCAGGCGGTCGAGTTCAGCCCCACCGAAGAGCTCGGCCGGACCATCCTCGTCTGATGCGCTCAGTCGTCCTCGTTTGGGGCGCTCCCGCTTGGAGGTCAGGGTTGACCCTAGGATTCGGACGGGAGATGCAGGGCCTGCTCGGTGGTCGGCTCGAGGCGCGATACGTACGGTCGCCGCATGACTCGCCGGGTCGTGCACGAGCGCTGCGACCGGCGCACCCTCTTCACCGATGAGCGTCACTGCGCGTCGCCCATCGCCGTCGCGAGCCGGCAGCTGCACCGCCCGCCCCGCCTCGTCGACCCACCCGGCGTGCGGGTCGATTCGGTATGCGGCTGCGCGTCCAGCGTCGCTCATCCGCCGTCCACCTGGCCCGCGGACGCGACGATCTCGGCACACTTCCCGCGCACGAAGGTGATGAACGAACCCTCTCCCTCAAAGCTCGCCGTTCTCCGACCCGGACTGCTGCCAGGCGTCGGGATCACCTACTCCGGCAGCGTCGCAGCGCAGATCACGGCGCGGCTCGAGGAGCTCGGGGCGACCAGCGGCGCCGACGTCCTGGTCCATGGCGCCGCGAACGGCGGGCGCGAGGCGCTGGACGAAGCCTGGGACGCGATCCGCGAGCACAAGGCGCCGCTGATCGTGCTGCTCGCCCCGCGGCCCGGAGACGCCCACCACGAAGCCGCGCGCGCCGGCCTCGAGAACCTCGCCCGCACGCTCAGCATCGAGTGGGCGCGGCACGGGATCCGCGCCGTGACGATCCTCCAGGGCGCCGACCCGCACGCGACCGCCGAGCTCGTCGCGTTCCTCGCCTCGAAGGCGGGCGCCTACTACGCCGGCTGCGCGTTCACCCTTCGCCCGCCCACGGCACCTCGACCGAGTCCTCCGTAGGCGAGTCGCGCGCGACCACGTACTCCGCCGGCTCGGACTGCGAGCGGTTGACGACGATGTGCGTCTGGCGCGGCGGGACGTAGAGCATGTCGCCCGGCTCGACCGTCAGCCGGTCCTCGAGATGGTCGCCCCAGCGGATCTCGATGCTCCCGGTGAGCATGTAGAGCGCGCTCTCGCAGTTCGCGTGGTAGTGCGGCCGCGACTGCGCGCCCGCCGGCACGCGGAAGCGGCCCATGAACAGGTTCGTGGCGCCGGTCGTGGCCTGGGAGATCTCCGATCCCCCGACCACCCCGCGCGGCGTGGCGCGCTCCTCGGCGGAGGGCTTGACGAGCTTCATGTGGTCATCCCGGTGAACTGACCTCCCGTGATGTTGAGCACCTGGCCGTGGACGAAGTTCGACCACGGCGAGCAGAGGAAGAACACGCCGCCGGCGGCCTCCTCCGGCGTGCCCGTTCGGCCGAGCGGGATCAGCATCGAGGCCATCCCGCGCATCTGGTCGGGGATCCCGAGCTGGACCTTCTCCCCGCCGATCTCCATCTGGTTCTCCTCGACCTTGGACGCCGTCAGCCGCGTCTCGATCCACCCGAACGCGACCGCGTTGACGTTGATCTTGAACTGGCCCCACTCCTTCGCCAGCGTCTTGGTCAGCCCGACGACCGCGGACTTGCCGGCCGCGTAGTTCGCCTGGCCGGCGTTGCCCATGGTGCCGGAGATCGAGGAGACGTTGACGATCTTGCGGAACACCTCCTCGCCGCGCTCGCGCTCGGCCTTGGCCGGCTCGCGCAGGTGCGGCGCCGCGGCGCGGATCACACGGAACGGGACGACGGTGTGGATGTCGAGCATGCGCTGGAACGCGTCGTCGGACATCTTGTGGATCGGGGCGTCGGTCGTGTACCCGGCGTTGTTGACGATGATGTCGATCTTGCCCCAGGCGTCGATCGCCGTCTGCACGAGCGCGTCGGGCGCCCCCGGCCTGCACAGGTCGCCGCCGTAGACGACGGTCTCGCCCGCGATCTCCGACGCGGTCTGCTCCGCGACGTCGGCGTCGAGGTCGTTGATCAGCACGCGCGCGCCGTGCTCGCTCAGCAGCTCGGCCGTCGCGCGGCCGATCCCGCGCGCCGACCCGGTGACGATCGCCACCTTGTCGTCGAGTACGCCCATGGTCTCCTCCAAGTCGATGTTCGGAATGGAGGATTCTGCCTGCTAGAGCCCGTACGAGCGCCCGATCACCTCGAGCATGATCTCGTCGGTGCCGGCGCCGATCCGGTTGAGCCGCATGTCGCGCCACGCGCGCTCGATCCCGTACTCGCGCATGTAGCCCGCGCCGCCGTGGATCTGCAGGCACTCGTCGGTCACCTCGCAGGCCATCCGCGCCGCGTAGACCTTGGCCATCGAGATCTCGCGCACCGGGTACTCGCCGTTCGCGAACCGCCAGGCGGTCGTGTAGACGAGCTGCCGCGCGGCCTCGATCTTCGTCGCCATCTCGGCGAACTTGTGCCGCGTCACCTGGAAGTGGCCGATGCTGCGACCGAACGCCTGGCGTTCCAGCGCGTACTGCAGCGTCTTGTCGAACGCCTTCTGCGCGGCCGCGACGCAGCCCGCGGCGCCGATCATGCGCTCGCCCTGGAGCTCCCACATGATGTGGAAGAAGCCCTTTCCCTCCTCGCCGAGCAGCGCGCCGGCCGGGACCCGCACGCCCTCGAACGCGAGCAGCGCGGTGTCGGAGGCGTGCATCCCGAGCTTGACGAGCTTCTGCTCGCGCACCACGCCCGGCAGGTCCATGTCGACGATGAACAGGCTGAACCCGTCGTGCCCGGCGTCGGGGTCGGTCTTGGTGACCAGCACGATGTAGTCGGCCCGGTGGCCGTTGGTGATGAACGTCTTCGAGCCGTCGATCACCCACTCGTCGCCGTCGCGCACCGCGCGCGTGCGGATGCCGGACACGTCGGAGCCGGCGTCGGGCTCGGTGATCCCGAGGCAGCCGATCTTCTCGCCGGCGATCGACGGGACGAGGTAGCGCTGCTTCTGCTCCTCGGTCCCGAGCACGTGGATCGGCGGCGTGACCATGTCGGTCTGCACCGCGACGCCCATCGCCAGCCCGCCGCAGTTGGCGTGCACCATCTCCTCGGCCAGCACGATGCTCGCGATGTAGTCGCCGCCCTGCCCGCCGTACTCCTCCGGATACGAGAGGCCGAGGAACCCCAGCTCGCCCATGCGCCGGAGAGCCGAGTCGGGGAACGTCGTCTCCTCCCACTCCTCGGCGTGCGGCGCGAGCTCCTTGGTCACGAACGCGCGGATCGACTCGCGCAGGCGGTCGTGCTCCTCGGTGAAGATGAAGTGCCGCCGTGGGGCGGCGAAGTCGGGCTTGAGGACGTCGGCGGCCGGGGTTCCCATGAAAGTGGACAGTAAGACTTCCCACTTTCGATGGCAACCGCCTAACAGCCGCGGACCGGGCCGAGCGAGCCTCGCCTGGCGAACTTCCCGCCCTGCTTGCGCACGACCACGCGCCGCGTGTCGGTACGTCCGGCCGCGTCCTTCGCCGTGAAGCGGACGACGTAGACGCCGTTGGCGACCTTGCGGCCGCGCCGCCGCCCGCTCCAGGTGAACGACCGCGACCGGTCGCCGAAGCGCACGACCCGCCGGCTGTTGCGCCGGACCTCGACGGTCACCCTCGCGGCACCCGGGTTGCGCGCGAACGCGATCCGCAGCCGGCCGCGCGGGCGGCGCTCGACGCCCACCCGCGCGAACGCGGCGGGGCGCGCGCAGGAGGCGAGCCGCGGCGGCGCGGCCGGCACGCCGGCGGCGCCGCACGCGAGCGCAAGCTGGACGGTCTCGCCGCGGGCGACGAACACCTGCCGGGACTCGAGCACGGTGCCCGCGCCGTCCTCGCACGTGAGCGTCCACGCGGATGTCGCCGCGTTCGGCTGAGTCGAGGGATTGACCGCCCACGAGAACCGCCCGTCCGCCCCGACGACGAGCGTCGTGTTGCGCGGCTCGGCGATCGTCTGCTGCGGGTACAGCAGGTCGTCGTCGTCCGGCTTCGCGCTCGTCCGATAGCTCAGCGTCCGCGTGATCCGCAGCGTCCGGCCGGCCGGCGCCGTGCCCTGCAACGTGCCGCGGATGTCCGGGCCGAGCGCCGCGAGGCCGGCGAGCGTGAACGCGCGCCGCAGCCCGCCGAGCCCGGGCCGTCCGTCGTATTCGGGGACGAAGCCCGTCAGGTAGGGCGGATGGAACTCGGTCTTGCCGATCTCCGGCGTGTAGCTGAACCCGCCGAGCGCTCCGTAGACGTAGTCGTCGGTCGTCCCGCTCGTGTCGTACAGCTGGTACGCGTACTGCGAGAGGTAGCCGGTCTCCGCCGCCATCGCGTCGCCGAGCGCGCGTAGCCGCAGCTCGTCGGGCACCGGCGCCTGGTCGAGCGTCCCGGGCGGCCGCAGGATCAGGCCGCTGTACGTGTGGTTGGTGATCAGCATCGCGGGCTGGTGGTCGCGCAGCCAGCGGCGGAAGCTCTCGGTCTCGACCTCCGAGAACGGGTGCGGGCCGTGGTAGGTCAGGTCGAACAGACGGCTGTGCGAACCCGGCCCGCCCCACTGGACGCCGTAGTTGCGGTTGGGGTCGACGCCGCGGTCGGCGAACGCGCTGCCGCCCGCATAGGTCCGCGCGATGCACGGGGTCGCCTCGGCGGCCTTGTTGCCCCAGTCGCTGCAGGTCTTGCGCTTGTACGCGCCACTGCCCAGCACGTGGTTGCCCGACGCGCCGCCGGAGTTGACCGGATCCTCGAACGAGCCGCCCGGGTTGAGCCCCTCGGCTTCGATCGTGGCGTTGAAACCGTCGACGTTGAGCACCGGGATGAGGTAGGTCCGGGCGCCTTGCACGATCGCGCGCAGCTCGGGATGACCGGCCTTGTAACCGTTGACGAGCTCGAGCGCGAACTCGATCGTCGCCTCGTTCGCCGGCCACTCGCGCGCGTGGTGGGTCCCGACCATGACGTACTCCGGCCGCCCGTCGGCCGGCGCGCGGACGTTCTCGGCGATCTCCACGCCCATGATCTGGCGCCCCTCGAGCGAGCGGAGCGGGAGCGTGAACGTACGCACCAGGCCCGGGTTGGCGTCGGCGAGCGCCTTCATCTCGAGCTCGTGCTCGGGCAGCGTCCGGTAGCTGGTGCGGCCGCTGGGGATGGCCGTCGCCTTCAGCCTGCGTGCCGCGTCTGCGCGGCGGTTCGCGCGGTCCCGGCGGAGCACGTCGCCGATCCGGACCTCGAACGAGAAGCCCGCTTCGCGCAGCCTGCGCTCGTCGGCCGCCGAGTGCAGGAGCACGTCTTGATACGACGGCGTCGGGTGGTCGGTCGTGTCGAGCCCGAGCGCCGCGAGCCGCAGCCGATCGTCCGCGCCACCGAACCGCACGCGCACGAGCCGCAGCGCGTAGCCGTCGTCCGGCGTGAGGTCGGCCTCGACCCAGCGCACGCGGATCGTGCCCGTCCTCCCGTCGCCCGAGCGGCGGCAGACCTGCAGCGTCACGCGCTGCCCGCGGCCGATGCGGGAGTCGGCGAGCTCGTCGGCGCCCGGTCCCGCGCCGGCGTTGAGCACGCGCCCGCCGGCGACCAGCGCGAGATCCCAGTCGGAGCGGCCCGGGCCGTCGAGCCGGGCGCTCACGAACCCGTCCGCCGGAGCGGTCACGGACGTGCGTGCCACGCCCGTCCCGCGGACCGGCCGCGTGACGCACTGCTGCCGCTCGGCGGCGGGGATCGTGACCCGGAGCGTCTGCGCTCCGGCCGGCTTCGGCGGCGCGGCGACGGCCGGGCCGGCGCTGAGCGCCAGCGCAGCCGTCGCGAAAGCCAGTCGCGCCCTCAAGGGCCGAGCATAACCGCGCCGGGCCGCCCGCAGGCGGCCCGACGCGCTGATGCCTACCTGCCGCGCCCGGACAGGTGCTGGAGGACCTTCTCCATGAACACCTTCCGGTTCTCGGCGCCGTCGATCGCCTCGAACCCGAACGCGGCGTACACGCTGTCGCGTGTGCCGACCAGCGGGGCCTCCTCGAACAGCTCGTTGGAGATCACCCAGCCGTCGATCGGGTTCGGCGTCGCCTCCGGCGGCGGACCCACGGTCCAGGCGCCGAAGTCGCCCTCGAGCTGCGTCTCGTTCACGGTCGCGCCGTCGGCGCTCACCGTGATGTCGTCGACGAACACGCCGAGGTCGAGCGTCCCCCAGTCCGTGATGACGCTGATCGCGACCTCGATCTGCTTGCCGGCGTAGGCGGAGAGGTCGATCTTCCAGTCCTCCCAGCCTTCGGACTGACCGGTCGCTCCCCACCACTGACCGGTGGTGCCGGTCGGGTCGCAGCCGTCCGGATCCGCCGCGTTGAGCCGCTGGTAGTGGCCCAGGAACGGATGCAGCGGGTTCTCGCCGGCGCTCCAGCCGTTTCCGCACGACGAGTTCGCGGCCGACGCGCCGGTGCTCTGACTGTTATGGCCGTTGGCGTCCGGCAGCGTCGTCCAGTTGTCGGTCCCGACCTCGTGCACCTCGACCGCCAGGAAGTCCCAGTCCGCCTCCAGCAGGTAGCTGGTCTTGAACTGGAGCTCAGCGCTGGTCTTGCCGGTCAGGTCGATCTCCTGGCGCAGGCGCTTGAACGCCCCGCTGTCGGCGCCCGAGAACGCGTACTGCGTCCCGCTCGTCGGCTGGAACGGCCCGGGCGCGCCCTTGCGATCCCACACGCCGAGCGCCGCGGACTCGAAGTCCGGGAACTCGTCGGGCGGGAGGATCGAGCTCGTGATGCCCAGCGTCGCCGAGTGGTACTGGTTCGCCGCGCTGCCGGCTCCGTTGAGCGCGAAGCTCAGCGGCTCGAACGGCGAGGACACGCCGAGCACGTCGAGGAGGTTGCCCTCGGCGTCGGTCGACGTCCCGCCGCTCACGTACACGGCTCCGCCCAGCCAGTACTGGAGGAAGTCGTTGTTCGGCGGGATGCATCCGTCCGGTCCGGCCGTCTGGAACGGATCGCCGTCGCACCAGCGGCCACCCGGACCCTCGTCCCCCTCCGGGAAGTCGAAGTTCCGGAACTCGACCGCCGTCGGCAGCGCGTACTGGTGGCCGGCGTTCTGCCCGGTGAAGAACAGCTTGCCGCCCTCGTTCATGTAGTCGCGCGCGTCGACCATCTGCTCAACGCCGAGGCGGGCGAAGCCCGTACCGCCCGGCTGGGTCGGCATGCGGGTGAGGAAGTCGTCGCCCGTGTACCAGACGACGAGGTCGTAGTGCGACAGGACGCCGAGCGGATGGGCGGAGTGGCTGCCCTGGTCGTCGGTGTCGTAGAGGTCGTAGCCGACGTCGAGCGCGTCCAGCGCGTCGGTGTAGTACGACAGGTACTGCGGCGGCCCGCCGATCGGCGGGAACGGGTTGGCCCCGGTGCGGTTCTCGGCCCCGAGCACGAGCACGTCGTTGCGCGACTCGACCTCGGCGTCGTAGGTGAACGAGTCCGACTCGCGGTCGCGGAACACGCTCTCGAACCAGACCTCCACCTTGTCGCCCGGCTTGGTGCCGCGCACCGTCCCGCGCAGCCGCTGGTAGTACTCGCCCCGCTCCTTCGCGTAGCGCTCACCGCCGCGGAACCTCTGCGTGAACGTGGTGTGGGTCCGGCCGTCGTTGATCTTGTACTTCATGACGATCGGGCCGAGCGACCGCTTGGCCGTCACCTGGACCGGTTGCGGATCCCCGTAGGACTCCTGGAACGCGTCGACGTAGAAGTCCTCGACGGTGTTCCCGAGGTGCGAGTCAGGGTTCGCCGGATCCTCGGCGGACTCGGCGAGGTCGATCGTGAACGCCTTGTGGCGCTGCCATTCCTTCTCGATCGAGGCCTCGTCGTCCTCGTACTCGAACCCGGTCACGCCGGGCAGGTGGGAGTTCGTGCCCTCGGGCGTGTACGCGAGGATGCCGTACGTGTTGTAGGCGGTGTCCAGCGTGTCGCCGTTCGTGATGTACAGCTCGGCGCCGAGGTCCGGGTCGAACTGCTCCTGCTCGTCCTTGATCGCCGACAGCTCGCCGTCTGAGCCGGCCAGCGCCGTGAAGATCGAGTGGTCGGGCGTGCGGGTGAAGATCTGGTTGCCCTGCGGGTAGAGCAGCAGCTCGGCCGCGGTGTGGTCGTTCTTCTCGAACTTGAAGTCGACCAGCTTGAACAGCTTCAGCATCGCCTTGGTCTCGGGCTCGGACGCCGGGCCGGAACCGCGATACGTCTCGGACGGCAAGTCGGGCGACGAACCCTCGTTGTCCATGCCCCAGCTCTCGGGGAAGTTGCGGTTCGGGTCGACGCCGTCGTTGGACTCGCCCCGGATCCCGTCACCGTCGTTGTCGGCCATGTTCTTGCGCCACAGCCGGTTGTTCTCGGTGAACGTGTACTCGTACCCGTCGGGGTTGTTCACGCAGACGAACCACAGCTCGCGCGTGTTGACGAGTCGCGTGACCTGCTCGTCGGAGCCGTAGTTGTCGACGAAGTAGTCGAGCGAGCGCCGGCACGTCTCGCCCGCGAGCCACTCTCGCGCGTGCTGCATCGCGTTGTACAGCACGGCCGGGCGTGAGTTGTCCCGCGTCTGCTTGGCGTTCCGCGTGACCTTCAGCGCGACGATGTCGCGCCCGAGGTGGGACTTGCCGATCACGACGCGCTTGACGATCGACTTCTGCGTCAGGCGGTCGTACTGCTCGAGGTACTGCTCCTTGCCGTCGCCGGGCACGCGGTCGAAGCGCGTCCAGACGCTCCACTGCGCGTCGCTCCCCGTGTAGGGCTGCGTCTGCGCCGTGCGCGCGCGGGCGCGCTTGCCGGACGCGCCCTTGGCCACACGCGTGACCTTGACGTTCTCCCCCTCGGCGAACTTGCGCAGCTGCGACGCGGTGCCGAAGACCTCGACGACGCCGCCGCGGCGGCCCTCGGTGACGTCGAAGCCGGCCAGCGCCAGCTTCTCCAGGTTCGCGGGCGTCGCCGCCACGCGATAGCCGCGGATCGGATCGCGCGAGTCCGCCTGTGCGGTCGCGTCGACGCCGAGCCCGGCAACTGCTGCAAGCAGCACGCCTGCAACACGTCTTCTCATGTGCCCCTCCAAGGAACGTTTGAGGCGGCTCCCCTCCGTGCCGCCCGCGTTGGCGCGGGAATGTATCGGTCGCCGCAAGCGCGCGGGTGGTTAGGCTGCCGCAGCGATGGCCTACGAGACGATCCGGTTCGAGACGGAGCGCGGCATCGCGACGATCGCGCTGGACCAGCCCGAGACGCGCAACGCGCTGTCCGATCAGCTCCTGGACGAGCTGCTCGACGCGTTCGGCGCCGCCCGCGCGGATCCCGAGGTGCGCTGCGTCGTGCTCACCTCGACGCACGAGAAGGTCTTCTCGAGCGGCGGGAACCTGGCGGGCTTCGCCGCCGACGCGCCGCTGATCCAGAAGCACTACGAGGTCGGCGCGCGCTTCCCGCGGCTGTTCCGTGCGATCGGCGAGCTCGGCAAGCCGACGCTGTGCGCCGCCAACGGGCACGTGCTCGCCGGCGCGCTCGGTCTCGCGCTCGCGTGCGACCTGATCGTCGCGCGCGAGGGCGTTCGGTTCGGGACGCCGGAGATCGGCGTCGGCGTGTTCCCGTTCATGATCATGGCGCTGATCTACCGCAACGTCGGGCGTAAGAAGACGAACGAGCTGCTGCTGCTGGGAGAGCAGATCCCCGCCGAGGAGGCGTGGCGGATCGGGCTCGTCAACCGGGTCGTGCCCGCGGACGAGTTCGACGCGGCGGTCGCCGACTGGGCCGAGAAGCTGGCGTCCAAGTCGCCGGTGATGATGCGGCTCGGCAAGGACGCGATGTACCGCCAGCAGGACATGGCGTTCGCCGATGCGCTCGAGTTCCTGCAGTCCCAGCTCACGCTCGCGTTCTCCACCGAGGACATCCAGGAGGGCGTGAAGGCGTTCTTCGAGAAGCGCGATCCGATCTGGACGGGGCGGTGAGCGCCCGGATCACGGTCCTGCGCGGGCGCACGTCCGACCGCTCGGCCGACGGCGTCCGCGGCGCCCAGGCGCTCGGTGAGGCGCTCGCCGCGCGGCACGGCACCGAGGCGGCGCTCGTGGGCGAGCCGGGCCCGCCCCGCGAGGCGCGCTGGGAGGAGGACCTGCGCGACGGGCGCGAGGCGATCGCGGCCGCCGGCGCCGCGCTGGAGTCCACGCTCGGCGCGGGCGCGTTCCCCGTGCTGCTCGCCTCGGACTGCTCGATCGCGATCGCGACGCTGCCGGCGCTGGCGCGACTCGAGCCGGACGCGCACGTGCTCTGGCTCGACGCCCACGGCGACTTCAATACGCCGGACACGACGGCTTCCGGCTACCTGGGCGGGATGTCGCTCGCGGCGGCCTGCGGCCGCTGGGACGCGGGCTTCGGTCCGGGGATCGACCCGCGCCGCGTCGTGCTCTCCGACGGCCGCGATCTCGACGCGCCCGAGCGCGAGGAGATGGAACGCGCCGGGCTGCGTCGCGTGCCGCCGGCCGACGTGGCGCCGGCGGTGCGCGGATCGCGTCTGTTCGTGCACGTCGACCTCGACGTGCTCGACCCCTCGGAGATGGCGTTCAGCTTCCCGGCGGCCCACGGGATGGAGCTCGGCGCGCTGCGCGCGCTGCTCGCCGACGTCGCGCGCGCGGCCGACGTCGTCGGAGTCGAGGTCGCCTCGATCGCGTCGCCCGGCGCGGCGGCGCGGCTGGCCGGCATGCTCGAGCCCGTCCTCGCCCGCTAGCCGTGCACCACCTCGCGCTCCCAGGCGCCGGCCGGTTGGGTGTGCAGGCGCCAGTAGTGCTCGGCGATGTCGTCGGGGTCGTACGCCGTGCCGGGGGCGACCGTGCCGGCGACGGTGATCGTCGCGACGTGCACGCCCGCGTACTGCGTCTGCAGCAGCTCCGTGAGCGCGCGCACGCCGGCCTTGCCGAGCGAGAGGCTCGCGACGTCCCGCACCGGTTCGGGCATCCCGCCGGTGAGGAGGATCGTGCCGCCGCCCGCATCGGCCATGCGCGGGCCGATGTGCGCTACGGCCGTGATCGCGCCGACGACGTTCACCGCCCAGGCGTCGAGGTGCTCCTCCGCGCTCAGGTCGCCGACCGCGTCGGACTGGATCAGCGCCGCGTTGTAGACGAGCACCTCGGGGACGCCGAGGCGATCGACAATCGCGTCCAGCGAGCCGCGCAGCGCCGTCTCGTCGGTCACGTCCGCCGTCGCCCCGAACGCGACGCCGTCCTGCTTCTCCACGGCGGCCGCGGCGGCGTCGACGGTCGCCTCGGAGCGCGCGATCACGCCGACCGGCATCCCCTCCCTGGCGAGCCGGCGGGCGACGGCGGTCCCGAGCCCCGGGCCGGCTCCGATGACGATCGCTCCTGGCATGGCGTGCTACCTCTGGCGTCCGAAGATGGTTGCTTATGCAAGCATGGTAAGCAACCGGCGCCCGCGATCGGATAGAACTTCCCGCTCGTGAGCGCCGAACCCGCACCTCCCAGCCGCCTGCGCTCGCTCGCCGAGGACCTGCACGAGCGGCGCGAGCGGGCCAAGCTCGGCGGCGGCGAGGAGAAGATCGCGCGCCAGCACGAGGCCGGCAAGCTGACGGCGCGCGAGCGGATCGCGCTGCTGGTCGACGACGGCACGTTCACCGAGCTCGGCATCCACGCGCAGCCGCACTTCTCCCAGCGGGCGATGGAGGGCCGCGACGCCCCCGCCGACGGCGTGATCACCGGCTACGGCCGCGTCGACGGGCGGATGGTCGCCGTCTGTGCGTACGACTTCACCGTGATGGCCGGGGCGATGGGGATGACCGGCGAGATCAAGGTCACGCGCCTGCGCGAGCTGGCGCTCACCCACCGGATCCCGTTCGTGTGGCTGCTCGACTCCGCCGGCGCGCGGATCCAGGAGGCGGTCGGCTCGCTGTTCGCCGGCTCCGGCCACCTGTTCCGCGAGGAGGTCGTGATGAGCGGGGTGATCCCGCAGGTCGCGGCGCTGATGGGGCCCTGCGCAGCGGGCACCGCCTACATCCCGGGGCTCGCCGACTTCGTCCCGATGGTGCGCGGGCGCGGCTCGATGGCGCTCGCCGGTCCGCACCTCGTGCGCGCGGCGATCGGGGAGGACGTGACGCAGGAGGAGCTCGGCGGCTCGCGCGTGCACACGCGCAAGTCGGGCGTGGGGGACATCGAGGTCGCCGACGACGAGGAGTGCATCGCGGTCATCAAGGCGTATCTCTCCTACTTCCCGTCGCACTGCGAGGAGCGCCCGCCGGTGTCGTCCGTGACCGATCCGGTCGACCGGATGGACGAGGAGCTGCTCGACGTGCTCCCCGACACCAACCGCAAGCCCTACGACATGTACGACGTGATCCGGCGGATCGTCGACGGGGGAGAGTGGCTCGACGTCAAGGGCGCCTGGGCGCGCACGATCATCACCTGCCTGGCGCGGATGGGCGGGCGGCCGGTCGGGATCGTCGCCAACCAGCCGAAGCAGCTCGGCGGGATCCTCGACAACGACTCCGCCGACAAGGCGGCGCGCTTCGTGAACCTGTGCAACGCGTTCGGGATCCCGCTGCTGTTCCTGCAGGACGTGCCCGGCTTCATGGTCGGCACGAAGGTCGAGGCGGCGGGCATCATCCGCCACGGCGCGAAGATGCTCCACGCGGTCGCGGCCGCGACCGTGCCGAAGATCACGGTCGTGCTGCGCAAGGCGTACGGCGCCGGCTACTACGTGATGTGCGGGCGTGCGTACGAGCCCGACCTGATCGTCGCCTGGCCGACCGCGGAGATCTCCGTCATGGGCGCCGAGGGGGCGGTCGAGATCGTGTTCCGCAAGCAGGTCGAGGAGGCCGACGACCCGGTCGCGAAGAAGGCCGAGCTGATCGAGGCGTACCGGTCGCTGATCGACGTCTACGTGGCCGCCCGCAACGACATGATCGACGACGTGATCGACCCGCGCGAGACGCGGCCGACGATCATCCGGGCGCTCGAGCTCGCGGAGGGCAAGCGCGTAGCGCGGCCGTGGAAGCGGCACGGCGTCGTGCCGGTCTGATCATTCGCGCCGCAGCCGGTAGAAGCGCCCGTCGGGCTTGACGTGGCGGAAGAACGGGGCGGCGGATATGTCGAACGGCTGCTCGTCGATCACTGTCCAGCCGGCGTAGGCGGCCTCGATGTCGCCCCGGCTCGCGCCACGCGGCAGCGGGCCTCGGCGCCTGGGCGCCCAGGCCATCATCAGCAGCGTGGCGCCGCTCGCGGCGACCGCGCTGACCTCGCGCCCCATCGCCGAGCGCTCGCCGTCCTTCAGCTCGTCGTGGAACACGCCGAAATCGAGCAGGAACGGAAAGCCGGAGCCGACCACGGCGCCGAGGGGCTTCGTCACGTCGCCTTGGACGAGCCGCAGCCCGACGCCGGCCTGCTGTGCGCGCTCGCCGGCGCGCCGCAGGGCCTTCGGGACGAAGTCCACCCCGGTGACCTGCCAGCCCCGCTCTGCCAGCTCGACCGCCCAGAACCCGCTGCCGCAGCCGAGATCCAGCGCCGGCCCGTACGGTGGCCGGCGGCCGTCCTCTTCGCGGTCGAACAGCGCCCAGACCGCCTCGGTTACGGCCGGGAGCGTGGCGAGCTGCTCCCAGGGCGTGAAACCGACTCGGTAGAGAAATCGGTAGGCAAGGCTCACGATCGATCCCGAGGATGCCCCGGGCCGACGCCCGTAGCATCGGTCGGACTACCTATTCCTCTACGAATCGGTCAGGCTTCGCAGCTGCTCATCCGAACTTCGCCGCTCCGGCAGGTGTCCTTGCCGCCGTCGCCGCGGAGGCTGTCGTTGTGCAGGCCGCCGTCGAGGAAGTCGTCGCCGCCGCCCCCGTTGAGGTCGTCGGCGCTGGCGCCGCCGTCGATCCAGTCCTTGCCGTCGCCGCCGTAGACGACGTCGGGCCCGTCGTGGCCGCAGATCACGTCGTCGCCGCCGAGGCCGTTGATGGTGTCGGCGCCGCCGAGGCCTTGGATGACGTCACGGCCGCCGGTGCCGTTGATGATGTTGTTCTGCGCGGTGCCGACGATCGTCGGCGCGAGCCCGTTGCAGGCGGGGATCACCACCTGGTAGCCGCACGTCGTGGTCGTGCGGTTCCCGGCCTGGTCGAAGCCGCTGACCGTCGAGGTGAAGGTGCCGGGCGCACTGGTGTTCGTCGCTCCCTGCGGCAGCGGCGTCCCGGGGCCGGAGGTCGCATCGGTCACGGTCGCGCGCACCCAGGCGCCGAGCTGGTGGATCTCGAACACCTGCGGGGGCGTCAAGCAGGTCACGGTCGGTGAGGTCGCGTCGCGCTTGACGACCACGGACCTGGTCGTGGTGCCGCCGGCCGAGGTCGCCTCGCACGTGAAGGTGGTGGCGGCCGTGTCGGAGCTCACCGTGGTTGCGTCGCAGCCCGACTGGGACGCCACCTCGGATTCCGCGTCGCCGACGTCCCAGCTCACGGTGACGTCGGAGACGTACCAGCCGTTCTTCCCGGTCGTGCCCGACACGGTCGGCGCGATGGTGGGCGGCGTGATGTCGTCGCCGGCCGGCCGCCACAACCAGACCCCGTAGTACTGGACGGGATCGGGATTGATCACCGGGCCCAGGCCGAAGGATCCGCCGATCGGATACCAGCCGAAGCCGGCGCTACCGAACGTCGGTCCTCCGTCCTCCTCGGTCGACGACGTCCAGCCGCCGGTGAACGAGTTGTGGAAGTTGTAGCCGGTGACGGAGAGGGTGGGCGCCATGTCCTCGAGGAAGTCCATCGCCGAGCCGAGATACTCCGGGCCGGAGACGACAGCGGGATCCGCAGTCAAGATCGCGGGCTCGTACAGCCCCATGAGCGCGTGCACCTGGGCGCGGGTCGCCCACACCCAGCCGCTGAGGTCCCTCGCGCCGATCGAGCCCGAGCACCGGGTCTCCCCGTCGCGCGGGCACACTTGAGCCACCTGGTCGGGAGTGAGACCGGTCGTCTGGGTCAACTGCCGCCACCGCTTTCCGGCGCCGTCGTCGGACAGGTCGGCCGGTGGCGCGGCACCGGCGGGCGCTGCTGCGCTCGCGAGGGCGAGGGTCGCGCACAGGACCGCGCGTGCTGCTGTCCGTCCCATCATGACCCTTGGCCCTCCCCGGGCTCGGCCTGCTGGCAGTGCGCAGGGCATACGCACAGCCGGCAGCTCGGGTTCAAGCTGTGCGGCGGGCGTCGAACACCAGCCGCTCACCGCTCCTCCGCACGCTCGATCCGACGGCGGCGCAGCGTTCCTCGAGCAGCGCGAGCAGCAGTCCGGCCTCGACGTCCGTCGCGCGGCGCGTACGTGCGAACTCGAGCTTCACGGGCACGCCTTCGATCCGGAGCGGTCCGCCGGTGTCGAGCGTGACCAGCCAGAGCAGCGAGAGATCGTTGCGCAGCGCCGAGTCGACGGCGTAGTCGTCGATGAAGTCGCCGAGGTCGAACAGCGTGCGACCGGCTGGACCGTGCGGGACGTGCGCCGAGTGGCCGGCGACGAGCGTCGCTCCCGCTTCCTCCAGCCCCGCGGCGGCGCGGCGCACGTGGGGGACCGGTTGGGCGCGCATGTTCGGCCCCCAGTGCGGCGCGACGATCGCCACGTCGGCGTCGGCCCCTGGCGCGGCACCGTCGCGCAGCCAGGCCGGGATGCCGCCGCGCTGAAGGTCGGCGAACGCGATTCCCGGCCGATCCGGCGCCGCGGCGTACTCGGAGGGATGGTCGGTGAACGCGACGACCCGGACTCGCAGCCCGCCGCCGAGCAGCACGGCGGGAGCGCGGGCCGCGGCTTCGTCCGGCCCGGCTCCGACCACCGAGATGCCCGCCGATCGCAGGTGGGCGAGCGTGTCGGTCAGCGCCTCCGGGCCGAAGTCCATCGCGTGGTTGTTGGCGAGCGTGACGCACCTGACGCCCAGCTCCGCGAGCCGCTCGGCGGCGACCGGCGGCGCCCGGAAGAAGAAGCGCTTGCCCAGTCCCCGGACGCGCTCGCCGCGATCCGAGATGCAGCATTCGAGATTGAGGAGGAAGAGGTCGGACTCGCGCGCGATCGCTTCCAGGTCGTCCGACAGCAGCGCGTGGCCGGGATCGGCCGCGAGCCGCTCGGCCACACCGCGACCAAGCATCGTGTCGCCGGCGAGCGCGAGCCTGACGGCCATGACACGGACGGTAACGACGCGGGCGGGCCAGATCGCCGAGTTCGAGGTCTACGAGAACTGAGCACCCGCCGAAGGCACCGCCCGCTCGCTGCTCGAGCCCCGCAGCATCGCGATCAGCCCGGCCAGGCCCACGATCGCCGCCAGCCCGCCTGCGCAGGCGACCGTGCCGCGGGCGCCGATCCCGGCGATCAGCAGTCCTCCCCCGGCGAACGCTGCAAGCTCGGCTGAGTTGCGGATCCCGTTGTAGGCGGCGAACGCCCTCCCGTGGACTGCATCGGGCACACGCACGTGGATGAGGCTGCGGAACAGAACGTTCTTGACCCCGTGCGCCAGTCCGCCCATGAACATGCAGGCGAGGAAGAACCCGAAGCCCAGGAAGGCCGCAGGCAGCGCCAGGGCGGATCCCTGGATCGCGACCGCCGCGAGCGCGCCGGTCGCGGTCGCGCCTTCGGCGACGCGCCGCGAGACCAGCATCGCCCCCAGCGCCATGCCGACGGTCCAGACCGACAGCATCAGCCCATAGGCGACCTCGCCCCTGCCGAGCACGTCCTCGACGAAGAACAGCTCGCCGACCCAGACGGCGGACATGAAGAGAAGCGAGCCGAACGCGACCAGCATCGCGAGCGACAAGGCCCTGTCGCGCAACAGGAACACGATCCCGTCGCGGGCCCGCGGCGTGCCTCGGTTCGAGTCCCCTGGCGACGCACGCGCAGGGCGAGGGCGGCAGCTGCCACGGCGGCGAAGGTGGCCGCGTCGACGAGCATCGCGAGTCCCAGGCCGCCGACCGCGAACAGGATGCCGCCGAGCAGGGGTCCGACGGCGTAGCCGAGGTAACGGACGGTCTCGACATGACCGTTGGCCGCACGGATACCGCGCTCACCCGCGAGCAGCGGCACCAGCGCGAACTCCGCAGGCTGGGACACGGCGAACACGACCCCGAGCAGCGCCGTGAGCGCGAGCACCGGCGCGATTCCGCCGCTGAAGGCGAGCGCGGCCGCGCCGAGCGTGCCGAGCGCCGAGACGCCGGCCAACACGCGCGTCGCCTCGAGGCGGTCGACGATCAGCCCGGCGTGGCCCGCGACCGCGACCGACGGGCCGAAGAGGCAGACCCACAGAGCCGCGACGACGAGTCCCGAGTCCGCCACCTCCTTCACGTAGAGCCCGAGTGAGACGATCGCGACCCAATCGCCCAGCGCGGAGAGGCCGACGGCACCGGCGACCAGGCGGAAGTCACGATCCCTCGGGACCATCTCAGGGCCGGGCTTCCAGGATCAGGTTGAACGGTGTCTGCGCGGCGCAGCGCCAGTGGGTGAAGCCGGCCTCGGCGAACACGTCGGCGAGCCGCGCTTCGCCCGCCTGGGCCCCGAGTACGTGGTGTCCGCCCTCCGAGATCGCGTGCGCGCAGCAAAGCGTGGTCGACGCCGCGTAGTAGAGGCGGCCGATCGGCCCCTTGTTGTCCTCGACGCGATCCGCGGCGGACGGCTCGACCAGCATGACCGTTCCCCCCTCTGCGAGCGCCGAGCGTGCCTGCCGCGCCGCCCCGACGGGGTCGCCCATGTCGTGCAGGCAGTCGAAGAAGCAGATCAGGTCGAAGCCCTGCTCGGGGTGGTCGACGGCCGTCCCGACCGAGAACCTCACCCGGTCCGAGACTCCGGCCGCCTCCGCGTTCTCGATCGCAGCCTCGATCGACGCCTCGTGCGGATCGACGCCGAGGAAGGTCGAGCTCGGGAACGCCTCGGCCATCAGGACCGTCGAGTGGCCGTGGCCGCAGCCGATGTCGGCCACCGTCGCGCCCCGCTCGAGCTGCTCCACGACCCCGTCGAGCGCGGGCAGCCATTGCGGTACGAGCGAGGCGGCGTAGGCGTTGTGGTAGAAGGCCGCGACGCCGCAGAAGAGGCGCTCATCGTGCGCTCCCCACGGGACTCCCTCGCCGGTGCGAAAGGCCGCCACCGCCTGCTCTTCGTCGATCCACATCGATGCCGGGACGTTGAAGGCGGGAGTGAGCAGCGTCGGGCTGTCGGGATCCGCGAGCACGGCCGCGTGCTCGGCCGGCAGCTCGTAGGTCCCGGACGCGGGGTCGTAGTCGACGTAGGCGGCCGCGACCTGGCTGCCGAGCCACTCGCGGACGTAGCGCTCGGCGCAGCCCGCACGCTCTGCCAGCTCGGCCGACGTCAGCGGGCCTGCGCCCGCGAGCGATCGGTAGAGGCCAAGCCGGTCGCCCAAGCTGACCATGACTCCGCCGTAAGAGGCGGCAAGGTCGGCGAAGGCGCGGTCGAGGAAAGCGTGCAGCTTCTCCTCGTCCAGGTCGATCGTCGTCGTCGTCACGGGTGCTCCTGTCGGTCGCGTTCGGTCGAACGTCCGGAGCATCCGCTCGGCGAGCATGCCTGACCAGTGGGATAGTGATCAGGTTCGGTCCATTCGTGCCAAGGAGAAGCCGGCCATCGACTCGCGCCCGCCCATCCGCGTCAGCATCGTGGCGACCCCCGACTCGATGGTCTCGCCTGTCGGCGGCCTGTTCGAGACGTTCAAGTCAGCCGGGGCGATCGCCGCCACCGAGGACCGTGACCAGGAGTCGGGCGACCCGTTCGAGATCGAGATCGTCGGCGAGCGCGCCGGGCCGATCGAGGGCGCGAGCGGCTTGACGATCAGCGCGCAGCGTGCGGTCGGCCAGGTCGACCGGACCGATGTCGTGATCGTGCCGTCGATGGCGCTCGACGACGAGGTCGACTGGGTGCCGGGGCGCTATCCGGCGATGGTCGCCTGGATCCGAGCGATGCACGAGCGCGGCGCGACAATCTGCTCGGCCTGCTCCGGCGCGATGCTGACCGCGGAGACCGGTCTGCTGGACGGGCACGAGGCCACGATCCACTGGGTGACCGAGCCCTACTTCCGCGAGTGCCACCCCGAGGTCGTTCTGCGCCCCGACGAGGCGCTCGTGATCTCGGGCGAAGGCGGTCGGCTCGTGACGTCGGGCGCCTCGACCGCCTGGCACGACCTCGCCCTCTACCTGGTCGCGCGCCACGTCGGCCCTGCCACCGCCCAGGCCCTCGCGCGATTCCACCTGCTCCAGTGGCACAAGGGCGGCCAGGCCGCCTTCCAGGTCTTCGATCCGGGGACCGATCACGCCGATGCGGTCGTGCTCGCGGCCCAGCGCTGGATCGCCGACAACTACGCGGTCGCCGCCCCCGTGGCCGAGATGGTCCGGCGCTCCGGGGTCGGCTCGCGCACCTTCAAGCGCCGCTTCCGGGCGGCCACCGGCGAGACGACGATCTCCTACGTCCAGAAGGTCAGGGTCGAACGGGCAAAGCGCGCCCTCGAGACCGGCAGCGCCCCGATCGAGGAGATCAGCTGGGCGGTGGGCTACGAGGACGCCGCGTCGTTCCGCCGCCTGTTCAAGCGCCTCACCGGCCTCACACCGGGCGAGTACCGGCGCCGCTTCCAACTGCCCGACCTGCCCCACATGCGTGCCGTCGAGCCGCGCGCGGTCGCCTCGCACTGATGCTTCCGCATGACGAGCTTGGGAGCGGGCCGGCAGTGGTGCTGCTGCATGCCGGGGTAGCCGACCGCCGGATGTGGACCGAACACCTGCAGCCGCTGGCCGAGGCGGGTTTTCGCGCCGTTGCCGTCGATCTTCCCGGCTTCGGTGAAGCGCCGCCGCCGCAGGGAGAGGACGCACCGTGGGCCGATGTCCTGCAGTTCATGGACGACCTGGGCGTCGAGCGTGCGGCGCTTGTCGGCAACTCGTTCGGGGCCGACGTGGCACTGCGCGCCGCGCTGGTCGGGGCCAATCGAGTTTCGGCGGTCGTGCTCTGCTCTGCCCGGGCGCCCGGGATCGGACCTTATCCCGAGCTGGAAGCCGCTTGGGAGGCAGAGAACGCGGCCATCGATCGCGGTGACATCGAGGCTGCGGTCGGCGCGGTCGTGGACGCGTGGACGCTGCCGGACGCATCGCACGCGTTGCGTGAGCGGGTCGCGGAGATGCAGCGGCGGGCGTTCGAGCTGCAAGCCGAAGAGAGCACGGCGGTGGAGGCTCCCGACCCCGTCGAGCAGCGTCCGGATGACCTGACTCGGCTCGACGTGCCCGCCCTCGTGACGGTCGGCGAGCGCGACAAGCGTGACTTCCTCGAAGCGGCCGAGGTGCTCGCTGAGATGCTGCCCCATGGGCGCCACGCCCTCATCGAAGGTGCGGGGCACCTCCCGCCGCTCGAGCGCCCGGAGGCGTTCCGCGAGCTGGTCGTGGGCTTCGTGCGCTAGCTCGCCCGTCGTAGGGTTTGCCGGCGATGGTCGAAGTGGAGACTCTGAGCTTTGACGAGCAGGTCGGCACGCTCGTTCGGCGCGGCCTCGCCCACGATGAGGCGGAGCTTCGGGAAGTGCTGGAGACCGCCCGTCCCGTGGAGCCGGTGGCGCGGTCGGTGCTCACGCTGTCGCGGCAGGTCGTCCCCGTGGCGGTCGCCGCCGCGACGGTCGAGCGTCGCGGGCGGCCGGTTGTCCTCGGTCAGCTGACGCCCGACGAGCTCGACACGTTCGTGCCGATCGACGCGGTCGAGCTCCCAGACGCACCCGCCTACCTGGCGGTCGAGGTAGACCTCGGCGCAGGCTCGCGCAACGTTCGCCCGCAGGACGCGCTCCGCGACATCCTCGAGGCCGGGCGGTCGCCGCTGACCCTGGACGAGGGGATCGCGCTCGTGCTCCAGCAGCCCGAGGTGATCGCGCGCAACTGGGGTTTCTCGATGGCGGGGTGCCGGCGCGGTGACCAGCGCGTGCCCGCGTTCTGGATCAGCGAGGGTCGACCGAAGCTCGGCTGGTGCTGGGACGGCAATCCTCACACGTGGCTAGGCACCGCCTCCTGCTCGCATCGACTCACGTCACCGGCTGGGCGAGCCAGTAGTCGAGGCGCTTACCCATGCGACCCGAGTCGAGTTGATCGCGGACCCAGGCGTTGACGCAACCGCGCCACCCCTCGTCGCCCTTCGGCAGCCCGAACGCGACATCGAAGGGGTCGAGCGTGTCATCCGAAGATGCTCGCTCTCCGGTGATGCGCCCCTTCCTGCCGATCGCGGCGAGGGGCGGGTCGGTGAACTTCTCGCGGATGACCTTCATCGCGGCCGCCTGCGACATCGTCGCGTCGGCTCGGTCGGCGGCGAGGTAGTCGTGGAGAAGGAGCCGGTCGCGCAGCGGTGTGTCGCTGATCTTCGCCTTCGGTACGTACTTCTCCGCCAGCTCGAGCTGGGCGGTTCCGGTTCCGTACACGAACCGGACATCGGGGTTGTTCAGGTCATCGATCGTCTGATAAGGCGAGTCTTCGAGGACGTAGAAGAGCTGGCCCGACTGGTAGTAGGGCGTCGAGAAGTCGATCAGCTCCTTGCGTTCGTCCGTCACGAACAGCTCAGCGCCAACGATGTCCGCCTGACCCGTGACCAGCGCTTCCGGTAATACGTCGTATGAGAACTCGGCGATGTCGAAGTCGACGCCGAGGATGGTCGCCAGCTCGGCGGCGTTCTGCGCCTCGACGCCGGCCCACACGCCCGGCTCGAGCTCGAACCCGAACGGCGGCGAAACCCCGATCGCCCAGAACAGCACGCCCTCCTTCTTGATCCGGTCGATGGTCGGGGACGGCGCATCGCACGCCTCCCTGACCGCCTCGTCCACGCTGGTCTGGATCGACGGCGGACGGAAGTCGCCGGTGGCCGCGTTCCCGGAGGCTGCCTCACCCTCTCCGTCCGTCGCCGCCGCCGCACGCCGCCGGCGCGGCCGTCAAGATCGCGATCGCGCTCAGCACGAGGGCGAGGCGGGCTCCGCTCCACCCTCGTCCGTGGCGCCGGGCCCCCGAGGTGGTCATCCGTTTCAGTATCCGTTATCGTCGGCCCCAGAGCGCGTAAATGAGACGCGGGCTGACTGGCCGAATGGTGGTCGCGAGCAGTCTCCTTGCGATCATCGTGGGCGGGGCTTTCGCGTTCGTGCTCCTTACGATCACGGACCTGCGCGGGACGACCGAGCTGAGGCGTCAGACCCGCGAGGCGCTCGTAGCCGCGGACACGCTCGAGAAGCACCTGATCGACCTCGAGACCGGGCTGCGCGGGTTCGTCATCACGCGCGACGACAGCTTCCTCGAGCCGGCGAACCTGGCGCGTGCTGCTCTGCCGGACAGCGTGCGGGAGCTCGAGCGCCGGGTGGCTGATGAGCCCGTCCAGCTCGCCCGGGCCCGTCGAATCGGCCGCGCCTTGGATGCATACGTCCGGCAGTACGCGCTCCCGCTCGTGGACGCCGTGCGACGAAACGACGCGTCCGCGCGCAGCCTCGAGCGCACCACCGCCGGCAAGCAGCGGATCGACGCGCTCAGGGCCGGCCTCATCAGCTTCCGCGAAGCGGAGCGCACCAGGCTCAGCGCGCGCGACGAAGACGTCGACGAGGCCGCGCGCCGCGCAACGGTTGCAGCCGCCGTCGGTGTCGCCGGGTCGATCATGCTGATCATCCTCTTCGCGGGCTACCTGACGCGCGTCATCGTGCAGCCCCTACGCCACGCGGAGCGGATGGCGGGCCGGCTCGCGGGTGGGGATCTGAGCGCACGCATGCGCGAGACCGACATCGCCGAGATCGGAGCGCTCGAGCGCGCGTTCAACGTCATGGCCGGCTCGCTCGAGAAGAGCCGCGACGAGCTGGCTTCGCTCCTCGCCGAGCAGGCCGCATTACGCCGAGTGGCGACGCTCGTCGCGCGCGAAGCGTCGCAGGCGGAGGTCTTCACCGCGATCGCTGAAGAGATCGGGCAGCTGCTTGGCACGGAGGAGATCCGGATGCTGCGCTACGAGGAAGACCACAGCGCGGTCGTGGTGGCCAGCTCAGGTACGGCTGACGGCGTCTTGCGGATCGGGTCTCGGCTTCGGCTGGGAGGCGAGAATGCCGCCTCGCGCGTGTTCCGGACAGGGCAACCGGCACGATTCGACGACTACGGGAGGGCGAGCGGCCCGATCGCCGAGGAGGTGCACGCAATCGGGATTCGCGGCGTCGTGGCCACGCCGATCCTGGTGGAAGGCCGCCTCTGGGGCGCGATGGTCACGGCGACGACTCAGAACGATCCGCTGCCGCCGGAGACCGAGGCCCGCCTGGGCCAGTTCACCGAGCTGATGGCCACCGCGATCGCCAACACCGAGTCGCGCGCCAGAGCGGAACGGCTCACGGAGGACCAGGCCGCCCTGCGGCGGGTTGCGACCCTCGTCGCCAAGGAGGCGCCGCCGGACGAGGTGTTTGCGAAGGTCGCCGAGGAGATGGCCAACGTCCTCGGCGATGTCGACTGCTCGTTGTTCCGCGACGAGGGCGACGGAACCGCGAGCGCGGTCGCGCTGTGGGGCGCGAGCGTGTCGGCGGGCATCCGAGTGGGCACGCGGCTCCCGGTCGACGGAGATGGCGTCATTGCGTCCGTGCTCCGCGAGGGACGGCCATACCGGATAAGCGATTACTCTGCTGCCACCGGCGCCGTTGCCCAGCGCGCCCGTGAGCTCGGGATTCGCTCCGCAGTCGGCTGTCCGATCGTGGTCGCTGGGCGCGTATGGGGGGTGATGGGCGCCGCCAGATACGAACCCGAGGCGTTCTCCCCGGAGTCCGAGACGCGCATCGCGCAGTTCGCCGACCTGGTCGCCACGGCCATCGCCAACGCCGAGGCGCGCGCGGAGGTGGAGCGGCTCGCCGATGAGCAGGCCGCTCTGCGGCGGATCGCGACGCTGGTCGCGGAAGGCGCCTCGCCGAGCGCGGTCCTCGACGCCGTGGCGGGAGAGATGGAGGCGCTGCTGGACGCCGACCAGGTCGCGCTGAACCGCTTCGAGCCCGGTGCCGAGATCCTGGTGCTCGCTCACCGCGGGCTCGATGTGGCACGAACGCCGGTCGGTTCGCGCGTGAGCACCGAGGGCGAGAGCGTCACGGCAACGGTGCGGAGCACCGGGCGGCCGGCCCGGATGGAGAATTTCGACAGCGCGGATGGTGCCCTCGCAGAGCTTGCCCGGGCCACAGGTGAACGCTCCAGCGTCGGGGCGCCGATCGTCGTGGATGGCCGGCTGTGGGGCCTGATCACGGCGAGCTGGAAGGGCGAGCAGTCGCCGCCGGCGGACACCGAGGAGCGGATGGCTCGGTTCGCGCAACTGCTCGACACCGCGATCGCCAACGCCGACACCCGTGATCAGCTCACGGCCTCGCGGGCGCGTCTGCTCACCGAGGGGGACGCGGCGCGCGCCCGCGTGGTGCGCGACCTGCACGACGGCGCACAGCAGCGACTGGTGCACACCATCGTGATGCTGAAGCTCGCTCAGCGAGCGCTCCAACAGGACGGCGACGAGGTGGAGTCGCTGGTCGGCGAGGCGCTCCAGAACGCAGAGCAGGGCAACGTCGAGCTGCGTGAACTGGCACGCGGAATCCTTCCCGCGGTCCTCACGCAGGGCGGCCTCCGGGCCGGCGTCAACGTGGTCGTGACGCGGCTCGAGCTACCGGTTCGCGTGGATGTTCCGGACGAGCGGTTCCCGGCGGAGATCGAGGCGAGCGCCTACTTCATCGTGGCTGAAGCGCTCACGAACGTCGTCAAGCACTCCCACGCCGGGCGCGCCGAGGTCGGCGTGTCCGTGGAGGACGGGATGCTCCACGTCGAAGTTCGCGACGACGGGATCGGAGGTGCCGATCCTGGCGGTCACGGGCTGGTGGGGATGCGCGACAGGGTGACCGCGCTCGGCGGGCGGCTCGAGATCAAGAGTCCGGCCGGCGGCGGCACGCTCGTGGCGGCCACGCTGCCGCTGTGATGTTGTCGCCGAAGCTGTTCGATATGGGGCCGGCGCGTGCAGCGGGCGGCGAACACGTCCCAGTGGCCGAGCTCCGCAATGCGGGCGTACCGCGGCTCGTGATCGAGCAGGGGGTTGTCCGGTACGCGTGGCGTGCGCGCGCGAAACACCAGCCCGGGCGCTCCAGGATCAAGCTCGAACGCCACGTCGCGCGGGTGCACGCCCAATGTCCATGCCACGAGCGGGCGCTGGAAGGGGCCTGCGGTCGGTCGGCCGCAATCGAGCACTGCCACCGGGCCTCCGAGACGGGTCACGAGCCGCTCGAGCTGCGGCGTGGCCGCTGACTGCCAGCGGACCGCGCGCAAGCCCGCGGTCAGCTCTTGCCCGGGCCATGTGACGGCCAGCACCGCGACGAGCACGGCTGCGGCGACAGCGGCGCCGGCCTGCGCATGACCGCCCGCGCCCTCTGCAGCGCCGGCGGCGGCGCCGACGAGCCGGGCGACGCCCACGCCGGCGAGCACGGAAGTGATCGCAGCGGCGAGCATGAGGTAGCGAGGATTGCCGGAGTACCCCACTTCGGTCATCGCCATGATCAGCCCAGTCCATCCTGCGGCCAGCGCCGCGATGGCCAGCACGGCGCCCTGAGCCCGCCGCCGGAACGCGAC
This sequence comes from uncultured Solirubrobacteraceae bacterium, assembly GCA_963835735.1. Taxonomy (GTDB): domain Bacteria; phylum Actinomycetota; class Thermoleophilia; order Solirubrobacterales; family Solirubrobacteraceae; genus DASQMT01. Next base: position 330,952 of record CAWIGP010000007.1, read on the forward strand.
CGCAGCGACACCGACCGCGACAACGGCCAGGCCGTACAGCGGAGCGACGAGGAGCGAGGTTGCCGACTTCAGCACTTCGAATGCCGGTCGGTCGGCGCGGGCGACGCTGCTCAACAGCGGATCGTGGGCGCGCTCCGCCGATCGCAGCAGACTCGCCGATCCCCACAGCTCAGGCAGAAACCACAGCGCGAGCACGACAACCCCGGAAGCCAGCACTCGCGCGCGGCTGTCTGTATCCCGCTTCCAGAGCGTGATCCCGTACAGGAACACGAACGGCCAGGTCTCAGGACGCAGCAGCGCCGCACCCAATCCGAGGAGGAACGCCTGATCGCGGCGGCCGTCGAGATGGCGGTCGATCGCGGCCAGGACAAGCGCGATCAAGAGACCCTCGGAGTTGCCGAGAGTCACGCCTCGCAGCCAGCCGGTCATGGTGAGGATGCCGAGCACCGCGACGAGCGAAGCGACCAGGCCACGCAACCCACCACCGCTCAGCCTCCAGCCGAGCCTGGCAGCGAAGACGAGCGCCAACGCCGCCGCCCCCCGGGCGACGATGAGCCACAGAGACGGAGACACCTCGTCACCGGCAAGCGCAAAAGGAATGTCGATCAGGACCGGGAGCGGCTTCCACGACGGCCCTCCCTCTGTCACCAGATCGAGTTGGGTGATCTCGCGGGCCCAGATCAGCCAGGCCCATGGGTCGTAGGTCAGCGCGGTCGGGAACAGCAGCAGCGAGACCACGCCGACGAGGGCTGAGCCGACGAAGGCGAGCAGCCCAAATCCCGCCGGCCGGCGGTCCCGGGTAACCACCTCAGTGAGCCTGCCACAATCGGCGACCGCCGCCCGCCCGATTTGGAGAAGCCCCATGCCCGGCTACGCGATCGTGAACCTGCTCGAGATCGACGACTCCGTCGGAGGAAGGGTTCCGGGCATGGAGGGGCGGTTCAGTCGCAAGCACCTCGGCTCGTCCGACTTGGGTGTGAGTCACTGGAGGTATGCCCCGGGCCTGCGGAGCCCCGGCGCTCACAGCCACCGCGTGCAGGAAGAGGCGTACGTCGTCGTCGCCGGCTCCGGCCGGGTGCGACTCGACGACGAGCTACGGGACATCCGCCTGTGGGACGTCGTCCGGGTGGCGCCCGAAGTCGTGCGCGCCTTCGAGGCCGGGCCCGACGGCCTCGAGCTGATCGCCGTAGGCGGACCGAAGCCGGAAGGCGGCGACGGCGTGCCGTCCGAGACGCCCTGGCCCGAGGCCGGCGAGTCCTAGCGATCCGACCAGACGGCGAGCTCGTTGCCGGCCGGGTCGGCGAAATGGAACCGGCGCCCACCGGGGAACGCGTAGATCGGCTCGCGGATCGTCCCGCCGGCCGCGGTGACAGCGTCGACGCTGCCCTCGAGGTCCTCGGAGTAGAGGATCACCAGCGGCCCGCCGGCCCGGACCTCGGAATCGCGTCGCAGCCCGCCCATCTCCTTGCCGTCGCCCTGGATGCCGACGTAATCGGGGCCGTAGTCGACGAGCGACCACCCGAACGCTGAGGCGTAGAACGCCTTGGCGGCGTCGATGTCGGTCACGGCGATCTCGATGTAGTCGATCGCGTGGTGGGTGTGGGCGGTCACAATGGCGCTCCTCGCTTCGCGTTGGCTCCGCAGGGATACAGCACGACGTCGTCGGTGCGGCCCCTCGTGGACGGGCCGTCCCCGTAGGCTGAGGTTCATGGACCTGCCCCGTGGTCCGCGGGCTCCCGCCGCCTGGCAGACCGTCGCGTGGATGGCGCGGCCGGGCGCGTTCCTGCGGGGCGTCCATGAGCGCTTCGGCGATCCGGTCACGATCCGCACCTACTGGACCGAGGAGCCGATGGTGCTGTTCTCGAATCCGGACGCTGTGCGCGAGGTCTTTCGCCTGGATCCGGCGATCGCGCCCGCGGGCCAGAGCTGGGAGTTCCTGCGCCCGTTCGCCGGGCCGGACTCGATCCTGCTGCTCGACGGCGAGCCGCACCGGCGCGAGCGCCGGCTGATGCAGGCTCCGTTCCACGGGGAGCGGATGCGCGCGTTCGCACCGATGATCGCCGAGCTCGCGCGTCAGGAGCTGGGCACGTGGAGTGGCCGGGTGAGAACGCTCGAGCGTTCGCGGCAGCTGACGCTCGAGGTGATCCTGCGCGTGATCTTCGGCGCCCGAGACGAGCGCGAGGTCGCCGAGTTGCGGCACGCGATCGAGACCACGCTCCAGGACGTCCGTTCGCTGCCGCGGATGCTGGCGATGGCGCTCGTTCAGCGGGACCTCGGGCCGCGCAGCCCATGGGGGCGGTTCCGCCTTGCGGTCGAGCGCTTCGACGCGCTGCTGTTGGAGACGGTGGCCCGCCGGCGCTCGCAGCCGGACGGCGACGCCGTCCTCGATGTGCTGATCGAGCAGCGCGACGAGGACGGCAAGCCGGCGAGCGACCGGCACATCCGCGACGAGCTCGTCGCGCTGCTGATGGGCGGCCACGACAGCTCGGCGGCGACGCTGGCCTGGGCCTTCGAGCGGCTCTCCCGCCACCCGGCCGTCCACACCCGCCTGCGCGAAGGCGACCCGGTCTATCTCGACGCGGTGGTCAAGGAGGTCCTCCGGGTCAGGCCGACGCTGACGATCGCCCCGCGCCTGCTGCTCGAACCCGTCGAGATCGCCGGGCGGCGGCTGCCCGCCGGTGTCCAGGTCGCCGCATGCCTGTGGCTGGCGCTGCGCCGCGAGGACCTCTGGCCCCAGGCCGCCGCGTTCCGGCCCGAGCGCTGGCTGGAGGGTCCGCAGCCGAATCCGCTGTCGTGGATCCCGTTCGGTGGCGGGGTGCGGCGCTGCGCCGGCGCGCCGTTCGCGGAGATGGAGCTGCGCGAGGTGCTGCGCGTCGCGGCGGGCATGACGATCCGCCCGGTCCGCACCGAGCCCGAGCGCGCCCGGCGCAGCCTGCTGGTCGTCGTGCCCGAGCGCGGCGGCGAGGTGCTCGTCGGCTGAGTAGAGTCGTGGCGTCGTGCTCCGCGTGGTCGCACTACCGGCGCTGCTGCTGGCCCTGGCGCCGTATCACTCGTCGGTCGAACCGCTGCCGCGGCCGATGAAGGAGCAGCTCAAGGCCCGCGGCTTCTGGCACCAGGGCTGCCCGGTGCCGCTGTCGGACCTGCGGCTGCTCACGGTCACCCAGCGGGGGTGGAGCGGGCGGACGCGAACCGGACAGCTGGTCGTCAACAAGCGTGCCGCGCGCCCGCTCGCGCGCGTGTTCCGCCAGATCTACCGGCTGCACTTCCCGATCCGCCACATGCGCTTCGCGGATGCATATGGACCGCGCCGCAACCTCCCGCGCGACGGTGATGTCAGCGGCTCGTTCGAATGTCGCGAGGCGGTCCCCTCGCCGTGCACGGGCGGCAGGGGGACGGGCTCGTGGTCGATGCACGCCTACGGGCTCGCGATCGATCTGAACCCGCGCGAGAACCCATACGTGGGCTGCGGCCAGAGCCGCGACCCGGCGGCCAGGCGCTACCGCGACCGCTCCCGGCACCGGCCCGGGATGGTCACCCCGCGCGTGATCGCAGCCTTCCGCTCGATCGGCTGGGGCTGGGGCGGCTCATGGACCGGCAACACCAAGGACTACATGCACTTCTCGTCGACCGGCCATTAGCCCCGATGTCGAGAACCCGCCCGCTGGTCCGACCTCCCCGTGACACCACCACCAGGAGGCACCTCCGATGAGCAGGGTCACGTGTGACATGGCGATCTCGGTCGACGGCTTCGCCGCCGGCCCGAACCAGAGCCTGGACGAGCCGTTCGGCGAGCACGTCGACGGCCGGCTGACCCGTTGGATGGTCGAGGAGCGGGACGCGAACGCGGCGCAGATCGAGGCGATCACCGCCGCGGGCGCGTACATCATGGGCCGCAACATGTTCAGCCCCGGCCGCGGCGCCTGGGACGAGGAGTGGCGCGGCTGGTGGGGCGAGGATCCGCCGTACCACGCGCCGGTGTTCGTGCTCACCCACCATCCGCGCGAGCCGCTCGTGATGCAGGGCGGTACGACGTTCACGTTCGTCACCGACGGGATCGCGTCGGCGCTGGCGCAGGCGCGCGCGGCGGCGGGCGACGCGGACGTCTCGATCGCCGGCGGCGCCGCGACGGTGAACCAGTACCTGGCGGCGGGCGCGATCGACGAGCTGCGGCTGCACGTCGCGCCGCTGCTGCTCGGCGCGGGCGAGCGGCTCTTCGACGGCGTCGGCGACGTCACGCTCGAGCCGCTCGACGTGAGCGGCACCGCCATGGTCACCCACCTGCGCTACCGCGTTCACCGAAGCGACACCTAGGCACGCGCGGGCGTAGCTTGACTGCATCCGCGTCCGTCGACTTGGGAGGTCGCCATGAAGCTCCGACTCGTGCTCCTCACCGCGCTGGGCGCGGCGCTCGCCGTCAGCCCGGCGGCCGCCGCGCGGCATGACGGCGGCGGGCCGGCGCGCATGAACGAGGTGCAGGTCATCGGCACGCACAACTCGTACAAGCGCGAGATCTCCGAGGCGGAGCAGGCCATCTACGAGGATGCGATCAACACGCCGGGCGACTACGACCGGTTCCTCGCATACAGCCACGCGCCGATCGCGCAGCAGTTCGGCGGCCAGCACGTCCGCGGCCTGGAGCTCGACCTGTTCGGAGACCCCCAGGGAGGCCTGTACGCCAACCCGCTCGTGCGCCAGGCGGCCGGTGGCGGCCCGCTGACCGACCCCGCCTGGCAGCAGCCGGGCATCAAGGTCCTCCACATCGCGGACGTCGACTACCAGACCACGTGCGTGCGCTTCGTGACCTGCCTCGAGCAGGTGCGCGGCTGGTCGGCGGCCAACCCGCGCCATGTGCCGCTGCTGATCCTGCTCGAGCTCAAGCGGAGCGACGACCGCGTCGTCGCCGCCGGCGGGGTCGTCGCGCCGCCGTGGGACAACGGCGCGGCGCTCGACGCGCTCGACGCCGAGATCCGCTCGGTGTTCGACGAGACGGGAGTTGATCACGCCCGACGACATCCGCCGCCGTGGCCTGACGCTCGAGCAGTCGGTCCTGCGCCACGGCTGGCCGTCACTGGACCGCAGCCGCGGCAAGGTCGCGTTCCTGCTCGACAACGACCCGGGCCCGATCCGCGACGCCTACCGCGCCGGGCGGCCGAACCTCGAGGGCCGCGTGCTGTTCACCAACTCGCGCCGCGGCTTGCAGGACGCGGCGTTCATCAAGCGCAACGAGCCGCGCAACGAGAACACGGCCCAGATCCAGGAGCTGGTGCGGGCCGGCTACCTGGTGCGCACTCGCTCCGACGTGCCGCTCACGACCATCCTCGACGGTGACCTGACCCAGCTGGCGGCGGCGCTGGAGAGCGGGGCGCAGGTCGTCTCGACCGACTTCCCGGTCCCGGGGATGGCCGCGCGCTACGGATCGGACTTCGTGGCGCAGCTGCCCACCGGCGGCGTCGCGCGCTGCAACCCGGTCAACGCGCGCCGGAGCTGCCGCGACTCCCAGCTCGAGCCGCCTAAACGCTACGGTCGAGGCGCCAGGTCCCGAACAGGCTGATCGCGTACTCGTCGGGCAGCGTGGTGATGCAGGCGGCGATGTCCCCGCAGTTGGGGCAGCGCAGGACGTAGCCGGCGCCGCGGTACAGGCGGTGGGCGCCGATCGGATGGTCCTGGCCGCACGACTGACAGGCGCGCCGGGAGGCCGTCATCTCGGCGACGAACACCTCCTGGAGCAGCCCGCCGATGTTGTTGCCGTCGGTGTGCATCTCAACCTCCCGTCGGTCCGAAGCGCTCGGTGTGGACGCGCGCCGGCTCGTGGCCGAGCGCCACGAGCAGGTTGGCCGCCGCCTCGACGAACGGGGTTGGCCCGCAGACGTAGATGCGCGGGAGCCGGTCCGGCGCCGGGCCGACGGCGGCCAGCATCTCGCGGTCGATCCGGCGCGTCCAGCCGTCCCAGTCCGGCGGCGCCGGCCCGCGGGTCAGCGTGAGGTGGACGGCCACCGAGCCGTCGCCGAGGCGCCCGAGCTCGTCGCGGTAGATGACGTCGTCCAGCCCGCGCGCCGACAGCAGCAGCCGCGCGTCGACGTCGCTGCCAGTCGCCTCGCGGTGGCGCAGCATCGCCATCAGCGGGACCAGCCCGGAGCCGCCGGCGACGAGCAGGAGCGGTCCGTCGAGCGACGGGTCCCATATGAAGTAGCCGCCGATCGGGCCGCGTAACTCGATCTGGTCGCCGGGGCGGAGTCCCTCGGTCAGATACGGCGAGACCTCGCCGTCGTCGAGGCGCTCGACAGTCAGCTCGACGTCAGCATTCTCAGGCGCGGACGCGATCGAGTAGGAGCGCTCGGCCTGGTAGCCGTCCTCGGCGGTGAGGCGGACATCCAGGTGCTGTCCGGCGCGGTGACCGGCCCACTCGGGGACGTCGAGCACGAGCGTCTTGGTGTGCTGCGTCTCGGTGCGGAGGTCGCGAACGGTGGCGACCTGCCAGACGAGCCGCGGCGGCTGCGCCGCTAGTCGCCCCAATATCGCTGCTCCTTCCACGGGTCGCCGTAGACGTGGTAGCCGTAGCGCTCCCAGAAGCCCAACTCGTCCTCCTCGCCGAGCTTCAGCCCGCGCACCCACTTGGCGCTCTTCCAGAAGTACAGGTGCGGCACCAGCAGGCGCGCCGGCCCGCCGTGCTCGGGCTCCAGCGGCTCGCCGCCGTACTGGTACGCGACCCAGGCCCTGCCGTTCGTGACGTCCGCGAGCGGCAGGTTGGTCGTGTAGCCGCCGTCGCTGAAGGCGACCACGAACTCGCCGCGCGGCTCGACGCCCTCGAGCAGCGTGTCGACGCTGACCCCCGTCCAGGTCGTGTCGAACTTCGACCACTTGGTGACGCAGTGGATGTCGACCGTCACGGTCTCGCTGGGCAGCGCGACGAGCTCTTCCCAGGTCCACGACCGCGTCTGTCCGACCGCGCCGCCGATCGAGAATCCCCACTCGGAGAGCGGCGTGTGCGGCGTGGGACCGGCCGACAGCACCGGGAAGTCGCTCGTCGCGTACTGCCCGGGCGGCAGACGGGCCGGATCGACCTCGGCGCGGTGCCGGCCGCGGAAGCCACGGGAGATCAGGGACATGTCGCCTGGACACTAACCTCTGCGAGGGCGCATGGCTCTCCACCTTCCGCTCCCCGACGAGGCGACGGCCGGCCCGGGGCCCGCCGGCGAGCCTGCGGTGGCTCGGGAGTGACCGCACACGGTGAGGAGGAGTTCCGCCGGCTGGTCGAGCCGTACCGGTCGGAGCTCCAGGCGCACTGCTACCGGATGCTGGGGTCGGTGCATGACGCCGAGGACGCGCTCCAGGACGCGCTGCTGCGCGCCTGGCGCGCGTTGCCGCGCTTCGAGGGCCGCAGCTCGCTCCGCACCTGGCTCTACCGGATCGCGACGAACTCCTCCCTCGACCTGATCGCACGGCGGCCGAAGCGCTTGCTGCCGATCGACCTCGGCCCTGCCGCCGATCCGCACGACGAGTCCGCCGAGCCGACCTGGCTCGAGCCCTACCCGGACGAGCAGCTGGGCGTCGAGGACGGACTCGCCGGACCCGACGCCCGCTACGAACAGCGCGAGAGCCTGGAGCTGGCGTTCGTCGCCGCCGTCCAACACCTCCCGCCCAACCAGCGCGCCGCGCTGATCCTGCGCGACGTGCTGGGGTTCTCGGCGCGCGAGGTGGCGGACACGCTCGAGACGACCGAGACGTCCGTCAACAGCGCGATGCAGCGGGCTCGCGCCGCGGTCGACCGGCGACTGCCCGAGCGCAGCCAGCAGTCGACGCTGCGCGCGCTCGGCGACGAGCGGGTGCGCGCGCTGGTGGAGCGCTACATGGACGCGATGGAGCGCGCCGACGTCGATGCGATCGTCGGCATGCTGTCCGAGGAGGCGACCTGGTCGATGCCTCCGTACCCGAGCGTCTACCGCGGGCGCGAGCAGATCGTCGGCTTCCTGCACGACGGACCGCTCAAGGTCCGCTGGCGCCACCTCCCGGCGCATGCGAACGGGCAGATCGCCGTCGGCTGCTACGCGTGGGCGGCGGAGCGCGAGCGCTTCGAGGCGTGGGTGCTGGACGTGTTCACGCTCGACGGGCCGCGTGTCGTGGCGGTCACGAGCTTCGTCACGCCCGCGATCTTCGGCGACTTCGGCCTGCCGGATGTGCACCCGGTAAGTATGCGCAGCGCATGATACGCTGCTGCAGCGTATGGGAACACTCGTTCAGATCCGCGACGTGCCCGACGACGTCCACCGCACGCTCAAGGCGCGGGCGGCGCTCGCCGGCGTGTCGTTGTCCGAGTACCTGCGTGTGCTGCTGACGCGCGCGGCCGCGCGTCCGACGCCGGCGGAGCTGTCGGCGCGGATAACGGCGCGCGGCGCCGCGGAGCCCGCGCAGCCGAGCGAGGTCACGGTGCGCGCCATCCGCGAGCACGGCGAGTGACCGTCGTCGACACGTCGGCCGTCGTCGACTTCCTGCTCGGCGTGGGCGTGATGTGCGACGTGAGCCGGCTGATGGAGCAGGAGGGGGAGCTCGCGGCGCCGGACCTGCTCGTATTCGAGACGCTTGCGGTCCTGCGCCGCGAAGCGTTGCGGGGCGGCATCGCCAACGAGCGCGCGGCCGCGGCCGTCGACGACCTGGGAGATCTACCCATCCAGCTCTTTCCCAGCCTTCCGCTGCGCGGCCGCGCGTGGGCGCTGCGCGCCAACCTGACCGTCGCGGACGCACTGTTCGTCGGGCTTGCCGAGCGGCTCGGCGAGCCGCTCGCGACAAAGGATGCTGCGCTCGCCGCGAGCGCGAGCCGTCACACGACGGTCGACGTGCTCGCGCTCGGCCGCTGAGGACGCGTTCACAACCCGGTCACCATTTCGACCCGCTCCGTCTCACAGGCTTGCGGACTCAGTCATACGACAGGGAGGTTGCGGTGCGTTTGCGATGGGGGATGGTCGCCGGACTTGCCGCGGCGCTGGCGCTTGCCGCACCGGCAGCCGGGCACGGCGACGACGCCTATGACCACATCGGCACGTTCGAGGTGCCCGCCAACCTGCGGCCGGGCGAGCCGGTCGACACGATCACGTCCGCCGAGATCGTCGCCGCGACGCCCGGCGGTCGCACGCTGGTCTACACCGACTCGCCGGCGGGCCGGATCGGCTTCAGTCGACATCTCACGGCCCAGCTCGCCGCGTCCTGGCGGCGCGCTCGACATGGGCGGCGAGCCGACCAGCGTGGCGATCGTCGGCCCGTGGGCGCTCGTCGCCGTGAACACGTCCGAGAGCTTCACGAACCCGAGTGGCGAGCTCGCGATCGTCGACGTCCGCGGACAACGCGTCGTGCGCCGGATCGCGCTCGCCGGCCAGCCCGACTCGGTCGCGATCTCCCCCGACCGCCGCTACGCCGCGATCGTCATCGAGAACGAGCGCGACGAGGAGGTCGATGGCGGCCTGATCCCGCAGCTACCGGCCGGCACGCTGCAGGTGCTCGACCTCGCGCGTTTCCAGCTCCGAACGGTCCCGCTCACCGGCCTCGCGGAGATCGCCCCGACCGACCCCGAGCCGGAGTACGTCGACATCAACCGCCGCAACCAGGCCGTCGTGTCGCTGCAGGAGAACAACCACCTCGCGATCGTCGACCTCGCGAAGGCGAGGGTGATCCGGCACTTCCCGGCCGGCCACGTCACGCTGAGCGACGTCGACGCGACCGAGGAGGAGCTCGGCCCGCAGGGGCAGGGCCTGATCGAGCTTGCCGACACGATCGACCGCCGGCGCGAGCCCGACGCGGTGCACTGGATCGACGACGACACGTTCGCCACCGCGAACGAGGGCGACTACGAGGACGAGAACGGCGAGGAGGGAGGCTCGCGCGGCTTCACGCTGTTCGACTCCCACGGCCGTGTCGAGTGGGAGTCGGGAGCGAGCCTCGAGCACGAGATCGTGCGCGCGGGTCACTTCCCGCAGGCGCGGGCGGCGAACAAGGGCAACGAGCCCGAGGGCCTCGAGGTGACCAAGGTCGGCCGCCGCACGCTCCTGTTCGTCGGCTCGGAGCGCTCGAACACGGTCGCCGTCTACGACGTGAGCGGCCGCACGCCGCGGTTCCTGCAGATCCTGCCGACGGGCATCGGGCCGGAGGGGATCCGCGCGATCCCCGAGCGCGGGCTGCTCGCCGTCTCGGCCGAGACCGATGGCCTGGCCGAGGGGTTCGCGATCCGCTCGATCGTCACGCTCTACGAGCTCGACCGCGGTCGCGCGGACTATCCGGACATCCAGAGCACCGGCCGCTTGCCGATCCCCTGGGTGGCTCTGTCCGGGCTGTCCGGTGACCCGCACAAGCGCGACACGCTCTGGGCCGTGAGCGACTCCTACCTCGCGCAGGCGTACCTCTACCGCGTCGATGTGAGCGAGAAGCCGGCGCTGATCACCCAGCGGATCCCGATCGGCGGCGTCGACGTCGCCGACCAGGCGCTCGGCGACTACGACTTCGAGGGCGTGGTCGCGCGCCGCGAGGGCGGCTTCTGGTTCGCGAGCGAGGGCCGCACGAACGTGGGCAGCTCGCGGCCGAACCTGCTCGTCCGCGCCGACGCGTCGGGCAACGTGGTCGAGAGCGTCCCGCTGCCGGCGGAGCTGGTCGCGGGCGCCACCAGCAGCGGCTTCGAGGGCGTCACCGTGACGGGAACCGCCGCCGGCGGCGACGAGACCGTCTACGCGGTGATCCAGCGCGAGTGGGCCGACGACGACCCCGGGTTCGTGAAGATCGCCCGCTACGAGGTGGCGGCGAAGCGCTGGACGTTCGCGCTCTACCCGCTCGGTCCGGTCGAGTCGCCCGCCGGCGGCGTCGTCGGGCTGTCGGAGATCACGCTGCTGCCGGACGGCCACACGGTCGCGATCGTCGAGCGCGACGACCGCCTCGCGTCGGAGGCGCGTGTCAAGCGCCTGTTCGGCGTCGACCTCGAGGACCCGTCGGTCGAGTGGCGCGAGCACGACGAGTCGCTCGACACGGTGAGCAAGCAGCTGCTGCGCGACGTGCTCGGCGACCTCGACGCGGGCAGCATCACGGTGCCCGACAAGCTCGAGGGCGTCGGCCTCACCAAGGACGGGCGGCTCTACCTGGCCACCGACAACGACGGCGTCGACGAGAACTACGGCGAGACGCTCTTCCTCGGCCTCGGCGATTGGAGGCGCGCCCTGGCACCCTGAGCGCGATTGCGGCAGAGTGAGGAGTAGAACTTCTCACTCATGGCCGTCGACGATCCCGTCCTGCTCACCTGCGCCATCTCGGGCGCGGTCGCCAACCGCGACCAGTGCCCGGCGATCCCCTACACGCCCGCCGAGTACGCCGCGGAGGCTCGGCGGGCGGTCGAGGAGGGCGCGAGCATGATCCACATCCACGCGCGCACTCCCGACGGCACGCCGAGCTACGAGGTCGAGGACTTCCGCGCGATCACCGAGGCGATCACCGCGGAGGTCGACGTGATCGTCAACTACTCGACCGGAGCGATCGGTGTGCCGCTGGAGAAGCGGCTCGCGTACCTGCGCGAGCTCGAGCCGGACGTCGCCGCGCTCAACATGGGCTCGATGAACTACGCGAAGTACTCGCGCGAGCGGCGCGACTTCGTGTTCGCGATGGTCTTCGCCAACCCGTTCGAGGAGATCGTCGCGCTGCTGGAGGCGATGAACGCGCTCGGGATCAAACCCGAGCACGAGTGCTTCGACCTCGGGCACGTCGGCTCGCTCGAGCCGCTCGTGCACAAGGGCGTGCTGCACCCGCCGCTGCACGTCTCCTGCGTGATGGGCGTGCTCGGCGGCGTCCCGCCCACGCCGCGCAACCTCGTCGCGATGGTCGACAACATCCCCGCCGGCGGCCACTGGGGGCTGATCGGGGTCTCACGCGCGCAGTGGACGCTGATCGCCGCCGCGCTCGCGCTCGGCGGGTCGGTGCGCGTCGGGCTTGAGGACAACTTCTACCTGCCCGACGGCGAGATGGCGCGCTCGAACGGCGACCTCGTCGCCCGCGCGCGGCGGATGACCGAGGACGCCGGCCGGCGCGTGGCCAGCGTGGAGGAGGCGAGGGCGCTGCTGGCATGACCGGGCCGCTGGAAGGGATCAGGGTGCTCGACCTCTCGCGCCTGCTGCCGGGTGGGTTCTGCTCGCTGCTGCTCGCCGACTACGGCGCGGACGTCCTCAAGGTCGAGGACACCGGCGCGGGCGACTACATCCGCTGGGCGCCGCCCGCATACGACGGCGTGGAGCCGAGCGCGGCGTCCGCGCTGTTCCTGGCGCTCAACCGCGGAAAGCGTTCCATAAGGCTCAACTTGAAGGTGAGAGAGGGCCGGGAGGTGCTGCTCCGGCTCGCGGGTGAGCACGACGTGCTGCTCGAGTCGTTCCGGCCCGGCGTGCTGGATCGGCTCGGCGTCGGCTACGAGCGGCTGCGCGAGGAGAACCCCGCCCTCGTCTACTGCGCGATCACCGGCTACGGGCAGGAGGGCCCCGACCGCGACCGGCCGGGGCATGACATCGACTATCTCGCGCGAGGAGGGCTGCTCGGGCTCAGCGGAGAGCGCGGCGGCCCGCCGGTCCCGGCGGCCGGCCAGATCGCCGACCTGGGCGGCGGGGCGATGATGGCCGCGTTCGGGATCCTCGCCGCGCTGCAGGAGCGCGAGCGCTCGGGCGAGGGCCAGATGGTCGACGTGTCGATGACGCGCGGCGCCCAGAGCTGGCTGGCGATGGTCGCCGCGCGCTTCTTCGCCGACGGCCTCGTGCCGCGGCGCGGCGAGCTCGAGCTGGCGGGCGGACTGCCCTGCTACCGCCCGTACGCGTGCGCCGACGGGTGGGTCGCGCTCGGCGCGCTCGAGCCCAAGTTCTGGCACGCGTTCTGCGCCGGCGTCGGCCGCGACGACCTGCGCGAGCGCCAGTACGACCCGCGGACCACGAAAGAGCTGGAGGCGATCTTCGCCGCGCGCACGCGCGCCGAGTGGGCGGCGTTCGACGACGAGCACGGCTGCTGCCTGGAGCCGGTGCTCGAGCTCGACGAGGCGCTGGAGCGCGCGCCCGGCGCCGTCGTCGAGGTCGCCCAGCCCGGCGCGGCCGCGCCCGTCCGGCTGCTCGGCCCGCCGGTCGGGCTCTCGCGCACGCCGCCCGACGGCACGCGCCCCGGCCCGCCGCTCGGCGCCGACACCGACGCTGTCCTCGCCGCGCTCGGCTACGACGCCGCCGCAGTCGCCGCGCTCAAATCGGCCGGTGCGGTCGCGGGGCCGGACGGCGTGCCGGAGGGGAGCTTCCTGGCGTGACGGACCGGCCGGGGCTGAAGATGAGCGAGCTGGCCGACGCGTCGGGCGTCTCGGCCGGCACGATCAAGCACTACCTGCGCGAGGGCCTGCTCGGCGACGAGACGGGCATCGTCCGCACGTCGCGCAACATGGCCTGGTACCCGCCCGAGTACGTCGAGCGGATCCGCATGATCAAGCGCCTGCAGGAGGAGCGTTTCCTGCCGCTGCGGCTGATCAAGGACGCGCTGGCCGACCGTCCGCCCCGCACGCCGCGCGGCGAGGTCGAGCTGCCCGGCGCGGTGCTCGACCGGCTGGCCGAGATCGGCGTCCTGGATCCCGACGAGGACGGCTACGACCCCGACGACGTGGCGGTCATTCGCGCGATCGAGCGCTTCCGCGCGGGCGGCTACGACGAGGCGCTGGGCTTCACCGTCTACGACACGCTGCGCTACCGCGACGCGCTCGGCCCGCTGGTCGAGAAGGAGGTCGAGGTGCTGCTCGAGCGGCTGGGGGAGGTCGACCCCGAGCGCGCGGTCCAGATCGTGCGCGCCGGCCGCGAGCCGCTGCGCGACCTGATCGGCGCGATGCACTCGAAGATGCTGCTCGAGGAGCTCCGCCGGGTCACCAGCGAACGCGGTGGCGTTCCATGACGCCGTAGCCGGCGCGCAGCTCGCCGCCGAGCGGCAGCGCGCCCGCGAACGTGCCGAACGGCTGCTCGTAGTCGGACGCGATCAGCAGCAGGTTCTCCTTGCGGGCGCGGGTGGCGAGCGCGGTGAAGCGCAGCTCGCCGACGCCGGCGAAGCCGTGGAACGGCTGCGGCGGGACCTCCGCCGGGACGCCGTCGATCCAGACCGCGCGCTCGGAGCCGGTGACGCCGTCGTGCAGGCCGTCGACGAGGTTCCACGTGACCGGGCGCCCGTCCGCCAGCTCGCCGACGCCGGCCGACCACCACCACGACATCGAGCGCGGGTGCCGGCCGGCCGACTCGTCGATCAGCCCGTGCAGATCGACCGGCCGGCCGAGCACGGTGCCGCGCAGGCGCGCCGGGCGCTTGCGCGTCCACATCGCACCGGTGCGGACCGCCCACGGCGCGCCCGGATCGACGGCGAGGTCGAGCACGCCCGGGACGTGGACCCGCTCCGGCGACACGCCGACGGGTCCGCTCCGGCGGTAGCTGCGCTCGTGCAGCCGCGCGCCGTCCCACACCGCCCACCATGCCGTCCGCGCGAGCCCGACGCGGACGCTCGCGGCGCACAGCATCAGCTCCGGGCCGAAGCCGCCGATCCAGGTCCAGTCCTTGCGCATCGGCATGCGGGGTATCCTCGCGTGTCCGAGTCGTTGACTGACGAGTCAATCTGGAGTCGCCATGCGTGCCGCAGCCGTGCAGCTCAGCTCAACCCCCGATCGCGACCGCAACCTGGAGGCGGCCGACCGCCTCACGCGCGCCGCCGCCGCGCAGGGCGCCGAGCTCGTCGTGCTGCCGGAGAAGTGGCCGGTACTCGGCACGCCCGAGCAGACCGCCGCGGGCGCTGAGCAGCTCGACGGCGCGGCGCTGACCTGGGCGCGCGGCACAGCGCGCGAGCTGGGGATCGACCTCGTGGCCGGCTCGGTCGCCGAGCGCGTGGAGGGAGCTGAGCGCGGCGCGAACACCAGCGTGCACATCGGTCCCGACGGCGAGGACCGCGCGGTCTACCGCAAGATCCACATGTTCGACGTGGAGGTCGGCGGGCGCACGTACCGCGAGTCGGAGTTCGAGGCGCCGGGCGACGAGATCGTCGCGTCCGAGCTCGCCAACGGCGAGGGGCTCGGCCTGACGATCTGTTACGACCTCCGTTTCCCCGAGCTGTTCCGCATCCTCGCCGTGCGCGGCGCGACCGTGATCACGGTCCCCGCCGCGTTCACGGAGACGACCACGCGCGACCACTGGGAGGTCCTGCTCCGCGCCCGCGCGATCGAGGACCAGTGCTTCGTCGTCGCAGCCAACCAGGTCGGCGAGCCGGCGCCCGGGATCCGCACCGGCGGGCGCTCGATGATCGTCAATCCGTGGGGGCTCGTTCTCTCGCAGGCGCCGGACTTCGAGACGTTCATCCTCGCCGACCTCGACTTCGACCGCCTGCGCGGGATCCGCGCGAAGCTGCCGTCGCTCGCCAACCGCCGGCCGGCCGCCTACCACTGGCCGACCGAGGTGCGCGCGTGAAGGCGCCCGCGGTCGACAAGCGCCGCCTGATCCTCGACGCCGCGGTGCGCGTGTTCGCGCGCCAGGGCTTCCACACCTGCCGCGTGTCCGACATCGCCGACGAGGCGGGCGTCGCCTACGGGCTCGTCTACCACTACTTCCAGTCCAAGGACGAGGTGCTCGACACGCTGTTCCTCGAGCGCTGGGAGCTGATGCTGGCCGCGATCGACGACATCGACGCGCAGCCGATCGGCCCGCAGGAGAAGCTCTACGCGATCGCGTCGTTCATCGTCGACTCCTACCGCCACGACCCCGACCTGATGAAGGTGATCATCGTCGAGGTCACGCGCGCGGCGAACACGTTCGGTCAGACGCATCTGCCGGAGATCCGCAAGGCGTACCAGCGGATCGCGGACATCGTCGAGGCCGCCCAGGCGGACGGCACGTTCCGCGACATGGTCACGCCGCAGTTCGCCGCGATGGCCTACTACGGCGCGATCGAGCAGGTCCTGACGGGGTGGATCTTCGGCCTGCTCGAGGAGGGTGAGGACGACTACGAGCGCGCGAAGCGGTTCGTGGTCGCGACCATCTGCGAGGGCCTCGAGGCGCATCCCGACGGGATGCCCGCTTAGACTCCGCTCTCGTATGACCGACAACGAGATGGTCAAGCGCCTGCTCTGGTCCGGCCTGCTCGCCGCGATCGGAGCGCTCGCCTCGATCGCGACAACAAAGATCGCCCACCAGATTTGGCTCCGGGCGTTCGGGGAAGATCCTCCCGAATGAGCCAGGACCCCGACAAGACCGCCGCGCTCACCGCTGCCGAGCTGCGCGAGGAGCTCGCGGCCACCGAGGCGCGCCGCCTCCAGGAGGAGGAGGCCAAGGCGGAGGCGAACATCGCCGCCGCCGTCGAAGAGGAGGCCAGGAAGGAGGGCGAGCGTCGCGAGGCCGAGGCGCGTGCGGCCGCGGCCGCCGCCGAGGCCCAGCGCGCGCGCGAGCAGGCCGCCGGCGCCGCCGGGCCCGCTCCCACACCCTTGTCCGCCCCGGTCGAGGAGCGCCCCGAGCGGCCCGAGCTCTACGTCGCCGCCGCGTTCGCCGGCGCCTTCCTGTTCGCCCGGATCCTCAAGAAGATCGCCGACTGATGCCCGAGCAACCGACCAGCGAGCTCGGCCGCGCCGTCCAGGACATCAGCGAACGCGCACAGCTCCTCGTGCGCGAGGAGGTCGCGCTCGCCAAGGCGGAGATGACCGACAAGGTCAACAAACTGGCCAAGGGAGCGGTGTTCGGGATCATCGCCGGCGTGTTCGCCCTGTTCGCGCTGATCTACCTGGTGGAGGCGCTGGCGTGGGGGATCAACGACATCCTCGACGTGGAGACCGCCGTCTGGGCCGGGTTCCTGATCACCGGCGTGCTGATCCTGCTGCTCGGCATCATCGCCGGCCTGCTCGCCAGGCACTTCGTCAAGAAGGGCTCGCCGCCCACGCCGCAGCTCGCGATCGAGGAGGCGCAGCTGATCAAGGGCACGCTCACCGCGCCGTCTCCCGGCCAGTCGGTCGCCGCCCGCGCGACGTCGGAGGTCGAGCGCTGATGGCCGCTACCCGCACGCCGGAGGAGATCCGGCGCTCGATCGAGGCCAACCGCGCCGAGCTCGGCATGGCGGTCGAGCGGCTGCGTGCCGAGGTCACGGAGGCGACCGACTGGCGCAAGCAGCTCCGCAGGCATCGCAAGCAGGTGCTGATCGGCGCCGCCGTGGCCGGCTTCGTGCTCGGCGGCGGGATCGCCGCGCTCACCGGTCTCGTGCGCGGCGGGCGCGAGGAGTACTAGGTAGCGGGAGCGGGCTCGCCGCCGTTCGGCGGCTCGTCCGGCGGGGGCGCCTCGACCGCGCCGATCTCGGGCGGGTTGCGGTACAGGCTGTACTCGTGGATCGAGATCTGGATCGCCGCCGCGACCGGGATCGCCAGCAGCGCGCCGATGACGCCGAACAGCGTCGCGCCGAACAGGACCGAGACGAGCACGACGAACGGGTGCACGTCCACCGCGCGGGCCTGGATGCGCGGCTGGATCACGTTGTTCTCCAGCTGCTGGTAGACGATCGACCAGACGACCCAGATGATCGTGACCGTGGGGAAGTCGTTGAACACCGTGATGATGCCGACGATGATCGCCCCGAGCGTCGCGCCCACGAGCGGCACCAGATCGAGCAGGAAGATGATCACGGCGAGCGAGCCGGCGAAGGGCACACCGAGGATCCGCAGCACGATGTACGCGAGGATGCCGGCCAGGGCCGCCTGGCCCAGCGCGCCGGCGACGTAGTTGCCGACCGCGTTGCCGATCCGGTCGAACAGGCGGTCGAGCATCTGCGCTCGCGGTCCGGGCCCTGGCGCGTCGCGAGCCAGTGCAGCCAGTTGCGGCCCGAGCCGATCATGAACAGGCTCAGCACGAGGATCGACACGCCGGCGAAGACCGAGTTGACCAGGCCGAGCCCGATGTCGGACAGGATCCCGGCCGCGTCGCCGAACCGCGACGGCAGCGTGCGCGCCTGCTGCTCCAGCTCGGCGGTGATGTTGTAGTCCGCCTCGATCTGCCGGAGTCGCTCGTTCTCCTGCACGAACTCCTGAAGGTCGTCGACGTACCGCGGGAGGTTGTCGATGAGGTTGTTGAGCTGCTCGACGACCGGCGGGATCAGCAGCGCGCCGAGCAGGAACGGGATCAGGATCAGCGTGAGGTAGACGATCGCGATCGCGAACCCGCGCTTCATGTAGCGCGCGAGGACGTTGACCGGGCCGGACAGCGCGACGGCGAGGAAGCCGGCGATGAAGATCCACGTCAGCGGCTGGCGCAGCAGGTAGATCAGGTACAGCGTCAGCACGACCGTGACCACGACGATCACGACGCGCAGCACCAGTGCGCGTCGAGATGACGCGTCCAGCTTCGGGGACGATCGGGCTCGGCGCAGCCGCCATCGCGGCCATCTTCTCGGTGGCCCGGCGCGCTCCTGCTTTACACGGGGCCGAGCACGTCGTGCCGCAGCGCCGTGGTGCCGAGCAGCCCGGGACCCGCGTGGGCGCCGATCACCGGCCCCATCTCCGACACGAACTCGGGCGGCCGCCCGAAGATCGCCTCGCCGCGCTGGGAAAGCTTCGCCGCCTGGTCGGGCGCCTGGATGTGCTGGATGAAGAAGCGGTCGTTGCCGTCCTCGCGCAGCGCCTGCAGGTGGTCGACCATGCGCTCGAACGCGCGGCCCCACGTGCGCACGCGCTCGACCGGGACGATCTCGGACTCGATCGCGAGGATCGGCTTGATCTTGAGCGTCGAGCCGATCCATGCCTGTGCGCCGCCGACCCGCCCGCCGCGGCGGAGGAACTCGAGCGTGTCGACAGCGAACAGGATCTTCATGCCCTCGCGCAGCCGGCGGGCGCGCGCGGCGGCCTCGGCAAGCGTCGCGCCGTCCGCGATCGCGTTGTGCGCGGCGATCGCCATCAGCCCGTGACCGGCGCACGCCGTGGCGGAGTCGACGATCTCGATCCGCTCGAGCGCGACCCCGCGCTCGACCAGCTGGTCGCGCGCCTGCTCGGCGGACCGCACGGTGCCGGAGATCCCGCCGGACAGGTGGATCGAGAGGATGTCGGCGCCCTGCTCGACGAGCGGCTCGTAGACGGCGAGGAAGTCGCCGACCGACGGCTGCGACGTGGTCGGCAGCTCGCGCGCGCTGCGCAGGTGGTCGTAGAAGCTGTCGAAGTCCGGCAGGTCGGCCTCGCGGTCGTCCTGGGGCGGATCGCCCCAGCGCACGTACAGCGAGACGGTGTGCAGCCCGTGCCGTTCGGTGATCTCGCGCGGGATGTAGTGGGTCGAGTCCGTGACGACGGCGACGGCCGATGGCATGGGCGGGCACTGTAACCACCGGAGCGCGGGCGGGAGGCTGCCGGTGTAACTCCCGGAGCGCAGGCGGAGGCTGCCCGCGACTGCGTCAGCCAGCGACGCCGAGCACCGGACGCCGAGCACCGGAGCGATGTCGTCATGATCCGGAGCGATGGGGAGGACGCTCGTCACCGGAGCGACGGGGTTCGTGGGTTCGCACGTGACGCGCGCGCTCGTCGAGCGGGGCGACGACGTGCGCGTGACGCTGCGGGCCAGCTCCTCCCGCGAGGCGATCGAAGGGCTCGAGGTCGACGTCGTGCGCGCCCAGCTCGGCGACCGCGCGGCGCTGCGCCGCGCGCTGCGTGGGATCGACAGGGTCTTCCACGTCGCCGGCACGACGCACCTGCGGGCTTCCGCGGCCGAGCTGCTGCGCGTCAACGTCGAGGGCACGCGACTCGTGCTGGAGGAGGCGCTGCGCGCCGGGGTGGAGCGCGTGGTGCACACCTCGTCGATCGGCGCGGTCGGCCCGGCGCCGCCGCGTGGCGCGGTCGACGAGCGCAACCCGTTCCCGTCCGGGCTCCGGCGTCCCCTACGCGGAGTCCAAGCACGCGGCGGAGACCGAGGCGCTGCGCGTCGCCGCGCACGGCCTCCCGGTCGTGATCGTCTGCCCCGCGCACGTGTTCGGGCGCGGCGACCTGGGTCCCACCTCGACCGGCGTCGTGCGCCGTTTCCTGCTGCGCCGCATCCCCGCCTACGTGCCGGGCGCGATCAACGTGGTCGACGTGGCCGACGTCGCCGCCGGCCACCTGCTCGCGGACGAGCGCGGAACGCCCGGCGAGCGCTACATCCTCGGCAACCGGAACTACACCTGGGACCGGCTGTTCGCCGAGCTCGAGCGCCTCAGCGGGGTCGAGGGACCGGCGCTCGAGCTCCCCGTCGGCGCTCGCGCTCGCCCTGGCGGAGGCCGGCGCGCACGGCCCGTTCCCGGCGCCCGTCAGCCCGGAGGAGATCCGCGCGGCCGGTCTGTGGTGGACGTGCAGGAGCACCAAGGCGCGGCGCGAGCTCGGCTGGACGACGCGCCCGCACGAGGACACCGTGGAGGAGACGGTGCGCTGGTGGGAGGAGCGGCTCGGCGACCGGGTGCGGCTGGCGCCGCGCGGGCAGCCCGCCGCGTGGAAGCTCGTCGCGGCGGTGGCGCACGCCGCCGAGGGGATCGGTGGCCGGATCCTCCGCTGAGCGCGTCGTGCTGTACCGCTGCCCGATGCCGACCGATCGGCTGTGCGCCTGCGGCCGCGTGGCGCGGGCGCTGCGCGGGGCCGGCTACGAGGTCGAGGAGCGCCGCGTGCCGTGGCGGCACGCCGAGCGCGACGAGGTCGACGCACTCACCGGGCAGCGCGTCGTCCCGGTCGCGGTGCTCGGCCGCGAGGCGATCTGCGACTCGCGCCGGATACTGGAGCACCTGCGCGGTTGAATCGTGGATGCGCTCGCCGGGCTCGGCGCTCGCGTACGGCGGCATTGAAGGAGGGCTCGGATTGCGGGT
The DNA here is from genome assembly GCA_963835735.1 of uncultured Solirubrobacteraceae bacterium. Classification (GTDB taxonomy): domain Bacteria; phylum Actinomycetota; class Thermoleophilia; order Solirubrobacterales; family Solirubrobacteraceae; genus DASQMT01. Next base: position 351,793 of record CAWIGP010000007.1, read on the forward strand.
GCGCTCACTCGGGCGCCCTACGATGCCGAACGTCGGTGAGCACCCCGTATCCGCCCGGCTCACCGACGTTCGGCGTCGCGTGGCGCTTTCGCGGAAGCGCGACCGCCCCCGGGGCTCTCCCTCAAAGCCCGCCGTTCGCCGGCCCCGGCAGCACGACCTGCGCGCCGGCCCATCGTTGCCGGCCGCGAGCGCGCTCGGCAGCTCATCTCTCAATGCCCGCCGTTCGCCGGCCCCGGCAGCACGACCCACTTGCGCGCCGGCCCGTCGTTGCCGGCCGCGAGCGCGCTCGGCAGCTCGTCGAGCCCGATCGGGCCGGCGGCGAGCGCGCGCCAGTCGACCGTGCCGTCGGCGAGCAGCGCCAGCGCGCGGTCGACCTCGGCGGGCGCGTGGTGGAACGCGCCGCGCAGGTCGAGCTCGTCGTAGTGCAGCGGCCGGGTCGGCAGGCGCGCGTCGGTGCCGGCCGCGCAGCCGCCGACGAACACGACGCAGCCGCCGGGCGTGCAGGCCGCCACCGCGGCGCGCCACGCCTCCGGCCGGCCGACGGCCTCGAACACGACGTCGTGGTCGGACAGCGTCTCCGCGCTCATCGCTCCCGCCGCCTCGGCCTGCGCGCGCCGCTCCGGGTGGCGGTCGGCGATCGTGACCGTGCGGCCGTCGGCGACCAGCAGCGCCGCCAGCATCTGGCCCATCGGCCCGCCTCCGAGCACGCCCACGTCGGGCGCGATCGGCCGCGCGGGCGCGCGGTCGACCGCGTGGACCGCGGCCGCGAGCGGCTCGGCCATCGCCGCGCCGGCGGGATCGAGCCCGTCCGGGATCGCGTGCAGCGCCGCGACCGGCGCGGCGATCAGCTCCGCGAAGCCGCCGAGGACCCAGCGCGGGGCGCGGCAGATCTGCGGCCGCCCCGCCAGGCACGGGCGGCACGCCCCGCACGCGACCGAGTCGCCGACCAGCACCCGCTCGCCAGTGTCCTCCCGCACCCCCGCGGTCTCGTGCCCGAAGCGCGCCGGATACGGCGGCAGGATCGGATGCCCGCGGCGCCACATCTTCACGTCGGTGCCGCACGTGGTCGCCGCCTCGACCCGGACCAGCACCTCGTCCGGCCCGGGCGCGGGAGCGGAGACGTCCTCGACCCGCAGGTCGTCAGGCCCGTGGAGGATCGCGGCGCGCACGCCGAGCATCATTGCGTGCGTTCAGGCGCGGGCGATCACGACGTGCCACTCGTTGGACACGCGATAGCTGCCGTCGGGCTGCCGGCAGCGTCCGAGCGCGCGCAGGATCGCGGCGCGCAACTCCGGCTCCCGCTCGGGGCCTGCGACGGCGCCCGCGCCGCCGGCGGCGAGCATGGCCTCGAGCAGGGCAGCGTCGTCCGCGTACCGGTACGCGCACGTCGTGTCGAGCGAGCGTTCGACCGTGAGCCCGGCAGCGGGAACGAGCTCTTCGACGATCCCCGGCCGCCAGTATGACTCGGGTGGCGCACCCGGCGGCGGCGCCGGCCGGAACGCCGCGACGGCCTCCTTCATCGCCTCCAGGTCGCAACGCTCCGGGCGCCCGAACACCTCGATGACCACCGGGGCGCCGGGGCGCGCGACGCGCCGCGCCTCGCGCAGCGCCGCCACGATGTCGTCGGCGAAGAAGAACGACGTGAAGCCGGTCACCAGGTCGAACGCGTCGTCGGCGTACGGGAGCGCCTGCAGGTCGCCGAGGCGAAAGTCCGCCTCCGGTACGCGCTCGCGGGCGACCGCCAGCAGCCCTTCGGCCGCGTCGAGGCCCGACACGAACGCACCGCGGTCCGCGCAGATGCGCAGGAAGACGCCGGTGCCGCAGCCCACGTCAAGCACGCGGTCACCGCGTCCGATTGCGACGTGGCGCAGCGCCGCCTCGTAGACCGGAGCCTGCTGCTCTTCGGTCACGGCCCAGGCGCGCGGCCGGTCGCCCCACAGGGCGCCCCACTGCCGCGCGCTCGAGCTCATCGTCATCGTCGTCATCTCGAATACCTCCAGGTAAGCTATGCTCCATAGGGAGGATGAACTATGGAGCATAGGTATGTCAAGACCTGAGCTGAGCCTGTTCTCCTACGAGGTCCTGGGGCTCGTCGGCGCCGGCGGCGCCGCCCCGCACGACCTGCTGCGCATGGCGCGCCGCGGGCGGATCCTCGACTGGGCGGGCGAGAGCCAGTACTACGTCGAGCCCAAGCGCCTGGCCGGACTCGGTTACCTCGACGCGCGCAAGGAGCCCGGGCGCACGCGCGCGCGGACCGTCTACACGCTCACCGACAAGGGCCTGCAGGCGCTTCGTGACTGGGCGCGTACGCCGGTGACCTTCACACCGGTGAAATCCGAGGCGCTCCTGCGTCTCCTGATCGCCGACCTGGTCGGCGAGGACGCCACGCGCGAGAGCTTCGTGACGCTCCGCGACGACATCGCCGACCTCGTCCAGCGGTTGGACGAGAGCGCCGCAGCGGCCGAGGAGCTGCCCCACCGGCGCAAGTACCTGCTGCTCGTCAACGGTTTCCTGCGCCGGCTGGTCGACCTGCACCTCGAGCTGGTCGACGAGGTCGAGCGTGAGCTCGTGCCCGTCAAGCGGCCCCGGGCAGGACGACGGCCTTGAGCGCCACGCGGTCCCGCTGGGCGGCGAGCGCGGCGCCGGTGTGCTCGAGCGAGAACCGGTGCGTGATCAGCTCCTCGGTCCGCACCGCGCCGGCTTGAAGGAGCGCGAGCGCGGCGCGCATGTCGGCCGCCCCGGCAGACCACGACGACGTCACGGTCAGCTCGCGCAGGAAGATCTCGGCGCCGTCGACCGCGATCGGCGCGCCCTGCTCGGGCGGGGCGTACGCGCAGATTCGCCCGCCTGGGCCGAGCGCGGCCGCCCCGGCGGCGATCGCCTCGGGGTGATCCGACGTCACGATCGCGACGTCGACCGCGCCTCCGCCGGACGCCGCCGCGCCCCACGCCGTCGCGCGCTCGCGCCGGTCGGCGCGCCGCTCGGCGACCAGCACGCGCTCGACCCCGCGCGCCCGTGCGGCGGCGATGTGGAGCAAGCCGCTCGCTCCCGCGCCTACAACGAGCAGCGCATCCCCCGGCGTCAGGCCGACGCGCTCCTGGGCCCGGATCGCGCAGGCGAGCGGCTCGGTGCAGGTCGCGGCGATCGGGTCGAGCCCCTCGAGCGGCAGCAGCTCGTCCACGAGCTCGGCCTGGATCCGGACGTACTCGGCGAAGCCGCCCGGGTCGAGCCGCGTGGCACGGAACTGCGCGCAGAGGGTCTCGTGTCCGGCCGCGCACACGCGGCACGCGCCGCACGCCGCGTGGTGGTGGATCGCCACGCGGTCGCCCGGCACTACGCGCGTGACGCCCGCCCCCACGTCGACGACCTCGCCGACGGGCTCGTGGCCGAGCACCGCGGGCAGTTTGCGCGCCACGTACCAGCCGTGCACGTCGGATCCGCAGGTGGCGGAGGCGAGCACGCGGCACACGACCTCTCCGGGCCCGCAGACGGGGTCCGGAATCTCAACAATAACCGTCGAGTCGAGACTTAGAGTACGCGCAGCCCTCATGCGATCGCGGCCACGGAGGCCGCGTCCACGGGCTGCGCGATGCCGCGCTCGGTCACGAGCGCCCAGACCAGCGCCGCGGGCGTGACGTCGAACGCCGGATTGCGCACCGGCGTGCCCGGGACCGTGAGCAGAGTGCCGAGCGCGCCGCGCACCTCGTCGGCGGAGCGCTCCTCGATCTCGATCGCGTCGCCGTCGGGCAGCGAGCGGTCGAGCGAGGACGAGGGGCCGGCCGCCACGAACGGGACGCCTGCCGCGCCGGAGGCGAGTGCCAAGCCGTAGGTGCCCACCTTGTTGGCGACGTCGCCGTTGGCCGCGACACGGTCGAAGCCGGTCACGACGGCGTCGATCTGGCCGGTACGGATCAGCCCGGACGCGGCTGCGTCGACGACCAGCGCATGCTCGATCCCGAGCCGCGCCAGCTCCCAGACCGTCAACCGTGCTCCCTGCAGGAGCGGCCGCGCCTCGCAGGCGAGCACGCGGACGGGCCGCCGGTCGGCGAGCGCGGCGATCACGCCGAGCCCCGTCCCGCGCCCCGACGCGGCGAGGCACCCCGAGTTGCAATGCGTAAGCACCGTCAGCGGGGCCGGCGTGGCCGCGGCGGGCGAGGTCGGCCGGGCGCCGGTGCGGCTCGCCGCCGGGCGGCGCGGGAAGGCCGCGTCGAGCAGCGCGGCGCCGTGCTCGGACAGCGCGGCGCTCGCCGCCTCGTCGGCGCACCGGATCGCCTCCGCCTCCTCGCGCGCGGCGCCCGCCATCCGAACCGGGCCCGCGGCCAGCGCAGCGGCGCGCACGCGCTCCACCGCCCACGCCAGGTTGCGCGCCGTCGGGCGGCAGGTCGCGAGCCGCTCGGCGCCGCGCTCGAGCCCGCCGAGCGACGGCTCGCGCGCCACCTCCATCGCGAGCCCGTAAGCCGCGGCTACGCCGATCAGCGGCGCGCCGCGCACCGCCAGGCGCTCGATCGCCCGCGCCGTGTCCTCCGCTCCGGTGAGCACGAGCACGACCTCGTCTGCGGGCAGCCGCGTCTGGTCGAGCACGTGCAGCCGCTCGCCGTCCCAGCGCAACGGCGGTGGAGAGAGCGTCATGGCCATCGCCTGCGATCCTACGCGTGCATGGCCCACGCCCTGACCGCTCACGGGCTGCGCAAGTCCTACGGCTCCGTCCACGCGCTCCGCGGCGTCGACCTGGAGATCGGGACCGGCGAGCTTTTCGGGCTGCTCGGGCCTAACGGCGCCGGGAAATCGACGCTGGTCAAGATCGCGTGCGGCCTCGTGCGTCCGACCGCCGGAGCTGTCGAAGTGTGCGGCCACGCCGCCGGCTCGCCCGGCGCCCAGCGATCGTTCGGCTACCTGGCGGAGCTGTTCCGCTTCCCGGACTGGTGCACGGCCGACGAGCTGCTCGTCCTGCACCAGGAGCTGACGGGATCGGCGGGCGGGCAGCACGAGCGGCGCGAGCTGCTGGAGCTCGTCGAGCTCGGCGACGTCCCGGACCGGCGCGTCGGCGCGATGTCGAAGGGGATGCAGCAGCGGCTCGGTCTCGCCCAGGCGCTGATCGGGACGCCGCGGCTGCTGCTCCTTGACGAGCCCACGAGCGCGCTCGACCCGGCCGGCCGCCACACCGTCCGCGCGCTGCTCGAGCGGCTGCGCGACCGCGGGGTGACCGTGCTGCTCAACTCGCATCTGCTGTCGGAGGTGGAGCTGGTCTGCGACCGCGTTGCGATCATCGACCATGGCGAGGTGGTCGCGGCCGGGACGCCGGCACAGCTCAGCCGGCCGGGCGGGGTGCAGGTCGAGACCGCGTCCGGCTGGCGCACGTTCGCCGAGGCCAGGCGCGACGATGCGCCCCGGATCGTGCGCGAGCTGGTCGCGGCGGGCGAGGACGTGTACAGCGTCCGAGTGCTCACCTCGACGCTCGAGGACGCGTACCTCGAGGCCGTCGGCGCCGCGCCTGCACGTGACGAGGCGGCGGCCCGCGGGGCGGAGGCCGCGGCATGAGCGCGACCGCGGCGGGGCCGCTCGACCCCTCACGCGGTCACACGGTGGACCCGCCGGGCGAGCTGCGCGGTGCGCTGATCGTCGCCCGCTTCTCGCTGCGCGAGTCGCTCCGCCGCCGCGTCTTCGTCGTCGTCGGTCTCCTCACTGCCGTGTTTCTCGCCCTCTACGGCCTGGCCACGTGGCAGGCGTTCGAGGCCGCCGACGAGTTCGACGCCGGCAACGAATTCGGCGTCGCGTCCGAGGAGGTCATCGGCGCCACGCTGGCCGGCCTCGCGATGTTCGCGATCCTGTTCCTGGGCACGATCCTCGCGGTCTTCCTCACGCTCGGCGCGGTACGCGGCGACGCCGAGCGCGGGCTGCTCCAGCCGATGCTCGTCCGCCCGCTGGCGCGTCGGACGCTGCTGCTCGGCCGCTGGCTCGGCGCGACCGCGGTCTGCGCCCCGTACGTGATGCTGGTCGCGCTGGCGTCGTTCGCGCTCACAGCCGCGCTCGGCGACTGGTGGCCGGACCGCACGCTGACGCCGCTGCTGGCGCTCGCGCTCGGCGTGGCGATCATCGCCGCGCTCTCGCTGGCCGGCTCGATCGTGCTCGCGAGCACCGCGAACGGAATCGCGGTGTTCATGCTCTTCGGCGCCGGGCTGACCGCCGGGCTGCTCGGCCAGATCGCGGAGGCGATCGGTTCGGACAGCCTCGAGGAGATCGCGAGCATCACCACCTGGGTCCTGCCGTTCGAGGCGCTCTACCAGGCGGGCCTCGCCGACCTGACCGTGGACACGGTCGGCTTCGCCCGCCTGGCGATCGACCTCGGGCCGTTCGGCGGCGCCCAGGCCGGAGGCTTGGACCTGTGGCTCTACTCGCTCGCCTACCTGCTCGCCGTCGGCGCCGCGGCGGTCGCGGCGTTCGCCCGGCGAGACCTCTGAGCCTGCCGGACGACGGCGGCGAGCGTTCTCATGGCACCAGCGTGACGACGGTCTCCGACGAGCCCGAGCGAACCTCGGTGTTCGTGAACACGCCGCGGGCGTTCGCGTAGGCGCCGGTCCCGCCGGTCACCGCTCCGTTCGTGACCGGGGCGTTCGGGCCGATGATGGCCTGCATCATCAGCGAGCCGTCGGCGAGCTCGGTGACGCCGTGGCACGTCAGCGCCGACTTCATGAAGTTGCGCGAGCCGGTCGTGGTGACGCAGCCCACCGACGTCTTGCCGATCCGCTTGCCGGCAGCGTCGACGATGGGATTGGCGAATACGATCACGTCGCCGGCGAGGTTCGAGCGCTGCGAGGCGCCCTTGGTGTTGCGGATGTGGGCGAACGTTCCGCCGCGGTCGGTCTCGCGGAGTGTGAGCGTGCGGGTCCCGGGATCCTGCGCCGAGGCGCTGGAGCGGAGCAAGAGGATCGCTGCGAGCAGTCCCAGCAGGACGGCGAGCGCGGCGGTGGTGCGGATGGGGCGGGCCAGCATGAGGACCTCCGTGGGTCGGTGTGGACGCCGGCCAGCCTCCGCCGCGAATGACCCAGGCCGGCAGGGACACGTGTCCCGATCGCACCGGGAAATCGTGCTTCGGCGGTTGCCCCGGCCCTCGCCCGGGCGTACGGTCGTCCGCGTGGCCGCCGAACAGCTGCGCATCCTCGTCGCCGACGACTCCGAGCCGTTCCGCGCCGGGCTTGCCGCGCTGCTCGCCTCCGTCGACGACGTCACGCTCGCCGGCGAGGCGACCAGCGGCGAGGAGGCGGTCGAGCGCGCGCTCGACCTGCACCCGGACGTCGTGCTGATGGACCTCAACATGCCCGGCCGCAACGGGATCGAGGCGACGCGCGAGATCGTCGCCGCCGCCCCGCACATTGCGGTGCTCGTGCTGACGATGCACGAGGACGACGAGTCGGTGTTCGCCGCCGTACAGGCCGGTGCGCGCGGCTACCTCGTCAAGGGCGCGCGCCAGGCGGAGCTGCTGCGCGCGCTGAACGCGGTCGCGGAGGGCGGCGCGGTGTTCGGGCCGGCGGTCGCCCGGCGCATGGTCGAGTTCCTCGGCGCGGCGGCACGGGTCAACTCCGCGGCGTCGTTCCCCGAGCTCACCGCGCGCGAGCGCGAAATCCTCGACCTCGTTGCGCGCGGGCGCTCGAACACGCAGATCGCCGACCAGCTCGTGCTGTCGAGCAAGACGGTCCGCAACCACGTGTCGAGCATCTTCACCAAGATCCAGGTGGTCGACCGTGCGCAGGCGATCGTCAAGGCGCGCGAGGCCGGGATCGGCGGGCGATGAGCGCCTCGGCCTCCGTCGCGGTCGGCCGTCGCGCGGAGGGCGCGAGCCGCGGACGGGCGGGACCGGAAACCGCGCGCGCCCGAGCGGTGCTGGCCGTGGGCGGGACGCTGGCGATCGCGGGGCTCGTGCTGGTGGCGCTGGTGGCGAGCTCGGAGGCGCGGGTGCCGGCCGCGGATACCGCGCGCCAACTCGTGCGCGTGGGCGCGGCGATACCGCTGCTGCTGCTCGGCGCGTTGATGCTCGCCCGCGTCCCGCGCCATCCGATCGGCTGGATCCTGTGCGCCGCCTCGCTCGGCGCGCTGGCGGGGTTCGCCGGCGCCGAGTACGCGATCTACGCGCACTTCGTCGATCCGCTCCCCGCCGACGACTGGGCCGGTTGGGTCGGCGAGTGGGCGTCGGCGCCGATCGTGCTGATCCCCGCGGTCGCGCTGTTGCTGTTCCCGACCGGCTCGCCGCCGTCGCGGCGCTGGCGCCCGTGGCTGTGGTGCGGGCTCGCGGCGCCCGTGCTGATCGCGCTCGAGGGCGCGCTCGGGCCCGGCGACGATCTCGCGTTCAACGACAACCCGCTCTACGGCGATGCGACCGCCGCGTCGGTCGGCGATCCGTTCGGGATCGGCTGGATGCTCGTGTTCCCGGCGATGTTCGCCGGGATCGCGGCGATCGCCGTGCGGCGGCGCTCCGCCGAGGGCGAGGAGCGCGAGCAGCTCAACCTGCTGCTGCGCGCGGCGCTCATCGTCGGCGTCGCGTTCGTGGCCTGCCTGATCGGCGCCCTCGCCACCCCGGAAGCGTTCGACGTAGGCGCGTTCGCCGCCATTGTGTCGCTTGCGTTCCTGGCGGCGACGATGGCGGTCGCGATCCTGCGCCACCGCCTCTACGGGCTCGACGTGTTCGTCAACCGCGCGCTCGTGTTCGCCGCGCTGACCGCCGTGCTCGGCGGGCTCTACGTCGCGGCGGTGCTGGCGGTCGGCAGCCTGCTCGGCCAGGACGTCCAGCTCGGCGCCGCGCTGATCGCCACGGCGCTCGTCGCGGTCGCGCTCCAGCCGCTGCGCGAGCGTATCCAGCGCGCCGTCGGCCGCCTGCTCCACGGCCGGCGCGACGAGCCGTACGCGGCGATCTCGACGCTCGGGCGGCGGCTGGGCGAGGCGATGGAGCCGGCGCGCGTGCTGCCCGTGATGGTCGAGACGATCGGCGACGAGCTGCGCCTGCCGTACGTCGCGGTCGAGCTGAGCGACGCCCCGGGCGAGCCGGCCGCAGTCCATGGCACGCCCGACGCCGGCGTCGCGCTGCGGCTGCCGCTCGTCCACGCGGGCGAGCGCGTCGGCACGCTGCTGATCGGCGCGCGGGCGCACGGCGAGCCGCTGGCCGACGCCGACCGGCGGCTGCTCGAGGACTTCGCCCGCCGCGCGAGCGCGGCCGCCAGCGCGGTGGCGCTCTCGATCGAGGTCCAGCGCTCGCGCGAGCGGCTCGTGACGGCGCGCGAGGAGGAGCGCCGCCGGCTGAGCGGCGACCTGCACGACGGGCTCGGCCCGACGCTGGCCGGGGCGGTGCTCACGATCGACGCCGCCCGGCGCGTGCTCGCAACCGATCCCGCGGCCGCCGATGCGCTGCTCGACCGCGCGGCGGCGAGCGTCGAGGGCACGGTGGCCGACGTGCGCCGGCTGGTCTACGGCCTGCGGCCGCCCGCGCTCGACCAGCTCGGCCTGACCGGCGCGCTGCGCCAGCAGGCGGCGGCGCTCGGCGCCGAGGTCGTGGCGCCGGATGTGCTGCCGCCGCTGCCGGCGGCGGTGGAGGCGGCCGCGTTCCGGATCGCCCAGGAGGCGCTGGCGAACGTCGCGCGCCACGCGCACGCACGCCGCGCAGTGGTGTCGATGAGCGTCGGCGAGACGCTGCGCCTCGAGGTCGCCGACGACGGCTGCGGCGTTGCGCCCGACAGGCGCGCCGGCGTAGGCCTCACGTCGATGCGCGAACGCGCGACCGAGCTCGGCGGCAGCTTCGAGCTCGTCGCCCGTCCGGGCGGCGGCACGCTGCTGCGCGTCGAGTTGCCGCTCGGCTAGAGCTTGTTCTCGATCGAGAGCGGCGGCGCGGCCGGCTCGGCCCCGGCCGGTGCCGTGGCGGGCGCCTCGGCCGGCGGCTCGACGCCGATCACCTCGGCCAGCTCGCCGGACTCGTACATCTCGGTGATGATGTCGCAGCCGCCGACCAGCTGGCCGCGCACGAACAGCTGCGGGATCGTCGGCCAGTTCGACAGCGCCGAGAGCTCCTGGCGGATGCGGGGGTCGGGCAGGATGTCGACGGCCGCGAACGGCGCGCCGACGGCCTCGAGCGCCGCGACCGTGCGGGCGGAGAACCCGCAGCGGGGCGCCTCGGGCGTGCCCTTCATGAAGAGGAGCACGTCGTTCTCGGCGATCGCTTCCTGGATCGCCGCGCTGATCTGCTGCTCGGGGGTGCTCATGTGAGAAGACCTACGTTTCGGCTCGTGTGACCAGGGACAGTGCGTGGATCGGGCCGCCGATGTCGGCTCCGAAGACCGCATAAACGCGACGGTGCTGCTCGATCCGGCTCAACCCCGAGAACTCCGGGGCGATCACGGTGGCGCGGAAGTGGTCCCCGCCGCCGTTGAGGTCGACGACGTCCACGCGCGCGCCCGGGATGGACGCCTCGATGCGCTGCTTGAGCTCATCCGTCGTCGGCACTGCTTTCGTAGCCTAGCGAGGTCCGCCCGGCTCGCTATCCTTCTTGAAGCATTGGACCTCCCGACGGAGACCCAGGAGTATCTGACACGTGATCACCTTCACTGACAAGGGCGCCGAGAAGGTCAAGGAGTTCCTGGCCTCCCAGGGCGCCGACATGGGCACGTCCGGGCTGCGCGTAGGCGTGCGCGGCGGCGGTTGCTCGGGCTTCCAGTACGCGCTCGCGTTCGACACCCAGCGCGACGGCGACGAGATCTTCGAGGACCACGGCCTGCGCCTGCTCGTCGACGGTCCCAGCCTGCCCTACGTGAAGGGCGCGATCGTCGACTACGTCGAGGGCCTGCAGGGCGCCGGCTTCAAGGTCGAGAACCCGAACGTCATCGCGGCCTGCGGCTGCGGCTCCTCCTTCCGCGTGGCGGAGGAGGAAGAGGTCTCCGCCGTCTGAACGGCCGCTTCACGCCACGGCCTGGGCCAGCAGCCACAGCGCCAGCGACGTGAAGCCGACCATCACGGCGAGCATCCAGTACTGCGAGCGCACCGCCAGGCGCGTGTCGCGGTAGAGCGCGAGCGCGCGGTCGTGCGCGAGCGTCAGCGCCGCGACGTGACCTATCACCACGACCGCGACCTGCACGTACCAGGTCGCGTTCTGGCTCAGGTACGTGTAGTTGATCGCGCGGTCTGCGGTGCCGAACAGGTCCCAGCCCTCGCCGAACGGGTCCGACGCCAGATAGAACGTGGCCTGCCCCTCGAACAGCAGGAACGTCAGGTAGTGGGCGACGACGTAGACCAGCGCGATCGGCACCAGCGTGTGGATGAACGCGCGCCGCAGCTCCGGCGCCTCGAGGTCGCCGCCGACCGAGCGCGCGCCGTCGATCCCCAGCCGGTAGAAGCCGCCGATCAGCGCCACGGCGAGCAGCAGGCCGAACGTGGCGACGAGCTTGGCCGCGGCATCGAGCCCCACGACGCCGTCGAGCGCGTCCGCCAGGTCGACCGACACGTCCTTCCAGAGCTGGCCCTGGCTGAAGCCGTCGAACGTGACGGTTCCGATCATCACGATCACGAACAGCACCGTCCCCGGCGGTGTGTCGAGCCGCGGCAGGCCGCCGAGCGGCGGGCGCAGACCGACGACCCGGTCGCGCGTCTCCCATACCGAGAGGCGTGAGAACAGGTTGAAGTAGACCGCGAACGCCTCGCCCTTCCGCGTCCACGTCTCGGTGCCGAAGACCGCCTGCATCGCGATCGTGTAGACCGTGTACACGACCGCGGCCGTGGTCAGATCGGCGGGCGACTCGCCCCAGCCCGACACGAGCTCGACCCAGGTGAACGCGAGCAGCGCGATCGCGGCGGGATAGCGGCCCCAGCGCTCCGGATACGGCCGCACGCCGGGGAGCCGGATCGCGCGCCACGGGCTGAACGCGCGGAACACGTCGCCGAAGAACACGCTCGCGAACACGAGCCCGACCCAGAAGTCGATCAGGATGAACGTCGGCGCGAGGTTGTCGAGAGCAGAGTCGCGACCCAGGTAGCCGGCGAGGATGATGACGACGAGCAGCCCGACGCCGAGCGCCGCGCACAGCGCCTCGACCGGCCGGCTGCCGAGGACGCGGCCGATCCCGCCGGGCAGCGGCCGCCAGCCGGGGTCCTGCAGCTTGGGCGCCGGCCACAGGACGGCCAGGCCGGCGAAGGACACCACCAGCACGACCGCCGCCGCCCAGCCGAACAGCCACTCAGGGATCGGCAGGTTGGCGCGCTGGACCAGCCCGTGCGCCTCGGCGCCCGCGGGCCAGAGCGCGAAGGCGGCCGCGACCCCGGCCGGGACGGCGAGCCGCTTGCGGTGCCTCACAGCGCTGTCTTCAGCGCCTGCTCGAACGCATTGACCCCGAACGAGCCCTCGAGCCGCGCGGTGATCTTGCCGTCCTTCCCGACGACGAACAGCCACGGCTCCGTCTGCAGGGCGAAGTCCTGCAGCGGCTTGCGCAGGCCCTTGTTCGGATCGTTGTCGGTGTAGACCTCCTGGTGGATGAACTCCACCTGGTCGCCGTAGCGCGAGCGGAGCTGCAGCCCGACGTCGACGACGGGGCCGCAGACGCGCGACTGGCACAGCTGCGGCGTCGCGAACAGCAGCGCGACCGGCTTCTTGCCGACCTCGTCGGCGAAGTTGGCGTGCATGTCGCTGGTCGGGCGGCGCGTGTCGATCGCCTCGGCGTCACCGCCGGCCGAAGCCACGGTGTCGGTCACGACCTTGGGAGCCGGCTCGCCGACCTCGGGGACCCGGTCGGACTTCTTGGCGATCACCTCGAGCTGGCCCGGCGCCGCGACCGGCTTGCCGTCCACGATCGTGACCGCCATGACCGCGTACTTGCCGGTCTTGGGGAACGGCACCTGCGCGGCGTAGACGGCGGCGAACGGGTCGGCCTCGGTCGCCGCCTGCTGGGAGCGGTACGGCGCCTCGGTGACGAGCACGTCGGCGGGCGCCACGTATGGGCCCTTGGCCGGCGACTCGGGCGTCGGCGCGACGTACAGCGCGGTCTTGCCGTAGACGAAGCCGGCCTGGTCGTCGATCACGCCGAACGCGACGCGGTTCTTCTCGCCCGCCAGGTAGACCGAGCCGGCGAGGCCCATCTCCGGCCCGCCGCCGATCTCGTCGGCCAGCGCCTGCAGCGTCTTGCCGCCGGCCTGGGGGAACTCCGACGGCTGCGGGTCCTGCGCCGCGCGGACCTGTTCCTGCAGACCGCTAGGCACCTGCGCGGCCGGGTCCTCGGCGGCACCTCCGCCGCCGCCGTCGTCGCCGCCGCAGCCCGCGGCAGCCAGAGCGAGGGCGGCGAGCGCCGCGGCCAGCGCGCCGGCGCGCATGGTCAAGCCTGCCCCGCCACCACGCCGGGGACGCCGGTGTTGGTCGAGTAGGCGGGCTGGATCTTGGTCTCGGGGCGGATGTGGTGGACGGCCTGCGAGACCGCGATCGCGGCCTCGCCGAAGCCGGTCGCGATCAGCTTGAGCTTGCCGTCGAATGTCGTGATGTCTCCGCACGCCCAAATCCGGTCGAGGTTGGTCCGCATGAGGGGGTCTACGACGAGCGAGCCCTTTTCGATCGCGAATCCCCAGTCCTTCAACGGCCCGAGGCGGGTGACGAAGCCGAGCTGCAGCAGCACCGCGTCGCAGGCGAGCGTCTCGACCGTCCCGTTGTCCGTGTGGTGGAGCTCGACGGCCTCGATCGCGCCGTCACCGTGGACGCGCCGGATCACGTACGGGACGCGCAGATCGGCGCGGCCGGCGTCGACGTGACCCATCACCTCGGCCACGGTCGCCTCGTGCGCGCGGAAGCCCTCGCGGCGGTGCACGAGCGTCACCCGCGACGCCGTCTCCAGCAGGTTCACGACCCAGTCGAACGCCGAATCGCCGCCGCCGACGACGACGACCCGCTTGCCTTCGAAGTCGGACTTGTCGCCGACGAGGTAGTGAGCCCCGCGGCCGACCCAGGGCGCCATGTCGACGTCGGAGGTCGGCAGCCGCCGCGGCTCGAACGCGCCGTGGCCGCCGGCGACGATCACGGTACGCGAGCGCAGCTCGCCGTCGTCGGTGTGGAGGACGACCTCGTCGCCGTCGTAGGACAGCGCGTGTGCGGTGCACTCGAGGTGGACCGGGACGTCGAACTGCTCGAGCGCCTGCACGCGCAACTGCTCGACCAGCTCGCTCGCCAGGATCCGCGGGTGCCCCGGCACGTCGAAGATCCACTTCTCCGGGTACAGCGTCGTGCACTGGCCGCCGATCTCCGGCAGCGAATCGATGATCCGGCAGCTCGCCTGCCGCATGCCCGCCCAGAACGCGGTGCCGAGCCCGATCGGCCCGGCGCCGATGATCGTGATGTCGACGGTCTCGTCGTTCATGCGGCGGGGAGCGCCTCGGTGAGCGGCGTGCCGTCGAGCGCGCTGAGCGCGCGCTCGACCGACGTCGAGACGCAGGTGAACGTGGGGGTGTCGCGCTTGGTGTACGCCGACGCCTCGGTCGTGCGCAGGCGCTGCACGAGGTCGAGGAAGCGCGACGGCTCGTCGGTCTCGAATGCGACCACGAACTCCTGGTCGTCGAGGCCGAACGAGTACGACGTGTTGAGGTCGATGTCGGGGTATTCCTTCCCGATCCTGATGTGCTCCTGCATGATCTTCCAGCGCTCGTCCGCCGGCTTGGCGTACCACTCGCGCGTCTTGACGAACGGGTAGACGAACAGATAGCGGCCGTGCGCCGGGCGGACCTCCAGGCGCGACTCGTCGGAGTACTCCGACGGCTTGGTCATCGCGAGGTACGAGTACGGCTGGCTGCACCACTTCATCAGCCCGCTCTGGGCGAGGACGACGTGGAACTCGTGGATGCGCTCGAGGTTCGTCGCCTGGCTGAGCAGCATCAGGTCGGTGTCGCCGCGGGTGCCGACGGTCGAGAACGCCCGCAGCAGCCGCTCGGACGCGAAGTCCTCGCAGGCGGCCAGGAACTCGCGCTTATGCTCCGCGCGCTCGTCGTCCGGAAGCCGACGCCAGGCAGGATCGACCTTCAGGAAGGTGTATTTGACGAAATGCCGTTCGGGCATGTGCCCCATGAGTCTAGGAGGACGCACTCATGCTGTTAGCACTCGCTAAGGGTGCGGATTACCGAACCGGAACCGTGGGTCCGCTCCCTTAGGATGCGCTGATGCGGGTCGCGCTGGTTTCTCCTTACTCGTGGACCTACCCGGGCGGGGTCACGAGGCACATCGAGGCGCTCGCGGGCGAACTGCTCGCGGCCGGCCACGACGTGCGAGTGCTGGCGCCGTACGACCGCGACGAGCGCCGCACCGCCTGGCGGCACCGCGGCGCGCGCCCGCAGCGCGTCGAGGCGCCCGAGTGGCTGATCCCGCTCGGCCCCACGATCGGCTGGCCCTCCAACGGCGCGGTCTCCAACCTCGCGCACACGCCGTTCGCGATCGCCACGCTGCGGCGCGAGCTGCGCGCCGGCCAGTTCGACGTCGTGCACGTGCACGAGCCGGTCGCGCCGGTCGTCGTCTGGGACGCGCTCACGTCCTCCGAGGCGCCGCTGGTCGGGACGTTCCACTGCTACTCCGAGGCCAAGCTTGCGCACGGGATCGCGGTGCTGCTCGGCGCCCGTCGCAAGCTCAACCGGCTCGCCGCCCGGATCGCCGTGTCCGAGGCGGCGGCGTGGACCGGCCGGCGCTTCTACGGCGGCGATTACCGGGTCGTGCCCAACGGCGTCGCGCTGCCCGAGGGCGGCGTGCCGGCGGCGCGCCGGCGCGCGCCGGGCGAACCGCTGGAGATCGTGTTCGTCGGCCAGGCCGTTGAGCGCAAGGGCCTGCCGGTCCTGCTGCGCGCGTTCGAGGCGCTGCGCGCCCACGTGCCCGCCCGGCTCACCGTCGTCGGTGCGTCCGAGCCCGAGATCGCGCCGCTGCTCGTCGACCGCGAGGGCGTGACGATCCTGGGCCGCGTCTCGGACGCCGAGAAGCACGCGGCGCTGGAGTCCGCCGACGTGCTCGCCGCGCCGTCGCTGGGCGGCGAGTCGTTCGGGATGGTGCTGACCGAGGGCTTCGCCGCCGGCACGCCTGTCGTCGCATCGGACATCGCCGGCTACCGCGACGTGGTCTCAGACGGCGTCGACGGCCTGCTCTTCCCGCGCGGCGACGCGACCGCGCTGGCCGAGACGCTGCGCGACCTCGCGCTCGATCCCGAGCGCACGACCGCGCTGGGCACGGCCGCCGCCGCCAGCGCCGAGCGCTACGCCTGGCCGAAGGTCGCCGCGCAGGTCGCCGAGGTCTACGAGGACGCGCGCGCGGTACCGCAGCCGCAGGGCGCGATGCAGCGCGCCGCCGTCCGCTACGGCCTGTTA
This sequence comes from uncultured Solirubrobacteraceae bacterium, assembly GCA_963835735.1. GTDB lineage: Bacteria > Actinomycetota > Thermoleophilia > Solirubrobacterales > Solirubrobacteraceae > DASQMT01. The sequence continues at coordinate 368,134 of CAWIGP010000007.1, forward strand.
CCGGCCGACCTCGGCCCGCCGCGGCCGGCCCAGCGGCTGCCCTCGCTCGAGCCGGCTCCGGCCGGGGTCGCCCACCGGGCGGGCCCGATCCTGCGGCGCGGCGCGCTGCTGGCCGCCGGGCTCGGGGCGGCGGTGGCGTCCTACCTCGCGCTCGACCACATCGGGATCGACCGGATCGGCCGCTCGCTGGTCACCTCGAGCCCGTCCTGGGTGCTGGTCGGGCTGGCGATCATGTGCCTCTCGATGGTCTTCCGCGCCGTGTCGTGGCAGGCGATCCTCAAGGCCGCACTGCCGGAGTCGCGCCCGCGCTTCGCCGACGCGTGGCAGGGAACGGCGGTCGGCGTGCTGATGTCGGCGACGCTGCCCGCGCGGCTCGGCGAGCCGTCGCGCGCGCTGATCGTGGCGCGCAGGCTCGGACGGCCGCGCCAGGCGCTGCCGGTGGTGGTCGGCACGCTCGTGTCGCAGACGCTGCTCAATGTCGTGGCGCTCGTGATCCTCGGCATCGTGATGTTCTCCACCGTCGGCCTGTTTGCCGGCAAGGAGCAGGCGCTGATCTGGTACGCCGCCGCGCCCGTGGTGGTGCTGGCGCTCGTGCTCATCGCCCCGGCGCTCGTGCGCTCCGGGCTGCCCAAGCGATCGGCGCGCGTCGGGCGCTGGGTGCGGCAGGTGCGCGCGGCCTCCACGCGCGTGCGCCGCGGGCTGATCGTGTTCCGCCGGCCGCGCCTCGGCAGCGCCGCGATCTCGATGCAGCTCGCCGCGTGGGCGCTCCAGCTGGTCAGCTGCTACGTCCTGATGGTCGCGCTCGGGCTCGACACGCGCGGCGCCGACCTCGGGGCCGCCGCGGCGGTGCTGTTCGCGGTCAACGTCAGCGCGGTGCTCCCGCTCACGCCGTCCAACCTCGGCGTGTTCCAGGCCGCGTGCGTGCTCGTGCTCAACCGCGCCTACGGGATCAGCTACGCGGACGCGTTCGCCTACGGGATCATCCTGCAGGCCGTCGAGGTCGCGACGGCCGTGGTGCTCGGGGCGCCGGCGCTGGTGAAGGAGGGCCTGTCGTGGCGCGAGGTCCGGCTGCGTGCGCTGCATACGTCGCCGGTCGAGCTGTCGGCGGTGCCGCAGGGCGCGGAGGCGTCGCGGGCGCGCGGGTAGCGGTCCGGGTCAGCCGGCGAGGATCGCGCTGACGCGATCCAGCTCGGCGTCCGACGCCGCGATCAGCAGTTCGGCTTCCGTGCGCAGGTCGGCGAGGTTGGCGGCGCTCGCGTCGTCGAAGTCGTCGGATGCGATGTTCAGCTCGGTCTGCAGCCGCACGTAGCGCTCGCGCATCAGCGCCTTGGCCTCGAACTCGATCGTGTCCGCGACGCCGTCGAACACCATGTCCAACACCGGCCGCGCCCACTCCAGCTGACCCCACCAGCGCACCCGCTCGAACGCGTAGGCGCGGGTCTGCTCCCCGGTGCCGAGCGACAGCATCAGCTCGAGCCGCTCGTCCTGCCCCGCCGTGACGACGTCGGCGTACGCGCACATCGACGGGTTGACGGCGTACACGCCGCCGTCGATCAGCGGGTACGTGCGCGCACCGGCGCGGTCGGTGACCTCGACGGGCTCGAAGTAGCTGGGCGCGCCCGAGCCGGCGCGGGCGGCCTGGACGAGCGAGAAGTCGTACCTCGGGTCGTTGCGCGCACGCTTCGAGCGGAAGAAGAACGCGAAGCGGTCCTCGATGTCGTACGCGGTGACCATGATGTCGCAGAGGGCGTCCGAGAGCAGAGCGTCGCCGAGGTAGCGCTCCAATGCCGAGTTGAGCCCGTCGTCCTCGTAGCGCTCGTCGACCCAGCCCTCGACCGAGAAGATCCGCTTGAGCAGGCTGCGGCGGAAGATGTTCGGCCCCTCCTCGAGGTAGATCCCGGCCAGCTCGTCGGCCGAGTAGAGCGGCTTGCCCTCCGCGTCCGCCCGAGTCAGCGCGCAGGCGAGGATCCCGCCCGTCGACGTGCCGGCGACGAAGTCGACCATCTCGGCCGTCCGCCGCCCGGTCCGACGCTCGATCTCGGCCAGCACGAGCGCGGGGATGAGGCCCCGGATCCCCCCGCCGTCGATGCACAGCACCTTCACCGGGCGCGAGTCTAGTCACAGCGCACGGCTCGGCCCCGGCCCGCGACGCGGACCGGGGCCGAGAGTCCCTACGGGCAGTTCACGATGTCGTTCGTGCCCGGGCCGCCGTCGCAGACGGTGTCGACGGCCTGGCCGCCGTTGAGCCGGTCGTCGCCCGTGCCGCCGAGGAGATCGCCCCAGAGCTTGTCGGCGCCGCGGTCCCCGTTGAGGGTGTCGTCGTCGGCGTCGCCCTCGAGGCGGTCGATGCCGTCGCCGCCGTTGAGCGTGTCGTCGTCGGCACCGCCGCGGATGTCGTCCCCGCCGCCCTCGCCCTCGAACGTGTCGTCGCCCCCGAAGCCCATCATGAAGTCCTTACCGGCGCCGCCCTTGAGCTCGTCGTCGCCTTGCCCGCCGCGGACGTCGTCCTCGCCCGGGCCACCGTCGAACCGGTTGACGGACGACGCGTCGCCGCCTCCGTGCATCTCGTCCTCGCCGGGGCCGCCGTTCGCGAAGTCGCCGTCGTCGTCGCCGCCGCCCTCGATGTAGTCGTCGCCGCCGCCGCCGGCGATCCGGTCGACCTGCTCGTCGCCGTACAGATGGTCGTTCTCGCGGCCGCCGTCCAGCGTGTCGCGGCCGTCCTCGCCGTAGATCGTGTCGTTCCCCGCCCCGCCCTGGACCGTGTCGTCGTCGCCGCCGGCGCAGACCACGTCGTTGCCGCCGAGGCCGTTGATGACGTCGTTGCCGCCCAGGCCTCTGATGATGTCGCGCCCGGGAGTTCCGTCGATGACGTCGGGGAGATCGGTGCCCGTGATCTCGTTCAGCGGCGGGATCGTCGGGAGGAGCAGGCTGCAGCGATCGAGCACGATCGGTCCGCTCGGAACGAGGACCCCGCCAGGCCCCGGAGTCGTCTGCAGCGGACCCTGCGGCAGGTTGGTCTGCGGCGCGGGCACGGGCGCGGTGGGAACTTCGGCCGCCCCGGCGATGCCGGCTCCGGAGACGACGGTCGCCGACGCGGCGGCGGCGATGATGCTGATGAGCCTCTTGCGGTGCATGGTGCTGGCCCCTTCCTGGGGTCGTGGTGAGCTTGTCACCGGGCATGACCCCTGGCCCTGCGGGAAGGTTGGCCGCTTGCGCTACTCGGCGGCGGCGAGCTCCGGCTCGGCGTCGTCGATCTCGCCGAACAGGGACGGGTCGCGCGGCGTGCCCTTGATCACGTCGTCGGCACGGCCACGGTGGCCGTCGGGTAGGAGACGGCCGCTCGTCGTGCCGAAGTAGATCGCCTCCGGATGGTGAGCCACGACGGCGAGCGTGGACTGCTCGGGCTCCGGCGCATATCCGCCGGTCAGCCGCATGCCGATCCGCTCCAGCCCGAGCAGCGCGTCGACCTTCTCGTGCTCGGACTGGTCCGGGATCGCGGGATAGCCCCACGAATAGCGCCGGCCCTGGGTCTCGGGGATGCCGAGGTCCTCGCGGATGCGCCAGTGCAGCCACTCCGCCAGGCCCTCCGCCGTCTGCACGCCGAGGCCGTGGGTGAAGAGCTGCTCGGCGAACTCGCCGTCGGCCTCCAGCCGCGCCATCAGCTCGGTCACCTCGTCGCCGACCGTCACAGCCTGCAGCGCGACGACGTCCAGCTCGCCGGACTCCTTCGGGCGATAGAAGTCGGCCAGGCAGATACGGTCGCCGTTGGGCTGGCGCGGCGCGACGAGCCGCGACAGCACCGTGGCGCGATCCGCGGGGTCGAGCACGACGATCTCGTTGCCCTCGGAGTAGCAGGGGAAGTAGCCGAGCACCGCGCGCGGGTGCAGGTAATCGGCCTCGCGCCACATGCGCTCAAGCCGCGGGCGGAAGTCGTTCGCGATCAGCCGGCGCCACTCCTCGCCCTTCACGCCGCGCCCGCCCCAGTGCAGCTTGAACAGCACATGCGTGTCGAGGTGCGCGTAGACCTCGTCGAGGTCGACCTCGATCTCGCGCACGCCCCAGAACGGCGGTTCGGGCACCGGGTTGTCGGTCGCGACCGGCGAGCGGACCGAGTCGTCGGCGAAGTTGTGCACGACCTCGGTCTCGCCCTCCTCGCGCAGCTTGCGCGCGTCCTCGCGGACGGTCTCGACGAGCCGCTCGCGGGCGTCGCCGTCGACGAGCTGGTCCATCACCGCGAGGCCCTCGAACGCGTCCTTGCAGTAGAAGACGCCGGGCTCGTAGATCGCGTCGGACTCCTTGCCGTCCGGGTAGTTCGCGCGCAGGCCGAACTTGCGGTTGATCGCGGCGCCGCCGACGAGCAGCGGGAACTCGTCGCCGTGCTGGTGCAGCTCCTGGACGCACAGCGGCATCTGCTTCGAGGTCGAGACGAGCAGTGCGCTCAGCCCGATCGCGGTCGCGTCGTGCTCGCGCGCCGCGTCGAGGATCGTGCCGATCGGGACCTGCTTGCCGAGGTCGACGACCGTGTAGCCGTTGTTGGTGAGGATCGTGTTGACGAGCGACTTGCCGATGTCGTGCACGTCGCCGAACACGGTCGCGAGCACGACCGTGCCCTTGGTGTAGCCCTCGAGCTTGTCGAGATAGTTCTCCAGCTGCGCGACGGCGCGCTTCATCACCTCGGCGCTCTGCAGCACGAACGGCAGGATCAGCTCGCCGGCGCCGAACTTGTCGCCGACCTCCTTCATCGCGGGCAGCAGCACGTCGTTGAGCGTCGGCACCGCGCCGATCTTCTCGACGGAGCGGTCAATCTGCTCCTCCACGCCGTCCTTCTTGCGCCGCAGGATGTGCCAGTGCAGCGCTTCCTCGGGCTCCATGCCCGCGGTCGGATCGGCGGCTTCGGCCTCGTCAGCGTGCGACGCCTTCTCCTCGAAGTGGGCGATGAAGCGCTCGAGCGCGTCCTCGCGCCGGTTGAACACGAGGTCGTCGGCCAGTGCCCGCTCCTCGTCGCCGATCTCCGCGTACGGCGTGATGTGGTTGGGGTTGACCATCGCCAGGTCCAGCCCGGCCTCGACGCAGTGGTGAAGGAAGACCGAGTTGAGCACGGCGCGCGCGCCCGGGCTGACGCCGAACGAGACGTTCGAGACGCCGAGCGAGGTGAGCACGCCGGGCAGCTCGGACTTGATCAGGCGGATGCCCTCGATCGTCTCGACCGCCGACGGCTTCCACTCGTCGTCGCCGGTGGTGAGCGTGAACGTGAGCGCGTCGAAGATCAGCAGCCGCGGGTCCATCCCGTGCTCGTCGCAGACCAGGCCGTGGATGCGCTTGGCGATCTCGAGCTTGCGCTCGCGCGTCTTGCCCATCCCGACCTCGTCGATCGTCAGCGCGATCAGCGCGGCGCCGTGCCCCATCGCGATCGGCACCACCCGGTCGAGCTTGTCGCGGCCGGCCTCGAGGTTGATCGAGTTCACGATCGCGCGGCCGGGGATCTGATCGAGCGCCTTCTCGAGCACCTCCGGCTCGGTCGAGTCGACCTGGATCGGCGCGGGCTGCGTGAGCGAGACCTTCTTGGCCACGAGCCGCATCTGCTCGTCCTCGTCCTGGCGCTCGGTCAGCGCGACGCACAGGTCGAGCACGTGCGCGCCGCCCTCGACCTGGTCCTCGGCGACCTGCGCGAGCCCGTCGTAGTCGTCGGCGAGCAGCAGCTCCTTGGCCTTGCGCGAGCCCTGCGAGTTGACGCGCTCGCCGACCAGCGTCGGGGCCGGGTCCTGCGCGAGCGGCGTCGCGGTCATCATCGAGGAGACGTGCGGGGCGCGCGGCGCGGGCCGCTCGCCGGGCGTGCGGCCGCCGACGCGCTCGACGATCGCGGCGATGTGCTCGGTCGTGGTGCCGCAGCAGCCACCGACGATGGTGACGCCGTAGCGCTCGACGAACTCGCCCAGCGTCGCCGACAGCGTGTCGGGCTGCTCGGGGAAGATCGTCTCGCCGCTCGGCCCCTGGTGCGGGATGCCGGCGTTGGGGATGCACTGGACCGGCACGGGCGAGAACTCGCCGAGGAAGCGGATCGCGTCGCGCATGTCCTCGGGGCCGGTGGAGCAGTTCAGGCCGATCACGTCGACCTTCAGGGCCTCGAGCGTGGCCAGCACGGCGGAGATGTCGGTGCCGAGCAGCATCTTGCCGCCGTTCGGCAGGAGCGAGACGGAGGTCTGAAGCGGGACGCTGCGGCCGGTGCTCTTGAACGCCTCGCGGGCGCCGAACACGGAGGCCTTGACCTCGAGGATGTCCTGCGCGGTCTCGATGATCAGCAGGTCGGCGCCGCCGTCGATCAGCCCTCGCGCCTGCTCCTCGAACACGGCGACGAGCTCGCGGAACGTGATCCGCCCGAGCGTCGGGTCGTCGGAGGCGGGCAGGTGCCCGGTCGGCCCGATCGAGCCGGCGACGAAGTGCTGCTCGCCGATCGCCTTGCGCGCGATCTCCGCCGCGCGGCGGTTGATCTCGTAGGTCTGCTCGCCCAGGCCCCACTCGTCGAGCTTGAGCCGCGAAGCCTGGAACGTGTCGGTCTCGACGACCTCCGCGCCGGCCTCGATCATCGAGGCGTGCAGGTTCTCGATGACGTCGGGGCGGTTCAGGACCAGCGCCTCGTGGGCGCGGCCGGGGAGCTTGTAGTCGTGCTCGAGCGAGAGGTCGAACTGCTCGAGCGTCGCACCCATGCTCCCGTCGAAGATGACGACCCGTTCACGGGTGGCGGCCAGGTAATCGCGCATCGGTCGTCGAAGCCTAGCGAACCTTGACAAGGTTGTGGCAAGGTTTGCCCGGCCTTCACAGCACGCCGCGGCGGGTGTGTCACGGTAAGAGGGCAAATGCAACGCGCCGAGCTCCACTTCCATCTGCTGCCCGACGTCGACGACGGCCCTGCCGATCTCGACGAGGCGCTCGGGCTCGCGCGGCTGGCGGTGGCCGACGGCACGTCGATCGTCACGGCGACGCCGCACGTGCGCGACCTGCTCGCCGCCGGGATCCTCGCCGAGCTCCCGGAGCGCGTGCGCGAGGTCCAGGCCGCGCTGGACGCCGCGGGGGTCCCGCTGGAGGTGCGCAGCGGGGCGGAACTGGCGCACGACGACCTGCCCGCGCTCGACCACCGCCGCCTCGACGCGATCGCGCAGGGCCCGCCCGGGCGCCGCTGGGTCCTGATCGAGGCGCCGCTGTTCGGTGACGCCGCGGCTTTCCTCGACGCGACCGCCGAGTTGCGCGCGCGCGGGTACGGGACGCTGATCGGCCATCCGGAGCGCTGCGCGGACCTGATGCTCACCGACGGGGCGGTCGCGCGCGAGCGGGCAGCCGGCGCGCTGCTGCAGGTCAACGCCTCCTCGCTCACCGGCCGCCACGGCGCAGATGCGCGCACGTGGGGGATCGAGCTGCTGCGCTCGGGAAACGCGGACGTGATCGCGTCGGACGCGCATCGGGTGACGCGGCCGCCGCTGCTCTCCGCCGCGCTCGAGGCGCTGGCGGGCGCCGGCCTCCCGCCCGACGCACTCGAGCCGCTCGTGAGCGACGCCCCGCGGGCGCTGCTGGCACGCGGCATCGCGCCGCTGCGCCGCGCCGCATAGGGGCGAATTCCGGCTTCGTTCGCGCCTATGACCGCGGTATGCGCGGTCAAGGCGCAACAGAGCATCGGCTTGCGCGCTTGGCGGAGCGCCAGGGCGGGGTCGTCGAGCGCTCACAGCTCCGCGCGCTCGGATTGGGCGACGACGCGATCGACCGTCGCCTGGCCACCGGGCGGCTGCATCCGCTTTACCGCGGCGTCTACGCGGTCGGACACCGGCGCATCGGACCCGAGGGCCTGCTGTGGGCGGCGGTGCTCGCCTACCGGCCCGACGCGATCGTCAGCCACGTCAGCGCCGCTGCCACGTGGGACATGCTGCGCTCGTCCACGCGGACCGTCGACATCACGATCGGGCTCGGCGGACGCAAACCGCAGCGCGGCATCCGACTACACCGCACCCGAGCACTCGCCGACGACGAGATCACCACCCTGCGCGGGCTGCCGATCACCACACCGGCGCGCACACTGCTCGACCTCGCCGCCACCCGCCTACCCCGCAAACAACTCGAAACCGCGCTCGACCGCGCCGAGCTGATCCACCGCCTGGATTTCACCGAACTCCACCAACTGCTCGAGCGCTACCCGACCCGCCCCGGAACACCCTCCCTAAGAGCGCAGTTGGACCGGTACCGCGGCCCAACAGACGTCCGCAGCGAACTCGAGCGGCTCATACACCAGCTCTGCGACGACCACGATCTACCGCGACCGCAGCCGAACACCAGCATTGAGGGAAGGGAGCGCGACTTCTACTGGCCGGCGTGCCGGCTCGTCGTCGAGGCGGACTCCTACGGCTGGCACCGCTCCCCGTCGGCGCTGAACGACGACCGCGAGCGCGACGTCGAGCTCACGCTGGCGGGCTACCACGTGCTGCGCTTCACCTACGAGCAGGTCACCCAACGCTCCCGGTACGTCGCCAAGGCGATCCTCGCCGCTCTGTTGCGCTTTAGCCGCGGATAGCGCGGTCAAGGCGCAACACGGTTGAGTCCGATCCCCATCATACGTATGACGTGCGGGTGCCGTTTGCCCGCGGTTACGCACGTCGGTTTAGGGAAGCTTTCACCGGCCATCAGGTTCCGACGAGGCTTTCGCGGAACCATGGCCGCGTGATCGATCTCCCCGACGTCTTCGCCGTCGCCCTCATGCTCCTGACCGTCGCGCTCTTTGCCGTGATGATCTGGGCCGGCAACCACACGCACTAGGCGAGTTGCGCGAGCCTCGGCGAGTTTGATCGCCGAGGCCCGCGCGTCCCGCGAGAAACGCCGGCACCGAGCCGGACGCTCCTCGCGGATTCCCCAGGCTCGCCCTGAACCCAGGAAGCTGATGGAGATCCGACCCCTACTTGATGAAGAGGATCTCCGAGTACTTCGGTAGCGGCCAGAGCGAGTCCGGGACGACCCGCTCTAGCTGGTCGGCGACGTCGCGCACGGCGGCCATCGCCGGCACGACCGTGCCCTGAACGTACTTGGCGTGGCTGAGCACGTCCTCCTCGGCCTCGGGCGGGTGGTGGTTGGCCGTCTCCAGCTCGCCGATGTTCGTCACGAACAGGTCGGCCAGCTCGTGGACCTCCGACCTGATCGAGGCTACCCCGGCGGAGTCGCCCGCCGCCGTCAGCTCGCCGAGGTAGCGCACCGCGGCCGGCAGGAGCATCGTCTTCGCGATCGAGAACGTCGTCTCCGCCTCGATGTTGAGCTTGACCACGTACTGCTCGACGAACACCTCGTAGCGCGACTCCAGCTCGCGCTGCGAGAGCACGTCGTACGTGCCCATCACCTCGACGGCGGAGTCCGACACCAGCGCCGGCAGCGCGTCGGGGGTCTGCCGCAGGTTGGAGAGCCCGCGCGACTCGGCCTCCGTGTGCCACTCCTCGGCGTAGTTGTCGCCGTTGAACACGATGCGCTTGTGCGCCGCATAGCTGTCCTTGACGACGGCGAGCACCGCCTCGGCCACCTCGGCGCCGCCCTCGAGCTGCTTCTCCAGCTCGTCCGAGAGCTGGTCGATGGCCTGCGCGGCGATCGTGTTGAGCACCGTGTTCGGAAGCGCCGGCGACTGCGATGAGCCGAGCGCGCGGAACTCGAACTTGTTCCCGGTGAATGCGAACGGCGACGTGCGGTTGCGGTCGCCGCCGTGCATCGGCAGGTGCGGCAGCACGGTGGCGCCGAGCTTGAGATAGCTCGAGGGTGTCGCCGCGTCGCCGGAGCCGCTCTCGATCGCGTCGTAGATCTTCTGCAGCTCCGCGCCGAGGAACACGGAGAGGATCGCGGGCGGCGCCTCGTTCGCACCCAGCCGATGGTCCTGGCCCGGTGACGCGATCGATGCGCGCAGCAGCTCCTGGTGCTTGTCGACGGCCTGCAGGACCGCGGTGCAGAAGAACAGGAACTGCAGGTTCTCGTGCGGCGTGTCGCCCGGCTCGAGCAGGTTGAAGCCCGTGTCGGTCCCGAACGACCAGTTGTTGTGCTTGCCGGACCCGTTGACGCCCGCGAACGGCTTCTCGTGCAGCAGGCAGACGAGCCCGTAGCGCCGCGCCACGTTCTGCAGGATCTGCATGCACAGCTGCTGGTGGTCGGAGCCGACGTTGGAGTTCTCGAACACCGGCGCGAACTCGTACTGCGCCGGCGCGACCTCGTTGTGGCGCGTCTTGATCGGGATGCCGAGCTTGCCCATCTCCATCTCGGCCTCGAGCATGAACGCGAGCACGCGCTCGGGCATCGAGCCGAAGTAGTGGTCGTCGAGCTCGTGGCCCTTCGGCGGCTTGGCGCCGAACAGCGTGCGCCCGGTGGTGACGAGGTCGGGGCGCTCGAAGTAGAAGCGCTCGTCGATCAGGAAGTACTCCTGCTCGGGCCCGATCGTCGTGAACACGCGCGAGGCGTCGTCGTCGCCGAGCAGCTTGAGCGCCCGGACGGCGGAGCGCGAGAGCGCGTCCATCGAGCGCAGCAGCGGGATCTTGTGGTCGAGCGCCTCGCCCGTCCACGACGCGAACGCGGTCGGGATGCAGAGCAGCGCGCCGTTCGGGTTCTCCAGGATGAAGGCGGGCGAGGACGGGTCCCACGCCGTGTAGCCGCGCGCCTCGAACGTCGCCCGGATCCCGCCAGTGGGGAACGAAGACGCGTCCGGCTCGCCCTGGATGAGCTCCTTGCCGGAGAACTCGGCCAGCGCGTTGCCGTCGCCGGTGGGGCTGTAGAACGAGTCGTGCTTCTCGGCCGTCGAGCCGGTCAGCGGCTGGAACCAATGGGTGAAGTGCGTGCAGCCGCGCTCGAGCGCCCACTCCTTCATCGCCGAGGCGACGGCGTCGGCCAGCTCGGGCTCGAGCGCCAGCCCGCGCTCGAGCGTCTCCTGCAGCTTCTGGAACGCGGCCTTCGGCAGGCGCTGGCGCTGGACCGCGGGGGAGAAGACGTTGTCGCCGAAGCCGTAGGCGCCGGCCTGCGTCAGGTCCGCCTGACCCATGGCTGCCCCGTTGGGGCTCCACTGCGCGGCGGACACGTTCGTCGTACGGGTACGGGGCATTGCGTCGAGCATCCTCCTCGAGTTCAGGGCGAGCGCGCTCCAGCCTAAATGCCACGCGCGCCACGGGCGTATGTCCACGTGGCCAAAGATCGGTCGGGGCGATTAGCCCTGGTGCGCCGCTCTACCCGCTGGAGAAACCCGTGCGGGGGATTCTCGACACGTGGACAAAGACCCCCGTCCGCTCGGGTCCGACTCTATGGCTCGATGCTGCGCCCGAACCGAGGAGTGACGATGCTCATGAGGATGAGGCACGGCGCGCTGCTCGCAGCCGCCGTACTGCTCGCGCTGCCCGCGGCCGCGTCCGCGGACACCCTGGAGGCGTTCAACAACGGGACGCTGCCGGACTCGGTGGCGATCAACTCGCTCTGGGTGGTCGTCGCCGGCTGCTTCGTCATGTTCATGCAGGCCGGTTTCGCGTTCCTGGAGATCGGATTCTCGCGCGGGAAGAACGTGGGGACGATCGTCGCGAAGATCCTCGTGAACTTCTCCATCGCCGCGATCATGTTCTGGGCGATCGGGTTCGCGTTCGCGTTCGGCACCGGCGACCTGATCGGCCACGACGGCTTCTTCCTGCGCGGCTACGGCGACCCGCTCACGGCGTTCCCGGTCATGGGCCTCTCGGACGCCACGGTCGAGTCGAAGTGGTTCTTCCAGTTCGTGTTCTGCGCCGTCTCGCTGGCGATCGTGTGGGGCACGACGCTCGAGCGGATCAAGTTCGGCGTCTACATCATCTTCGCGGTCGTCTTCGCCGGCTTCATCTACCCGATCGCGGCGCACTGGGTGTTCGGCGGCGGGTGGCTGCAGGCCAACATCGGCATGCAGGACTTCGCGGGCTCCACCGCGGTCCACCTGATCGGCGCCACCGCCGGCCTGGCGGTGCTGCTGCTGCTCGGCGCGCGGCGGGGGAAGTACGGCGCGGACGGCAAGCCGCGGGCGATCCCGGGCCACAGCATGCCGCTGTTCGGCCTCGGGATCCTGATCCTCTGGCTCGGCTGGTTCGGCTTCAACCCCGGCTCGACGCTCAACGCGCTGGACGGGCGGTTTCCCGAGATCCTGCTCGTGACCCAGCTGGCGGCCTCCGCCGGCGTGCTCACGGCGATCGCCACCGCCTACTGGAAGACCAAGGCGATCGACATCGGCATGGCCGGAAACGGCGCGATCGGCGCGTTGGTGGCGATCACGGCGCCGTCGGGCTACGTCGAGCTGTGGACCGCGCCGATCATCGGCGGCATCGCCGGCATCATCGTCCCGCTCTCGATCTACGCCATCGACAAGCGGATCGACGACCCGGTTGGCGCCCTGTCGGCACACGGCATCGCGGGCATCTGGGGGACGCTGTCCTGCGGCTTCTTCACCGCGCCCCGGCTGGCGCAGTACAACGGCTTCGGGGACCCCGATGGCGGCCTCATCTACTCGGGTTCGTTCGCGCAGCTCGGCTACCAGGCGCTCGGCATCGTCGTCGTCTTCTCGTTCGTGTTCGTACTGTCGTTCGCCACGTTCTTCGCGATCAAGAAGACCTACGGGCTCCGCGTGACCGCCGAGGAGGAGGAGGCAGGGCTGGACATCTCCGAGCACGGCATGTACGGCTACCCGGAGCAGTTCATCCCCGCGCCCGAGCTGATCGGCTACTCGGCGGGCCCGCGCGGCCCCCGCGAGCCGCCGCAGCCGGCGCTCACCCCTAAGGAGGCCACGTCATGAAGAAGGTCGAAGCGTTCATCCGACACGAGGCGTTCGAGCCGATCCGCATGGAGCTGCTGACGCTCGGCTTCCCCTCGCTCTCGATCATGGAGGTCAAGGGCTCCGGGCGCCAGAAGGGCATCACCGAGCGCTACCGCGGGGCGGAGCTGACCAACTACCTGCGCCCGAAGGTGAAGATCGAGTGCGTGGTGGCGTCCGGCGACGTGCAGACGGTCGTGGACACGATCCTCAAGCACGCGCGCACCGGCTCGATCGGCGACGGCAAGGTGTTCGTGCTGCCGGTCGACGAGGCCTACCGGATCCGCACCGGCGAGTCCGGCGAGGAGACGCTGCAGGCGCATCCGGGCGCGGCCGCCGAGGCCGCCGAGCGGGTCGCGTAGTCCCGATGCCGGCGGCCGAGCCCGTGCGCCACGTGTCGCTCGTGGAGCGGCTGCGGGCCGTCCACCTGGAGATGGTCGACGCCGTGCTGGGGGGCGACGGCCTGGGACGCGTCGCCCAGCTCGCCGCCGACGCCGCGGGCGCGAACGTGGCGATCGTCGTCCCTCGCCTGGGTGCGGCGGTGGCGTCGGCCGGCGGCCCGAGCGACCTCGGGGCGCTGCGCCGCTACGCCGGCGATCGCGCCAAGGACCGCCCGTCGCAGGTCCCGCCGGGGATCCTCACGGAGGTCCCGATCGCGTCGGGCGACGAGGTGATCGGCTCGGTCATGCTGCTCGGCGAGCCGGGCGCGACCGCGTCCGCGGAGGCGACCGAGTTCCTCCACCTGGCCGCTGTCGCCTCGCTGACCGAGGTCGCGGTCGAGGAGGCCAAAGAGGAGGTCGAGCAGAACCTGCGCGGCTCGTTCCTGGAGGAGCTGCGTGCCAAGCCGGACGAGCTCGACCCGCACGAGGTCGTGCGCCGCGCCGCCCGGCTCGGCTGCGACCTCGCGCGCGGCGCGATCGTGCTGTGCGCGGAGCTGTCGACCGACCGGCCGCGCCATGTCGTCGCCACGATCGCGGGCGAGCATCCGGGCGCGCTCGCCCAGCACATGGAGCTGCCTGGCGACGCGCCGCGCGTCTACGCGCTGCTGCCCGCGGCCGGTGGGGACGACGCTCCGGAGGCCACGCTCGCCGGGGCGCGCCGGCTGGCGGCGCGGCTACAGCGCCACGGCACGGTCGGGCTCTCCAGCTTCTACGCCGACCCGGCCGAGCTGGGCCGCGCCATCCAGGAGGCCGAGCTGGTGCTCGACGTTCTGCGCCGCTCCGACGTCCCGATCGCCGAGGACATCGGCACCGGCACCTACCGGCTGCTGTTCCGCGTGCTCGCCTCTCATCCCGAGGAGGTGCGCTCCTTCTACGAGGACACGGTGGCGCCGATCGTGAAGTACGACGACCAGTACGCGACCGACCTGGTCGGCACGCTCGAGGCATACCTGGAGCAGAACTGCAACATGAACGCGACCGCGTCGGCGATCTACGCGCACCGGCACACGGTCGCGTACAGACTCGACCGCGTGAAGGAGCTGACAGGCCTCGATCCGATGCAGTCCGAGGACCGCGAGCGGCTCGGCCTGGGTCTGAAGGCATACCGGATCATCGCGCCCCGACTGCCTCGCTGAGCTACCGTCCAGGGCGATGGGGGCCCGGATCGTCCTTGCGGCGCTTGCGCTGACGCTCGCGTACGCCGCGCCGGCGCGTGCGGTGGAGACCGGCGTGAACGAGACGCTCAGCCACACGATGCCGCTTCCGCACACGGCCGGCCAGCTGGGCGCGGACTGGGTCCGGATGTGGGCGCTGTGGCAGGACATGGAGCCCGCGCCCGGCTCCTACAACCAGCACTTGATCTCGGTCATGAACGGGCGCATCGCGGCGCTGAAGGCCCGCGGCGTCAAGGTGCTGGTCGTCATGCACCGCACGCCCGCGTGGGCGTCGGGCGGCCAGGGCGGGATCGCGCCGCCGTCGAACCCGGCGACGTTCGGGCGGTTCATGGGCGAGATCGCGCAACGGATCCCCGGCGCGGACGCGTGGGAGCTCTGGAACGAGCCCGACAGCGGCGAGTTCTGGGCCGGCGGCGCCGACCCCGCCGCATACGCGGCGCTGCTGCGCTCCGCCTACCCCGCGATCAAGGCGGCCCAGCCGGGCGACGTCGTCGTCACCGGCGGCATGGTCGGCAACAACATGGACTTCCTCGCCGCGCTCTACGCGAACGGCGCGCAGGGCTACTTCGACGCAGTCGGCGTCCACACCGACACCGCCTGCCTGACGAACGGCCCGGACGTCTACTACCGCGACGAGCGCGGGCGGGTCGGCCGCTACACGTTCTCGGCCTACCGCGAGGTGCACGCCGTCATGACCGACCACGGCGACGGCGCCAAGCCGGTGTGGATGACCGAGATGGGCTGGAGCACGCAGCGCGGGCTCTGCCCCGTCGGCCGGTGGGCCGGCACGAAGCCGCTGGGAGTCTCACCGCGCCGCCAGGCGCGCTTCCTCCGCGCGGCGTACCGCTGCGTGGCGGCGGATCCGATCCTCGGCGTCGCGATCTGGTTCGGGCTGCAGGACATCCCGGTGTCGCGTCACGCGCGCGGATTTGGTCTGTACCGCCGCAACAAGAAGGCCAAGCCGGCCGCGAAGGCGTTCCGCCGGCTCGAGCGCGGGATCCGGCCGCGCGGCGGCTGCGGCGGCTACGTCGACCGCACGCCGCCGACGATCCAGGTGCGCTCGCCGCTGAACGGCCGCCGCTTCCGCGACAAGCTCAGCGTGCGCGTGCGCGCCTTCGACAACCGGGGCGGCAGCGGGATCGGGCGGATCAGCCTGGCCCTGGATGGGCAGCACGTTCGCTCGTGGGGCGGCTCGGGCGGCTCGATCGCCCCGTGGTGGGGGAGCGCCGACTGGAAGCCGGGGCCGCATACGCTCACGTTCAGCGTGCGCGACTACGCGCAGAACGCGACGGCCGTGAGCGTGCAGGTCCAGAAGCTCCGCCGCCGGCGCTGAAGCGCGCGGCCGCGCGTGCCGATCACCCGGGGCGTCGGCCAGGCTCTCGTTCCGGCAGCTCGACGCGCTCACGGTCAAGGTGACCGGCGGCGTCAGGGCGCACGCCTCGGCCAAGCTCGGCGGGCGCGCGGTGGTCGTGTTCCAGAAGCGCGCGGGCGGGAAGTGGAAGACGGTCGACCGGATCCGCCGGCGGGCGAGCCGGCCGGTCGCGGTGACGCACCCGCGTCAAGCGCGGCTCGTGGCGCGTGTTCCTGCGCTATCCCGGCCGCAAGGACTTCAAGCAGTCGCGCTTGAGGCCGCTGCGCTTCGCGATCACCTGACAGCATCCGCCCTGAGATGGGGACGGCCGAGCGGATCAGCGGTGAGGCGCGCGCGGTCGCGGCGAGCGCGGCGCCGGTTACGCGGGAGTCGCTCGCGGCTGACCTCGGCCGGCTCGGCGTGCGGCCGGGGAGCGTGCTGCTCGCCCACTCGTCGCTGTCGGCGCTCGGCTGGGTGTGCGGTGGCGCGCAGGCGGTCGTGGAGGCGCTGCTCGACGCGCTCGGTCCTGAGGGCACGCTGGTCGTGCCGACGCACACGAACGGCAACTCCGAACCGTCGCAGTGGCGCCACCCGCCGGTGCCCGAGGACTGGTGGCCGGTCATCCGCGCGAAGATGCCGGCCTACGACCCGGCGCTCACGCCCGCGCGCGGGCTGGGCGTCGTGGCCGAGCTCGCGCGCACGTGGCCGGGCGCGCGCCGCTCGGCCCACCCGCAGGACTCGTTCGCCGCGGTCGGCCCGGCCGCCGAGCAGGTGACCGCGGGGCACGCGCTCGACAGCGGGTTCGGCGAGCGCTCGCCGCTGGCGCGCGTGCACGAGCTCGACGGCGACGTGCTGCTGCTCGGTGTCGGGCACGGCTCCAACAGCGTCGCTGCACCTCGCCGAGCACCGCGTACCGAACCCGCCGCGCGAGGCCTACGGCGCGGCGGTGATGGGACCGGGCGGTCGCCGCTGGGTGACGTGGGAGGACGTCGTCGCGGACGAGAGCGACTTCGAGGCGCTGGGTGAGGCGTTCGACGCGACGGGCGCGGTCACGGTCGGCCGGGTCGGGGTGGGGGCGGCGCGGCTGATGCGCCAGCGGGCGTTGGTCGCTTTCGGCGTTGCGTGGATGGTCGAGCACCGGGTCGCCTCGTAGGCGCGTGGCGCACGTCAACTGCGGCTTTGAGGACGCGGGTTCGGCGGGGCGCCGGCACTCGGGGCGCTTTGACCACCGCATCGGTGGTCAAGGCGCCCCGAGTGGATGCGGGGCGGGCAAGTCTCGCTATGCGTTATCAACCCGCCCCACGTGAGCGCCGCGGCACTCCGCGCTCCCCTTCAATGCCGCAGTTGACTTTCGCCGGACCCGAGGTCAGCGCCCCGCCTCTTCCCCACGCACCACCTCGCCGTCCTCGCCCACCCGCGCAGGGACCGGATCGGCGGTGATCGTCACGTCGAACGCGCCATCGGTGCGCCCGTCGCCGAGCGACACGTCGCCGACCAACGCCGGCGACAGCCGCCAGTTGACCGTGTAGCGGCCGGCCTTCGCGGCCGTGAGCCTCCATTCGAGCGTGCGCGACTGACCCTCCCCGAGCGGCCCGACCGCCCACGTGTTGGTGTAGGCGGACTCGCCGCCGGCCGGGCCCTCGTCCACGATCCACACGGGCCGCGCGCTCGCCGCGAGCGTCGGGTCGTCGGTCGCCTGCCCGAAGGCGACCGGCGCCTGCCCGTCCTGGCCGGGTGCGGTCTCGACGGTCACCGCGAGGTCCGGCACGGCGCGGTCGCCCGTGTTCTCCACCTCGAGCCTCATCGTCGACGACTCGGCGATCCGCTGCTCGGCCGGGAACGAGGCGTCGGTGACGTCCAGATCGAAGCGCCCGGAGGGCGCGTCGGCGTCCTGGCGCTCGTCGCCGCAGGCGACCGCGCACACGGCGCAGAGCAGAGCGACCGCAATGCGTCCACGCGTGTCCCTCATCCCGGCGGCGACCATACCAGCGGCCACGGCCCCGGGCGTCGGATCTGGCGGCCCGCCGCAGGTTTCGGCCACGGTTGGCGTTTGCGGCGACAGAACCCCGTCCGTAGTCTGTCGGCACTTGAGGGGCGCCGACACCGGCGTGACGCGGAGGGGAGCGAATTGGTACGAGGGGTGGCCGATAGGGCCTTCCTACCGGCAAAGAGCCTGCTCGAGGAGGTGGGCGACATGATGATCCTCACGGGGAAGACCATCGTGTCGGCCGTCCGCCCGCCGTACCCCTACGGCGGCGAGTTCGTCTCCCAGTTCCTGTTCGCCCTGAAGCTCTGCTGGTTCCCGCTGGTGGTCTCGACGGTCGCGTTCGGCTACGCGGCGCCGGGGCTGCAGGCGGCGAACTTCCTCGTGCTGTTCGGCGCGCTGGACCGGCTCGGCGGGTTCTTCGTGCTCGCCTCGATCCGCGAGTTCGCGCCGTTCGTGACCGCGATCGTGCTCGCCGGCGTGGCCGGCACCGCGATCACCGCGGACCTCGGCGCGCGGAAGATCCGCGAGGAGCTCGACGCGCTGCAGGTGCTCGGCGTCGACCCGGTGAAGAACCTCGTCGTGCCGCGCTTCCTCGCACTGATGCTCGTCACCGGCCTGTTCGACATCTACGCGATCCTGTTCGGCGTCTTCGGCGGGATCATCACCACGCTCGTGTACGACCAGCCGCTCGGCCCGTTCCGGGCGACGTTCCTGACCAACGCCTCCGTAGTCGACCTCTGGGGGTCGGTCCTGAAGTGCACGATGTTCGGCGCGATCATCGCGATCGTCTGCTGTTACAAGGGGATGACAGCCACCGGCGGGGCGGCCGGAGTCGGCCGCGCCGTCAACCAGGCGGTGGTGATCGCGATCCTCGGCGTGTTCTCGTTCAACTACGTGTTCACGCAGACGCTGCTGGCCACCCACCCCGAGATCCTGAACATCAAGTGACCGGCTGGTTCGCCATCCCGCGTGAGTGGATTGCGTCCTTCGGGGACATCGTCAAGTTCTGCACGCGCGTCGTCGGCGAGGTGTTCGGTCTCCGGGTCTTCCGCTTCTTCGGCGAGGCGCTGCGCCAGGCCGGGCTGCTGATCCTCTCCTCGACGCTCGTCATCTGGGGCCTGATCTTCATCATCGGCCTGCAGTGCGGGATCGAGGGCGCGTACTTCAACCGCGCCGTCGGCTCGCCCGCGTACGCCGGCGTGTTCGCCGCTTGGTGCGACCTGCGCGAGCTGGTCCCGTACGCGTTCGGCTACATGATGGCCGCCAAGGTCGGCACCGGCATCGTCGCCGAGATCGGCTCGATGCGGATCTCCGACGAGGTCGACGCGCTCGAGGTGATGGGCATCTCCTCGATGACGTTCCTGTGCGCGACGCGCCTGCTGGCCGCCTGGATGGTGCTTCCGTTCGTGTACCTCGCGGGGATCGGAGCGGGCTTCTTCGCCTCCTACTTAGCCGTGGTGGAGCAGATAGGCGAGGTCTCGTCGGGCGGGTTCTTCCTGATCTTCTGGATGTTCCAGAATCCGCCCGACCTGCTCTTCAGCGTGATCAAGGCGATGGCGATGGCGACCGTGATCGTGCTGGTCGGGTGCTACTACGGATACAACGCGTCCGGCGGACCGGTCGGAGTCGGCACCGCGACCGCAAAGTCGATGGTGCTCAACATCGTGCTCGTGCACCTGATCGGCATGCTGGGGACCCAGATCTTCTGGGGCGCGAACCCACGAGCTCCGATCGGAGGCTGAGACGCAGTGCCCGACGAACGCAATCCCCCGATCATCCACCGCGAGGGCGGACCGGAGCCGGAGCCCCGCGAGGAGCCCGCGCCTGCCGGGCACGACGACGAGTACAAGTGGCACACCGGTGAGCAGCGCCCGACCGGCGTGCAGGACGCGGTCGAGTTCGTCGAGGTCCACAAGGCGTTCGGCCGCAACAAGATCCTGCGCGGCCTGAACCTCGGCATCCCCGAGGACAAGATCTCGATGATCCTCGGCCCGTCGGGGACCGGTAAGTCGGTCTGCATCAAGCACATGGTCGGTCTGCTGTATCCCGACCAGGGCGACGTGCTCGTGCACGGCGAGTCGGTGCCGAACATGGCCGACGACGACCTGTTCGCGATGCGCAAGAAGTTCGGCGTGCTGTTCCAGGACGGCGCGCTGTTCGGCTCGATGGACCTGTACGACAACGTCGCGTTCCCGCTGCGCCAGCACACCGACAAGGGCGAGGACGAGATCGAGGACATCGTGATGCGGCGCCTGCGCGAGGTCGGGCTCGAGGGCTCGCGTGAGAAGGCGCCCAACGAACTATCCGGCGGCATGCGCAAGCGCGCCGGCTTCGCGCGCGCGCTCGTGCTCGATCCCGACATCGTGCTGTTCGACGAGCCCGACTCCGGCCTGGACCCCGTCCGCACCGCGCTCCTGTGCGAGCTGATCCAGGAGGTGCATGAGGAGAACGGCGGCGCCTACGTCGTGATCACGCACGACATCATGTCCGCCAAGCGGGTGGCGGAGTACATCGCGGTGCTGTGGAAGGGGCGGATCGTGGAGTCCGGCCCCGCCGACGAGTTGTTCGACTCCGACAACCAGTTCGTCCGTCAGTTCCTGGCGGGCGCGTCACAGGGCCCGCTGGGGATGGAGTGACGCTCGCCCGCGGCGCCGCCGTCCTCGCACTCGCCCTGGTCGTCGCGCTCGCCGCGTGGCTGCTGCTGCGCGACGGGGGCGGTACCGAGTACACGCTGGTGTTCGAGAACGCCGGGCAGCTCGTGCCCGACAACGACGTGCAGGTCGGCGGGCGCCGCGTCGGCTCCGTCCGTTCGATCGAGCTGACCGAGAACAACCAGGCTGCGGTGAAGGTGCGGGTGGAGGAGCCGTTCGCGCCGCTACGCGAGGGCACCAAGGCGACGATCCGCCTGACCTCGCTGTCGGGCATCGCGAACCGCTACATCGCGCTCACGCCGGCGCCCGACGACGCGCGCGAGCTCCCCGACGGCGCGACGCTCACGACCGCGTCGACCTCCCCGGTCGTCGACCTCGACCAGATCTTCAACACGCTCGACGAGAAGACCCGCGGAGACCTGCAGGACGTCGTCAAGGGCTTCGCCACCCAGTATGCGGGCAAGGGGCCGGAGGCCGCCGAGGCGATCGAGTACTTCAATCCGCTGCTCTCGACCTCGCGCCGGCTGGTCGGCGAGTTGACCGAGGACGAGGACAGCCTCACGCGCTTCCTCGTCGACTCGTCGCGGCTCACCACCGCACTGGCCGAACGGCGCGACGACCTCGCCGACCTGGTCGGCAACACGAACGCCACCGCGCGCGCGATCGGCTCGGAGAACGTCGCGCTGGCGCAGGCGCTCGGCCTGCTGCCGACGACGCTGCGACGCGCCAACACGACGTTCGTGAACCTGCGTGCGACGCTCGACGACCTCGATGTGCTCGTCGCCGAGTCCAAGCCGGCGACGAAGGAGCTCGCCCCGTTCCTGCGCGACCTGCGGCCGCTGCTCGCCGAGGCTCGGCCGACGATCCGGGACCTCTCCACGGCGATCAGCCGCAGCGGCCCCGACAACGACCTGACCGACGCGACACGCCGGATGCCGTCGCTGCAGAGCGTCGCCACGCCGGCGTTCCGCAACGGCCGCGAGGCGCTCCAGCGGGCCCAGCCGGTGCTCGAGTTCCTGCGCCCCTACGCGCCCGACCTGGCGGGCTGGCTGCGCGACTTCGGACAGGGCGCCTCGAACTACGACGCCAACGGCCACTACGCCCGCATCCAGCCGATCTTCAACGCGTTCAACTTCGAGGACAACCCGGCCGGCGGCGTGCTGACCCCGATCCCGCCGTCGCAGCGCTTCGAGGAGTACGAGGTCAACCAGCTGCGCCGCTGCCCGGGAGCCGCGTCCCAGCCGGCCGCCGACGGCTCGGCGCCCTGGCGCGACACGTCCGGCACGCTCGACTGCGATCCCGACCAGGCGCTGCCCGGGCCATGAGAACCATCGTCCCGGTCGCCCTCGTGCTGGTGCTCGCCGCGCTCGTCGCGCTGCTGGTCGTCACGCGCGAGGAGGATGAGGCGTACCGCGTGCGGGCGATCTTCGACAACGCCGGCTTCCTCATCCCCGGCGAGGACGTCAAGATCGCGGGCGTCAAGGTCGGGTCAGTCGAGGACGTCGAGGTGACCGACGACTTCAAGGCCGCGGTGGTCATGAAGATCGACGATCCCGGCTACCAGGACTTCCGCGCCGACGCGCAGTGCCTCGTGCGCCCGCAGTCGCTGATCGGCGAGAAGTTCGTCGAGTGCGAGCCGACACAGGCGCGCGCGGTGGGAGCCGAGCCACCCGGCGAGCTGCGCCGGATCGAGGAGGGGCCTGGCGAGGGCCAGCACCTGCTCCCGGTCGAGAACACGTCGAAGGCGGTCGATCTCGACCTGATCAACAACATCATGCGCGAGCCCGAGCGCGAGCGCTTCTCGATCATCCTCAACGAGCTCGGCGTCGGCCTGGCCGGCCGCGGCAACGACCTCAACGAGGTCATCCGGCGTGCCAACCCCGCGCTCAGGGAGGTCGACAAGGTTCTGCGCCTGCTCGCGCGCCAGAACAAGCAGCTCGAGCAGCTGGCGGTCGACTCCGACACGATCCTGGAGCCGCTCGCGCGCGAGCGCGCGCACGTGTCGTCGTCGATCGCGAACATGGGCGAGGTCGCCGCGGCGACCGCGGAGCGGCGCGAGGACCTGCAGAGGGACATCGCGCTGCTGCCGGAGTTCCTGCGCGAGCTGCGGCCGACGATGGTCCGGCTCGGCGCGCTGTCCGACGCGATGACCCCGGTCTTCACCGACCTCGGCGACGTCGCGCCGGACATCAACCGGTTCCTGCTCGAGCTCGGCCCGTTCTCGGAGGCCGGCATCCCGGCGCTGGACTCGCTCGGCGAGGCATCGAAGATCGGCACGCCGGCGATCCAGGCGTCGCTGCCGGTGATCAAGGACGTGCGCACGCTGGCGAGCGCGGCGCGGCCGGTCGGCAAGACGCTCGCCGACGTGCTCGCGTCGTTCCAGCGCAATGACGGCATCGAGCGCGCGATGGACTTCATCTTCTACTCGGCGACGGCTGTCAACGGCTTCGACTCGTTCGGGCACTACCTGCGCGCCGGCCTGATCGTCAACCAGTGCACGACCTACGCGGTCAGCCCGACGACCGGCTGCTCGGCCAACTTCCGCCGCGCGAGCACGAGCGCGTCGGTGGCAGGCGCCGACGCGATGCCGCGCGACGACGTGCTCGCGTGGACAGCACGCGTGCTGGCCGGGGAAGACCCTGGCGACCCGCCGCGCACGTCCGACCGGCGCGGCTCACGGCCAAGCCGTCGAGAGAGTGAGCGTGAGCCCTCCCGCGCGAAGCGCGCGGTGGGCGAGGCGCGTCCGCGCGGCGGCGCGCCGGCCCCGGCACCGCAGCCGACCGTGACGCCGTCGCCGGATGCAGCGGCGCCGACGCCGTCGCCCTCGCCGTCGCCGTCCGGCCGCGACGAGGGCCCCTCCGACCCGCTGCTCGACTACCTCTTCGGCGGTGACGGCTGATGGGCGGGCGAGGCGGCATCGCCGGCAACCCGGTGCTGATCGGCGCGGCGACCGTGCTCGTCGTGCTGGTCGCCGTGTTCCTGGCCTACAACGCCAACCAGGGGCTCCCGTTCGTCCCGACGTACTCGCTCAAGGCGCAGACGCCGAGCGCCGCGAACCTCGTGCGGGGCAACGAGGTGCGGATCGGCGGCACGCGCGTCGGCACGGTCGACAGCATCGAGGTCGAGCGGCAGGAGGACGGCACGAGCATCGCGGTGCTCGGGCTCAAGCTCGAGCGCTCGGCAGCGCCGCTGCCGAAGGACACGACCGTGCTGGTACGGCCGCGCTCCGCGCTCGGCCTGAAGTACGTCGAGCTGACCCGCGGCACCTCGGACGAGGGGTTCGAGGACGGCGACACGATCCCGCTCGCCCAGGCGACGCCGACGCCGGTCGAGTTCGACGAGTTCCTGAACATGTTCGACGAGGACACGCGCGACGCGGCCGCGACCAACCTGGAGGGCTTCGGCGACGCTTTCGCGGGCCGCGGCCAGAGCCTCAACCAGGCGATCGGCGCGTTCCGGCCGCTGCTGCGCGACATCATCCCGGTCGCGAAGAACCTCTCCAGCCAGGAGACCAACCTGCCGCGGTTCATCGGCGAGCTGGCCGACGCCGCGCGCATCGTCGCGCCCGTGGCGGAGTCGCAGGCGGAGCTGTTCGTGAACCTGGACATCACGTTCGCCGCGCTGCGCGAGGTGGCGCCGTTCATCCAGGAGTCGATCTCCGAGGGCCCGGCGACGCTCGAGGCCGGGATCGAGGACTTCCCCGTCCAGCGGCCGTTCCTGGCCAACACCGAGGCCCTGTTCCGCGACCTGCAGCCCGGCGTCCGTGCGCTGCGCGGCACGGCGGGGGACCTTGCCGACGCGCTCGAGATCGGCACTCCGGTGCTGAAGCGCTCGCCACCGTTCAACGCCCGCCTGGCGTCGCTGCTGACCGAGCTGCAGACGTTCTCGGAGGATCCGCTGGTGCCGCGCGGGATCCGCCGCCTGACCGACACGGCGCGGACACTCAACCCGACGCTGCAGTACCTCGCGCCGGCGCAGACGACCTGCAACTACATCGCGCTGTTCTTCCGCAACATCGCCTCGCTGCTGTCCGAGGGCGACGCCAACGGCACCTGGCAGCGGTTCATCATCGTCGCCAACCCGCAGGGTCCGAACAACGAGGGCGGCCCGTCGTCGGCGCCGGCGAACGGGCCGACGCTCGAGAACCACCTGCACACCAACCCGTACCCGAACACGGCGGCGCCCGGCCAGCCGAAGGAGTGCGAGGCGGGCAACGAGACGTACATCAGGGGCCGCACGGTCACGTCCAACGTGCCGGGCACCCAGCAGGCCACCACGGAGGGCCGGCCCTGATGGCCCGCACGCGCCGCCGCGACGGCCGGTCTCCCTTCGCCATCGGCCTGATCGCGATCGTCGTGATCGTGATCCTCACGTACCTCGGGTTCACCAAGGACATCCCGTTCACGCGCGGCTACGAGGTCAAGGCCGTCGTCCAGTCCGCGAACGGCCTGCGACCCGACTCGCCGGTCCGGATCGCGGGCGTCGAGGTCGGCAAGGTCAAGAAGGTCGAGGGTCAGCAGGACAGCAACAACGCGGTCGTCACCATGGCGATCAAGGAGAGCGGCCGGCCGCTGCACGAGGACGCGACGCTGAAGATCCGCCCGCGCATCTTCCTCGAGGGCAACTTCTTCGTCGACCTGACGCCCGGGACGCCGGGCTCGCCCGAGCTCGACGACGGCGGCACGATCGCGGTCACGCAGACATCGACGCCGGTGCAGCTCGACCAGGTGCTGTCATCGCTCCAGTCCGACACGCGGCAGGACCTGCGCGATGTGCTGGAGGGCCTGGGGCGCGGGCTGAACTCGCAACCGAGCCCGGCCGACGATCGCGACGCGGACCCGTCCGCGCGCGGCGAGACCGCGGCGGAGTCCTGGAACGATGCCTACGACGACGCCGGGCCGGCGGCGCGGGCGCAGTCGCAGGTCAACGAGGCGTTGCTCGGCACCGAGCCCGAGCGCGACCTCGCGCGGCTGATCGAAGGCGCCGGCCGGACGGCGGCCGGGCTGGTGCGCAACGAGGCCCAGCTGAAGGACCTGATCACGAACTTCAACGTGACGATGGCCGCGCTGGCCTCGGAGCAGGGGAACCTCAGCGCGTCGATCCGCGAGCTCGCGCCCACGCTCGAGACCGCGAACGCCGCTTTCACCTCGCTCAACGAGGCGTTCCCGCCGACGCGCGCATTCGCGCGCGAGATCCTGCCCGGCGTGCGCGAGACGGCGGCGACGATCGACGCGGCGTTCCCCTGGGTCGACCAGATGCGCGCGCTGATGAGCGAAGCCGAGCTGCAGGGGCTGGCGAGCGACCTCGTCCCGACGTCGCGTTACCTCGCGGCGCTGACCGCCGGCGCGATCCAGCTGCTGCCGCAGACCGACCTCACCTCCAAGTGCGCACGCGACGTGCTGCTGCCGACCGGCGACGTCGTGATCCGCGACGAGTTCCAGACCGGGCGGGAGAACTACAAGGACTTCTTCTACGCGCTGATCGGCCTCGCCGGCGAGGGCCAGAACTTCGACGGCAACGGCGGTTACGTGCGCTTCCATACCGGCGGCGGCTCGCAGTCGATCTCGCTCGGACCGGGCGACAAGGGCGCCGCGCCGCAGTTCGGCGACCTGCCGACGCCGCCGCTCGGCAACCGCCCGGCCTTCCCGGGCCGAGTGCCGGCGTACGTCAACAACCGGCCGTGTTTCCGCCAGCGGCTGCCCGACCTCAACGGCCCGGCGGCCGCCAGGACGCCGCCGATCGTCGGTCAGCGCGCGACCACATCGGTGCGCGCCGACCAGCTCGAGCAGCTGCGTACCCGGATCCGGCCGTTCGGCACGCGGGAGGGCGTGCGGTGAGGGCGATCCGCAAGCACCTCGTCGACTTCCTGGCGATCCTCGGGCTCGTGGTCGTCGCGCTCGCCGTGGCTTCGGTGATCCTCGCCAACCAGCGGCTCGCGCTTCCCGGCTGGGTGCCGGTGCTCGGGCAGGACTTCACCGAGGTGGAGGCCGAGCTGTCCAGCGCCCAGGCGGTCACCCCGGGGCAGGGCCAGACGGTCAACGTGGCCGGCGTCGAGGTCGGCGAGATCTCGCAGGTGCGGCTCGAGCAGGGCAGGGCGATCGTCACGCTCAAGCTCAAGGAGGACTCGGTCCCGGTCTACAACGACGCGTCCGTGCTGCTGCGTCCGAAGACCGGCCTGAAGGACATGGTCGCCGAGCTCACTCCCGGCACGCCCGACGCCGGCGAGCTCGAGGAGGGGCAGCGGATCCCGATCGGCCAGACGCTGCCGGACGTCAACCTGGACGAGATCCTCGCGTCGCTCGACGCCGACACGCGCACGTACCTGCAGCTGCTGTTGTCCGACGGGGGCGACGCGCTCGGCGGCAACGGCCGCGCGCTGGCGAACACGATCCGCCGCTTCGAGCCGACGGCGCGCGACACGCGCAGGATCGCCGGCCGGCTCGCGAAGCGGCGCGAGAACATCAAGCGGGCCATCCACAGCTTCTCGCTGGTCGTCGACGAGCTCGGCAGCAAGGACGATCAGCTGGCGCAGTTCGTCGACAGCTCCAACGCCGTGTTCGCCGCGCTGGCCGATCAGGACGCGAACCTGCGCGCGACGCTCGAGGAGCTGCCGTCGACGCTGGCCGCGACGAACAGCGCGCTGGGCAAGACGACGACGCTCGCGGACGAGCTCGGCCCGACGCTGGAGGCGCTCCGTCCCGGTGCGCGGGCGCTCGGCCCGGCGCTGGTGGAGACGCGCCCGTTCCTGATCGAGACGACGCCGGTGATCCGCGACGAGATCCGCCCGTTCGTGCGCGCCTCGCGCCCGGCGGTGACGGAGCTGCGCCCGGCGCTGCGCGACCTGTCGGCGGTGCAGCCCGACCTGAGCACCACGTTCCGGGTCGTCAACCGGCTGCTCGACACGCTGGCCTACAACCCGCCCGGCGCGACGCAGGAGGGCTTCCTGTTCTGGGCCTCGTGGCTCAACCACCTCGGCCCGGCGATCTTCTCCAACCAGGACGCGCAGGGCCTCATCCGGCGCGGCGTGGTCGTGATCGGCTGCCAGAGCCTGCAGCTGCTCGAGAACGTCGTGCTCGGCAACCCGCAGCTCGGCACGCTCGTGCAGCTGCTCGAGGCGCCGAACCGGCTCGAGGTGTGCCCGCAGACCGCGCAGCCATTCGGAGAGGGGGGCTGATGCAGAAGGCCGCTCCCAGCTTCGGGCGGATCGCGCTCATGGTGGGCTTCGCGCTCTCCTGCTTCGCCCTGCTGCTGTTCCTGTGGCTCGCGTTCGGCGGACCGGTGCCGCTCAAGCCGAAGGGCTACCGGGTCGACGCGTCGTTCGCCGAGGCGTCGCAGCTCTCCACAGAGGCCGACGTGCGGATCTCGGGCGTCCCGGTCGGCAAGGTCAAGGTGATCGAGGCCGACAACGAGACCGGCCGCTCCGTGGTGACGATCGAGCTCGACGCCAAGTACGCCCCGCTGCCGTCGGACGCCAGGGCGATCCTGCGCCAGAAGACGCTGCTCGGCGAGACCTACGTCGAGTTGACGCCCGGCACGCGGCAGGCGCCCGGGATCCCGGAGGGCGGAAGCCTGGCCGAGGGCGACGTGTCCGAGACCGTCGAGCTCGACGAGATCCTGCGCACGTTCGACCCGGAGACGCGCGTGGCCTTCCAGGAATGGATGCAGACGCAGGCCGAGGCGATCGGAGGGCACGGCCGCGACCTCAACGACGCGCTCGGCAACCTCGGTCCGTTCGCCGAGGACGCCGCCGAGCTGGTCGACATCCTCAACCGTCAGGAGCCGGCCGTCGAGCGCTTGATCTCCAACACCGGCGTCGTGTTCGAGGCGCTGACCGAGCGCGACGGCCAGCTGGGCGAACTGATCGAGAACTCCAACCGCGTGTTCCAGACGACCGCGCAGCGCGACCGCGAGCTGCAGGAGACGTTCATCGCGCTGCCGACGTTCGAGCGCGAGTCGCGCGAGACGATCACGCGGCTGACCCAGTTCGCGCGCGAAACCGATCCGCTCGTCACTCAGCTGCGCCCGGCTGCGCGCGAACTGTCGCCGACGCTGGAGGAGCTGTCGGCGCTGGCGCCGGATCTGGAGGCGTTCTTCCGCGGCCTCGGCCCGCTGATCGACGCGTCCGTGCGCGGGTTCCCCGCCGCGGAGCGCGTGCTCGAGGACCTGCCGCCGCTGCTCGGCCAGCTCGACTCGGCCCTGCGGCAGCTCAACCCGGTGCTCGACTTCGTCGGGCTCTACAAGCGCGAACTGACGGCGTTCTTCGCCAATACGGTCGCGGCGACGCAGGCGACAACGGTGTCGAACGCCGGGCCGCTGCACTACCTGCGCACGCAGAACCCGCTCAACCCGGAGAGCCTCGCCGTCTATCCCAAGCGGCTGCCGACCAACCGCCCCAACCCGTACACGCTGCCAGGCACCTTCGACCAGCTCCGGACCGGCCTCCCGTCGTACGAGACGCGCCAATGCAACGGCGGGCCGATCCCCACGCTCTCCAACGTCCCGACGCCCGTGGACCCGCCGACGCTGCCGCCCCTCTCGGAGCCGGTGCCGGTGCCGCCGGCGACACCGGACGCCGGTGTCGTCGACGGGCTGTTCTCGTTGCCGGACTCGCTGATCGCGGACATCGCCCGGTTCGCGTTCCCGAGCGGGCAGGGCACTCCGGGCACGGCGCCGCCCTGCAGGCAGCAGCCGAAGTTCAACTTCGGCGGCGAGCAGACGCAGTACCCGCACGTGAAGCCGGATTGACATGAATGCGAGCGGATTCGAACGGCTGGTGGGCGCGGCGGCGCGCCGTCCGCGCACCGTGCTCGCCGTGCTGGCGCTGCTATGCGCCGGCGCGGCGGCGCTGGCGCTCGGCCTGCATCCGAGCGCGGCCACCAGCACGCTCGCCGGGCGCTCGTCGGACAGCTACCAGGCGACCGAGCGCTACCGCGAGCGGTTCGGCGACCACGCGATCCTCGTGCTCGTCCGCGGTCCGCTGCAGCAGCTCGTCCTCACCGAGAACCTCGGCCGGCTGCTCGGCCTCGAAGGCTGCCTGTCGGGCAACAAGCCGGACGGGGAGGAGGCGCCCGGCGGCGCGCGCGGCCCGTGTGCGGAGCTGGCCGAGACCAGGCCCGTGCAGGTCGTGTACGGGCCGGGCACGTTCATCAACTCCGCCGTCGGCGAGATCCAGGACCAACTCAGGGCCCAGCTCGACGCCAAGGGCGCCGAGGCGAGGCGGGCCGCGGGGGCCGCGCGCGCCCTGGCCAGGCGGCAGGGCAAGCCGAGGGCGGAGCAGGAGAAGCTCGCGCGCTCCGCCGAGCAGCTGGTCTACGCGCAGTTCGTGCGCGACCTGCTGCAGCTGAACCTGAAGTACGGGCTCGGCGTCGACAAGACGCCGCGCCTCGACGACCCCGACTTCGTCGCGACGCTCGTGTTCGACCCGAGCCGCGGGCCGGCGGCACCGAAGGCGCGCTTCGCCTACCTGTTCCCGTCCGACGACTCGGCGGCGATCCAGGTGCGGCTCAAGCCAGGCCTGTCCGACGCGCAGCGCGAGCGCGCGACCGAGCTCGTGCGCGCGGCCGTGCGGATGCCGGAGTTCGCGCTGCGCAACGCCGGCGGCTACACGGTCACCGGCGTGCCGGTGCTGGCCGAGGACCTGTCCGACGCGCTCGCCGGCTCGCTCGCGCGGCTGCTGCTGATCGCTGTCGTGGTCATGGCCGGCGTGCTGGCGCTCGTGTTCCGTCGCCGGCTGCGGCTCGTGCCGCTGGTCGTCGCGCTCGCCGCGGTCGCGCTCACTTTCGGCCTGATGGCGCTCGTCGGCGCGCCGCTCACGATGGCGTCGATCGCGGTGCTTCCCGTGCTGCTCGGGCTCGCGGTCGACTACGCGATCCAGTACCAGGCCCGGATCCCCGACCCGCCGACGGCGGACGGCGCGCGCCGCGCCGCGCGCTCCGGCGTGCCGGCGATCGCCACCGCCGCGCTTGCGACCGCGGCGGGCTTCCTCGTGCTGCTGCTCTCGCCGGTGCCGATGGTGCGCGGGTTCGGCGTCCTGCTGGTGGTCGGCGTCGGCGTCGCGTTCGCGGTGACGCTGACCGGCGGGACCGCGGCGCTGGTGACGCTGGGTGCGCGCCGCGGCGGTGGGCGCGTCGACCGCGCGGTGCGCGGCGCGGGCGAGCTGCTCGGCCCGGTCGCGCGGCCGTTCACCCGCGGCGGCGCGTCGCAAGCCGCGCCCGCCCGTCCGCTTGCGCGGCCCGCCGCCGGGGTGCTACGGGCCGCGCTGGCTCATCCCGCACGAGTCGTCGCCGTCGGCCTGGCGGTCGCCGCGATCGGCTGGGCGGTCGATACGCAGACCGAGGTGCGCTCGGACCTGCAGGCGCTCGTGCCTCAGGACCTGCCGGCGGTGCGCGACCTCGAGACGCTCCAGCGCACGACCGGCGTCGCGGGCGAGGTCGACGTCGTGGTCGAGGGCCGCGACTTGACCGACCCGAAGGTCGTCGCCTGGATGAGCGACTTCCAGCAGCGCGTCCTGAAGGATGCCCGCTACAGCGCGGACAACGGCTGCGGCAAGGCCGCGCTGTGCCCGGCGCTGTCGCTGCCCGATCTGTTCCAGGGCGGCGACGCGGCGTCCGACCGTACGAAGATCAACGCGCTGCTGGACGCAGTGCCGCCGTACTTCTCGCAGGCGGTGATCACGCGCGACCGGCGGACGGCGAACCTCGCGTTCGGGATCCGGCTGATGCCGCTCGACGAGCAGCACGCGGTGATCGAGCGGATGCGCGCCGCGCTCGACCCGCCTGACGGGGTGAGCGCGCGCGTCGCGGGCCTGCCGGTGCTCGCCGCCGAGGCCAACGCGGCGCTGTCGTCGCCGCTGCGGCGGCTGCTCACGCTGCTGGCCGGACTGCTCGCGGTCGGTCTCGTCCTGCTCGCCGTGCACCGGCGCGCGGAGCGCGCGTGGGTCCCGCTCGTCCCGATCGCGCTCGCGACCGGGTGGTCGGCGGCGGTGCTGTTCGCGCTGCGGATCCCGCTCAACCCGATGTCGGCCACGCTCGGCGCGCTGGTGATCGCGATCTCGACGGAGTTCGCGGTGCTGCTCGAGGCGCGCTTCCGCGAGGAGCGCGCCGCCGGCCATGGGGTCGGCGACGCCCTGCGGCGCACCTACCGCTCGACGGGCGCGGCCGTGCTGGCGTCGGGCGCCACCGCGATCGCCGGCTTTGCGGTGCTCGCGTTCTCGGACGTGCGCATGCTGCAGGAGCTGGGGATCGTGACCGTGGTCGACCTGTCGGTGTCGCTGCTCGGCGTGCTCGCCGTGCTGCCCGCGGTGCTCGTGCTCGCCGAGCGGAGGCGGGCCGCGCGCGCCCGCGGCGCCCGCCGGGCCGGCGTCGCCGATCGGCCCGTCGCGGCGTGAAGGGCGGCTGGCTGGTCGGCGTGGTCGCGGTGGTCGTGCTCGCCTACATCACGATCAACTCGTTCCGCACCGAGGGGGTCGGGCCTGCCGGCCTGGAACGGGGCGCCGAGCTGCCGCCGTTCGCGACGCCGCTGGCCGCGAGCGCGAAGGGCGGCGACGCCAACGTCTTCCCCGGCCCCGGCAGCGGACCGGAGGGCGAGCCGCCCGCATGCACGGTGCGCGGGCCGGACGTCCTCAACGTGTGCGAGCTGACCGAGCGTGGTCCGGTCGTGCTGGCGTTCGTCGTCACGCGGTCGGGCGAATGCGCACGCCAGGTCGACGTGCTCGACCGCGTCGCGGCGCGCGTGCCGGGGGTGCAGTTCGCCGCCGTCGCCGTGCGCGAGGACCGCGAGCGGCTGCGCCGGCTGATCCGCGAGCGCGGCTGGCGCCTGCCGGTCGGCTACGACCACGATGGCGCGGTCGCGAATCTCTACGGCCTCGGCGTCGTCTGCCCACTGGTCACGTTCGCGGACCGCGACGGCCGGGTGGCCGGCAGCGAACTGGGCTTCCTCGACGAGGACGCGCTGGAGGACGCCGCCCGTGCGCTGGCGGCGGGCCGGCGGCTGCCGACGCTTGGCGCTGCGGTGTCATGAGCGAAGACCCGGTCCTCGTCGCCGCCGCCGTCGACTCGCTCGTCGGGGACGAGCACCCCGGCCTGCGCGTCTGGACGGCACGCGTCGGCGCACGGCCGGGCCGGACGCCGCCCGAGCTGCGCGACCGCCTGCGGCTGATCGCCGACCGGCTGCGTGGCCCGCAGGCCGTGGCGCTGCGGTCGAAGCCGGTGCCGTGGGCGTACCGCGTGCTCTACCGCCATCTCGGCATCGATCCCGACGTGACGCGGACGCCGCTGGAGGCGCTCGTGCTCGACCGGCTCATGCACGGCGGCTTCACGACGCGCGGGGTACCGGAGGACGCGCTCGCGCTCGCCACGCTCGAGACCGGCGTGCCTGTGTACGCGGCGGATGCCGACCGCGTCGGCGCGCTCGAGCTCGCGCCGGACGACCGCGGGCGGCTCACGCTCGGCGACGAGCGCGGCCCGGTGGCGGTGCTGTTCGAGCCGCCGCTGCCCGACCGCGCGCCGCGCCGCGACACGCGCGCACTGATCCTCGTCGCGATCCAGGCTCCCGGGGTAGAGGACGTGTACGTCCACGAAGCAATGTGGACGGCAGCGTCCGCGATGCCTACCATTGACGCGGGGTCATGAAGATTCGTGTTTCTGTCACGCTCGGCGCTCTGCTCGCCGTACTCGCCCTTGCGGCGCCCGCATCCGCGGAGACGCTGCATTTCGAGTACGGCCCGATCACGATCAACCCCGGCCAGAACACGATCGCGCTGGAGGAGAACACCTTCAAGCCGCCGGTCGACGGCTGGATCACCGGCTTCCGTCCCAACCTCGTGCGCGCCGACGGCAGCGTCCCGCGCGTCGACGTCATCCACCTGCACCATGGCGTCTGGCTGAAGAACCTCGCTCCGCTGTTCGCGGCCGGCGAGGAGAAGACGCGCTTCACGGCGCCGCCGGGCTTCGGTTGGCGCTACCGGACGACGGACCGATGGCACATGAACCACATGATCCACAACCTGACGCCGACGCCCGAGCAGGTCTATGTCACGTACGACCTCGACTTCGTCCCGGACACCGATCCGGCCGCGGCCGGGATGAACGAGGTCGAGACGGTCTGGCTCGACGTCATGGGGCTCTCCGCCTACCCGGTGTTCGACGCGAAGCGGGGGAAGGGCGGCAGGGACGGGCGGCTGACCTACCCGGACGAGGTGCCCGGCGCGCCCCGCCGCGGCTGGACCGTGCCGGAGGACGGCGCGCTCGTCGGTACGGCCGGCCATCTCCATCCCGGCGGGCTGTGGACCGACATGACGCTGACCCGCGACGGCCGTACCACGCGGCTGTTCCGCTCCAAGGCCGTCTACTACGAACCCGCAGGCGCCGTCTCGTGGGACGTCTCGATGACCGCCACGCCGCCGGACTGGCGCGTGCAGCTGCGCAAGGGCGACGTCGTCCGCGTGTCGGGCACCTACGACACGCGCAGGGCGTCGTGGTACGAGTCGATGGCGATCATGCCGGCGATGTTCGACCCCGGCGGGACGGGGGCCGACCCGTTCACCACCGACGTCGACGTCGAGGGCGCTGTCACGCACGGCCACCTGCCGGAGAACAATGGCCACGGCGGCGCGTTCTTCGGCCTGCCCGACCCGCGCAGGATGCTGTCGCGCCCGATCGCGGGAAGCGGCACGGTCGCGATCCAGGGCTTCATCTACGGACAGGGCGACCTGAACATGACCGGCCGGCGCGGGCGCCCGGCCGAGGTTCGCCGCGGCCGCGGGCTGCGCTTCGTCAACCGCGACGCGAAGCGGACGATCTACCACACGATCACCGCCTGCAAGGCGCCCTGCAACCGGTCCACCGGGATTGCGTACCCGCTGGCGAACGGCAAGGTCGACTTCGACTCCGGCGAGCTCGGCTTCGGCCCGCGGGGCTTCACGGCGGCCGCGAACCGGGACAGCTGGACGACCCCGCGGAATCTCAAGGCGGGCACGTACACCTACTTCTGCCGCGTCCACCCGTTCATGCGCGGCGCCTTCAAGGTGAAGCGCTAGGCGGCATCTGCCGCGATCGCCCGCTCGTGGGGCGCGGTGGCTTCAAGTGGCTAGGCGGCATCTGCCCGCGATCGCCCGCTCGCGCGCGCGTGTTCGAGGTCGAGCCGCGGTAGGCGGCGAACAGCCGCGCGTATTGCTCCGGCCCGACGCGCGACGGCGTCGCGCCGGCGGGCACGTCCGCGGCCGCGACGACACGCTGCGCCCGGCGCCGGCCGCAGCGTCGCGCCAGCCGGTCGGCGACAGTCCTGCCGCGCGCGTCGAAGACGGCGCCGAGGAACGCGTCGTACTCGCCGAACGCGGCCGGTGAGAGCAGCGGCGCGCCGCGCGGGGCGAGCGTGAGCACCGCCGACGCGATCGCCGGGACCGGCCGGAACGCGCGCGGCTGGATCGTCCGCCCGGCGCGCAGCTCGTACCACGGCGCCCATGTCGCGGCGAAGCGCCCGCAGCTGGGCCGGCCGGCAAGCCGCCGCGCGGTCTCGCGCTGGAGCACCAGCGTGGCGCGGACGAGGCCGTGCGCCTCGGCCAGCAGCCGCCGGACCAACCGCGTGCCGATCCCGTACGGGGCGGCCGAGACGACGTAGAACGGCTCGGCGGGCCACGGCACCGCGAGCGCGTCGCCGGCGACCACGTCGACGTCGCCCCAGCCGCGGGCGCGCGAGCCGAGCAGCTCGACCCACGCGGGATCGAGCTCGACCGCGACGACGCGCGCGCCGCGCGCGGCGGCAGCCGCGGTCAGGGCGCCGGCGCCCGCGCCGAGGTCGAGCACGAGCGCGCGCGGCGGCGGATGCAGCGTGCCGATGACGTCGGCGACGACGTCGCGATCATGGAGGAAGTTCTGGCCGAGCGCGCGGCGACGCGCGTCTCGAGGGGTACGGCGGGACATTTCGGTTCCTCGGCGTCGGGCCGCGCCGGTGGCGCGGCGGGGTCAGCGGGAGCTGACGGCGACTAGAGGAAGTTGTGCAACGTGCCCACGCACCGGACTGTAGCGGGAATGCGGGCGGGCGCCGGCTCGTCCTTGCCGCATGCGGCCGCTCCGGATCCTGGTGACGACCACCGGTCACGCCGGGCACGTGCTCCCGCTCGTCCCGTTCGCGCGCGCGTGGCAGCGCGCCGGGCACGAGATCCTGGTCGCGGTTCCGCGCTCGCGGACGGCAATCGTCGAGCAGGCCGGGCTACCGCTGCGCGCGTTGGACGAGCCGTCGGACGAGGTCGTCGGGCCGCTGTTCGCCGAGGCGCTGGCGGCCGCGCCGGACGAGGCGAACGAGATCGTGATCGGGCGGATCTTCGCCGATCACAAGAAGCGCGCGGCGCTGCCCGGGATCCTGGCGGCGATCAAGGACCGGCGGCCGGACGTGATCGTGCGCGAGAGCTACGAGTTCGGCGCCGTGCTCGCCGCCGAGCACCACGGGATCCCGCACGTGCGCATCGGGCCGGGCCTCGCGTCGACCGAGGGGCTGTTGTGCGACATCGCGATCGCAGGCGCGCCCGACCTGCCGGCCGCCGAGATCCGCGACTCGCCGTTCCTCAGCCTCAATCCGCCCGCGCTCGACGGCCCCGCGGGGCTGCCGCAGGTGCATCGTTTCCGTGATGCTCGGACCACGCCCGGCCGGCTGCCGGACTGGTGGCCGGGCAACCAGGACCCGCTGGTGTACCTGAGCTTCGGCTCGGTCGCCGGCGGGATGGACTTCATCTTCCCCCGCGTCTATCGGGTCGCGCTGGAGCAGCTCGCCGAGCTGCCTGTGCGGGTGCTGGTGACGATCGGGAACGACCGCGAGCCGCTCGAGCTCGGACCGCAGCCCGCCAACGTGCGAGTCGAGCGGTGGGTGCCGCAGGCCGACATAGTGGCGCGCGCGGCGGTGGCGGTCGTCCACGGCGGCTACGGCAGCGTCCACGGCGCCATCTGCGCCGGGGTCCCGCTCGTCGTCGCGCCGCTGTTCGCCGATCAGCCTTTCAACGCGCGCCGGGTGGCGCAGCTGGGCGCCGGCATCGCGCTGCCCGAGCCCGGCAGCCTGGCGCGGCTGGCCGAGGACGCGCCGCGTCTGTTCGCGCGCCTCGGCGAGGCGGTCGAGCGGGTGCTCGGCGATTCCCGCTACCGGCACGCGGCGCGGCGCGTCGCGATGAGCGCGGCGACGCTGCGGCCCGTGGACGCATCCGCGGGCGTGCTCGTGCGCGCGGTCACCGGGCGCGACGAAGAGCTCGCCGCCTAGGCACGGCCGGGCAGCAGCGCGGACGCGAGCCGGTCGACTGCCGCCGGGCCACGGAGCGCGGCGCGCACGTGGCGCTCGTCGCCCCACAGCCGGCCGGGAGCGACGAACACCTGCGCGGCGGCCAGGCGGGCGGCGATCGCCGGGCCGTCCTCCTCGCTCGACGACAGCCACGCGAACGGCATGGCGCCGGGCGCGGCGGAGAACGGCGAGCCGGCCAGCGCGCGCGCCAGCCGCTCGTGCAGCGCCCCCGCCACGGCGCGGCGGCGGGCCGCGAGCGCGGCGCCCGCGTCGGACGCCGCCCACGTCGCGGCCGCCTGCGCCGGCGCGCCGATCCCGCCGCTCGGCGCGAGCCGTGCGACCAGCTCCGGTGGGCCGAGCGCGGCGCCGGCGCGCAGCCCGGCCATCGCGTGCGCCTTCGAGAAGGAGCGCACGACGACGAGGTTCGCCAGCTCGGCGACGAGCGGCGCGGCATCCCCGCCGTCGGGCGCGAACTCGGCGAGCGCCTCGTCGACGACCACGGTCACGCCGCCGGGGAGGCTCGTGCACAGGTGCCGCACCGCGCCGCGTGAGAGCAGCAAGCCGGTGGGATCGGACGGGCTCGTCAGCAGCACCACGCGGGTCTCGGCGCCGATGCCGGAGAGAAGCGTCCCCGGCGTCGCGGGCATCGGCACGGCGCGGCCGCCGCCCGCCTCGACGAGCCCCGGCAGTGGCTGCCAGCCCGGCCAGGCGACGAGCGCCTCGCCGCCGTCGCCGAGCAGCACCGCGCACGCGGCGCGCAGCAGCTCTCCCGCCCCGTGACCGACCGCGATCTGCTCGACCGCGACGCCGTGGCGCTCGGCCAGTGCGGCGCGTAGGGCGCCGGCGGACGGGTCGGGATACGCGTTGAGCGCCCGCCGCAGCGCGAACGTCGCCGCGTTCACCGCGTCCGGGTGCGGCGGCTCGTGCCAGCCGGTGCCGGACAGGTCGAGCGGCTCGATCCGGCTCAGCGCGCGGCGCCGGCGCTCGTCACGCTGCGCGAGCAGCTCCTCGGAGATCTCCTCCGGAGCCATCTCCTCGAACTGACGGTAGTAGTCGCGGAAGCCGGCCATCAGCGCGGCGCGATCGAAGACCCCGGGCCCTCGAGCAGCAGGAACCACACGGTGAAGCCGGTCGCCGCGACGATCGCGGTGACGACGAAGATGCGGCCGAGCGCGCCCTCGCGCTGGTCGTGGCCCGCGGCGCGCCTCAGCAGGCGCCAGACGTGGTCGAGCCGGGTCGCGACCATCAGCGTCACGATCAGCGATCCGATCAGCCCGAAGAACGCCACGACGATGCCGAGGAACACGCTGCCGGTGGCGTAGTCGAGTTGCGAGCCGACCCACATCCAGCCGATCGGCTGCGGGCCCCAGGCGCTCAGCACGACGAGCGCCTCGACGACCAGCACCGCGAGCGCGAGCAGCGCGTCGAGCCGGCGCCGCCGGGCGCTGCCGCGCTCGGGCGGCTTGCGGTAGCGGACGGGCGCCGTGCCCGGGCGGCGTCCGATGAACAGCCCGCCCGTGTCCGTGGGGTCGTTGCGAGGCACCGGGACAAGTATGTCGAGCCGCTGGTAGATTCCCGCCAGGAGGGAGATCCCGATGCCCGTTCTGAGCCCGGCCGTCATCGACGAGCGTGCCGCCCGGCGCGATCTCTGCCACCAGATCGGCCGGCTCGAGCAGGAGCTCGCGCGCACGCTGGCCGAGGTCTTCCCGCGGCGCGAGCCGGCGCGCCCCGGCCGTTCCGCATCGGCGCAGGCGGGGCCGCGGCTGCTCGAGCTCGGGCAGCTCGAGCGCATCCGCGACGAGCTCGCCGATCGCGTCGCGACACTGCGAGAGCACCGGGCGCCGGCGCTGCTGGAGGAGATGCGGCGCGCGCCTGAGCGTTATCGCTGGGCGACGGTCACGAGCGCGGAGCTCGGCGAGCCTGGCTGCACGGTCTGGCGGGTGCGCCCTCGCCTCGGCCTGATCGGCATGCTGATGGGGTGGTGGCGCGTGAAGATCTCCTCCGGTTGCCCGTTACCGCGGTGACAGCCTGATGGGCCGGCGCAGCCGCAAGCGCGGCGACGCGGCGCCCGCACCGGCGCCGCCGGCGCCCGCACCGGCCAGGCGCGCTGACGCCCGCCCGCGCGCACCCTGGCATCCGTTCCCGCTGGTCGAGCTGTGCGTGCTGATCGGGCTCGTCCTGGTCGTGTGGGGGCTGTTCCGCATCGACGACGACGGCGGCGGCGTGATGCTCGTCTGCGGGATGGCGCTGGCGTCGCTGGCCGGCCTCGACACCGCGCTGCGCGAGCACTTCTCCGGGTACGCGTCGCACGCGTTCCTGCTCGCGGCGCTCCCCGCCGTGCTCGTCGCCGGCGTGCTGTTCTTCGCCCGCGCGCCCTGGGTGACGATCCCGATCGCGGCGGCGCTCGTGTTCGCGGCGGCGTTCCTCGCGCTCCGGCGCCGCAGCTAGGCTCCTTGCCAGCGATGGCCACCGAGGAGAAGCGCATGCAGCTACGCGGGCTGCATCACGTGACAGCGATCTGCCGCGACGCCGAGCAGACGATCGCGTTCTACCGCGACCTCATGGGCCTGGCCGTCGTGCACGACGGGCCGTCCGACGACGATCCGCAGTCGCGCCACGTCTGGTTCGGCGCCCAGGACGGCCGGCCGGGAAGGCTCGTTTCGTTCATGCAGTACCCCGAGCTGCCGACCGGCGTCGTAGGGGTCGGCTCGACCCACCACTTCGCATTCGTGGTCGACAGCGCGGAGGAGCAGGAGGCGTGGCGGGACTACCTGCGCGGCCAGGGCGTCGAGTGCACCGACGTGTTCGACCGCGGGGCGTTCCGCTCGATCTACATCCGCGACCCCGACGGCCATATCGTCGAGATCGCGACCAACGGGCCCGGCTTTACCGCCGGCGGTCCGTCCGCGTAGGACGGGCGGACCGCCGACGGTCCCCTACCGTGCCGGCTGCCTAGTTGGCGGCCCAGCCGACGCCCGACATCGCGAACGAGTCCACCGCGGCGGGCTGGGCGTCGCCCCGGAGGCTTGCGGCCAGCGCGCGGCGTTGGCGATCGGTCATCGAGCCCACGGTCTTCGTCTCGGACATGGGGATCGAGGCGAGGAACCGCCTGCAGCGCGTTCGGCCCCAGCGATGCTGACTCAGCAGCAGGTCGGCGATCGCCATGCTGTCGGCCTCCCACGGGCACCCCAGCACGATGTCCCCGACTGTCGTCTCTCCCTCCGCGACCTGCCGCTTGAGCTCAGCCCGTGCCAGGCGCACACGATTCGCCTGGGCGAGTGCGCGCATGTGTTGCGGCGCAGGGGCCGTCGCTGTTGCGTCCATTGAACCTCCCCAGCGCCCGCCATCCTGGCGGGCTCGGTCGTGATTTGTGTGTCTGCGGCCGGGGACGCGTAGGCGCCGACCCTCACCGCCACCCGTCTCCTCCTGACGGATGCCCCGGCGGTGATGCCGAGTCCTTTGCTTCCCGGAAGCGCCGAAGCGCTCGACCGGCTCCGCAGGCTAGTCGTCTCGGGCGCGAAAGTTCAACAATGATCCGATCGGATCATTCGCAAACAGCGCGCGATTCTTGATCGTCCCCCCGCTACCGGGGGAGGGCTCCGTGTTCGGTCTCGAACGCCCCCTTGACGGAGGCGAATCGCTCGAGCGCTCGGTCGAGCGTGGCGCGGTCGTGGGTCGCCATCACGCTGGTGCGCAGCAGCGCCCCGGCAGGCGGCACCGCGGGGTGCAGCGCGACGTTGACGAACACGCCCGAGTCGTACAGCGCGCGCCATAGCAGCACGGCCTTCCAGTCGTCGCCCACCACCACCGGGACGATCGGCGTGACGACGGTCGAGCCGTCGGGCAGCGGCTGCGGCTCGACGACCTTGAAGCCGAGCTCGTGCAGCCCGCGGTTCAGGTACGCGGCGTTCTCCAATACGCGCGCGAACAGCGGCGGCCCGTCGTCGGAGCGCACGATCCGCAGGGCGGCGAGCGCGGCGCCCACCGCGGCCGGCACGCCGGCGGCCGTGAACAGGAACGCGCGCGACTGGATCCGCAGGAAGTCGATCACCTCGCGCGGGCCGGCGATGAAGCCGCCGCAGGAGGCGAGCGACTTCGAGAACGTGCCCATCCGCAGGTCGACGCCCTCCTCGACCCCGAGCAGCTCGGCCGTGCCCGCGCCGCGCGCGCCCAGCACGCCGGCCGCGTGCGCCTCGTCGACCATCAGCCGCGCGCCGTGCTTGCGGCACAGCTCGACGATCTGGGGCAGAGGCGCGACGTCGCCCTCCATCGAGAACACGCCGTCGACCACCACGAGCACGCCGCCGCCGTCGCCCGCGGCGCGCTCCAGCATCGTCTCGAGCTTGTCCAGCCGGTTGTGGCGGAACGGGCGCAGCTTCGCGCGCGAGAGCAGGCAGCCGTCGAGGATCGACGCGTGGTCGGCCGAGTCGGCGATCACCGTGTCTCCGGGCGCGAGGATCGTTCCGAGCGTGCCGACGTTCGCCTGATGGCCGGTCGTGAAGACGATCGCCTCCTCCGTGCCCATCCACTCCGCGATCTCGCGCTCCAGGTCGAGGTGCAGGTCGAGTGTGCCGTTGAGCAGGCGCGAGCCGGTCAGGCCGGTGCCGTAGCGCTCGAGCGCGTCGCGCGCGCCCTGCATCACGCGCGGGTCGGCCGTCAGCCCGAGGTAGTTGTTCGAGCCGAGCATGATGCGCTCGGCGCCCTCCATCTCGACCACCGGGGCGGCGGGAGACTGGAGCGTGCGGAAGTACGGCAGCAGGTCCGCCTCACGGGCGGCCCGGAGCTGCTCCGCGCGCTCGTGGCCGCGCACCTTGCTGAACACGTCGATGGCCGTAGGCATGTAGCCTGCCCGCCTCCATGGGGTCGCTCGAGATCCGGCCGGTGCATTCTACGGGCGACCTCCGCCGCTTCATCCGGCTCCCGTTCCGGCTCTATCGCGACGAGCCGCAGTGGGTGGCGCCGCTGCTGTTCGAGCGCCGGCAGTTCCTCGACCGGCGCAAGAACCCGTTCTTCGAGCACGGGCGCGCCGAGTACTTCCTCGCGTTGCGCGACGGGCGGCCGGTCGGCCGGATCACTGCCCAGGTCGACGACAACTTCCAGCGCTTCCAGGAGAACCGGTGGGGCTGGTTCGGGTTCTTCGAGTGCGAGGAGGACCCGGAGGCGGCGCTGGCGCTGCTCGACCGCGCAGAGCAGTGGCTGCGCGGGCAGCGCTGCGACCGGATGGTCGGGCCGGCCGACTTCACCACCAACGACGAGTGCGGGGTCCTGCTCGAGGGCCACGAGCGGACGCCGCTGATCCTCTCGCCCTGGACGCACCGCTACTACCCGGCGCTGATGGACGGCGCCGGCATGGGCAAGGCGATGGACCTGCTGATGTGGGAGCTGCACATCACCGGGCGCGACAAGGTCAACCCCGTGATCTGGAAGCTGGCCGACCAGGTCGAGCCGCGCTACGGCATCGTCGTGCGGCCCTTCCGTAAGAAGGACCTGCAGGCCGAGGTCTCGCGCTTCATCGAGGTCTACAACGCGGCCTGGGAGAAGAACTGGGGCTTCGTGCCGCTCACGGATCACGAGGTGCGTCACTACGCCACCCAGCTCAAGCCCTTCCTCGACGAGAACTGGGCCTACGTGGCCGAGAAGGATGGCGAGACCATCGGCGCGGCGCTGACGCTGCCCGACTACAACCAGGCGCTCATCCACATGCGCGGACGTCTGCTGCCGCTCGGCTGGGCGAAGTTCCTCTGGTACCGCCGCAAGATCGATCGCGTGCGCGTGTTCGCGCTCGGCGTCAAGCCCGAGTGGCAGCACACCGGTGTCGCCGCGAAGTTCTACGAGCGCCACTTCGAGGCCGCCACCCGCACGCCGCAGGTCTCCGGCGAGATGGGCTGGATCCTCGAGACCAACAAGAACATGAACAAGGCGATGGAGGCGATGGGCGGGCGGATCGTCCGCCGCTTCCGGCTCTACGAGCGCGAATTGTCTGGCTAACCCCCTTCTAGCCTGGGCAGTTGATGCTTTAGGGTTCCCTCATGCGGCGCACCGAGCTCTTGAAGGCCTCCCCACCGATGTTCAAGTCGCCGTGGCTGGATCGCTTCACGCGCGTCCACCCGGTGGTTCCCGTCCTCATCTACCTGCCCGCGATCGTCGTGTTATTCGTGCTCGGCATCGGGCGCGCCGGCTTCTGGAACTCGGCCGGCCTCGCGCTCGGCGGCTACGCGGTTTGGACGCTTACCGAGTACTGGCTGCATCGCGTCGTCTTCCACTTCGAGCCCGAGAAGGGCATCGGCGCGCGGCTGCACTGGATGATTCACGGCGTCCACCACGACCATCCGAACGATCCGATGCGGCTCGTGAT
Source organism: uncultured Solirubrobacteraceae bacterium (assembly GCA_963835735.1). Taxonomy (GTDB): domain Bacteria; phylum Actinomycetota; class Thermoleophilia; order Solirubrobacterales; family Solirubrobacteraceae; genus DASQMT01. Next base: position 411,167 of record CAWIGP010000007.1, read on the forward strand.
GCCCCCGTCGGCGTCGATCCCGCTCGCGCTCCTCTTCGCCGGGCTGTTCTGGCTCGTGCTCGGCGGGCACTGGGTCATGCCGTTCCTCAGCGGCTTCCTGGCCGGCTACCTGATCTACGACATGCTCCATTACCACGTGCACCACCGCAAGCCCCGAACCCGCGTTGGGCGGCTGCTGCGCGAGCTCCACATGCGGCACCATTTCCAGGACGACGAGCGCGGCTTCGGGATCAGCGCGCCGTACTGGGACCGCGTGTTCGGCACGGTGCCGGAGAAGCGGGCACGTTGAAGCCGTCCAGCCGGCCCGTCATGCTGCGGGCTGAGTGAGCAGCGAACCAGACAACGAGTACGAAGTCGTCGACGGCTACCCGGTGCCGGCCGAGCCGGCGCCGGTGCCCGAGCCCACGCGCCCGGCGCAGGTGCCCGCGGTCCACGCTGCCGCGCTGGCGGCCACGGGCTTCGTCGCCGGCGCCGCGACTGTGGCGGTCGTCGCGCGGCGCAGGGCGCGGGTGTCGGGACGGCGGCGGAAGAAGGGCGGCAAGGGCGCGATCGGCGAGATCGTCAGCTCGAACTCGTTCCTGGTCGACGTGCACCTCGTGCGGCGTGACTAGTGATGCGTTGCGCTTGGTGCGCCGGCGCGGTCGTTGCGCAGGCGCTCTCGTACTGCGGCATTGAGAGGAGCGGGATCGGCCCAACGCGTGCTCGATCCCGACTTAGTCCCGCTCCCCTCAATGCCCGCAGTTGACGTTCGCCGGCGCAACGAGCGCGATGCGCGTGAGAACGCCGCCGCCACATCCGATATCAACCACGCCATGCCCGAGCTCCGCGTCGAGGTCACCCCGCGCTGGCCGTTCCGCCTGCCGGGCGGCAGCGCCGACGGCTTGATGCGGCGCCGGGGCGCCTCCCTCCAGCGCCTCCTGCACAAGAACGGCAATCCCGTCCACGTCGCCGTCATCCAACCCGCGACCGACCGGGTGATCTTCGGCGCCCGGGCGACAGCCGAGCCGGACGCCATGTGGGGCATCCGGCGGCTGCGCTTCGCGACCGGCGTCGACGAGGATCTGCGCCCGTTCTACGACGCGTTCCGCGACGACCCGGTGATCGGGAAGGCCGTGCGCGCTGTGCCGGAGCACCGAATCCGGCGCGCGCCGATCCCCTGGGAGACGCTGGCGGCCGCGATCACCGAGCAGCTGATCGAGTTCGAGCGGGCGATCGCGATCCAGCGGCGGATCAACGCGTCGCTCGGTACCCGCTGCCCGCAGACGAACCTGCGTGACGCGCCGACGCCCGCCGTCATCGCGGCCACCGCGCCGGCGCGGCTCGCGTCGATGGACCTCGCGCCCGCGCGCGCCATGACCCTGCGCAAGGCTGCGGCGGAGGTGGCCGCCGGCCGCGTCGACCTGCTCGCCGACGACCCGATGCCCGGCTGGCGGCGGCTGCGCGCGATCCCCGGCATCGGGCCGTGGACGCTGGAGATGCTCGCCACGTACGGCCAGGGCCGCTACGACCGCATCCCGGCCGGCGACGTCGGCTACCTCAAGCTCGTCGGCCGCGTCACGACCGGCAACCCGCGGGCGCGCGCCGACGTCCCCGGCGTGCACGAGTTCTTCGCCCCGTACGGCGAGTGGAAAGGGCTCGCGGGCGAGTACCTGCGCGTCGCCGCGTCGCGCGGCCTGCTGCCCGTCAGTCCTGTTCGAGCGCGTCCCGCGGATCGAGCCCCTCGCCGGCCAGGAACTCGTTGGTCAGCACCTGCTCGGCGATCTGCCGCCGCGTGATCAGGCCTTCGTCGAGCATCCAGTCGGCGTACTCCTGCCACTCGGCCGGGTCCTGATAGCCGAACGGCCGCTCTGCGTCGGACGGGAGGAACACGGGCAGCGTCGCCTCGACGGCGGCCTGCTGCAGGTCGCGGTCGAGGCCACGATCGGCGGCGAGGAGACCGTCGAGCCCCGCCTGCGGGTCCTGCGCGAGCGCTGCGTGGCCGCGCGCCGTCGCCTGCATGAAGCGCCGCACCTTGGCGCCGAAGTCCTGGTCGAGGTCGCGGCGCCGGGCGACGAACACCAGCTCGGCGTACGTCGGCACGCCGAGCTTCTCCATCCGCTGGATCACGGGGTCCTTGCCGCGGCGCGCGAGGTCGACGCCCTCGTAGTTCCAGAACGCTCCGAGCGTCGCGTCGACCTTGCCCGACAGCATCGCGGGCACGAGGTTGAAGCCGACATTGGTCTCCTTCACCGTGCCGGGATCGACCCCTGCGGTCTCCAGGATCGTCTTCAGGTACGCGGACTGGTACGGGATGCCCGACGTCCCGACGCGCTTGCCGCGCAGGTCGCGCGGCGTGCGCACCTTCGCCTTCCCGACCGCCATCAGCGACGTCAGCGGCTTCTGCACCAGCGCCCCGACCGCGACGAGCTGCGGCGCCCTTGTCGCGCGCCAGCAGCAGCTCGGGCTCGTAGGAGATCGCGAGGTCGGTCCTGCCGGCGAGCAGCAGCTTGAGCGGCGCGGACGGATCCGGCGGCGGCGTGATCTCCACGTCCAGGCCCGCCTTCGCGTATGCGCCGGACTCGCGCGCGGCGTAGATCCCCGCGTGGTCGGCGTTCGGGAAGTAGTCGAGCATCACCCGCAGCGGCTCGGTCGCGCCGGTGGCGCCGCCCTCGTCCTTCTCGCCGCAGGCGGCGAACAGGGCGGCGGAGAGCAGGAGCGCGAACGGGAGCACCCAGCCGACTGCGTCGGCGGGCACAAGCAGGCGGCGGGTCATGGTCCTCCGGGATCGGTGCGTGGCGCCCAGTCGACCACCCGCCGCTCGAGCAGCGCGCAGGCGCCGTAGAGCGCGATGGCAAGCAGGAATAGCAGGAGCGTGGCGGCGAACGCCCGCGCGGTCTCGAGCTGTCCGTTGGCGGTGATCAGCACGCGCCCGAGGCCGCTCTCGGCGCCGGCCCACTCCGCGAACACGGCTCCGATCACCGCGACTGCGGCGGCGATCTTCAGTCCGGTGAACGCGTTCGGGAGGGCGGCGGGCGCCTCGACCAGCCGCAGCGACTGCCAGCGCGTCGCATGCAGCGAGCGCAGCAGCCGGCGCGCGTCGGGGTCGGCGCCGCGCAGGCCGTCGTACAGGTTGATCGTGATCGGGAAGAAGCAGACGAGCGCGACGAGCAGCACCTTCGGCGCGAGCCCGAACCCCAGCACGAGGATCACGAGCGGGGCGATCACCGGCACCGGTACGGCCTGCGAGCCGATCACGAGCGGTCGCAGCGCGCGGCGCAGCGCGGGGGAGAGGTGCATCGCGACGCCGAGCGCGGCGCCGGCGGCCGTCGCCGCGGCGAGACCGAGCACCACCTCGTAGGTCGTGGTCCAGAGGTCGGGCGCCAGCAGCGAGCGGTCCTCCCACAACGCCTCGGCCACATCGGACGGCGGCGGCAGGATCAGCGGGTCGACGCCACCGGCGCGCACCAGCAGCTCCCAACCGCCGACGAGTACGAGCACGACGAGCGCCGCCGTCATGGGCCACCCTCGCGGTGAGCCGCCGTCGCGCGTCCGCCTTCCTGGTGCGCCGCTGTCATGAGCCGCCCTCAGAGCGGCGCCGCCCCGGCGGCGCCCGCCCTCAATGCCGCCGTCCACCCGGCATCGGCACTGGCGCGCCGTCAGGAGCTGCGGCGGCGCCATCCGCGCCGAGCACGCGCAGCGCGTGCTCGCGCAACGCGACGACCTCGCGGTCGTCGCGGCCGCGTGGGCGCGCCGGCGGCACCTCGAGAACGTCCACCACCCGCCCCGGCCGCGGCGACAGCAGCACGACGCGGTCGGCCAGCAGCACGGCCTCCTCGACGTCGTGCGTGACCAGCAGCACCGTGCGCGGCTCGCGCTCCAGCGCGCCGGCGAGCCAGCGCTGCATCTGCAGCCGGGTCAGAGCGTCGAGCGCACCGAACGGCTCGTCGAGGCAGAGCACCGGCCGGCCCGCGAGCAGCGTGCGCAGGAACGCCACGCGCTGGCGCATGCCGCCCGACAGCTCCGCCGGCCGCACGTGCTCGAAGCCCTCGAGGCCGAATGCCGCGAAGTGCTCGTGCGCGAGCTCGCGCGCCCGCGCCCGCGTGACCCCGGCGACGCGCAGCGCGAGGCCCGCGTTGTCGAGCGCGCTCAGCCATGGCAGCAGCGCGTCGCGCTGCGGCATCAGCGCCGCCGCGCCGGCGCGCACGCTGCCGGCGTCGGGTGCCTGCAGCCCGCAGACGAGCTCGAGCAGCGTCGACTTCCCGCAACCGCTCGGCCCGACGAGCGCCACGATCTCCCCCGGGGCGACCCGCAACGAGACGCCGCGCAGCGCCTCCACCGCGCCGTATCTCTTGTCGACGGCGTCGAGCTCGACGCCTGCCTGGCTCTGCATCGCTCCCTCCGCGGGCATTACCCCACAGGTTCGAAGGGTCAGGTCCAGCGGCGGACCTATCTCAGCCGGGCGATCTCCCCAGCCCCCCTGATTGCACTGACCCGAAAGGCTACTGGCTAGCATCGGCGCGGTGCTGCGCCCGGCCTACCCGATCGCGACCGAGCGGCTGCACCTGCGCCCGTTCGAGCCCGGGGACCTGGACGCGCTCGTCGCGATCCACGGCGATCCGGACGTGGTCCGGTTCCTGTACTGGGACGTGCGCGACCGCGACGAGCTGCGCGGCGTGCTCGCCGAGAAGCAGGAACGCACCGCGATCGAGAAGGAGGGCGACGGGCTCAACCTCGCCGTCGTGCTGCGGGCCACCGGCGAGCTCGTGGGCGACGTGACGTTGTTCTGGCGCAGCGAGCAGCACCACCAGGGCGAGGTCGGCTACATCTTCCACCCCGGGCACGGCGGCCGCGGTTACGCGACCGAGGCGACCGGCGCGCTGCTGCGGCTCGGCTTCGAAGAGCTCGGGCTGCACCGTATCTGCGGCCGGCTCGACGGACGCAACACCGCCTCCGCGCGGGTCCTCGAGCGGCTCGGGATGCGGCGCGAGGCGCACATGGTCGAGAACGAGTTCGTGAAGGGCGAGTGGACCGACGAGCTCGTCTACGCGCTACTGGACCGCGAGTGGCGCGCCGCGTAGGCGCTCAGACGGCTCCGACACGAACTGGAGCGACGCGGGGATCTCGCTGACGATCTCGAACGCCTCCTCCATCCCGCTCACGGCGAGCAGGTACTGGACCGCGCGTCCGCCCCGCACCAGCACGAGCCGCGTGCCGGCCTGTCGAGCCCGCCGCCGGGCCGCGAGGAGCCGGCCGATCCCGCTCGAGTCCATGAACGTCAGCTCGCGCAGATCGAGGACGATGCAGGGCGGCCGGCTGCCTTCGACGCGGTGGAGCTCCTCGTCGAAGATTTCCGCGTGGTCGAGGTCCAGCTCCCCTCGCAGCGCGATCCGCACTGCGCCGGACGGCAGCAACTCGCGTGTCAGCCGACAGCCCCGCATTCCGCCCCTTCCCCCGAAGTCGGTTCGTACTCTGACGCGTTTACGTACCCGATGCCCGCCACCCGAAACCGGAGCATCACACGTGCGCCGGACGCGTCAGCGCCTTGACGAAGTCCTCCAGCTGGCGGGTCGTCCAGCACTCGTAGAGCTCACAGAACGGCGCGTACGCGCGCACGACGGAGTCGCCGTAGTTCCAGTACAGCCGCGGCTCGGGGTTGAGCCAGAACGTGCGCCCCGCGCGCGCGGCGAGATGAGCGAACACGTCCGCGCGCGGGTCGCGCCCGTTCGTGCGCGCGTCGCCCAGCACGATCACCGTCGCGCGCGGGTGCAGGTCGTCCTCGACCAGCGCGAGGAACTCGCTCCAGACGCGCCCGTAGTCGGTGTAGCCGGACACGTCCGCGACCCCGGCGTCGCGCGAGATCGCCTCGGACACCGCCTTGAAGTTGCGCTCGCGCTCGAACACCTCGGTCACCTCGGAGATCCGTTCGACGAACACGAACGAGCGCATCTTGCGGAACGAGTCGTGCAGCGCGTGCAGCACCGACAGGAAGAACACCGACGCGCTCGTGACGCTGGTCGACACGTCGCACAGCACGTAGAGCTCGGGCCGGCGCGGGCGCTGCGGGCGGAACTTGAGCACGACCGGGACGCCGCCGGTCTGCAGCGACGCGCGCATCGTGCGCCGCACGTCGACGTGCGCGTGCGTGCGCCTGCCGCGGGTCTCGTGGCCCTGGGTCGCGAGCCGCCGCTTGAGCTGCGCCACGACCCGGTGCACGGCGGCCAGGTCCTGCAGCGGCCCGGACGGCAGTGCCCGGTCGAGCTCGTTCAGCGGCCGCGCCGGCGGCAGCGCCTGCGTGCGCTCGATCTGGGCGCGCTCGAGCTCCCGCCGCAACTGCTGCTCGAAGCGGCGGATCTGCTCGCGCGTGAGCGGCTCGCCGCCGTCCTCGCGCGGCTGGCCATCGCTGCGCAGGTCGAGCGCGCGGCGGATCCGCTGGACGTCGACGCCGAGCACGCCGGAGCCCTCGCCGCGGCGCCCGAGCGCGGCGATCGCCAGCCGCGCGAGGTCGCGCATCGCGCTCTCGTCGCCGTCGCGGATCGCCTGCATCGCCTGCTCGCGCAGGTTGTCGAGGTCGATCTGCTCGCCGCCGGTGATCCCGTCCGACTCGCGCACCTCGCGGTCGACCGCCTGCTCCTCGACCGCGCGGAAGAAGAAGCGCTCGAACACCAGCTCGAACACGCGCCGGTCCTCCTGCGACTTCGCGAGCGTGGCGGCGAGCGCCTCGCGGAACGCGCCGCGCTCGGTCCACGGCACCTCCTCGAGCGCGGCGAACGCGTCGAGCAGCTCGGACGTCCCGATCGCCAGCCCCTCGGCCCGCAGGGCCTCGGCGAAGCCGACGATCCGTGCGGGCAGCGTCACGCCGGCCGGGGCGCCAGGCCGAGCCGCACGCCGACCCGCTCGGCGACCACGTCGAGGTCGGTGCGGTGTTTGACGATGATGCTCATCGTGGCGCGGAAGGTGTCCTCGTCGATGTCGTCGGCTCCGAGCAGCAGCAGCGCGCGCGCCCAGTCGATCGACTCCGCGATCGACGGCGGCTTCTTGAGGTCGAGCTCGCGCACCAGCGCGATCACCTGGACGAGCTTGGCCGCGACCGCGTCGGGGAGCTCGGGCGTGTGCATGCGCACGATCTCGAGCTCGCGCTCGGTCGTCGGGTAGTCGAGCCACAGGTACAGACAGCGGCGCTTGAGCGCCTCGGTCAGCTCGCGCGAGTTGTTCGACGTGAGCAGCACCACCGGATGGGTGCGCGCCTCGATCCGGCCGAGCTCGGGGATCGAGATCTGGAAGTCCGACAGCAGCTCGAGCAGCATCGCCTCGAACTCCTGGTCGGTCTTGTCGATCTCGTCGATCAGCAGCACGACCGGCTCCTCGGATGCGATCGCCGCCAGCAGCGGGCGCGCGAGCAGGAACTCCTCGCCGAAGATGTCGTCCTGCACGGCGTCCCAGCCGGTGCCCGCCGCCTCGGCCTGGATCCGCAGCAGCTGCTTGCGGTAGTTCCATTCGTACAGCGCCTTGGCCTCGTCGAGCCCCTCGTAGCACTGCAGCCGCACGAGCGTGCGGCCCAGGTAGGAGGCGAGCGCCTTGGCCAGCTCGGTCTTGCCGACTCCCGCCGGTCCCTCGACCAGCACCGGCTTGCCGAGCCGCGCGGCGAGGAAAGAGACCAGCGCGGTGGACTCGCCGGGCAGGTAGCCGACCGCGCGCAGTCCGGCGTCGACGTCAGCGACTGAATCGGTCATGGGGAGGGGGCAAGGATAGGCTCCCGCCGCGTGTTCGCCGCGTTCTCGCCGTCCCCGGTGCCGTTCATCGTGCTGATGGCGATCGGCTTCGTGATCGGCGTGACCGGCCACATCTATCGCTCGCGGCCGCTGATCGCGACCGGCATCGGAATGATCTTCATCGCCACGCTGCTGCTGCCGCTCGCGCTGTACGCGACGGAGTGATGCGACGTCAGGAGCGGCGGTCCTCGCCGGCCCGCTCATCCTCGTCCGCGCGCGCCGCCGACCGGCGCGCGCGGCCGGGCGCCTCGGGCGGCTCGCCCTCCCAGCCCGGGCGGTCGCTCAGCGCGTCGTTCACCGCGGTCGCCTCGCGCGGGCGTCGCGTCGCGCTCCGCCGTTCGGTCCGCGCCGGGCGCTCCCATTCCACGTCCTCCGCCATCGGGTTCGGCGGCTCCGGCCGGTGCGCCGCGCGGACCCGCGCGCCCGCCACTGCCAGCGCCGCGGCCGCGGCGAGCGCGACGAAGATGCCCCACTGGAGCCCGAACTCGGCCGAGTCGCTCTCCGGGGTGTCGAACAACCGCCACACGATCAGCAGCGCTGCCCAGCCGCCGGCGGCCATGATCACCGTCCCGTCTCCGCCCGGCAGGTGGAACGCCTTGTGCTGGGAACGCGCCCAGACGAGGTAGAGCACCCCCGCCGACACGAGCAGGACCGCCGCTTCCACGAACGAGAACTCTCCGAACGCCGAACGGTTGAACGTCCGATCCTCGCCCCGGAACACGGCGCTGTACCACGGGAGGAACAGCGTCAGCGCGAGCGCGGCCGCCGCCCCGGCGGCCTGCTGCATCTCGGCGGGCAGCGCTCGGAAGGCTGGGATCGTCGCGGCCACTTGAACTTCCAGTCTACGTCCGGGGGACGTCAGTCCAGCGGGATGTCCTCGACGTCCACGCGCGTCCGGCCGGGTGCCGGCTCGCCGAGCCGCTCGATGTACCAGTCGAGCAGCGCGCGCAGCGCCAGCAGCAGCTCCCGCAGCGCCTCGGCGAGCTGCCGCGAGAGCTCCGGCGGGACCACGTCGCGGACCGTCGCCAGCAGCGCGAGCAACGCCTGCAGGTCGGGCGCGGCGGGGCCTACGCCACCGGGCGCCGCCCAACCGCGCGGCGGGACCGGCTCGCGCGCCGTGCCGCCCGCGTCCTCGGCCTGGCGCTGCGCCTCTCGCACGAGCCGGTCGGCGGCGGCATGGGCCTCGTCGAGATGCGCGCGGACCGCGCGCAGCGTGTCCTGCTCGGACGGCTCAGGCAAAGCGCACCACCAGCGAGCCCGCGTCGAGCGCCGCGCCCGCCGGTTTGAGCGCGGCGAGCGCGGGCGGCAGGACGACCGTGCGCTTGCGCCCGTCGACCCGCACCACCAGCTCGTCGCCGACCTTCTTGAGCGAGACGTCGCCCTTGCCGGCGAACGGCACCGCCAGGCGCACGTGGCCGGCGCCCCCGTCGAGCCCGAACTCCTGCGCGAGCCCGGCGTGCAGCAGCGACTCAGGCGCGTCCGCCGCGAACACCGCCGCGCCGAGGCGGTCGAGCATCGCCGCCCCGATCACCTCGGCCTCGAGGTATGGCGCGCACAGGACCGGCACGGGCGCGAAGCCCTCGCGGACGCGCCCGAGCTCGCGCTGCTGCACCTCGCGCCAGGCGCCGAAGTACGTGCCGGCCAGCTCGTCCGGGAAGACACGGTTGACGATCACCGCATCCGTCAGGTACCCGTACAGGCTCAGATAGGTGAACGTGCGCATCGCCTCGGCGACCACCATCCGGTCGGGCGTCATCACGAGCCGCACCGAGACCGCCGAGCCGTCGCGCAGTATGTCGTGCATCGCGACGAGGTTGGCCACCAGCCCCTGGACCTCGGCCATCACCTCCTCGTCGGGCAGCCGCAGGTCCAGGAACGCGCGCGCGAGCGGCCGCGCGGCGGCCAGCAGCTGCGTCTCGCGCCCCACCAGCTTCCCCAGCCACCAGCGCGCCGCCTCCGGGAACGAGAGCAGCCGCAGCGTCTCGCCGGTCGGCGCGCAGTCGACCACGATCACGTCCCAGCCGCCCTCTTCGACGTGGCGGCGCAGCCGCAGCAGGCTGAACAGCTCGTCGCCGCCCGGCGGCACCGTCAGCTCCTCGGCGGCGATCCGCTCGACGCCGCGTTCGACCAGCACCTGACCGAGCCACCCCTGGACCGCCGACCAGTGGCGCTCGAGCTCCACCTGCGCCGAGACCTGCTGCGCCCACAGGTTGCGCTCCAGCTCGGCCGGCTCGGCGCCGACCGGCGTCTCGAGCACGTCGGCGAGCGAGTGGGCAGGATCGGTCGAGAGGACGACGGTGCGCAGCCCGGCGGCGGCGCAACGGCGCGCGGTCGCGGCGGCGACGGACGTCTTCCCGACGCCGCCCTTGCCCGTATAGAGGATCGTGCGCGGGGCCATCGAGGGCCCGCAGCCTACTTCGTGCGCTTGCGCGGCTTGAGCACCTCGACCTGTCCCTCCGTGCCGCCCGCGTTGCCGGCCAGGTCGGTCGCGTCGATCCGCACCGTGTAGATCCCCGGCTTGCGCGGCGGCGTCCAGGCGACCGTGCGCGTCCCGCGCCCGACCGTTCCGGCCGCCACCGAGAGCACGCGCTTGCCGTCCGGTGCGGTCACGCTCACCGAGGTGCGCGAGATCTTCGAGAGCGAGAACGACAGCGTGCCGGCCTTCCCTCCGCGGATGCGCGTGGTACGGAGCGCCAACTCGGGCGGCACGGTCAGGTAGGTCGTGAAGTGCAGCTCGGTGTCGCAGTACACGGGGACGCCGGTGCGATCGCACAGATTGGTGAGGAAGTCGCGCAGCAGCGTGTGGTAGCTGAGGTCGGACTCGCGCGTGATCGCGCCGCGCGAGTAGTACGACCAGGCGCCCGTGTCGTACGTCGGCACCTCCTTGCGCGCGGTCGCGTCCCCGTCGGCGAACAGCTGCGCGGCGCGCGGGTCGCCGGTGATCTGCGCGACGTCGTAGAGCCCGACCAGGGACTGGACGAAGCCGTTGAGGATCCGCAGGCTCGGCCAGAACGAGTACTGCGCGTAGTGCACGCCATCGGGGGTCTGCACGCGGACGCCGGTCGGCGGCGCCTGCTCGAACAGCTTCAACCCCGCCTGGATCTTCGGCAGCAGCTCGGGCATCCGGCCGAGCTTGACCGCCGACCGCGCGATCGCCTGCAGGCCGGTGCCCTGCGCGAGCCCGCTCACCCATGGCGGGGCGCCGCCGTCGAACGTGAAGTAGTACTCCCACGCCAGGCCGCCGCCGCGCGGCACCGCGACCGACAGCAGCTCGTCGAGCAGCACGCTGTTGCGCGCGTTGTTGCGGCGCGAGCCCTTGGCGTACGCGTTGAGCTTGCCGAAGTTCGCTAGCGGATGGAGCTGGATGCCCTGGCCGGGCACGTGCTGCCAGACCAGCTCCGAGCCCGAGAACGACACGCGCTGGCCGTTTGCCAGCAGCGGCTGCGCGCTCCACCACTCGGCGTTGCGCTGCAGCGTCAGGAACAGCGGATACAGGCGCGCCGCGCGCATCTGGCCGCGCGCGGCGATCCCCTCGACGGTGGCGAGCGCGCCGGCGAGCTGCGCCTTGCGCGCGCCGCTCAGGCTCTTGATGCGGCGTTTGACGTCCGCGTGGATTGCGCGGTCCGCGTCGTATGTGGCCTGGTCGATCGCGCCGGCCGCGCGGAGCTTGTTCAGCTCGCTCGCGATCGTCTTCTTCTTTGCGGCGTGGGCGGTCGGCGCGCTCGCGCCGAGCGCGAACGCGCCTGCGCAGATGAGCGCAATCCAAATACAACCAGGTGTTCGTATCCAGGCCATCGGTCCGATGCTAGGCTCGCCCTGCCGGCTTGCCACCAGCTGCAACACAGCCTGCGGCCGTCCAGTTTCGCGATTACAGGAGCTTGTTTGCCGATGACCCGCCTTCGCCCTGCTCTCCTGCTGTCGTTTATCGCGGCGGCTGCGCTCGGCTTCGCCGCATGCGGGGGTGACGACAAATCCGACGGGCAGCAGGCCTCGGCGAGCACCGACGTCAACGAGCTGCTGACCCAGACGTTCACCGGCTCGAAGGACGTCAATTCCGGCAACATCGACCTCAAGCTCAAGATCGACGCGCAGGGCGGCGAGTCCCAGCTCGACGGTCCGGTGAGCGTCAGCTTGGCGGGCCCGTTCCAGACCCAGGACGAGGGCACGCTGCCGAAGTTCAAGCTCGACGCCTCGATCGAGGGCGCCGGCCAGAGCATCCAGGCGGGCGCGACCTCCACCGGGGACAAGGGCTTCGTCTCGTTCCAGGGGACCGACTACGTGCTCGACGACCAGGTCTTCCGGCAGTTCAAGGCCGGCTACGAGGAGTCCCAGAAGCAGGGCTCTGAGAACCAGCAGAGCTTCGCGACGCTCGGGATGGACCCGCGCAAGTGGCTCACCGACCCGAAGAACGAGGGCGAGGCGAACGTCGGCGACGACGTCACGATCAAGATCACCGGCGGCGTCGACGTCGCCAAGCTGCTCGACGACGTCAACAACGCGCTGAGCAAGGCGTCGTCACTCGGCCTGCAGGGCGCCGGACAGGTGCCGGAGAAGCTGACCGAGGAGCAGCGCCGGCAGGTGCTCGACGCCGTCAAGGACCCGCGCGTGGAGATCTACACCGGCAAGGACGACCAGATCCTGCGCCGCATGGTCGTGAACCTCGGCGTCGAGGATGCGGACAGCGACACCAGCGGCACGGTCGCGTTCGACGTCTCGATCACCGACCTCAACGAGGACCAGGACATCGCCGAGCCGGCGGACGCCAAGCCGTTCGGCGACCTGCTCTCCCAGCTCGGCGGGCTCGGCCTCGGCGGCGCGTCGGCAGATGCCGGCGCGGCGGGCTCGGGGACGTCGTCGGAGGATCTCGAGAAGTTCTCGAAGTGCATCGAGGATGCGGGCGAGGACGTCGCGAAGGCGCGCGAGTGCTCCGAGCTGATCGCCGGCTGAACGACACGCCGTAGTACGTCGCCGCGCGGCCTGTTCGCGCGCACCGCTAAGGTCCCGCCTCGATGTCCGCCGCAGCGCCCGAGGGCGGGTTCAACCTGCGCCGTTTCCTGCTCAGCGGCACGGGCTGGCCGTACCTGCTCGTGCCGTTCATCCCGCTGGCGATCGTGCTCGAGCTCGCGCACGCGAGCGCGACCCTCATCTTCGTCACGTCCGCGGCGGGCGTGATCCCGACGGCGGCGCTGATGGGACGCGCGACCGAGGAGCTGGCCGCGCGCTCGGGCCCCGGCATCGGCGGCTTCCTGAACGTCACGTTCGGCAACGCTCCCGAGCTGATCATCGCGTTCTTCGCGCTCAACGAGGGCCTGCAGGAGGTCGTCAAGGCGTCGCTGATCGGGTCGATCCTCGGCAACATCCTGCTCGTCATGGGCCTCGCGATGTTCATCGGCGGTCGCAAGCGCGAGCGCCAGTACTTCGACCGCACGGCCGCCAACGTGACCGCGCTGATGCTGCTGCTGGCGGTCGTAGCAATGATCTTCCCGGCGATCTTCGAGCTCGTGCAGGGGACCGGCCTGCCGCGGCCCGACGCCGAGGCGGTCAACTACGACTCCGACGTCGAGAACCTGTCGATCGGCGTCGCGCTCATCCTGCTCGCGACGTACATCGCGGGGCTCGTGTTCTCGCTCAGGACGCACAAGGATCTGTACAACCCCGAGCACGGCCCCGAGGACCACGTCGCCGAGCCGTGGACGGTGCGCCGTAGCGTGCTCACGCTGGCGGCGGCGGGCGTCGCGGTCGGCCTGATGTCGGAGATCCTCGTCGGCTCGATCACCGAGGCGTCGGAGTCGATCGGGCTGTCGCCGTTCTTCGTCGGCGTGATCGTCGTCGCGATCGTCGGCAACGCGGCCGAGCACTGGGTGGCGATCTACTTCGCGGCGCGCGACAAGATGGACCTCGCGGTCAACATCGCGATCGGGTCTGCCGCGCAGATCGCGCTGTTCGCGGCGCCCGTGCTGGTGCTGCTGTCGCTCGTCATCGGCGACTTCCCGATGGCGCTGGTGTTCAACGGCTTCGAGCTCGGGGCGGTCGTGCTGGCGGTGATCGTCGCCCAGCAGGTCGTGGCCGAGGGCGAGTCGACGTGGTTCGAGGGCCTGCAGCTGCTAGCTGTCTATGCAGTGCTCGGCCTCACGTTCTACTTCGTCTGATGCCAGCAACGTTCGCGTTCTTCTCCGGGCCGCTGCCCTGGGTTGTACTCGCGGCGCTCACGGTCGCGTTCCTGTGGGTCGACCTGCGCTTCTTCGCGCGCGGACGCGAACCGAGCTTCCGCGAGGGCCTGTGGTGGAGCGTCGGCTGGTTGGTGGTCTCGCTGCTGGCGGCGGTGGTCGTGCTGGTGCTCTCCAATTCCGACGACGCGGTCACCTATACGACCGTCTACTTCATCGAGCGCTCGCTCTCGCTCGACAACCTGTTCGTCTTCATCCTGCTGTTCGCGTACTTCGGCGTGCCGGAGGAGTACCGCGCGCGGCTGCTGTTCTGGGGCATCGTCGCCGCGCTCGTGCTGCGCGGCCTGGCGATCCTCGGCGGCGTGGCGCTGATCGAGCAGTTCCACTTCGTGATCTACGTGCTCGGCGTGCTGCTGCTGGTCCTCGCCTACCGGATCCTCAGGGGCGTCGCGGAGAACGTCGACCCCGACAAGAACTTCGTCGTGCGGGGCGTGCGGCGCTTCTTCCCGGTCACGGGCGAGTACCACGACCAGCACTGGTTCGTGAGGCTCGACGGCACGCGCTACGTGACGCCGCTGTTCCTCTGCCTGGCGGCGATCGTGGCGGCCGACATCGCGTTCGCGGTCGATTCGATCCCGGCGGCATTCGCGATCACGCGCGATTCGGTGCTGATCTGGATGGGCAACGTGTTCGCGCTGCTCGGCATGCGCGCGCTGTTCGTGCTGGTCGAAGGGCTGATCCGCCGCTTCCGCTATCTCGACGAGACGATCGCGATCGTGCTCGCGGTCGTCGCGGTCAAGCTGCTGATCGAGGACCTCTACAAGATCGGCCCGGTCGCGTCGTTGCTGATCGTCGCGGCTTGCTTCGCGGTCGGCATCGTGGCCTCGCTGATCGCCGACCGTCGTGATCCCGACGCCGACGCCAAGCGCGATGCGCGGGCGCCGGACGCTCCGGCCCCGACCGAGCAGGACCCGGACCCGGCGGGCCGGCGCTAGTACTCCTCCTCCTCGTCGGGCTCGAGCTCCTCCTCGTCCTCGACCACCTCGTCGTCCTCGATGTCCTCGGGCTCGTCGGCACGCGCCGCGCGCACCTCGAGCCGCTCGAGCAGCTCTTCGCGCTGCACGTCGTCGACCGGTACCTCGTCGCCGACGAGGATCCAGTCGCCGCCGTCGAGGTCGTCGGCCAGCTCGGCGCCGGGGTGTGCTGAGTCGTCGACGACGATCAGGATCTCGGTCTCGGGGTTGAAGTACGTCCCGGGGCGGGCTGAGAGCTCTTCAAGGTCGAAGCGGCGGAGGCGGGCCATGGCGCGGAAATCTACCCGTCCCGCATCCGTCTTGAGACCTCCGCATCGACGTCGAGCGGCGGCTCGCCGCGGGCTACGCGGTGGGCATTGCGGAGCTCGACGAGCTCGCGCACCTCGGCGACGACGTCGGCGTATGTCTCGTGCTGCGACGGCTCCTCGACCGAGATCCCGCCGCGACCGATCTCGTCGTACGAACCGGCGCTCGTGGCGAGCGCGATCGCCGCGATCACGAACGCGAGCAGCGACACTCCGACCACGACGACGATGAAAGCATCGTCCATGGTTGGATCATCCTCCATCCGTCGAATCTTCAGCTCGTACTGACGTTCTGTCGGGTACCCTTGGCGGAGCAGTCGTTGACTGACCAGTCAATCTAGGAGCACAGAACCGTGGTCGACTTCACCCTGACCGACGAGCAGCAGGCGCTACGCGAGATGGCGCACGACTTCGCCGCCAAGGAGATACGCCCCGTCGCGTGGGAGTACGACAAGGACGGGACGTGGCCCGATGGAGTCCTGCGCAAGGCGTGGGAGCTCGGCCTGATGAACACCCACGTGCCGGAGGAGTACGGCGGCCCGGGCGCGAGTTACATGGACGGCACGCTGATCGAGGAGGAGCTCTCCTGGGGCTGCTCGGGCATCGCCACGTCGATCAGCGCCAACGGGCTGGCCGCGGCGCCGCTCGGGCTCGGCGGCTCGGAGGAGCTCAAGAAACGCTATCTCGGGATGCTGACCGAGGACTTCAAGCTCGCCTCGTTCTGCCTGACCGAGCCGGACGCCGGCTCGGACGTCTCGGGCATGCGCACGACCGCGGTCCGCCGGGGCGACAAGTACGTCCTCAACGGCTCGAAGTGCTTCATCACCAACGGCGGCTACGCCGACTGGTACACGGTCTACGCCAAGACCGACAAGGAGGCCGGGCATCGCGGCATCTCCTGCTTCCTGGTCCCCCGTGACGACACCGTCTCGGTGGACAAGAAGGAGGACAAGATGGGCCAGCGGGCGTCGAACACCGCCACGATCACGTTCAACGAGACCGAGATCCCCGCCGACCACCTGATCGGCGAGGAGAACAAGGGCTTCAAGATCGCGATGATGACGCTCGACCGCACGCGCCCCGGCGTGGCGGCGATGGCGACCGGGATCGCGCGCGCGGCGTTCGAGTTCGCGACCAACTACTCCAAGGAGCGCGTCCAGTTCGGCGTGCCGATCGCGATGCACCAGGCGATCCAGTTCATGATCGCCGACATGGCGACCAAGGTGCATCTCTCGCGCCTGGCCACGTGGAACTCGGCCGTGCTGCTCGACCAGGGCCGCCGCAACACGGTCGAGTCCTCGCACGCCAAGCGCTTCGCCGCCGACACCGCCATGGAGGTCACGACCGACGCCGTCCAGGTCTACGGCGGCTACGGCTTCATCAAGGACTACCCGGTCGAGAAGCTCATGCGCGACGCGAAGATCATGCAGCTCTACGAGGGCACCTCGCAGATCCAGCGGCTCGTGATCGCGCGCGAGACACTGCTGCCGCGCCGCGCCGAGGAGCCCGCCGCCGCGGCTGCCTAACCGGGCTTCGCCCCTTCGAACGCCGGCGGCGCGGCCAGCGCCGCCGGCAGCCTGCCCAGGTACTCGGCACGCGGGATGTCGCGCGCGCCGAGCGAGCGCAGGTGCGGCGTCGTCCACTGCACGTCGAGCACGCGCTCGCCGCCTGCCGCGCGCATCCGCTCGACCAGCGCGACGAGCGCGACCTTCGACGCGTCGGTGCGCCGGTGGAACTTCGACTCCGCGGCGAACAGCCCGCCGATCTCGACGCCGTAGAGCCCGCCGGCCAGGGCCCCGTCGGCGTCCCAGACCTCGATCGAGTGCGCCCAGCCGAGCGCATGCAGCTCGCGATACGCGGTGCGGATCGCGGGCGTGATCCATCCGCCCGGGCGGATCGGGTCGGCGCAGCCCGCGACCACGTCGGCGAATGCCCGGTCGGCGCTGACCGTGAAGCGGCGGCTCGCGCGACGGAGCGAGCGGCTCGGCGCGAACGCGTCGAGCGGGATGACCCCGCGCGGGTCGGGGCTGAACCAGGCCATCTCGGCGACCGCGTCGATCGGCATCGGGAAGATGCCGCCGCGGTAGGCCGCCAGCAGCGTGCCCGGCGCCAGGTCCGCCCCGAGCGCGAGCAGCCCCTCCTCGCCTGCGCGCTCCGCGGGCGGGAACGTCCACCGGCACGGCGGCGGCTCGGTCGGCATGACCGCACGTTAAACCGGGACAGTCCCTCTTTACGATGCCGCCGGTGAGCGCAAGCGCAGTGCCCGTGTGGGGCGATCCTGATGCCTGGGACAATCCGTCCCCACTCGCGGGCGACGTCGCGGCCGACGTATGCGTGGTCGGGCTCGGCGGTTCCGGTCTGGCCGCCGTGGGCGCGGCGCTGGAGGCGGGGGCGAGCGTCGCCGGGATCGACGCCGGCCCGATCGCCGGCGGCGCGGCGGGGCGCAACGGCGGCTTCCTGCTCGCCGGCGGGGCGCTGTTCCATCATGCCGCGGTCGAGGCGTGGGGCGAGGAGCGGGCGGTCGGGATCTATGAGCAGTCGCTCGCGGAGCTCGACCGGCTGGCCGCCGAGCTCGGCCCGTTGGTGCGGCGTGTCGGCTCGCTGCGGATCCCGGCATCCGAGCCGGAGATCGAGGACTGCGCCCGCCAGCTCGCGGCGCTCGAGCGCGACGGCTTCCCCGCGCGTGCCGCCGACGGCCCCACCGGAGCGGGCGTCTTCATCCCCGGCGACGGCTCGGTCCAGCCGCTCGAGCGCTGCCGGCTGCTCGCCCGGCGCGCGCTGAGCGCCGGAGCGCGGCTGTACTGCGACACGCCCGCGGTCGAGCTGTCCGGATCGCGCGTCGTCACGCCGGCCGGCGCCGTGAGCTGCAAGGCGGTCGTCGTCTGCGTCGACGGCTGGATCGAGCGGCTGCTGCCGGAGCTCGGGGGCACGGCCCGCTCCGCCCGCCTGCAGATGCTCGCGACCGCGCCGGTCGCTCCCGGCCGCATCCCATGCCCGGTGTACGACAACTGGGGGTACGAGTACTGGCAGCAGCTGCCCGACGGCCGCGTCGCGCTGGGCGGCGGCCGTGGCGTCCACGGCGAATCGGAGTGGGGGCGCGAGGCGGAGCCCGGCGCCGACGTGCAGGCGCTGCTCGACCGGCTGCTGGGCGAGCGCGCCGGCGTCGACGCGCCCGTCACCCACCGCTGGGCCGGCGTGATCGCGTACACCGAGGACCGACTGCCGGTGTTCGAGGAGGTCCGCCCGGGCGTGCTCGCGGTAGGCGCGCATTCCGGCCACGGCAACGTGCTGGGCTCGGCCGCCGGTCGCGCCGCGATGGCGATCGCGCTGGGCGAGCCCGCGCCGCGGCTGGCGCGCCTGCTCCGTCCCGAGCACTGGGGCTGACCGAACAGTCAGGATTGGGCGCCCTTTAGGGCGCCCGAACGTCCGGACGGTTACAGTTCGCGGCGAGCAACGTGAAACCCGTCACCACGATCAGCGATCCGCGCTACGTCAAGGCGCTGAGCCACCCGCTCCGGGTGCGGATCCTCGCCCTGCTGCAGGAGCGGACCGCCTCTCCGCGCGAGCTGGCGGAATGGCTCGACGCGACGCTCGGCACGGTCAGCTACCACGTGCGCACGCTGCACGACTTCGGTCTGATCGAGCTCGTGGAGACGACCCAGGTGCGCGGTGCGATCGCCCATCACTACCGGGCTCGCGTGCGTCCGCGCGTCGACGACGAGGCGTGGGCGAGCGCCGCTCCGATCGTGAAGCAGGCCGCCGTCGGCGCCGCGCTGCAGACGGTCGAGGACTACGCCCGCGCGTCGGCCGCCGCCGGCGGGTTCGATCGCGGCGAGGCGCAGCTCAGCCGGACGAGCCTGCGGCTCGACCCCAAGGGCTGGCAGCAGGCCGCCAAGGCGTACGAGAAGCTGCTCACCGACCTGAACCGGATCGAGGAGGCGGCCGCGAAGCGGCTGGCGAAGACTCCGGACACGGAGGGAACGTCGGACGCCGCCGCGGTGTTGCTGCTGTTCGAGGCGGTCCGGCTCAGCCGGCCCGAGAGCGATTCGCGCGTGGCGCGCCGCAAGGGCAAGGGCACGCGCTCCCGGCGCCCGACGCCAACAACCTAACGCTCGACTCGAGGGTCAGCTTCTCGGCGACGCGACGCGACGCTGGCATGATCCGATGGCGATGTCGTCGCGCCCGGCAGAGCTGCCCATCTCGGGCGATCCCCTGATCGGGGACCTCCGCCGCGCCGGCCTGCTGCCGCTGCTGGTCCTCCACTACGTCTCGATCGAGGCGTGTTACGGCAACCAGCTGATGGACCGGATCCTCGAGCTGACCGGCGGCGCCGTCGCGGTCAACCCCAACACCATGTACCCGCTGCTGCGCTCGCTCGAGGCCCAGGGACTGGTGGCCGGCGCCTGGGAGCATCCCGAGCGGCGCTCCAAGCGCTACTACCGCATCACCGAGGCCGGGCGCGCCGAGCACGCGCGGCTCGCGGCCGAGCTGGGACCGCGGCTGGACCGGATCGCGCGCTCGATCGACGCCATCCGCGACGAGGTGCTCGGCTGATGGGGCGCGCATCGGCGTCGCTGCAGGTGCCGGGCCTGGCGTCCGAGTCGGAGGCTCTGTGGTACGACCCGGTCCGCTGGCCCGCCTGGATCGACGGCTTCGGGCACGTCGTCGAGCTCGACGACGGCTGGCCGGCCGAGGGCCGGCTCGTGTGGGACAGCACGCCGGGTGGCCGCGGGCGTGTGCTGGAGACCGTCATCGCCTTCGAGGCCAGGGCCGGACAGTCGCTCGCGGTCGAGGACAGTCGTCTGCGGGGCACGCAGCGGGTCGAGTTCACGCCGGGTCCGGACGACGTCAAGGTCACGCTCGCGCTCGACTACGAGCTGAAGGAGCGGGCGCCGCTCACCTGGCTCGTCGACGCCGTGTTCGTGCGTCGCGAGATCACGGCGTCCCTGCGCCGGACGCTCGCGCGCTTCGCCCGCGAACGGCGCGGGGATGTGGAGTTGGAGGCCGTGACCAGCCGCTAGGGTCATCGCCCATGTTCGTGTTCAAGGCCGCGGTCGTCGGCGCCGGCGTTATGGGCGGCGAGATCGCGCAGGTCATCGCAGCGGCAGACGTCCCCGTCATCCTCAAGGACGTCGAGCAGCGGTTCGTCGACACCGGGCTCGCCAAGGCGCGCGAGGTGACCTCCAACCAGGCCGCCAAGCTCGCAGGCAAGGGCAAGATCACGCAGGAGCAGGCCGACGCCCAGGTCGAGCGCGTGCTCGGCAACATCACGGGCGCGACCACCTACGACGGCTTCGGCGACGTCGACTTCGTGATCGAGGCGGTGCCCGAGAGGATGCCGATCAAGCACGCCGTGTTCGCCGAGCTCGACGCGGTCACGCCCGGTCACGCGATCCTCGCCTCCAACACGTCGGGGCTCTCGATCACC
Organism: uncultured Solirubrobacteraceae bacterium; assembly: GCA_963835735.1. Classification (GTDB taxonomy): domain Bacteria; phylum Actinomycetota; class Thermoleophilia; order Solirubrobacterales; family Solirubrobacteraceae; genus DASQMT01. The sequence continues at coordinate 431,849 of CAWIGP010000007.1, forward strand.
GAGATCGCCGACGCGACGTCGCGACCCGACAAGGTCGTCGGCTTCCACTTCTTCTGGCCCGCGTCGTTCATGCGCCTAGTCGAGGTGATCGAGGGCGACGAGACGTCGCCTGAGACGACCCAGGCCGCAGCCAACTTCGCACAGCAGATCAAGAAGATGCCGATCCGTGCCGCCGAGTGCCCCGGCTTCGTGGTCAACCGCATCCTGGTCTCGACCGCGTCGGAGATCTGGCGCTACCAGGACGAGACCGGCGTGCCGGTCGAGGAGATCGACGAGTTCATAAAGGAGCGCGCCCAGATGCCGATGGGCCCGTTCCGCGTCGCCGACATGTCCGGCCTCGACACCGTCGTGAAGGTGGCGCGCGACATGCGCGACGCCTACGGCGACCGCTTCTACGTTCATCGCGCGATGGAGCAGCGCGTCGAGCGCGGCGAGCTCGGCGCCAAGAGCGGGAAGGGGTTCTATGAGCACGGCTGAGCACGGCGCAAGGCTCGACGAGCGGATCGCCGAGCGCTTCACGCTGAAGGCGATCGTCGAGGCCTGCCTCGTGCTCGAGGAGGGCATCGCGGGCGTGCGCGAGATCGACCTCGGCCTGATGATGGGTACGGGCATGGTGCCGGGGCCGTTCGCCCGGGCCGACCTGCGCGGGCTCGACGACGTGCTGGCCGCGCTCGAGCGCGCCGAAGAGGAGTGGGGCGAGCACTTCGCGCCGCCGCTCGTGCTGCGCCGGATGGTCGCCCAGGGTCGGCTCGGCGCCAAGAGCGGCCAGGGCTTCTATCCCTACCCGCAGCCCGAGCCGGGCTATGAGACCGCGGTCGTCAAGCTCGACCGCCGCGGCGACGACGCGGCCGTGCTGTGGCTGGACAACCCGCCGGCGAACTCGCTCTCGCCGCAGGTGATCGAGGCGCTCGAGGCGGCCTGGCAGGAGGTCGACGGGAAGGCGCGCGCGGTCATCGTCGCCTCGCCCAACCCGGCGCTGTTCTGCGCGGGCGCCGACATCAAGTCGTTCACGCAGATGGACGAGGCGGCGGGCAGGGATCTCGCCGACCGCGGCCACGCGCTGCTGCGCTCGTTCGAGCGCTCCCGCACGATGACGATCGCCGCGGTCAACGGCCTCGCGCTGGGTGGCGGTTGCGAGCTGGCGATGGCGTGCGACGTGCGCATCGCAGCGTTCTCGGCCTCGTTCGGTCAGCCGGAGATCAACCTCGGGATCATCCCCGGCTTCGGCGGCACGCAGCGGCTGCCGCGGCTGGTCGGCCCGGCGAAGGCGCTGGAGATGAACACCACCGGCGATCCGATCGGCGCCGAGGAGGCATACGAGTTCGGGCTCGTCAACCGCGTCGTCGCCGACCACGAGCTGTTCGACACCGCGCTGGCGTGGGCGCGCAAGTTCGCCCAGCAGGCACCGCTCGCGCTCGAGCAGATCAAGCGGGTCTCCAACGCCGCCGACCTCGACGAGGGGATCGAGGCCGAGAAGGCCGCGTTCGCCGCCATGCTGACGACCGAGGACGCGCGCGAGGGCATCGGCGCCTTCCTGAGTAAGCGGAGCCCGAGGTTCAAGGGCGCTTGAGCGTTCCCGCGACCACCGCCGCGGCGCGGCTGGCCGAGCTGCTGCGGTCGGCCGACCGCGTGGTCGCGCTGACCGGCGCGGGCATCTCGGTCCCGTCCGGGATTCCCGACTTCCGCTCGCCCGGCACCGGCCTGTGGGCCGACGTCGACCCGATGGAGGTCGCCCATATCGCCGTCTTCCGCCGCCACCCCGAGCGGTTCTGGCAGTTCTACGGCGACCGCTTCGCGATGCTGCGGGGCAAGCGGCCGAACGGAGCGCACGCCGCGCTGGTCGAGCTCGAGCGCCGCGGACTGCTCGAGGCCGTCATCACGCAGAACATCGACGGCCTGCACCGGGCGGCGGGAACGCGCGAGCTGATCGAGGTCCACGGGACGATCGGGACGTCCTCGTGCCTGGAGTGCGGGGCGAGCTACGAGCTCGATGTGGTGCGCGAGCGGCTGGCGGCGGCGTCGGACGGCGTGCCGCGCTGCGACTGCGGCGCTGCCGTCAAGCCCGACGTCGTCCTGTTCGGCGAGCTGTTGCCCGAGCCCGCGCTCGCGCGCGCCTCGGAGCTCGCCGCCTCGGCCGACCTGCTGCTCTGCGTGGGCTCGTCGCTGGAGGTCTTCCCGGTCGCCGAGCTGCCGCGGATCACGCTCGCCGCCGGCGGCGCGGTGGCGTTGGTGACGAAGGGCCCGACGCCGTACGACGCGGAGGCCGCGGTGAAGCTCGACGGCGACGTGGTCGCGGAGCTCGAGGCCGTGCTGGCGGGATTGGCGAACGGCGGGCATTGAGGGAAGCGGGTCGAGCTGCCGCCGCGCCACGCGGGGCGTTTCGATAACGCATAGCGAGATCAGCCCGCCCCGCATCGGTGCGCGGGCCAATTCGGACCCTCTAACCGCCCGCATCACCCGGGGCGCCTCTAACCACCTATGCGGTGGTCAAAGCGCCCCACATGGGCGCGCCCGCAATCCGGGCCTCTCCTCAATGCCGCCGTACATGAGCGTCGAGCCCGCTGCGGCGATACCGCGCCTCACGACGAAGCGCTCGCGTGCGCGAGTGCCACGGCGCCTCAGAACGAAGCGCTCGCCGTCCGCGCCCGGAGCGCCGCCTCGAGCCGCCCCAGCGCGCCCGCGACCACGTCGCGTCCCGCCTCGTCCAGCGCCCCGGCCCGCGCGCCGCTCGCCGCCTCGGCCACCCCATGCGCCAGCCCGCGCAGCTCCTCCAACCGCTCGGGCATCCCGTGCAGCTCGCGCCACCCCTCGAGCTCCGAGATCGCGGCCGCCAGCGCCGCGTCGAGCTGCAGCGCCGCCTCGCGGTCGCGGCCGTGGTCGAGGTCGAGCCGCGCGCGCAGCGCGAGCAGCTCGCAGGCCAGCGTGACGTCACGCGCCGCCAGCAGCGCGGCGAAGCGCTCCTGCGGCCTCAGCGCCGCCTCGCGCGCGATCCTGCGCGCCGGAGCGGGCAGCTCGGTCGCGGCGGTCCACAGGCCCTCGGCGACCTCGTCGCCGGTGCCGTACCCGACGCGCGTCACCAGCACGTGGCGCAGCGCGACCTCGCCGGCGTAGGGGTCGGCCGCCGCTATCCGGCGCGCGTGGAGAGCGCGGTTGAGCACCGAGAGCGCGTCGGCCACGGTGGTCTCGGCGCGGCCGGTCGCCTCCTTCAGCCACGCCTCGGCGCGCTCCTCGCCGTCCACCGCGCCGGCGGCGATCACCGTCGCGCGCGTCACCTCGACCGGCGTCGGCCCAGGCTCCGCGGGTCGCGGGCGGCGGCTTCCCAGCCGGCTGCGACGCGGCGCATCGATCTCACCGATCACCACGATCTGCTGCGCCTCGTCGCCGGCGTAGCGCCGCACGACGTAGCGACCGGGATCAGGTCCCAGCCGCCCCGGCAGCTCCCACTGGACGAAGCCGAAGTACGCGGGCGTCGCTACTCGCCCTTGTGGGCCGGGCTCGCGCGCTTGTCGGCCTCGACCGCGTACTTGGACGGCTCGCGGGCGACCTTCGGGTTGTCGATCTCGTCGATCCGGTCGATCAGCTTGATCCACTGCTCGGGCTTGAGGATCGCGTCAACCTGCTTGGAGGCGGCCTCGTTCGCGCCGTACATCGGACGGAAGCCGACGTGGATGTGGTCGGCGTGGTCGGCCATGGCGATCGTGTTGTCGACGCCCTGGAACTCCATCAGCGAGATGATCTGGTGCGGCTTCATCGTCCCCTGCAGCGTCAGCAGCCGCTGGATCGCCAGCTCGGTGATCGAGCCCTGCCCCTGGTGGTCGAGGATCGGGACGCCGTTGATCGCGGCGATGTCGACCGCGGTGCCGGTCGTGTGCTCGGACACGTTGCCGGACGCCGTGTAGTACGAGTGCCCGCAGCGCAGCGACGTGACCGTCGGCTTCAGGCCGGAGGCGACGAGGAACTCGATCGTGGCCAGTACGCGGCGGTCGATCTGGCCGCTGCGGATGTCCTGCCGGCCGCAGTCGTAGATCTGCACGTTCGGGTTGGCGAGCACGCGTTCGGACAGCGCGTCCTTGCTCATCAGCAGGATCTGGCCGATCGAGAGCGTCTCCGCGTCCTTGCCGTGGAACGGGTTGCGGTTCGCCGCGCGGTAGATCGCGGTCGACTCGAGCAGCTTCCAGCCATCCAGGATCGGCTTGGGGTCGATCCGTGGGGCCCCGCGGCCCGCGGGCCGGATCTCGAACAGCAGGTGCGGAGCCCTCCGCTCCGACACCTTGCCGATGCGGCCCAGCACGGTGCCTGCAGTGACGCGCGCGCCGCGCTTGAGCGGCTTCATGTCGATATCGGTGCGATCGAGGCCGAAGACGCGGTTGAGGTAGGCGCCGAAGTCCTCCGAGCGCACGTACTCCTGCTGCTCGCCGCCCGCGGCAGCGGCGTTCGGGCGCTCCGGGTTGGCGAAGAGGCGTTCCTTGGTCGGGGTCACCTCGCCCTGTGCGGTGCGGCGGGTCTTGGCCGGCTTGCGCGTCTTGGCCTCCTTGCGCGCGCTTGACTCCGACTTGGTGGTCTGGGAGGCCGGCGTGTCGGGGGCGGCGTCGGCCTGCGGCAGCTTGAGCTCGCGTCGCACCGCCTTCTCGTCGACGGCTCGCGGCTTCGGGGTCGGGTAGGACTCCACGACCGACTTCAGGTGGCCGTACGTGTACGTGTTGCCGTAGACGTCCTGCAGCGTCACGAAGTTGCCGAGCCGGCGGCTGTGGCCCGTGTCGACGATGCGGCCGTCGTTGACGGCGACGACCGGGGCGCCGCGCTTGGAGAAGATCTCGATCCCGTTGCGCCGGTCGGTCGACTCGACGACGTACGCCGGGTTGGAGCCGTCGGCGGTGCGGCGGACGTCGTTGGCGTAGGACGCCTTGGCCTGCACCGGGAAGCGGCCCTGGGTGAGGCCGGACAGCGAGCCGACGAGGTCGGCCGGCAGCCCGCCGATATAGCGCGCGCGGAGGATGACCGAGTCGACGTACCAGTCGGCATGGTTGTAGGCGAAGATCGCGGTGCGCAGGTCGGTCTCGGCGCCGGCGGCCTTGAGGTAGCGGGCGGCGGCGAAGATCGCGTCGACCGGGTTGTACGGGTCCTTGAGGCCGTCCTGGTTGCCGTCGACGCCGTACATCTCCCAGGTGGCCGGCATGAACTGCATCCAGCCGAGCGCGCCGGCCGAGGAGACGTTGAGGTTGCGGCCGTAGTCGGTCTCGATCTCGTTGATCGCGGCCAGCACCTCCCAGCGCACGCCGTACTCGATGCCGGCGGCCTGGTAGATCGGCAGCAGGAACGGCGGGATGCGGAACTTCTCGATGAAGAAGTTCGGCACGCCGATCGGGGCCGGACCGGGGGTTGCGAGCGAGAGCGTCGGATTGTCGAGCGTCGGCGATCCGTCGGTGTTGCGCGTCGGATCGGACTCGTCGACCTGCTTCTCGGGCCGCTGCTTCGCCTTCGCCTTCTCCTTCGCCTTCTCCTTCTCCGCCGGCTCTTCGAGCGCGCCGTCGAGCGATTCCGCGTTGGGATCGAGCGTCGCCGGGTCGGTCTTGGACGGCTTCTTCTCGTCCTTGCTGTCGTCCTGTTTCTTGTCGCCGCCCTTGTTCCCGCCCGCGGGGGCGAGGGAGCCGTCCTGGCCCTGGTCGTTGCCGGAGGGCGGCTCGGTCGGCGTCGGAGTGGCGGTCCGGTCGGGTGTCGCGGTGGGCGTGGGCGTCGAAGCCGGGACCTTGCCGTGGTCGACGATCGACTCCACCGGCGCGGGGAGGCCCGGGATCTCGATCGACTCAACCGACGCGCCGGGCGGTACGTCGACGGTCATCGTCAGCGACTCGCCGTTCACGAGCTTGACGGTGACGCGGTGCAGCTCGGCGGACGCGGGCACGACTAGGAAGCCGAACATGGCGGCGGCGGCGAGCGTGATCAACAGCTTCCGTCGTCTCATCTGAGTCGGTGCGAGTTCCCCTCTCCCGCAGTATCGGCGTGCATCTTCACCCCGCGCGCCGGTTCTGCCTTCGTCAGGAAGGCTCGCCGCACCGTAACGCGTGGACTATCCCCGCTGCAATTCACGAACGGTTAAACGATGGCTGCAGTGCGGCAGTTCAACAAGATTTTAGGAACGAATCGTACTGAACCTCGACTCGAGAGTCAGGGTTCGCCGCGACCCATCCCGTCTACGCTACGTTCCCGCTCACGGCGGCTCTCGAACCAGGAGGCAGCGATGGCAGACGACGGCGCGAGCGGAGAGAACCTCCGCGACCGGATCACCCGCCAGGGCGAGGACGCGCTCGGCAAGCTGGCGCAGGACCTACTCGAGAACCCGCTCGTGACCGGCGCGATCGGCCGCGCCTTCGACGCGCGCGAGCGCGCCGTCGCCGCGCAGGTCAGCGCGATGAGCGCGCTCAACCTGCCGTCCGCTGCCGACCTCGAGCGCCTGACGCGCCGGCTGCGCTCGGTATCGCAGCGGCTCGAGGGGATCGAGGATGGCGTCGACCGCCTCGACCGCCGCTTCGGGGAGGTCGCCAAGACTGCCGCACCGCCCGGCGACCGGCTCGTCGCGATCGAGGAGCAGCTGTCGAAGCTGGTGGCCGAGGTCGCGAACTTGTCGCGCGCGCTCGACGCGGCGCCCGCGCCGGTGCCGCGCGAGCAGGAGCGGCTCGAGGTCGACCGCGCCGCGCCGGCCCGCAAGCGGACGACGGCGGCGAAGAAGCCCTCCTAGCGAGCGCGCGGCTCGTGCAGCTTGAGGATCACCGGCGCATCCGCCACGGCGTCCTCCATTCAAGCTAGGTTGTGCGGTCATGGCCAAAAAGGACTCATCGAAGAAGAAGAAGGACGCCAAGCAGGACAAGGCCCCGGCCGCCGCGGTCGAGGCCGTCGAGGTCGTCCGCAACGCAATCGAGCGGACCTTCGCGGCGACGGCCAAGGAGGCGCAGTCGCTGCGCGGTCCCGCGCAGGAGTTCGCAGGTGATCTCGCGAACGCCGCCAATCGGATCCGTGAGGTGCTCGAGAGCCGCGTCCTCGACGAGCTGAAGGGCCTGCGCAGCGACGTGGAGGGTCTCTCCAAGCGCGTGTCCGCGCTCGAAGGGCCGGGCGCCGCCAAGCCCGCCGCCGCCGCGCGCAAGCCCGCCGCGCGCAAGCCGGCCGCCCGCCGGACCTCGGCCAGCCGCGCGACCGCGTCCAAGCGCGCGACGTCGACGACTCGCGCGAGCGCGTCGAAGCCGGCCTCGTCGACGAGTCGTTCGAGCGCGTCGAAGCCGGCCTCGTCGACGAGTCGTTCGAGCGCGTCCAAGCCCGCCGCGTCGCGGCGCTCGACCACGACCAAGCGCTCGACGTCCTCGAGCCGCGGCCGCGGCACGACGCGCGGCGGCGGCACCACGTCGGGCTCGTAGCAGGGCGATGGGCGTCGACTTCGACTCGCCCAAGGAGTTCAAGACGGTGATGGACCGCGTCTTCGGGATGATGGACGACGACCCGGAGATGGGCCCGAAGCTGCGCGACGCGGACGTCCCGATGCGTTACGACTTCGAGGACGTCGACCTGGTGGTGAACATCCGCGCCGCGCGCGCGGGCGAGCAGGGCAACCTGCACTGGGAGTGGACCGACGACGTGGACTGGGAGCCCCGCGTGAAGATGGCGATGTCGGCCGAGACCGCCAACAAGTACTTCCAGGGCAAGGAGAATGTCGCGATGGCGATCGCGCGCCGGCGGATCAAATCCGGCGGCGACGTCAAGGCGGCGCTGGCGCTGATGCCGATCACAAAGCCGGTGTTCGCGCGCTATCGCTCGATGCTCGAGGAGGAGTACCCGCACCTGGTGGTCTGATCGATGCAGGGGCGTTGACACGGCGCGCTCGCGCCTGTACACCTTGGCCACCAACCACGGCAACAGGCCGGGAAGTGGGGGGCGGTAGTCCCTCGCAAGGCGTCGCGAACACCACGAACGCCGCCGGCCGAGGCAGCGGGCCGCATTGCCCGCAAGCGGCGGGGCCTTCTCGAGAAGTCCCGCCGCTTTCATTTCCGGGCCCTTCACCAGCGGGCCCTCTCGTGAGGACCCACTAGCGTCTCAGCCCTCATGGCCGAGGTCACCGCCGCGGACGTCGCGCGCCGGATCGACGTCCCGCCCGCCACGCTGCGGCGCTGGGTGCGCTCCGGCCTCGTCCCGCTGTCGGACGGCACGTGGACCGACGCGGCGATCGCGCAGGCGCGGATGGTCGCGCGGCTGCGCGAGCGCGGGCACCCGATGCGGCAGATCCGCGCGGCCGCCGACGGCGGGCGGCTCGCGTACGGGTATCTGGAGCAGCTGTTCCCGAGCGCGAGCGGGCCGCACTCGCTGCGCGACGCCGCCGAGCGCACCGGGCTTGAGCCGGCGCTGATCCAGCGCATGTGGAGCTCGCTCGGCTTCCCCGTCGGGAGCCGCCAAGGGTTCACCGACCAGGACCTCGAGCTGCTCGAGTACGGGGCGGCGGTGCTCCAGGCCGGCTTCCCGCTCGTCGCTTTCCTGCAGCTGATCCGCGTCTACGGCCAGGCGCTCGCGCAGATCGCCGACGCGGAGGTCAAGCTGTTCCACCTCTACGTGCACGAGCCGCTGATGCACGAAGGGGTCCCCGGGCTGGAGATGGCGGAGGAGATGGAGACGCTCGCCGCCGAACTGCTGCCGCTCGCCGCGCCGATGATGGACGGGCTGCACCAGCGCCTGCTGCGCCACTTCGTCGAGCAGGACGTCGTCGGCCACATGGAGATGGAGGGCGATTACGACCTCGGTCGCCTGCGCGTCGCGATCGCCTTCGCGGACCTCGCCGGGTACACGCGGCTGACCGAGGAGGCGGGGGAGGAGCAGGCCGTCGACGTGGTCGAGCGATTCGTCGCCGGCGTCGCGGCCACGCTTCCCGACGATGCGCGCGTGATCAAGACGATCGGCGACGAGGTGATGATCGTCGGCTCCGACGCCGCCGCGCTCGTGGACTGGGCCGTCGGCTACCAGCGGCTGGCGGCGAAGGCCCGGCCGCGCCCGCGAATCGGGATGCACGCGGGTGCCGCGCTGTACCGCGACGGGGACTACTACGGGCACGCCGTCAACCTGGCGGCGCGCGTCGCGGCGCGCTCGGCCGGCGGCGAGGTGCTCGTCACGCGTCCCGTGATGGAGGCGGCCGGCGCGCACCTGCGGTTCGACCAGATCGGCGAGGTCACGCTGAAGGGGTTCAACGAGCCGACGGAGCTGTTCGTCGCCGAGGCCGCTGCATGACCGACCTCCTCGAGCGCGTCCGCGCCGGCGGCCTGCTCGAGCCGGGCCGCCAGGTGCTCGTGATGCTCTCCGGCGGGCGCGACTCCGTCTGCCTGCTCGACGTCGCCGTGCGGCTCGCGGGCGCGCCCCAGGTGAGCGCGCTGCACTGCAACTACGGACTGCGGGCCGAGGCCGGCGCCGACGAGGCGCATTGCGCCGCGCTGTGCGAGCGGCTCGGGGTCCCGCTCCACGTCGAGCGCCCGCGTGAGCCGATCGGCAACGTCCAGGCGTGGGCGCGCGAACAGCGCTACGGCGCGGCCCGCCGGCTCGCGCCCGACGGCGACGTCGCCGCGGGCCATACGGCGTCCGACCAGGTAGAGACCGTGCTCTACCGGCTCGCCGCCTCGCCCGGCCGGCGCGCGCTGCTCGGCATGGCGCCGCGCGACGGGCGGCTGATCCGCCCGCTGCTCGGCGTCAGCCGCGCGGAGACCGCCGCGCATTGCGAGACCCGCGGGCTTGCCTGGCGCGAGGACGCGTCCAATGCCGAGTACGCCCGCGGCCGCGTACGGCACGAGCTGCTGCCGGCACTGCGGCGGATCCATCCGGCGGCGGAGGCGAACGTGCTGCGGACGCTCGAGCTGCTGCGCGACGAGGCCGCCGTGCTCGACGCGGCCGTCGACGAGGCGCTCGCCGCTGCGGGCGATCCACCCGCGCTCGACGCCCTGCGGGCGCTGCCGCCCGCGCTGCGCCGGCTCGCGCTGCAGCGGCTCGCCGATCGCGCGGGCGGTCCCTCGATCGCGCACCGCGCTGACGAGGTGCTCGCGCTGCACGAGGGCGGCGCGCTGGACGTCGGCGGCGGACTGCGGGCCGAGGTCCGCGGCGGCGCGCTGCGCTTCGGGCGCAGCAAGGGACCGGCGGCGCCGCGCACCGACCGCGCACCTTCGTAGGATGCCCGGCCTAGTGCTGCGCGATCCCAGCATCGGAGAGATCCTCGTCCAGGCGGACGACCTCCAGCATCGCGTGCGCCAACTGGGCGAGGAGATCACGCGCGACTATGCCGGCAAGGACCTGCTGCTGATCGGCGTGCTCAAGGGCGCCGTCTTCTTCCTCGCCGACCTGATGCGCGAGATCGAGTGCCCGTGCGAGGTCGACTTCATGGCGGTCGCGTCCTACGGCAGCGCGACCGAGTCCTCCGGCGTCGTGCGCATCCTCAAGGACCTCGACACGCCGATCGAGGGGCGTGACGTGCTGATCGTCGAGGACATCGTCGACTCGGGCCTGACGCTCCAGTACCTGCTGCGCACGCTCGAGGCCCGCGGGCCCGCCTCGCTGGAGGTCTGCGCGCTGCTGACCAAGCCCGAGCGCCGCACCGTCGACCTGCCCACGCGCTACATCGGCTTCGAGATCCCGGACAAGTTCGCGATCGGCTACGGCCTCGATCACGCGGAGCGTTATCGCAACCTCCCCTACGTGGCTGCGTTATCTGTCACATAAGGGGCGTGCCCACAGTGGTCCGCCTCGAGCCGTGGCCCGTATCCGACAAGACAGCCGCCATTAAGCCCTGCAAGCGTGGCGACGACCCGCTGATACCTTAGGACGACACATGAGCCGCTTCTTCAAGAGCGCTGCCTTCCCGATCCTGATCGTGATCGTGCTGGCGTTCTTCGCCTCGAAGCTGATCTCGAATCAGGATCAGGCCAGGCCCGCCAAGTTCTCCGAGTTCCTCACCCAGCTCGACAACGGGGACGTGCGCTCGGTCACGCTGCGCACGAAGGACAACTCGATGGAGGTCACGCTCGACCGGGCGGACAAGAACCAGTACACGATCGGCTACCCGCCGGGCTACGCCGAGGTGCTGGTCAACCAGCTGCGCGCGGCCGAGGCGGAGAACAAGCTCTCCGACGGCTTCAACGTCAAGCCGGCGCGGACGAGCGTGCTGCTCAGCATGCTCACCTGGATATTGCCGATCCTGATCTTCATCGGGTTCTGGCTGTTCTTGATGAACCAGGTCCAAGGCGGCGGCTCGAAGGTGATGTCGTTCGGCAAGTCGCGCGCGAAGCGCATGTCGGTCGACTCGCCGAAGATCACCTTCCGCGACGTCGCAGGTGTGGACGAGGCGGTCGAGGAGCTCCACGAGATCAAGGAGTTCCTCGAGAACCCGAAGAAGTTCCAGGCGCTCGGCGCGCGGATCCCGAAGGGCGTGCTGCTCTACGGGCCTCCGGGCACCGGCAAGACGCTGCTGGCGCGCGCGGTGGCCGGTGAGGCCGGCGTGCCGTTCTTCTCGATCTCCGGCTCGGACTTCGTCGAGATGTTCGTCGGCGTCGGCGCGTCCCGCGTGCGCGACCTGTTCGAGCAGGCCAAGCAGAATTCCCCCTGCATCATCTTCATGGACGAGATCGACGCCGTCGGCCGTCACCGCGGCGCCGGTATGGGCGGCGGCCACGACGAGCGCGAGCAGACGCTCAACCAGCTGCTCGTCGAGATGGACGGCTTCGAGGCCAAGGACAACATCATCATGATCGCGGCCACCAACCGGCCCGACATCCTCGATCCCGCCCTGCTCCGCCCCGGCCGCTTCGACCGCCAGATCACCGTCGACCGGCCCGACCGCAAGGGCCGCGCGAAGATCCTCGAGGTCCACACGCGCGGCAAGCCGCTCGCGAAGGACATCGAGGTCGACGCGCTCGCCGGCCAGACGCCCGGCTTCACCGGCGCCGACCTCTCCAACCTCGTCAACGAGGCCGCGCTGCTCGCCGCCCGCACGGGCAAGAAGGAGATCACGCAGACGGAGCTGGAAGAGGGGATCATGCGCGTCGTCGCCGGCCCGGAGAAGAAGACCCGGGTGATGGGCGAGAAGGAGCGCCTGATCACGGCCTACCACGAGATGGGCCACGCGATCGTCGGCCACTTCCTCGAGCACTCCGACCCGGTGCACAAGATCTCGATCATCTCCCGCGGCCAGGCGCTCGGCTACACGATCTCGATGCCGTCGGAGGACAAGTTCCTCACCACGCGCGCCGAGCTCAACGACACGATGGCGATGACGCTCGGCGGCCGCGCGGCGGAGGAGATCGTGTTCGGGGAGATCACGACCGGCGCGTCGAACGACCTCGAGAAGGTCACCGCGACGGCGAAGCAGATGGTCATGCGCTTCGGCATGAGCGAGAAGCTCGGCCCGCGCGTCTTCGGCCACGATCACGGCATGCCGTTCCTCGGCCGCGAGTTCTCCTCCGAGCCCGACTACTCCGACGAGATCGCGCGCGAGATCGACGACGAGATCCGCCGCATCGTCGAGGCCGCCCACCAGGTCGCCAAGGACATGCTGCTCGAGCACCGCGAGTCGCTCACGACGATCTCCGAGCTGCTGCTCAAGCGCGAGACGATCGAGAGCATCGAGTTCGAGCAGCTGCTGGCGGGCAAGGCCGAGGAAGAGGTCTTCGGCCCCGACGACACGCCGACCGGCACCGGCACGCCGGAGCGTCCGGAGCTGCCCAGCGCCGCCGACCGCGCCGCCGGCAAGCTCGGGCTCCCGCGGCCCGGCCTGGCAGGCGGGGCCGCCGAGGCGCGCGGCCTCGAGCTGCCCGAGAAGCCTGAGCTCGCTTAGCTACTCGCTCAGCGAGAAGGGCGGGTAGCGGTCGGTGACGAGCAGGAATGCGTACGCGGTCACGCGCACGCTCCAGCGACCGACACCGACGACGAAGTCGAACAGGCCGCGTGGGTAGCGGCCGGTGAACAGGATCGCGAACCAGGCGATCACGATGCACACGATCGCGGCGATACCGAGGAACGCGAGCACGATGTAGTGCGGGATCGCGAGGAGCCACTTGACCAGCGGCAGCCAGCGGTTGAGGTCGTTCCGCGCGTCGGGGTGCGGCATGTCCAGGCGCAGCGACTGGGCATCGTCGGTCGAGGGGTAGCGGTCGTCGAGCAGCGCGCCGTACAGGGCGACCCGTGACGAGAACCGCGTCAGCTCGAGGTTCCAATCGAACCACCAGCGCGGGTACTTCTGGCGGAACAGGATCATCAGCAGCGGGCCGGCGACGAGAACGCCGCCGGCGCCGACCACGAGCGTCCCGCTGGTGTCGGCCGCGCCCTCGCTGCCGTACCAGTTCCACGAGCCGCCCCCGGAGACCACCGCGAGGACGATCGCGACCGGGATGATCGTGAAGGCCCGGAAGAACGTCGTCAGACGGTTGAGGTCGCGGTCCGGGTACGCAACCTCGAGCTGGACGGGGTAGGTGTCGGGCATGTCCGCACGGTACGACCCGGGGCGGCGGCCCGCTCAACAGGTCGCGTAGACCCGCCAGCCGGCGTTCGCGGCGACCTCGGCGTAGCCCGGCGGCACCGGAGGCAGCACGCGCGGCGGCTGGCCCTCGCCGCCGCCCCCTATCCACGACTCGCTCGTCTCGGTCGGCGTGACGAGCGTGCCCGCGGCCGGCGCCGCTCCGGCCTCGACGAAGGCGTCGGGCTCGGCGCCGGTCCACAGCGCGAGGTAGGGGATCGGGCGGATCGTGGGCACCGCGACGGGCCCGCAGTCGCGGATCGCCGCGCGGGCGTCGCCGCGTGCCAGCTCCTCCAGCTGGCGGCCGTCGTCGACCAGGCGGCCGCGTACGTCCGCGTACTCGGCCGCGTCGAACGGTAGGCCGGCGGCGAGCAGCACGAGTCCCGCGATGCCCGCGGCGCGCCAACGCGGGCCGAGCACGAGCCAGCCGAGCCCGCCGATGCCGGTGCAGACGGCTATCGCCGCGGCGAGGCCCGCGAGGTAGCGCGGCTGCAGCGAGAGCCCCGCGAGCGCGAGTACCAGGAACCCGCCGCCGAGCAGCACGAGCACGGCCACGAGCCCCCACATCCGTTGCCGCGCGGCGACGAGGCCGGCGACCAGCCCGAGCAAGCCGACGATGAGCGCCGGCGTCCCGAGCAGGAAGTTGAGATGGCGCGGGAGCTGCTCGACCGCCTCGGCTGCGCCGGTCGGGCGGTCGAGCAGCTCGGTGCCGGTGCGCGTGTGGTGCAGCGACCACAGCGCGTCGCCGGTCACGGCGAGGTCGGACAGCGCCCACAGCAGCGGGCCCGAGGCCGCGAACGCGGCGAGCGGGAGGAGCGCGTGCGGCGGTCGTCCGCGGGCGACGAACGCGAGATAGGCCGCCGACAGCAGCCACGCTTCCGGGCGCAGGAGGCCCGCGAGTGCGAGCAGGCCGAGCACGAGCGCCTCGCGTGAGCCGGCGGGTCGGCCGCGCGCGGGTGAGCTGGGCGCGGTCGGCTTGGCGCCCAGGGCGACCACCGCGGCCCAGGCCGCCAGTGCTGCGGCCGGGATGTCCGCGTCGCCGAGGTAGGCGAGCTCGATCAGGTGTGGGCGCGTGATCACGACCGCCGCGGCGAGCGCGCCGACCGGCGCGCAGAACAACAGCTCGCCGACCCGGAACACGCCCGCCGCGAGCAGCGCGAGCGAGAGCAGCGAGAGCGCGCGCATCGCCTCGTCGGCCGCCTGTCCGAGCAGCGACAACGGGGCGGAGACGAGCACCTGCAGCGGATGCGGCGTGGGCGCGAGCCGCACCTCGTACTGCGGCAGCTGCCCGTCGAGCAGCTCCCGCCCCCAGACGAGCTGGTACGCCGTGTCGTAGCCGAGCCGGGCGTCGGCGGCGGCGGCGTAGAGCAGCGCGGAGGCCGCGACGACCACGATCCAGCGGCCCCTCGTCACGGCGCGGGAGTCTCCCAGGTGGCGCCGCGGTACGGTCCGTGCGTGTTCCGCATCATGGGCGTCGTCAACGTCACGCCGGACTCGTTCTCCGACGGCGGTGCGTTCCTGGATCGCGATGCGGCGGTCCGGCACGGCCTGCGGCTCGCGTTCGAGGGCGCGGACCTGCTCGACGTCGGCGGCGAGTCCACCCGCCCGGGCGCCGACCCGGTGCCCGAGCGCGAGGAGCATGACCGCGTGATCCCGGTGATCGAGGGGATCCGCGCGGCAACGCCGGCGTGCGGATCTCGATCGACACGTCCAAGGCGGCCGTGGCCGCCGCCGCGCTGGACGCCGGGGCCGACTATGTCAACGACGTCACGGCGCTGCGCGGCGACCCCGAGATGCCGGCGCTCGTCGCCGAGCGCGGCGTCGACGTGTGCCTGATGCACATGCTCGGCACGCCGCGGACGATGCAGTCAGAGGCCCGCTACGACGACGTCGTCGCCGACGTCAAGGCGTTCCTGGCCGCCCGCATCGAGGCGGCCACCGCGGCGGGCATCGCGCTCGAGCGGATCGAGGTCGATCCCGGCATCGGGTTCGCCAAGACGACCGACCACAACCTCGAGCTGCTCCTTCGCCTGCGCGAGCTGACCGAGCTCGGCCGGCCGATCGTGCTCGGCACTTCCCGCAAGTCGTTTCTCGGCCGGATCACCGGCCGCGAGACGGCCGAGCGGATGCCCGCCACGCTGGCCACCGTGGTGATGGGCTACGAGCGCGGCGCGCAGGTGTTCCGCGTGCACGACGTCGCCCCGGCTCGCGACGCCCTCGCTGTGGCGGCTGCTACGTTGGCGCGCGGATGGCCGACGACGCCGAGGACTACGACGACGACGACCTGACCGACGACGAGGAATCCGAGGGTCCGGAGGTCGGGGTCTCGATCGAGATCGTCGGGCTATCGCTCTACACGCACCACGGCGTCACCGCCGCCGAGCGGGAGATCGGCCAGCGCCTGGTGCTCGACGTGCGCTTCGACGTCGGCGAGCCCGACGCGCTCGTCACCGACCGCGTCGAGGACACCGTCGACTACGGCGAGGTCTGCCAGGTCATCGCGCTGATCGCGCAGCAGCGCTCCTACAAGACGCTCGAGCGGCTCTGCGCGGTGATCGCCGACCGGCTCGCGTCGCAGTTCGGCGCCGACAGCGTGACCGTGAAGGCGTCCAAGCCGGAGCCGCCGATCCCGCTTCCCGTGGAAGAGGTTTCGGTCGAGGTCTGGCGCGAGGAACGCTAACTCGCAGTTCCCTTGATCGACGTCTGACCGCGCCCGAGCTTCCAGTGGAAGCCGGTGTCCGGGAGCGTGCCGAAATTGCGCTCCTTGACGGTCCACATCCGCTTCAGGGTCACGTGGAAAGCCGACTGGGACGCGCTCACGATGCCGTAGCCGTGGCGGTCGAGGTCGAGCCCGTCGAGCCACGGGTTGAGCGCCCGGTAGTAGGCCATGATGTCCGGCGGCGTGTGCGGATCGATGCTGCCGGGGACGAGCTGCCCGCCCGCGAGGCGGTAGTTGGTCTCGCCGACCGACGCCGAGGTGATCGAGCCGGAAGCGAACTCCGCGGCGACCGGTGGGCCGGTGCCCATGCCGGTGCCGACGTCGCCCGCCATGACCGTGTGCACGTCGCCGGCGAGGAAGATCACGTCCTTGATCCCGCGCTGGGCGATGTGCTGGAGCAGTTCCTCGCGCTCGCGCGGATAGCCCTGCCAGGAGTCGAAGCGCTGGTACTGCCCGTCGTGCACCCGGTTGGGCATGATCAGCGACTGGCCGCCGACCACCTTCCACGCAGCCGGCGACGCGGCGAGGCGCGACTTGAGGAATCCCAGCTGGCGCCGCCCGAGCATCGTGCGTGCCCGGTCCCAGCTCCGGCACGGGAACGACAGCGCATCGCTGCAGGGCTGGTCATCGCGGTACTGGCGCTGGTCGAGCATCGTCAGCTCCATGGTGCGGCCGTACCGCTGCGACCGGTAGATCTGCGACCGCCCCCGCGCGAACACCGGCATCGACTCGAAGAACGCGTGGTAGGCGGCGTCGCGGCGTGCGCGCGAGAAGCGCCGGCGCAGCGGCAGTCCCCCGTCGTCGGCGCTGTTGGCGTAGTTGTTCTGCACCTCGTGGTCGTCCCAGGTCGCGACGACGGGCAGCATCTGGTGCATGCCGCGCAGCGAGGAGTCCGTGCGATAGAGCGCGTACTTGGCCCGGTACTCGGGCAGCGTGGCCGCCTCGCGCAGCGTCGTCGGGTAGTACGGGTTCGGCTTGCCGATCCCGTCTGCGCGGACCGCGCGCCCGCCGCCGACCTCATCGTTGACCTCCGCGTAGATGTAGTCGCCGAGCGAGACGACGAAGTCGAGGTCCTCCCGCGCGAGCGCGGCGTAGGCGTTGTAGAAGCCGTGCGTGAAGTCCGCGCAGGAGAAGAATCCGAAGCGGACGGTCTCGCGCGAGTCGGGCGGGAGCGCGGTCTGGAAGCGGCCGACCGGACTGTGGCGGTCGCGCGTCTCGAAGCGGTAGTAGTAGCGCTTGTGCGGCTTGAGCCCGGTGATGCGCGCCTTGACCGAGTGGTTGACGGCGGGCGTCGTGAGGATGTCGCGTCGCGCGATCACGCGCCGGAAGCCGGGGTCGCGGGCGACCTCGAGCCGGACGCGCCCCGCCCCGCCCACGTCGTCGACGACCGTCAGCAGCGTGATCGCGTCGGGCGACGGGTCTCCCGACATCACGCCCTGCGCGAATCGCCCGCCGCGCAGCATGTCCTTCGGCCGCCGCTCCTTCCGCTTGGCGGCGAGCGCGTCCTGCGGCGCGAGCACCGCGACAGCCGCGACGGTGCCGGAGCGGGCGAGGAACTGCCGTCGCGTCTCCATCACCCGCATGACAACACGAAGCGCCGACGGACGTTGCGCCCTTGACATTGGAGTGAGTGATTACTAACCTGCGCCTCGGTGACCACGATCCGTACACGAAAGTCCGCCGAGGAGCGGCGCGAGGAGATCGTCGCGATCGCGATCGAGCAGTTCGCGGTGAACGGCTACAAGGGCACGTCGACGGAGGCGATCGCCCGCGAGGCCGGGATCTCGCAGCCCTACCTGTTCCGGCTGTTCAAGACCAAGCGGGACCTGTTCCTCGCCAGCTTCGAGGTCTCGCACCAGCGGATCTTCGACACGTTCCAGGACGCGGCGCGGGGCGTGCCCAAGGAGGAGGCGCTCGCGCATATGGGCCCCGCCTACGTCCGGATGCTGAGCAGCGACACGTCGCTGCGGCTGTTCCAGATGCAGACGTACGCGGCGTGCTCGGATCCGGTGATCCAGGCGCGCGTGCGCGAGTGCTACGGCGAGATCGTCAAGCTGGTCACCAGGCTCTCGGGCGCCCCGCCCGAGGCCGTCTGGGATTTCTTCGCGCACGGGATGCTGCTGAACGTGATCGCCTCGCTCGACCTGCCGGCGATCGCCGACCAGGAGCCGTGGGCCAAAGCGTGGTCGGAGCCGTTCGAGCTGATCCGGATCGGCTGACGGCAACCCCTTTTTTTCGCCCGCAAGCAAAGTAATCGGTCACAACCTCAGGAGTCGTCGATGCTCGCCTCGCTTGCCCGCCTGATGTTCCGCCGCCGCCGGCGCGTGCTGGTCGGCGCCGTCCTGCTGGTGATATTCGCCGGGGCGATCGGCGGGCCGGTCGCCGGCCTGCTCGACTCCGAGGACGACTTCGACCCGCCCGGCGCCGAGGCCGTGCAGGCCCGCGAGGCGATCGCCGACGCGACCGGCGCGTCGGCGACGCCGGACGTGATCGCGCTGGTCCGTCTCGGCGCCCCGGCCGACTCGGCCGCCGCGCAGGCCGAGCTGCGCGACGTCGCCCGGGCCGCCGCCGGACCCGAGGTCGCGCGCGTGGACGCGTACGAGCCGGGCGGCCCGCGGGAGCTCGTGTCCACCGACGGCCGCTCGAGCTACGTCGCCGTGACGTTGCGCGACGGGGCCGACTCGGACGCAGTGATCGATCGGATGGAGGATCTGCCGCACGTCGCGCTCGGCGGCCCGGACGTGATCAACGAGCAGGCCGGCACGCAGGTCCAGGAGGATCTGGCACGCGCGGAGTTGCTCGCGTTCCCGCTGCTGTTCCTCGTCTCGCTGCTGGTGTTCCGCGGGGTGGTCGCGGCGCTGCTCCCATTGGGCGTGGGGATGATCACCGTGCTCACCGCGTTCCTGATGATGCGCGGCGTGAACGAGGTCGAGCCGATGTCGGTGTTCGCGCTCAACCTGATCATCGGGCTCGGGCTCGGACTGGCGATCGACTACTCGCTGTTCATCGTGTCGCGCTTCCGGGAGGAGGTCGAGCAGGGACGCGACACCGCCGCGGCGCTCGTGATGACGCTGCGCACGGCCGGCCGCACGGTCGTGTTCAGCGCGGCGACGGTCGCTGCGGCGCTCGCGGCGCTGCTCGTGTTCCCCCAGCGCTTCCTCTACTCGATGGGGATCGGCGGGATCCTCGTCACCCTGATCGCGGCGACGGTCTCGTTGACCGTCCTGCCCGCGCTGCTGGCCGCGCTCGGGCCGCGCGTCAACGCGCTGTCGCCTGCGCGCTGGCGGGCCGCGATCCACCGCGACGCCGCCGGCGACGAGAGCGGGTTCTGGTACCGGTTCTCGCGCTGGGTCATGCGCCGGCCGGGGGCGATCGCGGCGACGACGGCGCTGCTGCTGATCGTGCTCGGGCTCCCGTTCACGCAGATCCAGTTCACCGGCCTGGATGCCAGCGTGCTCGGCACGTCGCACTCGGCCCGCGTGGTCGAGGACGCGCTGCAGACGGAGTTCCCGCCGAACCGCACATCGCCGGTGCTCGTGGCGGCGCGGGCGCCCGCGTCGGCCGCGCCGGAAGTGCGCGAGTACGCGCAGCGGCTGGGCGAGCTCCCCGGCGTCCTGGCGGTGCAGGACCCGGTCGCCGCCGATGGCCTGTGGCGGATCGGCGTCGTGGCGCCGGGGGAGCGGCTCGACCAGTCGGCGAAGGACACGGTCGAGGCGGTGCGGGCGGTCGACGCGCCGTTCCCGGTGCAGGTCGGAGGCTCGACCGCCGAGTTCCTCGACCAGCAGTCGGCACTTGCCGACCGGATCCCGGTGGCGCTGTTGATCCTCGCGGTGACGACGCTCGTCATCCTGTTCCTGATGACCGGCTCGGTCGTGCTCCCCGTGAAGGCGCTCGTGATGAACGTGCTGTCGCTCACCGCCGCGTTCGGGATCCTCAAGCTGATCTTCCAGGATGGGCGGCTCGAGGGCCTGCTCGGCTATACGAGCCAGGGCGCGCTGGAGTCATCGCAGCCGATATTGCTGTTCGCGCTCGCGTTCGGGCTCTCCACGGACTACGGCGTGTTCCTGCTCACGCGCATCAAGGAGGCGCACGACGGCGGGCTGCCGACCGACGAGGCGGTCGCGGTCGGGTTGCAGCGCACCGGGCGGATCGTGACCGCCGCCGCGGTCCTGTTCTGCATCGCGATCGGCGCGTTCGTGACCTCGGAGATGATCTTCATCAAGCAGCTCGGGCTGGGGACCGCGCTCGCGGTGCTGATCGACGCGACGATCGTGCGCGCGCTGCTCGTGCCGTCGCTGATGAAGCTGCTCGGCGAATGGAACTGGTGGGCGCCGCGGCCGCTGGCGCGGCTGCACGCGCGGATCGGGCTGTCGCCGGCGTGACGCGGAGAACGGTTTCGCCGTCCGATCCTCGCAAGCTCGGATCTCCCGGCGACGTTACGGCCTTCGACTCGGACACCTCGCTCGAGGAGGTAGAGCCTGGTCGCTGGCGCGTGTGGGCGCCTGAGCACTGGTTCGTCGCGCGCGGTCCGAACGGCGGCTTTCTGGCCGCCGTCGCCGCGCGCGCCGCCGAGGCGGCCGCCGGGCGCCCGTTGCGCTCGCTCTCGCTGCATTTCGTGGCGGCGCCGGCGGTCGGGCCGCTCGAAGTCGCGGCGACACTGGAGCGAGAGGGGCGGCGGTATTCGGCGGCGTCGATCCGGATCGAGCAGGACGGCGCGCCGATGACGCTCGCGCTCGCGACGCTCGGCGAGCTGCCCGACGAGGGAGCGGAATGGGACGCGGCGCCGGCGCCCGTGGCGACGCCGCTGTCCGAGACGGAGTGGATCTCGCCCGAGCAGGCGAACGTGCCCGCGTTCATGCGCAACTACGACATGCGCTGGGCGGATGTCACGTCATCGGACGGCGAAACCGGTGTCACCGCGCCGGGGTCGGGCGGCTGGATCCGCACGAGCGAGCCGCGGCTGCTCGATGCGCCGCTCGTCGCCGCGATGACGGATGCCTGGGTCCCGGCGGCGTTCGTCGCGCTCGGCCGCTTCGGATACGCACCGACGCTCGATCTCACGATCCACATCCGCCGCCCGCTCCCGCCCGCCGGCATGGCGCCCGAGGACTTCGTGTTGTGTCGCTTCACGAGCCGGATGTCGGTCGCCGGCGTCTGGGAGGAGGACGGCGAGCTGTGGACGCCGGGCGGCGAGCTGATCGCCCAGTCGCGTCAGCTCGCGCTCATCCGGGAGTTGCCGTCCTGAGCGAGGGCTACCTCGGGCTGGGCTCGAACGTCGGCGACCGGCGGGCGAACCTGCAGGCGGCGGTGACGGCACTTCCGGCGCACGGCGTGGACGTGCTTGCGTCCTCCTCGACGTATGACACCGAGCCCGTCGGGCTCGTGCTCGACCAGCCGGAGTTCCTCAACGCCTGCGTCAGGATCCGGACCGCGCTCGAGCCCGAGGCGCTGCTCGACGCGTGCAAGGCGGTCGAGCGCGAACTCGGCCGGGTGGCGGGCGGCGTACGTCACGGGCCGCGCCCGATCGACGTCGACGTGCTGCTGCTCGGCGACAAGACGTATCGCTCGGCGCGGCTCTCGCTGCCGCACGAGCAGGTCACGAGCCGGCGGTTCGTGCTCGTCCCGCTCTTGGAGCTCGCGCCGGATCTCGTCGTCCCGGGTGCCGGGCGCGCGGCCGACGCGCTCGCGGCGCTCGGCGACGAGGCGGAGGTCCGCCGCGCCGGGCCGCCGCTCGCAGTGGACGCCGGCAGCGCTCGGTCCTAGCCGCCGTCGCCTCGCTCGCGGCCTCCGAGCCGCGGACGAGCGCTACTCGGGCGCGGCTGCGGTGAGGCGCGTGGTGCGCCTGTTAGGCGGGCGCGGGTGTACTGCGGGCTTTGAAGGGGTGCGCGAGCTGCCGCGGTCCACGCGGGGCGCCTTGACCACCGTGGTGGTAGTCAAGGCGCCCCGCATCCGCTCTGTTGCGCCTTAGCGTCGAATAGCGACCTCGAGGCGCAACAGAGCTGCCGGCGGCGGCGGACCCGCGCTCTCAATGCCGCCGTTGACGTTCGCCGGCGGTAACAGAGCCACCGCCGGCGGCGGACCCCGCGCCCTCAATGCCGCGGCTTGATGTTCGCCGGCCCCGGCAGCCACGCGGGCGGCAGAACACCGGCCGGCACCCGACCCGGATACGACGGAAACACGCGGAGCGCCAACGCGCCCGCCGGACGAGCGGCCACCAGCGGCGCCACGTCCTCGAGCGTCAGCAGCAGCCGCAGGCTGGCCCCGATCTGCATGTCGGCGGCGCTGACGCCGGAGCCACCGAGCGTTCCGTCTTCGATCCATCCGTCGACGCGGGCAAGGTGCGCCGGCAGCGCGATCAGGTCGGCGCGGACGTCGGCGTCGGTGACCCGGTTCGCGCGCCGTGACAAGCGCGGAATCAGCGGAGCGCTAACACGCGTGACGAGGCCCGGCAGCGGCAGCCGCGCTTCCTCGGTATAGCCCGCCGCCGCGCCCGGCGCGCGCGACAGCACGGTCAGCGCGATCCGGCGCGCGATCGGCTGGAGCACCTGATCGCCCCATTCCTCGGCGCGCTCCACGCGTGCGCGCTCGTCGCCGTCGGCGGGCAACAGCGGCGGGTCCGGAGCGCGCTCGTCGAGCGCTCGCATGATCGCGCGCGAGCCGCAGACCCGCGCGCCGTCGGCGAACACCACGCCGGGCACCGTCCGGATGCCGAAGCGCGAGCGCTGCAACAGCCGGTGCAGCACCGGGATCTGGTCGACCCGCCGGTAGTCCAGGCCCTTCTCCTGGAATGCGCGCTCCACCGCGGCGCACGGGTGCGAGGCCGGAGTGGCGTACAGCACGGCGGTCACGGCCCGCCGAGCATAATCCCCGCCCGTGCTCCTCGTCGTCGACGTCGGCAACACCCAGACCCACCTCGGCACGTTCCGCGACAAGGAGCTGATCCACGACTGGCGCTTCGCCACCGTGCGCGAGTCGACGGCGGACGAGCTCGGCGCTGCCCTGCGCAACCTGCTGGCGCTGCGCGACCTCGGCTTTGCCGACCTCGACGCCTCGATCCTCTCGAGCACGGTGCCGCAGCTGCGCCCGGAGTGGACGGAGATGGCGGAGCGCTACCTCGGCCACGAGATGCCGGTCGTCGGGCCCGGCGTGCGCACCGGGATGCCGATCCGCATGGACAACCCGCGCGAGGTCGGGGCCGACCGCCTGGTCAACGCGGTCGCCGCCTACGAGCGCGTCCGCGGGCCGTGCGTGGTCGTCGACTTCGGCACCGCGATCACGTACGACTGCGTCGGCGCGGAGGGTGATTACATCGGCGGGATCATCGCCCCCGGCGTCGAGATCTCGATGGACGCGCTCACGAGCCGGGCCGCAGCGATCCCGAAGGTCGACCTCACGCCGCCACGGGCCCTGATCGGCAAGTCGACCGTCGAGGCGATCCGCTCCGGCGTGATCTACGGCTTCGCGGCGCAGGTCGACGGGATGCTGGGTCGCCTGCGCCAGGAGCTCGGCGAGGAGACAGAAGCGATCGCGACGGGCGGCCTCGCGCACTCGATCGTCCCGTACTGCGAGCTGATCGACGACGTCGACGAGATGCTCACTCTCACCGGACTGCGGCTGATCTGGGAGCGCAACCGGGCCGACTAGCGATCGGCTCGCAGCGGCAGCGGCGAGGAGCGCTTGATCTCGCCGAGGCGCAGGAGCGTCACGATTCGCGTCGCGCCACGCGTCGCGATCCGGCTGAGCACGACCTGAAGGTCCTCGACGTCGCGGGCGACGACCTGCAGGATCGCGTCCACCTCGCCGGCGATCGAGTCGGCGTAGATCACCTGCGGCAGCGCGCGCACGGACTCCTCGAAGCGGCGGTTGGCCGCATCGTCATGGCGGGCGAGCGTGACCAGCACGAAGACCTGGAGCGAGAAGCCCGCTGCCGCGCTGTCGATCCGCGCCGTGATCTCGCGGATGACACCCGACTCCTTCAGCCGCCGCACGCGGTTGAGCGTGGCCGCCGGCGAGAGCCCCACGATCCGCGCGAGCTCCACGTTCGGGCGGTCCGCGTCCGTCTGCAGCTCGCCGAGCAGCCGGACGTCGA
Organism: uncultured Solirubrobacteraceae bacterium; assembly: GCA_963835735.1. Taxonomy (GTDB): domain Bacteria; phylum Actinomycetota; class Thermoleophilia; order Solirubrobacterales; family Solirubrobacteraceae; genus DASQMT01. The sequence goes on from CAWIGP010000007.1 coordinate 456,176, forward strand.
TTTCGTCAAGTGAGAAGGCCATGAGGCGAGAGAATATTTCGTACGAATGGCGATGTGGTGAATCGTCATTGAGAAATCCACGATCCGGCCGATCATGGTCTCGTCATGTCGATCGATCGCCGCACAACGCCGATCCTCGCCCTCGTCGCCGCAGGCACGCTGTGGGGACTCACGGTGCCGCTCTCCAAGCTGGGCCTGGAGTGGCTCGGCGCGGGCTGGCTCACCGTCGTCCGCTTCGGGCTCGCCGCGCCGCTGCTCGCGCTGTTCGCGCGGCGGCACCTGCGCGCCGCGCTCTCGCCCGGCATCGTCGCCTCCGGTGCCGCCGGCTACGGGATCGTGATCCTGCTCCAGAACGCCGGAATCGAGCGCACGAGCGTCGGTCATGCGGCGCTGATCGTCGGTGCCGTGCCGGTGCTGGTCGCGATCCTGAGCGTGGCGGCAGGGAACGGCTCCGCCGGCGCGCCGGCCTGGCTCGGCGCGCTCGTCGGGCTCGGCGGGGTGGGTCTCGTCGCTGGCGCCGGCGGCGCCGGGACGTCGCTCACGGGCGACGCGCTGGTGCTCGCGTCGGTGGCCGGCTCGGCGGCGTTCATCGTGATCCAGCCCCGGCTGCTCGCCGGGCGCGACGCGGCGGGCGTGACGGCCGTCCAGCTCGGCGGCGCCGCGCTGCTCTCGCTGCCGGTCGCGCTGGTGGCGGAGGGTGTGCCGGCGGCGCCCGCCGCCCCCGCACCGGTCGCAGCGGTCGTCGGGCTCGCGCTGCTCGGCACGCTGGTCGCGTTCTGGCTGTTCACGTGGGCACAGACGCACGTGTCGGCGGAGCTGGCCGGCGCGTTCGTGAACCTGGAGCCGCTGGTCGGCTCGCTCGCCGGCACGATCGCGTTCCACGAGGCGTTCGGACCGGCGCAGGCGGCGGGGGGCGCCGCGATCCTGGCCGGCATCGCGCTGGGCGCCGTGGCGCACGTACTCTCTTCCCATGCGCTCGCTGCACGACCCGTGGGAGCTGGGCGGGATCACGATCCCGAACCGGGTCGTGCTCGCGCCGCTGGCCGGCATCGGCAACTGGTTCGTGCGGCTCCAGGCCAAGCGTTACGGAGCCGGGCTCACCGTGAGCGAGATGGTCTCCAGCCACGCGATCCATTACGGCAACCGCAAGACGCTCGACGAGCTGCTGGTCGTCCACCCGGACGAGCGCACCGGCGGGCCGGTCGCGATCCAGCTGTTCGGGCAGGATCCTGAGATCATGCGCTCGGCCGCCGCGGTCGCGGCCGAGCGGGGCGCGGACCTGATCGACCTCAACATGGGCTGTCCCGTCCCGAAGGTGATGAAGACCGGCGCGGGCGCGGCGCTGATCCGCGATCCCGAGAGCGCGGTCGCGGTCGCGCTGGCCGCGCGCGAGGGCTCCGGCCTTCCCGTCACCGTCAAGCTGCGCGCCGCGCTGGAGCCCGGCGGCGTCGAGGGCTTCGAGGTCGCGCATCGCCTGGTCGAGGACGCCGGCGTCGCCGGTCTGACCTTCCACCCGCGCTCGGCCGCGGTGCGCCACAAGGGCACGCCCGACTACGACCTGGCCGCGCGGCTGGTGTCCGAGCTACCGGTGCCGATCGTCGTCTCGGGCGGGATGCACGGCGCAGAGCACATCCGCGCCGTGTTCGAGTCCACCGGCTGCGCCGCGGTCATGCTCGCTCGCGGGGCGCTCGGCAACCCGTGGCTGTTCGCGCAGGTTCTTGGCACGCGCGAGGCGGAGCCGACGCGCGAGGAGATCGTCGCCGAGTGGCGCTGGGTGGTCGACCGCGCGGTCGAGCATCTCGGTCCGGATCGCGCCGCCCGCTACCTGCGCAAGTTCCATCCCTGGTACGTCGAGCGGCTCGGCGAGGGCAAGGCGCTGCAGGCGGCACTCCAGCGGGCCGACACGATCGCCGAGCAGCGCGCGGTGATCAGCGGGTTGCAGCCACTTATGGCGGCGTAGAACCCCTGCTACCATGCCCCGCCGTTCGGCCCGCCAAGGAGCGGGCCGTGCGTATTCCAGGACCTCCGAACTTCCCAAGGACGACGCATGCAGAAGGACGTCATCCTCACCCCCGAAGGACTCGAGAAGCTCAAGCAGGAGATCGAGCACCTCTCCGTCACCCGGCGGCGCGAGGTGGCCGAGCGCATCAAGGAGGCTCGTGAGTTCGGCGACATCACGGAGAACTCCGAGTACGACGACGCCAAGAACGAGCAGGCGATGCTCGAGCAGCGGATCGCGCAGCTCGAGGACAAGCTCCGCTCGGCGCAGGTCATCAACGCATCCGAGCTCGACAACAACGTCGTGCGCGTGGGCTCGCTCGTGTCCGGCAAGGACGAGAAGGGCAAGAACTTCGAGTACGCGATCGTGGGCTCCACGGAGGCCGACCCCGCCAACAAGCGGCTCTCGAACGAGTCGCCCGTCGGCAAGGCGCTGATCGGCCGTAAGAAGGGCGACACGGTGACCGTGCCCGCGCCCAAGGGCGAGCGCAAGCTCACCATCGGCAAGATCAGCGTCGCGTAGCGCGCATGAGTGACGAGGGCCACGAGCTCTCGCAGGTTCTGCTCGACCGGCGGCGCAAGCTCGACGATCTGCGCGCGGCCGGGATCGATCCGTTCCCGTACGCGTTCCCCGGCGTCCAGCCGATCGCGGAGGTCAAGGCGCCGCACGAGCAGCTCGCGGCCGGCGAGGAGACCGATCACCGCGCCCGCATCGCGGGGCGCCTGGCCGCGCGCCGCGGCCAGGGCAAGGCGGCGTTCCTCGACGTGGTCGACCGCAGCGGCAGGATGCAGCTGCACGCGCGCGCCGACATTCTCGGCGAGGACGCGCTCGCGCGGCTGCTCCAGCTCGACCTCGGCGACCTGATCGGCGCCGACGGCACCGTGTTCCGCACCAGACGCGGCGAGCTGTCGCTCAGGCTCGACGACTTCACGCTGCTGGCGAAGTCGCTGCGCCCGCCGCCGGAGAAGCACCACGGGCTCGCGGACGTCGAGACGCGCCACCGCCACCGCGAGGTCGACCTGCTCTCCAACGAGGAGACGCGAGCGGTCTTCATCACCCGTGCCAAGGTGACCGCCGCGATCCGGCGCTTCCTCGACGCCGCGGGCTTCGTCGAGGTCGAGACGCCGGTGCTGCAGCCGATCTACGGCGGCGCGGCGGCGCGGCCGTTCGTCACCCACCACAACCAGCTCAACCGCGACTTCTACCTCCGGATCGCGACCGAGCTCTACCTCAAGCGGCTGATCGTCGGCGGGCTGGAGCGCGTCTACGAGATCGGCAAGAACTTCCGCAACGAGGGCGTCTCCTTCAAGCACAACCCCGAGTTCACGGTGCTCGAGTGGTACGAGGCGTACGCCGACTACGAGGACGTCGCGCGTCGCTGTGAGGCGCTCGTCGCGTATGTCGCGGAGGCGGCCGGCTACGACGGCGGGCTGGACTTCTCGGCGCCGTGGCGGCGCGAGACGCTGGCCGGCGCGATCGGCTCCCGCGCCAAGATCGACATCCTCGCGGACCGGACGTTCGACTCGCTGGCCGCGGCGATCCGCGAGCAGGGCCACGAAGTGCCCGCGAACGAGGAGACCTGGGGCCAGCTCGTCGACCACCTGCTGTCGAAGTTCGTCGAGCCGGAGCTCATCCAGCCCACGTTCCTGCTCGACTACCCGGTGGAGATCTCGCCGCTGGCCAAGCGGCACCGCTCCGAGCCCGGGCTTACCGAGCGGTGGGAGGCGTTCGCCGACGGGATCGAGTTCGCCAACGCTTTCACCGAGCTCAACGATCCCGACGACCAGCGCGCGCGCTTCGAGCAGCAGAGCCGCTACGCGGCCGAGGGCGACGAGGAGGCACATCCCGTCGACGAGGCGTTCCTGCAGGCGCTGGAGTACGGGATGCCGCCGACCGGCGGGATCGGGATCGGGATCGACCGCCTCGTGATGCTCATGACCGGGCAGCAGACGATCCGCGAGGTCGTGTTGTTCCCCGCTATGCGCTGATAGCGAAACCGGCTCGCACGGCACTCTGCGGGGGCCGAACCCCTTGGTAGACTGACCCATGGCCGTCAGCCATCCCCGACTTCGCTCATCCGACCCGGCTTCCGTGCCGAATACAGGGATGCGAGGCGGGGCTTTTTTGTCTTCCGGCTCGTACCGGATTCCAGCCCTCCAACCCGTCCAGAGAACACCGAATAGACCGAGCGCTAGGGCAGACACTTAGCAGGAAGGAAGCACAGCGCCACCATGTTCGAGCGATTTACAGAGCGAGCCCGTCAGGTGGTCGTCCTCGCCCAGGAGGAGGCGCGGACGCTGAAGCACAACTACATCGGGACCGAGCACATCCTGCTCGGCCTCCTGCGCGAGGAGGAGGGCCTTGCGGCCCGAGTCCTCGAGAGCCTCGACATCACCGTCGAGCGTGTGCGCGCCCAGGTCGTGCGCATCGTCGGCTCCGGTGAAGAGGTCACCTCCGGTCAGATCCCGTTCACCCCGCGCGCCAAGAAGGTGCTGGAGCTCGCGCTCCGCGAGGCGCTCTCGCTGGGGCACAACTACATCGGCACCGAGCACATCCTGCTGGGCCTGGTGCGCGAGAACGAGGGCGTGGCCGCGCGCATCCTGCTCGACTTCGACGCCGACTCGGAGAAGATCCGCAACGAGGTCATCCGCATGCTGTCCGGTCCCGGCGGGCGCCGCCAGGGCTCCGGCCAGGGCGCGGGGGCCGCGGCCGCCGGCGGTGCGGCCGGCCAGGGTGAGGGCAAGAAGTCCTCGAAGCTGCTCGACCAGTTCGGGCGCAACCTGACCAAGCTGGCCGCCGAGGGCAAGCTCGACCCCGTCGTGGGCCGGGAGACCGAGATCGAGCGGATCATGCAGATCCTCTCGCGCCGCACCAAGAACAATCCGGTCCTGGTCGGGGAGCCCGGCGTCGGGAAGACCGCCGTCGTCGAGGGCCTCGCCCAGCGGATCACCAACGGCGACGTGCCGGAGCTGCTGAAGAACAAGCAGATCTACACGCTCGACCTGGCGGCGCTGGTCGCGGGCTCCAAGTACCGCGGCGAGTTCGAGGAGCGCCTGAAGAAGGTGATGAAGGAGATCACCCAGCGCGGCGACATCATCCTGTTCATCGACGAGCTCCACAACCTCGTCGGCGCGGGTGCCGCCGAGGGCGCGATCGACGCCGCGTCGATCCTCAAGCCGGCGCTGGCGCGCGGTGAGCTGCAGACCGTCGGCGCGACGACGCTCGACGAGTACCGCAAGTACCTGGAGCGCGACTCCGCCCTGGAGCGGCGCTTCCAGAAGATCACCGTCGACCAGCCGTCGCTCGAGGAGTGCGTGCAGATCCTCAAGGGCCTGCGCGACCGCTACGAGGCGCACCACAAGGTCAACATCACCGACGAGGCCCTGGAGGCCGCCGCCGAGCTGGCCGACCGCTACATCTCCGACAGGTTCCTGCCGGACAAGGCGATCGACCTGATCGACGAGGCCGCCTCGCGCATGCGCATCAAGTCGATGTCCTCCCCGCCCGTGTACCGGGAGCTCGAGGAGGAGATCGAGACGACGCGGCGCGAGAAGGAGGCCGCGATCGAGAACCAGGAGTTCGAGAAGGCGGCGCAGCTGCGCGACGCCGAGCGGCGCCTGACCAACAAGAAGCGCGAGCTCGAGGACGCCTGGGAGTCGGGCGAGAGCGGCGAGCGGCCCTCGATCGGCGAGGAGGAGATCGCGGACATCGTCTCGATGTGGACGGGCATCCCGGTCTTCAAGCTCACCGAGGCCGAGACCCAGAAGCTGATGCGGATGGAGGACGAGCTGCACAAGCGCGTCATCGGTCAGCACCAGGCGATCGAGGTCATCTCCAAGGCGATCCGGCGCTCCCGTGCCGGTCTGAAGGACCCGAAGCGGCCGACCGGCTCGTTCGTGTTCCTCGGCCCGTCGGGCGTGGGCAAGACCGAGCTGGCGCGGACGCTGGCGGAGTTCCTCTTCGGCGACGAGGAGGCGATGGTCCGGATCGACATGTCGGAGTACATGGAGAAGCACGCCGTGTCCCGGCTCGTCGGCTCGCCGCCCGGCTACGTCGGCTACGACGAGGGCGGCCAGCTCACCGAGGCGGTGCGGCGCAAGCCGTACTCCGTGCTCCTGCTCGACGAGATCGAGAAGGCGCACCCGGACGTCTTCAACATCCTCCTGCAGATCCTGGAGGACGGGCGGCTCACCGATTCGCAGGGCCGCACGGTCGACTTCCGTCACGCCATCGTGATCATGACCTCCAACATCGGGGCGTCGGAGATCGCGCGCAACACGCCGCTGGGCTTCTCCGTCGGCGACGCGGAGCACGGCATGACGTACGACGACATGAAGAACCGGGTCATGGGTGAGCTCAAGAAGGTCTTCCGGCCCGAGTTCCTCAACCGGATCGACGACGTCATCGTGTTCCACAAGCTGCAGAAGGAGGAGATCAAGCAGATCGTCGACCTCCTGCTGCGCCGCATCCGCGGGTCGCTCGCCGAGCGCGACCTGCAGCTGGAGCTCTCCGAGCCGGCCGAGGACTTCCTCGTCGAGAAGGGCTGGGACCCGGCGATGGGCGCTCGCCCGCTGCGCCGGGCGATCCAGCGCTACATCGAGGACCCGCTGGCCGACTTCGTGCTCAAGTCCGAGTTGGTGGCCGGCGCGACCGTGATGGTCGAGCCGGCGCCCGAGGGCGACGAGCGCGAGATGATCCTCTCGATCGTCAAGCCCGAGAAGCCGGTGCCGGCCGCGGTCGGCGCACGCGAGGGCGGCGGCGACGAGGAGAAGGGCGGCGGCGACGACACCGGCGCGATCGACCAGCCGGCGGTCGAGCAGCCCGACGAGGGCTGAGCGCCAAACGTTCTGCGCAACGGGCGCCCTGCGGGGCGCCCGTTGTCGTACTCAGACCGGGAACTCCTCCTCGAACGTCTCGAGCACGTGATCAGCGCCCGCCTCACGTAGGGCGGCGGCGTCGTAGTGCCCTGTCGCCACGGCGATCGCGGTGCAGCCGACGGCGTGCGCGGCCTGGATGTCGAGCGGCGTGTCGCCGATCACGTAGACCTCGGTGTTCGGAACGTCCTGCCCGAACGTCGCCTCGCCCCGCGCCACCGCCTGGCGCACGATCTCAGGCCGGTCGACGCCTGCGGTCGCGTACGCGCCGAACGTGAACCAGCGCATCAGGTCGCCCCGGGCGAGCTTGACGAATGCCGCCCCGTCGCCGTTGCCGGTGATCAGCCCGAGCAGGTGACCCGCGCGGCTGAGCTGCCGCAGCCGGTCCGGCACGCCCGGCAACACGCGATAGCCCTCGCTCTCGGCCACGGTCTCGGGCAGGTGCTCCAGTCGCCGCTGGATCAGCTGGGCGAGCTCCTGCGGCGAGGGCTTGCGGTGCAGAACGGCCTCGAACGTCTGCGCGCCCACGTCGGGATCGGTCATGCCGGCGTCGGTGAACTTGCCGATGTCCGCCGGGATCCCGTGCAGCTCCTCGAACGCGAGCCGCCACGCGACCGCACCGGCGCCGCCGGTGCTGACCAGCGTGCCGTCGATGTCGAACAAGAGGATGCGGTGTGTGCCGGCCATGAAACGCGGTTGGAACAAGAAACCCCGTCGCTCCGTCTTAGAGCCTATGCGAGAACAGGGAATCCCGCCGCTGGTGCTGGCCTACGGGGTCATCGTCGCGCTGCTCCTGCTCGGCGCCCTGCTCTGATCGTCTAGCGGGTGCGCCGTAGCCCGCGGCCGATATGGACGGCCGTCCCGAGCACGCGCCCGTCGAGCCCGCGCAGCAGCCGCCGTGCGACGCCCTCCTGGGTGGCGGCGCCATACCCGTCGGAAGGGTTGTCGCCGGTCAGAACCACAACCGAGACGCGCAGCCCCGAGTTCGTCAGCAGCGCGGCCTGATGGTCGACCTGGCGCGTGACGCCGCGGCCCCAGCCGCCCTTGAACGCGATCCGCCAGCCGCGCGGCACCGCGGCGGCGATGCCCCAGCGCTGCTCGGGCACGACGCCGCGCAGCAGGCTCATCGCGTACCCGCGGTGGCGGCGGGGGACCAGCCGGTCGATGCGCAGGAACAGCCGCGCCTGGTCGTCGGCGCTGATCGTCGAGCCGCCCCAGACCGAGTGCGGGATGAACTGCCGCATGCCCGCTCGGCGTCCCAGAGCGCTCAGCGCGGCGAGCCCTACGCGCGCATGGATCGCGCTCGCCGCGTCGTTGTCCGAGCGGCGCACCATCGGGTCCAGCAGCGCCCGCTCGCTCGCGTGCAGAGCGCGGCGGCGGACGTCCGGGCGGCGCAGATAGGAGACGAGCAGCATCGCCTTGACCACGCTGGCGGAACGGTAGGTGGTGGTCCCGCGCCAGCTCCAGGAGCGCCGCTGGGTACGCACCGCGAAGCTGACGTCACCCGCGCGCCCCGCGGCGTACGCGCGCGCGTCGGCCATGTGCGGCTTCCAGTGCGGCGGCGGCGATGCGGACGCCGCGGCGGGAATGGCCAGCGGGAGGAGGAGCAGGGCGACGCGATACATCGCGGCGGAGGCTAGCCTTCGAGGCAGGTGAGCGACCTGCGGACGCTGACGCCGGCGGAGAGCGGCACGCTCGAGGGGACGTTTCCGCCCGCCTCGGTGATCGAGCTGGGGCGGCGAGTCGCCTAGTGGCCCTTCTCGCAACATTCCACCCCAAATCGGCGACCGCTGATCGCCGCCTGGCGGCGTCCTCGGTCGGGGCAATAGCGCTGCTATTGCACCCTCCCTGCGTCCTTGCCAGGCGCCGCCAGCGGCCGGTCTTTCGGGTGCAACGTCACGAGAAGGACCACTGACGATGGGTCCGTCCACGCGCGCGGTCCACGCGGGCCTGCCGCCCGCCGCGCAGGGCGAGCCGCTGACGCCCAGCCCCGTCTTCGCCGCCCCATTTCACCTCCGGGGCGTCGCCGATGCGGCGGAGTTCGGCTACGGGCGCGACGGCAACCCCACGTGGTCGGCGGTGGAGGGCGCGCTCGGCGCGCTGGAGGATGCCGAGAGCGTGCTGTTCTCCTCCGGGATGGCCGCAACGTGCGCGCTGCTCGAGCCGGTGCTCGGCGCGGGCGACGTGCTCGTCGCGACACGCGACGGCTACCCGGGCATCCGCGCCGTCGCGGCCGACCGGCTCGCGCCGCGCGGCGTCGAGGTGCGCCTCGTGCCGACCGACACCGACGCGATCGTCACCGCCTGCGCGGGCGCGACGCTCGTGTGGGTCGAGACCCCGTCGAACCCCGGGCTCGATGTCTGCGACATCGCGGCGGTCTCCGGAGCCGCGCACGCACACGGCGCCCGGGTCGCCGTCGACAACACGCTCGCCACCCCGCTGGGGCAGCGGCCGCTGGACCTCGGCGCCGACGCGACCATCTACAGCGCGACGAAGGCGCTCGCCGGCCACTCCGACCTGGTCCTCGGGGCGGTCGGGGTGCGCGACGCGGCATGGGCGGAGGCGCTGCGCGCGCACCGCCGGCAGGGTGGCGCGATCGCAGGGCCGTTCGAGGCGTGGCTGCTCCATCGCTCGCTCGCGACGCTCGCGCTGCGGCTGGAACGTCAGAGTGCGAACGCATTGGCCCTCGCGGACTTTCTGCGCGGGCGATCCGACGTGAGCGACGTGCGCCACCCGGGCCGGCATGCGACGGCGGCTCGTCAGATGCGCCTCGCCGGGCCGCTCGTCGGCTTCACGCTCGACGGCGCGGAGCGTGCGCAGCGCTTCCTCGGCGGGCTCGAACTGGTCGCCGAGGCGACCAGTTTCGGTGGCGTGCACTCGACCGCCGAGCGGCGCGCGCGCTGGGGAACGGACGCCGTAGCGGACGGTTTCATCCGGTTTTCCGCCGGTTGCGAGGACATTGACGACCTGCTCGACGACGTCAAGCAGGCGCTCGCCAGGATATGAGAGGGGCCCGCCGCCGGGCGGGCCCCTCTTGTCCACGCGAAAGCACAGGGTCCGGGGGTCGGGGGACGACCTGCGCCGTTCGGTGCGACCTCCATGTCGCGGCGGCGCTCCGAGGTCTGGAAGGTCCATCTGAGCGCCGCAGAACCTGATCATGCAGCCACGACCTTGGCGAGACCTTGGCGTGTGCTTGGGCAGCGGGTACCGTCTCCAGCGACCATGGAGGGTTACGGGTCAGGCTGGGTCGTGAGGCTCTGCGGGCCGCTGTCCATACGCGTGGACGAACGCGACGTGACGTCGCGCCTGCCCGGACGCCAGGGCCGGCTGCTGCTCGCCTATCTCGCGCTCAACCGCGAGCGCGCCTGCGCGCGCGGCGAGCTGATCGACGTGCTCTGGCCCGAGGAGCCGCCCGCGGCCGCCGACGCGGCGCTGAGCGCGTTGCTGTCCAAGCTCCGCCGCGCGCTCGGGGACGGTGCGCTGTCCGGGCGCTCGGAGCTGCAGCTGACGCCGGGCGCTCCCGTCGTGATCGACGTCGAGGAGGCGGGGGCGTCGGCGCGCCGGGCGGAGGCGGCGCTGCAGAACGGCGAGTGGAACGCGGCCGTCGCGGCGGCGCGCGATGCGCTCGCCGCGTGCGCGGGCGACTTCCTCGCCGACTGCGACGGCCCATGGCTGTTCGAGCAGCGCCGCACGCTCGACGGCCTGCGCGTCCGTGCCTACGAAGTGCTGGCGGACGCGTCGCTGCGCTCGAGCGCCCCGGCGGAGGCGGCCGACGCCGCGCGCGCGGCCGTTGCGCTCGCGCCGTTCCGCGAGACGGCGCATCGCCTGCTGATGGAGGCGCACGAGGCGGCGGGCAACCCCGCCGAGGCGCTGCGCGCGTTCGAGGACCTCCGCCGGTTCCTGCGCGAGGAGCTGGGAACGGCGCCGGGCCCGGCGGCGATGGCCGTGCACGAGCGGCTCCTGCACGGCCGCGCGCCGCACCGCGCGGTTGCGCGGCCCGCACCGTCCCCGATCCCCGCCCGGCGCTGGCCGGCGCCGCTCGACGCGGCCCGCGGACGGCACGCGTTCGTCGGCCGGGCGGCGGAGGCGATACGCCTGCAGGAGGCCTGGCGCGAGGCCGCCGGGGGCAGCCGGCGGATCGTCGCCCTCGCCGGCGAGGCGGGCATCGGCAAGACCCGGCTCGCCGCAGAGCTGGCCGGCCACGCACACTCAGACGGCGCGATCGTGCTGTACGGGCGCTTCGAGGAAGAAGCGGCGGCTCCATACCAGCCGGTCGTCCAGATGCTGCGCGGCTGGGCGGGCGGCGAGTCGCTCGCCCCGCTCGCCGAGCGGCTCGGCGCGCGCGCCGACGAGCTGGGGATCCTGCTGCCCGAGTTCGCCGCGCGCGCGCCGCTCGACGCCGGGACGCTGCGCGAGTCCGAGCTGGGCACCCAGCGTCTGCGCCTGTTCGACGCGCTCGCCGCGCTGCTGGCCGAGATCGCGGGCGACGCACCGCTGCTCGTGGTACTCGACGACCTGCACTGGGCGGACCTGCCGACGCTCCAGCTGATCGGCCACCTCGTCCGCGCCCCGGCGCCGGAGCGCGCGCTGTTCCTCGCCACCACGCGCGCCGGCGAGGGCAGCGAGCCGCTGGCCGCGCTGCTTGCCGGGCTGCGCCGCGACGGCATGTTGCAGCGGCTCGAGCTGACCGGTCTCGACGTCGAGGAGACAGGCGCGCTCGTCAGCGCGCTCGGCGGCCGCCCGGCGACGCCGGGGTTCGTCGAGCAGCTGCACGGGGAGACCGACGGCAACCCGTTCTTCATCGAGGAGGTCGTGCGCCACCTGGCCGACGCGACCGGGCGGCTGGGCGGCGCGGTCGCGCTCGACGAGGCGGGCGTGCCCGAGGGCGTGCGCGAGGTGACCGGCCGCCGGCTCGCGCGGCTCGGCGATCCGGCGCGCGAGATGCTCGCGACCGCCGCGGTGATCGGGCGGGAGTTCGACTTCGACGTGCTCGAGGAGGTCGGGCCACTGCGCGGCGACGGGCTCGTCGCCGCGCTCGACGAGGCCGTCGACGCGCTCGTGCTGCGCGAGGACGCCGATCGGGTCGGCCGTTACGCGTTCGAGCACGCGCTGATGCGGGCGACGCTGTACGACGGGTTGTCCGCTCTGCGGCGAGCGCGCCTGCACAGCCGCGTCGGGGAGGCGCTGATCGCGTGTCGCGGCGCCCAGCTCGATCCGCATCTCGGCCAGCTCGCCCACCACTTCGCGCTCGCGGCGCCGGTCGACCGGCCGGAGCGCGCGGTCGACTTCGCGCTCGCGGCCGGCCGGCGGGCGGATCGGCTGCTGGCGTGGGAGGAGGCCGCCGGCCACTACCAGGCCGCGCTGCGGGCCCGGCAGTTGGCCGGCGCGACCGACGACCGGCTGCGCTGCGAGCTGCTGCTCGCGCTCGGCTCGTCCCAGGAGCGCGCGGGCTCGCCAGAGATGCGCGCGACGTTCTCCGCCGCCGCCGCGACCGCGCGCGTGCTCGGGGATCCCGCGCTGCTCGGCCGCGCCGCGCTCGGCTACGCGGGCCGCTGGTCGCAGCTCGGGCGGGTCGAGGAGGACGTCGCCGCGCTGCTGCAGGAGGCGCTCGCGGCGCTCGGCGGCGAGGACACGCCGCTGCGCGCGCGGCTGCTGGCCCGGCTGGCGCTCGAGCTCTACTACGCGGGCGATCCGCAGCGGCGGCTCGCGCTCTCCGAGGAGGCGGTCACGCTGGCGCGCCGGCTCGGCGACCCGCTGACGCTCGCGACCTGCCTCGACGCGCGCCACTACGCGCTGTGGCGGCCGGAGACGGTGCAGGAGCGCCTGGCGGTCGCCGCCGAGCTGCGCCGGATCGCAGAGACGGTCGAGGATCCCGAGCTCGAGCTCGAGGGCGCCGGCTGGACGGTCGTCGACCTGCTCGAGCTCGGCGACGTCGCCGGCGCCGACATCCAGATCGCCGCCGCCTCGCGGCTCGCCGCGGCGCTCCACCGGCCGCTGTACGAGTGGTGGACGTCGCTGTTCCGCTGCGCGCGGGCGCAGATCGACGGGCGGTTCGACGAGGCCGAGCGGCTGGCCCAGGAGACGCTCGCGATCGGCCAGCGCGGGCAGGCGGAGAACGCGTTGCACGTGTTCGCGCAGGCGATGTTCAACATCCGCCGCGAGCAGGGCCGGCTCGCCGAGGTCGAGGAGTCCGTCCACGGGTTCATCGCGATGTATCCCGCAGTGCCCGCGTGGCGCAGCGCGCTCGCGCTGATGCACATGGAGCTCGGACGGGAGGACGCGGCGCGCGAGGAGTTCGAGTCGCTCGCCCGCGCGGGCTTCGACGCGCTGCCGCGCGACGCGCAGTGGCTGATCGCGACGACGCTGCTGGCCGAGGTCTGCGGACGGCTGGGCGACGCCGGGCGCGCGGCGGAGCTCTACGAGCCGCTCGCGCCGTACGCGGGTCGCAACGTGATCGTCGGTCGTGCCTCGACGTGCAACGGCTCCGCGTCGCGGCCGCTCGGGATCCTCGCCGCCACGATGGGCGACTGGGATCGGGCGGAGCGCCACTTCGCCGACGCGCTCGCGATGCACCAGGCGATGGGCGCGCGCCCGTTCGTCGCGCGGTCTCAGGTGTCGTGGGCGGAGATGGAGCTCGCCCGGGGCAAGGGCGCGCGGGCGCGCGCCCGGCTGGCGGAGGCGATCGTGATCGCCGATGCGCTGGGGATGCGCGCTCTGGGTGAGCGGGCGCGGGCGCTGGTGGCCGACTCGGGCGTGGGCGCTGCGCCCTGAGGGCCAGGCGCCTGGCGCCGGCGTGGGCGTTACCCCGGCGCGGGGAACTGCGGCATTGAAGGAAGGCGGGTTCGAGTGGGCGGCAGCGACCAAAACGTCGAGATATCCGACTCGTCGAGTTCGCGCTCGACGTTTGGGTCCTAGAGCGCCCAAAACGTCGAGTTGGTCCGCGGCTCGCACACAATCTCGACGTTTTGGTCGCGCCTCGCGAGCGGCGCGTCGACTCGGGGCGCGTTAACCACCGCATTGGTGGTTGGCGCGCCCCGCGTGACGCCGCGGCACTCCGCACCCTCCCTCAATGCCGCAGTTGAAGTTCGTCCCGTCACACGACCCATGGCCCGCCCCGCGTGTCGTCGCGGCACTCCGCACCCTCCTTCAATGCCGCAGTTGAAGTTCGTCCCGTCACATGACCCATGGCCCGCCCCGCGTGTCGTCGCGGCACTCCGCACCCTCCTTCAATGCCGCAGTTGAAGTTCGTCCCGGCACGGCACAGGGGCGAAGCCGTCCGCCCGGCCGCCTACCGTCACACGACCCATGGCCCGCCCGTCGACCGTCTTCACCTGCGCCACATGCGGCCACGAGGAGCCCAAGTGGCACGGCCGCTGCGCGGGCTGCGGCGAGTGGAACACGCTTGCCGAGGAGCAGCGCACGCCCGCGCCCACCCGACGCAACGGCGGCCGCAGCACCCGCGCCGCCACCCGCCCGGTCCGGCTCGCCGACGTCGAGGCGGTCAAGGTCGCACGCCTGCAGACCGGCATCGGCGAGCTCGACCGCGTGCTCGGCGGCGGGCTCGTGCCAGGCTCGCTGGTCCTGCTCGGCGGCTCGCCCGGTATCGGCAAGTCGACGCTCACGTCGATGGCGCTCGGCAACCTGGCCGGAGCGGGGCGGCGCACGCTCTACGTCTCGGGCGAGGAGTCCGCCGCGCAGATCAAGCTACGCGCCGAGCGGCTCCCCGGCGCGGCGCTCGACGTGCCCGTGCTGGCCGAGACAGATCTCGACACGGTCGTCGCGACGCTCGACGCCGAGCGGCCCGAGGTGTGCGTGGTCGACTCCGTCCAGACGCTGCACGCCGCCGACCTGACCGGCGCGGCCGGCTCGGTCGGCCAGGTGCGCGAGGTCGCCGACCGCATCACGCGGCTGGCGAAGGCGCGCGACATCGCGGTGCTGCTGGTCGGCCACGTGACCAAGGAGGGCGCGCTCGCCGGGCCGCGCGTGCTCGAGCACCTCGTCGACTGCGTGCTGCAGTTCGAGGGCGAGCGCGAGCGCACCTACCGCACGCTGCGCGCGCTGAAGAACCGCTTCGGCTCGACCAGCGAGGCCGGTGTCTTCGAGATGCGCCAGGGCGGCCTGGTGGAGGTCCAGGATGCGAGCGCGCGGTTCGTCGGCGAGGCGACGCGCGCTCCCGGCAGCGTCGTGCTGGC
Organism: uncultured Solirubrobacteraceae bacterium; assembly: GCA_963835735.1. Classification (GTDB taxonomy): domain Bacteria; phylum Actinomycetota; class Thermoleophilia; order Solirubrobacterales; family Solirubrobacteraceae; genus DASQMT01. The sequence continues at coordinate 471,241 of CAWIGP010000007.1, forward strand.
GGCGATGGAGGGCTCGCGTCCGCTGTTGGTCGAGGTCCAGGCGCTCGTGTCCCCGTCGGAGCTGGTGCCGCCGCGGCGGGTGGCGAACGGGATCGACCGCAACCGGCTCGCGCTCGTGCTCGCGGTGCTGGGCCGGCACGCGGGCGTCGGGGTCGGCAGTGCCGACGTGTTCGTCAACGTCGCCGGCGGCGTGCGCGTCGATGAGCCGGGCGCCGACCTCGCGGTCGCGCTGGCGGTGGCGAGCGCTGCCCGCGGCGTCGTGGCGGGCGGCGAGGAGAAGCCGATCGCCTGCTTCGGCGAGATCGGGCTGACCGGCGAGCTGCGTTCGGTCGCCCACCCCGAGCGACGGCTCGCCGAGGCCGCCAAGTTCGGACTGCGGCCCACGATCACGCCCAGCGGCGCCGGCCGCGGCGCCGCCGAGGCGCCGACGCTGCGCGCTGCGCTGAAGGCGGCGCTGGCGAGAGCTCCGGCGGCGCGGGCGGCGTGAGCGCAATTCGTCGCTAGCACTTTCAAACCGCTTTTACAACCCCGCATATTCCGCTCTACAGAGCCAAAAACCGGGGTAAATCAAGGCTAAACGGGCTGCTAGAATTGTCTTCTCATGACGCCGCGATCAGGGGAAGAGCTCATTGAGCTCGAAGCGCGTCAGGAGCCCCGGCTCGTCAAGGCACTCGAGATGGTGGCGCCAGGCTCGGCGGTACGCGAGGGGATCGACAACATCGTCCATGCCCGCACCGGCGGCCTGATCGTCATCGGCGATCCCGACGAGCTCGCGTTCCTGTTCTCTGGTGGGATCAAGCTCGACATCGACTACTCGCCGGCGCTGCTCTACCAGCTGGCGAAGATGGACGGGGCGATCGCGCTGAACGCGAATGCGACCAAGATCCCCTGGTGCAACGTCCAACTGATGCCGGATCCCACGATCCTCACGACCGAGACCGGCACCCGGCACCGCACGGCCGAGCGCGTGTCCAAGCAGACCGACGCGCTCGTGATCGCGGTGAGCCAGCGCCGCGACGTCGTCTCGCTCTACGTCGACGGCGCGAAGTACATCCTCGAGGAGATCCCGGCGGTGCTCGCGAAGGCCAACCAGGCGCTTGCGACGCTCGACAAGTACCGCAGCCGGCTGGACCAGGTCTCCACCCGCCTGACCGCGCTGGAGTTCGAGGGCGGGGTCACGCTGCACGACGTCCTCACCGTCCTCCAGCGCGCCGAGCTCGTGACGCGTATGGCGGTGGAGATCGAGCGCTACATCGTCGAGCTCGGCACCGAGGGCCGGCTCATCGAGATGCAGCTCGAGGAGACGATGGTCGGTGTGGCCGCCGACAAGGCGGCGCTGCTGCACGACTACCTGGCGGTTCCGGAGGACGACGCGTTCGCCAACGCGCTCGACGGCATCGCCCGGCTGCCCCATCAGGACCTGCTCGACTTCGGCCGGCTGGCCGAGATCCTCGGCTACGACCGCAAGGTCAACACGCTCGACTATCCCGTCTCGCCCCGCGGCTACCGCATCCTGGGCCGCATCCCCCGGCTTCCGAAGCTGGTGGTGCAGAACATCGTGCGCGAGTTCCGCGGGCTGGACGAGATCCTCGCCGCCACCGACCCCGAGTTGGAGTCGGTCGACGGCGTGGGGGAGATCCGTGCGAAGGACATCCGCGAGGGCCTTCGCCGGTTGCAGGAAATTAACCTCGTGGACCGTTACCTACAGACATGAACCGCACGGTGGTCCGGCACCCGGACCAACCCCGATGAAGGAGGACACCATCCCCGAGACCATCGATCAGATCGAGGACCTGGACATCGAGCGCGAGGTCGAGTGCATCGACTTCTCGATCGGCGATCATGTGGTGTATCCGCATCATGGCGCCGGGCAGGTTCTGAAGAAGGAGGACAAGGAGATCCTCGGCGAGGTGCGCCAGTACCTCACGATCAAGATCCTCCATAACGACATGACCGTGATGGTGCCGTGTGAGAACGCCGGCAAGGCCGGCCTCCGCCGCATCATCGACGCCGAGACCGTGCAGAAGGTCCTGGGCGTTCTGTCCGACGACATCTCGGACATGCCCAAGAACTGGAACCGCCGCTTCAAGCACAATCGCGACAAGATCAAGACCGGCGACATCTACGAGCTCGCCGAGGTCGTGCGCAACCTCGCCATCCGTGAGCAGGACAAGGGCCTCTCGACCGGCGAGAAGCAGATGTACACGCGTGCGAAGAAGATCCTTGCCTCCGAGCTGATGTACGCGCTGGAGAAGACGGAGGACGAGGCCGAGGCCTACCTCGACCAGGTCCTGACACGCGAGAACCTGGCGGCCTCCGCCTAACGTAACCCCCGGCTTCGACGCACGATCCGCGGTCCCATGCGGCCTACGGCTCGTGCGTCGGAGCATCTGTTGCTGCCTGGCACCGCCGCGATCGTGGTCGCGGCGGGCAGCGGCTCGCGCCTCGGCGCAGACCGGCCCAAGGCGTTCGTCGCGCTCGCCGGCCGCCCGCTGGTCAGCTGGTCGCTCGACGCGATCGCCGCGGCCGGGGTGCCGCGCGCGATCGTTGCCGTCCCGCCCGGCCACGAGGCCGCGGCCGAGGAGTCGCTTGCCGGGAACGCCGCGGCGTTCCCGCTCGGCTTCGCGCTGATCGCGGGCGGCGCGACCCGCTCTGCATCGGTGCGCAATGCGCTCGCGGCGGCCGGCGACATCGAGGCCGTGGTCGTGCACGACGCCGCCCGTCCGCTGGCCGCGCCGGAGCTGTTCACCGCCACGCTGACCGCGCTGGAGCACGCCGACGCGGCGATCGCCGCCGCGCGCGTGACCGACACGATCAAGGAGGCCGGCGAGGACGGCGTCGTCGTCCGCACGCACCACCGCTCCCGGCTGTGGGCGATCCAGACCCCGCAGGCGTTCCGCGCCGAGATCCTGCGCCGCGCGCTCGACGTCGCCGACGACGTGCTCGCCCAGGCCACCGACGACGCCTGGCTCGTGGAGCGGGCGGGCGGGACGGTGCGCGTCGTAGAGTCCCCGTCCGCCAACTTCAAGGTGACCACGCCGCACGACCTGGCGGTCGCCGAGAGCCTGCTGTGCTGACCGACTACCACGTCCACCTCCGGCTCGACCAGGAGGACACGCCGCCGGAGCGCTACTTCACCGCCGCGAACGCCGAGCGCTACCGCGAGGTCGCGGAGGAGCGCGGGATCGCCGAGCTCGGCGTCGCCGAGCACATCCACCGCTTCACGCAGGCGCTCGACGTCTGGGACCACCCCTGGTGGCGCGAGTGGGCGCGTGACGACGTCGACGGCTACTGCGCGTTCGTGCGCGAGGAGACCGACCTGCGGCTGGGGATCGAGGCCGACTACGTCGCCGGACGCGAGGACCGGCTCGCCGGCTTCCTCGACGCGCGCGATTGGGATTACGTGGTCGGCTCCGTGCACTTCGTGCGCGACGCCGCGGTCGACCTCGAGGGACCGGACTGGGAGAACGTGTGGGGTCGCGGCGAGTCGCCCGACAAGGTCTGGGAGCGCTACTTCCTCACGCTCGCCCAGGCCGCCCGCTCCGGCCTGTTCGACATCATGGCCCACCCCGACCTGGTCAAGATCTGGGGCTCGGCGCGGCCCCAGCCCGAGCGCGATCCGCGGCACTACTACGAGCCGGCCGTGGAGGCGATGCTGGACGCCGGCGTGGCGATGGAGCTCTCGACCGCCGGGCTGCGCAAGCCCGCCGGCGAGCTGTATCCGGCGCCGGCGCTGCTGGCGATGGCGGCCGACGCGGGCGTGCCGATCGCGCTCTCCTCCGACGCGCACGTGCCCGACCAGCTCGGCTTCCGCTACGACGACGCGCTGGCCGCGCTGGCCGACGTGGGCGTGACCGAGATCTGCGTTTTCGATCACCGCCGGCGACGGCTGGAGCCGGTCGGGTGATGGTCCGCACCGGACTGGGGTTCGACACGCACGCGTTCGTCTCGGGCCGCCCGCTGATCCTCGGCGGCGTCGACGTCCCGCACGACCAGGGTCTCGCCGGCCACTCCGACGCCGACGTGCTGACGCACGCAGTGATGGACGCGCTGCTCGGCGCGGCCGGGCTCGACGACATCGGACGGCTCTTCCCCGATACCGATCCGCGCTACGACGGCGCCGACTCACTGGGACTCCTGCGCGCCGTGGTGGCCGAGCTGGGCGAGCGCGGCTGGGAGATCGGCAACGTCGACACCACCGTGGTGCTCGAGCGCCCCAAGCTGGCGCCGCACCGCGACGCGATCCGGTCGTCGCTGGCGGGCGCGCTCGGGCTGCCGGCGGACGCCGTCAACGTGAAGGCGACGACCGGCGAGCGCATGGGCTTCGTCGGGCGCGGCGAGGGTGCGGCGGCGCTGGCGGTCGCGACGATCGACCGCCGCGGCTGATATGGGTAACCACCTGCCATGAGCGCGATCGACAAGGAGCGCCTGCTCCGGTTCCGCGGCGAGCAGCTGACCGACCGCGAAGGCGAGCAGGTCGGCAAGCTCGAGGAGATCTACCTCGACGCCGAGTCGGGCGAGCCGGAGTGGGCGCTGGTGTTCACCGGGCTGTCCGGGTCCAAACGGACGTTCGTCCCGCTCGCGGGCGCGACCGAGGCCGACGGGCGGCTGCGGGTGCCGCTCGAGAAGGAGACCGTCAGCGGCGCGCCAGGGGTCGAGCCGGACGGAGAGCTGACCGAGGATGACGAGGCCGCGCTGTTCAGCCACTACGGCATCGAGCCGGCCGCGGATGACGAGGGAGGAGGAGGAGGAGTGAGCGGCCGCGGACCACCCGCATGGGGTGATGGCGAATCACCCGCCGGCTCGCGAGCATCGCCGGGCGATGGCGACGTCGTCCGAGCCCCCGCCCGAGAGCACCCGGCACCGCCCCTGGGGATGGATCGGCCTGTGCGTCCTCCTCGCGGCCGTCGCCGCCGGCCTCGCGATCTGGGGGCTCGGGCTCCAGAGCGATCTCGATGACGAGCGCGAGCAGTCGGCCCAGGCGCAGCAGCAGCTCGACGAGGCCAACGACGAGGTGACGAGCCTCTCCGAGCAGGTCGACAATCTGCGCCAGTCGGTCAGCGACGTGGGCGACCAGATCGCGCAGGCCGGATCCGACGTACAGCAGAACGCACAGCAGGCACTCGACGATCTGCAGAGCAACATCGCATCGCTCCAAGAGCGCGCCAGGGAGGCGCTCGAGCAGTTCCGCGGCGGGTAACGTCGCCGAAGGCGCAATAGGCTTACGCGCCCGATGCGGACCGTCCGCCTCCACGACACGAAGACCGGACAGCTGATCGAGCTACGGCCGCGCGACGACCGCCGGGTGGGGATCTATGCGTGCGGACCGACCGTGTACGCGCGGATCCATGTCGGCAACGCGCGTCCGTACGTCGTGTTCCTGCTGCTCCGGCGCTTCCTCGAGCACGAGGGCTACGAGCCGACGCTCGTGGTCAACATCACCGACATCAACGACAAGATCTACGACGCGGCCCGCCCCGCGGGGCGCCCGTCTGCCGAGCTCGCCGCGGAGATGACCGAGCACTACATCGCCGACACCGACCGGCTCGGGATCGGCCGGCCGGACCAGGAGCCGAAGGCGACGCTGATGATCCGCGAGATCGTCGAGCTGATCGCCGAGCTGATCGCGCTCGGCCACGCCTACGTGGCCGAGGGTGACGTCTACTTCCGCGTGCGCTCGCTGTCCGAGTACGGCGCGCTCTCGCACCGCGACGTCGACCAGATGGACCAGGGCGAGGGCGTCGAGGGCGCGGGCCTGAAGGAGGACCCGCTCGACTTCGCGCTGTGGAAGGCGCGCAAGCCGCTGGAGGACACATGGTGGCGGGCGCCCTGGGGCGAGGGACGCCCCGGCTGGCACATCGAGTGCTCTGCGATGGCCGAGGCGACGCTCGGCGCGCCGTTCGAGATCCACGGCGGCGGCAACGACCTGATCTTCCCGCACCACGAGAACGAGGCCGCCCAGACGCTGGCGGCGCGCGGGCACGAGCTCGCGCGCATCTGGATGCACAACGGGATGCTCGAGCTCGGCGGCAAGATGTCGAAGTCGATCGGCAACATCCGCTCGCTCGCGGAAGTGCTCGACGAGGTCGGGCGGGACACGCTGCTGATGTACTTCGCCGAGGGCCACTACCGGCAGCCGATCGCGTTCACGCCCGAGAAGCTCGACGATGCCGCGCGCCGGGTGGAAGGGATCCGCAACGCCGGCCGGCGACTGGTGCCGGGCGACTCGCCTGCGGCGCTCGCGCCGTATCGCGATGCGTTCTTCGATGCGCTGGCCGACGACTACAACACGCCGCGCGCGCTCGCGGCGCTGGCCGAGTGGGTGCGCGAGGCGAACAGCGCGGACGGGCCGGTCGGCGACGCCCATGCGCGCGAGATGCTCTCGATGCTGGGGCTCGACAACCTGCTCGACAGCGACGACGAGGCGCCGGCCGAGGTCGCCGAGCTGGCGGAGCAGCGCGATGCTGCCCGTGCGGCGCGCGACTTCGCCGAGGCCGACCGGTTGCGCGACGAGCTGCGCGCCCGCGGCTGGGAGGTCCGCGACGGGCCGGAGGGCGCCGAGCTCGTCCCGATCGGGCCGTGATGAGCGCCGTTGTCGGCTGCTCGTCCGCCCGGCCCGCCCCGCGCGCGTGATCGTCTACGGTCGCAACGCGGTGCGCGAGGCCATCCGCGGCCCGCGCGACGTGCGTGCCGTGTGGGCGACCAAGGGCGCCGCGGCCGATTTCGCCGGGGCGCGGCCCGCGACGGCCGGCGAGATCGCCCGGCGCTGCGGCTCCGATGCGCACCAGGGCGTATGCGCGGACGTCGAGGAGTACCGCTATGCGGACGCCGCCGCGCTGCTGGGCGCGCCCGATCCGGTGCTCGTCGCGCTCGACGAGATCACCGACCCGCAGAACCTCGGGGCGGTCTGCCGGACCGCCGAGTGCAGCGGCGCGACCGGCGTGATCCTGCCTGAGCGCCGCTCGGCCCAGGTCACGCCCGCGGTCTGCAAGGCGTCCGCCGGAGCGGTCGAGCACCTCGCGATCGCCAAGGTCCGCAACCTCGCCGACTTCCTCGCCGAAGCGAAGACCGCCGGCTGCTGGACGTACGGCGCGGCGGCCGGCGCGCGCACCGGTTATCGCGACGTCGACTGGCGCGGCGGCGTCGTGCTGGTGCTCGGCGCGGAGGGCCGCGGCCTGCGCCCGCGCGTCGTCGCCGCGTGCGACGACCTCGTCGCGCTGCCGCTGCGCGGCCGCATCGCCTCGCTCAACGTGAGCGCGACGGCTGCGGTCCTGCTGTACGAGATTTTGCAGCAGAGGCTTGACGCGTCCACATAAGCGTGCCAGACTGCGGCGCATCAGGTTGAGCTTGAGGGTTAGCGATGGCCCTCACAGCTGATCAATATGGCGCCGGGGGAGGTGTGCGCCACGACATTTCGCGGGCCGGCGGCCCGAGAGAGGATCGTTCGTGGCCAAGATCTCGTCCAAGTCTCAATCTCAGGTTCAGATTGATGACGGATATCTGCTCGCACTGGCGAAGCAGGGCAGTCCCGACGCCTACGAACGCCTCGTGCGCCGCTACCACTCGTTCGTGCGGCTCAAGGCGTCCTCGTACTTCCTGGTCGGCGGCGACTCGGACGATCTCGTCCAGGAGGGTCTCGTCGGGCTTTACAAGGCGATCCGCGACTTCAGGACCGATCGCGAGTCCTCGTTCCGGAACTTCGCGGAGCTGTGCATCACGCGCCAGATCATCACCGCGGTGAAGACGGCGACGCGCAACAAGCACACGCCGCTGAACGGCTACGTGTCGTTCTCGTCCACTCCGGCGGGCGCGACCGACAACGAGCCGACGCTCGACGAGATGCTCCCCGGCTCGACGGTCCACGACCCCGTCAACCAGGTGATCTCCTCCGAGGAGCTGCGCTCGCTCGTCGGCTGTCTGTCGACCGTGCTGTCCGAGCTGGAGTCCCACGTCCTGGGCCTCTACCTCGACGGTCATTCCTACACCGGCATCGGCGAGCGGCTCGGATGCGACTGCAAGACGGTCGACAACGCGCTGCAGCGGGTCAAGCGGAAGGTGGGGGCGCACCTGCGCTCGCGCGACGTGCTGCTGTAATCACTGCCCATGCCGACCTGGCTCGCCATCGTGATCGGCGCCTTCGTGGTGCTCGTCATCATCCTCGCTCTCGGCGGAATCTACGCGCGCCGGCGCCAGCTCGAGGCCACCCAAGGCCGCTTCGATGCCCACCTGGCGCAGGTCAACGAGGACCTCGCCGCCGCCCACGCGGACGACCGCGGGTGGGCCCGCGACGGGCTGGAGTCCGCCGCGCGCGCCGCCTATGCAGAGCAGCGCGGCTCCGAGCCGAGCGACCTCACGCTCGTGCAGATCATCGACCGCCCCGGCACCGACGAGGACAAGGCCGTCTTCGCAGTCGGTGACGAGCGCCTCACGCTCGGTCGCGCCGGGGGCGAGTGGGCGTTCGAGGGATTGAGCTCCGGTGCTCGGCGTCCAGACCGTGTCGAGTCGCGCGACCGCCCGTAGGCAGCCTCCCGCCTGCGCTCCGCGAGTTACACGACAGCGTCGAGCCCCAGCCGATGCGCGACGCCGGCCGCCTCGGTGCGTGAGCGGACGTCGAGCTTCGCCAGGATGCGCGACACGTGCACGCTGGCGGTCTTCTCCGCCATGTAGAGCTGTCGCCCGATCTCGCGGTTCGTCGCGCCGGCGGCGACCAGCGCCAGGACCTGTCGCTCGCGCGGCGTGAGGCCGAACGGGTCCTCGTCCTCGTCGCGCTCGACCGCCTCGCCCGTGCTGCCCTCGACGCCGAGGCGCAACCGCGCGCGCGCCGCCAGGCTCTCCAGCTCGCCGGCGAGCCACGCCGCGCCGAGCTGCTCCGCTTCAGAGATCGCGGCCGACGCCGGGTCGATGGCGGCCTCGCGATCGCCCGCGCCGACGAGCGCTTCCGCCTCTCGCCAGCGCGCGATGGCGGCGTGATAGGGACGGCCCAGCGCGTCCCACGCCGCGGCCGCCTCCCGCCAGCGCTCCACCTGATCGGCCCCGAGCGCGCGGGCGAAGTCGGCCTCGGCATGGGCCAGGTAGGCGCGCTCGAGCACGCCGCCGTCCTCAGCGCACGCGCGCACGCGCGCCACCAGCAGCTCCGCGTGGATGACGGCGTCGGCCACGGCACGCTCGTCGCCGAGGTCGCGCGCCGCCTGTGCGGCGGTCGCCTCCGCGGTCAGCCCGGCGGCGGAGGCCATCGCCATCCGCAGCGCGTCATCGGAGCAGAACTCGATGCGGTCGAGCGCCAGCTCGACGGCGGCGCGCGCACCCGCCATGTCGCCCTCGCGCGTCGCGAGCTCGGCCTCCAGCGCGCCGAGCACACCGAGGTACTGCGGCTCGCGCGAGTCGACCGCCAGCTCGGCCGCGCGCGCGAGGTGCGGGCGGGCGGTGGCGCGCTCGTCGCGTCCGAGCGCCAGCTCGGCGTGCCGCAGGGCGGAGTTCAGCTCGGAGTTGGCGCTGCCGAGCCGCCGCCGGGCGATGCCCGCGAGCGCGTCCTCCGCGGACTCCCAGTCTCCACTGTCGAACGCGAACTGGGCGATCGCCAGCGCCAGCCAGACCTGCCGCGTAGGGAGCGACGCCAGCTGCGCGTGCGCGGCGCGCACGCAGTCGAGCGCCTCGGCGGTGCGGCCGACGCTGTGCAGCGCCTCGCCGAGGTTCACGGCCGCGCCCGCGACGTCCTGCAGATGGCCGCGCCTGTTGGCGCCGTCGAGCGCGCGCTGCAGCGCCGCGATGCCCTCGTCGACCTCGCCGGTCGCGGCCAGCGAGACGCCGAGCGCGTTGAGCGCGCCCGCGGGGTCGAGGTGTGCCGCGCCCTGCTCGCTCAGCTCGGCCTGCTCGGCGAGCGCACGGCGCGCGACCTCCACCGACCGGCGGTAGCGCGACTGCAGCATCAACATCTTCGCCTGGCGCGCGAGCAGCCCGGCGCGCTCGGGGCTCGGCCCGTCGTCGGCGAGCAGCGCGAGACCGTGGTCGAGCGCCTCGACGGCCTCGTCGGAGCGCATCATCGACCACAGCGGGCGTTGCATGATCCCGTACAGCCACGCGGCGCGGCGGGGTTCCGCGGACTCGTCCACAAGCTTCAGCGCCCGCTTGGCGAGCGTGACGGAGCGCGCCGGCTCGTCGGCGTAGAAGTGGCAGGACGCCGCGCATTGCAGCAGTTCTGCCTCGTCGGTCCCGGTCAGCTCGGGGGCGTCGGCGACGCGGTCCCACAGCTCCAGCGCGCGCTCGAACAGCGCGGCAGCCTCCTGGTAGGCGTGGACCTCCATCGCCGCGACGCCGGCGCGAACGGCCGCGCCAGCGCGGCGGGCTGGTCGCCGGCGGCGAGGTAGTGATGGGCGATCGCCGCGGAGCGCTGCGGACTGCTGTGCCCGGTCGCGGCGGCCTGCTCCTCGAGCGCGCGGGCGAGCGCGCGGTGCATTTCGGCGCGCTCGCCGGGCAGCAGGTCGTCGTACACGGCCTCGCGCAGCAGCGCGTGGCGGAGCGTGTAGCGCTCGCCCTCCAGCACGACGATGTGGCTCGCGACGGCTTCGCGCAACGCCTCGCGCAGGGCGCGCGCGTCGAGGCCGGAGACCTCGGCCAGTACGGCGTCGTCGACCTGCTCGCCGGCCGACAGCACGCGCACGACCTCCTGCGCGTCGTCGCCGAGCCGCTCGATCCGTAGCGCGAGCGCGGCCGCGAGGCTGGGCGGAACGGCGCCGAGCCCGTCGAGCCCGGCGGCGAGCAGCTCCTCCGTGAACAGCGGGTTGCCCTCGCTGCGGGCGTACAGCCGGTCGACCAGCGCAGGGTCGGGTGGGGCGCCGAGGATGTCGGCCAGCTGGTCGGCCAGCTCGTCGCGCGTGAGCGCCGGGAGGTCGATCCGCAGCGCCCGCACGCGCTCGAGCTCGGCCAGCAACGGGCGCAGAGGGTGGCGACGATGCAGCTCGTCGGGCCGGTAGCTGGCTACGAGCAGCAGCGGCTCGTCGCCCAGCGTGGAGCTCAGGAAGCGCAGGAAGGCGCGCGTGGAGGCGTCGGCCCAGTGCAGGTCCTCGATCACCAGCAGCACGGGAGCGCTGCGTGCCAGCCCCTCCAGCACGGCCAGGAGCGCCTCGAACACCCGGGCCTGCTCGCCGGCGGCCCGCACGCGCTCGCGCTGCTCGCCGAGGCCGGGGAGCAGGGTCGCCAGCTCCGCGCGGATGTCGGCCGGCAGCGCGGCGAGCACCGGGTCGTCGTCGCGCACGAGCGGGCGCAGCGCGGTGATCAGCGGCGCGTACGCCAGCTCACCATCGCCCAGGGCGACGCAGTCGCCGCTGAGCACGCGGGTGCCGTCGGTCGCCGCGCGCGTCTTGAGCTCGTCGACGAGCCGGCTCTTCCCGACGCCCGACTCACCGACGACGAACGCCAGCGACGGCTGTCCGGCCGCGGCGTCGGCCAGTGCGGCCTGCAGCTGCGCGAGCTCGAGCGAGCGCCCGACCAGCCGCTTCGATGTCACGCCCGTAGCCATCCCCTCCAGGATCGCAGAGCGAGACGACGATTACTCGACGGGGCTTGCTCCTCGGTTCAGGCCGCCACGCGCGGGCGCCGGTGCTCGGCGGCCTGGACGATCCGTAGCACTTCGCTGACGCTGTCGGTCACCAGCAGGAGGTCCACGTCGGCGTCGACGATGTTGCCCTTGCGCGCGACCTGGCTACGCAGCCACGCGACGAGCCCCTCCCAGTAGGCGGTCCCGAACAGGATGATCGGGAAGTGGCGGATCTTGGCCGTCTGGCGCAGGGTGGCCGCCTCGAACAGCTCGTCGAGCGTCCCGAACCCGCCCGGGAAGACGACGAACGCGCTCGCGTAGCGCACGAACATCACCTTGCGCACGAAGAAGTAGTGGAAGTCGAGGCTGAGGTCTACGTAGGGGTTCTCGTACTCCTCGTGCGGCAGCTCGATGTCGAGTCCGATAGACGTCGCGCCGGCTTCGCGTGCGCCGCGGTTGCCCGCCTCCATGATCCCGGGACCGCCGCCGGTGATGATCGAGAACCCTGCGCCGCCGAGCGCGGCTGCCGTCTCGCGCGCCTTCGCGTACATGGGGTCGGTTCGCGGGGTGCGCGCCGAGCCGAAGATCGACACTGCGCGCCCGACGTGTGCGAGCTGGTCGAAGCCGAGCTGCAGCTCCTCGTGGATCCGGCGCACGCGCGCGACGTCGTCGAGCTGGGAGACGATCGCGGGTGTGTCGGCCTCTAGCAGCTCCTCATCGGCGGACGTCGGCGGGCGCGGATGCGTATGCCGCCATTCCGCCTCGTCGGCCTGCGTCCAGTCGCCGGAGCTGTCCATCCGTCCAGAGTAGGGCTTCACCTGTGGTCACGTCACTCCAGAAGCTGGTGCGACCTGGCGGGCGAGGCCGGCGTTCACCTTCCGCCGGATCAGCTGACCTTCTCGAGGTCGACGACGAAGATCAGCGTCTCGTTCGGCCCGATGTCGGGGCTCGGGCTCTGCGCGCCGTACGCAAGCTCCGGCGGGATCACGAGCAGCCGGCGTCCGCCCTCCTTCATCCCCGCAACGCCCTGGTCCCAGCCCGGGATCACCTGACCGGCGCCGAGCGGGAACTCGAACGGCTCGGCGCCGCGGTCCCACGAGGCGTCGAACTGCGTCCCGGTCGACCACGAGTTGCCGACGTACTGGACCGAGACGGTGTCGCCCTCCTTCGCCGTCTTGCCCTTGCCCTTGACGATGTCGGTCGTCTGCAGTTCGGCGGGCGGCGTGCCGTCCGGCTTCGCGATCTCCGGCTTCTTGTCGAGATCCTTGCCGATCGTCGATGCGTCGACAGTGCCGGCCGCCTCCGGCGTGGCAGTCGCCGTCTCCTGCGGTGCGGCGGTCTCGTCCTCTCCGTCGTCGCCGCACGAGGCGGCGAAGAGGGCGAGTAGGAGACAGGCGAGGACGATCGGCAGGCGGCTCATGCCGGGCCAGGATACGAACCCCACGAGTTCAAGAACGCCGGCGGCTCGGACGATACGACTGGAGATGGCCGCGCCGACCGGATCGCGTCACGCCGACGCCTCGGCGCTGGAGGCGCTCGTCGACGCCGCCGCCGGCATTCTCGCCGCGGACTCGCTCTCCGACACGCTCGGCCGCATCGCGCACCACCTGGGCGAGCTGCTCGACTACGACGAGCTGTCCGTCTACGAGGTCGATCGCGCCGCGGAGATGCTCGTGCCGGTCTTCGCACTTGGCGCGTACGCCGAGGAGGTGATGGCCGACTCGTGCCGCATCGATGAGGGCGTGACCGGCTGGGTGGTGACGAACCGCCGCACGCGCAACGTCGAGCGCGCCGACCAGGACCCGATCGTCGCGGTCGTCGAGGGGACCGAGATGGAGCCGGAGTCGCTCGTGTCGGTCCCGCTCGTCGTGGGTGACCGCGTGGTGGCCGCGCTGAACGTCTACCGGATCGGCGTCGACAAGCAGTTCTCCGCGGCCGAGGTCGCCCAGGTCGAGCGCTTCGCGACGATGGCGGCGCTCGCGTTCGAGTCCGCGCGACAGCGCGACACGCTGCGCGAGCAGGCGCGCAGCGACGGGCTCACGGGTTTGCTGAACCATCGCGCCTGCCACGAGCGGCTGGGGGACGAGATCGCCCGCGCGGCCGCGCTCCAGCGCCCGCTCAGCGTCGTGGTCGTCGACCTCGACCACTTCAAGACCGTCAACGACGCCTACGGCCATGCCGAGGGCGACAAGGTGCTGGTCGCCGTCGCCGGGAAGCTGCGCGCCGCCGTGCGCGAGGACGACGTCGTCGCGCGCCTCGGCGGGGAGGAGTTCGCGCTCATCCTCCCGGGCGTCGACGGCACCCACGCAGCCGAGGCAGCCGAGCGGGCACGCGCCGCGATCGCCGAGGTAGAGGTCGGAGGCCGGGAGCTCTCCTGCTCGGCCGGCGTGGCGTCGTACCCGGACGACGAGCGCGACGCCGGCCGCCTGCTCGAGCTGGCCGACGGCGCGCTGTACTGGGCGAAGCGCTCCGGGCGCGACCAGAGCCGGCGCTACGACCGCCGCCTGGCGGGCCAGCTGTCCGGCGACGGCCAGCGCGCGGAGGTCGAGGCGCTGCTGGCGGAGGAGGGCTCGATCGTGCCCGTCTTCCAGCCGGTGCTCGAGCTGGCGACCGGGCGCGTCGCCGGCTATGAGGCGCTCGCGCGCATGCCGGACGGCCCGTTCCGGTCGCCGGACCAATGGTTCAACCAGGCTCATCGCGCCGGACTCGGCGCCCGCGCTCGAGGCGGCTGCGCTGCGTGCGGCGCTGCGGGCGCGCGACCGGCCCGAGCGGACGTTCCTCGCGCTGAACGTGAGCCCCGGGGCGATGCTCTCGCCCGAGGTACGTGCGGCGCTGCCGGACGACCTCGAGGACATCGTGATCGAGCTCACCGAGCACGAGCTGTTCTCGACCGACGTCGCATTCGACCGCGAGCTGAAGCTCCTCCGCTCGCGCGGGGCGCGGATCGCTCTGGACGACGCCGGCAACGGCTACGCGGGCCTGCAGCAGATCATCAGGATCGCGCCCGACATCCTCAAGCTCGACCGCTCGCTCGTCGACGGCCTGCACGAGGACCCGCACCGGCTCGCGCTGCTCGAGGCCCTGATCTCGTTCGCGTCGACGACGCGCGCGGCGGTCTGCGCCGAGGGCGTCGAGACGCTGGAGGACCTGGCGGTGCTCGCGGCGATGGACGTCACATACGCCCAGGGCTGGGCGCTGGCCCGGCCGGGTGCGCCGTGGGCGGCGCTCGCGCCGCAGGCGGCCGCCGCCGCGTCGGCCGAGCTGCGGATCGGCGTGCGCGTGGTGCGCAAGTCGCGCGACGACGCGCTGCCCACGCTCGGCTACCTCGTCGGCCGGCTCGCGACGGTCAGCCGCGTGGAGGACATCCGCGAGCTCGCCACCATGATCCCGACGGTGCTCGGCGCCGACGACGCGGCGGTCTCGCGCGTCGTACCCGGCGAGGGCTGCGTGGAGGACATCAGCCGGCACGGCTGGTCCAAGCCCGGGGAGCGCTACCACCTGCGCGACTACCCGGCGACGGAGTACGTGCTGCGCACCCGTACGGCGGGGCAGGTCGTGGCCGGCGACCCCGCCTCCGATCCCGCCGAGGTCTCGCTGCTGGAGCAGTCCGGCATGCAGGCGGTGCTGATGGTGCCGCTCGTGTTCGGCGGCCGCGACGTCGGGCTGCTCGAGCTCTATCGCCGCGTCGCGATCCCGTGGAGCAACGGCGAGGTCGAGCGCGCGCAGCTGCTCGCGCACCAGCTCGGCGCGGTGATCGACTTCCTCGCGCGCACCGCCGGCTGAAAGGGCGCGCCAGACTCCGCGGGGATGGCGATCCTCGTCGACGAACTGCGCGAGTATCGCGACGTCAGGCTGCCGTTCACCGCGTGGTGCCACATGGCGACCGACGGATCGTTCGACGAGCTGCACGCGTTCGCCGGCGCGCCTGGGACTGCGACGCGCCTGGTTCCAGCGCGACCACTACGACCTCCCGCCGCACGGCCGCGCCGCCGCCGTGGCGCTCGGCGCCGAGGAGGTCCCGACCGGCGAGCTGCTGCGCCGCATGGCCGGCCCGCGCGGCGACCGCGCCCGCCGTCGCGTGCTCGCTCCGGCCGGCGTGACCTGGCTGCGCGGCGGCGACGGGCCGGCGGTCCTGCGCTACCCGCCAGGCTCGCTCGTGGTGATCGCCGGGCCGCCGGGAGCGGGGAAGTCGACCCTAGCCGCCCGCGTGGTGGACGGCCAGCGCGTGCCGGTGATCGATCCCGACGATATGCGCGCTGCTCTCGGCGCGGGATGGGACGAGGCGCTGGCGACCTGGCACGCCGACCTCGCGTCGGCGCTTGCGGCCGGCTCGGGCGCGGTCGCGGTCACGACAGCGCTGCGCCAGACCAAGGCCGCCGCGGCGGCGGGTGTCCCTGCGCATCTGATGCTGCTCGACGCCGATCCGGAGACGTGCCGCGCCGGCCGCGCCGCACAGGGCGACGCGCGGGTGTCCGACGAGCTGTTCGAGCACCTGTTGCGCGAGTGGGCCGCCTTCCGGCGGACGCTCGGCGCCGCAAGCGACGCCGATCCGTTCGCGTCGGCCACGATCCTCGACCGACCCGCGGCCGACCGCCTCCGCCGCATCGCGCTCTAACCGTGAAGTCGAGGTTGAGAAATGTAACAATTCCCTGCAAATCGGCCTGAACTGTGATCGGCGTAGGACAATGGCGCCATGCCCACCCCGAGCAACCACCCGGTCGACGTCGGACAGCGCAGCGAGGCCGCCATCCTCGCCGCCTTCATGGACCGCGGGTTCGAGGTGCTGCTCCCCTGGGGGACGAACCATCGCTACGACATGGTCCTCGATCTCGGCGATCGGTTTCTCAGAGTGCAATGTAAGACCGGGCGCCTGCGCAATGGTGCCGTCGACTTCGTTACCCAGAGCGTGCGCAGCAACACCAAGCGATGCCTGAGGCGCTCGTACCACGGGGAGGTGGACTACTTCGCCGTGTACTGCCCCGAGAACCGCGCTGCGTACGTCGTGCCCTGCAGCGATGTCACGCCAGGTCAGGTGACCCTTCGGATCACCGCGCCGGCGAACGGCCAGAGGAGGCGGATTCGATGGGCCGCCGACTTCGAGATCGCGCGGTTCAGGCCGTAGAGCCGGAGAGGGGAATCGAACCCCTGGCCCCGGAATTACAAGTTCCGTGCTCTACCAACTGAGCTACTCCGGCCGGCGCCCACGAGTCTAGGGCCGGATCGCGCGCGCCGATACCCAACGTGCGACGAAGCGCGCTTACCCGACGACGCCGTTGTGGGTGAAGCTGACCGCCCGTGCCGCCCGTAGGCGATCGCGGTACGGCCGATGGCGGTCGACGTACTCGCGCACGAGTCGTGGCACCTGCGCGGCGTGATCGACGAAGCAGAGACCGAGTGCCGCTCCGCTGCAGACGATCGCCTGGACGACCTAGCAGCGGCTACTCGCGCACCCGCTCCCCGGCGCGCCCCGCCACGATCTCCCCGCGCCACCATGCGACCGTGTCGGCGAGCGTCGTTTCCAGCGGGATCTCGGGCTGCCACCCGGTCAACTCGCGCAACCGGACCGCGCTGCCGCGGATCTCCATCACCTCGTGCGCGCGCACGAGGCGCTGGTCGACGACATGCTCGATCTCCACGCCCGCCGTCCGGCCGAGCGCGGCCACCAGCTCGCGCGCGGACGCCGTACGGCCCGAGCAGACGTTCACGACGCCCGGCTGCCCGGCCGCCGCGAGCAGCCGGTACGCGCGCACGACGTCGCGCACGTCGGTGTAGTCGCGCCGCGCGTCCGGGTTCCCGGTGACGACCCGGATCGGGTCCTCGCCCGCCTCCAGCCCTTCCGCGACCTGGCGTGCGAACGACGCGAGCGCGTAGATCGGCGGCTGCGCCGGGCCGACGTGGTTGAACGCGCGCGCGCGCACGACGCCGAGCCCGTGCGCGTCGGCGTAGAAGCCCGCGAGCAGGTCGCCCGCCGCCTTCGAGACGGCGTACGGGTTCTGCGGGCGCAACGCCGCGGACTCGTCGACCGGCAGCGTGGCCGGCGGGCCGTAGACCTCGCCGGACGAGACGAACACGACCGTCGCGGCCGGCGCCTCCGTCCGCACCGCCTCGAGCACGCCGAGCGTCATCGCCTGGTTCTGGGTGAGCGTCCGCGCGGGGTCGTCCCACGAGCGGCCGACGTGCGCCAGCGCCGCGAGGTGGTAGACGACGTCGGGACGCGCGGCGGCGATCGCCGCGCGGGTGGCGTCCGCGTCGAGCAGGTCCACGGCTACTCCGCCCGGACCCGCGCCGCGGCGACTCAGAGACAGGACCTCGTCGCCCGCCGCGACACACGCGGCGGCGAGATGGCCGCCGGCGAAGCCGCTCGCACCGGTGATGACGGCGCGCCGGCTCAGAGCGGCGTGACGACGTGCTCGACGGACCCGTGCCCGTTCGTCGACACGACCGCGTCGTCGACCGGCGCGACGATCTCCTCCGGCGGGTTCAGGCGCCGCTCCAGCTCGCCCAGCACGAACCCGAACAGGACGTGCCGCCAGGTCGCCTGCGCGAACGCGGGGCCCGAGCCCCACAGCTGCGGCAGGTCCGAACGCGCCGGATGGACGCGGTCGAGCACCGCGGTGCCGGGCCATGTTGCGAAGTGCTCGGCAAGACCGGCCAAAGGCCCGCGCAGCGCCGCCGGCACCGGCAGCGACGGTGCGACGTTCGCGTAGACGGCGCCGAACAACGCTCCGTTGGTGAGATGCAGCGCGACGCCGGCCGGCTGCCAGCCGCCGCCGGACGGCACGACCCACCGGCCCAGCAGCTCGGTGTCGTCGTACTCGACGCCGAACACGCGGCGGTCGAGCGGCTGCTGCGCCGCCCACACCGCGGCGGCCGCCGCGCCGGCGAGGGCGCCGCGGAGGGTTCGGGTGGCCATGGACATGAGGCGGACTGTAACGAGCCCGTCGCGGCCGGGTAACCAAGTTCGTGACGAGCAACTCGATCCCCGCGGGCGGGCTCGACGCCCACCACACGCGCGCGCGAGACAAAGGCGTCAACCCGCTCGTCTACTGGCTGGTGAGAGCGCTGTTACAGCCGTTCTTCCATCTCTACTTCCGCCTCTCGCGGATCGGCCGCGAGCACGTGCCCGAGTCCGGCCCGGTCATCTACTGCTCCAACCACCGCTCGTTCCTCGACCCGTTCGTGATCGCGACGATCGCGCGCCGGCCGATGTACTACGTCGCCAAGCAGGAGCTGTTCCGCAACAAGCTCGTCGGCTGGTTCCTGAACTCGCTCGGCGCATTCCCCGTGAACCGCGGCGCCGGTGACCAGGACATGCTCGCCACCGCCAAGGCGATCCTCGCGCGCGGCGACGCGGTGCTGATCTTCGCCGAGGGCACGCGCACCCGCCCCGGCGCGCTCGGCCGGCCCAAGCGCGGCGTCGGCCGCCTGGCGCTCGAGTCCGGCGCGCCCGTCGTCCCGGTCGCGGTGATCGGGAGCGAGTCGGTCCGCAAGGGCTGGCGCATCCGCCCGCACAAGGTGCGCATCCGCATCGGCAGCCCGCTCACCTTCCCCAAGGTCGAGCAGGCGTCCCCGCAGCTGGCCGCCGCGGTCACCGACCGCATCTGGCCCAACGTGATGCTGCAGTGGGAGTGGCTCGGCGGCCTGCCGCCGCTGCGTCGCGCCGCCGTCATCGGCGCCGGCTCGTGGGGCACCGCCGTCGCCGTCATGCTCGAGCGCGCCGGGCTGGAGGTCGACCTCGGTTGCCGCACGCGCGAGCAGGCCGAGGAGGTCCGTGCCGCGCGGCGCAACGAGCGGTACCTACCCGGCGTCGTGCTCCCGGAGCGCATCAGCGTCACGCGCGCGTCCGAGCTGGAGCTCTCGCGCCACGACCTCGTCTGCTTCGCCGTGCCCGCCGGCGCGCTGCCGGCCGCCGTCGCCGAGCACGCGGCGCACATCCCAGACCGCGCCGGCGTGCTCGTGCTGTCGAAGGGGATGGTGCCGCCGCTCGGCACGCTGCCGGCGGCCTACGTCGCAGAGCGCACCGAGAGCTGGGCAGTGGGGGTGCTGGGCGGCCCGGCGCACGCCGCCGCCGCGCTGGACGGCGGCGCTTCGCTCGTGTTCGCCGCCAGCGACCCCGCGTTCCGCCGCCAGGTCACCGAGGCGCTGACCGCGGCCGGCTTCGACGCCGCCTCCACCGACGACGTGATCGGCGTGGAGCTCGCCGGCTGCGCCAAGAACGCCGCCGCGCTGGCCGCCGCAGCCGCCGCGCACGCCGGGCCGAACGCCGCCGGCAGCGCGGCCGGCAAGGTGTTCGCCGAGGTCGAGTCCTATGCGCGCGTCGCCGGCGCGCAGCCTGGCACGTTCGCCGGCCTGGCCGGCGCGGGCGACCTCGTCGCCACCGTGCTCGCCTCGGAGTCGCGCAACCGCCGCGCCGGCGAGCTGCTCGCCCAAGGCGTCTCGGGCGACGCGATCGAGCCGGCGCTCGGCCAGACCGCCGAGGCCGTGCACTGCGTGCCGCTGCTCGCCGACCGCGTCAAGGCGGCCGGCGTGAACGCGCCGGTGCTGCGCGGGCTCGCCAACCTGATCGGCGGCAACGTCGCGCCGGAACGCTGGACCGCCTCGCTCACCGCGCCGCGCCCGAATGCGGCGAAGCGCGAGAACGTCAAGGTCGCGTGAAGGGGTTAGCCTCCCGTGATGCATGGCGGCAGCGGATCCGACGGACAAGGCCAAGCTCGACGAGGCCTTCTCCCAGCTCTACCGGGCGCATCTGCGCGACGTCTACTCGTACTCGTACTACCGCGTCGGCAACCATCACGACGCCGAGGACCTCACCGAGCAGACGTTCCTGCAGGCCTACCGGCACTTCGAGCGCGCGCAGCGCGAGTCGAACGGACGCCCGCTGCGCCCGTGGCTGATCCGCATCGCGCACAACCTGGCGGCCAACTACTACCGCGACCGCTCGCGCCGGCCGCAGACGCCGATCGACGACGCGGGCGTGATCTCGGCGCCGCATACGACCGAGGCGCTGGTCGAGGACCGGGACGACCTCAAGCGGATCCTCGAGGGAGTGCAGAAGCTGCCGGACGATCGTCGCGAGGCGCTGATCATGCGCTTCGCGCTCGGCATGGACAACCGCGAGATCGCGCGGGCGCTCGGGCGCACAGATGGCGCGACGAAGGTGCTGCTGCACCGGGCGATCCGGCAGCTCGAGGAGATCGTCAAGCAGGACGAGGGGCCGACTGAGCCATGAGCGACCAGATCGCCGACATCGAGACCCTGCTCAAGCGCGCGCTCTCTCCGGTCGAGCCGCCGAAGGAGCTCGAGCTGCGCCTGGAGGGCACGCTCGGCTCGCTGGTCGACATGGCGGCCGAGGAGCTCGAGGCGTGGGAGCTCTCCTCGATGCGCGATCCGCGCAACTGGGTCCGACCCGTCGCCGCCGCGGCGATCGGCAGCGGCGCCGCGGTCGGGCTGGTGCTGGTCCGCACGCAGCGGCGCCGGCACAAGCGGCGCAGGGAGTCGAGCTCGACGGTCGACCTGCTCGGCCGGACCATGCGCGACCTCGGGCGCGAGGCGCGGCGCGTAACCGACGACATCTTCTGATCTGCGCGGGCGGGAGTCGCGTAGGAACTTTTCGACGCCTATGCCGGACGACCTACGCTCACTTGCGGATGAGGACCTCATGCAGTTGGTCCGGCGCGGCGACGCGCGCGCATTCGAGGTGATCTACGAGCGTCACAGCCAGGCGGCGTTCTCGCTCGCGTACCGGATGGCCGGCTCGCGCGGCGTCGCGGAGGACGTCGTCCAGGACGCGTTCTTGAACATCTGGCGCTCGGGCGCGCGCTACGAGCGCACGCGCGGGTCGGTGCGCACCTGGGTGCTCGGCATCGTCCACCACCGCGCGATCGACGCACTGCGGCGGTCGTTCGTGCACGAGCGCCGGCGCGCGAGCGACGAGGGGATCGAGGAGCGGCTGGAGACCGGCGAGCGCACCGACGTCGAGGTCGCGCGGCGCGAGGAGTCCACCACGGTGCGCGCGGCGCTCGAACACCTACCGTCCGAGCAGAGCCAGGTGATCGAGCTGGCCTACTTCGGCGGGTTCACGCACACGGAGATCGCGACGATGCTCGACACGCCGGTCGGCACCGTCAAAGGACGCATGCGCCTGGGGCTGGAGAAGATGCGCCACGCGCTCGGTGGGGGGCAGGTGAGCCTAGGATGAGTACGCCAGGACCGCAGCACGAGCAGTGGGCCGACTCGGTCGGCTCGTACCTGCTGGGCGCCCTTCCGCCCGACGAGCGCGACGGCTTCGTCGCCCACCTCGACGACCTGCCCGGTGTGCCGGCACGACGTCGAGGAGCTGGAGATCGCAGCCGAGGCGCTGCCGCTCTCGGTCCCGTCGGTCACCCCGCCGGCGGCGCTCAAGGACCGGATCATGGCGGTCGTCGATTCCGAGGCGGAGCTGCTGGCCGCGGCCACCGACGAGCCGCGCCGCGCGCCCGCGCGACCGCGCCGGCGGTTCCTCTCCGTCTGGTCGCTCCGGCCCGCGGTGGCGCTCGCCTGCGCGGCGGTGCTGCTCGTGGCCGGCGGCGTGATCGGCGCACTGCTGGGCGGCGGCGACGAGACGCGCACGGTCGTTGCGAGCACGACCGCACAGGGGGCGAGCGCGGAGCTCGAGGTCGGCGACGACGACTCCATCCTCGTCGCGCGCAACCTGCCCGAGCCGCCGCCGGGTCGCACCTACCAGGTCTGGCTCAAGCGGCCGGGGCAGGACCCCGAGCCTACGTCCGTGCTGTGGGAGCCACGCACCGACGGCTCCGCCCAGGTCGCGGTCCCGGGCTCGCTCGACGACGTCGAGGCGGTGCTGGTCACGGACGAGCCGCGCGGCGGCTCCGATGTGCCCACCGTGGAGCCCGTGATCACCGCGCGTCTCACTTGATCTGATCCAGATCAGCGGCTGCTAGGTTCGCCCGTCGATGGCCACCTGCTATCGCCACCCCAACCGCGAGACCGGCGTCTCGTGCTCGAACTGCGGCAAGCCGATCTGCCCGGACTGCATGACCTCGACGCCGGTCGGCATGCGCTGCCCGGATTGCGCCGGCCAGCGCCAGCGCGTGCAGACGATGCGCTCCCTGCACGTCGACCCGATCGCCACCTACGTGCTGATCGGGATCAACGTGCTGCTGTTCCTCGGCTCCGGGGGCGGCGGCGGGATATTGACCGGTGGTGGGAGCGGCGGCTCGCGCGTGTTCCTCGACTTCGCGCTGTACGGCCCAGCGATCGACCTCGGCCACGACTACTGGCGGTTGATCACCGGCGGGTTCCTGCATTCGGGCATCCTGCACATCGGCTTCAACATGTACATCCTGTACTGGGTCGGGACGATGCTGGAGCCGTCGCTCGGCCACGCGCGTTTCGTCGCGCTGTACTTCGCCTCGCTGCTGGCCGGCTCGTTCGGGGCGCTGCTGCTCGACCCCAACGCGGTCACGGTCGGCGCGTCGGGCGCCGTGTTCGGGTTGATGGGCGCCGCGTTCGTGCTCCAGCGCGCGCGCGGGATCGATCCGATGCAGTCGGGGATCGGGCCGGTGATCCTGATCAACCTCGTGCTCGGGTTCGTGATCCCGAACGTCTCGGTCGGCGGCCACCTCGGCGGGCTCGCCGGTGGCGTGCTGTGCGCGCTCGCGATGGAGCGCGTCGCCGGGCGCGGCCGCGGCGTGGCGCTGCCGATCGCTGCGTGCGTGCTGATCGGGGTGGTCGCCGCGGTGGCCGGCGTCGCGGTCTCCGGGCGTGGACTGCCCAACGCTGGCTAACGTTCGCGCCGATGTCCGGCAACCTCGTGGCAGTCGTCGAGATCCCCAAGGGGTCCTCCAACAAGTACGAGTGGGACGAGGAGCTCGGCGCGATCAAGCTCCAGCGGCTGCTTTTCTCCTCGCTCGGCTATCCGACCGACTACGGCTTCTTCCGCAACACGCTGGCCGGCGACGGCGACCCGCTCGACGCGATGATCGCCGTGTCCGAGCCGACCTTCCCCGGCTGCTTGATCGAGGTCAAGCCGGTTGCGCTGTTCCGCATGCGCGACGAGCGGGCCGAGGACAACAAGATCCTCTGCGTGCCGCACACCGATCCGAACTGGTCGCACATCGAGCGGCTCGAGGACCTCTCGATGACGCTGCGCGACGAGATCTCGCATTTCTTCTCGATCTACAAGACGCCCGAGTGGAAGGTCGTCAAGGTCGACGGCTGGTACTCGCGCGAGGAGGCCGAGCGGTCGATCGAGCGCGCGCGTCGCCGCTGGCGCGAGGCGCACGAGGGCTAGAGCGCGAAGACCGCCCTGGCGTTGGCGCTCAGGAAGCGGTTGCACGCCTCGGGGTCCAGCTCCAGGTCGTCGATCCCCTCGAGCGCCTTCTCGGGCGCGATCATCGGCCAGTTCGTGCCGAACATGACCTTGTTGCGGCCGTCGCTGCGCAGGTAGCGCACGAGCTCGGGCGGGTAGCGCCGGGCCGTGTAGGCGGACGTGTCGATGTGGACGTTCGGGTACTTGCGCGCGAGCGCGACCATCTCCTCGGTCCACGGGTAGCCGATGTGGCCGGCGACGATCACGAGGTCCGGGAAGTCGAGTGCGACGTCGTCGAGGTACGGGATCGGCCGGCCGGTCTCGGAGCTGCGCAGCGGCCCGGTGTGGCCGACCTGAGTGCAGAACGGCACGCCGAGCTCCACGCACGCGGCGTAAAGCGGGTAGTAGCGCCGGTCGTTCGGCGGCAGGCCCCACAGCCACGGGACGGCGCGCAGGCCCTTGAAGCCGAGCTCGGTCACGCAACGGCGCAGCTCGCGCACGGCGCGGACCGGGTCGCGCAGGTCGACCGCCGCGAGCCCACCGAGCCGTTCGGGATGCTGCGCGACGAACGCCGCGACCTCGTCGTTGCCGATCAGCGGCCCCTCGGGCCCGTGCCACGCGCTGATCAGCCCGTAGTCGATGCCGCCGGCGTCCATCGCGGCGATCGTCGCGGCGAGCGGGAGCTCCTCGGTGGGCAGCGAGTCGCCCACCCAGCGCCGCAGCGACGCGAACGCTTCGTGTGCGAGGAACCGGGGCGTCGGGTGCTGCATCCAGGCGTCGACGATCATTAGAGCGACACTCTAGAGCATTGCTCTAATCTGGGACGCATGGCCGGAACGCGAGACGCGATCCTGGACGCGGCACGCGCGTGCTTCGAGGAGCACGGCTACGCCGCGACGACGATCGAGCTGATCGCGGCCCGCTCGGGTGCGTCGAACGGCTCGATCTACCACCACTTCGGCGCGAAGGACGGGATCCTCGCCGCGCTGTACACGGACGCGCTCGCCTCCTACCAGGAAGAGCTGCGCGCGCTGCTGCGCGAGCACGCCGACGACGCCGAAGGAGGGATCCGCGGCGCGGTCGTGCATCACCTCGCGTGGGTGGAGGCGCACCCGCACGAGACGCGCACGCTGTTCGAGCACCGCCAGACGCTGGAGCGGACGCCGCGCGCGGGCGAGCTGCGCGCGCTCAACCGGGCGGCGCTGACCGACGTCCGCGCGTGGCTGGCTGGGCACGTCGCCGCGGGCGCGATCCGGGACCTCGGTGCGGCCGCCGCACCGGTCTGGCTCGGCCCGGCGCAGCTGGTCGCGCGCGACTGGATCGCCGGCCGCCTGCGCGGCAGGCCGGGCGCCCTTGCGAACGAGCTCGCCGAGGCCGCGTGGCGGTCGTTCCGCGCCTGACATCGGCGAAGCTCGGCGCTGTGGGTAACTCGGGCGCTGGTGTACTGCGGCATTGAGGGCACGCGGGATCGGCGCCTTGCGTCGGATAGCGACCTCAAGGCGCAACGGAGCACGAGTCGCTTAGCGCACCCGCACGGGCTGGCGCGCGCTGACGCTGCTGCCGCCGACCTTGAACGAGACCGCGAGCGTGTAGCGGCCCGGCCTGATGCGCTTGCTGTGGCGCAGCGTCACGCGCCCCTCGCGCCGGGCGCTGCCGCGCGCGACAGTGTTGCCGCCCTTGACGAGGCGCACGTTGATCGCCGTCGCCGCCACCTCGGACGGCAGCACGACGATCCGGCAGCTCGTCTTCGGCGGCCGCCCGCGCGTCGTGCACGTGGCCTGGATCGCGCGCCCCGGCGCGCCCTGCGGCCCGGCCGCGCCCGGCGCCCTGCGGCCCGGCCGCGCCCTGCGGCCCCGCCGCGCCCGCGGTCCCGGCCGGTCCCGCGGCGCGCCGCCGGCGCCGGCCGCCCCGTGGCCCGCCCGGCGGCGCCGTACGGCCGCGATCCCCGGTCGCGGCGCCGGATCGCCTGCCCGATCAGCGTGATGGCCGGCGTCGCCGCTGCTACCGTTGACGACAGCGACGCGCTGCGCGCGCCGGCGACTGTCGGCGTGAACCGCGACGCCGACGAAGCACGTGCGCCGGCCGCGAGCGTCACGCCGTGGCACGTCGTGGTCGGTCGGCGACAGCTCGAAGTCGAGCGGCGTCCGTCGCCGGTCAGCCGCACGATCACGTCGGACGTCGGCGCGTTGGCGCGTCAGCGGCAGGTACACGACCGGGCCTCGCGTGTCCACTGACGACGTCGCCGAAGTCGCCCGGCGGCGCGGTCACGGCGGCGTTCGCGCTCGCCGGCAACGCAAGCACGACGAGCAGGGGCAGGACGAGTCGCGCTGACATGGTGTTCTCCTCGACTGACTACAGGTGGACTTCCAGCACCTCTCCCGGCGCCTCCGGCACGCGGTCGGGATGCAGGATGTGCGCCATCAGCTCGAGCCCGTCGATGAGCCGCGGGCCCGGGCGGGAGAAGTATGCGGCGGCGTCGACGGCGACGACGCGCTTCGCGCCGACTCCGGCCAGCGCGTCGGCGTAGGACTCCGCCTCCTCGAGCGCGCGCTCTGCGTCGTAGCCGCACGGCATGCAGACCACGACGTCGGGCCGGGCGGCGGCGACCTCCTCCCATGTGCGCGTCTCGGACGGCTCGCCGGCAAGGCCGAGCAGGTCCACCCCGCCGGCGTACTCGATCAGCTGCGGTGTCCAGTGTCCGGCCACGAAGACCGGGTCGAGCCACTCCAGCGCGGCGACGCTGACGGGCGCCGCGCCGCGTACCGCCAGGCGCACGCGGTCGATCCGTGCGGCCGCGTCCTGCACGAGATCGACGCCGGCGTCCTTGGCGTCGGTCGCCTGCGCAAGCGTGCGCACGTCGCCGAGCATCTCGCCGAGCGTGTGCGGGTCGAGCGAGATCACGTCCGGCGCGGGTTCCATCCGTTCCGCGAGCGCGCGCACGTCGTCGTAGGAGACCGCGCAGACCGCGCACAGCGCCTGCGTGACGATCAGGTCGGGCGCGAGCGACTGGAGCGCATGCTCGTCGAGCTCGTAGATCGCCAGGCCCTGCTCGGTCAGCTGCCGAACCGCCCGGTCGATCTCGTCCGGCTTCAGCCCGGGCCCGATCACGTCGCGCGTGACCTTCGGCAGCTCCAGGACCTCCGGCGGGTGGTCGCACTCGTGTGTGACGGCAGTAACCTCGTCGCCGACGCCGATCGCGAAGAGCAGCTCGGTGGCCGACGGGACGAGGGACACGATGCGCACGCGACAAGTATGGCCGGAGGGACTATGAGCGAATGGTCGCAGCGCCCCGACGCGCTCGAGCGCGACTTCGAGTTCAAGGACTTCGCCGAGGCGATGGCGTTCGTCAACCGCGTCGCGGCGGCGGCCGAGGAGGCCAACCACCACCCCGACATCCTCGTCCACGGATGGAACAAGGTGCGGCTGACGCTGTCCACGCACTCGGAGGGCGGCCTGACCGATGCCGACCACGCGCTCGCGCGGCGGATCGACGAGCTGACCGGCGGCTAGCCCCCCTGCCGCCCGCTCGCCCGCTTGGTACGCTCGCCGGGTCGCCCCGATGAACGACGACGACGCATCCCGAAGTAGCGGCGCGCCTGCGCGGCGCGGCTTCTGCGCATGACCACGGCGCTCCTCCTCGTAGCCGTCCTGGTCCTCGTGCTACTCAACGGCTTCTTCGTAGCCGCGGAGTTCGCGTTCGTGCGTGCGCGCCGCGCGCACCTGGAGAAGGAGGCCGAGGCCGGCAGCCGCGGCGCCGCCCTGGCAGTGGAAATCTCCGACGACCTCTCGCGCTACCTGTCCTCGTGCCAGCTCGGGATCACGCTGACGTCGCTCGCCATCGGCTTCCTCGGCGAGCCGGCGATCGCGACGATCTTCGAGGACATCATCGGCGAGAGCATCCCGCACGGCCTGTCGCTGGCGATCTCGCTCGCGCTCGCCTACCTGATCACGACGTCGCTTCACATCACGCTCGGCGAACAGGTCCCGAAGATCTACTCGATCCAGAAGTCCGAGGGCGTGGCGCGCTTCGTCGCCCGGCCGCTGCACATCTTCACGCGCATATTCCACCCGTTCATCATGCTGCTCAACGGGACCTCGAACGCGATCCTGCGCGTGATCGGCGTGCGCACGAGCGGCAACCTCGAAGAGGGGGAGACGCCCGAGGAGCTGAAGGTCCTGATCCAGCAGTCGCTCATCGGCGGCAAGCTCGATCCGGGCGAGGCGGGGATGCTCACCGGCGTCTTCCACCTGCACGAGCAGGAGGCGCGCCAGGTGATGACGCCGGCTCCGGCGATCGTGACCGTCGACCTGTCCGAGGACGTCGAGACCGCGCTGCGCCGCTGCGTCTCCTCCGGCCACACGCGGCTCGTCGTCACCGAGGACGACAACCACGACCGCGTGAAGGGCATCGTGCACGCGAACGCGCTGGCGCAGCTGCTGCTGACCGAGGGCACGGACGCGACGATCGAGGGGCTGGTGCGCGAGGTGCCGATCGTCCCCGAGACCAAGCCGCTCGACGACCTGCTCGCCGAACTCCAGCGGCAGCGCATGTCGCTGGCGGTCGTGATCGACGAGTACGGCCGCACAGCCGGCATCGTGACGGTCGAGGACATCATCGAGGAGGTCGTCGGCGAGATCGACGACGAGACCGACCCGCTCGGCGGCGCCGTACGCCGGCTCGCCAACGGCGACTGGTTCGTGCGCGGGCACGTGGCGATCAGCGACCTCGAGGACTACGGCTTGCACCTGCCGGTCGACACCGACGCCTACAACTCGGTCGGCGGATTCGTGTTCGGCGAGCTCGGGCGCCTGCCCAGACGCGGCGACACGATCCAGCACAACGGCTACTCGATCCGCGTCGAGTCCGTGCGGGAGAACAGGATCGAGGCGGTGCGCATTCGTCCGCGCGCTACGCCGTCGGCGGCTTCGTCGTAACGCGCGCGGTTTTCGTGCAGCTTCCGGCGAAAACGCGGTAGCAAAAAGCTACCTGCGTGACGGATTGCACAAAGGGGCAGGACGCGCTACCTTCACGCCAACCGACGAGACCGCTTCGGCGGTTGAGGAGGAGAGAGGGAGATCCTGGGGAGGATCGACCGAGAGAAACACATACGGCCGCCGGACTCAGGGGAGCGAGTCCGGCGGCCGTAGTGTTTCTGGAGGAGGGGTTGCGATGAGGGGTACGTTCGTCGCATCGCCGATGCTCCCAACGCCACCTCAATCTCCGCTAAACATTACCTCACGGGCTCAATATTCGTAGAACCCCCGGCCGACCTTCTTGCCGAGGGCGCCGTCGGCGATCATCGCTTCGACCCGATCCGGGATCTCGGCGCCGATCGAGCGGCCGATCGCGACGGACACGTCGAGCCCGATGTAGTCGAGTAGCGCGAGCGGGCCCATCGGGTGGCCGGCGCCCATCCGCATGCAGTCGTCGACCGCCTGGGGCCGGAGCCCGGACGCCTCCAGCAGCCGGACGGCGTCGAACAGGAACGGGAACAGCAGCCGGTTGACGACGAAGCCCGGCGTGTCGGGCACCTCGACGGCGGTCTTGCCCAGCGCCGCGCACAGCGCGTGGGCGCGCTCGCGCGTGTCGGGGGCGGCGTCGGGCGGGAAGACGAGCTCGACCAGATCCATCTTCGGCACCGGGTTGAACACGTGCAGGCCGACGAAGCGATCCGGTCGCCCGGTCGCCGCCGCGAGCGCGGCGATCGAGAGCGCCGAGGTCGTCGTGGCGAGGATCGTTCCGTTGCCGGCGGCGCCGCCGAGGTCGCGCAACAGCGCCGCCTTGGCGTCCTGGTGCTCGACGATCGCCTCGACGATGAACGTCGCGTCGCGCAGCGCGTCGAGGTCGGACGAGACCGCCACGTTCCCCGCGCCGACGCCGCCGCGCTTCTCGATCAGCTTCTCCACCCTGGCGGTGGCGGCGTCCGGCCGGCGCGCCCACAGAACGACCTGCCCGTGCTCCGCCGCGACGCTCGCGAGGCCACAGGCGATGGCGCCGCCGCCGGCGATCCCGATCCGTTCTGACACTGTGTCGATCCCCCGTTGACTCGTCAGTCAACCCCTACACTACGCAGCCCAACGCCAGTGAG
Source organism: uncultured Solirubrobacteraceae bacterium (assembly GCA_963835735.1). Classification (GTDB taxonomy): domain Bacteria; phylum Actinomycetota; class Thermoleophilia; order Solirubrobacterales; family Solirubrobacteraceae; genus DASQMT01. The sequence goes on from CAWIGP010000007.1 coordinate 501,173, forward strand.
CGGAGGTTCACCCAGAATGGAAACCGGTCGAGAAGTGGTCATCGTCGAGGCGGTCCGGACCCCGATCGGGCGTGGCCACCCCGAGAAGGGCTACTACAAGGACACGCACCCGAACGAACTGCTCGGTAAGACGTTCACCGAGGTGATCGAGCGCGCGGGGATCGAGCCCGGCGCGGTCGAGGACGTGATCGGCGGCTGCGTGCAGCAGTACGGCGAGCAGATGTTCAACGTGACGCGCAACGCCTGGCTGCAGGCGGGGCTGCCGGTCGAGACGCCGGCGACCACCGTCGACCGCCAGTGCGGCTCGGCTCAGCAGGCGGTCAACTTCGCGCGCCGCGCTGATCGCGGCCGGCGTGCACGACGTCGTGATCGGCGGCGGCGTCGAGCACATGGGCCACATCCCGATGGGCGTCGGCTTCAAGTGGGTCGACGAGGTCGGGTCGCCGTGGCCGCCGGAGATGCTCGAGCGCTACAACCTCGTGCCGCAGGGGATCTCGGCCGAGATGATCGCCGACAAGTGGGAGATCCCGCGGTCGGAGATGGACGAGCTGGCGATGCGGTCGCACCACCTGGCCGCGCGCGCGACCGAGGAGGGGCGGTTCGAGCGCGAGACGGTCGCGTTCGGCGTCAACGGCGACACCTACGTGGCCGATCAGGGCATCCGGCCCGACACGAACCTGGAGGCGCTCGCCGGACTGAAGCCCGCGTTCAAGCCCGACGGCAAGGTGACGGCGGGCAACTCGTCGCAGATCTCCGACGGCGCCGCCGCGGTGCTGCTGATGTCGGCCGACAAGGCGCGCGAGCTCGGCCTGACGCCGCGCGCGCGGATCGTCGACCAGACTACGGTCGGCGTCGACCCGGTGATCATGCTCACCGGCCCGATTCCGGCGACGCGCAAGCTGCTCGAGCGCAACCGCATGACGATCGACGACTTCGACCTGATCGAGGTCAACGAGGCGTTCGCCCCGGTCGTGCTCGCCTGGAAGCGCGAGCTCGAGCCCGATATGGACCGGGTGAACGTCAACGGCGGCGCGATGGCGCTCGGCCATCCGCTCGGCTCGACGGGCGCGCGGCTGATCACCACGCTGCTGCACGAGCTCGAGCGCTCCGACAAGGAGACCGGCCTCGTGACGATGTGCTGCGGCGGCGGGCTCGGCACCGGCACGATCATCCAGCGCGTCTGAGCCGCGCAGCGGACCCGGGCGCCCACCGCGGGCGCCCGGGTCCGTGAACATCTCGCTTCGTGTGCGCCGTAGAATCGCGCGTACGTGAGCGAGCTCTCAGGCACCTCGTACCGCGACGCTGCCCGCCCGGTAGCGATCTCCGTCACCTTCTCCAGCCGTTGATGGACACGCCGCTCGCGCTCGACCTGGCAACCCCGGACGACCTCGACGCAAGGCGCGAGGCGGAGAAGCGCGGCACCCCGTTCCTGCTGCTCCGCGACGACCAGAGTGTGCAGCGGATCATCGCGCTCGACGAGCGCGCCGGCTCGATGACCGTCGGCCGGCGGCTGGAGGCCGACGTGCCGCTGCCGTGGGATCCGGAGGTGTCGCGCCTGCACGCCGAGCTGGAGTGCAAGGCCGGCGAGTGGACGCTCTCCGACGACGGCTACTCGCAGAACGGGACGTACGTGAACGGGCTGCGGATCCACGGCCGCCGGCGGCTCGTGGACGGCGACCTGGTGCGGATCGGGCAGACGTCGATCGCGTACTGCGATCCCGGCCTGAGCGGTCTCGGCGTGACGCTGGCGCCGGGCGAGCTGGGGATCGCGCCCAAGTTCTCCGAGCAGCAGCAGCGCATCCTGCGCGCGCTGTGCCGTCCGCTGATGGGTGACGGCGAGGGCGTCAAGCCGACGCCGGACGCCGACATCGCGAACGGCCACGGGTATCCCCGAGGAGATCGTGACGACCGAGCTCGACCATCTCGGCCGCGCGTTCGGCCTGCAGGACATGCCGGCCGCCGATCGCCGCGCGGAGATCGCGCTGCTCGCGCTGCGCTCGGGCCTGGTCCGGGCCGACGAGAACGGCTGAGCGGCGGCGCTCAGCCCTCGGCGGGCGCCGGTTCCTCCTCGGCGAGGCTAGGCAGCGGGCGCTGGCCGTCCTGGGCAGGCTCGCCACGCACCTCGCCGGCGAATGCGATCAGCTCGAGTCGCGCGATCTCGCGCTCGCCCTCCACCCGCGCCGGATCGTCGGGCGGCAGCGGCCCGATCAGCTTGCGGATCCGGTTGCGCAGCTGGAGCGCGAAGTGCGGGGTCGAGGCGCCCATCAGCTGGCGCACGTCGTCGACCGTCACGCGGTGCCCGGGGCGCAGGCGGGCGGGCTGCTCGGCTTCGGCCATGGGCGGGAGTCTACGAGCCGTCGCTCCGGTCGACGGCCTGGATCTCGAGCAGCGAATCGATCCGTGCCTGGACGTCGACCGACACCGCGCTCTCGTCGCCGATGATCCAGCCGTGGTTGTAGACCCCGCGGACGGGATCCACGTCATAGCCCGGCTGGATGTCGAGCAGGTAGTCCTGCAGCGGCGCCGGCAGTGCGTTGGCCGTCGTGACGAGCAGCAGGGGGCCGTACGTGCCCGACGCCGACAGCGGCGCAGCGGCGGCGGCGTCCAGCGGCCGCTGGGTCGTCGCGAACACCAGCCCGTGGCCCGGGTCGACGACGTTCCAGCCGAACGAGCCGTCGGAGAAGCGCGCGAACTCGATCGCGTTCGCGACAGGGTCGGCGCCGCTGATCCGGCGCGTGTCGCCAAGCTCGCCGAGCTGGTCGACGACCCCCTTAGAGATCACCGACTCGGGTCCCGAGCACATAGATCTTCGGCCGCTTGTGCGCGGTGATCGCGGCGCGGGTCGCGGGCGGGATCGCGTCGCGCGTGACCCACAGGACCGGATCGCCCGACTTGGCCGCCCAGCCGGCGGCCGGCATCGAGAAGCCCGGCTGCTCGGCCGACGCGATCACGACCGCCCGCGACGGCCTGCCGGCGGCGGCGGTCTGGAGCCGGTCGATCGCCTGCGCGAGCGCGGCGTAGTCCGCGCCCTCGACCGGCGTCGTCTTGTAGCCCTGGGCGGTCGCCGCCTCGCCTACCTTGACGACCTGCGCGCCACCCGCCTTCTCGGCGCCGGTCGGGACGAGCCGGCCGAGCGCCTGCTCGGTCGCGCCGGGCAGCTCGCCGCCGTCGGTGTAGAGGACGGGGGCCCGCAGCGGCGGGGCCATGAGCTGGGCTGCCGAGATGCCGACACGCCAGTCGGTGGCGTCGACGAGCGTCACCGCCTGCGGTCGGGTGTCGTCGTCGCGCGACGGGAAGACCGCCTGTGCGATCGCGGCGGCGTCGGCGATCGGGTCGGCGCCGCCCACGCGGGTCGTGTTGCGCGTCGCGAAGGCGGGGAAGCCGAGGTCGGTCGCGGCCTGCTCCTCGTCGCCGCCCTGGCCGAGGACCGGCGCCTGAGGGACTCCACCGCTCGCCCCGCCGTCGGATCCGCCGCCGTCGTCGTCGTCGCCGCCGCCGCCGCAGCCGGCGAGAAGCAGCACGATGAGGGCGAGCAGGGTCGCCGAGAGGGGCGCGAGGCGCACCACTGAAACGCTAGCGGCCGGACAGGGCGGGGATTCGAACCGAAAAGCGACGAATCACGGCAGGAACCATGGGTCGGGGGTCGAAATTCTTCGCAAAGTGGACGTTTCTTGTAGCTTGCGTCCGCCGCCGGACCTTGTACAGTGCCCGGCCGAAGCCGAACCCCCGGAGGGATTCCGGGGGACGGGGGAACCAATTTGTTGGGGCGAATCGCGATCTGAGCATCGCGGAGCGCAGGCTCTTTCAGCGCCAGCCCGTCAGCTAACCCCGCAGGCCGACGAAAGAGGTCTATGTCGCCGTTCCGGGGGGTCGCCCCAATCATCATTGCGATGCTGTGCGTCGTCGTCCCGACCGGGGCGATGGCCGCGAAGCCGTCCACCGGCGGCACTGCGTTCCAGGAGGAGCCGCCTCCGCCGCCGATGCTCGAGCCCGGGCTGTGGTCCGGCCCCGAGGTGCCCGGCGACGCCGCGGTCCTGCTCGAGGACGGCACCGCGGCGGCCCCGGCCAACGCGCCCGCACAGGTCAAGCAGGCGATCTGGGCCGCGAACTCCCTGCAGGAGCTGCCGTACCGCTACGGCGGCGGGCACAACCTCAAGTTCAACGTGGCCGGCGGCGCCGACTGCTCGGGCACCGTGTCGTTCGCGCTGCACGCGGCCGGACTCCTCGACGTGCCGCTCGACTCCGGCTCGTTCATGAAGTGGGGCGAGCGGGGCAAGGGCGACTGGATCACGGTGTACACGAATCCCGGCCACGCTTACGCGGTGATCGCCGGCCTGCGGCTCGACACGAGCGTCGCCGGCATGGCTCGCACCAAGGGCGTCGCCCCGACGGCGTTCGAGCGCGGCCCGCGCTGGCGTCCGATGAAGCGCTCGGCGCTCGGGTTCGTGAAGCGCCACCCGTTGTCGTTCTGAGCCGCGCCTTAGCACGGTAGATACGCTTGGGGTATGACCCCAACGCGGAGGTAGCCGTGCCCGGATTGGGCGGACGTATGTCCACCGTCATCAAGGCGAAGATCAACAAGATGCTCGACAAGGCGGAGGATCCGTCCGAGACGCTCGAGTACTCCTATGCCAAGCAGATGGAGCTGCTCCAGAACGTCAAGAAGGGCATCGCAGACGTCGTGACCGCGAAGAAGCGCCTGCAGCTCCAGCAGCAGAAGCTCGAGCAGCAGGTCGTCAAGCTCGACACGCAGGCGCGCCAGGCGCTCTCCGCCGGCAACGAGGAGCTCGCCCGCACCGCGCTGGAGCGCAAGCAGTTCGCGCAGACCGAGCTCCAGACGCTCGATCAGCAGGTCGGCGAGCTCGAGCAGCAGCAGCAGGGCCTGATCGACAAGGAGCAGAAGCTGCGCTCCAAGCTCGAGCAGTTCCGCACCAAGAAGGAGGTCATCAAGGCCCAGTACTCGGCCGCCGAGGCGCAGGTCAAGATCTCCGAGGCCGCCACCGGCGTGGGCGAGGAGATGGCCGATGTCGGTCTCGCCATGCAGCGCGCCGTGGACAAGACCGAGGGCATGCGCGCGCGCGCGAGCGCGATGGACGAGCTCGAGGCCGCCGGCGCGTTCGACGACAACCTCTCGCTCACGGCGGGCCAGGACGACATCGACCGCCAGCTGGCCGAGCTCACCTCGGGCAGCCAGGTCGACGACGACCTCGCCAAGCTCAAGGCAGAGCTTGGCCAGGGCTCCACGCCGGCGCCGGCGCTGGAGGAGGGCACGCCCGCCGACCAGCCGACCCAGGGCGGCCAGCAGTGATCGTCCGGATCGCGACCGACGACCAGTACCGGCTCCCGGACGCGGACGCCCAGCGCCTCAGCGAGCTCGACAACGAGGCGGTCGCTGCGGTCGAGGCCGACGACGAGGCGCGCTTCCACGCCGTCTTCGAGGAGATGATGGCGCTGGTCCGCAAGGACGGGAACAAGCTCGGCGACGACGAGCTCGAGGAGTCCGACGTGATCCTCCCGCCGCCGGACCTCTCGTTCTCAGAGGCGCACCACGAGTTCAACGGCGAGGGGCTGATCCCGGACTAGATCGGGATGCCCCAGAGCGGGAACCAGCGTTCGAGCTCCGCCTCGATGGGGAGCTCGTTCCCGATCTGCGCCTTGAGCCGCAGCTCGGCCTCGGTGTCGCGGCGCTGCTCGCCGCCCGCCGGCACGAACGGGTAGTACGCGCCGCGCTTGTAGTTGTAGATCCAGTAGACGGGCCGGCTCTGGCTGTCGCGGAACGAGAACACCGCGCACAGGATGCGCTCGCCGTAGCCCCCGTCCTGGAGCGCCTGCGAGACGACGTTGATGCCGACGACGAGGTCCTCGAATTCCTCGTCCGCGAGCACCATCCAGCGATAGCCGAAGCTGTCGTCAGTCCGCTCCACGGCCGTGCCGGTGTCCTCGCCGGTGCCGCGCAGGACCTCCTCCATGTCGGTCACGATCGACTCGAAGTCGGCGGTCGCCAGCGGCTGGAACACGATCGCCGCCTTGCCGGAGCTCGTGAGCCCCATCGACATGTCGAGATGCACGCCGGCAGTCGACATCGCGAACAGCCGGCTCTCGGCCGGCTGCTTGACCTTGCGCTTGCCCGTGATGATGTCGAGCAGGCCCATCAGGCCGCCGTGCCCTGCAGCTGCATCTCGAGGCGCTGGAGCGCCGCGATCCGCTTCTCCATCGGCGGATGCGTGGAGAACAGCCCACCGATCGCCTTGCCGACCGGGCGGGAAGATGTAGAACGCGCTCATCTCGGAGGACGCGCGCAGGTCCTGCTGCGGGATGCGGTGCATGCCGCTCGAGATCCGGGTGAGCGCCGAGGCGAGCGCGCTCGGGCGCCCGGTGATCAGCGCCGCGCCGCGGTCAGCCGCGAACTCGCGGTAGCGGGAGAGCGCCTGCATGAGCAGGAACGAGACGATGTAGACGCCGATCGAGACGAGGAACAGCACCAGCGCGCTCGGGTTGTCGTCGTCGTCCCCGCGGCCGCCGCCGAACAGGAATCCGAACTGGACGACGTAGGCGGCGATCGTCGCGAAGAAGCCGGCCAGCGTCATGACCAGCACGTCGCGGTTGGCGACGTGGGTCAGCTCGTGCGCCATCACGCCCTCGAGCTCGGCGGGGGAGAGCAGCTCCATGATCCCGGTCGTCGCGCATACCGTCGCGTTCTTGGGCGAACGGCCGATCGCGAACGCGTTCGGCATGCGCGTGTCCGCAACCGCCACCTTGGGCTTCGGCAGGTCGGCCTGGATGCACAGCCGCTCGACCATCGCGTGCAGCTCCGGCGCCTCGGCGGGCGTCACCACGCGGCCGCCCATCGCGCGCAGGGCGAGCTTGTCGGAGCCGAACAGCTGGAACGCCGCTAGACCGCCGGCGATTATCGCGATCAACACTCCGTTCGCGCCCGAGGCGAGCAGCGCCACGATCAGGATCACGTACACGAGTCCGAGCAGGAACAGCGTGAACGTCATCCGGATCTGCAGTCCGGTGTCCTTGCCGAATGAGGTAGGTCTGGCCATATGTGCTGTGCATTCTCGCAGTCGGACCTCCCACTTGAGCGACCTTTTAGATAGGGTTCCGCGCGCCGAGTCCCACTCGTCGCACGAGTGGGAGCGGGGGACCCACGAGCAGTCCCTGGGGCGAGTCCGGGCCAGCGTGCCCGGTAGCGCACTGCGCGAGCCCGTCAGCTAACCCCGCAGGCCGAGAGAGATGAAGAAATCCCTGCAACCTGCACGGTTCGTTGCATGCTCCATAACCGAGCGCGGTTTGCTCGTACCCGACCCGGACGGCGCCTAGGATGGCCCGCCGGATGTCCCGTCTGCGCCTCATCGCGGTCGTCGTCGCGCTGCCGCTGTCGCTGTGGCTGTTCGTGCCCGTGCTGTCCGACGGCGCCCCGCTGTCGAGCCGGATCGAGGAGAAGCGGCGCGCGATCGAGCAGAAGAAGGGCCGCGAGCGTGTGCTCACTACGACGATCTCCGGCTACACGCAGCGGATCAACGCGCTGCAGGGCGACATCACCGACCTGCAGACGCGGCAGGTGCGGATCGAGGCCGACCTTACGGCCAAGCGCGCCGAGCTCGAGCGTCTGCAGGACCTGCTCCGCGAGGAGCGGATCCGGCTCGTCCGGCTGCGCGCGCGGCTCGCCGAGTCGCGCGCCGCGCTGAGCGAGCGGCTCGTCGAGCTCTACAAGGCCGACGAGCCCGACGTCGTGACCGTGATCCTCGAGGCCGACGGCTTCGCCGAGCTGCTCGAGCGCGCGGAGTTCATGCAGCGCGTGTCCGAGCAGGACGCGCGCATCATCGACCGCGTTCGCACGGCCAAGGCCGAGGCGGTTGCGACCGAGCAGCGGCTCGACCGGCTCGAGAATCGCCAGCGCCAGGTAACCGCGGTCGTCGCCGACCGCCGCCAAGAGGTCGTCGACGTCAAGGAACAGCTGGTCTCCCGCCGCGAGGAGTACCAGGGCGTCAGGTACCAGAAGTCCCAGGTGCTGGTCGACACGCGCGAGCAGCGCCACGACCTCGAGGGCGACCTGCGCGCGCTGGAGAAGGAGCAGGCGGCGGTGCTCGCCAAGCTACAGGCGGCGGAGGGCGGCGGCGGACCTGCCGGGCCGGTGCGGCAGGGCTCGGGCAGCATGATCTGGCCGGTGAACGGACCCGTGGTGTCGCCGTTCGGCATGCGCTGGGGCCGCCTGCACGCGGGGGTGGACATCGCCGTTCCGGCGGGAACGCCGATCCGGGCCGCAGACTCCGGCAGCGTCGTACTGCTCGGCTGGACCGGCGGCTACGGCAACTACACCTGCATCTCGCACGGCGGCGGGCTCTCGACCTGCTACGCGCACCAGTCGCGCTACGCGACGTCGAGCGGCGCGAGCGTGAGCAAGGGCCAGGTGATCGGTTATGTCGGCTGCACCGGGCACTGCTTCGGCGACCACCTGCACTTCGAGGTCCGCTCCGGCGGCGCGCCGGTGGACCCGATGGGCTACCTGTAGCAGCGGTCGTACCCTCTGTAGGCGATGCAGCCGGAGATCCACCTCGGTCCACTGACCCTGCAGAGCTTCGGCCTCATGCTGGGGCTCGCGTTCGTCGTCGCGGGACTGTTCGCAGCGCGCTACCTCAAGGAGCTCGGGCGCCCGTCGGACTGGGCGTACGAGATGATCTTCGCGGCGCTCATCGGTGGGATCGTCGGCGCGCGGCTGTGGTGGGTGGTCGAGAACTGGAACGAGGCGTCCGACGACGTCCTCGGGTCGCTGTTCTCCGGCTCGGGGCTGGTCTGGTACGGCGGAGCGCTGGGCGGCGCAGCTCGCGGTGCTCGGCTGGGCGCGGTGGCGCGGCGTGCTCGACCTCAAGACGCTCGACGTCGCTGCGGTGCCACTCGCCGCCGGCTACGCGGTCGGGCGGATCGGCTGCCAGCTAGCCGGCGACGGCGACTACGGCAAGGCCTGGAATGGGCCGTGGGCGATGGCCTACCCCGACGGCACCGTGCCGACGACGGACGAGGTCCACCCGACGCCCGTGTACGAGACGCTCGCGATGGGCCTGGTCGCCTGGTTCCTGTGGAGCCGGCGGCACCGCTATCCGCCGGGCGGCCTGTTCGCGCTCTACCTCCTGCTGGCGGGCCTCGAGCGCTTCCTCGTCGAGTTCGTACGCCGCAACCCCGACGAGTTCGCCGGGCTCACGACGCCGCAGCTGCTCTCGCTCGCGATGATCGTGGGCGGCGGCGTGTGGCTGCTGCGGCTCCGCGGGCGCAGCGCCGGCGTGCCTGCGCCGGTGTCGCAGTAACTCGAGACTACGGGCATTCAGGGCGCCAGCGCCTCGCGCAGCCACGCCAGCGCCCGACCCTGGGCGCGCGGGTCGTGTTGGACCGAGCGGTGGTCGCCGCCGGGGTAGACCTCGAGTCGCGATCGCGGGTGCCGGAGCACAAGCGCGCGCGAGCCGGCGACCGGCACCTGCTCATCGCCCTCGGCGTGCTGGATCAGGACCGGGATCTCCAGCGCTGCGACCGCCGCCTCGAGCGGGTGCGCGGCCAGCAGCGCCTCGAGCGCCGAGGCGTCGGCCGCGACCTCCAGCCTGCGCAGTCCGCGCGCCAGCAGCGGCGCCGGCGCCGGGCAGATCGCCACGACCGCCGCGGCGCCCGCGGCCGGCGCCCCGACGAGCGCCAGGTAGCCGCCCATGCTCGAGCCGCGCAGCGCCACCGGCAGGCCGGGCGGAAGCAGCGCCGCCGCCGCCGCGACGTCCTCGATCGCCCGGCCGTCGAGCAGCCCGCCCGACTCGCCGTGACCGCGCATGTCGAAGCGGACCGCGGCGAGTCCGGCGGCGGCCGCCGCGCGTGCCATGTCGGCGTGGTTCTCCTTGCGCGAGCCGGCGCCGTGCAGGATCACGAGCCCGCCCCACGGGTCGCCGTCCGGCCGGTCGTGCGCGTGGGCGAGGGCGAAGGCCGAATCCGTCATGCTTCCGCACCGATCATGGCCGCCGCAACCCGCGCCGTCTACCCCGAGGCCTCCGCCGTGCACGATGGCCGGCTGGCGATCGGCGGCTGCGACGCGGTCGAGCTGGCGCGCACCTACGGGACGCCGGCGTACGTGATGGCGGAGGACGACCTGCGCGCCCGGGCGCGCGAGTTCGCGACCGCGCTCGAGACCCACCACGGCGGCCCCGGCGAGGTCATCTTCGCGTCCAAGGCCTGCCCGGCCACGGCCGTCCTGCGCGTGTTCGCGGAGGAAGGGCTCGGCTGCGACGTCGCGTCCGGCGGCGAGCTGCACCTGGCCCTGCGGGCCGGGTTCGAGCCCGAGCGGATCCACCTGCACGGCAACGCGAAGTCCGAGGACGAGCTGCGCGCTGGCGGTGCGCGCCGGCGTCGGCTGGGTCGTCGTCGACAACCTCGAGGACGTCGCCAAGCTCGCCCGCGTGCTCCCGCCCGGCGGGCGCCAGCGGGTGCTGCTGCGCGTGCGCCCCGGGATCGACGCGGACACCCACGCCGCGATCCTCACCGGCCACGCCGAGTCGAAGTTCGGGATGGACCCGCGCGACGCGCGCACGCTCGCCGCAGGCCCCGCCGGAGCACCTCGACGTGCAGGGCTTCCACTTCCACCTCGGCTCACAGCTCAACGACCCGACGCCGTACCGCGCCGCGGTCGGCGTGCTGGCCGGGCTGGGCGAGCAGCCCGTCTACAGCCTCGGCGGCGGCTACGCGGTCGCCTACACCGCCGACGACCGGCCGCCGTCGGTCGGCGAGGCGGTTGCCGCGGTCGTGGAGGCCGCGCATGATCTGCTCGGGCCCGGGAAGCGGCTCGTGCTCGAGCCTGGCCGCGCGCTCGTCGCCAACGCGGGTGTGACGCTCTACACGGTCGAGTCGGTCAAGCTGCTGCCCGGCGGCGCGCGGATCGTGGCCGTCGACGGCGGCATGTCCGACAACCCGCGCCCGATGCTCTACGAGGCCGCCTACGAGGCGGCCGTCGCCGACCGCTTCGGCGACGAGGGAGAGCCGGCCACGGTCGTGGGCAAGCACTGCGAGTCCGGCGACGTGCTGATCCGCCGCACGCGGCTGCCCGACGTCGAGCCCGGCGACGTGCTCGTCACGCCGGTCACGGGCGCGTACGGCCACGCGATGGCGTCGAACTACAACGGCGTCCCGCGCCCGCCGGTCGTGTTCTGCGCCGGCGGCGAGGCGCGCGCGGTGGTGCGGCGCGAGACGTACGAGGACCTGGGTGCCCGGGACGTTTAGCGTCGGCCTGCTCGGTCACGGCACGGTCGGGTCCGCGTTCGCCGCGCTGCTCGAGCAGCGCGCCGACTCGATCGTGCCGATCACGGGCATGAAACCGGTGCTGAGCGGCGTGCTGACGCGCTCGCGCGGCGACTTCGAGACGATCCTCGCCGACTCGGACCTGATCGTCGAGCTGATCGGCGGGGTCGAGCCTGCGCGCGACTACGTGCTGCGCGCGATGCGCGCCGGCAAGCACGTCGTCTCCGCCAACAAGCTGCTGCTCTCCCAGCACGGCGAGGAGCTGTGGGCGTGCGCGCGCGAGCACGAAGTGCAGCTGCGCTTCGAGGCCGCCGTGGCCGGCGTCGTGCCGGTGATCCGCGTCCTGCAGGAGTCGCTCGCGGCCGCGCACGTGGAGCGGATCCACGGGATCGTCAACGGCACGACGAACTACATCCTCACCGAGATGGCGCGTGGCGGGCTGTCGTACGAGGCCGCGCTGCGCCAGGCGCAGGACCTCGGCTACGCGGAGGCCGACCCGACCGACGACGTCACCGGCCGCGACGCGGCGGCGAAGATGGCGATCCTCGCGCGGCTGGCGTTCGACACGCCGGTGCACCTCGACCAGGTGCGGTACGAGGGCATCGAGCAGATCACGCCGGACGACATCGCGTACGCGCAGCAGCTCGGCCTCGGGCTCAAGCTGATCGGCACGGCGGAGCGCGTCGACGGCGGGCTGAGCGTGCGCGTGCACCCCGCGTTCCTGTACGGAGGCCACCCGCTCGCGTCGGTCAACGGGCCGTTCAACGCGGTCACCGTGGAGTCCGACGCGATCACCGAGATCACGATGTCCGGCCCCGGCGCCGGCGGGCCGCAGACCGCGTCGGCGGTCCTCGGTGACGTGATCAGCGCGATGATCCCTCCCGCGACCACGCCGGAGACGTCGCAGCGGCTGGAGATCGTCAACGACGTCGAGAGCGCCTTCTACCTGCACATGGAGGTCGCCGACCGCCCCGGCGTGCTCGCGCAGGTGGCCGAGCTGCTCGGCATGCAGGGCGCCTCGATCAAATCGGTCGTGCAGCGCGGGCTGGGCGACAACGCGTCGCTCGTGATGGTGCTGCACCCGCTGCTGGAGTCGCGCTTCTACGGCGCGATGCAGCTGATCGGCAGGCTCGACTTCATGCGCTCGGCGCCGCGCGCGATCCGCGTGATCGAGGAGGAGTTCGTCTGACCCGTATCGGGCTGATCGAGCGCTACCGCGATCGGTTGCCGTTCGCCCCGGACGATCCGGTCGTCTCGCTGCTCGAGGGCTCCACGCCGCTCGTGCTCGCCGAACGCGTGTCCGAGCGCGTCGGGGCGGAGGTATGGCTGAAGCTGGAGGGCGCCAACCCGACCGGCTCGTTCAAGGACCGCGGGATGACGTGCGCCGTCAGCGCTGCCGTGCGCGAGGGCGCCCGCGCCGTGATCTGCGCCTCGACCGGCAACACGGCGGCGAGCGCCGCCGCCTACGCGGCGCGCGGCGGCCTGACCGGGGCGGTGATCGTGCCGGAGGGCAAGATCGCGACTGGCAAGCTCGCGCAGGCGCTGATGCACGGCGCGCGCGTGGTCGCGCTGCGTGGCAACTTCGACCAGGCGCTGGCGCTCGTGCGTGAGCTGGCGGAGCGCCACCCGATCGCGCTCGTCAACTCGGTCAACGATTTCCGGCTCGAGGGCCAGAAGACGGCGGCGTTCGAGCTGGTCGACGACCTCGGCGGCGAGCTCGATGCGCTGTCCATCCCGGTGGGGAACGCCGGCAACATCACGGCCTACTGGAAGGGCTTCGAGGAGATGGGCGTGCGGCCGCGGCTGCTGGGCTGGCAGGCGGAGGGCGCCGCGCCGCTGGTGCACGGTGCGCCCGTGGCTCAGCCGGAGACCGTCGCGAGCGCGATCAGGATCGGCAATCCGGCGCGCTGGGAGGAGGCGATGGGCGCGATGGCCGCCTCCCGCGGGGCGGTCCGGGCCGTCTCGGACGCCGAGATCCTCGACGCCTACCGCTTCCTCGCCGCGCGCGAGGGCGTGTTCTGCGAGCCGGCGTCGGCCGCGGGCGTCGCCGGCCTGCTCAAGCACGGCGCCGAGGGCGCGGAGCGGGTCGCCTGCGTACTGACGGGCCACGGTCTGAAGGACCCGCAGACGGCGCTGGCGCACGCCGGCAGCGTCGTGCCGTGCGAACCGGAGCTGGCGGCCGTCGAGCACGCCGTACTCGGATGAGGCGCCGGCTGGTCCGCGTCCCCGCCTCCTCGGCCAACCTCGGGCCTGGCTTCGACGTCCTCGCCTGCGCGCTCGCTCTGCACGTGGAGCTGGAGGTGGTGGAGACGGGGAGCTTCGGCGTCGTAACCGAGCTGGATATCGCTCGCGACCGGGACAACCTCGCGGTGCGCGCGTTCGAGCTGCTGCATCCCGCCGACGAGCTCGAGTTCCGGATCCGCTCGAACGTGCCGATGTCCGGCGGCCTCGGGACGAGCGCCGCGGCGATCGTGGCGGGTCTGCTGGCCGCCGACTCGATGTTCGAGCTGGACGCCGACCTGCTCCCGCTGGCGGCGGAGCTCGAGGGGCATCCCGACAACGTCGCGGCCGCGCTGCTCGGCGGCTTCGTGCTGTGCGCCGGCGGCCGTGCGGAGCGGTTCGACGTCCCCTCGGGCCTGGAGGCGGTGCTGGTCGTGCCGCAAGCGCCGGTCCTCACCGCCGAGGCGCGCGCCGCGCTGCCGGCCGACGTGCCGATGGCCGACGCGGTCTTCAACGTCGCCCATGCCGGCCTGCTCGTGCTCGGTCTGGTCCGCGGCGACTGGGACCTCGTCGCCCGCGGCCTCGACGACCGGCTCCACCAGCCGCGCCGCGAGCACCTCTACCCGCGCTCGATGGAGGTCGTCCGCAGCGCGCGCGAGCTGGGCGCGCTGGGCGCGACGATCTCCGGCGCCGGCCCGACGGTGCTGGTGTGGTGCGCGTACGAGGCGACCGGGCCGGTGCTCGGACGCCTCGCCGAGCGGTGCGAGGGCTGGGCCGACGTGCGCCACGTGGCGTTCGAGCCACGTGGCGGAGACGTCGTGGAGCTCTGACGCCGGCCAACTGCGGCCTTGAAGGAGGGTGCGGGCCGGGGCGCAGCGATGGTCATGCCTCCACCCACACCGTGTCGCCGAGTTGGGTGAGCCGCTCCGAGACCGCTTCGGCGGTCGGGTTCCCCAGCCGGCCGGCGATCCGGCCGTCGGCAAGGAACACGACCGAGTCGGCGAACGACGCGGCGACCGGATCGTGCGTGACCATCACGACCGTCTGGTCGTACACGTGCACGGCCTCCTTCAGCAGCCCGAGCACGGCGCGGGCACTGCGCGTGTCGAGCGCGCCGGTCGGCTCGTCGGCGAAGATCACGCTCGGCTCGGTCACGAGTGCCCGTGCGATCGCCACCCGCTGCTGCTGGCCGCTGGAGAGCTCGGCCGGCCGGTGGTCCAGCCGGTCGCCCAGCCCGACCTGCTCGAGCACCGAGCGGCACAACCGTCGGTCGACCTTGCGCCCGGCGAGCCGCAGCGGCAGCGTGACGTTCTGCAGGGCGGTGAGCGTCGGGAGCAGGTTGAACTGCTCGAACACGAAGCCGATCCGCCGGCCGTGGAGCTTCGTCAGCTCGGTCTCGGTCTCGCCGGTCAGCTCCTCGCCGTCGACGAAGACCTGTCCATCGGTCGGCTGGTCGAGCCCTGCCGCGACATGCAGCAGCGTGCTCTTGCCGGAGCCGGACGGGCCCATGATCGCGGTGAAGCTGCCCGGCGCAAGGCCGAGCGTCACGCCCTCGAGCGCGACGACCTGGTTGCCTGCGGTCCCGTAGACCTTGCGGACGGAGACGAGGCGGAGTGCATCTGTTGTGGTCATGCCGGCACGATGCCGCCGGCGCAGCGGTGATTCGCTGGGGCGCGGTACCGGATGGCGCGGGGGAAATCCCCCGGCTAGGGTCGGCACATGACCGATCGAGTCCGCGTCGCGGTCGTCGGGGCCGGTCAGGCGGGCCTCGCCGTCAGCCACGAGCTGGGCCGCGCGGGCGTGGAGCACGTCGTACTCGAGCGGGGCCGGGTGGGGGAGACGTGGCGGCGCCGCTGGGACAGCTTCTGCCTGGTGACGCCGAACTGGAGCCTGCGACTTCCCGGCCACCCCTACGACGGGGACGCGCCGGACGGATATCTCGCCCGCGACGAGGTGATCGCGTACCTCGATCGGTGCGCCGCCGAGGCGCCGGTCCGGGAAGGGATCGAGGTCACCGCGCTGCGCCGCGGCCGCAACGGCTTCCTACTCGAGACGTCCGGCGGCTCGATCGCCGCCGACGCCGCCGTGCTGTGCACCGGCGCCTATCAGCGGCCGCATCGGCCCGCTGCCGCCGGCGCGCTCCCGGCCGACCTGCTCCAGATCGATGTCGATGACTACCGGAATCCATCCGATCTCCCGGCCGGACCCGTGCTCGTGGTAGGGAGCGGCCAGTCCGGCTGCCAGATCGCGGAGGAGCTCCACGAGGCCGGCCGCGACGTCTTCCTCGCGTGCGGGCGCGCTCCGTGGCTGCCCCGGCGGTTCGGCGGCCGCGACTTCTTCTGGTGGTCGCTGGAGACCGGCTACCTCGACGCCGCACTGCCGGAGCCCGGCGCGCGCCTGGCGGCCAACCTGACCGCGACCGGCGCCGGTGGCGGCCACGACCTCCATCTCAGGACGCTGCAACGACAGGGCGTGACGCTACTCGGCCATCTCGTGGGCGCGAGCGGGCGCCACGCGCGCTTTGCGCCGGACCTGGCCGACAGCGTGGCGTGGGGCGACCAGCGCCACCTGCTGTTCATGGGGCTCGTCGACAAGGTGGTCGCCGAGCGCGGCCTGCCCGACCCGGAGGTCGGTCCGCCCGAGCCGTTCCGCGCCGACGCGCCGGAGGAGCTGGACCTGCGTGGCTTCGGAGTGGTCGTGTTCGCGGGCGGATTCCGGCCCGACTATCGCAGCTGGGTGGAGTGCCCGGGGGCGTTCGACGACCTCGGTTTCCCGCTGCACAGCGACTGCTCGAGCACGGCGGTCGACGGCCTTTACTTCGCCGGCGTGCACTTCCTGCGCAAGCGCAAGTCATCGCTGCTGGTCGGCGTCGGCGAGGACGCGGCGATCGTCGCTGGGAGAATCGCAGCAGGATGAGGGCGATCGTCCAGGACAGGTACGGCTCGGCCGACGTGCTGGCGCTCAGGGAGATCGACACGCCGGCGGTGGAGGTCGACGACGTGCTCGTACGGGTGCACGCGGCCGGGGTCGACCAGGGCGTCTGGCACATCATGGCGGGCCTCCCGTATCTGGTCCGCATCATGGGCTACGGGCTGCGCGCGCCCAAAGTCAGCGTGCGCGGCACGGACGTCGCCGGGCGCGTCCAAGCCGTGGGCGCGAACGTGACCCGGTTCCAGCCGGGTGACGAGGTGTTCGGCAGCTGCGACGGGTCCTTCGCCGAGTACGCCTGCGCTCGTGCGGACAGGCTCGCGCCCAAGCCGGCGAGCCTCTCCTTCGAGCAGGCTGCGGCCGTTCCGGTGTCGGGCTGCACGGCCCTCCTGGGTATTCGGGACAAGGGAGAGGTCCGGGCAGGCCAGCGGGTCCTGGTCATCGGCGCGGGGGGCGGCGTGGGGACGTTCGCGGTCCAGATCGCCAAGGCGTTCGGCGCGGAGGTGACCGGCGTCTGCAGCACGTCCAAGACGGACCTGGTCCGATCGATCGGCGCGGAGCGCGTCATCGACTACACGCGCGAGGATCCCGTCGACGGACGGCAGCGCTACGACGCCATCCTCGACACGGCGGGCAACCGCCCGCTGTCGCAGCTCCGGCGCGCCCTCGCCCCGAAGGGCACGCTCGTGATCATCGGAGCAGAGGTGCCCGGACGCTGGCTCGCAGGCGTCGATCGCCAACTCCGCGCGCTCGCGCTCTCGCCCTTCGTCGGCCAGAGACTGCGCATGTTCGTCTCGACGGAGCGCAGTGAGTACCTGGAGCAGCTGCGGGAGCTCATCGACGCGGGCAAGATCACCCCGGTCGTCGACCGGACCTACCCGCTGAGCGAGGTCCCCGAGGCGATCCGGCACATGCGAGCCGGCCACGCACGCGGCAAGCTCGTGATCACCATCTGAGGCCCCTACGCGGCGTCGAGCAGCGGCGTGAGCTTGCGCCGCCAGCCGTTCAGCCCGGTACGGCTGAGCACCTCGCCGGCCAGCTCGAGATAGTCGCGCCCGAGATCGGGCCGGGTGTCGAGGATCGAGCGGCCCGACTCGGCCGATTCGGCGTACGCGATCGACTGGCGGATCACGGTCTCGAAGACCTTGTCGTCGAAGTGCTCCTTGAGCGCCTGGTAGGCCTCGCGCGAGTGCACGGTGCGCATGTCGGCGATGTTGAGCGCCACGCCGAGGAACTCGAGGTTGTCGTTGTAGAACTCCTTCGCCTGGCCGACGACCTCGAGCGCGCCGTTGACGCCCTGGAGCGCGAAGTACTGGGCCTCGGACGAGATCATCGCCCAGTCGGCGGCGACGAGCCCGTTGATAGTCAGCAGGCCGAGCGCCGGCGGGCAGTCGATCAGGATCAGGTCGTGCTGCTTGCGCGCGTCCTTGAGCGCCTTCCGCAGCACGACCTCGCGGCCGATCTTGCCGCTCAGCCCGCGCTCCACCTCGGCGAGGATCGGGGTCGCGGGGATGATCCCGTCGTGGGTCGCCGCCTTCGCCTTGGCCGAGCCCGAGAGGACGTCGGCGACCGTCGGGGTGGCGTCGCCGGGGACGTCGAAGTAGTCGGACAGGTTGCCCTGCGGGTCCATGTCGACGCACAGCACGTCGAGCCCGATCCGGCGGAACACGTCCGCGAGCGTGCGGACCGTGGTGGTCTTGCCCGTGCCGCCCTTCAGCGACAGCACCGCGATGGTCTCGGCCATGGAGGCCGCAGACTAGCGGCCGCGACGGCTACTCCGCGACAGCAGCGGATGGCGAGTCCGGCATCGCCGTCTCTGCCACCGCAGTGTCCATGAAATGGATCGTGTGGCGTCCGACGACGATCTCGTCACCGTCGGTGAGCGGAGACCACTCGACCCGGCGTCCGTTCACGTATACGCCGTTGAGCGAGCGGTCGTCGAGCACGCGTACCCCGTCGGCCTGCGCGACGATCAGCGCATGACGGCGGGATACGGTCGCGTCGTCGAACCGCACGTCAGCGGCGAGAGAACGCCCGATCCTGGTCCATTCGCGCGACACGGGAACGACGATCCGCCGCCCCGAGTCCTCGTAGGCCAGGTACTTGCCGGGCATCGAGAGATTGGCCCGTGCCTCGTCGATCCAGTCCGGACGGGTCGGCGCGACCGGTTCGGTTGCTGACGTGAGGGGGACGGTGCCTTCCCCGGCGACAGGCAGTGTGCCGGTCGCCTCGATATCGCCTGGCGTGCGTGGGTCCATGTACGTCTCTCCTTTGGCACGGGTGGCACGTGCCGTTCCGGCGACCCTTACCTCCAGCCACCGATTGTAGGGAGAAGGTCAATGGGGCCCAACCCCGATCGACTAGTCGTGCAGGCTTCGGCTGCCCGGCGTCGAAGCACCCCGGACGATGCCAACGCTGAGCCTCCGCCGCGCGCCGGCGCCCGCCCGTCCTGCCCTCGAGCAGGCGCTGCTGCGCCGCAGCGTCGACGAATCTCAGGCCCAGAGGCACCACTGCGTGCACTGCCACAGGACGCCGCTGACCGGCGAGCTGGTGTACGTCTACGGGAGCGTCGGCGGCGAACGGCTCGTCTGCGAGCTGTGCCGCCCGCTGCGCCGCGAGCCGCCCGCCCGCTCAGAGCTGATGCACGCGCCCGAGCACGAGCGCGCGGTGCGCGTGCGGCGCCGCTCTGCAGCCTGATCGCGGGTTCGTCCACTAGGCTCCGCGCCCGTGGACCCCGTCACGCTGCACGTAACGATCGACCGCCCCCGCGAGGAGGTCTTCGCGTACCTGGCGGACGTGGCCAACCACCCGGAGTTCACCGACCATTTCCTCAAGGAGTGGCGGCTCACGCGCGAGGAGTCGGCCGGCCGCGGCGCGGGCGCGCGCTACAAGCAGGACGGCCGCTTCGACCGCTTCGGCTACTACGACCTGAGCCTCGCGCAGCTCGATCCGCCGTACCGGATCATCGCGGTCGGCCGCGGCGGCAAGTACAACCGCATCAAGACCTCCCACCAGTGGACGCTGGACCCGGAGGCCGGCGGCACCCGGCTGGAGTACGTCTACGAGACCGAGCCGCCGCTTCCGACCGATCGCGCCGTCGAGGCCCTGAGCCGCCGCCGGGGATGGTTCCGGCGCAACGCCGCCAAGGGGCTGCGGCGGCTCCGGAGCATCCTCGAGGAGGACCGCGATCGCGGCGCGCGGGCGACGATCGCGGGATTAGACTGACGCGCCCGATGCCCCGCCTCGCCTGCCTTGCCGTCGTCTGCGTCGCCGTCCTCGCCGCCGGATGCGGGAACAAGGAGGAGACGGTCACGCTTGCCGAGACCGAGGGCATCTACGTGACGGTCGACGACGTCAAGTACCAGATCCAGATCTCGCGCATCCTCAACCCGGCCGCGCGCGACGACTCGGCCTACCTGCGCGGCCTCCCGGCCGATGAGGCGTTGGCCGAGGACGAGGTCTGGTACGCGATCTTCATGCGGGCGGAGAACGACTCCGACGATCCGCACCCGGCCGCCGAGCAGTTCAGGATCCACGACACCCAGGGCAACGAGTTCGAGCCGATCGAGCTCGACCCCGAGGTCAACGACTTCCTCTACCAGCCGGCCGAGCTGCAGCCCGGCACGGTGCTCCCGCAGCCCGACACGCCCGCCTACGACAACACGATCCGCGGCCAGCTGATCCTGTTCAAGATCCCGGCGGAGGCGCTCGCCAACCGGCCGCTCGAACTGGAGATCGAGAGCCCGAGCGGCGGCGAGAACGCGATCATCGACATCGACGTCTAGCGGCCGCCGCGCGAGCGCGGCCTCGATCACCTGTTTGGCCGCCGGGGCGGCCGTCTCGCCGCCCGCGCCCTGACCGACCAGCATCACCGCGACGGCGACACGCGGCTGCTTCATCGGCGCATACGCGGCGAACCAGGCGTTCGTGTCGGTGGTGTCATCGGCCGGTGGGGCGTTCGGGTCGGTCGGATCCGGGTCGTCGTTGGTCGTGTCGCGCAGCTCCGCGGTGCCGGTCTTCCCGGCCACAGGCACCCCCTTGATCGCGGCGCCCACGCCAGTTCCGGACGTCACGACCCGGCGCATGTAGCGGCCGATCGTGCCGGCCACGGCCGCGGTCGTCGCGCGGGTTCGGCGCGGCTCCCCGCCCTTGCGCAGCGTCGGCTGCACGCGCATGCCGCGCTCGCCGATCGTGCCGGCGATCGTCGCGAACAACAGCGGCGTGGCGAGCACCTTGCCCTGGCCGATCGCGGTCGAGCCGACCGCCAGGTCGTCGCCGATCTCGCCCCCGGCGGGGATCGTGGAGCGCATCGCGCCCGCGAGCCCGGGGTCGGCGTTGAAGCCGAACTTCTCCGCCGCCGTCACGAGCTTGCGGGCGCCGAGCTCGGCGCCCATCGGCGCGAAGACCGAGTTGCAGGAGTGGGCGAACGCGTCCCTGAGGCTCCCTCCGCACGACTCGCCGTGGGCGTTCTGCAGCTCGACGCCCTCGAGCACGGCGGCCGTCTGCACCGGGTACTTGCTCGACTTCTTGGCGACGCCGTCCTCCAGCGCACCCGCCAGCGTGACGATCTTGAAGACCGAGCCGGGCGGTTGCGGCGCGGAGTACGCGATGCCCGCCAGCCCGAGCACCTCGCCGTCGCGGGGGCGGATCACCGCGATCCCGCCGAAGCGGCCGGCGAGCGCCTCGACCGCCGCACGCTGCACCACCGGATCGATCGTGGTGCGCACGGCGCTGCCGCGCCGTGGCTCGACCGATGCGATCACCCGGCGGCCGGCGCGCAGATCGCCGCCGGGCGTGCCGGACAGCTCCTCGTCGAATTCGCGCTCCAGGCCGGTGAGACCGACCGGCGCGCCCGGCGGGACGCCGCGGCGCGCCAGTTCTGCGGCCCGCTCGGGCGGCGCCGGCCCGACGCGGCCGGCGATCTCCGACGCGAGCGCGCCCAGTTCGGAGAGGCGTGCCTCGCCCTCCGCCAGCGGCGTCCCGTCGCGCGCCTGGATCGCCGCGCGCGGCGGCATCCTCGTGGTGCGATTGAGCTTCTCGCCCGGCCGCAGCCCGGGGTGGACGAGGTTGCGACTCCAGTCGATGTAGGCGTCCTCGTCGTCCTCCACGACCGGAAGCGTCAGCCTGCCCGGCAGCGTGCCGAAGACGCGCGTCCGCATCTCCACCGGCACCGTGACATCGCCGCCGGCCGGCTCGCCGGCCCGGCCCACGGTGACGCCGGAGAGCGTCGCAGCCCTCGCGGCGTCGCGGTAGGCGGCGGTGAAGCGCTCGAGCGGGATCTGGCGTCGGGCCTCCGGGGTCAGCAGCGCATGCATCGCGACGTAGTCGCCGCGCGCCCACGCATCCGCGAAGTTTTGCGCGGTGGTGCGACGCGGATCGTCGCCCGCCCGGCCGACCGCTGCGCCCGCGACGAATGCGCAGAGCGCCGCGATGAGCAGCGGTGAGAGACGCACCCACGCGACCCCGCGCCGGCGGCGGCGAGGTCGCGGGCGCGGCGTGGCAGGTGGGGGGCGACGCCCGGAACGGGTTGGAGCGGACATGTGGGGTTCGCCGCCAATCTAGACGCGAACCGGCCCGCCCAACACCCCGCTAGCCCTCTAATACCGCCAGATGGGTGATCGCCGCCCGGTACGCTCGAACGGCCGTGACGGGCGTCGACTGGATCATCGTGGGGCTGGTGCTGCTGCTCGCCTTGTTCGGCTGGGCGCAGGGTTTCGTGTCGGGGATCCTGGCGTTCGCCGGGCTCGCGCTCGGGGCGTGGCTGGGGACGCGGATCGGGCCGCTCGTGCTGCCCGAGGGATCGCATTCCCCCTGGGCGCCGGCCTTCGGGCTGCTCGGGGCGCTGCTGGTCGGCGCGCTGCTGGCAGGGCTGTTCGAGGCGTTCGGCGGGCCGGCGCGGCGGGCGCTGCGGGCGATCCCCGGATTCGGCGCCGCCGACGGGTTCCTGGGGGCGATCCTGGTCGCCTGCGTCGGACTCGGCGTCGTGTGGATCCTCGGCGCGCTGGCGGTCCAGAGCGGGACGTACCGGCTGCGCGTCGAGGTGCAGCGCTCGGCGATCCTGCAGCGGCTCAACACGATGCTGCCGCCGTCGGGTCCGCTGCTGAACTCGCTCCGGCGGCTTGACCCGTTCCCGCAGATCGACGGGCCCGAGGCCCGCGTCGACCCGCCTACGCCGGGGATCGCGCGCGATCCCGAGGTGCAGGAGGCGGCGGCGAGCGTCGTGAAGGTGCTCGGCAGCGCATGCGGGCTCGGCGTGGCCGGCTCCGGCTGGGTCGCACGCGACGGGCTCGTGGTCACGAACGCCCACGTTGTGGCCGGCGAGCGCGACACGCAGGTCCTGCTCGGCGGGCGCGAGCCCGGCCTGCCGGCGCGGGCGGTCCACTTCGACCCGCGCAACGACATCGCGATCCTGCACGTGGCGCAGCTCGACGCCGCGCCGCTGCCGCTCGCGCAGGAACCGCGTTCCGGGACCTCGGCGGCGATCCTCGGCTTCCCGCTCAACGGCCCGTTCGACGTGCGCGCCGGGCGGCTGGGCGATACGCGCCGAGTGTCGTCCTCGGACGCCTACGGCCGCGGGCCCGTGGAGCGGTCGATGACCGCGCTGCGCGGGCTCGTGCGCTCCGGCAATTCCGGCGGCCCGATGGTCGACGGGGAGGGACGCGTCGTCACGACGGTGTTCGCGGCGACGACGCGCGGGCCGCGCGGCGGCTACGGCGTCCCGAACCAGGTGGTGCGCCGCGCGCTGGCCGACGCCGACGGGCCGGTGTCCACCGGTCCGTGCGCCGGTTGACGCTACCCTCGGGCGCCCATGGCCAAGACGCTCGTCATTGCCGAGAAGCCGTCTGTCGGACGCGACCTGTCGCGCGTCCTCCCCGGCGCGTTCCAGAAGCACGAGGGCTACCTGGAGACCGACGACCACATCATGACGTGGGCGGTCGGCCACCTCGTGCAGCTCGCCGAGCCCGACGAGTACGACCCTAAGTACAAGAAGTGGCGCATGGCGGACCTGCCGATCGTGCCGGACCACTTCAAGCTGGTCGTCCGCGACGAGCGCTCCAAGAAGCAGATGGGCGTCATCACCAAGCTGCTGAAGCGCGACGACGTCGAGCGCGTCGTGAACGCCTGCGACGCCGGCCGCGAGGGCGAGCTGATCTTCGCGTGGACGTTCGAGAAGGCGAACGCGGACAAGCCCGTCGAGCGGCTCTGGCTGTCGTCGATGACCACGGCGGCGATCCGGCAGGCGCTCGGGGACCTGCGCCCGCGGGACGAGTTCGCGCGGCTGGAGCAGGCGGCGCGATCGCGCTCCGAGGCCGACTGGATCGTCGGCATGAACGCGACCCGTGCGGCCACGATCCGGCTGCGATCCTCGTTCGACGGCGCCGTCTCGCTCGGGCGCGTGCAGACGCCGACGCTCGCGCTGCTGGCACGCCGCGAGAACGAGATCCGTGCGTTCAAGCCCGAGAAGTACTGGCTCGTCGACGCGACGTTCGAGGCCGCCGACGGCGACCCGGGGCGGCGTTACGGGGGTCGCTACCACGCCGGAGCCCAGCCGCGACTCAAGACGCCCGCCGAGGCCGAGGCGATCGTCGCCGCCGTGCGCGGCCAGACCGGCGAGATCACCAAGCTCGAGAAGTCGACCAAGAAGGAGCGCGCGCCGCTCCTGTACGACCTCACCTCGCTGCAGCGGGAGGCCAACACCCGCTTCGGCTTCTCGGCTCGCCGAACGCTCTCCGCCGCCCAGCGGCTCTACGAGGAGCACAAGGCGCTCACGTACCCGCGTACGAACTCCCGCTTCCTGACCGGCGACATGGCCGGCGAGATCAAGCCGACCGCCGATCTGGTCGGCCGGCGCTCCGAGTACGCGCGCGCCGCGGCGTACGTGACCGGGCTCGACACGCTGCCGCTCGGGCGCGTGGTCAACGACGCCAAGGTCACCGACCACCACGCGATCATCCCGACGCGCGCCGAGCATCGCGTGGAGAAGATGTCCGACGACGACAAGCGGGTCTACGACATGGTCGTGCGCCGCTTCCTCGCCGTCTTCCATCCCGACGCCGTGTTCGAGAACACGCGGCTGGAGACGACGGTCGCCGCGCACGTGTTCCGCACGCGCGGGCGGCTGCTGGTCGTGCCGGGCTGGCGCGGCGTGTACGGCGAGGGCTTCGAGGACCGCTCGGCCGCCGACGAGGACGAGGGCGCCGATCAGGCGCTGCCGAAGCTCGAGCAGGGCGAGGCGGCGCGGACGCTCGACGTCGCCTCCGCCGAGAAGGAGACCAAGCCGCCGCGGCGATATTCGGATGCGTCGCTGCTCGCGGCGATGGAGACCGCGGGCAAGCTCGTCGACGACGACGAGCTGCGCGAGGCGATGAAGGACTCCGGCATCGGCACCCCGGCCACGCGGGCGGCGATCATCGAGCGGCTGATCGACGTCGGCTACATCGAGCGCGACGGGCGCTCGCTCGTGTGCACCGAGAAGGGGGTCAACGTGATCCGCCTGCTCGAGGGGCATCCGCTCACCTCGCCGGGCCTGACGGGCGACTGGGAGCACCGGCTCGGCCGGATCGAGCAGGGCGAGGAGACGCGCGAGCGGTTCATGAAGGACATCGCGGAGTTCGCGCGCGGGACCGTGAGCGAGCTCGACGCCAAGCTCAAGGAGGTCCGGATCCCGCGGGCCAACCTCGGCCCCTGCCCGATCTGCGGCCTCGACATCGTCGAGAACCGCAAGGGCTATTCGTGCTGGTCGCGCGAGGACCCCGGCTGCGGCTTCGTCATCTGGAAGAGCAAGGCCGGCAAGAACCTGCCGCAGGTGGTGGCGCGCGAGCTGATCGCGACCGGGCGCACGGCGCGGCCGGTGACCGGCTTCAAGGGGCGCTCCGGCAAGTCGTTCCGGGCGCGGCTCGCGCTGGAGCAGGGCGAGGACGGCAAGTGGCGCGTCGAGTTCGACGAGCCGTGGGCGCGTTCCGGAGCCAGGCCGCCCGAGCAGGAGGACGGCGGCGGGGCCGAGGCGCAGGCCGGCGAAGCGGCAGCCGAAGCGGCTTAGGCGGGCGCGCCGGGCTGCCCGGCGGGGCGACGCGGCGCGTACGCGCCCTGGGACGGCTCGCGGTTGCGCAGAGCCGCCCACAGCTCGCGGATCGCCTGGAGGATGCTGGAGGGCCAGCCCGGCTCGGGCTCGCGCAGCTCGGCGAAGACCTCGGGAGCACTATGCCCGTGCTCCGGCGTCCAGGTCACGAACAGCTCGGCGCTGTCGATCGTCTCGGCGATCTGGCCGGCCAGGACGAGGTCGGCTTCCGTGTGCTCGGCGGGCAGGTACAGCGTGGCCATCGGGTCCTCCGTGGACAGTGCTCCTTGTTCGCAGTAACGGCTGGTGCGGATGTGAGCTTGAGCGTGCGGGGTCGGAAATTCGTCCAAATTGCGGATGTTTCGGGCGGGACGAAAACTGCGGGCATTTACGGGAGGCCCGGATCGCGGTCGCGGTCACGTGGGGCGCGCTGACCACCCATATGGTGGTCAAGGCGCCCCCGAGTCGCGATCTGGGGCGGATGAGTCTCGCTATGCGTTATCAACGCGCCCCGCGTGAGCGCGGCGGCTCATCGCGGGGCGCATGAGTTACTGACGCGCCCCGCCTGAGCGCGATCGCAATCCGGGCCTGCTCTCAATGCCCGAAGTTTCGTCCCGCCGCCAACGCGCGCCGTCCGCCGCACGCGCGACCCTGTCGAGTCCGATGCCGCTCACGCTGATCACCGGCCCCGCGAACGCCGCGAAGGTGGGCGCGGTGCTCGACCGTCTCCGCGCCGCGCTGCCGCGCGACCCGCTGCTGGTCGTACCGACCGCGGCCGACGTCGAGCACTACCAGCGCGAGCTGGCCGGATCCGGGATCGTGTTCGGCGCCGAGGTGCTCACCTTCGCGCGGCTGGTGCGAGAGATCGCGTCGCGTGCCGGGATCGAGGCGCGCCCGCTCGGGCGGGTGGCGCGCGACCGCGTCGTGCGGGCGGCGATCGCCGACGTCCCGTTGCGCGTGCTCGCACGCTCCGCCGCGACGCGGGGCTTCGCCGACGCCGCCGGCGCGCTGTTCGCCGAGCTACAGCGTTCGCTGGTGCCGCCGGCGCGGTTCACGTCGGCGCTGAGGGCGTGGGCGGCGGCGAGCGACGAGACACGGGCGCCGGGCTCGTCGGCGGGCGCGCAGCCCGGGCTGGGGCCGGGCGTGCCGGCGCCGGGCTCATCGGCGGACGCTCCGGCCGGCGCCTCGTCGCGCCGCGCCGCCTATGCCGACGAGCTGTCCGCGCTTTATGCGGCCTACCGGCGCCGACTCGAGCGGCTCGAGCGGCCCGATCGCGAGGGCTACGCCTGGGCGGCGCTCGACGCGCTCCGCGCCGACCCGGCCGCCTGGGGCGGCCGGCCCGTCTTCCTCTACGGGTTCGACGACCTCACCCCGACCGAGCGCGACGCCGTCGAGACCCTGAGCCGCCACGCGGACGTCTGCGTCGCGCTGCCGTACGAGCCCGGCCGCGTCGCATTCGCAGGACGCGCCGCGACCGTCGAGGAGCTGCGGCCGCTCGCCGCCGAGGTCGTCCAGCTGCCGGAGCGCTCGGAGCACTACGCGCCGTCGGCCCGCCCGGCGCTGCACCACCTCGAGCGCGCGCTGTTCGAGCCGGCGCCCGACCGGCTCCCGCCGAATGGTGCCGTGCGGCTGCTCGAGGCCGGCGGTGAGCGGGCGGAGGCGGAGCTGGTCGGCGCGGAAGTGCTGGAACTCATGCGCCAGGGGATCGAGGCGGCGGACATCGCCGTGCTGCTGCGCGGCGACGCCGGAACGACGGCGCTGTTCGCCCAGGTGCTCGCCGGCTACGGGATCACGGTCAGCCACGACCGCCGCCAGACGCTCGGCCGGACCCGGCTGGGAGCGGGCGTGCTGGCCGGCGCTCGTGCGGCTCTTCCCGACGGGACGGCCGCGGACCTGCTGACCTGGCTGCGCACCCCCGGTCGATTGGCGGACCCCGCGCTCGCCGACGCGCTCGACGTGCGCGTGCGCCGCGGTGGCGTCGGCCGCGCCCGGACCGCGCGTGCGATCTGGGAGGAGCGGCTCGGCGGGGCGCCGCTCGCCGACCTCGACGCGCTCGCGGCCGCGGCGGAAGCGGGGCCGGAGGCGCTGCTCACGGCGCTCGTCGCCGAGGCCGAGGCGATCTGGACCGCCCCGCACCACCGGCGCGCGCAAGTGCTCGCGGCGGAGGATCTCACCGACGCGCGCGTCGCGGCCGACCTGCGCGCCGCGGCGGCCGAGCTGAGCTCGCTGGCGGCGGCCGACGCCGCGTTGCTGGGCACGCCGGCCGAGCTGCTCGACGCGCTCGGCGCGGTCGAGGTACGCGAGCCCTCGGCCGTCGCCGGCGCTGCGTTCGACACGCCGGCCGAGACCGTGCGCGGCACGCCGGTCGGGGCCGTCGCCGGGACGCCGGGCGTGGCCGAGGTCGCGTTTGGCGCGCCCGGCTCGGCCGCCGGCGCGCATCCGCCTGCTGCCGGCGTGCTGCTCGCCGACCCGCTCGCGATCCGCGCGCGGCGCTTCCGCGCGGTGTTCGTGTGCGGTCTGCAGGACGGCGAGTTTCCGCGCCGGCCGGTGCCCGAGCCGTTCCTCTCCGACGAGGACCGCCGCGGGATCGCCGCCGCCGGGCTGCGACTGCCGCTGCACGAGGACGTGCTCGACCGCGAGCGGTCGCTCTTCTACGCGGCGGTCTCGCGCCCCGAGGACGTGCTGTTCCTGTCCTGGCGCTCGTCGGACGAGGAGGGCGACCCGCTCGCACCGTCCGCGTTCCTCGACGACGTGCGCGCGCTGTTCAGCGACGACTTGTGGGAGGAGCGGGGCACGCGGTTGCTCGCCGACGTGACGTGGCGGCCGCGCGAGGCGCCGACCCCGCATGAGCTGCGACGCGCGTACGCCGCGGCGACGTCGACGTCCGACCCGCCGCCGCTCGGGGCGCCCGCGTCGACTGCCGTGCTCGGGCTGCTGGCGGCGCGCGAGACCGAGCCCGCCCGGGGGCTGGAGGCGTTCGCCGGCTGCGCGGAGCGCTGGCTGATCGAGTATCTGCTGCGGCCCGCGCGCACCGACCCCGACCCGGAGCCGATGCAGCGCGGCTCGATCGCGCATGCCGTGCTGGAGCGGACGCTGGAGCTGCTGCGCGAGCGCACCGGCTCGGCGCGGATCGCGCCGGAGCGGCTCGACACGGCGCTGGAGGCGCTCGCCGACGCGCTGCGCGAGCGCGCGCGGGCGACGGGCGCCTCGCCGCGCCAGCGTGCTCTGCTGCGCGGCCTCGAGGCCGACCTCGAGCGCTACCTGCGCACGGAGGCCGCCGGCGGCGCCGGCTTCGAGCCGACCGAGCTGGAGTGGTCGTTCGGCGGCGCCGACGACGCGATTGGACCACTTTCGCTGGGCGCGGGCTTGCGCGTCACGGGCCGGGTAGACCGGGTCGACGTCGGGCCTGGTGGCGCGGCGGTCGTGCGCGACTACAAGGGCCGCAACGTCGTGGGCGGCGCCAAGTGGGGCGACGAGCAGCAGCTCCAGGTCGCGCTCTATCTGCTCGCGGTGCGCGACCTGCTCGGCCTCGAGCCGGTGGCGGGCCTCTACCAGCCGCTGGTCGGCGCGCGGCTGGGCGCCCGCGGGCTCGTTCGCGATGACGTGCCCGGCCGCTACACGCGCACCGACCGGGTGGACGCTGACGGGTTCGCCGCTGCGCTCCAGGACGCGCGCGGGCTCGCCGAGCGGACGGCGGCCGACATGCACGCGGGGCGCATCGCACCGTGCCCGGAGCGCTGCTCGAGCCGCGGCTGCCGATACCCCGGCATCTGCCGCGCAGGCGAGCCCAAGGGCGAGGTGCCGGCGTGAGGAGCACGCCCGAGCAGCGGGCCGCGATCGCCGACCGCGACGGCTCATCGCTCCTGGCGGCCGGCGCGGGGTCCGGGAAGACGGCCGTGATGGTCGAGCGCTTCGCGCAAGCGGTCCTGCAGGACGGCGTGTCCGTCGGCGCGATCCTGACGCTCACGTTCACCGAGAAGGCGGCCGCAGAGCTGCGCGAGCGGATCCGGCGCCGGTTCGTCGAGCTCGGCGAGGACGAGCACGCGCGCGCGGTGGACGCCGCGTGGATCGGCACGATCCACGGGTTCTGCGCGCGCGTGCTCCGCAGCCAGCCGCTCGCGGCCGGGCTCGACCCGCGCTTCGCCGTGCTCGACGAGGGTGCGGCGCGGCGGCTCGCGGCGACCGCGTTCGAGCGCGCGCTGGAGACCTGGATGGCGGCGCACGGCGACCCGGCGGTCGACCTCGCGGCGGCGTACAGCTGGGACCTGGAGGCGATGACCACCGGCGCTCACGCGACGCTGCGCAGCCGCGGCGCCACACATCCGCGGCTGCCGGTCCCGCCCGCGGCGGCGCCGCCCGACCCGGCGCCGGTCGTCGCTGCGGCGAGCGCAGCGGCCGCGGCGCTTCGCGCTGCGCCGTCGAACGGCGCACGCGTGACCGCCGCACTCGAGGCGCTCGAAGCGTGCGAGCGGCTGCTCGGCGCCGCCGCGCGGCCGCAGGACGAGGCGTCCCGGCGCGCCGAGCCGCCGCCGGACGGGGCGGAACCGGGCGCGTCGTCCCAGCGCGCCGAGCCGCCGCTCCCAGGCGCGCTGGACGCGGCCAAGCTCCCCAGCGGCGCGAAGGCGCTCGAGCACCCGGACTGTGCGGCCTATCGCGAGGCGTGGGCCGAGTACCGGGCCGCGTGCGCGGACCATCACGCCCGGCCGGCGCTCGTCCTGCTCGACGCGCTGCTCGACGCGTTCGGATCCGCGTACGCCGAGGTGAAGGCCGAGCGCGCGGGCGTGGACTTCGAGGATCTCGAGCTGCGCGTACGCGACCTGCTGGCCGGCGA
This sequence comes from uncultured Solirubrobacteraceae bacterium, assembly GCA_963835735.1. Lineage (GTDB taxonomy): Bacteria > Actinomycetota > Thermoleophilia > Solirubrobacterales > Solirubrobacteraceae > DASQMT01. Next base: position 531,478 of record CAWIGP010000007.1, read on the forward strand.
TGCCGGTCTGCGCTCGCGCTGGGCCGGTCGCTTCGCGCTGATCATGGTCGACGAGTTCCAGGACACGAACCGGCTGCAGCTCGACGTCCTCGAAGCGCTCGAGCGTCATACCCAGTCGCCTTCGGCGACGGGCACAGGCAACCTGTTCGCGGTCGGCGACGAGTCGCAGTCGATCTACGGGTTCCGGCACGCCGACGTGGGCATCTTCCGTGCGCGGCGGGCGGCACTCGATGCCGACCGCGTGCGCGGGCTGACCGTCAACTTCCGGTCGCGACACGAGATCCTGGATGTCGTGAACGCGGCCTTTCCGAGCCTGCTCGGCGCCGGCTTCACGCCGCTCGTCGCGGGCCGCGCGCCGGAAGAGCTGCGGCTGTTCGAGCCGGACCCGCCGGAGGAACCGTGCGTAGAGCTGCTCGCCTGCGAGACCGCGGGCTGGGAGGAGCGTGAGGCCGAGCTGGGGCTCGCCGCGCTGGCGGCGCAGCCGTGGCGCCGGGCCGAAGCGCGCGCGGTCGCGGCGCGGCTGCGCGCGGAGGTCGACGCCGGCAGGCCGCAGCGCGACGTCGTGGTGCTCGTGCGCGCGACGAGCTCGCTGCGACTCTACGAGCAGGCGCTGGAGGAGCAGGGCCTGAGCACCTACGTCGTCGGCGGCCGCGGCTACTGGGCGCAGGAGCAGGTGCGCGACGGGGTGGCCTACCTGGCTCTGCTTGCGAACCCGCACGACGAAGCGTCGCTCTACGCCGCGCTGGCGTCACCGTTCTGCGGCGTCGGCGCCGACGCGCTGATCCTGCTCGCCGACGCTGGGCGCGCCGAGGGGGACGGCGCGTGGGCGGCGCTCCGGCGGGCGGCCGCCGCGCGACCCGCTCCGGGCTCGCCGGCTGCCGGCCGCAACGGTTCCTCTTCTGAGCCGTCGTGGCTCGACGCGCTCCCGGCCGAGGAGTCCGGGCGGCTCGTCGCGTTCGCCCGCTTCGTCGCCGGCGAGCGGCTCCGCGCCGAGCGGCTGCCCATCGAGGTGCTGCTCGAGCGCGCGATCGCCGCCACCGGCTATGACCTCGCGATCCTCGCCCGCGCCGGCGGCGATCGGCGGCTCGCGAACCTGCGCAAGCTCATGCGGCTCGCGCGGGAATACGAGCGCGCGGAAGGCCGCGACCTGCGCGGCTTCCTCGCCTACGCGGTCGGCCAGGATCTCGCGGAGGCGCGCGAGGGTGAGGCGGCGCTCGAGTCCGAGGGCCTCGACGCCGTGCGGCTGATGACGATCCATCGCGCCAAGGGGCTCGAGTTCCCGGTCGTGTGCGTGGCGGACCTCGGCCGGCCCGCGGCGACCGGGCGCGAGCGGCTGCTGATCGGCGACGCGAGCGCCGGCCTCAAGCTCGCCACGCTCGCGGGCGGCGAGCCCGTGCCCGCGCTCGGCTACGAGCGGATCGCCGCAGCGCTCTCGCAGGCCGAGGCCGCCGAGGAGCGGCGGCTGCTGTACGTCGCCGCGACGCGCGCCGAGGAGCGGCTGATCCTGTCCGGCGGCATCGACACCGCGAAATGGCCCGAGCCACGCGGCGTCGCGCCGCCGCTCGACTGGCTCGCGCCCGCGCTGATCGGCACTCCGACGCCGTTCCCGGACGACGAGGTGGTGCGCTGCGGCGACGGCGCGGTGGCGGTCACGCTCGTGACCGCCGCGAGCCTCGCGCCCGAGGCTGCCGCGCCCGCGCCGCGCGACCGCGGTGCGGCGCCGGGCACCGAGCTCCCGGCCGAACCGAAGGTGATCCCGGTCCCGGCGCGCCCGCAGCCCGCCCAGCGACGCCTGTCCTACTCGTCGCTGCAGGACTACTCGCGCTGCGGCTACCGCTTCTACCTGACGCGCGTGCTCGGCCTCCCGCGTGTGCCCGCGCCCGCCGGTCCAGGCGGGGACGAACTCGAGGAGGGTGGCGCGCCGCTGGAGGCGCGGATGCGCGGCTCGCTGGTCCACGTGCTGCTGGAGCGGCTCGACTTCGCGCGCCCGGAACCGCCGCCCGCCGCCGAGGTCGTCGCGGTCGGCGCCGCGCACGGCGTCGAGCTGGAGCCGGACCACGTCGAGGACATCCGCGCGCAGGTCGCGGCGTTCGCCGCCTCGCCGCTGTGCGCGCGGCTCGGAGCCGCCCGCGGGGTCCGGCGCGAGGCCGGCTTCGCGTTCGCGCTCGAGCCCGGCGGCGGGGGTCCGCTCGTCACCGGGTTCGTCGACGTGCTCGCGCGCGAGCCCGACGGCACCGTGCTGGTCGTCGACTACAAGACCGACCGGCTCGACGAGGACGACGAGCCGGAGGACCTCATCGCCCGCGCGTACGCCACGCAGCGGATGGTCTACGCGCTCGCGGCGCTGAACGACGGCGCCCAGCGGGTCGAGGTCGCCTATGCGCTGCTCGAGCGGCCCGACCGGCCCGTGTCGGCCACGTTCACGCAGGACGAGGCGCCGGCGCTCGCCGACGTGCTGCTCGACCTCGCCGCCGGCGTCCTGGCCGAGCGCTGGCCGGTCGCCGCCCAGCCGCATCGCGAGCTGTGCGGCGAGTGCCCCGGCCGCGCCTCGCTCTGCTCCTGGCCGGAGGAGCGGACCTTGCGGCCCGCCGCCGAGCTTTACGACGGCGACTTGGCCGGGAGCGGCGGACCCTCGTAGCCTGCGCGGGTCAGTGTCGGGGCCCTCCGCCGAAGCGGCCGCCGACGCCGTAGCCGCCGGTCGGGATGCCGGCGAGCAGGACGAGCACCGCCGCGATGATCGCGACGATGGCGGGGAGTCCGAGCGCCACGCAAAGGACATAGACCAGCGCGGCCAGCAGAACTGCGATGAGAATGCCGATCATGGGACTGCACGCTCCTCAATCGATGGACTGGGGTGATGCCCCAGGCTTCCCGTCGTCGCCACGGAACTAACGACGCAGTGTCAGCTGTTCCGCGGCAGGAGCGCGTGGCCGTCGGTCACGGCACGGGCGACGTCGACGACGCGCGAGCTCTGCGCCCGCGCGTGGTCGCGCATCAGCTCGAATGCGGCGCGCTCGTCGAGCCCGTGCCGCTCCATCAGGATGCCCTTGGCCCGTTCGATCAGCGCGCGCCGCTCGAGCGCCGACTCGAGCTGATCGACCTTGACCTGCAGACGCTCGGTCTCCTCGTAGCGGCGCAGCGCGACCTCGATCGCGCCCTGGACGACCTGCGGCTCCGCCGACGCGATCCACGCGGAGATCCCGCGCTCGGCCGCGCGCGCGACGAACTCGACGTCGCCGTTCCGGGTCTGCGCGATCACCGGACCGGACGCGTACTCGACGGTCTCCGCGATCAGAGCGAGCGCGTGCTCGTCGTCCTGGTGCACGACGACTATCGCCAGGTCTGGATCCTCCGTAGCGATCAGCTCGACCGCCTCGGACACCGCGACGGCGTACGGCGTGACCTCGTGCCCGAGCCGCTCGAGAACCCCGGCGAGCGCGTGCAGCGCGTCCTTGTCCTCGTTGGCGATCAGCACCCGTAGCTGACGGGTCCCCTGAGAGGTCATCGGGGCGTCGCGCTAGACTGCCCGCAGGCCTGGCCCAGCGACCCGCCAGTCCTCATCCCGCGCCCCTGCGCCCCGGCGCGCACATCCTCAAGGAGCTGCGAGATGGTGGGCGTGGAGAGCATCGACGATCGTTCCGACGGTAGCCGCCCGCAAGGCGGCAAACCAGCATATCCCTCCTCCGGGAGACGGGCTGCGCGCGCGGAAGAGGACAGGCGCCTGCTGGTCCGCTACCACAGCGAGGGCGAGGTCGCCGCGCGCGAGCGGCTGGTGGAGCGGTTCCTGCCGCTCGCGCGGCAGCTCGCGCGCCGCTACCAGCACGGCGGGGAGCAGCTCGACGACCTCGTGCAGGTCGCGTCGCTCGGCCTCCTGAAGGCGATCGATCGCTTTGACCCGGGCCGGGAGACGGCATTCTCGTCATTCGCCGTGCCCACGGTGCTCGGCGAGCTCAAGCGCCACTTCCGCGACAAGGGCTGGGCGGTTCGGGTGCCGCGCGACCTGCAGGAGCTCGCGGTCAAGGTCGACCGCGTGAGCGATGAGATGTCGCGCGAGCTGGGACGGGCGCCGACGACGGCCGAGATCGCCGAGCGTGTCGGGGCGACGGACGAGCAGGTCCTCGAGGCGCGCGAGGCCGCAGGCGCCTATCGCGCGGTCTCGCTCGACCGCCCGCGCACCGACGACGACGAGGACACCGTGTCCTACGCCGAGGCAGTCGGCGCGGAGGATCCCGGGTACGGCCTCGCGGAGGCGTCCGCCACGATCGAACGGCTGACGCGCGTGCTGTCCGGGCGCGAGCGCGAGGTGCTCAGGCTGCGCTTCGAGGAGGACCTGACGCAGATGGAGATCGGCGACCGCGTCGGCGTCTCCCAGATGCACGTGTCGCGCCTGATCCGCCAGTCGATCGCCAGCCTGCGCGAGGAGGCCGAGCGGGCCGGCTAGCGGTAGGTTCTGCGCCATGGAGCACTGGGACCTGCGCACGCTCGACGTGCAGCCGCATCAACCGAAGATCCTGCACTCGTCACGGGGGGAATCGCGAACGATCGCCCTGCACCTGCCGGCGGGCGAGCGGCTCCAGGACCACGAAGTGCACGAGCGTGCGCACCTCGTGGTCGTGGACGGCGAGCTCGAGGTGGAGGGCGCGGCCGGCGTCGTGACCGGTGGTCCGGGCTTCATGGCGATCTGGGATCCGCACGAACGCCACGAGGTGCGTGCGACCAGCGACGCGCGGCTGCTGCTCGTGCTTGCCCCCTGGCCCGGCGACGGGCATCCCGGCGCGAGGGATTAGCCCCGCCTCCTAACGCAGACTCCGCCGCTTCCCCCAGCGCGGGCGGTGTGGCCGCCGGCCGCGACGGCGCCGCTCCACGCCCTGCAACCGGTCGAGGACCTCGCCGCTCCACTCGTGCGTGCGCAGCAGCTCGTAGCGGGCGGCGACGACTCGCATGTAGGCATCGGCGTCGGTCTCCGACGAGCGGATGAAGCCGGCGGCACGCAGCGTCTCGACGACCGGGAGGAAGTCCTCCTCGAACCACAGCCGCGCGACCTCCTCGCGGTCCATGTACTCGCGCCGCTCCTGCATCACGCGGAAGCCCCACGCCTCGACGCCCTCCGCCAGGTCGCCGTAGTGCCACGGGTCCGACGGGCGGACGCGCGCGTGCAGCTCCGGCTCCAGCGGCACGCGCTCGTGGAACAGGCGCTCGTGGTCCTTGAGCGGCAGGTCGGCCAGGCGCAGCCCGTCGCCGGTCCCGATCCGGGTCCGCACATCGGTGACGTAGGCGTCGATCTCCTTGCGCCCGAGCGACTTGGCGACCGACACGCGGTGATGGCCGTCGCGCACGAAGTGCAGGTCGCCGATCCGGTAGACCGAGATCGGCGGGAACGACTCGCCGCGCCGCTGCGCCGCGGCGATCCGCTGCCAGCGCCCGCGCACGCGCGGCGTCGTGGGACGGAAGCCGCGGTCGAAGTCGCGCGTGCGGTCCACCGTCCCGATCACGGAGTCGAGCGGGATCGTCTGCAGCCCGAGCTGCGACTCGCCGACCAGGCCGAGTGCCTCGACGACCTCGTCGAACGGCATGATCAGGCCGACGTCGTCGGGCTCGCGCCGCAGCCGGCGGCCCAGCTCGGCGAGCAACTGCGCGCGCCGCGCGCGCGAGAAGTCGTCCTGCGCGTCCGCAGTCGGGAATCCTGTGCCGCCGTTCACCAACCGAAGGCTACGCGGCTTCGACGTCGTCGCCGAGCGCCGTTTGAACGGAATTCACGATCGTCAAGCCGGCGTCGAGGCCGGTGACCCGGATGCTCGCTCAGTCGGATCCGGTGTACGCGAGCCGGACGCGCAGGTACTCGCGTTCGCCCTCGATCTCGAACTCCAGTTCGTCGGCGAGCTGCTCGATCACGTTGCCCACGCCGGGCACCGCCGCGTCGACGACGAGCGCGCGGGCTCCGCCGGGCCGCAGCGGGCCGACGCGCAGGTCGAGCGAGCGCGTACTCGACGCCAGCGCCACGTCGACGGTGTCGTCGGCGACGTGCGCGGGGGCACGCGCAGCAACGAGATCGGCGACGAGCACGGCGTCGTCGAGCCGGTCGAGCGGCAGATCGGCACGCGCGGCGAACATCCCCACGACGCGGCGCAGCACCGGCCCCACGAGGGGCCCGGAGGCGATCGACACGCGCGTCGGGGTCTCGGCGTGCGTCACGCGTGGCCGATCGAGGGCGTGGCGCCGGCGCGCGCGAACCGCATCACCAGGCGACTCCCGCTGTCCTGGTTGCGCTCGATCTCCAGGCTGTCGGCCAATGCCGCGATCAGCGGCAGCCCCAGGCCGAGTCCGCTGTTGTCCGGGCTGGGCACGCCGCCCCGTCCGCCATCGGACACTGTCACCTCGAGCGCGTCGGCCCGCGGCCGGACCGCGACATCGATCGTCCCGTCGTCGTCGGCGTACGCGTGCCGGACCACGTTCGTGCACGCCTCGGTGACGGCCAGGCGGATGTCCTCGAGGGCGCCGTCCGGGAGCCGGAGCACCTCGGCGAGCGCCCCGAGCACGTGACGCACCACCGCGACGTTCTCCGGGCGCGCCGGGAGCGTGAGGCGGATGTCGGAGTCGTTGGCTTGCACCGAGGTCTCGCCGGCCATGGCTCCTGTTGGCAATACCCCTGCGATAGCAGGGGCTAACCGCGCCCGGGCGCCAGCTCCGGTGCTGATCCTGACAGAAGCGGAGTGTGCGGGATCGGGATCCATACAATCCGCGCGATCCGGATGGGCGACGAACCCCGCAGCGAACAGCCGGCAGCGGACGCGCGCGGCATCCGTCCGGCCGGCGTCTTCGCGATCGAGGCGCGCGAGGCGCCGCAGGGGCTCGTGGTCCTCACGCTGACCGGGGAGTTCGATCTGGCCACGGCGCCGGCGCTGCGCGAGGAGCTCGCCGTGGCGCGGACCGCCGGCACGCGCGGCGTCGTACTCGATATGGCCGAGGTGACGTTCGTCGACTCCTCCGCGCTGCGCGAGCTGCTGCGGGCGGACGCTGCGCTGCGGGCCGACGGCGTGTCGTTCGTGCTCGCAGCGCTGCGCCCGGCGGTCGACCGGCTGCTCGAGGTCACCCGAACCGCGGGGATGCTCACCGCCGCGCCGACGCTCGAGGCCGCTCTGCTCCGGCTCACCCAGCCCTGAGCCGCTGCGACTGCGGGTCCGGCGACGGCGCGAAACGAGCCGAGGCGCCCCGGGGGGCGCCTCGGCATGAGGAGGAGGGTGTGCGTCGTCCGGGTGCGTGGAGGGCATCCGAAAGGATGTGACGCGACGACCCGTTCTTGCCCCGCGAAGGCACGCGACAAACACACGAACGTAAGATGCGCTCAATGTGACCGCAACACGGCTCGAGTGACGTCGTCGCGTGGCCGGACGCCGACGCTGCTAAAGATGTCCGTGGTCCTGAACGCCCTCGGCCGCTGAGGAGAGGCTTGGAAGCTGGTCAGCACCAGGCGGCATCCGACGAGTACGGCGTCTCCCGCGCGCAGGAGGACCGACGCCTCCTGATCCGGATCCATCGCCACGGCGACGAGGCCGCGCGCGAGGAGCTCGTGCAGCGCCTGCTTCCGCTCGCGCGGCGCATGGCGCGCCGCTACCGGCGCTCGGACGAGCCACTCGACGATCTCGTCCAGGTCGCGACGCTCGGGCTGATCAAGGCGATCGACCGCTTCGACCCGGCGCGCGAGACCGCGTTCTCCTCCTACGCCGTGCCGACGATGCTCGGCGAGCTGAAGCGCTACTTCCGCGACAACGGCTGGGCGGTCCACGTGCCGCGCGGGATGCAAGAGCGCGTGATGCAGGTCGACAACGCGGTCAAGGACCTTTCGCGCCAGCTCGGACGCTCACCGTCGGCGGCCGAGGTCGCAGGCGTGCTCGAGCTCAGCACCGAGCAGGTGTTGGAGGCGATGGAGGCGGCCGGCGCGTACGACGCGGTGTCGCTCGAGTCCTACCGCTTCGGCGACGAGGGCGACGGCGAGACGTATGCCGAGTCGATCGGGGTCGAGGACGGCCGCTTCGAGCTCGTCGAGTACGGCGCGACGATCGCGCCGACGCTCGCGGCCCTGCCCGCCCGCGACCGCGTCGTGCTCCACCTGCGCTTCGTCGAGGACCTCACGCAGGCCGAGATCGCCGAGCGCGTCGGCGTCTCGCAGATGCACGTGTCGCGCCTGATCCGCCGCGCGCTGGAGCGCTTGCGGACCGTGGCCGAGCACAGTCAGTAATCGGTTTCGCCTGCCAGGCGAGCGTGCTCGTTCCTCGCCGCTCGCCTTCGGCGACGTTACGTTGCCCGCAGCGCGAGCACCGCAATGTCGTCGCGCGGCGGCAGGCCCTCCTTGCCGACCGCGAGCGCCGCGAGCTGCTCGACGATCCGCTGCGCGGATCCGGCCGGGATCGCGCGCAACGCGTCGTGCAAGTGCTCGGGCTCGAGCATCCGCTCCGGCGCACGCGCGTCGGTGATCCCGTCGGTGAACAGCACGAGCGCGTCGCCCGCCGTCAGCTCGGCTTGCTCGTCCTCGATCTCCGGGTCGGGCACGAGCCCGAGCAGCGTTCCCGGCGGTCCGACATCGCGCACCTCGCCGTCCGCCCGCCGCAGCAGGGCCGGCGGGTGCCCGCCGCAGGCGACCGTGACTCGGATCTCCGGCCGCGACGTGTCGAGGTGCACGCAGGCGATCGTGCAGAAGCGACCCTCGAGGTCCTGCCTCATCATCGCGTCGTTGAGCCAGCGCAGGATCGCCGCCGGAGAGCGCCGGCGGACAGCCGCGGTACGGATCGTGTAGCGCGCGAGCGCCGTGACCGCCGCGGCCTCGGCGCCCTTGCCGCAGACGTCGCCGATCACCGCGATCCACTGGTCGTCGGCGACCGTGAACAGGTCGTAGAAGTCGCCGCCGACGTCCGTGCCCTCGCCTGCCGCGCGATACAGCGCCGCGGACTCGACCCCGGCGATCTCGGGCAGTACGGGCGGGAGCAGCGAGCTCTGCAGCGTCCGCGCGATCGCCGAGCGCTGGCGGTACAGCCGCGCGCTGTCGACCGCGACGGCCGCGCGGCGGCCCAGCTCCTCCAGCACGGGGAGCCGCTCCGGCTCGAGCGTACGCCCGGATTCGGCGGTCGACAGCGTCAGCACGCCGAGCCGCTGCCCGCGCACGGTCATCGGCACGCTCGCCGCCGAGCGCATCCCGAGCTGCGAGATCAGCCGGTGGTGGACCGGGTTGCGCGCCGCAGCGCGGAGGTGCTCCGCGTCGACGGTCTCGTACAGCTCGGAGCGGCCGGTCCGGGCGACGCTCGCCGGCCCGACGGTCCCGGCGAGGTCCACGATCAGGCCGCGCAGCTCGGCGGCGAGCTCGGCCCGCGCGGGATCGGCGTGCGCGACCGCGACGCGCTCGAGCCCGTTCTCGCCGAGCACGTCGACCATGCACCAGTCGGCGAGGCTCGGCACGGCGAGCCACGCGACACGCTGCAGCGTCTCCTCGTAGTCGAGCGAGCCGGCCAGCACGCGCCCGGCCTCGGCCAGCAGCCGCTGCGTCTCCTCCGCGTGCTTGAGGTCGGTGATGTCCTCGATCACGTTGATCGCGCGTGTCACGCTGCCGTCGGGCGCGCGCAGCGGGGTCGCCTTGACGCGCGACCAGCCGGTCGCGCCGGTCGCCCGCGCCCGGTAGCGAATGGTCAGCGGCTCGGGGTTCTCGCCGAGCAGCGCGAGCCGCCCCGGCAGCCGATCCAGCGGGAACGGCCGGCCGTCCTCGTCGAGCATGTCGAACCGCGACGCCACCTCGCCCGGCGACGCGCCCAGCAGCGCGGCGCGGTCGGGGTAGCCGAGCAGGCGCACCGCGGCCTCGTTCGCGTACACGAGCCGGCCCGTCGCGTCCTGCACGGTGACCGCGTCCGCGACGCCGGCGAGGATCGCCTCCAGCTCGTCGCGCGCCGTCTCCAGCTCGCGGTACAGACGGGCGTTCTCGAGGTAGAGCCCGCAGCGGTCCGCAAGCTCCTGCGCGCCGGCCAGGTCCGCCTCGCCGAACCGGCGGCCGGACTCCGCGCTGACCAGCGCGATGTCGCCGATCACGCGCCCGCCGGCACGCAGCGGCACGATCATCGACGAGCGGAAGCCCAGCGACCGCAGGATCTCCAGGTGCAGATCATCCTGCGCGACCGACGCGAGCACCTCGTCGGGGATCTCCGGGGTGAGATCCGCCTCTCCGGTGCGGATCACCTGCGGCGAGCCCCACGGAGCGTCGGGATCGAGCGGGTAGCGGCGGTCGTACTCGCGCGCCTGCGCCAGCACCTCGGGGTCGACGGCCTCGATCGCCGCGCGCTCGATCGATCCGTCCTCGTGCAGCAGTTCGACGAAGCACCAGTCCGCGAGGCGCGGGACGGCGAGGCGCGCGATCAGCTGCACGGTGGCGTCGAAGTCGAGCGAGCCGGCCATCAGTGCGCTGATCTCCGACAACGCGTCGGCGCGCCGCCGCGAGGTCTCGAGTTCGGTGATGTCCTCGAAGGTCAGCACGGCGACCGCGCGCTCGCCGGGCGGCACGATCGTGTCGCCCGAGGCGATCAGAGAGCGCCTGCCGGCGGGCGTCTCCCACTCGACCTGGAGGTTCGTGAAGCGCTCGCCGGCGGCGACGCGCGCGAGCTCGGGCGTGCTCTGGTCGAGCGGGAACACGCCGCCGGCCATGCGATGCGCGGCGCGGTTCGCGAAGAACACGCGCCCGCTCTGGGGGGAGATCAGTAACAGCGGCGACGGCAACAGGTCGAGGAGCGGCTCGTACCAGCTACGCGCCGAGGGCTCGAGCGCTTCGATCAGGAGAGTGTATTTCTCCTGCCGGGCGAGCGACACCGGTTCGCCTCCGACGAGCCGGATCGTGCCTGCGGCGACGTTACCCGGCGCGAGCGGGCGCTCCGCCGGCGCGCGAGAACCGGCGTGTCGGCCGCAGCAGGTCGCCGACCCGCGCGTGCCGCGCGGCACGCTCGAGCGTCGACGGGTCGGGCGGATCGCCGCGCAGCAGCCACGAGCCGTCGGCGCGCCGCAGCAGCTCGTCGCGTTCGGCGAGCTCGCTCAGGGCGGTCGAGACCGTCGGCCGGCGCGCGCCGACGAGCTGGCCGAGGATGCGGTGCGTGAGCGCCAGCGGGATCACGACGCCGTCTCCGCCGACCCGGCCCCACCGCTCTGCCAGATGCCAGAACAGCGCTTTCAGCCGCCGGTCGACGCGCGTCAGCTGCGAGATCGCCTGCGTCGTCGCCAGTCGCAGCGAACGCTCGGACAGGCGGTCGAACAGCGCGGCCGTGACCTCCGGATAGTGCGACACCTCGGCAGCGAAGCGGCGGTCGAGCACGGCCAGCGTCGATGGTGAGAGCACGCTCCACTCCGCGTCGACCGGAAGCAGCTCGCTCTTAGACGCGGCCTGCCACGGGCGGATCAGGTCGCCCGGGCCGAGCAACTCGGCGCTCACGTGGTCGGCGACGACGAGCTCGCGCGCGATCACTCCCTCGAGCACGAGCAGGCCGATGTGGTCCGCGCTGGCGCGCGCGAGACGCGACACGTCCCAGGGCCCGACGCCGAGCCGGTGCGTGCTCGCGAGCAGCCGGCGCTCGGCCTCCGCGCGCCGCTGCTCGGCGAGCAGCGCGCCGAGGTCGGGGTCCGCCTTGAGTACCGAGATCTGTTCCGTCCGCATCATTCCAACCGAGTCGTGGGGGGCCTGGCTCTCTCGGACCGTACCCGGCCGGGCGCGATGTGATGCGCCCGACCGTGCAGCCGCATCAGTCGACGAAGCCGACCCGGTCGATGCGCCGGTGGTAGCGCTCGCCGAGCTTGCCGCCCGCCATCGCGGCCAGGGCCGAGCCCACGACGAACGCGGCGAGCGCGATCGCGCCGCCGCTCGCGAGCGATTCGTCGCCCACCGGCAGCGCCGGCAGGTTGAGCTGCTCGAGCACGTTGTACTCCTCGCCGAAGGCGACGGCGGCGAGCGCGATCGCGGCGGTCACGATCATGCCGATCGCCCACGTTGCGAGGCCCTGGCGGGCGCCGTCGAAGCGCGACATGCGCCCCGCGACGTAGCCGCCGGTGTAGTAGGCGAGCATGAGCACGACGATCAGCGCGATGCCGCCTTCGAGCGTGATCTCGTCCGCCGCGGTCGTGACGTCGGACTCCGTGAGCCCGATCGCGGCGCCGGCGGCGACGAGCATCGACGCCAGCAGCGCGGCAATGCCGACCGCGACCAGCCAGCCGAAGAAGCTCGCCCCCCAGTTGACGCCGCCGAACTCGTCGCGCTGGCGTGCGCGTGCCGTCTCCAGCGCGGCCGCGGTGGCTGCGGGGCGTTCTTCCGTCCGGTCGGTGACGGCGGTTTCGCGCTCGTCTACGAGCGTGTCCTCCGGCCGTTCCGCAGTCGCGACCGCGCCGTCGTGGCGGGCGGCGACATCCGGTTCGTCGCTTCGTTTGAACCGTTCGAGCATTTGCAATCCCCTCCAGTTCGGTCAGGATGGGGTTTCCACGGCTGCTTACACGGCAAACGCCCCCATGTCGTCGCGCGTTTACAGGTCTGCCGAACCGGTGAGGAATCACTCGGTATGGCGTTGACGGGCAGGGATGCGCTGGGTGGACCGCTGGCCGCGCTCATCGATCGGGGGGAGCAGCTCGGCTGTGTGAGCCTGACCGAGGTCGACGAGCTCGTGCAGGCGCTCGAGCTCGACGACGTCGACCTCGGGTACCTGTACGAGCAGCTCGACGCACACCACATCGAGCTGCGCGACGACTGTGGGCGTGAGAACGAGCAGTCGCCGCTCGACGACGCCCAGCTCGCCAGCGCGACCACCGACGCGCTGCAGCTGTTCCTGAACGAGATCGGTCGCCACCGGCTGCTCACGCCCTCCGAGGAGATCGATCTGGCCAAGCGGATCGAGCGCGGCGACCTGGCGGCCAAGGACCGCATGATCAACGCCAACCTGCGGCTCGTCGTGTCGATCGCGAAGAAGTACCAGGGATCGGACCTGACGCTGCTCGACCTGATCCAGGAGGGCATCCTGGGCCTGATCCGCGCGGTCGAGAAGTTCGACTGGCGCAAGGGTTACCGCTTCTCGACCTACGCCACCTGGTGGATCCGCCAGGCGGTCGAGCGCGGGATGGACGCCAAGGCGCGCACGATCAAGCTGCCGATCAACCTCGTGCGCAACCAGCGCAAGCTCGCGCGCGCGGAGAACGCGCTCTCGCTCAAGCTGGACCGCGCGCCGACCGACGTGGAGCTGGCCGCCGAGGCCGACGTGACGCTCGAGGAGCTGCACGCGCTGCGCGACGCCGCGCGGGCCGTGACGTCGCTCGACCGCCCGCTGGGCGAGGAGGACGACGCCGCCTTCGGCGACCTGCTGCCGTCCGATGCCCCGAGCCCCGAGGACGAGGTCCACGTCTCGCTGCGCACGGACGCGCTGCGCTCCGCGCTGGGGGAGCTGCCGGAGCGCGAGCGCATGGTGGTCGAGCTGCGCTACGGGATCGCCGGCAGCCAGCCGACACCGCTGCGCGAGATCGGCCGCCGGCTGGGCATCACGCCCGAGCGCGTGCGCCAGATCGAGTCTCGCGCGCTCGGCCGGCTGGGCCGGATGCGAGAGCTCGCGGCGCTGCGCGAAGCGGCGTAGACGCCGGCCTCAACCGCCTGCCGCCGGCGCGAACACCGCCGCCGCCTGCGCCTGTCCGGCGCGCCGGCAGACCTCCGCGAGCAGTCGCCGCGCCGCCTCCGGGCGCTCGGGCAGCTCGACCAGCGCTGCGGCCGCGCGGCTGAGGCCCTCGAGGTCGACGCTCGTCCGCTCGAGGCACAGGCGCCCGAGCCAGCGGATCGCGGCGCGCTCGTACTGGCCGGGGTCGGACCGCTGGATCACGAGCAGCATCGCGGCCGCCTCCGCGACCCCGATCCGCGGCAGCTCCGCGGCCGCCATGCGGATCACGTTGAGGTTGCCGGTCGCGAGGGCGCGCTGGAAGCGGGCGTAGGGAGATCCGGATGCAGTCATGTCGAACATATGTTCGCACCCGATTCAAGAGCGCCGGTCCGTCCCGACGGGCAAGACGGCCGGTTTGTTCAAGCCCGGCGCCCGTGCCGGCCGTACGGTCGGGCTCATGTTCGGCTCGCTCTCCACCCACTCCACCGGCCTGCCGGCGCTCGACGCGCGCGAGGACTTCGCCCGCGCCCATCTCGCCGCCCGGGCGGCGCGCTGGGTCCGTGGCCGCCGCCGGCCGGCCCATCCCCCGACGCTGCCCGAGACCGCCACGCGGCAGGCGCGCGCGCCGCGCCTGGAGATCATCTGCCTCGCCTCGGTCGTCGGCACCGTCGAGCCGAGCCCGCACTTCGACGCCCGCTTCCGCCCCGTGTCGACGCACCTGCGGGCGCGCTGGGAGCGCGTGGCGCTCGCGCAGCGCAAGGGCATCGGGCTGCCGCCGATCACGGTCGTGCGCGGGCCGGACGGCTACTACGTGCTCGACGGCCGCCACCGAGTCTCGGTCGCGCTCGCGGCGGGGCGGCGCGAGATCGACGCATGGGTCTCATGACGTCGTAGACTCGCGCCGGTGCCGGCGCGCGAACAGGTGCAGGAGTGGCTGGATCGGTACGTCGCCGCGTGGCGCAGCTACGACGTGGCGGCGATCCGCGACCTGTTCGCGCCGGACGCGACCTACGCGTATCACCCCTACGAAAACCCCGAGCGGGGCGTCGACGCGATCGTGGCCTCGTGGCTGTACGAGCCCGACGAGCCGGGCGCCTGGGAGGCCGCGTACGCGCCGGCGGTGATAGAGGGCGACCGCGCGATCGCGACCGGGCGGACGCGTTATCTGCACACCGGCGACGTCTTCTCGAACCTGTTCGAGCTGACGTTCGACGGCGACGGCCGCTGCACACGCTTCGTCGAGTGGTTCATGCAGCATCCGGCGGACTGACGAGCCGCATCAGCGGGATCATCGCCCGCGCTCGCGGTAGTGGCGGCGGATCTCGCGCTCGAGGCGCTTGCTCCTCTGCTTGCGCTCGGAGCGGGCACGGTCGTCGCGGCGCGACGCGAGCCACGCCTCCTCGCGCGCGAGCTTCTCCATCCCGGCAAGGCGATCGGGATCGAGCCGCCCGTCCGCGATCGCCTCCGCGACCGCGCAGCCGGGCTCGCCGCCGTGCGAGCAGTCGCGGAAGCGGCAGCGCGAGGCGAGCGTGTCGATGTCGGCGAACACGCTGCGCACCCCGGCGGCCTGCTCCCACAGCCGCGGCAGGCGCAGCCCGGGCGTGTCGATTACGAGCGCGCCGCCGGCGAGCGGCACGAGCTCGCGATGTGTCGTGGCGTGGCGGCCGCGGTCGTCGCCGCCGCGCACCGGGAGCGTCGGCCGCGCCTCGCCGGTGAGGTGGTTGAGCAACGTGGTCTTGCCGACACCGGAGGAGCCGAGCAGGACCGCCGTGCGGCCCGGCGCGAGCCACGCTCCGAGCGCGTCGAGGCCGGTCCCGTCGACGACGCTGAGCGCGAGCACCGGCACGGTCCCGCCGAGCGCGGCGCGGACGTCGAGCACGGCGGCCGCGGGATCGGGGCAGAGGTCGGCCTTCGAGAGCACGACGACCGCGTCCGCCTCCGCGTCGGCCGCGAGCGTCAGGAAGCGCTCGAGCCTGCGCAGGTTGAAGTCGCGGTTGAGCGAGCCGACCACGAGCGCGACGTCGACGTTGGCGGCCAGCACCTGCGGCTCGGCGCGCCCGTCGCCGGCGGCGCGCGCGATGCCGCCGCGCCGCGGCAGCACCGCGTGCACCACGCCTGATGCCGGGTCGGCGGCCACCCAGTCGCCGACGGCCGGCAGGTCTGCCGCAGTCGCCGCGGCGTGCGTGAGCCGCCCGGACGGCGCACCGGCGAGCGGCTCGCCGCCGGTGGCGAGGTCGAGCCGCCCGCGATGCACGGCGGCGACGCGGGCGGGGATCAGATCAGGGCGCGCCAGGGCCGCGAGCGCGGCGTCGAGGCGCGGGTTCCAGCCGAGGGCGGTGAGGCCGCCCGAACGAAGCGATGACAACTGAGGTCTCCATGAGCGAAGGTATGTGCAGCGCGCTCGCGTGGGCGCGCGGACGGGCTCGGGAGCCGGCGGCGGGCTTAGCGGCCGGCCGGGCGAGCCGCAATCGCGGCGGAGATGGGGGAGCTGTAGCGCTGCATAGGCCCTCGCGACCGAGCGTAGCGGATCAGCTCGTGCGCGTCTCGCGCGGCGCGTCCTGATCCCAGCGGCCGTCCTCGCCGACCGTGCCGGTCACCGGGTTGTCCTCGGCGGGGTCGGCGTCGCGCGCGTAGCGGAACGTCATCCGCACCTCGGTGCCCCGCCCGGTGCTGCCGTGCAGCTCGTACGCGTCCGAGAGCGCGGCGATCAGCGGCAGCCCCAACCCGAGCGCGGGCACGTCGCGCGAGGCCTGCGGGTGCGGCTGGATGCCGGAGCCGTGATCGCGCACGCGGATCGTCAGGCAGCTCTCGTCGGCCAGCATGTCTATCTCGAGCACGCCCTCGATGTCCTCGTAGGCGTGCACGACCACGTTGGTACACGCCTCCGAGACCGCCATCTTCATGTCGGCGAGCACGGCCGCGTCGAGGTCGAGCGCGTCGGCCATCCCCGCGAGCGCCTGGCGCACGACTGCGACGCCCTCCGGCCGCGCGGGCAGCGTCAGGCGGACGTCGGGCGCCGTGGCGGTCATCCCGGCGGATCGCTGCCGTTCGAGCGCGCCACGTCGATCGCCTCCGCGCGGCCTGTGACGACCGGCAGCACCGGCACGAGCCCGGTGATGTCGAGGATCCGCTGGACGCCGGGCTCGACCGTCTCGCCGACGCACACGACGAACCCCTGGTCGGCCTCGAGCGCGCGGCGGCGCGCGTCGAGCAGCGCTCCGAGCACCGACGAGTCGACGAAGGTGGCCGCCGAGAGGTCGACCACGATCCCTCCTCCGCGCCCCCTCGCCTCGTCGAGGCGCTCGCGCAGCGTCGGTGCCGTGTAGATGTCGTGCTCGCCCTCAACGACGACGACGACCACGTCCCCGGCGCCGTCGTCGAGCACGATCGGGTTTGCGTCCATGTGGGCGGAACGATACCCGGCCGCGCTGCAGCGCCTACGCTGCGGTGCGGCGCGGCGATCGGGTATGACTCGTCGATGGCGGATCGGCTGGAGCGCTACCGCGACAAGCGGGATCCCGAGACGACCCCCGAGCCGGCCGGCGACGCATCCCCGGCACCGGCCGCGGAGGGCGAGCCGCGGTTCGTCGTGCAGGAGCACCACGCGCGCCGGCTGCACTGGGACCTGCGCCTCGAGCACGACGGCGTGCTCGCGTCCTGGGCGGTGCCGCGCGGCATCCCGCCGGACCCCCGGCGCAACCACCTCGCAGTACGGACCGAGGACCACCCGCTCGAGTACCTCGAGTTCCACGGCGAGATCCCGGCGGGCCAGTACGGCGCGGGCACGATGAAGATCTGGGACCGCGGCACCTACGAGGAGCACAAGTTCCGCGACGACGAGGTGATGGTGACGTTCCACGGCGAACGCGTCCGCGGCCGCTACGTCCTGTTCCGCACCAAGGGCGACGACTGGATGATCCATCGCATGGATCCGCCGGAGGATCCCGACCGCGAGCCGATGCCCGACCGGATCGAGCCGATGCTCGCGCGCACCGGCCCGCTCCCGACCGACGACGAGAACTGGGCGTTCGAGATCAAGTGGGACGGCGTGCGCGCGATCGCTTTCGTCGCCGGCGGCCGGCTGACGCTACAGGCGCGCAGCGGTCGCGACGTCACCCCGCGCTACCCGGAGCTGCGGCCGATCGCGGCGGCACTCGCCGGGCGCGAGGTCGTGCTCGACGGCGAAGTGGTCGCGTTCGACGGCGCGCGGCCGAGCTTCCAGAAGCTCCAGGGCCGCATGCACCTGACCTCCGAGCACGCCGTGCGCCGGCTCGCGCGCGACGACCCCGTCCAGTACATCGCGTTCGACCTGCTCTACCTCGACGGCCACTCGCTGATGGATCTGCGCTACGACGAGCGCCGCGCGCGCCTGGCCGAGCTCGAGCTGCAGGGCCCGACGTGGCAGGCGCCCGCGCACCACGTCGGCGACGGCGCCGCGCTGCTGGAGCTCACGCGCGCCCAGCAGCTCGAGGGCGTGGTCGCGAAGCGGCTCGACTCGCCGTACCTGCCCGGTCGCCGCACGACCGGATGGGTGAAGGTGAAGAACATCGGTTCGACCGACGTCGTGGTCGGCGGCTGGCTGCCGGGCGAGGGCGGCCGCTCCGGCCGGCTGGGCGCCCTGGTCATCGGAATCCCCGATGACGACGGCGTGCTGCGTTACGCCGGGCGCGTCGGCACCGGGTTCACGCAGGCCGAGCTGGTGCGGCTCGGCGGCATGCTGGACGAGCTCGCCACCGACGAGAGCCCGTTCGTCGGCCGCCAGCCGCCGAAGCTGACCCGGCTCGTGGAGCCGAAGCTCGTGGCGCGCGTGGAGTTCACGGAGCGCACCAACGCCGGGACGCTGCGCCAGCCGTCCTACAAGGGCCTGCGCGACGATGTGGCGCCTGACGATGTCCGCTACGGATGAGGATGTGACCGCATGGCTCCCACCCGCAGGCTCGGCGACGCCGAGGTCTTCCCGATCGGCCTTGGCGGGATGGCACTCTCGGTCGACGGGCGCCCCGACGAGGACCGGGCGATCCGCACGATCCATGCGGCGCTCGACGCCGGCGTCAACCTGATCGACACCGCCGACGCCTACAGCCTCACCGACGCGGACTTCGGCCACAACGAGCGGCTGATCGCGAAGGCGCTGCGCGGCCGCCGCGACGGCGTGATCGTCGCAACCAAGGGGGGACATACGCGCCGCGGCCACTCGTGGGACGTCGACGGCCGGCCCGAGTACATCCGCGCGGCGTGCGAGGCGTCGCTGCGGGCGCTCGAGACCGATGTGATCGACCTCTACCAGTACCATCGCCCCGACCCGAGGGTGCCGTACGCGGAGACTGTCGGCGCGTTCAAGCAGCTGCAGGACGAGGGGAAGGTGCGCTGGGTGGGCCTTTCCAACGCGAACATCGAGCAGCTCACCGAGTCGCTCGCGATCGTCGAGCTGGTGAGCGTGCAGAACCAGCTCTCGCTCGGCTACACGTCGCCAATCGCCAAGGGCGAGCTGGCGTTCGCCGGCGAGCGCGGGCTGGCGTTCCTGCCCTGGTCCCCGCTCGGCGGCATCGGGCGGGCCGACGGAACCGCGCGCGTGGCGGCGGTCGCGCGCGTCGCCGAGGCCCACGGCGTCTCGCCCCAGCGCGTCGCGCTGGCGTGGCTGCTGGCGCTCGCTCCGGACGTGATCCCGATCCCCAGCTCGACGCGCCCGGAGACGATCGAGGACTCCGCCGCGGCGGCCGAGCTGGAGCTGTCCGACGATCAGGTGGGGGCGATCTCGGAGGCCGCCGGCGTGGCCTGAAACGCGCAAGCGGGCGTGCGCTCGTTGCCGAAATCCGGTCCGGCGTCACAATGTATGGATGCCAAGGTCGATGTGGAGCGGTGCGATCTCGTTCGGACTCGTGAACGTGCCGGTGAAGCTGTATTCCGCGGTGAGCCGCAAGACGGTGCGGTTCCACCAGCTCAACGGGAAGACGGGGACCCGGATCGCGCAGAAGCGCGTCGACCCCACGACGGGCGACGAGGTCAACTACGAGGACCTCGTCAAGGGCTACGAGCTCACCAAGGAGAGCTACGTGGTCATCACGCCCGAGGAGCTCGATGCGCTCGACCCGGAGAAGAGCCGCACGATCGACATCGAGGACTTCGTCGATCTCGCGGACATCGACCCGGTCTACTACGACCATCCGTACTACCTGATCCCCGACAAGGGGGCGGCGAAGGCGTACGGGCTGCTGCTCAACGCGATGCGGGAATCCGGCAAGGTGGCGATCGCGCGCGTCGTGATCCGCACCAAGGAGAACCTCGTCGCGATCCGGCCGGCGCCGGGCAACGTGCTGATGATGGAGACGATGATCTTCGCCGACGAAGTCGTGCCGCCGGACGAGATCGAGGAGCTGCCGGATGCCAAGGAGCTCAAGGCGTCCGAGCGCGAGCTCCAGATGGCGCAGCAGCTGATCGACTCGCTCTCGACGGACTTCGAGCCGGAGAAGTACCACGACGAGTACCGCGAGAAGGTGATGGAGCTGATCGAGCGCAAGGCGGCGGGCGAGGAGATCGCCGTCCAGCCCGAGGCGCCGGAGCCCAAGAAGGTGCCCGACCTGATGGCCGCGCTGGAGGCGAGCCTCGCCGCGGTCAAGAGCGACGGCGGCGACGACGCGCCGTCGAAGAAGCCGTCGAGATCGCGCAAGAAGGAAGCGGCGCAGACCTAGAGCGCTACCTACGCCGCTTCGCGGTCGAGCTCGAACCACACGCGCGTCTGCGCGTTGCGTTCGACGCCCCAGCGGTCGGACAGCTCGCGCACGAGGTACAGGCCCCAGCCCGAGGGGCGCGCCGGATCGGGGTCGGGCTCGGTGACCTCGAACCCGCGACCCGGGTCGCAGACCTCGATCCGCAGCGCGCTGTCCTCGGCGACGACGATCAGCTTGATCAGGTCCCCGGCGTCGAGCCCCGCGTGGCGGATCGCGTTCGTCACGAGCTCGGAGACCAGCAGCTGGGCGTCTTCCAGCCGGCGCGGCGAGAGATGGTCGGACACCTCGCCGAGCGCGCGCCGCGCCTCGGCGGGGGAATCGGGGTCGCGCGCCAGGTCGACCTCGTACCTCACGGGCCCGCCGCCACCTCCCCGGGGTCGGCGACGAACTCCAGCCGCTCGCGCATCCGCGTGATGTCGAACACCCGCATCACCTGCGCAGCACCCGGCACGAGGGCGAACCGGCGCCCGGCGCGGTGCAGGCGCAGCGCCGCGACCGCCAGCGCACGCAGCCCGCTGGAGTCCATGAAGCCGACCCCGCGCAGGTCGACGACCACCGCAGGCGAGTCGACGCCGTCGAGCTCGCGCTCCAGGGTCGCCGCGCCCGCCAGGTCGAGCTCACCCGTCAGGGCGATCACGGCGGTCCGTCCGGCATGGGAGGTCTTCAGTGACAGGCGCGCCACGAGTGAGGAAGCCTAGAGCCCGGAGCGACGGCAAGAACCACAGTCGTGTTCCCGCGCCGACTGCTGAGGCCTCGGTACGGTCTTTGGCGTGCCGCCGGCGAAGCGCATGGAGGTCGAGGTGGAGGGTCGCCTGCTCTCGCTCTCCAATCTCGACAAGGTCTTCTATCCCAAGACCGGATTCACCAAGGGCCAGGTGATCGAGTACTACACGCGCGTCGCGCCCGTGCTGCTGCCGCACCTGCAGGACCGCCACCTCACGCTCAAGCGCTACCCGAACGGAGTCGAGGGCGAGTACTTCTACGAGAAGCAGTGCCCGGGCCACCGGCCGGACTGGGTGCGGACGGCCGGGGTCTGGTCGCGCCACAACGGGCGCGAGATCGACTACTGCGTGGCCGACGACCTCTCCACCGTCGTCTGGCTGGCGAACCTCGCCGACCTCGAGATGCACACGCCGCTCGCGCGCGCCGACGCCCCGCAGGAGCCGACCGTGCTCGCGTTCGACCTCGACCCGGGGCCGCCGGCGACGATCGTCGAGTGCGCGGAGGTCGCCTGCCGGCTGCGCGAGGCGTTCGATCACTTCGGCCTGCTCGCGTTCCCGAAGACGTCGGGCTCGAAGGGGATGCAGCTGTACGTGCCTCTCAACACCCCGACGACCTACAAGGCGACCAAGCCGTTCGCGCAGGGCGTGGCGCAGGTGCTCGAGCGCCGGCACCCCGAGCTCGTCGTGTCCGACATGAACAAGGCGCGCCGGGCCGGGAAGGTGTTCATCGACTGGAGCCAGAACGACGAGCACAAGACGACCGTGTGCGTGTACTCGCTGCGAGCGCGCGACACGCCGACGGTCTCGGCGCCCGTCAACTGGGACGAGGTCGAGGCGGTGATCCGCACGCGCGAGCCCGACGATCTCTCGTTCACCTCCGACGAGGTGCTCGCACGGGTGGATGAGCACGGCGACCCGTTCGCCGCCGTGCTCGCGCTCGAGCAGGAACTGCCTTCGTGAGGAGGATCCTGCTGACCGGCGCGGCGGGCCGCATCGCGACCGCGGTGCGCCCGGTGCTGCGCGAGCTCGCCGACGAGGTCGTGCTGACCGACCTGGCCGACGTAACGGAGCTGCAGCCGCGTGAGCGCTTCGCGCGGGCCGAGCTCGCGGATCCCGCTCCGTGGGACGTGCTCGCCGGCGGCTGCGACGCGATCGTGCACCTCGGCGCGGTGCCCGACGAGGCGGCGTTCGACCTGCTCGCCGGCCCAAACCTGCACGGCGCGTTCCACGTCTACGAGGCCGCGCGGCGCGCCGGCGTGCGCCGCGTCGTGGTGGCCAGCTCGGGACGCGTGACCGGCTTCTACCGGGTCGGCGAGCGGCTCGACGGCGACGCAACCCCGCGGCCCGACGGGCTCTACGGGGCGACGAAGGCGTTCGGCGAGGCGCTCGGCCGGATGTACGCCGACAAGTTCGGGCTCGAGGTCGTCGCTCTGCGGATCGGCACGTTCGGGGAGCGCCCGCGCACGACGCGCGACCTCTCGACCTGGCTCAGCCACGACGACGCGCGCAGGCTGGTGCGGGCGGCGCTCACCGTGCCGGTCTCCGGCTTCCTCGCGGTCTACGGCGTGTCGGCGAACACGCGCGGGTGGTGGGACCTGCCGCCGGCGCTCGGCTACGTGCCCGCCGACGACGCCGAGGATTACGCCGGCGAGGTCGAGCCGGACGACGGCATCATGTTCCAGGGCGGTCCGAACACAGCGCGCTCGTCGGGCGGTTGGGCGGTCTGACGGCGCGTGGCGCAGGCGCCGTGATGGCGGCGCGGATGCTCGCGGCAGCGCACATGCTGGCGGACGGCGGGCATTGAGGCGAGGCCCGGAACGTGGCGGTGCTCATCCGGGGCGCCTTTGACCCGCTATTCGAGTCGAAGGCGCCCCGCATCGCGCGGGCGAGTCGAAGCGACCTCGAAGCGTCCCGAGCGCGCTGCGGGGCGGGTTGAGTGCACGATCTGCACCTGATCCGCCCCACGTGACCGCGGCCGCAATCCGGGCCCTTCCTCAATGCCCGCCGTCCGCCAGCGCTCCGCGCCCCCAGCAACGCTCGCGCCGCGAGCGCAGACGCAAGCAGTCGGCGCCGTCAGCCGACCCGCTCGCGCGCCAGCGCGCGCGCGGCGCCGACGATCCCGTCGGCGTCGATCCCCGCGACGTGGAGCAGCTCGTCGGGCGTGCCCGACGTCGGCATCTCGCGCACCGCGAGCTTGTGCACCGGCGGGCGTGCATCGCTCTCGGCCAGCGCCTCGAGCACCGCGTCGCCCAGCCCGCCCTCGGGCCAGTGGTCCTCGACGGTGACGATCGCGCCGCACTCGCGCGCGGCGGCGCGGAGCGTGTCCGCGTCGATCGGCTTGATCGAGTAGGCGTCGATCACGCGCGCGCCGATTCCCTCGCCGGCGAGCCGCTCGGCCGCCTCGACCGCCTCCCCGACCGTCACGCCGCAGGCCACGATCGCGACGTCGTCGCCTGCGCGCACCACGCGCGAGCCGCCGATCGCCACGTGCTCGTCCGCCGGCGTGCGCACCTCGGTCTTGCCGCGCAGCGTGCGGAGGAACGAGATGCCGTCGCGGTCGGCCATCGCCGCGACGAGCTTGACGGTCTGGTTCGCGTCCGACGGGTGCAGGACCGCCGAGCCGTGGACGGCGCGGAACGCCGCGAGATCCTCGAGCGCCATCTGCGAGGGCCCGTCCTCACCGATCGAGACGCCCGCGTGCGAACCCGACAGGCGCAGGTTCGCGCGCGAGATCGCCGCCATCCGGATGAAGTCGTAGGCGCGGGTGAAGAAGGCGGCGAACGTCGACGCGAACGGCACCCAGCCGCGCACCTGGATCCCCACAGCCGCGGCCACCATCTGCTGCTCGGCGATGAACATCTCGAAGTAGCGGTCCTCGTGCGCCTTGCGGAACAGCTCCGAGTGCGTCGAGTTCGAGACCTCGCCGTCTAGCGCGACGACGTCGCCGCGCATCGATCCGAGCGCGGTCAGCGCCATGCCGTACGCCATCCGCGTCGCCTCGTGGTCGCCGACCTGCCAGGTCGGCAGTTCGCCGCCCGGTACCTCGAAGCGGTGCGGCCGCCCGGGCTCGGGCGCCGCGAGCGACACCCTGATGTCGCGCTCGCCGCCGAGCTCCGCGATCGCCGCCTCCGGGTCCGCGAGCGGCTTGCCGTGCCATCCCGGCTTGTCCTCGACCGCCGCGACGCCCTTGCCCTTCTTGGTCCTGGCGATGATCACCGTCGGCTTGCCCGTGGTCGCCAGCGCGCCGTCGTAGGCCGCGCTGATCGCGTCCACATCGTGGCCGTCGATCATGACCGCGTGCCAACCGAACGCCTCGGCACGGGCGTAGTCGCGCTCGAGGTCCCAGCCCACCATCGTCTCGCGCGTCTGCCCGAGCCGGTTGACGTCGATGATCGCGGTCAGGTTGTCGAGGCCGTTGAAGGCGGCGTGCTCGAACGCCTCCCAGATCGAGCCCTCGGCCATCTCGGAGTCCCCGCACAGGCACCAGACGCGATACGGGAGGCGGTCGAGCCGCTTGCCGGCCAGCGCGACGCCGACCGCGATCGGCAGCCCCTGGCCGAGCGAGCCGGTCGCGACGTCGGTCGGCGGGATCCGCGGCGTCGGATGGCCTTCCAGCCGGCTGCCGAGCTTGCGGAACGTCAGCAGCTCGGCGTCATCGATGATGCCGGCCGCCTTGAGCACCGCGTAGTACAGCGGCGACGCATGGCCCTTGGAGAAGATCAGGTGGTCGTTGGCCGGGTTCTCCAGGTCGTTCGTGTCCATGCGCAGGTACCCGCCATCGAGCATCACCGCCAACAGGTCGGCGGCCGACATCGAGGACGTCGGGTGTCCGGAGCCCGCCGCGGCGCTGGAGCGGACGGAATCCACGCGAAGCTGCTGACCGAGCTCGTGCCGGCGCTCGGCGGTCATGCCGCCACCAGGCGGTCGCGCTTGGCCTTGACGTCGGCGAACAGCCGCTCGAACGACGTGGCGAACTTCTCGACGCCCTCGCGCTCCAGCGTCTCGACCACGTCGTCGTAGTCGATCCCGGCGGCAGCGAATGCCTCGAGCGTGCGGCGCGCACCGTCGACGTCCTCCTCCAGCGACGCGCGCACCTTGCCGTGGTCCAGGAACGCATCGACCGTCTCGCGCGGCATCGTGTTCACGGTGTCGGGGCCGATCAGCTCCTCGACGTAGAGCACGTCGCGGTAGGCGGGGTTCTTGGTCGACGTCGACGCCCACAGGCAGCGCTGCGCCGACGCGCCCTTCGCCGCCAACGCCTCCCACGCGGCGCCGGCGAAGACCTCCTTGTAGGTCGCGTACGCGAGCTTGGCGTTGGCGATCGCCAGCGTGCCCTTGAGCTCGTCGTGGCCGCCGATCGCGTCGAGCCGCTTGTCGGCCTCGGTGTCGACACGCGAGACGAAGAACGACGCGACCGACGCGATCGTCGAGAGGTCGCCGCCCGCGTCGGCGAAGCGCTGCGCGCCGCGGACGTAGGCCTCGGCGACCTCGCGGTGGCGCTCCAGCGAGAAGATCAGCGTGACGTTGACGGGGATGCCGGCGGCGATCGTCTCCTCGATCGCGGGCAGCCCGGCCTTCGTGGCGGGGATCTTGATGAACAGGTTCGGCCGGTCGACGAGGCCGTGCAGGCGCTTGGCCTCCGCGATCGTGGCCTCGGTGTCGTGCGCGAGCTGCGGGTCGACCTCGAGCGAGACGAAGCCGTCACCGTGACGCGTGTCGAACACCGGCCGCAGTACGTCGCAAGCCGCCTGGATGTCCCTGACGGCGAGCGCGATGAAGACCTCCTTCGGCTCGGACTCGGTCTTGAGCACCTCGCGCAGCTGCTCGTCGTATGCGTCTCCGCCGGCGATCGCGCCCTGGAAGATGGTCGGATTCGAGGTCACGCCGACGATGCCCTGGTCGACCAGCGCTGCCAGCTCGCCGTCCTCGACGAATCGGCGCGAGAGGTAGTCGATCCAGACGCTCTGGCCGTGGGCCGCGAGCTGGGTCAGGGGAGTGTCAGGCATCTAGCCTCCTACGCGGGGAGCCGTGGTTTCAGGTTCACCCCAGAGGATGGCAAGACCGTCCGCTCACGGTCGGCCGGGAGTGTGCGGTCGCGCCGTCAGCGGGTACGCCCGGCGAGCTCGCGGAGCCAGGCCGCGACGGCCTGCTCGTCCCGCCGCGCCTCGCGCCGGCGCGCCGCGCGCGCCTGGCTGGCGGTGACGGAATTCGTACGCGGCAACGCCTGCGTGACCTTGCCGGACGCCTTTCCGGGGAGGGACAGCCCCGGGCGCTTCGCGTCGTAGACAGTGCCCATCGAGCGGCGACATTAGCGAGCCCTGACGGACAGGACAAGGACTAATTTGTTCATTGTGCGCGCAGTCGAATTCGACCGGCCCGACGGTCCTGAATTAGTCCAATGAGCGACCGATCTCGGCCGGGATCAAGGGCGTTCAGACGAGATCGTCGTAGCTCACGGCGGTGCGGCTCCCGGCCCCGCGGAGGACCGACTCGAGCGCGAGCACGTGGCGCGGGCGGTCGAAGTCGGCGGGGTGGAGGTCGAGTCGCAGCACGCGGCCGGCGACAAGCGCGCCGGCGCGCACCGCCAGCGGCGACCGGCGCAGCGAGAGGGCCGGAGCGAGCGACGCGCGGTCGCGCCCGACCAGCCGCAACAGCGTCGCCCACCAGTCGAAGTCGGTCGAGAGCTCGCGTCGCAGCGCGGGCGTATAGGCGTAGGCGGGGGCGACGAACCCGCGCGGCTCGACTCCCGCCAGCGACAGCATCCTGCGCCCCGCGACGATGCTCGCGCGCGTCTCGTCGGGGTCGAGGCCGGCGAACTCGGCCTCGTCGCGGCGCCGGCTCCCGACGGCGCCCGCCCTGCGGTGCTGGAAGCCGTGCTGGGCGACGGCGTCGCCGTTGTCGCGGCAGTCCAGCAGCCAGGCGGCCAGGTCGGGCCGGCGCTGGAAGAACGGATGCAGGTCAGGGGCAGGGATGACCAGCAGCGTGGCGCGGTCGATGCCGTGGTCGGAGAGCCAGTCGCGGATCAGCGCGCAGCGCTCGAACGTGGCCGGCTCGACGTCGTGGATCGCGACGGCGATGCGCCGCTCCCGCCGAGTCGAGCCGGCGGCCGTCATGCCGCCCGCCGGTCAGCGGCCGCTTCGTCGCCCGCCAGCGCCCGGTGCCAGCCGGCGGCGAGCCGGCCCAGCGACGCTTCCCATGTGCGCTCGCGCACCGCGGCGAGGCCGCCGCGGGCGAGCCGCTCGCGCATCGCCCGCGAGCCGGCGAGACCCGCGATCGCGCCGGCCAGCGCGTCGGGGCGCGGCGCGCACAGCAGGCCGCTGCGTCCGTCGGTGATCAGCTCGGCCGGGCCGCCCGCGTCGACCGCGACGACCGGCAGCCCGGAGGCCTGCGCCTCCAGCACCACCTGGCCGAACGTGTCGGTCTGCGACGAGAACAGGAACAGGTCCGCCGACGCGTAGGCGACGGCGAGCTGATCGTGGTCGAGCCAGCCGAGGAACGTCGCCGCCCGGCCGAGCCGCGCGCGCAGCCGCTCCTCCTCCGGACCGCCGCCGGCGAGCACCAGGTGGAGCCGCGGGTCGCGAGCCCGCGCGGCAAGGAACGCGTCGGCGAGCAGGTCGGCGCCCTTCTCGCGCGTGAGCCGGCCGGCGTAGAGCACCGTGACGCGGTCGTCGGGGAAGCGGTCCGGGTCACGCCGGGCGGGCGAGAAGCGGGCGACGTCGACGCCGCGGTCCCAGCGCCCGATCCGCTCCGGCTCGACGCCGAGCTCACCGAGCGTGGCGTCGGCGGTCGCCGAGGGCGAGAGGACGATGCCGCACTGGCCGTAGAACGCTCCGAGCGCGAGCTGCATCCCGAGCACGACGCGCGGGTCGCCCGAGCGCAGCTGCGCGTAGGCGGTCAGCTCGGTGTGGTACGAGCCGGCGAGCGGGAGCCCGAGCATGCGCCCGGTGAGCGTCGCCGCGACGCCGGCCGGGCCGGGCGCGCAGACATGCAGCAGCTCGTAGCGGCCCTCGGCGAGCGCGTCGACGATCGCGGGGACGCCGGGGACGCCGACGGTCAGCCCCGGGTAGAACGGGATCTCGACCTCGGCGACCGCCGGCAGCCGGCGATCGACGTGCGGGTCGGTGCCGATCACCTCGACCTCGAAGCCGGGCACGCCGCGCTCGCGGATCTCGTCGATCGTGTGGGTGACGCCGTGCATCGAGCCGACGCCGTCGGCGATCAGCGCGACCCGGACCGGCTCCGGCCCGCGCCGGGCGAGCCTGCGCTTCTCGCGGCCCAGGAAGGCGGCGGCGGGCGCGTACGGGATCGCGGGCACGCACGCTTCGAAGATCGCGAGCGCCGCACCGAGCAGGTCGTCCCCGCCGGCCGGCATGAGCTCGTCGCCCGCGGCGGCCGGCACGAGGCCGTCGGCCGCGGCGCGATGGTCGTCCTCGTCGTCGAACTCGTCGTCCTCGAGGCCCGCGAGCTCGTCGTCGTCGAGCTCGACGAGCTCGTCGTCGTCGCCCACTGGGAGGCCGGCTTCGTCCTCGTCGCTCCCGCTCATCAGCGCATCGAGTGGCGTGGGGCCGCTCCCCAGCGCGGCCGCCGCGCCGAGCACGCGGCCGACGGCCGCCTCGAGCTTGCGCTCATGCGCGCGGCGCGCGCGGCGGTAGAGGTCGGCGTGCGAGAAGCCGTCGGCCTGCAGGTAGGCGAGCAGGTCGCCGTCGGGGAGGTCGAGCTCGACCGCCGCCAGCCAGGCGCGCAGCAGCGCGCGGGCGTCCTCAGGCCCGAGGTCGGTGCATGAGCCGCCGCCGCGGGCGTCGGAGTCGGTCATGACGCGCTCGACCATCCGCATCACCGCGGAGGGATCCGGCGCCGCCGCCTCCGCCGCGCCGCGGCCGAGCGCGCGCACCGCCAGCGCCATCGCGTTGTGCGCCCAGCGCGCCGCGCTGCCCTGGTCGCCGAGCGCCTCCACCCGCCCTGCCCGCACGTGCGCCAGGAACGCCTCCGGCGTCTCGGCGTGGGGGGTCTCGGAGAACGTGCGGCCGATGTCGATCCCGGCGTGGTCGTCGGTCCCGCCGATCCCGGTCCCGCCGTGCGTCTCGATGTAGATGGCGGCCGGCTGGTTGAGCTCGGCGTCGCGTGCGCCGTTGCGCACCTCCCAGATCCCGAACAGCTCGGCGAGCCGGCGGCGGTGCCGTGGCGTGAGCGGCGCGGCGACCGCGTAGAACGGGTGTGCGAGCGCGCAGGTGATCTCGCGCTCGTGCAGGTAGGTGGCGACGACCTCGACGTCGTCGCGATGCGCCTGGAGCCACTCGTGGTCGCCGGGCGTGATGCCGAGGCAGAGCACGTGCACCTGCTGCGGCTCGCCGCGGAACGCGACCGTCAGCTCCTCGGAGATGAACACGTCGGGACGGTCGGCGATCTGCAGCGCCCCCGCGATCGTGTCGTGGTCGGTGATCGTGACGAAGTCCATCCGGCGCCGCTTGGCGAGCGCGTAGACCTCCTCGGGCGGCGTCGCGCACTCGGGCAGGCCGAGCGCGGTCTGGACCCCGAGCTTGGCGACCGCGGATGCGGTCGAGTGGCAGTGCAAGTCGACCCGGCTGGTCGTGCTTTTCTTATCTTTCATCGCACGTCTAGATTCGGTCACTTTTGCAGGACTTTTGTGACCGTCCGGGTAACGGCTAGTTAGGGAGTTGTGAACGCCGAGAGCGCCGCCCGCGTCAGGGATCGCTCGGGGCGAAGGCCGCCGCGGTGGCCACGCGGCTGTAGCCGGCTCCCAAGCAGGCCATCAGCGTTATCCGCGCGGCCGCCGCGGACAGCGTCGGCGCGAGGATCAAGCCGGCCTTGCGCACATCGCGCTCGCTGCCCTCGAACCCGTACGTCTCGCGCAGGATCCGGCCCGACTCCGGGCGCACGGCCGCTACGACCGGCACCTCGGCGGCGGCGGCCGCGCACGCGGCGAGGAACGCCGGCGGCGCATGGCCGGCGCCGAGCAGGACGGCGACGAGCCCGTCGACGCGCGCCGCCAGCGCCGCCTCGATCAGCGTCCCGTCGCTGCCGAGCCCCGCGGACACGATCTCCACGCGCGCGTCGAGCTGCGCCACCGGTAGCGGCGGGCGCCGCTCGGGCGCGGTCCATACCTCCACGCTCGTCTCGGACACGCGTCCGAGCGGTCCGGTGCGTGGGGAGGAGAACGCGCGCGGCGACACCGAGTCGCGCTTGCGCACCTCGCGCGCGGCGTGCAGCTCGCCCGCGAACGCGACGATCGCACCCAGGCCGGCGGTCGCGGCGTCGCCGGCGGCGCGCACGGCGTCGAGCAGGTTCGCCGGCCCGTCCGCGCCCGGCGCCGACGCGGGCCGGATCGCGCCGGTCAGAACGACGGGCGCGTCGCCGCCGTGCACGAGGTCGCACAACACCGCGGTCTCCTCCAGCGTGTCGGTCCCGTGCGTGATGACCACGCCGCGGCCGGCCGCCGCCTCCGCCGCCGCGGCCCGCGCGATGTCGAGCGCGTTCGCCGGGCTCACGTGGACGCCGGGCCAGTCGCCGAGAGTGCGGGCCCGCAGTCCGGGCACGGCAGCGAGCGCCGGCACCGCCGCGACGAGCGCCTCGGCGTCGAGCTGTGGGACCGCGCCGGCGTCGCCGGCCATCGCGATCGTCCCTCCGGCGGCGAGCACGGTCACCTCGCGCGCGGGCGCCATGGGCGCCCACCCTACCGCCCGAGCGCGCCCCGCACACTGCTACCTTTGCGACTCCAAGTGCCCACGCCGCGCCCTTCGGGAGCACTGACTTGCAGCCACGCCCACGGCCGACCGAGCCGGTCGGACTGTACGACCCCGGATACGAGCACGATGCCTGCGGTGTCGCGTTCGTGGCGCGGCTGAGCGGCGAGCCGACTCACGAGACGGTCCAGCGGGCGATCACCGCCCTCGAGAACCTCGAGCACCGCGGCGCGGCGGGCGCGGACCCGAACACCGGCGACGGCGCGGGGATGCTGCTGCAGCTGCCCGACGAGCTGCTGCGAGGGCTGATCGGCGCCGACCTGCCGCCTGCCGGGCAGTACGGCGTCGCGGTCTGCTTCCTCCCGCAGGACGAGCAGCGCCGCCACGAGCTCGAGCGGCTGCTGGCCGAGACCGTCGAGGCCGAGGGCCAGCGCGTGGTGACCTGGCGCGACATACCGGTCGAGAAGGACTACGTCGGCATCACCGCCAACTGGTTCGCTCCGTACATCAAGCAGCTCGTGGTCGCGGCGGCGCCCGAGCTCGCCGGCGACCAGGACGCGTTCGAGCGCAAGCTCTACGTGATCCGCCGCGTGGCCGAGCTGGCCGCCGGCCCCGACCTGGTGATCCCCTCGTTCTCCAGCCGCACGATCGTCTACAAGGGAATGCTCACGGCCTCGCAGCTGCTGGGCTACTACCCCGACCTGCAGGACCTGCGCACGAAGACGGCGCTTGCGCTGGTCCACTCCCGCTTCTCGACGAACACGTTCCCGAGCTGGGAGCTGGCGCACCCGTACCGCTACATCGCGCACAACGGTGAGATCAACACGCTGCGCGGCAACGTGAACTGGATGCGCGCGCGCGAGTCGCAGCTCGCGTCCGAGCTGTTCGGCGCCGACCTGGAGAAGGTGCTTCCGGTCGTGCGGCCCGACGGCTCGGACTCGGCGACGTTCGACAACGTGCTCGAGCTGCTCGTGCTGGCCGGCCGCAGCCTCCCGCACGCGATGATGATGATGGTGCCGCAGGCGTGGGAGGAGCGCGACGACCTGCCCGAGGACCTGCGCGCCTTCTACGCCTTCCACTCGTGCCTGATGGAGCCGTGGGACGGCCCGGCCTCGATCACCTTCACCGACGGGCGGGTGATCGGCGCGACGCTCGACCGCAACGGGCTGCGCCCCGGCCGCTGGATGGAGACGAGGGACGGCTGGGTCGTGCTCGCGTCCGAGTCGGGGGTGCTCGACGAGCCGGCCGCGAACGTGCTGCGCAAGGGCCGCCTGCAGCCGGGCACGCTGTTCCTGGTCGACCTCGCGGAGGGCCGGATCGTGCCCGACGCCGAGGTCAAGGAGCGCGTCGCGACGCGGAGCCCATACGGCGAGTGGTACGAGGAGGGCGTCGTGCGGCTGGCCGACCTGCCCGAGCGCCAGGGCCGCGTGCCGCGGGAGCCGCTGCGCACGCGCCAGCTCGCGTTCGGCTACACGCAGGAGGACCTGCGCGTGCTGCTGGCGCCGATGGCCGCCAAGGGCGAGGAGCCGATCGGCTCGATGGGCAACGATCTCGCGCTCGCGGTGCTGTCGGACCAGGCGCCGTCACTGTTCTCCTACTTCAAGCAGCTGTTCGCGCAGGTCACCAACCCGCCGATCGACCCGATCCGCGAGTCGGTCGTGATGTCGATCCGGACCGGCGTCGGCTCGGAGGCCAACCTGCTCACCGAGGGCCCGGACCACGCCCACCAGCTCGTGATCCCGCACCCGATCCTGCGCAACAGCGAGCTCGAGGCGCTGCGCGGCGTCGACTCCTCCGTGTTCCGCTCGCACACGATCCCGATCACCTGGCGGGTGGAGGACGGCCCGGAGGGCATGACGTGGGCGGTGCGGCGGATCTGCGAGGAGGCCGCCGAGGCGATCGCATACGGCGCGAACATCCTCGTGCTGTCCGATCGCGGCCTCGGCCCGCAGCGCGCGGCGATCCCGTCGCTGCTGGCGGTCGCCGCCGTCCACCACCACCTGGTGCGCGAGGGCACGCGGCTGCGGGCCGGGCTCGTGCTGGAGTCCGGCGAGCCGCGCGAGGTCCACCACTTTGCGACGCTGATCGGTTACGGCGCCTCCGCGATCAACCCGTATCTGATGATGGAGTCGCTCGCCGAGGTGGCTCCGGCGGACGAGCTCGAGCAGGCGCAGCGCAACGTCGTCAAGGCGATCGGCAAGGGGCTGCTCAAGACGCTCTCGAAGATGGGCATCTCGACGATCCAGTCCTACAACGGCGCGCAGATCTTCGAGGCGGTCGGCTTGGCGCCCGAGCTGGTCGAGAAGCATTTCACCGGTACCGCCTCGCGGATCGGCGGCATCGGCATGGGCGTGCTCGCGCGCGAGACGCTCACGCGTCACCGGCGCGCCTATCCCGAAGCCGAGGAGCTGCTCCCGGTCGGCGGCATCTACGCGTGGCGGCGCGACGGCGAGCGCCATCAGTGGAGCCCGGACGCGATCGCCAAGCTGCAGCACGCGGTTCGCGGCGCCAGTCGGCCGGCCTACGAGGAGTGGGCCGCCGAGATGAACGGTGCGTCGGCGCGGCGCGCGTCGCTGCGCGGGCTGCTCGGCTTCAGGTTCCGCGAGGACGGCGGCATCCCGCTCGACGATGTCGAGCCGGCGAGCGAGATCGTCAAGCGCTTCTCGACCGGCGCGATGTCGCTCGGCTCACTGTCGCGCGAGGCGCACGAGACGCTCGCGATCGCGATGAACCGGATCGGCGGGAGGTCGAACACCGGCGAGGGCGGGGAGGACGCGGCGCGCTACACGCCGGACCCGAACGGCGACTCGCGCCGCTCGGCGATCAAGCAGGTCGCGTCGGGCCGCTTCGGCGTGACGATCCACTACCTCACGAACTGCGACGAGATCCAGATCAAGATGGCGCAGGGCGCCAAGCCCGGCGAGGGCGGCCAGCTGCCCGGCCACAAGGTCGACGGTTACATCGGCAAGATCCGCGCCTCGACGCCGGGCGTCGGCCTGATCTCGCCGCCGCCGCACCACGACATCTACTCGATCGAGGACCTCAAGCAGCTGATCTACGACCTGCGCTGCGCGAACCCGGGCGCGCGCGTGTCGGTCAAGCTCGTCGCCGAGGTCGGCGTCGGCACCGTCGCGGCGGGTGTGGCGAAGGCGAACGCCGATCACATCCTGATCTCCGGCCATGACGGCGGCACCGGCG
Source organism: uncultured Solirubrobacteraceae bacterium (assembly GCA_963835735.1). GTDB lineage: Bacteria > Actinomycetota > Thermoleophilia > Solirubrobacterales > Solirubrobacteraceae > DASQMT01. The sequence continues at coordinate 565,470 of CAWIGP010000007.1, forward strand.
CGTCGCCGCTGTCCTCGATCCAGGCGGGCGGGATCCCGTGGGAGATCGGGCTCGCCGAGACGCAGCAGACGCTCGTGCTCAACGACCTGCGCTCGCGCGTGTGGGTGCAGGCCGACGGGCAGATGAAGACCGGGCGCGACGTGGTCGTCGCCGCGCTGCTGGGCGCCGACGAGGTGGGCTTCTCGACCGCGCCGCTGATCGCGGCGGGCTGCATCATGATGCGCGCCTGCCACCTGAACACCTGCCCGGTCGGGATCGCCACGCAGGATCCCGAGCTGCGGCGGCGCTTCGAGGGCACGCCCGAGCACGTCGTCAGCTACCTGTTCTTCGTGGCCGAGGAAGCGCGCTCGATCATGGCGCGGCTCGGCGTGCGCCGCTACCAGGACCTCGTCGGGCACTCCGAGCTGCTCGAGCCCGCGCCCGCCGTCGAGCACTGGAAGGCGCGCGGCCTCGACTTCTCGCTGTTGCTCGCCGCGCCCGACGCGCCCCCTGACGCGCCGCGCCGGCGCGTGCGGCCGCAGCTCTCGCCGCTGCCGGGCGCGCTCGATTGGGACCTGATCGAGGCCGCGCGCGACGCGATCGATCACCGGCGTCCGGTGACCGGCGAGTTCGCCATCCGCAACGTCAACCGCACGGTCGGCGGGCTGCTCTCCCACTGGGTCGCGAAGGTGCACGGGGCGGCGGGGCTGCCGCCGGAGACGATCCGCTTCGCGCTGCGCGGCTCGGCCGGGCAGTCGTTCGGCGCCTGGTTGGCGCCCGGCGTCGAGCTGTCGCTGGTCGGCGATGCCAACGACTACAGCGGCAAGGGCCTGTCAGGCGGCGTGCTCTCGGTCCGACCGCCGGACGAGGCGGGCTTCGCGGCCGAGGAGAACGTGATCGTCGGCAACACCGTGCTGTACGGGGCGACCGCCGGGCGAGCGTTCTTCCGCGGGCTGGCCGGCGAGCGGTTCGCGGTGCGCAACTCCGGCGCCAGCGGGGTGGTCGAGGGTGTCGGCGACCACGGGTGCGAGTACATGACCGGCGGGCGGATCGTGATCCTCGGCCCGACGGGGCGCAACTTCGCGGCGGGCATGAGCGGCGGGATCGCTTACGTGCTGGACGAGGACGGCACGTTCGCCTCGCGCTGCAACATGGAGCTGGTCGGGTTCGACGAGATCGGCGAGGCCGACGCCATCGAGCTGCACGAGCTCGTCGAGGAGCACCACCTGCGCACCCTGTCGCAGGTCGCGGCGCGGGTGCTCGAGGACTGGGAAGCGTGGCTCCCGCGCTTCGTCAAGGTGATGCCGCACGACTACAAGCGCGCGCTCGCCGACATGACGAAGGCCGAGCACGCGATGCGCGCCGATGCCGAGCAGGACAACGTCGCCGACGTGGTCGGCGCGCCGCAGACCGGGACGAGCCGCCAGTCCTAGTCGCGGCTCATCGACGCTTGACCGCGCGGTATGGCACGGTGCCGGTGTCGCAGAGGTACGAGTCGTCGACTCCGACGAAGTCGAGGTCCAGGTAGGTCAGCCGCAGGCGGCCGGCGATCGCGCCTCCTCGCAGCCGGCCGTCGAGCTGGTAGCGGACCTCGCTGGGCGCCTGGCCCTGGAACCCGAAGGCGCCCGATCGCAGCACCACGGCGCCCGTCAGGTCGATCCCGAGCGGCGCGCCCCAGCTGCCCCCGTGGTTGTTCTCGCAGCGAGACGGCAGCGTCGCCTTGACGCTGCGCAGCCGACCGCCGTCGACCCGGAGCGCGATCCGGCCGCCGTCCGCAGGCCGGGCGACGTATGTCGCGGCGCCGGCGTCCGCGGGCGTCGGCGCTAGTGCCGCCGCGGCCGCCAGCAGCGGCGGGATGAGCCAGGTCTTCGTGCGGCGCATGCCCTCAGGACTGCCCGGCGCGCCGCGTATTCCGATGGGCGCGCCCGACATTCACTCACGCTTCACGGTTACGTACACGAACGTGAGATGGACGTGAACGATGCCGGTTGCGAGGATCGGCGGAGTGGGTCCGCTCCTCTGCCTGCTCTCGGCCGCCGGCTTCGGGGCGATGGCGATCTTCGGCAAGCTCGCGTACGACGAGGGCGTCGGGGTCGGCGACCTGCTGCTCATGCGCTTCGCGATCGCGGCGGCGCTGCTGCTCGCGATCGCGGGCGCTCGCGGGGCGCTGCGCGGGCTGCCGCGCCGGGCGGTGCTCGCCGGGCTGGCGATGGGCGCGATCGGCTACGCGGCCCAGTCCGGCCTGTTCTTCGGCGCGCTGGAGCGGATGGACGCGTCGCTGCTCGCGCTGATCCTCTACGTCTATCCGGCGCTGGTGCTGATCGGCGCGGTCGCCCTGGGCCGCGAGCGGGCGTCGGCGCGCCGGGTGGCGGCGCTGGGGATCGCGCTGGCGGGAGTCGCGCTAGTGCTGGCCGGTGCGGCGTCGGGGAGCGTGGACGCGCTCGCCACCGCGATGGGGTTCGGCGCGGCGCTGGCCTACACGGCCTACATCCTCACCGGCGACCGCGTCGGCGCGGGCGTGCCGCCGCTCGCGCTCGCAGCGCTCGTCTGCACGGGTGCGACGTGCACGTTCGCACTGGCCTCGGTCGTGCGGGGCGGACCGGAGCTGGGGTTCGGCGGAGAGGCCTGGCTGTGGTTCGGCGCGATCGCGCTGGTCAGCACGGTGGGGGCGATCCTCACGTTCTTCGCGGGGCTCGCGCGCGTGGGCCCGTCGGCGGCGTCGATCCTCTCGACGCTCGAGCCGGTCGTCACGGTCGGGCTGGCGGCGGCGGCGTTCGGGGAGTCGCTGGGGGCCGTCCAGCTCGTGGGTGGCGCGCTGGTGCTCGGGGCGGTGGTGGTGATGCAGTGGCCCGCGCCGCGTGCGCGGTCGCGCGCGGAGGGTCCGGCGCTCGCGTACGGCGGGCACTGAGGGGAAGCGCGAGGTGCCGCAGCGTCAGCACGACGCGGCGCGGCGCCGAACGTCGGGCAGCACCGCGTATACGCCCGGCTCACCGACGTTCGGCGTCGCCGCCCCGCCGAGCGTCGGTCAGGTCCGGGCCATAGCCGGTGAGGAACGACGGTCGGCATCGCCGCCCCGCCGAACCTGCCCCTTCAATGCCCGCCGTCCGGCTACGCCGGCGCCCGCGCCGAGGAAGGCGCCGCCACCGCTGCGACCGCGTCGACCAGGCGCGCGGCGTCCGACTCGTCGTTGTAGTGCACGAACCCGGCCCGGACCGCACCGAAAGGCTCCAGCCCGAGGAAGCGCTCGAGCTCCCACGCGTAGTAGTTCCCGTCCCACACGGCGACCTCGCGCGCGGCGAGCGCCGCCGCGACCTCGGCGGACGACGAGCCCGCCACGTTGAACATCAGCGTCGGCACGCGATCGGGTGGCGCGCCGTAGAGCGTCACGCCGTCGATTGCCGCCAACCCGTCGTGCGCGAGCGCGAGCAGCGCGTCCTCGTGCGCGCGGATCGCATCGAAGCCGACTTCGAGCATGTACTCCGCCGCCGCCGTCACGCCGGCGAGCGACTCGAACGGGAGCGTGCCAAGCTCGAACCGGTCGGGCGCCTCGTCGGGCGACGGCTCGAGCTTGTCGGGGACGAGCTCCTCGAGCAGCTCGGGCGCGGCGCACAGGATGCCGACGTGAGGGCCGTACCACTTGTAGGCCGAGCAGGCGAGCGTGTCCGCCCCGAGCTCGGCGAGCGAAAGCGCCCGGTGCGGCGCCGCCGCCACCGCGTCGAGCGAGATCCGTGCGCCGGCGGCGTGCGCGGCGGCGACGATCCCGTCGAGCTCGGGCACCGTGCCGCACGCGTTCGACGCCGCCGTGACCGCGACCCAGCGGGTGCGCTCGCTCAGCACCGCCTCGACTGCCGCCGCCGGCAGCGCGAGCGTCTCGCGATCGGGCTCGGCCCAGCGCACCGTCGCGCCGGCGCGCTCGGCGGCGATCACCCACGGGCGCACGTTCGCGTCGTGGTCCAGGCGCGTGACGACGATCTCGTCGCCCGGCGCCAGCGTCCGTCCGACCGCCGCCGACAGGCGCATCGTCATCGCGGTCATCGACGGCCCGAACGCGACCCCGCGGGGCTCGGCGCCGAGCAGCCGGGCGACCGCTTCGCGCGCCCGCTCGACGCACGCGTCGGTTGCGTGTGCGGCCGCGAACGCACCGCCGTGGTTCGCGTTGTCGCCGGAGCGCATGAACGCGTCCATCGCCTCGATCGCCGCGTCGACCATCTGCGTCCCGGCCGGCCCGTCGAGCCGCGCCCAGCCGCCGGCCACGCCGGGGAAGCGGTCGCGGTTCATATGCGTCCCGCCGCGGTGCGCACGAGCTCCGCGTCACGCGGATAGCTCAGCAGCGCGGCCGCCTGCTCGACGTCAACCCAGCGCATCTCGTCCACCTCGTCGTTCGGCGTGAAGGGCGTGGCGCCGTACTCCGGCTCCATCAGCCAGTAGCGGACCTCCTTGCTGCGCCCCTTGTTGTCGTGGTATCGCACGGTCGCGAGCTCGTCACCGAGCCGGCAGCGCAGCCCCACTTCCTCGTAGACCTCGCGCAGCGCTGCGTCCTCCCAGCTCTCGCCGGGATCGAGCTTGCCCTTCGGCAGCGACCAGTCGTCGTAGCGCGGCCGGTGCACGACGACGAGCTCGAGCGCGCCCCCGGGCGCGCGCCGCCACACCACTCCGCCCGACGCCCGGACCTCGACGGTCTCAGCATCCATGGCACTCATCCTGGCAGTGAGTGCCGATGTCAGGAGATCGAGTCCGGTGCTCGGCGTCCGGCTGACCGTGTCGAGCCACGCAGCCACCTGCCGGGCAGCCTCCCGCCTGCGCTCCGGGAGTTACATACCGCCCATGCCCGACTCGCTCGCTGCCGCGCAGCGTCTCTTCTCGCCCGACACCGTCTACCTGAACACCGCCACCTACGGGTTGCCGCCTCGGACGGCCTTCGAGGCGTACTCCGCCGCCGCCGAGGACTGGCGTCACGGGCGCACCGGCTTCGACGGCTGGGACCGCTCGGTCGACGCGGCGCGGGCGACGTTCGCGCGGCTGACGGGGGTCGGCGCAGCCGACGTCGCGATCGGCGCCGCCGTGTCGGGCTTCGCCGGCCTGGTGGCCGCGGCGCTGCCGCCGGGCGCCCGGGTGCTGTGCGCCGAGGGCGACTTCACCAGTGTCCTGTTCCCGTTCCTCGCACAGGAGCGGCGCGGCGTCAGCGTCGAGCTCGTGCCGCTCGACCGGATCGCCGACGCGCTCGACCCGCGCCACGACCTCGTCGCGGTCAGCGCCGTGCAGAGCGCCGACGGGCGGGTCGCCGACCTCGACGCGCTCGCCACCGCCGCCGCGCACCACGGCGTCCGGACGTTCGTCGACACGACGCAGGCGATCGGCTGGCTGCCGATCGACTGCTCCCGCTTCGACTACACGTCCTGCGCGGGCTACAAGTGGCTGCTCAGCCCGCGCGGTACCGCCTACCTCACGATCCGGCCGGAGCGGCGCGAGGAGCTCGTGCCGCACGCCGCGGGGTGGTACGCGGGCGAGGACGTCCCGAGCTCGTACTACGGCTCGCCCCTGCGTCTCGCGCATGATGCCCGCCGCTTCGACCTCTCGCCCGCGTGGCTGAACTGGGTCGGCGCGGCGCCGGCGCTCGCGCTGCTCGAGGACATCGGGATCGAGGCGATCCGCGCGCACGACGTGGGTCTCGCGGCACGGCTGCGCGACGGGCTCGGGCTGGAGCCGTACGACTCGGCGATCGTGTCGGTCACCGACGCGGCGCCGGACGCGGCCGAGCAGCTCCGGGCGGCGGGCGTGATGGCGGCGGGCCGCGGCGGCGCACTGCGCCTCTCGTGCCACCTCTACACGACCGAGCGCGACGTCGATCGCGCGCTGGAGCTGTTGGCGAGCCGGTAGAGCACGTGCGGCATGCCGGCGTATGCGACGTCGCGCTCGAACGCGAAGCCGAGCTTCTCCATCACGCGGCGCGACGCGCGGTTGCCGGGCAGCGTGAACGAGACGACGTCGACCAGCCCGAGCGGACCGAACGCGACCTCCAGCGACGCCGCGCCGAGCTCGGTCGCAAGCCCCTCGCCCCAGCGCGCCGGCACCACGGTCCAGCCGATCTCCACCTCCTCGCGGCCGCCCACGTGCGCGGCGTGCGGGCCGCCGCGGGCGACGAGCGCGCCGGTCTCCCGATCGCCGAACGCGTACCAGCCGAACCCGCGCTCCGCCCAGTGCGCGGCCATCGCGGCGATCTGGCGGTCGACGTCCGCCGGGCTCGCGACGCCGCCGAGCGTCGCGCCGACGCGCGGGTCGCCGAGCATCGCGATCAGGCCGTCGCGGTGTTGCGGCCCGATCGGCCGTCCGACCATGCGGGCGGTCTCGAGGAGTGTCGGCGCGAGCTTCACGGGTCGGGAATACCAGGACTCGTAGCGGCCGCCCGTCGCCGCCCGGTGCTGTCCGACCCGCACCGTACCTTCCGCCCCATGCCCCTGTGCTTCATCGAGCCGCAGGACGCGATCCGCGTCATAGCCGAGTCGGTCGGGCGCGAGGCCCGCCGGCAGCTGTTGGGCGAGCTGGTCCGCGCGTGGGTCGACGAGATCCCCGAGGAGGAGCTCGCATCGCACTACGCCAAGGCCGTTGACGACCTGGACGAGCACGACCTGTCGATGCTCGCGGCCTGGCACGCCTCGCTGGAGGTCGGCACGCCGATCGCGAACAAGGACTTCCTCGTCAACGCGTTCGCGGCGCTGGGCGAGAACCGCCGGGAGGCGCTCAAGATCGCCGCGGGACTGCGCGGCGAGGACGCGTTCAACGCGGGTGTCGCCGAGGAGCAGGCGCTGGAGACCGTGCTGCCCTGGCTCTCGCGCGACCGCTGCGAGGAGCTGGTGGCCGAATGCCTCGAGCTCTACTGCTGGGACCGGCTTGGCTCAGACAACTGAAGCGCCGGCGCCGCTCCTGGCGGCGCTGGTGGTTCCCGCGGCTGCGGCGGCCGCTCGGCGCCGGGTAGCGCGGTCGGCGCGACATCGCGCCGCCCGACGTGTGAAAGGGTCCCGCGGTGGCGCCCGACCCCAGACAGCTCGCGGACCGAGCCGCGCGATCCTTGCTCCCGCCGCGCTACCTGTGGCCGTTCGCGCTCCCCGGCGCCGCGGCATGGCACGAGGCGACCTGGCGCCTGCGCCTGGCCCGCGCCGCCACCATGACCGCGGACGAACACGCCGCGCGCGTCGGCGTCGCCGACCGCGAGGAGGTGATCGGCTGCGACCTGTGCGGCGAGCGCCGCGTCCAGCCCCTGTTCACCCCCCGCGGCGAGCGCAAGCCGTGGACGTACCACGTCGTCCGCTGCCCGACGTGCGGCTTCCTCTACCGCAACCCCGGCATCCAGCCGGCGCGCCTCGGCGAGCTCTACGCGGGTGCCGGCTACGGCCGCTTCCTGGCCGGCAAGTACGAGCGCAAGCGGCAGCGCCGCTACCGGCTCGTCCTCGACGCCTTCCACCCGGTCTTCGCCGACGGCCGCGGGCGGCGCCTGCTGGACTTCGGCTCAGGCCACGGCCTGTTCCTCGAGCTCGCGCACGAGCGCGGCTTCGACGGCTACGGCGTCGACCTGTCACCGGCCGCCGTGAAGCTGGCGCACGACCGCCCGGGCGGGAGCAACTCCTACGTCGGCTCGCCGCTCGAGGTGCCGGAGATCGCTGCCGGCGGCTTCGACGTGATCACGCTGTGGTCGGTCATGGCCCACCTGGCCGAGCCGATCGCCGACCTGAAGATGCTGCGCCGCCTGCTCGCCCCCGACGGCATCCTGCTGATCCTCACGGTCAACGCGAACTCGCTGCTGCTCAAGGCGCAGGGCGACCGCTGGGGCGGCTTCACGCCCAACCACCTGAAGTTCTTCTCGCCCGACACGCTAACCCGCGCGCTGCACCTCGCCGGCTTCCCGGCGGTCGTCGTCGACCCCACGTACAGCGACGGGATCGAGGCGGGCACCGTCCGGCTGCGCCCGCGCGACGAGCGCCGGCTGCGCCGCGCGATCGACCGCGGCAACCGCGGCAACATGCAGCGCGCGCTGGCGTTCGCGTCGGCCGACGGGCCGCGCCGCTCAGGGCTCGCCGGGGAACGCGCCGGCGAAGCGGAACACGCCGCGGAGCTCCGGCCGGTAGCCGGGTAGGCGGTAGGCCATCCAGTACCGAGGCTCGACCTCGAACGGCGGCAGGACCCCGAGCGGCTCCGCCGGCTCGAAGCCGAACCGCGGGTAGTAGTCGGCGTGCCCGACCAGCGCGATCAGCGGCCAGTCGGTCGCGCTCGCGGCGTCCAGCGTCGCGCGCATCAGCGCCGCCCCGACGCCCGCATGCTGGTGCTCCGGCAGCACTCCGATCGGCCCGAGCGCGAGCGCGCCGGCGCCGTCGAGCTTCGCGCGGCTGATCGCGACGTGGCCGATCAGCTTGCCGTCACGCAGCGCGACGAAGCACAGCTCCGGGACAAGGTCGCCGGCGGCGCGCAACTCGTCGGTCAGCGTCGTCGCCGGATCGTCGGGCGGGAACGCCGCCGCGTGCACGCGGGCGATCGCCGGCTCGTCGCCGGCGCGCTCGAGCCTGATCTCGACTGGAGCCAGCAGCGCGTCGAGCTCGGCGATCGTCGTTTCGGTCTCGCGGTGGTGCACGACCGCGAAGCCGAGCGCCCGCGCCGCATCGACGTTGACCTCGAGGTCGTCGACGAACACGCAGTCGGCCGCCGGCAGCGCGAGCCGCTCGAGCACGAGCGCGTAGATCGCCGGGTCGGGCTTGCGCATGCCGACGAACGCGGAGTCCACGACGGTCTCGAAGATCTCGTCGATGGGCAGCTTCGCGCGCCACAGCGGCTCCCATTCGCGGACGTTGTTGGTCAGCATCGCGAAACGCACGCCGCGTTCGTGCAGCCGGCGGTAATACGCGAACAACGCCTGGTTGGGCTGCAGCTCCGCCATGAAGCGCTCACCGAACCCGTGCAGGCTCACCGGCCGCTCGAGGATCGCGGTCAGCTCTCGCTCGAGCCGCGCGAGGAACCGGGCCTCGCTGATCGCGCCGACCTCGAGCTCGAAAAGCGGGTTGCGCCCGTCCGCCGCTGTGGCTCGCGACAGCGCCTCGCCGAACGCCTGCGGCGGCACGCCGGTGTGGCTCTGGATGCGCGAGAAGCCGAGCATCAGCGGCGCGGTGAGCACCCCGCCGAAGTCCGAGACGACCGCGCGGATCACGCGGCCCGGCGGACGATGTCGTAGCGGCCGACGCCGGCGTGGCCCTCGAGGTGCCAGCGGAAGAACGCGCAGTCGAGCCGCAGCGCGCCGAGGTCGAGCGAGGAGCCGCACAGCACCTCGCCGGCGCCGCGGCGCGCCCACGCGCCGTCGCCGGCGGGCCACAGCTCGAGCCCGGCCCGGCGCGTATGGCCGTCCGCGTCGTAGGTCGTGGAGAGGCGGGCGTCCTCGATCTCGACCAGGCGCTCGGGCTCCCAGACCGCCGCCCACGTCGCCTCCTCGGCGTGGTGCGCGGCGCCTGCCGGCCGGACGGCCGTGAACGCGGCCGACGCGTCCTCGGTCCACGCCGCGACCGTGCGGGCCAGCTCGATCCGCTCCCAGTCGGCGTCGCCCCATGCGCGCCCGCGCTGCCCGAGCGCATCGACCGCGCGCACGGTCCCGCCCGCCCGCACGATGCCGCGCACGCGGCACGGCTGCTCGTAGCCCGACATTCCGCCAAGCGGCGGCGTCGCCGCGGCCGCGCCGACCGCCTCGAACTCGAGCTCGAAGCCCTGGCCGTCGGGCGCGTCGAAGCTCACCGTCCAGCGCTCGAGCGGCGCCTCGATCGTGGCCCTGACGCCGCGCAGCTCGAGCGCCTGCCAGTCGGCGTCCGCTACGGGCAGCCCGCCCTCGGCGAGCGCCGCCACCGGCTCGATGCCGGAGAACAGCAGCGCGAGCGCGCTGCCCTCCCCGCGCGCCAGCCCGAGCCGAACAAGGCCGTAGAGCTGCGCGTCGGCGTCGCCGAACGCGAACGTGACGCTGTCGGCGGCGGCTGCCCGGACGGCCTCGTCGGCGGCGGTGACCGCCGTCACGCCTCGAGCCCCGGGCGCCCGCCGGGCCGCCGCGGGTCGACATCGACCGCGCTGCCCTCGACGTCGTCCGCGCGGCGCGCGTCGCGCGGCACCTGCACGCCGGCCATCGAGATCGTGATGCGCTTGAGCGTCTGGCGCAGGAACACGCGCCGGATCACCGCGCGCGTGGGCGGGAGCAGGAAGAGCAGGCCGACGATGTCGGTGATGAAGCCCGGCGTCAGCAGCAGCGCGCCACCGAAGATCACGAGCACGCCGTCGGCCACTTCGCGGGCCGGCACGCGGCCGGCGCCCAGCGCCTGGTTGAACCGGCGCCACGCCGCCCGGCCCTGCGAGCGCATCAGCAGCGATCCGAGGATCGAGTCGGCGATCAGCAGCGCGATCGTCCACCACACGCCGATCGTCTCGCCGACCTGGATGATCACCGCGAGCTCGGCGATCGGGACGAGGATGAAGAGTGCTACGAGCAGAAATCGCATCGCGCACCAGGCTACGCGGCAGAGGTCAAGCTCGGCTAACCCGCCGGTGCGCTACGCGCGCACGGGCACCGGCTGCGGCACGATCACCAGCACCGACGGCAGGCGGTGCAGGCCGACGAGCTCGATCAGCGTCCGGATGTGCGGCTGCGGATGCCGCAGCGAGAGCGTCATCCCGTGCGCGCGCAGCCGCTGCGCCAGACAGGCAAGGTCCACCATCAGCGAGGGATCGGCGAAGTGCAGTTCCGAGAGGTCGACGATCACGTCGCGCGTCGCCTTCAGGGCCGCCGAGATGGGTCGCCGACGGCTACCACTGGTGGACCGGTCCTCATCCCCCGTGACGCGCAGGACCCCGAGCTGTTCGTCGAACGAGACGATAGGCGGGGAACCTAGACAAATCGGTGGCTAGACTCAAGCAAATGGTCGATCACGACGATGTTCTCGACGCTCTGTCCAACGTAATCGATCCCGAGCTGGGCCTCGACTTCGTCGAGCTGGGCCTGGTCTACGGCGTCGAGATCGACGGCGGGACCGTCGGCATCACGTTCACGCTGACCACGCCGGCGTGCCCGATCGGCCCACAGGTCACGGAGCAGATGGTCGAGTTCGTGGGCGAGCTGCCCGGCGTCGAGCAGGTGCTGCCGACGATGGTGTTCACGCCTCCGTGGTCGCCGGAGAAGATGTCCGAGGACGCGAAGTTCGCGCTCGGTTACTGACCTTCCCGTTCGTCTTGGGCGGACCGCTCGCGTCCGCCGCCGCATCCAGCAGCTCGTCGAGGCTCTCGGACAGCATCTCGCCGAGCCGGTCCAAGTCCGGCATCGCGTCGTAGTCGCCGAGCAGGCCGAAGTCCATCCCGCCGTCGTAGCTCATGATCGCGACGGCGAGCGCGTGCTTGGTCGGCAGGAACGCGACCGGGAACAGGTCTTTGAGCTCGCGCCCGAGTACGTAGAGCGGGAACTGGGGTCCCGGCACGTTGGTGACGAGCAGGTTGAACAGGCGGGTGGAGAAGTTCAGCCGTGACGCCTGGGCGAAGATCGTCGGCGGCGCGAGCGCCTGCATGCCGGAGAGCACTTCGGCGCCGAGCGCCTGCTTGGACTCCTTCAGCCCGTCCATCGCGTGGCGCACGACCTGCAGCCGCGCGACCGGGTCCTCGACGTAGACCGGCAGCGGCCCGCGCATCGCGGCCAGCTGGTTGCCGAGCTCGTGGCGGCTGTCGCGCGGGCGGATCGAGACCGGCACGAGCGCGCGCAGCTCGAGCCCTTCGGTGCGGACCCCGCGCGAGCGCAGCCACTTCTGCAGCGCGCCCGCGACGGTCGCGAGCACCACGTCGTTGACGGTGCCGCCGAGCGCGTCCTTGACCCGCTTGAAATCGCTCAGCTCGTGCCGCACCCAGACGAGCCGGCGGTGCGGTCCGATCTCGACGTTGAGCGGCGTCTCGGGCGCTGGGTTCAGCCCGGCCCAGACGACCTCGCCGAGCCCCTCGAGCGCCTCGCGCGTGACGTGCAGCGCCGTGGCGGGATGGGTGACGGCGTCGAGCGCGCGCGCGGCTGCGTCGAACGGCAGCGCGACCAGTCCGCGCACCCCGCGTGCGGCCATGTCGAGCGCGCTCGGCGTCGGCCGCGGGTGCCACGGCTCCTCCGGGTGCTCGATCTCCTCCGGGACCGGCGTGAGATCGAACAGGACCGTCGCCAGGTCGACGCCCGAGACGCCGTCGACGAGCGCGTGATGGGTCTTGGTGATCAGCGCGAAGCGGTTGCCGTCCAGCCCGTGGACGAGCCACATCTCCCACAGCGGCTTGGAGCGGTCGAGCGCCTGCGAGTGCACGCGGGCGGCGAGCGCGCGCAGCTGCGCCTCCGAGCCGGGTGCGGGCAGCGCGGTGTCGCGCACGTGGTACTCGAGGTTGAAGTTCGGGTCGTCGACCCACAGCGGGCGGCCCGTCTCGATCGGCGGGAAGGCGAGCTTCTGGCGGAAGCGCGGGACGAGGTGCAGCCGCGAGCGCACGTGGTCGGCCAGGTCCTCGTAGTCGGGCGCCGGGCCTTCGAAGATCATCACCGCGCCCACGTGCATGTGGGCATTGGGTCCCTCCTGCGCGATGAAGGACGCATCGACCGCGGTCAGCCGGTCTCCGTGCTCCTGCGCCATGTGCGTTCCTCCTCGTTCCAGATCCCTGTCCCAGCCTATAGCGCCGGCACCGCGTGGGCTACACCAGCTCGCGGCGGCGACGGCGAGCACGGTCATCACGTGTCACCCTAGGACAAGGATGGTGCGGCGAACTGCACTGATCGCCGGACTCGCCGCGGCGCTGCTCGCAGGTGCGGTCGTCGCCGTCGTCGCGCTGGCGCGCGGCGGGGACGACGAGCCGGATCCGCGGGTTCGTGCGGCGAGCGCGGCGGTGGACCGGTTCGACTCGGCGCGCGCGTTCGCCGAGCTGGAGCGCCAGGTCCAGCTCGGCCCACGTCCGGCCGGCTCGGACACGCTCCGCGGGCTCGCCGAGCGGCTCCGCCGCGAGCTCCCGGGCGGGCGCTTCGAGCGCGTTCCAGGGCATCCGGGGCTGCGCAACGTCGTCGGACGGCTGCCCGGCGCCAAGCCGCCGATCGTGATCGCCGCGCACTACGACTCCAAGGACATCCCGAACTTCGTCGGCGCGAACGACGGCGCGGCCGGCACCGCGGCCGTGATGGAGATCGCTCGGGTGCTGCGGGCGTCGGACCGCCCGCGGCGCGCGCCCGCGCTGCGCTTTGTGCTGTTCGACGGCGAGGAGGCGACCGACGATTCGCGCCCGTTCGTCGCCACCGGCATCCGCGGCTCCAAGGCGTACGCCGCGCGCCATCGCGGCGACGTCCGCTCGCTGATCCTGCTCGACTTCGTCGCCGGCAACGGCATGCGCATCCAGCGCGAGGCGTCGTCGGACCCGATCCTGTGGGGCCGGCTGCGGCGCGCCGCCAATGCCGTCGGCGCGGCGTCCGCGTTCCCGCCCGGCACCGGCAGAGCGGTCACCGACGACCACACGCCGTTCCTGGTGCAGGGAGTGCCGGCGATCGACCTCATCCAGTGGCCGTACGAGTGCTGGCACAAGCCGTGCGACGACATGTCCGCCGTCAACGAGCGCTCGCTCGACCAGACCGGCGAGACGGTGGTGCAGCTCGTTCGTACACTCAGCAGACCGTGAGCGCCGCCCCGGAGAAGCTCCTGCTCGCCGCCCCGCGCGGCTACTGCGCCGGCGTTGACCGCGCCGTGCAGACGGTCGAGCGCGCGCTCGAGCTGCACGGTCCGCCCGTCTACGTGCGCAAGGAGATCGTCCACAACAAGCATGTGGTCGAGGAACTGGCCGCGCGCGGCGCGATCTTCGTCGACGAGCTCAGCGACACGATCCCGGACGGCGCCCTGACCGTGTTCTCCGCCCATGGCGTCTCGCCCGCGGTGCACGCCGAGGCGGCGGAGCGCGGCCTGCGCACGATCGACGCGACCTGCCCGCTCGTGACCAAGGTGCACCGCGAGGCGGTCAAGTTCGCCGCCGACGGCTACACGATCGTGCTGGTAGGCCATGCCGGCCACGAAGAGGTCGAGGGCACGATGGGCGAGGTGCCCGGCTCGATCGTGCTGGTCGAGAGCGAGGCCGACGTCGACGCGCTCGAGGTCGAGGATCCGTCGCGGATCGCCTACCTGACGCAGACGACCCTGTCGGTCGACGAGACCGCGTTGATCATCACGCGCCTGCGCGAGAAGTTCCCGGCGATCACCGGACCGCGCACCGACGACATCTGTTACGCGACGACCAACCGCCAGCTCGCCGTCAAGCAGATGGCCGACCAGTGCGACCTCGTGCTCGTGATCGGCTCGAAGAACTCTTCGAACTCCAACCGATTGGTCGACGTGGCGCGCGACCACGGGGCGGCATCGCACCTGATCGACAACGAGGGCGAGGTGCGCGAGGAGTGGCTCGAGGGCGTACGCGTCGTCGGCATCTCGTCGGGCGCAAGCGCGCCGGAGGAGCTCGTGACGCGGCTGGTCGACTTCTTCCGCGCGCGCGGGACCCAGGACGTCTCCGAGTTCGAGGTGCTGCGCGAGGACGTGCGCTTCATGCTGCCGAAGGTCATCCGCCAGGCCGCAGCCACGCCCTGAGCTCGTCGCCGTGCTCGTCCAGCCGCGGCGGCGGGCGGCGGATCGGGGGGCGCTCGCCGTCGAGGCGCAGCGGCGGCGTCGGGAGTCGGTAGCCGCCGGCGTCGGCGATCGGCTCCATCCCGAGCGACTCGGCGAGCGCGAACGCCTCGGCGACATCGTTGATCGGCCCGGCGGGCACCGCGGCGGCGCGCAGTGCGGCGACCCAATCGTCCGCCGGCCGCGTGCGCAGCACGGCCTCGATCCGCTCGGCCAGCTCGTCGGCGTGCGCGACGCGCGCGCTGTTGGTGGCGAAGCGCTCGTCGGTCGTCAGCTCGGGCAGCCCCAGCGCGTCGCACAGCCGCGCGAACAGCCTGTCGTTGCCGACCGCCACGGCGATCGGGCGGTCGGCGGCGTCGAACGTCTCGTACGGCGTGATGCTCGGATGGCGGTTGCCGCGCCGATGCGGGACGACGCCGCCGAGCACCCAGGCGGAGCCCTGGTTGAGCAGCGACAGCAGCGCGGCGTCCATCAGCGACACCTCGACGTGGCGGCCGCTGCCGGTCCGCTCGCGCTCGGCTAGCGCCGCCTGGATCCCGATCACGGCGAGCAGTCCGCAGACGAGGTCGACGACGGCCGCGCCCACCTTCAGCGGCCGCCCGTCCGGCTCGCCGGTCACGCTCATCAGCCCGCCCATCGCCTGGGCGAGGAAGTCGTAGCCGGGCAGCGCGCGCGCCTCCTCGCCGGTGCCGAACGCGGTCACCGAGCAGGTGACCAGGCGCGGGTTGGCGGCGCGCAGCGTCTCGCCGTCCAGTCCCCAGCGCGCCATCAGCCCGGGCCGGAACGACTCGATCAGGACGTCGGCACGACCGGCCAGCCGGCGCGCGAGCTCGACGTCCCCGGCGTCGCCGAGGTCGAGCGCGAGCGAGCGCTTGTTGCGGTTGAGCCCGAGGTAGTAGGTCGCGTCGGAGTCGCGCCACGGCGGTCCCCAGTGGCGCGTGTCGTCGCCGCCGTCGGGCCGCTCGACCTTGATCACGTCGGCGCCCAGGTCGCCGAGCAGCATCGCCGCCAGCGGGCCGGCGAGCACGCGCGAGAAGTCCGCGACGAGGATGCCGTCAAGCGGCGCCATCGCCGGGCACACTAATGGGGTGCGGACGCTCGTCATCTCCGACCTGCACATCGGCGCGGCGAACGGCAAGGACCTGCTGCGCCGGCCCGATCTGCGCGCCCCGCTGATCGAGGCGCTCGCCGACGTCGACCGGCTCGTGATCCTCGGCGACGGCCTGGAGCTGCGCGAGGCTGCGCACCGCGACGCCGCCGAGCTCGCCGGTCCGTTCTTCGCCGAGGCCGGCGCGGCGCTCGGCGCGGACAAGGAGCTGCTCGTGCTCGCCGGCAACCACGACCACGGGCTCGTCGCGGGCTGGATCGACGGGCGGCTGCAGTCCGAGGCGTCCGGATTTCTCGGGCTGGCCGAGCCGATCGAGCCCGCGCAGGCCGGTCCGCTCGCGGTGCGCCTGGCGGAGTTGGCCGCGCCCGCGCGGCTTCGGATCGCCTACCCCGGCGTCTGGCTGCGCGACGACGTCTACGCGCTGCACGGGCACTACGTCGACCTGCACTCGACCGTCCCTACGTTCGAGCGGCTCGCCGCGGGCGCGATGGCGCGCTGGGTCGTGCGGCTGCCCGAGGAGGGCGCGCGGCCGGACGACTACGAGGCCGCGCTCGCGCCGCTCTACGCGTTCCTGCACCAGCTCACGCAGCGCTCGGACCACGCCGCGGTCAGCGCGGGGGCGGGCGCCTCCGCGCGCGCGTGGGTGACCCTGGCCGGTGAGGGGAGGGCGCGCCATCCGGTGCGCGCGGCCGTGTTCGGGGGCGCGTACGTGGGTGCCGTCTCGGTGATCAACGCGCTCGGCCTCGGACCTGTCGACCGCGACCTCTCGGGCGCAGCGCTGCGGCGCGGCGGCCTGCGCGGCATCCGCGAGGTGCTGCGCCGGCTCGACGTCACGGCGCCGCACGTGATCTTCGGGCATACGCACCGCTCGGGCCCGTGGCCCGCCGACGACATTGGTGAGTGGACCACCGAGGCCCGCACCCGGATCCTCAACTGCGGCTCGTGGGTCTACCAGCCGCACTTCCTGTCGGCCGAGCCGAACGCGTCGCCCTACTGGCCGGGCACCGCCGTAGTCGTGGAGGACGACGGCCCGCCGCGGCTCATCCGCCTGCTCGGCGACCGCGGTCACGCGGAGCTGCGGACGGCGGAGCAATCCCCGGCGTGAAGCAGGTGGCGTGGCAGGTCACGCCCGCGCCGATCCTGAGGTCGAGCACGCCGGCCGTGTGGTGCGGGTGCTCGATCAGCGGATAGCAGCCGGGGTGCGCGACCGCGAGCGCCCGCTCGCCGGCGACGACCTCGCCCTCGCCCTCCAGCACCGCCCATACGCCGCCGGCCTCGTATGGCCCCGAGTAGGCGCCCGGCTGGTCCTCCGTCTGCGCGGGCAGCAGGATCCCCTCGTCGTCCTCGGGCCGCAGCGGGTGGACGAGCTCGCGCTCGACGCCGAGCAGCGCCTGGATCTCGCGCTCGGTCTCGGCGTATGCGCCCTCGCCGTAGTGGAGCGAGTAGAGCGCGCCGCGCTGATCCCACAGGTAGCGCGCCGGCCAGCCCTCGTTGCCGTAGAAGTCCCACAGCTCGAGCCGCTCGTCGATCACGACCGGGTACTCGATCCCGAGCCGCTCGACCGCGGCGACCGCGTTCGATGTCTCGCGCGCGGGCAGGAAGCCGCCGGTGTGGATCCCGATCACACGCAGCCCGCCGCCCGCATAGCGCTCGTGCCACGCCTTCAGGTACGGCAGCGTTCGTAGAGAGTTGACCCGGCAGAAGTCCCAGAACTCCACCAGCACCGGTCGGCCGCGCTGCTTGTCCATCCGCAGCGGCGCGACGTTCAGCCAGGTGAGCCCGCCCGGGAACGGCGGGGCGGGGATGGCGTGCTCCGGGGCGCGCATGCAGCGTCGAAGCTAGCACGGGTAAATTTGCAGTAATCGGCGCAACTTCTGCGCTTCGCGGTGTTGTATTCGCCAGTTGCGGGCGTGCTGATGGGGCGCGCCCCTGTCCACCTGTAGAAGAGGAGAACACTCCCTTGCGCAAGCTTGTCCTGGTCGCTGTCGCGGCGACCGCCACCCTCGCTGTCGCCACGACCGCGATCGCTGATCCTAACGATGACCAGGCCTCGCTCACGGTCAAGGCGTCGCCGACGAACGCCGGCACGAAGAACAAGCCGACGAACGTGAAGCTCGGCTTCAACACCAAGGTCGATCTGCCGGGTACGACCGTCGGCACGATCGACGTGCTGCTGCCGAACGGCCTGAAGTTCGCGGACCAAGGGCTTCAAGAAGTGCAACGTCGACGATCTGGTCGCCGAGGGCGTCGGCGCCTGCCCGTCCGGCTCGAAGGCCGGTCCGAAGGGCACCGCCAACGCGCTCGTCGGTCCTGCTGAACGCGCCGCTGAACTTCGACGTCTATCCGTTCGTCGAGAACAGCAGCACGATCGCGTTCTACCTCTCGCAGCAGGGCGGCGGCGTCCAGTCCGTCATGCACGGCAAGATCACGAACAAGGGCCGCAAGCTCTCGATCGCGATCCCGACCGAGCTGCGTCAGCCGGGCGGCCTCGACGCCACGCTCGTTGGCATCGACGCAGACGTTCTCGGGCAAGGCCAAGAAGAACTACATCGTCTCCAGCACGAGCTGCCCGAAGGGCGGCTGGCAGGTCGGCAGCAAGCTCACGTTCGCGACCCGCGTCGACGGAACCCCGGCCGTGCCGGCGCGAGAGCCCGCGAGGTCAAGGTCAAGTGCAAGAAGTAGCGCCAACGCGCTGACGCAGTTCCACGAGGGCCCCGCATCGTCGGGGCCCTCGCTGTTTCTAGACTCCCGCGCCGTGCTCGTCTTCGCCCACGGGATCGTCGGCCGGGCCGACCTGCCGATCCCCGAGGAGGTGTTCGCGGCGGCGGCGGCCGGCGTGCTCGTCGTGTCGTTCGCGGCGCTCGCCTCGCTGTGGTCGACGCCGCGGCTGCAGGAGTGGCGCGAACGCCGGCTGGTGCGGCTGCCGGTCGCGGCCGACATGGTGCTCGGCGCGCTCGGCGTGTTCGTGCTCCTGGTGACCGCGTACGCCGGTCTCGCCGGAACCGAGAACCAGCGCGACAACCTCGCGCCGACGATGGTCTACGTCGTGTTCTGGGTCGGCGTGCCGTTCGCGTCGCTGCTGCTCGGCGACGTGTGGCGAGTGATCAGCCCCTGGCTCGCGATCGGGCGCGCCGCCGGCTGGGTCGCGCGACGGTTCGGCGGCGACGAGCTGCCGGCGCCGCTCGAATATCCCGAGCGGCTCGGCCGCTGGCCGGCCGCGGCGGGGATCGTCGGCTTCGGCATCTGCGAGCTCTGCTGGGCGACCGCGCGCGAGCCGGCGCCGCTTGCGGTGCTGATGCTCGCGTACGTGGTCGTGATGCTCGTGGGGATGAGCCTTTACGGGGTCGAGGCGTGGTCGCGCAACGCCGACGCGTTCGGCGTCTACTTCGGGCTGTTCGCGTCGCTCGCGCCGCTCACGCGCCGCGACGGCGTGCTGTACGCGCGCCCGCCGTTCGTCGGCGCCGGGCGGGTCGAAGGACGGCCGGGAACAGCCGCGGTGCTGCTCGCCGGGATCGGCATCACCGCGTTCGACGGCGCGAGCGAGGGACCGCTGTTCAACGACGTGCTGCCGGACCTGCAGACGTTCTTCCGCGACCTCGGGTTCGGGCCCGAGCGCGCGCTCGAGGCGGGCTTCGTCGTCGGTCTGTTCGCCGGCGTCGCGTTCGTGTCGCTGATCTGGACCGTCGCGGCCGCGGGCATGCCACGCGTGAACGGCGAGCGCCCCTGGCGGCGCCTCGTGTTCTCGCTGACCCCGATCCTGGCCGCCTACGTCGTCGCCCACTACTTCTCGCTGATCGCGTACCAGGCCCAGGACCTCTGGCGGCTCGCGTCCGATCCGCTGGGCGATGGCTCCGACCTGTTCGGCGGCGCCGGCGCGACGATCGACTACGGGGTCGTGAGCGCTACCGCTATCTGGTACGTGCAGGTCGCGGCGCTCGTGATCGGCCACGTCGCGGCGCTCGTGCTCGCGCACGACCGCGCGCTGGTGATCTACGGCAGCCATCGCGACGCCACCCGCTCACAGCTCGTCATGCTGGTGCTGATGGTCTGCTTCACGTGCTTGGGCCTGTGGCTGCTGTCGGCCTCGAACGAGTGACGATGCCGCTCTTCGCACACGCCGGCCATTGGATCGCGCAGATCGCCTACCTCGCGCCGCTCGTCCTGATCGTGGTGATGATCGTGGTCGGCCGCGTGCGCGAGCGCCGCGCGCGGCAGCGTTAGCGCTGCATGAAGCCGGGCGCCGCAGCGCATCAAACCGGTGCGCGCGGGGCACGACCGATGCAACCGATCCGTGCGCTGCTTCGTAGTAGGGGTCAGATGAGCACGACCGAGCTGAAAGCCCTTCTCGATCAGGTCGCCGACACGCGCGAGCTCGTCCTGCGGCGCGCGGCCTCGCTCGGTCCGGACTTCAACGCGCTCTACGACGCCTGGAGCGACGCGCACGAGGAGGCCGAGCACGCGTATCGCGCCTGGCTCGCGTCCGGCGCCGCCCCCGACTACGCCGTGTACCGCGCCGCGCAGGACCGCGAGGACGCGGCCCAGGACGCGCTCGCGGCCACCTACTCGCACTGAACGGCTGGATGCCGTCGGACCGGGTCAGCCCCTGCGGGCCGACGCCCGCGGGGGCTGACCCCAGTAACCAGCGACCGATGCTCGATGATCCGTCGCGGGATTGCCCGTCCGACCAGCACAATCGTCGAAGCGGACGTCCGGCCACCCGACGCTCGCGCTCGAGATGGACGGCGGACGGGAGCACGCGGAATCGAGCGCCCGCGCCCTGGGTTCTCGGTCGAGGCGGGTCAGACGCCCGCACGGGTGAATGTCCAATGCGTGACTCCGCTGGGCGAGGAGGTGACCTCGACCTTGTAGTCCTTTTCGAGACCCTCCAGTCCGTCCCAGAGACGCACGCCCCGGCCGAGCAGGATCGGGACCACCACGGTGTGCATGTGGTCGACGAGTCCGGCAGCAAGGAAGTCGCGGATCACGGTGGGACCTCCGCCGATGCGTACGTCCTTGCCGTCCGCAGCCTCGCGGGCGGTCGCGAGCGCCTCGGCAGGCGACGCGTCGAGGAAGTGGAACGTCGTGCCGCCCTCCATCTCGATCGACGGGCGCGTGTGATGGGTGAGGACGAAGACCGGTCTGTGGAACGGCGGGTTGGGACCCCACGCGCCCTTCCACTCCGGGTCTTCGTGCCATCCGGGGTGGCCGAACTTCCCGGCCCCCATGATCTCGGCGCCGATCCCCGGACCATGCCACTGCGCGAAGGCGTCGTCGACACCGCCGCCACCACCACTCGGCTCGCCGCGCTCGCGCCACCACGTGGTGGCGAACATCCATTCGTGCAGCCTTTGCCCCGCGTGACCGAAATGGAGGTCGGCGCTTTGGCCCTCACCGGTGCCGAAGCCGTCGAGTGAGATGGCGAAGTTGTGGACGCGGGCGAGTGACATGGGCTGTTGCTCCTTCGGGTAGTCGGGGTCAGGCTCAGTCGTAGTAGCGCCGGGCGCTGGAGCCGATGCGCGTCACGTCCGTTCCGTAGATGTGGATCGAGATCGCGGTCGTGTCGGCCGTGTTGTGGACGCGGTGGATGTCGCCGGGGGGCGCGAAGCCGCTGACGTCGCCGACATGGTTGTCGCTTTGGCCGATCAGGTTGAGGTCGGCGTCGAACAGCTCCTCGTGCTCGACGCCCTGGATGACGCCGAAGACGCACCACGTGACGTGGTCGTGGATGCGCGTGAGCTGGCCGGGCCGCCAGACGAGCGCGACGATCGAGAACGATCCGTCGGGCTCGACGTCCAGCGTGTGGCTGCGGTAGCCCTCCGGGGAGCCGAGGCGCTGCGCGGCGGTCAGCACGTCCGGGGTGGGTAGGTGCCGGCGCAGCTGGTCGGCGACGAGCTGCGCGGTCTCGGCCCAGCCGGCATGGCTCTCTACGGCGATGCGGATACCGGCGACGAGTGGGCTCAGTCGGCCGGCGGGGCGGATCTGGGTCGCGGTCATGCCTTCAGCTTGCGCTCGATCGCCTCATACGTCCAATGCCAACTTTCGTGCTGACTCATAGATAGAGTTGATGCATGCTGGACGTCAACCGGCTGCGCGTGATCGACGCCGTCGCGCGCCATGGATCGGTCACCGCGGCGGCGAAGGAGCTGCATTACTCCCAGCCGTCGGTCACCCACCACCTTGGCCGGCTCGAGTCAGAGACCGGCGCGCAGCTTGTGCAGCGGGTCGGCCGCGGGATCCGGCTCACCGCGGCCGGGCAGCTGCTGGCCGACCGCGCCGCCGAGATCATCGGGCGGATCGATGCCGCCGGTGCGGAGCTGTCCGCCCACGTGGGGCTGACCGCCGGCCGCGTGCGCCTGGCCGGCTTCGCCTCAGCGATCGGGTCGCTCGTGCCAGCGGCGGTGGCGGCGCTGGCGGGCAGGCATCCGGGCCTGGAGGTCAGCCTGACCGACACGCATCCGCCCGAAGCGATCGAGTTGCTGCGTACCGGCAAGGTCGAGGTCGCGGTCATCTTCCGCTACGACGAGACCGAGCCCGAGCCGGCCGGGGTGCGCCTTCATCACCTGCTCGACGATCCGGTCTACCTGCTGTCGCTGCGTCGCGAGCGCGGGCTGGCCGACCTGCGCGACGCGACGTGGATCGCCGGCTGCGAGCGATGCCGCAGCCACCTGCTGTCGATGTGCGGCGACGCCGGGTTCGATCCGCGGATCGGTTACAGCTCCGATGACATGGTTGTGATGCAGGCGTTGGTTGCCGCCGGGCTCGGGTTGGCGACCCAGACCGGTCTGGCCCTGCGTGCCCACCGCATCGAGGGCGTCGTCGCGACCGAACTGCCCGGCGCGGAGCGGCACATCTACGCCGCGACCTACGGCGAACCGCCCGACCCGCCCGCCACCGCCGCCCTCCTGGCGGCCCTCGCCGAGGCCGCCACGTCGGCGGTCACCTCGTCCGGCCAGAACCTGCCCCGATCGGCGGCGCCCCGCTCCTCATAAAGGTCGGTCCGGGACGCTTGATGGGGTGCGCGTCGGTCGGCGCGGAGGCGCTACGTCAGCGGTTTCGCGTGGGCTGTGAGTTCGGCATTCCGGATGATCTCGCTGTTTCGCGCGCGGACGCGGTCATGCCCGGTCGTCGAGCAGCTTCAGGGCGGTCTCCACGCCCCGGGCGAGGAGCTGATCGGACAGGTCGCGGTCGGTCAGTGCCCTGGCGAGCTGCAGGGTGCCGACGATCAGCCCGAAGACCGTGAGCGCGTCGGTTCGAGCCGCCTCGACGTCTGTCGGGTCCAGGCGCGCCGCGATGTCGTCGATCTCGCCCATCAGTTCGTCGGTGAAGACCTGTCTGGTGGCGGCGGGGCGTCGGGCGATCTCGTCGAGCAGCGCGGCCGACGGGCAGCCGTCGGCGCACTGGTCGCGGTGTTGGGGAGACAGATAGGAGCGGACGAACGTCTCGAGTCCCGCCCGATCTGAGGGCTGGGAGTCGAGGCTTTGGCGTTGGGCGCGCAGCTGGTCGGCGAGGACGTTCGCGACGAGGTCCTCCTTGGAGGTGAAGTGGCCGTAGAAGGCGCCGTTGGTCAGGCCGGCGTCGGACATCACGGCGGCCACGCCGGCGCCGTCGATGCCGTCTTGCTTGAAGCGCCGCCCGGCCGCTTCGAGGATGCGTTGTCTCGTGGCCTGCTTTTGGTCTTTGCCGTAGCGCATAGCGACCTCTCTCGCCGACTGCTCTCGATCGTGCCGTGGGACCCGCTGCCCGAGGTCCGACCCTAGGGCCAACAAGGATGGGTCACCCTGCTTTCGTCCCGCCATTGTATTACGTCCGTACTTTGGTATTATGATCGTAATGCAACGCGCAAATGCAGTCTGCGAAGGAGACAAGCGATGACGACGGTCGACGCACCCACGGGTGCGGCTCTGAACACGACGTGGAAGACCGCGCCGACACAGACCATCCACGCCGGCGGTGTGGAGTTCGCCTACCGTCAACTCGGTCCGAGCAAGGGGGTGCCGGTGGTCTTCCTGACCCACCTGGCCGCAGTCCTGGACAACTGGGACCCCCGAGTCGTGGACGGCATTGCCGCCAAGCATCGGGTCATCACCTTCGACAACCGAGGTGTCGGCGCCTCCAGCGGGGCCACGCCGACGACCATCGAGGAGATGGCGAGCGACGCCGTGACCTTCATCCGCGCCCTCGGCTTCGATCAGGTCGACCTGTTCGGGTTCTCGATGGGCGGCATGATCGCCCAGGTGATCGCGCAGCAGCAGCCGCGGCTCGTGCGCAAGATGATCATCGCCGGAACCGGTCCTGCGGGGGGCGATGGCATCGACAAGGTGACCCGCATCTCCTACCTCGACACCGCGCGAGGACTGCTCACCCGGCGGGACCCCAAGGAGTTCCTCTTCTTCACCAGGACTCCGAACGGGCGCGGTGCCGCGAAGGAGTTCCTGGCACGGCTCGAGGAACGTACGAACGACCGTGACAAGGCCATCTCCGTAGGCTCATTCCGCGCCCAGCTCAAGGCCATACACCTATGGAGTCAGCAGAAGCCCGCGGACCTCGCGAGCGTCCTCCAGCCGGTGCTCGTGATGAATGGCGAGAGCGACAAGATGGTGCCGACCAAGAACACCGTCGACCTCGATCGACGACTCCCGAACAGCCAGCTCGTCATCTATCCCGACGCCGGGCACGGCGGGGTGTTCCAGTTCCACGAGGACTTCGTCAAGCGGGCCCTCGAGTTCCTCTGAGAGGGGGAACGGTCATGCAGGCATTCGTGGTCGAGCGGTACGGCGAGGACGGACTCCGCGCCGCCGACGTACCCGAGCCCGAGGTCGGTGACGGTGACGTGCTGGTCAAGGTGAGCGCCGCCGGCATCAACCCGCTGGACAAGATGGTCCGCAACGGCGAGTTCAAGCGGCTCCTGAAGTACCAGACCCCGTTCGTGCTCGGCCACGACGTCGCCGGCGTGGTGAGCAGGGTCGGCTCGGCCGTTCGCCAGTTCCAGGTAGGCGACGAGGTCTTCGCTCGCCCCCGCGACCTGCGGATCGGGACCTTCGCGCAGTACATCGCGATCGACCAGGACGACGTCGCCCCCAAGCCGGCCTCGCTCACCCTGCACGAGGCGGCCGCGGTGCCGCTGGTGTCACTGGCCGCCTGGCAGGCGCTCGTCGACCGCGCCCACGCGCAGCCCGGCCAGAAGGTGCTCGTCCACGCCGGCTCCGGCGGCCTGGGGTCGACCGTCATCCAGCTCGCCAAGCACCTCGGCGCCACGGTGGCGACGACCGCCCGCGGCGAGAACGCGGAGCTGGTGCGCAGCCTCGGCGCCGACGTCGTCGTGGACTACACCAAGGAGGACTTCGCCGAGGTCCTCTCCGGCTACGACGTCGTGCTGGACTCGCGAGGGGGCGAAAACCTCGAGAGGTCCCTCGCAGTCCTCAAGCCGGGCGGACAGGCGATCGGCGTGACCGGCCCGCCGGACCCCGGGTTCGCGAAGCAGCTCGGGGCGCCGAGGTTCATGGGCGTCGTGATGGGGCTGCTGAGCCGCAAGGTCCGCAAGCGGGCGCGAAAGCTAGGCGTGAGCTACTCGTTCCTGTTCGTGCAGGCCAACAGCGCCCAGCTGCGCGAGCTGGCCTCCCGCTACGACGCCGGCCAGCTCCGCCCGCTCATCGATAAGACGTTCCCGTTCGACCAGACCCTCGAGGCGCTGGCCTACGTCGAGCAGGGCCGCGCCAGCGGCAAGGTCGTCATCACGCTCGACTGACAACGCCTCCTGCCGCCCAACGCTTGCAACTGGCGACGATAATCGGGGCCTGGTGGGTGCCTTCGTTGAACTCGAACGGGGTCGTCAGTCGTATGCCCGGGAGTCCTGGCGGGACGCCTTCGAGTCGCTGTCGAGCGCCGATCGGGTGGCGCCGCTGGGAGCAGAGGATCTCGAGTTGCTCGCACGGTGTGCGTACCTGCTCGGCCGCGACGACGACTACGTGAGCGGCTTGGAACGGGCGTATCACGCATACCTCGATGCTGGCGAAGGGCCGCGTGCCGTGCGCTGCGCGTTCTGGATCGGCCACAGCATGCTGTTCCGAGGGCGGGCGGCGCGGGCCAGCGGCTGGTTCGGTCGTGCGCAGCGATTGCTGGACCAAGGAGAGCAGGACTGCGTCGAGCGCGGGTATCTCCTGATCCCGACCTGGCTGCAGCAGCTGGCGAGGGGAGACTGGGGGGGCCGGGTACGCCACCGCGGCCGAGGCCGCAGAGATCGGCGAGCGTTTCGGCGATCCGGATCTGATCTGGCTCGCGAGGGACGATCAGGGCCGCGCCCTGCTCAAGCAGGGGCGGGTCGAGGAGGGCCTGCGGCTTGTGGACGAAGCCCTGGTGGTCGCCGGCGCGGGTGAGCTCTCGCCGATCGTCACCGGCATCGTCTACTGCAACACGATCGCGTTCTGTCGGGACGTGTATGAGCTGAGCCACGCCCTGGAGTGGACCGAGGCGCTGACGAGCTGGTGCGAGCGCCAGCCCGAGATGGTCGCCCACAACGGCCTCTGCCTGGTCCATCGGGCCGAGATCATGCAGCTACGGGGGCGTGGGGGGACGCCCTGGAGGAAGCACAACGGGCCGCCGAGCGCTTCACGTCGGGCGTGTTGAATCAGCTCGCCGTCGGCAAAGGCCCTCTATCGACAGGGAGAGATTTACCGGCTTCGGGGCGAGCTCGGCGCGGCCGAGGCGGCGTATCGGGAGGCGAGTCGCTGCGGGTGCGAACCGCACCCGGGACTTGCCCTGCTGCGGCTTGCGCAAGGCGAGCGTAACGCGGCGGCCGCCGCGATCCGTCGGGCGGTGGGCGAGACCACCCAGCCGCTGAAGCGTGCGGCCCTGTTGCCCGCCTACGTGGAGATCATGCTGGCCGCAAGCGAAGTCGAGATGGCGCGCAGCGCTAGTCGCCAGCTCGACGAGATCGCGGAACGCCAAGGGTGCGAGGCGCTCGCTGCGATGTCCGCGCACGCCCGAGGAGCGGTGGCCCTCGCCGAGGGCGACGCCCGGGGCGCGCTGGTGGCGCTGCGTGCTGCCTGGCACGCCTGGCAGGAGCTGGGGACGCCGTACGAGGCCGCGCGTGCGCGCGTACTGGTGGGGTTGGCCTGCCGGTCGCTGGGGGACGAGGACACCGCCGCAATGGATCTTGAGGCGGCCCGCGCCAGCTTCGCCCAGCTCGGTGCGGCGCCAGACCTCGCCGAGATCGACTCGGTCGCCGGCGACGCGGCGCCCGGCGACAAGCACGGGCTGACGGCTCGCGAGCTCGAGGTGCTGCGCCTGGTCGCAGCCGGGCGGAGCAACCGGGAGATCGCCGAGACGCTGGTGATAAGCGAGCACACGGTCGCCCGACACCTGCAGAACATCTTCGCCAAGCTGGGCGTCTCGTCGCGTACCGCGGCGAGCGCGTTCGCGTTCGAGCACCGCCTCGTCTGACGCGTCGCCTGGTTAGAAATGACCACGCCGTACCCGCCGCGAAGTTGGTGAATCCAAGGGATGCGTGCCCCGGCCGCCCGGGATAGCGTCGGCGTCACTGATAGCTGAACGGATTCCGACCAGCGACGGAACGCAGCTCGGCTCCGGAACGTACGCGAGTCGGACCACGCTGACAGGAGGTTCGGGCATGTATGTAGTCGTGCAGCACCGGTTCACCGACCCGCAGACGGCGCTCTCTCGCGGGGCGACGCTGATCAAGAACGACGGCGCGCCACCCGGCGTGCGAGGTCTGCAGTTCTACCCGAGCCGGGACCAGTCCTCGGCCACCTGCCTCTGGGAGGCCGACTCGGTGCAGGACATTCAGCACTACGTCGACTCGACGCTCGCGGACTCCAGCGAGAACACGTGCTACGAAGTCGACGCCGAACAGGCATTTGCAGAGCAGCCGTTGGGGCTCCCGCCAAGGGCAACGCGAGCCACAGCGATCGGCGCGTGAGGTATTCGGGCTAACCCTTCGCGAGCCGGCGCAGGTCGTGCGCGAGCGCCTCGGGCGTGAGCTGGTCGTGCGGGAAGCCGACGCGCTGGCGGCCCTCCGCGTCGACCAGCACGACGGTCGCGGAGTGCTCGAGGTCGTCGGACTGCGGCTGCACGCCGTAGCCGCGCCAGACCGGGGCCAGCTCGCGCTCGCTGCCGAGCAGGAAGCGCGCGCGCCCGGTCATGCGGCGCTCGTTCAGGAACCGGCGCGCGCGCTCCGGCGTGTCGTTGGCCGGGTCGACCGAGACCGCGAGCAGCGGCACGTCGAGACCCGTGTCGTCGAGCGCGCCGCGGACCTGGTCGACGAGCGCGGGGCAGGTGTCCTCGCACGTCGAGTACACGAACGTGAGCGCGACCGGCCGCCCGCGATAGTCGGCCATCGTCACGCGCTCGCCGTCCTGGTCGCGCAGAGCGAAGTCCGGCGCGGTCGCGCCCGGCGGCCGGACGAACCCGGCCCAGCCGGTCGCGCCGACCGCGACGCCGTCGGATCCATCGTCGCCGCGCGATGCGATGAACACGCCCGCGACCGCGGCGGCGGCGCAGAGCGTCAGCGTGATGAGCGCGTAGGCGAGCCGCGCGGGCACGCCGCCAAGCGTAGTCAGGCCTCGGTCAGGCCGCGCCTGATCGCGTAACGCACGAGCTCGACGCGATCGCGCATTCCGAGCTTGCGCAGCAGGTTCGCGCGATGCGACTCGACGGTCTTCTCCGCCAGGTGCAGGATCTCGGCGATCTGCTTGTTGGTGTGCGCCTCGGCGATCAGCTTGAGCACCTCCTGCTCGCGCGGGGACAGCGGCTCGTCCGGGCCTTCGGCGTCGTCGGACATCCAGTCGCGGATCAGCGAGCGCTCGACCGCGTTGGTGAGGAACGCGTCGCCCCGGTGCACGGCGCGGATCGCGCTCAGCAGCGCCTGGTCGACCTCGCGCTTGAGCACGTAGCCGGACGCGCCGGCCTTCAGCGCGTCGAACACGTAGCGCTCGTCGTCGTGCATCGACAGCGCCAGCACCTGCGTGCCCGGCAGGTGCGAGCGGATCTGGCGCGCCGCCTGCAGTCCGGTCATCCGCGGCATCGAGACGTCCATCACGCACAGGTCGGGCTTGGTCTGGAGCGCCTGCTCGAAGGCGTCGACGCCGTCCTCGGCCTCCGCAACCACCTCCATGTCCGGCTGGCGCTCGATCAGCAGCTTCAGGCCGCCGCGCACGATGCCGTGGTCGTCTGCGATCAGGATCCTCATGTCACTCCCATGGTCAGCTCGATGGTGGTTCCGGCGCCCGGCTCGGTGTAGACGTCGAGGTTGCCGCCGACGAGCAGCGCGCGCTCGCGCATGCCGCTGAGGCCGAGGCCTCCGGGCCGGCCGCGCGCGCGCCCGTTGACTCTGCGGCGGGAGCTCGGGTCGAACCCGCTGCCGTCGTCGCGCACGCGCAGCAGCGTGCGCCCGACGAACGAGAGCTCGACGTCGACGCCGCGCGCGCCGGCGTGCTTGGCGATGTTGGAGAGGCTCTCCTGGGTCACGCGGAAGATCACGAGCTGCTCCTCGTCGGACAGCGACGGCAGATCCCCGTGGTGGTGGAAGCGCGCCTGCACACCGGTGCGCTGCCCGAAGTCCGAGACCTGGGAGGCGAGCGCCGCGATCAGGCCGTGATCGTCGAGCGCCGTCGGGCGCAGCTGGCGCGCGAGCGCGAGCAGCTCGTGCATCGCCTGGCTGACCAGCTCCTGCGTCCCCTGCAGCTCCGAGCGCAGCCCCCACGGCGCGTCGCTGATCGTCGCCGACAGGCGCAGCAGGATCGCGGTCAGTGCCTGGTTGACCTCGTCGTGCAGGTCCTGCGCGATCCGCCCGCGCTCCTGCTCCTGCGCGCGCAGCACGGCGCGGCCGGCGTCGCGGCGCTCGTCCTCCAGGCGCGTGAGCATGCGGTTGAACGCGTCGGTCAGAACGTGCAGCTCGCGCGCGGCGCGGCGCGGCGCCTGGGTGCGCTTGCCGCGGCGCGAGAGGTCGACATCGGCCATCGCGCGCACGAGCCGGCCCATCGGCTCCAGCCGCGCGCGCAGCAGCAGCGAGTTGAGCAGGATCGCGCTCGCGACGGTCAGACCGAGCACGAGCAGGCCGTCGCCGCTCGTGGCGTCGGGGAGCCGATCGCGCGCGACGATCGCGGCGATCAGCGCCGTGACGCCGACGAGGACGGCGTTGACGGCGAGGACCTGCGTGAGGAGCGTGCTGCGGCGCATCGGAACGGTCTGCTCCTCATCGGCAGAATGTGCCGAGAGGGTTATGCGGCCAGGACCCCATCCCAGCGCTATCCTTCCTGAAGTATTGAAAGCCGACCGACTTCACGAGGAATAGAAATGAGCCCGTCCGGAGCGGAGGTCATCCGGCAGATCAAGTCGCAGGTCCAGGAGGTCGACCCGGCCGAGGTCTCCGAGCACCTCGGCAACGGCGTCACCCTGATCGACGTGCGCGAGTCGGAGGAGTGGGACCGCGGGCACATCCCGGGCGCGGTGCACGTGCCACGTGGCTATCTCGAGTCGCGCATCGAGGGCGCCGTCGCCGACCGTGACGCGCCCGTCGTCCTCTACTGCGCGTCCGGCAATCGCTCGGCGCTCGCCGCTCACACGCTGAAGGAGCTGCTCGGCTACTCCGACGTGCGCTCGATGACCGGCGGCATCACGCTGTGGAAGGACCGCGGCTACAAGGTCGAGGTCCCGAAGGTGCTGACGACCGAGCAGAAGGAGCGCTACGGGCGCCACATCCTGCTGCCCGAGGTCGGGGCCGAGGGCCAGGCCAAGCTGCTCGACGCCAAGGTGCTGCTGCTCGGCGCCGGCGGGCTGGGCGCTCCGACCGCGCTCTACCTGGCGGCCGCCGGCGTGGGCACGCTCGGGATCGTCGACGACGACGACGTCGACCTCTCCAACCTGCAGCGCCAGGTGATCCACTCGACCGACCGGATCGGCACGCCGAAGGTCGACTCGGCCGAGGCAGACGATCAACGCGCTCAACCCGGACGTGAAGGTCGTCAAGTACCCGGTCCGGCTCGACGCTTCGAACATCATGGAGATCATCGACGGCTACGACGTGATCGTCGACGGCGTCGACAACTTCCCCACGCGCTACCTGCTCAACGACGCCACGGTGCGGCTCGGCATCCCGGTCGTGTCGGCCTCGATCCTCGGCTTCGACGGTCAGCTGTCGGTGTTCAAGCCGCACGACGGGCCGTGCTACCGCTGCCTGTACCCGGTGCCGCCGCCGGCCGAGCTCGCCCCGAGCTGCGGCGCGAACGGCGTGCTCGGCGTGCTTCCGGGCACGATGGGCATGCTGCAGGCGACCGAGGTCGTCAAGCTCGTGACGGGCATCGGCGAGCCGCTCGTCGGCCGGCTGCTGCTGTATGAGGCGCTCGGTGCCACGTTCACCGAGCTGAAGGTCCGGCGCGACCCGGAGTGCCCGATCTGCTCGCGCGATCCGGCCGAGATCGCCGACGAGGAGATGGGCGTCTTCCCGGATTACGAGGCGTTCTGCGCCGCCGCCGGGTAGCGTCACCCCTCATGCCCACGATCAAGATCCCCGTCGTGCTGCGCGCATCCGTCGGCGGCGAGAAGGAAGTGACGGCCGAGGGCGGCGACGTCGGCACCGTGCTGCGGGCGCTCGCCCAGCGCCATCCCGACCTCGAGTCCCAGCTGTTCGGCGCCGACGGCTCGCTCAACCGCTACGTCAACGTCTATCTCAACGACGAGGACGTCCGCGTCCTCGACGGACTCGACACGGCGGTCGGCGCGACCGACGTTCTCAACGTGCTCCCCGCGATGGCCGGCGGGTTCATGTAGTTCGTGCGAACTCCGCACGTTGATTGCGGAGTTTGTGTAAAGGTTCGTTCGGGCCCTTGACAAAGCGCGCGGCGTCCCGAGAGGATGCCGCACCGATGAGGGATCGGTCCGAGGGTTCGCTGGCTTCGCTGCGCCGGCTCAATCGCGGGCGCGTGATCAACGCGCTGCGCCAGAACGGGATGATCAGCCGGGCCGAGATCGCGCGCCGCACCGGGCTGTCGCGCTCCACCGTCTCCAGCCTCGTTGCCGAGCTGCAGAGTGACCGGCTCGTCGTCGAGCGCGAGGAGCCGGGCGCCGCGCATGGCGAGCAGGGCGGCCGGCCGCCGATCCTGCTCTCGTTCGACGCTTCCGCCGGCGCCGCTCTCGGGATCGACTTCGGCCACAACCACGTGCGCGTCGCCGTCTCGGACCTCTCCTCGACGATCCTCGCCGAGCGCGCCGAGCCGCTCGACACCGACCACGCCGCCCAGGAGGGCCTCGACGTGGCGATCGAGCTCGTCGACGAGGCGCTCGCCGAGGCCGGCGTCGAGCGCTCGCGCCTGATCGGCGCCGGGCTCGGGCTGCCCGGCCCGATCGACCAGGCCGACGGCGTGATCGGCTCGTCGGCGATCCTGCCCGGCTGGGTCGGCGTCGCCGCCGCGGAGGAGATGCGCGGGCGGCTCGACGTGCCGGTCGTCGTCGACAACGACGCCAACCTCGGCGCGCTGGCGGAGCTCACGCACGGCGCCGGCCGCGGCGCGACCGATCTCGTCTATCTCAAGGTGTCGTCGGGCATCGGCGCCGGGCTGATCCTCGGTGGCCGGCTGTACCGCGGCTGGGGCGGCATGGCCGGCGAGCTCGGGCACGTCCTCGTCGACCCCGAGGGCAAGATCTGCCGCTGCGGCAACCGCGGCTGCCTGGAGACCGCCGCATCGACCGGCGCGCTGCTCGACATGCTGCGCCGCAGCCACGGCGACCTGACCGTCGCCGAGATGCTCGCGCTCGCCCGCGACGGCGACCTCGGCTGCCGGCGCGTGATCGCCGACGCCGGCCGCGTGGTCGGCAGCGCCGCGGCGTTCATGTTCAACGTGCTCAACCCGCAGCGCCTGGTGGTCGGCGGCGACCTCGCCGCGGCCGGCGACCTGCTGCTCGACGGCGTGCGCAGCTCCGTGCGCCTCGCGGCGCTCCCGGCCGCCGCCGACGCAGCGCGCGTCGTCGCCGGCGTGCTCGGCGACCGCGCGCAGGTGCTGGGCGCGCTCGCGCTGGCCGTCGGCGAGGCCGACGCCGCGCTCGATCTTCCCGCAACGATCAAACAACCGATTCCCGGAGGGGGAGTGCCATGAAGAAGGGAGCCGTATGGCTGGTCGCGGCAGCATTCGCGATGAGCTTCGCAGTCGCCGCGTGCGGTGACGACGACGATGAGGGCAGCGGCGGAGGTGGCGCCGCCACCGAGGAGTCGAGCGGCGGCGGTGAGGCCGGCAAGGTCGCGGTCCTGCTGCCGGACTCGAAGTCGTCGGTGCGCTGGGAGACGGTCGACCGGCCGTCGCTGCAGGAGGCGTTCGACGCCGCCGGCGTCGAGGTCGAGATCCAGAACGCCGAGGGCGACA
Organism: uncultured Solirubrobacteraceae bacterium; assembly: GCA_963835735.1. GTDB lineage: Bacteria > Actinomycetota > Thermoleophilia > Solirubrobacterales > Solirubrobacteraceae > DASQMT01. The sequence goes on from CAWIGP010000007.1 coordinate 598,595, forward strand.
AGGCCACGCAGCAGCAGCAGGCCGAGCAGGCGATCACCAACGGCGCCAAGGTGCTGCTGCTGGTGAACCTCGACTCGGGCTCGGGCGCCGCGATCGCGGCCAACGCGGCGTCGCAGGGCGTCAAGGTCATCGACTACGACCGGCTGACGCTCGGCACCGACGCGACCGACTACTACGTCTCGTTCAACAACGAGAAGGTCGGCCAGCTCCAGGGCGAGGGCCTCGTCGACTGCCTCGGCGACAAGCAGGGCGCGGAGGTGGCCGTGCTCAACGGCTCGCCGACGGACAACAACGCGACGCTGTTCAAGAACGGCTACGACTCGGTCATCAACCCGAAGTTCGACGCGGGTGACTGGAACGGAGATCGACGACCAGTCCGTGCCCGACTGGGACAACCAGAAGGCGCTGACGATCTTCGAGCAGATGCTGCAGGCGAACGACAACAAGGTCGACGGCGTGCTGGCCGCCAACGACGGCCTGGCGAACGCCGCGATCTCGGCGCTCAAGCAGCGCAAGCTGCCGCAGGTCCCCGTGACCGGGCAGGACGCGACGCTGGAGGGCATCCAGAACATCGTCAACGGCGATCAGTGCATGACCGTCTACAAGGCGATCAAGCAGGAGGCAGACGCCGCCGCCGAGCTGGCGATCGCGCTGGCCAAGGGCGAGGAGCCGACCGCGACGACGACCCCGGTCAACAACGAGACCGAGGACGTCCCGTCGGTGCTGCTCGACCCGGTCCCGGTCACCAAGGACAACATCGCGGAGTACGTCGACGCGCCGGACTTCCCCGATGTGGAGGAGATCTGCGCCGGCAAGGTCGCCGCGAAGTGCGAGGAGATCGGCCTGCAGTAGAGAATGGACCCGGGGCGCCCCGCCCGGGGCGCCCCGGTCCGCTCAGGCCGAGAGGAGCTTTCTAACGTGACCGACACACCGGTCCTGGAACTGCGAGGCGTCTCGAAGAGCTTCGGCGCGGTCCAGGCGCTGTTCGAGGTCGACTTCCACGTGTCGTCCGGCGAGGTCATGGCGCTCGTCGGGGACAACGGCGCCGGCAAGTCGACGCTGATCAAATGCATCGCGGGGATCCACCCGTTCGACAGCGGGGAGATCCGCTTCGACGGTGAGCCCGTGAACATCCACGGGCCGAAGGACGCTGCGCGGCTCGGGATCGAGGTCGTCTACCAGGACCTCGCGCTGGCCGACAACCTCGACGTGGTCGAGAACATGTACCTGGGCCGGGAGTCGGTCGACAAGCTGCGACGGCTGGACGAGACCATGATGGAGGCCAAGGCGAAGGAGACGCTACGCAGCCTGTCCGTGACGACGATCGCGTCCGTGCGCCAGACGGTGGCGGGTCTTTCCGGCGGGCAGCGGCAGTCGGTGGCGGTGGCCAAGGCCGTGATGTGGAACTCCAAGGTCGTCATCCTCGACGAGCCGACCGCGGCACTCGGTGTCGCACAGACGCGCCAGGTGCTCGAGCTTGTCAAGCGGCTGGGCGAGCAGGGTCTTGCGGTGATCCTGATCTCGCACAACCTGCACGACGTCTTCGAGGTCGCCGACTCGATCACCGTGCTCCGGCTCGGTCAGAACGTCGCCGAGTACAAGCGCACTGAGACCAACCAGCAGCAGGTGGTGGAGGCGATCACCGCCGGCAAGTTGTCCAAGGTGCCGGGTCAGGAGGCGGCGGTATGACCGTCATGGAGCCGCCCATCGCGCCGGAGGGTGCCCCGCGCGACACCGTCGCCGCTTACGCGCGGCGCTGGTGGGTCGACGTCAAGTCGGGCGAGCTCGGCTCGCTGCCGATCATCGTCGGCCTGATCATCATCGCGATCGTCTTCCAGACCCAGAACGACCGTTTCCTGACCGCGGGGAACTTCGTCAACCTGATCGTGCAGACGGCGCCGTACGCGCTCATCGCGATGGGCGTGACGTTCGTGCTGCTGCTGGGCGAGATCGATCTGTCGATCGGCTTCGTGTCCGGCGTCGGCGGCGTCATGATGGCGCTGCTGCTCGCGCCGGACGGTAACCAGCTGGCGACGACGCCCGCCCTGATCCTCTGCGTGCTGGCCGGCCTCGGCATCGGCGTGTTCCACGGCCTGATCATCACGAAGATCGGCGTGCCGTCGTTCGTCGTCACGCTCGCGGGTCTGCTGGCGTGGAACGGCGTCGTGCTGCTGTTGATCGGCAGCCGCGGCACCGTGATCCTGCAGAACGACTTCGTGATCGGCCTGGCCAACGACTTCATGTCGCCCGGCGTCGCCTGGATCCTGGTGATCGCCTGCGTGGCGCTTTACGCCGGCGTGCAGTTGGTGCGGATGCGCTCGCGCCGGAAGGCGGGGCTCGCCAACGACCCGGTGCTGATCGTCGGGCTGCGGATCGCGGCGCTCGCGGCCGTCCTGGCGGTCGTCGTCGCGGTGGCGAACTCCGATCGCGGGGTCCCGTACGTGGGGATCGTGGTCGGGGCGCTGTACATAGTCTGGACCTACGTGCTCGACCGCACGCGCTTCGGCCGCCACATCTACGCCGTCGGCGGCAACCAGGAGGCGGCGCGGCGCGCGGGCATCAACGTCGACAACGTGAAGATCGCGTGTTTCGCGCTGTGCTCCCTGATGGCCGTGATCGGCGGCATCATCCTGGCGTCGCGGCTGCGCTCGGTCGACACGAATACGGGCGGCGGGCAGGCGCTTCTGTATCCGATCGCCGCAGCGGTGATCGGGGGCACGTCGCTGTTCGGCGGCCGCGGCACGATGAAGGCCGCGCTGCTCGGCGCGCTCGTCATGATCGGGATCGACAACGGGCTCGGGTTGCTCGGGCTCTCGTCGGGCACGAAGTTCGTGGTCACCGGCGGCGTGCTGCTGCTCGCCGTCAGCGTCGACTCGATCTCGCGCCGCGGGCGCGCCCAATCCGGACGAGCATGACGCTGCGCCTCGGGCTGCTCTCCACGGCCAACATCAACCTCAAGCTCCTCGGCGGCGTCCGCGCCGCCGAGGGGGTGGAGGCGGTGGCCGTGGCGAGCCGCGACGGGGCGCGGGCCGAGGCGTACGCGGCCGAGCACGGGCTCGGCCGCGCGCACGGCAGCTACGAGGCGCTGCTCGCCGATCCGGACGTCGACGCCGTCTACATCCCGCTCCCGAACTCGATGCACGTGCCGTGGTCGATCAGGGCGCTGGAGGCCGGCAAGCACGTGCTGTGCGAGAAGCCGCTGACGCGGCGACCGGAGGACGCGCAGGCGGCCTTCGACGCCGCCGACCGCGCCGACCGGGTGCTCGCCGAGGCATTCATGTGGCGCCATCACCCGCAGGCGCTGCGACTGCGCGAGCTCGTGCGCGACCGCGTGGTCGGCAACCTGCGGCTGATCCGCGCGGCGTTCTCGTTCGACCTGCACGAGCCCGGCAACGTGCGCCTGCAGGGCTCGCTCGACGGCGGCGGGCTGATGGACGTCGGCTGCTACTGCGTGAGCGCCCTGCGCCTGCTCGCGGGCGAGCCGGAGCGCGTGAGCGGACGCGAGGTGACCGGCGGGGAGGGGGTCGACGTACGGTTTGCGGGCACGCTGACGCTGCCCGGCGGCGTGCTCGGCGCGTTCGACTGCGGGCTCGACATGGTCGGGCGCTCGGAGCTCGAGGTGATCGGCGACGCCGGCTCGCTCTTCCTCGCCGATCCGTGGCATTCGCGCGAGCCGCGGATCGAGCTGCGCCGCCCGGAGGGGACCGAGGTGATCGAGATCGAGCGCCGGAATCCGTACGCGTGCGAGCTGGAGGACTTCGCCGCCGCCGTGCGTGGCGAGCGTCCGCATCCGTTCGGGCGCGAGGACGCGGTCGGACAGGCGCGCACGATCGCCGCGCTGTACCGCTCGGCCGAGTTCGGCGCCGAGGCGGTGCCCTGAGTCGTTCGAGTAGCGTCCCGCGGCGGATGACCGGAGACCTGCGGCCACTCGGGATCGGGGAGATCCTCGACGCCGGCATCAAGCTGTTCGTGCGCCACTGGCAGCCGCTCGTGCTGAGCGTCGTCGGGCTGATCCTGCCGGTCCAGATCCTGTCCGCGCTCGTCACGGCATCGGTCGCGCCCGAGCAGTTCGACCTGACGACGAGCGAGACCGGCGTCGAGGAGGGCGAGGAGGCCGAGTTCCTGATCGGCCAGGGCGTGATCGCGCTGCTGTCGGTGGTCTCGGTGCTGCTGGCGACCGCGGTCTGCTTCAAGGCGGTCGCCGACGCCTACCTGGGCGTCGAGCCGGAGTGGCGCCGGTCGCTGCGGTTCGCGGTGCGGCGGCTCGGCGGGCTGGTCGGGGTCGCGATCGTCGGTGGGCTGCTGGTCGGGCTGGCGACGCTCGCCCTGATCGTGCCGGGGATCTGGCTGTTCGTCATGTTCTCCGTGGCGGTGCCGGCGCTGCTGCTCGAGCGGATCGGGCCGGTGAGCGCGCTGCGCCGCTCGTTCCGGCTCGTGCGCGGGCGCTGGTGGCAGACCGCGGGCGTTCTGCTGGTCGGGTACCTGCTGATCGGCATCCTCGGCGCGCTCGTCACGGGGATCGTCATGATCGTCCCCAGCGTGGCGGCGGACGGCAACACGCTCGCCGGGGCGCTCGGCGCGGTCGTCGGCGGGACGCTCGGGTCCGTGCTGACGACGCCGTACTCGGCCGCGGTCGTCGCATTGCTGTACTTCGACCTGAGGGTGAGGAAGGAGGGTCTCGACCTGCAGCTGATCGCCGAGGGCGCCGAGGTCCGGCGTGACCCGGATGCGCCGCTCCCGGCTCCGCTGGTCGTCGACGAGTACACGCCGGAGGAGCGCGCCCAGGCGCCGTACTGGCCGCCGCCGCCGGGCTGGAAGCCGACGCCGACACCGGCGACCGGGTGGCGCGAGCCCGAGCGCGCCCCGGAACCCGAACCGCCGGCCTTGCGCCGGGCGCCCGACGAGCCATCGGAGTCCGGCTGGCTCCCGCCGCGGCCGCGGCGGCTGGAGGAGGAGCCGGGTGGCACGGGCTCTCCCGACACGGCGGACGACGGGAGCCCGGCGGGCGGCGACGAGCACGGCCGGTGAGCGGCGGCGAGCAGGTCGCGATCGTTCGGCGCGCGCACCGATCGCGTCGTGGTCTCGCGACCACCTCGCTGGACGACCACGCGCGGCGGTTGCTCGTTGCGGTGCTCGCTGCCCTGGTCCTTCTTCCCGCGGCGGCGGCGCGCGCCGAGTCGGTCAGCGGCGCCGAGCTGCGTGCGCTTGCCGCGCAGGCGATCGACGACCCCGCGGCGCTCGAGCGGCTGCGCGGCGTCGACGGCGTCGACGGACGCCCCGCGGATCTCGCCGCCGCGCTCGAGGGGGCCGACGGGGACGAGCTCCGCGCGCGGCTCGATGCGCTCTCCTCCGAGGCGCCGGAGCCCGCAGGCGACGCGGCCGGGGCGCGCGACGAGGCGCGCGAGATCGTGTCCGGCCGCCGCTTCTCGCCGCCGGAGGTGCCGGGACCGTTCCGCGGCGTGCTCGAGCGGCTTGCCGACTGGCTCGGACCGGTGCTCGACGTGATCCCGGCGCTCGACGACCTGATCCCCGGCGGCCGGCCGGTCGTCTGGGCGCTGTTGGTAGTGCTCGTGGGCGGCATCGCGGCGCTGCTCGCCGGGCGCGCGCTGCGCCGCCGCGTCACCGGTGACGCGCGCCGGGCGCCCGCCGCCGGGGTCACGGTCGCCGAGGACCCCGAAACGCTCGAGCGCCGCGCGCGCGAGGCGGCCGCGCGGGGCGAGCACGAGCTCGCGCTTCGGCTCGGCTTCCGCGCCGGTCTCGCGCGCCTCGACAGCCGCGGCGTGATCGAGTTGCGCCCGTCGCTGTCGACGGGCGATGTCGCCCGCGCGCTCCGCTCGCCTCAGTTCGACCGCACTGCGGCGCGCTTCGACGAGGTCGTCTACGGCCGTCGTTCGGCCGCCGCGGCCGACGTCGACGAGGCGCGCGAGGCGTGGTCGGCCGTGCTCGACGAGAGGCGCGCCGCATGACGCCGTACGACGAGCGCGCGGCCGCCGCCGGCGAGCCTCGCGGCGCGCTCGCGTCGCGCCTGGCTCACGCCCGGGCGTGTGCTGATCGCGATCATCGCCGCGTTCGTCGCCGTCAGCGTCGCGATCGACCGCTACGCGCCGACGCCCAGCGGGCCCGAGGGCTCCTCCTACGCCACCGCGCCGGAGGGCGCGGCCGCGTACGCGGAGCTGTTGCAGCGCTCCGGCCATCCCGTCCGGCGCGTCAGGACGCCGCTCGCGGAGCGCCCGCTCGACGCCGGCACGACGCTGATCGTGCTCGACCCCGAGGGCGTCGTGCCCGACGAGGCGCGCGCGATCGGGCGCTTCGTCCGCGCGGGCGGGCGGCTCGTCGCCGCCGGCGCGTCCGTGGGCTGGCTCGACGGCGTGCTCGACTCTCCGCCCACGTGGGCGCCGGCGCCGCCGGGGCGGGCGCGCGTGGTCGTGCCCGCGCCCGAGACCGCGGGCGTCACGACGGTGGCGTTCGCCGAGGGTGGGCGCTGGGGTTCGCTCGGCGGCACGCTCCCGATCCTCGCCACTCCGGCGGGGCCGGTCGCCGCCGTCGCGCGGAGCGGCGCCGGGCGCGCCGTGCTCCTCGCCGACGCCGCGCCGCTCTACAACGACCGGCTCGCAGCCGCCGACGACGCCGCGTTCGCGCTCAACCTCGCCGGCGGGGGCCGGCGCCCGGTCGCGTTCCTCGAGACCGTGCACGGCTTCGGCGAGGAGACCGGGCTCGCGGCGCTGCCGGCGCGAGCGCTCTGGGTGCTCGCGGGCCTTGCACTCGCGGCGCTCGCGTTCGTGTGGAGCATCGCCCGGCCGCATCGGGCCGCCCGAGGATGAGGCGCGCGCGCCGGCCCCGCCGCGACGTGACTACGCCGAGGCGATCGCGCGCGGCCTCGCGGCGAGCGGTGACCAGGCGGGCGTGGCGCAGGCCGCCGCCCGCGGCGCGCGGCGCCGCCTGGAGCGGCGCGGCGGCCTGCCGCCGGGCGCCGGCGAGCCCGAGCTGCGCGAGGCGGCGGCGCGGCTCGGCCTCGACGACTCCGAGACGGCGGCGGTGCTCGGCGACGGCGACGACGCGCTCGCAGCGGGCAGGGCGCTCGCGAAGCTGGAGCCGCGATGACGGCTGCAGGAGCTCCATCGGCGGGTCGCGGGCGAGGTCGAGAAGGTCGGTCGTCGGTCAGGGCGAGCCGCTCGAGGTCATGCTCGGCGCGCTGGCGCTCGGCGGCCACGTGCTGGTCGAGGGACCGCCGGGCGTCGCGAAGACGCTGCTCGCCAACGCGACCGCGCGGGCGCTCGCGCTCGACTTCCGCCGCGTGCAGTTCACCCCGGACATGCTGCCGTCGGACGTCACCGGCACCGTCGCGCTGCGCGGCGGCGAGCTGCGCTTCCGGCCCGGGCCGGTGTTCGCCAACCTCGTGCTCGCCGACGAGATCAACCGCACGCCGCCGAAGACCCAGGCCGCGCTGCTGGAGGCGATGCAGGAGGCGCAGGTGACGGTCGACGGCGAGCCGCATCCGCTGCCCGATCCGTTCCTCGTCGTCGCGACGCAGAACCCGGTCGAGTACGAGGGCACGTACCCGCTGCCGGAGGCGCAGCGTGACCGGTTCCTGGTCCGTGCCGACATCGGGTATCCGTCCGAGGAGGCGGAGCGGGCGATGCTGCGGCTCGCGCGCCGCGGCCTCGCGCCGGCGGGGCTCGACGAGATCCGCCCGGTGGCCGGCGCCGAGGAGCTCCGCGCGGCCCGCGCGGAGGTCGACGCGACGCAGGTGGCGCCCGAGGTGCTCGACTACGTCGCGGCGGTCGTGCGCCGCACGCGCGAGCTGCCGAGCGTCGCGCTCGGCGGCAGCCCGCGCGCGACCGTGCACCTGCTGGGCGCCGCGAAGTCGGCGGCCCGCCTGGCCGGCCGCGACTTCGTGACGCCCGACGACGTCGGCCGCATGGCGCCGGCGGTGCTCCGGCACCGGCTCGTCCTGACGCCGGAGGCCGAGCTGGAGCGCTACACGCCGGAGGGCGCGGTCCGGGCGGCGCTCGACGCTGTGCCCGTGCCGCGATGAGCCCCACCCCGCTCAGCGCGGCGCTGCTCGCGGCGATCGCGATCTCGATCGCGCTGATCGGCGAGCTCGCCGCCCTTGCCGCCGTCGCGCTCGTCGCAGGAGTCGTCGTCGACGCGTGGGCGGTTCGGCGCGCGCCGGCGGTCGTGCGCGACGTGCCGGCCACGCTGTCGCGCGGCGTTCCCGCGCCGCTCACGGTCGCGGTCCGCGCTCCCGCGGGCAGTGTGCGGGTGCGGCAGGCGGTCCCGCCGGACCTCGAGCTGACCCCGCGCGAGGGTGACGGCCGGCTCGACGCGACGCTGGTGGCGCGCCGGCGCGGCAGGCACGAACTGCCGGCCGTCGGCACGCGGACCGTCGGCCCGCTGCGGCTGGCGAGCTGGAACCACCGGCCGGGGGCGTCGACCGTGCTGTCCGTCTACCCGGACCTCGCGGCCGCGCGCCGGCTCGTGCTGTCGGTCCGCCGCGGCCGGTTCCGCGAGCAGGGCGTCTCCGCGCGCGGCCCGCTCGGGCTCGGCACCGACTTCGAGCTCGTCCGCGACTACCTGCCCGACGACGACATCCGCCAGGTGAACTGGCGCGCGACCGCCCGGCTCGGGCGGCCGATGAGCAACCAGTACCGCATCGAACAGGACCGCGACGTCGTCCTGCTTGTCGACGCCGGCCGGCTGGCCGCCGCGGCGTTGCCGGTCCCCGACGAGCGGGCGGCCGGCGCGACGCGGCGCGCCGTCCTCGACCCGCCGGCGGGCGCCGCGCCGCCGGTGACCGGCGAGCAGCCGGCCGGCGCGACGCGGGGCGCCGTCCTCGACCCGCCGGTGGGCGCCGCGCCGCCGGTGACCGGCGAGCAGCCGGCCGGCGCGAGGCTCGCCGCGGGGGCGACAACGCCCATCGCCGGGGGTCCGCCGAGCGGCACCGTGCTGGATGCGACCCTCGACGCGCTCGCCGCGGTCGCGCTCGTGGCCGACGAGGTCGGCGACCGCTGCGGCACGGTCGCCTTCGACAGCGAGGTGCGCGTCGAGCTGCGGCCGCGGCGAGCGGGCGGCGCGGTCGTCGTCCGGGCGCTCTACGACCTCGAGCCGCGGCTCGTGGACTCCGACTACGAGGCCGCGTTCCGGCGTGTGGAGGGATCAAAGCGCGCGTTCGTGCTGATCCTGACCGACCTGCTCGAGCCGGTCGCCGTCCGCTCGCTCGCCGAGGCCGTGCCGGTGCTCGCGCGCCGCCACGCGGTCGTGGTCGCGAGCCCCGCCGACCCCGCGCTGCGCGTGATGGCCGCAGCGCCGCCGCAGCATGCCGGCGACGTCGCGCGCGTGCTCGCCGCCGCGTCGGTCGAGGAGTCGCGCGAGGCCGCCGCCGCGCGGGTGCGCGCGGCGGGCGCCGGGGTCGTCGACGCCGTGCCGGGCACACTCGCCCGCGCGTGCGTCGCCGCGTATTTGCGGGCGAAGGCGCGCGCGCAGGTGTAGCGCGGGGCGTTTGCGTACGGCGGCATTGAGGGGAGCGGAGTCGGCTCGGGCCAGCGGGCTGATCCTGCGGTATGCGGTGATGTGTTGCGCCTGGAGGTCGCGTAGCGACCTCGAGGCGCAACCAGACGCACCGGGCGGAGCGGTTCGCGTGCCGCCGCAGCAACTCGTGCCCTCTCGTCAAAGCCTGCCTTCAGTGACGCCCGCGCCAGACGACAAGGCCCCAGAACACCGCCGCCAGCGTAAGCCCGATCGTCACCTGCACGGCCACCGGGAGCTCCGGCCCCGTCAGCAGCCCCTCCGCGAAGCCGCACACGACGAGCCAGGGCGCCGTGCCCACCGCCAGCTCCACCGCCCGCGGTGCCTCGAGCTGCAGTGAGCGCAGCCGCGTCCGCGCGCCCGGGGCGATCAGCGAGAGACCCAGCCGCAGCCCGGCCACCCCGCCGACCACGATGCACGAGAGCTCGAGCGGGCCGTGCGAGGAGATGAGCCGGATGAACGCCTGACCGTTGCCGGCTCCGAACGCGAGCCCGGCGATCACGCCCAGCAGCAGGCCGTTGAAGACGAGCGCGGCGACCGTCCCGAGCCCGAACGCCAGCCCGCCGACGAACGCCGTCAGCGTCACCTGGATGTTGTTGACCAGCACCTGCGTGGCGAACACGGAGCCCTCGCCCGCCCCGAAGTCGCGTCCCGAGGCCGGCGGGTCGGCCGCGCGCGCGAACTCGCCCGGGACCAGCCCGACCGCCGCGCCCGGGTCCGACAGGCCCCAGATCGCGCCCACGGCCGCGGGCGCGAGCAGCAGTGCCCATGCGAGCGCCACGATCCCCGGCCGCTCGGCGAGCCGCCGCCAGTAGCCGCGCGCGAAGAACTCACGCACGCCTCCGCGCCGCGCCGCGCGGCCGTACACCGCCGCCCGGCCGCGCGTCACGAGCGCTTCCAGCCGCGCGACCACGGGGTCGCCCGGGAAGCGCCGGCGCGCGTACGCGAGATCGGCGGCGGCGCCGCGGTAAAGCGAGCCCAGCTCGAGCACTCCGTCGGCGCCCAGCCGCCGCGGCCCGCGCCGTCCCAGCAGCGTCTCGAGCCGCGCCCAATCAGCGCTTCGTTGCGCCTCGAAACGCTCTAGGTTCACGCCCGTGGAGTATGAGGAGCGCACGCGCATCGCCACGCCGGAAGGGATCGAGCTGGAGCTGGTGCTCGCCGGGCTCGCGTCGCGCTTCATGGCCGAGATCATCGACGCCGTGCTGATCGGCGTCGCTTTGCTGGCGCTGATCGCCGTGGCCGCGAGCGCCGGCGGCGCCGCAGGGCTCGCGATCCTCTCGGTCGCGGTCGGCGGCTGGATGCTGATCTCCGTCATCTATCACGTCGCGTTCGAGGTGCTCGCCGCCGGCCAGACGCCCGGCCACCGCGCGAACTCGCTGCGCGTGGTGATGGACGGCGGCGAGCCGGTCGGCCTGCGCGCGAGCGCCGTGCGCAACCTGATCCGCCTGATCGAGGGCCCGCCGCTGTTGTACGTCCCCGCGATCGTCTCGATCCTGGTCACGCGACGCAACCAGCGGCTCGGCGACCTCGCCGCCGACACGCTCGTGGTGCGCGAGCCGCGCGGCTCGCGGCCGGGGAGCGCGGCGACGCAGGACGCGCTGACCGGCCTGCGGCTCGCCGAATGGGACGTCTCCGCGATCACTCCCGAGGAGCTCAGCGCGGTGCGCTCGTTCCTCGCCCGCCGCGACGCGTTCGCGCCCGCCGCCCGCCGCGGGCTCGCCCGCGACATGGCGGCGCGGCTCGGCGCGAAGGTCGCCGGACAACCCCCCGGACTGCCCGCGGAGACGCTGCTGGAGGGCATCGCCGCCGCGAAGTCCGCCCGATCCTGAATACTCCCGGGCGAGGCGCGGGCTCCCGCGTTCCCAATCCTCCAGGAGGAGGTCGCAGGTGTCGGATCTCGGTAGCCAGACTCCCTACCCGTCGCAGCCGCCGCCGGGGAACGAGTGGCAGGCTCCCGCGACGCCTGCTCGGACGGGCGGTCCGTCCGGGCCACGTGCGGGCTTCTGGCGCCGGTTCGTCGCCGCCTTCGTCGACGGCCTCATCCTCACCATCCCGAACATCCTCTTCATCGCGACCCTCGACTACGCGGTGGCGAACCTGCTCTCGCTCGCCGTCAGCATCGGATACTTCACGTACTTCGAGGGCGGGCCGACCGGCCAGACCTGGGGGAAGAGCGCGCTCGGAATCCGCGTGATCGACTTCGCGGGCGGCGGCCCGATCGGGTACCCGCGCGGCTTCCTACGCTGGCTCGGCCGGATCCCGTCCGCGCTGTTCTTCTTCCTGGGTTACTTCTGGATGCTGTGGGACCGCGAGAAGCAGACCTGGCAGGACAAGATCGCCGGCACGGTCGTGGTGCCGATCGACGCCTACCCGGTGCGCTAGGTCAGCGACAGGGGCGGGCCGCGGCGTCGCGACCGTAGAGGCTCGCTGCGGCCGCCACGTCGCCGGATGCGGGGCCGCACGGCAGCGGGCCCGGACCGGAGGCGCCGGTGAACGTGCAGGCGTCGTCGTACGCCTGCGCGTTCATCAGCGAGCACGTGCCCTCGCGGTGGCGCAGACCGAGCACGTGGCCGAGCTCGTGCATCGCCACCCACACGTTCAGCGCCGTCGGCCGGCCAGTGATCTGCGGGTCGAGCACCACGGTGACGCGCCCGCTGCGAGGCCGTCCGATGCTCGACGACAAGCCGAGGCAACGCGATCCGCAGTCCTCGCGCAGGCGCGCGCGGTCGGCGACGAACACGACGTCGGCGCTCGCGCGCGTCCGCGCGTGCAGCAGCTCCACGCGGGCGCCCGAGCGGTTCCAGCGCCGCGCCGCGGCGCTGACCGCCTCGCTCGAGTCGGACGCGTCGAAGTAGGTCAGCCGGCCGTCCCGCCACGGCTGCGGATCGTGGCCACCGGAAGCCGGCCAGGCCGTCAGACCGAGGAGCAGCAGAGCGACGAGCGGAGCGGCGTGACGCAAGCGCACACGCCGCCTGATATTGCGGACAGCATTCATGAACGGAGAGCGGGGAGCCGGGGGGAGGATCCGGGTCGTCGATCCTCGCACAGAGGCGCGCGTGCCAGGGCACCTCTGCTCCCCTTGATTCCACGGACTCGGTGCTAAGAAACCGTCCGGCCGCAATAAGCGCCGCGCGCCGCCACCGCTGCCGTTAGGGTCCCCGCCGTGCCCACGCACGACCCGCGTCGCGCTCCGGCCAACCAGCGCTCGGTGCGGCGCCACAACCTCGGCGTCGTGCTCAGGCACGTCGCGGAGCACGGCCCCCGGTCACGAGCGGCGATCGCTCAGGAGACCGGACTGAACAAGACGACGGTCTCGAGCCTGGTCGGTGAGCTGATCGAGTTCGGGCTGGTGCGCGAGACCGAGGTCGAGCTGCGCGGCACCGTCGGCCGCCCGGCGCTGCCGGTCGAGCTGAGCGGCCGCCGCGTCGTCGGCCTGGGGCTGGAGCTCGGCGTCGACTTCCTCGCCGTCCGCGCCGCCGACCTCACCGGCGACGAGCGCCACCGCGAGCTGGTGACCGTCGACAACCGCGGGCGGCCGGTCGACGACGTGCTCGACGATCTCGGCCGGCTCGCGGACGAGGCGCTCGCCGCCGTGCGCAGGCGCAACCTGCTCACCGCGGGCGCGGTGATCGCGCTCCCCGGCCTCGTCGACAGCGACGGCCGCCTGCTCGTGGCGCCCAACCTCGGCTGGACCGGCGTGCCGGTCCCGCAGCTGCTGGCCGCGCGCCTGGGCCACCCGCCGTTCCCGATCCAGGCCGAGAACGAGGCGAACCTGGGCGCCCTGGCCGAGCTGTGGGAGGGCGCGGGCCGCGAGTTCCGCGACTTCATCTACATCTCCGGCGAGCTGGGGATCGGCGCCGGGATCATCGTCGGCGGCGAGCTGTTCCGGGGCGCGCACGGGTTCGGCGGCGAGCTGGGGCACACGACCGTCGACCCCGAGGGCGACGTGTGCGCGTGCGGCAACCGCGGCTGCCTCGAGACCCGCGTCGCGCTCGGCGCGCTGCTGCGCGCCGCCGGCCTGGATCCCGCCGCTCGCGTGACCGACCTGGCCGCGCGCGCCGAGGCCGGGGAGGAGCGGGTGCTCGAGACGCTCGCCGACGCCGGCCACTGGCTCGGCGTCGGCGTCGCGTCGGCCGCGAACCTGCTCAACCCGCGCGGCGTGGTGGTCGGCGGCTACTTCGCGACGCTAGTCCCGTGGCTGATGCCCGGGCTGCAGGAGGAGCTCGACGCGCGCGTGCTCGCGGCCGAGTGGGACCCGCCGCGCGTGGTGACGTCGGCAGCTCGGCGCCGAGGCGGCGGTGCGCGGCGCATCGGCGTCGGCGCTGCGGCGCGTGTTCGCCGACCCGGGCCTCGTCGCCGAGCTCGCCTAGCGCCAACCTAAAGCGGGACAGTCCCTCTTTAGGTCGCGGCTAGCGGGTTCCGAGCAGGACGTCGACGACGAGCTGGTCGAGCGCCTCGTTGGCGTAGCCGCGGGCGGCGAGCTCCTCGAGCCGCTCGGACTCCGCCTTGAGCGCGTCCGCCTCGCCGGCGCCGCCCGTCGAGGGCTCGCCCAGCTCGGGCGTCGAGGCTGCCGCGAGCGCGTCGCGCACCTCGGGCAGCGCATCGAAGTGGCGCGCCTTCTCGGCCAGCGCGAGGTACGTGCGCATGCAGCCGCGCGCGAAGTCCCACACGCCGGCGGCGTCCTCGTTGCGGTACGCGTGCGCGTCGAAGTGCCGCGGCCCGGCGTAGCCGGCGCGCTCCAGCAGCCGCACGAGCAGGAACGCTTCCTTGAGATCCTCGGCGCCGAAGCGGAAGTCCTGGTCGTAGCGCCCGATCCGCTGCGCGTTGAGGTCGATGTGGAACAGCTTGCCGGCCCACAGCGCGTGCCCGACGGCGTGGTAGAACGACAGCCCGGCCATCGTCTCGTGCGCGACCTCGGGGTTGACGCCGACCATGTCCGGCCGGTCGAGCGTGGAGATGAAGTGCAGCGCGTGGCCGACTGTGGGGAGGAACGCGTCGCCGCGCGGCTCGTTCGGCTTCGGCTCCATCGCGAAGCGCAGGTCATAGCCCTGCGCGACCGTGTAGTCCGCCAGCACGTTGATCGCCTCGCGATAGCGGTCGAGTGCGTCGCGCGGGTCCTTCGCGGCGCCGGTCTCGGTGCCCTCGCGGCCGCCCCAGAACACGTACACCTCGGCGCCCAGCTCCGCGCCGAGGTCGATCGAGCGCATCGCCTTGCCGATCGCCGCGCGGCGCACGCGCCGGTCGTTCGAAGTGAACGCCCCGTCCTTGAACGCCGGCTGGGTGAACAGGTTCGTCGTGGCCATCCCGACGCCGAGCCCGGTCTCCGCCAGAGCGGTCTTGAAGCGCGCGACGATGCGGTCGCGCTCGGCGGCCGAGGAGCCGTACGGCACGAGGTCCTCGTCGTGCAGCGAGATGCCCCAGGCGCCGAGCTCGGCCAGCTTGCGAACGGAGTCGACGGGGTCGAGCGGCGCGCGCGTGGGACCGCCGAACGGGTCGCGGCCGGGGTTGCCGACGGTCCATAGGCCGAACGTGAAGCGGTGCTCGGGCCGGGGCGTGAGCGCGTCGTCGGCGGTCGTCATTGCGGCAACCTAGCGCGAATTGCGCCGGAAGACGGAATAATCTTCCACACGGATGCCAGCACTGATCGGCCTCGACGTCGGGACCACCGCGGTGAAGGCCCTCGCCGTCGGCGAGGACGGCGAGATCCTGGCGCGCGCCGAGGTCTCGTACCCGCTGTCGACGCCGCGTCCGGGCTGGAGCGAGCAGAACCCGGACGATTGGTGGCGCGCGACGGAGCAGGCGCTGGATCAGCTCGGCGTCGCACGAGCCGGCCGCCATCGGCCTGAGCGGTCAGATGCACGGACTGGTCGCGCTCGACTCGGACGATCGCGTGATCCGCCCGGCGATCCTCTGGAACGACGGCCGCACCGCCGCCGAATGCGCCGAGATCGAGGAGAAGGTCGGGCTGGACCGGCTGATCGCGCTCACCGGGAACCGCGCCCTGACCGGCTTCACTGCGCCGAAGCTGCTGTGGCTACGCCGCCACGAGCCCGAGCACTACGGGCGGATCGCCCGGATCATGCTGCCGAAGGACTACGTCCGCCTGAAGCTGTGCGGCGAGCACGCGATCGACATGGCCGACGCCTCGGGCACGCTGCTGCTCGATGTCGCCCGGCGGCGCTGGAGCGACGAGGTCCTCGAAGCGCTCGAGCTCGACCCGGCCTGGCTGCCGCGGCTGCTCGAGTCGCCCGAGGTGTCCGGCGCGACGCCCGACGGCGTGCCGGTCGCGGCCGGCGCCGGCGACCAGGCCGCGGGCGCGCTCGGCGTCGGCGTGGACCGCCCCGGCCCGCTCTCGATCGCGCTCGGTACGAGCGGCGTCGTGTTCGCCGCGCTGCCGGCATTCGCCGCCGACGCGCGCGCCCGCGTGCACGCGTTCTGCCACGCCGTGCCGGGCGGCTGGCACGCGATGGGGGTGATGCTCTCCGCCGCCGGCTCGCTGCAGTGGCTGCGCGACGTCGCGGCGCCCGGCACGGGCTTCGACGAGCTGATCGCCGAGGCCGCCGCATGGGAACCGGGCGTCGAGGGCCTCACGTTCCTGCCGTACCTGGCCGGAGAACGCACGCCGCACGCCGATCCCGACGCGCGCGGCTCGTTCACCGGCCTCTCGCTCCGGCACGACCGCGGCGCGCTCACCCGCTCGGTGCTCGAGGGCGTCGCCTACGGTCTGCGCGACTCGCTCGACCTGCTGCGCGAGCTCGGGGTGCGGCCCGAGCGCGGCCGCGTGTCGGGCGGAGGCGCCCGCTCGGAGCTGTGGCTGCGGATCGTCGCCTCGGTGCTCGAGCTGCCGCTCGAGCGCCCCGTGGTCGAGGAGGGAGCCGCCTACGGGGCCGCGCTGCTGGGCGGCGTAGCGGGCGGCGTCTGGCCCGACACCGCGGCCGCGGTCGCCGCCACCGTGAAGGTCCGCGGCGACGTCGAGCCCGACCCGGACTGGGTCGCCGCCTATGCCGACGGGCGGGAGCGTTTCCGGGCCTTGTATCCGGCGCTGCGCTGAGCCGCTCAGGCCGCGGGACACTCCACGGGGGTCGTGCTCCCCGGCAGCAGGCATGCGTCCCGGCGCGCAGGCATGGCGCCGTCACGGATCACGATGCGCACGTACTTCCCGACGACATGCGGCTTCGACACGCGGATCGTGATGCGGGTCCCCGCGCGCAGGAAGCGCTCCAGCGCGCCGATCCGGCTGCTGCCGGCCATGCTGCGCCGCAGGTGGCAGCCCGGTCCGTCGCAGCGCACGTCGACCGTCGCCGCGCGCGGCGCTTTGACGCGCAGCATGCTGACTTGGGCGCCGCCGGCGAGCAACCAACCCTTGATACGGACGATCGGGAACGGCCGGAGATACCGCAGCGGCCGCCTGGCCGCGGGCGCCGCCGGGGTCGCGACGACCGGCGCCGCCGGCGGGCTCGGGGGCGATTCGGGAGCCGGCGGCCCCGGCACCACGCTCGTGAGCGCGGACCACGTGTCCAGCTGCATGCCGCCTATCTCGTAGACCGCGCGCACTGCGAGGCGGCTGCCGACATCCGCGGCGGTCACGACGTAGGTCCGTGAGCCGGCTCCCGCGATCGGTGCGCAGTCGGAGCGCTGCTCGCCGGCGCAGCGCTGCCAGCGGTACGCGGCGTCCGATTCCTCATCGTCCGGCAGCGGGACCGCCGTCAGCGTGTTCGCGACGACCGGCTCACCGCGGATCGTGAGGATGCCGACGAACGATCCTTCCTGTGCGCGGAGCGCCGGCGGAAACGCGATCGCAACGGTCCCGGTCAGCGTCACCGCGACCAGCAGCCGACATGCCTTTCTGGACCAACTCATCACTGCTCTCCCGACTGGGAGTCCGTAGACGCGACCCTAGCCGTCCGCCATCGCGAAGGAAAGACGGCTTCACCGATCTGACACGGCCGCCAGCAGCGGACCGAGCCGGCGCTCCTGCCGCTCGATCGTCGCACCGGCCCGGCGCGCCCGTGCGGCGTCACGCCGCCGGCTGGCGGTCGCCAGCACGCGGTGGTTGCGCGCGAGCCCTTCCAGCGCGGCCGTCAGGCGCACCGCGTCGCCGGCGGCGACCGGACGCAGCCGCGCCGCGGTGGCGGCGTAGGCTCGGGCGATGCTTCGCGCGGCCGCGCTGCGGCGGAGCGGCGATCGCGTGGCGGCCAGGCGGCGACGTTCGACGCGGCGGCGGCGGTTGAGCAGCTCGACCGCCTGCGGGAGGACGATCGCGGCGGCGGTCTCCGGCGTAGGCGCGAGCGCCGACGCGCCGTCGAGACGCACCGACTCCGCCGCTCGCTCGCACTCGGCACCCGCCGCGCCGACGGCCTGCGCGCGCGCCGCGCATGCGATCGTCACGACGCCGCCGGTGGTGGGCAGCGCCAGCGCGACGACCCGCAGGTCGGCCCTTGCCAGGTCGTACCGCCACAGCGTGCGGGCGCCGAGGCGCCGCGGGCGCGGCGCGGGCACGTCCCCGGACAGCGACGCCGGCAGCAGCGACGCGTCCTCGGGTGCGCGGATGTCCAACGCGACCTGCCCGTGCACACCGCGCACCGCGGTCGCCTGCTCGAGCCCGGGCAGCGAGGACCGGCGGTCGAGCGGCTCCCAGTCCGGCGGGAGCGGGAGCCGTGCCACGCCGCTCTGCAGCCCGATCCGCGGTTGCGCGGGGGCTGCGGCGGGCGGCTCGCCTCCGTCGCTCGCCAGCATTGCGCCGATCGCCGCGCCGCCGGCGGTCGCCGCGATCGTGGCCACCACGAGCGCGGAGACGCCGACCGGCCGGCGCCGGGGCCGCGACCGCAATGCCGTGGCGACGCTCACGGGCTCTCGCCCTCGTCGTCGAACTCGGGTCCCGAGCCGGCATCGTCGAACGTCGGCCCCGGCGTGGGCGCGGGCGGCACCGGGTCCGGCGCCGCCGGCACGGGCGGCGCCGGGGCCGGCTCGGGCGCCGGCGCGGGCGGCGCCGGCTCCGGCGCGGGTGCGTCCTGTTGCGGCTCCGGCTCAGGCGCCGGAGCGGGGACGATCTGCCGCGGAGGCTTGGGTGCAGGCGCCGTGCGCGGCGGCCGCCGGGGCCGGGGCGCCTGCAGCGGTGCCGGCAGGTCGGCCACCCTCGCGAGGACCACCCGCGCCGGGGCGGCGGGGACGTCCGTCCACGGGGCGGCGGGCGGCGGCGATGCTGCGGCCGGCCGCGGCGGGTCGTCCGCGCCGACCGCGGCGCGGCTCACGAGCGCCGCGAGCAGCGCGGCCGCGAGAGGTACGAGCCAGACCGCCCGCGACGTCATGCCTCGGGGCACTCCGCGGGCTTGGCGCTGCGCGCGACGACGCACGCGTCGCGTCGCCACGGCGCGCTGCCGTCACGGATGACGAGCCGCATGTACTTCCCGACCACATCCGCCTTGAAGACGCGGATCGTGATGCGCGTGCCGGCCGGTAGGAAACGCTCCAGCGCCGTGAGGCGCCCGGTGCCGAACAGGCGGCGCCGCACGCGGCAGCCGGGACCGTCGCAGCGCACGTCGACCGTCGCCGACGAGGGCGCCTTGACGCGCAGCAGCGTGATCCGGGCGCCGCCTCTCACGAGCGTCCCCTTCACACGGACGACCGGAAACGGCCGCAGCAGCGCGAGCGGCGTCTCCGCCAGCGAACTCGTCGGAACGGCCGCCGCCGGCGGCGGCGCCTGCCGACCGGTCTGATCGAAGCCGCGCGGCTCGGGGACGGGCGTCGGCTGCGGCGAGGGCGTGGGCGTCGGCGTGGGCGACGGGCGGTCGGCGTCGGTATGGGGGTGGGCGCCGGCGTGGGTGCAGGCGTCGGCGTGGGTGCGGGAGTGGGGGTCGGGACCGGCGCGCTCGTCACCACGGCCGTCCTCGGCGACCAGACACCTATCACCGGGCCGGCCAAATTCCACACGGCGCGCACGGCGATGCGACGGTCGACGTCGGCGGCGACCACGGTGTACGACGGAACGGTCGGCGCGGCGGCGATTCGCTTGCAGCTGGCTTCCTGATCGGTGAGCAGCGCTGCCATCGGTACTCGACGACCAGGGTCGGATCGGCCGGCACCAGCACGGCCGTCAGCGTCGAGCCGACGACGGGGTCGCCCTGGATCGTGACGGTCGCCGCGACCGTCGTCTGTGCGCCGGCAGGGGGCAGAAGTGCAATCGCAACCCCCCCGGTCAGGATCGCCACCACCACACGCCAACTCGCCTTGCTCGACCACCTCATGTCGGCCCCTCTCCTGAGCCCGATCGGTCACTAAAGACCTCTACACATGGGCAACGTATGCGCGCGTCGCTATCTTCCGTGGAGGGGATGGAGCAACGGCTCGCAAACAGACCATGCGGCGGTCGCTACGGGGACATCGTCCAGGCGATCGGCAATACGCCGCTGGTCGAGCTCAAGCGGCTGTCACCGAAGCCGGGTGTCCGGATCTGGGCGAAGCTCGAGTCGCACAACCCGACCGGCTCGGTCAAGGACCGGGTCGCGCGGGCGCTGATCGAGGACGCCGAGGAGAAGGGCGCGATCCTGCCCGGCCAGACGATCCTCGAGCCGACGTCGGGCAACACCGGCATCTCGCTCGCGATGATCTGCTCGCGCAAGGGCTACCCGCTCAAGGTCGTCATGCCCGCGAACGTGACGCCAGAGCGCACGCAGCTGCTGAAGATGTACGGCGCGGAGATCGTCTACTCGCCCGGCGAGCAGGGCTCCAACGGCGCGGTCGCGATGGCGCTGGAGATGGCCGCAAGCGACGCGTCGTACTACATGCCCTACCAGTACGGCAACGTCGCCAACCCGAACGCGCACTACTACGGCACCGCGCCGGAGATCATCGAGGAGCTCGACGAGGTGACCGCGTTCGTCGCCGGGCTCGGCACCGGCGGCACGCTGATGGGCAACGGCCGGCGGCTGCGCGAGGAGTACGGCGACGCGGTCAAGATCGTCGCCGCCGAGCCGTTCCAGGGGGAGCCGGTCCAAGGGCTGCGCTCGCTCGACGACGGCTTCATCCCGCCGATCATCGACATCTCGCTGCTCGACCGGAAGATCTTCGTCACCAACCGCGACGCGATCGTGTGGACGCGCCGGCTGCTCGACGAGGAGGGCATCTTCGCCGGCGTGTCGTCCGGCGCGATCGCCTCGATCGCGGTGCGGATCGCCAACGAGCTCGACGAAGGCAACGTCGTGTTCATCGTGTGCGACGACGGCTGGAAATACCTCTCCTCGGGCATCTACACCCGTCCCGTGGACGAGATCGAGAACCTGGACTCGACGGTGTGGTGGTAGGCCGGTGCTCGGCTCCGGCTGACGAAGCCGGAGCACGAGACCATCGCGAGGGGAGCCTCCCGCCTGTGCGCCGGCGGTTACACGCGCCGAGGCTTCCTCGGCGCGGCCGGGGTGCTGGTCCTTGCCGGTTGCGGGGTCGACGAGGCCCGCAGGGAGCCGCCGACCGACGCCGACGTGCTGGCAGGCCTGCTGCGCACCGAGCTGGCCGCCGCCGGCGCGGTCATCGGCTCGCCGATCGCGGAGCTGCTCGTGCACCAGGACGCGCAGCACGCGCGGCGGCTCGCGGCGCTGGCCGGCGCGCCGCTCGAGCGGCGTGCGCCCGCCGCGATCGAGCTGCCCGCGGCGCTGGCGCGCAAGCAGGAGGCGGTGTTCTCCTACGTCGCCGCGCTCCCGAAGCTGGCGGATCCCGACGTGCGCGTGGCCGTGATGCAGATACTCGCGGGAGAGGCCGAGCAGCTCTCGGCGCTGCGCCTCGCGGCGGGCCAGGAGCCCGTGCCGGATCCGTTCGCGGGCTTCCTGGAGCCGGTGTGACCGAGATTGCCGCCGAGGTGGCTGCCCGATTCGCGGCGGCGCGCACCGACTCCGGCCTGCTCAAGGCGGGGCTGTGGGCCGAGGAGGTCGCCGCGCTCGCCTACGCCGCCGCCGCGGACGGCCCGCTGGCGGGCGCCGAGCGCGCCCAGGCGCTGCGCTTCGCCGAGCACGAGCGCGAGCACGCCGAGGTGTTCGAGACGCTGCTGTTCGCGCTGACGGTGCCGGTGCGCGAGCACGCCGGCGAGGCCGACCTCGAGGCCGTGCTGCCCGGTCTCCCGAGGGCGAGCCGCGACGCGGCGCTGGAGCGGCTCGCGGAGCTCGAGCGCGCGACGATCGCCGCCTACCAGACGCTCGGCCGGCGTCTCCGCGCGCTCGATGCGCTGCGCTCGGTCGCGACCGTGATGGCCGGCGGCGCGCAGCATCTCGTTGTGCTCCGCGCCGCGCTCGGGGACGAACCTGTGACGCGGGCTTTCGAGACGGGCCGCTGAGCCGGTACCCTGACATGCAACCCACTCGAAGGGACGCGAACAGCAATGCCATTCAACGTCGGTCCGCTCGAGCTCGTGATCGTGCTCGTCATCGCCCTCGTGATCCTGGGCCCCAAGCGACTGCCCGAGGTCGGCAAGTCGATCGGGAACGGCATGCGGGAGTTCAAGGACGCGATCAGCGGCAACAACAAGGACGACGACGAGGACGACATCACGACGCTGAAGGCGTCCTCCTCTTCCTCCGAGCGCACCCCCACCTGAGCCCCGAGCGCCCCTGCTAGCGTCCGCCGCGGGATGCGGATCGGACGCTCGATGCTGGATCGGATCGTCGCGCAGGCGCGCGACGAGGCGCCGAACGAGTGCTGCGGCATCGTCGGCACGCGCGACGGCCGGGCGGTCTCCGTCCACCCGGTCCGCAACGCCGCGGCCAGCCCGTTGCGCTACGAGATCGACCCGCACGACCAGCTGCGCGTGTTCGAGGAGCTCGACGACGCGGGGCTCGAGGTGGGGGCGATCTACCACTCGCACACGCGCTCGGCGCCCGAGCCGTCGCAGACCGACATCAACCTCGCGTTCTATCCCGACGCCGTGTACGTGATCGTCGGCGTTGCCGGGGAGAAGGACGATGTGCGCGCATGGCGGATCGTCGACGGGCGCGTCTCCGAGGCGTCGCTCGAGGTGGAGGAGGGCTGACGTGGAGCAGCCGCTCGTGTGCCCCGCGTGCGGCGCTGGTGGCGGCCCGAATGAGCGGTTCTGCCCGCGCTGCGGCTCACCGTTCGTCTACGCCCCCGGGATGGCCGGGCGCGCGCCGCCGCGCGAGGACGAGGCGCGCGCACGCGCGCGCAAGGTCCACCCGCCGTATGCCGAGGGGGAGCTGGTGCGCGTCGCGACCGCGCAGAACCAGCCCGAGGCCGAGCTCTTGCAGGGGCTGCTGTTGGAGGAGGGAGTGCCGTCGCTCGTACGCCGGTCCGGGGGGTTCGACGTGCCCGACTTCCTGGCCGCCGGCCCGCGCGACATCCTCGTGCCGCGCGGCGGCGAGGAGGTCGCCCGCGCGGTGCTGGGGACTCAGCGCGGCGCACCCGCGCCGGCCCGCCCGCGCCGGCCCGCCCGCCGCGGTGTCCGCTTGCTGGCGCTCGCCCTCGCCGTGCTTGTGCTCGCGCTCGTCGCGACCGGCGTGATCGTCGCGATCCTCGAGGCGTAGCCGGGCTACAGCCCGCGCGCTGCCTTGTGCTCCTCCCAGCGGCGGATCATGTCGGGGTAGTCGGCCTGCATGAACGCGAAGAACTCGCGCGTCTCCTCCAGCCGGCGCCCGGCCGGCCGGTCCTCGCCGATCGCCGCGACGCCCTCGGCGAGCGCCCGCTCCCACTGCCGGACCAGCGCCATCCTGTTCGTGAACATCTCGACCCAGACGTCTCCGTGTAGCGCATAGTGATCGCGCCGCTCGCCCGGCTCGCGCCCGCGCACCAGCATCGCAGCCTGGGTGAGATAGCGCACGGCGCCGGAGATCGCCGCCGGGCTCACGTGCAGCCGCTCGGCGAGCTCGGCGGCGGTGAGCCGGCCGCTGTCCTCCGCCAGCACGCAGGCGAACACGCGCGCCGGCATGCGCGCCATGCCCGCCTCCGCCAGCAGCAGGCCGAAGCGCTCGACGAAGCGGCGGGCGCCGTCGTCATTCACCTGGTTCAAGTGATTCACGAATATCTGAAGGAAGTGTAGTCTGTGAAGTATGGAAGACGCAATCTCGATCTCCGGCCTGGTGAAGAACTTCGGCAGCGTACGCGCGCTCGACGGTCTCGACCTGCAGGTCGCCGAGGGCGAGGTGCACGGTTTCCTCGGCCCCAACGGCGCGGGCAAGTCGACCACGATCCGCGTGCTGCTCGGGCTCCTGCGCGCGACCGCCGGCGAGGCGCGGCTGCTCGGCGGCGACCCGTGGACCGACGCGGTCGCGCTGCACCGCCGGCTCGCCTACGTGCCCGGCGACGTGAGCCTGTGGCCGAACCTCACCGGCGGCGAGGCGATCGACCTGCTCGGCCGCCTGCGCGGCGGGCTCGACGAGACCAGGCGCTCCGACCTGCTCGACCGCTTCGACCTCGACCCGACCAAGAAGGCGCGCACGTACTCCAAGGGCAACCGGCAGAAGGTCGCGCTCGTCGCGGCGCTCGCCTCCGACGTCGAGCTGCTGCTGCTCGACGAGCCGACGTCGGGGCTCGACCCGCTGATGGAACAGACCTTCCGCGACTGCATCGAGGAGGAGCGGCGGGCCGGCCGGACCGTGCTGCTCTCCAGCCACATCCTGGCCGAGGTCGAGGCGCTGTGCGACCGGGTGACGATCATCCGCGCCGGCAAGGCGGTCGAGTCCGGCACGCTGAGCGAGCTGCGCCACCTGACGCGGACGTCGATCGCGGTCGAGACCGCCGAGCCGGCCGGCGACCTCGCGACGCTCGCGGGCATCCATGACCTCGACGTCACCGACCACCGCGCGACCTTCGACGTCGACACGGTCAACCTCGACGAGGCCGTACGCCACCTCACGCGCTTCGGGATCCGCAGCCTGACGAGCCGGCCGCCGACGCTGGAGGAGCTGTTCCTGCGTCACTACGGCGACGAGATCGAGCACGAGGAAGCCGCATGAGCACGCTCGCCGGCACACCCACGCTGATCCGCTTCGCCGCCCGGCGCGAGCGCGTGCGCGTGCCGGTCTATCTGTTCCTGCTGGTCGCCACGGTCGCCTCCACCGTGGCGCAGAGCGAGAGCCTCTACGCGACCCAGGCCGAGCGCGCCGACTACGCCCGGACCGTCGAGGGCAACCCGGGCCTGATCGCGCTCGTCGGCCGCGCCTACGACCTGATGACACCCGGCGGGGACACCGCCTGGCAGCTGGGCGGGCTCGGCGCGATCACGGCCGGGCTGATGAGCATGTTCATCCTCGGCCGCCATACGCGCGGGGAGGAGCAGAGCGGGCGCAGCGAACTGGTGCGGGCGAACGTGGTCGGCCGCCATGCGGCGATCACCGCCGGGCTGGTCGTCGTCGTCGTGGTCAACGTGCTGCTGGCCGTGCTCGTCGCGCTCTCGATGATCGCCGCGGACCAGCCGGCGGCCGGCTCGTGGGCGCTCGGCGCGTCGCTCGGCGGCGCCGGCCTGTTCTTCGGCGCTGTCGCGGCGGTCGCGCTGCAGGTCAACCAGTCGACCGGCGGCGCGTACGGGCTGGTGGGCGCCGTGCTCGGCGGCTCGTACCTGCTGCGCGCCGCCGGGGACGTCGGCGACGGCACGCTCTCGTGGCTGTCGCCGGTCGGCTGGGCGCAGTCGATGCGGCCGTACGCCGACGAGCGCTGGTGGCCGCTGCTGTTGCTGCTGGCCGGCGCCGCGCTGCTGACCGTCGTCGCGTTCGCACTGCTCGAGCGGCGCGACGACGGCGCAGGGCTGGTCGCGCCGCGACCGGGCCCGGCGCGCGCGAGCCGCGCGCTCACGAACCCGGTCGGGCTCGTGCTGCGGCTGCTGCGCGGCTCGCTGATCGGCTGGGCGATCGGCCTGTTCCTCGCGGGCGTGTCGGTCGGCCTGGTCGGCCAGGACGTCGACAGCCTGCTCGGCGACAGCGCCGAGGTCGACAAGCTGTACATGCAGACGAGCGGCAGCCTGGTCGACAACTACCTCGCGGTGTCGCTGTCCTCGATGGCATTGATCGGGACCGCGTTCGCGGTTCAGGCGATGCTGCGGATGCGCAGCGAGGAGACCGCCGGCCGTGCGGAGTCGCTGCTGGCCACCGCGCTCGCGCGGCCGCGCTGGGCTGGCGGGCACCTCGCCGTCGCCGTGGGCGGCTCGCTGGCGATCCTCGCCGCGCTCGGCCTGGGGGCCGGGGTCGCGGACGCGATCTCCAGCGACGACGCCGGCCGCGTGGCGGTGCTGTTCGGCTCGGCGCTCGCGCTCGCGCCCGCGGTGTGGGTGCTCGCCGGCGCCGCGCTCGCGCTGATCGGGCTCGTCCCGCGCGCTGCGATGGCGGCCTGGGGCCTGCTCGGCGCGTGCTTCCTGCTGCTCTATCTCGGGCCGCTGCTGTCGCTGCCGGACTGGGTCATGGACATCTCGCCCTACACGCACATCCCGTTGCTGCCGGCGGCCGAGCTCGATGTGGTGCCGCTGATCGTGTTGACGGTGATCGCCGCGGCGCTTGCTGCGGTGGGCGTGGTCGGGTTGCGCCGCCGCGACATTCCCGTCACGTAGCGGCGACGGCGGGCTCGGCGCTCGCGTACGGCCGGCATTTAGGGAGCGGGATCGGCCGGGGCGCGCGCTGTGGCGCCGGTCACCGCCGCGCGCGATGCGGGCGCTTTGACCACCGCATCGGTGGTCAAGGCGCCTCGCGTCGATGCGGGGCGCTTTGAGGTCGCTATCCGGCCTTACGGCGCCCCGGAGTGCGCTGCCCGGTCCGCGGGCCTCTCCTCGATGCGGCCGTTCACCCGCCCCGACTCCGCCCGGCAACGCGCGGCGGCCCTGAATTCCCAGCGCCGCATCATGCAGCCCCGTCAGGTGGCGGCGACGTCTTCGCCGCGCGGCATCGGCGCTCGCGAACGGCGGCATTGAGGGCGAGCCCGGATCGCGGGTGCGTCTCCGCGGAGACGCACCCGCTCGATGCGGGGCGCCTTGAGCTCGCTATGCGAGTCAAAGGCGCCCCACGTGAGACGCGGCACTCCGTGCCCCCTTCAATGCTCGCCGTTCACCGGCGCCGATCCCGCCGCGCAACGCGCCGGCCCCGCCCCGCAGACGCCCCGAGCGTGCCGCGGTCGGCGCTCAACGCCTCGCCGACTCCGTTCAGACCGCCACCCGGCGCCCGGCCGCGAGCCCCGCCGCGGCCGCGGCGGCGGCCCCGGCGAACACGAGCAGCAGCGCCGTGACCGCATCCCAGCCCTGGTCGATCCCGATCGCGATCAGCGCGCCGCCGACACCGGTGAACACCGCCACGCCGATCGTCTCGGCCAGCTGCAGCGCCGCCGACACGCCGCCCTCTTCGCCGCCGGGCGCCTCGGTCAGCACGATCGCGCCGATCGACGGGTAGCCGATCCCGATCCCCAGGCCCGCGACGGCCCAGCCCGCGACCGCCAAAGCGACCGGGACATCGTCGGCGAGCACGCCGGCTGCGGCGATGCCGATCCCCGCGAGCAGCACGGCGAGGCCGGCCAGCAGGCGGCGCGGGCGTCCGGCGCCGCCGTCGTGCCGGTCGAGCCGCGCCTGAAGGAACGAGCCGAGACTCCAGCTGAGCGACGCCGCGCTGATGACGAGCCCCGCGCCGGAGACGCTGAAGCCGCGCAGCTCGGTCAGCGCGAGCGGCATGAACGCGTCGCAGCCGAGGAACGCGACCGCGAGCAGCCCGCGGACCGCGATGCCGGACGGCAGCCCGCGGGCTGCCCGCAGCGTCCCGGCGGGCAGCAGCGTGCGCAGGGCCCGGAGTGCGATCGCGAGCCCGCCGGCCGCGACGACGGCGAGCAGCGGCAGCGGGTCGGCCTCCAGCCCGGCGAGGAACAGCCCGATGCCGGCGGCGAGCGCCAGCGCGTGGGGCAGCCGCCGTCCCGCCTTTGCCGGCTCGGGCCGCGGGAGCGCGCGCAGGCCCGGCAGCGTCAGCCAGACCGCGGCGGGGAGGAACGGCAGCAGCAGCACGAACACCCAGCGCCACGTCGTCTGGTCGGCCACGAGCCCCGCGACCGCCGGCCCGACGAGCGACGGCAGCACCCAGGCCGAAGACATCAGCGCGAGCATGCGCCCGTACATCGCGGTCGGATAGGCGCGGCTGGCCGACGCGTAGGTGACGACCACGAGCGCGCCCGCGCCGAGTCCCTCCAGCGCGCGGCCGGCCAGCAGCACGTTCCACGAGGAGGCGGCCGCGGCGAGCACGCTCCCCGCCGCGAACGCCACGACGCTCGCGACGTACGCGCGGACCGGTCCGGCGCGGTCCGCGTCCTGGCCGGCGGCGACCGAGCCGATCAAGCTGGCGAGCAGGAACGCGCTGAACGCCCAGCCGTAGCGCTCGAGCCCGCCGAGGTCGCGCGCGACCGCCGGCATGACCGTGCCGACCCCGAGCGACTGGAACGCGACGACGGTCACGCTCATCAGCACGCCGACGCTCATCGCGCGGTAGCGCGGAGCGAAGACCGACTCGGTCACCCGCCGCAGTATGCGGCGTCAGTCGCCGGCGCGACCGTTGAGCACGAGCGCCCAGGCGAGACAGCCGAACGCGGCCGTGGTCGCGACCGCGCGGGCGACGTTCCAGCGGGCCCACTTCGTCTCGTCGAACTGCTCGCGCACCGCGGCGAGATCGGCGATGCGGTCGGGGTCGCCGGCGGCCTTGATGTCGTCGTTGAGCGGCACATTTATGCCGATCGTGACGACGAACACCGCGAGGTAGAGGACCAGCGCCGCCGCGATCCACGGCAGCACCGAGCGCTCGTCCTCGCCCAGATGCAGCACCAGGGCGACGGCGGTGAAGGCGAGCGCGCCGAGGAAGCTCACCATGAACCAGGGGTTGATGATCGCCTTGTCGATCTGCTGGAACGCGCCGACGAAGGTCCGGTCGTCGGTCTTGCGCAGGCCGGGCATGATCGCGTGCGCGTAGAGGCCGAAGACACCCGCCATCAGCCCCATCGTCAGCGTGGCCAGGATCAGTGTCGCGGGTCGCAAGGCAGTCACCGCACCCTATCCGCGCCCCGTTTCGGCGGCGACTCCGTCCGGTTCTGCGCCGTACCCGACCTGTGTGCGGCCGGGCGTGAGCAGGGCCAGGAGCGCGCCGGCGGCCAGCACCACCGCGGCGATCGGGAGCGCCGCCGCCACGCCGTCGGTGAACGCGGACGGCGACTCGTAGCCGCCGTTGGCCGCGAAGACGGACGCGAGCACGGCGACGCCGAGCACGGCGCCGATCTCGCGGATCGCGTTGGTCGCGCCGGACGCCTTACCGGCCTCGCTCGGGCGCACCGCCGCGAGCACGGCCTCGGGAGCGGTCGGGAAAACGAGCGCCATCCCGATTCCGGCGAGTGCGAACGGGACGATCAGTTCCGCGAAGGGCGTCGACGGCCCGATCACGACCGCCATCCAGCCCAGCGCGAGCGCCTGCAGTGCCAGGCCGCCCGCCATCACCGGTCGCGTGCCGAACCTGGTGGCGAGGACGCCGGCGATCGGCGCGACGATCATCGGCATCGCGGTCCACGGCAGCGTCCGCGCGCCGGCCTCGAACGGACCGTAGCCCTGCGCGGTCTGGAAGTACTGGCTGATGAGGAAGATCGCCCCGAAGGCGCCGAAGAACATCGCGAACGAGAGTCCGTTGGCAGCGCTGAACGCGCGCGAGCGGAAGAACCGCGGCGGCAGCATCGGGGCCGGCGCCCTGAGCTCCCAGCGCACGAACGCGGCGAGCAGCGCGATGCCGGACCCGATCGCGAGCAGCACGGTCACGCTCGTCCAGCCGAGCGCCCCGCCCCGGATGATCCCGAACGTCAGCGCGAAGAGGCCGCCGCTTGCGAGCGCCAGACCGCGCAGGTCGAGCCCGGCGTCGGGACCGTGCGACTCGCGCAAGCGGCGCGCGGCGAGCGGGATCAGCGCGAGCCCGATCGGCACGTTGACCCAGAAGATCCACTGCCAGGCGATCCCCTCGACGACCGCGCCGCCGACGAACGGGCCGATCGCGACGCCGAGTCCCGTGATCCCGCCCCAGATCCCGAGCGCGGCCGCGCGTCGCTCAGGCGGGAACGCGTCGCTGATGAGCGTGAGCGTGAGCGGCGTGATGATCGCGGCCCCGGCGCCCTGCAACGCGCGCGCAGCGACGAGCGCTTCGATCGACGGCGCGAGCGCGGCGAGGGCGCTCGCCGCCGTGAATATCCCAACGCCGGCGATGAACATGCGCCTGCGCCCGAAGCGATCGCCGAGCGCCGCGCCGGTGATCAGCAGCACCGCGAACGAAAGCGTGTATGCGTTGACGGTCCATTCGAGCGCCTCGATCGAGCCGCCGAGATCGAGTCGGATCGAATGCAGCGCGACGCCCACGATGAGGCTGTCGAGCGCGGTCATGAACAGTGCAGCGCCCGTGACTGCGAGCGTCCAGCGGGCCCGGGAAGCGGTAGAGGGTGGCATGGCTCCGGATGGAACCGTGTGAGACGAGCACCGTCCATGGCTCAATCGCGCGCATTCATAATCGAGCGTCCAGCGTCAGGCGCGGCGACTGCGCGGCGCGCCCTCGGCGAGCCGCGCCAGATGCGAGCGCCATGCCGCCTCGCTGTGGCGCACCGGGCGCCCGGCGAACGCGCTCGCCAGCGCTCCCCGCGGCCCGTCGCGGTGCGGGCCGCACGCGAGCGCGACGCACGCGCGGTCGCCCTCC
The DNA here is from genome assembly GCA_963835735.1 of uncultured Solirubrobacteraceae bacterium. GTDB lineage: Bacteria > Actinomycetota > Thermoleophilia > Solirubrobacterales > Solirubrobacteraceae > DASQMT01. The sequence goes on from CAWIGP010000007.1 coordinate 628,780, forward strand.
TCGCGCGCGAGCAGGTCGAACACGGTGCCGCCGAGCAGCGTCGCGTCGCGCCGCCCCGGCGGGAACGACGGCGGCCCTTCCTCGTGCAGCCGCCGCGCGACTGCCGGCCGCACGTGCGCGGACTGACCGGAGAAGTACTGCGCGGCGCCCTCGAGCAGCCACGCCCAGCGCAGCCAGCGCGCGAAGCTGCGCGGCCCGAACGGCGGCGGCATGCCGCGGTGGTTGGCCGCGACGTAGCGGCGCGCGAGCAGCGCGGACGGCGCCAGCATCAGGAGCTCGAGCGAGCCCTCGACATTCGACGCGCGCTGTGCGAGCAGCCGCGGGGCGAGCACGTGCAGTTCGCGCTCGCCGGCCCAGCCGACGAGGTACCGGCGCCCGGCGGGCGCGGTCAGGCGCCGCACGAGCGGCAGCCATGGCTCGGCGGCGTCGAGTTGCGCGGCGGTGCCGTGGACGACCACCACGAGCTCGCCGAGCCGCTCGGGAAAGCGCCGGTCGAGCCGCCGGCGCGTGTGCTCGAGCTGCGCGAGAACGCGCCCGATGTCGGGCGCGTCGCGCTCGTCGTGTCGGGCGACGAAGGTGTCCGAGGAGGTTTCGAGCCAGGCCAAACCGCCGCGGCAGGCTAGCGTCGTGCGCAGATACTTCGACGGCTTCAGTGCGCGCGGCGATGGGCGTATCGCCCGAGCCTGAGCGCGCCCCACGCCGCTGGTAGGTTCGCCGGCATGGGAGAGCGCACGAGCTACACGCCGGGAACGTTCTGCTGGGTTGACCTTGTCGTCAAGGACCAGGATGCCGCGAAGACGTTCTACACCGGCCTGTTCGGCTGGGACTACGAGGACTTCCCGGCCGGCTACTCAATCGCCCAGCTCGACGGCAAGGCCGTGGCCGCGATCGCGCCACTGCCCGATCCGTCGATGCCGCCGCACTGGAACTGCTACGTGAGCGTCGAGGACGCCGAAGCGGCCGCCGGGCGCGCGGAGGCGCTCGGCGCGACGGTGGTGCTGCCCGCCGGCGACGTGGGCGACTCCGGGCGCCTCGCGGTCTTCCGCGATCCCCAGGGCGCGATCCTCAGCCTGTGGCAGCCGGGCCGGCACTTCGGCGCCGGGCTCGTCAACGTGCCCGGCGCGCTGACCTGGAACGACCTGCTCACGCCCGACGTCGAGGCGTCGGCGGCCTTCTACCGCGAGCTGTTCGGCTGGGCTGTCGACGAGATCCCGGGCGCGGAGGGCCAGTACTGGTCGATCGCCAACGGCGACATCAGGAACGGCGGGCTGATGCCCATGCCGCCGGGCGGCCACCCGGCCTGGAACCTCTACTTCGCCGTCGCCGACACCGAGGCCACGATGGCGCGGGCCGGCGAGTTGGGCGGGCAGGTCGTGATGGGCCCGATGGACGTGCCGGGCGGGCGCTTCGCGATCATCCGCGACCCGCACAACGCGGTGTTCTCGGTCGCCGACGGCGAGTTCGATCCCTAGGCGCGCGATCGTGTATTGTTAACCGTATAGTTAACGATCCATTCAAAGCGCTGTCGCACCCGATCCGCCGCGGCATCGTCGAGCGTCTGGCCGCAGGTCCGGCCAGCGTCGGCGACGCCACGGACGGCTTCGGCGTGTCCAAGCCCGCGATCTCGAAGCATCTGAAGGTTCTGGAGGAAACCGGCGTCGTGACGCGCGTCATCGTGGGCCGGACGCACCGGCTCTCCCTCGAACCCGACGTGCTCAGCGAGGCGGCCGACTGGATGGATCGCCAACGCGCCCTGTGGGGCCGCCTGTTCGATGTGGTCGACGAGTACCTAAAGGAGGAGAACGTCTGATGGACACGCCCCCGATCGTCTCGCAGGAGGAGTGGATCGCCGCGCGGGAGAAGCTGCTCGTGAAGGAGAAGGAGTACACGCGGGCCGGCGACGCGCTGGCCGCCGAGCGCCGCCGGATGCCGTGGATGGCGGTGGAGAAGGAGTACACGTTCGACGGGCCGGATGGCCCGGCCAGCCTGCTCGACCTGTTCGACGGCCGCCGTCAGCTGGTCGTCTACCGCGCCTTCTACGCGCCGGACGTCACCACTTACCCGGAGTCGGGCGGCGCGTACCCGGAGCGGGCCTGCGTCGGTTGCTCCTTCGTGGCCGACCAGGTCGCTCAGCCCGCCCACCTGAACGCGCGGAACACGACGCTCGCGTTCGCCTCGCGGGCCCCCCAGGCCGAGATCAAGGGCCTGAAGGAACGGATGGGCTGGGAGCTGATCCCCTGGTACTCGATCACGGACGACTTCGACGCCGACTTCGGCGTGCGCGACTGGCACGGCCACAACTTCTTCGTCCGCGACGGCGAGAAGATCTTCCGCACCTACTTCACCGACGCCCGCGGCGACGAGGCGCTGGGCACCACCTGGAGCTACCTCGACAGGACCGCGCTCGGACGCCAGGAGCAGTGGGAGGACTCGCCGGAGGGCCACCCGCAGACCCCGCCCTACGGGTGGTGGAACTACCACGACGCGTATCCCAAGGCCTCGTGATCGCCCACGTCGGAGCTCTTCCGCTGGAGGAGATCCTGTCGTCCGTGGCCGGAGCGGGCGCAGGGCTCGTGCTGGCGCGCGCGTGGATAATGGACCACGTGCGACGCCGACGCGAGCCTGGCAATTGAACGAAGACCACACGCTCCGCATCGAGCGCACCTACGAGGCGCCGGCCCAGGCGGTCTTCGACGCGTGGACCAGCGAAGAGGTGCTGCGGCGCTGGTTCCACGCCAGGTACGACTGGGAGACCACCGAGGCGAGGTCGATCTGCGCGTGGGCGGCGACGTGCGGGTGGTGATGCGCGACCCGCACAAGGACGTCGAGTACGGCGGCGGCGGCCAGTACACCGAGATCGAGCCTCCGAGACGCCTGGCGTTCACCTGGTTCTGGGACGGCAACGACAAGCGACAGCTGATCGAGCTCGACTTCGAGGAGACCGACGGGTTCACGACCGTCCGCTTCACCCACAGCGGCCTCTGGGACGAGGAGGCCGTGCGCTCGCACGAGGACGGCTGGAGCACGTGCTTCGACAACCTGCAGCGCACGTTGCAGGCGGCTCAGCCAGGGCGATAACCGTCGGTGCGTTGTGGCTGCTCCGTTCGCGCCATGCGCCCGCGCAGGACGAGCGCCCAGGTGAGGCAGCCGAAGGCCGCCACCAATGCCAGCGTCCGGACGATGTTCCAGGCGACCCAGGGGGTCACGAAGTCGTCGCGCACTGCGGCGAGATTCTCAATGCCGGCGGGGTCACCCGCCTGCTTCAGATCCTCGTTGAGCGGGAAGTGGACGACGAAGGTGATGACGATCGTCACGCTGTAGAAGGCGAGGCCGGCGATGATCCAGGCGGCGGTCTTGGCTGAGCCGGAGCGGCGCGCCTGAAAGAGGGCGACTGCGGCGAGCGCCGGTGCAGCGAGCAGGGTCAAGGGGAAGGCCGGGTTGTCGATCATCTGCTGCATCGCATCGACAAGCGTGCGGTCGTCGGCCGCGGTCAGGGCCGGCATGACGGCGACGTCGAAGGCGTAGAAGAGCCCCGCCAGCAGGCCCATGGCGATCACGGCCGCGCCCAGCACGATGTCCGCGTTGCGGTCGGCGCGCGCCGGGGCGTCCACGGTGGGGCGGTTCTCCAGCGCTTGTTGTACGTAGTTCATGTCGATTCCTTTCTCGGTCTCCGGATCCGGACGATGTCAAGCGACCCGCGTGGGGGTCGGGGACCACACGCGAGTGGCGGCCGCGTCGCGTGCGTAGTCGCCGAAGTCCCGCGGCTCGCGGCCCAGGGCGCGCCGAACGCCGTCGGCCAGGTAGGCGTTGCGGCCGTCCAGGACCTCGGCGAACAGGTACGTCAGCAGCTCGATGACGTCGCCGGGCACGCCCTGCTCGGCGGCGGTCGCCGCGTAGTCGTCGATCGAGACCGGCACGTAGCGGATCTCACGGCCGGCCGCCTGACCGATCTCGTCCACCGCGTCCGCGAACGTCAGCAGTCGGGGCCCGGTGAGTTCGTAGAGCTCACCGATGTGCCGGTCATCGGTGAGCGCCGCAACCGCGACGTCGGCGATGTCATCGACGTCGACGAACGGTTCGGGCACCTCGCCGGCGGGCAGCGCCAGTTCGCCGCTGAGGATCTCCTCGAGCCAGAAGTTCTCGCTGAAGTTCTGCGCGAACCAGGTCGAGCGCAGGATCGTCAGCTCGGCGCCTGAGTCGCGCGCCGCCTGCTCCGACTCGCTCGGCCTCGGCCTCGCCACGACCCGACAGCAGCACGAGGCGCCGTGCGCCGCTCTTCACTGCCAGGTCGGCGAACGAGCGGACCGTCTCGGCCGCTCCCGGGACCGCGTCCAGGTAGTGCGAGACGTACACGCGCTCCACGCCGTCGAGCGCCGGCGCCCACGTCGACTGGTCGTCCCAGTCGAACGGCGGCTCGCCGGATCGCGAACCGACGCGAACCGTAATCCCACGCGCGGCGAGGCGCTCGACCACCCGGCGGCCGGTCTTGCCGGTACCGCCGAGAACGAGTGTCGGCTTGGGGGCCATTGGATGCTCCTTTGAGTCAGGTGCACTGTACATCTAGATCAAGAGTCTAGATCATCCGTCAAATTGCGAGGCACGGCGGCTATGCTGTCCAGCGTCATGGCCACGCGTCGCTACACACGAAGGCGGTCCAGCGCGAAGAGCGTCGACAGCGTTCTCGACGCCGCCGAGCGCCTGAGCAGAGAGGGCGAATTCCACTCCGCGACCGTGGAGGCGCTCGCGGAGGAGGCGGGGATCTCGCGGGCGACGGTCTTCAACCGCTTCGGCTCGAAGCTCGGGGTGCTGGAGGCGCTCGTCGAACGCTGCTTCACCGGCCCGGAGATGCGGGCGATCAGGGAGGCGCTCGAGCTGGAGGACCCGGTCGCGGCCCTCGAGGCGATGATCGAGCCCTCCTGCGCGCTCTGGGAGGCCAAGGGCTTCGTCGTCGAGCAGCTCTACGCGATCGTCGTCCTGGAGCCCGGCGCAGCGGCTCTCATCGACGAGATCGAGGCGGACCAGCGCGCCGGCCTCCAGGGCCTCACGCGGCGCCTGGCCCGGGCCGGCCGGCTTCGCCCCGGGCTCGGCGAGGCGCGAGTGGCCGCGACGCTGCACATGCTCACCAGCCTCGAGTCGTTCCTACGCCTGCGGCGCGCCTATGGCCTCTCCCTGCGCCAGACCCGCGTGACGATCGCCGAGCTGGCGCTCACGCTGCTCCGCGACTGAGGTGGCCGAGGGCCTCCTCCTTCGATCCACCCGAGCTACCTCTCGATATCGCGTCGGATGAACGGCGCCGGGAACGGGAAGTTGGCGTCGCCGTCGACGAGCGTATTGCCGTCGAAGACGATCGTCGCCGTCGCGGTCGCCGGGCGCTCCTTGCGCTTCGAGCCGGGCCCGTTGACTGTGGTCACGATCGGTCCTGTCCCGGTCCAGCGGGCGTCGACCGAAACCGTGTGCAGCCCGCCGCGATTGTCGCGCACGTTGGCGAACGTGCCGCTGACACTCACGTTTTCGAGGTTGCGGGCGAATTGCGTCGGCGCCGGCTGTAGCAAGCCCCAACTGAAGGTCCCGTCCGGGCACTGGCCCACGAAGCCGACCCTGAGGGGCGGATTGGGGTCGGGCGTCGTCCCCGCCTCGATGAAGTTGTCCGTCTCCACGATCAGGCGGCCGTCGGCGGCCGTGGTGCCATCGGGGCACTGGAACGGGATCGACCAGCGGGCGGAGGCAACTTCCTCTTCGAAGCCGTTCGCGGCCGATGCGACGGCCGGCACGACAAGCAACGCCAGCGCGGCGAGCAGGGAACCGACGTACCCGCACAGCCGGGAAGGGCGATGGGCGGATCGGCCTCGCGGCAACCGCAGACCACGCATGAGCGACCTCCTTGAGGGGTGGAGCCGTTGACAGGACCGTCCGGCGTTGAGCGACACCGGCACACGAGAAACTCGCCCCAGAGGGCTACGCACGGCGACCGGCATCGGATCGAGCGCGGGCACCTCGCCGTACTTGCGTCCCCGGCCACTGCGCTCCGGCGCGCTGGGCGGCGGATCTCGGTCGGTCCGATTCTGGGACGATTCAACTGTGAGCGATGCGGTGCGCGTGCGGCGGCTGAGGGACGACGATCGCGCGGCTTGGGAGGAGCTGTGGGTCGGATACCTGCGCTTTTATCGCGCGAACGTGAGCGCCGCAGTCTCCGAAGCCACGTTCGCCCGGCTGCGCGATGAGCAGGACGGCATGCTCGGCCTTGTCGCCTGCGACCAGAACGACCGCCCGACCGGGCTCGCGCACCTCGTCTTTCATCCGTCCACCTGGAGCGCCACGGGCTATTGCTACCTCGAGGACCTCTACGTAGCGCCCGACGCGCGCGGCGACGGCGTCGCGCGCGCGCTCTTCGACGCCGTCTACGCGGCTGCGCACGACCGCGGGGCCGACCGGGTCTACTGGCAGACCCAGCAGTACAACGGAGCCGCGCGCTCGCTGTATGACAGCGTCGGACGACTGACGTCGTTCATCGTCTACGAGCACGACCTCGGCTCGTAATCGATGCCGGACGGCGGGATACTGCTCACATGGATGCTCGGTCAGACGGAGAGTCGGCGACGACCGCCGAGCGCGACGGATCTGACTGGCGTCTGGACGGGGTTCGCGTGGTGCATGGCGACGAGCTGGACGAGAACACGCCGCAAACACCAGGAATGAACCGCGCCGCGGCGATCACGGCCGCTCGAGCGGGGGCCGAGAAGCTCTGGGCAGGGACTGTCGTCATCGATCCAGACGCCAAGACCGGCGCGCATCATCACGGTCCGTTGGAGAGTGTCATCTACGTCGTCAGCGGCCGGGCGCGGATGCGGTGGGGCGAGCGGCTCGAGTTCATGGCCGAGGCGGGCCCCGGCGATTTCATCTACGTCCCGCCGTTCGTTCCCCACCAGGAGATCAACGCGCGGCCAGACGCCTCACTGTCGTGCGTGGTCGTACGCAGCGGCCAGGAACCGGTTGTCGTAAACCTCGATCTGCCCGCCGTCGAGCCCAACCCCGAACAGGTGCACTGGGTCGACGACATCCACCGGAAACCCTGAGCTCAACCGCACGGCTTCACAGCCGCCGTGGTGCGGGGACCGGAATCGTCGCGGTTGTCGGGTGCAGAAGCGCCACGTTGCGTGCCGGGATCATCTGACTCGAGGACGGGTGCGCACACGCGGTCAATGGCTCGCGAGCCGTATCCATCCCTCACCCAAACCGATGGGAGTTCCACGATGACCGTCAAACGACAGCGAGTGCGCAAGGCGGTGGCGGCCTTGTTCGCCGGCGCCCTGCTGGCCGGTGGGGCTGCGGCCGCCGTGCCGGCCCACGCCCAGGCCGCAGCAGACCCCGGCGTGTGCCAGATGGGTATCAGCCTCGCGCAGGGCTACTGGGACAGGGGAGACATCAGGACGGGCAATGACATCATCTGGAACCTGGTCCGCATGGGCTGCGCCGGGGACGGGGCCGCGCCCGCGGCTCCCGCCCTCGCGGAGTGATTTGCCGACCGGCCGGAGGGTGCGAGCCGAGCATCAGCGCGCATGCCATCGAGTGACCGGCGGCGGTCCCCGCCCTGTGTTCTGTTCAGCTCAACTTGTCCCGCGGCGCCCGCCGGCGGCCCCGCAGCCAGCGCGGCATCGGCACCGGCTCGAGGATCGAGTCGGTAAACACGTTGTGTTGTGCGGCCAGATCCTCTCGGTTCGGCCGCTCCTCGGTGTCTAGGAATTCCTGCCACGGCGGCTTGGTCGGCTTGGTCGTCTCTTGCGGTGGAGGCGCCGGCGCCGGGCGCTGCTTCCTGAGTCTCATGCGTATCCCTTCGGGCGGTCGCGGAAGGCGACTGTCCCTAGTGCCGACACTACGCCGGTCGGAAGCGGAAAGCCAGGTGCGTCGCGCTTCTTGGGCGTCATCGACGGAGTCGAACTCCAGAACGATGAATACGTGGTTCGGGTCGTCGACGCCGCGAAGCACGTGCTGCACTCTTGCCTCGGTCAGGCGCTCGCGATGAGGTAGCGGTACTCGTCCTCGATACGCACGCCGCCGCTCGCGGTGATCAGCGGGCGCACGCCCTCGCTGAGCGCGTCGCGGACACGTGGCTCGTCCGCGCTTCGCGCCGCCCTCACAATCGAGCCATGGGCCAGGTAGCCGCGAAGCAGCGTGTCCAGGTCCGGGTACTCCTCCACGACCTCTAGGTAGCCGGCCTCCCGCGGCTCAAGCCCCGCCTGCTGAGCGAGCGACTCGAGCACGCCCTCCTCGTGGAGGACTGGGCCACTCTCCTCCTCGTCGGGCTCCGAGGGCAGCACCTGTCCGAGCGCCGCGAACATCGGCGTCGACTCGCATTGCTCCGGGCGCCCGAAGACCGTCATCGCGACCTCACCGCCCGGACGCGCGACCCTGCGCGCCTCGCGCAGGGCGCCCACCAGGTCGGCGGCGAAGAAGAACGAGTTGAAGCCCGTGACGACGTCGAACGAGTCATCCGACCAGGGGAGGACCTGCATGTCGCCGACGCGGAAGTCGCCGCCGCGGGTTCGCTCCCTCGCAATCTCGACCAAGGGGCCGGTCGCGTCGATGCCCGACACACGCGCACCCCGGTCGGCCGCGATCCGGCAGAAGCGCCCGGCGCCGCAGCCGACGTCCAGCAAGTCGGTCCCAGCCTCGACGCTGAGCCGCTCGAGCACCTGCCGGTAGAGCGGGATGCCCCATCCGTTCCACCCCTCCATCACCTCGGCCCAGTCGCGGGCGCGCTCCGCCCAAAGGTCGCCCTGCGTCGTGGCCGAGCCCCCGGCCTGGTCGACCGTGTCGTCTTTGCCACCCATATTCGCCCCCCTCGTTCTCGCTACGGCATTCCACGTGGATCGGACCTTGATGTCTTCCGGTGTAATACTCGCGACCTGCGAGAGCTGCGTTCGGAGATCGAGATCGACGCGCCGCCGGAGCGTGTGTGGGCGGTCGTGACCGATTTCGCCGCCTTCCCCAAGTGGAATCCGTTTCATCCGCCGGATCAGCGGCGAGCTGCGCGAGGGCGCGAGGCTTGAGGTGCGAATCGAGCCGCCGGGAGCGCGGGCGAGTACGTTCAAGCCCACCGTCCGGGCCGTCGAGCCGAATCGGGAGCTGCGCTGGCTGGGTCGCCTGCTCGTACCCGGCATCTTCGACGGGGAGCACAGCCTCCTGATCGAGCCACGAGAGGGTGGCCGCAGCCACTTCGTTCAGTCGGAGCGCTTCAGTGGCTTCCTTGTCGGGTTCGTCAAGGGCACGCTGGCGACCGGGCGCTCCGCACGTCGATCAGCAGGAGCGAATCCGCGGCCAGCGCTCGATAATCCCTCGCGGTGGATGCGATCGCCGAATTGGAACGAGGCCGCGAGTCCTACGCCACAAGCGGGTGGAGGAAGGCGTTTGAGTCGCTGTCTCGCGCCGACCGGGCGGCGCCGCTAGGCGCGGAGGATCTAGAGCTCCTCGCGCGGGCGGCGTACATGCTCGGCCGCGACGATGACTACCTCAGCGGTCTGCAGCGGGCCCATCAGACTCACCTCGACGCCGGCGAGGTGGCTCGCGCCGCCCGCTGCGCCTTCTGGATCGGGCATAACCTGCTCTTCCGCGGCGAGCGTGGGCGGGCGAGCGGATGGTTCTCGCGCGGGAATCGCATGCTCGAGCGCGTCGAGGAGGATTGCGTCGAGCGCGGCTACCTGCTGATCCCGGTGTGGCTCGAGCAGATGGGAAGCGGCGACTTCCGGGCCGCCCACCTAACCGCGGCCGAGGCCGCCGAGATCGGCGAACGCTTCGGCGATCGCGACCTGCTGTGGCTCGCCAGGGATGACCAGGGCTGCGCCCTGCTCAAGCAGGGGCGGGTCGCCGACGGCCTGCGGTTGGTGGACGAGGTCCTGGTCGCCGCCACCGCCGGCGAGCTGTCCCCGATCGTCACCGGGATCGTCTATTGCAACACGATCGCCTTCTGTCGCGACGCATACGAGCTGCGCCACGCGCGCGAGTGGACCGATGCCCTTGCGCGATGGTGCGACGCCCAGCCTGAGATGGTCGCCCACAACGGCCTCTGCCTCGTCCATCGCGCCGAGATCATGCAGCTGCGGGGCGCATGGGACGGCGCCCTGGAGGAGGCGCGGCGGGCCGCCGAGCGGTTCACCCAAGGGGTGCTCAATCAGCTCGCCTGCGGCAAGGCCCACTACCGAGAGGGCGAGATCCGTCGCCTGTGGGGTGAGTTCAGCGCCGCGGAGGATGCCTACCGGGAGGCGAGCCGCTGTGGCGTCGAGCCGCAGCCGGGCCTGGCGCTGCTGCGCTTGGCCCAGGGAAACGGCGACGCCGCAGCCGCCGCGATCCGCCGCGTGGTTGGCGAGACGACGCTGCCGCTCAAGCGCGCCGCGCTCTTGCCCGCCTACGTCGAGATCATGCTCGCGGTCGGCGAGCGCGAGCGGGCGAGCGCCGGGTGCCGCGAGCTGGAGGAGCTCGCGGAGCGACAAGCGAGCGACGCCCTGCGCGCGATCGCGGCACATGCCCAGGGCGCGGTCGCCTTGGCACAGGGTGACGCCGAGGGGGGATTGGTCGCGCTGCGTCGCGCCTTTGTCCTGTGGCAGGAGCTCGCCGCGCCCTACGAGGTCGCCCGGGTGCGGGTGTTGATGGCGTCCGCCTGCCGGGCGCTCGGCGACGAGGACACCGCGACGCTGGAGCTGGAGGCCGCTCGGGAGGTGTTCGCGGGACTCAGAGCGACGCCGGATCTCTCCTCGATCGGCTCGATCCCGGCCGCATCTCCATGGGCTCACGGCGCGTGAGACCGGGGTGCTGCGACTAGTTGCCGCCGGGAAGACCAACCGCGAGATCGCCACCGAGCTCGTGATCAGCGAACACACGGTCGCGCGGCACGTGCAGAACATCTTCGCGAAGCTCGGGGTGTCGTCCCGGACGGCCGCGAGCGCGTTCGCGTTCGAGCACGACCTCGTCGGGCGTGGTCATTTCTGACCACGCCACGACTCCATGTTGGTGGATCCAGGCGATGCGGCGCGAACCCGCGCGCCGTACGGTCGCCGTGGTCGGACTCGCGATCGAAGCCCAAGGAGGCTCACCATGTACGTCGTCGTGCAGCACACGTTCAAGGATCCACAGACAGCCTTCTCGCGCGGCGAGAGGCTGATCAAGAACGAGGGCACCCCCACGGGCGTCCGCGGCCTGCAGTTCTACCCGGCGAGGGATGGCTCCGGCGCCACCTGCCTGTGGGAGGCCGATTCGGTCGAAGACGTTCAGGGTTACGTCGACTCGACGCTCGGCGACTCGAGCGACAACCTCTGCTACCAGGTCGACGCGGAGCAGGCGTTCGCCGAGCAGCCATTGGGGCTCCCGTCGCGGGCAACGCGCGCGACCGCATCGGCGCGTAGGGAGGGTGGTGAGCATGTGTCGCGTCGGCACCCTCACGGCGCACCTCCTCCGCACGCCGTCTTCCCACAGGGCGGCGTAGCTTGTTGACATGACCACCTCACAGACAACCGACCTCCAGAGCCGGTGCGACCTGCTGCGGTCGCTGCAACGCCCCGGCGCCCCCCTCCTGCTTCCTAACGCCTGGGACGTGGCCACTGCGAGAGCCGTGGTCGCGGCCGGGTTCCCCGTGGTCGCGACCACCAGCGGCGGCGTGGCCGCGGCGCTCGGCTACGAGGACCACGAGGGTGCGCCGGCCGACGAGATGCTCGCCGCGGCCGCGCGGATCGCCAGGGGCGTCGAGGTGCCGGTGACGGTCGACGCCGAGGCCGGCTACGGGATGCAGCCGGCCGAGCTCGTGGCTGCGCTACGGAGCGCCGGGGCCGCCGGCTGCAATCTCGAGGACACCGACTACACGGCCGGCGGCCTCCGCGATCCCGACCGGCACGCGGAGTGGCTCAGGGCGGTTCGCCGGGCCGCGTCGGAGGACGGCTACCCGCTCGTGATCAACGCCCGGGTCGACGTCTTCCTCGGTCCCTTGCTCGCAGGCGCCGGTCCCGGTACCCAGGGGGAGCTCGTTCCCGAAGCGCTGCGGCGTGCGCACGCCTACGTCGAGGCCGGCGTCGACTGCGTGTATCCGATCGCCCTGTGGGAGACCGACGCGCTGCGCCGCTTCATCTCGGAGGTCCGCGGCCCGGTGAACGTCGTACGCCTGCCGCAGTTGCCGCATTTGCCCCCGCTGCCGTCGCTCGCCGACCTTGCCGCGTTGGGCGTGGCCCGGGTGAGCTGGGGACCCTTCCTGTACCGCGACGCGATGGCTCACTTCGAGGGCCAGCTCGCCTCGCTTCAGGGGTGAGCCGGCCCGGTCAGCGCGGCGGGACCAGGATGTCGGCCAGGCCGAAGCTCCCCGCGCGGCGAGCCGGGCAGTGTCGGCTGCCACCCCGGGTCCACCGAGCGGAACGACTCCGGATCGGCGTCGATGATTCCGACCAGCACCTCGCCGACCACGCGGCCACCCACCGGGCCCAGCCGCTCGCCGGCGTGGAGCACCTCGGCCTCCTTGAGGATGTAGAGCCACAGCGGCGTCGCACCGGTCCAGCCGTGCTCGGCGAGCCCGAGCTGCGCAGCGGTCAGCGGCGGCACGCCGAGATGGCGGGCGACGGCCTCGCCCGACGCCAGCCCCACGGCCTGGCCGCGCTGCAGGTCGCGGTTGGCCAGCGACGCGTAGTCGGTGCCCGGCTCCGCGCCCGAGATCTGCCGGGGCAGCGCCATCAGCGCCGCGGGCAGGCGGGCGTCGATGCGCTTGGCCCGCTGGGCGGCGGAGTGCCCCGCGACGTCGATCTGCAGCGTCCAGTCGACCGTGCGCTTCGGTGTCACCGGGCCGAAGCCCATGAGGTCCGGGAACACCGGCAGCGGGCCGAAGCCCGCGTTGACCTGGTACCGGTCACGGATCTGGGCGTGGCCGTAGCGGTACGCGGCGTCGGCGAACTCGAACGGGATATAGGGGTCGCCGTCGACGCGGTACAGCCGGGAGCCGCCGTCCAGCAGCTCGGTGGTGAGCTGCGTGCCGATCAGGCTCGGGCAGGAACTCGCGCACGATCACATGCTGGTAGTGCCAGGTGGCGGCTCCACGCGCCTCCTCGAAGACCGCGTCCTCGGCCGTCCCGTCCTCACGCAGGCGGTCGACCAGCCGGTTGTGCAGCTCGATGAACGCGACGGCCATCTGGCTCACGAACAGGTGCGTGTCGTTGCGTGGATCCCCGATCAGCGCGATCCCCTCGTGATTGCGGGGCACGTCGCTGCCCTCGGCCGACAGCAACAACTTCGCCGGGTCGTCCTTGGCGTACAGGTACGGCGAGCCGGTCGGCCCGGCTCCGTACAGACCCTCCAGGTCGGCCCGCGGCGCGCGGAAGTTGCGGATCCGGCCGGCATCGCCGTGGTGCGTCACCGGCGAGCGGTCGGCGGTGATGTCGTGGGCCACGAACTGGCCGAAGAACGGCCACACCGCCGCGACCTGGGCGTCGGCGTCATCGGAGACCTCGACGCCCAGATCGCACGGGCCGCCGGGCCGCCCGAGCGCGTGCAGAGCGGCCTCGTCGGCCTCCAGCGCCGGGAGCTCGGGGAACAGGGAGCGGTAGCGCCCGCCGTAGACCGGATCGCCGACACGCTGGGGTGCGAGGCAGTGGTCACGCGCGAGGCGCGCGACGTGGTGACTCGCGGGGCGGGACGTCATGGTCGCCACCACAGTACGCCGCGAGCCCTTCGGGCAGGACGGTCCAGGATCCCAGTGGGCGGCCTTGCGACGCCTATGGGCCGTCTTCTAGTCTCGCCGCTGGGCAATGGGCGACCGCGAACCTCCGCGCGGACTGCTCGGCCGAGACAGCGAGTGCGAGGCGCTGGATCGGCTGCTGCGCAGCGTGCGCGTCAGGTCAGAGCCAGGTGCTGGTCCTGCGCGGCGAGGCGGGGATCGGCAAGACCGCGCTGCTGGAGTACGTCGTCGAGCAGGCATCGGGCTGGCGCATCGTCCGAGCGGCCGGCGTGCAGTCCGAGATGGAGTTCCCGTTCGCCGGCCTGCATCAGCTCTGCGGCCCGATGCTCGACGGGCTGGGCGCGCTCCCGGGCCCGCAACGAGACGCGTTGCGCCAGGCGTTCGGGCTCGACGACGGCGGTGCCCCGGAGCACTTCCTCGTGGCGCTCGCGGTCTTGAGCCTGCTGGCCGACGCGGCCGAAGCGGGCCCGCTCGCCTGCGTGATCGACGACGCGCAATGGCTCGATCGAGCCTCGCGGCAGGCGCTGGCGTTCGTCGCGCGGCGCCTGCTGGCCGAGCGGATCGCCATGGTGTTCGCCGTCCGCGAGCCGAGCGACGCGGACGAGCTCGACGGCCTGCCGGAGCTCTCGGTCGACGGGCTCGCCGACGACGACGCGCGCACGGTGCTGGCGTCCGGGATCAACGGGCCGCTGGACACGCGCGTCCGCGACCGGATCCTGGCCGAGACCCGTGGCAACCCGCTCGCGCTGCTCGAGCTGCCGCGCGGCCTGACGCCCGCCGAGCTGGCCGGCGGGTTCGGACTGCCCGACCGCGGCCCGCTGGCGGGACGGATCGAGCGCAGCTTCCTGCGGCGCTTCGAGTCGCTTCCGCGCGACTCGCGGCAGCTGCTGCTCCTCGCGGCGGCCGAGCCGACCGGCGACGTCCCCCTCCTCTGGCGCGCGGCGGAGCGACTCGGCATCGGCGCCGACGCGGCCGGCCCCGGCCGAGGCCGCCGAGCTGCTCGAGCTCGGTGCCCGCGTGCGGTTCCGGCATCCGCTGGTCCGCTCGGCGATCTACCGGGCCGCCGTCGCAGCCCGAGCGCGAGGAGGTCCACCGCGCGCTGGCCGAGGCGACCGATCCCGAAGCGGATCCCGATCGCCGAGCGTGGCACCGCGCGCACGCGGCCGCCGGCCTCGACGAGGCGGTGGCCGGCGAGCTGGAGCGCTCGGCCGGCCGCGCGCAGGCCCGCGGCGGCGTCGCGGCCGCCGCGGCGTTCCTGGAGCGGGCGGCCGAGCTGACCCCCGATCCGGCGCAGCGGGGGACGCGGGCGCTGGCCGCCGCGCAGGCGAAGCTGGACGCGGGCGCGCCGGAGGCGGCGGAGGCGCTGCTCGCGACGGCGGAGCTCGCCCCGCTCGACGAGCTCCAGCGCGCGCGGCTGGAGCGGTTGCGCGCGGAGATCGCGTTCGCGCGCACGCGCGGCCGCGACGCTCCGGCGCTGCTGCTCGATGCCGCCCGGCGCCTCGAACCGCTCGACGCCGCGATGGCTCGCGAGACCCATCTCGAGGCGATGGCGGCGGCGATGTTCGCCGGTCGGCTCGGCGGCGACGCCGGGCGTCCGCGAGGCCGCCGAGGCCGCTCAGGCGGCGCCGCGCGGCCTCGCAGCCGCCGCGCGCGATCGACCTGCTCCTCGACGGCCTGGCGACGAGGTTCACCGAGGGCTACGCGGCCGGCGTGCCGCCGCTGCGCAGCGCGCTCGACGCGTTCCGCCGCGCGGAGGAGCTGACGGCACGCGACGTGCGCTGGCTCTGGCTGGCGTGTCGCGCTGGCGCAGGATCTCTGGGACGACGAGCTCTGGTACGTGCTCGCGACGCGCGGGCTGCGCGTCGCGCGCGAGACGGGCGCGCTCAGGATGCTCCCGATCGCGGCGCACGTATCGCGCGGCGCTCCACGTCCACGCGGGAGCGTTCGGCGCCGCGTCCGTCGCTGATCGAGGAGACCGACACGATCGTGCAGGCGACCGGCACGGCACCGCTGAAGTACGCGTCGGTGGTGCTGCCGCGTGGCGCGGCGACGAGGCCGAGGGCCTCGCGCTGTTCGAGCCGGCGCGGCCGCGAGGCGACGGCGCGGGGCGAGGGCATGGGCGCTCGGCGTCCTCGACTGGGCCACCGCGCTGCTGCACAACGGCCACGGCCGCTACGCCGAGGCGCTCGCGGCCGCTCAGCGAGGCTGCGAGGACGACGACGTCGGGCTCTTCGCGTGGTCCCTCGTGGAGCTGATCGAGGCAGGCGTCCGCAGCGGCGCGACGGACGCGGCCTCCGCCGCGCTCGAGCGCCTGAGCGAGCGCACGCAGGCGAGCGGCACCGATTGGGCGCTCGGCATCGAGGCCTGCTCACGCGCGCTGCTGAGCGACGGACCAGGATGCCGAGCCGCTCTACCGCGAGGCGGTCGAGCGGCTCGAGCGCAGCCGTGGCGTCGTCCACGTCGCCCGCGCCCAGCTGCTCTACGGCGAGTGGCTGCGTCGCGAGCAGCGTCGCGTGGACGCGCGCGAGCAGCTTCGCGCAGCCCACGACGACGTTCAGCCGCATCGGCGCCGAAGGGTTCGCCGAGCGTGCCCGGCGCGAGCTCTCGGCCACCGGCGAGACCGTGCGCAGGCTCACGGTCGAGACGCGCGACCTGCTCACGCCGCAGGAGGCGCAGATCGCCCGGCGCGCCGTCGACGGGCAGACGAACCCGGAGATCGGCGCCGAGCTGTTCATCAGCCCGCGCACCGTCGAGTACCACCTGCACAAGGTGTTCACGAAGCTCGGGATCGGCTCGCGCAAGGAGCTGCGCGCGGCGCTCGCGCGAGCAGGCCGCGGCACCAGCCTAGGGGACGGACTAGGGACTCACACGGAGGCGGCCGGGGGCCCGGAGGCGCGACCGTGATCGACGCGTTCCGCCTCCGACCGAAGGAACGCCTCATGCGCCCCACCATCGTCCTCGTCCACGGCGCCTTCGCCGAGTCCTCGAGCTGGGATCAGGTCATCGATCCACTGGTGGACGCGGGCCATCCGCGTGGTCGCCGTCGCCAACCCGCTGCGCGGGCTCGCCATCCGACGCCGCGTGCCGTCAGCGACCTGGTCCGCTCGATCGAGGGCCCGGTCGTGCTCGTCGCCCACTCCTACGGCGGCGCCGTGATCACGAACGTCGACCCCGACGCCGGCGAGATCGTCGGGCTCGTCTACGTCGACGGATTCGCCCCGGAGCCCGGCGAGAACTGCTTCCAGCTCGTCGGCGATGTTCCCGGGCAGCACGCTCGGCGAGGAGACGGCGCGGCCGGTCCCGCGCAGCGACGGAACGACCGACCTGTACGATCGCTCCAGGATCGCTTCCACGAGCAGTTCTGCGCACGACGTCCCCGCGCCGCAGGCCGCGCGGATGGCCGTCACGCAGCGCCCGGCCACCCAGGAGGCGCTGATCGAACCGTCGGGCGAGCGTCCGCTGTGGAAGGACGTGCCGTCGTGGTTCTCTGATCGGCGAGGAGGACCGCAACATCCCCGCGGCGCTCCAGCACTACATGGCCGTGCGCGCCCGCGCGCACCGGACGATCGAGATCCCGGGCGCGTCGCACGCGGTCGCCGTCTCGCATCCCGGCACGACGGCGCGGCCTGATCCTCGAGGCCGCGGCGCTGCGCGTGGCCGCGTGACCTCCAACTACGACCGAAAAGGCCTCACCATGTCCGCAACCACCACGTACACCCCGGTCGTGCTCGAGCCCGCCTCGCAGGCGTTCGTCGAGGCGACTGCGAATCCGCCGTTCCTGTATGAGCTGACGCCCGACGAGGCGCGCAAGGTGCTCGACGACGTCCAGGCGGCGCCGATCGACAAGCTGCCCGTCGACGAGCGCTGGATCACCGTCCCAGCCGACGTCGGCGACGTCGAGGTGCGCATCGTGCGCCCGGCCGGCGCCGAGGGCACGCTGCCGGTGATCCTGTACATGCACGGCGGCGGCTGGGTGCTCGGGAACGCCGGCACCCACGACCGGCTCGTGCGCGAGCTGGCCTGCGGGGCCGGCGCGGCGCTCGCTTTCGTGGAGTACGACCGCTCGCCCGAGGCCCGCTACCCGGTCGCGATCGAGCAGGGCTACGCGACCGCCCGGTGGATCGTCCGCGAGGGCGCCGCGCACGGGCTCGACCCGGAGCGGATGGCGATCGCCGGCGACTCGGTCGGCGGCAACATGACCGCCGCGATCACGCTCATGGCGCAGGAGCGCGGCGACGTGCGCTTCGTCCACCAGTCCATGTACTACCCGGTCACCGACGCGGCGATGGATACCGGCTCCTACGCGCAGTTCGCGGAGGGCTACTTCCTCACCGCCAAGGGGATGGCCTGGTTCTGGGACTGCTACTGCCCGGACATCGAGCGACGCTCGGAGGCGTATGCCTCGCCCCTGCGGGCAAGCGACGAGCAGCTCGCCGGGCTTCCGCCGGCGCTGCTGATCGTCGACGAGGCCGACGTCCTGCGCGACGAGGGCGAGGCGTACGCAAGCCGCCTGCGCGACGCGGGCGTGGCGATCACCACCGTCCGCTACGACGGCATCACGCACGACTTCATGATGCTCAACCCGCTCAGCGAGACGCGCGCGACGCGCGGTGCGGTGGCGCAGGCCATCGCCACCCTGCGTCAGGCCCTGCACACCGACTGACGCCCTCGAAAGGAACGCCTGATGCGCCCCACCATCGTCCTCGTCCACGGCGCCTTCGCCGAGTCCTCGAGCTGGGATCAGGTCATCGATCCGCTGCTCGAGGCGGGGTGTCCCGTGACCGCCGTCGCCAATCCGCTGCGCGGCCTCGCCTCCGACGCCGCTGCCGTCAGTGACGTGATCCGCGCGATCCAGGGCCCGGTCGTCCTAGTCGCCCACTCGTACGGCGGCGCCGTCATGACGAACGTCGACCCCGACGCCGGCGAGATCGTCGGGCTCGTCTACGTCGCCGCGTTCGCCCCGCTGCCCGGCGAGAGCTGCTTCGAGCTGTCGGCGGTCTTCCCCGGCAGCACGCTCGGCGACGCACTGCAGCCCGTCCCGCGCAGCGACGGCACGACCGACCTGACGATCGTCCAGGAGCGCTTCCACGCGCAGTTCTGCGCCGACGTGCCGGCGCCGCAGGCCGCGCGGATGGCCGCCACGCAGCGGCCGGTCACGCAGGAGGCGCTCGTCGAGCCGTCGGGCGAGCGCTCGCTGTTCAAGGACGTTCCCTCCTGGTTCGTCTTCGGCGAGAAGGACCGCAACATCCCCAAGGAGCTCGAGCACTACATGGCGGAGCGCGCCCACGCTCACCGCACGATCGAGATCCCCGGCGCGTCGCACGCGGTCTCCGTCGCCCACCCCGGCGCGACGGCTCACCTGATCCTCGAGGCCGCCGCCCTGCAAGCGGCCGCATGACCACCACCTCTCTCCGCAACCCACACGCGAAAGGCATGACATGAAGATCGTCGTCATCGGCGGAAGCGGGCTCATCGGCTCGAAGCTCGTGACCAGGCTCGACGAGGACGGCCACGAGGCCGTGGCGGCATCACCCGACTCGGGCGTCAACACGCTCACCGGCGACGGACTGGCGGAGGCCCTGGAAGGCGCCTCGGTCGTCGTCGACGTGTCGAACTCGCCCTCGTTCGACGACGCGGCCGTGCTCGAGTTCTTCGAGACCTCGACCCGCAATCTGCTCACGGCCGAGGCGGCCGCGGGCGTGGAGCACCACGTCGCGCTGTCGGTCGTGGGAACCGAGCGCCTCTCCGAGAGCGGCTACTTCCGCGCGAAGATCGCCCAGGAGAAGCTGATCCGGGACTCTTCGATCCCCTACTCGATCGTCCACGCGACGCAGTTCTTCGAGTTCATCAAGAGCATCGCCGCGGCTGCCACCGACGGCGACACAGTTCGCCTGGCCCCCGTGCTGATCCAACCCATCGCCGCCGCCGACGTCGCCCGTGCGGTGGGCCAGGTCGCCGTGGGCTCGCCGCTGAACGGCATCGTCGAGGTGGCGGGCCCCGAGCAGTTCCGCCTCGACGAGCTCATCCGTCGCGGCCTCACCGCGCGGAACGATCCGCGCAAGGTGATCGCCGACCCCCACGCGCGCTACTTCGGCGCGCAGCTGAGCGAGCGCATGCTCGTCCCCGGCGACGACGTGCGGCGCGGCGACACACGATTCGATGACTGGCTGCGCGAGTTCGCTGTCGCCTAGCTGATCGCCGCACTCGACCCGCCCCGACCCCTTCCAGAAGGTGACGACATGACCACTTCCAAGCCCATCATTCCGCCGCACGCTACGCACGCGTACGAGCCGCACTCACGCTCCGAGGAGATCGCGGAGGTCGCAGGCGTCGCCGCCGTCGGGGGCATCCGCGCCGTCGAGGTGGTGCCCTTGGTGCTACTCGGACTCCTGGTGTGCCCGCCGCTGGCGATCCTCGCCGCCGTCGTGGTCCTGCCGCTCCTCGTTATCGCACTCGTCCTAGGGCTCGTCGTTGCGGTCCTGTCGATCCCGTACCTGCTCGTCCATCATTTCCGCGGCCACCATGGAGGCCACGCGTCGCTGTTCGCGCATCGCCTCCGTGGCGCCGGACGAGCGCTCCTCGATCTCGCGCCGCACCGGATCGTCGCCGACGCCGGCAAGGCCGACCACTGAGCGTCCGCAGCGCCTCGGCGGGGACGACCGCATCCAACGCCAAGCGAGTGCCTCGTGCGAGAACAGACGCGGCCAAGTTCGTCCTGCGCTCGTAGGATGCACGGTCGTGGCGGCGCTACTCCTTCGGCGAGCTGGTCGATTCGGCGACGCCGCACCGGCGCGAGCGTAATGGGCGACCACCTCATCGTCCTTCACTGCGCGGTGCGGGCGTGCCCGGGCTACAGCCGCCACGAGGCTCCTTCGATGCTGATGGACGGCTCGTCGATCGCGCGCGACACCGAGCACGGTCGCGCGGTCACCGCGCAGATGACGCGCCGCCACGGAACGCTCGAGGAAGCGATCGAGGCGGGGGTCTTCGCACTCGGCGCTGCCGAGTTGTCCAAGGGCGTCCGCCGCCAAGCGCGCGCGGCGTGTGAGGACTACTTCTACAACCGGCTCAGCCTGACGCCGAGCTACAAGCTGGGCCGTCGGGAAGAGATCGTGGAAGGTCTCGAGCTGATGCCCGACCCGATGTACCGGGCACTAGCGGACATCGTCGAGCTCGTCGTCGACGGCGACTACGAGGAGCTCCGCGTCGTGTCCGGCAATCGGCTCGAAGTCGAGGACCTGCGCCGCCGCGTCGAGGACGATTGCCCCGAGTCGCTGGTGCTGCCGCCGCGCGAGATCTACAACGTCGAGGCGATCGCGAAGTCCGACCACCCCGACGTGCCGGGCTGGGCCTACTTTCTCGACCTGTGGACGGAGACCGGCCCCGCGCGCCTGCACATCGAGGGCGAGCTCGAGGAATCGGGCGAGCGCTTCACGGCGACGCTCAACGACGTCCTGCCCTGATCTGGCGCCTTCCGCTCCAGTTTCGCGCCGTCGATTCCGCAGGCCGTTAAACGCGGAAAGCCCACCCGTAGGTGGACTCTCGGCCATCAGAAGATCAGGCGGCTTACGCGGGAAGGGGACGTTCAGTTGAAGGTCTCGCCCTCTGGTTGCCCTCGCTGTCTGACCCTTCCAGGGTAGCGCGCCCCCCGAGCGCCGCCGTGGCGATCGAGTGGCAAGTCGCGATCCTTCACGTCGAGGACTCCAAAGCCGCAGCGCCGTCGCCCTCGGGGGACCCGCGGTCTCTGTCCCGAGTGCCTCAACGCGATAGCGAGTCCGGGCCGTGCTGCGACACCCGCGTCTCCGCCGCAATGGGCGAGAGCTGGGGCCGGTGATGGCGCGTGCCGGAGACCCACGTCAACGGCATCTCGCCAAGACCCGCAGCACTCGACCTGCGGAGCGCGCTGACTGCTCCTTTCCTGCATCTGGGCGTCTCCCGCGTCGGGGTCGATCCACCGCCGGCGCGCCGCTCCTTTTGCGTCAACCCAGCAGTCCGGTCGACCGCCACAGCGCTACTCCGTTTCGTCCATACTCAGCAGCGAGCGGGCGGTCGAACCGGTGCGCCAAGACTGCTCCTTTGCCGAGAAGCAGGAGCCTCAGCCCTGCGCTCCTGGTCGTCGTCCCGAGCGGGAGCCCGCGCCGACCCGTCGCTCGCGCTCGCAAACCGTCCCTTTGCGAGCGTCTCCGGGACATGACTTGACGCCCGCGCTGCGCAAGCCTGCCGCACGATGCCGCCGTGATCACCGGCCGAATCGACCGGCGACCCCGGAGCCGTCACGCTGCTGACCGCAGAGACGCGATTATCGGCCGCGGCGATCGCTCCTGCGATCGCCGCGACCGTGATTCGCCGCCGGAAGGCTAGGCGGGCACGCCGGCCGCGAGGGCCTTGACGTCTTCGGTGCTCAGCGGCTTGCCGCCGACGCCCATGTCGCCGCTTGCGACCTCCTCGACGACGACCCAGGTCACCGGGCGCATGTTCTCGCCTTCGATCGAGACCATCGCGTCGGTGAGGCGCTCGATGATCTCGCGCTTCTGGTCGGGCGTGAAGACGTCCTCGATGAGCTTGACGTTGATGATTGGCATTGTTCCTCCTGGTGGTTGGATTGGCTCGCCGCGTGCTCAGGCAGGCGGCGCGATAAGTGGTTGTGCCGGGTCGTCGAGTTGGAGTCGCCGGGCGTCGTCGGCGGCGATCGAGTTTCGGGTCAGGAACTCCGCCAGCGCCTGGGCGACCGGCTCGGGACGCTGGATCTGCAGGAGATGTCCGACCCTGTCGATCGTGCGTTCCTCGACGTGCGGGAGCGAGGAGCGCAGGAACTCGGCGATCTCCACCCACAGCGGCTGGGTGTCCGCGCCGATCACGGATAGGACCGGTCTGCGAATGGCGGCAGCCTGCTCGGGCCCGAACGTCCACTCGGTCGAGGGCGGGCAGCTCGACTCCGAAGAAGGTGTCGGCATCCTTGATCGACTGCGTAACCACACCCGGGATCCGCTCCTCGAGCAACGCTCGACACTCCTCCCAGTCGAGGCCGCTTGCGGCGGACACGAACATGGCAAACGCGCCCGAGTGGTCACCGCTTCCGTATGCCTCGAACACCGGGCTGGCGGCCTTCAAGAACGCATCGCCGAGAGGCAACGACACCAGCGTCGGCTCCAGCAGAGTGAGCGTGTGCACCTTCTCGGGGTGGTCGAGGGCCAGTTGGGCTGCGATCGACGCGCCGGTGGAGTGGCCCGCGATGTGAGCGCGCCGGACACCGAGCTGCTCGAGCAACGCCGCGGCGTCGGCGGCGTGATCGGCGATGCTCACCGGCGGCGGAGTGTGGGTGCTGCCGACCCAACCCCGCTTGTGGTAGTGGATCAGCTGGTAGCGGTCGGCCAGTGCCGGCTCTGCAAGGAGCGGCACGAAGCAGTCGGCGATCAGCATGTCGATCAGCAGCACGGGCTCCCCTGCTCCGCGCATCTCGTATTCCAGTGCTGCGCCGTTGACGTTGATGCTGTCCATGGATCCTCCTGGTCGGTTCTTGGCGTTGGCCTTTAACCCATGGGCGTGAGCAGGGCGGTTACGGCTGTAACTCGCTCGGTTACGCTGGCGCTGCGATGAGCGATGAGGGCGGTGAGGCCGTCGTCCAGAGCGGGCGCGACGCGGCAGCGCGGGGCGACTGGCAGGCAGCCTTCGACCTGCTGATGAAGGCGGACACGGGCGGTTTCGCCGGCCCCGCCGAGCTACCGCTTCTCGGGGAGGTGGCCTACGCGGCCGGACACCTCGATGTGGCGATTGAGGCATGGGAGCGTGCTCACGCGGCCTGCGTGCAGGCGGGCGATCACGTCGCGGCAGCCGGGGCGGCGGTCCGAGTCGCGATGCACCTGCTTTTCGACACCACCCTCATGGCCCCGGTGCGGGGCTGGCTGGCGCGCGCGGAGCACCTGCTCGACGGGCAGGATGAGAATCCCGCGCACGCGTGGCTTGCGGCAGTCCGCGCATACGAGCGGATGCTGACGGGCGACCTGACCGGTGCTCGCCCGTGGGCCCGGCGCGCCATCGAGGTGGGCGCGAAGTGCGACCCGGCGGCGTGTGCAATCGGGCGGGTCGCAGAAGCACGCCTGCTGATCCTGGACGGTGATGTCGAGCAGGGCCTCGCGCTGCTCAACGACGTGGGAGTGGCGACGGTCTCCGGCGACCTCGACGCGCTCTCGACCGGGGTCGTCTACTGCGAGCTCGTATGCGCCCTGCAGGGACTCGCGCAGTACGACGTGGCCGAGGAATGGACCGAGGCGATGGAGCGGTGGTGCAAGACGGATGCGATCGGGAGCCTGCATGGGCGCTGCCGGGTCCACCGGGCGGAGATCCTCAGGCTGCGCGGGTCGTGCAGCGAGGCTGAGACGGAGGCCCTCGGCGCGTGCGAGGAGTTGCGCCCGTACTTGCGGCGCGAGATGGGATGGCCGTTGACCGAGCTCGGGCGGATCCGACTTCGCAGGGGAAACATCGACGGCGCCGAGGACGCCTTTCTGGCCGCCCATCGTGCCGGCTGGGATCCGCAGCCCGGTCTCGCGCTCGTGCGGCTGGCCCAGGGCGACGTAGCCACGGCGGCCGCGTCGATCCGCGACGCGCTTGAGCATCCGATGCGAGTGCCCTTCAAGGAGCTGCCGCCGGACACCGATCTGCAGCGGGCGCCGCTGCTCGAGGCGCAGGTCGAGATCGAGATCGCGGCCGGCGACATCGCCCGGTCGCGCTTGGCCGCCGATGAGTTGACGCGGGTGGCCGCCCGGTTCGAAAGCAAGGCGCTGGTCGCTAGCGCGAGCCTTGCTAACGGAAGGGTGCAGCTCGCCGAGGGCGATCCGGCGGACGCGGAGCGGTTCTGCGCCGAAGCCGCGCGGCTGTGGAGCGAGGTCGGCGCGCCATACGAGGCGGCGCTGGCGCGGGCCGCTTTCGCCGACGCCCTGCGCGCGACCGGAAATGAGCACCGGGCCGCTCTGGAGTTCGAAGCGGCCCGCATCGTCCTCGACCGGATCGAAGCCGAGCCGACGGCCGACGACGCGGTGACGGTCGAGCCGGACGGCGGCGCAAAGAAGCTCCCTGTCACCGACGTCAACGTGTTCCGCCGGGAGGGCGACTACTGGTCGGTGGTCTTCGAGGGACGCACCGTGCGCGTGCGAGACCTCAAGGGCATCCGCTACCTCGCCCGGTTGCTCGCCGACCCTGGCCGCGAATTCCACGTGCTCGACCTCGTCGCCGCCGAAAGCGGCCGGCTCCCCGCGGCCGAGAGTGGCCGTGCGGCCGGCCTGTCGCACACCGGCCCCGGCGATGCCGGTGAGATGCTCGACGCGCGCGCCAAGGACGCGTACCGCCGGCGCTTCGCCGAGATCGAGGACGACATCGAACAGGCGCGCGCCTTCGGGGACACCGAGCGAGCCGCACAGGCAGACGCGGAACGCGACTTCCTCGATACGAGAGCTGTCGCGCGCGGTCGGCCTCGGGGGCCGCGACCGACGTGCCGCCTCAACGTCCGAGCGAGCGCGAGTCAGCGTGACCCGCGCGCTCCGCCAGGTCATAGCCCGCATCGAGGAGCACCATCCCGAGCTCGCCGTGCATCTCGACCGGACGATCCGCACCGGCACGTACTGCGCCTACGTCCCCGACCCCCGCATTCCCGCCGCTTGGAGGTTCTGACATCGGCCCGCGTTCGGCTGGATCGAAGCTTGCCGCGCGGACCTCACGCCAGCGGCAATTCGTGGTGTGACCGATCGGCCCCGTCCGCGCGGAGCGGAGTTGCGCGGGTATCTCGCCGACACTGCGGTAAGCAGCCGGCACCCGCATTCGTGAAGCAGCGAGCACGCCTGCTTCGCTGTCGCCATGCTCGCATTGGGCGAGGACCGAGCGTGCGATCCGGCCAGTCGCCCGCTACCGCTCGGGTGTGACAAGCAGGCGGGCGCAGCCTTCACTAACACGTCCGAGAAGGACAACTCCCGGACATGACCGGCGCTCCCGCTGCCGCGGGCAAGCAGGCGTCCCAGTCCCCGCTGACGAGACGACTGGCTGGGACGAGCAGCAGCAGCCCCCGCGCGGATCATGGCGACTGCTGCTTACGGCCTGTCAGGGGCAGTGCTGCCGCTCTATCCTTGGAGTCAGCGCTCGGGGTATCCGTCTCTTCTTCTCTTGCGCGACACGGGTTCGAAGAGGCAGGAAAGGCAAGGTACGGCCGTGGCTATTCATCGGTTCAGCGAGGCGACGCTGGACGCGCTCCTGGCCGCGTTGCGGGCTCGCGCGGCCAGCCATCCCGGCAATCCGGCGCTCATCGCATGCTGGCCGGACGTGCCCGAGGAGCGCATGGCCGCCGGCTGCATCGCGCTGGCCGGTCGCGGGCACGCGATCGAGCGCGTGCGGTTGCCGGGTCGGACCTCCGGCATGACGCGCACCGGCTGGGCGGTCGCGCGCTGAAGTCCCCCGCCCGGGGACTACAATGGTCTGTCCAGGGTTGTTTCAGCGCTCCTGCGAAGCGACTTCGCGCAGAGCACCGCCCGGCCCCCGCCGAACGGCGATCTCCACGGACAGTTTCGTCCCTAGCGACGGAAGAACCGTCCATCCTGATGAGCATCCGGACGCCGCGCACGATGCCCGGCGCCTACCTGCCGGGAAACGAGAGCTGAGTCATGCGCAATCGACACATTCCGCGCCTGTGCCGCGACTGCCAGGCGCCGATGGCGGGCGACCAGGACGCATGCTGGCGTTGCGGTGCCAAGTGGGCGTCGGAAGAGGCGCCGCGGACGACGCTGCGGCTCGCTCACAGTGCGAGCCGGACGCGCCTGGACGCGGAGCGCTGGACCAACGAGGGCGGCAGCTTCGCGTCCGACGAGGTCGCGCCGCTTGCGGCTGTCAGCGCGAGGGGATGAGGTGCTGTCGCACGCGGCCGGCGCGTCGCAGGAGGCCGAGCGCCAGCTCACCGCCGCGGTCGATCGCCACCGTGAGGCGCTCGCCTCGATGGGGGAGCTGGGCCGCCCCGAGTCCGGCCAGCACGTCGCGGTCAAGGCGGTCGGCCGTGCCGTGCAGCTCGTCGTCTTCGCGCTCAGGCATGCGGCGCAATGCGGCGTACCCCACGAGCGGCTCGTCGAGCTGACCGGATGGGATGACCAGCTCGTCGACGAAGCACTCGCCCGATCTCCCGACCCGCGCTTCATCGCGCGGATGGCACCGGCCGTGCTCGACGCCGACGCGGTCGCACGGGCCGCGGCAGGCATCGAGGCGACCACGCGCCTGCAGGCCCTGACGCAGCGCATCCTCGCCGACGTCGGCGACGAGGCGTGGTCGCCGGCGCCCGACGATCTCGCCGACCTGCACGAGCGCCTGGACGCCGAATGGCGCTCGTGGCGCCACGCGCTCGGACGACCGCAGCCGTGACAGGGCTCAGCTCGGCGCCCGGTCACGCGCGGAGTAGCGTGTGCGGCGTTCCCCCCGACGACGACAGGCCGCTGACCCTGACGGTCGGATGCACGTTCGGCTTCGAGACGCCGCAGCCGGTCTCGGCCGTGCTCCAGGTCGCGCCGTCGGGGAGCGACGTCCAGCTGCGCGCCGAACGCTGGGACACCGGCGTCGAGCATCACGGGTACGTCGACCTGTACTCCAACCGGTGCGAGCGGGTCATGATCGCCGCGGGCGCGTCACGCCTCGCCTACGAGGCCGAGGTCGTGCTGTCCTCGCCGCGCGATCGGATCGCTCCCGGCACGTCCGAGACGCCGATCGGGTCGCTACCCGACGAGCACATCGCGTTCGTCATGCCGAGCCGCTTCTGCCTTCCCGACGAGCTCGGGCACGAGGCGTGGCAGCGTTTCGGCGACGTCACGCCCGGCTGGGAGCGCGTGCAGGCGATCGTCGACTTCGTACACGATCACCTCGAGTGGGTGGCCGGCGCGTCGAACCCGTGGACCACGGCGGTCGACGCCTACCGCGCCGGTCAGGGCGTCTGCCGCGACTTCGCGCACCTGGCGATCACGTTCTGCCGCGCGTTGAACATCCCCGCGCGCTACGTGTGCGGCTACATACCGGACATCGACGTGCCGCCGCCCGCGGAGCCGATGGACTTCGCCGCCTGGTTCGAGGTCTACCTCGACGACGCATGGCACACGTTCGACGCCCGCAACAACCGCCGCCGCGTCGGCCGGGTCGTCGTCGGCCGGGGACGCGACGCTGTCGACGTCGCGTTGCTCACGACGTTCGGCCCGGTGACGCTGACGGAGTTCGAGGTCCGCGCGGCCTAGGTGCCGCTCCCAGAGAAGCTCCGGTGCGTGAAGAGCCGGTGGAACCCGACCGTCACACCCAGGCCGGTCAGCACGTAGAGGAGCGCGAAGACGATCAGGTCGCTCGGCCCGCAGCATCCGCGCCCAGAACCACCGGGTCGCGCCCGGACGACGTAGCCGCACGCGAGGTCGAAGCCGAGGCGAAGCGTGTCACTGCGACGGTCGGCCGTTGCTGGCGGTGTCGCCTCCCACCGAGCCGTCCAGACCGGTGCGGCGTTCGGCTTGGCGTGGATCCTCGGCCTCGACCTTCCGGACAGCCTCGGCCTTCTGAGCCGGCGACGGGCCTGTGCGCTCGGCCTTCGCCTTCTCGCGCGCTTCCTTGTTTTCGCGGCGGCGACGCTTCGCCGCCTTCTTGTCTGCCAAGGGGACCTCCCCGCGATCGCGAGCCCGGACTCGGCCGACTATCCGGTCGAGTCGACGCGCGCGAAGACGCGCCTGTCGAGGCCGAGTAAAGCAGCGCTCGTTCCTGCACGCCAGGGGAGGTGGTCATTCGCGTGCTCGGCCACGCTGCGCTGGCTCTCCCGAGGCGTTCCCGCTAGCGGATTCCACCTCGACGCGGCTCGCGTGCATCAGCCCCTCCTGCACGATCGGGTAGAGCGCGAGGGCGGCGCTCGACGACTGCTTCGAGAACGGGACCAGCCCCGCGGTCGATCCCGTTTGCCTCAAGGGTGCGTTGCCTCGTCGCGCTGGGCGCGTGTCGGCGTAGAACCGCTCTCGGGCCGGGATTGTTGGCCGCAGGGCCAGCCTCGAACTCCACCCTACTCTCAATCGTGTCGGCGCGAGCCGAGTTTCGTAGGCATCTCCCGGATCCTCCTGGCCAACGAGGCGGCGCTGAGCGCGATCAGGCGCAGAACCAAGCGGATGTCGGCGAGCGGCGCCGGTGACGCGCCACGCATGAAGAGATGAGCGCCCGAGTGCTCGTGCCGATCCGGCATAGAAGAATCTCGGCTGACCGTGCCCGTGTACGTATACCGCCGCCAGGACGGTTCGACCTTCGAGATCGAGCAGCGCATCACCGAGGACAGCCTGGTCAGCTGCCCGACGACCGGGCAGAAGGTCGAGCGCGTGCTTCAGCCGTTCAGCCCGCGTTACAGGGGCACCGGGTTCTACTCGACGGACCACCGGAGACCCAAGGCCAAGGAGCAGCCGAACGACGGTGGCGGAAAGTGAGGGGAGGCCGCGCGGCGGGAGTATCGTCTCGCGCATCGCTATGCCCTGGCTCGCCGACACCGACGTGGGCGCCGCGTACGGGGTCGCCCGCTCGATCGTCGGCGCTCGGACGGAGACTGAGCTACGGCGTCGTGCGCTTCAGGCGCTCGCCGAGCTCGTTCCCGCGGACGTGCTGACCTGGGATCGCGTCGAGCTCGCCACGGGCTCCGTCGATCACGAGGCGGTCCCGCTGGGGGCGGAGCCGTCTGGCGCCTTCGAGGCGGTCGTGGGGCACGCGCGCGACCATCCGCTGCTCGCGGCGCACGCGACGGGCCCGCGCCCGGCCCTGCGGTTGTCGGAGGTCGTGGAGCCCGGCGTCCTTCACCGCGGCGAGCTCTACGGCGACCTGCTGCACGCTGCGGGGGTGGAGTATGAGATCGCGATCGGCGTGCGCACCGGTCGCGGGGAGGCGGTCGTCGCCGGGCTCGGGCGGGCCGAGCGCGGGTTCTCCGAGCGCGACCGCGACGTGCTCGACATCGCCCGCCCGGGGCTCGAGCGTGCGCTGCGGGCCACGCAGGCGCGCGGGCGCCTCATCCGTGCGCTCGCCGACGATCCGCCGCCCGGCACGGCGGTGACGCTGCTCGACCGCGACGGCGAGATCGAGCTCTCCAGCCCCGAGGCCGGGCGTTGGCTGGCCGAGCACTTCGGCAAGGCCGACCATCCCGGATGGCTGCCGCGGCCGGTCGCGGAGTGGCTCGCGCTGCCGCCGCGTCCGCCGCTGGTCAGCGAGCGCGACGGCCGGCGCCTCACCGTCTGCCTGATCCCTGGCGATCCGCACGCTCTGCTGCTCGAGGAGGCGGTCGCCGGCTTGCGCGCGGACGCGCTCGACCGACTGGGCCTGACCGCGCGCGAGAGCGAGGTGCTGCGTGCGGCCAGCGTCATCGAGGGAGAGGCCGAACTCGCGTGGGAGCTGTTCCTGAGCCTTCACGCCGTCCGCGAGCGGCTCGCGCGCTTGCAGGCCAAGCTCGGGGTGCGCACGGCCGGCGACGCCGTCGCCCGGGCGCTCCGCGAGAGCCTCTAGATCTGGTCGAGGGAGAATACGCTCAGCCGGAGGCATCCTCCCGCCCATCGACGTGAAGAAGGGTGCGCCGTGCCCGAATCGAGAATCCCTCCGAAGCGACGCCGGTCGCCGAGATCGGGCCCACGATCACCGCGACGTTCGAGGACGGCCCTCTGGAAGGCAGTCGCATCGAGGTGGAGGTGGGAAGGTCGCCCGCCGAAGACAATCGATGCTCCTGCCGAGGACGCGAGCACCTGTCGCTACTGCCTCGCGGGCTGGGTCCAGAGCGGTCGTTCCGCGGTGTACTCGTTCCTGTACCGCGTTTAGTTGCCCGCCGCAGGTGAGCTGGCCGGTGGCGTCGAATGGCGGTATGTGGCGGACAACGCCCAGCGGCTCACCGCGCTGACTACCGAGCACTTGGGCTCGCGGGCGCGCGTTCGCAGGCCGCGGCGGGGAGCGCGCAGTTCGGCAGTGTTCCTCGGCAGTGTGTCGAGCGCCCCATCGGCCTCGGCCTGACCGCATAGTTGCTCAGCGCTGGCGCGGTGTTCAGGGTCTTCGCGCTCGTCGCGCTGCCGACGCTATTCGTGCTGGCTGTCCACTTTCGTCCGGCTCGTCAAGCTGGGGATCGAGATTTCCTGCTGGGCGGAGCGATCAACCGCATCCGCCATTACTACCTCGAGCGTGCCGGCGACACCGCCGCTACTTCATCTCTCCGGCAACGATGACGCAGCCGGTGTGCTGGCGAACATGGGCATCGCGCCTTCGCCGCGGCAGCTGTACTTCACGGCGCGGTGCGGTCGCGGTCGTGGACGCTGTCGTCGGCGGCGCGGCCGTGGCCGGCGGTCGGCATCGCGTTCCGCACGTCGCTGGCGGTGGCGGTCGTGATCGGCGCGGCGACCGCGGTTCATGGTCCGGGCGCTGCGCTATGAGAAGACGCGACGCAAGGCCGGCACTCTGCATCCGTGCTGTTCGCGAGCGACACGCCGTAACTGCCGGACCGCGTCGAGGCACACATGGAGCGATCGCGCAGCGCGGACCGCCGCCGACGAGGAGCGCGCGCAGGG
>CAWIGP010000008.1:0-133686 GCA_963835735.1 uncultured Solirubrobacteraceae bacterium
CGAGCGCGCAGAGTGTCGCGCGAGCCACGTCGTGGACGTGGATGAAGTGGAAGCGGTGATCGCGTCCTGTCGCCAGGTGGAACGGTCGGCCATTGACGGCCGCGATGAGCATGTCGCGCAAATATGTGGGCATCCTGTTGCCGGGGCCGTAGACCTCGGAGACGCGAAGCGAGATGACGTCGAGGTTGTAGAGGCGGTTGTAGACGTCGGCCATGAGCTCGACGGCGACCTTGGTGACGCCGTAGGGGGTCGAGGGATGCGGCGGCGCGCTTTCGCTCACCGGACCATCGACGTGGCCGTAGACGGTCTCGGAGGAGAAGGAGACGATGCGGCGGACGTCGCACAGCCGCGCGGCCTCGAAGAGATGTAGGGTGCCGTCGACGTTCGCGTGAAAGGTCGCGGCGGGGAACTCGATCGAGAGGTCCGGGTGCGACATGGCCGCGGTGTGAACGATGCGAGACACGCCGTGCTCGCGGATCGTGCGCACCAGGCGTCCGATGTCGAAGAGCTCGCCCTGGGTCGGGGTGACGCCTGCCTCGGTGGTCTCGGAGTAGTCGCGGTTGTAGCTCACGACGTGCTCGCCTCGCTCGGCCAGCGCGCGCACGATGTGCGAGCTGCAGTAGCCGAGGCCTCCGGTCACCAGCGTCGCCGGCACTACGCGCGCGAGACCCCGGAGATGCGCGCCGCGATCTGCTGGACGCCGCCGCCCGTGGTCGCTTCGAGCTGCAGCGAGAGCGTGTCGCTCCTGTAGATCACGCGCGCGACCTCGACGGCTTCCAGCAGCGCGTCGCCGCGGCGCGCGATTTCGGTCGCGTCGACGAGGAAGACCGGCGCGCGCGCCGGCACCCCGAGGCGTTCGGCGTTGTACGGGCTGCAATGGCTGGTCGCCACGGAGACCTCGGACTGGTCGAGCTCCATGCCGGCGGCCAGCGCCGCCGTCCGGCTCTCGAGCCGCGCCCCGCGGATGGCGGCCCGCTCCAGCGACCGGACCGCACCGGGCCGGAAGAAGGAGTAGGCGATCGCCATCGGCTCGTCCCGGAGCCGCAGAAGCCAGTCCAGGCGCAGCACCTCGGTGGCGCCGAGACGCGCCGCGACGCTCTGCTCGACTTGCGTCTGATGCGCGTCGAGGATCTCGACGTCGTGCGCGGCGCGACCCTCGGAGCTCAAGACCCTCACGAGCCCGCCGGCCACGAGGTCGACCTTGGGCTCCGCGACGAAGGTGCCCCTTCCCTGCTGGCGGACGATCTCGGCATCGTCCTCGAGCACCTGGAGCGCTTGGCGGACCACGATGCGGCTGACTCCGAACAACCGGCAGAGCTCGCCCTCGGAGGGAAGCGCGTCCCCGACGGTGAACCGCCCGACGCGATCTGCTGGTGCAGGAGCTCCTGAAGCTGATAATAGAGCGGAACGCTGCTGCGCCGGTCGAGGCCCGTACGCGACCAGGCCGACGAATCCGCCACCTGCAGCGCCGGGTGCATTCGCGCACCGTCCTCGACGGGCTGCCGCGGCTGCCGCTCTCCTCGTCCACCGCCACAAGTCTACATACGGTCGGACATCGGGACGTTAGGACAAGCTCACGCATTTGCCGCGATCGCGTCGAATCCCATCGCTTGACAGCAGGCGATCTCGAGCGTACAACGTCTAGTTGTCCGGACGTTATTACCGCGAGCACGGCCGTGGGGCCGGAGCGGAGGGGAGCGACCGTGAGCGCCACAGGCATCGCCGTGGACAAGAACCCCGCCTTCGGGCTGGAGGAGCACGGCTTCGACTACATCCCGGAGGCCGAGCGCAAGATGACGCTCCGGGACCTGGCGTATGTCTGGGTGGGCACGAACGCGTACCTGTTCTTCTTCTCGGTCGGCGTCATCGCGTTCAGCCTTGGTCTCAACGTCTGGCAGGCGCTGATCGCGGTCGCCGTCGGCAACGCGCTGTTCGTCTACGTCGCGTGGGCGTCGATCGCCGGCCCGCGGTCCGGGCTGCCGACGATGACGCTCACGCGGGCGCCGTTCGGCATCCACGGCAACCGATTGAACGGCGTGTGCGCGTGGGTCACGTCGGTGTGCTTCGAGGCGCTCAACACGGTCTTCGGGGTCTTCGCGGTCGCGGCGCTACTGGGCGTGCTCGGCTGGGAGAACAGCGACACGGCAGGGAAGATCATCGCGCTGGTCGTCGTGTTCCTGCTGTCGGCCGCGGTCGCCGTCCTCGGGCACGCGACGCTCGTCTGGGTCCAGCGGGTCTTCGCCGTTCTGCTGACCGTCGTGCTCGCGGCCGTGTTCGTCTACACCATCGGCGGCGTGGACTGGGGCGCCGGCCCCGAGGAGCCGCTGTCGACGGGCGCCACGGTCGCGGCGCTCACGGTCGGCGCGGCGATCGTCGCCTCCGGCCCGCTGTCCTACCTGTTCAACGCCTCCGACTGGTCGCGCTACCTGCCGGGTGGCACGCCCGCCAAGTCGATCTTTTGGACGGTGTTCGTCAGCGCGACCGGGATCGCGCTGTTCCTGGGGGTGATGGGCGTCCTGCTGTCGTCGCGCGGGGACATGGCCGACCCCGTGGCGGGCGTGGAGCCGCTCGTTCCCGAGTGGCTCTTCATTCTCTACGCGCTCGCGGCCGTCGGCGGCGCGGTGGCGAACAACGTCATCACCTTCTACGCCTCCGGGCTGAGCCTGCAGGCGGTCGGCGTGCCGCTGCGCCGCTACCAGGCCACGATGCTCGACACCACCGTGGCGACGGTGCTCGTCGTCTACGTGGTGTTCATCTCCGAGGACTTCCTCACCGACCTGAACAACTTCCTCTCGATGCTGGTCGTCTGGATCGGGCCGTTCGGCGGCGTCTGGCTCGTGGACGGCCTGTTGCGCCGCTGGCGCTATGACCCGGTCGACATCCACGCCGTCGCCGCCGGGGCGCGCGGCCGCTACTGGGGCTGGCACGGGATCAGCCTCAAGGGGTTCGTGGCGATGCTGGCCGGCTCCGGCGCGTGCCTTCTGACGCTCAAGTCGCCGATCTACCAGGGACCGCTCAGTCACGCGCTCGACGGCGCCGACCTGTCCTGGATCCTCGGCCCGGTCGTGGCCGGCGCGGTCTACTACCTGATCGCCCGCCGGGACGTCCGGAGAGCCGCCGCGGTACCCGCAACGCACATCGCCGAGGCTGAGGCGATGGGGGAGGCGGCGGCGATCCAGGCCGAGCTGCCGGCACGACAGCCCGCCGAAGCGTGACCGCGATGGCCGCGAGGGTCGCGCTCGTCACCGGGGCCAGCTCCGGGATCGGCCGGGCGACCGCCCTCGCGCTCGCCGAGGCGGGGGCGAGCGTCGCGCTCGTCGCGCTGCCCGGCGCCGAGCTCCTCGCGACTACCGCCGAATGCGAGCAGCTCGGCGTGCCCGCCCTGGCGATCGAGGCCGACGTCGGCGATGCCCTCGCTGTGGACGACGCGTTCGCGCGAGCAGCGGCGCTCGGCGCCGTCGACGCGGTCCTCAGCTGCGCCGGCACGTCGCTCGTCGCCCCAGTAACCGAGACGACCGACGAGCAGTGGGCGCGGCAGCTTCGGACCAACCTGACCGGCAGCTTCTTCGTCGCGCGAGCGGCCGCACGGCTGATGATGCCGCGCAGGCGCGGGACGATCGTGACCGTCGCATCAGAACTCGCCCTCGTGGGGCAGGCCGGCTACGCGGCGTACACGGCGACCAAGGGCGGGATCCTCTCGATGACCCGAGCGCTCGCGGCCGAGCTCGCGCCGCACGGCATCCGCGTCAACGCGCTCTGCCCGGGAACGGTCGACACGCCGCTGCTCGCGGCGGAGTTCGACACCGCGGCCGACCCGGCGGCCGAGCGCGAGCTGACCACCCGCTCGATCGCGGCGGGGCGCATCGCGCGCGCCGACGAGATCGCGGCGGTGGCGCTGTTCCTGCTGTCCGACGAGTCGTCTTACGTCACGGGCTCGCACTTCGTCGTCGACGGCGGCCGCACCGGGTGCATTCCGGCCGACCGTCCCGCCGAGCAACCGCACGTGGCCCTGGCGCTCGGAGATCCCGGAGGTGAACGATGAGGACCCTCTTCAGGGGCGGCGCGCTACTCTCGATGACGGACGGAGCGGACGTGACGCCCGAAGCGGCCGACGTGCTGATCGAGGACGACCGCATCGCGCAGGTCGGCCCGCGGATCGAGGCCGAGGCGATCGACCGGGTGATCGACGCCACCGACATGCTGCTCATGCCCGGGATGGTCAACGCGCACATCCACACCGAGCAGAACAGCTTCCGCGGCCGCTACCCCGGCCTGCCGCTCGAGATCCTGATGCTCTACGCCTACCCGCTGACCGGCGCCGCGCCGCTGGATCCGGAGGCGATCTACCTCCGAACGCTGCTCGCGGGCATCGAGTCGCTGAAGAGCGGCGTCACCTCGATCCTCGACGACGTCATGGAGGTGCCGACCCAGGGTCTCGAGCAGCTCGGCAGCGTCTTTCGCGCCTACGGCGACATCGGCATGCGGGCAAACGTGTCCGGCCACGTCATCAACCGCCCCTTCTTCGAGACGATCCCCTACCTCGAGGAGTCGCTGCCCGAGCACCACAAGCAGAAGTTCCTCGCCGTCCCGCCGCTGACGCTCGCCGAGTACATGGACTTCTGCCGCGAGGCGGTCGCGCACTTCCACGAAACGGCCGACGGAAGGCTGCGCTACGTGGTCGCGCCGTCGGGCCCACAACGCTGTACCGAGGAGCTGCTCGGCACGGTCGCCGAGTTCTCCCGCAGCGCCGGCGTCGCGTTCCACATCCACATCCTCGAGACCAGGGTGCAGCGCGTCACCGGCGCGCGGCTGTACGGCAAGAGCCTGATCGCGCTCATGGCCGACCTCGACGCCCTGCACGAGAAGACGAGCATCGCGCACGCGATCTGGATCGACCAAGGCGACATCGAACTGATCGCGAGCCGCGGCGCCTCGGTCGCGCACAACCCGGTGTGCAACCTGCGCATCGGCTCCGGCGTGGCACCGCTGCGGTCGCTGCTCAACGCCGGCGTGAACGTGGCGCTCGGCACCGACGGGATCTCGAGCAACGACAGCTGCCGCCTGTTCGACGTCATGAAGGTCGCCGGCCTGGTACACACGCTCGCCACCGACGACTACGACGAGTGGCCGACGGCGCCGGAGATCCTCTGGGCGGCGACCCGCGGCGGGGCACGCGCGCTCGGACTCGACACCGAGATCGGCTCGATCGAGCCGGGCAAGAAGGCCGACATCGTCGCGCTGGATCTCCTCTCCTCCGCGTTCGTGCCGGTCAACGATCTGCCCAACCAGCTCGTATACGCCGAGAACGGGTCCTCCGTGCGCCTCGTGATGGTCAACGGGGAGATCGTCGTCAAGGACGGTGCCTGCACGAAGGTCGACGAGGCGGCGGTCCTGCGCGACGCACGAACCGCCCTCGGTGAGTTCCTGCAACGACACGCGCTCGTCGAGGACGAGGCACGCGAGCTCGAGCCCTACCTGCGCGCGGTCTACGAACGCTGCCTTGGCGAGGCGCGGTCAGAGCTCGGCGTCGGCGTGTAGCGCTCGCTCAGAAGTCCGACCGCGCGCAAAGAATCCGACAGCGAGACCGCCGTGGGCAGCCGCGCGGCCCTCAGGCTCCCTCCAGGTCGCCAAAAAAGTCGCCAGAAAATCGCCCAGAATCGCTCACGAGCTTCCGAGCGACGAACTCGTACCGTGCGCGCCAGGGACGAAGCCCCTGCAAATGCACACGATCTTCCGAGTCGAGTAGCGCGCCCGAGAGGATTCGAACCTCTGACCTTCGGTTCCGTAGACCGACGCTCTATCCAGCTGAGCTACGGGCGCAGGACAGCGGCAAGCCAGTCTAGCCGCCGCCAGCGGAGAGGGCGGGATTCGAACCCGCGATGGAGATTGCCTCCCCATACTCGCTTAGCAGGCGAGTGCCTTCAGCCACTCGGCCACCTCTCCGAGACCCGGCGCGCGACCGGGCTCGAGCCAGTGTAAAGGCTGTCTCGCGCGCGACGGCGTTACGTCGGGGTAAGGCCCGAGGTCTACTCTCGGAGCATGTTTCTGTTCCGTGAGAAGACGAAGATGATCGACGCTGAGCGCGCCCTGCCCGGACGCGAGACCGCGATGCCGGTGCCGGCGAGCCACGACGTCCTCGGCACCCCGCTCACGCCGCCGTTCCCCGAGCAGATGGAGCAGCTCGTCGTCGGGATGGGCTGCTTCTGGGGCGCCGAGCGGCTGTTCTGGAAGCTCGACGGCGTGTACACGACCGCGGTCGGCTACGCGGGCGGGTACACGCCGAACCCGACGTACGAGGAGGTCTGCAGCGGCTCGACCGGCCACACCGAGGCGGTGTTGGTCGTCTTCGATCCCGCGAAGATCTCGCTCGAGCGCGTGCTGCGCACGTTCTGGGAGGGCCACGACCCGACGGAGGGAATGCGCCAGGGCAACGACGTGGGAACCCAGTACCGCTCGGCCGTCTACTACGGCTCGGACGAGCAGCGCGCGGCGATCGAGGCGTCCCGTGACCGGTACCAGGCGTCGCTGACCGCCGCGGGGCTGGACGAGATCACGACCGAGATCGCTCCCGCCGGACCGTTCTACTACGCCGAGGGCTACCACCAGCAGTACCTCGACAAGCACCCGAACGGCTACTGCGGCCTCGGCGGTACCGGCGTGGCGTGCCCGGTCGGGCTGGGAGCAAAGGCGGAGTAGGAGACCGGCTACGCTCGGCCTCCCGGAGGGGTGGCAGAGCGGTCGAATGCACCGGTCTTGAAAACCGGAGTCCGTTCACGCGGACCGCGGGTTCGAATCCCGCCCCCTCCGCTCCGGCCGCCGCGAACTTGGCTCTAGAGCGCGGTTTGCGGCGTGCCCCAAGCTTCGGCGGCCGTTCATCGGCGCTTATCGCTCGATGGCGCTTGCCGGGATGGGGATGGTCGCCGCGACCAGCGTCCCGCCGTCGGCGGGGCTCTCGATCCGGAGGCGCCCGTCGAGCGCGGCGAGCCGGTCACCGAGGCCTTGAAGGCCGCTGCCGTCCGGGCGGGCGCCGCCGACGCCGTCGTCGCGCACCTCGACCTGCAGCGTCCCGTCCTCGATCCGCGCGGCGACCGCGGCGCTCGCGGCGCAGGCGTGCTTGGCGACGTTGGTGAGCGCTTCGGCGACGACGAAGTACGCGGTCGCCTCGATCGGGGCGGGCAGGCGATCGGCAGGAATCGCGACCTCCACCGGCACCGGCATCCGCGAGGCCAGCGCCCCGACGCCCGCGCGCAGTCCGCCCCGCTTCAGCGTCGCCGGGAGGATCCCGTGGGCGAGCTCGCGCAGCTCGTGGGTGGCGCGCTCCGCGTGCCCGACCGCCTCCTGCATCAGCAGCGGCCCGTCCTCTGCTCCCTGCGCCAGCGCCTGCTGCGCCAGCTTGAGCGTGATCACGGTGTGGACGAGGCGCTGCTGCGCGCCGTCGTGCAGATCGCGGACGATCCGGCGGCGCGCATCGTCCGAGGCGGCCACGATCCTTCTGCGCGAGGCGGCGATCTCTGCCGAGCTTTCCGCGTTCGCGATCGCGGTCGCGACGAGCTCCGTGAACGAAGCGAGGCGCGCCTCGGTGTCCGGTGGCATCGGCCCTTCGTTCGAGGTGGCCGTCATGACGCCCCAGAGATGGCCTTTGACGACGATCGGGCTTCCAACCGCCGACTTGATGCCCGCCTCCCTCGCGGCGACGCCGATCGGGTCGGTGGCAGCTGAGAAGTCGTCGATCCGAGCGGACCGACCCGTCTGGAGCACCATCCACGCGACGTTCGTGCCCTCGGTCGGCCATCGCCCGCCGGTCGGAAAGGCAGCCTCGGTGGCGCTCCACGAGGCCACCGTGGTCACGCTGCCGTCCGGCTCGAAGCGACCCATCGTGGCGCTTC
Organism: uncultured Solirubrobacteraceae bacterium; assembly: GCA_963835735.1. Lineage (GTDB taxonomy): Bacteria > Actinomycetota > Thermoleophilia > Solirubrobacterales > Solirubrobacteraceae > DASQMT01. Next base: position 7,887 of record CAWIGP010000008.1, read on the forward strand.
CGACGGGTAACAGGCGGCCGACCTCCTCCGCGACGGCCTCGAAGAGATCGTGAGGCGATGCCCCTTCTGCGACCAGTGTCGCGACGCGTCGCAGCGCCGCCTGCTCATCGGCGAGCTCGGCAAGCGCCTCGCGCGACTCAGCGTTGGCGATCGCGGTCGCAACCAGCTCTGTGAACGCGGCGATACGGGTCTCGGCGTTCTCGGCCCACGGCTCGACGCCGCGAGTCGCGGCCATCAACGCGCCCCAGAGCTTCCCCTCGACGAGGATCGGCGCCCCGACGGCCGAACGCACACGCATACTCCGTGCGAGATCCGTCGCCTCACGCTCCCACGCCTCGTCGTAGCTGTACATCCGCGCTGACGCGCCAGTCGCGAAGATGCGGGCGGCGAGGCTGTCGCCATCCAGTGGAAACCGTGTCCCGATCGGCAGCACGGGGCCGTCGCCGCTCCAGCTGGCGATCGTCGTCGCTCTGCCGTCCCCAGGGAAGACGTGCAATACCGCAAGGTCGGCGTCGAGGAGCAGCCCGACCGCCTGAGTGACGGCGGTGAAGACCTCGTCGGGGGACGGCTGCTGCGCGACGAGTACCGCCACTCGGCGCAGCGCCGCTTGCTCGTCGGCGAGCCGCTCCACTTCCCCGCGCGCCTCGGCGTTCGCGATCGCGGTGGCCATCAGCTCGGTGAACTCCCCGATTCGCGACTCGGTGCCCTCCGGCAGCGGCTCGACCGAGGTCGCGTTCATCACGCCCCAGAGCCGCCCCTCGACGATGATCGGCGTGCCGGCCGCCGAGCGGATGCCCGCCGCCCTCACCCTTGTCCCGACCTCGCTCGTTGCGTCCTCGTCGTAGTAGTCGGTTCGTGCGGGCCGCCCCGTACGCAGCACCCGGGAGGCGATGCTGTTCCCTTCCAGCGCCATCCGAGTGCCTATCTGGATCCTGGAGGCGGGCTCGCCCCAGCTCGCGACGACGGTGATGGCCGCCTCGTCCTCGTATCGGGATATCCCGATGCTCTCGACGCCTACGAGCCGCCCCACCTCCTCGGCGACCGCCGCCAAGACGTCGTCGGGCGAGGACTCGCGTGCCACCAGCGTCGCCACGCGCCGCAGCGCGGCCTGCTCGTCGGCCAGCGCGCTGCGTTCGGTCACGTCCCTCGCGCTGCCGTACACGACGCCCAAGTGCGGCATCGGGCGCGTGTTCCACTCGAACCGGCGTACCGAGCCGTCGGCGCAGAGGAGGCGGCACTCGAATCCGATGACGTCCTCGCCGGTGGCCAGATGGATGAACGCGTCGCGAGCGCGCTCCACGTCATCCGGATGCACGAACTCCAGGAGCGGCCGCGACATGAGCTCCTCGCCCGAGTAGCCCAGCACGCGCTCGAACGACGGGTTCAACCGCTTGAAGTGGCCGTCGAAGCCGGCGATGCAGAGCAGATCGAGCGAGAGATCGAAGAACTGGCCCAAATCGTAATCCGGCGCGGGCACCGGCATGCCGCGAGTATGACTCTCCGCGGCCCCGAGCAGGAGATCCCGTCGCCCGCTTGCGCGTGCTCAAACAATTGAGATGACTGCTTGACGAGAAGCCGGAGCGCCCGCCCGCCGATCCGAGGGCGGGCGCTCGGTGTTGGATGGATGCTCAGGCGCTGCCGGCCGGGACCGGCAGGTTGGCGAGCACGTACTCGATCGAGAGGCCGACACCGCCGCCGCGGGCGACGAGGCCGGCGTTGACCGCCTGCCGGTCGGCGCTGGTGTAGTCGGGCGTCCACTCGGCCACGACGCTAAGCCAGTTGATGCCGCTGGCGCCGGCCTTCACCATGCGCTGCTTGGCATCGTCGTGAGCTTCCTGGGTCACACCGCCGGAGCAGTCGCTGACGAAGTAGACGGTGTAGCCGTCCTTGAGCGCCGAGAGCGCGGTCTGCGCGAGGCACACCTCGGTCCACAAGCCCGCCATGAGCAGCACTCGCCGACCGGTGGCCTCGACCGCGGGCTTGATGTCTTCCCACGCGTTGGTCGAGACACGGTCGATGGGAACCTCGTCGGGAAACACCTCGCTGATCTGGCCGAAGAGCGGATCGTTGAGCGGGCCGCCGCTGGCACCAACCGTCGTCAGGACAGTCGGGACCCCGAGCTCCTTGGCAGCCTTCCCCAGCGCTGCCACGTTGTTGACCAAGAGGGTGCGATCGATCGACTGGACCGAGAACGCGACCCACGGCTGGTGGTCGATCAGGATCAGCGCCGAGTTGTCGATCGTGATCGGGTTTGGATTTTCCGGCATCGGACTCCTTGGGTCTTGATTGGTTCGTGGGCGGCGGTTGCTCATGTATCTGATCAAGCGCTTGCTTGAGTTTTTAGCCCGCCGTGCACGGCCCGTCGAGCAGCCGCTTGAATTGTTTGATATGGCACGGAGATCACGCTCGAGCCGCAGGAGATCCGAGTGCTCGACTGGCGCCACGTCGACCTCAAGTTGGGCGCGGTCGAGCCGGCCGCCGACGAGGAACGGCGCAAACCTGGCGGCTCGTGGCGCGTCGTGCCGCTCGTGAAGCCGCTGCGTCCGTCGCGAGTGGGCAAGCTCGGCCTGGAGCCGATCGGGCTGCATGAGTCCCGGCACACCGCAGCGACGTGGCTCGATCCTGTCGTGGTCGCCGCGTTAGCTCGCTCGACGAGCTGGTTGCACCGGCGACCGCGTCCAACAGCCGAGTCAGTCGCACGCCACTGTGTTGCTCTCCCTCACAACCGAGCGTGTACTCCAGCAGCGCCGTCTTCCCAAGCCCCGGCTCCCCGCGCAGCACCAGCGCCCGGCTGTCACCCGCGCGAACATGTCCCAATAGCCGGTCGAGCGTCTCGCGCAGCTGCCGGGGAGCAACGTCCCGGGGTTCTATCAAACGAGACGGACTCATCCTGCGACTCCCCTATCGCTCAGACATCCGCCCGGGCTCCTCGCGCTGGGCGCCGGGATCTCGGCGTTGAGCCGATCCGGCCAGGTCATGACGGCCGGTGCCAGTCCCTCGGGCGGGGCGGGGCGCCCCTGCCTACGTCGCGCCCCGCTCCGCGGCGAGTGGAGTCAGCGCACCTTGAAGACACCTCGCATCCCCGCGGCGGCATGGCCGGGCACGGTGCAGAGGTAGCGGTAGCTGCCCTTCTTCTTGAACCTGACGGTGAGCTTTGCGCTCTTGCCCGGTTTGATGAGCCGCGTCTGCTTGCCGTTGATGCGGAAGTCGTGCAGCTCTGTTCCCGTGTTCTTGAAGTTGAACGTCACCGTGCCGGGCTTCTTGATCGACTTGGTCGCGAGCTTGAAGCGGAACTCCTTGCCGGTGACCTGGTCCGCCGTCGCGGCCGCCCTCGCGGATGCTGCAATGACGGCTGACGAGGCAGGCGGAGTCGATGGCGCGCTCGAGAGCGAGTACGCGATGAGCTGGAACTGCGGCTTCTTCGTGAACCCAGCCGTGGCGGCGCCGACGAGCAGCGTGTCGCCGTCCACGGCCGGGAACGAGTTGATCCCGGCGGGCGCCTGCTTGGTCCAGAGCGTCTTGCCGGTCTGGACATCGAAGGCGTAGATCTTGCCCGCGTAGGTGCTCGTGAAGACGACGTCGTTCGCGACGGTCGCCGCCCCGAAGTCCATCGACGGCAGCTTGCGCTCCCAGATTCGCCGGCCGCTGGCGGCGTCGAACGCGGTGAAGCCGCCCCGTCCCTTGTGGAAGTCCGTGCCCACGAGCCCGTTCGCAGCCCCGGTCGAGCCGGCCCTGATCGGAAGGTCGAGCCACGGCACGAAGAGGCGGCCGGCGTCGAGCGCCATCGGCGTTTCGACGCCGCCGAAGTCGCCGGGGAAGATCGTGACCGGCTTGCGCGGCAGCGGCCCGGTGTCGTTCAGGTGCTTGCCGACCGAGCGCTTCCAGAGCGGACGCCCGTCGGCCGCGCGATAGGCGTAGACCTTGCCCATCTTGCCGGCGACGAGCACGATCTCCGTGTCGACGCCGTGGATCGGCACGGTGGTGAGGACCGCGGGGATCTGGAGGTCGTAGTCACGCACGTCGTGTCGCACCGTCTGGCGGAACCAGAGCCGCTTCCCGGTCTTGCCATCGAGGGCGACGATCGAGCTCGAATAGAGATCCGGACCCGGGCGGCTCGATCCGTTCGGGAACTTCTTGGTCCCGTAGAGCGGCGCCGGGTTGGCCACGGATATGAACACCCGTCCCGAGCTGTCCACGGCAGGCGGGTACCAGAGACCGCCGCCGCTGTTGATCTTCCGGTTGCCCCACAGCCGGGCGCCGTCGGAGACGGTGTTGAACGTCCACTTCCGCTTTCCGGTCGCGGCGTCGAGTGCCCACACGATGCCGTCGCCGTTGCCCTTGTAGAACGACTTGACGTTGCCGGGGATCGTGCTGATCAGGACCGTGCCGTCGTACAGCTGGGGCGTCATGTCGATGCCCTCGTTGCGGTTTCGGGGGAGCGTCCGGCTCTCCCAGATCAGATCCCCTGTCTGAGGGTCGAGGGCGAAGGCGTGCTTCTCGGTCGCGCCGTAGAGCCGCCCGTAGCCGAACGCGACGCCGTTCGGGCCGACGCTCGGCCGGTTGAACTTGTGCTCCCACTTCAGAGCGCCGGTGTTGCGGTCGAGCGCGAAGACGTTCGAGTTCAGATCCTGGAAATAGACGGTCCCATTCACGACGATCGGCGTCGACGAGAAGAGCCCGAACTCGCTGGCGCCCTTGAGCGGGAAGCTCCACTTCTCCTTCAGCTGCGACACCGTCTGTGAGTTGATCGGCGACTGGCTGGTGGCGCGCGTGTTCGACAGGTCGTGGTTGTGCGCCGGCCATGTGTTGGCGGCCCACTCCGGCGGTGGCTGCCCGACCGGTGAGGCGGGCTCGCCTGCCGACGACGAGGCTGCGACCGCTACGACCACGGTGGCGATGGCCACAGCGACGGCCGAGATTGGCCAGAAGGTGAGAGACCGCTTCATCGGACGTCCTTACTGGTCGGAGACCGGGGTTCCGGCTGAGCAGAAGATCGTCACCCGCGGCGGTTGGTTTGTCGTCGGTCGCGGGTTGCCACTTTCGCCTGCGACCGGCGCGGTACACGCGCGCCGGCCCATACACCCGGGGGCCCGCGCGGAAGAGCGGCCCCCAGCCCGACGACAAACGGATCGCGGGCGGCAACGATTTCGGGTTCCCGACCACAGGAGTACCCAATGAGGCGATATCTCGCCGCTCTCGCCGTACCCGGCGTCGTTGTGGCTGTTGCCGTGTCCGGCGGCACCAGCTCGGCAGCCGACTCGACGGCCACAACCGCCGCGGCCTCCGCCGCGAAGGTCGAACTTCAGAAGACCAAGCTCGGCCGTGTGCTGACCGACGGGCGCAGCCGCACCCTCTACCTGTTCGAGAAGGACAGGCGAGGGTCCAAGAAGAGCACCTGCTTCGGGCAGTGCGCTGTCGCATGGCCGCCGGTCACGACGACCGGCAAGCCGCACGCTGCCCGGGGCGTGTCGGCCTCGAAGCTCGGCACCCTCAACAGGGGCCACGGCGTCAAGCAGGTCACCTACAACGGGTGGCCGCTCTACCGCTTCCAGGGCGACACCCGTGCGCGGCAGACCAACGGTCAGGGCGTCAACGCCTTCGGCGGCGGGTGGTTCGTCGTCTCCGCCTCCGGCAAGAAGGTCGGATAGCAGGGCGTGGCCGTGAGCGGGTCGGCGCGCAGCCTCCCACGGGGAGTAGCTGCGCCCGGCCCGTACCGCGCGGCACCTCGAGGAGTAGGAATGACTCGCAGCAGAACGATCGCCTTGCGCGGCGAGGAGCGGATTGCGGCGCGGGGCGAGGCTGCCTCATGAACCCGCCAGAGCGCAGCCGGTGGACGGTCCTCGTCCTTGTATGCGTCGCGCAGTTCATGGTCGTTCTGGACACCGCGATCGTGAACGTCGCGCTGCCGACAATCGGAAGTGCGCTCGATTTCTCGGAGAGCAATCTCCCCTGGGTAGTGAACGCTTACGTGCTGACCTTCGGTGGCTTCCTGCTGCTGGGCGGGCGCGTCGCGGACTTTCTCGGGCGTCGCCGCGTCTTCATGTTCGGACTGGTCCTGTTCGCTCTGGCGTCGCTCGCCGGGGGTCTGGCCACGACCGACTGGCAGCTGATAGCCGCGCGCGCCGTCCAGGGCCTCGGCGGGGCGATCCTCTCTCCGGCGGCGCTCTCGATCCTGATCACGACGTTCCGTGACGGCGCCGAGCGCAACAGGGCGCTCGGCATCTGGGGAGCCATCGCCGGCAGCGCCGGGGCCGTGGGCGTGCTGTTGGGGGGCGTGCTCACCGAGACCCTGGGCTGGGAGTGGGTGTTCTGGGTCAACGTCCCGATCGGTGTGCTCGCCGCGGTCGCTGCTCCGAGGGTGATCGGCGAGAGCCGCGCGGAGGGCAGCACCGCCGCTTCGACGTCGCGGGCGCGGTGAGCGTCACCGCCGGACTCTCGATCCTGGTCTACGCGGTTCTCGAGGCGAACAACGCTGGATGGGGATCGCTCCGGACGATCGCGCTGCTCGCGGCGTCCGCCGCGCTGATCGCGGCCTTCGTCGGGATCGAGCGTCGCTCGTCCGCGCCGCTCGTGCCATTCCGGATCTTCCGTTTGCGTACGCTCACGGGCGCGAACGTGGTCGGTCTTCTCCTGGGGGCGTCGCTGTTCTCGATGTTCTTCTTCATCTCCCTCTATATGCAGCAGGTGCTCGGCTACAGCGCGATCAAGGCCGGCGTCTCCTACCTGCCGCTTGCGATCACGATCATCGTCTCGGCCGGGGTCGCGTCGCAGCTCGTCACCCGGGCCGGCTTCAAGTGGGTGCTTGCGACGGGGATGGTGCTCATAGCCCTGGCCCTGGTCTGGTTCTCCCAGATCTCGGCCCAGGGCAGCTATGCCGCCGACATCCTCGGTCCGTCGCTGCTGGCGGGTCTGGGCTTGGGCCTCGCGTTCGTCCCCGTCACGATCGCGGCGGTCGCCGGAGTCTCCGACAGGGACTCCGGGCTGGCCAGCGGCCTGATCAATACCTCGCAGCAGGTCGGCGGCGCAGTCGGCCTGGCGGTCCTCGCCGCGGTCTCGACGTCCGTCACGGGGTCGTCGCAGGCGCCGGCGGCGCTCACGGACGGCTTCCAGGAGGCGTTCCTCACCGGGGCGGGCTTCGCCGTGCTGGGCTTGGCTGCCACGCTGCTCCTGATCCGCACCAGCGACAGCAGGGCGCACGCGGACCTGGGCCACGGCCCTACCGCGGACCACCCGGCCGCGGCGTGATGCCCGCCAGGTCCTTCACTTGATCGGGACGTCGAAGCTGGTGCGGAACTCGTCGAACTCGGACACCCGCGCAGCGAACTCCAGGGTCCAGTCGCCGGCCGGAGCGAGCGGCGCGGCGCCGATCACGAAGTGACCGGGACCGGCCTTGCGCGGCTCGAGCTCGATCGGCGCTATCTCGCGCTCGGGGAGCGACGCCGCGACGGTCAGCTCCTTCGTCGCGTCCCATTGGTCGCCATCGGCACGGTCGAAGAAGTAGACGTGGATCTCGTTCGGCCCGGCCAGAGCGGGCTCGACGGTCAGCTCGGCGCGCGCCGGGCCGATGTCGGCTGAGTCCGAGAAAGGACCCGTCGCCTGTACGTCGCTGGGCGAGTAGCCGGCGAGCGCGCCGGTCGCCGCGAGCGCCGCGACCCCGAGCGCGACCTCGGCCCGCAGCGCGCGGCGCAGCGCGATGCCGGGCCGCCCGGGTGGCGCGCCGGCGCGCGCCTCGCGCGCGAGCGCGGGCAGCGTGCGCCGGCGGTTCCAGGCGCCGAGACACAGCAGGATCGCCACGAGCACGCTCTTCACCACGATCGTGCGGCCGTACGCGGTGTCGACCAGGTCGTCGACCGAACCGAGCTCGAGCACCGACTGCAGGATTCCGCCGGTCAGCAGCGCGGCGACCGACACGAGGGCGAGCGTCGAGAAGCGCCCGACCGCGCTCGACAGCAGGCGCGTACGGTCGGCCGGCTCGAGCCGTCGGGTAGCGGCCGGGAGCGCGATGATCAGCGTCGCGATCCCGCCGATCCATGCCGACGCCGCGACCACGTGCATGACGTTCGCCGGCAGCAGCACGGCGACCGGCTCCTGCACGCTCGCGTGACCGCCGAGCGCCGGTAACAGGACGAGCCAGCCGAGCGGCAGCGCCAGCGCCGCGAGCCAGGGGCCCGAGCGCGGCACGGCGAGCCCCGCGGCGCCGACGGTCGCGGGCCGGGCGGCCGGCGCCGTCGCACGACGGGCGACGGCGAGGACCAGAACCGCGAGCCACGCGAGCGCGCCGAGACCCCAGATGGTGCCGAACCGCGTGTCGAGCACAGCGCCGATCTCCCCGAGCCCGTCCCAGAACGTCGTGCCGGCGGCGGTCGCGGCCTGCAGCGGCAGCGCGGCGAGCGAGGCCGCGAGGCCCAGCCCGGCCGCTCCGATCAGCAGCCGCCGCCAGCGGGCGGCGAACGCGTCCGACGCCGGCTCCCAGCCGGCGCCCGGCGCCGCGAGCGCGACGACCGCGGGCAGCCAGACGAGCAGCAGGACGGCGAGCGCGCCGACCGCGAGCGCGATCGCCGCGAACTGGAGCGCGCGGACGACGGCGAACGCGACCGACGTGATGGGACCGCTGCCCTCGCCGTCGAGCAGCTCGGCCACCGTCGCGCCGGACGTGGCGGCCTCGTCGCCCACGCCGAACACGAAGCCGCCGGAGATCGGGTGCGAGTCGGCGGAGATCACGCGGTACGTCGTCGTGTAGCCGCCGTCTGGCAGCCCGTCGCGCAGCCGCACCGCCACCGCGCTGTCGTCGCCGCCGGGATGGAACGCCGAGCCGGCCTGGACCTCCTTGCCCGCCGCGTCATACACGCGCACCGCGCCGAACTCGATCTCGACCGCCTCGCTGAACCGCAGCACGACCTCGCGCGGGGCGGCGTCGAGCGCCGCGCCGCGGTCGGGTGTCGTCGCCTCGAGCAACGCGTGCGCCGACGCGGGACCGGCGGCCACCGCCGCGAGCAGTGCCGCGAGTGCGAGCGCGATGCCGAGGCGGCGGATCACCAGGCCTCCCGCGCGGGGCGCTTCGGCGCCGTCCGGCGCCGATAGCGCACCACGGCGACCGCGATGCAGCACGCGATCAGGAGCCCGGCGCCGAGGAAGATCGCGCCGAGCGGCGGGCCGCCGCTCGGCAGCGGCGTCCAGAACAGCGTGCCGCCGATCGAGCCGCGCGTGCCGCCGATCTCGACCGGCACCGTCCAGTCGAACACCTTTGTCCTGACCGACTCGTCCTTGACCTGCGGCGGGTTGGCCGTCTCGCTCATCCAGTGGAAGCGGTGGTCGTGCCACTCGAAGCGCCCCGTCTTGGAGATCTGCTTCCACTGCGGCGGGCCGCTGCCGTCGATGCCCTCCGGCGGCTGGACCGTGGCGTAGCGGTCGTCGTTGATGTAGTACGCCGGCGAGCGCGTGTTGACCTCGACAGTGCCGTCCGCGCGGACGCGCGCGTACGGCTCCTCGTTGTAACCCTCGATCACGACGTCCTCGCCGCTCGTGTTGTGCAGCAGGAGGCGGTCGTCGCGGTTGAGCACCTCGACGGTCACGCCGTCCGTGCGCGGCGTGATCGTCTCGACCTGGGAGAGGAAGTTGGGGCTGCCCTCGTGAGCGAGCGCCGGCGGCGCCGCGACCATCACCAAGCAGGCGACCAGCGCCGCGATCCGCACGGGCATCAGGTCACCTGCCGCGGCCGGAGGCGCAGGGCGACGGCGAGCGCCGCCCCGCCGAGCAGCAGGCCGGCAGCCCCGAACACGAGCCCGAGCGTGCCGCTCGTGCCGCCGGATTCTTCCTCCTCGGCCGCGGGCGTGGCCGCGGGCGAGGGTTCGGGTTCGACGGCTGTCCCGGCGCCCTCGCCGCCGGCGTTCTGCCGTGGCGCGGAAGCGCTCACGGTCGTCACCGGCGCAGGGTTGTCCGAGTCGGGCGGCCCGATCCAGGCCGCCTCCTCGCCGTCGTCGTACTTCTGGACCGCCTTCCACACGAGCTCGCCCTCCTTCTCCGGCGTGGCCGCGAGGAACGAGAACTGCACGAAGCCGTCGGAGGCCAGGCGCCCGCGCCAGCGGATGACGCCGACGCTGCCGTCGTCCGCCGTCTCGAGCGTCCGCTTCCAACCCGGCTGGTCCTCGAACGAGAACGGCAGCACGCCCTTCGGCACCTGGAGCGCGACGTCGGTCGTGTGCGCATCCGTCTCGCCCGGGATCAGCACCTCGAACTTGACCGGGTCCCCGGGAGCCGCCGCGGTCGGGGTGACCTGGATATGCGCGGCGGCAGGCGCGGCCGCCGCGACGGCGGCCGCGAGCGCTGCGAGCAGCGTGATGCGGAGTCGCCGCATCGCCTAGCGGAGCTTGAACCGGAACGAGCCGGACTGCTGGTGGCCGTCGACGGCCCTGATCGTCCAGCGCGCCGTGTAACTGCCGGCCCTCAGCGAGCCCTTCAGGCCCACGCGTAGGCGCGAGACCTTGCGCGGATCGCGACCGCCGCTGCCTCTGGATACCTTGCTCCCGCCCGGCCCGGTCACGCGGAGCGTGCCGCGCTGGATCACTTGCGTGAACGTGACGGTGACCGCGCCGAGCGACTTGCTCGCGGTCGCGCCCTTCGAGGGCGAGGTCGACTTGACCTTGGTGTGGGCGGACGCGGGAGCCGGCGGCCGCGAGGGCCGCGACTGCGCCGCGGCGGTGACTGCGGTGAGACGTTGAGTTCATGGTCTTGCCTTTGCGTTCCGTGGTCTCGCTAGCGGGTGAGCGTCCCGCGCGTCGTGGCGATGCGATCGCCCGAGTGCGCCATGACCTCGATGGCGATCGCGCGCTTGAGATTCGCAGCGCGTCGCGCGCGCTCTTCTTGGCTTCAGGCCGACCTTCGCCGTGCCGTTCGCGCCGAGCGTCGCCTTCGCGCTCGCCAGGACGGACGAGTTCAGCTTGAGCTTGCGCGCCTGGCCTCGGAGATCTCCAGCTCGACCTTCACCGGCGCCGGCCGGGCGCCGGTCACGGAGATCGAGGTGCCCTTGCTGGCGAGCGACCTGCGCTTCTGCTTCGCGCTGGGAGCACAGCCTTCATCGGCGTCGCGAGCTTCGTGAGCTCGGCCTTGGCGGCATCGAGCAGGCCCTGCAGCGTCGCCCGCGCGGCGTCGGCGTCGGTGACCGCCTTCGTCAGCGTCGCGATCTGTGCGTTGAGCGGCGCGGTCTCGTGCTCCAGGTAGCCGGAGTTGAGCGCCGCAGTCGTGGTCTGCATCTCGTCGGCCGGCGTGTAGATGCCGCTCAGCGCCGCGCAAGCGGCCGCCGGATCCTGCGTCTCCAGATCGACACCGGTGAGGGTCTTCACGACCGGGATCCACGCTGCCGGGTCATCCTCGAGTCCCGCGGAGGTCTTCTGGAACGGCACGTAGTTGTAGAACGGGTCGGCGCCCTGCCAGGCCAGGATCGCCGCCTCGTTGTCGAGCTTCGCAACGCCGCGACATGTCGCGTGCGCCTGGGCGCCGGTGTCAGCCTCTTTGAGCAGCCGCGTCCGTGTCCCGGGGACCGACTCGAAGCCAGGCTGGTTGCGGTAGGCGCCGGGGACCGCCGCGTAGTTCATTACGCCATGGTCCGTCGCATTGTTGCTCTCGCGCAGCACGTACGAGAAACCGTGGTTCGTGACGAGGTATCGCGTCTGCGGTAGCAGGCCGCCCTGCGTGGGCGGGACCGGCCCGGCCGGCAGCACCTTGGCCGTCGACTCGTAGACGGTGGGGTGCGCGAGCGCCGTTGCAGGAAGGGCGAGTGCCGCCGCGGCGGTCAGAGCGCCGGCGAGATGTGTGGACTTCATCGGATGACCCCTGTGTTTGACGTGGACCGCTCGGCGCGACCGGCGGACGGGATGAAAACGGCCTGATAGCGGCCGGGACGTGGGTTGCGAAGCCGGATCTGGAAGCGGCCCTCGCGCGGCTTGGCCTTCGCGGTCGGCTTGACGGCCTGGCCGCGGAGGAGCAGGACGCGGCCGGGCAGCTTCGGGCTGACCCTGCCGCTGATCAGCGCACCGCCGCCGCGCACCTCGATGCGCACCTTCGAGACGACCGTGATCGTGCGCGTCTGCGAGCCGATGCCCTCGGCGACGGCCCTCACGCGGGTCGTCTCGGCGACCGGCAGCAGCAGCGAGAACGTGCCGTCGGCCTGCGTGACCGCCCGTCGCACGCGCGAGCGCTTCGCGGCGGCAGTGACCTCGACGGTGACGCCGGCGCGCGCCGGGACGACGCGGCCCGACACCTCGGTGCGGCCGCCGCCGACCAGTCGGCGCCGAGCGTCGAGCACGACCGCCGTCGTGGTGGTGCCGCCGCCGACTCCGGTGCCCGGCCCGCCCTGAGCGCACGAGCCGACGACATAGTCGGCGCCGAATGCGTCCTCGCCGGGGTTTACGCCGCCAGGCGCCCGGTCGACCCAGTGCGGCTCGCCGCCGCCCGGCTCGGCGCCGTCGTACGTCATCACGAACATGTGCGACAGGACGGTGCCGGGAGCGACGCCGGGGACATCGATCGTCACCGTCCCGCCCGGCCCCGCGACCGCCTCGCCGGAGGTGACTCCCGCGGTGGCGAAGCCGCCGGCCGGCGTCCAGGTGCCGTGGTCGAAGCGGACCTGGCCGCCGCGAGGCGCCTCGGCGCGCACGTAGCGGGTCTGGCCTGCGACGTCGAACAGCAGCGCGAAGCCCGCTGCGTCCGAGTCGTCGTGAGCCGGCTCCCAGACCGCGATGCGGGGCTGGATCACCGCCTGCAGCCGACCCGCCTGCTCGGACAACCAGGCGGCGGTGACGTCGGTGTTGTTGTGATGCCCGTCGCCGACGGCGTCGGCGATCTGCGGCGTGCCGCCACATGGGGCCGGCGCAGCCACGGCGGGCGGCGCTACCACCGCGACGGCGGCGCAGGCGACGAGGCATGAACCTCGCCGGATCGGTTGTGGAGCGCGCACGCGCTCGGTCCTCCTTGTTAGACGGCAGAGACCGGGCGCGCGCCCGGCCAAAGCCGTGGAGCCGCGCCCGCTAGCTGGTGACCGGCAGCCGCGCGGGCGGCGGGCGCATAGCGAGCGCTGCGTTGATCAGGCGGCCGGCGCGGCGCACGACCAGGGCGTCGTACGGACGCTGGATCGCGATCGCGCGCGGGCGGTGCGCGCGGGTCCGGCGAGTGCGGAGCCGGACGATGAGCTCCTCGCCGGGCATGACCCGGTGGGCGAACAGCGCGAACAGCGCGATCGCAGGCGCCATCGCCAGCATGAACACCGGCGCGGCGAGCACGAGCATCACGGCCACGAGCAGCAGCGCGACGGTCAGGAACCTGCGGCCGTCAGTGCGTAGGAGCGCCATCGAAGCGGCCGAAGGTATCACGACAGCTCGGCATCACCTACCCGGACGAACGTCCACGCGCCGTGCTGCGTCAACGCCGGCGGTACGCTTCCGCTCCCGTGAGCGTGCCGCCCGCACTGCCGAAGCTCGAGCGCGAAGTGATGGAGAGGTTGTGGGAGCTCGAGCGCGCCTCGGCGCGAGAGGTCCTCGAGGAACTCAACGACGACCCGTCGCACTCACCGCGCGCGTATACGACCGTGCTCACGATCATGCAGCGGCTAGAGGCCAAGGGCCTGCTGGAGAGGACGCGCGGGCCGCGCTTCGATGTCTACGCGCCGGTGATGAGTCGCGTCGCGTATCTGCGCGCCCGCGCCGACGCCGAGGTCGACGAGATCATCGCGGAATACGGCGAGCTGGCGCTCGTGCAGTTCGCGCGCCACGCCGCAGCGCTCGACCCGAAGCGCCGCGAGGAGCTGCGGAGGCTCGCCGGGGGATGAACGGCACGGCGGCGGTTCGCCGGCTCGAGCTGGCGCTCACCGGTCTCGTCGCCACGGCGGCGCTGCTGATGCTGGTCGTGACCGTCGACGCGGCTCGCTTCCACCTGCCCGCTCTGCTGGGCGGAGAGCATGTGCCGCTCAACGCGCACACGGTCGCGCTGGCGCTCCTGCTGGCGGTCGAGGGAGTCGTGGTCTGGAGCGCCAGTCGCTCGCTGGCGCGAGTCGTCGCCGCGCAGCGCCGGCTCGCGCGGCTGCCGATCCGCGCGCGGCGCACGATCGGCGGTCATACCGTCGCGGTCGTCGCCGGCTCGCAGCCGCGCGCGTTCTGCGCGGGCCTGGTGCGCCCGCGCGTCTGCGTGACCGAGGCCGCGCTGGAGCGGCTCGCACCCGCCGAACTGCGCGCGGTGGTCGAGCACGAGGCCTGCCACGCGCGCCGGCGCGATCCGCTCCGGCTCGCGGTCGCGCAGGTCGCCGCTGACGGCTTCGGCTTGCGGCGGCTGCCCGCCCGCCACGCCACCGTGGCCGACCTCGCGGCGGATGCGGCGTCGGTCGCCGCGCTCGGCTCCCCTCAGCCACTCGCCGCCGCACTCATGCGCCTGCGCGAGCCGGCGCCCGAGCGGATCGACCACCTGCTCGGCCGCCCGCTGCCAGTTCCCCACCCGGCGGCCGCGGCGGGAGCGCTGGCAGCGCTGGCGGGGCTCGTCGCGCTCACGATCACGCTGGCTCTGCTGCCGGACGATCCCGCGCTGCCGCTGGTGCTGCTGCCCGCCTGTGCGGTGCCGGCGCTGCTGGCGGCGCGGGCCGCCCGTTAGAGCACTAGACCCCGTAAGGATTCGCCGGCCGATCGATCGGCTCCATCCGCTCGGCGACGAGCACCAGGCTCCCGTCCACCCGCTCCAGCGTCCCCGCCACGTTGAGCCACTGGCTCAGGTCGTACGCGGGCGCATCCGCCGGCGGCTGGACCCGGATCGAGAACGGCATCGCGTCGGCAGCGCAGCAGGATGCGAGGAAGCGCGACAGCTCGAAGGTGCCGTTCTGGACCTTGCCGGACACGAGCCCGTCGACGTCGACGCGCAGACCCGTGCGGATGTCGTGGTCGCGCGCATACTCCGTCGAAGCGTTCGCGCCCGCGATGTCGTACAGCGTGAGCTGCGCGCCCGCGTCGAGCCGGTTGACGGCCGCGACCTGGTCGCCGGTCGAGCGCTTGCGGTCGACGGCCAGGGCGCCCAGGGAGGAGGACGGGGCGGCGACGACCAGCAGCAGCGGCGCGAGCAGCGCGACGAGGCCGAGCAGGTCGCCCGCGGACGGCGCGCGCGCGCCCGCGCCGCGCACTGCGCCGCGCAGATAGAGCAATGTCGCGACGGTGAGCACGATCCCGCCGAACGGCACGACCCATGCGGTTCGCGGGCCGACGTAGTCGCCCGACCGCCCGCTCAGCCACAGCCAGTCGAAGAACGCCGCCCACGCGAGCAGCGCCGTACCGCGCACGATCCGTGGCCAGTCGAGCCTCATCCGGCCGCCGCCTGCACGAGCATCGAGCCGGCCAGCACGATCGGGATCGCGATCAGCGCGAGGCGGAGGACGAAGCCCCAGCCGAACGTCGCCGCGTAGAGCAGGCTGAGCTTGATGTCGAGCACCGGCCCGAACACCAGGAACGCCACCTGCGCGCCGATCGGGAACTGGACAAACGAGATCGCCACGAACGCGTCGGCCTCGGAGCAGAGCGAGAGCATGAACGCGAACACCATCAGCAGCCCCGCGCCGACCAGCGGCGTCGTGAGCACGCCGGTGAACAGCTCCTGCGGCACCAACGTCTGCAGCGCGGCGGCGAGCGCGGCGCCCGCCACGACGAACTTTCCCATGAAGAAGAAGTCCGACGACAGCGTGTCCATCACGCGCCGCACGCGGCCGGCGCCGTGGTCGTGGTGATGCGTGTCGGGGCGGGAGAGCAGCTTGCCGGCGCCCATGCGGGCGATCAGCAGGCCGGTCGCCGTTGCTAGCAACAGTCCCAACCCGGCCCGCGCGCCGACCATCAGCACCGCGTCCTGGCCCGAGTACGCGACCGCCGTGGAGAACAGCACGACCGGGTTGAGGATCGGCGCCGCGAGCATGAACGCGATCCCCGCGCCCGGGTGCACCCCGCGCAGGATCAGCCGCCGCGCCACCGGGACCGAGCCGCACTCGCACACCGGCATCGCCATCCCGCAGAGGGCCAGGCCGGGTACCTGGAGCCGCAGCGGCAGCGCCGAAACGCGCTCGAACACGCGGTCGGAGACGAACACCTCGATCAGCGCCGACATCAGCGCGCCGAGCAGCACGAACGGCAGCGCCTCGACCGCGATCGACGCGAAGATCACCGTGAACGTGGAGATCTCGGCGACCGAGTCGATCTGTGCGAGCCGCCCGCCGACGACCACCAGCAGGACGAACGCGCCGACCGCGAGCGCGAGCGGCAGCGTGGCCGAGCTGGGCGCGCGGCGCAGGTGGGCGTCGGCGGCGCAGGCGATCAGCACTGCGCCGGTCAGGATCACCGGCGCCGCCGCGTCGCTCGAGGGCGTCTCCTGGACGAGCAGCGTCGCCACCGTCAGCGCCGGCACCAGGCCCGCCGCAACCCACGGCGAGAGCAGCCCGCGCCAGCCGGCAAGCAGCGCCAGCGCGGCGAACGGCGCCCATGCGGCGAGGTAGAACCCGAGGTAATCGACCGAGATGCCGCTGAGCTCCCAGGCACCCGCCCAGTAATGCGGCGACAACACGACGGCCAGACCGGTAGCCGCAAGCGCGAGCCCGAACAGGGGCCGGTGCTCCCGCGGCAGCGCGGGAGCGACGGCGGGGCGCTCGGCGGCAGCCGTCGTCATCCTCGCGCGCAATCTACGCCGCGCTCCGCGGCTGGGACACGACGACGTGTAGGAGCTAGTGCACGTGGGCGTGCGCGTCGTCGGGCACCGCCGCGGCCGGCATCCGGCTCGCCAGCAGCGCGGCGATCGCGGTCGTCAGCGGCACCGCGGCGATCAGGCCGATCGAGCCGACCAGCATCGCCACGACCTGCTCGGCGACGGGCTCGAGATTCACCGCATCGGAGAAGCGCGTCCCCTGCGTGTTGAAGATCAGCAGTACGGGCAGCGCGGCGCCGGCGTAGGCGAGCACCAGCGTGTTGACGGTCGCGCCGAGGTGGTCGCGGCCGACCGCGATCGCCTCGCCGAACAGCCGCCGGAAGCCGAGCACCGGGTTCGCGCGGCGCAGCGCGAGCACCGTCGACGCCTGCGAGACGGTCACGTCGTCGAGCACGCCGAGCGCGCCGACCACCATGCCCGCGACCACGAGGCCCTGCAGCGACAGCCCGCCGACGCCGGACAGCAGCAGCGTCGACTGCTCGCTCGAGAAGCCCGAGATCTCGGTCGTGCGCACCGCGAGCAGCGCGAGCGACGCGGTCAGCCCGAGCGCCACCGCTGTGCCGAGCATCGCGGCCATGCTCTTCAGGCCGGCGCCGTGCGAGATCCCGATCGTGACGACCATCACCGCGAGCGAGCCGACCAGCGCGACCGCGAGCGGCGGGCTACCGTCGAGGATCGCCGGCGCGAGGAACTCGACCACGATCGCGAGGCTGATGCCCAGGCCGAGCAGAGCGCGCACGCCGTGCCAGCGGCCGAGCACTACGACGAGCGCGGCGAACACGAGTACGAGCGCGAGCAGCGGCGACGAGCGCTCGAAGTCGACGAACGCGAACGGCTGCTGCGACGGGTCGTCGACCGGCAGCCGCTCGACCAGTCCGGGCTCCAGGCCGGACGGGACGTTGCGGGCGACACGGATGTGGTCGCCCGCATCCACGCGCGGCGCGAAGCGGTCGCTGGGAAGCGTGATGTAGGAGCGCTTGCCCTCGCTCGTACCCGAGCGCAGCTCGATCTCGAACAACCGGCAGCCCGGGCCTGCCCAGCCGGTGCAGTCCTCATCGCTGACGCGCACGACGTCGGCGCGTACGACGTCGCCGACCCCGATCGCACGCTGCGTCTGGCGCTCGCCGGTCGGCCACAGCACGATCAGGCCGACGACGACGCCCACGACCAGCAGCGCGGAGAGAACGGCGGCCGCGCGCCCCGCCGACGTCTGGAGCAGCGTGCGCAAGCGGCGCAGCACGATAGCCCGGGCTCCGCTCGACCCCGCCTACCGGGTGTAGAAACGACACGTTGTCGGAGCTAACGAGAATCATCCTCAGTATGATGGCGCCGCCATGCCCTCCACGCGCACGCTCGCTGTCGCCGCCCTCCTGTGCCTCGTGGCGCTCGTCTCCGCTTGCGGCGACGATGACTCGACGGCCGCCGGCGACACGAGCGTGACCGTGGTCGCCACGACCACCCAGGCCGCGGACTTCGCGCGCGCCGTCGGCGGCGAGCGGGCGAGGGTCGTCGGCCTGATCCCCGCCAACGCCGACCCGCACGACTACGAGGTGCGGCCCGGCGACGTCAAGGCGCTCGCGGACGCCGACCTCGTCATCCGCTCCGGCGGCGACGTCGACGACTGGCTCGCCGAGGCGATCGAGAGCTCCGGCACGGGCGCGGACGAGCTGGCACTGATCGACCACGTCGAGGCCCACGAAGGTGGCCACGCGCACGAGGAGGAGGAACATGCGGCGGAGGAGGAGGGTGAGGAGCACGAGATCGACCCCCACTGGTGGCAGGACCCGCACAACGCCGAGACCGCGGTCGCCGAGATCGAGAAGGCGCTGAGCGCAGCCGACGCCGACGGCGCCGCCACCTACGCACGCAACTCCGAGGCCTACACCGCGAAGCTCACCGCGCTCGACCGCGCGGTGACGCAGTGCATCGATCAGATCCCGCCCGCGCAGCGCAAGCTCGTGACCACGCACGACGCGCTCGGCTACTACGCGGAGCGCTACGGCCTCGAGGTCGTCGGCGCGGTCATCCCGTCGCTCTCGACGCAGGCGCAGGCATCCGCCGGCGAGGTCGACGCGCTCATCGACACGATCAAGCGCGAGCAGGTCAAGGCGATCTTCGCGGAGAGCTCCCTCAACCCGAAGCTCGAGCAGCTGATCGCCGATCAGTCCGGTGCGACGGTCGGCAAGGCGCTGTGGGCGGACACGCTCGGCCCGGAGGGATCCGACGGCGACACCTACCTGAAGTCGATCGCATCCAACACGCGCGCGATCGCCGACGGCCTCAGCGGCGGCGCGGTCAGCTGCACGCTGCCCGACTAGCCGTCAGCGCCGGCCGCGCCCCATCCTGTCGAGCTCCTCGAGCGACTGCCCGGCGCCGAGCGCGACGCATTCGAGCGGCGCGTCCGCGACGCGCACCGGCATCCCGGTCTCGTCCTCAAGTCGCTGCTCGAGCCCGCGCATGAGCGCGCCTCCGCCGGCGAGCAGGATGCCCTCCTTGGTGATGTCGGCCGCGAGCTCGGGCGGCGTCTCCTCCAGCGCGGCGTGGACGGCGGCGAGGATGTCGGCGAGCGGCCCGGCGACCGCCTTGCTGACCTCCTCGCTCCCCAGCTGCACCTCGCGCGGGAGGCCGGACATCAGGTCGCGCCCGCGCACCTCGGCGAACAGCTCCTCGCGCTGGGGCGTGGCCGCAGCCACCGCGAGCTTGATCGCCTCGGCGCTCTGCGAGCCGATCGCCATCCGGTGCTCGTTGCGGATGTGGGCGGCGATCGCCTCGTCGAGGTCGTAGCCGCCGACGCGCAGCGAGCGGCTCACGACGAGTCCCCCGAGCGAGATCACCGCGACCTCGCTCGTGCCGCCGCCGATGTCGACCACCATGCGACCGACCGGCTCCTCGATCGGCAGGCCGGAGCCGATCGCCGCGGCCAGCGACTCCTCGATCAGATGCACCTCGCGCGCGCCGGCCGACAGCGACGCCTCCTCGACCGCGCGGCGCTCGACCTCGGTGACGCCCGACGGCGCGCACATCACGAGCCGCGGCCGCGAGAAGCGGCTCGACAGCACCTTCTCCATGAACCGGCGCAGCATCGCCTCGGTCACCTCGAAGTCGGCGATCACGCCGTGGCGCAGCGGGCGGTCGGCGGAGATGCTCGCGGGCGTGCGCCCGATCATGAGCTGCGCCTCGGCGCCGACGGCGTGGACCTCCCCCGTGCGCTCGTCGATCGCGACGACGGACGGCTCGGAAAGCACGATCCCGCGGCCGCGCACGTACACGACCGTGTTCGCGGTGCCCAGGTCGATGGCCATGTCGCCGACGTGACGCAGAGCGGCGAACACCCCGCGCCGCCGGTTCCTTCCTCTCGGCGTCACGCGTTCGACCCTAGCGGGCGCGTCGGCTTGCACCGGCTGTCACGAGGATTGCCGGAGAGAGCGGAGTGCTTGCGTCCGGCGGGTTGACCGGGCGCGCGCGCCGAAGTTCGATGCCTGGGCGATGCCGCAGCCGTCGCATATCTACGCCAGCACGCTGAGTCGCCGCGGATGGCGCCGGCGGCGGCGCCGCAGCATCTGGCCGGCGGCGCTGACGTGGCTTGCGGCGCTGGGCGCGCTGATCGCGCTGGGCGCACTGCTGCTCGGCTAGGCCCGCAGCTCGGCCGGCGCGCCCCAGGCGCGCAGAACCTCGGGGATCGCGATCGAGCCGTCGTCGCGCTGGCCGTTCTCGATGATCGCGATCAGCGTGCGCCCGACCGCCACCGCCGTGCCGTTCAGCGTCGCCGCGTGGCGTGGGCCGCCGTCCGCCGGCCGGTAGCGGATGTTCAGCCGCCGCGCCTGGAAGTCGGTCGTGTTCGACGTCGAGGTGAGCTCGCGGTAGCGCTGCTGGCCCGGCAGCCAGGCTTCGCAGTCGTACTTCTTCGCCGCCGAGGAGCCGAGGTCCGTCACGCCGATGTTGACCACCCGATACGGGATCCCGAGCGCCGTCAGGATCTCCTCCTCGTTGGCTAGCAGCCGTTCGTGCTCGGCCGTCGCGTCCTCGGGCTCGACGAACGAGAACATCTCGACCTTGTCGAACTGGTGCACGCGGAACAGGCCGCGCGTGTCGCGCCCGGCGGCGCCGGCCTCGCGCCGGAAGCAGGGCGAGAAGCCCGCGTAGCGCAGCGGGAGCGCATCGACGATCTCGCCCGCGTGCAGCGAGGCGAGCGCGACCTCGCTCGTGCCGGTCAGGTAAAGCGCATCGTCGGCCAGCCGGTAGATCTGCTGCTCGGTGTCGGGCAGGAAGCCGGTGCCGTAGAGCGCCTCCTCGCGCACCAGCACCGGCGGGACGACCGGCTCGAAGCCCCTGCCGTCCAGCAGCTCGAGTACCCAGCGCACCAGCGCGAGCTCGAGCAGCACGAGGTCGCCCTTGAGGTAGGCAAAACGCGAGCCGGCCACGCGCGCGCCTGCCTCCATGTCGATCCACGCGCCGGCCAGCTCGAGGTGGTCCTTGCCGGCGCGCCCGCCCTCGCCGCGCTCGTACAGCACCTCGTCCTCGTCGGCCGCGGTCGGATCGGGTGGATTGGGGAGCGCGCCGAGCGCCTCGTCGAGCTCGGCCTGCACGCCGTCGAGCTCCTCGCGCAGCGCCTTGCCCCGGCGCGCCACCGCCTGCATCTCGGCGATCGCGCCGCTCGCGTCCTCGCCGGCCTGCTTGGCGGCGGCGATCGCCTGCGAGGCAGTGTTCTGCTGCGCCCTGATGCCCTCGACCTGGGGCAGCAGCTCGCGCCGGCGCACGTCGAGCTCGAGCACGCGGTCCAGCACCGCGGCGGACCCGTCGCGGCGCCGCGCCAACGCCGCGCGGATCGGTTCCGGGTCCTGGCGAAGCGACCTGAGGTCGAGCACTACTGGGCAACCGGTGGACACTTCGCTGCCGGCGTACTTCGCGACGAAGTCCGCGACCTTCTGCGCCTCCTCGCCGACGACGATGTCTTGCGGCATCGGCCCCGACGAGAAGCCGCCGTTCTGAATCGCGTAGAGGACCTGGTCGGCCTGCTCGCAGCGCTGGTCGAAGTTCGGGCCGTCCTTGTACTCGCGGTCGTTCGGGTTCGTGGCCGAGCCCTGGGTCCCCGCGGCGGTGAGCGTGTGGCAGCCCGAGCAGCGCTCCTGGAAGATCTTCGCCCCTTCGTAGTCCGGGTCGGAGCTCGCGAGCTCGATCCCCTCCTCGCCGCATGACGCCGCGAACGCGCACGCGGCGACGGCGAGGGCGAGCAGCGGGCGGCGGGGCATGACGGCGGCAAGCATACGGAACAATCCCCCGCGTCGATGCCGCTGCACCCCGTCGAGCCCGACCGCTTCCGCGCGGTCATGGGGCACTTCGCCACCGGCGTCGCGGTCGTGACCGCGACCGGGCCCGAGGGGCCCGTCGGCATGACCGCGAACGCGGTCTGCTCGCTCTCGCTCGAGCCCGTGCTCCTGCTCGTCTGCTTCGACAATGGCGCCCGCACGCTGCGGGTCGTGCGGGCGACCGAGCGCTTCGGCGTGAACGTGCTCGCGGCCGGACAGGAGGAGCTCGCCCGCCGCTTCGCCTCGAAGCTGCCGGAGGCGGAGAAGTTCGACGGCGTGCCGCACGACGTGCACGACGGCATCCCGGTGCTGGAGGACTCGCTCGCCTGGGTCGGCTGCGAGCTCGAGCAGCTCGTGCCCGGCGGCGACCACACGATCGGGATCGGCGCCGTGCGCGCAGCCGAGACTGGAGGACGAACGGACCCGCTGGTCTGGTTCCGCGGCTCCTACGGCGGCCGGCCGTGACCGGCGTTCACATCGCGCTGGGCGTGGCGCTGGTCGCGGTCAATCTGGCCGCCGGGCTGTACGGCGGCTGGGCCTGGTGGCAGTGGCGCGAGGCGCCCGGATTCTGGACGCTGCTGCGCGCCGGCCAGCTGCTGGTGGCGATCGAGGCCGTCATCGGCCTCGTGCTCGTGCTGAGCGACGAGGAGCTGCCGCACCTGCACCTCGTCTACGGCCTGACGCCGCTCGCTGTCGCCTTCCTGGCCGAGCAGCTGCGGATCGTCGCGGCGCAGATCGAGCTCGACCACCGCAAGCTCGAGGGACGCGGTGCGATCGCCGAGCTGTCGGAGACCGAGCGCCAGGAGCTGATACGTGCGATCCTCCGCCGCGAGATCGGGGTGATGGCGGCTTCGGCGATGGTCGTTGCGGTATTGGGGGTACGCGCGTCTGGATGGCTCTGAAACCCGCGCTGTCCCAGTGCAGAATGTCACTAAGTAACACATCCGCACAAGCAGTGGTACAAATCCCCTCCGGATGATCCGCACCTACCTCCCGGCGCTCGTCTTCCTGGGCCTCGGCGCCCTCCTCGGGTTGGTCTTCGCGACGATCAACTCGGTGCTCGGGAACGTGATCGGGCGCAACCGCGCGCCGCGCTCGCAGGGCGACCCGTACGAGTGCGGCCTGCCGTCCGACGTGAAGCACAACTTCCGTTTCGGGATCTCCTTCTACCTCGTCGCGATGCTGTTCATCCTGTTCGACATCGAGACGATCCTGCTGTTCCCGGTCGCGCTCCAGCTCAACGCGTTCGGCACGTTCGCGCTGATCGAGACGGTCGTCTTCATCGTGCTGCTGCTGATCGCATACGTGTACGTGTGGAGGAGGGGAGCGCTGGAATGGAGGTGACGCGGCAGCAGCTCGGCGCCGGCTCGAAGGCGGAGTTCCGTGCGCGCCAGCTGCGCGCGCGCGACATGCTGCGCGGCGCGCTGGACGGCCCGGAGCTCGAGGAGCATGTCGAGCAGTCGGTGCTCACCACGACGCTCGAGAAGGCCGGGCGCTGGGCGGTCGGCAACGCGAACTTCCCGCTCTCGTTCGGGCTCGCCTGCTGTGCGATCGAGTGGATGTCGCACATCGGGCCGCGCATCGACGTCGCGCGCTTCGGCTTCGAGGCCGCGCGCGCGACGCCGCGCCAGGCCGACACGATCTTCCTGTCGGGCCGGATCTCGATCAAGATGGCGCCGGTCATCCGGCGCGTGTACGAGCAGATGCTCGAGCCGCGCTACGTGATCGCGATGGGCGCGTGCTCGTCCTCGATGGGCGTCTTCAACAACTACGCGATCGTGCCCGGCGACAAGTTCCTCCCGGTCGACGTGCACGTGCCGGGCTGCCCGCCGCGGCCGGAGGCGCTCGTCCACGGGATCCTCAAGCTGCGCGCCGCGATCCTCGCCCAGCCGGATGAGGGCTGGCGGACCCGGTACGGCGGCCGCGGGACCGAGGAGGTCGTCTCCGACCTGGAGCGCGAGGACCCGAACGCGATCGACACGATCAACGTGCCGGGCGATGCCTGACGCCACCGGCCTCGAGCTGATCGCGCAGGAGCTGCGCGAGGCGGACTCCGAGGCGGTGCTCGACACCGTGTACTTCCGCGACCACGCGGCGATCCTCGTCACCGCCGCCGCGGTGCCGGCCACGCTCCAGCACCTGAAGGGCAAGGGCTACGCGTTCCTGGCCTCGGTCCACGGCGTCGACTACTTCCCCGAGGAGCCGCGCCTCGGCGTGCACTACGAGCTGCTCGACATGCACGAGGTCGACCGCATCAGCGTGCGCACGCGCGTGACGGTCGCCGAGCCGAATGTCCCGAGCGTGACGCCCGAGTGGCCGACCGCCGACCATCAGGAGCGCGAGGTCTACGACATGTTCGGCGTGATCTTCGACGGTCATCCCGACCTGCGCCGGATCCTCATGCCCGAGGACTACGAGGGTTACCCGCAGCGGCGCGACTTCCCGATCGGCGGCGAGCCGGTCCTGTTCACGCACAACGAGCGCACGACGCCGGAGTGGTGGCAGTGAGCGAGATCGATACACGGCTGACGCCGGACCTCCCGTATCGCGAGCGCGAGGAGTCGATCGAGCTCTCCCACATTCAGCACCCGGAATCCGAGGAGCTGCTGACGATCAACTTCGGCCCCCACCATCCCGCGACGCACGGCGTGCTGCGGCTGATGGCGACGCTGGAGGCCGAGGTCATCCGCGACGTCAAGCCGGTGATCGGCTATCTCCACACCGGCATCGAGAAGACCGCCGAGGACAAGGCGTACTGGAAGGCCATCCCCGTCGTGGAGCGGATGGACTACCTCGCGCACTACTTCAACGCGATGGCGTTCTGCGGCGCGGTCGAGACGATCCTCGACCTCGAGGTCCCGCCGCGCGCGCAGTACCTGCGCGTCATCAACATGGAGCTCAACCGGATCATGTCCCACCTGGTCTGGTTGGGCACGACCGCGCTCGACCTCGGCGCGATCTCGATGTTCTGGTACTGCTTCCGCGACCGCGAGCAGATCCTCGACCTGTTCGAGATGTCCGCGGGCCAGCGCATGCACACGCGGTACTTCCAGGTCGGCGGCGTCTTTGAGGACATCCCGCCCGGCTGGGAGCAGAACGTCCGCGCGTTCACCAAGATCATGCCCGACCGCGTCGACCAGTTCCTCGCGCTGCTGATGAAGAACGAGATCGCGCTGCAGCGGCTGCGCGGGGTCGCGCCGCTCGACGAGGAGACGCTGCTCGCGCACGGCGTGACCGGCCCGCTGCTGCGCGCGGTCGGCAACCCGTGGGACCTGCGCAAGGCCGCCCCTTACAGCTCCTACGAGCACTTCGACTTCAAGATCCCGGTCGGCATCACAGGCGACAACTGGGACCGCATGATCGTGCGGATCATGGAGATCAACGAGTCCGTGCGGATCATCGACCAGGCGCTCGACAACCTGCCCGACGGCCCCTACATCACGCCCGACCGCAAGTACGCGCTCCCGCCGCGACACGAGCTCGCGACGAGCATGGAGGCGCTGATCCACCACTTCAAGCTCGTCACCGAAGGCTTCCGCGTGCCGCCGGGCGAGATCTACTACCCGATCGAATCCCCACGCGGCGAGATGGGCTGCTTCGTGCGCGCCGACGGCTCCTCCAAACCCGCGCGCGTGCACATGCGCGACCCGTCGTTCGTCAACCTGCAGGGCTTCCGGCCGATGGTCCGCGACCTCTACATCGCCGACTTCATCGCCACCCTCGGCATGCTGGATCCGCTCCTCGGCGGGGTCGACCGCTAGTGCGCCCTCGCACGAGATCGGCGGCCGCCGATCGCCGCCGGGCCACGTCCTCGACCTTCGAGATGCAAGCGGTATTCCTTCGGGCCTGCGTCCTCGCCTGGCGGCGCCGGCGGCCGGTCTCTCGCACGCGATGCCACGGGGGGACGCACTGATGACGATCGATCCCTCGCGCATCCCGCGCTACGAGCACGGCAGCCGCGTCCCCGGCTGGGACGACGCGGTCGACCTCACGAAGGCGCCGGCCGAGGTCCCCGATCCCGCCACGACTCCGGTCCCCGACGAGTTGCGCGCGGAGATCGAGTCCTACATGAGCCGCTACCCGGACTTCCGTTCCGCCGCGATCCCGGCGCTGCACGCAGCGCAGGAGCTGCACGGCTGGTGCTCCCCGCCCGCGATCGAGCAGGTCGCGTGCGTGATGCGGCTGACGCCCGCCTACCTGACCGCGATCGCGACGTTCTACGACATGTTCGAGACCGTGCCGAAGGGCAAGCACGACGTGTACGTGTGCACGAACATCTCCTGCTCGCTGCGCGGGGCCGACGCGATCCATGCCGCGATGCTCGACGCGGCGGGCGACGATCCGGCGTTTCACGTGAAACCCTTCGAGTGCCTGGGCGCCTGCGACATCGCGCCGATGGCGTCGGTCGACGGCGAGTACGTCGGCCCGCTGGAGGAGGCCGACTGCCGTCAGATCGTCGAGGACGTCAAGGCCGGCCGGCCGGTGCTCGAGGCCAAGCAGCTGCGGCGCATGAAGACGGCAGGCTCGCGGTGAGGCTCCTCTTCGAAGACATCGACCAGCCGGGCCTCAACACGCTCGACGTCTACCGGCGCGAGCACGGCGGCTACGAGATGCTCACCAAGGTGCTCGACATGGAGCCGGCCGACGTGCTCGCCCAGCTCCAGGCGTCGGGCCTGCGCGGCCGCGGCGGCGCGGGCTTCGCGATGGGCACGAAGGCGTCGTTCCTGCCCAAGGGCGACATGGACAAGTACGTCGTCTGCAACGCCGACGAGTCCGAGCCGGGCGCGTTCAAGGACCGCGAGCTGATGCAGAAGAACCCGCACCGGTTGATCGAGGGGATCGGGATCGCCGCGCACGCGGTCGGCGCGAACAAGGCGTTCATCTTCATCCGCGGCGAGTACGACTACGTCGCAACGATCCTCGAGGCCGCGCTGGAGGAAGCGAAGGCAGCGGACCTGCTCGGCGGGCTCGAGCTGTGGGTGCACCGCGGCGCCGGCGCCTACATCTGCGGCGAGGAGACCGCGCTGCTCGACGCGCTGGAGGGCAAGCGCGGCAACCCGCGCCTGAAGCCGCCGTTCCCCGCCGTCCAAGGTCTCTACAAGGGGCCGACGCTGATCAACAACGTCGAGACGCTGATGAACGCCCCGATCATCATGCGGATGGGCGGCGAGGAGTACGCCAAGCTCGGCGTCGAGCGCTCCACCGGCACGAAGATCGTCTCGGTTTCCGGCTGCGTCGAGCGGCCCGGCAACTACGAGGTCGAGCTCGGCGTCCCGCTGCGCCACCTCATCTACGAGCTCGCCGGCGGCCCGCTCGAAGGCAAGCGCATCAAGTGCTTCTTCCCCGGCGGCTCGAGCTCCCCGGTGCTGCCGGGCACCGACGAGTATCTCGACCTGCCGTACGACTTCGACTCGATGGCGAAGGCCGGCTCGATGCTCGGCTCGGGCTCGATCATCGTCGCCGACGAGGACGTCGCGATCGTCGACCTCGCGCTCAAGACGGCGAAGTTCTACCGCCACGAGTCGTGCGGAAAGTGCACGCCGTGCCGCGAGGGCACGAACTGGACCGTGAAGATGCTCGAGCGGATCGACAGCGGCGAGGCGACGCCGATGGACCTCGACATCATGGCCTCGGTCTGCGACCAGATCATGGGCAACTGCCTGTGCGTGCTCGGCGACTCGATGGCGATGCCGATCGGCGCGATGATCAAGCACTTCCGCGAGGAGTTCGAGGCCCACATCGATGCGGCGCGCGAGCGGGCAGGCCTGGGCGCGGCGAACCCCCAGCACAACGCCGACGAGCAGGCCGGCTGGATGCCCGCCCTGAGCTGACATGCCGCGGCCCGAGGTCAGATTCGTCACGTTCACGATTGACGGTCGCGAGGTCTCGGCGCCGGAGAACGCGATGCTCGTCGACGCCGCCAAGTACGGCGACGTCGAGATCCCCGTCTTCTGTTACGAGCCCAAGCTCGGCCAGCCGGTCGGCGCGTGCCGCATGTGCCTGGTCGAGATCGAGGGGATCCCGAAGCTGCAGACGGGCTGCTCGACGCCGGTCAAGGACGGCATGGTCGTCCACACCCAGACCGAGCGCGTGCACACCGCGCAGCGCGCGGTGGTCGAGTTCCTGCTGATCAACCACCCGCTCGACTGCCCGGTCTGCGACAAGGGCGGGGAGTGCCCGCTGCAGGACATCACGTACGGCTGGGGCGCGGGCAAGTCGCGCTTCATCGAGCCCAAGCGCCACTTCCGCAAGCCGCTCGAGCTCTCGCCGCTGATCGCGATCGACCGCGAGCGCTGCATCCTCTGCTACCGCTGCGTGCGCTTTTCGCAGGAGGTCAGCGAGGACTACCAGCTGGTCCTGGCCGACCGCGGCACGCACTCCTTCGTCGGCACGTTCGACGGCCACCCGTACGTCGCGCCCTTCTCCGGCAACATCGTCGAGCTGTGTCCGGTCGGCGCGCTCACGTCGACGGCCTACCGCTTTCGCGCGCGCCCGTGGGACATCGAGGGCTCCGGCACGATCTGCACCTACTGCCCGGCGCAGTGCAACGTCGAGCTGACCGTGCGCGACGACCGCGTGATGCGGGTGCTCGCGCGCGACCATGACGAGGTCGACGACGGCTGGCTGTGCGACAAGGGCCGCTTCGCCTACCAGTCCACGCACGTCGACGAGCGGATTACCGAGCCGCTCGTGCGCGAGGGCGACGAGCTGATGCAGGCGACCTGGGAGAAGGCGCTGGCCGCGGCGGCGAGCGCGCTGCAGCGGGCCGGTTCCCGCGCGGCCGCGCTCGCGGGCGGGGACACGACCAACGAGGAGGCGTTCCTCGCCGGCCGGCTGTTCCGCGAGGGCCTTGGCTCCGGCCGGCTGGCCGGGAGCCCCGCACGCGCTCTCTCACGCGAGCTGTCGCGAGCGCTCGCCGATCCGGCGCTGCAGGCGAACGTGCCCGATCTCGAGTTCGCGCACGCGGTGCTCGTGCTCGACTGCGATCCCGTCGACGACGCGCCGATACTCGACCTGCGGATCCGTAAGGGCGTGCGCCGCAACGGAGTCCGGCTTGCGGTCGCCGGCGCCCGGCCCGGTGCGCTGGACCCGAACGCCGAGACCGTGCTGCGTCATGCGCCGGGAGCCGGCGAGGCGCTGCTGGTGGCGCTCGACGCCGCGCTCACCGGCGACGAGGGCAACCTGGGCGGCGCCGCGACCGCCGCCGGTTCGAACGCGGGAGCGGTGCGCGAGCTGTCGCAGTGGCTGCGCTCCGGCAGCGACATCGTGATCCTCTACGGCGAGCGGCTGCTGTCCGGCCCGCGCGGCGAGCAGACGGCGCAGGCGCTGCTCAACGTCGCCGCGCGCCTCGGCCTCGCCGGCCGCGACGGCGCCGGGCTGCTCGAGATCCCGGCGGCGACCAATGGCCGCGGCATCCGCGAGGCCGGCTTCGCCGCCGCCCACGGCCCGGGCTACTCGGAGGTCGAGGCCGCGCCCACCGACGGCGGCGCGGCCGCGCTCTACCTGCTGCACGCCGACCCCGTGCGCACCGAGGCCGACCGCGCCGGTTGGGAGGACGCGCTGGCCCGCGCCACGACCGTGATCGCGCACGCGTCGACGCTGAGCGACGCGCTGGACGCGCACGCCGACGTCGTGTTCCCCGCCGAGGCGTACGCCGAGAAGGAGGGCACGCTCGTGCACCCCGACGGCCGGCTGCAGCGCCTGCGTCCGGCGATCGGGCGGCCCGGCGCGCTCGACGCCGGCGTGCGACCCGGCTGGCAGGTGATCGCCGAGCTCGCGCAGCGGGTCGGGCTCGACCTCGGCGTGCTCGCCGGGCCGATGGCGTCGGCGCAGCTGTTCGGCGCGGTCCCGTTCTACGCGGGCCTGACGCTCGACACGATCGGCGGGCGCGGCGTCCGCTGGCCCGCCGGCGAGGCCGCCGCCGCGCTCGGCGCCACGCCGTGGGAGCCGGTGGCGCTGAGCGTGCCGGCGCTCACCGGCCGGGCGGAGGACGGCGCGCTGCGGCTCGGCACCTGGCGCTCGCTGTGGGCCGCGCCCGAGGTCGACCTGTCGCCGGTGCTGCGGTTCATGCAGCCGCACCAGGTCGTCGAGCTCTCGCCGCTCGACGCCGACCGGCTCGGCGTGCGCGACGGCGACCAGGTCGAGGTGGGCTCCAATGGCACGCACGTGCGCGGCGCCGCGCGGCTGCGCGCCGCGATCCCAGGCGGCTCGGTGTTCCTCGTCGAGGGCACGCACGACCAGCCCGCGAACGTGCTGACCGAGCCGCTCGTCGCGGTGCGCCGCGTGGACGGTGACGGATGACGGTCTTCGCCGAGGTCGGCTACTACGAGGACTGGTGGATCCAGCTGCTCAAGGCGCTGGTCATCTTCGCCGTCGTGTTCCAGTTCGTACCGATCGTGCTGCTCGCCGAGCGCAAGGTGCTCGGCCGCTTCCAGCACCGCTACGGCCCCAACCGCGTCGGCCCGTTCGGCGCGCTGCAGCCGCTGGCCGACATCGGCAAGCTGCTGTTCAAGGAGCAGTTCCGCCCGCGCGGCGCGATCGGCTGGATGTACGCGCTCGCGCCCGCGATCTCGATGTTCACCGCTGTCGCGGTGCTGGCTGTGGTGCCGTTCTCGGACACCGTCGACATCTTCGGCACGCAGGTCGGGCTGTACGGGATCGACCCGAGCATCGGCATCCTCTACGCGCTGGCGTTCGGCGGGATCGCGTTCTACGGGCTGATGCTCGGCGGCTGGGCGTCGGGCGGCAAGTACGCGTTCCTGGGCTCGATGCGCGCGGCCGCGCAGCTGATCTCGTACGAGATCGCCCAGGGCCTCGCGATCGTCGGCGTCGTGATGATGGCCGGGACGCTGTCGCTGACCGAGATCGTCGAGTACCAGTCGAGCCACCTGTGGTTCTTCATCCCGCAGTTCGTCGGCTTCCTCGTGTTCTTCGTCGCCGGCTTCGCCGAGACCAACCGGCCGCCGTTCGACCTGGCGGAGGCCGACGCCGAGCTCGTCCAGGGCTACAGCACCGAGTACGGCGGCGGGCGGTTCGCCAGCTACTACGCCGCGGAGTACCTGAACATCATCGTCGTGTCGGCGCTGACGGCGACGCTGTTCCTCGGCGGCTGGCTGATCCCGTGGGTCGACCCGCCGACCTGGGTGGACCCGATCGTCGTGCTCGTCAAGACGCTCGCGCTCGTGTTCGTCTTCTTCTGGGTGCGCGCGACGCTGCCGCGGCTGCGCTACGACCAGCTGATGTCGCTGGGCTGGAAGGTCTTCCTCCCGGTCGCGACCGTCAACGCCCTTGTCACAGCGATCCTGGTGGTTGAAACCTAGTGGCCCCCCTCGCAACATCGAACGCGGCCTGGCGATCGCCGATCACCACCAGGCATTGTCCTCGGTCGGGCCCGTGGCTCCGCCACTGTGCCCTCCCTGCGTCCTCGCCTGGCGGCGCCGGCGTCTCGCCAGTCCACGCCCGACGTCACGAGGAGAGCCACTGATGCCCTACGACCCCGGACCCGACGTCATCGAGGTCGTGCGCGCCCCCAAGCGCGGGCCGGTGCGCGGCACCTACCGCGCGTTCGGCGAGACCCTGCGCGGCCTGCGCACGACGCTCGGCCGCTGGGTGGAAGGGCCGCACACGTACCAGTATCCGGAGGAGAAGACGCCGGTCTACCCGCGCTTCCGCGGGCGCCACAGGTTGCACCGGTTCGAGGACAGCGGGCTGGAGAAGTGCGTCGGCTGCTCGCTCTGCGCGGCGGCCTGCCCCGCCGACTGCATCCGCGTCGTGGCGGCCGAGAACACGCCGGAGAACCGCGTGAGCGCGGGCGAGCGCTACGCCGCGGTCTACGAGATCAACATGTCGCGCTGCATCTTCTGCGGCTACTGCGAGGTCGCGTGCCCGTTCGACGCGATCACGATGGGCCAGGACTACGAGCTGTCCGACTACAACCGCTCCGACCTCATCTTCACGAAGGAGATGCTGCTGGCGGAGCCGCTCGAGCGCACGCCGCTGCGCTCGGCGGGCGAGTAGCCTCAGCGCGCGCATGGCCGAGGTCTTCTTCTTCCTGGGTGCGATCGGCGCGCTGGCCGGAGCGCTCGGCACGGTAAGTCTGCGCAACCCGTTCTACTCGGTGCTCGCGCTCGTCGTCCACCTGCTGTCGCTCGCGTCGCTGTTCCTGCTGCTGCGCGCCGAGTTCCTCGCGGCCGCACAGGTGATCATCTACGTCGGCGCGGTCATGGTCCTGTACCTGTTCGTCGTCGCCTACGTCGGCGGCGGCGCCGACCCGATCGGGACCGCCGGACGCCCGAACCTGCGCTGGGCGAGCGCGCTGTTCGCGGGCGCGCTGTTCGTGGAGTTGTCGATCGCCGTGCTCGGCAGCGGGCTGTCCGTGCTCGGCGAGGAGGGCACCGGCTGGTTCGAGGGCTTCGGCCAGCCGGCCGAGATCGGGCGCCTGCTGCTGACGGACTTCCTGCTCGCCTTCGAGGTCGCATCGATCCTGCTGCTGGTCGCGGCGGTCGGCGCGGTGATCCTCGCGCGCCGGCGCACCGGCCTGGAGGACCCGCGCGAGATCTCGGTCGGAGACCTGATGCGCGGCCGCGACGAGCTGCCGAGTGGTGAGCCGCGATGAGCATGGAGTGGTACCTGATCGTCTCCGCGCTCGTGTTCAGCATCGGCGCGGGCGGGATCCTGATCCGGCGCAACCCGCTCGTGATCCTGCTCTGCCTCGAGCTGATGCTCAACGCCGGCAACCTCGCGCTGGTCACGTTCTCGCGCGCGCACGGCAACCAGGACGGTCAGATCTTCGCGCTGATCGTGATGGTCGTCGCGGCGTGTGAGGTCGCCGTCGGGCTCGGCATGATCGTCGCGATCTACCGCCGCCGCCTGCCGATCGACGTCGACGAGCTGCGGGAACTGCAGGGATGAGCCTGGAGACGTACGGCTGGCTGGTACTGCTGTTCCCGCTCGGCGGGACGGTGCTGATCGCGCTCACGTTCCGGGCGCTGCCGAGCAAGCTGCACGGCTGGATCGGCACGCTCGCGATCTTGCTCTCGTTCCTCGCGGCGATCGGCGCGCTCGTGCAGCTGCAGGACCTGGGCGAGGAGGAGCGCCAGGTCACGACGGTCGCGTGGGACTACGCCAACACGGTCGGCGTCGACGCGCAGCTGTCGCTGCTGCTCGACCCCCTGTCGGTGTTCATGGCGCTCGTCGTGTCGGGCGTCTCGACGCTGATCCACCTCTACGCGGTCAGTTACATGGCGTCCGATCGCGGCTACACGCGCTTCTTCGCGTACCTGAACTTCTTCGTGTTCAGCATGCTGCTGCTGGTCCTGGCCGGGAACTTCTTCTTCTTGATCGTCGGCTGGGCGTTCGTCGGCGCCGCGTCGTACCTGTTGATCAGCTTCTGGTACCGGCGCACCACGGCGACCGCGGCGGGGATCAAGGCGTTCGTCATCAACGTGGTCGGCGACGCCGGCCTCGTGCTCGGCACCTACTTCATCTTCAGGCAGACCGGGTCGCTCGACTTCCTGCAGGCGTTCGCGGCTGCGGACGAGTTCTCCCGCAACGACGGCGACCTCGTCGCCGGCTGCCTGCTGCTGCTGGTCGGCGCGTTCGCAAAATCCGCCCAGGTGCCGCTGCACACCTGGCTGCCGGACGCGATGGAGGGCCCGACGCCGGTCTCCGCCCTGATCCACGCGGCCACGATGGTCACCGCCGGCGTCTACCTGATCGCGCGCATGCACCCGTTCTTCGAGCAGGCCCCGGCGGCCGCCGACGTCGGCGCGATCGTCGGCTGCGCGACGCTGCTGATCGCCGCCACGATCGGTCTCGTCGTGACCGATCTCAAGCGCGTCATCGCCTACTCGACGATGTCGCAGATCGGCTACATGGTCCTGGGCGTCTGTTCGTTCGCGTACGCCGCCGGGCTGTTCCACCTGATGACGCACGCGTTCTTCAAGGCGCTGCTGTTCATGGCGGCCGGCTCGGTGATCTCGGCGATGGCGGGCGAGCAGAACCTCGACAAGATGGGCGGCTTCAGGAAGGCGATGCCGTTCACGTTCGCCGCCATGGTGATCGGCGGGCTGTCGCTCGCCGGCGTGCCGCCGTTCTCCGGCTTCTTCTCCAAGGACGAGATCCTCGCGCTGGTGATCGCGCGCGACGACTGGCACATCGTGCTCGGCGTGCTCGGCTACATCGGCGCGTTCATGACCGCGATCTACACGTGGCGGATGATCTTCCGCGCGTTCTACGGCCCGCCGGTCGAGCCCGCGCGCGAACTGGAGGACGGGCATCTGCACCACGCGCCCGAGCCGTTCAACCCGGCGAGCGGCGAGGTCGAGGACACCGACGTCGGCTTCCCCGGTCCCGACCACCACATCGCCGAGCGGGAGTGGAGCATGAAGGTGGCCATGGCGCTGCTGGCGGTCGGCGCGACGTTCGCCGGCCTGCTCCAGATCCCGAAGGTGACCGACGTGGTGCACACGTTCCTCGAGCCGAGCTTCCACGACTCGCGCTACTACGAGTCGCTGGAGGCGTCCGATGGCGTGACGTGGGGCGGCCTGATCGTCGGCACCGTGCTCGCGCTCGGCGGCATCGCGCTCGCGTACCGGCTGTGGGTGGTGGACAGCGACCGCAGCATCGTCACCGGGATGCGCGAGCGGCTCGCGGGCGCCTACACGCTGTTCTCGCACAAGTGGTACTTCGACGAGATCATCGACACGCTCGTCGTGCGGCCGTTCGCGATGTTCGGGCGCTTCTCGCGCGACGTGTTCGAGCGGGTCGTCGTCAACGGGCTGATCGTCGGCGCTCCGGCGGGCGCGGTCCGTGCCGGCTCGGCCGCCGTGCGCGCCGTGCAGTCCGGGTTCCTGCGCTACTACGCGGCGCTGCTGCTCGTCGGCGTCACCGGCCTCGGCCTCTACTTCCTGCTCGCCGCGTCATGACCATCCACCTCTCGATCCTGCTGTTCTTCCCGCTCGTGCTGGCCACGCTGGGCGCATTCGCCCCGCGCACCGTCGCGCCGCTGATGCTGCTGGTCGGCTCGCTCGTGGCGCTCGCGTACGCCGTGCTGATGCTGTTCGACTTCGACGGCGGTTCGGACAGGCTCCAGTACGTCACCGACGACAAGTGGATCCCGGAGCTGGGTATTCGCTACATGCTCGGCGTCGACGGGCTCAACTTGTGGCTGATCGGGCTCACCGCGCTGCTGTTCACGGCCACCGCGGTGTGGCTGGTGGTGCGGCCGCCGGCCGAGCGGGTGCAGCTGTACGTGTTCTGGGTCGGGCTGGCCGAGACCGCGGTGCTGGGCGCGTTCATGGCCCAGGACCTGATCCTGTTCGTCCTGTTCTTCGACCTGATGCTGGTGCCGTTCTACTTCCTCGTCGGCCAGTGGGGCGGGCCTGACCGGATCGCGGCGACGTTCAAGCTCGTCGTCTACACGCTCGTCGGCTCGCTGCTGATGCTCGCGGCGGCGGTCGCGACCGGTGTCACGGCGAACGGCGGCGAGAGCTTCTCGATCGAGCGGCTCGCGACCGAGCGCCTGGATACCGGGGCACAGCGCTGGATCTTCGTCGCGTTCGCGCTCGCGTTCCTGATCAAGATGCCGGCGTTCCCGTTCCACGGCTGGATGCCGGACGGCTACCGCAACATGCCGCTGCCGGTGCTGGCGGTCTTCTCGGCGGTGCTCTCGAAGGTCGCCGCCTACGGCTTCCTGCGCGTGGTGCTGCCCGTCTTCCCCGACGCCACCGAGGACTTCCAGACGGTGATGCTGCTGCTCGCGCTGGCGTCGATCCTGTACGGCTCCGCGCAGGCGTTCACGCAGACGAACACGCGGATGATCCTCGGCTACTCGTCGGTCGCGCAGCTCGGCTTCATCACGCTCGGGATCTTCGCGCTGGGCGAGGCAGCGGGCGCGCAGGGCGCGCTGCTGCAGATGCTCAACCACGGGCTGGTCGTCGCGGCGCTGTTCTTCATCATCGCGCTGCTGCTCGATCGGACCGAGTCCGAGGACATCCGCGAGATGGGCGGCGTGGCGTTCCGCGCGCCGGTGCTCTCGACGCTGTTCCTGATCGTCACGCTCGCCACGCTCGCGATGCCCGGCTCGGCCAACTTCGCGGGCGAGTTCCTGATCCTGCTCGGGCTGTTCAACACTAAGCTCGTGATCGCGATCATCGCGTTCACCGGGGTCGTGATGGCGTCGGTGTACATGCTGCGGATGTTCATCCGCGCGGTCCACAACCGTGTCGGCGCGAACGTCAAATCGTTCGACCTGAGCGCGCGCGACGCGCTCGTGCTCGTGCCGCTCGTGCTGGTCATCCTCGCGTTCGCGGTGTACCCGCAGCAGGCGCTGGACGACTCCGAGGCCAGCGTCGAGCGCGTGGTGGGCGTGTCGTCCGAGGCGGTCGGGGTCGCGCAGCGGGAGGTGGCGCCGTGACGTTCGCCGCCGAGGCGGTGCAGGGCCCGCACATCGACTGGATGGCGATCTCGCCGGTCGTCGCCCTCGTCGGCGGCGCGTGCATCGTGCTGCTGACGGGGCTGCTGCGCGCGCGCTTCGTGCGCCACACGCTGGTGCCGCTGCTCACGCTGGCGACGCTCGGCACGGCCGCGGGCCTGAGCATCGCGACCTGGGGCGACAACGTCAGCGTCGTCGCCGACGCGATGAAGATGGACGACCTGACGCTGTTCCTGGGCCTCGTGTTCATCGCCTCGGCCGCGGGCGCGGTGCTCCTCTCCTGGCGCGGGATCGCGCCGCGCGAGGCGGGGCACGGCGAGTTCTACGCGCTGCTGCTGACCGTCGTGGCCGGGATGTTCGTGCTCGCCGCGGCCACCAACCTCGTCACGGTGTTCATCGGCTACGAGCTGCTCTCGATCCCGCTCTACGTGCTGTGCGCGACCGAGATGCGGCGCGAGCGGTCGCTCGAGTCGGGCCTGAAGTACCTGATCATCGGGTCGGTCGGCTCGGCGACGCTGCTGTACGGGCTGGCGTTCGTGTACGGGGCGACCGGCGAGACGAGCTTCTCGGGGATCGCCGACGCGATCGGCCCCGTGAGCGACGACGTGCTGCTGCTCACCGGGCTCGCGCTGGTCGTGGCCGGGCTGGCGTTCAAGGCGTCGGTCGCTCCGTTCCACCAGTGGACGCCGGACGTCTACGAGGGCGCGCCGACGCCGATCACCGCGTTCATGGCCGTGGCGACCAAGGCGGCGGCGTTCGGCGTGATCATCCGCTTCTTCGACGTCGCGGTGATCGGGGCGTCGGAAACCTGGGCGCCGGCGCTCGCGACGCTCGCGCTGATCACGATCATCGTCGGCAACGTGGGCGCGATCGGGCAGTCGTCACTGAAGCGGCTGCTGGCGTACTCCGGCGTCGCGCAGGCGGGCTATATGCTCGCCGGCGTCGTCGTGACCACGCAGCTCGGCGTGCGCGCGGCGGTGTTCTACATCGCGGTCTACCTGTTCATGAACATCGCCGCGTTCGCGGTGATCGTCGCGCGAGAACGCGAGACCGGGCGGGGCGACGACATCTCGACGCTCTACGGGCTCGGCGCCGAGCGGCCGCTGCTCGCATGGCCGATGACGATCGCGATGCTGTCGCTGGGCGGCTTTCCCGCGACCGCCGGGTTCTTCGGCAAGGTCTACCTGATCGGTGCGGCGGTGGACAACGGATACACGTGGCTCGGCGTGGCAATCGTGATCGGGTCGGCGATCTCGCTCGCGTACTACCTGAGGGTGGTGGCGGCGGTGTGGATGCGCGCGCCCGGCGAGCGGACCGCGGCTGTGGTCGCGGCGCGGCCGGCGATCGCCGGCGGGTCCGCCGAAGCCGACGCGGACGAGGAGGCGGTCGCGGCGAGCGCCCGCGTGGCGGGGCAGCGGCTCGTCCAGCCCGAGGTCATCGGGCTCGGCGTGTTGTGCGCGGCGGCGACGGTGTTCTTCGGCGTGTACCCGAGCCCGCTGCTCGATCTGGCTCAGGACGCGGGCGCGGCGCTGACGAATCTGCTCTGAGCCGGGGGCGAGACATCCGCGTCCGCGCCTAGTCAGGGGTGTGCGTCGAAATGCCGGCCAGGCGTCACCCGAGTACGTCGCGATCCTCCTCGTCGTCGTCACGGTGCTGGCGGGCGCGGCGGCGACCGTCGCCGCGGTGCCGGGAGTCGGCGGCCGCGTCGTCAAGACGGTCCGCACGGGCATCTGCATCGTCGGCGGGGATCTCTGCCGGCCGTCCGACGCCGCGGCCGCCGGTCTGCCGCCGTGCGTCACCTCGGCGCGCTCGGATCGCCAGGACACGACGCTCGACGTCGCCGTCGTGCGCTTGGGCGGGCACGGCGAGTGGCAGCTCGCGCTGCAGTCCGACGGCGGGGCGGTCGTCACGCGGCTCGAGCAGAACGAGATCGGCGGGAGCGTCGGGGTCGGGCTCACGTTCAGCCCGGTGGGGATCGACGGTTCGGCGCGCGCGATGGCGACGATCGGCTACCGCGCGGGCAGGTCGTGGCGCTTCCCCGACGCCGCGGCGGCGCGCTCGTTCCTCGAGGACGCGAAGCGGGCCGAGCCCGCGCGCGAGCCGGACGTGCGCTGGGACGCGCTCACCGGCGGCGCGCGCGCCTCTGCCGGCGCCGCTCTCGCCGACCTCGCGCGCGCGGGCGTCTCCACCTCCGCCGACGCGGCGATCGGGCTGCGGCGTGACGGCGCACGCAGCACGCTGACGGTCGACCTCGGGAGCGCGGACCCCGAGTTCGCGCTCGAGCTGCCCGGCTTCCCGGCGGCGCCGGCCGGGCGGCGCTCAGTCGTCGCCGATGTCAGCTGGGAGGCTGGCGCGGTCCGCGAGCTCGTGCTGCGCGCCGCGACGGCTTCGGACGGCCGGCTCGAGGAGCTCGGCGCACGGCTCGACCTGCGCGACGACGGCAGCCGGGCGATCGCGGAGCACGTGCTGCGGCCGGGACGCACGGCGGACGACCTGCGCGCGCTGATGCGGCGGGTCGCGACTCACGGCGTGGTCGAGCGCACGGGTTACGCGGTCGCCGAGCGGCGCCGCGGCTTCAGCGTCGCCGGCCGGCTCGGGGTGGCGCTCGGCCTCTCGCACGAGCGCATCACCGCGGAGCGCCGGCTGGTCGACGCGACGGCCTGGGTCCGCGGTGGTCCACCGCAGCGCAGATTCGACTGTCTCGGCGTGTAACTATCCGCAATTTGCGGCGTACTTCGTGGCGTCTCACACAATCCGTCGCACTAAAGGAGGAGCGATGGAGTTCATGAAGCGGCTCGAGCCGTTGTGGCTCTTGCTGATCGTGCTGGGAGCCCTCAACTGGCTCATGGTCGGTCTCTTCGACACGAACGTCGTGACGGAGATCTTCGGGTCCGGGACCGCGAGCGACGTCGTGTACGTCATCGTCGGGATCGCCGGCCTCGCCATGCTGCCCCGGCTGTTCGACGACGCGCGCGTCGCGACCGGCCGCACGCACCCGACCGGCGCCTGACGCGCCTGCGCCGAGCGGGCCGGGGGTGCACACCCGGCCCGGACGGCCACGCGCGCCGCACCGGCTCGTCCGCGCGCCGCAAGGGCGCGGCTCGTCCGCCCGACCGCACCAGCGCGGCTCGTCCGCCCGCCCGCCGCAACGCGGCCTCGTCGCCGTGCCGTCGGATCACGGCGCTAGCCTCACGCTCCGGTGATCTACCCGTCCGACGATCTCACCCCGGCCGAACGCACGCGGCTCGCCCCGCACGTGACCGACCTCGACGGTCCGGTGTTCGCGCTCGTCAACCTGCCCGAGACGGTCAAGGGCGCGCTCTTCGCGCGCTACTCCCGCTACCCGGGCACGCTGCGGCGGCTGTTCCTCGACGAGTTCGCCGACTCGCTGCCCGAAGGCGGCGCCTGGGACGGCAGCGAGGGCGAGCGCGCAGCCGCGCTGTACGAGCGCATCTTCGTCGGCTACGGCGACGACTCGGTCGCGCAGCTCGGCGGCGCGCACGTCGCCTGCGAGTGGGTCTCGAACGTGCTCACGAAGGTGCTGCAGCGGCCGCGGCTCGCGGCGTACCTCGAGCAGTCCACGCGCTACATCGCCTACGACGCGCCGATGCCCGGCGGCGGCTACCGCTACTACCGCGACCCGGAGCTCGGAGCGGAGTACGAAGCGTCGATGGACGCGCTGTTCGGCACCTACGCCGCCGCGCTGCCGCGCGTGCGCGCGTGGGTGGACGAGACGTTCCCGCGCGCGGACGGCGAGCCGGAGGCCGCGCGCCGGCGGGCGGTGAACGCCAAGGCGCTCGACCTGCTGCGCGGGCTGCTGCCGGCCGCGTCGCTCTCGCACATGGGCATCTACGCGACCGGCCAGTCGTACGAGCAGCTGATCCTGCACCTGATCGGCCATCCGCTGCCGGAGGCGCGCCGCTACGGCGAGCTCATCCTCGCCGCGATCAAGGCCGTGATGCCGAGCTTCGTGTCGCGCGTCGAGCGCCCCGACCGGGGCGGCGCGTGGGCGGGTTATCTGGCCGAGCGGCGCGCGGCGGGCGAGCGCTGGGCGGCGCGGCT
The DNA here is from genome assembly GCA_963835735.1 of uncultured Solirubrobacteraceae bacterium. GTDB lineage: Bacteria > Actinomycetota > Thermoleophilia > Solirubrobacterales > Solirubrobacteraceae > DASQMT01. Next base: position 48,399 of record CAWIGP010000008.1, read on the forward strand.
CGGGCTCGAGGACGCCGATCCGGACGACGCACGCCCCTCGGTGGCGCTGACGCACGTCGACGGCGACGAGGAGCTGCTGCTGACGGCCCTGTTGTTCGAGGCCGCGGGTGCCGGCGAAGAGCGGATCCGCGCGACCGTCGCCTCCCTCTCCGACGCCGAGCGTGGCCAGCTGCTGGCGGACCTGGTGGGCGAGCGGGCGAACCGCCGCCATCGGCCGGGGCGCGGGTTCGAGGCGCTCCGCTATCGCTTCGAGATCGTTTCCGACTACGGCGCGTTCCGCGACCTTCAGCGGCACCGGATGCTGACGGTCCAATGGCAGGGGCTGACGCCGGACCTCGGCGCCGGGATCCCCGACGAGGTCGTGGCCGCCGGGGTGGGCGACGCCTACCGCGAGGCGCTCGACCGCTCCGCCGCCGAGTACCACCGGCTCGCCGGCGCCGGGCTCGCCGCCGCGGCGCCATACGCGCTCTGCCTCGGCTACCGGATCCGCTACGTCCTCGATCTCAACGCGCGCGAGGCGATGCACCTGATCGAACTGCGCTCGGGCCGCGAGGGCCACCCCGCATACCGCGCGGTCGCACACCAGATGCACGCGCTGATCGCGCAGCGCCACCCGGCCGTCGCGGCGGCGATGACGCACGTGGACACGTCGGCGGAGCCGCGCCTGGAGCGCATCCTGTCCGAGATGCGCCAGCACTCGCGCCGAGCTGCGCTGGCGGGTTGAGCCGCGGCGCGGGCGGCGCGCACGCGAACGCGCGCTCGTTATCTCACGCGCGCGCACGGCGGCAGTGACGGGAGCGCGGCGCGGGCGGCGCGCACGCGAACGCGCCCTCGCTTTCTCACGCGCGCGCACAGCGGCAGTGACGGGAGCGCGGCGCGGGCGGCGCGAACTCACGCGAACGCGCCCCCCCGGCGCGACCGCTCGCGTACGGCGGCAGTGAGGGAGCGGGGCGCGGGCGCCGCGAACTCACGCGAACGCGCCCTCCGGCGCGACCGCTCGCGTACGGCGGCAGTGAGGGGTTGTGTGATCGGCGGTGTTGCGCCTTGACCGCGCTATCCGCGGCTAAAGCGCAACACAGTAGGGCGGCGCAGGCGCGAACCGCCGCGCCACCATTCTGTTTCGCCTTGACCTGCTAAGGCGCGACGCAGCAGGCGGGCTGCCGCTCTGTTGCGTTTCGTGGTCGGTATGCGACCACGAGACGCAACACAGGCGCGATCCCACGATCCGGGCCCTCCTTCAATGCTGCAGTTGACGTTCGACGGCCGTGACGCCGCGCCAGTCGCGCCGAGGCGAACGCCCCGCGGCGACGCGCGCGGTGACGCCGCGCCGTGCGCGCCGCGCGTCAGGCGCGCCAGGGCGGCAGCGACCAGAGCGCGCGCAACCGGCCGCGCGGGCCTGCGCCGCTGCCCAGCTCGCGCCGGAGCGCGCGCCGGCCGCGCGGGGTCGGCGGCTCAGCGGTCGGGGCGTAGCGGCCGGCGCGGAGTGCGCGGAGGTATTCGGCGGCCTCGGGTGAGCTGCCGAGGCGCTGCTCGAGCTGCTGGAGCGTGAGGCCTTCGGGCGCGGGTCGGCCCAGGCGCCGCAGCGCCGCCTCCAGCTCGGCGATCGCGCGGTCCAGGGCCGCCGCGGGGCTCAGGCGGGACCGGCGCCAGCGCTGCACCAGCCAGGCGCCGAGCAGGAGCGCCAGCACGACAGCAGCCGCGAACCACCACCACGGCGTGCCGCTCGCCCCCGCCGCGTCCCCGCCGCCGCCGGCCTGCCCGGATTGCGGCCCGAGCAGGTCCGGACGCACGCCGCCGGTGCGGGGCGCCGAGCCGCCGAGCTCGTCCGACTCGTCGTCGCCCTCATCCTCTTCCGGCGGCCGGTCGATCGTGGCGATCTGCGAGCGGGCCGGGGTGGCGGCGGGCGTCGGATCGAGCGTGACCCAGCCGTACTCGTCGAACCACGCCTCGACCCACGAGTGCGCGTCGGTGTCGCGCACAATCCATGCGTTCTTGCGCTTGGAGAAGCCGCCCGGCGAGAAGCCCGTCGCGACGCGCGCGGGGATCCCGCCCATGCGCAGCAGCATCGTCATGGCGGCCGAGAAGTGCTGGCAGTACCCGCTCTTGGTCTCGAACAGGAACCCGTCGAGCGTCGCCCGGCCCCGGGAGACCGGATCGGGCGTCTCGTCGTAGGTGAACCCGTCCTGCAGGTAGCGGTTGACGGCCGCGACGTAGTCGTACGGCGTGCGCGACTCGCGCATCAGCCGCTTCGCCAGCCCCCACGTCTCGGCGTACGGCGAAGCGCGCAGCGCCCTGTCGCCGTCGTTCGAGCGCACGAGCGTCGGGTAGGACGCGAACGGCCGCTCGGCGCTGCCGAACGGCTCGAACGGCTCGAAACGGATCTCGGCGCGCAGCCGCAGCCGGCGCAGCTCCTGTGCGCGCGAGTCCTGGGCGGCCGCATCGCCCGCGCCCTCCCAGTCCGGTCTGAACGCTTCGGTCTCGGTCGGGATCTCGAGATCGAGGTCGATCCTCGGGCGCGGATCCAGGCCCGAGCTCGACTGCGCGAGCTGCACCGGGGTCGGCCGCGGCACGTACGACTTGACGGTGTAGGAGTCGCCCCCGCGCAACCTCGTGTCCGAGCGCCACTGCCCGGGCTCGGCCGACGGGGTGACCGGACGGCCGGTGTCCTCGACGCTCAGCGTCGTCCCCGCCCCGATCACGTCGTACGTCTCGATCCGCCTCAGTGTCACCCGGCTCGTCTGCCTCCAGGCGGGCCGCGCCTCCCAGCTGCGCGCGAGATCGAACTCCGCCGGCGCCTCGCCCGGCTCGTCGGTGCCGGTGTCGACCCACGTCTCGCCGTCGAAGTGATCGAGGTCGGCGATCTTCCAATACGACGGCCGCCGCGAGTCGACGCGGAACACCTCGGCGCCGTCGCGCGGCCACGTGATCGGCCCGTAGCTGTGGCCCCAGCTGAACTGCAGCGGCTCGTCCGGCCCGAGCTGCTCGGCGAACGCCTTGTAGTCGAACCACGGGTCCTCGCCGTCGGCCGCCGAGGCGAGCGGCAGCGCGCCGGCCAGGGCGAGGGCGAGCATCGCTGCGATCCCGAGCCCGGGGCGCAGGGGGAGCCGCTCGAGCCACAGGAAACACACTGTCAGCGCGGTCAGCACGATGCCGAGCGCGACCGGCTCGGTGCCGCCGAGCGAGACGACCGGCGCGGCGACGAGGACGAGCAGCAGCGCGAGTGACAGGAACTGGTAGCCGCGCGGCGTATCGCTGATACCGGCCGACGAAGTCCGCTCGGTGCGCGGCCAGAACGCGAGCAGCGCCGCCAGCACGCACAGCACCGCGCCGAGCAGCTGCAGCGTCAGGCTGGGCCACGGGTCGGCGCCGCGGTACGGCATCTGGACGCTGGCCAGCGACTCGGCGCCGTGCGAGAGTCCGGCGCTGAGCTCGTCCCACCGGGCCGGCTTGAGCAGATCGAGATCGAGTCCGGCGGCCACGTACGCGGCGACGAGCGAGAGCGCCGCGACGCCGAGCGTCGCCGTGGCCCGCAGGCGGCGCCGGCCGTCCGCCCAGAGGACGGCGACGGCGGCGCCCACCGCGACGAGCACCCACAGGAACGCGTGGCTCGACGGGAGCCCCTCGATCATCCGCTGCCACTGGAGCGCGCCGAGCAGCGCGAGCGCAGCGAACCCGCCTAGCCGGGCGGCCGAGGGCGGCAGCAGCGCGGGTGGATGACGCGGAGGTGGCGGAGCGGCGGCTCTCTCGTCCACGCCGCCTAGGATGGCATGCCGCGTTCGCTCTCCCGCCGGCGCAGCTCGATCCGGCGGATCTTGCCGGTCAGCGTCTTCGGGAGCGTGTCGATGAACTCGATCCGGCGCGGATACGCATGGGCGCCGAGCCGCGCGCGCACGAACGTCTTGATGTCGTCCGCGACCGCGTCGGAAGGCTCCACCCCCGCGGCGGCGACGATGAACGCCTTGACGACGTGGCCGCGGCGCTGGTCGGGCGCCGCGACGGCGGCCGCCTCCGCCACCGCCGGGTGCTCGAGGCACGCCGACTCGACCTCGAACGGCCCGATGCGGTAGCCCGCGGCGATGATCACGTCGTCGGCGCGCCCCTCGTACCAGACGTAGCCGTCCTCGTCGGTCCGCGCAGCGTCCTTGGTGTGGAACCAGGCGCCCCCGAACGTCTCCTCCGACGCCGCCTCGTTGTTCCAGTAGCCGAGCGGGTAGTGCGGGTTCGAGCGGGCGCGCAGGCAGAGCTCGCCGCGCTCGCCGGCCGCGACCGGGTGCTCGTCCTCGTCGAGGATGCGCACATCCCAGCCGGGCATCGGCTTGCCCATCGAGCCCTCGCGCACCGGCATGAACGGGTAGTTGGCGACGAGCGGATACGACTCGGTGAGCCCGTAGTAGTCGAGCACGGTCAGCCCGTACTGCTCGCGGAACCAGCGGATCGCCTCGGGGTTGAGCGGCTCGCCGGCGCTGCACACGACGCGGAAGCGCTGCGGGTAGCGCGTGCCGGCGTCACCGATCGACATCATCGAGCGCATCGCGGTCGGCGTGGTGAACACGTTCGTCGCGCCGTGGCGCGAGAGCACGTCGAGCTGGCGGTGCGGGTCGAACCCGCCCTCGCGCTGGTAGACGAGCTGTACGGCGCCGAGCCGCCACGGCCCGAACAGCGGAGCGATCCCGGCCGCCCACGCCCACTCCCCCATGCCGTGGAACAGCTCGCCGTCGCGGACGTCGTGGCAGTAGGAGAACTCCTCGTGCGCGAGCAGGTAGCGGTGCGCATGCAGGATGCCCTTGGCGAGCCCGGTCGTGCCGGACGAGTAGTAGAGCTGGGCCGGGTCGTCGGCGAGCGTGTCCTCCGGCGTGAAGTCCTCGTCGCCCGACGCGGGCAGGTCTTCGATCAGAAGCACGTGCTCGACCAGCGACGCATCGATCCGGCCCGCGTTGGCGGCGTTGGTCAGCAGCACCTTCGCGCCGGAGTCGGTGACGCGATGGCGGATGCCCTCGTCGCCGTACAGCACCGACATCGACAGCAGGATCGCCCCGCACTTGAACGTGCCGAAGAACGCAGCAGCGGTCTCCGGCGTCGGCGGCAGCAGCATCGCGACGCGGTCGCCCTTCGCCACGCCGTGCGCGCGCAGCACGTGCGCGAAGCGGTTCGACGCCGCCTGCAGTTCGCCCCAGCGGACCTCGCGCACCTGCCCGCGGAAGTCCTCGTGGATCATCGCGAGCTTGTCGGCGGGATGCTTGTCGCACACGTCGGCGGCGATGTTGTAGTGCTCCGGCACGTTCCAAACGTGCTCGGCGCGTGCCTGTTCGTAGCTCGTCGGGGCGGTGATCATCAGGTTCCCTCCTCCTCGCTCGCGTGACGGTTCTACCCCATCGGAGCGCGCTTGGCATCCCTGCGCGGATGATCGACCTGCGCGCGTTCGCGCAGCTGCTGGGGCCGTAGCTCCAGCAGCCGCGCGTGCGCCGCCGGTCAGTCAGCGATCCTGACTGCCTTCCTCGTCTCCCAACCGTTGCCGCGGTTGTCGCGGGAATTGATCACCAGCTGGGCGCCCAGGCCCTTCGCGGGCGCCGTGGCCAGCCTGCGCAGGCCGCGCTTGGTGAGCTCCAGCCGGACCTTCTTCACCTTGCCGCGATCCAGGCGGAACTTCCCGGCGGCGAGCGTCTTGCCGCCCTTGCGCACCTTGGCGGTGCCCTTGCAGCGCTTGGCGCCGACGCACTTCAGCTTCACCGCTGCGGCACCGCCCGCGACCGCGGCCAGCTTGCCGACGGTCTTGACCTTCTGGTCGCCGCCGAGCGCGACCTCGCAGCCACGCAGGAAGTCGCGCTTGTCGACAAACGCGACGTCGAGGCTCCGGCCGCAGTCGACCGTGTCCTCGGCCTTGTCGCGCGCGTTGATCACGTCGATGCCCTTGCCGCCCGACAGCGCGTCCTCGCCGTCGGTGCCCCTGACCAGGTCGTTGCCGTCGTCGCCGTTGAGCGTGCTCTTGATCAGCGCGGCGAGGCCGGCGAAGCCCTTGATCCGGTCGTCGCCGCCCGCGGCGTTGAGCAGCAGGTTCTCGGTCGTGCCGATGTCGACGTTGAACGGAGCCGGGTCGGTGCGGTCGAACGCCACCCGCCCGGGGGTCGGGGACGGGTTGATCGTGAACCTCTCCGGCCCGCCGCCGCCGTTGACCTCGGCGGTGTCGTTGTCGGCGCCGCCCTCGTTGACGTCGTCGCCGTCGCCGGGGTTCCACACCATCGTGTCGTTGCCTGCGTCGCCCTGCGCGACGTCGTCCGTGCCGGCCGGGTTGTTGTCGCCGACGAGCCGGTCGTCGCCGTTGCCGCCGGCGAGCAGGTCGGCGGCGTCGCCGCCGTCGAGCGAGTCGGCGCCGTCGCCGCCTTCGACGTCGAGCTTGAAGTTCGGGTCGGTGCCCGCGTCGGTGGTGAGCACGTCGTTGTCGCCGTTCATGTTCAGGTCGAGCCGCTCGGCGGTCCCGATGTCGATGTTGAACGGACCGGGCCCGGGGGCCGCCAGGCGGTCGAACACGGTCCGACCAGGCGCGCCCGGCTTGACCGTGAACTGCTCGGGGAGGTTGGCCCCGTTGACCTCGATCGTGTCGGTGCCGTCGCCGCCCTCATTGAGGTCGTCGTCGTCGCCGCCGTTCCAGATCATCGTGTCGTTGCCGCCGTCGCCGAAGGCGAGGTCGCGCGGACCGGGCAGCGCCGGGTTGTCGTCGGGCGTGATCTTGTCGTCGCCCTCGCCGCCGTGGATCAGATCGTCGCCGTCGCCGCCATCGATCGTGTCGGCGCCGTCGCCGCCTTCGATGTCGAGCTTGAGGCCGAGCGCGGCAAGCCCCGCGCCGGCCGCGAACGTGTCGTCGCCGCCGTTTGCGTTCATGTCGAGCCGCTCGGCGGTGCCGATGTCGAGGAAGAAAGGTCCGGGCGGGGTCGGCCCGGTGCGATCGAACCGCGCGCGGCCACCGCCTGCGTCGTTCACCGTGAACTGCTCGCCGCCGCCGCCGCCGTTGACCTCGATCGTGTCGGTGCCGTCGCCGCCGTCCATCTTGTCGCTGTCATGGCCGGGGTTCCAGACGAGCGTGTCGTCGCCGGCCTGGCCCTCGAACACGTCGACGCTGCCGGGCGCCTTGTTCTGGTCGCCCACGATCCGGTCGACGCCGTCGCCGCCACGCAGAGTGTCAGTGTGCTCGCTGCCGGTGATCGTGTCGTCGCCCGCGCCGCCGTCGATCGTGACCGACGTGACCGCCGGGTAGTCGGTGACCACGGCGGGGTCGGGGTCGGCGTCGTCCACGCCGCTGAGGTCGATCGTGTTCGCGCCGGAGCCGGCCGTGACCGCGATCGACGTGATCGCGTCGCAACCGCCCCCCGCGACCGTCGCGCCGTTGACCTGCACGGCATTGGCGGCACATGTGATCGCGATCGCGTCGTCGTCATCACCCGACACGGTCAACGCTCCAGCGGGGCTGATGTTCGACACCGGGTCCGCGCTCGCCACAGCAGGGAATGCCAGCAGGGCCGCCGCCGCCGCGCCCACGAGCGCTGCGCTCTTCCTTCGCGCCATCTCCACTTCCTCCTTGAATCGGGGTCAGCGGAGAAGACGCGCTCGGGCGCGGCTTATTCCTCCTGGCCCTGGCGCTCCTTGATCTTCTCCCCCAGCTGCGCCATCACATCCGGGTCGCGCAGCGTGGTCACGTCGCCGAGCTCGCGGCCCTCGGCGATGTCGCGCAGCAGCCGGCGCATGATCTTGCCGGAGCGGGTCTTGGGGAGGTCGTCGGCCCAGATGATCCGCTTCGGCCGCGCGAGCTTGCCGATCCGCTTGGCGACGTGCTCGCGGATCTCCACGATCAGCTCGTCCGTCCCGTCGCCGCCGCCCTGCAGCGTCACGAACGCCGTCACCGACTGGCCCGTGTCCTCGTCGGCCTGGCCGATCACGGCGGCCTCGGCCACGCGCGTGTAGGAGACGATCGCCGACTCGATCTCGGCCGTGCTCATCCGGTGGCCGGACACGTTGAGCACGTCGTCGATCCGCCCGATGATCCAGAAGTAGCCGTCCTCGTCGCGCCGTGCCGCATCGCCCACCGTGTAGGTCTCGCGTCCGAACTTCGACCAGTACGTCTCGATGAACCGGTCCTCCTCCTTGTAGAGCGTCCGCAGCATCCCCGGCCACGGGCGATCGAGCGTGAGGAACCCCTGCTCGGCGCCGGCGTCCTGGCGCTGCTCGGTGACGACGCCGGCCGCGATGCCCGGGAGCGGGCGGCCCGCGCTCCCCGGCTTGGTCGCCAGCACGCCGGGCAGCGTCGTGATCATGATGCCGCCGGTCTCGGTCTGCCACCACGTGTCGACGATCGGGCAGCGCTCGCCTCCGATCACCTTGTGGTACCAGAGCCACGCCTTCGGGTTGATCGGCTCGCCGACCGTGCCGAGCAGCCGCAGCGACGACAGGTCGTGCCGCTCGGGATATTCAGCACCCCACTTGATGCACGCGCGGATCGCGGTCGGCGCCGTGTAGAAGATCGTCACGCCGTAGCGCTCGCACAGCTCCCACCAGATGTCCTTGTCGGGGTAGTCGGGCGCGCCCTCGTACATCACCGACGTCGCGCCGTTGGCGAGCGGCCCGTACACGATGTACGAGTGCCCGGTGACCCAGCCGACGTCGGCCGAGCACCAGAAGACGTCCTCGTCGGGCTTGAGGTCGAACACTGCCTTGTGCGTGAACGCGACCTGGGTCAGATAGCCGCCGGTCGTGTGCAGGATGCCCTTCGGCTTGGCGGTCGAGCCCGACGTGTAGAGGATGAACAGCGGGTGCTCGGCGTCGAGCGGCTCCGCCGGGCACTCGGCGTCGGCAGCGTCCATCAGTTCGTGGAACCAGGCGTCCTTGTCCGCCATCGGCGCGCCTATGTCGGTGTGCCGCACGACGATGCACGGCAGGTCGGGCATGACCTCGTCGACCGCCTGCTTGATCGGCGCCGTGCGGCCCTTGCGCCGGGCGCCGTCGACGGTGACGAGCGCCTTGGCGTTGGAGAACTCCATCCGCTCGCCGACGGACTCGGCGGAGAAGCCGCCGAACACGACGTTGTGGATCGCGCCGATGCGCGCGCAGGCGAGCATCGCCACGGCGACCTCGGGGATCATCGGCAGGTAGATGCCGACGACGTCGCCGGGGCCGATCCCGCGCGCCTTCAGCGCGTTCGCGAACCGCTGGACGTCGGCGTGTAGCGCGGCGTAGCTGACGTTGCGCTCCTCGCCCTCCTCGCCGCGCCAGTGGAACGCGACGCGGTCGCCGAGCCCGGCCTCGACGTGGCGGTCGAGACAGTTGTAGGAGACGTTGAGCTTGCCCCCGAGGAACCACTTGGCGAACGGCGGGTTCGACCAGTCCAGCACCTGGTCCCACTTCTGGAACCAGTGCAGCGACTCGGCCTGCCGGGCCCAGAATCCCTCGGGGTCCGCCTCGGCCTCGTCGTAGATCGACGGGTCCGAGTAGACCGCGCGCTCCCGGAAGTCGTCCGGGGGCGGGAAGATCTCCTGCTCCAGCAGCTGGCCCAGTTCCTGGTCGAGCGTCGCGCCGTCCGCCATTGTGGCTGTCTCCTCCGGTCGTCCTCCGACCCGAACCCTAGTGGGTCATCTCGTGGCATCGAGTGGTCCGACGACCAGCTCGACGAGGTGCACGCCGCGCGGCGCCGGTTCGATTCCTAACGGCGCTTGCGCTTGCGTTTGCGCGCCGAGGCGGACGGCGACGGGCCCGCCGGGACCGGCTCGGGCTCGAGCGTCTCCCCCCGCCGCTCCGCCGCCGCCTGCGCGCGCTGCTGGCGGATCTCGGCCGACGACGGCCACGGCTCGGCGTCGCCGGTCCGCCATGCGGGCGGCGCCCCGCCCGGCCAGAAGCCCGCGAACAGGACAGCGAGCATCACGAGCCAGAAACACTGGACGACCGGCAGCGGCCCGCCGAACGGAAGGATCTGCAGGACGCCGGCGATGATCCCCAGCACGCCCATGAAGCGGGTGAGCAGGCCCGTCCGCATCGCGTTGAGCGCGACGAACACGATCGCCAGTGCCATCGCGAGCGCCCCCGGCAGACCCAGTACCGACGCGAACACGGTCAGCCCGCTCGCGGTGATGTCGATCGCTGCGTCGACCGTGCGCGGGCCGTCGAGGAAATTGCTGATGGCCGCGTTGGTCCCGAACGCAGCGAGGATCGTCGAGAGCGCCTGGAGTACGCCGCCGACCAACGGGAGATAGAGCACGACGCGCGGGAACGCCGGCCGGCGCGCCCGGACCGCGAACGCCAGATAGGTCAGGGCCCAGCCGAGCGCGAGGTACCCGATCCCGACCAGCACGCTCGAAAGCAGCACGCTCGCGGCCCGGTCGTCGTAGTACTCGAGCGTCGGGACGCGCGCCGACTGCATCGTGCCGATCGGCCCGGGCTCCGCAGCGCGCGTGAGCGTCTCCATGATCCCGGTGCGCGGCAGGTCCGACAGCGTGAGCCCGCGCCAGGCGGTGCCGGCGAAGATCCCGACGGCGGCGACCGCGGCGGCCGCAGCGGCGGGCTTGCGCTGGCGCGCCTCCCAGGCGAGATGGTCTTCGGCTGCTTCTGCGGCCACGAGGCGGTGAATCGTAGCCGGGCCGCGACCCGCCATCGGTAGCATGCAGTGCATGGAGGGTTTCGGCTTCTTTCAGGACCCAGACTTCCAGAAGCGTCTGCAGGAGATGGCCGAGCAGATGCAGGCCACTCAGAACCTCGCCTGGGCCGACAACGCGATCAAGCTCGCCGTCGACATGACGGTGGCGGCGATCAACCGGGTCAACATCCAGGGCACGACGGAGGAGCAGGCGAATCAGATCCGCTCGGTCATGGCGACGGTCTTCCCGGAGGCCGTCACGCTGGTGCGCGAGGCTCGGCAGGGGCTGTCCTAGCCTCCCGACCGGCCGCGATCACCTCCTTGAACGAGCGGAAGCGGAAGATGAACACGATCGCCGCGAACCCGCAGGCGAAGGTCGTCGCTGCGATCGCGATCTGCTGACCGACGGAGTAGGCCGCCACTGTCGCGCCGGCCGCGGTCCCTGAGAACACCTTCACCAGCAGCGCCTGCTGCACGCCTGCGCCGCCGGGCGTGAACGGGACGAGCGCCGCGACCGCGTTGACGCCGAGCACGAGCAGCACGTTCTTGACCGAGCCGCCGACGTTGAACGCCGAGAGCAGGCACCAGAACGCGGCGAAGCGCAGACCCCAGCCGGCGAGCTGGACCAGCCATACCTGGCGCAGGTAGCGCCGCCGGTCGTGCAGGATCGTCAGGCCCTGGCGCACCCGCTCCCAGAACGCGCGCGCGCGCGCCGAGAGCAGGGCGAACGCGACGAGCGTCCCGATCGCCAGCGCGGTCAGCAAGAACAGCGTGAAGCGCGGGTGCGACGCGAAGAACGCGAGGTCGAACGCGGGCAGGTCGGAGAAGTCCGGCGGCTTCGGGAAGGCGCCCTGCGTGAACGCGAACAGCAGGATCGGGATCGCCATCGTGAGGTCGAAGATCTGCTCGACCGCGAACGACGACGCGACCGCGGGATAGCTGGAGTTCGGCACCGACGTCTTGGTCAGGAACAGCCGCACGACGTCGCCGCCGCGCGCCGGCACGACCGAGTTGAAGCCGTAGCCCGCGAGATACGCGCCCCAGATCCTGCGGTATTCGATCCGCTCGTCCGGATATGCGGCGCGCAGGATGTTGAACGAGGCGCGGGCGCGCAGGCTCAGGTAGCCGACGAACACCGCCATTCCGAGGATCAGCGCGAACCAGTTGACCGCGGCGAGGTTCGAGAAGAACTCACCGACCGCGTCGAAGAAAGAGGAGAAGGAGTCGCCGATCGACGCGAGAGGCACCGCTCCCTAAGCCTAGGGCGCGCCCCGCGTGAACGCGCTCCGGAGCACGACGCGTGTCTCGGTCTCCGTCGCGCCGCCGTGGCGCTTGAGGTGGCGCAGCAGGCGGTCGAGCTCGGCGGTGTCGCGGCAGGCGACGCGCAGCTGGTAGTCGAAGCGACCGGTCACATGGACGGCGTCGGTGACGGGCTCGAGCTTCGCGCAGTCGGCCTCGAAGGCCTCGTTCGTGCCGGCCGCAGCGAGGCGGACATCGATCAGCGCGACGAGCCCGCGCCCGGCGGCGCCGAGGTCGACTGTGGCGGTGAACCCCGTGATCACGCCGTCGCGGCGCAGCCGCCGCACACGGTCGGCTGCGGCGTTGGCGCTGAGCCCGACTGCGGCGCCGAGGTCGCGGAACGAGATCCGCCCGTTACGCACGAGCTCCCCGAGGATCTCGCGGTCAGTGTCGTCCATGCCGCGATTGTCGCAGTACTCGCCGGTGCGTGCTGGAGTTTCCGCGGACGCGGTGGGTATCACCAGGAACATGCTCGACGCCCTCCTCGCAGGACTGCTCGCCGGCTGGGGCGTCGCGATCCCGCTCGGCGCGATCGGCGTGATGGTCGTCGACCTGGGCGCGCGCGGAGGCTTCCGCCCGGCGGCCGCGGCCGCGGCCGGAGTCGCGGCGGCCGACTTCCTCTACGCCGCGGTCGCCGCGGCCGCGGGCGCGGCGGTGGCGAGCGCGCTCGCGCCGCACGAGCACGCGCTCAAGCTCGCGGCCGCGGCGGTGCTCGCCGTGGTCGCGCTGGTCGGGCTGCGGGTCGCACGTGCGGCCGCCTCCCCGGACACGCCGCGTCCCGCCGCGCCAATCGCGACACGCGCGGCCGCCTCCCCGGACGCGCCGCGTCCCGCCGCGCCAATCGCGACACGCGCCGCCGCCTCCCCGGACGCGCCGCGTCCCGCCGCGCCAACCGCGACCGGCGGCGCCGCCTCCGCGGTCTTCCTCCGGTTCGTCGCGCTCACGTCGATCAACCCGCTCACGGTCGCCTACTTCGCGGCGCTGATCGCCGGCCTCCCCGCGGTCGCGTCGGCGCCCGCCGGCGCCAAGGTGGCCTTCGTGCTCGCCGCCGGCGCCGCCTCGCTCAGCTGGCAGCTGGTGCTCGCGGGCGCCGGCGCGGCGCTCCATCATCGCCTGCCGCCGTCGGCGCGCGTCTACACCGCGCTGGCCGGCAACGCGATCGTGCTCGCCCTCGCGCTCCGGATGGCGGTCGCCGCGTAGGCTGCGGCCATGGCCTTCCGCACCGTTCGCATCGACGAACTCGACCCGATCGAAGTCGCCGGCGTGCGCTGGCACCCGGTCCGCCACGCCCTCGGCGTGCGCGGCTTCGGCGTCAACGCCTACTCGGCCGGCGCCGGCGAGGACGTCATCGAGGAGCACACCGAATCCGACGACAACGGCCGCGGGCACCAGGAGCTGTACCTCGTGCTCAGCGGCCATGCCCGGTTCCAGATCGACGGCGACACGGTCGACGCCCCCGCCGGCACGTTCGTGTTCCTGCCCGAGCCGACGTCGCGCCGGCAGGCGGTCGCGCAGGCTGACGGCACGACGGTGCTGGCGCTCGGCGGCGAGCCCGGCGTGCCGTACTCGGTCTCGGCGTGGGAGTGGCGCTTCCGCGCGCAGCCGCACATCGACGCGGAGGAGTGGGAGAAGGGCATCGCGATGATGCGCGACGGCCTGGCTGCACGCCCGGGCGATGCGTCGCTGCTCTACAACCTCGCTTGCTTCGAGGCGCGGCTCGGGCGGCTCGACAACGCCGCCGAACACCTGCAGGAGGCGTTCGAGTCCGAGCCCGGCGAGGTACGCAATTGGGCGGCGGGCGACAGCGACCTCGACCCGCTGCGCAACCGCGCGGACTTCCCGCGATGACGGTCGCGGTCATCGCCGACGTCCACGGCAACGCGTGGGCGCTCGACGCGGTGCTGGCGGACGCCCGGGCCCGCGGCGCCGACACGTACCTCGACCTCGGCGACACGGTCGACGGGCCGCTCGACCCGGCCGGCACGGCAGAACGGCTGATGGCGCTCGGCGCGCTCACCGTCCGGGGCAACCACGACCGCTGGATGCTCGAGCGGGTGGACGGGACGGCGGTCGATGCGTTGACGCCGGAGCACCTGGAATGGCTCGCGACGTTGCCGACGATCGTTCGGCACGAGGACATCGTGCTGTTCCACGCGACACCGCACGACGACCTCACGGGGCTGCTCGACGACCCGGCGCCGGACGGGACGCACGGGCGCAACGTCGAGGAGGTCGCCGCGATGGTCGAGGGGATCGACGCGCCGCTGATGCTGTGCGGCCACACGCATGTGCCGCGGCTGCTGGAGCTGCCCGGCGGGCGGCGCGTGTTCAACCCCGGCAGCGTGGGGCTGCAGGCCTACCGCGAGCGCGGGCCGGAGCCGTGGGCCTTCGGCACCGGCAGCCCGCACGCTCGCTACGCGCTCCTGCACCGCGAGAACGGGCGCTGGCGGATCGAGCCGCGGTCGGTGCCGTACGACTGGGCGCCCGCCGCGGCTGCGGCGCGAACCGCAGGCCGCGAGGACTGGGCGGCGCCGTTGGCGACCGGCTGGCCCGACGCGTGAACGTCCGCCCGCCGGCCCCGCCACAGATCCCGCCGGTGCTCGATGCGGCGTCCGGCGCGCTCGAGGACCATGCACGGCTCGTCGAGGTGCGCCTCGAGGACCTCGCCGCGTCCGGCCTCGCGGCGCAGGCGCTCGAGCTCGAGCGGATGCGCCTGCACGGCTGTGTACTGGACGGCGCGCAGCTCGCACGGCCGAGCCTGCGCGACGTCGAGCTCGATCACTGCAGCCTGGCCGGAGCGCTGCTGCGCGACGCGACGGTCTCCCGCACGCTGTGGAGCGAGTGCCGGCTGAGCGGTCTGACGTGGGCAGAGGGCGCACTCGAGGACGTCACGTTCCGCGGCTGCCGGCTCGACCTGGCCGGCTTCCGCTTCGCCCGGCTCCAGCGCGTCGCGTTCGAGGACTGCGTGCTCGGCGAGGCCGACTTCTCGGAGGCGCGCTGCAGGTGGGTGCGGCTCGAGGGCTGCGACCTGAGCGGCGCGAGCTTCGCCGGCGCGCGCTTCGACGAGTCCGAGCTGCGCCGCTGCACGCTCGACGGCATCACCGGCGTGGAAGGCCTGCGCGGCGCCGCGCTCGAGTGGTCGGAGATCGTAGGGCTCGCCGGAACCTTCGCGGGCGCGCTCGGTCTGCGCGTGCTCGATGACGGCTGACCCGGCAGAATCGCGCCATGGCCGAATACACCAAGCTCAACCTCAAGCAGGACGTCGAGGACATGGCGCCCAAGTTCGGTTACTCGCCGTTCCTGGAGTCACGCTTCGCGC
This sequence comes from uncultured Solirubrobacteraceae bacterium, assembly GCA_963835735.1. Taxonomy (GTDB): domain Bacteria; phylum Actinomycetota; class Thermoleophilia; order Solirubrobacterales; family Solirubrobacteraceae; genus DASQMT01. The sequence goes on from CAWIGP010000008.1 coordinate 63,629, forward strand.
GCGGGCCGCTCGGGCTCCAGCAGTCGGGCTTCTCGTACTTCAAGATCGCGCCCGACTTCCGCATGCCGTTCGGCCACACTCACGGCGAGCAGGAGGAGATCTACGTCGTGATCAGCGGCAGCGTGCGGCTCCGGCTCGACGAGGAGGAGCTGGAGCTCGGGCCGCTCGACGTCGTCCGCATCCCGACGTCGACGAAGCGCGCGCTGCAGGGCGGGCCCGAGGGCGGCGAGCTGCTCGCGTTCGGCGCGCCGAACACGGAGAACAAGGACATCGACATGCTGCCCGGCTGGTGGGGCGAGTGAATCAGGCCGTCCACTGCTTGATCAGCGGCTCGAACCCGCCCGGGATGAACACGTTCAGCGCACCGGCGCGGGCGTCGCCGCGGTTCTGAAAATCGTGCACCACGCCGGCGGGAATACGCAGGAACGTGCCCCTGGGCGCGTCCACCACGTCCTCCCCGGCGAGGAACGTCATCGTCCCCTCGAGTACGTAGAAGAGCTCCTCGTTCGCCTCATGCGAGTGCGGGCCGGGCCCGGGCTCGCCGGCCTCGAGCCACCACTCCGACACGCAGTAGCGGTCGCCGGTCTCCGCCCCGTCGGCGAGGAAGCGGCTCCGCATCGCCTCCAGCTCGTATCGCCGCCCGCCCGCCGGCGAGACGACGATGATGTCGCGCTCGGTCATGCCGCCCAGGCTAGGCGCGCACGGCGCACCTGGCTTGGACGAACGGGAGCGGCTACGCGGCGGCGCCCATCTCGTCGAGCGCCTTGAGGACGACCTCGTCGTGGGTCTTGGGCGAGACCTTCGGGAACACCTTCGCCACGGTGCCGTCCGGATCGATCAGGAACGTCGAGCGCTGAACGCCCCAGTAGGTGCGCCCGTAGTTCGTCTTCTCCATCCATGTGCCGTAGAGGTCGCTCACGGCGTGGCCCTCGTCGGCCAGCAGGCGGAAGTTCAGCGACTGCTTGTCGGCGAACTTCTTGATCGCCTCGACGGAGTCCGGGGAGACGCCGAGCACGACCGCGCCGGCGGCCTCGTAATCCGCACGGTGGTCGCGGATCCCGCACGCCTGCGTCGTGCACCCGGGCGTGTCCGCCTTGGGATAGAAGTAGAGGACGACCGGCTGCCCGCGGAAGTCGGACAGCGACACATCGTTCCCGTCCTGGTCCGGCAGCGTGAAGTCGGGTGCGGTGGTGCCTGCTTCGATCATTGGTGATTCCTTGGTGGAAAATCGATCCGCATCACAACCCGGCGGAGGGTCGGGCGACTGACCTCGGTGAACCCGGCGGCGGCGAAGCTGCTGCGGGCGCCGACGTGTAGCTCCACGGGCATGATCTCCTTCCCGGGCTCGGTGATCATCGGATAGCCCTCCAGGGCACGGGCTCCGCGCTCGCGGGCGAAGTCGACGGCGGCCCGCGCCAGCGCATGGCTGATCCCGCGGCGCCGGAAGCCTGCGCGGGTGACGAAGCAGGTCACGGCCCAGACGCTGTCGTCGGCCTTGTCCTCGTCCCGCCCCTCCCACGGGACGCGGGTCTTGAGCAGCAGGCGCGGGTAGGCGCTTCGCGGCTCGACCGCGCACCAGCCGACGGGCTCGCGGTCGAGGTAGGCGACGAGGCCGGACGTCGTGCCCGACTCCGGGTGACCACAGTCGGCCTGCCGGCGGAACCGGAACGCGAGCTCCTCGGGTCCAACCGAGGCCCAGGACTCCCCCGGCTGCATCTTGTACCGCTGGCAGTAGCACCTGGACGGGTCACCGCGCGTGCCGAAGACGGCCTGGAGATCCTCCCAGCTCGCCTCATTCGCGGTGGCGATGGTGACCATGGCGCTGGAGGATGCCACGTGCTTCTGGTACAACCAGTACTCCCAACTGGTCCAACCAGTGCTCCTGTCCGATCGAATCCACGCCCGCCTACGGGCCGAGATCCTCTCCGGCGCGCTGCCGCCCGGCGCGGCGGTGCCGTCCGAGCGGCGGCTGTCCGAGCAGCTCGGCGCCAGCCGCCACGCGGTGCGCGAGGCGCTCAAGCGGCTGCAGGAGGCCGGGCTCGTACGGATCAGCCACGGTGGCGCGACCCGGGTGCGCGACTGGCGCCACGACGGCGGGCTGGACCTGCTGCTGGCGCTCGCCGCCACGGGCGACGTGCCGCCCGAGCTCGAGGCCGAGCGAGCCGCGCTCGAGCTGCGCGCGTGCATCGGCGCCGACGCCGCGCGTCGAGCGGCGCAGCGCGCGAGCGCCGCCCAGCGCGCGGAGATCACGGCGCGCGCCGAGGCGCTGGCCGCCGCGTCCGACCCCGAGGCGCGCAACCTCGAGTACGAGCGCTTGTGGGACGTCGTCGTCGACGGCGCCGGCAACGTCGCCTACCGGCTCGCGCTCAACACGCTCGTGGCCGGCCAGCACGTGCTGGTGCTCGACGCCGCGCGCGTGGGCGCCGAGCTGCGCGACGACGACACGATCCGCGCGCTCGCGCGGGCGATCGCGGACGGGCGGGCGGACGAGGCGCGCGCGGTCGCGGCCGAGCTGCTGGAGCGATCGGCGGCATGACCGAGGTCCTCTACTACGCCGTCCCGTTCTTCGTCCTGCTGCTCGCGGTCGAGGCGCTCACGTACCGCCACCTGCAGTCCGAGAAGCTCGTCGGCTACGAGCTCAAGGACACGCGTACGAGCCTGGCGATGGGCGTAGGCAACGTGGTCGTGAACGTCGTCTGGAAGCTCGCGGTCGTGGCCGTCTACGCCGCGCTGTACGAGCTCACGCCGCTGCGTCTCGACCCCGGCGACTGGTGGGTCTGGGTGCTGCTGTTCTTCGCCGACGACCTCGCGTACTACGTCTTCCACCGGGTCAGCCACGAGAGCCGCGTGTTCTGGGCGAGCCACGTCGTACACCACTCCTCGCAGCACTACAACCTGTCGACCGCGCTGCGCCAGACCTGGGTGCCGATGACCTACCTGCCGTTCTGGCTGCCGCTGCTGCTGCTCGGCTTCGAGCCCTGGATGGTGCTGCTCGCGCAGAGCTGGAGCCTGATCTATCAGTTCGGCCTGCACACGGAGCGGGTCGGGCGGCTGCGGCGACCCATCGAAGCCGTGCTGAACACGCCCTCCCACCACCGCGTCCACCATGGCGCGAACGAGCAGTACCTGGACCGCAACTACGGCGGCATCCTGATCATCTGGGACCGGCTGTTCGGCTCGTTCGAGCCGGAGGGCGACCGCGTCCGCTACGGGCTGACGAAGAACATCGAGACGTTCAACCCGGTCCGCGTCGCGTTCGGCGAGTACGGCGCGCTGCTGCGCGACCTGCGCGCCGCGCGCTCGTGGCGCGCGCGCTGGAACCTGCTTCTCCGCGGACCCGGCTACGAGCCCGTCGACTAAGTCCTAGACTTAGTCGACATGGAGGTAGGCGTCCACGAGGCCAAGACCCAGTTCTCAAAACTGCTGCGTCGCGTCGCCGCCGGCGAGGAGATCGTGATCTCGCGCGGCGGCGTCCCCGTCGCTCGGCTGGTCCCGGTCGCGCAGGAAGGGCCGCGGCAGTTCGGTCGCGACAGCGGAAAGTTCGACGTTCCCGAGGACTTCGACGCGCCGCTGCCGGACGACTTGCTGCGCGCCTTCGAAGCGTGAAGCTATTGCTCGACACGCACTGCTGGCTCTGGCTGCAGGTGAGCCCGGAGCGGCTCGGATCGCGGACGCTCGAACTGCTCGCCGACCTCGACAACGAGCTGCTGCTGTCGGCCGCCAGCTCGTGGGCCGATCCGCAGATCCAGCGGTACGACGTCGAGATCGTGGCACCTACTTGAGCAGCCGAGAGAGCCGGCGGTCCTTGAGCACCCGGCCGTCGGTCTGGTCGGTCGGGCAGTACGTCATCACGTAGTCCTCGTAGAACACCGCCTCGAGCAGCGTGCCGCACTGCGGGCACGGCTCGCCTTGGTGCGCATGCACGCGCGTGGGCTTGGGGAACTTCTCCGGCAGCGGGAGATCGACGCGCTCCTCGTAGACGTCGAGCACGCGCCCGAGCTCGGACACCATCGCGGCGCGCAGCGCGTCGGCCTCCTCGTCGCTCAGGTCGTCGCCGCGCTTGAACGGCGACAGCCGCGCGACGTTGAGGATCTCGTCGACCCAGGTGCGGCCGATGCCCGCGACGACCTGCTGATCGCGCAGCAGCGTGTGCAGCGGCCGCGGCGCGTCGAGCAGCTCGTGCAGCGGCGGCGGGTCGGGCCACGCGTCGGGCCCGAGCCCCGCGAGCGACTCCTCCGAGTCCAGGTCCTCGGAGCGCAGCAGCTTCACCCACGCCGCCTGCTTGGAGCCGAACTCGCGCACGCGCAGCTCGCGGTCGCCGGGCAATCGGAGCAGCAGCCGCGACGTCCGGTCGCGCAGCGACGCGCGCTTGTCGTACAGCTGGATCCGCCCCGCTGACATCAGGTGCAGCAGCAGCACGAGGTCGTCGAACTCGAGCAGGAGCAGCTTGCCGCGCCGCGACACGCCGGTGAACTCGCGGCCGTCGAGCGCGTGCAGCGGCGGGTCGAACGTCTTGAGTGCGTTGATGCCCGGCGCGAGCGCGGACTCGATGGTCTCGCCCGGCAGCACGGCGGCGAGCCGGCGGGCGGCGATCTCCATCTCGGGCAGCTCGGGCATCGGACCCACTTTAGAGTCCAGGCATGCTTGCCTGGGTGCAGCGGGAGGCCGAGACGATCGCGCGGCACGCCGAGCGCCAGCTGGAGGCGCTCGTCGCGGTCTCCTCCCCGTCGGGCGACGTGCACGGGGCCGAGGACTGCGCCGCGGTCTGTGCCGCGCTGCTCCCCGCCGACGCGGAGGTCGAGCGCCCGCCGTGCTCGTCGCCAGGCCACGCGCCCGACCTGCTCGCGCGCGTGCGCGGGCGCGGCACGCGCCGGATCCTGCTGCTCGGCCACGTCGACACCGTGATCGCGCACGAGCACCACAAGCCGCTGCGGCGCGACGGCGACGAGCTGCTCGGCTCCGGCACGGTCGACATGAAGGGCGGCGTCGTGCTCGCGCTCGGGGCGCTGCGCGCGCTCGCCGGGCGGCCGGAGGACTACGCCGAGGCCGCGCTGCTGCTCGTGTGCGACGAGGAGTGGCGCACCGCGCCGTTCGCGCACGCCGAGCGCTTCGCGGGCTGGGATGCGTGCCTGTGCTTCGAGGCGGGCGAGCTGACGCCCGAGGGCGTCGAGGGCGTCGTCGTCCGGCGCAAGGCCGCCGGCACGATCCGCGTCCGCGCGAAGGGTCGCTCGGCGCATTCGGGCTCGGCGCCCGACCGCGGACGCAACGCGCTGCTGGCGCTGGCGAGCGCCGCCCAAGTCGTCGCCGCCCGGCACGCACCGGCTGGCCCGGATCGCCTGACGGCCGTGCCGACGGTGCTGCACGCCGGCGACGCGTTCAACGTCGTCCCGGGGCGCGGCGAGCTGGTCTGCGACCTGCGCGCGGACAGCGACGCCGCGATCCACGCGGTGCTCGACGCGATCCCGCACGACGTCGGCGGCGTCGCGCTCCACCCCGAGCTCGCGCGGCTGTGGCCGGGGATGGACAGCGAACGCGCGACCGCCGCACTGCTGACCCGCGCGGGCGCGGCGCTCGGCCGGCCCGTCGTCGGCGTGCACCGCGGCGGCGCGAGCGACGCGAGCCACATCGCACGCGTGATCCCGCTGACCGTCGACGGGCTCGGACCGCGCGGCGGCAAGGCGCACAACCCAGGCGAGTTCGTGCACGCCGGCTCGCTCGCGAGCCGCGCCGAGGTCGCGCTCGCGCTGGTCGACGCCGCGCTCGTCGGACTAGTGTCCTGAGTCGTAAGTTCGGCGGCACCGCGGCGGATGCCGGGTCGTGCCTGCCGGTGCACGGTATCCGTGAGCATGCTGGTTGCACGTGACCGGATGCCGGGTGCCGGCAGGCGCGGGCCGGCGCCGCCGACTGCCGTCGAAATTGCGACTCAGGGCACTAGGCCGCGAGCGACTCCAGCTCGTGCGGCCGCATCAGCGCGAGCAGCTCGCCGTGGCCGGGGCTCACGCGCACGGCCGCGACGCCGCCCTTCTTGAAGTCGACCCGCGCGCCGGTGAGGTCGAACACGACCTGCTCGAACGAGGGGTTGTGACCGACGACGAGGATGCGCGCGCGGTCGCCGTGCTCGGCGAGCAGCCCGCGCCCCGTCTCGGCGTCGAAGCCCATGCCGACAGACTCGCACTCCTGCGGTGCCAGGTTGAGCGCCTTACACGCCAGCTCGGCCGTGCCCGCGGCGCGCACGAGCGGACTCGTGTAGCAGGCCGAGAACTCCAGCCCGAGCTTGGCGAGCGCAGCTCCCGCCGCGACCGACTGCCGCTCGCCACGCGGGGTCAGCTCGCGCTCGAAGTCGGGCTTTGACTCGTGCGGCACAGCCTCCCCGTGCCGGAGGAGCCACAGCTGTTGATGCGCCACGTTCGGGAGATTAGTGCGTTAGTCAACCAATTCGTCTATCGCGTCGGCAACGAGAACCGCACCGACGTCCCGCCGGGTCCATCCGCCAGCCAGATGCGCCCGCCGTGCGCCTCGACGATCGCGCGCGAGATCGCGAGCCCGAGCCCGGCGCCGCCGCGCGGCCGCGCGGCCTGCGGGCCGCCGCGGAAGAACGGCTCGAAGACTCGGTCGCGGTCGTCCTCCGCGATCCCGCTGCCGGTGTCGGCGACCTCGATCTCGACCGCGTCGCCGGCCGGCGCCGCGCGCACGACGACCGAGCCGTCCGCCGGCGTGTGGCGGATCGCGTTCTGGATCAGGTTGAACAGCACGCGCTGGAGCTTCTCCGGATCGCCCTGCGCCGGGAGCAGGTCGGGCGGCAGCTCCGCCCGCACCTCGACCTGACGCGCATCGGCCTGTACGCGCATCGCCTCGACGGTCTCGCCGACGAGCTGGTCCAGCCGCACCTGCTCGAGGCTCCACGCGATCTCGCCCGCCTCCAGCCGCGAGAGCTCGAACAGGTCGTCGATCAGCGAGGACAGCGCGTTGACCTGCGTGCTCATCTGCGCGAGATAGGCGCGCCGCGTCGCGTCGTCGACGACGTCGTCGGCGATCGCGTCGGTCAACAGTCGTAGCGACGTGATCGGCGTGCGCAGGTCGTGCGAGACCGCCGCGATCAGCTCGCGTCGCAGCCGCTCGGCGTCATCCATCACGCCGCCGCTGATCAGCTGCACCGAGCGCAGCGCGATCACGACCGCGAACACGGTGATGGCGGAGATCACGAGCGCGTCGTGCGCGGACACGAACATCAGCGCGATGCCGCCGCCGATCGCGACCACGAGCTCGCCCACCGCGATCGCGATCCCGAGCGCGAGCTGCCGCCGCGGCGAGCCGAGCTGACGACGACGCGCGCGCGCGACGTGCGCGAGCACGAGCGCCGGCGCGCCGAGCACGAGCAGCAGCGCCAGCGTCATCGCCCCGTCGGCGAGCCCGTACACCGCCGCGACTGCGCCGGCCGCCAGCAGCGCCGCGCCGAGGCCGATCAGCGCCGAGCGTTGCGCGCTCACGGCTGGAACCGGTAGCCGACGCCCCACACCGTCTGGATGTGGCGGGGCTGCGCGGGGTCGGCCTCGATCTTCGCGCGCAGCCGCCGCACATGCACCGTCACGGTCGAGGTGTCGGAATAGAACGCGTACTGCCACACGGCGTCCATCAGCTGCGTGCGCGTGAACGCCTGACCGGGATGGCGGGCGAGGAACAGCAGCAGGTCGAACTCGCGCTGCGTGAGCGCCACCTCCTCGTCGCGCACGAACACGCGCCGCGCTGCCGGGTCGATCCTGACCTCGCCGTGCTCGATCGGCGGCGCCTTGTCCGGCGCGGGGTCGACCCGCCGCAGCACCGCATCCACGCGGGCGACCAGCTCGGCGGGCGAGAACGGCTTGACGACGTAGTCGTCGGCGCCGAGCCGCAGCCCGATCACGCGGTCGGACTCCTCACCCTTCGCGGTCAGCAGGATCACCGCGACGCGGTCGCGCGGCCCGGTGTCGCCGAGATCGCGGATCCGGCGCATGACCTCGAGCCCGTCGAGACCCGGCAGCATCAGGTCGAGCACGACGAGATCGGGTCGCTGCTCGCCGGCGAGCTGGATCGCGTGCGGCCCGTCGCCGGCGACGCGCGTGTCGTAGCCCGCGCGCTCGAGGTAGCGGGAGACGACCTCGGCGATCGTCGGCTCGTCGTCGACGACGAGCACGGAGCCGCGGGAGGTCATGGCGCTGATTGTCCGGGCAAGCAGCGCGCGCGGCAAGCGGCGTTCAGCGTTCAGTAAGCCCTGATCGGCGGCCCGGTGATCGTGACGCCGTCCGGGCCGCGTCCACTTGGCGCGGTAGCTGTGCTTGGACCGGTGCGCGGTCTTGAACCCGTAGACGCCCGGGGTCTGGAGCGCGGTCAGCCGCTTCCAGCGACCCTTGCCGACCTTGTGCTCGATCGTCACCTGCGTCGGGCCGTTCGCCGGGCGGACGCGGCCCCACAGCACGTCCTGCGAGCCGTAGCGCTTGGCCGCCAGCGGCAGGATGAAGCCGTCGTACGCCGGCTTCCGCTTCCCGTTCGACATCTTCAGGCCGGTCTCGAAGCCCGAGTAGCGCTGGATCCTGGGTCCCTTGCGCGGCTTGTCGTCGAACAGCAGGTACTGCGAGAACGCCTTCACGCGCGGGTTCGCGTAGGCGATCCGCTCGGAGATCGCGAGGTACTCCGCCTGGCGTGTGAACGAGACGCCCGCGAGCGGATCCGGCTTGCTCTGGATGCCGAACTCGGTCAGGTAGATGCCGCGGCCTCCCGTGAACGCTCCCGCTTTCGACGCCTTGTCGATCGCGGCGGTCAGCCGGCCGATCGTGCCGATGCTCACCTCGTCGGTGTCCTCGGAGACGAACGTCGGGTTGCCCTTGCGCGCGTAAGCGTGGTGGGCGAAGCCGTCGATCCGCAGCCGCTTGCAGCCGCCCGACTTCTTGTAGCTGCGGTTCAGGCACAGCGCCCCGCGCAGGAACGCGAGCGGCGAGACGACGTTCTCGTTGCCGATCGGCGCGGTCTCGCCGAACAGCACCTTGTCGCGCGAGCCGCCGGGCGCGCCGTGGATCGCGCTCTCGCCCGCCGCGTAGAGCTGCCGATAGAGCCGCGGCGTGTGCGGCTGTCCGTTCGTGTACTGCGGCCCGAGGAAATCCGGGTGGTTCGGCTCGTTCCAGATCGACCAGATGTCGACGCGATCGCCGTAGCGCCTCGCGACCGCCCGCGCCCAGCGGCCGAACCACGTGGCGCTCGGGTCGTTCACGCTGCCCTTGCGCTTCTTGGTGGCCCACGTCGGGACCGGGCCGGTGAGCGTCAGCTGCACGGTCATCTTGCGCCGCTGGATCGAGTCCACGAGGCGGTCGAGCTTGTCCCAGGTTCCGGCCGGGTAGGCGTCCGCGTCCGCGGTGTCGAACTTCGGCTTGGTCTTGGAGCCCGCGCGCGCCGTGAACGAGCGCCAGGTGACAAGCGCGCGCACGCGGCTGACCCCGAAGCCCTGGATCTCGTCGAGCGCCTGCTCGCGCGCGCCGTCGAGCAGCAGCTCCTGCGGCGCCTCGAACGTCATCACCTGCTTGCTCGACGCGTGCGCGGCGGGCGCGAACAGCAGGGCGGCGAGCAGAGCGATCAGCAGCAGTCGTGGCATGTAGACGTACGAACCCGCGTGCACGCGGCCGGTTTCGGTGCGTGGAGGAGACCGCTACCCGGCCGCCAGCGCGACGACGCCCGCGAGCGTGATCAGCACTCCGACGTTCTGGGTGCGGGTCAGACGCTCGTGCAGCACGAGGCGGGCGAGCACGACGGTCACGGCGGGGTAGAGCGAGCCGAGCACGCCGACGACGCTGAGCAGCCCGCGCGAGGCGGCGAGCACGAACAGCAGGTTCGCGAGCAGGTCGAGCACGCCGACGGCGGCGATCGCGGCGAGCGCGACCGGCTCGGACGGGAGCTTCGGGCGGACCACAGCACACGCAGCCAGCAGCATCACGACGTCGGCGCTGCGCGCGGCGAGCAGCACCCACGCGACGTCGGCGGTCTCCTCCGCCTTGTCGATCCCGGCGAAGAACGAGCCGAAGCCGATCGCGGCCACCAGCGCGAGCCCGATCGCGGTCCTCCCCGAGCGCTGCGCCGCGGCGTCGGCGGCGGGCTCCTCGCGCGCCGCGAGCACGATGCCGCAGCAGGCGAGCGCGATGCCGGCGACCTGCAGCGCGCCCGGCCGCTCCCCCGAGGCGAGCCCGACGAGCACCGGGATCGCGACGCCGGTGGCCGAGATCGGCGCGACGACGCTCATCGTGCCGATCGCGAGCGCGCGGTAGAACGCCACCAGCCCGAGCAGGCCGAGTCCGCCGACGCCCGCCGCCCAGAGCGTCGCCGCAGTGTCGTGCTCCGTCGGCGCGCCCACGAGCACCGCGATCACGATCAGGACGAACGCCAGGCCCTGGGAGAGCACGAGCACCGCGAGCAGCGCGTGACGCCGGCTCTGCAGGCCACCGAGGAAGTCGGCCAGCCCCCACGACATCGAGGAGGCGAGCGCGAGGACCGCCGCGAGCACCGGGGCGCTACGTCAGATCGGCGAGCGTGAACGCGGGATCGGACCCGAACGTGCGCCGGTAGCGCCGGCGCACGAGCTCGTACCGGCGCAGCGCCTCCGAGTGGCGCCCGCGGCGCAGCATCAGCTCGAGCAGCTCGCGCTGCGCCTCCAGGTCGAGCGGCTCGAGCTCGACGAGCCGCTGCAGGTGGTCGGCGGCCGCGTCGTCCTCGCCGGCCGTGCGGCAGATCCCGGCCAGCCCGCGCAGCACCTGCGCGGCGAGGTCGCGCAGCCGCTCGCGCTCGGCCAGCGCCCACTCGGCATACGGCTCGTCGGCGAGGAAGTTGCCGCCGTACGCGCGCGCGGCGGCGGCCAGCGTGGCGGCGGCGCGCTCGGTGGCGCCGCTGTGCAGCGCCTCCAGCCCGGCGCGGGCGCGCGCCTCGAAATCGTCGGCGTCGACCGCCACGCGGCCCGGCGCCAGCTCGTAGCCGCCCGCGCGCGCGACGACGTAGCCCGACGGCTTGCCGCGCGGGCGATCGGGCTCCAGCCGGTCGCGCAGCGTGTGGATCGCCTGGCGCACGCTGGCGGCGCCGGCGCGGCCGGCGCTCGGCCAGAAGACCTCGATCAGCTCCTCGAGCGGGACGACGCGCCCGCGCTCGCAGACGAGGTACTTCAGCAGCTGGCCCGGCTTGTGGTCGAGCCATTCCTCTGCCGCCGCCTCGCCGTTCGTCTCGATGCTGGTGCGCCCGAGCGCGCGCACGATCAGCCGCGGCGGCAGCTCCTCGCGCACCAGGCCTGCCGGGCCGGCGAGCCGGTGCAGCGAGACGGCGACCTGCCCGGCCGACGTGGCGACCGTCGAGGCCCAGGCCGACGCGCCGTCGGCGAGCAGGAACTGGTGCTGGCTGCTCTCGCCGCCCAGCGCGCGGGCGCTCACGCAACCCGCCTGGGCGCAGCCGAGCAGATCGCAGCAGCGGGCGCCCGGCGCGGCGCGCGAACCGAGCATCACGCGGGCCGCGCTGTTGCCGGCGAGCAGCACGCCGTCGCCGTCGAACACGACGACCGCGTCAGTCAGCGCCTCGAAGGCGGCCTCCCAGGCGATCGCCGTGCCGGTCGGGGCGGTGCGTTTCACGCGGTCCAGGGTCCCAGCCGCGTCATGTGCTCCCAACCGTACATGCGTCCACGGCGCGAGTTTAACGCTCAATTGACTTCGTAGGTAACAGCGAGTTGACCACTCCCCAATACGGTGCGCAGCCGACACGGGATCGGTCCGGATGACCCGTCCCGTCACGAGAGGACCAGGCCTGGATGCGAGGAGCGATCAACGGCGCGCAAGGGACGATCCGCCGTGAGGCGGACCAGATCGAGTCTGAGATCGGACGCGGCCGGTTCCGCCGGCGGCGCCAGCTCGACCACTCGCCCCGCGCCGAGCGGCTCGTGCTGGTCGCGGTCGCCCGGGCCAAGCAGGGCGACGCCGACGCGCTGCGCTTCCTCTACCTGCGCTACGCCGACAACGTCTATGGCTACGTCTGCTCGATCGTGCGCGACGAGTTCGAGGCCGAGGACGTCACGCAGCACATCTTCGCCAAGCTCCTGACCGGGCTCGAGCACTACGAGCCGCGGCTCGTGCCGTTCTCGGCCTGGATCCTGCGCATAGCCCACAACGCCGCGATCGATCACGTACGCGCGCGCCGGCCCGTCCTGCTCGAGGAGGTCCATCCGCCCCACGCCCAGTCCGACGGCGGCGCGCACGGGCGCGAGCGGTTCGCCGACCTGCGGCTTGCACTCGACGCGCTGCCCGCCGAACAGCGCGACGTGATCGTGCTGCGCTTCCTCGTCGGCCTCTCCCCGCGCGAGGTCGCCGAGCACCTGGGCCGCTCGGAGGATGCCGTGCACGGGTTGCAGCACCGCGGCCGGCGGCGGCTGCGCTCCGAGATGCTCGCGCTCGCGGCTTAGTCGTCGCGCCGGCCGCGCCCGTAGAGCAACTTGAGCAGCCGGCCGATCAGCTTCGTGCGCCCCGCGCGGAACGGATAGAAGTGCAGGTCGCCCTTCGGCGGCGCAAAGCGGGTGACCAGCAGCGCCTGCTGGCGGCAGTACTTGCGGATGCCGGCGGCGCCGTGGCGCTGGCCCAGCCCGGACGACTTCCAGCCGCCCATCGGCAGCTCGAGCGCGATGTAGTTGACCTGGGCGTCGTTGACACAGACGGCCCCGGCCTCCACCCGGCGGGCGATCTCCTCGCCGCGCTTGGCGTCCTTCGTCCACACCGACGCGGCCAGCCCATACTCGGAGTCGTTGGCGAGCCGCACCGCCTCGTCGGCGTCGGCCACCTTCATGACCGGCATCGTCGGGCCGAACGTCTCCTCGGTCATCAATTCCATCGAGTGGTCGACGTCGACCAGCACGGTCGGCTCGAAGAAGCGGCCGTGGTCCTCGTGGGCCGCACCGCCGGCCAGCACGCGGGCGCCGGCGTCGCGCGCCTGGTCGACGTGACGGCGCACGACGTCGAGCTGCGGCGCGAACGTGACCGCGCCGACGTCGACGGTGCCGGGGCCGCTCGGCGCGCCCTGGCGCAGCGCGGCGACCTTGCGCGTGACCTTGTCGACGAACTCGTCGTAGATCGGCGCCTCGACGTACACGCGCTCGACCGAGATGCAGGTCTGGCCGCCGTTCTGCATCGAGTAGTAGACGGCGGCGTTCGCGGCGCGTTCGAGGTCGGCGTCCGCGAGCACGATCATCGGGTCCTTGCCGCCGAGCTCGAGCGAGACCGGGGTGAGCGTCCGCGCCGCGCGCTCGGCGATCTTCCGGCCCGTCGCCGTCGAGCCCGTGAACATCACCATGTCGACCTCGTCGACCAGCGCCGCGCCTGTCGTGCCGTCGCCGGTGGCGACCCCGAAGACGTCGTCCGGAAGCCCGGACTCGCGCAGGCACTCGGCCAGGACCTGCGACGTGAGCGGCGTGACCTCGGATGGCTTGAGCACGACCGAGTTGCCGGCAGCGAGCGCCGGGATGCAGTCGCCGAACGAGTTCGTCAGCGGGTAGTTCCACGGCCCGATCACGCCGATCACGCCGAGCGGCCGGTAACGCACGACCAACCTGCGGCCGGCGACGAACGGGCTCGAGCTGCGCACCTTCTCGTCGGCCAGGTAGCGCGGCGCGTGCTTGGCCCAGAAGCCGAATGCGGTCGCGCCGTAGGCGATCTCGTTGAACAGCGCATCCTCGTACGTCTTGCCGGTCTCGGACATGATCGTCCGCACGACACGGTCGCTGTTGTCGACCAGCCATTTCTGCGCGCGGCGCAGGATCCTCCCGCGGCCGTCGAAGCCGAGCGCCTCCCACGCGGGCTGCGCGGCGCGCGCGCGCTCGACGAGCGCGCGGACGTCGTCGGCGGAGGCGATCGGCACGGTGGCGATCACCTCGCCGGTCGCGGGGTTCTGCACCTGGATGTCCCCGACGGCGGAGGCGGGCTGTTGCTCGGCGGTGGCCATACGGCGAGGCTATCGCAACCGACGCGGTGTCAGTTGAAGCTGACCTGCTCGATCCGAGCGTCCTGCTTCGGCCGGTCGCGGCCATCGGTCGGGAGCGACTCGAGCTTGTCGACCACGTCCATGCCGGACGTCACCTCGCCGAACACGGTGTGCTTTCCGTCCAGCCACGGCGCCTCACCGACGGTGACGATGAAGAACTGGGAGCCGTTCGTGTCCGGGCCGGCGTTGGCCATCGCCAGAGCGCCGCGCACGATCTTGTGGTCGTTGATCTCGTCCTCGAACGTGTAGCCCGGCCCGCCGGTGCCGGTGCCCTCCGGGCAGCCGCCCTGGATCATGAAGTCCGAGATGATGCGGTGGAAGATCAGGCCGTCGTAGAAGCCCTTCTCCGCCAGGTCGCGCATGTTGCCCACGGTCTTGGGCGCGTCGTCGTCGAACATCTCGAAGACGATGTCGCCGTGGTTCGTGGTCATGGTCATCGTCGACATGCGGGTCATCCTTTCGCGAGCTCGAGTCGGAGCGTGTAGCCGCGGACGTCTGTGCCGTCGACGGAGTCGGCCACCCTGGCCGCCTGGTCGGCCGGCACCTCGAACAGCATGAACTGCTCCAGCAGGCGCACGTTGCGGATCGCCTCGCCGTCCAGCCCGGTGGCGGCAACCGCCGAGATGAGGTCGGACTCGGCGAGGCCCGCGGCGCGGCCCCCGGAGGCGATCAGCTTGCGGAAGGCGCCGTCGCCGTTGACCGCCGCGGCCGCGTCGTGCGGCTTGCGGTGGCGGCGCGGGCGGCGTTCTTGCACCTTCGCCGGGCCGACGTGCGCGCCCTCCGCCCATGGCGAGATGCGCGTGTTGGCGTTCTTCTCGATCGCGGCCAGTTCGCGCGCCTGGCGCGGCTCCACGAACGTGATCGCGCGACCGGAGCGCCCGACGCGGCCGGTGCGGCCGATCCGGTGCACGTAGACGTCGGGCGACGTCGGGATGTCGAAGTTGATGATGTGCGTGACGGTCGAGATGTCCAGCCCGCGCGCGGCGACGTCGGTGGCGACGAGGATCTGGACGCGTCCGCTCTTGAACGCGATCATCACGCCGTCGCGGCCGCCCTGCGTCATGTCGCCGTGCAGCGCCTTCACGTTCATGCCGCGGTCGCGCAGCGTGCGGTAGAGCTGCTCGCAGCGGATCTTGGTGCGCACGAACACGATCGCCTGGGCGGGGCGCTCGGCCTCCAGCACGCGCGCGAGCGTCTCGGTCTTATCCGCCGCCTTGGTCTCGACGAAGAACTGCTCGACGGTGTCGATCGTCAGCGTCGCGGACTTGACCTTGACCGTGACCGGGTCGTACAGGTGGCGCTGGGCGAGCGAGCGGATCTCGGCCGGCATCGTCGCGCTGAACAGCGCGGTCTGGCGGCCGTTCGGCGTCATGCCGAGGATCTTCTCGACGTCCTCGAGGAAGCCGAGGTCGAGCATCTCGTCGGCCTCGTCGAGCACGAGGTAGCGGCAGGAGAGCAGCGAGAGCGAATGGCGCGAGATCAGGTCGAGCACGCGCCCGACCGTGCCGACGACGATCTGGGCGCCCTGCTTGAGCTGGGCCTGCTGGGTGCGGATCGGCGCGCCGCCGAACACCGCGACGGGGTCGACGCCGCGGTACTTGCCGTACGTCCGCAGCGCCTGCGTCACCTGGATGCACAGCTCGCGCGTCGGCGTGAGCACGAGCGCCTGGGTGTCGGGATCCTCGGGGTCGACGAAGTCGAGCATCGGCAGCCCGAACGCGGCGGTCTTGCCGGTGCCGGTCTGCGCCTGGCCGATCACGTCGCGGCCGGCAAGCAGCTCCGGGATCGCCTGCTCCTGGATCGGGCTCGGAGACTCGTAGCCGACGTCGCGGAGGGCGGACAGGACAGCGTCTGAGAGCCGAAGGTCGGCGAAGGAGGTCATGCGCGGCCCAGAGCTTAGAACGCTCCTAGTACTGATTCCCTCTCGGTGGTGTGGTCAACACGAACGAATGATCGAAGGTCCTCCGCTAGCTTGCGGCGCATGACAGAAGACGCCATCGTCGTCGAGGGGCTCAAGAAGTCCTACGGCTCGGTAAACGCCCTCCAGGGCGTCGACTTCGCCGCGCCTACGGGCACGGTGCTCGGCCTCCTCGGCCCCAACGGCGCCGGGAAGACCACAGCGGTGCGGATCCTTGCGACGCTGCTGGAGGCCGACGAGGGCACCGCGCGCGTCATGGGCCTCGACGTCAAGCGCGACGCGGCCGCCCTGCGGGCCAAGATCGGGCTCGCCGGCCAGTACGCGGCCATCGACGAGAACCTGACCGGCTTCGAGAACCTCGAGATGGTCGGCCAGCTCTACCACATGCCACGCGCCGACGCGCGCTCACGCGCGGACGATCTGCTGGAGCGCTTCGACCTCAGCGACGCGGCGAAGCGGCCCGCGAAGACGTACTCCGGCGGCATGCGGCGCCGGCTCGACCTCGCCGCCGCGCTCGTGTTCCGCCCGCCGGTGCTGTTCCTCGACGAGCCGACCACGGGACTCGACCCGCGCAGCCGGCTGCAGCTCTGGGAGACGATCGAGGGCCGCGTCGCGGCCGGCACGACCGTGCTGCTGACGACCCAGTATCTCGACGAGGCCGACCGTCTCGCCGACAGCATCGTCGTGATCGACCACGGCGGCGTAATCGCCGAGGGCACGGCTGACGAGCTGAAGGCCCAGATCGGCGGCGAGCGGCTCGACGTCGTGCTCGAGGACACCGCGGACGCGGAGCGCGCGGTGACGGTGCTGGCGGAGATGTGCATCGAGCGTCCGACGGTCGAGGGCAACACCGTCAGCGCGCCTGTGCGCACGCACCGCGGCATGATCGCCGAGGTCGTGCGCCGGCTCGACGGGATCGGCATCGGGATCGACGACATCTCCCTGCACCGGCCGACGCTGGACGACGTGTTCATCTCGCTCACCGGCCACGCCGCCGCGGACGAGCCGAGCGGCACCGAGCTCAAGATCCCGGAGGAGGCCAGCGCATGAGCACGCTCGCACTATCGGTCTCGGACACACTGGTGCTCGCGCGCCGCAACCTGATGCGGATCCCGCGCCAGCCGGACCTGCTGATCGCCTACACGATCCAGCCGGTGATGTTCGTGCTGCTGTTCGTCTACGTGTTCGGCGGCGCGATCAGCACGCCGGGCTTCGACTACGTCGACTTCCTGATGCCGGGCATCATCGTCCAGTCGATCGCGTTCGGCGGGTTCGTGACCGCGCTCGGCCTGTCCGAGGACGTGCAGAAGGGTCTGATCGACCGCTTCCGCTCGCTGCCAATGTCGCGCGCAGCCGTGCTCGCCGGCCGGACGTTCTCCGACATCGTCCTGAACTGCCTGTCGCTCGTCGTGCTGCTCGCGGTCGGCTTCGCGGCCGGGTTCAACTTCATCGACTCCAGCGTCGGCCAGGTCGTGCTCGGGCTCGTGCTGTTGCTGCTGATGGGCTACGCGTTCTCGTGGATCTTCGCGCTCGTCGGGCTGTTCTCGTCGTCGCCGGAGACCGCGAACTCGATCGGCTTCACGCTGATCTTCCCGCTCACGTTCGCGTCGTCGGTGTTCGTGCCGGCGGCCTCGATGCCCGACGGGCTGCGGCAGTTCGCCGAGGCCAACCCGTTCACGACATGGTCGGACGCGATTCGCTCGCTGTGGATCGGTACGCCGGCCAACAGCGACGTGTGGATGTCGTTCGTCTGGTGCTTCGCGCTGATCGCGATCTTCGCGCCACTCGCCGTGTCGCGCTACCGCAAGGTGGCCGCGAAGTAGCTCGATGACGCGGCTCGGGGTCATGCTGGCCCGCGAGGTCGCGCCGGCGGACGTGCGAGCGTTCGCCGGCGCGGTCGACGCGGCCGGCTACGACGAGCTGTGGGTGGTCGAGGACTGCTTCTACACGGGCGGCGTCTCGACCGCGGCGCTCGCGCTCGGCGCGAGCGAGCGGGTCCACGTCGGCATCGGGATCCTCCCGGCGGTGCTGCGCAACCGAGCGCTCGGAGCGATGGAGCTGGCGACGCTCGCCGGCGCGTACCCGGGCCGGCTGACGGCGGGCTTCGGGCCCGGCGTCGCCGCCTGGATGCGGCAGGTCGGCGCGTACCCGCCTTCGCCGCTGGCCGCGCTCGAGGTCACGCTGCGCGACACGAAGGCGCTGCTGGCCGGCGACACCGTCACCCGCGACGGCCTCAGCGACGTCCGGCTCGAGTTCCCGCCCGCATCGCCGCCCTCGCTGCTCGCCGGCCTGACCGGCCCGAAGGGCCTGGCGATGGCGGGCCGCGTGGCCGACGGCGCGATCCTGTCGGAGGGGTCGTCGCCGCGGTTCGTGGAGCGCGCGCGGGAGCAGCTGCGCGAGGCCCGGACCGCGCCCGGCGAGCCGCGCCTGGTCGCTTACGCGTGGCTCAGCGTCGACCCGGACGGCGACCGCGCGCGCGACGCCCTCCGCGCCGAGCTCGCCGGCTGGATCACGCGCCGCCGCGAGCGGGCACAGCTCAAGGCCGCGAGCTTCGCGGCGACGCTGCCGGACGAGGTGGCGCCCGAGCGGGTCGAGGACGCGTGGATCGACGAGATCGCCGTCGCCGGCACGCCGGACGACTGCCGCGCGGCGGTGCAGCGGCTCGCCGCGGCGGGCGCCGACACCGTCGTCCTGATCGCGCGCAGCGACGCCGAGCGCCAGCTCGCGCTCGTCCCGCCGTCGCTGCTGCGCGAACCTGGTTGAAGGAGCGCTCTGCTGGCGGCGGCGGGCGCGTTGCGTCGCCGGTGGGCTCGGCGCCGGTGAACGGCGGGCTTTGAAGGAGCGGGATCGACGTGGGGCGGGTGACCTCGCCGGCGTCCCGCGCGGCATGCGGGGCGCTTTAGGGTCGATATTGCGACCTCAAGGCGCCCCACGTGAGCGAGGCCACAATCCGGGCCTCCCCTCAAAGCCGCCGTTCCGCCGGCGCCCTACGAGCGCAACCGAGCAGGCGCGAGGCGTCGGGTTGGCGCTAGCGCGCCGGATCGAGCACGAGCTTGCCGGAGGTCCGCCGAGCCTCGAGGTCCTCGTGCGCGCGGCGCACCTCCGAGAGCGGATAGGTCGCGCCCTCGACGACGCGCAGCTCGCCGGCGGCGACGCGCGCGAAGAGATCCTGGAGCGGCGCGTCGATCATCTCCGCCGGCTTGCGCAGGCAGTGCATCAGCCAGAAGCCGATGACAGCGTGGCTCCGGCGCAGCAGCGCGCCGGAGCCGAACGTGTTCTGCTCGAGCGTCGCGATGCCGTAGATGACGAGGCGGCCGAACGGCGCGAGCGCCGCGAGGCCCGCTTCGCCGACGCGCCCGCCGGCCATGTCGAGCACGACGTCGACGCGGTCGCCGAGGTTGGCCTCGATGAGCGCGTCGGCCAGGTCCTCGCGCGTGACGTCGACGGCGGCGTCAGCGCCGAGCTCCAGCGCGAGCTCGCGCTTGCGCTCGCTCGACGCGGTCGCGATCACGCGACCGGCTCCGAACGACCTGGCGAGCTGCACGGCGAGCGAGCCGACGCCGCCGGCCGCCGCGTGCACGACGACGCTCTCGCCGGGCGCGAGGTGCGCCGACGTGCGGTACAGGTGCCACGCGGTCAGGCCCTGGATCAGCAACGCGAGCGCGGTCGCGTCGCTCACGCCGTCGGCGATCGGGAACGTCGCGGCGGCCGGCGCGGCGACGTACTCGGCGTACCCGCCGGTGCCGACGAGCGAGACGACGCGCTGTCCCGCGCTGAAGCCCGCGCCGTCGCGCTCGACCACGCCGGCGACCTCGGCTCCCGGGGTCAGCGGGAGCTCGTAGCGGGCGAGGTAGGAGTTCTCGCGCGTATGCGTGTCGGCGAAGTTGACGCCCGCGCTCGTGACGCGGACGAGGACGTGATGCTCGTCGAGCTCCGGCAGCGGCGCGTCCTCGACCAGCTCGAGGACCTCGGGGCCGCCGAACTCGGTGATCCTGATGGCGCGCATGCGCGGAAAGGTAGGCCCTTCGCTAGCCTCACGCGCCGCCTATGACGCTAACCGTGGTCGGATCCATCGCGTTCGACGCCGTCGAGACCCCGTCCGGGAGCCGCGACCGGCTGCTCGGCGGCTCGGCCGTCCACTTCGCGATCGCCTCCTCGCAGTTCGTGCCGACCCGCATCGTCGGCCCGGTCGGGGACGACTTCGGCGAGCAGGAGTACGCGATCCTGCACCGCCGCGGCGTGATCACCGACGACGTGGAGCACGTCGCCGGGGGCAAGACGTTCTTCTGGGCCGGCCGCTACCACCGCGACATCAACCATCGCGACACGCTGCAGACCGACCTCAACGTGTTCGAGGACTTCCGGCCGAAGCTGTCGCAGGCATCGCGCGACGCCGAAGTGCTGTTCCTCGCGAACATCCAGCCGGACCTCCAGCTCGAGGTGCGCGAGCAGTGCCGCGGGGCGCACTACGTCGCGATGGACTCGATGAACCTGTGGATCGACATCGCTCACGAGTCGCTCCTGAAGACGATCGCGCGCGTCGACTGCCTGGTGCTCAACGACTCCGAGCTCAAGCAGCTCACCGACGAGCCCAACCTGATCCGCGCCGCTCACCGCGCGCTCGACCTCGGTCCGCGCGCCGTGATCGCCAAGCAGGGCGAGTACGGCTCAGCGATGATCACGCGCGACGCGTTCTTCGGTCTGAGCTCGTACCCGACGACAGACATCGTCGAGCCGACGGGGGCCGGCGACACGTTCGCGGGCGGCCTGATGGGCTACCTCGCCGCTCACGACGGCGACGCCGACGATGCCACGCTGCGCCGCGCGATGGCCTACGGCACGGCATGCGCATCGTTCAACGTCGAGGGCTTCGGCTCCGAGCGCCTGTACGAGCTCGAGCGCGCCGAGATCGATGCGCGCGTGGCGGAGCTCGAGCGCAACAGCCGGCTGTAGCTCTTCCGGCGACCTCCGCGTTGTTGGAGTGTGCCGCGGCGGGCGCCGTCCGGGCCTGCAAGGGCGTGGAGCGGGATGGGCGGGAGCCGCGGCGAACGGGGAGGTCGCCGGTTGCGTTCGAGCTTGTGCCGAGCATCTTCCGTCGCGCCGCGCCCTGCGCACATCGGGGTGATCCCCCTACCGGGCCCTTGCCTCCGAGGGCCATCGGCGTAGCATCCGCCGCGATGGAGTGGACGATGTTCTTCCTCTTCGTCGCGCTCAAGGTGCCGTTGCTGGCGCTCTGCTTCCTGGTGTGGTGGGCGATCCGGCAGGTGCCCGAGGACGACGAGCAGCCGGGCGGGAACGGCGGCGCCCGCCGGCGCCCGCATCCGCACGCGCCGTTCCCACACGTGCCGCGCCGCGGCCCGCACGGCGATCCCGCCCCGGGATCGCCGCCGCGCGTCCGCCCGGCGACCGCGCGGGCGCGCGAGCTAGAGCGATAGCGTTCCGGCGTGCCCGCGCCCACATCCGTCCTCTCCGACGGCACGATCCGCCGCCTCGTCGAGGACGGCCGCGTCGTGATCGATCCGTGGGATCCGGCGATGGTCCAGCCGGCCTCCGTCGACCTGCGGCTCGGCGACTCGTTCCGCGTCTTCCACAACCACCGCGCCGCCGCGATCGACCTGCGCGACCCGCCGACGAACCTGACCGAGGAGGTGGTGATCGAGGGTGACGAGCCGTTCGTGATCCACCCCGGGGAGTTCGCGCTCGGGCGCACGCAGGAACACGTGGAGATCCCCGACGACGTCGTCGCGCGCATCGAGGGGAAATCCAGCCTCGGCCGGCTCGGGCTGATCGTGCACGCCACCGCCGGCTTCGTCGACCCCGGCTTCAAGGGCACGCTGACGCTGGAGATCACGAACCTCACGCGCGTCCCGATCAAGCTCTACACCGGCCTGCCGATCGCGCAGCTCTCGTTCATGACGCTCGACGCGCCCGCCGAGAACCCGTACGGCTCGCCCGAGCTCGGTTCGCACTACCAGGGCCAGACGGCCGCGACCGAGTCCCGTTACGGGCGGGCGGTCCGGTAGCTTTCCGCGCCATGCTCGCGACGCTGATCGCCTTCGCCACGGAGGCCGCGGAGGAGGAGACCAGCAAGACAGCCTTCTACGTCCTGGGCAGCGTCGCGGCCGTCTGGGCGATCATCCTGTTCGCGGTCGGCATGCGCTCCGCGACGTTCCCGGGCTCCGCCGGAGCGCAGCGCGGGGTCATCGCGATCAGCGTGCTCGTCGTGATCGGGGCGATGGCCAGCGCAGTGCTGACCGCCTGAGCTCCGCGGTGCCATAGTGCACGTATGGGAACCGAGGAGCAGAGCACGAACGGCGGCGGTGTAGCCACGGCGTCCGACACGCTGACGGTCACGGACAACCGGACCGGCAGGACGTACGAGATCCCGATCGAGGACGGGACGATCCGCGCTCCCGCCCTGCGCGAGATCAAGGTGTCGGACGACGACTTCGGCCTGATGACCTACGACCCGGCGTACATGAACACGGCTTCGTGTCGCTCGGCCATCACCTACCTGGACGGCGACGCCGGTGTGCTCGAGTACCGCGGCTACCCGATCGAGCAGCTCGCCGAGCAGTCGACCTACCTCGAGGTCGCGTACCTGCTGATCCACGGGGAGCTGCCGACGCAGGCGCAGCTCGACGAGTGGATCCACCAGGTGACGATCCACACCTTCGTGCACGAGAACATCAAGGCGTTCATGCAGGGGTTCCGCTACGACGCGCACCCGATGGGGATGCTGGTCGCGTCGGTCGGCGCGCTCTCGACGTTCTATCCCGACGCGTCGAAGATCAAGGACGCCGACGTCCGCTACGAGCAGATCGTGCGGCTCGTCGCGAAGATGCCGACGCTGGCGGCGTTCTCCTACCGCCACAACATGGGCCAGCCGTACGTCTATCCAGACAACGACCTGCGCTACCCCGGCAACTTCCTCTCGATGATGTACAAGATGACCGAGCTCAAGTACGAGCCGGACCCGCGGCTCGAACGCGCGCTCGACATCCTCTTCATCCTCCACGCCGACCACGAGCAGAACTGCTCGACCTCGGCGGTCCGCGCGGTCGGCTCCTCCCAGGTCGACCCGTACTCGGCGGTCGCGGCCGGCGTCGCGGCGCTCTACGGCCCGCTGCACGGCGGCGCGAACGAGGCGGTCCTGCGGATGCTGCGCCGGATCGAGACGAAGGACAACATCCCCGACTTCATCGCCGGCGTGAAGGACGGCAAGGAGCGGCTGATGGGCTTCGGCCACCGGGTCTACAAGAACTACGACCCGCGCGCCAGGATCATCAAGGCGGCGGCCGACGACGTGTTCGACGTCACGGGGACGAACCCGCTGCTCGACATCGCGCTGGAGCTCGAGAAGCACGCGCTCGAGGACGACTACTTCGTGCAGCGCAAGCTCTACCCGAACGTCGACTTCTACTCGGGCCTGATCTACGAGGCGCTCGGCCTGCCGGTGGAGATGTTCCCCGTGCTGTTCGCGATCCCGCGCACGAGCGGCTGGATCGCCCAGTGGCTCGAGATGATCGAGGACCCCGAGCAGAAGATCGCGCGCCCGCGCCAGATCTACACGGGCGAGCGCTCGCGCGAGTACGTGCCGATCGGCACACGGAGCTAGCTCACAGAAGCGCGCGGCAGCATCGGTTGTAATTTGCAACCGATGCTCGTAACGCTGAAAAACGGCACCCGCGTCCGGATCCGCCCGGTCGAGCCCGGCGACAAGCCGCGGCTCCAGCGTGGGCTGGGCCGGCTCAGCCCCGAGTCCGCCCGGCGCCGCTTCCTGGCCGCCAAGCCGGTCCTGTCGGCGGCAGAGCTGCGCTACCTGACCGAGATCGACGGCGTCGAGCACCTGGCGCTGCTCGCGGTGCTCGCGGACGACCCCGACCAGGTCGCTGGCGTGGCCCGCTGCGTGCGGCTCGAGCCGGGGAGCGAGGTGGCCGAGTTCGCGATCGTGGTCGGCGACGGACTGCAGGGCGAGGGGCTCGGCACGGTGCTCACGGCGGCGCTCGCGGATGCCGCCTGCCGCGTCGGGATCCGGCGCTTCTCGGCCACCACGCTGGCCGAAAACGAGGCCGTCCAGCGGTTGCTCGACACGCTCGCCGCGCGGCTCGAGCAGCATGCCCAGTCCGGCGGCGTGGTGGAGCTGGTCGCCGAGCTGCCCGACTGCGGCTCCTTGCGCCTCGCCGCCTAAACGCGGGACGTCAGGCCATGTCCCGGAGCCGCTCGAGGCCGTCGAGCATCAGATCGAGCGCGAACTCGAACTCGAACTGATCGTCGCACCAGCCAACGTGGTGCCGGCGTCGTGGGTGATCTCCTTGAGCATCGCGGTGATGTTGGGGTACTCGCCGGCCATCTGCTGCAGGAGGACCGCCGTCTCCTCGGGGCCGAGCTCCTGCGAGTCGTCCCAGATCTCCTGCGTGAAGCCCAGGCTGCGGCTGCCGAGGGCGTGCATCGCGTGATGTGTCAGGTCGGTCGAGAAGCCCGCTCGCAGGAACAGGCCGATCACCGAGTCGAAGTACCGCGTCATCGCGGGACTGTCCGTCGAGCGCGACTCGATGACGCCAGGAGCCCAGGGGTGGCGCAGCAGGATCACGCGGGCCGAGAGCACCCGCCGGCGCATGGCCGTCTTCCAGTCGCCGGACGGGACGTCGATCTCGCTCACCGCGTCGTTGATCTCGCTCATGACGGCATCGACCATGCCGTCCAGGATGGCGCCCTTGTTGGCCGCGTGGTTGTAAAGCGACATCGGCTCGACCCCGAGCCTCTGGGCGAGCCTGCGCATGGTGAGTGACTCCGCACCGCCTTCGTCGGCGAGGTCGATCGCGGCGCGCAGCACCCGCTCCCTGCTCAAGGGAACCCGGGGCCGTGCGCTGCGTTGGCTTGCCTGGCCATCTCGATTTCGAGCGTACAGCGTGGGTTCGACCGCGCCACGATCCTTGACCGACGTACGCCGTAAGCCCTACCTTACAGCGTAAGCTTACAGTGTACGTTCAGAGGGGAGACGGTCGCGGTGGCAGCCCTGACCCGGTGGGTGCTCGCGCACAAGAGATCGGTCGTCGCGTTCTGGGTCGTCGTCACGGTCGCCGGCTTCGCGTCGGTCCAGCCGGCTGTGGATGCGCTCTCGGAGGAGTTCACCCTGCCGGGCGGCGAGGCGTTCGAGACGAACCGTGAGATCGCGGCGATCTACGGCAACGGAGGCGACGTCGCGCCGATCGTCCCGGTCGTGACGCTGCCGCGAGGGCACGACCGTCGATTCGCCCGGTGTCGTCGGCGAGCTGGAAGCTGCTCTGGCGCGAGTGCAAGCTGCGCTTCCGGCAGCACGGCTGGCCTCGTTCGCCTCGACGGGCGAGCGGGCGTTCGTCTCCGAGGACGGACGCACGACGTTTGCGCTCGTCTCGTCCCCCAGACGCTCGGGATGGACGTCGGTCAGGAGGAGGCCCGCCTGGCGCAGGAGGCCCTCGACGGGATCACCGTCGGCGGCTCGCCCGTGGAGATCACCGGCCTCGAGGCGCTTCGCGGCGCCGCGGCGGGCGACGAGGGAGACGGCCCGAGCGTGCTCATCGAGGTCCTCGTCGCGGGCGCCGGTGCGCTCGTCGTCCTCGCTTCGTCTTCGCGTCGTTCACGGCGCTGCTCCCGCTCTCATGGCGGCGATCGCGATTCCCGTCGACTTCCTGCTGACCTGGCCGATCGCGAGCGTCACCGACGTCTCGATCTTCGTCGAGTTCCTGGTCGCGCTCGTCGGGCTCGGGATCGCGATCGACTACGCGCTGCTGGTCGTGATGC
Organism: uncultured Solirubrobacteraceae bacterium; assembly: GCA_963835735.1. GTDB lineage: Bacteria > Actinomycetota > Thermoleophilia > Solirubrobacterales > Solirubrobacteraceae > DASQMT01. Next base: position 89,349 of record CAWIGP010000008.1, read on the forward strand.
GCTGGCGCGAAGAGCGTCAGCGGGGCGCCGTGCCGAACGAGGTCGCCGTCCGGCGCGCGATGGAGCACGCCGGCTCGGCGGTGGTCTTCAGCGGCACGACCGTCGCGATCGCGCTCCTCGCCATGATCGCGCTGCCGGTACCCGTGCTGCGCAGCATCGGCATCGTCGGGATGCTGATCCCGCTCGTCAGCGTCGCCGTCGCGACCACGTTGCTCCCGGTCGCGCTCGCCACGATCGGACCGAAGCTCGACTGGCCGCGTATCCGCCGCGAGGACCGAGCCAGCCGGGGCTGGACAGCCTGGGCCCGCTTCGTGGTCCGACACCGCTGGGCGGCGGCTGTGACGTCCGCCGGCGTCCTGATCGCGCTGGTCGTCGCCGCCTCCTCGATCCAGCTCGGGACCCCGCGCGCGGAGTCGCTCGCCCAGTCGGGAGCCGCGCGCGCCGGACTCGAGAAGCTGCAGCAGTCGAGCATCGGCCCGGGGCCGTTGGCGCCGTTCGAGGCGCTCGTGCGGTCCCCGGACCCGGCGCGGTGGCCGCGACGTTCGCCCGCGTCGCGGGAGTCCACGGCGCCGTCGCTCCCCCCGATGGGGACTGGCGTCGCGACGGGACGACGCTCGTGACCGTCCTCCCGGCCAGCGACGGGAACTCCCGGATGGCCGAGCGACGCTCGATCGCATCCGAGCGTCGGCGGACGAGAGTCCGGTCGAGGTCACGATCGGCGGCCAGGCCGCGCAGAGCTCCGACTTCGTCGATGCGATCTATCGCAACTTCCCGCTGATGATCGCGCTGATCGCGGTGCTCACGTTCGTGCTCCTCGCGCGCGCCTTCCGCTCACTCGTGCTCTCGCTCCAGGCCGTCGTCCTGAACCTGCTCTCGGTCGCGGCCGCGTGGGGCATCATGGTGCTGGTCTGGCAGAACGGAATCGGCACGGAAGCGATCTGGGGCATCGCCGCGACCCGATCGATCAACGAGTGGATCCCGGTCATGGTCTTCGCGTTCCTGTTCGGCGTCTCGATGGACTACCAGGTCTTCATCATCAGCCGGATGCGCGAGGCGTACGATCGCACCGGGTCGACCAGTCCGCCGTCGTCGAGGGCATCGGGCGCACCGGCCGCCTGGTCACGAGCGCGGCGCTCATCCTCGGTCTCGCCTTCGTGGCCCTGAGCGCGAGTCCGGGTACCGAGGTCAAGATGGCCGCGACCGCGCTTGCGGCCGGCGTGCTGCTCGATGCGACGATCGTCCGCGCGGTGCTCGTTCCCGCCACGATCGCGATCCTCGGTCGCTGGAACTGGTGGCTCCCCCGCTCGGCCGCCGCGCCCTCAGGGTCGCGCCGTCGCTGGGCGCCCGAGGTGACTGCTCTCTAACATGGCGGGCGTGTGGCGGATCACCGTGCGCGACGGTCCGCGGGTGGAGAAGCTCCGTGCCGCCGGGCTGGAGGAGGCGCTCGATCTCGTAGAACGCGAGGGCCGCGTGCTGTCCGCCACCCCGGGGCGACGCGCGATCGAGCTGCGCTCGCGCACGTTCTCTCCGCAGCAGCAGGTCGCCGGGCGGGTCGAGCTGGCCGGTCCGGGCGTGCGCGCCGGGATCGACGTGCGCGGCGACGGGGCCGCGGAGGCATGGACGGGGCGCGTGCGGCGGCGCGTGGTCGAGCAGCAGGGGCGCGAGACGCCGTACGACGCGCTCCGCCGCTTTGTCGCTCAGACCACGAGCGTCGAGCCGTAACGCCGCAGCCAGGCGGCGTGCGCGCGCCAGTCCGGCACGCGCGACTCGAGCAGCGCCCAGAAGCGCGGCGAGTGGTCCATCAGCTCGAGGTGGCAGACCTCGTGCTCGACGACGTAGTCGAGGATCGCGGCGGGCGCGAGCAGGAGCCGCCAGTTGAACGACATCCGGCCCTCCGACGAGCACGACGCCCAGCGCGTGCGCTGCCCGCGGATCGTCAGGCCGGTGTAGCGCGAGCCGGCGCGCGCGGTGGCGGCGTCCAGACGCGGTGCGATCTCGGCGCGCGCCGCGCGCCGATAGAAGCGCTCGAGCGCCGCGCGCGGGTCGCCCTGCGGCACCAGCAGCACGTCGCCGCGACGGTGCACGCGCTCGCGCCCCGGCTGCGGCTGCAGCGCGAGCGTCTCGCCGAGATACGGCAGCGTCCCGGCGGGCCGCGCGACCTCGGCGGCCGCGCGGGCGAGCGTCCGCCGCCGGCGCGCGATCCACGGCGCGAGCTCCTGCACCGCGTCGGCGGCCGCCCGCTCGGGCGCCCTGCGCGGCAGCGTCACGGTCACGGTCCCGTCGGGATCGACGGTCACCCGCACGCGACTCGCGCGGGTGGAGCGGCGGATGCGGTACTCGGCGACGGCCATCGGCGCCGCCTGAGGCTAGCGGCGCCGCCGGTCGATTCCCGCGTCGGACATCATGGCGGCCATGGCGCAGTCACGCGTGCGGTTGCCTCCCAACGTGGTGCCGCCGTTCACGGTGTTTCTCAACGGCGTGCGCCAGGAGCCGGGGTCCGACTTCCACGTCGAGGAGGACATGCTCGTGTTCGAGCGCGAGCTCGTGCAGGAGGGCAAGCTCGGCTTCTGGCGCTGGTTCTGGGGCGCCTGGGGGATCGGCACCTACCGCAAGGACGACCAGGTCGACGTCGCCTGGGACGCCGGCGGCCACCCGCACGTCGCGCACAAGCTCGATGTGCTGACGGGCGACTAGACGGGCACGGCGTCGCGCCACGGCACCGTCAGCCGCAGCGCGCTCAGGATCGCCCGCGTCGCCGGCGAGCGGTTGAGCGTGTAGAAGTGGATGCCCGGCGCGCCGTTGGCGAGCAGCTCTGAGCACTGCAGCGTCGCGTAGGCGACGCCGAGGTCGCTGACCGCGCCGGGCTGGTCGGCGCGCAGCTCGAGCTCGCGCCGCAGCCCGTCCGGGATCCGCGAGCCGCACATCTCGGTCACGCGCTTGATCTGGTTCACGTTCGTGATCGGCCAGATGCCCGGGATGATCGGGACGTCGATCCCGATGTCGCGCGCCCGCGCGACGAAGTCGTAGTAGTACTGGTTGTCGAAGAACAGCTGGGTGATCAGGAAGCGCGCGCCGGCGTCGACCTTCTCCTTGCAGTAGCGCAGGTCGTTCTCGGCGTCCGTCGCATGGATGTGGATCTCGGGGAAGCAGGCCGCGCCGATCGAGAAGTCGTACTCGTCGCGGATCAACTCGATCAGCTCGCGCGAAAAGCGCAGGCCGCCGTCGGTGGCGGTCCACTCGGTCTGCCCGGCCGGCGGGTCGCCGCGCAGTGCGAGCACGTTCTCGATGCCGGCGTCGCGCATCGTGTCGAGCATCGCGCGCAGCTCGGCGGTGGTGGCGTTCACGCACGTGAAATGCGCCATCGCCTCCATCCCGTAGTTGCGCTTGAGGTCTGTGACGATGTCGATCGTCTTGCGCTTCTCGGTCGTGCTGCCCGCCGCGCCGTAGGTGACGGAGACGAACGTCGGATGCAGCCGGGACAGCTCGGCGAGCGCGCGGCCGAGGTTGCGCTCGCCCTCGGCGGTCTTCGGCGGGAAGAACTCGAACGAGAACGACGGCTCGGAGTCCCCGGAGATCCTTTCGTCGATCCGCATCAGGCCCGCAAGTCTAGGCGGCTGCCCAGCGGGTCGGCTCGCCGTCGAGACGCCGGACGCGGCCCTGGCGCTCGAGATGATCGAGATAGCAGAGCGTCTTGGTGAGCAGCCAGCCGGCGGTCGCCGGCATCAGCCGCTCGCCGTAGATCGGCGCCAGGAGGTCGAACGCGGTCGACTCGCCCTGCTCGCGCAGGAACGACGTGATCGCGTCGAGCCGCTGCGCGACCAGCGCCCGGTTGCCCTCGACGTGGCCGTGCAGGTCGGTGAACGGGCGCGCGTGGCCGGCGAGGGTCAGCCGCACGTCGAGCGCGTCGACGCGCGTGAGCGAGGCGAGGAACTCGCCGACCGGGTCGGGCGTCCAGCCGTAATCGAAGAACAGCGAGATGCGCCCGAGCACGTGGTCGCCGGACAGCAGCAGCCGGTGCTCGGGCTGGTGCAGCACGACGTGCGAGGGTGCGTGGCCGGGCGTCTCGTACACCTGCCAGGCGCCGAGGTCGGTGTCGACCACGACGCCCGGGAGCAGGTCGCGCTCGGCCACGAGCGGACCGCTCATGCCGCTGCTCTCGCCGCGCCGGCTCTCTGCCCACTCCTTCAGCGGACCCTCCGGCACCCCGCTCTGGCGCGCGATCTCGACCCGCTGGGCGAGCGCGGCCTCCGGGTCGTCGACGCGCGCGGTGAGGTGCTCGTGGCGCGGGTGGATCCAGAGCGGGCATCCCGTCCGCTCCTGCACCGCCGCCGCCTGCCCGCAGTGGTCGATGTGCGCGTGCGTGCAGACCAGCAGCCGCACGTGCTCGAGCCGCCGGCCGACCTGCTCGAGCGCCCGTTCGAGGTGCTGCATCGAGCCGGCCAGGTACGCGCCGCAGTCGACGAGCACGACCCCGTCGCCGGCGGCCAGCGCCCACGCGTTGCAGTGCGGCACGCCGGGCCACGGCAGCGGCAGGCGCAGGCGCCACACGCCGGGCACCACGCGCTCGCCCCTCCCCATCTCGGTGCGGCGTGTCGGGCTAGGCACGAGCCGGGACGCTAACGTGCGCCGCATGCCCGGGGACGCGAGACCCGTTGCCGAGACCTACTTCGCCGCGCTCGCGCGGCGCGACCTCGACGGCATCGCCGCCTGCTGGGCGCCCGACGGCGTCGACGTCCTCGTCGGACAGGCGACGGCGAACGGCCCGGCCGGCGTGCGGGCGCTTTTCGCCGAGCTGTTCGGCGCGGTCCCAGACTTCGCGATCGAGGTCGAGTCGATCGTCGCCGAGGGCGACCGCGCGGCCGTGCGCTGGCACGCGAGCGGGACCTTCGCGGGCGAGTCGTCGTTCCAGGGCATCGCCCCGACCGGCGGGCGGATCCAACTGACCGGCTTGGACCTGCTCGAGGTGCGCGACGGCCTGATCGTGCATAACGACGCGTTCAGCGACGGGCTCGGGCTGGCGCGCCAGATCGGACTGCTGCCGCCGCAGGGCTCCAAGGCCGACACCGGCATGCTGCGCGCGTTCAAAGTGAAGACGAGCGCGGCGCGGCGGCTGGCCGGCACCGGCGCAGAGCCCGTGGCGGACGGCGTATGGCGTGTGCGCGGCGGCGTGCCGCGCGAGATGAACGTCTATCTGATCGACGACGACGGCGGCGGCGTGACCGTGTTCGACGCGGGCGCGCGCAGCATGGCGCGCGCGATCACCGCCGCGGGCAGCGGGCTCGGCGGCATCAACCGCGTCGTACTCAGCCACGCGCATCCGGACCACCGGGGCAGCGCGGGGCAGCTCGGCGCGCCGATCTACTGCCACGCCGACGACCGCGCGGACGCCGAGGGCGATGGCGGTGTGCACTACTTCCACCTCGAGCAGCTCGCGCCGCACGCGCGGCTCGCGTACCCGGGGCTGCTGCGCATGTGGGACGGAGGGCCGGTCGAGATCGCCGGCACGGTCGCCGACGGCGACGACGTCAGCGGCTTCCGCGTCGTGCACCTGCCCGGCCACGCGCCCGGACTGATCGCGCTCTACCGCGAGCGCGACGGCCTCGCGCTCACGAGCGACCTGTTCTACACGCTCGACATCCAGACCGGCCTGCACGGTCCGCCGCGGGTCGCCCACCCCGCCTTCAACTTCGACACCGAGCAGGCGCGCGCCTCGATCCGGCGGCTCGCCGAGCTGGCGCCGGCCAGCGCCTGGCCCGGGCACGCCCAGCCGCTGCGCGAAGACGTCGCGGCGCAGCTCGAGCGCGCCGCGGCCGCCTGATGGGCCGGCGCAGCCGCCGCCGCGGAGCCGCCGACGCGCTCTCCGCGCCCGAGTCCGAGTACCGCAGCGCGAGCGGCGACATGCTCGTGCTGCGCGGCGCGATGTCGCCGGCGACGCGGCGCGAGTACGCGGCGGCCGCCGCAGGCTCGCCGCTCTCGCGCGAGGACGCCTGGCAGCGCGCGGTCGAGTTCCTGTTCGAGCGGCTCGCGCTGCGCTGGGAGATCGCCGGGACCGACCCGATCACGAAGCAGAAGGAGCTGCTGGCCCGCTACCGCTTCGCGAGCGCCGACGAGCGCCGCTGGATCCGCGACGTGCTGCGCGAGCACGTCGCCGAGCACTTTCCAGAGCTCGCCCCGCCGTGATGAGGGTCAGATCTTGCAATCGAGCATAGGGTGGCGGCGACACGAGATGCGCGATTGCAAGATCTGACCCTCAAGTTCGCGCGGCTGCTGTGCGGCTACTGCCTCGACGCGCAGCCCGGCCAGCAGGTCGTCGTGCGCTCGACCACGCTGGCCGCGCCGCTGCTGCTCGCCGTCCAGCGTGAGCTGCTGGAGCGCGGCGCGTGGCCGCTGCTGCGCACCGCGCTGCCGGGCCAGGACGAGTCGTGGTGGGCGGCCGCACAGGACGCGCACCTCGACGCGTTCGCTCCCGCCGAGCTGGCCGAGGCCGAGGGCACCGACGCGTCGCTCACGATCCAGGCGCCCGAGAACACGACCGCGCTGGCGAACGTCGACCCGGCTCGCATGGCCCGCGCCGCGCGCGCCCGCGCGCCGGTCCGCGACGCCGCGCTGCGCCGCCGCTGGTGCGGCACGTTCTGGCCCACGCCGGCCGCCGCCCAGCAGGCGCGCATGGGGACGGCGGAGCTGGCCGCTTTCGTGCACCGCGCGACGTTCCTGGACCGCGACGACCCGGAGGCCGCCTGGGGAGAACTGCGCGCGCTGCAGGAGCGGCTGGTCGAGCGCCTGAGCCGGGCGAGCGAGCTGCGGATCGAGGCCGACGGGACGGACCTGCGGGTGCGTGTCGGCGGGCGGACCTGGATCAACTCCGACGGCCGCCGCAACATGCCGTCGGGCGAGGTCTTCACCGGCCCGCGCGAGGACTCGGCCGAGGGTCGCATCCGCTTCACGATCCCGTCGAGCCCGCGCGGCGTCGAGGTCGCCGGCGTCGAGCTCGAGTTCCGTGCGGGCGTCGTGGTCGACGCGCGCGCCGAGCGCGGCGGCGAGTACCTGCTGGCCACGCTCGACACCGACCCGGGCGCGCGCCGGCTGGGCGAGCTGGGGATCGGGACGAACGCCGGCATCGACCGCCCGATCGGCGCGATCCTGTTCGACGAGAAGATCGGCGGCACGGTCCACCTGGCGCTCGGCCGCTCCTATCCCGAGACCGGCGGGACGAACGAGAGCGCGATCCACTGGGACCTGATCTGCGACCTGCGCGCGGGCGGCACGCTGTCCGCCGACGGCGAGGTCGTACAGCGCGACGGCGTATTTCTCTGACTCTCCGCTACGGTCACTGCCGCTCATGCGCCGGACCAAGATCGTCGCCACCATCGGCCCCGCCTCGCGCGACCCCGAGATCCTCGTCCAGATGATCGACGCCGGGATGGACGTCGCCCGGCTGAACTTCTCCCACGGCAGCGCCGAGGAGCACGCCGAGACGGCGCAGCGGGTGCGCGATGCCGCGAACCGGGCCGGCAGGTCCGTGGCGATCCTGCAGGACCTGCCGGGACCGAAGCTGCGGATCGGCAAGCTCGCCGGTGACATCGCCGAGCTCAAGCCGGGCGACGAGGTCACGTTCGTGTGCGGCCAGAACGAGGTCGAGGGCGACGCGCGCCGCATGTTCATCACCTGGGCGGGCCTGGCCGACACCGTCGAGCGCGGCGAGGTGATGTACCTCGCCGATGGCGCCGTACGGCTGAAGGTCGAGACAACGCGGCCCGGCGACGGGGAGATCGACGCGCTCGTGGAGATCGGCGGCTCGGTCGCCTCTCGCCAGGGCCTCAACATCCCCGGCGAGACCGCCGCGCTGCCGAGCGTGCCCGCAGAGGACCTCAAGCACCTCGCGACCGGCGAGCGGATCGGCGTCGACCTCGTGGGGATCTCGTTCGTGCGCCGCGCGGAGGACATCGAGTTCGTCCGCAAGCACACCCGCCTGCCGCTCGTCGCCAAGATCGAGAAGCCGCAGGCCGTCCAGCGCGCGGAGGAGATCGTGCGCGCCGCCGACTGCGTGATGGTCGCGCGCGGCGACCTCGGCATCGAGCTGCGGATCGAGGAGGTGCCGATCGTCCAGAAGCAGATCATCTCGCTCGCCGGCGCGCTCGCCCGTCCGGTGATCACCGCGACACAGATGCTCGACTCGATGGTCGCCTCCTCGCGCCCGACGCGCGCCGAGGTGACCGACGTCGCCAACGCGATCCTCGACGGCACCGATGCGGTGATGCTCTCCCAGGAGAGCGCGGTCGGCCAGTATCCGGTCGGCGCGGTCGCGATGCTCGCCTCGATCGCGGAGCGGACCGAGCTGACGGCTCCCTATCGCGAGTGGAACGAGCGCCGCGTGCGCCGCGACCGCCGCGACCCCGCCTACACGCTCGCCTACACGGCCTGCCGCGCGGCACACGAGCTGGGGCTGGCCGCACTCGTCTGCCCGACGCTGTCGGGCCGCTCGGCCCGCCTGATCTCCGCGCACCGCCCGGCGGTGCCGATCTACGCGCTCTCACCCGGCCGCGAGACCGTACGCCGCTGCGGGCTGATGTGGGGCGTGCGGGCGGAGTCGATCAAGCGCATCGAGACAACCGAGGAGCTGATCGCAGAGAGCGCGCGGCGGGTCGTCGAGCTCGGCTGGGTCAAGCCGGGCGAGCGCGTCGGCGTCACCGCGGGGCTGCCGTCGGGCAAGCCCGGGACGACGAGCCTGCTGCAGATCCAGACCGTCTGAACCTAAACGGGGACTGTCCCGCTTTAGGTTCCGTAGAAGGCGGCCTCCTGCCGCCCGAGCTCCGTGACCGGCGCGTCGCCGTACATCCACTCGCGCGCGATCCGGTGGAAGTTCGCGTGGCAGCGCAGCTGCGAGAGCACGGCGAGCGTGAGCATCTCCACGCGCCGGCCGAACAGGTGGTCGGCGGGGAGCGTCTCGTGCCGCATCTGGCCGAAGTGCTGCGAGCGCGGGTCGGACATGTCGATCATCACCTGCGTCGCGATCTCCGGCTGCAGCTCGATGTCCTCGTCGAGCACGTACCACCAGGTCGCGTCGCGGAACTGGGCGAGCAGCTTGTCGGGGCGGAAGCGGTCCGGGTGGGCGAGGAAGCCTGTCTCCGCCCAGATCTCGTGCAGCCGCTCGCCGTCGCCTTCGTGCCCGGCGCGCTGGCAGGCCAGCTCGATCTCGATCAGCTCCTTCGGCATCACCTTGAACAGGCCGAAGTCCAGGAACGCCACCTTGCCGTCGTCGAGCAGCATGAAGTTGCCGGGGTGCGGATCGCCCGAGAACTGGTGGTGGCGGTACATGCAGCCGAAGTAGAAGCGGAACACGATCTCGCCGACGCGGTCGCGCGTGGCCTGGTCCATCTCCTTGATCGCGTCGAAGCCGGCGCCGTGCACGAGCTCGCTGACGAGCACCCGCTCGCGCGAGAGCGCGGTCATCACGTCCGGCACGACGATGAACGGGTGGCCGCGGAAGATGCGCGCGAGCGAGCGCTGGTTCTGCGCCTCGAGCTCGTAGTCGAGCTCCTCGCCGATGCGCGCGCGCAGCTCCTCGGCGGTCGCCTTGACGTCGAGCCCCGGCGCGACCTGCTTCATCAGGCGCAGGATCATCCCGAGGTTCTGCATGTCGGCCCGGACAGCCTGTGCGACGCCGGGGTACTGCACCTTGACCGCCACGTCGCGGCCGTCGTGCAGCGACGCCCTGTAGACCTGGCCGATCGACGCGGCGGCGACCGGCTCCTCCTCGAACGTCGCGAACAGCTCGTCCACGGGCGCCTCGAGCTCCGACTCGATCACCTTGCGCATGTCGGCGAAGCGCACGTTCGGCGCGGCGTCGCGCAGCTCGCCGAGCTTGCGCTGGAACTCGTCGCGGTACTCCTCCGGCACCAGGCCCACGTCGAGGAACGAGAGCACCTGGCCAAGCTTCATCGCGGCGCCCTTCATCGTCCCGAGCGCGGTGACGATCTGCTCGGCCGCCTCGATGTGGCGGCGCTCGAGCGCGGCCTGCCTGCCCTTGTCGTCGCGCGTCAGGTTGGCGGCCTGGGTGCCGAGCTGGCGCGTGCCCTGGCCGGCGGCGAGGCGGGCGATGCGAGCGGTCCGCACGATGCGCGACGTCGGGATCCGGTCCTTGGCCATGGCCGCGGATGGTGTCAGGGCGTCGGCGTCGGCGTGGCCGCTGGCTGCTCCAGCCCTTCCTGGGGGACCGCCATCGGCGTGGCGGTGGGTGTCGGTGTGGGCGTCGGAGTGGTGGTCGGCGTCGGCGTCGGGCTCGGCGTCTCGCGCTCCTCGACGCTCGGGGTCGGGGTCGGCGTGGCGTCCTCGTCCTGCTCCGAGCCGCCGAAGAACGTCGTGCTGCCGCCGTCGCCGCTCACCGGATCGCCTGCGATCAGCTCCGACGCGGTCACGACACCGGCCGCGCCGGCAAAGGCGATGAGCCCGGTGACGATCGCGAGCCTCCACTGGCGGCCGCTGAGCGGGCGCTTGTGCACGGCGCGCGGCGTGGTGGTCTGCGGGAGCGCCTCGACCTCCTCGGTCGGCGCCGGCGCCAGCGGATCGAACTCCTCATCCTCGCGCGGCTTCGAGCCCACGCTGCCGACCCGGCGCGCCGTCACCTCCGACACCTTCTCGGTCGGGCGCTGGAGCAGCTCGGAGACGATCGACACGATCACCGGCGTCATCGCGGCGGCGAACACCGTCCCGCGCTCCCAGAACATCGGGACCACGATCGCGGCGATCGCGCTCGCCGCGGCGGCGATCAGGAGGGTCTTGATCGAGAAGCCACCGCCCACGCCCCTCCACGCTAGCGAGCGATCTGTGACCCCGGCACGATGTCGTCGCTCCCGTCAGGCCAGCGCACCCAGGCCTTGTGGCCGCCGTCATAGTCGTCGCCGAGCAGCACGAGCGTGGCCGGCTCGCCCATCGCGGTGCAGGGCTCGTTCCCCTCCGGGTCCAGCCCGCGCCACACGCGCACGAACGCATTGGACTCCAGCTCGTCGGCGACCGTGGTCGGGTCGGTGTGGCCAGGGCGGATCGTCGTGTCCGGAGGGAGCTTGAGCAGCACGTTCATGATCGAGTGCTTGAGGTCGGCGTACGTCGTGTGACCGGGCGCGCGCACGCCGCCGACCGAGTTCTTGAACAGCGTGTCGCCGGTGAACACGTCGCTGCCGTCGGCGAGCAGCGAGAGCATGCCGCGCGTGTGGCCCGGGGTGTGGATCGCCTCGACGCGGACGCCGCCGATATCCAGCTCGTCGCCCGGGTTCAGGTCGCCGGTCGCGCCGTCGACCAGCTCGCGCTCGTCCGGGTGGATCAGCACCTGCACGTCCGGGAAGCGATCGCGGACGGCAGCCAGCTCGGCCACGTGGTCGTGGTGATGATGGGTGAGCAGGACGTGGGTGATCGTGATGTCGTTCGTGGCGGCCTGGTCGAGCAGCGGGCGCACGGGGCCGCCCGCGTCGACGAGGAAGGCTTCGCCGTCGAATCCCGCCGCCACGAGGTACGTGTTGGACAGCCAGTCCGGGTGCATCGAGCGCTCGACGATCATGCGCGCACCCTAGTGGGTTAGCCTCCGCGGTCATGGAGTTCATCCACACCTGCTACCGGATCGGCGACATCGACCGGTCCGTCGCGTTCTACGAGGCGCTGGGGTTCGAGGAGCGCCGGCGGATGCCGATCCGCGACGAGGCGATCAACGTCTTCATGGGGGTGCCGGGCGACGGCGACCGGCTCGAGCTCACCCACAACTTCGGCGTCGACTCCTACGACCTCGGCACCGGTTACAACCACATCGCGCTCACCGTGCCCGACCTCGACGGGACGCTCGCCGAGCTCGGCGGGAAGGGCATCGAACCGGAGCGGCCGCCTTACCTGGTGGGCGAGAACGGACCGCGCATCTGCTTCGTGCGCGATCCGGACGGCTACCGCGTCGAGTTGATCGAAGGCGGCGTGTAGGCACTACCGTTCGCCGGGTGGAGCGCCGGCTCGCCGTCATCGACCTCGGGTCGAACTCCTTCCGCCTCGTCGTGTTCTCCCACACCGACGCGTGGTGGAAGCGGACCGACGAGATCTACGAGCCGGTGCGGGTCGGCGAGCACCAGGAGGCGGGGGGACCGCTCCAGCCCGAGCCGATGGAGCGCGCGCTCGAGACGATCGAGCTGTTCGCCCACTTCTGCCGCGCGACGGGGATCGAGCGCATCCGCCCGCTCGCCACGTCGGCGATCCGCGAGGCCTCGAACCGCAAGGCGTTCCTGCGCGCGGCGCACAGGCGCTCCGGCATGGAGGTCGAGGTCCTCTCGCGCGCGGCGGAGGCGCGCTACGGGTATCTCGCGGTCGTCAACTCGACCACGCTGACCGACGGCGTCGCGCTCGATCTCGGCGGCGGCTCGATGCAGCTCACCCGCGTGTCGCACCGGCGCGCTCGCGACGCGCAGTCGTGGCGACTCGGCGCGGTCGTGACGACCGAGCGCTTCCTGCCCACCGACCGTGTCAAGCCGAAGCAGCTCAAGGCCCTGCGCGAGCATGTCCGCGCCGAGCTGCGCTCGGCGCCGTGGCTCACGACGGGGCCGCGCCGCATCGCCGGGATCGGCGGCACGGTCCGCAACCTCGCGGGCACGGCGATGATGGCGGAAGGGCTGCCGTCGTTCGGCGTCCAAGGGTTCCTCCTCCAGCGCGGCGCGCTGGACGCGCTGGTGGAGCGGCTCGCCGCGCTCACGCCCGCCGATCGCCGCCGCGTGCCCGGCGTCAAGCCGGAGCGCGCCGACCTGATCCTCGCGGGCGGCGTCGTCGTGCAGACCGTGATGGACGCCGGCGGATTCGACGCGCTCGAGGTGACCGAGGCGGGACTGCGCGAGGGAGTGCTGTTCGAGGAGCTGCTCGCGGACCAGGACGAGCCGCTGCTGGCCGACGTCCGCGCCGCCTCCGTCCGCAACCTCGCCGCCCAATATCACCCCGAGGCCGCGCACACCGAGCACGTCGCGCGGCTCGCGCTCGAGATCTGGGACGCGCTCGCCGGAGGCGGCGTGCATGCCGGGGACGAAGAGGAGCGCGAGCTGCTGTGGGCCGCCGCGATGCTCCACGACATCGGCACCGCCGTCGACTACGACGACCACCACAAGCACTCGCGCTACCTGATCCTCAACGCGGGCCTGCCCGGCTTCTCGCCGCGCGAGACCGCGCTGATCGGGCAGGTGGCCAGGTATCACCGCAAGGGGCAGCCGAGCCTGGGCGAGTTCGCGTCGCTGGCCCGCAGGGGCGACGACGAGCTGCTCAACCGCTGCGCGGCCGTCCTACGCGTGGCCGAGCAGCTCGAGCGCCCGCGCGACCAGACCGTGCGCCACGCGAGGGTCATCGTCGACGACGGCCGCGTGCGGCTGCGGCTGCAGACCCAGGCCGACGCGACGATCAGCCGCTGGGGCGCGCAGCGCCAAGGCGACCTGTTCCTCCGCGCGTTCGGCCGCGAGCTCGACGTCGTCGCCCCAACCTAAAGAGGGACAGTCCCTCTTCAGGTTGGCGCTCACGGCGCGAACTGCATCACCTGGTGGATCCCGCTCGGGCGGTTCGTGTACTGGATGTCGGCCAGCGGCAGCGGGGAGAACGCGATCTTCGTCACCGGCTGGCGCCACTGCGCCGGGTCGGTGTTCCCGCGCCGCGCCGCCTCGGCCTGCGCGGCGCGGTCGATCGCCGCCCACAGGTCGCGGGCGCAGGCCGCGACGTTGCCCTTGCCGCAGTAGCGGACGTTGAACTCGCCGGGCACCTTGCCGCCCGCGAGCGCGCGCAGGTCCTTGGCCATGTACTGGTGCCAGCCGCCGTACATGCCGCTCGGCGGCGACTGGAAGCGGACCTGGCGCGTCTCGAGCGCCTTGCACAGCGAGGCGCCGAGCCGGCCGCACATCGCGGCGCCCGCGAGGTCGCTCCAGATCGCGCGCATCGCGGCTTGGCCGGGCGCGTCGACCAGGCCGTCTGCGTTCGCGTCGACCCAGCTCGCGTCGCCCGCGCTCCAGCTCGTGATCTGGTCGACGACCGCCTGGGCGAGCGGGCTCGGCGCCCTGCCCTTGGCGAGGATCGCGGTCACCGCGGGCCACATCAGGCCGCGCGGGTCTGCGGTCGCCGCCGCGTTCTCGGCGCCCAGCACGGTCGCGGGCGTGTGCTTCTCGGTCCGCGCGAGCTCCTTGAGCAGCCAGTCGTCGCGCTGCGTGCTGCCCTCGTCCCAGCGGTCGTCGCCGGCCGGGAAGTCCTTCGCGGGCTTGTTGTTCCAGTTGACGATCACGCCGCTGGGCGGATTGACGACCTGCGGATGCTTGGCGTTGGCGAGATAGCCCTTCCACTCGAACCGACCGCGGCCGTCCGTCGGCAGGTCGCCGTTGACGCCCTTCGGGCGCAGCGGCAGGCGGCCGGTAGTGGTGAACGCGATGTCCTTGTCGTCGGCGTAGAACGCGTTGAACGTCTGCGGCGTCGCGAGGGCGGCCCTGTTGAAATCCGCGCCGTTACGGACCTGTCCGTAGGTGAGCTTCTGGAAGAAGATCTGGTCGGTGGTCTCGCGCCCTGCGCTCGAGCGCCGCTGCGAGAGCGCCACCGTCCGCCTGGTGCCCGCCACGCGCGCGTAGCCGATCACCGGACCGTGCACGGTGCGGTTGAACCGCACCGTGACCTTGTCGTCACCGCTGGAGATCGTGCCGGCGTCCACCCGCTCCATCCGGCGGCACTCGCCCTTGTAGCGATAGCGCGTACGAGAGCCCCCGCAGAGCGTCTCGGCGTAGGTGTCGACGATGTCCACGCTTGCCGACGTGAGCGTCCACGCGGACCGCTCGCCGCGGCCTATCAGCATGTAGCCCGGGAAGGGCGGAGCGGTAGCACCGCGGGCGCGAATCGTCCGTCCGTAGAGGCCGATCTCCGACGTCAGGCCGGGGAAGTTGTAACCGAGCTGCGGGCCGCCCGCGAAGATCGGCGTGCCGGTCGCCGAGCGGCGCCCGTTGACGAGCAGGACGTTGGATGCCTTCGGTCGCTCAGGGGTCGCCGCCGCGGTCGCCGTCCGCGCCCGGCAGCTTCGATCGCCGGCCGACCTGAAGCTGCCTCGCTCGAGCCGCACCACGCCCTTCGGCCGGCGCGCGGACACGGCCGTCTGATACGGCGCCCGGCGGCTCGTCGTGGTCGACGTCCCGGGGTCGTTGCGCTGTCGCAGGTCCTCGTAGACCGAAGCCCCGCGCCGAGCGCCGAACCTGTCGCGCGCCTCGTCGAGGAACAGCGCGTTCTCGACCTCCTGACCGCCGCCCTGGCCGAGGAACTGCGCCTTGAACGCGTTGACCGCGAAGACCTCCGCGCGTCCGAAGCGAGCCGCGGACGGCCTGTTCTGCGCGTACCAGCGGTTGATGCCGACGAGGTAGGTGTCGATGTCGGCCAGCACCTTGCGCCCGGCGCTGCCCGCCGCCTTCAGAGCCGCCTCGTTGCGGCGCGTGACCTCGGCCCGGACGCTCGCGCTCGGCTGGTAGGTGTACAGCCCGAGCAGGAGCTGGAGCGCCGACACTCCCGGCACGTCGATCGCGGCGGCGAAGCCGTTGCCGCGCGCCAGGTCGAGCAGCAGGTTGCGATCCTCGGCCATGACATAGCCCGCCCCGAAGATCACGCCGTCGTCCGTGTCCGAGTAGACGTGCGGCACGCCGTACGCGTCCCGGCGGATGCGCGCGGTGAGCGTTCGCGCGCCCGCTTGCGCCGTGACGGTGTCGTCGGTGATCAGCGACGGGTCGTCGGCCGCGAGCAGCTTGGCGGACTTGAAGTAGCCGCTGCCGTCGGCGCTCGGCGCCAGCACCGCATCGGTGACGTTGCGCCCGAGCGGCGTGAGCCGGTCGTACATCAGCGCCTGCGCGCTGGCCGGCAGCATGCCGGCGCGCGAGGCCCAGGCCACGCCGGGCTCCCCCTGCCCGTGCGGGATCACGTTCAACTCGGTCTCGGCGGCGGCCGTCGCCGGAACGCCGGCGAGCAGCACCGACGCCAGTACGACGGCACGGCGGATCATGCAGCTCCTCCTCCTCGAAAGCGGCGGAGAAGCTAGCACGGTCGCTGACTGAGCGTCAGTTCAGTTCATCGAGGGCGCGACCGGCTCCAGCTCGCGCTCGGCCGCGACCGCCTCGACGGTCTCGACCTCTTCCTCCTCGGAGCGCCCGCCGCCGTCGCCCTCGGCGTCGCACGTGACGCGCATCATCCCGGTGGCGACCCGCTCGTCGCCTACGACGACGAGCCCGCAGATCACGTCGCCCTCCTCCCAGCCCATCCGCTCGATGTCGAACCAGTTCAGATGAACCTCGGTGCCGGTGCCACCCCACGGGCACGTCTTGTCGTGGTGCTCCTTGGCCTTGCACACGGCCTGCATGTTCTTGGCGGACGCGTCTACGCTCACATGCCCAAGGCTACCCTCAAGCGAGTGCTCACCCCCGGCATCCTCGCCCGCGGCCCCTGGCAGACCGACCAGGTCGAGGTGCGCTGGCGCGACGATCGCTTCGAGCCTGATCCGGAGCTCGCCGCGCAGGCCGATGCGGCGATCGCCGAGCTGCAGGACCGGGGCTCGCCGTCGCACGACGGCCTCGCGGCGCGGCTCGCCGCCTTCGAGTCAGGCGGCGCCGGGCTGAGCGTCGAGCTGCAGCCGATGCGCTGGGCCCTGCGCCTGGTCGGCGAGGACGCGCTCGGGTCGCTCTCGGTGCTCTGCGCGGCGCGCGCGGCCGACGGGCGCTGGCTCGCCGGGCGGCGCGCGGACTGGGTCGCGACGTGGGCCGGGCGCTGGGCGCTCGGCGCCGGCGGCGCCGTCGAGGTCGGCGAGGATCCCGTGGGCGCGCTCGCGCGCGAGCTCGAGGAGGAATGGTCGGTCGTGCCGGAGCGGCTCAGCGTCGAGGCGCTCCTCTGCCTGCCGAACCGGATGGCGATGCTGGTCGGCATGGCCTGGCTGCCCGACGGCGCCGAGGTCACGCGCGACCACGAGCACGACGCGCACGCCTGGTGGCCGGCCGACCCGGCCGCCTGGCCCGACGAGGCCCACGCTCAGCTGCGCCGCATGGCGCTGCTGCTGGAGAACCGCCGGTGACGTTCCGGCAGCTCGAGCTGCTGTCCTTCGCGCACTCGGCGATCTACCTGACCCTGCTCACCGTCTGGCTGGTGCCGGGATTGGAAGGCGCCGAGACCGTCTTCGGCTGGTCGCACGGGATCGGCTGGATCGTGATGTCGCTGCTGTGCATCGACGCCGTCCGGCGCCACGTGATCCCGCTCTGGCTGGGCGTCATGGTCGCCGTCGTGGGCGGCATCGGTCCGTTCGCGGGCACCGCGGGTTTCGTCGTCGAGGATGCACGACGGAGAGCGACAGCGACGCGATAAGGTCTGACGCGGTTCCAATGGCAATCAACACCACGACGGTGGAAGTGGTCATGCCGGCGATGGGTGACTCGGTCAGCGAGGGCACCGTGCTGGAGTGGCACAAGACGGAGGGGGACTCCGTCGCAGCGGACGAGACGCTCGTCGAGATATCGACGGACAAGGTCGACGCAGAGGTTCCCGCACCGATCGACGGGACGGTCGTGAAGGTCCACGCGGCCGAGGGCGACACGGTTCACGTCGGCGCCCTGCTGGCCGAGATCTCGCCGACCAACGGAGCGGGACCGGCCCAGCCGGACGCGCCCGCCGCCCCGGCGCAGGTCGTCGACATAGTGATGCCGGCGATGGGCGAGTCGGTGGCCGAGGGCGTGGTGCTCGAGTGGGCCAAGCAGGTCGGCGACTCGATCGAGGCCGACGAGACGATCGTCGAGATCTCCACCGACAAGGTCGATGCCGAGGTCCCCGCGCCCGCGTCCGGGACGGTGACCGAGATCCTCGCCCAGCCCGGCGACACCGTCACCGTCGGCCAGGTGATCGGGCGGATGACCGGGGACGGCGCCGCCGCGCCGGAGCGCGCCGAGCCCCAGGCGGCCGTGGCGACGCCGGCCGAGGTGGAGGTCCCCGAGGGCTCGCGGATCACGCCGGTCGCCAAGCGCGTCGCCGCCGCCCATGGCATCGACGTCGCCCGTGTGGAGGGCAGCGGCCCGGCAGGGCGAATCGGCAAGGAGGACGTGCTCGCGGCCGTGAACGGCGGGCAGAACGGCGCTCAGCCGGCCGGGGCCACGCTGATCAAGGGCGCCGCGGCGGTGCTCGCCCGCTACATGGACGAGTCGCGCGAGATCCCGACGGCGACCTCGTTCCGGACGATCACGGTCAGCACGCTCGACGCCCGCCGCAAGCAGCTCAAGGAGGCCGGCCAGCGCGTCTCGTTCACGCACCTGATCGCCTACGCCATCGCGCGCGCCGCGACCGAGCAGATGCCGGTCATGGCACACCACTTCGACACCGTCGACGACAAGCCGCACAGGATCGACGACGGCGCCGTCAACCTCGGCATCGCCGTCGACGTCGAGCGCAAGGACGGCGGGCGTACGCTGATCGTGCCGGTGATCCGCGACGCCGGGCGCCTGAGCTTCCCGCAGTTCCTCGACGCCTTCAACGAGCTGATCGCCAAGGCGCGCGACAACAAGCTCACCGCCGATGACCTGCAGGGCGCGAACGTGACGCTCACCAACCCGGGCGGGATCGGCACGATCGCCTCGGTGCCGCGGCTGATGAAGGGCCAGGGAACGATCGTCGCCACGGGCGCGATCGGCTACCCGCCGGGGCTCGGCGCGGTCGGCGCGATGATCGGCGCCGACAAGGTGATGACGATGACGTCGACGTACGACCATCGCATCATCCAGGGCGCCGAGTCCGGCCAGTTCCTCCAGGTCGTCGAGGCTTACCTGCAGGGCGAGCACGGCTTCTACGAGCAGGTCTTCGGCGACCTCGGCGCGCAGCTCGGCGCCGCGCCGGTGGCGCCCGCCCCCGCCGCCGCGGCGGCCGCGCAGCGCGAGGCCGCGCCGGCGGTCACCGACGGCAGGGTCGACGAGGAGCTGCTCCAGGCGGTGCAGGCGGCGACGTCGCTGCTCAAGGCGCATCGCATGCACGGGCACCTCGCCGCCAAGCTCGATCCGCTGGCGTCCGAGCCCGAAGGCGATCCGGCGCTCGATCCCGAGACGGTCGGCCTGACGCCCGAGCTGATGGCGCGGATCCCGGCGAAGGTGCTGCGCACCTACGTCCCCGGCGCGACGCTGGCGGACGCGCTGCCGCACTTGAAGGAGACCTACTGCGGCACGATCGCGTACGAGATCGAGCACATCGCGTCGCACCGCCAGCGCACGTGGCTGCGGGAGAAGATCGAGTCCAGCGCGTTCCGCACACCGCTCACCGACGAGGAGCAGCGCACGCTGTTGCGCCGGCTCACGCAGGTCGACTCGCTCGAGCGCTTCATGCACAAGGCGTACCTCGGCCAGAAGCAGTTCTCGGTCGAGGGCCTCGACATGACGGTGCCGATGCTCGACGAGATGATCCAGCTCGCCGCGGCCAACGGCGCGCGCGAGGTCGTCATCGGGATGTCGCACCGCGGCCGCCTCAACGTGCTCGCCCACTGCCTGGGCCGCGCGTACGAGACGATCTTCCGCGAGTTCGAGGGCGCCGCCTCGATCGAGGCGGTGACGACGATCCCGCAGGGCGGCACCGGCGACGTCAAGTACCACCACGGCGCGCAGGGCACCTACCAGCTGCCCGACGACTCCGCGATCATCGTCCGGCTCGAGTCCAACCCCAGCCACCTCGAATACGTCGGCCCGGTCGTCGAGGGCGCCACGCGGGCGATCCAGACCACGCGCCAGGGCCCGCACGCGCATCTCGACAACAACGCCGCGATCCCGGTGATCCTGCACGGCGACGCCGCGTTCCCGGGACAGGGCGTCGTGGCGGAGACGTTCAACCTGCAGGGCCTCGACGGCTACACGGTCGGCGGCTCGCTGCACCTGATCCAGAACAACCAGGTCGGGTTCACCACCGACCCGGACGACTCCCGCTCCACGCGCTGGGCGTCGGACCTCGCGAAGGGCTTCGACGTCCCGATCATCCACGTGAACGCCGACGACGTGTCAGCGTGCGTGGCGGCCGTGCGGCTCGCGTTCGCGTTCCGCCAGGAGTTCGGCCATGACGTGCTGCTCGACCTGATCGGCTACCGCCGCTTCGGCCACAACGAGGCCGACGAGCCGGCGTACACGCAGCCGGAGATGGCGGCCAAGATCAAGGGCAAGACGTCGGTTCGCGAGCTCTACGCGGCGCGGCTGGTCGAGCAGGGCGTGGTCACGCAGGAGGAGGCCGACGGGGTCGGCACGGAGATCTGGGAGAACCTCGCCCAGCGCCACCGCGAGCTCAAGGCCGAGCTCGCCGCGTCCGACGAGGAGCAGCCGACCGGCGGTTACGAGCTGGACCGCTCGCCGTCGCCGGAGGTCAAGACGGCGGTCTCCTCCGAGCGGCTGCTCGGGCTCAACGAGGACCTGCTGCGGATCCCCGACGGCTTCACGGTCCATCCGAAGCTGATCAAGCAGCTCGAGCGGCGGCGCGAGACCGTCGGTCCCGACGGCGGGATCGACTGGGCGCACGCCGAGGCGCTCGCGTTCGCGTCGCTGCTGAGCGAGGGCACGCCGATCCGGCTGACCGGCCAGGACACCGAGCGGGGGACGTTCTCGCAACGCCACCTCGTGCTGCACGACGCCAAGACCGGCCAGCGGATCTCGCCGATCCAGAACCTGCCCGGCGCGCTCGCCCCGATGGAGCTGCACAACTCGCCGCTCTCGGAGGTCGCCTGCCTCGGCTTCGAGTACGGCTACTCGATGGAGGCGCCCGAATCGCTGGTGCTTTGGGAGGCGCAGTTCGGCGACTTCGTCAACTCGGCGCAGGTCATCGTCGACCAGTTCATCATCTCCGCGCTGTCGAAGTGGGGCCAGTCGACGCGCCTCACGCTGTTGCTGCCGCACGGCTACGAGGGCTCGGGCCCGGAGCATTCGTCGGGCCGGCTCGAGCGCTTCCTCCAGCTCGCCGCCGAGGGCAACATCCGCGTGGCGAACCTGACGACGCCGGCGCAGTACTTCCACCTGCTGCGGCGCCAGGCGCGCGTGGCCAAGCAGCGGCCGCTCGTGATCATGTCCCCGAAGTCGCTGCTGCGGCTGCCGCAGGCGACGTCGCGGATCGAGCACCTGTCGGACTCGCGCTTCTACCCCGTGCTGCCGGAGCCGCGGATCGACGAGGAGAAGGTCACCCGGCTCGCGCTGTGCTCGGGCAAGATCTACTACGACCTCAAGGGCCACGCGACGCGCGTGAACAACGAGCGCGTCGCGATCACGCGCGTCGAGCTGCTCTATCCGTTCCCGCAGCGCCAGATCCTCGACGAGGTCGCCCGCTACCCGAACCTGCGCGAGGTCGCGTGGGTGCAGGAGGAGCCGCGCAACATGGGCGGCCGCACGCACATGTCGCCGCGGCTGCTGCAGATCCTGCCGCCCGAGCTCGAGTTCGGCTACGTCGGCCGGCCCGAGCGCGCATCGCCGGGCGAGGGCTATCCGGCCGCGCACACGATGGAGCAGAACCGGATCATCCGCACCGCGCTCGATCTCAGCACCCCGGTGTCGGTGAACCCGACGAAGCAGCCCGGCGAAAGGTAACGTCGCCGAAGGCAAGCGCGAGGAACGAGCGCCTTGCCTGGCAGGCGAAACCGTTCTCCCCGAAGGCGAACGCGAGGAACGAGCAGCTCGCATGGCAGGCGAAACCCGATCTTCCGACGCCGAGCGCGACGCGGTCGTGGACCGTCTCCGTGGGGCCGGCGGCGAGGGACGGTTGACGCTGGAGGAGCTCGCCGATCGGGTCGGACGTGCCTACGAGGCGCGCACGAACGGCGAGCTGGTCGAGCTGACCGCCGACCTTCCGGCGCCGACGTCGGCCGCGCCGCCGTCCGCGCCTCCCAAGCGGCGCTGGATGCTGTCGCTGATCGGCGGCGCCGACCGCAAGGGCCGCTGGCGAGTGCCGCGGCGCGCGACGTGGCTCACGCTGATAGGCGGCGCCGACCTCGACCTGCGCGAGGCGACGCTGGACGGCCCGGACACGGAGCTCACGATCCTCACCGTGATCGGCGGCGCCGACGTGGTCGTCCCCGAGGGCGTCGTGGTCGAGCTCTCCGGCTTCACGCTGCTCGGAGGCGACGACGTCAAGCTCGCCGGCGAGCCGCCGCCGCCCGGCGCGCCGGTGATCCGGATCCGGTCGTTCACGCTGATCGGCGGCACCGATGTCAAGCACCGCCGGCGCGCCCGGCGCGATCAGCCCTCCCTCGGCGCCGAACGTCGGTGAGTCCGGGTCATGGGTGTCAGCCGGGCGGCGTGAACCGGCTGACCGAGAACTCGGCGCCCTGCGGGTCGCGCAGGACGGCGACCCGCGCGGGCCCTGCGTCGTACGGTGCGGTGAGGACGGCGCCGCCGAGCTCAGCCGCGCGGGCGACGATCGCGTCGGTGTCGTCGACGGCGAACGTCACGGTCCAGCGGGCGCTGTCGCCGGGCACGAGCCAGGCGACCGCGTCGGAGAAGCCTGGCGGGATGCCGGCCTCGGCGTGCCGCGCGCGCAGGGACGGATCGAGCTCGGCGAGCCGGTCGCCGTAGCCGGGGACGCGCCACATCAGCACTCCGTCACCCATCGAAACGGTCTCCCAGCCGAACACCGCGCCGTAGAACCCCTCTGCCGCGTGCGCATACGGGGTCTCGAGATTGCTCCAGTTCCAGGTGCCGGGCGCGTTCACCAGCTCGGCGCCGCCCTCCTCCTTCACCGAGAACGTTGCCCCGGATGGGTCCGCGAACAGGTACCCGTGCGTGTCGGCGATGGCCTGGCGCGCAATGTGCCCGCCTGCCGCGACGACGCTCGCCTCGGTCGCGATCGCGCTGCCGGCGCGGATGTAGGTGGTCCACACCGGCCGGGCGCTCGGCTGCGCGGTGATCGCGGCGACATCGCGGCCGTCCAGCCGCGCCACGCGGTCGCGGCCGCGCTCCTCGAACTCCCACCCGAACAGCGCCCCGTAGAACGCTGCGGCGGCCTCCGGGTCCGGCTGCGCGGTGTCGATCCAGCACGGCACTCCGTGGAGGTAGCGATCGGTCATCGCTCCAGCTCTCCCCGCACGGCGGCGCCGGCGGGCGCGAACTCGGGCGACAGCCGCTCCAGCAGCGTGCGCCAGCCGGGATTGATGCCGGCGGCACGGCGGACCGCGTCCGCGCCGCCGGCGACGTCGCCGTTCTGCGCGCGCGCGAGCCCGGCCCAGAACAGCAGCTCGTCGGACTCGGGGGCGAGCTCCGACGCTCGCACGTAGCGGCCGGCGGCCTCGTCAGCGCGACCCTCGCCCATCAGCTCGTCGGCCTCGCCCGCCAGCTCGTACGCGCGCTGGAGCCCGAGCAGGCGGCGCAGCTCGACGAGCGGGTCGGCGTGGTCCTCGACGCGCATGTCGATCCGGGCCTGCCAGCGCTCACCCTCCCGCGGGACGACGAGGAGCGCGGCGGACTGCCGTCCGCGGACGTCGCCGCCCTCGGCCTCGGCCGCATCGAGTGCGGCCATGAGCCGCCCCGCGAGGTCGCCGGGTGCGGCGGCGAACGCCTCCGACATCGCACCGGGCACGGTCGCGCGGGCCATCATGTTCGCCTGGCATGTCCAGTGCGCGCCGGTCGCGTGGCCGGCCTCGGGTATGCAGTCGGGGCCGGTGTGGACCGCGATGTTGCCGCTCGCGTCGACGACGCCGACCTGGCGAACACGGGCGAGTGCGTCGTACGACAGCACGCCGGCGAGCGCGGCGGGCGCGTCCTCGCCGTGCTCGAGCCGCTCGAGCGCGTGCGGTCCGTGCGCCGGCTCGACGACCGACTGGGTCGCCACCGCGCCGATCCCCGGCCGCGCCCACGTGCACAGCGACCCGACCGAGAACCAGTGCGACTGCACCGCCGCGCCGAGCTCGCCGGTGTCGGGGTCGAGCGCGACGATCGAGTACGTGCCGTGCGGACGTGGAGGACGCATCGGCGGGCGAGCATACTCCCGGCCATGGACCGGTCACCGCCCGCCACGGAGCGCGCCGCACGGGTGCTCGCCCGCGTGCGCGACACGCCGCCGGGCTTCGTCCGCACCTACGGAGACGTGTCGCCCGGGGCGCCGCGGTTCGCCGGCACCGTGCTCTCCTCGATCCACGGCGATGACGTCCCCTGGCACCGGATCGTGCGCGCCGACGGCTCGCTGGCCAAGGGCGCGCACCAGCGCGCGCTGCTCGAGGCCGAGGGGATCCCGTTCCGCGGCGACCGCGTCGACATGCGGGCGGCGCGGCTGCCGGACTGACAGTCCGGTGCGACGTCCGGCTGACCGTGTCGCAGCGCGGGATCGCCCCGAGGGCAGCCTCCCGTCTGCGCTCCGGGGGTTACCGTTGTGCCGGCATGTGGCACCAGCGGCAGATCCGGCTGCGACCTCGGCCGCGCGGTTTCCATCTGGTCACGCGCGAGGTGGCGGAGGGCGTGCCGGAGCTGAGCGAGATCCGGATCGGGCTCGCCCACGTGCACATCCTCCACACGTCGGCGTCGCTGACGCTGAACGAGAACGCGTCGCCGGACGTGCGGCGGGACTTCGAGAGCTGGTTCGACCGCGCGGTGCCGGAGGACGCGCCGTACTGGACACATACGGTCGAGGGCGCCGACGACATGCCGGCCCACATCAAGGCATCGGTGCTCGGACCGTCGCTCACGCTCCCGGTGCGCGACGGCCGCTTCGCGCTCGGCACGTGGCAGGGCGTCTACCTGTGCGAGCACCGCAACCACGGCGGCGCGCGCTCGCTGCTGGTCACGCTGTTCGGCGACGGCTGACCCCCGCGTCGAGCAGCAGCTCCGCGGTCGCGCGCGCCTGGCGCGCCGGCCCGCGGTCGCCGAGCGCGAGCACCGACGCGTAGACCCCCTCCATGAGCAGCGCGAGGCGGTCGCCGAGCTCCGGGTCGCCGGCGATCGCGCGGAAGCGGTCGCGGACCCAGGCCTTCGACGCGATCGCATGCTCGCGCGCCGGCGAACCGGGCTCGGGCAGCTCGGCGAGGGCCATCTGGAACGGGCACCCGCGGCAGCGGTCGGGTTGGACCATCTCGGAAAGCGCGTCGAACACCGCCAGGATCTGCGCACGCGGTTCGGCGGGCGCGCCGGCCACGGCGGCGTCGAACCACTCGCGGTAGCCACGCGCCTCGCGCTCGATGTAGGCGGCGACGAGGTCGTCCTTGGACGCGAACAGGCGGTAAAGCGTCGTCGGGGCGATCCCGGCCGCGGCGGCCACAGCGTCCACGCCGGTCGCGCGCACGCCGTGCCAGTAGAACAGCTCGCGCGCGACGCGCAGGACGTGCTCACGCGTCTCGACGGAGGTGCGGCGGGGAGCGGCGCTCACGCCGGTACTGTACGCTCGGAACGAATGTTAGGGAACGTTCCACTACAGGAGGCGAGATGTACCTGGTGACCGGCGCGACCGGCAACGCGGGCGGCGAGCTCGTCCGGGTGCTCGCGGCCGCGGGCGAGCCCGTGCGGGCGCTCGTCCGCGACGAGGCACGCGCCGACCTGCCCCCGGGCGTCGACGTCGTGGCGGGCGACCTGAACCGTCCGGAGTCGGTCGCCTCCGCGCTCGACGGCGTGCATGGCGCGTTCCTCCTCAGCGGCTACGACCGGATGCCCGACACGCTGGCCGAGCTGCGGCGGGCCGGGCGTCGAGCGCGTCGTCCTGTTGTCCGCGTCCTCCGTGCTGAGCACCGACGAGGACAACGCGGTGTCGGCCTACCACCGCGCGTCGGAGGCAGCAGTGCGCGAATCGGGGCTCGAGTGGACGTTCCTGCGCCCGCACAGCTTCATGTCGAACGCGCTGCGCTGGGTCGGGCAGCTCCGCGCCGGCGACGTCGTGCGCGAGGAGTTCGGGGACGTCGCGGTGACAGCGATCGACCCCGGCGACATCGCGGCGGTCGCCGCGGTGGCGCTGACCGGCGACGGCCGCCACGCCGGCCAGGCCTACCGGCTCACCGGTCCGGAGTCGCTGCGGCCTGCCGACCGGGTGCGGATGCTCGGGGAAGCGCTCGGTCGGCCGTTGCGCTTCGAGCCGATCCCAGACGACGTCGCGCGCGAGGAGATGAGCGCGGCGATGCCGGCGAAGTACGTCGACGCGTTCTTCAGCTTCTTCGTCGACGGCTCGCTCGACGAGTCCCCCGTGCTGCCGACGGTGCAGGAGGTGCTGGGCCGCCCGCCGCGCACGTTCGCGCAGTGGGCGGACGCCCACGCGGAGGCGTTCAGCCGAACAGCGTGAGCGCAGGCTCGCGCTCGCCGCGCAGCTCGGCGAGGTCGACCTCGACCCAGTCGAGCCCGCGCGCCTCGGCGAGCACGCGCGCCTGCGGCTTGACCACCTGCGCCGCGAGCACACCGCGGCAGCCGGCGAGCGCCGGATCGAGCCGGATCCGCTCCAGGTAGCGCGACAGCTGCTCGACCGCATCGATCGTCCCGATGCGCTTGATCTCGACCGCGATCCAGCCGTCGTCGCCGTCGCGGCACATCAGGTCGACCGGCCCGATGTCGGTCGGCCACTCGCGCCGCACGAGCCGGAACCCCTCGCCACACCACTCCGGGGCGGCGGCGAGCGCCACCTGCAGGTGCGCCTCGACGCCGTCCTTCTCCAGCCGCGCCGCGTCGAAGTCCATCGCGTGCGTGACCTCCGACAGGACCTCGGCGAGCCTGATCTCGAGCCGGTCCTCGCCCTTGTGCTTGCGCACGACGATCGTGTCGCCGTCCTCCTCGATCACGGTCGGCGGGGTCATCCAGTTGAGCGGCTTGTACCCGCCTGCGTCGGCGTGCACGAGCACCGATCCGTCGGCCTTGACCATGATCAGCCGCAGCGCCTCCGGCAGGTGCGCGGTCAGGCGACCGCTGTAGTCGACGGCGCAGCGAGCGACGATCAGGCGCATCGCGGCACCGTACCGGCGATCTCGGCGGATCATGCGCGCCTACCTGTCGATTCCTGACCGGGCCGTTCGTCATACGATCGGACGGCGGCGACCGGTGCCGCCCCCGACCCAGGAGGTACGAATGCGCTATCTGCTGCTCATCTACGGCGACGAGTCGAGGCTCGCCGCGATGAGCAAGGAAGAGCTGCAGGCCGACATGCAGAACTGGATCGAGTACACCACGGCGATCATGGAGTCGGGCGCCAGCCCGGCCGGCGAGGCGCTGCAGCCCACCACGACCGCCACGTCCGTGCGCGACGACAACGGCACCCCGCTCGTGACGGACGGCCCGTTCGCGGAGACGAGGGAGCAGCTCGGTGGGTACTACCTGCTGGACGTCGAGAACCTCGACGAGGCGATCAAGTGGGCGCATCGCTGCCCCGGCGTCAAGTACGGGACGATCGAGCTGCGCCCGATCCAGGAGTTCGAGCAGGGCTGAGCGGTTCCACCGGCACCTCCGCGGCCGACGCGGTCGCGCGCTGCTTCCGGGCCGAGTTCGGCCGCGCTGTCGCGATCCTCGCGAGTGCGCTTGGCGGTGACGTCGACCGCGCGGAGGAGGCCGTGCAGGACTCCTACGCCGTCGCACTGGACCGCTGGCCGCGCGACGGCATCCCGTCGGCGCCGGCAGCATGGATCCTCACCACGGCGAAGCGGCGCGCAATCGACCGGCTGCGGCGCGAGGCCGCGCTGCGCGACAAGCAAGCGCTGCTCGCGCGCGGGCTGGAGGAGGCGGTGCGCGACCTGCCCGGCGAGGACGCGGCGATGATCCCCGACGAGCGGCTCGGGCTCGTGTTCGCGTGCTGCCACCCGGCGCTCGCGCTCGAGGCGCAGGTGCCGCTCACGCTGCGGCTCGTCGGCGGCCTGACCGTGCCGGAGATCGCCAGGGCGCTGCTGCTGCCGGAGGCGACCGTCGCGCAGCGGCTCGTGCGCGCGAAGAAGAAGGTGCGGCTGTCGGGCATCCCGCTCGCCGAGCCGCCGCCGGACGCGCTGCAGGACCGGCTCGCCGCTGTCCTCGCCGTGCTGTACCTCGTGTTCAACGAGGGCTACGCGGCGACCGGCGGCGATGCGCTCGTGCGCGACGACGTCGCCGACGAGGCGATCCGACTCGCCCGCGTCGTGCACGAGCTGCTGCCGGACGAGCCCGAGCCCGCCGGCCTGCTCGCGTTGATGCTGCTCCACCACGCCCGCCGGGCGGCGCGAGTAGGCGCCGGCGGGGAGCTCGTGCTGCTCGAGGCGCAGGACCGCGGCATCTGGGACCGCGGCATGATCGGCCAGGCGCTGCCGCTCGTCGACCGCGCACTCACGCTGCGCCGCCCGCCCGGCCCGTATGCGCTGCAGGCCGCAATCGCCGCGGTACACGCCCAGGCTCCTCGGGCCGAGGCCACGGACTGGCGTCAGATCGCGCTGCTCTACGACGAGCTCGGCCGCGTGCTGCCGACGCCCGTGGTGACCTTGAACCGCGCGGTCGCGGTGGCGATGTCGGAGGGCCCGGCGGCCGGCCTGATGCTGGTCGACGCGCTCGCCGCCGGCGGGGCGCTCGACGATTACCACCTGCTGCACGCGGCGCGCGCCGACCTGTTGCGGCGCGAGGGGCGGACCGAAGAGGCCGCCGCCGCGTACGCGCGGGCGCTGGAGCTGGCCACGAACGCGGCCGAGCGGCGCTTCCTCGCGGCGCGGTTGCAAGAGTGCGGGCGTTGAGGCGCGCGAGCGGCGACGGCGCGCCTGAGGGCGCGACGGGCGCCGGCGAACGGGAACGGCGGCATTGAGCAGGGGCCCGGAGCGGAGTCGCGCTCAGCGCGCGGCGAAGAGCAACGGCGGCATTGAGTAGGGGCCCGGAGCGGGGCCGCACGCACTTGGGGCGCCTTGACCACCGCATGGGTGGTCAAAGCGCCCCGAGTCGTCGCGAGGGCGGCATTTCGGTCAGCATTCGAACGCTCGACAGCCGCGGGTCGCGATGCGGGGCGCTTTTGACTCGCTATCCGGGTCAAAGGCGCCCCGCGTCGAACTGGGGCGCCTTGAGGTCGCCCCGCGTGATCCCGGGCGGGCCCAGCGCGTGCTGCCGGCGAGGCCGATCCCCGCTCCCTCAATGCCCGCCGTTCGCCGACGCCGCCTAGCCGCCCAAACCTACGCCGCAGCCGACTCCCGCTCCAACTCGCGCGGCGCCATCCCCAGCACGAGCTCGCGCAGGTCGCGCACCTCGGGATCGTCGCGCAGCTCGAGCGCCCGCTCGCACGCCGCGAGGCAGTCCGACGTTCGGTCGGTGCGCGCGAGCGCGTGCGCCAGCCGCGCCCACGCCCCCGGAGAGTCGGGCGCGAGCTCGGTCGCCTGCTCGCACGCCGAGACCTCGGCGCCGAGATCGCCGGCCAGGTGCGCGACCAGTGCGAGGTCGAGCAGGCCCTGCTCGGTCGGCGCGATCGCCCGCGCCCGCTCGAGCGCCTCGCGCGCGGCCGCGCGGTCGAACGTGCGCAGCCGCAGCCGCCCCAGCCGCTCCCACGCCGAGCCGTCACCCGGAGCGCGCTGCGCCTCTCGCTCGGCGGCGTCCACCGCCTGCGAGAGCGAGCCCATGTCCTCGTAGATCCGCGCCGCGGTCCGGTACGGCGCCGGGCGCCCCGGCTCCTCGCGGATCCAGTCGCGCACCGCGCGCGCCGCAGCGGCGTACTCGCCGGCCTGCCAGTACGCGGTCGTGAGCAGGCGCAGCACGGCGGTGTTGCGCGGTTCGGCGTCGCGCGCGTACACGAGCCGGCGCGCGGCGAGCGCGAAATCGCCCTCGGCCAGTGCATGCTTGGCGGCGGTCATGAAGCGCTCGACGCGCTCGGCGCCCGGATCGGGCCGCGCGAAGTCGACGAATTGCAGCGAGCCCGCCGGCACCGTCCGGATGCCCTGGTTGAACGACACGCGCGCCCACTGCTGGATGTCGTCGCCGTCGCCCGTGAAGTAGATGCCGTTCACGCTGCCCACGCCCCACTCGGGATACGAGAGGCAGCGCGCGTAGCGGTGCACGACCGAGTGGTCTGGCACGCGCGAGCCGAACGGGTCGTGCTTCGCGGTGTCGGCGGCAGTGGCCCGCTGGCGCTGCTCCTCCGCGTATGCGCGCGCACCCTCCTCGGCGCGCCGCTTGCGAGCCGCCGCGGCGGAGACCTTGACCGCGTTGCGGGACACGCGCCCGCCACGTGATTCCTCCGCTAGCTGCTCGAGCTGGTCGGCCGCCTCGTTGACCGCCTTCAGGTGGCGCTCGTGCTGGCGCTGCCTGCCGGGCGGCGCGATGTCCGGGTGCCAGCGCTTGGCCTGCCGGCGCCGCGCGAGCTGGATGTCGCGCTTGTCGAAAGGCGGCTCGATCTCGAGTAGGAGGACGGCCTGTTCAATGTCCAGCACCTGCGGCATGACCGTCTAACGGTAGCTGCCCGGTGCGTCAATCCTCCTCCCGGTCGTGGTCGTCGCGGTCGCGGTCGCCGTGGTCGTCGCGGTCGCCGTGGCGGTCGCGGTCGCCGTGGTCGTCACGGTCGCCGTGGTGGTCGCGGTCGCCATGATCGTCGCGGTCGCCGTGGTGGTCATGTTTGCGCGCCGGCCGGAAGTAGTGCTGTTGCCGCCAGCGGCTCACCTTCCTGCCGATCCTGACGCCCACCTCGTCGGCGAGCCGGAAGTGGATCCCGGACCAGACGCGCGCGTCGACGATCTCGTCGGCCGCCTGCGAGAAGCTCGTGTAGCTCCGTGTCACCGGGAGGGGGTTGGCCGTGTTCGTGGTGCCGAATGCGATGCCGTCGGTGCCGAAGAAGTCCTGCAGCGCCCCGGCAGCGGCGCCGCCGAACGCCGAGAGCCCCGACGGATGGTCCGGGTATGGCGGGTTGGGGATCAGCGGCAGCCATGCCGGATCGGCCACGGTGCGCGGGTTGCCGTCGCCGGCGGCCTCGCGGATCGCGGTGATCGGCCGCCAGAACGAGTGGCGCGCCTTCTCGGCCCACGTCGTGATCGCGGCGTCGGCGCTCGTCAGGTAGACCATCGCGAACATCCGCGCGTTGTCGGCGAGCGTCCCGCCGTGTTTCTGGGCGATGTCGCGGAAGAGGGCGCTCCATGTCCCGATAGCGTTCGCCGCGCCCCAGAACCGGGAAGCGGCGGTCTGGTCGGGCGTGCGCGTCGTGCTGTTGACGGCGCCGACCGACTTGACCTCGTCGAACTCCCGCGCGTACCGGCGGCTCGTCAGCCGCAGCGGGCCGCGGCCGGCGAACTGGGAGGAGTCGCGGACCAGGAACGGCTTCACGTCCTTCAGCCACGCCCCGGGGTCGTTGGTGAACGGCGGCAATGGCGGCCGCCACTGACCCGGCAGCATTCCGACCGGGAAGCCGGGCTGTCCGAAGCGGCCATCGTTGGTCCGGGCCGCGATCATCGCCTCAGCGGCGGCGTTGCCGGTGTCGATGCCGCCCTGCTTCGCGCGGCCGTCCGGGATGGCGGCGAGCGACGCTGCGTAGAGCGGATCCAGAATCGCCTTGAGCGCGAGCGGGTCCGCGACGAGCGGCTTGTCACTGTCCACGAGGACGCGGTAGGCCGCAGTTGCCGCGGCGGCGTCCTGCGAGTACCAGCGCCGCGCCCGCGGCGACACGAGATAGGGCTGATAACGCCCGTCGATCGCGTTGACGGCGTCGTACATGGCGCCGTGCACCATCGCGAAGTGCGGTAGCGCGAACGCACCCTGGTTGGCGACGCTGACCAGCGCATTCGCGGTGATCCCGTTCCACTCCGTGACGGTGTCCGCGCGTGCCGGGGCGGCCACGACGACGGTCGACAACGCGATGGCGCCAGCAGCCAACGCACGACGTGCACGATGTGCGCACATTTCGCGTCCTCCTGGGGATCGTGATGCGAGGCAGCGAGCGGAGCGTGCCGCTCAGATGGGGATCAGCCGACTCTCTTACTCTCGGCCGGCGAAGTCAACCGTCTTAATCGACGAGCCGCTTCTCCAGGCGCCAGATCGCCAGCCGCCACATGAGCAGGCCGAACGCGATCAGCACCGCCACGTGTCCGGCGTCCGCCCAACCGTCGAACCCGAACGCCGCGTGGCGGACGAGCTGGACCAGGTGGTAGAGCGGGTTGAACTGCGCCAGCGTCTGCGCCCACTCCGGCAGCTGGTCGAGCGGGAAGAACGTGCCGGCGACCAGGAACAGCGGCGTCAGGCCCGCGCTGATGATGTAGTTGAAGTTCTCGATCGACGTCGCCATCGCCGACGCCAGGATCCCGAAGCTCGCCCAGCCGAACCCGGCGATGCAGCCGAAGAAGGGCACGAACAGCATCCCCCAGCGCGGGTCGAGCCCGAATACGATCGCCACCAGCAGCGGCACGCAGCCGTAGACGCCGGAGCGGAACGCGATCCACAGCGCCTCGGCCGTCACCAGCTCCTCGGTATCGACCGGCGCGGCGAGGATCGCGTCGTAGGTGCGCTGGAACTTGTACTTGATGAACGTCCCGAACATCGCGGCGAACGCCGACGAGAACAGCACCGCGGTGGCGACCGTGCCGGTGCCGACGAACTCGACGTAGTCGTAGCCGCCGACGGTGGAGACGAGCGAACCGAAGCCGAAACCGAACGCGACCAGGTAGATCGTCGGCTCGACCGTCGCCGAGAACGTCGTCGAGCGCCAGTACGAGGAGAAGTTGATGATCTCCCGCATCAGCACGCCGAGCAGCGCAGGCCGCTCGAGCCGTCCCACCCGGCCGTTCATGAGATCTCCTCACCGGTCAGCAGCACGAACACGTCCTCGAGGTTCGCCGGCCGGCGCTCGCCGGCTGGCGCGTCGCCGTTGATCCGCAGCACGGCGACCGACGTGCCGGTACGGCGTGTCGCCAGGCCCGCGGCCTGCGCCTCCGCCTCGACCTCGACCAGCCTGGCCGGCGGACCGTAGACCTCGACCGCCTCGCGCCCTGCGTGCTCGACGATCAGATCCTGCGGCGGGCCCATCGCGACCGCGCGACCGTGCGACATGATCGTGACGGAGTCCGCCAGCCGCTCGGCCTCCTCGATGTAGTGCGTCGACATCAGGATCGACGTGCCCTCCGAGCGCAGCCGGTCGATCAGCGCCCACAGCTCCTGGCGGACCTGCGGGTCGAGGCCGACGGTCGGCTCGTCGAGCAGCACGAGCCGCGGCCGGTGCACCAGCGCGCGGGCGATCAGCAGCCTGCGCCGCATCCCGCCCGAGAGCCTGTCGACGCGCGTGTCACGGCGGTCGGCGAGGTTGGCGATCTCCAGCGCTCGCTCGACGGCGGCCCGGCGGTCCTGCCGGCCGAGCCGGTAGAGGAACGCGAAGACGGTGAGGTTCTGCTCTACGGTCAGCGTCACGTCGAGGTTGTCGAGCTGCGGCACGACGCCGCACTCCGCGCGCGCCTGCTTGGACTCGGCGGGCAACGTGTAGCCGAGCACCTCCAGTTCGCCGGCGTCGGCGATCGCCTGCGCGGTCAGCATCCGCATCGTCGTCGACTTGCCCGCGCCGTTCGGTCCCAACAGGCCGACGCACGTGCCGTACGGCAGGTCCAGGTCGAGCCCGTCGACGGCGGTGATCGGTCCGTAGCGCTTGACGACACCGCGCAGTCGGATGGCCAGAGAGTCACTCATCGCGACCCTCCAGGATGACCGATCCGTCAGAGCGGTATCGCGTGGCCCGCGGCGAACACGTCGCCGGGATCCCACTCCGCGCGGATCGCGCGGAGCCGCGCGAACACGGGCGGCGCGTACGCGGCGCGAAGCCGCACCGGATCGGCCTCGACGATGAAGTTGGGGTAGCTCCCGCCCGCCGACCACGGGCGGAGCGCGCTCGCCACGCTGCCGATCCAGCCACGGCTGCGATCGTCGTCGCCGGGTTCGAACCATGCGGTGCCGGCGTGCCAGTGCCACGGCGCGCTGCGGCGGCCGAGCGGCGTCGCGGCTTCGGGCATGCGTGCGAACGCACCGCCGAGCGGCAGGAGCAGGATCGAGCCAAGCGGGGACGGGCGGCGCGCCGCGACGTCGGCCGCCGCCGCCACCACGTCGGGCCCGAGCCCGGACAGGAACCCACCGTCCATGTGCGCGCGTGTCGGCTCCTGCACGGCGAGTGGGCGCTCGAACATGCCCTGCAGCGCCGAGTAGGGCATCCGCGCCACGCCGTCGACCGGCGGGGCAAGCGCACGCAGGGGGCGGAGCACGGCGTCGCCGTCGCCCGTCCACAGCACGAGGCTCGCGACGAGCGGCGCGCCCTGGAGCCGCTCGGGCACGAACGGCAGGGGCGGCCCGCTGAGGAGCGCGAGCCCGCCGCAGAGGTCGTCGGGCGCGGCCGCGATCAGCTCGGCGTACGTGGCGGCGACCTCCGCGGCGCGGTCGACCGGCCAGGCGAGGATGCCGCCGAGCACCTCCGGGCCCACCGGCGCCAGGTCGAACTCCAACTCGACCACGACGCCGAACCCGGGGCCGCCGCCGCGGAGCGCCCAGAACAGGTCGGGATGCTCGTCGGGACTCGCGACCACCACCTCGCCGGAGGCCGTGACGAGCCGCGCCGAGCGAAGCGAGTCGGCCGCCAGCCCGAGCTTGCGCTCCAGCCAGCCGGAGCCCGAGCCGAGCGTGAAGCCGGCGACGCCGACCGACGGCATGCGCGCGCCGGTGACCGCGAGCCCATGTGCCTGGGTGGCCGCGTCGAGCTCCCGCCAGGTGGCGCCGCCCTGCACGCGCGCGGTGCGGCGCGCGGGATCGACGGACACCGCGCGCATCGGCGACAGGTCGATCGCCAGCCCGCCGTCGGCGAGCGCGAAGCCGCCGGCGGCGTGGCCGCCTCCGCGCACGGTCACCGCGAGCCCGTGCCGGCGCGCGTGGCGCAGCGCGGCGGTGACGTCGTGCGGGCCCGCGCAGCGCGCGATCAGCGCGGGGCGCCGGTCGACCGCGGCGTTGTGCAGGGCGCGTGCATCGTCGTAGCCGGCATCGCCGGGCGCCAACACCTCGCCGGCGAAGCCGCGCAACGGGTGGGTCGGGTACGCGGTGGTCACACGCGTGAGACGCCGGCAGCCGCCGCCTCATTCCCCGTTACAGTCGTCCCGTGGCGCAGACGCTCAGCCGGACCTCGCTGACCGACGCGGAGCGCCGTGTGATCGCGCGCTTCACGCGCGCGCTCGAGCAGGAGCTCGGTCCAGCGCTCGAGGCCGTCTGGCTGTACGGGTCTCGCGCGCGCGGCGAGCCGCCGCGACCCGAATCGGACGTCGATCTGCTCGTCATCGCGCAGGGCGGCGGGACGATGGCCGTGCGCGACCGCGTGCACCACCTGGCCTACGAGGCGGCGCTGGCGGAGGGAGCCGAGCCCGCGTTCTTCTCCGTGATCACGGGCGACCCGGCATGGCTGGAGCAGCGCCGCGCGATCCGCGCATTCTTCATCCTGGACGTCGATCGCGACAAGGTCGTCATATTCGGCGGAGCATGAGCCCTCGCTCCGAGGAGTACATCGACAGCGCCGAGGCGCGGCTCCGGACCGCTAGAGCGGCGCTGGACGGCGACCCGGCCGGCGCGGTCTCGGCCGCGTACTACGCGAGGCCGCAGACTACGCCGCGGCGAAGATCTCGCCGGATGAGGCTCGGGAAGCGGTCGAGCGCGCGGACGCGTTCCTGAGCGCGACGCGCACGATGCTGGAGGCTTAAGCGGCGAGCGCGAGGCGGGGCGCCGACGCCGCGGCGACCAGCGCGCTGAAGAGAGCGAGGTGCTCGGACCGCTCCACCATCGCCTCCGCGTGCCACTGCACCCCGAGCCAGAACGGCAGCGACGGGTCGTCGATCGCCTCGACCGTGCCGTCGGGCGCGGTCGCGATCGCGCGCAGCCCGGCGCCGAGGCGGTCGGCGGCCTGGTGGTGGAAGGAGTTGACGTCGAGCACGTCATCGCCGCAGATGGCGGCGAGCAACGAACCCGCGGCGACCGTTACGGGATGCGCAGGTTCGCTTGCGGGATCGACCTGCCGATGCCCGTCGACGTGCTGGCGCAGCGTGCCGCCGCGGGCCACGTTCATCGCCTGGGCGCCGCGGCAGATGCCTAGCAGCGGCATTGCGCGCGCGCCGGCGGCCCGCGCCAGCGCCAGCTCGGCCTCGTCGACGATGCGGTCGGTGGGCCCGAGCCTGTCGTGGCGCCGGCCCGCGCCGTAGCCGAGCGGGTCGATGTCCGGCCCGCCCGCGAGGCAGAGGCCGTCGAGCCGCTCAACCAGCTCGTCCGCGAGCGCCGCGTCGTCGCAGGCCAGTACGACGGGCAGACCGCCGGCGGCCTCGATCGCGCGCAGGTACGGAACGCCGAGGCGAAGCTCGAGCGCCGGCGCGGCCTCGTCACAGCGCTGCAGCGTGCCCAGCGTGCCCGCATGCCGCTCAGAGGTGAAGACGCCGATCAGGGGCCTCATAGCGGGATCATCGGCCGTAGCAGGGGATTCCCGCATTGGACGGATGGCCAGTATCGACCTCTACCCTCTTAGACCTCATGTCGAGTCAATACATCTATTCGATGTACCGGTTGAGCCGGACGCATCCGCCCGACAAGCAGGTGCTCAAGGACATCTCGCTGTCGTTCTTCCCCGGCGCCAAGATCGGAGTGCTCGGCCTGAACGGGTCCGGGAAGTCGACGCTGCTGCGGATCATGGCCGGGCAGGACACCGAGTTCCGCGGCGAGGCCCAGCTCGCGCCGGGCGCGACCGTCGGGCTGCTCGAGCAGGAACCGCAGCTCGACGCCGACAAGGACGTGCGCGGCAACGTCGAGGAAGGCGTCGCCGAGGTGCGCGCGCTGCTCGACCGCTTCAACGAGCTCGCGGCCAACTACTCCGACGAGACCGCCGACGAGTTCGCACGCCTGCAGGACCGGATCGACGCCGCCGACGCGTGGAACCTCGACACCCAGCTCGACCAGGCGATGGACGCGCTGCGACTCCCACCCGCCGACGCCGACGTGACGAAGCTCTCCGGCGGCGAGCGCAGGCGCGTCGCGCTCTGCCGGCTGCTGCTCTCCGCGCCCGACCTGCTGCTACTCGATGAGCCCACCAACCACCTCGACGCCGAGTCGGTTGCGTGGCTGGAACAGCACCTGGAGGACTACAAGGGCACGATCGTCGCGGTCACCCACGATCGCTACTTCCTCGACAACGTCGCGGGCTGGATCCTCGAGCTCGATCGCGGCCAGGGCATCCCGTTCAAGGGCAACTACTCGAGCTGGCTCGAGCAGAAGCAGGTGCGGCTGGCGCAGGAGGAGCGCCAGGAGACATCGCGGCAACGCACGATCGCGGCGGAGCTCGAGTGGGTGCGCCAGAACCCGAAGGGCCGGCGCAAGAAGGCCAAGGCCCGCCTGAACAACTACGAGCGGCTGCTCGCCGAGGAGCGCAACGTCAAGCTCGACCAGGTCCAGATCCACATCCCGGCCGGGCAGCGGCTGGGCGACAAGGTGATCGAGGCCCAGGGACTGCGCAAGGGCTTCGGCGACCGGCTGCTGATCGAGGACCTGTCGTTCTCGCTCCCGCCGGCGGGCATCGTCGGGATCATCGGCGCCAACGGCGCGGGCAAGACGACGCTGTTCCGGATGATCGTCGGCGACGAGAAGCCGGACGCGGGGTCGCTGGTGCTGGGCGACACCGTGGATCTGGCGTACGTCGACCAGTCACGCGACGCGCTCGACGCGGAGAAGTCCGTCTGGGAGGAGATCTCCGACGGCTACGACAACATCAAGGTCGGCGAGCGCGAGATCGCCTCGCGCGCGTACGTGGCCGGGTTCAACTTCAAGGGCTCCGACCAGCAGCGCAAGGTCGGAGTGCTCTCCGGCGGCGAACGCAACCGCGTGCACCTGGCCAAGCTGCTGCGCCGCGGCGGCAACGTGCTGCTGCTCGACGAGCCGACGAACGATCTCGACGTCGACACGCTGCGTGCGCTGGAGGAGGCACTGCTCGCGTTCCCGGGCTGCGCGGTGGTGATCTCCCACGATCGCTGGTTCCTCGACCGCGTGGCGACGCACGTGCTCGCGTTCGAGGGCGACTCGCAGGTCGTGTGGTTCGAGGGCAACTTCGAGGCCTACGAGGAGCACCGCCACGAGCGCCTCGGCGCCGAGGCCGACCGGCCGCACCGGATCACGTACAAGAAGCTCGTGCGCGCCTAGCAGTCGCGCGCTTTGCGGCCCGGCTTCTGGCACATGATGTCGACGTCCGGCAGCGCGGCCGATCGCATCCGGTAGCGCAGCACGCGGCCGACATGTCCGGGCCGCGTGAAGCTGAGCTGCACGCGGGCGCCCGCGCGTAGGGAGCGATTGCCGAGGAAGCGGTGGAGCGAGACCGCCTGGCCTTTGGAGGCCACGCGACGGCGGACGTCCCCGACCGCGCAGTTGCCGCCCGTGCACCGCATCCTGATCCTCGTGCCCTTGGGGAAGCCCTTGGCCGTGAGCACGACGTTGCGGGTGCCCGAGCTGCCGAGCCGCCATTCGTTCGCCAGCGATCCCGCGAGCGGCGGGAACGGGATGATCACGCCGTCGCAGTTCTCGTCGACGCCGTTGCCGGCCCGCTCGCGCGCACCCGGGCGGATCGCGGGGTTCGCATCGTCGCAGTCCTGCGGCCGCGAGAAGCCGTCGGCGTCACGGTCGAGGTTGGTCGCGTCGGCGCCCGAGCAGTCCTGGTCGATGCCGTCGTCGGGGACGTCCGGCACGCCCGGGCGGATCTGCGGCTTCGTGTCGTCGCAGTCGGCCGGGCGGCGCACCCCGTCGCCGTCCGCGTCGCCTTCGACCTGCTCGCACGACACTCTGGTGTCGGCGTCATCGGTGATCGCGGTGTCGTTGCCGGACGCGCATTCGACTGACTCGGCCTGACCGTCCCGCGCGACGACGTTGTCGTTGCCGGGGCCGCCGTCAAAGCTGTCGATGCCGCCGCCGCCGAACAGCCCGTCGTTGCCGTTGCCGCCGTCGAAGAACACCGGGACCTTGACGGCGGAGCTGACCGACGCGACGTCGTCGAACGCGCCGAGGTTGAGGTCGACCGCGACGATGCCGGTCCTTCGGGCAGTCGACGGTCTGTTGGTCGTTGCTGATGATGCACGGGAACGTCGCCGCCGAGGCTGCGGGCCGCCGAACCGGGTGAACCGGATGTGGGTCCCGGTGTCGAACCCGGAGATCTTGTCCTCCCCCGCGTCGCCGCCACTGAACATGATCGCGGTTGTCGTCGACCGTGAACGTCCCAGCCGCAGCCGTGGCGGGCGCGAGCAGTGCCGCGAGCACGGCCGCGAGCAGCGCCCGCCTCAGCATGCCCGGCCCCTCTTCGCGCCGGGCGCGCGACACACGATCCGGCTCTCGGGCAGCGCGAGGCGCTTGACGGTGTACGTGTAGGTCGCGGCCGATCGTCTCCGGCGCGGTGATGCTGAGGCGCAGCCGGGCCCCCGGCTGCAGCCGCGCGCGCCCGAAGCCGCGATGCAGCACGACCTTCGCGAGGTCGCGCGGCACGGTCCTCCGCCGGGCCCGGTTGATCGGGCAGCCGCCGCCCTCGCAGCGCAGCACGATTCGCGTGCCCGCGAGCGCGTTGCGCACTACGAGCGAGCGCAGCAGTGTGAATCGACTGCTGACCAGCCAGCGGTTCGAGACCACCGTGGCGAGCTCGGCGAACGGCGCAGCACGGTTGTCGCAGTTCTCGTCGACCCGGTTGCCGCGCACCTCGGGGGCATTGGGACGGACGGCGCGGTTGCCGTCGTCGCAGTCGACCGGGCGCAGGAACCCGTCGCCGTCGCGGTCGAGGTTGACGTTGTCGCGGCCGTCGCAGTCCTCGTCGATGCCGTTCTCGAACACCTCGGGCGCGCCGGGGAAGATCCGCGCGACGGCGTCGTTGCAGTCGACGGCAGTGCCGAAGCCGTCGCCGTCGCCGTCGATGCCGGTCTCGCACTCGGCGATGATGTCGGTGAAGTCGTTGAATGCCTTGTCCGCGCCGGCGCCGCACGAGATCCGCTCGGCGATCCCGTCGCGCGCCTCGATCGTGTCGTCGCCGCGCCTCGCCGAAGTAGTCGTCGACGCCGCCCTTCCCGTTGAGGGTGTCGTTCCCGTCGCCGCCGGCGAGCACGTCCCCGCCGCCGCCGGTGGTGATGGTGTCGATTCCCGGCCCGCCGGCGACGCTGAGCGGCGTCGTGACGCCGTTCGGCGGTGAACTTGTCGTCCCCGTCGCCGAGATCGACGGCGACCGGAACCGCGACCGCATCGTCAGTGAACGTGTCGTTGCCGCCGAAGAGCCGACGGAGATGCTCGGCGCGATCGGGCAGCGTGCACGTCGACGACGTCCGTGCACGCTGCCGCAGGTCGACGAGGAGAGCGTGCGCGCCGGTGCTCGTGATGACGTGCTGGTCCGCTGGTTCACTTGCGTCGAGATCGTCAGATCGTCCGCTTCCGCGGTGAAGTCGTCGCCGGAGATCAAGATGATCCCGTTGCCGTCCAGCTCGACGGTCGCGACGCCCAGCGCCGTCCCGGGCAGCAGGGCGAGCAGGAGGACGGCGACGGCGACACAGCGGAGCAGGGCCACTGCGCCGATCCTCTGCGATCCGCGCGGCGGGTGCAACCCCGCGGGAGGTCAGTCGCCCGTCGGCGACACCCCGGCGGCCTCGACCATCACGATCGTCGTCCGCACCGGGGCGCGCGTCCGATGCACCACGCCGCGCGGGACCGTGAAGCCCTGGTGCGGCGTCAGCGAGACCGTGTCGCGGTCCTCGAGGTCGATCAGCAGTTCGCCGGCGAGCACGAGGAAGAACTCGTCCGTGTCGTCGTGCTTGTGCCAGTGGAAGTCGCCGTCGATCACGCCGAGGCGCACGACGCTGTCGTTGACGCTCGTCAGCGTCTGGTTGAACCACGGCTCGTGCGCGGCTGCCTCGGCGCCGACGTCGATCAGCGCGAGGTGCCCGTACTTGTCGTCGAGCCGGATGTCGTAGTCGCTCATTCCGTTCCTCCCGATCGAGTCGTGTCGATGGCCACGTCGAAGTGGTGCACCTCGTCGTCATAGGCGTCGAGCACCGCTCTCGCGGCGGGCTCCACGACCGCGCGGCCGCGCTCCGGTCCGGCGAACTCGTCGATCGCGTCGAGCGACGACCAGAACGTGACAACGCGGACCTCGACGCCGCCCCGCTGGTCCTCACGCCGCAGCATCAGCGCGCCGCGGTGCCCGTCGATCGCCTCCAGGCCCGGGAGCACATCGTCGGCGAGATGGCGCGCGTAGCGATCGGCCGCGCCGCCGTCGGCACAGTGCCCGGTCCACGATCGTGCGATCACGCCGACGTACGGTCGCACAGCGACCGGGCCCGCGCCATGACCGGTCCTGGGGCTGGCATAAGGCCGGCTACTTCGGTGTCTCTCGGGTGTGAGGATCTCGAAAGCGACGGGGCTGACGAGCGCGCTGGCGCTGGCGCTCGGGCTCGGCGGCACCGCCACGGCCGCCGGTCCGCTGCCGCCCGCCGACGTGTCGGCTCGCACCGCCGACGGGACCGCCGCTTGCAACTTCCTCTCGCGCCAGCCCGGCGTCGGGGGCGTCGACGTCGCCGCCAACGCCCGCGGAGACACGATCGTGTCGTGGACCCGGAACGCCGGCGGCGGGACGCAGATGGTGCAGGCGTCGTTCCGGCCGGCGGGCGGGTCGTTCGGGCCGCCGCAGGACATCGGCGTCACCGAACCGTGCTACCTGTTTGCGTTCGCCGGCGCGACGCCCGACGTCGCGCTGGATGCGCAGGGCGGCGCGGTGATCGTGTTCCCCGCGCTCGCCGACGGCGGCGACGGGGCGGTCCGCGCGGCGATCAAGCCCGCGGGTGGAGCGTTCGGCGCCGTCGTCGACCTCGCGACCGGCGTCCCGACGTTGAACAACGCGCCGCGCGTCGCGATCAACGCGGCCGGCACCGCGGTCGCCGTGTGGAGCCGGCGCAGCGGGTCCAACACGGTCATCCAGTCCTCGACACGGCAGCCGGGCGGGCCGTTCGGCCCGGCGCTCACGCTCTCTGCGGCCGGCGCGGACGCCCAGAACCCGCGCGTGGCCGTGAACGACGCCGGCGCCGCGGCGGCCACGTGGGCGCGGAACGACGGAACGGTCGACCGGGTGCAGGCACGCGTGCGACCGGCGGGCCAGGCAGCGTTCGCATCCGTACGGGACCTGTCCGGAACCGGCACCGCCGGACAGGACGCCAGGGACCCCGACGTCGCCGTGGACCCAAGCGGCGTGGCGACCGTGGCCTGGGCCCGCGTCGTCGCCGAGGGCACGCTCGTGCAGTCCCGCTTCCTGACCGCGGCAGGCGGCCTATCCGCCGGCGTCGACGACGTCTCGGACACCGACGACGACAG
This sequence comes from uncultured Solirubrobacteraceae bacterium, assembly GCA_963835735.1. GTDB lineage: Bacteria > Actinomycetota > Thermoleophilia > Solirubrobacterales > Solirubrobacteraceae > DASQMT01. The sequence continues at coordinate 131,576 of CAWIGP010000008.1, forward strand.
TGTCGCTCCGAGCCTTGCGGTTGACGCCTCCAACACAGCCGTGCTCGTCTTCCGCGCCTGTCCCGAAGCCGGGGGCAGTTGCGTCGTGAAAGGCGCGGCACGGCCGGCGGGCGGCAGCTTCGGCGCCGCCCAGCCGATCTCGCCGCCGACCGACGACAACGTCTTCCCCAGGGTCGCGATCGACCGCGCGGGCACCGCTACCGCCGTCTTCACGCCGCTCACCGACCAGGTACAGACGTTGCTCACGCGGCGTCCGCCCGGCGGCGCGTTCGGCGCGGTCCAGCCGATCTCCCCGGCGGGCGGGTCGTCGCTGCTCCCGGCGCTCGCGGCCGACGACGAGGGCAACGTCCTCGTGGGCTGGGCCTTCCGCTCGTCGACGCCCGGCGATCGCTGGGCGGCACAGGTGAGCGCGTTCGACGCGGCGGCGCCGACGCTGACCGCCCTGACGGTCCCGAGCTCCGGAACGCTCGGTCAGCCCGTCGCGATGGCCGCCACCGCGACCGACCGCTGGTCCCCGGTCTCCCTGAGCTGGGCCTTCGGCGACGGCGGGACCGCGCTCGGCGAGGCGGTCACGCACACGTTCGGCTCCCCCGGGGCCTTCGCCGCGACCGTCACGGCCGCCGACGGCGCCGGCAATGCGAGCTCCGACACGCGCTCGATCCTCGTCACGCCGCCCCCACCGCCCCCGCCGCCCACTCGGCCGGCGAAGAAGGTGATCCGCTCGAAGGTGCGCGTCACCTGGGGCGTGCGCGGCAAGGAGATCTTCCTGCTCCGCCTCCAGGTCACCGGCGTGCCCAAGGGCGGGAAGGTCGAGCTGCGCTGCGGGCGGGCCGAGAAGTGCCCGTTCAAGCGCAAGGCGTCGAAGAAGCGGCGCAAGGGCAGCATCACTCTGTTCAAGGAGCTCAAGCCGTCGCAGGCGGAGCGCAGGAAGCAGCGCAGGTTCCGCGCGGGCCAGCGGCTCGAGGTGCGCATCACCAAGAAGGGCTTCATCGGCAGGGTCCTCCGCTACGACCTCAAGAGGGACAAGATCCCGAGCCCTAAGGAGCTCTGCCTTCCGGCGGACGCCAAGCAGCCGCGCGCACGCTGCTGACGCCGTAGCTCATATGCTACGGCCGCGGCATGACCGACGAGAGTCACTGCGCGTCACCGTCGACCGCCGGCCGGTGGCTGAGCTCGTGCCGTTGCCGGCGCGGACGACCTGGGTGCCCCGCCGGCGCGTGATCGACAGCCTGGTGCAGGCAGACCCGGCGCTGGCGCGCGAACTCGCCGAGGCCTTGCCGGACACGGTCGACGAGCTGTGAGGGGCATCCTCGACACCTCGGTGTTCATCGCCGACGAGCAAGGTCGTCCGCTGTCGACAGCCGAGCTGCCGGCCGAGGCCGCGGTCTCCGTGGTCACGCTCGCGGAACTCGAGCTCGGCGTCCATCTGGCGGCCTCCGAGAACGCTCGGACGCGCCGGCTGGCGACCTTGCGCGCGCTGAACGAGACCTACGTTGCCGTTCCGATCGACGAGCCGGTCGCTTCGGCGTTCGCCGAGCTTGTGGCTCTCGCACGGCGGTCCGGCCGCCGGCTCAATATCCAGCACGCGTGGATCGCGGCGACCGCGAAGGCGCACGCCGCCGAGGTCTACACCCAGGACGTCGACTTCGAGGGTCTGCCAGGCCTGGACGTCGTCCGGGTGTGATGGCCGTCGCCTCGCACACTCGGGCATGGGTGACGGGCACGTTCGTCTCGGGTAATGCCCGAACGGCGGCACCTCCGCGCAGACGAGTGCTGGGACGATGGCGCTTGTGCATGAAACGAGACGTCGTCTGAGCTCCGTTCTGGGTGGCGCGGGAACCGCGGCGCTCGTCGTCGCCGGGCTCGCGCTTGCCACCACGACACCCGACATCAGCTACGACCGCGGCTCGCCACCGCCCGAGGCTTCGCTCAACGCGCTCGACGTCCACGTGCCGGACACGCCGTCGAGCACGCCCCGGCCGGTGGTCGTCATGGTCCACGGCGGCGGATGGTCGCTCGGCAGCAAGGAGTCCTTCGAGCAGTACAAGGCGCGCGCGCTGACCGCTGCCGGCTACGTCGTCGTCAATGTCAACTACCGCCTCTCGCCTCAC
>CAWIGP010000009.1:0-488803 GCA_963835735.1 uncultured Solirubrobacteraceae bacterium
TAGGCTGATCGCCCATGTCCTACGACGTCGCGGTGATCGGGCTGGGCCGCGTCGGCCTCCCGCTCGCCATCACGTTCGCCGACCACGGGCTCTCCGTGCTGGGCGTCGACAAGGACGGCGACCGGCTGGCCACGGTCCGCGACGGCCGCATGCCGTTCAAGGAGCCCGGACACCGAGGCGCCGCTCCAGCGGGTGCTGGACGCGGGCCGCCTGTCGCTGTCCGAGCGCGCCGCGGACGCCGCGCGAGGCCGACGCGATCGTGCTCACGCTCGGGACGCCGTCGTTCTCGCACATCGAGATCGACATGTCGGACATCCGCACGGTGCTCGACGCGCTGCTGCCGCACCTGCGAAACGGTCACCTGCTGGTGCTGCGCTCGACGGTCGCGCCGGACACGACCGAGTTCGTCGCCGGCTACCTGGAGAAGCACCGCGGCTTCCGAGTCGGCGAGGACATCTTCGTCGCGCACGTGCCCGAGCGGATCGCCGCCGATCGCTTCATGGCCGAGATCGGGACGCTGCCGTGCATCGTCGGCGGCGTCGGCGAGGGCTCGGGCGAGCGCGCGGCGCGGCTGTTCGAGCCGCTCGGCGCTCCGATCGTGCAGACGACGCCCGTGCAGGCCGAACTGGCCAAGATCTGGGCGAACATCCTGCGCTACGCGACGTTCGCGCTTCCGAACCTGCTGATGATGGACTGCGAGCGCTACGGCGCGAACGTGTTCGAGGTGATCGACCTGATCAACCGCGACTATCCGCGCGGCGGGATCGCGCAGCCGGGCTTCACCGCCGGCACCTGCCTGCGCAAGGACTTCGCGTTCAGCGAGGAGCGCTCCAACGCGCCGGGCATGCTGCTCGGCGTCTCGCGCGTCAACGAGAGCGTGCCGCTGTTCCTGGTCGAGGGCGTGAAGCGGCGGCTCGGCGACCTGCGCGAGCGCAAGGTCGCGGTGCTCGGGCTGGCGTTCAAGGGCGACACGGACGACGAGCGCGACTCGCTCTCGCACAAGCTGATCCGGCTGCTCGAGCGCGAGCTGGCCGACGTCGAGGTGCACGACCCCGTCGTCGCCACGCCGACCGCGACGTTCGAGGACGCCGTGGCCGGCGCCGACGTCGTCGTCGTCGCCACGAACCATTCCGCCTACTCGAACGCCGGGGCGCTCGCGACGATCGCGCGAACCGCGTCGCCGGACTGCCTCGTCGTCGACCCCTGGAACGCGTTCGGCGCCGCGCAGGTGTTCGCCTACGCGACCGAAGTCGCCGCGCTCAGCGCTCGATGAACCGCATCCTCGTCACCGGAGGCGCCGGCACGATCGGCGCGGCCGTCGTGCGCCGGCTGCTGCGCGACCCCGCCTGGGAGGTGCGCGTCTCCGACCAGCGGCCCGCGCCCGCGTGGATGCGCGAGGGCTGCGAGGTGCACACCGGCGACCTGCGCGAGCTCGACGAGGCGCGCACGGCGATCGCCGGCTGCACGCACGTGATCCATCTCGCCGCGATCGTCGGCGGGATCGCGAACTTCCACAAGCTCCCGTACACGCTCACCGAGGTCAACAACGCGCTCTACAACGGCGTCTTCCGCGCCGCGCTGGAGGAGGGCGTCGAGCGCTTCACGTACGTTTCCTCGTCGATGGTGTTCGAGCGCGCGGAGGAGTTCCCGACGCCCGAGGACTACATCGACCGCTGCCCGTTCCCGCTGCTCCGCCTACGGCTTCTCGAAGCTGACCGGCGAGATCTACTGCCGCGCGGCGCACGACGAGCACGGGCTGCCGTACACGATCTGCCGCCCGTTCAACGCCTACGGCCCGGGCGAGCTGCCCGACGCCGAGCCGGGCATCGCGCACGCCGTGCCCGACCTGATCACCAAGTCGCTTCGCCGGGCAGGCCCCGCTGCAGATCTTCGGCTCCGGCGAGCAGACGCGCACGCTCACGCACGTCGACGACATCGCCGACGGGATCGTGACCGCGACCGCGCACCCGAACGGGCTGAACGAGGACTTCAACATCTCCGCGAGCGAGGAGCTGACCGTCGCGGAGATCGCCGCGCTCTGCTGGGAGGCGGCCGGCAACGATCCCGCCGACCTCGAGCTCGAGCACCTGCCGAGCTTCAAGGTCGACGTCCAACGGCGCTGGCCGTCCGTGGAGAAGGCCGAGCGGCTGCTCGGCTGGCGTGCGCGGATCGGCGTGCGCGAGGGGATCGCCCAGACGGCGGCGTGGCTGCGCGAGCAGAACCCGGAGATCGCCTCGCTAGGCTCGAACGCTTCTTCGACGGGAGGTCATCACTGATGCTCAATCCGATGGTCGGACGGATCCTGAGCGCCGTGGGCGCCGCGCTGCTGATCGTCGCCCTGTTCCTGGTCTGGTACCACGTCGACCGCGAGTCCGGGATCACCACCACCTCCACGGGCTGGGACACGTTCCCGCGGCTGCGCATCATCATCCTCGTGGGCGCGGTGCTGACGCTTGTGACGGCACTCGTCCCGCAGGTGCGCTGGGTCCTGCTCGCGCGCACCGCGCTCGGCCTGGTGCTGGCGGCGCTCATCGTGCGCCGGATCGTCGACCCGCCCGACATCGCTGACCCGATCAGCTCGCAGATCGGCGTCTACATCGGCCTGCTGGGCGCGCTCGCGGTCGCACTGGGCGGGCTCGTCGACACCGGCCGCCGGGTCGCGGCAGACGGCCTGGGCGGCCTCGGGTTCGGTCGGCCACTCCCGGAGCTGCCGCCCGGCAACGGGCGCGCGGACACCGAGGACGAGCGCGAGCCGCTGCGCGTTCCGAACGAGGCCTCCGGAGGCAGATGAAGCGCGCCCTGATCACCGGCATCACCGGGCAGGACGGCTCCTACCTGGCCGATCTGCTGCTGGAGAAGGGATACGAGGTCCACGGCATGGTCCGCCGCGCCTCGACCGAGAAGTTCGACCGGATCGAGCACCTGCGCGACCGCATCACGCTGCACCAGGGCGACCTGCTCGACCAGCGCTCGCTCGTCGACACGCTGCGCGCGGCGAAGCCCGACGAGGTCTACAACCTCGCCGCGATGTCGTTCGTCGCGGTCTCCTGGATCCAGCCGACGCTGACCGCGGAGTTCACCGGCGTCGGCGTCACGCGGCTGCTCGAGGCGCTGCGCGAGGTCCGCCCCGAGGCGCGCTTCTACCAGGCCAGCTCGAGCGAGATGTTCGGCAAGGTGCTCGAGACGCCGCAGACCGAGTCGACGCCGTTCTACCCGCGCTCCCCGTACGGCGTGGCCAAGGCCTACGGCCACTTCATCACGGTCAACTACCGCGAGTCGTACGACCTGTTCCTATGCTCCGGAATTCTGTTCAACCACGAGAGCCCCCGCCGCGGGCTGGAGTTCGTGACGCGCAAGATCACCTGGCACGCGGCGGCGATCAAGCTCGGCCAGCGCGACGAGCTGCGGCTCGGCAACCTCGACGCGCAGCCGCGACTGGGGCTACGCCAAGGACTACGTCGAGGCGATGTGGCTGATGCTCCAGCTCGACACGCCCGAGGACTTCGTGATCGCCACGGGCGAGACGAACACGGTGCGCCGCTGCGTCGAGGTCGCGTTCGACCAGGTCGGGCTCGACTGGGAGCCCTACGTGAAGATCGACGACGCGTTCAAGCGGCCCGCCGAGGTCGACCTGCTCGTCGGCGACCCGGCCAAGGCCAAGCGCGTGCTCGGCTGGGAGCCGAGCACGAACTTCGAGCAGCTGATCCGCCTGATGGTCGACGCGGACCTCAAGCTGCTCTCGCGCTGAGCGCCGATGCCCGACCCCGCCGTCTGGCAGGGCCGGCGCGTGTGGCTCACCGGCCACACGGGCTTCAAGGGCGCCTGGCTGGCGCTGTGGCTGCAGTCGCTCGGCGCCGAGGTGCACGGCTTCAGCTCGGGGCTGGTGAGCGAGCCGTCGCTGTACGAGGTCGCCGACGTCGCCGACGGGATGGCCGGCGAGGTGCGCGGCGACGTGCGCTCCAAGAGCGAGGTGCGCGCCGCGGTCGCCCGGGCGCGGCCCGACGTCGTGATCCACATGGCGGCGCAGTCGCTCGTGCGCCGCGGGCTGAGCAAGCCGGTCGAGTCGTTCACGATCAACGTCACCGGCACGGCCAAGGTGCTGGAAGCGGTGCGCGTGGAGGCCGAGCCGCGCGCGGTCGTCGTCGTGACGAGCGACAAGTGCGTACCGCAACGACGGCCGCGGCGAGGCGTTCCGCGAGGACGACCCGCTCGGCGGCAACGATCCCTACTCGGCCTCGAAGGCAGGGCAGGAGCACGTCGCCGCCGCGTACCGCGCGCTCGGGCTGCCGATCGCGACGGTGCGCGCCGGCAACGTGATCGGCGGCGGCGACTGGGCGGCCGACCGGCTGCTGCCCGACTGCATGCGCGCGGCGCTGGCAGGCGAGCCGGTGTCGCTGCGGGCACGCGACGCAGTGCGCCCGTGGCAGCACGTGCTGTGCGCGCTCGACGGCTACCTGCGCGTGGCGGAGGCGCTGCTCGCGGGCGAGCCGGACGCGGCGTCGGGGTGGAACTTCGGTCCGGACGCCGAGGATGCCCGCCCCGTCGGCTGGCTGGTCGAGCGCGTCGCGGAGCGTTGGCCGGGCGGGCTGCGAAGTCCGCGCCGCGGACGAGCCGCGGCGAGGCGCCGGCACTGCGGCTCGACAGCACCCGCGCGCGCGAGCGGCTCGGCTGGGCGCCGCGCTGGGACCTCGAGGCGGCGATCGACGCCACGGTCGCCTGGTACGCCGCCTACCGCGACGGCGCGGACATGCGCGCCGAGACGCGCCGCCAGCTCGCAGCCTACGAAGTGTAGTGCACCGTGCATGCTATGTTGCGCGATGCATGAGCCAGAACCTCCAGGTCCGAAATCTCAGCGAGGCAACGCACCGGGCACTCAAGGCGCGTGCGGCGCGCGAGGGGCGGTCCCTGTCGGACCTCGTCCGGGAGGAGCTCGACCGCGCCGCGGCGCGGCCCTCTCGCAAAGAGTTGTTCGAGCGCATCGCCACGCGAGGGCATCCGCGGCTCAGCGAGCCGCTGGCCGACGTGGTGCGCCGGATGCGCGACCGCGCCGCTGATGGTCCTGGATAGCTCCGCGTGCCTCGACCTGGTGCTCGACACCGAGCCGGGACGCGTTCTTCAAACGCTTCTACTCGACCCCGAGCCGCCGTTGCTGGCTCCGGCCAGCCTGTGGGTCGAGGTTGGTCGCGTGCTGCGAGCCAAGGTCGGCGCGGGCGCGCTCTCGCGCCGTGCCGCGGAAGCCGCGCTCGCGGACTTCTTCGACCTCGGCGTGGAGGAGACCTGCGTCGAGCCGCTAGTCGTCCGCGCCTGGCAGCTACGCGACAACCTCGCGATCGACGACGGCATCTTCGTGGCGCTGGCCGAAGCGACGACCCAGCCGCTTCTCACCACCGACCTGCGCCTCGCCCGCGCAGCCCGCGGTCACGGTCGCATCGATGTGCTAACGCACCTCGACGCCTCGCCGAGCACTTGACCCGGTGGGCGCGGCGCCGATCGCGCGCCATCCGCTTGTCGAGCTGCTGTCCGGCGCCTGGAACGCTCGCGAACGACTGCGACTGCTCGACGCGGAGCTGGCTGTCGCGCTCGGCTCGTTGGTGCTGCTGACCACCGACACCCGCTTGGCACGTGAATGCGAGCTGGCCCAGCTGGTCGTCGCATGATGGTCCGGTCAGTCCGGGAATGCGGCCCGGAGGTCCCGCACGCGGCATCCGAGGTCGCGGTCGAGTAGTTCTGGGTCGCCGGTGAGGAGGATCGCGTCACGGGCCGCGGCGGTCGCAGCCGCAAAAGAGTCTGCGAACGCGATCGGATGCGCAGCCTTGATGTGCGCGGCGCCTAGCACCCGGTCCGGCGTCACGGGGTCAAGCGCGAGCACCGCGCGCAGCCGACGCACGACGAGCGCCGACTCATCAGCGCCGTGGCGACGTTCGACCTGATATGCGACTTCGCCGACGTTGATCCAGCTCATCCAGGGACGGCCGGCGCCGAACGCGTCTTGCACCACCGTTGCGGCAGGCTCCTCGCCATCGAGCCAGGCCAAAACGGCCCAGGAGTCGAGACACACACTCACCGAGGTTCGCGCTCGCGATCGGCGAGCAGCGCAGCGGTCAACCCGCTGCCGGAGTAGCGACCGCGCAGCCCGCGCGTCGCCGCCGTCCCTGCCGCGAGGATTCGGACGGTTTCGCCATCACGCTCGAAGTCGACTTCCGTGCCCGGCTGGAGGCCGAGCTCATCACGGATGCCCTTGGGAATGACGACTTGGCCCTTCGCTCCCACGCGCTGAGTCATACCCGCAGTATAACCGCGCGAGCACCGCGCTTGCGCCGCTACCGTAACGCGCCATGAGCATCGGAATCGTGGGGCTGGGATACGTCGGGCTGCCGCTGGCGGTCGCGTTCGCCGAGGCGGGCGAGGACGTGATCGGCGTCGACGTCGACGCCGGCAAGGTGGCGTCGCTGCGCGAGGGCCGCTCGCACATCGAGGACATCCCGTCGGAGCGGCTGGCGCCGCTGCTCGAGCGGATCGAGTTCACGACCCGCGCCGTCGACCTCCACACCACCGAGGCGATCCTCGTCTGCGTCCCCACGCCGCTCAACCGCAACCGCGAGCCCGACCTCGGCCCGCTGCTCGGCGCCGCCCGGACGCTCGCCGGCGTGCTCGCGCGCGGCCAGCTCGTCGTGCTCGAGTCGACGACGTTCCCGGGCACCACGCGCGACCACCTCGTGCCGCTGCTGGGGGAGTCCGGGCTGGTCGCCGGGGAGGACTTCGCGCTCGCGTTCTCGCCCGAGCGCGTCGACCCCGGCCGCACGGACTACACGCTGCGCAACACGCCGAAGGTCGTCGGCGGCCTCACGCCGGCGTGCACGGAGCGCGCGCTCGAGGTCTACGGGCGCGTCTGCGAGCAGCTCGTGCCGGTCTCCACCCCCGAGGTCGCCGAGATGGCGAAGCTGCTGGAGAACATCTTCCGCTCGGTCAACATCGCGCTCGTCAACGAGCTGGCGATGCTCGCCGACCGGATGGGGATCGACATCTGGGAGGTCGTCGACGCGGCCGCGACCAAGCCGTTCGGCTTCATGCGCTTCGAGCCCGGGCCGGGCATGGGCGGCCACTGCCTGCCGGTCGACCCGTTCTACCTCACGTGGAAGGCGCGCGAGTACGACCTCGTCACCGAGTTCATCGAGCTCGCCGGCAAGGTCAACAAGCAGATGCCGTACTTCTGCCTGGAGAAGATCGAGCGCGCGCTCAACGATGCCGGCAAGCCCGTGCGCGGGTCGCGGATCCTGATCGTCGGCGTGTCGTACAAGGGCGGCGTCGGCGACCTGCGCGAGTCGCCGGCGCTGAAGATCATCGAGCTGCTGCTCGCGCGGGGCGGGGACGTCGCCTACCACGATCCGCACGTCCCGGAGCTGCCGCAGTTCGGGCTGCGCAGCGCGGAGCTCGGGCGGCGAAACCGACCTCGCGGTGATCGTGACGGCGCATCCCGGCGTCGACCACGGCGCGGTCGTGGAGCGGTCGCCGGCCGTGCTCGACCTCCGCGGCGTGACGCGCGAGTTGCGCGACGCCAAGGTTCAACAGCTCTAGCTCCCCATCCGGCACAATCGCCCGCAGGATGCGGGAGCGCTCCGAGCAGGAAAGGCGGCCGGCCGCGCCGGCGGCCGCCGCGGCCGCGGCGCCGCCGGGTCTCTCCACGCCGGAAGGCGTGCGCGCGCTGCAGCGCGCGGCCGGCAACCGCGCGGTGCGGCGCGCGCTCAGGCGTCGCATCCTGGCGCGCTACGAGGCCGGCGAGCACTACACGCTGGGGAAGGCCGGGGACGAGCTGCGCGCGCTCGTGGCCGAGCAGCGCGGATTCACCTACACGGTCAAGCGCGGCGACACGCTCCCGGGCATCGCGTCGAAGTTCGGCTTGACGGCCAAGCAGCTCGAGGCCGCGAATCCCAGCCTGCTGCGGCGGTGGCCGCGCGCCGGCGGCGGCGTGGGCACGGTCGTCGGCTTCGAGGCGGGCGCCACGGTCAAGATCCCGCCGGTCCTGAACGCGGCGATCGAGCGCGCGCTCAAGGCCGACGAGCTGACTTTCGTGGTCGGCAAGACGACGATGAGCTATGGCGTCGGCATCGCGATGGGCGATTTCTTCAAGGACCCGGACGAGATGGCGGGCACGTCGAAGGCCAAGCTCGACAAGCTGTCCGAGCTGGTCAAGTCCGACGTCGGCGGGGCGCGCGTGACGACCGATCAATGGCAGGCCGCCACCGACGGGCGCTACCTCGATCTCGCCCAGTCGAACGAGACGCACTTCGCGCCGCCCGACGCCACGCTGGTGCCGCCGAGCGGCGTCGCCAGCCCCGACCACAAGGCGGAGTGGGAGCGCCACCACGAGGCCGCGCTCAACGCCTCCCACCGCGGCGACCTCGACCGCGCGCTCGCGATCAACTCGTTCGCCGACCACTTCCTCACCGATGCGTTCGCCGCCGGCCACCTGATCAACAAGCGCGACGTGATGGAGAAGTTCAAGAAGATGATTCCGGCGAACAGCAAGGGCGAGTTCGCCGGCGACGCGCTGAAGTTCTTCGACGCGGTCGCGAAGAAGAGCTTCGTCGGCGACGTCGAGAAGCAGTTCTCCGAGCACGAGACCGTCGAGTACAAAGGCCTCGGCGTGTTCCGTCCGAACATCGACTCCGCCAGCCGCTTCTCGTCGTTGCTGCAGGGGATCCACGTCCAGAAGCCGGACCTCGTGTCGAACGCGATCGCGCTCGCCGTGCACACCACGCTCAACCGCGAGCCCGGCGGCGTCCCGGTGAAGAACGCGCGCGGCGACTCGTGGAACCTGTCGGGCGACGACACGCTCAACGACGCGACGCGAAAGATCGCTCGGCGAGCGGTCGCGCAGTCCCAACTCAACGTCCTCTCGGTCCACGGCCTGATGGGCCCGGTCGACGTCCCGGCCGCGTTCGCGCGGGTGTGGGCGTACACGCCGCGCCCCACGCCGGAGGGCACGGCGCTGATCAAGAAGCGCGTCGGCGCGGGCACCGATCCGACGCAGTCGTCGCTGGTCGACGCGGTCGCCGCGCTGATCAAGGAGAACTACAAGGAGATCCTCAAGCAGCTCGTGGCGCTCAAGATCCTCAAGAAGGCGTAGCCGCCGGCGTCAGTCAGCGAGGGAGAACGTCCACGCCAGCGCCTGGCGCAGCTCGACGAGCTTCAGGGCGCTGAGGCGTCCGGCAGGTTCGAGCGCGGGCGCCGCAGGCCCGGCGAGAAAGAGATCGTGCGCGAGCGCGAAGCAATCCTCGGGCGGACCTTCGACATCGCCGGCGTCGAGGCACACGGCCGTCGGAAGTGCGCGATCGTGATGCGCGCCACGACCGGAATCAGGCGCAGGGTTGACCGCCGCGGCGAGCACACGACGCCGGGGCTTGCGGCCGACGCGCGGCAGCTCGAACCACGGAGTCGACGATCATGACTCGGCGTCGTACCGGGACGCCGCCGCGTCGGCCGCGGCGCGCGCAGCTGCGAGCTCGTCGTCATCCGGAGCCTCGGGCGAGCGATCCAGCAGATGCTCGTCGGCGACCGCCGATTCAACGGCGGCTACGAACGCATGCAAGGTCGCGCGGAGCCGCTCCCCGCGGCTGGCCAGGCGGCGCCGTTGGGCGTCGGCCAGCCGCACATCGAAGTCGTGGCGCACGCTCTCGGCCAGCAGCGGGCGCTCCCGGCGCAGCCGCTCGAGCTCGGCGAGCGCTCGGTCGTGTCGCTCGCCGAAGTCCGCGTCGGCGCGGAACGAGAACGTGCGGGTCGTGGCCACAGGCTCGAGTCTTACGTCGCCGCGCTGGCGGCCACGAGCGTCCTTCGCAGGCCCTCGTCCAGCGGCACCTCGGCGCGCCAGCCGAGCAGCTCGGCGGCGCGGCTCACGTCGAGGCAGGAGCGCGCGATCTCCCCCTTGCGCGCCGGCGCGAACTCGGGCTCGACTCCGATCGCGTCGGTCAGCTCGAGCACGCTCGTCTCCACTCCGGTGCCGATGTTCACGGCGCCGGTCGCGTCGGACTCCGCGGCGGCGAGGAAGCCGGACACGACGTCGCCGACGTAGACGTAGTCGCGCGTCTGGGTGCCGTCGCCGTAGACGGTGGCGCGGCGGCCGTCGACCTTCGCGCCCGCGTAGATCGCGATCACGCCCGCCTCGCCGTGCGGGTCCTGGCGCGGGCCGTAGACGTTGCCGAAGCGCAGCGACATCGTCGAGAGGCCGTGCAGGCGCGTGTACAGCGCGAGGTAGGTCTCCGCCGCCGCCTTGCTCGCGCCGTAGGGGGAGAACGGCGCGAGCGTCGCGTCCTCGGGAGTCGGCAGCGGCACCGACTCGCCGTAGAGCGCTCCGCCGGTCGAGGCGAGCAGGACGCGCCGGGCGCCGGACGCGCGGGCGGCCTCGAGCACGGCGGCGGTGCCGGCGACGTTGGCGCGGGCGTCGTGCGCCGGGTCGGCGACCGACTTGCGCACGTCGACCTGGGCGGCGAGGTGGAACACGACGTCGGGCCGCTCCTGCTCCATCGCGGCGCCGATCGCCGCGATGTCGGTCACATGGAGCGGGACGCCGTCGGGTACTTGCTCGCGCCGGCCGGAGGAGAGGTCGTCGACGACGGAGACGTCATCGCCGCGGGCGAGCAGCGCGTCGACGAGGTGCGATCCGATGAACCCGGCGCCGCCGGTGACGAGTGCCCGCATGCGGCGTGGGAGTCTAGGAGCCGTCGTAGACCGGCCGCAGCGCGGCGGCGATCACGGCGGGCGCGGTGCGCTCGCGCGCGATGGCGAGCGCGGCCTCGCCGGCGGCGCCGTCGCGCCAGAGCGCGCGGATGCGCTCCGCCATCGCGGGCACGTCGCCCGGCGGGTGGAGCCCGGCCTCCGGCACGATCTCGGCGAGCCCGCCCGCGCGCGACGCGACGACGGGCAGCCCGGCCGCCATCGCCTCCAGCGCGGCGAGCGGGAGGATCTCCTCGTAGCGGGACGGGACGAGCGCGAGCGCGGCGCCGGCGCGCAGGCGCGGCGAGCTCGGCGGCGTCGACGCGGCCGGTGAAGCGGACGTCGGCGCGCGCGGCGGCGCGCAGCGCCGCCGCCTGCGGGCCGTCGCCCGCGACGACGAGCGGCACGCCCGCCAGCCGGCAGGCCGCGATCGCGTCGGCGACGCCCTTCTCCTCCGCCAGCCGCCCGGCGTAGAGCGCGTACTCGCCCTCGCCGGCGCGAGAGCGGTCGGCGAACGTCGCGCTGGACCGACGGGATCGCGCGCGCGCGCCCGCCGAGCGGCGCGCCGAGCGGTTCGAGCCGCTGGAGCGCGAACGCGCTCGGCACGACGAACGCGTCGGCGCTGTCCGCCAGCCGCCGCTGCCACAGCGCGAGGCCCGCGCCGTACGCGGCCGCCTCCGCGCGCGAGCCGCCGCGGCAGTTCAGCCGCACGCCCGGCCAGGTGTTGCGGCCGTGGCAGCGCGTGCAGTCCTCGCCGCGCGTGAAGCACGTGCCGACCGCGCAGACGAGCCGGTAGTTGTGCAGGTGCAGCACGACCCGCGCGCCGGCGGCGCGCGCCGCGGCGAGCGCGCGCCAGCCGAGCGACGGCTGCACGTTGTGCGCGTGCACGACGCGCGCGCCGGTGCGGCGAACGGCAGCGGCGACGTCGTCGGGTGCGAGCCCGCCGCGCAGCAGCCCGAGCGCGGCGCGCGCGCGGCCCAGCGTCGCCGAGTCGCGCTCCAGCACCTCCGCTTCCTCGCCGAGCTCCGTGCGGATCAGCCACGCGAGGTCCTCGACCGCCCGCTCCTCCCCGCCGGGCACGCGGTAGCGGTTGTGGAGCAGGAGGATCAAGCTACGCCGGCGTGTGGCAGACCGCCTCGACGTTGTTGCCGTCGGGGTCGAGCACGTAGGCGCCGTAGTAGGTCGGGTGGTAGATCTCGCGCACGCCCGGCGCGCCGTTGTCGGTCGCGCCCGCCGCGAGCGCCGCGGCATGGAACGCGTCGACGGTCCCCGATCGTCGGCTTCGAACGCGACATGGATCCCGGTCTGCGCCGCGCCGCGGGCCCTGATCCAGAAGAACGGCTTCTGGCCGTTCCCGAAGCCTCCGATGCCGGGCGCCGGCTCCATCAGGAGCTTCAGGCCGAGCGGGGCGAGCGCCTTCTCGTAGAACGCCTTGCTCCGCTCGTAGTCGCTGACGCTGATTCCGATGTGGTCGAGCATCGCTCCTCCTGTCGTGCGCTCGAGAGTACGGTCCTAAGCTCGTCGCCGCCGTGGCTCCCACCGCCTCGATCCTCTTCCCGACCCGCAACCGGCGCGCCTACCTCGCCGTGGCGCTCGCGTCCGTGGCCGGCCAGGCGACCGCGCACGGCGCGGAGATCGTGGTCGTGGAGGACGACGCCGCCGACCCGGAGACCGAGCGGCTGGCGGCCGGACACGGCGCGCGCTACGTCGCGCTCGGCGAGCCGCGCGGGCTGAACGTCGCGCGCAACGCGGCGATCGAGGCCGCCGGCGCGGAGCTGCTCTGCTTCCTCGACGACGACGTCGCCGCGTGGCCGGGCTGGCTCGCCGCGCTGCTCGCCGCCGCCGCCGCGCATCCCGGGCACGAGGCGTTCGGCGGCCCGATCCGCGCGCGGCTGGAGGGGACGAACCTGCACGCGTGCGGGCGCGAGCCGCCGCCGGTCACGACGCTCGACCTCGGCCCGGCCGACCGCGACGCCGAGCTCGTGTGGGGCGCGAACCTGGCGCTGCGCCGCGCGGCGCTCGAGCGGGTCGGGCCGTTCGACCCCGCGCTGTCCGGGCCCGGGCGACGAGGAGGAGTGGGAGCGCCGGCTGCGCGCGGCGGGCGGCCGGATCCGCTACGTCGCGGCGGCCGGCGTCGACCACCGCCGCACCGGTGCCGACGCGCGCATCGGCGGGCTCTCGCGCGCCGCCTGGCACCGCGGGCGCCACTCGCGCCGCTTCGACGAGGCGAAGGGCACCGCGCCGGGCTCGGCGGCGAGCTGCGCACGCTCGCGGGCTGCGTCTGGCACACCGGCCGCTACCGCTGCGGCAACGGGATCGTGCTGACCGCGCAGACCGCGGGCCGGCTGCGCGAGGCGCTCGCGCGGCGGCGAGACCGCGGCGACGGCGGCGGCGGCGCGGCAGGCGCCGCGGCGGCGCGGGCGGCGGCGCCGACTACCTCTCGGGCCGGTCAGGGACCTCGGGCGGCGCGGCGCTGCTCGCCGGCCGGGCGCGCGACGCGGCGGCCGACGTCCTCACGCTCCGCCGGAGCGCGCGACGGTGCGGCGCGCGGCGGCCGACGCGCCGCGCCGGCACGTGCTCGTCGCCGGCGTCGCGCGGCCGCAGAACGCCGCGATCACGCAGGCGATCCGCGCCGAGCTGGAGCGCTCGCGCCACGACGTCGAGCTCCACCTCCGACCGGGCACGCCCGGACTCGGCAAGTGGGCGAACCTGCGCGACACGCTCGCCGCGCATCCGCCCCGGCAGCCGACTGGCTGCTGCATCGTCGACGACGACGTCGTCCTCCCCGCCGGCTTCCTCGACGCGTTCGTGCTCGTCGCCGAGCGCTTCGGCCTGCAGCTCGCCCAGCCCGCGCACGCGTTCGCCTCGCACGCCGCCTGGCCGGTCACCCGCCGCCGACCCGCGCACGATCGCGCGCCGCACGCGCTTCGTCGAGATCGGGCCGGTGACCGCGATCCACGCCGACGCGTTCCCGACGCTGCTGCCGCTTCCCGAGCTCGAGATGGGCTGGGGCCTCGACGCGCACTGGTCGGCCGCGGCAGCGAAGGCCGGGCTCCCGCTCGGGCGTCGTCGACGCCACGCCGATCCGCCACCTGCGTCCGGTCGCGGCGACCTACCCGCGCGCGGCGGCCGAGGAGGAGGCCGCCCGCTTCCTCGCGAACCGCCCGTACGTGACCCGGGCCGAGGCCGCGGAGACGCTGCAGGCGTGGAGCGCGCTGTGAGCGCCACGTGCGACCGCCACGCGCACCGAACGTCGGTGAGTACCCGCTCTGGCCCGGACTCACCGACGTTCGGCATCACGAGTCGCCCCGCGTGGGCCACGTCGCGGCGCGGCGGGAGGCATGACCGTGCGCGTCGCCGTCGTCGCCGAGTACTACCCGCGGGCCGCCGACCCGGTGCTCGGCGTCTGGGCGCACCGCCAGGCGCTCGCCGCGCGCGACGCCGGCGCGGACGTGCGCGTGCTCGTCCTCCATCGCCCGATCCCGTCGCGCGCGGCGCTGCGCAGCGGGCGGCCGCGCGAGCTGCTCGCGCCGCTGCGCCAGCCGCGCCACGCCGAGCTGGACGGGCTCGCGTCGACTACGTCCCGTTCGTCGCCCCGCCGCGGCCGCGCAGCTACGGCTCATGGGGCGCCTGGGCGGCGCCGACGCTCAGGCGCGCGCTGCAAGCCGGCTCGGCCCGTTCGACCTCGTCCACGCCCACTACGCGGCACCCGCCGGCGACGCCGTCCGGCGCGCCAGGCCCGGCGTGCCGGTCGTCGTGTCGGTCCACGGCGGCGACGTGCTGGCGGTCGCCGAGCGCTCGGCCGCCGGCGCCCGCGCGGTCCGGAGCGGCCTCGAGAACGCGCGGCTCGTGCTGGCCAACTCCGCCGGCATGGCGGCGCGGGCCCGCGAGCTCGGCGCGCAGCACACGCAGGTCGTCCACCTCGGCACCGACCTGCCCGCCGCTTCCGCCCGAGCCCGGCAGCGCGCTCGTCACCGTCGGGCACCTCGTCGCCCGCAAGCGCCACGCCGACGTGCTGCGCGCGCTGTGGCTGCTGCGCGACAGCCACCCCGAGCTGCGCTGGGACGTCGTCGGCGACGGGCCGGAACGCGCCTCGCTCGAGCGGCTCGCCGCCGAGCTCGGGCTCGACGGGCGCGTCCGCTTCCTCGGCCAGCTTCCGCCGCGCGAGGCGCGCGCGGCCGCGCAGGGCGCCGGCGTGTTCGTGCTGCCGAGCGTCGACGAGGCGTTCGGCGTCGCCTACGTCGAGGCGATGGCCGGCGCGGTGCCGGCGATCGGCTGCCGCGGCGAGCCCGGGCCGGAGGAGATCGCCGCCGCCGGCGGCGGGCTGCGGCTCGTGCCGCCCGGCGACCCGGAGGCGCTCGCCGCCGAGCTGCGCGCGCTGCTCGACGAGCCCGGCGTGGCGGCGCGAGCTCGGCGACGCCGCGCGCGCGACCGTCGAGGCCGGCTTCACGTGGGAGCAGTGCGGCCGCGCGACCGTCGCGGCGTACGAGGACGCGCTGCGATGAGGCAGGCCGCGGCCGCCGGACGCGCGGCGAGGCGGCCGCCGACGAGCCGGTCCTGTTCGTCACCAACCACGCGCCCGCCTTCCGGATCGGCGCGTTCGCGGCGCTGCACGAGGCCGAGGACGTCGTGTTCGCGCTCGTCGGCGGCGGCGTCCGCCACGGCGGCGCGATCGTGACGCAAGACCCGCCGTTCCCCGTCATCCGCCCCAGCCAGCGCGCCGTCGGACGGCTCGCCGCGTCGGGCCGCTTCCGCGCGGTCGTCGCCGGCCTCTCGGGCCGCGTCGCGCTGCCCGCCGCCTACCTCGGCGCGCGCAGCGCGCGGCATCCCGTTCGTCCTCTGGGCGACGATCTGGCGCCACCCGCGCACGCCGGCGCACGCGCTCTCCTACCTGCCGCTGCGCCACCTCTACCGCCACGCGGACGCGATCGCCACGTACGGCCCGCACGTGTCGGCCTACGTCCGCTCCAAGGGCGCCACGCAACCGGTGTTCGAGGCGCCGCAGAGCGTCGACGACGCGTTCTGGACGGCGCCCGCGCAGCCGCGCCGCCTCGCGCCGTTCCAGGTCCTGTTTGCGGGCCGGCTCGAGCGGGAGAAGGGGCTGTCGGTGCTCCTGCCTGGCGCGCCTGGCCGCACGGACGGCGCTCGTCCTGGCCGGCGACGGCCCGCTCGAGCACCGACGCCGCGCATCCGCACCGGCCGCGCTGGCGCCCGAACGAAGTGCGCAACCTCTACGCGGGCTCGGACGTCGTGGTCGTACCGTCGATCCCCACGCGCGACTTCCTGGAGCCGTGGGGGTTGGTGGTGAACGAGGCCTTCGACCAGGGAGTCCCAGTGATCGCGACCACCGCGGTCGGCGCCGCCGCGGGCGGGCTCGTCCGCCACGAGGAGACCGGGCTCGTCGTCCCCCCGGCGACGACGCCGCGCTCGCGCCGCGCGATACGCCGCCTGCACGACGACCCGGAGCTGCGCGCGCGGCTCGGCGCCGCGGGCCGCGCAAGCGGTCGCGAACGGCTACTCCCACGCCGACTGGGCGGCCGGGATGAGCCGGGCGCTGGCGGCCGCCGGCGTCAAGAAGGGGCTGCTAGCGTGGCCGCCGCCATGCCTCGGATCCTCCTGGTCATGGTGCTGACGCTGCTCGTCGCCGCCCCGGCGGCGATCGCGGGCACCCGCGCGCGACATCATCCGCGACTGCTACGACGACGGGAAGCTCGACGGCAACTACACGCCGTCCGAGATCCGCGACGCGCGCAACAACCTCCCGGCCGACATCGACCAGTACTCCGACTGCCGCGACGTGCTCGCGCGCGCGCTCGGCGGCAGCGGCGCCAAGCAAGTCGGCGGCGGCGGCGGCGACGCGCTCGGCGGGGGCGGCGACTCCGGTGGCCCGTCCGAGCCGCTCACCCCGAGCGGCCCCGAGGAGCAGGCCGCGCTCGACCAGGCGGTCGCAGGGCGGCGAAGCCCCGGTCCAGGTCGGCGACAGCACCGTCGTGCCCGGCGCCGCCGGCTTCGCCGCCGACGCGGCCCGCAACGACGATCCCCACCACGCTCCTCGCCGTCCTGATCCTGCTCGGCGTCGCCGCGCTCGTCGGCCGCCGTCCCGTACGTCCGCAGGCGTGTCCTCCGTCGCCGGCTCGCCTGACGCGGCCGCCGCGCAGCCGGCGCGGCCCGCACCGTTCACCGCACGCCTCGCTGCCCCGCGCGGGCGCGGCGGGCGCCGCGCTCGCCGAGCGCGATCGCCTGCTGCTCGCGGGCGACCGCGTTCGTCGCCGACGGCGGGCTGCGGCTGGAGCGCACGACGTACGTCGAGATCGTCGCTCATGCTGCTCGGCGCCTGCCTCTGCGCCGCGGCGCTGCTCGTGCCCGCGGGCGCGCGCCGGGCGCCTGCACGGCGGGCTGACGCTGGCCGCGGTCGCGCTGCTCGCCGCCTACACCGCGGTCTCGATCGTCTGGTCGCTCGCGCCGTCGGACTCCTGGATCGAGGCCGAGCCGCACGTTCTCCTACCTCTCCGCGTTCGCCGGCACGATGGCGCTCGCGCGGCTCGCGCCCGGGCCGCTGGCCGGCGCTGCTGCACGGGATCGCGATCGCCTGCGTCGTCGTCTGCGGCTGGGCGCTGCTGACCAAGGTCTTCCCGGGCGCTGCTGGCGGAGGAGGAGATCTACGCGCGCCTGCGCGCGCCGTTCGACTACTGGAACTCGGTCGGGCTGATGGCGGCGCTCGGGATCCTGCCGCTGCTGTGGCTGGGCGCGCGGCGCTCCGGCCGCGGCGCGATCAACGCGCTCGCCTGGCCGGGGATCGCGCTGCTCGAGGTCGCGCTGATGCTGTCCTACTCGCGCGGCGCGCTGCTCGCGCTCGCCGTCGGGCTCGTCGTTCTGGTTCGCCGTCGTGCCGCTGCGCCTGCGCGGCGCGGTCGTGCTGCTCGGCGCGACCGCCGGCGCCGCGCCGGTCGTCGGCTGGGCGTTCGCGATGACCGGCCTCACCACCGACCAGCTGCCGCTCGCCGGTGCGCGCCGACAGCGGGCACGAGCTCGGCGCGCTGCTGCTGCTGATGCTCGTCGCGCTGCTCGCGCTCGGCCTGGTCGCCGGCTTCCTCGCCGCCGAGCGGCCGGCCTCGCCGCAGGCGAAGCAGGTCGCCGGCCGGGTGCTGCTCGGGATCGTCGCCGCTGATCCCGGTCATCGCCCTGATCGCGCTCGCCACGCGCGCCGGGCGGCATCGACGGCCAGGTCTCGAAGGGCTGGAACGAGCTGACGAACCCGAACGCGTCGACGCCGGACAACACGCCCGGGCCGGCTGACCGAGACGTCGTCGGTGCGCGCGCGCTACTGGGAGGAGGCGTTCGACGTCCACGGCGTCTCGCCGTGGGTCGGCACCGGCGCGGGCGCGTACGCGACCGTCCGCGACGCGCTTCCGCACCGGCACGCTGTTCGTCCGCCACGCGCACGGCTACGTGCCGCAGACGCTCGCGGACCTCGGCTGGGCGGGGCTCGGGCTCTCGCTGCTCGCGCTCGTGCCTGTGGGGCTGGGCGGCGATCAGGACGATCGGGATGCGCCCGCGCGACCGCGGGCTGCCGTGGGACGCCGAGCGCGTCGGGATGGCCGCGCTGGTCGCGGTCGCGCTCGTGTTCGGCGTGCACTCGGCGATCGACTGGACGTGGTTCGTGCCCGCCAACGCGCTGCTGCGGCCTGCTCGCGGCCGCCTGGGTCGTCGCGCGGCCGCCGCTGCGCACGCGGCATGGAGGCCGCGGCGCTGGCCTCGCGTGCCGCCGCTCCGCGCGCGGCGCGAGACCGCGCCCGCTGTGGGCGCCGCCGCGACCGAGCCGAGCGCCGTCGCCGACGTCGCCGGCCCGGCGCGCTGCCGGTCGCCGACGCGGACTGGCGCCGCCGCGCGCCGTTCCCGTGGCCCGCGCTGCGCGCGGCGCTGATCGTCGTGCTCGCGCTCGCCTTCACCGCCGCCTGGGCGGCGTTCCAGCCCGTGCGCTCGGTCAACGCCGGCGACGCGGCGATCGAGCGGCTCCAGCAGGGCGGGCTGGAGGCCGCCGTCTCGATCGCGCAGATCGCGCACGACCGCAACCCGCTCTCGCCCGAGCCGCTGTGGGAGCTCGCCTACATCGAGCAGCAGCGCGGGCGGCTGGCCAACGCCGAGGACGCGCTCGAGGAGGCGGTGCGGATCCAGCCGGCGAGCGCCGAGACCTGGCGCCGGCTCGGCCGCTTCCAGCTCTCCACGCTCAACCAGCCCGCCGACGCGCTCGCCTCGTTCCGCGCCGCCTACTTCCTCGACCCGCGCAACCCGGCGTCGACGTCGGACTTCCTCGAGGCCAGCCGCGCCAACGGCCAGCCGGCCGCGCTCCCGCCCGCTAGCCCCTGACCGCGCGCGCGACGAGCGCCTCGCGCAGCAGCGGCGGTCCGCCGAATGCGGACGAGCTCGACCTGCTCGAAGCCGGTCGCCTGCAGCGCGCGCGGAGCGAGCGGCGCGTGTAGAAGCGGACGTGCTGGCCGAGCGGGTCGTAGTGCGCGTCGTAGTGCGCGAGCGCGATCAGCGTGCGCTTGAGCCGGCCGTGGTCGGGCACGGTGACCAGCAGCCGGCCGCCGCGTCGCAGCACGCGCCGGACCTCGGTCAGGAACGCGATCGTGTCGGGCACGTGCTCGAGCACCTCCGAGCACCACACGAGGTCGACCTCGCCGTGGCCGAGCGGGAGCGCGCCGTCGTTCGCCACGAGCCGGAGGTCGGCGCCCGGCACGTTGCGGCGCGCGCGCTCGAGCGCCGCCTCGGCGAGCTCGACGCCGACCGGGTCCGCGCCGGCGTCGCGCAGCGCGGCGACGAAGCGCCCGGCGCCGCAGCCGAGGTCGAGCACGCGCTCGCCCGCCCGCGCCTCGCGCAGCAGCAGCGCGCGGCGGCGGCGCCAGGCCCACGGCTCCGGGTCGTCGGGCATCCCCGCCCAGACGCCCTCGTAGAAGTCGCGCACGCCGGTGATGGTGACGCTTCACATCCCTGCGTGTGGGGTACCAAACACCGTGGGTCCAATTTACGGTGCCGCCGGATGCATCTGCGCCTGATCCGCAATGCGACGCTGCGGCTCGAGGTCGACGGCCGACAGCTGCTGGTCGATCCGATGCTCGATCCGGCCGGCGCGCGGC
This sequence comes from uncultured Solirubrobacteraceae bacterium, assembly GCA_963835735.1. Taxonomy (GTDB): domain Bacteria; phylum Actinomycetota; class Thermoleophilia; order Solirubrobacterales; family Solirubrobacteraceae; genus DASQMT01. Next base: position 19,848 of record CAWIGP010000009.1, read on the forward strand.
CCCCGGTGCCGGACACCGAGAACGACCGCCGCAACCCGCTGGTCGAGCTCCCCGAGCCGCCCGAGGTGGTGGTCGAGGGCCTCGACGCCGTGCTGCGTCACGCACATGCACCAGGACCACTTCGACCCGACCGCCGCCGAGCTGCTGCCGCGCGACCTCCCGCTGCTCTGCCAGCCGGAGGACGTCGAGCGGCTGCGCGGCCACGGCTTCACCGACCTGCGCCCGGTCCAGAACAGCCTCCAGCTCGACGGCATCACGGTGACGCGGACGCCGGCCCGCCACGGGACCGGTGCGACCGCCGAGGCGATGGCGCCGGTCAGCGGCTTCGTGATCCGCAACGCCGCCGGCCGCGCGCTCTACGTGGCCGGCGACACGGTGCTCTACGAGGGTGTGGAGCGGGTCCTCGAAGAGCAGCGCCCGGACGGTCGTGGTCGTCAACGCGAGCGGCGCCCGCTTCGTCGGCGGCGACCCGATCGTGATGGACTCGGAGGACGTCGTGGCGGTCGCCCGCCGCGCCCCGGACGCGCGCATCGTGGCCGTCCACCTCGACGCGATCAACCACTGCATCCAGACGCGCGCGGACCTGCACCAGTGCCTGCACGACGAGGGGCTCAGCGAGCGCGTGACCGTGCCCGAGGACGGCGCGGCCGTGCCTGTGGACTGATGTAGCGCAGCGCACTACACTGCGCTACATGGCCGGACTCAAGCCGTTCTCGATGCGCTTGCCGAGCGAGACGATGGCGCGACTCGAGGCGCGCGGACGCCGGCGCGGCGAGACGAAGACTCGCACCGCCGAGCGCCTGATCGACGAGGGACTGCGCATGGAGGACCACCCGGGGATCGTCTTTCGCGACGGGCCGAGCGGGAGGCGCGCAGGAGTGGCCGGCGGCCCCGACGTGTCGGAGGTCCTTTCGACGCTCCAGGGCACCGGGGAGACGGGCGACGACGCGATCGCGGCCACGGCGGCATGGACGTCGCTCAGCGAGACGCAGGTACGCGCGGCCGTGCGGTACTACGCGGAGTTCCCCACGGAGGTCGACGAACGCATCCGGCTCAACCGTGAGGAGTCCGAGCGCGAACATGCCAGCTGGGAGCGGACCCGGGACGCGCTCGGTTGAGGCTCCTCCTCGACGAGATGTATCCGTCGAGCATCGCCACGGCACTACGAAAGCGGGGCCATGACGTCGTCGCGGTCGTCGAGCGGCGCGAGCTGCGCGGCCTGCGCGATTCGGACGTCTTTGCCGTTGCCCAGGACGAGCGCCGGACGGTCGTGACCGAGAACGTCGCGGACTTCGTCCCGCTCGCGAACGAGCTCGATGCCCGCGGCGTCGCGCACCACGGTGTGGTGCTCGTCCCGCCCGCGAAGTACCGGCTCGGCGACCGGCGGACGATCGGTGCGCTGGTCGGGGCGCTCGACGCGCTCCTGCACGCGGACCCGTCGGACGCGCCGACGAGCCTCCGTTCATGGCTGTGACGATCGCCTCAGTAGAGCCCGGTCGCCGTCGCGCCGTCGGGGGTCAAGCCGTAGGACAGCAGCCGCGGGCGCGCGCCCAGTTCGATCGTCGTCAGGCTCGCGTTCGGCGGCGAGCCGAAGGCGAGCGCGTCTCCGCCGCGTGACGTGCGCGCACGCCGCGCGGATGCAGCCGCCGTGGGTGACGACCAGCCACGACCCGCCGGCGGCGATCAGCGCATCGGCCGCGCCCGACACGCGCGCGGCGAACGCCGCCCACGTCTCCCCGCTGGGCGCGGTGCGCGGGCCGCCGCGCCAGTTCGTCAGGGTGTCCCCCTCCGCGTCGACCTCCGCGGCGCTGCGCCCGCCCCACTCGCCGACGTCGATCTCGCGCCATGCGGGGTCATACGCGGCCGGCTGCAGGCCGAGCAGCTCGGCGGTCCGCCGCGCCCGGCCGAGGTCGGAGCAGACGACCCGCTCTCCCGGGACCTCCAGCCGCGCGACGAGCGGCACGAGCGCGGACGCCTGCGCGCGCCCCTCCGCCGACAGCGGCGGGTCCAGCTGCCCTGCAGCCGCTCCTCGGCGTTCCAGGTCGACTCGCCGTGGCGGACGAGGTAGAGCAGGGCTAGAAGGCGCCCCGGCGGCTGAGCACGGCCGGGATCGTCTTGAGCAGGATCGTCAGGTCGAGCCCGACCGACCAGCGCTCGAGGTAGAGGAAGTCGAGCCGCACGAGGTCGTCGAAGTCGAGCTCGGAGCGGCCCGAGACCTGCCACAGCCCGGTCAACCCCGGGAGCACGAGGTAGCGCTTCTTGTGCCAGTCCTCGAGCTGGTCGAAGTCGCGCTGCGGCAGCGGCCGCGGCCCGACGAGCGACATCTGGCCCAGCACGACGTTGAACAGCTGCGGCAGCTCGTCGAGCGAGAAGCGGCGCAGCAGCCGGCCGACGCGCGTCATGCGCGGGTCGCGCCGGATCTTGAACAGCGCGCCCGACGCCTCGTTGAGCGACTCGAGGTCGGCCTGCAGCTGGTCGGCTCCGGAGCGCATCGTGCGGAACTTGATGCAGCCGAACGGCTCGCCGCCGATCCCGGGCCGGATCGAGCGGTACAGCACCGGGCCGCGCGACGTCAGGAACACCGCGATCGCGATCGTCAGCAGCAGCGGGCTGAGCAGCACGAGCAGCAGCAGCGCGCCGACGAAGTCGAAGCTCCGCTTGAGGAAGTAGTCGAAGCCGTCGAACACCGGCGGGCGCAGCTCGAACAGCGGCACCGACGCCCCCGGCACGAACTCCGCGCGGTGGACGAGGATCTCCATCGTCGACGGCGCGATGCGCACGGTGACGCCCCGCCGGTGGCACTGGTCGACGAGCTCGACCGCGCGCTCCTCGGGGAAGTCCGGGTCGGCGATGATCACCTCCTGCACGCGGTGGAGCTCGAGCACCGCCGGCAGGTCCTCGATCTGCCCGAGCGAGCGCAGCCCGTTGTCCGGCCGCGGCTCGAGCGAGATGAAGCCGATCATGTCGACCGGCGCGTGCACCTCGTCGACGAGCGCGGTGTGGACGTCCTCGATGTGCTTGCCCGAGCCGACGAGCACGGCGCGGCGCCGGTAGCCCGCCGCCCGCAGCAGCACGCCGGTGATCTTCTCGTAGCCCCAGCGGATCGTCGACACGTACGCGATCGCGAAGAACAGCGTGCCGTAGAAGATGTAGTAGCTCGAGTACTCCTCGCCGTTGACGAGCGCGAAGATCAGCGCGACGACGGTGACCTGGAACAGCGAGGAGACGATCCGCGGCAGGCCGGGGCGCTGCGCGCGCTCGGCGTAGAGGCCGGAGCGCGCGAACAGCAGCGCGGTCACGAGGTAGGCGAACGCGATGTTCTGCTTGGCCTCGTCGAACGACGCGTCCCATGCCCACACGCCGTCGCTGCAGCACCGCCTTGACCATCAGCGCGGTCATGATCGCCGCGAAGACGCCGGCGAAGTCGAGCGCGAGCAGCGACACCACGCGGCAGAAGCGCCGCAGGGTGTCCATGCGCAGCAGGAACGAGAGCGCGGGCGGGCGCTTGCGCCGGATGTCGGTCGGCGGAGCGCCACCGAGCGCGACGTCGCGCTGGCCTGCTGCGGTGGCTTGGTGCTCGTCTCAGGCATCGGCGCTTCCCCTAGCCATCAACGCGGCAGCGTGTCACAGGTTCTGGCGTTTCTCGCAGCAAAGGATGCAGGCCGCGGGGTGCGGATCGGACCGGCGCTAGGACGCGCCGGCCCCCGTGAGCGCCTCGACGCCGGAGTCCTCCAGCGTGCGGCGCAGGCCTTCGCGCAGCTCGACCCGCGGCTCCCAGCCGAGGATCTCGCGGGCGAGGCTGATGTCGGGCTGGCGCACCTGCGGGTCGTCCTCGGGCAGCGCCTCGTGCACGATCTCCGAGCGCGACCCGGTGACGTCGATCACCGCGTGCGCCAGCTCGAGCAGCGTGAACTCGTTCGGGTTGCCGATGTTGACCGGGTAGTGGTAGCCGGACTCGGCCAGCCGGATGATCCCGTCGATCAGGTCCGCGACGTAGCAGAACGACCGCGTCTGCAGCCCGTCCCCGAACACGGTGATCGGCCGGTCCTGCAGCGCCTGGCGCAGGAACGTCGGGATCGCGCGGCCGTCATGCGGCCGCATCCGCGGCCCGTAGGTGTTGAAGATCCGCACGATCGCCGTGTCGACGCCCTGCTGGCGGTGATAGGCCATCGTCAGCGCCTCCGCGTAGCGCTTGGCCTCGTCGTACACCCCGCGCGGCCCGATCGGGTTCACGTGCCCCCAGTAGGACTCCGGCTGCGGGTGCACCTTCGGATCGCCGTAGACCTCGGACGTCGACGCGGTCACGAAGCGCGCGCGGTGCGCCTTGGCCAGCCCGAGCGTGTGGTGCGTGCCGTAGCGAGCCGACCTTCAGCGTGTGCAGCGGCAGCCGCAGGTAGTCGATCGGCGACGCCGGGCTCGCGAAGTGGTAGACGACGTCGACCGGCTCGTCGACGAAGTACGGCTCGATGATGTCCGCGTGCAGGAAGCGGAACTCCGGCGTGCGGATGTGCTCGATGTTGGCGAGGGACCCGGTCTCGACGTTGTCGACGCAGATGACGCGATGACCGCGGCGCAGCAGCTCGTCGCAAAGGTGCGAGCCCAGGAACCCTGCGCCACCCGTTACGAGGCAGGTGGCCATTGACCGCGCAGAATAGCGGTCAGCCGCGCGCGGCCTTGAGCGCCCGCTTGGGCACGACGTCGATCACGACGTAGCGGAGCTTGCCCTCGCGCTCGGCGAAGCCCTGCTTGGCGAGCTTCTTCCACACGACCGGGCACCGCTTGCAGCGCGTACCGGACTTGCAGCACTTCTTCTTGCAGCGGACCTGGTCCCCGGGGCGCTTCATCGACGCCGCGCAGCGTAGCACGGGGCGTTAGGGCGCCCTAACGCGTCGCGGGCGGAGAGTATGCTTGCGCGCCGATGCCCTCCGACGCCTTCGTCGCCAAGCTCAACGAGCAGATCGCCACGAGTTCGCGGCGCACCAGCAGTACGTCGCGATCGCGGTCCACTACGACGCCGAGACGCTCCCGCAGCTCGCGCGCTTCTTCTACCGCCAGGCGCTCGAGGAGCGCGACCACGCGATGATGATGGTCCAGTACCTGCTCGACGCCGACGAGCGCGCCGTGGTGCCCGGGGTCGCCGCGCCGCAGGTCGACTTCGACGACATCGTCGGCCCGGTGGCGCTCGCGCTCGCGCAGGAGAAGCGCGTGTCCGAGCAGATCAACGCGCTCGCGGCCGCCGCCCGCCAGGAGGGCGACTACTCCTCCGAGCAGTTCATGCAGTGGTTCATCAAGGAGCAGATCGAGGAGGTCGCGACGATGTCCGACCTGCTCGGGTCGTCGAGCGCTCGCAGGACCACGCGATGGACATCGAGGACTACCTCGCGCGCGAGCAGCTCGGCGAGGAGGGCGACGATCCGACCGCGCCGCACCCCGCCGGCTCCGGCGGGTGAGCCTCGCCGCCGAGCTGCGCGCGGCGTCGGCGGACGTCTGGGAGGCCCAGCACGCGCATCCGTTCGTGCGCGGGATCGGCGACGGGACGCTCGACGAGGCGCGCTTCCGCTTCTACGTCCGCCAGGACTACCGCTTCCTGATCGACTACGGCCGGCTGCTCGCGCTCGGCGCGGCGCGCGCCCCGCGGCTGGCGGAGATGCGCCGGTTCGCGGGCCTGTGCCAGTCGGTGCTGGAGACCGAGATGGCGCTGCACGTCGGCTTCGCCGAGCGCTGGGGGATCGCCGCCGCCGAGCTGGAGGCCGAGCCGGTGGCGCCCGCGACCGCGGCGTACACCGACTTCCTGCTGCGCACCGCGGCGCTCGGCGACTACGCCGAGCTCGTCGCCGCACTGCTGCCGTGCATGTGGGGCTACGCGGAGATCGGCGCGCGGCTGGCGTCGGCGGGCGTGCCGGACCACGCCGGCTACACGACCTGGATCGCGACGTACGCCGACCCCGAGTTCCAGGCGCTCGCGGCGTGGGCGCGCGAGCTGGCCGACGCCGCGGGCGCCGACGCCGGGCCGGGCGCGCACGAGCGGATGCACGCGGCGTTCCGCGCGTCGAGCGAGCACGAGCTGGCGTTCTGGGAGAGCGCGTGGCGGTACGAGGGCGCGTGAACCGCGGGCACTGACGGCGGACCGTCGCGCCGAGGCCTGCTCGCGGCCCCAGGTCGCCTCCGATGCGCCGCTGTAGGGCACGCGCGCCGAGCTCGCGCGGCTGCGCGAGCTCGGCGGCTCATCCGCCGGGCCACCCCCGGCTCGTCCCGTCCATCAATTGACGCACGGCGGTGCTGCGGCGTAGCGTCGGCGCCATGACCGAACTGCGCACCGTCCGAGTCGCCGCCGTGCAGGCGACGCCCGTCGTCCTCGATGCCGACGCGACCGTCGCGAAGGCGTGCCGGCTGCTCGGCGAGGCGGCCGGAGAGGGCGCCGAGCTGGCGGTCCTGCCGGAGACGTTCGTCTCGCTGTACCCGTCCAACGCGTGGGCCGGCCGCGCGGTCGCGTTCAGCGGCCACGACGAGCTGTGGGAGCGGCTCTGGGCCAGCGCGGTCGACGTGCCCGGCCCGCACGTCGACGCGCTCGCCGCGGCGTGCGCCGAGCACGAGATCCACTGCGTGATCGGCGTCAACGAGCGCGAGTCGGAGCGGCCGGGCTCGCTCTACAACACGATGCTCCTGATCGGGCCCGAGGGGCTCCTGCACAAGCACCGCAAGCTGATGCCGACGATGCAGGAGCGCATCTTCCACGGGTTCGGGAGCGGCGACGACCTCGGCGTGACCGCGACTGCGGTCGGCCGCGTCGGCGGCCTGATCTGCTGGGAGAACCGGATGCCGCTCGCGCGCTGGGCGGTCTACCAGGGCGGGCCGCAGATCTGGGTCGCGCCGAACGCGGACGACTCCGACGGCTGGCAGGCATCGATGCGCCACATCGCGATCGAGTCCGGCGCGTTCGTCGTGGCGGTGCCGCAGTACATCCCCGGCGACACGTTCCCCGACGATTTCCCGGCCGAGGTCGACCGCGACGCGGGTCTACGGCCGCGGCGGCGCGGTGATCGTCGAGCCGACCTGGGGCGAGGTGATCGCCGGGCCGCTCTACGACCGCGAGGGAATGGTGATCGCCGACTGCGACCTCCGGTCCGGGCTGCACGCGAAGCGCTGGTTCGACGCCGTCGGGCATTACTCGCGGTCCGACGTGCTCGCGGCGCCGGCGTTTGAGAACGGCGGCCGTTGACTCGCGCTCCGAAGTACTGGCGGCGCCCGCGTTTGAGAACGGCGGCCGTTGACTTGCGCTCCGACGTGATCGCGGGCGCCGGCGTTTGACAACGGGCGCCGTTGGCTCGCGCTGCGACGTGCTCGCGGCGCTAGCGCTTCACAACGGCGGGCATTGAAGGAGAGTCGGATCGCGGTCGCGTTCATGCGGGGGCGCCTCGACCACCCGCATATTCGCGGTCAAGGCGCAACGCAACGCTGCTTCACGACTTGACCCCAGCACGCGGGATCAAGTCGAGACCGAGTTCGACGTAACCGCCGAACCCGCTCCCTAAATGCACGCCGTACGACCGCGCCGGGCCCGGCGGGACGACGGCCGCAGCGGGAGCGGCTGCGTCACCCGGCCGCCTGCGCGACCGCCTCACCACAACGGCGGGCACTGAGGGACGCGGGATCGGCCGCGCGGCGACGCCGAACGTCGGTGAGCAGGGCGTATACGCGGTGCTGCCCGACGTTCGGCGTCATCGCGCGAGCGGACCGGCCGAACCCGCTCTCTGAACTGCCCGCCGTACGACCGCGCCAGGCCCGGCGGGACGACGGCCGCAGCGGGAGCGTCTGCGTCACCCGTCCGCCCGCGCCACCGCCTCCCGCGCGCGCGCCACCCGCGGGTCGTCGACAGCGCCCACGAGGTTGATCTCCACCAGCCGCGCCGCCGCCCGCGCCGCGCCCGCCGCGATGTCGGCGCCCGCCAGCGCGTCCCCGCGCAGCCCCGGCTTGCCCGCCGCCGCCACTTCGCGCGCCAGCACCGCGACCGCAGAGGCCGCCTCGGCGATCGCGAGCGGCACATCCGCGGCCGCCGACTGCGCAACGCGCAGCGCCGCCGCCCGCCCCGGGTCGTCCGGCGCCAGCCGCAGCGCCTCCAGCACCGGCGCGTAGGCCGACAGGTCGGCGTCCGCCAGCGCCAGCGCCCTCCGCGCGCAGCGCAGCGGCCCGCGCCGCCGCGGCGTCGAGCCCCGCGAACCGCGCCGCCATCTCGGTCAGCGCCGCGCCCAGCGCGCACCCGACGCCCGCCGCCGCGCCGCCGCCCGGCGCGGGCGTGCGCTCCGCGACCGACGCGAGGAACGCATCGAGGGTCACGACCACGTAACGGGTTGTGTCCGTGCACCACATGACAGACGTGAAAACGATGGTGGGTTCGGCCATTGCCCCTCCAATTGGTTCGGGGATACAACCCGGCCGAACGCACGCCTCGAGGAGGGCGTGCGCCAACCGAGAGGGAGCAGCCGGGATGCTGGCAGCCATCTTCGCGCAGGCCGAACCGGCGAGCGCCGAGCAGCTCACGCGCGACAGCGCGATCCTCGGCGGAGCAGTTCTACTTCTTCACCGTCGTCGCTGATGTGGCTGATCCACGCGGGCTTCATGTCCTACGAGGCCGGCGTCGCGCGCCGCAAGAACGTCATGGCGACCGCGATGAAGAACATCCTCACGATCGCGGTCGTGACGCCGACCTTCTACTACTTCGGCTGGTGGATCTACAACTGCAACCAGGCCGGGCTGCCGATCGGGCCGAACAGCAGCGACTTCACCTCGCTCGCGTGCCAGGGCGGCATCCCGTGGAGCGACGCCTTCGGGCCGAACCTCACGAACAACATCAACCTGATCTTCTTCCTGGCGTTCCTGCTGTTCAGCTGGACGACGGCGTCGATCATGTCCGGCGCGCTGATCGAGCGGGTGCGGCTGTCCGCCTACCTCGTGCTGGCCGTGCTCCTCGGCTCGGTCGGTGTGGATCCTCGACGCGGCCTGGGGCTGGAGCGCGGGCGGCTGGCTGACGATGCGCTTCGGCTTCCACGACTCGATCGCCTCGGGCGTCGTCCACGGCGTCGCCGGCGCGTTCACGCTCGGGCGTCCTGTTCAACCTCGGCCCGCGAATAGGCAAGTACACGAAGGAGGGCCTCGCCCGCGGCAGTTCAGACCGCACAACCTGCACATCACCGCGCTCGGGCTGATGCTGATATTCACGGGCTTCTACGCGTTCTACGCGCCTGCCTGGTGATCGCGTCGACCTCGTTCCCGGGCTGGGCGAACATCTACCTCAGCCCGACGACGCTCGGCTCGATCACGATGGTGATCACGATGGGCTTCGCCGGCGGCTTCACCGGCGGCTACTTCGCCAGCCGCGGCGACCCGTTCTGGACGATCTCCGGCGGGCTCGCCGGCGTGATCGGCGTGTCGGCGGGCGCCGACGTCTACGCGCCGACGGTCGCCTACCTGCTCTCGATGCTCACCGCCGTGCTGGTCGTCTACGCCGGCAGCTGGATCGAGACGAAGATGCGCGTCGACGATGCGGTCGGGGCGGTCGCGGTGCACGGCGTCGCCGGCTTCCTCGGCATGCTCTGGGTCGGCGATGTTCGCCGCGGGCTACCCGACCGGCATCAACAACGTCGAGTCCTCGATCGGCGGCCAGCTGATGGGCATGGCGACGTTCCTGCCGCTCGGCTTCCTGAGCGGCTGGCGTCGCCTCGTTCATCCTCAGGAAGGCGAACCTGCTGCGCGTCCCGCCGCGAGGTCGAGCTCGAGGGCCTCGACGTCGTCGAGTACGGCACGCTCGTCTATCCGGAGATGGGCGTGATCAAGGAGCAGGTGGTCGAGCCGGACGGGACGCTCGTCGACACGGCGTCGGTCGCCCGGAGTCAACGGCCACTCCGACCAGCCGATCGAGACGCTGCCGAGGTGAGCCTGATGCTGACCTTCCTGATCTCCGTCGCGATCATGCTCGCCGTCGTCGGCGGCGTCCGTGCAGTGGGCCGTGCGCGCGCAGCGCCGGCGCAACCTCCTGGAGGAGGGCCATGCCCGCGATCATTGACAGCGCGCCGGACTGCGTCACCGAGCGTCGACGGCGCCCAGCCCGGCCGACGACTCGGCCGACTTCATCATCCAGGCCGCGTACGAGAACTGCGCCGGCATCATGACCTTCGGCCCGGGCAGCACGTACGGCGAGGACGGGCGTCGGCGCCGCCGGCGCCTACTACGTGCTCACCGTGATCGGCATCATCGTCATGGTCGCCGTGCTCGTGTACTGGGTGTACTGGGAGAACCGCCGGCTGCAGCCCATCGACTGGTTCTACGCGGCGGCACCGGCGCCGTCGAGTCCAAGTGAGGTACGACCATGGACGACGACAACCGCCAGATCGAGTTCCCGCCGCTGCAGACGCACTCCAAGAGGTTCGAGCGCGGTGATGGTCGCGCTCTCGATCCTGTGCGTGATCATCGTGCTCGTGATCGTGCTGTTCACGGACCTCGGGAACCGAGTTCCGCCCGACGGTCTAGTGTCGGGGGCCGTGGACGAGCGGCCCGTTCGCGTTCGGCTGGACCCGCCGGCGGAGGACCCGCCGCGGCGCCCGCTGCGCATCAGCCGCCGCGGCCTGATCGGTTTCGTCGCGCTGCTCGCGGTGACGCTGGTCGCGGCGCAGAGCTGCCAGCAGGCGCAGGTGCGCGCTGAGCAAGGAGCGGGCGATCGCGACCGCGCGGCCGGAGGCCGGCTTCGACGCCCGAGCGCACGCAGATCCGGCTCGTCCGCCAGGGCCTGACCGGCGCGCCCGTTCTGGGCGATCTCGTTCTCGGTCCCGGCCGCGTCGGGCGACGGCTACACGAAGCTGACGACCGTGCGCGTCGACGCGAACACGGGCAAGGTCGAGGCGGTCAACCGGGAGCGCTAGACCGGCTCGAGCAGCCCGAGCCGCCGCGCCAGCCACGGCGCCGGCGTCGCCTGCAGCAGCAGCGTCGCCACGATCGCGAGCGCGACCACGCCGGCCAGCAGGTCGACGTTCGGCACGCCCGAGCCCGGCGAGCACGCCGACGAGCGCCGCGGGCACGACGCCGGTCTCGCGCGTCCAGCACAGGAACGCGAGCTCGCTGCGCGTCCAGCGCGCGCGGCGGTCGGGCAGCGCGCAGGCGAGCATCGTCGAGCGGCCGCGCGACGAGCAGCAGCACCGCGACGACGGCGAGCGACGGCGCCCAGTGGTCGGCGAGCGTGTCGAACGGCAGGCTCGCGCCGACGACGAGGAAGACGAAGATCGTCACCACCTCGGACAGGTTGCGCGACGCGATCTTCAGCTCCTCCTCGTGGTGCGAGTGCATCGCGAGCCCGAGCAGCTCCATGTTGCCGACGATCAGGCCGGCGAGGAACGCGCCGAGGTAGCCGCTGCCGCCCGCGAAGTCGAGCGACACGTAGCTCACCGCCACGACCGCGAGCACGGCGATCGGCGCGGAGTCGCGCAGGATGCCCGCGCGGTGGCTCGAGATCGTCGCCGACAGCAGCACGCCGGCGAGCGATCCCCACCACCGAGCTGATCGCCAGCTCGGCGAGGAACTCCCCCGCCGGCCCGCCGATCCCGCCCTCGCCGCTCAGCAGCGCGCCGGCCACGGCGAGCGCGAGCACCGCGCCGGTCGGGTCGTTGAACGCCGACTCGGCGATCACCGTCTGGGCGACCCGCAGCCGCAGCGCGCGAGGCGACGAACAGCGGGATCAGGATCGCCGGGTCGGTCGGCGAGAGCACCGCGCCGATCAGCAGCCCCTGCTCGAACGGCAGCCCGAACACGAGCGCCGCGACCGCGCCGGTCAGCAGCGCGGTGAGGATCACGCCGGGTATCGCCAGCAGCCCGAGGCTGAGCGCGACGTCGCGCAGCACGGTGAGCGACAGGTTCAGCCCGCCGTAGAAGAGGATCGACGAGACGCCGAACGTGAACAGCAGCTGCGCGCCGAGCGAGTCCAGCGGCACGTCGACGACGTCGAGCGCCGACGGCCCGAGCAGCGCGCCGAACGCGATCAGCAGCACGATCTCCGGCAGCCGCACCAGCGTCGGCCAGCACCCGCGCGGCGAGGCCGGCGGCGAGCAGCAGGCCGACGGTGAGGATGACGTCGCGCGGTCAAGCCGCGTCCCGGCGCTCCGAGCGCGAGGCGCACGACGTCCTGCACGGTGAGCAGCAGCAGCACGATCACCACGCCGGCCCCGATCGCCACGGCGACGAGCTCGCGCCGCGCGTCGTCGCGCGCGTCGTCGAACCCGCGCGACGCCGCGGCCGCGCTGCGGTCCTGCTCGGCGGCGAGCTCGTCCGCGGCGCCGCGCCATCGTCGCGAAGTGCTCGAGCTCGGGGCCGAGCAGGATCCGCTTCGTCTCCGCCTCGCGGCCGTCCTGCAGCGCCGCCCACGCCTCCTCGTCGAGCGCCATGAACTCGTCGAACGCGCCGCTCGAGCTCGGCGCAGCGGCTCGCGCTCCCGCGGCGCGCGTGAGCTCGCGCCGGGCGCGCGCCAGCAGCTCCTCGGTGTCGCTGCGCCGACGCCTCGAACCGTCGGCCGGCTGCGGCCGCCGTCGTAGCCGTACGCGGTCTGCCAGCCGTTCATGTCGGTGACGGCGAACTTCAGGTCGAGCGCGAGCCGCTGGCGCGCCGCCGGCCTGCTCGACGTCGTCGAAGCGGTCGCCCAGCGTGCCGAACGCGGAGAGCGCGACCCCGATCGTGACCAGCGGCCCGAGGACCGTCAGCGCGATCGCGGCGAACAGTTTCGCGCGAATCGTCACGCGGCGCACCATTCCAGCCGTCAAGGCGTATGGTGCGCGCAACCGTGCTGCTGTTCGTGATCCTCGGCCACGTGCCGATCGTGCTGCTCGTCTGCCTGGTCGGGCTGCTCTACCTGACCTGGGTCGATCTGCGCAACGAGGGGCTCGAGCCGCTGGTCGCAGCTGTGGTGGTACCTGCTCGTGTTCCTGTTCAACGTCTCGGCTACGCGGCGCTGCGGATCTGGCTCGCTGGTCAGGCGCCGGCGCGACGGCGCGCGTCGTCCAGCCTGACGAGCTTCACCGCCAGCTCGAGCGCGAGCAGGTCCTCGGCCTCGAGCTTGAGCCCGGTCACGCGCTCGATCCGCGCGAGCCGCTGGCGCAGCGTGTTCGGGTGGATGTAGAGCGTGCGCGCCGTGTCGGCGACGGAGCGGCGCCGCGCGAGGTACTCCTCGAGCGTGTCGAGCAGCGCGGTGCGGCGCTGGCGGTCGTGCGCGAGCAGCGCCTCGACCGCGGTCCAGTGGCGGTCGCGCGGCGAGTCGTCGAGCCGCAGGTGGACGCAGGTACTTGTACGCGCCGAGCTGCTCGTAGCCGAGCGCGCCGCCGCCGGGCCGCAGCGTGCGCGCGAGCTGCGCGGCGCGCGCGGCCTCGCGCAGCGCCTGGCGGCTCTCGGCGACCCCGCGCCCGGGCGCGCTGACGCCGAGCGCGACGTGCTCGGCCGCCGCCACGGCGTCGCACTGCTCGATCACGCGCTCGGCCGCCGCCGCGTCGGGCATCAGCACGACCGCGCGCAGCCCGTCGCGGCCGGCGTCGAAGAAGCCGACCTGGTCGCGCCCGCGCAGCCGCGCCGCGAGCCGCGTCGGAGACGGCCTCCCAGTCCGCGCCGCCGCCGTTCGCGCCGGCGTCCGGCTCGCCGTGCACGAACACGTGCGGCCGCGAGAGGTCGCAGCCGGCGGGCGCGGCGCCGAGCACGACGCCGTCCGCCGCGCCCTCCGCCAGCGCGTCGAACAGGTCCTTGACGCGGTCGCGGGCCGTCAGCCGGGCGATCAGGTCGGCGCGCTCGAGCCCCATCGCGGTCTGGTCGGCGAGCGCGCGCAGCAGCTCCTCGTCGCCCGGCCCGAAGCGGCGCGGCCGCAGGACGCACAGCAGCCCGAGCTGCTCGTCGGACGCGACCAGCGGCGTCGTGAGCAGCGCGGCGCCCTCGTGGTCGGGCCACAGGTCGCGGCTGGAGCCGCCGTGGCGGCCGCGCGCCAGCAGCTCGAGCAGCAGCGCGCCGCCCTGCGGCCGCGGGCCGGGCGCGCCCGGCGGGTCGGAGGCGACGAGCCGCAGGTCGTTCCCGCCGGCCTCGAGCCGGAACAGCTGGCACAGGTCGGCGTCCGAGCAGCCCGCGCGCGCCCGCCGTCGCCGCCTCGTGCAGCCGCTCGTGCTGCGTGGCGGCGGCGAGCCGCTGCGACACCTCGGCGAGCTGGGTGAGCGCCGCGACGCGCGCGCGCGCCTCCTCGTAGAGCTGCGCGTCCTCGATCGCGCCGCCGACGAGCGTCGCCGTGTGGGTGAGCAGCTCGACGTCCTCCTCGGTGAACTCGCGCGGCGCGGCGGCGTGCAGCACGATCACGCCGATCACGTCGCCGCCGCGCGCGGGGATCGGCACCGCGGCCATCGACTGCCAGCGCTCCTCCTCCAGCTCGGGGAAGTACTTCATGCGCGGGTCGTCGAGCGCCTGCGTCGCGGATCAGCGCGGCGCTGCTTGTTGCGCGCCGCCCAGCCGGTCACGCCCTCGTCGAAGCCCATCTCGATCTGGCCGACGAACTCGCCGTGCACCGGCGACGCCGCGCGCAGCACGAGCCGGTCGCCGTCGACCAGGTAGATCAGGCACGCGTGCGAGCCGGTCGCCTCGGTCGCGATGTCGACGACGCCCGGCGAGCACCTCGTCGATCTCGAGCGTCGAGAACACCGCGCTGATGACCGCGCGCAGCGTCACCGCCTCGTCCCGGGCGCCTATGTGCACATCGCACACTCTAATCCGCGCAGGTCCGGCCACGGCCTCCATTGCTGGGTCCCCGGCGGCGCGGCTATATCACTTCTCCATGGCCATCGAGACGTCTCCCTCCGCGGACCAGCTCCGCGCCGAGCTCGACGAGCGCGGCGTCGAGTTCGTGTTCGCCCAGTTCGTCGACATGCACGGCAAGCCGAACGCCAAGCTCGTGCCGGTCGCGCACCTCGAGGGCCTGTTCGCCGACGGCGCCGGGTTCGCCGGCTTCGCGGCCGGCGACATCGGCCAGGGCCCGCACGATCCGGACATCGCCGCGATGCCGGACGCGCGCACGCTCACCCACCTGCCGTGGAAGCCGGAGATCGCGCGCTTCGCCTGCGACGTCACGGTCGAGGGCGAGCCGTGGCCGTACTGCCCGCGCACGATCCTGCGCAACCAGCTCGCCCGCGCCGAAGGAGCTCGGGTTCGACTTCAAGATCGGCTGCGAGCTCGAGTACTTCCTCATACGCAAGCGCGAGGACGGCACGATCGAGCTCGCCGACCCGCTCGACGACCTCGACCAGCCCTGTTACGACATGCGCGCGCTGACGCGCAACCTCGGCTTCGTCACCGACGTCGCGCGCCACGTCAACGCGCTCGGCTGGGACAACTACGCGACCGACCACGAGGACGCGAACGGCCAGTTCGAGCAGAACTTCCAGTACGACGACGCGCTCGTCACGTGCGACCGCGCGATCTTCTTCCGCTACATGGTCGAGTCGCTCGCGCAGGAGCGCGGGCTGATCGCGACGTTCATGCCCAAGCCGTTCGCGCACCTGACCGGCAACGGCTGCCACTTCCACATGAGCCTGTGGGACGGCGAGCGCAACGTGTTCGACGCCGACCCGGCCGACGACCCGCGCGGGCTCGGCCTGAGCAAGGAGGGCTACCACTTCATCGCCGGCCTGATGGCGCACGCGAAGGCCTACATCGCGGTGACCGCGCCGACCGTGAACTCCTACAAGCGGCTCAAGGTCGGCGACCCGCGCTCGGGCGCGACGTGGGCGCCGGTGTACGTCTCCTACGCCTACAACAACCGCACGCAGATGCTGCGCGTGCCGGCGCCCGGGCGCGTCGAGGACCGCACCGTCGACGGCTCGTGCAACCCGTACCTGGCCGCGACCGTGCTGCTCGCGGCGGGTCTCGACGGGATCGAGCGCGAGCTCGCGTGCGCGGAGCCGAACACGCTCAACCTGTACGAGACGACGGCCGAGCAGCGCGCCGCGGCTCGGCATCGACACGCTGCCGGAGAACCTGCTCGACGCGACGCGCGAGCTCGAGCGCGACGACGTGATCCGCGCGCGCGCTCGGCACTACCCGCGACGGCGACTACCTCGACTACTTCGTCGCCTGCAAGCGGCGCGAGGTGCAGGCCGCGCACGAGCAGGTCACGCAGTACGAGCTCGACCGCTACCTCCAGCTGTTCTGACCCATGTGCGGGATCGTCGGACTGTTCGCCAAGCACCCTGACGTCGAGGAGCGGCTCGGCGCGCACCTGGGCGCGATGCTGATCCAGCTCGCCAACCGCGGGCCGGACTCGGCGGGCGTGGCGATCTACCGCGGCGGGCGGATGGAGATCTTCAAGGAGGCGGTCGACCCGCGCGCCTTCGTCGAGCGCTTGGACCTGACCTCGATGACCGGCTCGCACGGGCTCGGGCACACGCGCATGGCGACCGAGAGCCGGGTCACGACCGAGGGCGCGCACCCGTTCTCCACCGGGGGGGAGCTGTGCCTGGTCCACAACGGCTCGCTCTCCAACCACAACGCGCTGCGCCGCCGGCTGCGCCGCGAGGGCATCGAGTTCCAGACCGAGAACGACACCGAGGTCGCGGCCGGCTACCTCGAGTGGCGGCTGCGCGAGGGCGACAGCCTCGAGGCGGCGCTTGAGGCGTGCCTGGACGACCTCGACGGCTTCTACACGTTCGCGGTCGGCACCGCCGACGGGTTCGCGGTGCTGCGCGACCCGATCGCCTGCAAGCCGGCCGTGATGGCGGAGGGAGACGAGTGGGTGGCGATGGCGTCGGAGTACCGCGCGATCGCCGTGCTGCCGGGCGCGGATGCGGCCGAGGTGTGGGAGCCCGAGCCCGGCCGCGTGTACTCCTGGGAACACGAGCGGGTCTGATGGCGCTCGCCCCCCCGATCGAGTCCGTCGACCTGGCGGAGACGCCGCTGCGCGAGCTCAACCGGCGGCTGCACGCGGCGGACGTCGCCCCGCGCTGGCGGATCGCGCACCCGAACGGCGCGCATGCGGTGGCGGTCGGGATCGACGCCGAGATCGAGGTCGAGATCGACGGGCACGTCGGCTACTACTGCGCCGGGATGAACAAGCGCGCGACGGTGCGCGTGCACGGCAACGCGGGCGTCGGGCTGGCCGAGAACATCATGTCGGGCACGGTGGTCGTCGACGGCTACGCGGGCCAGTCGTGCGCGGCCAGCGGGCGCGGCGGGCTGGTCGTGGTGCGCGGCGACGCGTCGGCGCGCTGCGGGATCTCGATGAAGGGCGTCGAGGTCGTCGTGGAGGGCTCGGTCGGGCACATGAGCGCGTTCATGGCCCAGAAGGGCGCGCTCGTCGTCTGCGGCGACGCCGGCGACGCGCTGGGCGACTCGATCTACGAGGCGCGCCTGTACGTGCGCGGCGCGGTCGGCTCGCTCGGGGCGGACTGCGTGGAGAAGGAGCTGCGCCAGGAGCACGTGACCGAGCTGCGAGACCTGCTCGACCGCGCCGGCGTGAGCGACGCCGAACCGTCCGAGTTCCGCCGCTACGGCTCCGCCCGCGCGCTCTACAACTTCGACGTCGACAACGCGGGTGCCTACTGATGGAGTCGAACGGCTGGCACCCCGGGCTGCGCGAGTCGGCGACGTTCGACCGCAACACGATCGCCGACATCCAGCGCGCCGCGCGCGAGGGGATGTACGACATCCGCGGCTTCGGCGCCAAGCGCCACGTGCCGCACTTCGACGACCTGCTGTTCCTCGGCGCGAGCGTGTCCCGCTATCCGCTCGAGGGCTACCGCGAGCGCTGCGACACCGACGTCGTGCTCGGCGACCGCCACGCCTCCAAGCCGCTCCACCTGAAGATCCCGATCACGATCGCCGGCATGAGCTTCGGCGCACTGTCGGCGCCCGCGAAGGAGGCGCTCGGCCGCGGCGCGACCGAGATGGGCACCTCGACGACGACCGGCGACGGCGGCATGACCGAGGAGGAGCGCGGGCACTCCGAGACGCTCGTCTACCAGCTGCTGCCGTCGCGCTACGGGATGAATCCCGACGACCTGCGCCGCGCCGACGCGATCGAGATCGTCGTCGGCCAGGGCGCCAAGCCGGGCGGCGGCGGGATGCTGCTCGGGCACAAGATCTCCGACCGCGTGGCCGAGATGCGCGACCTGCCGGCGGGGATCGACCAGCGCTCCGCCTGCCGGCACCCCGATTGGACCGGCCCCGACGACCTGGAGATCAAGATCGGCGAGCTGCGCGAGATCACCGACTGGGAGAAGCCGATCTTCGTCAAGATCGGCGCCTCGCGCACCTACTACGACGTCGCGCTCGCGATCAAGGCCGGCGCCGACGTGATCGTGCTCGACGGCATGCAGGGCGGCACGGCCGCGACGCAGGAGGTGTTCATCGAGCACGTCGGCATCCCGATCCTCGCCGCGATCCCGCAGGCCGTCGAGTCGCTGCAGGAGCTCGACATGCACCGGCGCGTGCAGCTGATCGTGTCCGGCGGGATCCGGACCGGCGCCGACGTCGCCAAGGCGCTGGCGCTCGGCGCCGATGCGGTCTCGCTCGGCGTCGGCGCGCTGATCGCGCTCGGCGACAACGCGCCCGAGCTCGCGCCCGAGTACGCCAAGATCGGCTCAGCGCCCGGCTACTACGACGACTACCAGGCGGGCCTGGACCCGGCCGGGATCTCGACCCAGGACGACGAACTGGCCGCGCGCTTCGACCCGATCCTCGGCGGCCGCCGGCTCGCCAACTACCTGCGGACGCTCACGCTCGAGACGCAGACGCTCGCGCGCGCGTGCGGGAAGTCGCACGTGCACAACCTCGAGCCGGAGGATCTCGTCGCGCTCACGGTCGAGGCGGCGGCGATGGCGCGCGTCCCGCTCGCGGGCACCGGCTGGATCCCCGGAAGCTAACGGGGCCTGACTCCGTTTAGTTTTGAGAATTTGACCTGGGCTGCGCGCGGTGGGAGGGTGGCGCTGGGAGCGCCCCTGACTACACGGAGGTAAGCGACGGTGCCGTTCCGATTTCTGGTCTTTTGCGTGGCTGTGTTACTTACGGCGCTGGCCGCATCCCCTGCCGCCGCGGCGCCGAACAAGCCGTTCACGATGAACGTCGTGCCCGCGCACGAGCCGGCGGGAGTGACGGACGACGCGTACACGGTCACGCTCAGGAACGACACGAAGACGCAGCAGCTGGGCTCGGCGAACGTCACGGTCCCGGACGCGATCACGATCGTCGACCGCAACGGGATCCCCGGTGCCGGCAACGTGCTGGAGCTGCGCAATCTCGCGCTCCCGCCCGACGGGTCGAAGACGATCACGGTCGGCCTGCAGATGCCCTGCGTCTCCGGCGACTACGGGTGGATCGTGCGGGCGAAACAATCGAACGACTTCTCCGGAACCCCGGGCAACGACCTCGGCCCTGTCAGCGGGACGCGCAACACGACGGTCGACGGCAGCTGCAAGCTGCGCTTCGTCGACCAGCCCGCGAGCGCCGAGAAGAACACGCAGATCCGCGCCGATGCGTTCCAGCCGCCGCAGAACACGCATTTCGTCACGGTCGAAGCGATCGACGGCAGCCCGACGCCTCAGCGCCTGAGCTGGTTCACCGGTGCGATCACGCTCACGAGCAACCCGTCGGCACTTCCGTCGACGTCGAGCCAGGCCGTCGCCGGACTTGCCACGTTCAGAAGTCTCAGCATCGCGACCTCGAACAACTACACGCTGCACGCCGCGACGACCGCGGGCGGAGTCGACCCGGGCGATTCCAAGGGTTTCCAGGTGATCGACGTCGTCGAGGACTGCAACGCTGCGAAATGCTCGGCGGAGCTCTCCGCAGCCAGGAGCAAGGCCACGCTCACCGGCACCTCGACCATTGGCTCCGGCTTCGCGCTGTTGTCGCTCAACCTCGGGCGCGATCCGCTGACCGGTACCGGCTGCGCCGGCTACAAACCGCCCAGCGCGAACGAGTACTACGAGTTCCAGCTGTTCGGCGCCACCGCGGCCACGTCTGTCGTCGTCGAGTACACCAAGGAGGCGATGAAGACGTTCAAGGGCGGCCAGGCGGCGCTCGAAGCGTGCCTGGGGGTGCCCGGACCCGTCGAGAACAGGTTCATAGCCAAGGATGGAGCGCCGGCGGACCCGTTCGACTATGACGGCGACCCCGCGAACGGCGCGGAGGGCTTCGCCGACTTGCTGCCCAACTGCCCGGCGCTGCCCGCGAAGCCGTGCGTGGTCGGCCGCAGCCCGCTTGGCGGCGGCGCGGCATCGATCACGATCTTCGTCCCGGCGGACCTGAGCGACCCGCGCATGCACTAGCCTCAGCCGACCCGCGCGGCTGCCCTGTGCGGCCGCGCGAGCGGCGGCCCGGGCAGTCGCACGATGTCGAGCCGTGCGAGCAAGGCGTCCAGCTCGGCGCGCCGCACCGGCGACGCGTCTAGCAGCTCCAGCGCGTCCAAAGCCAGCGCCGTCTCGAGCGGCAGCTCCGAGGCGTGCGCGGCATCGAGCGCCGTGGTGAGCGCAGCGCGCGCGCTTTCCGTGTCGCCAATCTGGGCCAGCGCGACGCCGACGACGTGGTGCAGAAGCGAGTCCAGCAACGCGTCGGAGGAGACCTCGTCGAGCAGCGCGAGCGCGCGCTCGTAGGCCTCCTC
Source organism: uncultured Solirubrobacteraceae bacterium (assembly GCA_963835735.1). Taxonomy (GTDB): domain Bacteria; phylum Actinomycetota; class Thermoleophilia; order Solirubrobacterales; family Solirubrobacteraceae; genus DASQMT01. Next base: position 40,498 of record CAWIGP010000009.1, read on the forward strand.
GGCGCGGCCGTCGAACAGGGCCGCTTCCGCAAGCAGCGCCCCCGCGACTGCGGCGTCGTACTCCGCTCGCAGCGACTCGGAGCGTGCGAGCGCGTCCCCGAGCAGCGACACGGCGTCATCGTTGCGGCCTGAGCGCGCATGCAGGCGGCCGAGCAGAGCGGTCGCGTACGCCACCCCGTGCTCGTCCGCGGTCCCGCGCCAGACCTGCAGCGCGCGGCGCAGCAGCGGCTCTGCCTCTTCCAATCGACCCTGGTCGGAGAGCACCTCGCCGACGTTGCAGTCGGTGAACGCTCCGAAGTCGACGTCGCCTGCACGCACGCTCGCCTCGCCGCTCTGGCGATAGAGCGCCACCGCGTCGTCCCAGCGGCCGGCACGGTAGGCGAAGCCGCCCATGTTGTTGAGCACCGCGGACTCGCGGTCGGCCGCGCCGAGGCGGCGGAAGATTCCGAGCGCGCGCTCGGCGTACCCGCTCTCCGTCGCCCGGCCCGACATCACGAGCGCCGTCTCCAGGATCCAACACGCTTGCCCGAGCGCGAGCTCCTCACCCGCCGCCTCGGCGTCGGCGATCGCCTGGCGGGCGAGGCGAACGGCCTCTGCCGAGCGTCCCTGCCGCTGACGGACCGCCGCGAGCGTGGCGACGACATGCGAGCGCGTCGCGGCTGCCTGTTCGGCGGCGACTCCGTCGAGCGTGCGCAGCGCGCGTCCGGACCAGCGCACTGCGCGCGAGATGCGGCCCGCCCGATAGGCCATCGTGGCGTGCAGCCACAACAGATGCGCCGTGCGTACGGAGTCACCGGCGACGAGCCGGCGGGCGGCGGTGAGCGCATGCTCGCTGCGCTCCAGCTCGCCCGTGCGCAGGTAGGCGTTCGCGAGCGACTCCCACACGGCGGCCAGCTCGTCGGGCGGTACCGCGAGCCGGCGCGACGAGTCGAGCGCGCTCCGGTACAGCCCGGCTGCGTCGGCGAACGCCGCTCGTTCGCTCGCGCGGTCCGCAGCCAGCCGCGCGTAGCGCCACGCCTTCTCGTAGGAGCCCGCCCGGTAGTGGTGGACCGCGAGCCGATCGGCCTCGTCGTCGGCGTCGGCGCCGAACTCGCGCTCCAGCCAGGACGCCGCGGCCGCGTGCAGCTCGCGCCGCACGCGGAACGGCAGGCCGGCATAGGCGACATCGCGAACGACCTCGCGCCGGAAGCGGATGTGCCCATCGGGCTCCGCCTTGAAGTACAGCCCGAGGCGCGCCCACGTCTCGGCGTCAGGCGCGCGCGCTTCGTCGCCGAGCAGATCCTCGAGCTGGCGCGGGTGGAAGCCGAGTCCGAGCACTGACGCGTGGCGGATCAGCATGCGGTCGGCGGGCGCAACCCGGTCGAGCCGTGCGAGCGCCGCGCTCTCGATGCTGTCGGGCAGCTCGGTGGAGCCCGACGCCGCGGCGCGGAGCAGATCGCGCAGGAACTGCGGGCTGCCGCCGGAGCGCTCGGCCGCAAGCCTGACGATATGCGGGAGAAGCGGCGCCGCTTCCGTCGCCGCCTCCGCCAGCGCGAGCGTGTCGGCGGGCCCGAGCGGTTGCAGCTCGAGCCGCACGACATGCTCGCCGGGCGACGCCGTGAAGCCGGTCGTGCGGTCGCGGCGCGAAACGACCACCACCCACGGCAGCAGCGGGAGCTCGCGCGCGAGCGCAGCCACGAGCTCGGCCGACGCCCGGTCCATCATGTGCGCATCGGCGAGCTCGATCAAGGCCCAGGCCGGCAGTTGGCGGCGCATGAAACGCAGCACGACCTCGCGCAGGCGCGCGGCGCGGAACTCGGGCGCGAGCTGGTCGACCGCCTCGCTGGAGGGCGCCTCGACGTCGAGCGCGTCGGCCAGCAGCGGCAGCCATCGGAGCAGCGACGGGTCGTCGCGCTCGACGGTCGCGTGCAGTCGCTCCAGCACGACTTGCTCGGAGTCGTCCCACGTCACGCCGAGCACCTGGCGCAGCAGCTCGCGCCAGGTGGCGTACGGCGTGGTCATCGTGTACGGCTCGCACGTTGCGTGCAGGACGCGCACGCCGTCTGAGCGGTCGCGAACCTCCTCCATCAGGCGCGACCTGCCCATGCCGGGCTCGCTTACCAGCTCGATCAGGCGGCCACGACCGCGGCTGGCGTCGTCGAGCGCCTGCGCGATCTGCTCGAGCTCACGCTCGCGGCCGATCAGCGGAAAGCGGACGGGCACGGGGCCGCGCGCCGCGTCGGCGCCGCGGATCACGGCGCCGACCGAGCACGCCTCGACCGGCAAAGCCTTTCCGGTGACCTTGAACGGCTCGAGGTGCGCGGTCTCGAACTGCGTGCTCGAGCGCTCCAGCACTTCGGGTGTCGAGTAGAGCTCGCCCGGCGGCGCCTTCGCCATCAGCCGCGCCGACAGGTTCACGACATCGCCCATCACCGTGTAGGTCCGGCGGTAGTACGTCCCGATGTCGCCGGCGAACAGCGGACCGCGAGTCATACCGATGCGGAGCGGCAGCGCGGGACGGGCCTCGACGATCCGGCGCAACACGAGCAGCATGCGCTCGTCTTCGTCGCCCAGTGCGCGCGGCGCGCCGGCGGTCAGGATCAGCTTGCCGCCGTCGTCGTCGATGTCCGAGCCGAGGAAGCAGACCTGCTCCGCGTCGGCGGCCTCCTGGACCAGTGCGACGAGCGCGTGGAGGGCGTCCGCCGCGCTCTCGGGCCCACGCTCGGCAACCAGCGCGTCGGTGCCCTCGAAGCGCAGGAACGCCACCGTCACGATGCGGTGCTCCGGCGGTTGTGGGCCGGCGAGGACGTGCCTGCGCAGCTCGGTCGAGAGCGCGCGCGGAGCCTGCGACGGGTCGACGCCGGCGCGGGCTTCCTGCAGCCTGCGGATGATCGGCGGTGACGAGCGCAACAGACGCCCGCTCCCGCGCGCGGCGCCCAGGCACGCCTCCGGCAGCAGCGCGCAGGTCGCGGCGCTCACGACGATCTCGCCGGTGCCGGCCTGCTGCTCGATCCGCACGACCTCGCTGGCGGCCGGCCCGGCGATCAGGAGCTCGCGGTGCGATTCCCCGACCGCGAACAGGAGGTACTCGGCGCTGTGCACCCCGACCGACATGCGCAGCTGCATCGATCGCCTGCCCGTCTTGACCGAGCCGTGCTCGCGCAGTTCGGCGGCCATCGCGACCGCGGTCGCGCAGGCCCGCTCGGTGTGCGCGTCGCCGTCGAACAGCAGGAGCAGCGCGTCGCCGCCGAACTTCAGCAGTCCTCCACCCTTCGCGTCGGCGACGGCCAGCAGCCGCTCGAAACAGCCCCCGATCGCGTCGGCCAGTTGCTCAGCGCCCTCCCTGCCGCCGCGCCGCGCGAGCCGCTCCGACAGCCTGGTGAACCCAGACACGTCGACGAACACGCAGGTGCCGTCCACCGACCGCACGCGCCGCTGCGGCTCGCGCGCCAGGTGATCGAGCATCGCCCAGGGTACGTACGGACGCGCCCGGCCTATCGCCTCCGCTGGGAGCTGAGGGGCGAGCACCAGCCGAGCCTAATCCACATCGACCCGGCGTGGGACAACTTCCCGATCAGGTCGTCTTGACGATCAGCACGGAGCACGGCGCGTGGTGCGAGACCGTGTTCGGGACGCTCCCCAGCACGCGGCGCTCCATGCCCTTGTTGCCGATCACGAGGATGTCGGCGTCGTTGCTCTCGGCGAGCTCGACCAGGATCTTGGCGGCGTCGCCCTGGCGCGCCTCGCTGGCCCAGCGCAGGCCGCGCTGCTCGGCGCGCTCCTCGCAGTCGCGCAGGGTCGCGTCGACGTCCTCGGCGGGGTTGATCATCCACTGCAGATCGTCCGGCGCCTCCTCGGCCTCGCGCCGCAGGCGCGACTCGCTCACCGGGTTGTACGCCGAGATGAAGACGATCTTCGCCTCGTAACGGGAAGCGAGCTCGAGCGCGAACTCGACGGCCTTGTCCGCCGTCCCGGACCCGTCAGTGCCCACCGCCACCGTTTGAACCATCTGCGCCTTTCGTGAGAGGTTGCCGCGTAGCGGAGCATATGGCGGGCGGCACGGCGTCTACCAGCCGCCCGCGTGTCCGTCCTTGCGCGGGTCCGAACCGGCGCGGTAGATGCCGTTGACGGGTTGCTCGTAGCCGTGGCCACGGCGCGCTTCGAGGTCACCGCGTGGGACGCGCGGCTCGGGGAGGTTGGGATCGCGCTCGAACAGGATGCCTTGATAACCACCGGCATGCCCGCGGGCGCGGGTGATCGTGTGCCCCATGCTCTGCAGCTGCGGACCCACCAGGTCGTAAAGGTAGGTGTCCAACGCCGTACTGTCGCTCTCCTGGCTGTGGTCGAACCGGGCCACATCGGTCGTGGCCTGGACGTTCATTCCCAGGTCGACCATGTTGACCACGTGCTGCACATGAGCCTGCGGCTGAGCGCCGGCGCCCATGTTGCCGAACGCCATCAGCGGGTTGCCGTCCTTGGTGATGAAGCTCGCGATGATGGTGATGAACGGCCGCTTGCGCGGAGCCACCTCGTTCGGATGCCCCTCCTCGAGCACGAACCCGGCACCCCGGTTGGCGAGTGCGAACCCGTATCCCGGAACGGTCAGCTTCGAGCCGAAGCCCGAGAAGATGCTGTTGACCAACGACACCATGTTGCCCCAGCGGTCCGCGACCGCGAGGTACACGGTGCCGCCGAGGTCGTTGCCGGCCGGCTCCGCCGGCCGCGCCCGATTCATGTCGATCGCGTCGCACAGCGTGGCGGCGTACTCCTTGTCGAGCAGCCGGTCGGTCGGCACGTCCTCGAACGCCGGGTCGGCGTTGTATCGATGCAGGTCCGCGTAGGCGAGCTTCTTGGCCTCGATGAGGAAGTGCCAGTACCGCGGGTCGCGCGGCCCCAGGCCGGCGAGATCGACGCCGACCAGGGGTGCGCAGACCTCGACGATGTTGAGCATCTCGAGTGCCGCGAATCCCTGGCCGGGGGGCGGTAGCTGGTGGACGTCGTAGCCGTGGTAGTTCGTCGACAACGGCGTCACGAACCGCGCGCTCGGATACTCGGCCAGGTCGCTCATGCGCATCACCCCGCCGGCCTCGCGGGACTTCTGGACGATCGCGCGGGCGATGTCCCCGCGGTAGAAGGCATCACGGCCGCCCTGCTGGATCTCGCGTAGTGCCCGGGCAAGGTCGGGGTTGCGGAAGATGCTGTACAGCTCCGGCGGCTTCCCACCCGGCAGGAACGTGCGCGCCGAATCGGGGTCCCGACTCAGCGCCGCGGCGGCCCCGAGCCAATCCCCGTGCACGCGCTCGTGCACCGGGAAGCCCTCCTCGGCGTACGCGCGCGCCGGCTCGAGGACCTGCTCGAAGTTCATGCTGCCGAAGCGCGCGAGCAGCGCGTCCCAGCCCGACACGGTGCCGGGCACGACGACGGAGTCGATTCCGCTGTCGGGCACCTCGTCCACACCGAGGGTGTCGCGGAAGTAATCGGGCGTCCAGCCCTGCGGCGCCCACCCGCCGGCTTCCACGCCGTAGAGCCGCTTGTCGCTCGCCGACCAGACGATCGCGAACATGTCGCCGCCCAGACCGGTGCTCGGCGGCTCGACGACAGCGAGCGTCGCGGCCGCCGCGACCGCCGCATCGATCGCATTGCCGCCGTCCATGAGCACGTGCTCCGCCGTGGCGGTCGCGAGCGGTTCGCTGGTCGCGGCGATGCCGTTCCGGGCGAGCACCTCGGACCGGGTCTGGTCCGCATAGCCATAAGGGCGAGCCGCTCTTACGGCGTCGATCTTGTCGCCGGGGTTGGGATGCTCGGCGGACGGCCTGCCGAACGGATTGATCGATCCTCCTTCCGACTTGCGCGAGGGTCACACACTATGGCCGGCCGCTACGCCTGTTCGTACTCCCGCTCGCCGCGATGCGAACGCAGGCGCTCGTCCACGAGCGCTTCCGCCGCCTCGTGCGTGCGGGCATGGCCCGTGACGGCGGCCAGGAAGTCGTCGCGCTCGAGCGCGAGCAGTCCCGGCCCCGCCGCGCGCGCCGCGAGTAAAGCCGGGCACCGGCACCGTCCGTATGAGACGATCGGCAACGAGATGCGACGCGCGACCGTTGTCCAGGGCCTGGCCTTCTGCCTGCTGGTGGCGGGCCTCGTCTACCTCGTCGTCTCGAGCGCCGACTCGTGGGGGGATTGGGTGGTGTTCGCGGTGCTGGTGCTGACCGCGCTGGGCGCCGCGATCGCGGTGCACGACAGGCGCTGGATCTCGCGCGGCCGTCCGATCAGCCGCTCGTCCGACCGCGACTGAGCAGCACGCGCCCGAGTAGCCTCAGGCGCATGGCCATCGAGGACAAGGACCTGTCTGTGGCCCCGGTCGTGGGCCCGGACGACCCGCGTCGTTTCACCGACTCGGGCATCGAGGTCAAGCCGCTCTACTCGGCCGACGACGTCGGGCCCGGGCTGGAGGAGCGGCTCGGTGAGCCCGGCGAGTTCCCGTTCACGCGCGGGCCGCACCGCGAGATGTACCGCCGCCGGCTGTGGACGATGCGCCAGTACGCGGGCTACGCGTCGGCGAAGGAGTCCAACGAGCGCTACAAGTACCTGCTCGCGCACGGCTCGACCGGCCTGAGCATGGCGTTCGACCTGCCGACCCAGCTCGGCCTCGACTCCGACGACCCGCGCTGCCTGGGCGAGGTCGGGCGCACCGGCGTCGCGATCGACACGCTCGACGACATGCGCACCGCGTTCGACGGCATCCCGCTCGACGAGGTCTCGACGTCGATGACGATCAACGCGCCCGCCTCGGTGCTGCTGCTGCTCTACCAGCTGGTCGGCGAGGAGCAGGGAGTGGCGCCGGAGAAGCTGCGCGGCACCGTCCAGAACGACATCCTCAAGGAGTACATCGCGCGCGGGAACTTCATCTACCCGCCCGGGCCGTCGATGCGGCTGACGACCGACCTGTTCGCCTACTGCGCCGAGCACATCCCGCGCTGGAACACGGTCTCGATCTCCGGCTACCACTTCCGCGAGAAGGGCTGCTCGGCGGTCCAGGAGGTCGCGTTCACGCTCGCCAACGGCATGGCGTACGTGCAGGCGGCGATCGACGCCGGGCTGGAGGTGGACGCGTTCGCGCCGCGGCTCGCGTTCTTCTTCAACGGCCACAACAACGTGTTCCAGGAGGTCGCCAAGTTCCGCGCCGCGCGCCGGATCTGGGCGCAGGCGATGCGCGACCGCTTCGGGGCGACCGACCCGAAGTCGATGATGATCCGCTTCCACACGCAGACCGGCGGCGTCACGCTGACCGCCCAGCAGCCGATCAACAACGTCGTGCGCGTCGCGCTGCAGGCGTTCGCCGCGGTGTGCGGCGGCACGCAGTCGCTGCACACCAACGGCTACGACGAGGCGCTCGCGCTGCCGACCGAGCGCGCCGCCAAGCTCGCCCTGCGCACCCAGCAGATCATCGCCCACGAGTCGGGCGCCGCCGACACGGTCGACCCGTTCGCGGGCTCCTACTTCATCGAGGCGCTGACCGACGAGATCGACCGCCGCGCGCGCACGCTGATCGGGCGGATCGACGAGCTGGGCGGCTCGGTCGAGGCGATCTCGTTCATCAAGGGAGAGATCGAGGAGTCCGCGTTCGGCTACCACGAGCGCTACCGGACCGAGCAGGACATCGTCGTCGGCGTGAACCGGTACGTCGAGGAGGAGGTCGAGGTCGAGGAGATCCTGCGCGTCGATCCGGCCGCCGAGCGCGAGCAGGTCGAGCGCCTGGCGGCGTTCAAGGCCGGCCGCGACCAGGCGCTGGTCGAGCGCGGGCTCGAGGAGCTGCAGTCCGCGTGCCGCGGCGACGAGAACCTGTTGCCGCCGATCCGGCAGGCGCTGAGGGACTCCTGCTCGCTCGGCGAGGTGTGCGGAGCGATGCGCGCGGTGTTCGGCGACTACCAGCCGCAATCCTAAAGAGGGACTGTCCCGCTTTAGGTTGGCAGGGATCCGCGCCGCGTGCGCGAAGCCCTGTAGGGATGGAAGCCAAGCGCACGCTCGTCAAGAGCCCGCCCGAGCTATGGGCGGAGCTGTCCGACATTTCCGCCCTCGCCCGGCATCTCGGCGAGTTCGGCGAGATCCGCATCACGCGCACGGAGCCGGAGACGGTCGTCGAATGGGAGGGCGACCTGGCCTCCGGCGCCGTGCGCCTGGAGCCGTCCGGCTGGGGCACCACGGTGACGCTCACGGCCCTGCCGGCGATGGTCGACCCGCCGCCGGCGCCCGAGCCGGAACCGGTGCCGGAGCCGCCCGTGGTCGAGGAGCCCCCGCCGCGCGGGTTCTGGGCGCGCCTGTTCCGGCGGCGCGCGCCTGAACCGCCCGCGCCCGCGCCGCCGCCGGCACCTGAGCCGGTCGATCCGACGCCGCTGCCTGCGATCGACGCCGCCAGCGGCGCGGCCGTGCTGGGCAAGGCGCTCGACACGCTGGGCGCCGCGCACCACCGCCCGTTCTCGCGCTGACCCGAGTTTCCGCAAGTCTCGTCGCGCTTCCCTCGTTCCCGCACGAGGGAAGCTACGAGGAGGCTGAAGATGCGGATGTGGATCACGGGCGCGATCGCGACGGCGGTGCTGTTGCTGGGCGCTGGACCTGCGCGGGCGGCGTTCGACGTGACCGCGTTCGAGGTGACGCCGTCGAGCACGGCCGCCGGCGCGCACGCCGACGTGACGATCGCGACGTCGTTCACGCCGTACAGCGCGGGCGGGCGACAGCCGCGCAACCTCACCTTCCACCTGCCGCCCGGGCTCGCCGGCGACCCGTTCGCCACGCCCCGCTGCACCGAGGTCGACTACCGCGCGGACAAGTGCCCGCCGGCGACGAAGGTCGGCACCGCCGACGCCGACCGCGTCGGTCGTGGCGCTGAGCCTGCCGCTGCTGCGGCAGACCGTGACGGGCGACCTCTACAACCTCGAGCCGTCCGGCTCGGAGCCCGCGCGGCTCGGCGCGGTGCTGCGCCCGACCGGCGACGTGCTGCTCGGCAAGCTGTTCGTCCCGACGGTCGATCACCGCCCGCTCGACCGACGGCGGGCTGGACTCGGTCGTCACCGAGCTGCCGACGGACGCTCCCGACGACGGGTGAGCTGGCGCAGGTCTACACCGAGCGGATGGCGTTCACGCTGCAGGGCCGCCCGGCGGGCGGGACCGGCCCGTTCATGCGCAACCCGACATCCTGCAACCCCGCGACCTCGACCGTCGAGGCGACCCCGTACGGCGAGCCGGCGGCGACCGGTCACGAAGACCAGCAGCTTCACCCCCACCGACTGCGGCGCGCTCGACTTCCAGCCGCACATCGACGGCGCCGTCGGTGCGCGCGGGCAGACGGCGTTCCGCTCCAAGCCGCCGGTCCGCACGCTCGTCAGCCAGGGCGCCGAGCAGGCCGGCCAGGCCTCGGTGACCGTCACGCTCCCGGGCATCATCAGCCCCGACCTCACGCAGCTCGGGCGCGCATGCCCGGTCGCGCAGGTCAACGCGCGCGCCTGCCCCGCGAGCGCGCGCGTCGGCACCGTGGAGGCCGCGACACCGTTGCTCGCGAAGCCGCTGACCGGCGACGTGTACCTCGCGCAGCGCGCGGTCGGACAGTTCCCGGGCCTGACGATCCAGCTCGGCGACCCGATCCCGCTGCGGCTCAGCGGCGCCGTCGAGCTCTCGCCGCAGGGCCTGAAGACGACATTCACCGGTCTCCCCGACGTCCCGCTTGCGCGCTTCCAGCTCGACCTCGCCGGCGGCCCGAGCGGCGCGTTCCAGCTCGAGCTCCGACGTCTGCGCTGCGCCCAAGCCGCCGGTGATCACCGCCGCGTTCACCGCCCAGTCGGGCAAGCAGGCGGCCGAGAGCAAGGCGATGAGCGTCGTCGGCTGCACGCCCGTGCCCCGCGCCTCGGCGCGCATCACCCGCCTGCGCTCCGGCCGCCCGAACGTCCGCATCACGGTCACCGCCGCCGACCAGGCGGCGGATCTGCGGACGGTGCGCGTGCTCCTGCCGGACGCATTGTCGGTCAAGCCGAAGCGCGTGGGCCGCGGCGTCCGCGCGCGAGCCGGGAGCGGCGCGCTCGCGGGCGGCGCGGTCAAGCTCACCCGCGACGGCGAGCTGCGCCTCACGCTGCCCGAGAAGGCGCGCACGGTCACGGCGACGCTCGGCAAGGGAGCGCTGCGCGTCGGGCGCAAGCTCAAGCGCGCGCGCAAGCCCCGCCGAATGGCCCTGACCGTCCTCGTCACCGACGCCGACGGCGTGCGCCCGGCGGCGAAGCTCAAGGTCCGCCCGCGCCGCGGCTAGCCGCCGCCTCGGCATAGACTCCGCGCGATCATGCGCGAGAAAGCCCTAGAGACCAACGAAGAGAAGCTCGCGCAGCTTCAGGAGCTGCGCGACGCCGCGATCCACCATGCCTCCGAGAAGGCGGTCGAGAAGCAGCACGCCAAGGGCAAGTACACGGCCCGCGAGCGGATCGAGAAGCTGCTCGACCCCGGCTCGTTCCAGGAGCTCGACACGTACGTGCGCCATCGCACGCACGACTTCGAGATGGACAAGTCGCGGCCGTGGGGCGACGCCGTGGTGACCGGCCACGGGACGATCGACGGGCGCCGCGTGTGCGTGTTCAGCCAGGACTTCACGGTGTTCGGCGGCTCGCTCGGCGAGGTCATGAGCGAGAAGATGTGCAAGGTGATGGACCTGGCGGCCAAGATCGGCTGCCCGGTGATCGGCATCAACGACTCCGGCGGCGCGCGGATCCAGGAGGGTGTCGTCTCGCTCGGCGCGTACGGCGACGTGTTCGTCCGCAACGTGCAGTGCTCCGGCGTGATCCCGCAGATCAGCCTGATCATGGGCCCGTGCGCGGGCGGCGCCGTCTACTCCCCGGCCATGACGGATTTCATCCTCATGGTCAAGGAGACGTCGCACATGTTCATCACCGGCCCCGACGTGATCAAGACGGTCACGGGCGAGGAGGTCGAGTTCGAGGAGCTCGGCGGAGCGATGACCCACAACACGAAGTCGGGCGTCGCCCACTTCGCGTTCGACGACGAGGACCAGTGCCTCGCAGACACCCGCTACCTGCTCTCGTTCCTGCCGCAGAACAACCTCGACGAGCCGCCGCGCGTGCAGCCGTCGGACGACCCGACGCGGATGGAAGCCGAGCTCGACACGGTCGTGCCCGACAGCCCGAACAAGCCGTACGACATGCGCGACGTCGTGCGGCTGACCGTCGACGACGGCGAGTTCCTGGAGGTGCATGAGCACTTCGCGACGAACATCATCTGCGGCTTCGCGCGGCTCAACGGCCAGACCGTCGGCGTCGTCGGCAACCAGCCGCGCTCGATGGCCGGCGTGCTCGACATCGACGCGTCGGTCAAGGCGGCGCGCTTCGTGCGCACGTGCGACGCCTACAACATCGCGCTCCTCACGCTCGTCGACGTGCCGGGATTCCTGCCCGGCACGACGCAGGAGTGGAACGGGATCATCCGCCACGGCGCCAAGCTGCTCTACGCCTACACCGAGGCGACCGTCCCGAAGATCACCCTGATCACGCGCAAGGCGTACGGCGGCGCGTACGACGTCATGGCCTCCAAGCACATGCTCGCCGACTTCAACTTCGCCTGGCCGAGCGCGGAGATCGCGGTGATGGGACCGGAGGGAGCGGTGAACATCATCCACCGCCGCGACATCGCCGGCTCGCCCACGCCCGAGGCGCGCCGCGGCAAGCTGATCGACGACTACAAGGCGCGCTTCGCGAACCCCTACTCGGCGGCCGAGCGCGGCTACATCGACGACGTGATCGTCCCGCACGAGACGCGCCCCAAGCTGATCGCCGCGCTCGAGACGCTGCGCACCAAGCGGGTGCAGGGCCCGCGGCGCAAGCACGGCAACATCCCGCTGTAGCGACCTAGATCGGCTGGGCTTCGGGCTGCAGGCTCTGCTCGCGCGCGCGGCGCCGGCGAGTCCGGTCGAGCGCGTACGCGAACGCGCCGATCACCACGGGCGGCCCGATGATCGCCACCGCCGGCAGGTCGAGCCCGGCCTTCGACGCGACGCCGAGCGCGGAGGCGAGCATCGCGCAGCCCAGCGCCGGCCGCAGCCCGGCGGCCGGGACGCTGCGGGCCAGCCGCTCGCCGATCACCACGCCGGGGATCGAGCCGATGAGGATGTTCGCCATCAGCCCGTAGTCGACGTTGCCCGCGACGACGTGCGCGAGGCCGGCCGCCCACAGGAGCACGGCGGCGTGGAACACGTCGGTGCCGACGACGCGATGCGGCGTGAGCCGGAACACGAGGATCAGCGCCAGGCCGATCAGCGCGCCGCTGCCGACCGACGTGACGCCGAGGATGAAGCCGAGGACGAGCCCGAGCAGCACGGCGGCGACCTTCGCCCCCCTCGTGAGCGGCACCGACTCGCGCTCCCGCTCGGCGACGCGCCGCACGAACAGCGCGCGCCCGAGCGTCACCAGCGCGGTGAGCGACAACGCCGCGGCGACGCCCCACAGCAGCGCCTCGTCGGGCGGCGACGGCAGCGCCTCGACAACGATCACGCCGCCGATCGAGCCCGGCACGCTGCCGATGGCGAGCCACATCGAGACGCCGAGGTCGACGGTCCCGCTGCGCAGGTGCTGCCAGCCGCCGACGGTCTTGGTCAGCGCGCCGTAGGCGATGTCGGTCCCGACCGCGACGTGCGGCTGCGTGCCGATGAAGATCAGCAGCAGCGGCGTCATGAGCGAGCCGCCCCCGATGCCGGTGAGGCCCACGAGCACGCCGACGCCGAGGCCGAACACGATGATCAGCGGGTCCATCGAAGCGGTGCAAAGTAGCACTAAGCCAGTCGAGATAAGTGTGTTTGTGGGCCGGATAGGCTCCCGCGCCATGCACTCACGCCGCCAGTTTCTGGTTCGTTCCGCCGCCGCCGGCGCCGCCGTCCTGGTGCCGCCCGCGCTGTCCGCCGCGGCCGGAGCTCAGGGCCGGCGCGTGCTTCCGCTCCGGCCGGTTCGCCGAGGGCGTGGCATCGGGCGACCCGGGTCCGCGGGCGATCACGCTGTGGACGCGCGTGGCCGAGCTCGAGCAGCGCGGCGGGGTGCGGCTGGAGGTGGCGCGCGACAGGGGCTTCCGCAACGTCGTCGCGCGCGACACGGTCGCGACCGGTCCCGGCTCCGGCGGCAGCGTCAAGGCCCGCGTGACGGGCCTCAAGCCGTACGAGCAGTACTACTACCGCTTCGAGACCCGCAGCAGCGAGACCGAGGTCGGGCGCTTCCGCACGGCGCCTCCGGCCGACTCGCGCCAGGAGCTCACGTTCGCGTTCTTCTCCTGCCAGGACTTCACCCACGGCTTCTACAACGCGCACGAGGTGATGGCGCGCGAGGACCTCGACTTCGTCGTCTGCCTCGGCGACTACATCTACGCCGAGACCTACCACACGCTCGCGGGCGGGACCGCGGTGCGCGAGGACACGATCGGCAGCCCGGGCGACGCGCCGCGTGATCGCGCTGGCCGCGATGACGCTCGACGACTACCGCGCCAAGTACGCGCTCTACCGCGGCGACGCGTCGCTGCGCAAGGTGCACGCGCGGGCGCCGATGGTCGTGGTCTGGGACGACCACGAGGTGCAGGACAACTACGCCGGTGCCGCGCCCGGCGGCGGGCTGCCGCCCGAGCAGAGCTTCTCCGAGGCCCGCCGCGCCGCCGGCTACAAGGCGTTCTTCGAGTCGATGCCGACGTTCGCCGGCCCGCGCAACCGCGTCTACCGCACGCTGCGCTTCGGCAAGACGCTCGACCTGTTCATGCTCGACCAGCGCCAGTACCGCGACGACCAGCCGTGCGGCGACGAGGTGGTGCCCGCGTGCGCCGAGCTCGACCAGCCTCGCGACCTGCTCGGCCGCACCCAGATGCGCTGGATCAAGCAGGAGCTCCAGCGCTCGCAGGCCGCCTGGAAGGTGATCGGCAACGAGGTGATGATGATGCCGGCGAAGGTGACCGGCGACGCGTTCGTCGAGTACGACTCGTGGCAGGGCTACCCGGGCGAGCGCGAGGAGCTGCTCACCCACATCGACCGCAAGCGGATCCGCGACGTCGTGTTCATCACCGGCGACATCCACGTCCTCATCGCCGGCGACGTGAAGACCCAGGGCGGGCTCGGCAAGTCGGTCGCGCTCGAGTTCGTCGGCGGCTCGATCACTTCGACCAACTTCGGCGAGACCACGCTGCCGATCGGCGGCGGCCAGGTGCTGCCGGGCAACGACGCGAACCCGCGCACCGACCCGGGGATCGTCAACGCGCTGCGCGGCATCAACACGTGGGTCGACCAGGCCGACCTCGACCACCACGGCTTCGGGCTCGTGAAGGCGAGCCGCCGGTCGTTCGACGTCACGCTCAAGCGCGTCACGACGATCAAGCAGCGCTCGACGGCGACGCTGTCGGACAAGGGCTACCGCTATCGCGTGGAGCGCGGCCAGCGCTCGATCAAGGGCGTCAACGGCCCGGGCTAGGCGCCTACAGCTCGACTTCCTGCGCCTCGACGCGGCCCGCCCGCCACGCCGCGTGCGCGGCGACCGCGATCGCGAGGTCCTGGATCGCCAGCCCGGTGGAGTCGAACAGCGTCACCGCGCCGGCGTCCGGCCGCCCCGGCGCGGCGCCGGCGAGCACCGCGCCGAGATCGGTCACCTGCTCGCGCGTCACGACGCCGGCCTCGACCGCGCCGGTGAGCTCACCGCCGTGCGACGCCTGCTCCCACTCGTCGCAGAACAGCGCGCAGCGCGCGACCGCGTCGATCGTCGCCTCGGCCTTGCCCGGGCCGTCGGCGCCGAGCATGTTCAGGTGCAGCCCCGGCCGCAGGTCCTCGACGCCGACCACCGGCTCGTTGCCGGGGGTGACGCAGCACACGACATCGCAGCCGAGCGCCTCTGCGCGGTCGCCCGGCGCGCCAGCCCAGCTCGTCCGCGAGCGCCACGGCCGCCGCCTGCCGCGGGTCCGCGCATACGCCCGGCCCGTAGCCCGCCGCCGCGAGGCAGCGCGCGGCCCACGCGCCGTGCAGGCCGCAGCCGATCACGCCGACGTTCTCCGCCCCCGGCCGCGCGAGCGCGGCCGCCGCCACCGCGGCGACGGCGCCGGTGCGCAGCGCCGTGACCGCGCGGGCGTCGAGCAGCATCAGCGGCGCGCTCGTCTCGGCGTCCGACAGGCAGACGACGCCCATCACCGTCGGCAGCCCGTGCCCGGCCGGGTTGCCGGGGAACGAGGAGATCCACTTGAGCATCGCGAACCCGCCGCCGAGCGCGGGCATCGCGCGGAAGTCGCCGTGCGGCGGTGCGTCCAGGTAGACCTTGGCCGGCATCGTCCACTCGCCCGCGTGGTGGGCGGCGAACGCGGCGCGCACGTGCTCGATCGCGTCGGCCGGCGAGACCGCGGCGAGCACGGCGTCGTGGCCGAGGACGGGGACTACCACGGCGGCGCGTCGACCGGCAGCCCGACGGCCTCGAGCCGCGCCGCGCGCAGCCACGGGTCGGGCGCGGGCTCCGCCGGCGCGGCGGGCGGCAGCGTGTCGCGCAGGAACTGCTCGACGGCGGCGATCACGGCCGCGGCCTCCTCGGCGGAGGCGCTCGAGCCTTCCAGTCGCAGTCGCGGGCGCCGGTTCACGCCCGCGAAGACTAGCGTCGTCAGACGGCGCACTCGCCCTCGCCGCGGACGACCTGGAACGGGACCTTCTTGGTCCAGTCGATGAAGTGGTTCATCGTCTCCAGGCCGAACTCGACCGGCATGGCGAGGTCGCGCACCTCGTCCTCGAACGCCTGCGTGCCGACGCGCGCGGCGTAGGCGTTGAACACCTCGCCGTCCTCGCGCTCGGCCTCGTACTTGCGCAGCCAGCGCTCGACCGCCTCGGGCACGCGCTTGGCCGGCAGGCGCACCTTCAGCCGCGCGCCGTAGACGATCTCGCCGCCCTCGTAGTTGCCGCCGATGTGCGCGACGTAGGCCGGGATCGTGTTCTCGCCGACCTTGATCGACGCGCCGTAGAACCCGATGTTGCCGATGTGGTGCTGGCTGCAGCCGTTCGGGCAGCCCGACATCTTGATGTGGATCCGGCGCGTGAGCGGATCGGTGATGCCCATCGACTCGATCCGCTCCTGCACCGCGCGGTTGAGCCCCATCGAGCTCGTGATCCCGAGCTTGCAGGAGTCCGTGCCGGGGCAGGAGACGACGTCGTTGATCTCGTCCGAGCCGGCGTCGCCGAGCCCGAGCTCCGACAGCCGCCGCCAGACGTCGTAGACGGCCTCGTCGCGGACCCAGCGCAGCAGCAGGTTCTGGTGCACGGTCGTGCGCGCGTAGCCGGAGCAGTACTCGCGCATGATCGCCGCCAGCCCACGGAACTGCTCGGGCGTGAGGTCGCCGCGCACCACCTTGACCTGCACGGCGGAGAAGCCGGCCTGGCGCTGGCGCTCGACGTTCGCCTCGACGAAGCGCCCGAACTCCGAGCCGTCGCCGTTCGGCGAGCCGTACGCCAGCGGCGGCGCCGGCGCGTTGGCCTCCTCGTCGTGGACGAACAGCCGGTGGTCGATCGAGAAGTCGCGCTCGTGCGACCCAGTCGCCGCGCAGCTCCTCCTCGACCATCGCGCGCACCTCGTCGATGCCGACCTTGTCGACCAGGACCTTGAGGCGGGCGCGGGCGCGGTTGACGCGCAGCCAGTCCTGGCGGTCGAAGATGCGGAACACCGCCTCGGCCCACTTGAGGTACTCGCCGTCGTCGGCGGTCACGAACTCGTTCAGCGTCGGCGCGACCCGCGGCATGATCGACGTGCCGCCGCCGACCCGCAGCTCGAAGCCGCGGACGCCGTCGCGCTCGCGCGCGATGAACGCGATGTCGTGGATGCCGGTCAGCGCGCGATCGGTGTCGGAGCCGGTGAACGCGGTCTTGACCTTGCGCGGCATCAGCTGCGTCGTGGGGTGGCGGACGAAGTAGCGCACGTACGCGCCGACGTACGGCGTCGGGTCCCACAGCTCGTCGTGGCAGACGCCCGCCCACGGGTCGGCGGTCACGTTGCGCACCGTGTTGCCGCAGCCCTCGCGCGTGGACAGGCCGGCGGCGGAGATCTCGCGGATCAGCGTCGGCCATGTCGCGCAGCGGGATGTGATGGATCTGGATGTTCTGGCGCGTCGTGATGTGCGCCTTGTTCTGCGGCGCCCAGCGCTCGACCACGTCGGCGAACGTCTCCATCTGGTCGGGGGTGACGCCGCCGAACGGCAGCTTGACCCGGCACATCTGCACGTCGGCCTGGCGCTGCCCGTAGACGCCCTGCTTGAGCCGGAAGCCGATGAACTCGTTCTCGGGCGTGTCGCCGGCGAGGAACTTCTCGGCCTCGTTGTCGAAGTCGTCGAACTCGCGCTCGAGGATCGGGATGACGTGCCCCGGGACGTTCTCGTGGATCTCCGGGTTCTCGAGCGACCCCTTGCGGCCGGAGGTGGTCGAGGGCTCCATAGCGGCCACAAGGTATCACGTGAAAGCCGCCCGGGATTTAATATTCGGAATGTTGACCCGAGTTGATACCTTTGCTCCTCCATGACGGACTCCCGCCCCGAGGAGATCATTCTCGAAGCCGTCGACCGGTTCGGCGAGGACCGGCTCGCGCTCGCCGCCTCGTGGCAGAAGGAGACCGCCGTCCTGGTCGACCTCGTGCGCACGCACGCGCCGGCCGCGCGCATCTTCACGCTCGACACCGGCGTCCTGTTCGACGAGACCTACGCCACCTGGCGCGACGGTCGAGGAGCGCTACGGGATCACCGTCGAGGCGTACCGCGGCGATTGGGTCCCCGGCCTGTGGGCGACCGATCCCGACCGCTGCTGCTTCCTGCGCAAGGTCGAGCCGCTCGAGCGCGCGCTCGAGGACGCCGACTGCTGGATCTCGGGCGTCCGTCGCGACCAGTCCCCCGACCGCGCCCGCACCGAGGAGCTCGACTGGGACGAGCGCCACGGCCTGTGGAAGGCGAACCCGCTCGCGACGTGGAGCGAGCGCGACGTCTGGGCCTACATCTCCGAGCACGACCTGCCGTACAACCCGCTGCACGACCAGGGCTACTCGTCGATCGGCTGCACGCACTGCACCCTGCCGGGCGCGGGCCGCGAGGGCCGCTGGGCCGGACTGGAGAAGACCGAGTGCGGGCTGCACGCGCCGGCGTCGCGCTGACGCATCTCGAGGCCCTCGAGGCCGAGGCGATCCACGTCATCCGCGAGGTCGCGGCCGAGCTGGAGCGGCCCGTGCTGCTGTTCAGCGGCGGCAAGGACTCGATCGTGCTCGCGCATCTCGCGCGGAGGGCGTTCCGGCCGGGCCGCGTCCCGTTCGGGCTGATGCACGTCGACACCGGCCACAACTTCCCCGAGGTGATCGCGTTCCGCGACCGCTTCGCCGCCGAGCTGGGCGTCGAGCTGCTCGTCGCCTCCGTGCAGGAGTCGATCGACAACGGCCGCGTCGTCGAGGAGACCGGGCCGCGGGCCTCCCGCAACCGCCTGCAGACGACGACGCTGCTCGACGCGATCGAGGCGCACGGCTTCGACGCCGCGTTCGGCGGCGCGCGCCGCGACGAGGAGCGCGCGCGGGCGAAGGAGCGGATCTTCTCGTTCCGCGACGACTTCGGCCAGTGGGACCCGCGGCGCCAGCGGCCCGAGCTGTGGAACCTCTACAACGGCCGCGTCCGGCGCGGCGAGCACGTGCGCGTGTTCCCGATCTCGAACTGGACCGAGCTCGACGTGTGGGAGTACGTCGCGCGCGCCGAGCTCGAGCTGCCGTCGATCTACTTCGCCCACGAGCGCGAGCTGTTCGAGGACGACGGGATGCTGTACGCGGTGTCCGAGCACGTCGAGCCGTCGTCGGGAGCCGTTCGTCGCCTCGGTCCGCTACCGCACCGTCGGCGACATGACGTGCACTGGCGCGGTGCGCTCCAGCGCGGCGACGCTCGAGGACGTCGTCGCCGAGATCGCCGCCACGCGCGTGACCGAGCGGGGCGAGACGCGCGCCGACGACCGCGCCTCGGAGGCCGCGATGGAGGACCGCAAGCGCGAGGGCTACTTCTAGTGGCGGAGCTGCTCCGGCTCGCGACCGCCGGCTCGGTGGACGACGGCAAGTCGACGCTGATCGGCCGGCTGCTGTACGACGCCAAGGCCGTGCTCGCCGACCAGCTCGAGCACATCGAGGAGGTGTCCGCCCGGCGCGGCACTGCGCTCGACCTGGCGCTGCTCACCGACGGCCTGCGCGCCGAGCGCGAGCAGGGGATCACGATCGACGTCGCCTACCGCCCGTTCGCGACCGCGCGGCGGCGCTTCATCATCGCCGACACGCCGGGCCACGCGCGGTACACGCGCAACATGGTCACGGGCGCGTCGACCGCCGACCTCGCGCTGATCCTCGTCGACGTGCGGCACGGGATGACCGAGCAGTCGCGCCGCCACACCGCGATCGCGAAGCTGCTCGGGATCCGCCACGTGGTCGTGTGCGTGAACAAGATGGACCTCGCCGGCTACGCCGAGGAGTCGTTCGACGCGGTCGTGCGCGAGGTGCTCGAGTGGTCGGCGCGGCTCGACCTGCACGGCATCGCGTTCATCCCGATCTCGGCGCTGCACGGAGACAACGTCGTCGAACGCTCCGAGGCGATGCCGTGGTACGGCGGCGAGCCGCTGCTCGCGCACCTCGAGTCCGTGCCGCTGGACCGGGCCGAGGCGCCGGCGCGGCTGCCCGTCCAGTACGTGATCCGGACCGAGCGGAGGCTCTACGCGGGCCAGATCACCGCCGGCGCGCTGCGGGTCGGCGACGAGGTCGCGGTGCTGCCGGGAGGCGAGCGCTCGCGCATCGCGGCGATCGAGGGGCCGGCCGGACCGCTCGAGGAGGCCGTGGCGCCGCTGTCGGTGGCGGTCGGGCTGGAGGACGAGCTCGACGTCAGCCGCGGCGACCTGATCGCGCCTGTGTTCTCGGCGCCGGAGCCCGTGCGGGAGCTCGCCGCGACGGTCTGCTGGCTCGGCGACGCGCCGGCCCGCCCGGGCGGTCGCTACCTGCTCAAGCACGCGGCGCGCACCGTGCGGGCGAGGCTCGACGGGATCGAGCACCGGCTCGACCTGGAGGCGCTCGGGCACGCACCTGCGGGTGAGCTGGGGCTCAACGATCTCGCCCGCGTGCGGCTGCGGCTGGGCGAGCCCCTGGCGGCCGACCCGTACGCCGAGAGCCGGGCGACCGGCGCGTTCATCCTCATCGACGAGCGAAGTAACGACACGGTCGCCGCGGGTATGGTCGAGGAGTGAAGACCGCCAACACCCGCTGGCACGACGGCGCCGTCACCGCCGAGGACCGTGCCGCCGCGCTCGGCTTCAAGGGCGCCACGATCTGGTTCACCGGCCTGCCCGCGTCCGGCAAGTCGACGCTCGCCGTCGAGATCGAGGCGCTGCTGATCGGCGCCGGCCGCCCCGCGTTCCGGCTCGACGGCGACAACCTGCGCCACGGGCTCAACGGCGACCTCGGCTTCAGCACCGAGGACCGGGCCGAGAACGTCCGCCGCACCGCGCACGCGGCGGCGCTGCTGGCCAGGCCGGCGTCGTCGCGCTGGTCGCGCTCGTCTCGCCGTACGCGTCGGACCGCGCGACCGCGCGCGCGATCCACGAGGCCGCCGGCGTTCCGTTCCACGAGGTCTGGGTCTCGACCGGCCTCGCCGAGTGCGAGCGGCGCGACCCGAAGGGGCTGTACGCCCGCGCCCGCGCGGGCGAGCTGCCGGGCCTGACCGGCGTGGGCGACGTCTACGAGCCGCCCGAATCGCCGGAGCTGACGATCGGCGACGCCGAGCCGATCCCCGCCGCCGCGGCGCGCGTGCTCGCCACGCTCGCCTGAGGCCACCGCCGCGGGCGGCGGCGCCACCGCTCGTGCTCTCGGCTCTCGCTCGAGGCGCCACCGCGGGCGGCGGCGCCACCGCTCGTGGACGGCGGGCATTGAGGGCGCAGGATCGGCCGTGCCGCGTGCTCTGTTGCGCCTTGACCGCGCTATCCGCGGCTAAGGCGCAACGGAGCGCCTCGTCGCGCCGTTCGACGCCACCGAAACCCACTCCGTTGCGCCTCGTGGTCGCTATCCGACCACGAGACGCAACACAGCCCGCCCGCCCGCGCCGATCCCGCTCCCCTCAATGCCCGCAGTTCTCCACGCTTGCGCGACAGCGAGGCGTGTATTAGGGTTCCCTAACACCGACCATCTCGGTCGGGATTCCGCGAGCAATGCACACTCCCTTCAAAGACCTCGCCGAGGGCCCGTGCGACCGCGCCGACGAGCTGCTCCTCTCGCTCGCCGCCGAGTTCTGGCCGGTCGACGCCGACGCCGCGCGGGCGCGGCTCGACGACGAGTCGCGCCGCCTGTTCGGCGCGTCAGCGCTCGCCCCCGCGGACCGCGCGCATCTCGTCGCCACCGTGCTCGAGCACGAGCTGAAGATCGTTCCCGAGCAGGGCCCGGATCCCGAGTCGCTCCGCCTCGACCGGCTCCCGCAGCGGCGCCGCGGGCACCCGCTGCTGATCGCCGCGCTCGGCGTCGACCTGCTGCGGCGCGCCGGCGTCGCGGCCGCGGTCTGCTCGTCGCCCACCCGCTGGTTCGTCGGGATCCGCGACCCGCTCAGCACCGTGCTGCTCGACGCGCAGCTCTCCGCCCACGCCGACCACCCGTGCCCGAGCCGCGTCCGCCGCCACTGCGCGCACGAGGTGGCGTTCTGCGTGCTGACCGGCCTGGCCGAGCGCTTCGCCCACGCGGGCCGCCGCGGCCCGGCGCGCCTGGCGCTCGCCCTGCGGTTGGCGCTGCCGGTCGACGAGGCGGTCCGGGTCGCGCTGCGGCGCGACCTCGACGCGTTCGGCCCGGCCTAGGCCCAGGCGGCGCGCAGGCGCGCGCAGGCCCTCGGCGATCTCGGCCGGCGGCGTGCGCCGTGAACGAGAGCCGCAGCGTCGCGACGTCCGGCGGGCCGGCGAAGAACGGGTAGCCGGGCACGAACGCGACGTCGTGGCGCGAGCGCGCGGTCGAGCAGCTCGGCGGCGTCCCAGCCGTCGGGCAGCCGCGCCCACACGAACATGCCGCCGTCCGGGCGGTTGTGGGTCGAGCCGGGCGGGAGCGCGTCGGCGAGCCCGTCGAGCAGCGCGTCGCGGCGCGCGCCGTAGGCGCGCGCACAGCTCGGCCACGCGCGCGTCGAGGTCGATCGCCTCGAGCCAGCGCGCGGCGGCGGCCTGGTCGACGGTCGAGGAGTGCAGGTCGGCCGCCTGCTTGGCGATCGTCAGCGGCCGGCGCAGCGGCTCGGGCGCGCGCACCCAGCCGATCCGCAGCCCCGGCGCGGCGATCTTCGACAGCGTCGAGAGCGAGAGCACGCGCTCGTCGAGCGCGGCGAGCGGCGGCAGCGGCTCGCCGCGATAGCGCAGCTCGCCGTACGGGTCGTCCTCCAGCAGCCAGAAGCCGGCGCGCGCGGGCGAGCGCGACGAGCGCCTCGCGCCGCTCCGCGCGGCAGCGTGCGCCCCGTCGGGTTCTGGAACGTCGGGATCGTGTAGAGCAGCCGCGCGCCGTGGCGCTCGGCGAGCGCCGCGGCGGCGTCCGGGTCGAGCCCGTCGTCGTCGCACGGCACCGGCACGACCGCGGCGCCGGCGAGCTGGAACGCCTGCAGCGCCGCGAGGTAGGACGGCTCCTCCACCAGCACGGTGTCGCCGGGCTCGAGCAGCACGGTGGCGATCAGCGTGAGCGCCTGCTGGGAGCCGCTGGTGATCAGCAGCTCGTCGGCGTGCGTCGGCAGCCCGCGCGCGGTCAGCCGCGCGGCGACCGCCGCGCGCAGCGCGGGGTCGCCCTCGGTGGTCGAGTACTGCAGCGTGCGGCCGACGACGGCGTCGTCCAGCGCGGCGGCGAACGCGGCGCGCGTGCCGGCCGCGTCGAACAGCTCGGGCGCGGGCAGGCCGCCGGCGAACGAGATCACGCCGGGGCGCTGCGTGAGCGCGAGGATCTCGCGCACCGGCGAGGACTGCACGCCGCGCAGCCGCGCGGCCAGCGGCGGCGTCGGCGCGCGCTCGACGTACATCCGAGCGAGCCTAGCGAGCGCTGCGTCTAGCACGCAGAACGCCCGCCGGGCGATGCTCGCTCGATCAGCTCGGCGAGCAGGTCGGCGAGGACCAGCTCCTGCTCCTGGTCGGCCAGGCGGCCCTCGTCGGTGAACGCGTCGTCAGCCAGCCCGATCGGCAGCTCGCGGTCGATCGACCTGCGCGCCGATCGCGCCGAGCACCTTGCGCAGCTCGGCCTGCGCCCAGACCGCGCCGAACAGCCCGGTGCTGGCGCCGACGACCGCGACCGGCTTGCTGCGCAGCGGGCTGCTGGCCAGCGGACGCGAGAGCCAGTCGAGCGCGTTCTTGAGCTGGCCGGGGATCGAGTGGTTGTACTCCGGCGTGGAGAACAGCACCACGTCGGCCTCCTCGATCGCCGCGTCGAGCGAGCGCAGGATCCACGGGCGCGGCTCGCCGGTGTCGTCGTCGGCGTCGTACGGCGGCACGGCCTTCAGGCCCTCCCACAGCTCGAGCTCGACCCCGGGCGGCAGCAGCGCGGCCGCCGCCCGGAGGAGCTTGGTGTTGTGGGAGTCCCGGCGCAGGCTGCCGGAGATTCCCAGGACCTTCATTCATCTACGCCTGGACGAGCTGGAGGTCGACGTGCAGGCGGACGTCGTTGGCGAGCGCGAGGCCGCCCTTGGGCAGCGGGTTGTTCCAGTTGAGGCCGAAGTGCGTGCGGTCGACGACGGCCTCGAGCGTGACGCCGACGCGCGTGTTGCCGAACGGGTCCTCGTGCGGCGGCGACGAGCGTCGCCGCGCGCCTCGATCGGGCGCGTGTCGCCCTTGATCGTCAGGTTGCCGTCGACGATCAGCTCGTCGCCGTCGACGCGCCAGCCGGTCGACTCGAACGTGATCTCGGGATGGCGCTCGGTGTCGAAGAAGTCGGGGCTCTGAAGGTGGGCGTGGAAGTTCTCGTCCTTGACCACGATCGAGGTCGGGATCGACGGAGCCGGTGAGGCGCGGCTGGTCGCCGGTCGTGTCGAGCGGGCGTCGAAGCGCGTCGAACTCGGTACGGAACGTCGAGACCATGTACTTGATCGCGAACGCCGGCCGTCGAATGGCGTGGTGTCGAGCCCCCAGGTCGCGGCGGGCAGGTCCTGCTGGATGGCGGTGGTCATCGGTGTCTGCTCCCCATGTTGCGTCGTGCGTTCGGACCGGAGTCCGCTTACTATTCGTGAGCAGCAGTAGCGTGGCGGACCGTAGTCCGCAAGGGTAACCGGACCCGGTCCGAACTATCAGGGCGGGCGTGACGAGCCCGCGCGCGAGGAGGTCGC
Organism: uncultured Solirubrobacteraceae bacterium; assembly: GCA_963835735.1. Classification (GTDB taxonomy): domain Bacteria; phylum Actinomycetota; class Thermoleophilia; order Solirubrobacterales; family Solirubrobacteraceae; genus DASQMT01. Next base: position 64,813 of record CAWIGP010000009.1, read on the forward strand.
GGAAGCGCGCGACGGCGTCGGCGACGCCCTGCCGCGAGCGGCGTGGCCCGCGCGTCCGCGTCGCCGGTGTCCGCCGGGAACGGGAGCTCGACGGGTTCGTAGGTGATCTCGGCGCCGGGCGCGGCCGCGGCGATCGCCTGCGATCAGCTCGTCGGTGTGGACGGTCGGGCCGCCGACGTCGCGCAGCTCGGCGCCGTCGCGGCGTCGCGCGCCGCCGCGACGAACGCCGCGGCGACGTCCGGGCGCGTACTGGAGCTGGTAGGCGCCGCCGAACGGCAGCTTGTACGGGCGGCCCGCGGCGGCGGCGAGCATCGCGCTCGTCGGCGCGGACGTCAGGCCCTGGTCGCGGCCCGGCCCGTACACGGTGTGCGGTCGCAGACCGACGCTCGCGACCCCGCGCTCGGCCGCGTAGACCGTCGCCGTGCCCTCGTTGGCGCGCTTGTAGACGCCGTAGAGCGTGCTCGGGACGCCCTGCATCGCGGCGCCGGTCGTCGCCTCGTCGAGCGCGTCGTAGGCCGCGACAGACGAGGCGTAGACGACCGGCCCCATGCGGTCGGCGCGCCGGGCGACCGCCTCGAACACGTTGACGGTGCCGACCACGTTGACGCGCGCGCCGAGCGGCGGGTCGGCGCGGCAGAACGGGACCTGGAGCGCGGCGAGGTGGATCACGTGCGTGATCGCGTGCTCGTCGAGCGTGCGCTCGAGCGCGTCGAGGTCGGTGATGTCGCCGCGCACGCGGGTGACCGCGCCGAGCTCGTCCTCGATCGAGCACCAGCCGCAGCCGGTGGTCGTCGTCGGACGCGTCGAGCGCGACGACCGGCGTACGCCTCGCGCGATCAGCTGCGCGACCGTCCACGCGCCGATGCAGCCGTTCGCGCCCGTGACCAGGAACCGGTCTGGCATCGCGGGAGCGTATCCGCGGATACCATCCCGCGCCGCATGTTCTCCAAGGTCCTCGTCGCCAACCGCGGGGAGATCGCGGTGCGCGTGATCCGCGCGCTCGACGAGCTCGGCATCGCGTCCGTCGCCGTCTACTCGGAGGCCGACCGCGACGCGCAGCACGTCCAGCGCGCGGGCGAGGCGTACCTGCTCGGCCCCGGGCCCGCGGCGCAGTCCTACCTGGTCGTCGACAAGCTGCTCGAGGTGATCGAGCGGTCGGGGGCCGAGGCGGTGCACCCCGGCTACGGCTTCCTGGCCGAGAACGCGGCGTTCGCGCGCCGGCTCGAGGAGGCCGGCATCACGTTCATCGGGCCGCCGGCGTCGGCGATCGAGGCGATGGGCTCCAAGACGCGGGCGCGCGAGCTGATGCAGGCCGCCGGGGTGCCGATCGTCCCGGGCACGACCGAGGCCGTGGAGAGCGTCGACGCCGCCGCGCAGATCGCCGAGGAGATCGGCTACCCGATCGCGGTCAAGGCCGCCGGCGGCGGCGGCGGCAAGGGCTTCCGCGTCGCGCTCGAGCCCGACAAGCTCGCCGACGCGTTCGAGGGCGCCGCGCGCGAGGGCGAGAAGTTCTTCTCCGACCCGACCGTCTACCTCGAGCGCTACCTGCCCGACCCGCGCCACGTCGAGGTGCAGGTGCTGGCCGACTCCCACGGCGCGGTGATCCACCTCGGCGAGCGCGACTGCTCGATCCAGCGCCGCCACCAGAAGCTGATCGAGGAGTCGCCGGCGCCGATGGTCGACGAGGCGCTGCGCGAGCGGATCGGCGCGATCGCGACCGAGGCGGCGCGCGCGGTCGGCTACCGCAGCGCCGGCACGATCGAGGGCCTGCTCCAGGACGGCGAGTACTACTTCCTCGAGATGAACACGCGCGTGCAGGTCGAGCACTGCGTGACCGAGGCGACGACCGGCATCGACATCGTGCGCGAGCAGATCCGGATCGCCGCGGGCGAGCCGCTGTCGGTCGGCCAGGACGAGGTCGTGCTGCGCGGGCACGCGATCGAGTGCCGCATCAACGCCGAGGACGCGTCGAAGAACTTCGCGCCCGCTCCGGGCACGGTGACCGCGCTACCGCGAGCCGTCGGGCCCGGGCGTGCGCGTGGACTCGGGCGTGCTGGCCGGTTCGGAGATCACGCCGCTGTACGACCCGATGGTCGCGAAGCTGATCGTGTGGGACGTCGACCGCGAGGCGGCCACGCGGCGGATGGCGCGAGCGCTGGAGGAGTTCGAGATCGACGGCGTCCGCACGCTGATCCCGTTCCACAAGGCGATCATGGCGTCGGGGCAGTGGGCGCGGGCGGAGACGTGCCGCGACCTGATCGAGGATCGCGCCTGGTTGCGTCGCTGGCGTTCGAGGTCGCGCCCTCGAACGGCGGCAGTGAGGAGGAGCCCGAGGCGATCGAGCGGACCTACACGGTCGAGGTGTCAGGGAAGCGGTTCGACGTGCGCGTGCTGGCGACGCGCGGGCGGCGAGAATTCGGCCCGCCCCGGCCAAACCGCGCCGGGCGGCTCGGTCCGCGAGCGGCGGCGGGGGCGGGGGCGGCGACACGCTCGCCTCGCCGCTGCAGGGCAACGTCTTCAAGGTGCTGGTCGAGCAGGGCGCGACGGTCGAGGAGGGCGCGCTCGTCTGCATCATCGAGGCGATGAAGATGGAGAACGAGATCACCGCCCACAAGGCGGGCGTGGTCGCCGAGCTGCCGATCACCGAGGGAGCGCGCCGTCAGCGTCGGCGCCACCCTCGCGGTCATCAAGTCGTAAGACCATCCTCACCGCCGCGTGTACGACCGTGAGGATGCGTTCGCCACTGCCGGCCGCTACGTCGTCGCCCCGTACGGCCGCGGCCCGGCCGGGAGCGTCGCGCCGAAGGTGTCGAGGATCGTCTCGATCGGCGTGTAGCACCCTTCGCCGTGAGCGATGGGCGGCAGGTTCGCGCGCGAGCCCTTCACGATGCCGACGGCCTCGACGGCGCCGCCGGACGGCGCCGTGTACACCGGCCCGCCGCTGTCGCCCGCCTTGAAGTCGAGGTCCGTGCACACGAGGCGGCGCCGGCCGCCCTTGTACTTGCGCTTCGTGATCTTCCCGCAGCGCTCCTCGCCGGTCGTGCGGCCCGTGAAGCACACGCGCAGGCCGTTGCGCTGGGCCGAGGTCCGGCGCCAGCCGGTGACCGTCCACGGCAGCTTCGATCCCCGCTGCACGGCCTGGTTGACCGGGGTGTAGTCGATCGGGAACGCCAGCGCGTCCGGCCCCTTCCCGCGATCTGCGTTCCAGGCGATCCCACCGAGCGTCCGCCGCGGAGGCGAGTTCTGGCCGCGCACTCGCACTGCGATCTCCGAGCGCTCGGCGCAGTGCCCGCGCGCTCACGCCGTACAGCCGGCCGCGTTTGCGCACCACCCACGACATCGTGCAGAGCCTCGCCTTGTTGCCGTGGACGAAGTTCAGGTGCTGACCGGCGCGCAGGATCGAGCGGTCCACGCGCAGTGGCGGCAGCATCACGAAGCTGAGCGAGGTCGCGGGCGCGGCCGTCGCGTAGACGTTGAGGATCCGCTGCCCGCGCAGCGTCCCCTCGTCCGCGGCGCGGATCCGCAGCGGTCCGGCGCGGATCAGCTCGGCGGACCCCGCCAGCCGGTCGGCCGTATCCGCGGCGGTGAGCGTCCGGGCCAGGATGTACCTGGCCTGGTCGCACGTCATCCCCTTGACCTCGATCATCGCGGCCATACCGGCGGTGAGCGGGCCGGCGGGCAGTGGAGCGGAGGGGTCGGAACGGGTGAAGCCGTCGCCCGCCGTCAGGATGCCGCAGGACGTCGCCTGCGGCGGGTCACCAACGGCAGGGGCGGCGAGTACGAGCGCGAGGGCCGCGGTGAGCGGCAGCAGTTGCAAGCGGCGCATCGATCGGTGCCAACACTGCTGCGGCGGCACGAGTTGCGGTCCCTGCGCGAACCGCGCTCACCGCGGAGGAGTTTGACTCCTGCTAGTTCGTGCAACGTTCTCGGCGTGGATCCTCCGCTGCTCGGCCGTGCGCCGCAAGCGCGGCAGCTTCGCCGCCTCCCCCTGCTCCATCAGCGCCTCGAGGTACTCGCGGTCCTCGCGCAGGATCGCGGCCGCCTGGGCGCTCTCGATCGGCCGCGCCGTGGCCCGGCACCACGTGCGACGCGCGCTCCACCAGCGGCTCGAGCCGGTCGAGCGTCGCCAGGTACGCCGAGACCGAGCCGGACGCCGAGATCGACGGGATCTCGACCGGCGAGATGTAGTCCCCGCACACGAGCACCGACGCCCACGGCACCCAAACCGCCATCCCGTCCAGCGTGTGCCCGTCGGCGGGATGCAGCTCGAGCTCGCGCTCGCCGATCGCGCAGTGCCCCGGCACCGGCAGCGCCTGCGGGTGCGCGAGCACTAGCGGAGCCGGGCGCTCGACGTAGTACTCCTCGTCGAAGTCCCGCAGCTCCCGCTGTGCCGCGCCCGGCTCATCCCGCAGCCGCGCGGCGCTCGACTCCGCCAGCCCGAGCGGCGCGTCGCCGAACGCGTAGCGGCCGAGCAGGTGATCCCAGTCCGCGTGCGTTGCCAGGCAGCCGACGACGCGGAACTCCGCCTGCGCCGCCACCGCCGGCAGCAGCTCGAGCTCGTCCGGCAGCACCGGCGAGTCGATGCAGAACGCCTCCTGCCCGGAGCGCACCAGCGTGCACGTCGTCTGCCAGACCCGCGACGTGACCACGACGACGTCGGGATGCAGCCCGACGGCCTTCACTGCTTAGGCGGCGCCGAGCAGCTTGGCCGCCTCGAGGAGGGTCTTGACCTCCGCGGTCGGCTTCTTCTGGCTCGAGTCGAGCGTCTCCCTCGAGCGGTTGACCCAGATCACCGGGACCTTGGCCTTGAGGCACGGCTCGACGTCGTAGTAGTAGCTGGACGCCACGTGCACCCAGCCCTTCTTGCCGCCGATCCGCCGCTCGGCCTCCTTGAAGTGCGCGGGGTCCGGCTTGTAGGAGCGGACCTGCTGAGCGGTCACGACGAGGTCGAAGTCGACCTTGAAGTGCCGCCGCGTCTCGCCGAGCAGCTTGTCGTCGACGTTGGAGATCAGGCCGACCTCGAACTTCTTCGCGAAGCGGTCGAGCTGCGTGTTGGTCTCCTTGAACGGCGGCCAGCGCTTGACCGAGTCGGGCAGGAACCCCGAGCGCGACGGCTCGAGCGGCCAGCCGAGCTGCTTGGAGATCTGGACGGCGGTGCGGCGCAGCACCTCGGCGTAGAGCTCGTAGGACCCGCCCTTGATCTCCTGCTGGGTCTGCATGAAGAGCGGGATCAGCTCGTCGCGCGAGAGGGTGTAGCCGTCCTTGTCGGCTTCCTTGGCGAATGCGTCGTAGACACCCGTCTCCCAGTCGATCAGGGTGCCGTAGACGTCGAACGTGACGTAGGTGACTTCCTTGGGGAGCGGCATAGGCGACGGAGCATTGTGACAGCGCCTTCACAATGGCGCTTCGGCGGCCGGACAACGGTTAGAGTCCGCCCCGCCTATGGACCTCCTCGAATATCAGGGCAAGCAGCTCTTCGCCCGCCACGGCGTGCCCGTGCCGAAAGGCGCGCCCGCCACCACCGTCGAGCAGGCGGCCGCCGCCGCCGACGAGCTCGGCTATCCGTGCGTCATCAAGGCGCAGGTCCTGATCGGCGGCCGCGGCAAGGCCGGCGGGATCAAGCTCGCCAACGACCGCGCCGAGGCCGAGGAGCACGCGCGCGCGATCCTCGGCATGGACATCCGCGGGTTCACCGTGCACGAGGTGTGGGTCGAGCAGGCGTCGGACATCGCGACCGAGTACTACGCGTCGATCGTCTTCGACCGCTCGGCGAAGCGTCCGCTCGTGATGCTCTCCACGCAGGGCGGGATGGACATCGAGGAGGTCGCCGAGCGCGACCCGGCCGCGATCGCGAAGCTGCACGTCGACCCGCTGCTCGGCTTCCAGGACTTCCACGCGCGCCGGCTCGCGTTCGACGCGCGGCGTCGACGCCGACGTGATCCGCGGCGTCGGCGCGCTGCTGTCCAAGCTCTACGCCGCGTTCGTCGCCGAGGAGGCGCTGCTCGTCGAGGTCAACCCGATGATCGTCACCGGCGACCGCTCGGTCGTCGCGCTCGACGCGAAGGTGACGCTCGACGACAACGCGCTGTTCCGCCATCCGGCCAACGCCGAGCTGCGCGACGTCTCGGGCGAGGACCCGCAGGAGCGGATGGCGCGCGAGCGCGGGCTGACCTACGTCAAGCTCGACGGCAACGTCGGCATCCTCGGCAACGGCGCCGGGCTCGTGATGAGCACGCTCGACGTCGTCGCCCAGGCGGGCGGCTCGCCGGCGAACTTCCTCGACGCGGGCGGCGGCGCCAAGGCGGAGGAGATCACCAGCGCCGTCGAGGTGATCCTCTCCAACGAGAACGTCTCGGCCGTGCTGTTCAACATCTTCGGCGGCATCACGCGCTGCGACGAGGTCGCGCGCGGGCTGATCGAGGCGTTCGAGCAGATCAAGCCCGACGTGCCGTTCGTCGTACGGCTCGACGGGACCAACGACAAGGAGGGCCGCGCGCTGCTCGCCGAGGCGGACCTCCCGAACGTGCACACGGAGGCCACCATGCTGGGCGCCGCCAAGAAGGTCGTGGAGCTGGCCGGATGAGCGTCTTCGTCGACAGCGGCACGAAGCTCTGCGTCTCCGGCATCACCGGCCGCGAGGGCACGTTCCACACGCTCAACAACAAGCGCTACGGCACGAACGTGGTGAGCGGCGTCACGCCCGGCAAGGGCGGCCAGGACGTCGAGGGCATCCCGGTCTTCAACACGTTCCACGACGCCGTCGAGCAGACCGGCGCGAACACGGCGATGATCTTCGTCCCGCCGCGCTTCGCCGCCGACTCGATCCTCGAGGCCGAGGACGCCGGCATCGCGCTGATCGTCGCGATCACCGAGGGCATCCCCGCGCACGACGAGCTGCGCGTCTACAACCACCTCGCACGGCCGACGTCCGCGCCTGGTCGGCCCGAACTGCCCCGGCATCCTGTCGCCGGGCAAGGCGAACGTCGGGATCATCCCGGCCGCGTTCTTCAAGGAGGGCAACGTCGGCGTCGTGTCGCGCTCGGGCACGCTGACCTACCAGATCGGCAACGAGCTGGCCCAGCGCGGGTTCGGCAACTCGAGCATCGTCGGCATCGGCGGCGACCCGGTCCCGGGCACGAGCTTCATCGACGTGATCGCCGCGTTCGAGTCCGACGCGGAGACCGAGCTGATCGTGATGGCGGGCGAGATCGGCGGCTCGGCCGAGGAGGAGGCCGCCGAGTACATCGCCGAGCACGTCTCCAAGCCCGTCGTCGCCTACATCGCGGGCTTCACCGCGCCGCCCGGCAAGACGATGGGCCACGCGGGCGCGATCGTCTCCGGCACCGCCGGGACGGCGAAGGCCAAGCAGGAGGCGCTCGAGGCGCGCGGCGTGCGCGTCGGCCAGACGCCGACCGAGGTCGCCGCCGAGATCGCGGCTCGCTGCGCGCTGACCGCGAACGTCGGCGAGCCGCATCGGGGCTGACGACGTAACGCTGGCGGCGGCGCATGCGCCGACCGATCTCGTTCGCCCGGGGCGCGCCGTCGCTCGACATCGTCGACGTGGAGGGGCTGCGCGAGGCCGTCGCAGCTCGCGTTCGACAAGGACCCCGGCGGGACCGATCGCCTACGGGACGTCGGTCGGCTACGTGCCGCTGCGCGAGTGGATCGCCGAGCAGCACGGCGTCGCGGTCGAGCAGGTGCTCGTCACCAACGGCTCGATGCAGGCCGACGCGTTCCTGTTCCAGCTGCTCGTCGGCCCCGGCGACCCCGTCGTCGTCGAGTCGCCGACCTACGACCGCACGCTGCTGAACCTGCGCAACCGCGAGGCCGACCTGCACATGGTCGAGCTGGAGACCGACGGGATCGACACCGCCGGCGCTGCGCACGCTGCTCGAGACCGGCGTCCGGCCGAAGCTCGCCCACATCATCCCCAACTTCCAGAACCCCGCCGGCTACACGCTGTCGCGCCGCGAAGCGCGCCGAGCTGCTGCGCGCTCGCGGCCGAGTACGACTTCACGATCTTCGAGGACGACCCGTACATCGCGATCCGCTTCGAGGGCGAGTCGCTGCCGACGATGCGCGAGCAGGACGACGCCGGCAAGGTCGTCTACGCGTCGTCGTTCTCCAAGACGGTCTGCCCGGGCATCCGCGTCGGCTACCTCGTCGGCCCGCAGGCGCGTGATCAAGCAGATCCAGGGGATCGCGACCAACACGTACATCTCGCCGAACATGGTCGCCCAGTCGATCGTCAACCAGTTCGCCCGCTCGGGGCGGATGGACGGCGCGATCGCGACCGTCAAGGACGCGCTGCGCGACCGCCGCGACGCGCTCGTCGCGGCGCTCGAGCGCGAGCTGCCCGAGGCGCGCTTCTCGCCCCCGTCCGGCGGCTACTTCATGTGGGTCGAGCTGCCCGAGGGCGTGAACGTCGCCGAGCTCGAGGTCGCGGCCAAGGAGCGCGACGTGCTGTTCGTCAAGGGCACCGACTTCCTGCTCGAGGGGGGCGAGAACACGCTGCGCCTCGCCTACTCCGGGGTGACGCCGGAGCAGATCGACGAGGGCGTCACGCGGCTCGCCGAGGCGGCGCGCTCGCTGGGTGTCGCTGCCTGAGCGTCACCCGTACGGAAGGGCTCGCTGCGCAGTTCGGCGAGCTCTTCCTGCCGCGACGGCGACGGCCCGTTCCCCGTCGCGGTCGTGCTCCACGGCGGCTTCTGGCAGGCGCAGCTACGGCCGCAAGCAGACGCACGCCGCTGTGCGCGGACCTCGCCGCGCGCGGCTGGGCGGCGTGGAACGTCGAGTACCGGCGGCTCGGCCGCTCTCGGGCGGCGGCTACCCGCGCACGCTGGACGACGTCGCCGCGGCGGTCGACCACCTCGCCGAGATGCCCGCGCACCGACCAGGGCGTGCTCGACCTCGCGCGCGTCGTCGCGATCGGGCACTCCGCCGGCGGCCAGCTCGCCGCGTGGCTCGCGACGCGCGAGCGCCGCGCGCGTGGCGGTCGACGGGCGTCGTCGCGCAGGCCGGCGTGCTCGACCTGCGGATGGCGTCGGAGCTGCGGCTCTCGACGGCGTCGTGCACCGCTTCCTCGGCGGAACGCCGGCGGAGGTGCCCGGAGCGCTACGCCGCCGCCTCGCCGGCCGAGCGGCTCCCGCTCGGCGTGCCCGCGCTGCTGACCCACGGCGCGCGCGACGACATCGTCCCGCTGGCGATGAGCGAGAGCTTCGCGGACGCGGCGCGCGCCGGCCGGCGACGACGTCGAGCTGGTGGTCGAGCCGGACGAGGGCCACTTCGGCCACCTCGACCCGGAGAACCCGCTGTGGACGGGCGGTGACGACGTGGCTGACGTCCGCTGAGCCGCGCCGCCGCCGAGGCGGCCGACGCCGCCGACCCGCTCGCGCGGCTTCCGCGACCGCTTCGTCGCGGACGCCGCGGGCGTCATCTACCTCGACGGCAACTCGCTCGGCCGGCTCCCGCTCGCCACGCGCGACCGGCTCGCGGCGGTGACCGCCGAGTGGGGCGAGCGGCTCGTCGGCGGCTGGCCGGACTGGATCGACGCGCCGGTCCGCACCGGCGACGCTGCTCGCGCCGCTGATCGGCGCGGGGCCGGGCGAGGTCGTCGTCTGCGACTCGACCACGGTGAACCTGTACAAGCTCGTCACGCGCCGTCGCTCGACGGCGGCGCGCTCGTCACCGACCGCGGCAACTTCCCGACCGACCGCTACGTGCTCGAGGGGATCGCCGCGCAGCGCGGGCTGGAGCTGCGGCTGTTCGACGGCGAGCCGGAGGCCGCGACGCTCCCGTGCGGGCCGGGCGACGTCGTCGTCCTCTCCCACGTCGACTACCGCACCGGCGCGCTGGCCGACCTGCCGGCGCTCCAGGCAGCGGCGCGCGACCGCGGCGCGACGCTGATCTGGGACCTCAGCCACTCCGCCGGCGCCGTCCCCGTCGAGCTCGGCGCCGCCGGCGCGGAGCTGGCCGTCGGCTGCACCTACAAGTACCTCAACGCCGGGCCCGGCGCGCCCGCGCTACCTGTACGTCGCGTCGCGGCTCCAGCAGCGGCTGCGCTCCCCGATCTGGGGCTGGTTCGGCCAGCGCGACCAGTTCGCGATGGAGCGCGACTACGACCCCGAGCCGTCGATCCGCCGCTTCCTCGCCGGCACGCCGCCGATCCTCGGCCTCGCGGCCGTCGAGGAGGGCGTCCGGCTCACGGCCGAGGCCGGGATCGCGGCGCTGCACGCGAAGGCGACCGCGCTGACCGAGCTGATCGTCGCGCTGCACGACGCCTGGCTCGCGCCGCTCGGCTTCGAGCTGGCGAGCCCGCGCGACCCGGCGCGCCGCGGCTCGCACGTCGCGCTCCGCCACCCGCGGGCGTGGCAGATCACCCGCGCGCTGATCGAGCGCGCGGGCGTCGTGCCCGACTTCCGCGGCCCGGACACCGTCCGGCTCGGCGTCGCGCCGCTCTACACCCGCCACGTCGACGTCTGGGACGCGCTCGACGCGGCTGCGCGACCTCGTCGAGCGCGGCGAGCACGAACGGGTCGACGCCGCGCTGGGGCGGGTCACGTGATCGGCGCGATCGCGCGCGAGCGCTTCGGGGTCGAGGGCGAGCCGCGTGCGCTGCCGGGCGAGCTCGACCGCAACTACGCGCTCGACGGCCACGTGCTGAAGATCCACGCGCCGGGGACCGATCCGGCCTGGCTCGACCTCCAGGACGCGGCGATGGAGCACGTCGCCGGCCGCACCGGCGACGTGGCGACCCCGCGCGTGGTCCGCGCCCGCGACGGAGCGCCCGCGCGTGACGACGGACGAGGGCGTCGCGCGGATGCTCACCTGGGTACCGGGCACGCCGTGGGCACGGCTCCCGTCGCATGACGCGGCCATGCTGGCGAGCCTCGGCCGCGCCGTCGCGCGCGCTCGACGCCGCGCTGGCGGACTTCGACCACCCGGCGCTCGACCGGCCGCTGCGGTGGAACATGATGCGCGCCGCGGAGCTGCGCGCGACGGGCGACGCCGGCGCCGTCCTGGCGCGCTTCGCCGAGCGCGTCGAGCCGGCGCTGCGCGCGCTCCCCACCCAGGCGATCCACAACGACGCGAACGAGCACAACATCCTCGTCGGCGACGACGGCCGCGTCAGCGGCCTGATCGACTTCGGCGACCTCTGCCGCGCGCCGCGCGCGTGCGGGCTCGCTGTCGCGTGCGCGTACGCGATGACCGCTCTCGCGGTACCCGAGCGCGAGCTGCTGCCGATCGTCGCCGGCTACCACGAGGTCGCCCCGCTCACGCCGGACGAGCTCGCGCTGCTGCCCGATCTGATCCGCACGCGCCTCGCGATGAGCGTCGCGATGGCGGCGCGCCAACGCGAAGAGCAGCCCGGCAACGACTACCTGCTGATCAGCCAAGCGGCCGTCACCGCCCTGCTGCGCCGGCTCGGCGCCGTCGCGCCGGAGCTCGAGCACCTGCGGCTGCGCGCCGCGTGCGGCTACGAGCCGGTCGCGAGCGCCCGCGCCGTGCGCGCGCACCTCCAGACGGCCGACATCGGGCCCGTATGCGGCGCGGCGCTCGACGACGCGCCGGTGATCGACTTCTCCGGCGAGGACCCGCCGCCGCCCGCCACCCACCCGGCGCTCGGGCGCTACCTCGAGGACCGCCGCGTGTACAAGTCGCGCCGCGTACGAGGCCGAGCTGCCGGGCGAGCGGCGCACGCTGCACCTCGGCGTCGACATCTTCCTGCCCGCGGGCGAGCCGATCCTCGCCCCGCTCGACGGGACCGTCCGCGACGTCGCGTTCCGCCCCGCGGCCAACGACTGGGGCGGGATCGTCGTGCTCGACCACGAGACGCCGGGCGGGATCCGCTTCCACACGCTGTACGGGCATCTCGACCGTGCCTCGGCGGAGGCGCTCGCGCCCGGCGCCGCCGTGCGGCGCGGCGACGTCATCGGCCGGCTCGGCGACGAGCGCGAGAACGGCGGCTGGGCGCCGCACCTGCACCTGCAGCTGCTCACGACCGACCTCGGCCGCGGCGCCGGCACGGACGGCGTCGGCACGCTCGCCGAGCGCGACGTGTGGGAGTCGGCCAACCCCGACCCGAACCTCCTGCTCGGGATACCCGGCGGCGTCCGCGCCGACCCGCCCCGCGCGCCCGCCGCGCTGCGGTCCGCGCGCCGCACGTCGCTCTCCCGAGCGCTCAGCCTGTCGTACGCCGAGCCGCTGAAGATCGTCCGCGGCGAGGGCGCCCACCTGTACGACGAGCGCGGGCGCGAGTACCTCGACCTCGTCAACAACGTCTGCCACGTCGGCCACGCCCACCCGCGCGTCGTGGCCGCGGCGACGGAGCAGATGGCGCGGCTCAACACCAACACGCGCTACCTGCACGACCTGATCGTCACGTACGCCCGCCGGCTCGCCGCGACGCTGCCGGATCCGCTCAGCGTCGTGTTCCTCGTCAACTCCGGCAGCGAGGCGAACGACCTGGCGCTGCGGCTCGCGCGCGCACATACCGGCGCGCGCGAGGTGCTGGTGCTCGACCACGCCTACCACGGCAACCTGAGCTCGCTGATCGAGATCTCGCCGTACAAGTTCGACGGTCCCGGCGGCGCCGGGCGGCCGGAGCACGTGCGCGTCGCGCGGCTCCCGACGCGCGCCGAGGACGCCGAGGACGTCGCGCGGCTCGCGCGCCCGGGCGCGTTCGTCGCCGAGTCGCTGCCCGGCGTCGCGGGCCAGATCGTGCTCCCCGACGGCTACCTGCGCGCGGCGTACGAGCACGCCCGCGCCGCCGGCGCGGTGTGCATCGCCGACGAGGTGCAGGTCGGCTTCGGCCGCGTCGGCCGCGCGTTCTGGGGCTTCGAGCTCGGCGGCGTCGTGCCCGACATCGTCACGCTCGGCAAGCCGATCGGCAACGGCCACCCGATCGGCGCGGCCGTCACGACGCCGGCGATCGCGCGCTCGTTCGAGACCGGGATGGAGTACTTCAACACGTTCGGCGGGAATCCGGTCTCGTGCGCGGCCGGGCTCGCCGTGCTCGACGTGATCGCCGACGAGCGCCTGCAGGCCCACGCCGCCCGCCTCGGCGCTCGGATCAAGGACGGGCTGCAGGCGCTGACCGCGCCGCAGATCGCCGACGTGCGCGGCGAGGGCCTCTTCCTCGGCGTCGAGCTCTCCGATGCGGGACAGGCGACCGCGGCGGTCGAGCACGCCCGCAGCGCGGGCGTCCTGCTCTCCACCGACGGCCCGGGCCGCAACGTGATCAAGATCAAGCCGCCGCTCGTGATCGGCGACGAGGACGCCGAGCGGTTGCTGCGGACGCTCGACGCGGCGCTGTCCTAGCGCCCGTAGCGGTCCTTGGAGAGAACGAGCTGCTCCGGCAGCGCCGTGCGCGGCGGCGGCGAGGGGTCCGCGACGACCGACACGGTCTCGGCGACCGAGCGCGACACCTCGCAGAGCCGCCCCTCGAGCGTGACGACGACGTGGTCCTCGTCCGCTTCGCTCAGCGTGCCCTCCCGGCCCGGCTCGACGCCCGAGTCCTTGAGGTAGTGCAGCAGGTCCTCGGCCTCGTTCTCGAAGCGCAGGATCCGCACCTTCGCGCCCACCTCGACATCGGCCAGCGGCACGCCGACGATCCGCTGGCCGACGTAGATCGGATGGCCGTGCGGGCACGTCTTGGCGTCGCCGATCGCGGCCAGCATGCGCGCCTCGAGCACCGGCGACATCGCGTGCTCGAGCCGCTCCGCCTCCTCGTGCACCTCGTCCCAGGGGATCCCGAGCACGTCGGTCAGGAAGCGCTCGATCAGCCGGTGGCGGCGGACGATGCCCTCGGCGTGCTCGCGCCCGTTGTCGGTGAACGCGAGCGCCTTGTCGGTGCCGCGCGTGACGTAGCCGTCACGCTCCAGCCGCCCGATCATCTCGTGCACGGTCGGGGCCGAGAGCTGCATCGCGCGGGCGACGTTCGCCCCCGTCATCGGCAGCCCGGCCTCCTGCAGCCAGAAGATCGTCTGCAGGTACTCCTCCTCGGCAACCGTGGCGTGATCGTTGGCCATGCTCTGATCGTATCTGGCTAGGAGCCGCTGCCCATCGCCGCGACGCGCTTCTCGGCCAGCTCCATGAACGCCCGCGTCGCCGGCGAGAGGTGCGCGTTCCGGCGGGTGATGAACGCGTACGTGTCGTACAGCGGCGGGTCGAGCGAGACGGTGCTCAGCTTGCGCGCGAAGCCGCGGGTGGCGAGCACGCTCGGGTCCGCGACCGTGTCGCCGAGCCGGCGCACGGCGAGGTCGAGCGCGGCGGTGAGGTACTCGACCTCGATCTGCGGCTCCAGCCGGACGCCGGCGCGCTGGGCGCGCTCGGCGAGCTGGCGGCGCATCGGGTCTGCGCGCCCCCAGCGCGCGTCGTAGAGGATCAGGGGCGCGGCCGCGAGGTCCTCGATCGTCTTCGGCTTCGTCACCCGCTGCGGGCTCGCGCTGACGTAGTGGTTCTCCTCGCGGATCGACGGACGCACCTCGAGCCCGCCGTCGTCGATCGGGAGCGCGACCAGGCCTGCCTCCAGCACGCCGTCGCGGACGGCATCCGCGACCTCGGCGGAGTTCTGCCCGACCACGCGCACCCGGACGTCCGGGTAGCGGCGGCGGAAGTCCTGGATGAGCCCACCGAGCAGGTAGTGGTGCGCGCTGCCGAACGTCCCGAAGCTCACCGTGCCGCCGGTGAGCGTGCGCACCTCCTTGACCGACTCCACCGCCTCCTCCGCGTCCGCCAGTGTCCGCTCCGCGTGCGGTCGCAGCATGCGCCCCGCCTCGGTCAGCACGAGCTTCCGGCCGGCCCGGGTGAACAGCGCGACGCCCAGCTCCGCCTCGAGCTTGCGGATCTGGTCCGATAGGCTCGGCTGGGCCATCAGCAGCGATTCCGCCGCCGCCGAGAACGAGCCCTTGTCGGCCGCGGTCAGGAAGTAGCGCAGCTGCTGGAGTGTCATAGGCGTAGCCTCCTGATGCAGTAGTCAATCTAGGCTACAACTAGGGCCATCGGGGTCCGATACTAGTTGCATGATCACCATCATCGCCATCGCGGTCCCACTGGCCGCCCTGGGTGCGATCGATGCGCTCGCCGCGAAGTTCGGTGCCGAGTCCCGGCCCGGGTTCGACGAGCGGTCGCAGATTCGATGACGCTCCCCGACTCAGGTCCGTCGCTCCCCCATCCGCGGGAGCCCCGCCCGCTGGCGTAGACCCGCCGGCGGGTGGTCAGGACCGCACCGCCACGAACCAGCGGCCGGCGTGCACGACCTCGCCGCCGCCGAGCTCCGCGATCAGTTCGCCGGGCTCGAACCAGCGCTTGTAGACCTCGTGGCGCGACCCGTCGTTCAGTACACGCGGGTCCATCCGCTCCGCCGGCACGTCGTCGCGTCGCGCCGAGTCGATCACCAGCAGTTCCGGCGCGAGCCGCCGAGCGCTGCTCAGGAACCGCGCCCGCTCCCGCTCTTGGAGATGGCCGTAGAAGTGGCCGGTCGCGACACGCTCGAACGCGCCGTCCTCGAACGGCGGGTCGAGCGCGTCACCGTCCACCACCCGCGGCAGGCGCCCGCGCGCGATCGCGCGCATCGCCGGGCTCGCGTCGAGGCCGGTCACGTCGCCGGGCAGGTGGCGGCCGAGGAACGCCGTGCCGCAGGCGACATCCAGCGTGCGGGCCGGCGGCAGCGCGCGCAGCGCCTCGATCAGCGCTGCGACCTCCTCCTGGAAACCGGGCCGATCGCGCTGAGCGAACAGGCCGGTCCCGTTCCACCAGTCGTCGTACTCGGGGGCGCGGCGGTCGTAGTAGTCGAGCATCGGCAGATAGCATCGCGCGTCCATGTCGCTGCCGCTCTCACCGCCCGTCCTGCCCCAGCTCGCCAAGACCGCGAAGACGCTTCCGACCGGTGAGGGCTGGGTGTACGAGCAGAAGTGGGACGGCTTCCGCGCGCTCGCGTTCGTCGACGGCGGCGAGGTCTATCTGCAGTCGCGCAACGGCCGCCCGCTGACGCGCTACTTCCCCGAGCTGCGCTTCCCGGAGGGCCGCTACGTGCTGGACGGCGAGATCGTGCTGTTCGACGCGGAGGGGCGCCAGGACTTCGACGCGCTCGGCCAGCGCATCCATCCCGCGGCTTCACGGATCGAGATGCTGTCCGAGCAGACGCCGACACGCTTCATCGCGTTCGACCTGCTCGCCGAGAACGACGACGTCCTGCTCGAGCTGCCCCAGTCCGAGCGGCGCGACCGCCTGACGGCGCGCATCGACGCCCCGGTCGAGCTCGCGCCGGCGACCGAGGACCCCGAGCAGGCGCAGCCGTGGCTGCAGAACGCGGAGGGCGTGATCGCCAAGCGCCAGGACGCGCACTACCGCCCGGGCGAGCGCGTCGGGATGGTGAAGATCAAGCGCGTCCGCACGATCGACGCCGTCGTCGTCGGCTGGCGGCCGGGCAAGGAGGAGGGCACGGTCGGCTCGCTGATCATCGGGCTCTACGACGACGACGGGAACCTGCGCGTGGTCGGCCACACGTCCGGCTTCAAGGCGGCCGAGAAGCGCGAGCTGCCCAAGCGGCTCGCTCCGTACGAGACCGGCCAGCGCGGGATGGGCGACCCGAGCCGCTGGAACAACGAACGCGAGCTGGAGTGGATCGAGCTGCGCCCGGAGCTGGTGATCGAGGTCACGTTCGACCACGTTTCCAACAACCGGATCCGCCACGGCACGAAGATCAGCCGTTGGCGCGACGACAAGGACCCGCGCGACTGTAAGACGGACCAGCTACTCGTCTAGTAGACCCCGGGCACGCGGGGCTGCCGCACGGCGTGCGACTGCTGCATCTCCTGCCCGGCGGCGCGCCAGAGCTGGAGCCGGTCGAAGCGCTCGCGCGCGTCGGCGATCTCGTCCTCGTGCAGCTTGCCCCAGTCCAGCAGCGGCGCGAGCGCCGCCAGCAGCGCCTCGCCCGTGTCCGAGAGCTCGTACTCGACGCGAGCGGGAACGCGGGCGTAGACGTGGCGCAGGACCAGGCCGTCGCGCTCGAGCTGTCGCAGCGTCGCCGAGAGCATGCGGCGCGAGACGCCGTCGATCTCCCGCAGCAGCTCGTTGAAGCGATGGGTGCCGTTCGTCAGCCGCGCCAGGACCGCGAGGCTCCACTTGGCTGCGAGCACACCGAGCGCGCCCTGTAGAGCGTCCAAACCCGGCTGGTCAGGCACCCAGGGGCCACCGGCACCTGCCGTTGCGGGACGCGTCTGCACAGCGCGCCAAAGTGTGGCACGTCTGAACGGAAGTTGGGAAACGTGCGCGTACGCCTTAACGACTGCTCAATCGTTGCGCGCGCAGCTCGGCACACAGGCGCTTGGAACGGCCTGGCAGGATGCGTCGATGCACGAGCGGCCGGTCCTCGTCGCGCCTGATTCGTTCAAGGGGACGTTCCGCGCCGCGGAGGTCGCCGGCGCGATCGGGCGCGGTCTCGAGCGGGCGGGGTTGATGCCGCCGGACCTGTGCCCGCTGGCGGACGGCGGCGAGGGCACGCTGGAGGCGATCCTGCTCGCGCTCGGCGGCGAGCTGGTCGGCGTCGAGGTACAGGACCCGCTCGGCCGGCCGGTCCGCGCGCAGTTCGGGCTGGTCGAGGACGGCGGCACCGCGGTGCTGGAGATGGCGTCCGCTTCGGGCCTCGGGCTCGTGGCCGAGGACGAACGCGACGCGTGGGCGGCCTCGACGTACGGCACGGGAGAGCTGATATGCGCCGCGGCCGACACCGGCGCGCCGGTCGTTCTGGTCGGCGTCGGCGGGTCGGCGACGACCGACGGCGGTGCCGGTGCGCTCGACGCGATCGACGCGCACGGCGGTCTCGGTGGCGTCCGCATCGTCGTGCTCTGCGACGTGCAGACCGCGTTCGAGCGCGCGCCCGCCGTCTACGGACCGCAGAAGGGCGCCGATCCAGGGCTCGTGCGGCGGTTGGAGGAACGGCTCGACGCGCTCGCGGCCCGCCTGCCGCGCGATCCGCGCGGCGTCCCGATGACCGGCGCGGCGGGCGGACTGAGCGGCGGGCTCTGGGCGGCCTGTGGCGCCGCGCTGGAGCCGGGCGCGCCGTTCCTCCTCGACGCGCTGGACTTCGACGCGCGCATGCGCGCCGCGCGGGCGGTCGTGACCGGCGAGGGGAAGCTCGACGAGCAGACGCTCGAAGGCAAGCTCGTCGGCGAGATCGGCACGCGTACGCGCCAGGCCGGCGTGCCGCTGCACGCGATCGTCGGCACCGACCGGCTCGACGCGTTCGGCAAGCGCATCATCGACCTGCAGGTCGTGCAGGAGGCCACGGATCTCGCAGAGATGGAGGCGGCCGGCGAGACGCTGGGCGGCGGGCTGATCGACGGCAGCTGGTAACCCGAACCGCCGGGGCGGGTTACGTCCCTCGGTGCCGCCGCGTCCACAGTTGTCCCTGCCCACGCCCGGGTCCCGGCGCGCGGTCGTCGTCGGCGCGGGTTCGTTCGGCACCGCGGTCGCCGTGTTGCTCGCGCGCGGCGGGCTGCGCACCACGCTCCAGACGCGCACCACCGAGCAGGCAAGGAGGCTGGCCGACGACCGCGAGAACAAGGTCTACCTGCCCGGGGTCGAGCTGCCGCGCGACCTGCGGATCGAGCCGGCGAGCGCCGGCCTCGCGCGCGCGGACTACGTGTTCCTTGGCGTGCCTTCGCGCGGCCTGGCGGAGGTGATCGCCGGGCTGAATGGCGCCGGACTGCCGCGCCGCTCGCCGGTGATCAGCCTCGCCAAGGGCCTGGTCCCGCCCGACGGTGCCCAACCGAGCCGGCTGCTCGCCGACCTGCTCGGAGCCGAGCGTGTCGCGGTGATCGGCGGCCCCGCGCACGCGCACGAGATGGTCACGGAGGGCGCCGCGCTCGTGGCCGCTGCGGTCGACGGGGCGCTCGCGCTGATGATCGCCAACGTCTTCACTCGCGCCGGCGTGGTGTGCGAGCGGTCGAGCGACCCCGTCGGCGTCGAGCTCGCCGGCGCGGCCAAGAACGCCGCCGCGCTCGCGGCCGGCGCGACCGAGTCGCAGGGCCTTAACGCCGCGGGCGCGGCCGCCGGCCATATCTTCAGCGAGGTCTGGCGCTACGCCGCGCTGCAGGGCGCGCGGCCGGAGTCGATGATCGGGCTCGCCGGCACCGGCGATCTCGTCGGCACCGCGCTTGCGCCGCAGTCGCGCAACCGGCGCGCCGGCGAGCTGCTCGCCAAGGGTGTCCCGGCGGAGGAGATCCCCGCGCGGATCGGGCAGGCCGTCGAATCGCTCGACCTCGTCCCGCTGCTCGCGTCGGCGCTCCGCGCGGCGGGCGTCGACGCGCCGATCACACGAGCGCTGGCGCGCCTGATCGCGGCCGAGCTGCCACTCGACGACTGGGTCGCGCTGGTGCGCGCCACGGTGCCGCCGCCGGCCCGCTTCACGCCGCCGAACTGGTGGCAGCGGCTGCGCGCCCGTCGCCGCCGGCGCGCCGCCCGTTCTCAGCAGACGCTCGCAATCCCTTCATCTCCGCGTGAGAAACGACTTACCGGCAATTAGGCGGACCGCGGTTGGATGGCCGCCATGAATCGGTCAAGCCGCCAGTCGAACCTGCTCTTCCTCTTTCTCGGGGCGGCCTCCGTCGGCCTCGTGGTCGCTGTTCTAGCCGTCGCCGGCGTGTTCGAGAGCGAACGCGTCGTGCGCGAGGTGCCGCGCGCCTCCTCCACCCCGGTCTCGCAGCCGCGCGCGGCCGCCGGCAGCGTGTCGGAGCTCTACGCCCGGACCGCGCCCGCCGTCGCCTACGTCGAAGCGGAGGGCGGCGGCAGCGGGGGCAGCGGCTCCGGCTTCCTGATCGACGCGCAGGGCCACATCGTGACCAACGACCACGTGGTCGAGGCCGGTGACCGCTTCACCGTCCGCTTCGGCGAGGACGGCGACCCGCTCCCCGCGAAGCTGGTCGGGTCGGACGCCTCGACCGACCTCGCGGTGCTGGAGGTCGATCCGAAGAAGATCTCCGCCGAGACCAAGCCGCTCGAGCTCGCCTCCTCCTCCGAGCTGCGCCCGGGCGACGCGGCCGTCGCGATCGGCAGCCCGTTCGGCCTCTCGGGCACGGTCACGACCGGGATCATCTCCGCGCTCGACCGCGAGATCCAGTCGCCCAACGGGTTCCCGATCTCCGGCGTGCTGCAGACCGACGCCGCGATCAACCCCGGTAACTCCGGCGGCCCGCTGCTCGACGCCGAGGGCCGCGTGATCGGCGTGAACTCGCAGATCGCGTCCGGCACCGCGCAGCAGTCGAGCGGCGTCGGTTTCGCGGTCCCGGTCGACACCGTCAAGGACGTCGTGCCGCAGCTGCTCGACGGCGGCGACATCAAGCGCGCGTACTTGGGCGTGTCCACCGGCGCGGCCGAGAACGAGTCCGGCGCGGTCGTGATGTCGGTCACCACGGACGGGCCGGCGGCCGAGTCCGGCCTGCGCGACGGCGACCGGATCACCAAGGTGGACGACCACGCGATCGACGAACCGGCTGACCTCTCGGGCACCGTGCTGGAATACAAGCCGGGCGATCGCGTGAAGTTGACCGTCGAGCGAGGCGGCGATGAGCGTACGATCGACGTGCAGCTCGGCACCCGCCCCGACCAGCTCGAACAGGGGTAAGGCGCCGGGCCGGCCCATAACCGACCGGGGAGCAACGTGAGCACAGAGGACCTCCGCCTGCGGGCTCTGGAGGGTCAGGACGAGCAGCCCGCCCGTGAGGCGCACGCGGCGCTCGAGGGCGCGCTGTTCGAGGTCAAGCGAGTGATCGTCGGCCAGGAGGGCATGCTCGAGCGCCTGCTCGTGGCGCTGCTCGCCGGCGGCCACGTGCTGCTCGAGGGCGTGCCGGGCCTGGCCAAGACGCTCACGATCAAGACCGTCGCCGACGTGCTCGGCGGCTCGTTCCGCCGGCTCCAGTTCACCCCCGACCTGGTGCCGGCGGATCTCGTCGGTACGCGCATCTACCGCGCCGACACCGGCGGCTTCGACACCGAGCTCGGGCCGGTGTTCTGCAACTTCCTGCTGGCCGACGAGATCAACCGCGCGCCGGCCAAGGTCCAGTCGGCGCTGCTCGAGGTGATGCAGGAGCGCCAAGTTACGATCGGCCACCAGACGCACCCGGTGCCCGCGCCGTTCCTCGTGATGGCGACCCAGAACCCGATCGAGTCCGAGGGCACCTACCCGCTCCCCGAGGCGCAGGTCGACCGCTTCATGTTCAAGCTGCTGGTCGACTATCCCGCATCGCGCGACGAGGTCGCGGTCGTCGAGCGCTCGCTCGCCGGCGCTGCCGACGTGCGCGAGATGCTCTCGACCGCCGCGCTCGCGCGCCACCAGCGCACCGCGGAGTCGGTCTATGTCGATCGCCGCGTGATGGAGTACGCGGTCGCGCTCACGACCGCGACGCGGGAGCGCGGGGAGAACGGCTGGGTCGAGTTCGGCGCGTCGCCGCGCGGCTCGATCAACATGGTCCACGCCGGCCGCGCGCTCGCGCTGCTGCGCGGGCGCGACTACGTGCTGCCGAGCGACGTGCGCGACCTCGCGCGTGACGTCCTGCGCCACCGGATCGTGCTCACCTACGAAGCGCTGGCCGCCGGGGTCGACGCCGATCGCGTGCTCGACGACGTGCTCGAGGCCGTGCCCGTGCCACGGATCGAGCTGGCCGAAGAGCGCAACCAGGCGCGATGAGTTTCCGCGAGCCACTGCTGCTCGCCGGACTCCTGCTCGTCCCGCTCGCGATCGTCGCCTATCTGCTCGCGCAGCGCCGGCGGCGCCGCTACGCGATCCGCTACCCGGCGCTCGACGTGCTTGCGAGCGTCGCCGGCAAGGCCCGCGGCCGGCACGTGCCGGCGCTGTTCGCGCTGCTGGCGCTGGCGGCGCTCGGGATCGCGCTCGCGCGGCCGGAGCGCACCGTCGCGGTCGAGCAGCGGCAGGGCACCGTGATGCTCGTCCACGACACCTCGGGCTCGATGCAGGCGACCGACGTAAAGCCGGACCGCCTGACCGCGGCGCGTGAAGCCTCCGGGATGCTCGTGCGCTCGCTGCCGGAGGAGTTCCGGCTCGGCGTGATCTCGTTCAACACGAACGTCGAGCAGTTGTCGGAGCCGACGACCGACCGCGCGCAGGTCCAGCGCGTGCTCGACCAGCTCGAGGTCCGCGGCGCCACCGCGATGGGCGACGGGCTGCGCCTGGGGGTCGACGCGATCCGCACGCCGGTGATCGGGACCAACGGGCGTCCGCAGCGGCTCCCCGGCGCGATCGTGCTGCTGTCCGACGGCGCGAGCACCAAGGGCGAGGATCCGCGCATGGTCGCCGCCGACGCCAAGCGCTACCGGATCCCGATCTACTCGATCGCGCTCGGCACGCAGAACGGGATGCTGCGCCAGCCGGACGGATCGCTCACGCCGGTGCCGCCCGATCTGGCCACGCTCGAGTCGATCTCGCGCACCACCGGCGGGCGCTTCTTCAGCGCGCCGACGGCGCGCGACCTCGAGGCGGTGTACGCGAACCTCGGCAAGGGATTCGCGACGCGCAAGGAGAAGCGGGAGGTCACCGCGGCGTTCGCCGGCGGCGCGCTCGCGCTGCTGCTCGCGGGGCTCGTGACCGGGCTGCTGCGGAACGGGCGGCTGCCATGAGGATCGCGTTGTCTGAAGTGCAGCGCACGCCGGCCCGACCCGGTCCGGGTCCGGTGCCCGACGCGGTCCTGCGCTCGCTCGACCTCGCGATCATGCGGCGGATCCAGTCGCTGGTGCCCGGCGACCACGTGACGCCGCAGGTCGGCGCCGGCACCGAGCTCGCGATGATCCGGCCGTACCAGCCGGGCGACGACGTGCGCCACATCGACTGGAACGTCACCGCGCGGATGCGCGAGCCGCACGTGCGCGTGCACGTGGGCGAGCGCGCGATAACCGCATGGCTGATGCTCGACGTGTCGCCGTCGATGAGCTTCGGCACGGCGCTGCGGCGCAAGGCAGACGTCGCCGAGGGCGTGAGCCTGGCGGTCGGCCACGTCGCGACGCGGCGCGGCAACCGGCTCGGCGTCGTGGCGTTCGGCGGGCGCGAGCCGCGCGTGCTGCGCCCACGACAGGGCCGGCTCGGGCTGCTCGGGCTGCTGGCCGAGCTGCGTGCGGAGCCGGGGGAGGAAGGCGCCGGCGCGACCTCGCTCGGCGACGCGACGCACCGGATGACCGGCCTGGCCCGTGCGCGCGGGCTCGTCGTCGTGGTCTCGGACTTCCGCGGGCCGCGCGACTGGGAGCCGGGCCTGCGCCGGCTGCGCGCGCGCCACGGCGTGCTCGCGGTCGAGGTGCGCGACCCGCGCGAGCTCGAGCTGCCGCCGGTCGGCGACGTGTGGATGGTCGATCCGGAGACCGGCCGGCAGCTCGTCGTGAACACGAGCCGGCGTCGGGTGCGCCGGCGCTTCGCGGCGGCCGCCGCAGCCGAGCGCGATGAGGTCGCCGCCGCGCTGCGCCGCGCGGGCGCGGATCACCTCGTGCTGTCGACCGACGGCGAGTGGCTGCGCGACCTGGCGGCGCATCTGCGCCGCGCGGACAACATGCGCCGCAGCGCGATGGCGGCCGGCGGGCCGGGCAGGGCCGCTGCCGCCGCCCACGCGGTGCCGGGCGATTCGCCTCGTCCGCCCGAGCAGCCCGTGCCCGATGTGACGACGAGGCACCGCTCATGACGTTCCGCGAGCCCGCCGTGCTGCTCGGCCTCGCGCTGTTGCCGGTGGCGATGCTGGCGTACGTCGCGATCCAGTCGCGCCGGCGGCGGGAGGCCGCCGCGTTCGGCAACCCCGCGCTGCTGCCCAACGTCATCACCGCGCGCCCCGGCTGGCGCCGCCACATCCCCGCCGCCCTGCTGCTGCTCGCGCTGGCGGCGCTGATCCTCGCGATCGCGCGGCCGCAGCGGAGCGTCGCCGCACCGCAGCGGGCCGCCACGGTCGTGCTCGTCAACGACGTGTCGGGCTCGATGCGAGCCGAGGACGTCGAGCCGGACCGCCTGACCGCCGCGGTCGAGTCGGCCAAGGTCCTGGTCGACAAGACGCCGGGCAACTTCCGCCTCGGGCTGGTCACGTTCTCCGACTACGCGCAGCAGATCGTCGCCCCGACGACCGACCACGGGGCCGTCAACGGCGCGCTCGAGCGGATGACGGCCGACGGCGGCACCGCGATGGGCGACGGGCTCGCGCGCGGGCTCGAGTCCGCGCAGACGCCCGTCCCGACGGAGAACGGCAAGGGCACCCGCAAGCTGCCGGCGATCATGGTGCTGCTGTCCGACGGCAAGCAGACGCTCGGCGTCGACGACCCGCTCGACATCGCCGCCAAGGCGCGCGAGGCGCGCATCCCGATCTACGCGATCGCGCTCGGCACGCAGGACGGTGAGGTCGTCCAGCAGGATCCGTTCGGGTTCGTGCAGCGCATCCCGGTCCCGCCCGACAAGGAGACGCTGCGCCAGATCGCGCGCATCACCGGCGGGCGCTTCTTCGAGGCGGTCAGCTCGGACGACGCCGAGGACATCTACAGCCGGATCGGGACGCGGCTGACGTCGCGGCCCGAGAAGCGCGAGGTCACCGTCGCGTTCGCCGGCGGGGCGTTCGCGCTGCTGCTGGCGGGCGGCGCGCTGTCGCTCGTCTGGTTCGGCCGCCTGCCTTAGGATCGGCGTTCCGCGAGCGTGGTCACCACCGCCTCGTAGAGCGCCGCCGGACCGCGCTCCTCGGCCATCCGCACGCTCGCGCGGTCCTCAGCTCCAGCCGCAGCAGCGGATCGTCGAGCGCGCCGCCGGCGAGCCAGAGCGTGCCGACCACCTCCTCCAGGCCGAGCTCGGCGCCGACCGCGATCGCGTCCTCCGGCGGGCACGCGCGCGCCAGCAGGTGGAGGGCGACCGCCTGGGCCAGGCCGCCGGGCGCCTCCGTTTCGCCGTCGAGCACGAGCACGCCGCCGGCGTCGGCGATGAACGCGACGCGCCCCGAGCAGCCGGGCGACCGGCTCGACCGCCGCGACCGGCTCGGAGGAGTGGATCACCAGCTCCGCGCCGGCGCGCTCGCACGCCTCCAGCGCGCGGGCGCCGAGCAGCGTGAACCCGCCGTCCGCATCGTGCAGGAACGACCCGCCGGCGCCGCGCAGCGTGCGCTCGAGGTCGACGTAGACGCAGCGGAGCACCCGTCTAGTCTCACATGAGCGATGGCTGTGGTCCGCGACATCGAGCCCTGGGACGCGCTGCTCGCCGCCGGCCGCGAGGACGAGCGGCTGGTGATGCAGGCCGCGCAGAACCGGCGCCCGGCGCGCGCGGTCGCGCTGCCCGAGGAGCTGCACCCCGAGGTCGCCGACGCGCTGCGCGCCGGCGGCGTCGAGCAGCTCTGGTCGCACCAGGCCGACGCGCTGCACGCGGCCTGGGCCGGTCCGACGATCGTCACCACCGGGACCGCGAGCGGCAAGTCGCTCTGCTTCCAGCTGCCGACGCTCGACACGCTCTGCCGCGACGCGCGCGCCCGCGCGCTCTATCTGTACCCGACGAAGGCGCTCGCGCAGGACCAGGCGCGCGCCCTGCACGCGCTCGGGGTCAAGCGCGCGCGGCCGGCGATCTACGACGGCGACACGCCGCGCGAGCAGCGCGCACAGATCCGCCGGCGGGCGAACATCATCCTCACCAACCCCGACATGCTGCACCTCGGGATCCTGCCCAACCACCGGGCGTGGGCGGACGTGTTCGCCAACCTCGCGCTCGTGGTGGTCGACGAGGCGCACGTCTACCGCGGCGTGTTCGGCTCGCACGTCGCCAACGTGCTGCGGCGGCTGCGGCGGATCGCGGCCGCGTACGGGACCGAGCCGCGCTTCGTGCTCGCGAGCGCGACGATCGCCAACCCCGGCGAGCTCGCCGAGCGGCTGACCGGGTTCGACGACGTCACCGTGGTCGACCGCGACGGCTCGCCCGGCGCGAAGAAGACGATCGCGATGTGGAACCCGCCGATCGTCGACGAACAGCTCGCCACGCGCCGCTCGGTGCTCGCCGAGGCGGCCGACCTGCTCGCCGAGCTCGTCAGCCAGGGCGCGCGCACGATCGTGTTCATGAAGTCGCGCAAGGCGGTCGAGCTGATGTCCCGGTTCGCGCAGCTCGCGCTCGAGGACCTCGGGCGGCCCGAGCTGGCCGAGCGGATCGCTCCCTACCGCGCCGGCTACACGCCGCAGCAGCGGCGCGAGCTCGAGCGGCGGCTGGTCGAGGGCGAGCTGCTCGGAGTCGTCTCGACCGACGCGCTCGAGCTGGGGATCGACATCGGGTCGCTGGACGCCGCGATCTGCGTCACGTTCCCGGGCACGGTCGCGTCGCTGCGCCAGATGTGGGGGCGCGCCGGGCGGCGCGGGCGCGGGCTCGCGGTCTACGTGGCCGGCGAGGACGCGCTGGACCAGTTCTTCTGCCGCCATCCCGACGAGTTCCTCGACCGGCCGGTAGAGGCGGCGATCCTCGATCCCGAGAACGAGCAGATCCATGCGGCGCACGTGCTGTGCGCCGCCCACGAGGGGCCGCTCGCGCCGGCCGACACCGAGTGGTTCGGGCCGGGACTGGAGCTGACCGCCGAGCGGCTGGAGGCAGTCGGCGAGCTGCGCCGCCGCCCGGGCGGCACGTTCGTCCCGCGCCACGCCGGCGAGTACCCGGCCGGCGCCGTGTCGTTGCGGTCGACGGGGCGCGACGGGTTCTCGATCGTGGAGGTGTCGTCCGGGGAGCTGCTCGGGACCGTCGACGCGGGGCGCGCGTTCAACACCACGCACGAGGGCGCCGTCTACCTGCACGGCGGGCGCGCGTTCGAGGTCAAGGCGCTCGACCTCGAGCTGCGGCGCGCGCTCGTGGTCCCGTTCGAGGGCGACTGGTACACGCAGGCCAAGCGCGAGACCGACATGTACATCGAGCGGCTCGACGACCGGCGCGAGTGGCTCGGCGTGCGGCTCTCGTTCGGGACCGTCGTGGTGACCGAGCAGGTCGTCGCCTACCAGACGCGGCGGCTCTCCGACCACGAGGTGCTCGACCTCGTCGGGCTAGACCTGCCGCAGACGTCGTTCTCGACCCAGGCGCTGTGGTACGAGCTGCCCGACGGCGTCGTGTCGACGGCGCTGCCGCTCGACAAGCTGCTCGGCTCGCTGCACGCCGCCGAGCACGCGCAGATCGCCGTGCTCCCGTTGCTGGCGATGTGCGACCGCTGGGACATCGGCGGGCTCTCGACGAACCTGCACCCGCAGACCGGCGGGCCGACGATCTTCATCTACGACGGCCACCCGGGCGGGATCGGGATCACGCGGCGGGGATTCCTGGCGTTCGACGCGCTCGTCGACGACGCCCACCGGCTGATCAGCGAGTGCCCGTGCGAGAAGGGCTGCCCGTCGTGCGTGCAGTCGCCGAAGTGCGGGAACCTGAACGAGCCTCTGTCCAAGCTCGGCGCGGCCGAGCTGATGGGCCGGATGCTCGCTTCCTAGTCGCCGACAGTCCGCGTGGCGGGGTCGTAGCGCCAGTCGTCGGAGCGGGCGCCACCGAGCCAGCGTCGTCCCGGTCGTCGCGCTCGAGCCGGTCGAGGTAGTCGAACGCGATCGCGCCGGCGAGGAACGGTCGCTCCTCCTGGCGCTGGGCGACGACGAACGCCTCGGCAGGCGTGCGCGCGCCGTCGTGGAGGGCGGCGAGCAGCGCGCGCTCGCTGCGGTTCAGGCCGTCGGTCGTCCACGGGAACTGCAGGAGGCGATGGGCGGTCTCGCGCACGATCGCGTGCAGCGCTGGCCGCCGTGCGGCGGCGCGCCGACACTGCTCGTGCGATGCGCCGCCTGCCGTTATGCGCGTGCGTGCTGACGCTGCTCGCCGCGCCCGCTTCCGCTGTCGCGGCCGGTCCGGGCACCGGCGGCACCGCCGCGCCGTCGTCGCAGCATCAACAGGTTCGCCAGGGTTCCGCGGTCTCCTCCCGTCCCGTCGCCACGGAGTTCTCGGTCGCGCCAGCGGCACTGCAGGCCGGGCAGCCGGCGACGTTCGCATACCGCGTCGACGGGCGCGCGCGGACCGTGCGCATCCGGATCGTGCTGACGCGCGCGGGCGCGCCGGCGGCGGCGAAGCGCCTGCGGCTCGGCTACCGGCGCACCGGCGTGCGGCACACGCACGTCTGGACGCCGGCCGCGGGTGAGCTGCCCGCGGGCGAGCTACGACGTCGCGCTGCAAGCGTTCGACGATGCCGGCCGCGGGCTTCGGCGCGCGGCGCGCCGTCGGCTGACCGTCTCGGTCGCGCCGTCCGCCCTGCCCGCCGCGACCGGCGTCTTCCCGGTCCAGGGCGCGTACTCGCTCGGCGGCGAGGAAGCGCGCTTCGGCGCCCAGCGCGACGGTCACATCCACCAGGGCCAGGACATCTCGGCGGCGGAGGGCACGCCGCTGGTGTCACCCGTGGCGTCGTTCGTGTACTGGGTCGACTTCCAGCGAGGTGGCGCCGGGCACTACGTCGTGCTGCGCGGCGCGGACGGGACCGACTACGTGTTCATGCACCTCGTGGAGGGGTCGATCACGACCGTCAAGGGTGCCGCGCTCGCCGCCGGTCAGCAGTTCGCCCAGGTCGGGAGCACCGGCGCCTCATCCGGGCCGCATCTGCACTTCGAGATCTGGCCGGGCGGCTGGTACTCGTCGAAGGAGTCGCTGCCGATCGACCCGCTCCCGCAGCTCATGGCGTGGGCGGGCACGGCCTAGCGAACTGACTGACGGTTCTGTATGTCTTGACGTGCATGTCAGCAACTGGCAGGGCCCGCCGGCGACGGACACAGGTCGGACGACGTGCGGAGACGCGCGCCGCGCTACTGGACGCCGGTGAGCAGGTGTTCGCCCGCCGCGGCTTTCACGGCGGGGGCCTGGAGGAGGTGGCCGAGGAGGCCGGAGTCTCGCGGGGCTCGGTCTACTACCACTTCGAGGACAAGGCGAGCCTGTTCGTGGCGATCGTCCGCCGGCGCTGCGAGGCACGCGTGGCCACCCTCGAAGTAGGCGCGGTCATGCTTCCCTCCCCGCCGCCGATCGGCGAGACGCGGCTGCTGGTCGAGTTCGCCGCCTACGCCGCCGAGCACCCGGCGGCCCGCGCCGAGCTCGACGACGCGCTGCGCGCGTGCCGCGCGGCGGTCGCCCGCGCAGTCTCGAACGTGCTGCAGGAGCGCGGCGTCGAGCCGTCGATGCCGGTCGAGCAGCTCGCCGGCGGCATGCTCGCCCTCAGCGCCGGCATGGGGATCGAGCAGGCGATCGGCCACGGGGTGCCGCCCGAGCTGCTGCCCGAGCTGCTCGAGGTGCTGATCGCCGGGCTCGAGCACCGCCAGAAACGCGAGGAGGTCTCGCCGTGACGTCGTCATCAGCCACCGACCACGAGGCGATCAAGCAGCGCATGCGCGCCGTCTGGGGTCTGGGCGACTACTCGAAGGCGTCCGCAATCGTCGAGCCCGCGTCGATCGCGCTGAGCGAGGCGTGCGCGGTCGGTGCCGGCCATGACGTGCTGGACGTCGGCGCCGGCGACGGGAACTTCGCGGCCGCGGCGGCACGCGCGGGAGCCCGGGTCCTCGCGACCGACCTCTCCCCGGTGATGGTCGAACGCGGGCGCGAGCGGACCGCCCGGGCCGGGCTCGACATCGCGTGGTCCGAAGCGGATGCGGAAGCGCTGCCGTTCGACGACGGCCGCTTCGACGTCGTCGGCTCGTCGTTCGCCGCGATCGCGGCGCCGCGACCGGAAGTCGTCGCCGCGGAGCTGTTTCGCGTGACCAAGCCGGGCGGCACGGCTCGGCCTGACAGCCTGGCCGGACGACGGTGCGATGTCCGAGCTGTTCGCGGTGTCGATGAGCTTCCTGCCCGAGGCAGCCCCCCGGCCGGGCCTGCGCTGGGGGAGCGAGCGGGCGGTGCGGGAGCTCCTGGAGCCCGTCGCGGGGCAGCTCCGGATCGAGCGCCGTCGCCTGCTCGTCCGCGAGGACTCGGCGGCAACGCTGATCGACCGCATCGCGAACGCCGGCGGCCCGTTCCGTGCCCTGCGCGACGCCCTCCCGCCCGCGCGCGCCGAGGCGCTCGAGCGCGCGCAGGTCGACGTGATCGAGCGCCGCAACGAGGCCGACGACGGCTCGTTGAGCTTCCGGCCCGAGTACCTCTTGGTCGTGGCGAACAAGCCCTGACTCCGGCTACCATCGTCGGGCCTCGGCGAGATAGCTCAGTTGGTAGAGCACACGACTGAAAATCGTGGTGTCCCCGGTTCGAGTCCGGGTCTCGCCATCGCCGGAAGGCCTGCAAATCGCGGGCCTTCGCCGTAGGGCCAGTGGGGCCCGGCCGGCCTGAACTGGGGCTCGTCGGCCTTTTCCGGCCTTTTCAGCGGCCCGTCGAGCTGCCGAGCGCTCGCATGTCAAGGCCGGTCGAAAGTTGACCCCTTTGCGCCGGTCGAAAATTGACCCCCCTCTTTGTCTTGATCTGTGAGTGATGCCGGGTCGGCGTAGCCGGCCCGAGCTGGCGCCGGAGAGGCCTGAGAGTTCCGTTTCCGGGTCCTGCTGGCGCGTTGGCGCTCAAGTCGAGGCGCGTAATCGCCTTCTGAGCGCTTCCGCGGAAGCGCCGAGGGTGATCGGTCAGGCGGTTTCGGGGGTTCTGGCGGCCGGTGGGCGGGCCAGGTCGCGGTCTTTGAGGCGGTAGGAGTCGCCCTTGAGCGCGAGGATTTCGGCGTGGTGGACGAGCCGGTCGATCATGGCGGCGGCGACGACGTCGTCGCCGAAGATCTCGCCCCAGGCGCTGAACGGCTTGTTGCTGGTGACGATCAGGCTGGCGCGCTCGTAGCGGCGCGAGACGAGCATGAACATCAGGTTGGCGGCTTGGGGGTCGAACGGGATGTAGCCGACCTCGTCGACGATCAGCAGCGGGATCCGCTGCAGCCGGGCGAGCTCGTCGTCGAGGCGGCCGTGGCGTTGGGCGTCGGCGAGCAGGGCGACCCATTCGGTGGCGGTGCGGAACGCGACGCGGTGGCCGGCCAGGCAGGCGCGGATGCCGAGCGCGATCGCCAGGTGCTCTTGCCGGTGCCGGGCGGCCCGAGCAGGACGATGTTCTCGCGGCCGGCGAGGAAGTCGAGCTGGCCGAGGTGCAGGACGCGTGTCGCGGCGGATCGAGGTCTGGAAGGCGAAGTCGAACTCCTCCAGCGTCTTTCTGGCGGGGAAGCGGGCGGCCTTGATGCGGCCCTGGCCGCCGTGGCTGTCGCGGCTGTCGGCCTCGGTCTTGAGCAGCGCGGCGGCGAACTGCTCAAAGCTCCAGTCCTCCGCTGCGGGCGCGGTCGGCGAGCTTGGGCAGCGCCCTGGCGGCGGCCGGCGCCTTCAGCGCGCGGAACAGGTGCGCGAGCTCCGACGCGGGGCGGGTCATGCGATCAGCGCGTCATAGCTGGCCAGCGAGCGGACCTCGACGAGCGGCTCGCGCGCGCCGCGGCGCTCGTGGCGCTGGTGTCTTGAGCGTGCGGGCGTGCTCGAGCGCGGTGATCGTCCGATGCTGGCGAACGAGCGCGCGTGCCGGCAGGCCAGCTCGCCGGTGTCCAGCGCGACCGCCAGGACCTCGCGGTCGGTGATCCTGGCCTCGACGCGCCGGCCGACCAGCGCCGGGTCGAGCAGTAGTCGTTGGTGTCGAAGCGCAGGTAGGGGTCCGGCGGGACGCGCAGCACCCAGCGCCGGTCGGTGTCCGGCGCCGCCGCGCGGCAGCGGCGCCATCACCTGCCGTTCCTCGAGCGAGCCGGTCGATCGGCCGGCAGCGCAGCGTCTTGTGCATCCGCGGGTTCGCGCGCTCGTCGAACCAGCCGTCGAGCTGGGCCTGGAAGTCGAGCTCGTTCGCGAAGCACCGGCCCGGCTCGAAGCTGCGTCTCGATGAAGTCCTGCAGGCGCTCGACGGCGCCCTTGGCCTGCGGATCCCCGGCGTCGCAGAAGTGCCAGCCGACCCTCAGCGCGCCGCAGAACGCGGCGAACGACGTCGGTCGGACGGCCGCCGCCGGCGTGCAGCCCGGCCTGGCGATCCCAGACCAACGTCTGCCGGCAGCGCCCCCAGCGACCACAGACAGCGCCGGATCCCGAACAACAGGTCCGGCGTCTCCTTGGAGAAGATCAGCGCGCCGGCGCCGGCGCGCGAGTAGCCCAGACACGCCGACCACGACCCAGCCGCGGCGCGTCTGGCCATGCCCGACCGGGATCTCCGCCCGCGGGCTCCCAGAGGTCGAACTGGCAGATCTCGCCCGGCCGATAGATCGTGCGCTGAAACGTCCGCGGCGGGTCAAACAGCGGCCGCACCTCGCGCAGGTAGTCATCGACGATCGTCTTGCCGCCCGCATAGCCCAGCGGCGCGATCAGCTCGCGGATCCGCTGCCCCGGCAGCCTCGGGTCGGCCTGCAGCAGCCGGTGGATCTCGTCCTTGAACGGATCCAGCTTCGACGGCCCACCGGCCGCTGATACTTCGGCGCGCTCGCCGCGCGCAGCGCCGCCCGGATCGTGTTGCGGACTCGCCCCGTCCGCCGCGCGAACTCCTTGATCGAGAGCCCCAACACGAAATGCTCGCGCCGCATCTCCGCCCACTCCTCCACCCCGACCAACGCCCTCCCCCCGACTCGACCCGACCAAGCCAGGCTCAACCGCCACCCGGACGCCTCCGCCACCGCCCAAGGGGGTGAAATTTCGACCGGCGCGGGGGGGTCAGTATTCACCCGGCGCCGACATCGCAGGAGGCGGGGCTCTGGACGCTCGCAAGCACGTCGCGGCGCGGTCATCATCCGGGCAGTCATGCACGGGTCAGAGGATGCATGAGGGTGCGCGCATGGTTGCCATCGAATCGCCTCACCTATTGCTCGGATGTCCTTCAGCATCGACACGCTGACCCTCGCGACGAGCACTCTGCGTGAAGCGCAGAGGGGAGCGCTTTACGCCATCGTCGCGCACCGCTCGACGTCGGACGAGCCGGCGCAGGTCGTGCTGCCGACGGGCGTCGGTAAGACGCTCGTCCCCGTGCTCGCGCCCTGCCTGCTCGAAGCCAGGCGGGTGCTCGTTGTGACGCCGGCGCGGATCGTCCGCGACCAGGTCGCGCACGAGTTCTCGACGCTCGGGCAACCCACCGCCAGCGGCGCGCTGGGCGACACGACGCCGCGCCCCGCGGTCTTGCGGGTCGACCATCGCTGCACGACCGAGACCTGGGAGCGCTGCCGTGAGCGCGACGTTGTGGTCGGCACGCCGATGGTCCTCAGCCACGGCAACGAGGGCGTCGATCCGGTCCCGCTCGACCTCTTCGACCTCGTAATCTTCGACGAGGCCCACCACCTCCCGGCGACCACGTGGACGACGCTTCACCAGCGGCTCGAGCACGTGCCCTCCGTCCTGCTAACGGCGACGCCGTTCCGCAATGACAAGCAGCGCCTGCCGGGCGACATCGCCTACGCCTATCCGCTCCGGCGCGCCGTCGCGCGCGGTGTCTACCAGCCGGTCTCGTTCGTGCCTATGGCGCCTGCGCCGCCGGGCGAGCGCGATGCCGCCCTCGCAAGCAAGGCGGTCGAGCGCCTGCGCGCGCGTGAGCACCGCGACGCTGGCACCCGTCTCCTCGTCCGGACCGATACCAAGGCGCACGCCGATGAGCTCGTCGGCATCTACGCGAGCGCGGGCGCCATGGTCGCAACGGTCCTGGACCGCACCTCGGGGCGCACCGTGCGGACCTACCTGCAGCGCATGGCTGACGACAAGCACAATGAGCCGCTCGACGGGCTGGTCGTCGTGGGTGCGATGACCGAGGGCTTCGACTTCCCGCGCCTCAAGGTCGCTGCCTACCACCGGCCGCACCGGACGCTGGGGCCGACGCTGCAGTTCATCGGCCGCCTCGCGCGCACGGGCGATGTCGGGGCGAGCTCGTCGCCTTCGCCGAGGACGTCTCAGACGAGACGGCGGTTCTGTACCGCGACGACGCCATCTGGGAGGAGCTCCTGCCCGCGATGGTCGACTCGTCAGTCGACCTCGCCAAGGCCGCCGCCTACCGGGGCGCGCCCCGTCCCGGCGGTCTGCAGGCCGATCCCGCCTCGGTGCGCGAGGTACTGGATAACCCGCGGATCGTGCTCACGCCGGTGCAGCGAGCAGATCTGATGGCGGGCGGGATCGACGAGCGGCTAGTACTGCCTCACGTAAGTACGGTCATGCGGCCGGTGCCAGCCGGCCGCGGTGATCGAGGCGGTCGAGGAGGGCGTTGAGATCGCGGCGGGTGAAGGTCCAGTCAAACGGCGTGGCGGTCGGCCGCGAACTCTGCTTGAAAGGCGAGGATGCGCTCGGCGAGCTCCTCGGGGCTGGCGAAGTCGGCGGGCGTGAGGGCTTTGCGGGTGAGGATCGAGAAGTAGATCTCGATCTGGTTCAGCGACGAGGCGTGCGTGGGCAGGTGCACAAGCACGAGGTTGTCCCAGGCGCCCTGCAGGCGATCGATCGAGAGGCTGGCCGCGGTGGCACGGTCCCGTTGTCGACGACCCAGAAGACGCGCTGCGCGGACGCGTAGGGCTCGGTGGTCATGACGTCGGTCGACGAGCGCGTCGAACGCCGTCGGTTGCTGATGCGCGCCTCGCAGCGCCCGAACAGGCCGCGCGCTGGGTCGTGGACGTCGATCGCGGCCAAGTAGGCCAGCGTCCCGCGCCGGCGGTACTCATGCTCAACCAGCCCGGGCCGACCGGGCGCGGGCGCGACTAGCGCGTGACGGCGCCGCAGCGCCTGCAGCTGGGTCTTCTCGTCGGCACGAGATCACGTAGTCGCCCGGATGCAGCCGCTCGCCCTGCCAGCGGCGCTCGTAGAGCTCGAACACCCGGCTGGCCTTGGCGCGGAAATCCGGGTCACGCGGAAACAGCCACGACCGCCACGCCCACGGGCGGATCGCGTCCTCGCACAGCCACCGCCACACGGTCGTGCCCGAAACCGAGCACACGACGCCGCGCTGCGACCGCTTCGCGCGCGAGCTCAGCCGCCGACCAGCGCGACAGCGGCCGGCCGGTCTGCGCCGGCAACTCGCACGCCAGCGCCTTGACCTCGGCGATCTCGGCGGGGGGAAAACGACCGGGGACGCCCCGGCCTGGGCCGCTCATCCAACCCCGCCAGCCCCTCGCTCGGCGAACCGCCTTCGCGACTTGGCCGGCCGTCTTGTCGGTGCAATCCAGCCGCCGCGCGATCTCCGCATCGCTATCGCCCCTCGGCGGCCAGCAGCACGACCTTGGCGCGGATCACCTCGCGATGCGCTCGCGTGTACTGCGCCGCGCGCCGACGCAGCTCACGCTCCTCGATCTCGCTCAGGGTGATCGCCACCTCGGCCATCGATCATCAGATTCGACGCCGTTATCGGCAACTCCTGCCTGGAGATGCTATTTTTGTGTGGGTACTAGTCGCGGCCCTCGGCGGCGCATCGGCGCGGCGACATTCGGTGATCATCACCGCGCTGCAGTCCGACCACTACCCGGACACCAACCACGAGGCCGGCCGCGCGATGGACATCGGCGCCGTCGACGGCGAGGTCTGCCGCGGCGGCCGCACTGGCGCCTGCGCGCAGCTGGGCGCGAGCTCGCCGCGATGGAGGGCCGGGCTGCGCTCGACCGAGCTGATCTACTGCTGGGACCCTGACGGCCCGGGCGACCCGCGCGGGTTCGCGCGCGCCGACCACTGCGACCATATCCACGTCGGATGGGACGCGTAATGCCAGCAAGGGCATGGAGGTGCTCGACCGCATTGCGGTCATGCCCGCCGAGCAGCAGAACAACGGCCGCCGGGTCGACCCGGTGGTCATCCGCGCCGTCAAGCTCGAGCAGCGATAGCCCGCCACGCGATGACGGCGAGCATCGCCACGCCGGCGATCGCCCACAGCGGGCCCGGAGCGCCGCCGGCCGGGCTCTCAGAACCGACCGTCGCCCGAGCGGGGACGACGGCCCTGGCCGGAAGGCCCAGGCGCTCGACCAGGATGCGCGGCACCCGGTACCAGCCGCCGGCAGTCCGAGTCGTGTCATCCAACAGCCGCTGCCCACGGGCGGTGTACACCGCCGCGCCATGCCCGGCGTAGGGGTAGAGACGCTGTCTCACGACGTAGGCGGGCCTGCCGGTGGAGAGGCGCGGAAACCCCAGGCGCACCTGGTAGCGCGGACCAAGTTCACCCGCCGGCCGCCGCAGGCGCCCGGTGCGGTCAAAGATGCCGGTGTCGGCGGTAAGCAGCGCGAGGGGAGAGTCCGCGTCCCATTCGCCCGTGCCGTCGAGTTTGATCGGAGCCGTGAGCCCGGGCCCCGACACCGACCCGCTCAACGGGCCCTTGGCCATCGCGACGCCGGGCGCGGCGAGCAGAGCGACCACGACGAGCGCGATCATCCTCATGCCCGGGATACACCGCGCCCGCCGGCCCCGTTCCCGCGCCAGCTCAGAACGCCCTGAAGCGTCAGCAGCACCCGCTTGCGCTCCCGCCCGCGGGCGTAGCCCACAGGAACCTGGATGTCGGCGCGGCTCTGCCGGTTACGTCGCAGCGCTGGTGATGCATGCCGGGGCTGGCGATTAGACGGCACTGCGAGAGGAACCGGTGTGGCAGTTCGCGAGCGCGGAGTTGGGCGATGATCTGGCACCGCGTCGTCACTCGGGTCTTGGTCTGACGAACGCTCACCTTGCGCAGCCGGGACATACCCAGCTGATCAGCGGAGCCGGCCGGTGGCAGTCAAGCGCGGCCCGTCAGGGCCGAGCGCAGCGAGCCGCGAAGTGGTGCGCTTGGCGGGCGCCGGCGCCGGAGCTACCCGACCCGGCGCCGTCGCAGCCGTTCAACTACGTAAAGGGAACTCTCACGTGCTGCCTGCCGCCTTCGTGAAGAGTCGAGTCAGCTGTCCTCTCGGGAGGACCTTGCTGGAGCGACCGCGCGGGGTCGCTCGAGCAAGGCGTGAGACGGTGCCCGACTCGGGTCGTTGAGTGCCGAACACGCGCCGAGCGGTACGTGCGGCGGGTTGCGCGTCACGCCGCCACGGCGGCGTGTGGTCGCGATGTGTCTTCGGTCTGGGCGAGCTCGCGCAGCCGTTGGAGGGATTGGCGGATGAGCCGCGAGACATGCATTTGGGAGATCCCGAGCCGCTCGCCGATCTCGCTTTGGGTGAGGTCCTCGGCGAAGCGCAGGCGCAGGACCTCGCGGTCGCGCTCGCTTAGGTGACGCAGTAGCCGTTCAGCGGTCACCGCCGCCTCGGCGGCGTCGAGACCAATGTCATGGGCGCCGATCACGTCGCCGAGCGGCGCGTGCTGGTCATCGCCGTCCATGATCGTGGATTGCAGCGACATGGCGTGGTGGGCGCCCGTTGCGGTGCGCGCCTCGAGCACCTGCTCGGGCGTGGTGTTGAGGCGCTCGGCGATCTCTGCAACGGTTGGCGCCCGACCGAGCGCTTGGTGCAGCTCGTCGGCCGTGCGATCCAGTCGCACGGCCAGCTCCTGGAGGTCGCGTGGGACGCGGAGCGCCCAGCCGGTGTCGCGGAAGTGGCGGCGAAGTTCGCCGAGGATTGTGGGTACTGCGAAGGAGGAGAATGCGGTGCCGTAGGCGGGGTCGTAGCGGTCGATCGCCTTCAGCAGACCGATAGCGGCGACTTGCCGTAGGTCTTCGAGCGGTTCGGGGCCGCGTTGGTAGCGGCCCGCAAGCTTGTAGGCGAGCGGTAGGAAGCGCTCGACGAGGTTCTGGCGGGCGCCGGCGTCACCGGTTTCCCGGTAGCGCCGAAATAGCGCTCGATACTCGCGATCGGGCGCGTTGTTGACGTGCGCGAGGCGTTCGCTTGCGGCTCCCATGATCGCTCCTTCCTAGTCGAGTGCAGCGGACCGAAGCGCACCGCGTGTCGACGTGTGTTCGCCGGCGGGTTTCGGCGCGCCGCGCGATGCGGCGGGGCCGTCGACGAACTCGAGCCGGTCGAGCACACCGGTGATCTCGAATATGTGATTGACGGCGTCGGGGCCGCGGACGATCGTCAGTCGTCCACCGGACTCTCGGAGGCGCCGGTCCAGGGCCAGGATCATCGCCAGCCCGCGGGAGTCGATGAAGTCCAGCCCGCTGAGGTCGAGAACGATCGCGCGCGCGTCAGCCTCGGCGCGGCACAACGCGTCCTCGAACACTGGCAGGGTCGCGAGGTCGAGCTCCCCGATGCACGCGAGCCGCGTCGGGCCGTCCGCGATGTCGTGGTGCTCTACGGCGAAACCCCGCCGCGCCAGCTCACGGGCACTGTCTCCGTTTGACCCGTTGTCCGGGAGATCGGTCCTCATGCTTTCACCTCGGTCGTCGTAACGTCAGCCGAAAGCCAGAACGGTCTTTCTATAGGGCAGTCAGACCGGTCGTTCTACAGCAGACAGACCGGTCTGTCAACCGTCGCCTGGACCGTGGTTCAGGGCGGTGCTCGGAACCCACTCGAGTTCGCTCTGGATGTGATTCCTGGAGTGCCGATGAGGGGGAATCGGACATGTCTCTGCGGTTCGCGGAGGGCGGGTGGCACAGACCGGTCTTTCTGTCGTAGGCAGACCTGTCTGTCTATTGCTACCGTTCGCGAGCGAGATGGAGCCGGAGCTGTCAGCGGCCGATCGCCGCCGGGGCCCGCGCGAGCGGCTGCTGGACACCGCCTACGAACTGTTTTCGCGGCGCGGCATTCGCGGCGTGGGGGTCGAAGAGGTCATCGAGCACGCCGGCGTCGCCAAGGCGACGCTCTACCGCCACTTCGCGTCCAAGGACGACCTCGTTCTCGCGTTCCTCGAGCGGCGTCACCAGCACTGGACCGACGACATCCAGCAGGCGCAGACCAGGCATACCGACGGCGGACCCGAGCAACGCTTGCTGGCCATCTTCGACGTGCTTGACGAGCGGTTTCACAGCAAGGAGTTCGACGCGTACCTGTTTTTCAACGCGCTGGTTGAGATGGGCGCCGAGCATCCCGCCGGCCGCGCCAGCGTCCGTCACGTGGAGCACATCAGATCGATCGTGCGCCAGCTGGCCGACGAGGCCGGGTTGCGCGACAGCGACGACTTTGCCCGTTCCTGGCACATCCTGATGAAGGGCTCGGTCATCGCCGCGGCGGAGGGAGACCCCGACGCCGCTGAGCACGCACAAGCGATGGCCCGCAGCCTGATCGAACGCCACCGCCAACCCGCGTCACAGTCGGATACTCGCGTGTCGCCGTAGGCGTTTGCGGGGCATTCGAGCTCGCGCGACAGGCGAGGCCTTCCGACGGGCGGACATTGCGTTTCTCCCGGGCTGCTGACAGCGCTTCGTCGCCGTCAAGCTCGCCGACGCCGCGGAGCGTCCGATCGGAGCAATGCTTGGAACGGCTGACCCGGGTCGGCAGGCTCCGGCCTGCCCTCCTACCCAGCCCAATAGCGGAGCCGCGCCCGTGGCAGTCAAGCGCAGTCCGTCAGGACCGGCCGCAGGCCGCCGCGAAGCGGTGTCGCTTGACGGGCGCGGGCCGGCGAAGCTACCCGGCGACGTGGTGTAGCGGCTCGAGCTGACCGCGCTGAGCGCGCGGCGGGCTCTTCTTCACGAACTCCAGGCCGTGCCGCGCGGTGGCGGGGCGGCCGGCGAGGACGGCCGCTTGCGGCCGCCCGCAGCCGGCGGCGCCGGCGGCGAGCGAAGCGAGCCGCCCTTGAGTTCGTAGAGAAACTCCTCACAGGCGCGGAACCGACAACCGTGTCCTGTCTCGGGACATGCTTGACGCTGGAGTCTCAGGACATGCTTGACGCCGCTGGCCGTGATCGGCTCTCGTCGTCCGTGGGGTCGGCGACGGGAGGCCGGGATTGGCATTGGTGGCGTTGTCGGTTGTCGAGCAGCGGTATCGGGCGGTGATGGCGGTGTTGGACGGCGCGAGGTCGAGCGAGGTGGCGGCCGAGGTCGGGCGTGTCGCGGCAGTCGGTGCATGCGTGGCTGGCGCGCTATCGCGCGGCGGGGCTGGCGGGGTTGGCGGACCGGTCGCAGCCGGCCGCGGTCGAGCCCGAATCAGGCGTCGGCGGAGGTGGAGGCGCGGGTGTGTGAGCTGCGCCGCGATCATCCGCGGTGGGGTGCGCAGCGGATCCTGCACGAGCTGATGCGCGGCCCGGCGCCGGCGGAGGGGTTGCCGTCGCGCGCGACGGTGCACCGGATCCTGCGTCCGCCACGGCCTGGTGATCGCGCGCGCGCGGCGGCGCAAGCGGTCGGACTATGTGCGTTGGCAGCGGCCGGCGGCGATGCAGCTGTGGCAGATCGACATCGTCTATGGGCCGCGGCTGGTGGACACGGCGACGGGTGAGCTGCGGGAGGCGCGGATCGTGACCGGCGTCGATGATCACTCGCGGTATCTGCGTGCATGGCGCGGGTGGTCGAGCGCGCGACCGGCCGCGCGGTCTGTCTGGCCTTCTAGCGAGGCGCTGGAGCGCTATGGGGCGCCGGAGGAGGTGCTCACCGATAACGGCAAGCAGTTCACCGACCGGTTCGGCCGCGGCGGGGAGGTGCTGTTCGACAAGATCTGCCGGCGCAACGGGATCGCGCACCGGCTCACGGCGCCGAGCTCGCCGACCACGACCGGCAAGATCGAGCGCTTCCATCAGACGCTGCGGCGCGAGCTGCTCGACGACGCGCGCCCGTTCACGTCGCTGCTCGAGGCGCAGGCCGCGCTCGATGACTGGGTCCGCGAGTACAACGCGGATCGGCCGCATCAGGCGCTCGAGACCGCGGGCGCCGGTCACGCCGGCCGAGCGCTTCCAGCCCGGCGCCGGCCGAGCAGCGCGAGCTGCTGGCGCTGTGGCTGCCGGGCTGCGCTCGCCGTCGGTCCCGGAGCCGGCGAGCACGCCGACCGCCGAGCGCGCGATCGACGCCGGCGCGGCCCGCGAGGCGGTCGATGGCGGGCCGGTCGAGTTCGACCGCGTCGTCCCGCCGTCGGGGAACCTGATGGTCGCGCGCCGGCAGTTCTGGCTCGGCCCGCCGCGCGCCGGGCAGACCGTCCGCTTCTGGGCCAGCGTCGACGTCATCCACCTGTCGATCGCCGGCGCCCGGGTCAAGAGCCTGCGCTCGCACCTGTCCACCGCCGATCTCGCCCAGCTCGCCCAGCGAGGGCGCGGTCGCGGCCGGCCCGCCGCCGCTGCCGCTCGAGCCGAGGACGGGGCGGCGATCGAGGTCGACCGCGCGGTCAACAACAGCGGGCTGGTCTGCCTGGCCGGCCGCCAGGTGCTCGCCGCCGAGATCCTCGGCGGCCGGCCCGTGATCGTCCGGATCGAACCGCAGACGCTGATGTTCCTCGACCCCGACGACGCGCGAGCTGCTGCGCGTCCGCCCCAACCCGCTCACCCCCGAGCAGACGCTGCGGCTCCAAGGCGCGCGCCCCGCCGGCCCGCCACCGCGGCCCACGGACCGAGCCGGTCACCGTTCAGCGCCGCGTCAGCGCCACCGGCGTGATCACCGTCTGCCGCCAACACGTCCCGCTCGGGCGCATCCACGCCGGCCGCATCGTCACGCGTCCACGTCTCCGAGCACACGCTCGCGATCGAGCTCGACGACGAAACCCGGACCGTCCGCCGCACCACCAGCCGGCCCGTCGTGGTCGTCAAGGGCAGCCGGCCGCCACCGAGCCCGGGCAACGTCAACGGAACTCTCGGCCAGCGCGGAGCGGGAAACGGAGCATCCCCAACAGATCTAGAACATGAACCCCAGAACCCCTACGAAACCTAGGCCGAGCGTCAAGCATGTCCTGAGACTGATCCGTCAAGGAGGTCCTGAGACTTGCACGGAACCGACAACCGCCGAAACGGCGCCGACACGGGCGCCGAGAGTGGGGCTGTCGTAGGTGATGCTTGACGGTGGTGTCTCAGTAGATGCTTGACAGTGGCGGGTCGAGACGGTGCCCGGTGCTGTACGCGCGCTGCTCCTTCCAGGCTCGGAGCAGAAGCGGGGCCGCCGCACCGGCTGGGTAGGACCCGCCGGTGCCCGCAACGAGGAGGTCGCCATAGCGAATCCCCGCAGGACCGGCCCGACGAGGCCGACGAGAAGCGCCCGAAGCCCGGCGAGCCGGACACGGAGACCGAGGGCGGCTTTCCGAAGGAGGCGCCCGAGTCCAAAGACGGCGAGCAGCAATCGAAGCAGGACCAGTCGTCGGATAGCTCCTCGGACGCCGCGAGCCGGGGCTGACTCGCGGTAGCGGGGCGCGGTCCGAAGCCCGCGAACATCGGACGCAGTCGGCGCCGCGGCTGTAATGCCGCGACGCCGCCAGTTCGCACTTCGCGGAGCGGTCCGGGCCACGCCCGCGGGCGAGCCGCTGAACGGCCCGACGGGCGGGCCGATGTGCGCCACTCTCAGCGGGCACTCCGCGCTCTCGAATGCGCGGTGAGCGGGGCGCCGCGAGCGCCTGCAGTGCATGTCTGCTCCGGAGGAGGGTCGCGAACGCCAGTGCACTGTCGGCTCCCGCCTCACTCCTGTCTGCGGAAGGCAGTAGCAGCGCCGTCGCTGTCGAGTTCCATGGGCGCCTGATCAGTCCGGCGCGGACGCTCCTCATTGACCCCGTGTTTGGCGTCTGGGCGCTTCGGGCAGCATGAGAGGGCGGCGCGTGTGTGTGACCCGCGTCCTGCAGTCCCTCGACGGAAGCGGTGCCGAGCTCACTGGCCTCGTCACGCGATCCGGCGATCCATCCCCCTCCCCCTGA
Organism: uncultured Solirubrobacteraceae bacterium; assembly: GCA_963835735.1. Lineage (GTDB taxonomy): Bacteria > Actinomycetota > Thermoleophilia > Solirubrobacterales > Solirubrobacteraceae > DASQMT01. Next base: position 107,444 of record CAWIGP010000009.1, read on the forward strand.
ATGATCAAGGAGTTACCCATGAGTGCCACTGGCGCTACCCGTACGACGGGTTCGATCGATGAGCGGTCCGGCGACCACTCCAACGGCCGCGGCCATGCCGCGCGTCGCCTCGTGACCGAGACGAAGGCGTCGTTCAAGACGACCGAGTTCTTCGCGTTCCTCGCTGTCCTAGCCGGCATCCTCGTCTCGGCCGCGATGGTCGATGAGAGCAATACGGGCGGCTTCGGCGCCAAGCAGGCCTGGCTCTACGCCACCATCCTCACCGTTGGCTACATGGTCAGCCGCGGCCTCGCCAAATCGGGCAGCAGCGACCCGTACAACGGCGACCGCTTCTAGCACAGCTCCGCCAACTGGTCGTGTCCGGCGCCTGCGCCGCCTGGCCCGGGCGCTGGACACGAACGGGCACCCGACCGCTTCCGCGTTTGATCGCCGGAGCAGGTTCATCTTCAAATTCTAAAGATTGGAACACGACTCGATGAGTCAGTCCGAACAGAAGAAGGCTGCTTTGCAGCAGCAGAAGGTCGTGCAGTACCTCAACGAGGCGCACGCCAGCGAAGTGGCGTTGAAGCGCGTGCTGCAGTCGCAGATCGCGATGACCCCGCGCGGCAACTACCGCTCCGCGCTGGAGAAGCACCTTGACGAGACGCGCTCGCACGCCGAGCGCGTCCAGGGCCGCCTGAGCGAGTTGGGCGATGGCGTCAACCCGCTGGCCGCCGGCCTGGGGATCGCGGAAAGCATCGTGGGACAGGTCATCGCACTGTCGAAGACGCCGTTTGATCTCCTGCGCGGGTCGGGTGGCGAGGAGAAGATCCTCAAGAACGCCAAGGACGCGTGCGCGACCGAATCCCTCGAGATCGCCACCTACACGGCGCTCGAGCACCTCGCCCAGGCGGTCGGCGACGACAAGACCGCGAAGCTGGCCGCCTCGATCCGCGCCGACGAGGAGAGGATGCTCGCCCGCGTCATGCGCGAGCTGCGCACGCTGACCGCGGCCGTGGTCGGCGCCGAGGTAGAGGGTGACCCGTCCTATGACGTCACCAAGACTGGCGCGGCCGACGCGGCCAAGGCAACCGCCCGCACCGCCAGCGCGAAGACAAAGCGTACGGCGCGCCGGGCGCGCACCGTGCCCGGTGTCCCACGGCTCGAGGGCGAGATCAAGGGCGCCATGGCCTCCGCTGAGGACCTCGCGATCGCCCGCTACGACGAGCTGTCCGCCGAGGAGATCGCGGGCAAGCTCACCGAGCTGTCCCAGATCGACCTCGCCAAGGTTGACGCCTACGAGCGCAAGCGCGAGAACCGCACCACGGTGCTCTCGCGTATCAGCACCCTGCGCGGCGACGAGCCCTGGCCGGGCTACGACGAGCTCACCGTGGCGCAGATCCGCGCCGCGCTCGGCGACGCCGACGACGAACGCAGCGCCCGCGTTCGCGCCTACGAGCGCGCGCACAAGAACCGCTCCGGCGTCCTGAACGCCGCCGAGCGCGAACTCGCGACCGCGTAGCACCCCGCTTGCGGGGCGGCCCACGGCGGGCCGCCCCCCTTGCGGGCCACACTGACTGTGGATGCTCCGCGCGGCGTGCGCGGGACGGTCGAGCGGGGTCTGCCGCCTTTCCCGCGCGGCTTCATCGCGAGATCCGCTCACGCGGGACACCCTGAAGACCGCCCCGGCGCTTCGGCTGACTCCTCGAGCGCCTCGCCGGCGCGAACGGGCGCCGGGGTCAGCGCTGTCCCTACGAGGATCAGAGCGAACGCCGCCAGCCGCGCGCCCACGAGGGCGGCGGCGCCGAGCCGGTCCCCGAAGACCGCCAGCGGGGCATCAAGGTCACGACCGTCGAGCTCAAGGACATCCAGGCTGCCCGACAGCATGCAGCGCGCGATGGCCCGCCAGGCCGAGGCCGAACGGGAGAAGCCGGGCCAAGATCATCGCCGCCGAGGGCGAGGCGCGCGCCGCCGGCGAGCTCGGGCGCGCCTCGGACATCATGATGGCCCACCCGCTGGCGCTGCAGCTGCGCAACCTGCAGACGATGGTCGAGATCGGAGTCGACAAGAACTCGACGATCGTGTTCCCGGCGCCGCTGATGAGCACGATCGGCGAGCTAGGCGGGTTCCTGAGCCGCGAGAACGCCGCAGCCGGACCCCGCCCGGCGAGCCCACCTCGCCGGCGCCGTCCAACGGCGACCTGGCGGCGGTCCGGCCCGGGTGTCTAACGGACCCAGAGCTGATCGATCAGCGTGCCGCCGATCGGGTTGTAGCGGTAGCCGCCGTCGGCGCGAAGCGATCAGGCCGGCGCGCCCTTGAGCGCGCGCCGTGCCTGCGCGAAGACGTCCTCGCCGCGGTCTCCGGGCTTCCACGCCGACGCGACGACGTCCACGGCGGGGCCGGCGATGAACTCGCTGCGGATGTCCTCGAGCACCTCGCCGAAATCGTCGTCCTCCCGCAGCGGGACGTGGATCGCCAGCCGCCGGCCGCTCGCCCTGTATGCGGTCGCGCCGAGGCGGGTCGCCGCGGTGAGGGCCCGGCGGCCCGAGACCTGGATCAGGCGGTCCCCAGCGGGATAGCCGAGCTCGTCGTTGATGCGCGGCAGGTCCCGGAGTTGCAGGAGCACGACGCCGAAGCGCCGTGCCGGTGTCGCCTCGCTCGCCGCCTGGCGCACGGCGCGCTGCAGCGCCCGATGGTCGCCGAGCAGCGTCAGGCCGTCGACCGTCGAAGCGCGGAGCCGATCCAGAGTGCTGTCGTCGATGTCGCGGCGGTCGAGCGGCAGGTTCTCGAGGATCACGTCGATCACCTCGTCGCTGGGGCGCTCGGGGGTATGGCGCACCCGCTCCACCAGCAATTGGACGATCTCCGGGTCGAACTGCGTACCCGCGTGGGCGACGAGCTCCCTGCAGGCGTCCTCCGAGCTGCGCGCGGCACGGTGCGGGCGGTCGTGCGTGATGGCGCCATAGGCCTCCAGGACGCTCAGCGCACGGGCGGCCAGCGGTATGTCGTCGCCCGCGAGGCGGGCCGGGTAGCCGTGTCCGTCGTAGCGCTCGTGGTGGAACAGCACCGCCATCCCGGGTTCCCGGAGGGAGGGGGCCTGGCGGAGGATCTCGAAGCCCAGACGCGGATGCAGCGAGATCAGGGCACGCTCGTCCGGCGTGAGCGGATCGCGGCTCTGGAAGAGCCGCTCCGAGAGCGGCAGGTACCCGACGACGCGCAACAACGTCGCGATCATCAGGCCGTCGCGGTCGTCCTTGTCGAGCCCGAGGTCGCCGGCGAGCCGGCTGGCCAGGACCGACAGCGCGACGGACTCGCGGTGCAGCAGCGGATCCCGCGCCGACACGGCTTCGGCGAGCACGCGGACGGTCGCGCGCTGCGCCTCGCGGAGATCACGGCCCAGCTGGCCCTAGCTGACCGCGGCGCCGGCGTGATTGCCCAGCGCGAGCAGGACCTCGTCGTCCAGCTCCGCGAAGCCGCCCGGCCGGTTGACGCACAAGATGACGCCGTGGAACTGGTCCCGCAGGTAGAGCGGGACGGCCACGAGCCCTTCGATCTCCTCGTCGGCCGCCGACCCCCCGTCCTCGGGCCGGGCCGGATCGTCCTCGCGCACGATCCGGTCGCGCGCGAGCACCTCGCGCGCGAAGCGCTGCACGACGCTGCTGTGCTCCGGGTCGTGGTCGAACCCCACGGAGGTGACGAGGTTGAGGTCGCCGTCGCCGTCGTCGTCATCCTTGGCGAGCAGCAGTCCCTTCTGCGCGTTCACCAGCTGGATGGAGGCCTTGAGCACGAGCTCGAGCACGTCGCCGCGCCCGGAGGACCGGCCGTGGAGGTCCTGCAGCTGACCGCGGAGCTCGCGGCTCCATTCGCGCTCCGCCCGCCACGAGTCGCGCAGCCGGCGCAGGAGGACGCGCTCCTGCGCGAGGGTTTGACCGAGCCGCCGCAGGTGGCGCTCGAACTGCTCCCGCTCATCGGAGCGCTCCTTCCGCAGGGCGTCGGCGACGGCTGCGAGTCGGCGCTCGCGGCTGCGTGCGGCATGCCAGCCGATGAGGGCCAGGCCGCAGGCGACCACCAGCAGGACGACGCCGGCCGCCCCGGCGACTGCAGCGTCCGTGCCGGCGAGGAGCAGCACGGCGAAGAGCGCCACGGCGGCGATCGCGAGCGCGGCCGGCATGACAGGACGAACACGATCTGACGCCGACGCGGTCATGGGGCCGAGGACGGCGCGCGGGCCACAAGCATCACGGCGAGAACAGCCAGCTGGATCCAAACCATCTCCGCCTCCCTTCCCCTGAGAGGTCGTCTTTCAGGACGGGCTACCCGCGCGCATGCGCGCCGACTCGCTACGCCGGAGACCGATCACACCTTGCGGTAGCGCGCGTCCACGACCGAGCAGGCGGCGAACCCGATCAGCGAGGCCGCGACGATGCCGAGGAGGACAGGACCGTAAGACGCGTGGGCGACCCGGGTCAGCGCCCCGTCGAGACCCACAGCCTTATCCGCGTCGTAGTCGATCGCCGCCCGGATCCGAAGTAGCCGATCAGCGCGAGCACGACCATGCGCGCGAGGTGCCCGAAGACGCCCAGCGTCGTGAACGACCGGCGGACGTCGCCTCGAAGCGCGATGCGTCTGCGTGTGTGGGCGGCCAGGTCACCTGGATGGGCAGCCGCACGCGCGGTTTGCGAGGCGCTCGCGCTGCGCCTCCACGGGGTCGATCAGCTCGGTTTGCCGTGCGGCTCCGGTGGCGAGTCGGGGATCGAGCAGGCTGGCGTGGCGGAAGCCGCGACGGGTCATCTCGGTGACCTGTGCGTCGTGGCGGGCGTAGAGCGCGGCGAGCCGGCCGCGCCAGCGCAGCGTCTCGGGGTGGTGGGCGTAGCCCTGCTTGCCCGTTGTCAGGATCGCCCAGATCGCGTGGAGCTCGCGGTGCTCGCCGAGCAGGTGCCGGTCGCACAGGCGAGCGGGTTCGAGATCCCAGATGCGCACGGGTGGTGGGTGGCGCTGGAGGGCGGCGGGGGCCGCCCTCCAGCGGGGGGTGCTCGATCGCCGGCTAGCGCCCGGGCGGGATCAGCACGCGGTCGATGACGTGGATCGTTCCGTTGCTCGCGTCGATATTGGTCTGGACGACCTTGGTGCGGCGATTCAGGAGCACGGTGTCGTCGCGGACGCGGATGCGCAGCTTGGGCCCGGCGAGGGTTCGTAGCGCCCGCCGCCGCACGATCTGCTCGGCTCTGACGTCGCCGGCGACGACGTGGTACAGGAGCACCCGCCGCAGCAGGGCGCGGTTGCGACCGAGCTTTTTCAGCGTCGCCTCGGGCACCTTGTTGAAGGCGGCGTTGGTCGGGGCGAACAGGGTCAGCTTCGTCTTCCGCGCGAGATCGCCGGCGAGGCCCGCCTTGGTCGCCAGCGCTACCAGCGTCGAGAACCGCGGCTCGGCGGCCGCCGTCTCGGCGATGGTGGGTTCGCCGGCCCGCTCCCCGGTCGGCGCGGCGACGCTCGCGCCCGGGAGCGCGAGCGCCGGAACGGCGAGAGCGGCCGCGAGCAGGGTCGATGTCAGAGGTTGTCGCATGTCGTTGTCCTCTCGCTGTCTAGGCGGCGGCCACTCGGTGGTCGCGGGTGGAGCGCCGCCGGGCGCCGGCGAGCGTGGCCAGCTGGTAGGCGGCGGCCAGGCCCACGAGCCCGTACACGACGCGGCTCGCGGCATTCGTCTCGCCGAAGTCCAGGCCGACCAGCGCCGCGACGAGGTCGAACTCCGCGATCGCCACCAGGCCCCAGTTCAGCCCGCCGACGATGACCAGCGCGGCGGTAAGCATTTCGAGCTTCTTCACGGGAACTCCTATCCGTAGAGTGTCTGTAGAGGGATCGTAGAGGCTGAGAGGGATCCTGTCAAGCAATTGTCGAGAGTCTGTATAATCGCTGGCCGTGGGACCGGCCGGTCATGTGCGCATCGGCGAGCTCAGTCGACGCTCGGGCGTGAGCCCGGAGCTGCTGCGCGCCTGGGAGAACCGCTACGGCCTGCTGCACCCGATGCGCTCCGACGGCGGCTTCCGCCTGTACTCACCGCACGACGAGCGGCGCGTCGCGGTCATGCGGTCGCACCTCGAGCGCGGGCTGTCGGCCGCGCAGGCGGCGCGCCTGACGCTGGATGAGGAGAGCGTGGCCGCGCCGCGTGCCCAGACGCCGGCGTTAGAGCGCCACGCCGGCGACCTGCGCGCCGCGCTCGATGCGTTCGACGAGAGCGCGGCACAATCGGCGCTCGACCGGCTGCTGGCCGGCTTCTCGGTCGAGATCGTCTTACGAGAGGTCGTCCTGACCTACCTGCGCGAGCTGGGAGATCGCTGGCAGCGCGGCGAAGCGTCCGTCGCGCAGGAGCACTTCGCCAGCCAACTCCTGCGCGGGCGGCTGCTCGGGCTCGCGCGCGACTGGGACCGAGGCGCAGGGCCACGCGCGCTGCTCGCATGCATGCCCGGCGAGCAGCATGACCTCGGCCTGATCGCGTTCGGCCTCGGGCTGCGCGACCGCGGCTGGCGGATCACGTTTCTCGGCCCCGACACGCCGCTCGACACCCTCACGGGCGCCGTCACGACGCTGCGGCCAGAAGCGCTCGTGCTCGCCGCGACGATGCCCGCTCGCTTCCAGAACGGCCGCGAAGCCCTGCGGCGCCTCGCGCGCGCCGCGCCGCTCTGGATCGCCGGAGCCGGAGCGACACCCCCGCTCGCCACCGACACCGACGCCCGCCTACTCGACGACGACCCGCTCGTCGCCGCCGAGCGTGTCGCGGCGGGTCGCCGAGTCTGATCGAGCCTCAGGCCCGGCGCTCGGTGCGGCGCGGGAGCAGGCGCTCGGTGACCTTGGCGGTGCGTCGGCCTCCTGCAGGCAGACCGCGGGCGGCGGCGGGTCGCCGGGCAACCCGAGCTGCTGTGCCGTCAGGCGGGCAATCCGCTCGCAGCAGCGCCGGAGGAAGCGCACCTGCTCCCGGCGGCCGAAGAGGCGGAAGCCGAGCCGGACCCAGGGCGCGCCGTCCTCGGAGGCCCGCGAGTGGGCATGCAGGCGGAACTCGACGGCGCCGTCGTCGCGCCATTTGTAGAGCTGGTAGTCCATGCGGCCCATCTCGACATGGCCCCGCAGCGTCGCGTACTCGTAGCCGAACACGCGCGCGCGGCAGCCGGCCACGACGCGCTCCTCGTCCCATACCCCGATGACGCGCACGCCGGCGCGAACGCTGACGATCCGGTACAGGCGCAGCTCGAGCAGCATCTCGCGGCCGAGCAGCGCCGCGCGCGGGTCCCAGCTCGCGCGCACGATGCGCGGATCGGCCATGCGGTAGTCCTCCATCAGGCGCCGCGCGACCTGCCACGCGCCGCCCGGCACCGGGTCGCCGGGACGCTCGCCCGGCAGCCGCTGGCTCAGAGCGTCGGCAAGCCAGCCGCGCTCGGGCGTGTAGGCCGCCAGCGGCTCGGGCTCGAAGTTCAGCGGGACGCCGTGCAGCGCGGCCGGCTCAGCGCGCATCGACGTCCACGCGCCGTGTCCGGATCTCGATGCCGCCGGTCAAGCGGCCGCCGGCGAGCTCGGCCACCCGCTCGAGCACCGAGGTCCACATGTGCAGCTGGATCTCCTTGCTCATGCGCAGGTGGTGATAGAGCAGGTTGGACAGCCGGTCCCCCGCGCGCGCCCACGACTCGATGCGGAACTCGAGCAGCTCGCCGCGCGCCGCCGAGAAGCCGATCTGGCCCGCCTCGAGATGACCTTCGAGCGTGACGAAGCGGAACGAGCTCGGGGCTCGCTCCACGACCCGCACGGGTCCGTCCCACGGCCCCGGCATGCGCACGACGTACTCGTCGCCGACGGCCATCGTCCCCGGTTCGCCGACGACTTTCGTGAAGCTCGCGAACTCGCTCGGCGCCACGCGGTCCGGATCCGCCGCGATGCACGCGACGAGCTCCTCGGGCGCCATGCGCGACTCCCGGATCAGCGCGCGATAGAGACGATGGAAGAGCGGTCCGGCGCCCGCGGAGGGATACTGGACCTCGTCCTCCAGCACGCCCTCGGGAAGCCGCGGTGGACCGTCGAGCCGGAACTCTCCCGACACCTCGGAGCGGTGCAACGGCGTGGTCCGCCACATGTAGCGCCACGACGTCAGCACGACGCCCGGCGGCCACCGCGCGGCAGTGCGAAGCCGCCGGGACGGTGAAGGGCGACGCGGCATCCCGCGGTGTTACCCAAACAGGCGCGCAAGCGTGCGCATCCGGCCCACGCCGGGTAGTCATCGCACATGCTGACCAAGACCCTTCACGCTGCCGGGCCGCGCAGCTGGCACTTCCACCTGGCGTCGCTGGCGGGCGTCGGGCTGTGCATCACGCTATGGATCCGCGCGAAGACCGTCGACCAGGACGAGCGCGGCAACGCCGAGCGCCGCGCTCTGTTCGTCGGACTCTGGCCGCCGATGCTCTGGCTCATCGGCGATTCGCTCCAACATCACGAGTGAGGCTCCCCGCCGCTGGGGGGTTTCGACGCTTCTCGCTGACGGTTGGCGATTCTCGGCGGGTACGCGTGCTGGGACCGAGGCCGTCGGCGAGGGGTGGTCCAGATCCCGTCGGCCCGACGATCAGCTTCTTCACGCCGCTCGGTTCGGGCTGGCGCCGCCGGCGCAGGGCCGGGCCGCGGCTCGGTGCGGTGAAACCGCGCGCGAACCGTCGCTGCGGGGCCGACGACGCGCGGCGGGGCTTCGTCTGCGTGCCATCAGTGCGTGGTGTACTCGGGCCGGTCGGTCGAGGAGGAGCCGACGTCCTGGGCGCTCTGCTGCGCGCTGTCCTTGACCTGCTGGGCGTGCTCCTGTCCGCTCTCCTTGAGGGTTTCCTGCGCGCTCTGAGCGGCGTCCTGGGCGACCTGCTTGCCGTGCTCGAGGGCCTCAGATCCCGTCTCCTTGACCTTGGCCTTGACGTCGTCGGCGACCCCGCCGAGCTTCTCGTCCTCCACGCGCGTGGCGGGGATCAGCATGCCGGCGATGAAGCCGACGGCGATCGATCCGATGGCGAGGCCGAGCGGGTTCTCCTGTGCGACGCTCGCGGCCTTCTTGGCCTTGTGCTTGACCTCATCGGAGTCGGGCGTGCGATCGCTCACCGAGCTGGTGACCGAGTCGCCGGCTCCCACGATCTTGTCCTTGACGCCCACGATGCTCTCCTTGGCCGATTGCTTCTTGTCCTGCAGGTTCTCCTTGGCCCGCGACTTCACGTCGGCCTTGTAGCCGAGCGCGTCCACGGTCTCTGACATGTCCGCGCGGGTCTGTTCTATCTCGGCGCGGATCCGGTCGGGTTCTTGGCCCACTGGATGTCCTCCTTCACGGTCTCGATGGTCTGGGGTGCCGGTGGCGTCGCGTGCTGCAGCGACCTCTGGCCGGCCTTGGCGAGCGCGGCGGCGACGATCGCCCACAACGCCATCACGATCAGCGCGGCGACCCATGTCGCCATCGCCTCATCCAGCAGCGCGATCAGCGCCGCGGTGAGCGCGCCCAGTGCGAGCAGCCCGGCGAGCGCGGCGCCGCCGAGCATGCCGGCGCCCTTGCCCGCCAGCTTGCCCTTCTGCTGCAGCTCGGCCCGGGCGAGCTCGATCTCCTGGCGGACCAGCGTCGAGGTCTGCTGGGAGAGGTCCTTGACCAGCTCCCCGATTGGGCGCTCGCGTGCCTCGCCGGTGCCGCCGCCGTTCATTGCATCGGCCATGGCTCAGCGGCTCGCGTGGGAGGCCGTAGGGATGGCCGGGACGGCGGGCGTCGCCGGCACGACCGAGTCACGCGGCACCGCCACCGTGGTGCCGAGGTCCGACGTCTCCGCGGGCCGGTACGACGTGCGCTCGGGCAGCTGCCCGCTCGTGCGTTGCTGGTAGCGGTCGCTCGAGGACGCCTTGAGAAAGCGCGAGGCGACGAGCCCGAGCGCCAGGCCGCCGGCGATCACGGCCCAGGGCTGGCGCCGCCCGATGTCCTCGACGTCGCCGAGGATGCGATCGGCGTCGCTCTCCTTGAGGTAGCTTCCGAGCTGCTCGGCGCGATCAGCCGCCTGCTCGGCCAGCTTGGCCGGCTGGTCTTTACCCTGTTGGCGCAGCTGCTCGCCGACGCTGCGCACGTCCGAGGCGTAGCCGCCGACGCGGTGCCCGGCGTCGGTCGAGCGCTGGTCGACCTGCGAGCGCAGTTGGGAGCCGGCCTTTTCCTTTGCCTGACCCGCCGCCTCCTGCGCCTTCTCCTTGGCCTGGTCGGTGGTCGATGGCTCGCTGGGTGACTGGGAGGTCTGGGTGCTCATCGCATGCTCCTGTTCTGTACGGTCGCTGCTCATAGTCCGGGGATTCCTCCGCCGAACTTGCCGAGCAGGTCCTGCGGGTCGATGCCGAACTTCGCGAGCAGACCCGAGTCGCGCTCGGGGTCGACCTGGTCGGGCAACTCCTGACGGGCCTGTTCGGCCTGGTCGCCCCGGCCCTGCTGCTGGAGCAGGTCGAGGATCTTGTCCTTCGGGATTTCCATGGGGTACCTCACTTGTGGTGGTGATCGAAGCGGTGCTTCAGGCAGTACGTGTGCGCTGTCTGGGCTTCGGCTCGGAGCGCTCCTCGAGCTGCAGCTCGCGCTCGGCGCCGGGCGTGCCGGCCGCGAGCTGGCGCGAGCGCTCGCGCTCGGCGTTGAGCTCGGCGCCGAGCAGGATCGCGACGTTGGTGAGCCAGACCCAGACGAGGAAGATCACGACGCCGCCCAGCGCGCCGTAGGTCTTGTCGTAGGAGCCGAAGTTCGCGACGTAGAAAGCGAAGCCGGCGGACGCGATCAGCCACACGACGACCGCGAGGGCGGCGCCGGGCACGATCGACTTGACGCCTTGCAGCTTGGCGTTGGGCGACGCGTAGTAGAGCAGCGTGATCATGATCACCACGACGGCGAGCAGGACGGGCCACTTGGCGATGTCCCACGCCGTGACCGCCGCCGAGCCGAGGCCGACCGCGGACCCGACCGCGTCGGCGAGCGGGCCCGTGAGCGACGACCGCCACGAGCACAAGCGCGAGCAGCAGTACGAGCAGCAGCGTCACGAGCATCTGCAGCGGCCGCAGCTTGACGATCGAGCGGCCTTCCTCGACCTCGTAGATCACGTTCGAAGCGCGCATGAACGCGCCGACGTACCCGGACGCGGTCCACAGGGCTGCCGCGATGCCGACGATCAGCATGATCCCCGCGGTCCCGCTGCTCTGCGTCAACGTTTCGATCGGGCCCTTGAACGTCTCGACCGCCGAGGCCGGCCCGACCGAGCTCACCACGTCCGTGAGCGCCTTCGTGATCCGCGCAGGATCGAAGACGAGCCCGACGATCGACACCAGCGCGATCAGCGCGGGAAAGATCGAGAGCACGCCGTAGTAGGTCAGCGCCGCGGCCCGGTCCGTGAGCTCGTCCTCCTTGAACTCGGTGAAGGTCCGCTTGAGCGTCTGCCCGAACGAGCCCTTGCGTGCGTGGGCGGGTCCTGCGGGGAGGCGCCCGGAGCGCTTCTCCCCGCTATCCCGCTCGAACCGTGAGCTCATGCGCGGTCAGACCGCCTGCCGGCGTCGTCGATCTCGATCTCCTCGCGCCGGACGTCCTTCGACACGGTGCGCTCGTCGACCTCGACGTCCTTGTCCAGCCGCACGCGCTCCTTGGCGACGACGCGCTTCTCGGCGACGGGCTCCTCCTCGTGCAGCACGACCTCGTGCTCCTCGGACGGAGATCTCCGGGCCGGAGGTGGCGTCGTCGACATTGGCGTCGGTGATCGGCTCACGCTCGACGCGGACCTCCTCGCGGCGCACCGGCACCGTCTGGGTGACCTCGTCCTCGACCACGTACTTGCGCAGTCGCACACGGCCGCTCTCGCGTTCCGTGGTGTCGACCCGCAGTTCCTCCTCCGAGCGCGTCATCGCGTCGTCGGTCGTCGGGCCGGGGACGTCGCGCCCGTCGGCGGCGATGAGGTCCTCGTCGTGCGAGCGGTCGGTGACGCCGCCCGCGGCGTCGGGGGTGGTGCCGCTCTCGGCCAGGCCGCTGCCCGACTGGTTCTCGCCGTACTGGAGGCCGTAGTGACGGTAGAGCTCGGCCTCCTCGGGCTGCGAGAGCTGACCGTCGGGATCGATCTTCGGGGCGTCCTTGACAGCCGCCTTGCCGAACGGCACGGTCACGCCGTCGCCGGCGGGCGACGCCTCATGCAGCGGGACGAACGACTGCTTGGTGCCGAACATCCCGGTGGTGATCAGCGCCCATTCGGGCTCGCGGGTGTCGGTATCGAGGTAGATCTCCTGGATCGTGCCGAGCTTCTCGTCGTCGCTGCTGCGCAGGTCCTGCCCGCGCCAGGTGGCAACTTCTTCGGTGGTAGGCATGAGCCCTCCTTGGTTGGATGCGATGCGCGGGCTCAGGCGAGCCCGGCGCGGTCCACCTTGCGGTGAAAGTGGGTGCCGGCCTTGCCGCCGGCGACGGCGGCGAGCAGAGTGCCGACCACGATCGCGGCGAGCGCGATCAGCGCGCCCGTGGAGAGCGACCCCTCGTCGATCGGGATGCGGGGCAGGTTGACCTGGCTGAGCACGTTGTACTCGGCGCCGAGCAGCGCTCCCGCGAGCGCCAGGATGACGGTGACGACGAGGCCGATGATCCAGACGCCGAGTCCCTGCCGGGGGCCGGCGAAGCGCGACATGCGCCCGGCGACGTAGCCGCCCGCGTAGTAGGCGAGGAGCAGGATCACCAGCAGCAGGACGCCTCCGACGATCCCCAGCGTGTCGGCGTTTTCGGCCGCGTCCTGGGTGCTCGCGTCGGTCAGCCCGACGGCGGCGCCGGCCGCGCTGAGCAGTGCGGTCAGCAGCGTGGCGATGCCGACCGCGACCAGCCAGCCGAAGAACGCGCTGCCCCAGTGAAGGCGACCGAACTCCTCGCGCTGGCGACCCTGGGTCTCGCGCATCCTCGCGCGCGGGTCGACGTCGTCCGGGTACCGATCGCGCACAAGGCGGCCGGTGCGGTGCGCGGCCGCATTGGTGTCACCGTCGAGTGTCTGGCCGGCCGTGCGGCTACCGGCCTGTCGTGTGTCCGCCATGACTCCTGCTCCTTATCGCCCGCCGCAGATGCGCCGACGCTCGTCGTGATGCCGTTTCCGATCCGCAGTTGCGTGCCGGCTGTGACAGCGCTACCCAATCCGCTGGCGCATCCGAACATCACGGAGCGGACGGGTCGCCGATGTGACGAACGCGATGGCGCAAGCGCTATCGGCTCGGGCTACACTCGCCGCATGCCGATGCGCGCGACGACGGTCCGGTTCGGTGACGCGCTCTGGACGCTGCTCGAACGCGAGGCAGGCCGCGAGGGTGTCAGCGCCGCACAGTTCATCCGCGACGCCACGATCCTGCGCGTCGCCTACGCGATGGGTCAGCGCGGGGACGCCGACTTCGAAGCGGCGCTCGGTCGCACGACCGCGCCGCACCCCGCCGGCCGTCGCGCGGATTCGGGCGAGCGCCGACAGGCGCTGCTTGACGCAGCCGCCGCGGTCAAGGACTCCGACCGACTTGACGCCCTGCGCGCGACCGGCTTGCTCGACTCCGACATCAGTCCGTCATTTGATCGCCTTGCCCGACTGGCCGCGCACGTGCTCAACGCACCAGTGGCGCTGGTCTCGCTCGTGGATTCCGACCGGCAATTCTTCAAGAGCTGCCTCGGCCTGCCAGAACCGTGGGCCTCCGGACGGCAATCACCGCTCACACACTCCTTCTGCCAGCACGCAGTCGCCAGCCGCGAACCGCTGCTCGTCGACGACGCGCGCGAGCACGAACTGCTGCGCGACAACCTCGCCATCCGCGACATGGGCGTCATCGCCTACGCGGGCATCCCGCTCATCCTCCCCGACGGGCACGCACTCGGAACGCTGTGCGTGATCGACAGCCGCCCCCGCCACTGGACCAGCCACCAAGTCCAGCTGCTCAGCGACCTCGCCGCCTCAGTCGTGACCGAGATCAACCTCGCCCAAGCCGCGATCCACAGACAGACCAAATAGCCGACTGACGGCTCACTTCGGAATTGCGCCGACGGAGCGAGCTCCCCTTTTCGCACGGTCCCCGACACTGAAGGGGCCGATATCGATTTGAGCGCCGCTCGCCGCCACCACACCGCCCGCGGACCTAACCACCGACTTCCGACCCGCACCTCACCAAACGTTCTCTGAACCGTCCCCGGCTTCGGGAGCTGGACTTGGTGGTTCCTCTTTACTGGTCTGTGTATATGAGGGTCTCCGCTGGATTTGGGGGTGAAGTGGCGGCCTGAAAAGGCCGCGTTGGGCGCGCGCTTGAGCCACGCGGGCTAGGTCGGGAACTTCGCGGAGGTTGCGCGGAACGCAACTGACGCGCCGCCGCCCGCGGGCGCAGGCTGCTGGCTGTTCGAAGGTCAGCGGCTCGCGAAGGAGAGCGGCGTGCGCGTCACCACCGCATTCAAGCGGCTGCTCCGACTGCCCGGGGCGTCCGTGATCGATGTCAGCTTCAGCGCCGAGGGGGTGATCGTGACCGTCCGGCTGCGCCGCCGCCGGCGCGTGTGCGCGTCCTGCGGCCAGACGGGCCGCCGGCTCGAGATCCATGACCGGCGCGTCAAGCGCTGGCGCCACCTGGACCTCGGCGCCAGCCGGTGTGTCATCGAGTGCGAGCTGCGGCGGCTGCACTGCCGCGACTGCGGCGTGCGCCTGGAGCCGGTCCCGTGGGCGCGGCCGGGCGCGGCGCACACGCGCGACTTCGAGGACGTTGTCGCGTGGCTGGCACAGCAGATGGCGTTCGCGCCGATCACGCGGCTGCTGCGGGTCGGGTGGCACACGATCGGGCCGATCGTCGCGCGCGTTGTCGCCGACCACCTCGACGCTGACCGCCTCGCCGGGCTGGTCTGTATCGGCGTCGACGAGATCTCCTATCGGCGCCGTCACCGCTACCTGACCTCGGTCGCCGACCACGCATCCGGCGCGATCGTGTGGTGCGCGCCGGGCCGCAACAGCGCCACCCTCGAGCGGTTCTTCGACGAGCTCGGTCCGCGCCGCGCGTCGCTGCGGGCGGTCTCGATCGACATGAGCGGCGAGTACCAGCGCGCGATCCGCCAGGCGGTCCCGCACGCCGAGATCTGCTTTGACCCCTTCCACGTCGTGCGGCTCGGCGCGCGCGCCACCGACCGGGTCCGCCGCGACGAATGGAACCGCCACGATCGCTCGCACACCCCGACCGGCCGCTGGGTCAAGGGCACCCGCTCGTCGCTGCTCAAGGCGCCCGAGCACCACAGCATCTACCAGCTGGCCACGCTCGCCGAGGTCCAGCGTGAGAACCGCCGCCTCTACCGCGCCTTCCTGCTGCGCGAGGAGCTGCGAGTGCTCTACCACCTCGACGACCCCGACCTGGCACCCGAGCACCTCGACGCCTGGCTCGCCTGGGCCTCGCGCTCGCGGCTGAAGCCGTTCGTGCGGCTCGCGCGCACGCTGCGCGAGCACCGTGACGGCATCCTCGCCGCCATCCGCCTCGGGCTCTCCAACGGCCGGCTCGAGGGCCTGAACTCCAAGATCCGCCTGATCAGCCACCGCGCCTTCGGCTTTCACTCCGCCGACCCGCTCATCGCGCTCGTCTACCTCTGCTGCGCCGGCATCGTCATCGACCGCCCCGATGAACTTCACCCCCAACTCGGACGAAGCGCCGTATATGACCGGCTGGTTCGTGGGAGCGTAGAGAGCCTCGAACTCCGCAGGACGGAGATCGCCGAGCGACTCGTGAAGGAGGGCGGTTTTGAACCAGCCGACGTATTCGTCGATCGCGAGCTCGAGCTGGCTGCGGGTGCGCCAAAACGCGGTCGGCGATCACCTCGGTCTTTTGAACGAGTCCACGAAGGACTCGGCGAGGGCGTGGAATCCAGGCCCGCGTGCGTGGAGGACGAGACTCGCCCACGCGGCCGCGTCATGGTTAAGACGGCCCCGTTGAGGCGAGCGCGACGGCGGGTAGCGCGATCGAAGAGAACTTCATTCCCTTTCCTAGTAGCGAGGTCCCATGATCCAGCGCATCAACCGGCTCGGCGTCGAGCTGCCCCGCCTAGCGAGCCCGATCCGGACGGAGCCGCAGCCGTCCAGGAGCTGATAGGCGGCAGGTTCGGCGAGATGTCGACCTTCCTGAGCTGCAGGTTTCAGTCTTTCAAGATGCCGAGGAGGCGTTGCTGATGTCGTTGTCAGAGCGAGCTAGGACGGGTTTGCGCGAGATGCCGTCCAACGCTGCGTGGGTTCTGTCCCGCGCCCTGAGGCCTGCGGGCACGGTCGGAACCGCAGCTGAGGACGCGACCGCGGGTGTCCGCGACCGGGGATGGAAAGTGAGAGCGGCTGTCGCCGACGCCACGCCGGTGGGCGGGGACTCGATCGAGATCCGGATGAAGCGGGCACAGGACGCCGCGGAGCGTGCTCGGGAGGCCGAGGAAAGCGCGGTGGAGGCCGCGCAGGAGTCCAGGGATCGCGCCGAGCACGCTCGCGAGGTCAGCGAGCGCGGCCGCGTTCGCCTGAAGGAGGTCGACCGTGAGACGGCTCGGCGCGTCAAGCAGCGAGTCGCCGAGGCGCAGAAGGCTGCGGACGAGTCGGTGAAGCAGGAGCGACAGGCCGCCGAGGCGGATGCCGACGAAGAGCAGCAGGAGGTCCAGGCAGAAGTCGACGACGCCGTCGAGGAAGCCCAGGGCGAGGCCGAGGCGTCCCAGCAACGCGCC
Organism: uncultured Solirubrobacteraceae bacterium; assembly: GCA_963835735.1. Lineage (GTDB taxonomy): Bacteria > Actinomycetota > Thermoleophilia > Solirubrobacterales > Solirubrobacteraceae > DASQMT01. The sequence continues at coordinate 124,140 of CAWIGP010000009.1, forward strand.
GAGGAGCTCGTCGAGGATGCACTGGATAAGCGAGCGGAGGCCAAGCGACTGGCCGATGAGGCGGCCGAGGCCGCGCGCGCCGCCGCCGAGGAAGCGAACCGCCAAGCGCGACAGCTCGCCGACGCGGCCGAACAACAGGTGAGCGACGCCGAATCACGCGTCGGGGAGACCGAGCAGCTGCGCGAGCACGCCAAGACGGAGGCGAAACACACCGCCCGCGAGCTCCGGGACGCCGCGGAGAACGGGCTGGACTCCTACAGCAAGACGCGTCGAGCTCGCATCCGGCATCGGCATCGAAGGACGGACGAGCATGACCAAGAGCGAACTCCTCGACGCAATTGCCAAGGCGTCTCGGACGCGATGAACGACAGCGGAGGCTACTCATGGTGACATTCCTGAACAGGAAGAGCAACGTCGACCGGCTGCTCGAGACAGTCAGCAACTCGCTCGATGCCTCGAACCTGCTCAAGGCCGTCCTGCCCGACGACCTCCGCTCCGGCACGACACTAAAGGAGGGCCTGCGCACGGGTAAGAGCCTGAAGGCAGTGATACCCCGCGGCAGGGCCTTGAAGGCGGGACTGGTCGCCGGCGGCCTCGCCGGACTCACGGCGGGCAGTGCCGGCATCTCGTCCCTCCGGCGCCGCAGGGAGGGGGCGGCGGGCGATTCGTGAAGCTCACCAAGCTGGCACTCTTCGCCGCAGGATACGTTCTCGGCGCACAGGCGGGCCGTGAACGTTATGCACAGATCGTCCACGCGGCCGCGCAGGCGTCTGAGAAACTCGAGGCATTCAGCTCACGGCGCCCCCCGAGCGGCCAAGGCCTCGGCTCCGCTCGTCCTGACCGCGGCTCCTGACCGCAATCGACGCGCATCTGACGGAGTCCTCATCGAGGCGTCGGTCCTGGCGCGCCTACTGGGCATCAGGCTGTTGACACTCGATGCGACGGTCGTCTTCGCGCCGGCCGACGTGACAGCGCCGCAGTCGGAAGCGCATCGCCCTTGGGGGCGCGCGTCCGCGCGACCCCCTGGCCGCCTTACGGCCAGTCCCGGCGCGACGAGCAGCGGCCTGGCCGAGGCCGTCCGGAACATCAATGAGGGCAGCGCGGTTCTCGCAGAGACCCGACGCAACTGTCCGTGACCTGCCGGCGAAGCCCGGTCGGTACGCGCCTCGACCCGAGCGCCAACGCGCCAGCAGCCTTGACGTCTCGCTCCATGTCAGTTGTAGGACCAGGCAGGTTTTCAGGCTCGTCGAGGCGAGCGATGGGTGGTTTGTGGCTGAGGGCGCGGTGTGGGCGGCGATGGTTATCGGACCACAGCCAGCCGTCAAGTGCCGCGGTGTGTTGCGGGCTTGAGCCGTAGATCGCGCCGTAGGCCCAGCCGGCGATGAGGGTGCGGATGAAGCGCTCGATTCTCCTTATCTGTGCTCGTCCTTAGCGTCAAGCCGCGGGTGGGGGGGCGTGGGCTGGTTGGTGGTGTGGGTCGGGTGCGCGCGGACGCCCAGCCTTATCTCGGTCCGCGATCCGGGTTGGCTCCGGATCGGCGACATGATGGTTGATGGGGTGTTCCGTGACGCGGTGCGGCCGCTCTGTCTATGAAGGCCGTCCACCGGGTGGTGCGGCAGGAGCATGCCGGGAGCCGGCCGCGGTGCATCGGCGTGAGTGAGGGCTGCGCGCGCGACCGAGTGGTCATGCGGGCTGCAGGGCCTCCTCGCCGAGTTCGCGGAGGGTGTGGTAGCTGGTGCAGCTTGCGCGCGACGGCTAGGCACGCGCGGTTGCCGCCGAGCCGCGCGGCTGCCTCGACGTAGTAGTCGTGGTCGGGTGAGCCGGGCCGGCGCGCGCATTGGGCCGCCTCAAACAGCGCCCAACGCAACGCCGGCGGTGCCTGTCGGGAGAGCCGGCCAGGGGCGCGACGCGCGTCGGACTGGTGGACGGTGATGTCCATGCCGGCGTAGCCGACGGCCTCGCGCGAGGAGTTGAAGCGGCGGGCGTCGCCGAGCTCGGCGTGGATCGTGATCGAGGTCAGCGAACCGATCCCGTAGTGACGCATCAGCGCCCGGCATCCAGGCTGACGCTTGGCGTAATCGCGCAGTTGCTGGTCGAGCGGCTCGAGCTGAGCGTCGTGGGCGTCGATCAGCGCCAGCGCGATCGTGATCTGCTCGCGGGCCGCCGGCGGCAGCTGCAGGCCGGCTAGCCAGGCGCGCGACTCGGCGCCCAGCAGCCAGCTGCACGGCGCGACACCGTGGTGGTAGAGCACTGCTTGCATGCGCTGCTGCCACTCGCGGCGCTGGTCGACGAGCGTGTGGCGCAGCCTGACCCGGGCGCGCAGCTCGAGCAGGTGCTCGGGCGGGATCCACGATTCGGGCAGTCGCCCGACCATCACCAGCTCGCGCGAGCCGACAGGCGAGAACACGGTCGGCGACAGGACGCTGACCGCCAGCCGTCGACGACGTTTGGAAGGCGGCGCAGAGCCGGTAGGACTGCACGGAAGCGACCCTACGCGGAGCACGATATGGCCGAGCCCGTTCCCGCCGGCAGCGACGTATCAGCCGGCACCTACAAGTGCACCAACTGCGGCAACGAGCTACAGGTCGGCTCCACGACGCACCTGCCGCCGTGCCCGAGCTGCGGTAGCGGCGAGTACCAGACGATCAGCGGCGGCGACTCCGCCGACGATCCGTATCCCGACTCCGCATGAAGGTTGGCTACTTCCTCTCGAGCGAGGAGTTCGGTCCGCGCGACCTGGTGGAGCAGGCGCGCCGGGCCGAGCGGGCCGGGTTCCACGCGCTCTGGATCTCCGATCACTACCACCCCTGGAACGATGAGCAGGGTCACAGCCCGTTCGTCTGGTCGGTCATCGGCGCGCTCGCCGAGGCGACGAGCCTCCCCGTGACGACCGGCGTGACGTGTCCGAGTAGACGCATCCACCCGGCGATCATCGCCCAGGCCGCCGCCACCAGCGGCGTCATGCACGAGGGCCGCTTCTCGCTCGGCGTCGGCTCGGGCGAGGCGCTGAACGAGCACGTCCTCGGCGACCGCTGGCCCGAGACCGACGTCCGGCTCGAGATGCTCGAGGAGGCCGTCGAGGTCATCCGGCTGCTCTGGGAGGGCGGCCAGCGGAGCCACCACGGGCGCCACTACACGGTCGAGAACGCGCGCGTCTACGACCTGCCCGACGAGCCGCCGCCGATCCTCGTCTCCGGCTTCGGCCCGAAGGCGATCGATCTCGCGGCACACGTCGGCGACGGCTTCTGCACGACGTCGCCGGACAAGGACGCGATCGATCGATACCGCTCCGCAGGCGGCACAGCCCCGGTACACGCCGGGACCAAAGTCTGCTTCATGGACGACCCCGAAGCGGCGCTGGAGACCGTCCTACGCCTGTGGCCCAACGAAGGCCTGCCCGGCGAGCTCGCCCAGGTCCTCCCCACCCCGGCTCACTTCGAGCAGGCTTGCGAGCTCGTCACCGGCGAGCACATCTCCTCGCCCGTCGGGCCTGACCTCGACGCGCACGTCGCGTCGCTCCAGCAGTACGCCGACGCGGGCGTCGACGAGCTGTTCGTGCAGCAGATCGGCCCCGAGCAGGACTCGTTCTTTACCACCTGGGCCGACGAGGTCCTCCCACGCTTCACCTGACCACACCGGAGGTAGCCATGGCAGATCTCACCCCCCTCGACGAGAAGCTCGGCGAGGTCCTCGGTCTCGCGCAGGCGGCGCAGGCCGCGACCAAGAAGGTCAGCTCGATGGAGCACGCCGACGACTTCGAGAGCGACCTCGAGCGCATGCACGAGCAGGCCGCCGAGACCGAGCGCCGCACGGACGAGCTCATCGACGGGCTCGACGGCAAGAAGACCGCGATCCGCGACAAGGCCACCGACACCAAGAGCGACGCCACCGAGATGATGCGCACCTACCTCGGCGGCGAAGACGAGGCCCTCGACGGTTTCGAGTTCCTCAGCATGGCCGAGGCCGGCGAGCTCTGCCACTGGGAGATCGCCGAGCGAATGTCCGACGCCATCGGCGCCGCCGACGTCCATGACCTCGCCACCTGGGCCGTCGAGGTGCAGCGCGACCACGTCGAGACCGTCCGCCGCGCCTCGCTGACGCTCGCCGTCCAGGAGATCACCGAAAGCGCCGACGGCTGACGCACGACGCTCGGCTCATCGATCGCCAGACTACGCGAGGTCCCGGCGGAGGATGAGGGGTGAGCGACGGGATTCGAACCCGCGACCGCCCGGGACCACAACCCGGCAATTCCGGTTGCGCAGGACCCTGGTTTGGCTCTGCGGCGGATTTGAGTTGTCCTCAGTACCGTCCATTGTCCTCGCTTTGGAGCCCGAATTGGAGCCCGCGGCGTCGGATTCGCACCGCCACCGACACGCGTTCTGCCGGTACCGGTCGCACTTCGGCCATCTGGTCAAGGTTGGCCCCGAGTAGCCGTGGTGCCTGTTCGATGTCCGCGGCGTCCGTCGCTGACGCCGGGCACGGGTCGTGGCGACGAACGGGTCGTGGCGACTCGGTGATCGGCGAATTGGGTAGAGCCCACGGCGATGCTCGGCTTCGGCGAGAGCCCGCTCTCGATCTACCTCAACGACCATCTGTCGGGCGCGACCGCGGGCGTCGCGCTCGCTCGTCGCGTCACGCCGGGTGAGCTGGCGGAGGAGATCGAGGAGGATCGCGGCGTCCTCCTCGAGGTGATGCAGCGACTGTCGGTGGGCCGTGACCGGGCGCGGATCGCGCTCGGCTGGGGCACCGAGAAGATGCTGCGACTGAAACCCGGCCCGCGGTTCGAGGACCTCGAGACGCTGTCGCTGGGCGTCGAGGGCAAGCTCGCGCTGTGGGCGGCGCTGCACCACGCGTACGGCGACGACCCCCGGCTGCGGGGCGTCGATCTCGACGCGCTCAGCGCCCGCGCGCGGTCGCAGCGCCGCCGGATCGAGCAGCAGCGGCTCGACGCCGCCGACGAGGCGCTCGGTTGAAGCGCCAGTCGCTCTGGTTCGACACCGACGAGCCGCCGGCCCGCTACCCCGCGCTCGAGGGCGAGCGGCGGGTGGACGTCGCCGTGGTGGGTGCGGGCATCACCGGCATGACCGCGGCGCTGCTGCTCGCGCGCGCGGGCCGGAGCGTCGCGGTGCTCGACCAGCATGCGGTCGCGGGCGGGACCACGGGGCATAGCACCGCCAAGATCACGTCCCAGCACGGGCTGATCTACGAGTCGCTGCGACTGACGCACGGGCGCGGCACCGCCCGCGCGTACGCCGCGGTGATGGAGTCCGCCAAGGAGCGCATCGCCGAGCTCGCCGGCGAGGGCATCGAGTGCGGGTTCCGGCGGCGGGCGGCGTACGTGTACGGCAGCGAGGAGTCCCACCGGCGCCGGCTCGAGCGCGAGGCCGGAGCGGCGAGCCAGGCTGGCTTGCCCGCCACATTCATGGAGACGGCACCGCTCCCCTTCGATACCCACGGCGCCGTGCGCTTCGATGACCAAGCCGAGTTCGACCCGCGCGCGTATGTCGCCGGCCTAGCGCGGCTGCTCGTCGACGCCGGCGGCGAGGTCTTCGAGCGCACGCGAGCGCACCAGGTCCACGAGGGCGCGCCTTGCCGGGTCGAGACCGAGCGCGGGACGCTGCTCGCCGACGACGTCGTGATCGCGACGCTGATGCCGTTCCTCGATCGCGGGGGGTTCTTCGCGCGCGCACACGCGCGCCGGTCCTACATCGTCACCGCTCGGATCGCCGAGGCTCCGCCCGACGGGATGTTCATCGGCGCCGGCGTTCCCACCCGCTCGCTGCGCGCGCACCCGTTCGGCGGCTCGGAGCTGTTGCTGGTCGGGGGCGAGGGCCACCATGTCGGCTCGACGGCAGCGCAGCCCGAGCGATACGAGCGGCTGATCGAGTTCGCCCGCCGCCACTGGGACGTGCGGTCCATCGAGCATGCGTTCTCGTCGCAGGACTTCAGCCCAGACGATCACGTCCCCTACGCCGGGCGGCTGCACTTGCGATCCAGGCACGTCTACGTCGCGACCGGCCTGAACAAGTGGGGCATCACCGCGGGCACGGCCGCTGCCGGGGTGATCGCCGACGCGGTACTCGGGCGTGAGAACGAGTGGTCCGGCCTGTTCTCGTCCACGCGCATCCGCCCGCTCCAAGAGGCGCCGCGCTTCGTGCTCGAGAACACGCGTGTCGGCTTCCGCTTCTTCGCCGAGCGCCTCAAGCAGCGCGGGACGCGCCCGATCGCCGACCTGGCGCCCGGCGAGGGCGCGATCGTCTCGGCCGCGGGCAAGAAGGTCGCCGGCTTCCGCGACGCCGACGGGAGGCTCCATGCCGTGTCGAGCCGCTGCAGCCACCTCGGATGCCAGGTGGTCTGGAATGCCGCCGAGCGGACTTGGGACTGCCCGTGCCACGCCTCGCGCTTCGACGTCGACGGATCCGTGCTCAACGGGCCGGCGGTGAAGCCGCTCGAGCATCGCGATCCCGGATGACGCCCGCATCCTCGTGCTGTCCGTCGGGCGGGATGCCGCGGTTCGCCTGACCTGCCCGCACGCGCACCGGCGACGACCCTCTCAGGAGGGCTGAAACAGGATCTTGACGGCGCCGCCCTGCTCTTCTGGAAGATCTCGTAGGCGTGCCGACGGCGTCGATCACCGACATCCGGCCCGCGGCCGTCCGTGAGCTCGCGCACGACGTCTGATAGATCGTCGCGCTCCTCCAGGTTGAGCGTCTCGACCCGGTGGCCGGCGGCTCCGGCACGAGGTCGACGCCGATGACCCTCCCGGCGCCGCGGTGCTGCGCGATCGAGTGAGCACATCTCGCCGATCAGCCCCAGGCCGAGCACCAGCAGCGTCTCTGCCTCGGGAAGGTCGGCGTACTCGACGGCCTGCCACGCTGTCGGGAGCACGAGCGCAGCGATGACGAGCGCCGTGACGCCTGCGCGGAGCGTGTGGCGTGTTCTGTCCCTGGTCTGACGGGGCTCCGCGTGATGCGGTCCTCGGCCGGGCCAGGTCCGTGCCCGCGCCCGCCGGATCAGGGCGGTGAGCCCGCGCATCGACCTGGTCGCGGTACGAGGTCGCCCTGTCGATCGACGGCAGCACCACGCTCATCAACACCGCCAGGGCGAGGACCAGCAGCGCCGGCCCGACGGTGCGCCGGTCGATCCCCGCCGAGCGGCGGGCATCGGAGGTCGCGGTCACACCGCCACCTCCAAGACGGCGAGCAGGGCCTGACCAAAGCTGTACATCGTCGAACGCAGCTGCATGCCGCCCCCCTGGTGGTGGTGAAGCGATCCGCGCCGCGGATCCCGAATGCACTGGAAGCGTCGTGCCGGACGGGGTGAGCCGTCGTCACGTGTTCTGTGTGATTGCTGTGCGGAGGGCACGCCGGCGCGGCCCGGCGGAGTTCCTCGGACGCGCCCGACGCGTTCGCTCCAGACCGAGGTCGTACTACGACCCGGTGGGACGGACCGAGACATCCCGGGCACGATCGACGTAGCCTGCGGCTGGGCGCCATCGGCGGCAAAGGCGCTGCGCATGTACTGCTTACCGGTGATCGGCAAGATACGTGCCGGTAACGCACCGCTTCACCGTCGACGAACCGCAAGAGGACAGCGCGCATGAGGGACTTCCACGGAGAGGCGGCGGAGGTCACGCCGGCATCGCTGGATGACTCCTTCGCCCTGGTCGCAGCCGTCGATCGCTACCCCGACTGGTGCCCGGACGCCGTCCGAGCGGTCGACGTCCTCGAACGCGGCGCCGACGGCTACCCCAGAAGCGTGCGGATGCGGATGCACATCGCACGCGGAGCGATCGTTAGGGATTTCAACCTGTATCTGGCGATCGGCGTCGTGCCGCCGGCAGCCGTGAAGCTGAGGAGGTTCACCGATCATCCGACCAATCAGGAGCTCCACGCCACCTGGCTGCTGCGGCCCGCCGGCTGCACACGCATCGAGCTTCAACTCGACGCGAAGCTCCGCGTGCCTCCGTACACCCCCGCCGGCGGGATCCCGGATGCGATCGCCGAGGGCTTCGTCAGCGCGGCGTGCCGGGCTCTTGCCGCGCGTCAGCCGGATGCGCAGCGTGCCGCGCACCCCGACTAGAGGAGACGACGTGGCCGAGCTCGCACACGACAAGGCCATCGGCGCCGATGAGCACGGCCGATGTGGCACTCGTGGGTGCGCCCAGCTGCTCCACCGAGCGCAGGCCGGTACCGCATCGACGGACGCGGCTAGCCACGTACCCAGCGCGGCGGGTACCCGACCGCCGACGACGCGCGAGCAGCCCTCCAGCAGGCGCTAACCGCGGCGCAGCGCCGCAGCGCGAATCCGCGTCACCCTCGCCGACCTCGCCGAGGAGTACCTCGCCCAAACACGACGGCCGACCGGAGACGACTACCAAGCTGCGCTGGCTGCTCACGAAATCAACGGCGGCCTTCGGATCGACGCCGCTCACCGAGGTCGACGAGCGCGACATCGCCGCTTGGCGGATGACGCTCCCGGCCGGACACCGCTTCGAAGCCACCCACGCCCTGCGGCAGACCCTCGCGCGAGCCGTGGAGTGGGACCCCATCGACACGGCACCTGGCCCGCGACAGCCACGGCCACGCCATCGAACTGCTCGACGACTACGGCGTCGGCTGCCGCGGTGTGGATGCTGGTGGACGTCCCGTGGACGTCGGAACTGTAAGGTCTCCGCGGCTCGCGCGACGGCCGGTCTCGACGCCGAGATGACGAGGATGCGGGCGCCCGCGTCGCCGATCACGTGCGCGGCCTGCTCGGGCGTATACGTCGGGTCGGTGCGTGCGCTGGGACGACCGCGCTTGAGACGATCGTCTGTGTGGAGGGGCGTGGCGAGGCGACGCTCGGCTGGGACGAGCTGCTCGCCGGCGGCTCCAATCGCTTCGACCTGGAGGCGGCCGCGAGCGCCGTCACGCCGGATGACCTGCTGACGCTGATCTACACCTCAGAGAGGACCGGTCCGCCCGAGGGCGTCGAGCTGACGCACGCCAACGTGATGGCCACGGTCGCGGGCGCCACCGAGCGGCTGCGGTTCACGCCGGACATGCGCGCGATCTCCTGGCTGCCGATGGCCCACATCGCCGAACGGCTGTGCACCAACTGCATCGCGATCACGCACGGCAGGTCACGACGTGCGCCGACCCGCGCGCCGTTGGCGCGCTGCTGGCCGAGGTCCGTCCGCAGTTCTTGTGGAGACGGCATCTACGTCGGGAGGTCTGTACGGATTCCCTCCGTGCCTCCGTCTGCTGGCGTCGGTGTGACATGGCGATTCCGGCTGAGCGCGAACGCCAGGCGAGCGCCGGACGTCGGCGCAGGGCTTCAGGCAATTCACGCAAAACGGACGACGACGAATCACCCTGCGCGCGAGGATGCTGCGCCCATGTTCTGGCAAACCGATACGGGCTCGATGCTCGTGCTACGCGTGCCTCCCTGGGATCCGCAAGCGACGGGAGCGCATGTAGCGGCAGCACCAGGATCGATTTCGACGTCGATTCGATCCCGTCACGCAGCTGCGGACAGGATGCGGTCACGTACGTGTAGGACAACATTCCTCAAAGGAGGTTGACATGGCACTTTCGGATCAACTCACCGAGCTCACCGCCCGGGCCAAGAATGCGGAGGAGCACGCGGCAGCGGCGCAGGGCAAGGCCAAGGCCGACGTTCAGGCGGACGTCGAGAAGGCGCGAGCGTCTGCTCAAGACCGGGCTAAGAAGCTGCGCGAGTCGGCTGAGGCGAACAAGAACAAGCTCTCAGTCTGGTGGTACGACTTTCAGCGCACGTGGAACGAGCACGTCGCGAAGATCCGCGAAGACATCGACGCGAAGCGGGCTGAGCACGACGTGGATCGCGCCCAGCGGCGCGCCGAGCGGAGAGCGGACGACGCGGAGTTCGCGATTGAGTTCGCGTACGCGGCGATCGAGGAGGCGGAGTACGCAGTGCTCGACGCTGAACTGGCGAGGATGGAGGCGGACGAGCTGTCGGCGGCCTGATCACTGACTTGAGCGGCGCGCGGGGCGAGCTCGAGCACATGATCGAGCGCGGCTCGGGGCGCATCATCAACATCTCGTCGATCACGGGCGAGATCGGCAACATCGGCCAGGCCAATTACGCTGCCTCGAAGTCCGGCCTGTTCGGGTTCACCAAGACGCTCGCCCGCGAGGCCGCGTTCGCGCTGGCCAAGGCGGACAGGCTCTCCGCCGACGGCATCGGGGTCACCGTCAACGCGGTGACGCCGGGGCTGATCGAGACCGAGATGACGGCGGCCGTGCCCGCGAAGGTGATCGAGTCGTTCAAGACGGCGATCCCGATGCGCCGCTTGGGCCGCCCCGAGGAGATCGCCCGCGTGGTGGCCTTCCTCGCCGCGGACGCCTCGGCCTATATCACCGGCCAGGTCTGGGGCGTCAACGGCGGCCTCGATATGTGAGGCGTTCAGACGGTCTGGCGGCGCGATGCGGGGACGAGCCGGTGGACGCGCAGGCGCTCGCTCTCGGCGGGCGCCGGCGCCGGTGAGTCGGCGAAGTCGTCGCGGGTGACGGGCTCGAGGGCGACGATGTTCTCGGTGACGTTGGCGGTGCTCATCTGGTTCCTCTCATCGCGTGTACCGGCAACGTACGCTCGGGCCGCCGCCGTGCCGATGTGCCGGTCGCCCAGGAATCGCTTGCGCGCTTGTCAGTTCGCGCCAACGATGGGCGACGCCCGTCTCCACGAACGGCGTGCTACGCGGTGGCGAGCGCCCGCAGGGCCGGCTTGTCGAGCTTCCCGACGGGGTTCTTGGGCAGCTCGTCGAGCACCTCGATGAGCACCGGCCGCTTGTACGTGGCCAGCGCTCGGCGCACAGCGCGTGCAGCTCGTCGACGTGAGTCGGCGCCCGGGCGCAGCGCGACATAGGCGATGACGACCTCGCCGAGCACGCCGTCCGGGCGTCCGACGACAGCGGCCTCGAGCACGCCGTCGTGGCCGTAGAGCGCGGTCTCGATCTCCTTCGGGTAGATGTTCTCGCCGCCGCGGATGATCATGTCCTTGATGCGATCGACGATCCGCAGGTAGCCGGCCTCGTCGAAGATGCCGACGTCGCCGCTGTGCAGCCAGCCGCCGACGATCGTCTTGGCGGTGTCCGCGGGCCGGTTGAGATAGCCGCGCATCACGTTGGCGCCGCGGATGACGACCTCGCCGCGCTCCCCACACGGCACCGAATTGCCCTCGGTGTCGACGACGCGGACGTCCGGTCCGGGCAGGGGAAGCCCGACCGTGCCGGGCTTGCGCACGCCGTCGTAGGGGTAAACGTCGACGCGCACGAGCCCTCGGACAGCCCGTAGCCCTCGACGAGCGTGCCCTCGCACGGCTATAACGCGGCGACCGCCGCGCTGCGCCGACTCGACGGGCCGGCCGCGGGGCGCGCGAGCAACTGGGATTGTCGCGCCGCCACTACTCGCCAGGCGCGGTTTGGTGCTGCGTCCATGTCGCTCCCGGCGGGCGACCCCTAGGTTGCCGCAAGACAAGGAGGAGCCATGAACACGCGGATCACTCAGCCCCACATCCACAAAGCCCCGGTCGTCACGGACATCCGCTCGACTCCGCCCACGCAGCGTGAGCTGGTAATCGCATCGCTGCTCGCCCGCCCGTAGGTGCACGGCGAGACGACCCGACCCGACGGCAGCGTCCCGACCGTCGCGACGAAAAGGCCGACGAGCCACGCCGTCGGCCGTAACGCTCCGGAAACAGACGCAAAATCCGGGAAAACCTGGGCGCGGCCGAGGCGGCAAGAATCACTATAACTCCCTGCAAATAGGACAAACTCGAGCCTCAAGGGAGCACGACTGAAAATCGTGGTGTCCCCGGTTCGAGTCCGGGTCTCGCCATTTCGACGGGCCGTAAATCCCGCATGGGAGTTAGATTCTCTACTTGTGGGTGGAATGGCGGGCGAGCTGGTGTCGCCGGTACGCGCAATCGGGCGCGGCCTGGGACGCCGGGCGGGTCCGGAGTCGCCTGCGTGCGCACGGCGTGCGTCGCCGACTGGTCACCCCGGAGCGAGAGAAGACCGGGTGGGCGGCGATGACGTCAGCAGCCATCTGCGCACGGTGTTCGCGAAGCTCGACATCAACTCCCGGGTCGAGCTGACACGGCTGGCGGCGACAACGAACGACGCTCGTGACGCATTACAGATCGCGCGTCCATGCCATGACGCCGCCGCGGGGCGCGAGGAACCTCGCCGTGCATGGTCCTGTGCAGGCATCGCGACCACATCCAGGTCCTCGAGCTCCCTGAGCGGGTCGCCGGCTGCGAGGACTGCCTGGCCGCGGGCCAGCCGTGGCTGCATCTGCGGATCTGTCTCGAGTGCGGGCACGTCGGCTGCTGCGATGACTCTCCCCACCGCCACGCCACCGCCCATGCGAACGCGAGCGGCCACCCGATAATCCGCTCGCTCGAGCCGGGCGAAGAGTGGGCCTGGTGCTACATCGACCGGGTGGGGATGCTGACGCCGGAGGTCACCGGGTCGACTCGCATCCCACCATCGCCGCTTGGGCCCTGAGACGTTGCCAACCTCGCGAAGGAGAAATTCCCAATGCCCATGATCGACGTGTACGCGGCCGCCGGCACGTTCCCGGATAAGCAGCAGCTCGCAGTCGATCTCGCCGCCACGCTGATGGCGATCGAGCAGGTCCCCGATATCCCGATGTTCCGCAAGAACACCGCGGCGTTCGTGCACGACCTGCCGTCCGACGCGCTCGCCAACGTCGACGGCGACAACACCTACGTGCGCGTCCAGGTGCTCACGAACCACCGCGCCCTGGACCGCGACAAGCAACTCGCCGTCGTGCGCGAGCTGACCGACCTCGTGGCCCGCTCGGCCGGCGACCCGGCGCTGGCCGAGCGCGTCTGGGTGCTCCTCACCGAAGCCCCCGACGGCGGCTGGGGCCTGAGCGGTCACGCGAACACCAACGAGGAGCTCGTCACGGTAGCGCGGCAGGCGTTGCGCGGTGGCTGATCCTCGCCGCCATTTAGCGCTACTAGTGGCGCACGGCGAGCACACCGAGCGCGCGGTGGACGGAGCTGACGGCGCTTGCTCCCTCGCCGACCGCGGCCGCGACCCGTTTCATCGAGCCGCTCCGGACGTCGCCGGCGGCGAACACTGCCGGCACATTTGTCTCGAACGGAAGCGGCGATCGGCCGAGTGACGTCCAGGTGCCGTCGAGATCGTCTGGGGTGAGCTGGGTGTCGGTCCGGATGAATCCGCGTCGATCAAGCGCGACGCCAGCGAGCCAGGCGGTCGCAGGCTCCGCTCCGATGAAGCAGAACAGCCCTCGGCAGTCGCGGGTCTCCTCGTTCCCCGGTGGCCCGTCGGTGAGCGTTATGCGCTCGAGGACATGCTCGCCGTCCAGGCGCGTGACCTCGGTCGCCACCCGGACGTCGATCCGAGGATCGGCGAGGATCCGATCGACGAGGTATCGGGACATCTTGGCGGCGAGGTCGGGACCGCGGACCGCGAGCGTGACCACCCTGTCAGACGACGCCAGAAACAAGGCAGCTTGTCCCGCCGAGTTCGCGCCGCCCACCACCGTCAGCGGCTCGCCCGCGCATCCGCGCGCTTCGAGCTCGGTCGCGGCGTAGTAGATCCCGGCCCCCTCGAACTTCTCCCAGCCGTCCAGCGGAAGCTTCCGGTAGCGGGCGCCGGTCGCGATGACCACCGCCCTGGCGCTCACGCGCGTCCCGTCGGTGAGCACAGCGGCCAGGCGCTCGCTGTCGGTGTCCAGCCCGGCGATCTCGCACGGAGTCGAGATCTCCGCGCCGAACTTGATCGCCTGTGCAACCGCGTTCTCGGCGAGCTGAGCGCCGCTCAGCCCCGTCGGGAACCCGAGATAGTTCTCGATCCGTGCGCTGGACGCCGCTTGGCCGCCCGGGGCTATGGCGTCGAGCAGAACCGTCCGTAATCCCTCGGAGGCCCCGTAGACGGCGGCGGCCAGCCCTGCCGGGCCGGCTCCGATCACCGTCAGGTCGGCCGGCTCCTCGCTCGTCTGGCGATACGTGAGCCCGAGATACAGCGCGAGGCTGCCGGGCGTCGCGCGCGGCAACGTCCGGTCGGGGGTGATCGCGGCGGGCAGGTCCGTCGTCGTCAGAGACGCGGCACGCATGAGGGATCCCCCCTCGACGGAGTCCACGTCCAGCCAGACGTGCGCCAGGGCACGGCGTGCCGCGTACGTCCGGAGTGCCAGCGCCGCCGAGTCGAAGTCGCTGCCGATGATCTGCAGGACACGTGCACCGGCTCCTGCGCTGATCCTCCGCCGACGCGCGAGGAAGGCCCGGAGCAGGAGGTCGGAGAGCTCGGCGTCCTGTGCCATGAGGCGACGCAGCTGCGCCCGTGAGATCCGATATACACGCGCTCGCTCGACCACGCGCGCCGTGAGATAGGCGGTCTGCCCGGTCAGAAGCCCGAGCTCACCGACGAACGCGCCCGGGCCAAACGTGATCAGCGATGCCTCTGGAGCGTTCGCGGTCGCTGGGCGGACCACCTCGATCACGCCGTCCTCGATCACGACCAGGTCGTAGGTCGGATCGCCCGCCGCGAATGCGGCCTCGCCGACGTCGACCACGTCCGGGGTGCCGTATGCGCGCAACCGGGCGAGCTGATCGACGGTCAGATCGGGGCTTACAACCGGCGCCTCGGCGGCGGGAAGCTGCGACTCCACCGTCCGAACGATCGAGCACGACCGGTGCGACGTGCATCGCCCGATCGTGCGATCTCTTGCGGGCGGCTACACATCGCACGTTCATGCGGTGCCCGACGTACCACGACCTGCGACGGTCACGAGTCGAGAGAAGCGCTGCTACCTCGATCGTTGCTTGGCAGACAGGGGATGGACGCTCACGATGTCGTAGCTGGTGTCCGGCGTCACCGGGGTGGTGAGCCTGGAGTTGAGGACGAACAGGCGTGAGGCGGTCACTTCCACGGACGACGGGATGTCGAAGCGTGGGTCGGTGATCGTCTTGACCACGCGGCCGGCGGTGAGCGAGCCGTTGAGCTGCACGATGACGACGCTGTTGGAGAAGTTCTGGGCGGCGTACAGCGTCCGACCCCGGAGCACGATGCCGTCGGCGAAGAGGATGTTGCCGCCGGAGAGCTCGACCTCGTCGGTCTCGCCCGTGTTCGGATCGACGCGGAAGAGATTGCCGGTGTTGGTCTGCCCGACCAGCAGCGTGCGCCCGGCGAAGACGATGCCGTTGGCGTTGAACGCGAATGGCGTGGTCGTGTACTGGATGTCGCCCGTCAGAGGAACGGTTCGCACCCGCCCCTGGTCCGGCAGTGCTCCGCCGCGCCCGAGCGGCACGACGTAGAGCTGCTGCAGGAACGAGTCGGTGAGATACGCCGCCTCCTTGGTGACAGCGACGTCGCCGATGAACCCGCCGCTGGGAACGAGGTCGAAGCTCCCCAGCGCCCGCCCTGTGCGTGCGTCGACGACTCGGACATCCCCTCCGGGGCCGCCGGTGACCCAGAGGCGGTTCCGACGGTCGACGACGCCCCCAACGTGGTCGGGCTTGTCTACATCGCCGCGTTCGCGCTCGACGAGGGAGAATCACTAGGTGCACTGCTGGCGCAGGGGCCTCCCACCCCGGCTCTGGCGCACCAGTCCGTCGATCAGGAGGGCTTCGTCTGGTTGACGGAGGAAGACTTCGTCTATCACTTCGCAGGCGACGTGGACCCGGTCAAGGCAAAGGTGTTGTACGCCGTGCAGCAACCCCTGTCCACGAACGTCTTGAGCGACGTGGTGAGGACTGCCCCAGGGTGGAAATCGCTGCCCTCGTGGTACATGATCGCCCAAGACGATGAGGCGCTCCCGCCTTACGTCCAGCGAATGTTCGCCAACCGCATCGGTGCCAAGGTCAACTGAACCCGGCGCCAACTCCCCGGCGGCCGCCAGCGCGACGCTGTCGAGCCGGGCCGGGCGCAGGTCACGCCAGCCCCAGGTCGCGGCGGGCCTCGCCCACCATGGTCTGCGGGTCGACGATGCGGTCGAAGTCCGCGGCGGAAACGCCCAGCGCGAGCGCCGCTTCGCGCAGGCTGGTGGCGTCGTCGTCGGCCTTGTGGGCGATCTGAGAGGCCTTGTCGTAGCCGATGTGCGGGCTGAGCGCGGTGACGAGCATCAGCGACTGCCCGACGTAACGGTCGACCTTGGCCCGGTCCAGCTCAGCGCCCTCGACACTGAACCGACGGAGCTTCTCGGCGGCGTCGCCAAGGATCCGCGCACAGTGCAGGACGTTGTTGATGATGATCGGGCGCATCGCGTTGAGCTCGAAGTTGCCCTGCGCCCCGGCGGCGGCGACGATTGAGTCCTCGCCGATCACCTGTAGGCAGACCATCACCATTGCCTCCTGCTGGGTCGGGTTGACCTTGCCGGGCATGATCGAACTGCCCGGCTCGTTGGCCGGCAGCTGCAGCTCGTGCAACCCGGCGCGCGGGCCCGACGCGAGCCAGCGCATGTCGTTCGCGATCTTCATCAGCGCGACCGCGACACCGCGCAGTCCGGCGCTGACGGCAACCATCGCGTCCAGCGAGCCTTGCGCCGCGAACTTGTTGGGCGCTGTCTTCAGTGGTAGGCCGGTGAGCTCGGCGAGCTTGGCGGCGATCTGCTCCCCGAAGCCTTTGGGAGCGTTGATCCCCGTGCCGACGGCGGTGCCGCCGGCGGCCAGCTGGTGGAGGGCGTCGAGCGATCGCGAGAGCCGGTCGCCGGCGTCGCGCAGCTGAGTCGCCCACCCCGACCACTCCTGGCCGACGGTCAGCGGCGTCGCGTCCTGCAGATGGGTTCTGCCGATCTTGACGACGTCGACCCACTGCACCGCCTTCGCCCACACCGCGTCGGCGAGCTCGCCGAGGCGGGGCAGGCTGTGCTCACGGATCGCGAGCAGCGTCGCGATGTGCATCGCCGTCGGGAAGCTGTCGTTGGACGACTGCCCCATGTTCACGTGGTCGTTGGGGTGGACGGGGTGCTTGCTGCCGAGCTCGCCGCCGAGCAGTTGGCTGGCCCGATTGGCGATCACCTCGTTGACGTTCATGTTCGACTGCGTGCCCGACCCGGTCTGCCAGACATAGAGCGGGAACTCGGCGTCGAGCTGGCCGCCGATCACCTCGTCGGCGGCCGCGACGATCGCGTCCGCGAGCTTCTGGTCGAGCCGCCCCGCGTCGGCGTTCACCAGGGCAGCCGCCTTCTTGACGTAACCGTAGGCGTGGTAGACCGCCTTCGGCATGCGGTCGTCGCCGATCGAGAAGTGGATCAGCGAGCGCTGGGTCTGCGCGCCCCAGTAGTGCTCGGCGGGGACCTCGATGGAGCCCATCGAGTCGCTCTCGACCCGCTTGCCGGTCGCGCCCGTGCCGATCGCGACGTGGGTAAGGGTCATCGGGTCGTCTCCAGGGCCCTGTAGGCGGCCTTCCACATCGCGTCCTGCACCGCCTGGACGGGGTCGGCGAGATCGGCATCGGCGACGCCGTCCTTGCTCGCCTGCTCCGCGACGGCGACCGCGACCGTCGCCGACACCGCGCGGAGGTTCTCGACCTCCGGCAGCAGCCCGGCGCCGGGGCGGCTGACGTCGACCAGGCCCGCGATCGCCTGCGAGGCCGCCAGCAGCATCCCGTCGGTCACGTGGCTCGCGCGCGCGACGATGGTTCCCAGCCCGATGCCCGGGTAGATCAGCGCGTTGTTCGCCTGCCCGATCGCGTAGTCGGTGCCCTTGTAGGGAACAGGTGCCCACGGCGTCCCGGTTCCGACGAGGCCGCGACCGTTGGTCCACTTGATCACGTCGGCGGGGACGGCCTCGATGCGCTCGGTCGGGTTCGACAGCGGCAAGATCATCGGGCGATCGACGTGCTTGGCCATCTCGCGCACGACCTGCTCGGTGAACGCGCCCCCGACCGTCGAGGTCCCGACGATGATCGTCGGCTTGGCAGCGGCGACCACGTCCGCCAGGCTCGTCGGGCCGTCGACTTCGCCGTGCGGGCGCGCGTAGGGCTTCTGGAAGTCGCGCAGGTCGTTCATGTCGTCGACGAGCAGCCCGGGCTTGTCCACCAGCCAGAAGCGCCGAGTCGCCTCGTCGGCGCCGAGGCCGTCGGCGATCATCACCGCGCGGATCTGGTCGGCGATCCCGACGCCGGCGGTGCCGGCACCGAAGATCACGACCCGCTGATCGCGCGGGCGCGTCCCGGCGACGCGCATCCCGGCCAGGATCGCCGCGAGGGCGATCGCGCCGGTGCCCTGCATGTCGTCGTTGAAGATCCGCGCCGTGTCGCGGTACTCGTTGAGGATCCGCCGCGCGTTGGACGGCCCGAAGTCCTCGAAGTGCAGCAGCGCGGCCGGGAACAGCCGGCTCGCGGTCTCGACGTAGGCCGCGATCAACTGGTCATAGCGCTCCCCCCGCACTCGGCTGTGGCGATTGCCGACGTACAGCGGATCGTTGAGCAGCGACTCGCGATCGGTGCCCACGTCGAGCATCACCGGAATCACACGATCGGGATCGACGCCGGCCGCCGCGGTGTAGACGGCCAGCTTGCCGATCGAGATCGCGATCCCATTCGCGCCCCAGTCGCCGATCCCCAGGATCTCCTCGGCGTCGGTCGCGACGAGCAGGTCGACGTCGTCGGCGCCGAGCCCGTAGTCGCGCAGCGCTGCCTCCACACCGCCGACGTCGTCGACCGACAGGTAGACCCCATCCGGGCGCTGGAACTCGTGGCTGAAGCGCTCGATCGCCTCCGCCACGACCGGGTCATAAACGACCGGCAGCATCTCGGCCAGGTGCTCCTCGAGCAACCTGTAGTACAAGACCTCGCTGCGATCGTGCAGTGCCGCCAGGAAGCCATTCTTCGCCAGGTCGGTCGGCTGGGCGCGATACTGCTCGTACGAGCGCGCGGCCTGCTCGTCGAGCGACAGCACCGCCGCCGGCAGCAGCCCGTCGAGCCCCAGCGCGGCACGCTCGTCGACGGTGAACGCCGTGCCACGGTTGTACCGGGGATCACGCAGCAACGCGCGACCTCGCAGGGTCGCGGGGTGCGTCGTCGTGGTCGACATCTGGTCCTCCTAGATCTGGTGCTCGTGCACTCGGATCTTCCGCCCGCGCCGGCCTCCACTCCAATCGCGGTTCCCTCTCGTCCGGTTTCGGTTCGCGATCGCGATCGCGCTGCCTCGGCCCAGGCGCCGGGGGACTGGCTAGCGCAGTGACCTGAACGTCGCCCGCATCTCCTCGGAGAAGATCTGCGGCTGCTCCCAGGCGGCGAAGTGGCCGCCTTCGTCGACCTTGTTGAAGTGGATGAGCTTGGGATACGCCTTCTCCGCCCAGCTCCGCGGCGCCGGATAGAGCTCGTCGGGGAAGACGGTCACGCCGACCGGGATCTGGACGCCCTTGACGTCGAAGAACGCCAGGTGGCTCTCCCAGTAGAGCCGAGCCGAGGAGACCGCCGTGTTGGTGAGCCAGTAGTGCGTGGCGTTGTCGAGGACGTCGTCTCGGGAAAGGCCACCGGCTTGCCCGGCGAACGCGCGCGCGATGAGCTGATAGCTGCGCTCGTCGTGGTCGAGCATCCAGGCCGCGAGGCCGACTGGCGAGTCCGCGATGCCATAGAGCGTCTGTGGGCGGTTGGCCATCTCGGTGGAGTAGCCCAGGCCCGTCGCGAAGAAGTGCGCCAGGATCTCGTAGGCCCGGTCCTCATCGGCTGCGAGACCGTCCGGTTTAGGGCCTCCGGTGGCGAGCGCCTTCGAGACGTCGGGCGGAACGGTCGCCGGCATGTTGGTGTGAATGCCCAGCAACCCCTCGGGCTTCAGCAGCGCCATCTGCTCCGTGACGGCGTTCCCCCAGTCACCGCCCTGCGCGACGAACCTCGTATAGCCCAGCCGCTTCATCAGGGAGACCCACGCCCGGGCGATCCGGATGGGGTCCCAGCCGGTCTCGGTCGGCTTCCCCGAGAACCCGTGCCCCGGCAATGACGGGATCACGAGGTGAAAGGCGTCCGCGGCGCTCGCGCCGTGCTCCGTGGGCTTGGTGAGCGGATCGATGATCTTCAGCTGCTCGATGGTCGAGCCCGGCCATCCGTGGGTGACGATGAGCGGCAGCGCGTCCTCGTGCTCGGAGCGAACGTGAATGAAGTGGATGTCCACCCCGTCGATCTCGGTGATGAAGTGCGGCAGGGCCGCGAAGCGCGCTTCGAATCTGCGCCAGTCGTAGTCCGTCCCCCAATAGCGGGCGAGGCTCTGGATCGTCTCGAGCTGCACCCCCTGGGCGGGATCCGTTTCCCGGTCAGGCCACTTCGTGGCATTGATACGGCTGCGCAGGTCGGTGAGCTCGTCGTCCGAGACGTCGATCTCGAACCGGCGGATCTGGACCCCGTCCGACCCGGTGGTCGGCCCCGTGGTGGTGGTCTGGCTCGACATCTAGCTTCTCCTCCTGTGTTGAGGTTGATCAGGGCGAAAGCAACCGGGCTGTTTGGTCACGCGGGTGCACGAAGGCAGCCTGATCGCCTCACCGACACTTCGCACCCGTGAGGGCCCTGGTCAGGGCCCTGGTATGGGGGCCCCGCAACTGAAGAACCAGGGAGTCGACGAGGGAGCCGACCCGCCGCGACCAGGGTCCTTACGGGCGCGACGTGCCGATGAGCCGAGCAGCCTTCGTTTCGTCACCACTCGCGGGCTGTCTCTTCGACCGACCGGGCCCATCGGGAGTGGCGGCGCGGCGCCCACTCATCGATCGGTGAGAGCACGAAACGGAAGAGCATTCACGACGTGAACGCCTCCGGGCAGAGGCGTTCGCGGAGATCACCGAGCTGGCGATGGCCCAGGCATCAGCTCCGACGCCCTGTACCGGACCGAGCTCGACGCCATCGTCGCCGAGGCGACCGAGCGTAGCAGATGGCTGATGCGTCCTTCGGCACCGGCGCGGTAACTGGCCAGCCGCTACTTGGAGCGTCGCGAAGACGGATTGTTGGCGGCCGGCGACGAACACGTCGGCGTCGGCCAAAGCGCTGGTTGGCGGCCTCGACGGGAAAGCCGCCGTCGAGCGCGACCTCGCGCGGGTAGCATCCCGAGCCGTCGAGCTCGGACGACGGTGCCGGGCAGCAGCGCGCTCTCGAGCGGATAGCCGATCTGGCGGGCGGCCGGCAGGATCAGCCCGCGCGCGCCGCGCGCGTGTTCTGGCGTGAGCTCGGCGAGCTGGATCACATAGCCGAACTCGTAGGGCTTGCCGAGCTTGCCCTTGCGGATCGGGCGTGCATCGGGGTCAGCGAGCGAGACGATCCGATCCTTGATCGGCTCGCCAGCGAGCCGCTGGCGATCTGCTGGCAGACCCTCTCGGAGCAGGTCCGCCAACTCCTCGAGGCGCTCGGGCCGCGCCAAGCTTGGCGCCGGGCGCCGCGACCGCGGCGCCTTCGAGCGCGCCTGGGCGGCCAGCGCGATGCGCCTCGCAGATCGAGCGCTCGACCAGCTCGCCGGTCTGGCCGGTCAGCGCGAGCACCTTCGCGAGCGCGCCGCCGGTCGCCGGAGACGCCGGCGGATCGTGCGGCCGATCAGCCGCAACCGGCGACCGACAGCACGCGAGCGGTCCCGCACGCGCCGGCGCCGTCGCCGACGACGGCCGCCACGCGGGCGCCCTCGCGCGCCAGCCGCGCGCGCGCCATCGAGCGCCAGGGCGGCGTCCGACGGCCACCGGACATCGGCCTCGACGACGGTCGAGTCGCAGCGCATCGCGCGGGCCGTGAACCGCCGCTCGCGCTGCGCCTTGACGATCAACGCGCGCGTGATGCTGATCGACGACCTCGGGCCCGAGCCGCCGCGCGAGCTTGCTGATCGTCGACTCGTGCGGCACCGACGCCGACAGCGAGAGCCCGCAGAACCGGCGCAGATGGAGCGAGTCCGAGACCTCCGCCACCAGCGTCCGATAGCCCCAGCCGGTCCGCTGCTTGAGCACCATCAACCGCACGAACAGGGCCATCGCGATCGTGGGCCGGCCACGCTCGCGCGCGCCCCGCCTCCCCCGCGCTCCGCGATCGGAGCTAGCAGCGCCGGATCGCACAGCAGCCATCCAGCGGACGCGAGATCCTCGGGCAACTCGCGACCGCGATGGGCATCAGCTCGTCGAACAACGACTCGACCTGACACCGACCAAGCGCAGCACCCCTCACCCCCCAAAGTGGCCACACGCAGGGAAATCGTCCCTCAGGTACCGGACCGAACCGCCGATCGGCGCAGCGGCGATCACGAGCGTATTCCGCGGCAATAGCTAGCGACCATCGGAAATACCGCCGCCGTCGTCCATCGTCCTGCTTAGCCCGAGGAAGCCGAGGAGGAACACGGTGGCGGCCGCCTCCGCGATGATCGCGAGCACGATCGCCGTGCGATAGCCGTTCTCGGTGAAGTTGAACAGGCTGCTCGACTCCGAGATGAACAGCGCCACGAGCGACAGGACCGCCAGCCCGATGCCGGCGACGGCGAAGCCGGCGCGGACCAAGCCGGCATTGCGCCCGGCGACGCGCCCAAGCGGCGCGACCAGCCCGGCCGCGATGACCACCGCCGACACGAAGTTGAGGAAGAAGAGCGTGCCGATCGTCGGCACGGTCGAGTAGTCCTGGCCGTAGAACTGCTGGATGTGGATGACCCCGGTCGCCAGGACTCCGAGTGCGCCGAGGTAGCGCGCGGCACGGGCCATGGTCGACCGGCGGTCCATCGTCATCCGGCCGGCGGTGGCCGAGGATCTGATCTGGGGATTGGCACTCACTGGTTGCTCCTGGGTGTGGGATTGACTAGGACGTGAAGCTCGAGACGGCTCGCTCCAACGTGGCGGCCTGCTGGTGCCAGAGCGAGGTCGGGGCCGCGGCTACGATCACCGCGGTCGATCGGGGGCCGGACACCAGGCATGCGATTTCGCGGTACGTGGCCTTCGAGGTCGTGTAGTCGTCGATCACGCACGATCCGCGCCCGGCGCGGAAGGTGAGGTCGCTGGACG
The DNA here is from genome assembly GCA_963835735.1 of uncultured Solirubrobacteraceae bacterium. Lineage (GTDB taxonomy): Bacteria > Actinomycetota > Thermoleophilia > Solirubrobacterales > Solirubrobacteraceae > DASQMT01. The sequence goes on from CAWIGP010000009.1 coordinate 147,105, forward strand.
AGGCGATCAGCCGCACATCTCGGTCGCCTTCGCCCCGGTTGTGCTCCGGGCGGAAGCGGCTCCAGTTCGCGAGCGTCTCCGCCCCCTGCCGCGGGGTGGCGTTGAGATAGCCCTCGATCCGGCCGTGCCGGAGCAGGGCCACCGACGCGGTGCCCGGGTCGGTCCTGATCGATCGCCATCCGGGCGGGTACGGGAGCGTCGCGCCGTCCGCGATGCGGGCGACGTGCCAGCCGGCCGGCGGCGCAGCCGGGTGCAGCCAGGCAAACGGGTCGGCGGCCGGGCGGTGGCTCGATCCGCCACCGCCCGCCAGAGCCAGGACCACCACGACCGCGGCCAGAGCCAGGACCAACAGGCCTACGGTCGCGCGGGTCCGCCTGCGCATCGCTAGACGCCGCCGTCCCCGTCGTCGGGCCCGCCGTTGTTGTCGGCATCGCCGTCACCGCCGTTGTTCTGCGGGATCCCGTTCGACGGTGCGGGAGTCGGCGTCGCGCTTGGAGTCGGCGTCGGCGTCGCGCTCGGCGTGGGCGTCGGCGTCGGCGTCGCCGCCGGCGCCGGCGGTGAGACCCGATTGCCCGCCGCGGACACCGCGAACCAGGTGCCCCCGAACGCCGTCAGGCCCTCGCCGTTGGTGTCCCTCGCCTTCTTGTCCTTCACGAAGTAGTACAGCGGGTGGCCGTTGTATGTGACCTGCTCGCCGCCGGTGGTTCCCACCAGCGCTGCGCTCGCGCCGCTCCCGGCCGCCGGCTTGCCGTTGGCGCGCAGCGGCGGCCAGGCGGCGGCGCACGGGCCGGAGCACGCGCTCGTGGTCCCCGAGTCCTTCGTGAACAGGTACAGGGTGCGGCCGTTCGCGCCCACGAGAATCCTCCCCAGGCGGCTGTTCGCCACGCTGACCGCGACCGATCCGGTGGCGGTCTGGCGGTGCGGCGCCGGTGCGGTCGCAGTGCTGTCGCCGCCGCCGCAGGCAGCGATCGCCAGGGCGGTGAGCGGCACCAGGGCCGCGGCGGCCAGGGCCCTCATGCCGCCACCGCCTCGGAGGTCGTCTCGACGCCGCGCCCGTTGACGGTCAGCGCCACGCCGATGTTGCCGCGGGTCGCGTTCGAGTACGGGCAGGTCCGGTGTGCCTCTCTCACGAGCGCCTCGGCCACGGCCGGGTCGTTGACCGCGGGCAGCGTGATCGCGAGCTCGGCGGCGAGCTTCCACCGCCGGCCATCCGCTGGCAGCAACATCACCCTCGAGTCGATCGCGATGTCGCCCACCTCCTGCCGCTGGCGCCGGCCCGCGGCGCCCAGGGCGGACTCGAAGCAGGCGGCGTAGCCGACCGCGAAGAGCTCCTCGGGGTTGGTGCCGCCGCCCTGTCCGCCCATCTCGGTCGGCGTCCGCAGATCCACCTCCAAAGCCCCGTCGGCGGTGCGGCCGTGCCCTTCGGCCCGCCCGCCGACGACGTGCGCCTCGGCGGTGTAGATGATGCGTTGACTCGGCGTCATTCAAGCTCCTCTTAGTCATGCTCGTTGCCCTGCTTCCAGGGTCCTCCGCGCAGCGCCGTCTGTCGTCGGCTGGGCGGCCTGTCGTTGACGTCAGGCCGGCGTAGCAGCCGACGGGGGCCGACTACTCCCGCGGGAGGCGCGGAGCGAGTCGCCCGGTGGCCGACGGAGCAGCGGATGGGGGCGATGGTCGGTGCGACCGGAGCCCTTGACGGCGGGCTCTACCACCACGACCATCACCGCCGACACCGATCTATCGCTGTCGCCAGTGAGTCGACGGGCGCGACGAGCTCGCCCGGGGCGCGACGCTGACCCTCTAACCATCAGGCAAACGGAGGTCGCCGTGGGCAACGACTACGACGTCATCGTGCTGGGCGGCGGCTCGCCCGGAGAGCACTGCGCCGGCGTGCTGGCGGAGGGCGGGCTGCGGGTCGCCGTCGTCGAGCGCGAGCTGGTCGGCGGCGAGTGCTCGTACTGGGCGTGCATCCCGTCGAAGTCGCTGTTGCGGCCGGGTGAGGCGGTGCACGATGCGCGCGAAGCGGCGGCATCCGCGGAAGTCGACGTCGAGGCCGCACTCGCCTGGCGGGACTTCATGGTCTCCAACTACTCGGACGCCGGCCAGGAACGATTCCTGGCCGACTCGGGGATCGACCTGCTGCGCGGCAGCGGCCGGCTCGCGGGAACGGGCGTGGTCGAAGTCGACGGCGCGCGCCACACCGCCCAACACATCGTCGTCGCATCCGGCTCCGACCCGATCATTCCGCCGATCCCAGGGCTTCGCGAGCTCGACGGGATCTGGACCAATCGCGAGGTGACGGGCATGAAGGCCGTCCCGCGCCGGCTGCTGATTCTCGGCGGTGGGCCGGTCGGCGTCGAGATGGCGCAGGCCGTGCGCCGCCTCGGCGGCGAGGTGCTGCTGCTCGACGGGGCGGAGCATCTGCTCGCGCGCGAGCCCGCCCCGCTGGGCGAGGCGCTCGGTGAGGTGCTGCGACGCGACGGGATCGAGCTCATCCTCAGTGCACACGCGACCGCCGCCCGGCGCGACGGCGAGGAGTACGTCCTGGAGGTCGACAACGGCCGCAAGCTGCGCGGCGACCGGCTGCTCGTGGCCACCGGCCGGCGCCCCCGGGTCGCCGACATCGGACTGGAGACGGTCGGCATCGAGGCGAACGGCCACGGGATTCCGGTCGATGCGCGGCTGCGCGTAGGCGAGCGGCTGTGGGCGATCGGCGACGTCACCGGCATCTGGCCGCTGACCCACGTCGGCAAGTACCAGGGCCGCGTCGTCGCGACAAACATCCTCGGCGAGCCGCGCGAGGCCCACTACGAGGCCGTGCCGCGCGTCACCTATACCGATCCGCAGGCGGCCGCGGTCGGCGCGGCCGATGCCGAGTTCAGCGCGACCGCCCTCGTCTCAGAGGTGGCGAAGACCGCCACTTACACGCACGCCTACGCCGAGTCCAACGGCTTCCTCACGCTGCTCAGCGACGGCGAGCGGCTGACCGGTGCCTACGCGCTCGGTCCCGAGGCCGGCGAGTGGCTGCAGCAGGCCACGCTGGCAATCCGTGCCCGCGTCCCGCTGGAGGTGCTGCGCGACACGATCCAACCGTTCCCGACGTTCTCGGAGATCTACCTCGACGCGCTGAAGGCCCTCCACAACGAGATCTCCGCGGCGCGCGAGCCGGTTCGTGGCCGAATCGCCACGAACGGGGCGGCACTGGAGCGCCCACTGGAGGAACGATGAGCACCGAACCCGTCGGCGGCCAGCAGCTCTTCCCTCCCGTCACACACTGAAAGGGCTCCCATCATGCGCTCCGGCACGGCGTAGTCGCCTCCCGCCCACGAGGGCGGGAGGCGAGGCTCCCTGTCCTACCTGCTGCGCAGCTGGACGGTGACGGTCCGGCTGATCGAGGACCCGTCGGACGAGCGGACAACCAGCTTGACCGTCAGGGCTCCTGTGCCCCGCCGGCGCAGCGCCGTGCGGACGCGCTTGCCCACAGAGACGCGCACCGCGGCGGACTTGCCTCCGGCGATCGTCCGGCTGACCGTGACCGCGACCTTGTGGGTCTTGGTGCCGATCTTGAGTCGGGCGCTGCGCCCGCTGACCCTGCACGAGCCCGCCGGGCACTTGATCGTCGCGACGGTTGCGGTGCCCTTGGAGGACAGTCGAAGGCGAGACTTCGCGCGCCGGATGGACGGGGACTCCGGGGTGGCGGAGGCGAGGCCCTGGGCGATCGCCGGCGCCTGCGCTGCCCCGTCGCCCTTGGGGCCCGCCGGCCCCTGCGGCAGCTGGCCGCCCTGGCCGCTCAGCGCCGCGATCTGCAGCGTGCGGATCGTGTCCACGTCCTGCGGATCCCTGACCCTGGCGTACAGGGCCGTCGCCCGGTTGCCCCTGGCGCCGGGGTTGAAGCGCACCTTCATCGTGCATGCGGCAGCGGTGGCGACGATCCCGCGGCAGCCGTCGTTGGCGACCCAGAAGTCGGCGTCGTCACCGCCGGCCGTGTAGAGCGACAGCAGCTCCACATCGGCCTCACCGAAAGCCGAGAGGTCGACGCTGCGCGGAGCGCTCGAGGTGCCGAGCGGCTGGGAGCCGAAGTCGATGGCCGACGGCGTGCTCCTGATGAGCGCGTTCTCCATGACGAACGCCATCCGCATGTCGATCGCACCCGGCACGGTGTCCTTGGAGTTCTCTGGGGCGGCGGCACCGCCCCACGAGGCGCCGATGGCATTGTTCAGCTCGACCACAACGATGCCGCCCAGGCCGGGGTTGTTGCAGATCGGCGAGGTCGTATCGATGCAGTCGGACGGGTCGAGGTGCTCCAGCTCGAGCTTGTTGTCGACCAGCGTCAGCGCGCCGGTGGCCGCGTCGAGCGCGGCGCCGTCCTCGGCGGCGGGCGGCACCCAGTCCGGCCCGTAGGCGGCGGGCGGAGCGAGCGCCGCCGCATGGCCGGTCGACAGCTCCGCCGGCTTCTTGGGCGCGACCGCCCAGGTGCCCAGGTTGCCGCTGGCGCCGGTCAGCGCCCCACACGTCGCGTTCGCCACGGGGTCGCAGCTGAGCTTGAACTGCAGCGACAGCGCCGCGGTCAGCGCCATCGCGCCCGTGGCCTGGTCCAATGTGCCCGTCCACGCGGCCGTCTGGACGATCCGCGCGTTCACCGTCACGTCCCCGACGATGGCGTTCGGCCGCACGGTGTCCACGCCCGGGAAGGTCACGTCCCCGTCCGCGACGGTGATCGTGCCGTCGTCGTGGATCACCGCGTCGATGGTGGCGTCGCCGGGCAGGCTGGCGAGGTTGATGAACGTCGGCGCGACGGCACCCGGCACCGTCGGGTCGGGCGGCGCCTGGAGTCCGTTGCGGGCCATGAGATACGAGCAGTCGAGCGGCTCGAATGCGGTGCACGCATCGGCCGACGGGTCGGCCGTGAGCCTCACGTCCCGGTCGGCGGCGGCGGCCAACCCCGGCGTGGCGCACAGCACGACGGCGATTGCCGCGGTGAGCGCGGGCGCACAGCCTCCCAACCGTGTCGTTCTCGCACGGAAACGAGCAGTCATGCGGTTCCTCTCCTTGTGCCCTCGAACCCCTGTCCCGCCTCCGCGTCAACGGAGGCCCTCCCTACGAACGCACCCTTCTCTTCTCCCCAGCGGGCCGGAGACTAACAAACATCGGCGTTTGCGACCCGCGGCCGCCTTCCGCGCGGACGGCGAGATCCGCGAGTCGGACTTCGATGGGGAGCGGCTGCGCGAGCTGCGCCTCGTCAAGCCGCCCTAGGGCGCAAGACGATCTGCGCGTAGACGAGGCAGGCCAGGGCGGCCGTCGAGGCAACCGTGCGAACGATGTTCCAGACGACCCACGGGTCCTCGAAGTCCTCGCGCGCGGCTGCCAGGGAGGCGCCGCTCGCCGGATAGCCCGCCTGCGCGAGATCGTCGTTGAGCGGGATGTTCGCCGCGCCGGTGACGAGCAGCGCGACGCCGCACAGCACGAGCGCGGCGATGATCCAGCGCGTCGCCTGCCGCGACCCCGAACGCCGCGCCTGGATCGCCGCGGCCACGATCAGCACCGGGGAGCCGAGGAAGCTCAGCATGAACACCGGGTTCTCGACGCGTCGTTGATCTGCTGCATGCCGTCGACGAGCGTCGCGTCGTCCGCCTGCCCGAGCCCGGGCATCACGGAGACCGAGTAGGCGTAGAAGAACCCCGCCAACAGGCCCGTCAACAGCGTCGCCGCCCCGAGCACGAGCGCCGGTGCCCGGCTCCCGCCCCGCGCCGCCGCCGGCGGCGCGGGGGTTGCGATCTGAGTCGACATCACGCACTGACCGCCGACGCGCTCCAGACGCCGCTGGCGGCGGCCTCGCGCGCGTAGTCGGAGAAGTCGCGCGGCTCGCGGCCGAGCGCGCGCGCCAACCCGTCGGTCGTGTCGGCGTTGCGGCCGTCGACGACCTCGTCGAACAGGTAGGTCAGGAACTCCACGAACACGGGCGGCACGCCGTGCTCGGCGGCCTCGGCCGCGTGCTGGTCGAGCGAGACCGGCACGTAGCCGACGTCGCGCCCCGCCGCTTCGCCGATCTCTGCGGCGACCTGGGCCATCGTCAGCGAGCGCGGACCGGTGAGCTCGTACAGCTGTCCGACGTGGCGGTCGTCGGTCAGCGCCGCGACGGCCACGTCGGCGATGTCGCCGGCGTCGAGGAACGGGGTCGGCACGTCCCCGGCGGGGAGCCGGATCTCTCCGCTGAGCACGTGGTCGAGCATGTAGTCCTCGCTGAAGTTCTGCATGAACCAGGTCGAGCGCAGGATCGTCAGCTCGGCGCCGGTGTCGCGCACGGCGCTCTCGGCCCGCTCGGCCTCCGGCTCACCGCGGCCGGAGAGGAGCGCGATGCGACGGACGCCGTTGCGCACGGCCAGCTCGGCGAACTCCTGCGTCGCCTCGACCGCGCCCGGGATCGCGAGGTCCGGGTAGTAGCTCAGGTAGATCGAGCCGACGCCGTCGAGCGCCGGCGCCCACGTGTCGCGGTCCTCCCAGTCGAACCGCGGCTCGCCCGAGCGCGAACCGACCCGCACCGGCAGGCCGCGCGCCTCGAGCCGCTCCACGACCCGGCGCCCGGTCTTGCCGGTGCCGCCGAGCACGAGCGTCGGCTTGCGTCCATCAGACATCATCGGTGCTCCCTTCGTTTGGATTGGCTTCCTGCAGTCGCTTCAGGGCGTCGACGAACCCGAGCCAGCCCACGAACGCCTCGTCCGCGCCCCGTTCGGGGCGAAGCGTCCCGCTGACCGGCTCGCGGTCGAGGTGGAGCTCGAGCTGCACGCGCAGTCCGTGGTCCCGGTCGATGCCGTCGTCGGCCATTGCGGCGACCGTACGGCCGCCTCGGGAGCTGCGCCTCGGGGAGCTCCCCGATATTCGCTCCCTGATTGTCAGCCGGCGAGCGCCCGCGGCAGGTCGCGCCGACCTGCGATGTCCAGCTTGCGGTACGCGTGGCCCAGATGCGTCTCGACCGTCTTGCGTGTCACGAACAGGGCCTGCGCGATTTCGGGATTGCTGCGGCCCTCGGCGGCCAGCTCCGCGACGCGGCGTTCCGATACGGTCAGCTGCTCGACGCCGCTGCCGTACGGGTCGCTGGACCGGCCCCCCGCGGCCTGCAGCTCGGTGCGGGATCGCTTGGCGAGCGCTCGGGCGCCGCCGCGGTCGGCCAGCTCGACCGCCCGCTCCAGCTCGACGCGCGCCTCCGTACGGCGGCCCGAGCGCCGCAACGCGGCCCCCAGGTCGGCGAGCGCGCGTGCGAGCTCCAGCCGCGCGGGCGAGTCCTCCAGGACCGCGACGGCGTCGCGCAGCCGCTCCACGGCTCCGTCGCCGCCCTCGACCAGCGCGACCGCGCGCAGCGCGCCGCCGACCCCGCTCGCCGTTCCCCAGCGCCGCGCTCGCTCGAGATCCTCCGAGGCCATCCGGCGCGCCCGCTCGCCGTCTCCGCCGGCAGCCAGTGCGAGCGCCGCGGACGAGCGCCAGCGCGAGGCGAGCGGGTTCGCCGCGCCCCAGAGCTCGTCGCGGCGGCCGTACTCGAACAGGTCCTCGCACGCCTCGCGCGTGCGGCCGTGGGCGAGGTGGAGCAGACCCCGGGCCGCCAGCAGGAAGTTCGTCGTGATCCCCGGAGCGATCTCGTCCCCGAGCCCGCTGCCGTCCAGCGCCGCCTGGGCGGCGTCGGTCTCGTCGGCCTCGATCAGCGACACGACCAGCAGGCCGAGCGCGAACGGCTGCCCCAGCGCGACGCCTTGGGACTGCAGCAGCTCGAGCGCCGTGCGCGCGTCGGCCTCGGCCCGCGCGACGTCCCCGCGCCGGAACGACACCCATCCGCGGCGATCCGTCAGCCAGGCGATCGCCGGGATCGACGCGCGCGCCCGCGCGTCGGCGAGCGCCTCGTCGAGCACCGCGTCCGCAAGGTCGAGCGCGTCCGTGGCGAGCAGTGCGAGCACGAGGTCGTAGACCGGGCCGACGATGTCGCGCTGCTGCTCGCGCAGCAGGCGGCCGCCGGCGAAGACGCGCTCGACCAGCTCGACCACCTCGGCCGCCGACCCGGCGGTCCTGCGCGCGCAGCGAGGCGACGCTCGCAAGCAGCAGCCGTTCGCCGGGCGTCTCGCCCGCGAGGCCCGCGTGCCGCTCCAGCCGGCCGGCCGCCGGGGCGCGGGTCTCGAACCCCGCCTGCAGGGCGTGCGTGGCGATCTCGGCCTCGAGCAGCAGCCCGAGCTCGCGATCCGCCAGCTCGACGATCGCGGTCGCGGACTCGAGCGCCTCGACGGCCTGATCGGCGCGCCCGGAGATCGTCAACGCGTTCGCAAGCTGGCGGACCGCCGTCGCGAGCGGGGCGGGCTCTCTGTAGCTGCTCGACGGCGGTGCGCAGGTGCTCGACCGCCGCCGGCGCTCCCAGGCGCAGCTCGGCCGTGCCGAGCTCGTACAGCACGTCCACCTCGGCGCCGGACGGCGGCGGCTCGGCCAATGCCCGCGTGAGCCAGGCCGCAGCCGCGGCCGGCGCCCCGCGCACGAGCGCGTCCGAAGCCACCCGGCGCAGGAGTGCGACGCGCTCCGGGTCGCCGGCGGGCTTCGCCTCGGCGATCTGGGCCGCAATGCGCTCCTCGACGGCGCCGAGCTCGGACAGGATCGCGGCCGCGCGGGCGTGGGCCTCGGCGCGTTCGTTGGGCCCGATGTCCGCGTAGACCGCCTCGCGCACGATCGGGTGCGCGAACTCGAGCCCGCGCGCGGGCGTGAGCAGCCCGAGACCGATCAGCGCATCGGCGGCGCGCGCGGCGTCCTCCTCCGTGACGTCCGCCAGCCGCGCGGCCTCGGCCAGGCTCGCGCCGTCGCCCAGCACGGCGGCGGCCCGGACCACGGCGGTCACCGCCGCGGGCCTTCCGGAGAGGCGCAGAAGCACCGCCTGAGCGACCGCGGCGGGGCCGATGCGACGCACGCGGGCGGCCTCGCCGGCGTCGGGCGGCAGTCGCTGCTCATGCACGTCACGCAGCAGCGCCTCGAGGAAGAACGGGTTGCCGCTGGTCGCCTCGTGGCAGGCCGCCGCGAACTCCGGCGCCACGTGCTCGCCGAGCGCGTGCTCGCACAGCGTCGTCGCGGCCGCGACGCTCAGCGGCTCGGGCCGCAGCACCGTGGTCTCCGGCGCGGTGGCGAGGCGGGCCAGCTCACCCGTCGCACCCTCTCCGGGCCGCGTCGACCCGAGTACCGCCAGGGGGAGACCGTCCAGCCGCGGCACGAGGTAGTTGAGGAACCGCAGTGACTCCGGGTCGGCCCAGTGGAGATCGTCGACCAACAGGGCCAGCGGACCGCTGTCGCAGATGTTGTTCAGAAGCCAGTAGAGGCCGTGGAGCATGGAGAACGAGCTGTCGGCGGAGCGCGAGGTCTGCGGGGCCAGGAGTGGCCTCGACAGCGCCGCCGCCCCCTCGAAGAGACGGTCGCGCTCGACGTCCGGGACCCTCGCGACGGCGGGCTCCAGCAGCTGTCGCACGCAGCCGTACGCGAAGTCACGCTCGAGCTCGCCGGCCCGCGCCCGCAGGCGCGTGAACCCCGCCGTGGCGGCCAGCTCGGACGCCGCTCGCAGCAGGCTCGTCTTGCCGATCCCGGCCGGAGCCTCGACCAGGACCACCCGCCCGCGGCCCGCCTGGGCAGCGGCGATCCGGCTACGGAGCGCCCCGAGCTCTTGCTGGCGCTCCAGGAGCACCGCCGCGGTGTCGATCGCCACTCGGGCACCCTATCGGCGCCCGCACTGCGCTCAGGCCGCTAAGCGGCGCCGAGGGCCCGCGCCCCGGCGGCGACGCCGGCCGCCGCGGCCAGCACCACGAGCAACGGCGCGCGCAGCAGCAGGGCGACCGCCGCGGCCGCCACTCCGGCCACGCGGGCGTCGACGGCGAGTGAGCGGCCGTCGGCGAGCGTCTGGCCGACCACCAGGGCGGCGAGCAGACACGGCGCGAGCAGCGGCATGATCGCCTGGACCCAGCCCGGCAGGGAGCGGCGCGCGAACACGAGCGGCCCGGCACCCTTGAGCGCGATCGTCGCCGCGCCGACGCCGGCGACGGCGATCCAGGCGCCGGTCACTTCCGCACCGCCAGGGCCAGGACCGCACCTGCGGCCGCCGCGACGATCGGCACGCCGGGCGGCACCAGCGGCGTGAGGGCGAGAGCGATCAGCGCTCCCATGACCGCGGCCGCGCGCGTACGGCGACCGTCGAGCTGACCCACGAGCAGCGCGAGGAAGAGCGCCGGGAACATCGCATCGAGCCCGTAGTCCTCGGGATCTCCGAGCGCGCTGCCGCCGAGCACGCCGCCGACCGTGCCCGCACACCAGGCGACCAGCAGCACCAGGCCCGCGCCGATCAGCCGGTCGCGGTCGACCCGACCGTCGCGCTGCGACACCGCCCACGACTCGTCCACCGCCAGCTGCGCCTCGGCGAGCCGCCGCGGGGCCGACCCGCGCAGGCTCGGCGCCACGGACACGCCGATCGCGAGATAGCGCAGGTTGAGCAGCACGGCAGCCGCGATCGCCGCCGCCAGCGCACCGCCGTCGTCGAGCACCGAGGCGGCCGCGAACTGCGCCGAACCCGCGAACGTCGTGAGGGACATCGCGATCGGCGCGGCCACGCCCATGCCGGCATCGCGGGCGAGAATGCCGAACGACGCTCCGAACGCGACGACCGCGACGGCGATCGGCGCGACCGCACGGGCGCCGGCGGCGATCCCGGAGCGGGTTTGCGGTGGCGCCGCAACATCCGTCATGATGGAACCTGCCTCCACGATGATGGAATTGTTCCATTGACATAGAGCATTGTCCAGCGAAGTAGAACATGATCGCGGTGTCGACGCGTTCGTCCGTACCGTCGCGGCGAACGTGCGCGCGCTCCGGCTCGAGGCGGGCCTGACGCTCGCGGAGCTCGCCGCCCAGTCCGGGCTCGGCAAATCGACGCTCGCGCAGATCGAGTCGGGCAAGGCGAATCCGAGCGTGGAGACGCTGTGGGCGATCGCGGCGGCACTGCGCGTCTCGTTCGCGCGCATCGTGGAGGAGGCGCGGCCGTCGCTGCGCGTCGTGCGCGCGCCCGACATCCGCCCGATGCGCTCGGACGAGGCCCCCGGCTGGGCCGCGAGGCTGCTGGCCGCCCCGCAGCGCCGGGGCACGTTCGACCTCTACCTGATCGACATCGAGGCGGGCAACGTCCGGCACGCCGAAGCGCATCACGCCGGAGTGGTCGAGCACCTGATCGTGGTGGAGGGCCGGCTGCGCGTGGGCCCGGTGCCCGACGCCGTCGTGCTCGGCCCAGGCGAGCTCGTCACGTTCGCGGCCGACGGACCGCACGTCTACGAGGCGCTCGAGACCACGCACGCCGTGCTGCTCATGTCGTACCCGTGAGCATTACGGTACTGTTGGTGCCGTAATGATCGGCCGCCCACGCGAGACGCGAGTCGACGACGCGATCCGCGACGCGGTCGGCGAGCTGCTCGCTCGCGAGGGCTACGCCGGCACGACGATCGAGCGCGTGGCCGCCCAGGCCGGCGTCGGGCGCGGCGCCGTGTACCGGCGCTGGCGCTCGAAGGCCGAGATGGTGTTCGCGGCGGTCGTCCACCCGGCGGAGCTGCCGGCTCCGGCCGACCACGGGACGCTCGAGGCCGACCTCGCGGCGCTCGCCGAGGGCATCGCCGAGCTCACCGGGACCGACCGTGCCAAGGCGGCGCTGGCGGGGCTCGCGTCCGAGCTGGCCGGCGATCCGCAGCTGCTCGGGGCGCTCGAGGAGCGGCTGTTCGCGGCCGAGCGGCGCTACGTCGCGCTGATCCTCGAGCGTGCCCGGGAGCGCGGAGAGCTCGGCCCCGGTGCCGACCCCGAGCTCGTCCGCCATCTGCTCGTCGGCGCGATCGCGTTCGCTCCGATCTTCGCTCCTGACGCGCAGCCGCGCCCGCGCGAGCTCGCGCGCCTGATCGCGGCCGGATCGACCACCACGCATCCCCCGGAGGCAGCCAGATGACCGCAGTTCTCGACGACGTCCTGCCCGTCTACGGCCACCGCGAGCGACACGCCGCGCAGATCCGGGCCACGCCCGAGGCGGTCTGGGCAGCGCTGCAGACCGTGTCAGGCCGCGACCTGCGGCTCACCCGGCTGCTGATGGGCGTCCGCGCGCTCCCCGGCCGCGGCCGAGCCATGCCGGCCGAGCGCGGCTTCATCGAGGCGTTCCTCGCCGACGGCTTTCGCGAGCTCGACGTCGATCCGCCGCGCACGCTGGTCGCGGGCGCGGCCGGCCAGCCCTGGCGGCTGCGTAGCGGCGAGACCGCAGACGTAACTGACCGCGCCGGCTTCCTCGCGTTCGCACGCCCCGGCTTCGTGTTGATGGCGACGAGCTTCGAGCTGGAGGTCGTCGGCGACGGCACGCGGCTGAGCACCGAGACTCGCGTGCGAGCCACGGATGCCGCCACCGCCCGCAGGTTCCGGCGGTACTGGTGGGCGATCCGCGCCGGCTCGGGCCTCATCCGTCGCGACCTGCTGCACGCCGTGCGCCGCCGGGCGGAATCCGCTGCGGCACCCGGAGCCGGCGGCCGGGCGGCCGCTACCCTCCGGAGCCCGTGACGGAAACGCAACGACGCAGCGCGGTGCGGCGCGTCCGGCGCAAGGTCGCGCGCTGGCTCGCGCCCGAGGTCGAGGCCGAGCTGCGCGACACGCGCCGCAAGCTCAAGAGCGCGCGCGCGAAGCTCCGCGAGACGCCCGGCGGCAGGCACGCGCTGCCGCCGGAGGTGGAGCAGACGATCACCCGCGCGCGGGCCGAGCACCTGACGTTCCTCAAGCCCGACCACCTGCGCGACCTCGCGCAGGTCGTGGTCGAGATCGAGGACCGCCGGCTGGCCGGGCTCGTCGTCGAGGCGGGCACCGCGCGCGGCGGCTCGGCGATCGTGATCGCGGCCGCAAAGGCGCCGGCGCGTCCGATGAAGGTCTACGACGTCTTCGGCGATGATCCCGGCGCCGACCGAGCGCGACGGCCCCGACGTGCACCGGCGCTTCGAGGCGATCGCCGGCGGCCGGGCGCGCGGCGTCGGCGGCGAGACCTACTACGGCTACCGCGACGACTTGTACGGCGAGGTCACCGATTCGTTCGCGCGCCTCGGCGTCCCGGTCGCCGAGCGCAACGTCGAGCTGGTGCAGGGTCTGTTCGAGGACACGATCGACCTCGACGAGCCGGTCGCGTTCGCGCACCTCGACGGCGACTGGTACGAGTCGACGATGACCTGCCTGACGCGGATCGCTCCGCTGGTCGTGCCCGGCGGGCGGATCGTGCTCGACGACTACTTCCAGTGGTCGGGCTGCCGCGCCGCGGTGGACGAGTACTTCGCCGGCCGTGACGAATTCCGGCTCGAGCGCCGGTCGAAGCTGCACGTCATCCGCTCGTGAGCGCCGTCGTCAGCGTGCGGCGCCTCGGCCGGCGCCTCGTCCCGGCGCGAGTTCGCCGGAGCCTGAAGAGCGCTGCTCCGGCGGCGCCGCCGCCGGCTCCCTCCCCCGCGCCCAAGCAGCCCGAGCCCGAGCCGCCGCCGCCGCGCGAGACGCTGGTGCGGATGATCGCGCGAGGCGAGCGGCTCGACCGCGCGATCGTCGCGCAGGTACGCGCGCTGGTGGGCGCGAAGGATCACGACACGGCCGTCGCGATCGCCGAGTCGTTGCGCGCACAGCCCGGCACGGCGGAGCTCGGACATCTGGCTGCCGGCATCGCCGCGGCGCGGCGCGGCTACCGCGAGCTCGCATGGGAGGAGCTGCGCGGCCTGCCGCGCGCGACGTGGGCGACCTACGCGCCGGCGGAGTACATCCGCTCCGGCTTCACGGTGGCGCCGGAGGAGGCGCTGCGAGAGATCCGCGCGCTCGTCGCCGAGGACCCGCCCGAAGTCCGCGCGAAGAGCTGGCACGAGGTCCTCGCCGCCGTCTGGGGCTCGGGCGAGAGCGAGCTGGCGCGCGACGTGTTCGCGATCTTCGACCGGCATGCCCGCGAGGACGACCCGCTGTGGCGCAACGCCGAGCTGCAGCGCGACTGGATGCGGCCCTGGGTCGAGGCCGACCCCGCCTCGCCGACCGCGCCGGCGCCGCCCGACCGGCGCCGCACGTTCGCGGTGATGGACTACGGCCACCCGTCCGCCACGAAGGCGTCCGCGAACATCGGCGACCACATCCAGACGATCGCTGCGCTCGCTCACCTCGTTCGGCACCGGAACGTCCGCCTGCACGGGCGCGAGGACCTGATCGACCTGCTCGCGCAGTTCCGCGCCCGGACGCGGCCGGAACGGCTGGACGACGGCGTCCACGCCGACCTCGAGGTGATCACCGCGCACCGCGACGCCTCGATCTACGAGCCGATCCCCGAGGACACGTGGATCCTCTGCTTCGGCTGGTTCATGCACTCGCTGTTCCGCATGCGGCACGCCTTCCCGATGCACCGCAACCTGCGGCCGATCTTCGTCTCCTTCCACTGCAACAAGCGCGAGCTGTTGACGCCGGACGCGATCGAGTACCTCAAGCGCTACGGGCCGGTCGGCTGCCGCGACTGGCCGACCGTGGACCTGCTGCTCTCGATCGGCGTGCCGGCGTTCTTCTCCGGCTGCCTGACGATGACGATCGACACGGTGTTCCCCGACCTGACCGCGCCGCCCGCGGCTGACGCCCCGGTCGCCTACGTCGACGTGCCGGCGACCGACGGCGGCGTCGCGTTCAAGCACAGCAGCGACGCGGTCAGGCGCCGCTCGTTCGTCGCGAACATCTACGCCGCGCTGGAGCTGCTCGAGCGCTACCGCCGCGAGCACCGCGCGGTGGTCACGTCGCGGCTGCACTGCTACCTGCCGGTGCGCTCGCTCGGCATGGACGTCGACTTCCGGCCGGAGAACCGCTCGGACGTCCGTTTCGACGGCCTGATCGACATCTCCGACGCCGAGTTCGCCGCGATCCGCGATGGGCTGCTGGACAAGCTCGAGCGCGTGTTCGGCGCGATCCTCGAGGGCCGGCCGGAAGACGAGGTCTATGCGCTGTGGCGCGAGCTGACGGCGGACGACGTCGCGGCCGCGGAGCGGCGTCACCGCCTGGAGAGCCGGCCCGCGTCCGTCGACCCCGCGGTCACCGGGCGCGCACAGGCTGCCGTGGAGGCCTCGGTTGCGCACGGTCCGCCGCCGGCGGCCGACCCGGTGCACGTCGCGCTCGTCGTGCCGAAGGGCGGGCTGCCCAGCGCCGCGGTGCTGATCGCGTCGCTGCTCGAGCGCGCTTCGCGTCCGCTGCACCTGTGGCTGCTGGCGCGCGGCGGTGCCGAGCCGGTCGAGCATCAGATCGCTGAGCGCTTCCCGCAGCTCTCGTTCACCTGGGTGCCGATACGCGGGATGGGCCGCGACCTCGGCACGCCGACGGGCAAGCCCCCCGACCCGGTGAGCATGACCAGGCTGCTGTTGCCCGACCTGTTGCCGTCGGCGAGCCGCGTCGTGCTGCTGCCGCTCCCGTCGGTCGTCACCGGCGACGTCGCCGAGCTGGCCGCGCTCGATCTGGGCCCGCACGCGCTCGCCGCGCCGCCGCGCGCGAGCATCGCGGACGCAAGCGGGTTCGGCGTGCTCCATGCCGCCGCGATGCGGCTCGAGGATCGCAGCCAGGCGGCGTCGGCGCTGCGCCGCACCGGGTACGCGCGGCACGCGTTCGACTTCGATTCGTTCCGCGCCGACGTGCTCGTGCTCGACCTCGACCGCCTGCGCCGCGACGGCTTCATCGCGCAGGCGCTGCCGCTCGTGGCGGAGTTCGGGCTCGACGACGTAGAGGTCCTGCACTACCTGTTCGGGCCGCAGCACGCGATCGTGCCCGAGCGCTGGGCGCTCGTGCCGACGCGTACGCCGCACCGCGGGCCGGGCCTGATCCACTGGGCCGACGACGTCAAGCCGTGGCAGCTACCGCTCGCGCCGGATCGCGACGAGTGGCGCCGTTACGCGGCGGAGTTCGCTTAGGGTCCGTCCAAGAAGTGTCCACGGTCGTCGTCCGGTCGTGCCGACTTCTTGGACGGGCCCTTAGGCCTGAGCCGCGAGCTCGGGCTGCGGTGCCGCGCGCTCGCTCAGGGCCGGCTCGGTCTCCCACACGCTGTTCTGCCATGTGAGGCGCAGCCGCAGCCGCGCTCCGGCCGGGATCGCCGGCCCGCCGCGCAGGCCCGCCGGCGTGTGAAGTCGCAACTCGCCGTCGGCGAGCTTGATCTTCAGCGGCAGCTCGGTCACCGCGCCGCTCGCTTCGTCGACCGCCGCCAGCTCGACGCGCGCCGACTCCAGCCGCGCCCGCCGGGTCGTGGCCCGCACGCGCAGCACGCCGGCGAACTGCAGCCGCCCGCCCCGCACGGTGCGCAGCCGGGTGGTCTCGAGCGCGACGTCGTCGAGCCGCGTGCGCTCGGGACGCAGCTCGACCGTGCGCGCGAGCACGCTCGCCCAGCTCGCGAGGAACGCGTCGGGGCCCCTGCGGGCCGCGGCCTCGCGCGCCGCGGCGCTGAGGCGCGCCACAAGCTCGGGTGCGCGCAGCAGCTCGATCACGCGTTCCGCCATGCCGTCGACGTCACCGGGCGCGACGAGGAAGCCGTCGACGCCATCGGTGATCTGCTCGCGCGGCCCGTACTTGATGTCGTAGCTCACGACCGGGCAGCCGCGGCTCATGCTCTCGAGCGTCGACAGCGGGTAGCCCTCGAACGAGCTCGACAGCACGAACGCGCTCGACGTCCACAGCGCGTCGCGCGCCTCCGGATCGAAGCCGCGCAGCGTGACGTGCGCCCCGAGCTCGCGGCGATCGATCTCCTCCTGCAGCGCGGCTCGCCGGCCGCCCTCGCCGTAGATGTCCAGGCGCGCCTCGGGGACCGCCCGCACGACGCGCTCGAACGCGGCGATCGCGTCGTGCAGGCGTTTCTGCGGCTCCAGCCGCGCCATGATCGCGACGCGGTGCGGGTCGCGCGCGGGCAGCGGTACCGGCGGCGCCGGCAGGTCGACCGGGTTCGGCACCACGAACATGTTGGTCGTCCGCCCCCGCCGCTCGGCGATGTCGTCGCGCTGGCGCTCGGTCAGCGTGACCATCGCGTCCATGCCGTCGATGCGGCTCAGCACGCGCCGGTAGGCGAGGTTGACCTCGGAGTCCCAGCGGTAGGGCTTGCGGACGTGCAGGTTGTGCATCACGTAGACGACGTGGACGCGCCTGGTGCGGATCGGGACGACGTGCGGAACGACGTAGCGCGAGTCGATGAACACGAACGTGCGCTCCTGCCCCGCTGGCCAGCTCGCGGATCCAGCGCTTGAACCAGCGGCCGGCGCTCTTGAGCTCACCGACGACCCGGCCCCCGGCGTCGATCTGCTGGATGGTGCCGCGCCCGCGCGACCCGCCGGCCAGGCCGAACGCCGGGATGCGCAGGTAGGGCGAGCCGTCCGGGCGCAGGTAGTCGTAGGTCGCGTAGTGCTCGTCCGGCAAGCGGTAGGTGATCCGCCACGGGGCGCCGCGCTCGTCCTGTTCCTCGCGGATCCGGTGGGCGCCGAGGTCGGCCAGCTCGGCGCCGGTCGGCTCGCGGTCGCCCCAGCCGCTCCGGCGGTAGTGCTCGTAGATGTTGAGCATCCCGATGCCGTCGGTGAGCAGACCGCGCTCGAGCAGCTCGTCGCGGCGCGCGGCGAGATCGGGCGCGGCACCCAGCACCAGCACGTCGGGGCGGGCGCCCGCGCGCGCGAGGGCGCGGTTGCGCAGCAGCAGCGCGCGCGTCTGACCGCCCGCGTCGAGGCTGACGCGGAACGCGCACGACAGGTAGCGCCCCGGCGGCAGGACGACGTCCGGCATCGTCACACCGTATCCGGCTTCCCTGCGATCACCTGGTAGTTCTTCGGCAGCCCGCGGCCGGTGAACTTGAAGCGGAGATCGAGGCTCGCGAGCCCGGTCGACGCGCGCCGCGCCGCGCGCTTGGAGAGCTTCGCGCCGCACGCCAGCGCGGCCCCGCGCAGGCCGCCGCCATAGTCCGCGCGCGAGTCCGGCAGGTAACGGCTGAGCAGCTTGGCCTGGTAGCTCAGCGTGCCGAGGTAGCCCTCCATCCAGTCGATCTCGCGCACGCTGAAGCCCGCGCCCTCGAGCAGGTGGCGCAGCCCGTAGCGGGTGTAGCGGAAGAAGTCGTACGGCCGCTCGTGCTCGGCGTAGAACAGCGGCGCGGTCAGCCAGAGCGTGCCGCCGGGCTTGAGCACCCGGTTCAGCTCGGCCAGCACGGTCGCCGGCTCGGGGATGTGCTCGAGGACCTGCGTGAGCAGCACGTGGTCGAAGCGCGCGTCCTCGACAGGGATCTGCGCGAGATCGCAGACGTAGTCCGGCTCGACGTACTTCTTGCCCCGGACCGAGACGAAGTCGGCCGTCTCGTAGCGCGCGTGGGAGAACAGCTTCCGGTACGGCGCGCGCCCCGAGCCGGCGTCGAGCACGAGCTGCCCGGGCTCGACCGCCTCGCCGGCGCGGGCGAGGAAGCGGTGGAGGTACGTGCGGCTGCTGTTGCCGGCGGCGGCATAGATCCCCATGGCCCCCGCAGGATCGCAGCCTCGTCAGGCGCGGAACGCGGCGATCACGTCGGCGAAGCGCTCGACCGTCTCCGTGCCGGCCAGGTCGCCGAGCCCCACGATCGCGGTCTGCACGCCCGCCTCGGCGAGCGCGCGATAGCGGCCGATCTGCTCCTCCACGGTGCCCGCGTTGACCCCCTCGCGCGGCTCTCCTTCACCGATCACGCGCGCCCGCTGGAGGTGGGTGACCGCGATCGTCGCCGGGTCGCGCCGCTCGGCCGCGCAGTGCTCGTGCAGCACGGCGAGCTTGTGGCGCACCGTGTCGGGATCGCCGAACAGGTTGCAGGCGTCGGCGTGCCGCGCGACCAGCCGCAGCGTGCGGCGCTCGCCGGAGCCGCCGACGAGGATCGGGATCCGCTCCTGCAGCGGCCGCGGGTAGCAGATCGCCTCCTCGACCGTCACCGTGCGGCCCTCGAAGCGCGGCGAGCCGGGGCCCCACATGAGCGGGAGCAGCTCGAGTGCGTCCTCCAGGCGCGCGAAGCGCTCGGCCTTCGAGGGGAAATCCCAGCCGTAGAGCCGATGCTCGCGCTCGAACCAGGCGGCGCCGATCCCGCACACGGCGCGGCCGCCGGAGAGCACGTCGAGCGTGGCGACGATCTTCGCCAGGTGGGCGATGTTGCGATAGGTGACGCCGCTGACCAGGGCGCCGAGCTTCACCCGCTCGGTCGCCGCGGCCAGGTAGCCGAGCGTCGTGTGGCTCTCGAGCATGTCCTCCCACTCGCGCCCGATCTGCGGGATCTGCAGGAAGTGGTCCATCACCCATACGCTCGTGAAGCCGGCCGCCTCGGCCGCGCGCGCGACGTCGGCCAGCGTGGTCGCGGTCGACGCGGGGTGGCCCGGCCAGTCGAAGCGCGAGACGTGCAGCCCGAAGTCGAGCGTCATCGGATCCTCCTGCTGGCGGGCGGCCGCCTCCGGAGCGGTCAGGAACATGGGTGGGACGAGCGCCACGGGCCCGGCGCGATGGACGCCGGCGAAACCCTCGGACGGCGAGCACCTCGCCGGCGGCCGCCGCCGCGCGCAGCTGCGCGGCGACGACCTTGGCCGGCACGGAGTCGGGCCGCGCGCGGTTGCGCGCGCGGATCTCGCCTTCGGGCGTGTCGAACAGCACGGCGTGGGCGGGGACGCCGTGGCGCTCGGCCAGCGCGCGCCACGCCGTGCGGCTCTTCGCGTCGAGCCCGGTCGAGTCGATCACCGTGGTCAGCCCGCGCCGCAGCCGCTTCTCCACGATCAGGTCGAGCACCTCGAACGCGTCGCGGCTCGCGCGCTGGTCGCGCTCGCCGCGCCCGACGACCGCGCGCAGCCGGTCCGACGAGACGACCTGGTCCGGGTGGAACCAGCGCGCGGCCCAGTCCGACTTGCCCGCCGCGGTCGCCCCGACGAGTACGACGAGGCACGGGTCGGGCAGCCGCAGCACGGGCGGGTCGTATCACAGGCGCGGCGGCGCTTCGGGGCCGGACGTCAACGGCAGGCCCGGCGAACGTCAACAGCGGCATTGAAGGGGAGCGCGGATTGCGGGTGCGCTCACTCGGGGCGCCCTGCGATGCCGAACGTCGGTGAGCACCCCGTATAGGCCCGGCTCACCGACGTTCGGCGTCGGCGCGCGAGCGGACCGGCCGATTCCCACTCCCTCAATGCCCGCAGTTCACCAGCGCCCACCCCGCCCGGCGGGCACCGTCAAGGCGCGCCCGCGCCGTCGCCGCGCGAGCCGCCCACGGTTCGGCGTGTGCCGAAGCGTCGCGCCCGTACGCTGTCGGCGATGGAGCGAGCGAGAAGCGCCGGCGCGGTGGCGGCGGGCGTCACCGTGGTGCTGTGGGCGTCGGCGTTCGTCGGGATCCGCGCCGCGGGCGAGGACATCTCCCCGGGGCCGCTGACGCTCGGCCGCCTGCTCGTGGGCGCCGCCGCGCTGGGCGCGCTCGTCGCCCTCCGGCGCGACCCGTGGCCGCCGCGCGCCGCGCTCCCGCGCCTGCTCGCATGCGGGCTGCTGTGGTTCGGCGCCTACAACGTGCTGCTCAACGCCGCCGAGCAGCGGATCGACGCCGGCACCGCGGCGATGCTCGTCAACGTCGGTCCGGTGATCCTCGCGCTGCTGGCCGGCGTGCTGCTGCACGAGGGCTTCCCGCGCTCGCTGCTGACCGGCTGCGCGATCGCGTTCGCGGGCGCGATCGTGATCGGACTGGCGACGTCGGAGCGCAGCGTCGACGCCGGCTGGGGAGCGGCGCTGTGCGTGGCCGCGGCCGCGGCGTACGCGGGTGGCGTGGTCGCGCAGAAGCCGCTGCTCGAGCACTCGTCGGCGCTGCAGGTCACGTTCCTCGCCTGCGCGATCGGCGCGGTCGCGTGCCTGCCGTTCGCGCCCGCGCTGGTGCGCGAGCTCGGCGACGCGCCGGCCGGCGCAGCGGCATGGACCGCATACCTCGGCATCTTCCCCACGGCGATCGGCTTCACGACCTGGGCGTACGCGCTGAAGTTCACGAGCGCCGGCAAGATGGGCGCCACGACGTACCTCGTGCCGCCGATCGCCATCGTGCTCGGCTGGGCGATCCTCGGCGAGACGCCGCCCGCGCTCGCGTTCGCCGGCGGCCTGCTGTGCCTGGCCGGCGTCGCCGTCACGCGCGGTGCGCGATTCGGGATCGGCACCGGGCGCCGCGCGGAGCTCGCGCGCGCCGAGCGCTGATCAGCCCAGCGCGAGCGTCATCGGCAGCACCAGCCGCCGGCGCGCGCCTGGCAGCTTGTGATCTCCGTGGACCATCAGCGCGGATTCGTCGCGCGGCGCGACACCCCGCTCGCGCGCCCACTCGCGCAGGCGCTCGTCGAGGTCGAGCCGGACCGGCGCGTCGGTCGCGCTCGCCACGTCGGCGATCAGCGTCCGCGCGCTGTCGAGGTCGTTCGCGATGACGGGTCCCACGACCACGTTGTCCCCGCCGGGCGCCGCGACCGCGTAGCCGCGCAGCTCGCCGTCGCGCTCGACCACGCGGACCTGCTGCGCGAGCTGCAGATACCGGGCGAGCAGGCGCCCCCGGTCCGCCCCGATCGCGGCCGCGTCGAGCGCGAGGATCGCGCCGCCGTCGCCCGGCTCCGCGTGGCGGCTGCCGCCCTCCGGTCCGCCGGTGAAGCGACCGACGCCCGTCGTCACGCCGCCCACCGAGCGGAAGCCCAGCCGCTCGTACAACGGCCGGCCGAACGACGTCGCGTACAGGAACACGGTCGCGTTGCCGGCCCGCCCGAGCACGTGGCCCATGAGCCGGCGGCCGAACCCGCGCCGCTCGTGGCGCGCTGCGACCAGCATCATGCTCACGATCGCGAGCTGCCGCCCGTAGCGCGTCAGCGTCACGGTGCCGGCGAGCCCGCCCTCGGGGTCGCGGATCCCGTACACCTCGCCGAGCTCGAACATCAGCGCCCACTTGCGCCGCTCCGGCTGCCAGCCGCGGTCGGCCGCCAGCTCGAGGCAGGCGTCGAGGTCGGAGCTGTCGAGCCGGGTGATCGGGAGCGTCACGACTCCCCGAGGGTAAGGGTCAGCGGTCCAGCGCCGCAGCGATCTCGCCGCGCAGGCGCGCGAGCGCGGCCGCCGCCCCGGCCTTGTCGGGCCCGTCGACGACGACCTCGAGGTAGGCCTTGAGCTTCGGCTCGGTGCCGCTGGGGCGGATCACGACGCGCGCGCCCTCGGCGCGCAGCACGAGCACGTCCGACGGCGGCAGCCCGCGCACGCCGTCGCGCAGGTCCTCGACGGCGGTGACCGGCCGGCCGAGCAGCGTGCGCGGGGGCTCGGCGCGCAGCGCAGCCATGATCCGCTCGCGCCGTTCGGCGCCGTCCGCCCCCTCCAGCTCGATCGTCACCGGCTCGGTCGCGTGACGCCCGTAGCGGTCGGCGATGTCGTCGAGCCGGTCGCCGAGCGTGCGGCCGGCGCGCTTCTCCTGGGCCGCGAGCTGCGCCAGCACGAGCGTCGCGGAGATCCCGTCCTTGTCGCGGACCACGTCGGACACCGCGTAGCCGAGCGCCTCTTCGTAGCCGAGCAGCAGGCGGCGCTCCGGCGCCTCCGCGACCGCGCGCATGATCCACTTGAAGCCGGTCAGCGTCTCGGCGTAGCCGGCGCCGGTCGCGGCCGCCATCCGTCCCAGCAGCGTCGAGGATGCGACCGTGGTGACCAGCAGCGCGCGCTCGGGCCGCGGCGCGTGCTCGAGCAGGAAGTCGGCGAGCAGCGCGCCGGTCTCGTCGCCGTGCAGCCGGCGCCAGCCGTCGCCGTCGCGGATCGCGACCGCGAGCCGGTCGGCGTCGGGATCGTTGGCGAGCACGACGTCCGCGTCGACGCGCCGGGCGGCGGCGATCGCGAGGTCGAGCACGCCCGGCTCCTCGGGGTTCGGGCGCGGCGCGGTCGGGAAGTCGGGATCGGGCGCGGCCTGCTCGGCGACGACGACGGGCTGCGCGAAACCGGCGCGCTCGAGCGCCTCCAGGCAGAGCGGGCCGCCGACGCCGTGCAGCGGCGTGTAGACGATGCGCAGCTCGCGCGCGTCGGTGGCCGGCAGCTCGGCGAGGATCGCGTCGAGGTACGCGTCCGCGATCTCGCCGCCGAGCCGCTCACCGCCGTCGCCCAGCGGGACGGCGGCGAGCGGGCCGACCGCATCGATCGCGGCGGCGATCCGCGCGTCGGCGGGCGGGGAGATCTGCGCGCCGTCGCCGAGGTAGACCTTGTAGCCGTTGTCCTGCGCCGGGTTGTGGCTCGCCGTCACCATCACGCCGGCGGCGCAGCCGAGCCGGCGCACCGCGAACGCGAGCAGCGGCGTCGGCGCGAGCGGCGGCAGCCTGCGGGCGCGCAGCCCGGCGCCGGAGAAGACCGCCGCGGCCTCCTCCCCGAATCGCGCCGAGCCGTGGCGCGCGTCGTGGCCGACGACGACGCCTGCCTCGGCCGCGCCAGGCACCGCGTCGAGCAGATAGGCGGCGAGTCCGGCGCTCGCCCGCCGCACGGTCGCGACGTTCATGCGCGACGGGCCGGCGCCGAGCCGCCCGCGCAGCCCCGCGGTGCCGAAGCTCAGCCCGTGCGCGAAGCGCTCGCGCAGCTCCTCGTGCTCGCCGCGGTCGAGCAGCTCCTGCAGCTCCGTGCGCGCCTCCGGGTCGGGGTCGTCGGCGATCCAGCGCTCGACGTCAGCGGCGGACCATGGCACCGGACGCCTCCACGAAAGCGGTGACGAGCGGATGCAGCCGGTCGCCCGTCAGCGCGCCGACCTGGGGCTGGAACAGCGTGGCCACGAAGAACGGGTGGCCGGGCAGCTCGATCGCCTCGACGCCGGCGTCCGGCGCGTGCGCGGAGACGACGACGCCGGCATCCGCCAGCGGCGCGACGAACTCGTCGGCCAGCCCGTAGTTGCACCAGTGGAAGCCGGTGAACGGCGCGGTGCCGCAGATCGCGGCGAGCCGCGTGCCCGGCACGCATCGCACCTCGCGCTCCTCGCCGATCAGGCTGCACGAGAGCGGGGCGACGACCGGCGCGAGCGCGCCGGGCTCGACCTCGGCATGCGCCGCGTCCTCGATGCCGGCGCGCCGGGCCAGCGCGAGCAGCGCGTACTGGAAGCCGCCGCACGTGCCCAGCAGCGGCGTGCCGTCCTCGATCGCCGCGTCGATCGCGTCCAGGACGGCTTCGTCGTCGCGGTACGGGGTGCCCGGCAGCGCCCAGATCGCGTCGTAGCCGTCGAGCGCGCGGGCGGCCGGGGTGTCGGTGCCGACCCACTCCGCCTCCACGCCCGCGGGCAGCAGCGTGATGGCCGCGTCGAGTGCGCGATGGGTGACGAACCGCGGGTCGCGGTCTCCGAGCATGGCGATTCGGGACATGCCGGCGACCGTATCAGCGCCGCTGCTCCCTGCCGCAAGCGATCGGAATAGATCGCGCGCGGCCGGCCTGCTGTTAATGCCGCGATGGCGTCCTCCGGCATGTCGGCCCGCGCGTGGACCCTGTTCGCGGCGGTGTCCGTGTTGTGGGGGATCCCGTACCTGTTCATCAAGCTCGCGGTCGAGGACCTCTCGCCGGTGATGGTCGCCTGGGGGCGGATCATGGTCGCGTTGGCGGTGCTGCTGCCGTACGCGATCCACAAGGGCGCGCTGCGCGGGCTCGGGAAGCACTGGAAGGCGCTGCTGATCTACTCGACGGTGGAGATCGTGCTGCCGTGGCCGTTGATCGGCTTCGGCGAGCAGCGCGTGTCCTCCGGGCTGGCCGCGATCCTGATCGCCGCGGTGCCGCTGGTCGTCGCGCTGATGGCGCTGCGCGTCGATCACGAAGAACGCGCCGAGGGCTCGCGCCTCGTCGGCCTCGTGATCGGCTTCGTCGGCGTGGTGGTGCTGCTCGGGCTCGACGTCGCCGGCCGCCCCGGCGAGCTGCTCGGGGCGCTGGCGATACTGCTCGCCGCGGTCGGGTACGCGGCCGGGCCGATGATCATCAAGCATCGCCTGCACACGCTCGATCCGGTCGGCCCGGTGACCGCGTCGATGGGCATCTCCGCGTTCGTGCTCACGATCCCGGCGCTCGCGTCGGCGCCGAGCTCCGCCCCGTCCGGCGACACCATCCTGTCGGTCGTCGTACTCGGCCTCCTCTGCAGCGCGCTGGCGTTCCTGCTGTTCTTCGCGCTGATCCACGAGGTCGGCCCGGGCCGCGCGACCGTGATCACGTACGTGAACCCGATCGTCGCGGTCTCGCTCGGCGTCGTGCTGCTGGATGAGAGCATCGGGCTGAGCGCCGTCGCCGGGCTGCTGCTGATCCTCGCCGGGTCGTGGCTGTCGACCGGCGGCCGGCTGCCGCCGGGGCTGATGACGCGCCTGGCGCCGCGCCGCGGTGAGGCGGCCGCGGACACGCTCGTGCGCGCATCCACCTGATCCGCGTCCGGCCGCGTGCTTCCATGAGCCCCATGCGGCTCACCCGACGCGAGGCGATCGTGGGCGCCGGGGCGGCGTGGCTCGCGCTCCGGGCCGGGGCGGCCGGCGCGATGCCGCCGGACCCGTCGATCCCCGCGGCGATGGGCCGCGGCTTCGACCTCACGCCGCAGGGCACACGCGCACCCGGCTCCCCCCAGGACTACACGATCCTGCGCGCGCAGCCGTGGGCCGCGCCCCTGATCGACCGCATGACGCACGTCCGCCTGTGGGTCGACTGGCCGTTCGTGCAGCCGCGCGGCGACGTCGCGCTCGCGGACCCGGCCAACCCCGGGCTAGCGTTCCTGGCGTCGATCGACGCGCAGGTCGACGCCGCCGTGGCGGACGGGCTGCAGGTGATCCTGATCCCCTGGCGCTACCCGCGCTGGGTCAACCACAACTCCGAGCGCGACGGGACGAAGTCGCCGGAGTGGCGGCTGCCGGACTCCGG
The DNA here is from genome assembly GCA_963835735.1 of uncultured Solirubrobacteraceae bacterium. Taxonomy (GTDB): domain Bacteria; phylum Actinomycetota; class Thermoleophilia; order Solirubrobacterales; family Solirubrobacteraceae; genus DASQMT01. The sequence continues at coordinate 173,001 of CAWIGP010000009.1, forward strand.
CCACGGCCCGTACAGCCCGTGGGCGCACTTCGTCGAGGCGCTGTGGGAGCGCTACGCCGGGCGGATGTCCTACTTCGAGGTGATCAACGAGCCGAACCTGCAGATGTGGCCGCAGGACGACATGGCGGAGCGCGTCGCGTGGATGATGTCCACGGTCGACGCGATCGCCCGCCGCCACGACCGCGCCGCGACCTGTCTGGGCCCGTCGATCTCCGACGCCGAGTCCGACCGGCCGTGGCGGATCACCGAGCGGCGGCCGTTCGTCGACGCGCTGCTGCCCGCGCTCGCGCGCCGCGACTTCGCCGGCGGCGACCACTGGGTGTGGTCGTTTCACAACTACAACGACTGCGAGCTCGGCGGCGACCGGGCGGGCGACATGCGCGCGCAGTTGGCGGGCCGCTGGAACGGGCGGCGGGCCGACGACGGCGGGCCGCTGCTGTACGCGACCGAGGGCGGCGTGCGGCTGTACGGCGTCGAGCGTCGCTACGGCGTGGTGCTTCCGCCCGATCGTCAGCGCGCGGAGCAGGCGGCGATGCTCGCGGACGCGGTCGTGCGCACCGAGCGCACACCGGGCGTCGGGCTGTTCACGCAGTACACGGTGCACGCCGATCCCAATTACGACTGTGGGCTGCTCGAGCCGGACGGCACGATGCGGCCGGCGTTCGCCGCGTACATCCAGGCGTGAGCGCGGGGATTGAGGTCCGGTGCTCGCCGTCCGGCTGACCGACTCGCTGCTCGGTGCCGCGCGCCGGGCAGCCTCCCGGCTGCGCTCCGGGAGTTAGGTTAGATCTCGAGGAAGCGCATGATGCGCCCGCCGATCTGCACCTCGTCGCCGTGGTGCAGCTGCGCCTCGCGCACCCGGCGCCCGTTCACGTAGACGCCGTTGAGGCTGCGGTCGTCGGCGATAACGGGCGCGCCGGCACGCTCGAGCACGAGCGCGTGGCGGCGGGAGACCGAGTTGTCGTCGATCACGATGTCGGCGGTCGCGCGGCGCCCGATCCGGGTCAGCCGGCCGAGCGGGAGGACGACGACCTCGTCGCCGTCGGGGATCGCCAGGTAGCGGCCGGGAGCGAGCCGCCAGACCGCCGAGGCGGCCGCGCGCACCCGGTGGAGGAGCGCGCCGGAAGCCAGCGCGAGCGTGGGGGCGTCGGCCGCCAGCGGGGAGGAGGACGCGGAGAAGGTCATGGCGGTCATGGCTGAAGAGACCTTCCCGGACGTTCCCAAGTCCCGCCTAAGGAGTTCCGGAGCGAACTCTGAGAGTTTGCGCACAGTCGACCCGCACTGGCCGCGGGACGACGCCGGAGGTCGTCAGTCCACGCGGACGCGGCCGTTCGCCACGCCCAGCCGGCGCCGGCCGGCCAACAGGTCGAGCAGCTCCGCGCCGACCAGCTCGCGCCGCCAGCCGCGCAGCGTGCGAACGTCGGGCTCGGGCTTGCCTCGCCGCGCGGCCACGACGACCGGCGCGAGGTCGGCGCGCGCGGCGATCAGCTCATACGCGAGCCCCGCCTCGTTCGCGCGCGTGCGCACCAGCGCCTCGGCCAGCGCGATCGTCGGGCCGTCGACGGCATCGGTGGCGAGCCGGTCACCCTCGTCGAGCATGATCGGCTGCGCGGCCCGGCCGCGCTCCAGCGCCGCGAGGATGTCGCGCGCGCGTCGCCGCACCACATCCGGCCCCGCGCCGCGGATCTGCCCCAGCTCCTGCGCGCTCCGCGGGCCGCGCTTGGCCAGCTCCACCAGCGTCGGGTCGCGCAGGACCGCGCCGACCGGGCGATCCTCGGCCGCCGCCGTGCGCTCCCGCCAGGCGGCTAGTTCGCGCGCACGCGCGCGCTCGCGGCCACCGAGGCCGGAGATCCGCGGCAGCCGCCGCCAGACCTCCTCGGGATCGCGCTCGTCGGTCGCGTCGGCGATCGCGAGGCACTCCTCCCTGGCCCACTCGAGCCGGCCGGAGTCGAGCAGCCGGCGCTGCAGCTCGTCCGCGAGCGGGAGCAGGTGCTCGACGTCCTCGCGCGCGTACCGGATCTGCTCGGGCGTGAGCGGGCGCGCGTCCCAGCGGGTGAACGAGGCCGACTTCGCGAGCCGGATCCTCAGCACGTCGTGCAGCAGCCCCGTGTATCCGGCCTGGGCCGAGAAGCCCGCGAAGCCCGCCGCGACCTGCGTGTCGAAGACGTTGACGAACCGCGTGCTCCACGCGCGGCGGAGGATCGCGACGTCCTGGCGGCCGGCGTGGAGCACGACCTCGACCGCGGGATCCGCCAGCACAGCGGCGAGCGGCGCCGGGTCACCCATGCCGTCCTGGAGCGGATCGAGCACGACCACCTCCTCGCCCACGCAGACCTGCACGAGGCAGAGCAGCGGCCGGTAGCGGCCCTCGGGCATGAACTCCGTGTCGATGCCCAAGCGCCCGTCCTCGCGCGCCCGCGCGGCAAGGCGCGCGATGTCAGACGGCAAGGACGGGCTCTCGGTGGACGACGGGAACGGACGGTCGCATCTCGTTCCCGGCGATCCTAACCGCGCGGGCGGGTTGCGGTTCTACGCGGGCGCGGGCGCCGGAACCCCCTCGGAGCGCGGCTGCGCCCGCTTGCCCGGGATCAGCAGCGCGGCGAGCCCGCCGCCGAACAGCACGGCCGCGCCGACCCACAGTGCCGGGACGAGCCCGTCGACGAACGCCTGCGGCGTCTCGAACCCGCCGGAGCCTGTGAACACCGCGGCCAGCACGGCCACGCCCAGGACGCCGCCGAGCTCGCGGATCGCGTTGTTCGCGCCGGACGCCTGGCCGGCCTCGTCGGGCCTGACCGCGCCGAGCACCGCGTTCGCGGCCGGCGCGAACACGAGCGCCATGCCGGTGCCGCCCATCACGAACGCCGGGACGAGCGTGCCGTAGGCGACGTCGGTCGACGACACGAGCGCCAGCCACACCACCGCGGCCGCCTGCAGGAACAGCCCGAGCGACATCAGCGGGCGCGCGCCGACGCCGGTCGGAGAGGATCCCGGCGATCGGCGCGACCAGCATCGGCATCCCGGTCCACGGCAGCGTGCGCAGCCCGGCCTCCAGCGGCGAGTAGCCCTGCACGGTCTGGAAGAACTGCGCGAGCAGGAAGATCGAGCCGAAGATGCCGAACGTCATCGCGAGCGACACGCCGTTCGTGGCCGCGAACGACCGCGAGCGGAAGAAGCGCATCGGCAGCATCGGCGCGGCGGCGCGCAGCTCCCACGCGACGAACGCGACCAGCATGACGACGCCGGCGACGATCGAGCCGACGACCTCGGGCGAGCCCCAGCCGGCCGGGTTGCCGCGGACGATCCCGTACACGACGCCGAGCAGGCCGAGCGTGCCGAGGGCGAGCCCCGGCAGGTCCAGGCTGCTCGCCGGGCCGTGGCTCTCGGCCAGGCGCCGCGCGGCCAGCGGCACCAGCGCGAGGCCGACCGGCACGTTGAGCCAGAAGATCCAATGCCAGGAGATGCCCTCGATCACGGCGCCGCCGACCAGCGGGCCGAGCGCGACGCCCAGGCCGCTGACGCCCGACCAGACGCCGAGCGCGAGCCCGCGCCGCTCGGCCGGCACTGCGGAGCTCAGGATCGTGAGGCTGAGCGGCGCGACGATGCCGGCGCCGAGGCCCTGCACCGCGCGGGCGGCGATCAGCGCGCCGGTGCTGGGCGCGAGCGCCGCGGCGGCCGACGCGACGGTGAAGATCGATAGTCCGATGATGAACATGCGCCTGCGGCCGAAGCGGTCGCCGAGCGCCGCGCCGGTCAGCAGGAACACGGCGAACGCGAGCGTGTAGGCGTTGACGGTCCACTCGAGCGCCTCCAGCGACGCGCCGAGATCCTCGCGGATGCTCGTCAGCGCGGTCGTCACGACGAGGTTGTCGAGGCATGACCATGAAGATCGCGAAGGCGGTGACGATGAGGGTCCAACCGGGGAGGAGACGTGACATCTGTGGTTCCTTTGTGAGTAGCCACTAACTTTGCGGCCTGCAAGTTAGTACTCACTCACTTCCTTGTCAAGACGAGCTACCCGAACCTCAACGGCGGCATTGAAGGAGGCCCGGATCGCGGGTGCGTGTCCGCGGGAACGTCCGCACGCTCGACGCGGGGCGCGTCAGGGTCGATATGCGACCTCAAAGCGCCCCACGTCGATGCGGGGCGGGCTGATCTCGCTATGCGTTATCAACGCGCCCCACGTGACCGCCGCCGCACTCCGCGCTCCCTTCGATGCGGCAGTTCAAGCGCGCCGAATCGGCGCGGAGCGCTACCCGATGAGCACCGGCGTGCCGAGCGAGACGCGACCGAAGAGGTCGATCACGTCCGGGACCGTCATGCGGATGCAGCCGTGCGAGGCGCGCGTGCCGATCGACCACGGCTCGCCGGTGCCGTGGATCCCCACCGATCCGGCGACGCCGATCCAGCGCGCCTTGAGCGGGTTGTTCGGAGCGCCGCCGCCGACCGACTGGCCGGCCATCTCGCCCGCCCACGGCGAGTTCGGCGCCGTCCAGGTCGGATTGACCTGCTTGCTCTGGACCGCGAACCGGCCGGTCGGCGTCGGATACGCGGGCTGGCCGACTGCGACGCCGTAGCCCTTGACGAACTTGAGCCGCTTGAACAGCCGCAGCCGGAAGTGGTCGCGGTCGATCGTGATCACCGTCGGGTACGCCTTCTTGAGCTCCTTGGTGCGGATCCTGGGCGTGACGCGCTGGAGCCCGCCGGCGATCTCGCGCGCCACCGCCGGATCGGCGACGGCCGCCTGGATCGCCTTCACGACCGGCTCGACGTCGAGCGAGCGGCCCTTGCGGCCGGGGCGCTTGATCAGCCTCGTGAGCGTGATCCTGACGCGAGCGTCGCGCGGGGCGACGTGCACGCTCTTCGCGGTCCGCCGGACGAAGCGCCAGACCGGCTTGCGCTTGTAGCTCACCGACGGCGTGGCCGACGCGGGCGGGAGCGAGCCGTCCGGCGCCGGCGGCGCCGCACGCCCGGCGTAGAGCGCGCGCAGCGCGGTGTTGTCGGCGCGGAACTTGAACTTGATCGCCGCCATCTTCAGCGCGAAGCGCCGGCCCGCGGCGCTGACCACGACGTCCTGCGCCAGCAACGGTCCGAGCGTCTGCTCGAGCTTGGCGGTCGCCTCGGGCACCGTGAGGTTGCCCACGTCCACACCGGCGACCGTCACCCCGGCGCGGATCCGTTCCTCCGGGGGCGGAGGCGTCTGTGCGCTCGCACCGGCCGGGATCAACAGCGTGAGCAGCACGATCGCAAGGGCCGGGCGCATGGGCGACCAGGGTAGCCGGATCAGGCGGCGGAACGCCGGGGCCGGCGCCGAGGGCCCACCTCATGCTCGGCCAGGAAGCGGTCGAGCAGCGCCCAGGTGGTCCGGCGCGCGGCACGGCCCGTCAGCACGCCGAGGTGCCCGCCGGGCGCGGTCTCGAGCCGCACGGACGCGGCAGCGGGCAGCAGGTCGCCGACGTGGTGGCACGCGGCGACCGGCGCGATCCCGTCTCCCTCGCCGGCGATCGCGAGCACCGGCACGCGCACGTCGGCCAGGTCGAGCGTTCGGTCCGACAGCGCCAGCCGGCCGTCGGCGAGGTCGTTGGTGCGGAAGAAGCGGTGATACAGCTGGCCGAACGTGCGGCCGGGGTACGCGTGCATGCCGTCCATGAACGCGTCGACCGCCTCGATCTGCGCGAGCAGGTCGCGATCGTTGATGTTGCGGAGGATCGTCCATGGCTTCAGCACGTACTTGTCGATGCCCACGAGCTGATAGCCGCGCTTGACCAGCGGCGCCGGCGCGCCGCCGAGGAGCCGATAGAGCTGGGTCACGACCTGGCCCTGGGTGAGCGCCGCGATCGGCCGCAGCGGCGCGACCAGCGGCACGCGCGAGAAGTCGAACGGGCTCCCGACGAGCGCGGTCGACGCCACGGCCAGGCGCGGATCCGCGCACGAGGCGAGCAGCGCGAGGATGCCTCCCAGCGACCAGCCGACGAGCTGCACCGGCCGGTCGCCCGCAGCGGCCGAGACCGCGCGCACCGCGCTCGGGATCACGTCCTCGATCCAGTGCTCGAGACCCAGCGAGCGGTCGCTGAAGCCCACCGGGCCGTAGTCGACGAGGTAGGTCTCGTGCCCGCGCTGGAGCAGGTGCTCGGCGACCGAGCAGCCGCGGCGCAGGTCGAAGCAGACCGCGGGCGCCGCGAGCGGCGGCACGAGCAGCACCGGGAGCGAGCTCCCCGCCCGGCGCAGCGGGAGGTATCGGTGGACGCGCCGCTGCGGCCCCTCGTCGATCAGCTCCGACGGCATCCTGCGCATGTCGGCGATGCCGCCGCGCAGCGTCGCGTCGTAGAGGTTGGCGGCGGCGGTGATCGCGTGGGTGGCGCTCGGGACCCTGAACATCTCGCGAGGAGATGATGGCGGCCGCTCGCCTACCCTGCCGGGGATGGAATACGCGGCCTCGGCACGAGAGTTGCCTCCCGGCCTCTGGGACCGGTTGCGGCTGGACCCGATCCGCGCGCCGGAGCACATCTCGCTCGCCGCCGCGAAGTCGTTCGGGCCGCAGGCGGAGCGGTGGGCGAACGAGAAGCGCTCCCGCTTCAAGGTCGCGCCGAAGGAGCTCGGGAAGATGGCGAAGAAGCGCCACGCGACGCTCGCGCGCTTCGAGGGCGCGGCGACCGGCGTCGGCGGGGTCGTGACGATGGTGCCGGACCTGGTCGCGCTCGCCTGGATCCAGTCGCGCCTCGTCTTCTACGTCGCCGCCGCCTACGGCTACGACCCGAGGGACCCGATGCGCCCGGCCGAGGCGCTCGTCATATTCGACTTCTACCCCGACCCGGTGACCGCGCGCCGCGCGCTCGACGGGATCGGCTCGACGGTCGTGGAGGCGTACATCGGCTCGCGGGTGCAGCGTGAGGAGGCGCTCGCGCTGCGGCTGGCGAAGATGCTCGGCATCCGCTCGGCGCGCAAGCTGGCCGGACGGCTCATCCCCGGCGTCGCGATCCTGTTCAACGCGGTCGGCAACGAGCGCCGCACGCGCGCGCTGGCCGACAAGGCGATCAGGTTCTACGGCGGCTGATCACGGCCCGCCGTAGACGGGGATCGCGGCGCCGGTCGTGGGCGCCGACTCGTCGCTGCAGAGGAACCGGATCACCGCCGCGATCTGCTCCGGCGGCGTCAGCTTCGCGTGCTGCTCAGGCGGCATCGCCGCTCGGTTGGCGGGCGTGTCGATCACCAACGGCAGCACCGCGTTGCAGCGCACGCCGTCGGCGGCGTGCTCGCGCGCGACGACCTGCACGAACGTCATCACCGCCGCCTTTGACGCGCAGTAACCGGACGCGCCGGCGAACGGGTACAGCGCGGAGCGCGACGACATGCAGACGATCGCGCCGCCGCCCGCGGCGACGAGCGCGGGGAGCGCCGCCTGGGTGACGAGGTACGTGGGGCGGAGATTGAGCGCGAACTGGGCCTCGAACACCTCGAGCGGCGTGGTCGCGACGGGCTGGTCGGCCGCGAAACCGCCGACGAGGTTGACGAGCGCCTGCAACGGGGCGCGCTCGCGCGCGAGCGCGACGACCCGCGCGGCCTCCGCAGCGTCGGTGAGGTCCGCCTCGACGACCTCCGCTCCCTCCAGGTCGGCCGGCGCGAGGTCCGGCACGACGACCTGCCAGCCGCTCGCGACGAATGCGCCGACGACCGCGCGCCCGAGCGCGCCGGTCCCCCCGGTGATGAGAGCCGAACGCTCCACGTCGCGCATCTTGCCATCCCGTCCGGTCCCGGAACTACCTTCCGACGCGATGCTGCTGCGTGAGCTGATCGACGGACAGGAACTGGACCTGGTCCTGCTCGTGCGCGAGCTGCGCGGCGGCGGGCAGCGCAGGCTCGTGCTCGGCGACCGCAGCGGCACCGTGACAGCGGCGCTGCCCGACGGCGAAGCGGCGGCGTACGAGCATGGCGCCGCGGTCCGTGTGCGCGGGCGCTACAGCGACGGCGAGATCGCGCTCAGCGCGCTGCGCGCCGCCCGCGCCGACGAGATCGACTACGACGCGCTGCTCGACGGGCCGCCGCGCGACGCGGCGCAGATGGAGGCCGACCTGCGCGACCTGATCGCGACGATCCAGAACCCGCACCTGCGCGAGCTGCTCGACGCGCTGGTCGGCCCCGAGTCGGACACGTGGCCGCGCTTCCGCGACGCGCCGGCCGCCAAGCGCTACCACCAGGCGTACCGCCACGGACTGCTCGAGCACTCGCTGACCGTCGCGCAGTCGGTCTCCTCGATCTCGGCCACGTTCCCGGGGATCGACCGCGACGTCGCGATCACCGGCGCGCTGCTGCACGACGTCGGCAAGCTCGACGCCTATACCGCCGACCCGCTGGCGATCGACCTGACCGACGCGGGCAAGCTGCAGGGCGAGATCCCGCTCGGCTACTACCGCGTGCGCCGCCTGATCGACGAGCTCCCGGGCTTCCCCGCTGACCTCGCGGCGGCCGTGCTGCACATCATCCTCAGCCACCACGGCGCGCTCGAGCACGGCTCGCCGGTCGTGCCGTGCACGCGCGAGGCGACGCTCGTGCACATGATCGACAACCTCGGCGGCCGGCTCGGCTCCTTCGACCGGCTGGAGAAGCAGCTGCCGGACGGCTCGCGCTGGTCGGGCTACGACCGCGCGCTCGGCGGCGGCGCGTTCTTCGCCGACCGCGAGGCGGCGTAGCTCAGTCGAGCTGGGCGGCGTCGATCAGCTCGCGCATCTCGACGCCGGCGTTCAGCACGCGCGTGGCGTAGTCGCGGCGCTGGTCGTCGGTCAGCTCGCGGTCGCTCGCGAGCAGCTCGGCGAACCCGATCACCACGGTCAGCGGAGTGCGCAGGTCGTGGCGCAGCCGGTTGGGACCCTCGGGCTCAGCCACGGGCGAGACCGGCACCGTCGGGCGGCGAGATGAAGCCCTCGCGCAGCGCGATCGCGATCGCGTGCACGCGCGTGTGCGCCTCGAGCTTGCCCATCGCGTTGCGGATGTGCGTCTTGACGGTCTCCGCCGACAGCACGAGGCGCTCGGCCACCTGCTCGCCGGTCAGGCCCTGGGCGAGCAGGTCGAGGATCTCGCGCTCGCGGTTGGAGAGCGACGGCAGGCGCTCGGTCGAGCGGCGCGAGAGCAGCGCGGGGCGCAGCCGCGGGTCGACGTAGCTGCCGCCCCGCGCGACGAGCGAGAGCGCGTCGACCAGCTCGCGCGGAGAGCCGTCCTTCAGTGCGTAGCCGCGGGCGCCGGAGTCGAGGCCGCTGAACAGCAGCTCCTCCTCCGAGGAGCCGGTGTAGAGCACGATCCGGCGCTCGGGGTCGTCGCGCAGCAGCCGCCGCGTGAGCTCGATGCCGTCGTCGTCGCCGAGGCGGATGTCGACCAGCGCGACGTCCGGCGCCAGCTCGTCCACGAGCCGCCGCCCCTCCGCCGCCGTGCCCGCGGTGCCGACGACGTCGCACCCCTCGCGGCCGAGGAGCAGCTCCAGCCCTTCCCGGAGCGCCTGGTGGTCTTCGATGAGGACGAGGCGCAGCGACACGACTTTGTGTGTATCGGCAGATGCCACCAGAACCCTATTCCCCCGCCAGTTCGCAAACAGCGCGGAATCTTCGTGCCGTGACAGCCTATGCCGCCCGCCCCGCCACAGGCCGCGCTCTATGGTGGGCTTCGTGGCCAAGGACACCGAGAAGCTGATCCGCCAGCTCAGCCTGATCTCGTATCTGATGGCCGAGCGGCGACCGGTGACGGCCACGGAGATCCGGCGCGACGTGGAGGGCTACTCGGACATGACCGAGGACGCGTTCGCGCGGCGCTTCTACGCCGACCGGGCCGAGCTGGACTCGCTCGGCATCCATCTCTCGGTCGACCGGCCCGCGGACGGCTTCTCCGAGCAGGAGAACTACTCGCTCGCTCCGGAGGCCTTCTTCCTGCCCGCCGTGGAGTTCACCGACGCCGAGCTGGCCGCGCTGCAGACCGCGCTGGCGCTGCTCGACGGCGAGTTCGCCTACGCCGAGCCGCTGCGGCTGGCGCTCCAGCAGCTGAGCTGGGGCCGTCCCAGCCCGCTCGGCTCCCCGGCCCAGCGCGCAATCGGCCTCGGCATCACCGGGTCGGCCGGGGGCGGCGAGCTGTCGGCGCGGCTGGCGAAGGTCGACACGGCGATCTACCGGCGCAAGCGGATCGAGTTCGAGTACTTCACGATGCAGCGCGGCGAGACCGCGCTGCGCAAGGTCGACCCGTACGAGCTGCTGTTCGAGGGCGGGCAGTTCTACCTCGTCGGCTACTCCCACGAGCGCGGCGACATCCGCGTGTTCCGGCTCTCGCGCATCCGCGGCAAGGTCGCGTACGCGACCAAGGCCGAGCACGACTTCCAGCGCCCCGACGACTTCGACCCGCGCCGCTACGCCAACCGCATCCCGTGGCAGCTCGGCGAGGCGCGCGAGACGGCCGAGATCTGGGTCTCGGACCGGATCGCGTGGCACGTCGAGCGCAACTTCGGGCGCTACGGGGAGCTGACCGAGGCCGAAGAGGGCGGCCGCATATTCCGCACGCCGTACGCGATCTCGCGGCTCGTGCTCGCGTGGGCGATCGGCTACGAGCAGCACGTCCGGGTGCTCGGCCCGCCGGAGCTGGCGGAGGAGCTGCACCGGCGGCTCGACCGGGTCGCCGAGCTGCACCGCGGCGAGCCGTTCGTGTCCGTGGAGGCGGGCCGCAGGCCCGCGCCGATCGTCGAGCGCAACGACGGAACGCGCGAGCGCGAGGCGGCCGGCATCCGCCCGGAGCGCTTCGCGCGGCTGGTCACGCTCGCGTCCGTGCTGATCCGGGCCGGTCGCGCCGGGGAACGCCTCGACGCCGCCGAGGTGTGCGAGCGGCTGCAGATGTCGCCGCAGGAGCTGCGCGAGGACGTCGCGGTGCTCAACGTCGTCAACTTCGGCGGCGGCGCGTACGTGCTCTATGCCGAGGTCCTGCCGAGCGGCGAGATCGAGGTCGACCCGGAGCCGTACTCCGACACGTTCGACCGCCCGGCGCGGCTGCTCCCGATCGAGGCGCGGGCGCTGCTGGCCGCGATCGAGCTGCTGGGCGTCCACCTGTCCGAGCACCTGCCGACCGCGCGCGACAAGCTCGAGCGGGCGCTCGGCGACATCGCGAAGGAGGGCCTGCTGGTCTCCAACGCGCGCACCGACGACGCGATCGCGCGGCAGGTCGGCGAGGCGATCGAGGCGGGCCGGCTGATCGAGCTCGAGTACTACGCCGAGAACGAGGACGAGTTCTCCACGCGGATCGCCGAGCCGTACGCGCTGATCAACAGCCGCGAGGGCTGGTACGTGCGCGTGTTCGACCCGGTGAAGGACGACATGCGCAGCTTCCGGCTGGACCGGATCAAGCGGATCGACGTGCTCGACCAGCGCTACGAGCGGCGGCCCGACCTCGACGCGATCGCCGACGTCGAGGGCTGGCAGCGGACCGGCGAGGTCGAGGGCTCGCGCGTCGCGCACGTGTGGATCTCGCCCGAGCACGCGCGCTGGATCGCCGAGGATCGCACCGTGCTGGCCGAGCTCGACGACGGCGCGATCATCGTCGAGTGGGCGTTCAAGGGCGAGCGCTACCTCGTCAAGCAGATCCTCAAGGAGGCGGGCGACGCCGCCGTCCTCGAGCCCGCCGACGTGCGCGAGCACGTCCTCGCCGCCGCCGAGCGGCTTTTGACACCCTCCTCGCGGTGAGCCGCCGCGCGCAGATCGTGATGACCGCCGACGAGGTGGCGGTCCTGCTCGAGGAGTCGCGCACGGTGACGTGCGCGACGAACGGCCGCGACGGCTGGCCGCACCTGATGCCGCTCTGGTACGTGATCAGGGACGGCGAGCTGTGGGCCTGGACCTACGCGAAGTCGCAGAAGGCGCGCAACCTCGAGCGCGACCGCCGCTGCACGCTGCAGGTCGAGACCGGGACCGAGTACGCCGAGCTGCGCGGCGTGATGCTCGCCTGCGAGGCGGTCATCCACCGCGATCTCGACACCGTCGCGGCGCTGGGGGCCGAACTCGGCGTCCGCTACGGCGGTGCCGACCTGGCGGCCGCGATGCGCACGCAGGCGCCCAAGCGCGTCGGCCTGCAGTTCGTCGAGCGCCGCCGCGCGAGCTGGGACCACCGCAAGCTGGGAGGCACCTATTGAAGGGGATCATCCTCGCCGGGGGATCGGGAACGCGCCTGTACCCGATCACGCAGGGAATCTCGAAGCAGATCATGCCGGTCTACGACAAGCCGATGATCTACTACCCGCTCTCGACGCTGATGCTGGCGGGGATCCGCGAGATCCTGATCATCACGACGCCGGTCGACCAGGAGCAGTTCCGTCGCCTGCTGGGCGACGGCTCCCAGTTCGGCTGCCGCTTCGTGTATGTGACGCAGGCCGAGCCGCGCGGGCTCGCCGACGCGTTCATCGTCGGCGCCGACTTCATCGGCGACGACGCCGTCGCGATGATCCTGGGCGACAACATCTTCTACGGCTACGGCCTCGGCGAGCAGCTCAAGCAGCTGACCGATCCCGACGGCGGTGCCGTGTTCGCGTACCACGTCGCCGACCCCGAGCGCTACGGGGTGGTCGAGTTCGACGAGCAGCGCCACGCGGTCTCGATCGAGGAGAAGCCGGCGCGGCCGAAGTCCAAGTATGCGGTCGTCGGGCTCTACTTCTACGACAACGACGTCGTCGAGATCGCGCGCGGCATCAAGCCGAGCGCGCGCGGCGAGATCGAGATCACCGACGTCAACCGTGCCTACCTCGCGCGCGGCAAGCTGCGGGTGGGCGTGCTCGACCGCGGCACGGCGTGGCTCGACACCGGCACGTTCGACTCGCTCATGCAGGCGGCGGAGTTCGTGCGCGTGATCGAGGAGCGCCAGGGGCTGCGGATCGGCTCGCCCGAGGAGATCGCCTGGCGCGAGGGGTTCATCTCCGACGCGGACCTCCGTGCGCTCGCGCAGCCGCTCGTCAAGAGCGGCTACGGCGAGTACCTGCTCACGCTGCTCGACGGCTGAGGTCGGTCAGCAGCTCGGGCAGGCCGGCCGCGATCCGGTGCGCCGCCGCCAGCTCGCCGGCCGCGTGCGTGGTCGTGACCGCCCACACGGTCATGCCGGCGGCCCGGCCGGCCGCGATCCCGCTCGGCGCGTCCTCCAGCACGAGGCATTGCGCGGGGTCGACGCCGAGCCGCTCGGCCGCCAGCAGGTAGGGATCCGGCGCCGGCTTGCCGTGCGCCACGTGGTCGGAGGAGACGAGGACGTCGGGCGCGGCGAGGCCCGCGGCGGCGAGCCGCACGCGGGCGAGCGGCGCCTCGCACGAGGTCGCGATCGCGACGACCGGCAGCGCGAGCACCGCCGCCGCGCCGGGGTACCCGACGACGCCCTCCGTGTCGCCGATCTCGGCCTCGAGCACCCACGCCGCCTCGGCGTCGACGAGTTCGGGCGCGACATGCTCGGCGACGACCGCCCGGCTCGGCCTGCCGTGGTTGGCCGCCTGGATCGCGGCGCCGTCGATGCTGTGCCGCTTCCCCCAGCGCGCCCAGGCGCGGCTGACCGCGGCGGACGAGTCGACGAGCACGCCGTCGAGGTCGGAGATGACCGCCGCGAACGTCATCGCACGGCCGCCTCGTAGTACGCCTCGCTGCGCGCGTCGCGCTCGACGACCGCCGCCTCCGGCTCTGTCCGCGCGGTCGCACGGCGGGCGAGCGCGAACACGACGACGGCGCCGAGGATCAGCGTCGCGAGCGCCCACGGCAGCGAGGTCACGTCGGCGAGCACCCCGATCACCGGTGGCCCGGCGAGGAAGCCGATCGAGCCCATCGAGGAGACCGCCGCGATGCCCGGCCCGGGCGGCGTGTCGGGCTGGCGGCCCGCGGCGCTGAACATCAGCGGTACGCCGTTGGCGACGCCGAGTCCGACGAGGAACAGCCCGACCAAAGCGGCCGCCGGCTGGCCGATCAGCAGCATCGCGCCGAGCGGGACACCGGTCAGGATCGCTCCCCAGCGCAGCAGTGCGACCGCGCCGATCCGGCGGTTGATCCCGTCGCCCACGATGCGCCCGAGCGTCATGCCGGCGGTGAAGAACGAGTACGCGAGCGCGGCGAGCGCGGCGCTCGCGCCGAGGTCCTGGCGCAGGTAGAGCCCGCCCCAGTCCGCCATCGCACCCTCGGTGACCATGACGAGCAGGCAGAGGATCGCCAGCAGCACGACGCCGCGCGAGGGCAGCGCGAAGTTCTGCGCGTCGTCGCCCTCGGCGGCGGAGCCGTGGCCGATCCGGCTCGCCGTGAAGAACAGGAGCACGAGCAGCAGCGCCGAGGCGATCGCGACGCTCATGCGCGGGTCGAGCCCGGCCGCGCTGCAGGCTGCCGCGAACCCGGCGCCCGCCATCCCGCCGAACGCCCAGCCGGCGTGCAGCGACGACATGATCGGCCTCCCGAGGTCCTTCTCCACCTTGACGCCGTGGCTGTTCATGGAGACGTCCTGGGTGGCGGACGACGCCCCGAGCACGAACAGGCCGAGTGCGACGAGGATCGGCGCGGGCGCGAGCACGGGCAGGTTCACCGCGAGCGCGGTCGCGATCCCGCCCACCCAGACGACGCGCTCGGAGCCGTGGCGGACGATCGCCTGGCCCGCGACCGGGAAGGCGAGGATCACGGCGATCCCCATCCCGACGATCACCAGGCCCATCGCGCTCTTGGAGAGGTCGAAGCGGTCCTGGATCCACGGGATCTGCGCAATCCAGGTGCCGATCGCCGCGCCGTTCACGACGAACACGCCGGTGGTCGCCCAGCGTGGGCTCACGCGCGCGTCACCGTCACGCCGAGGGCGCGGTATGGATCGAGCAGCTCGTCGGGGGCGTCGCTCTCGGCGACCACGTGGGTGAGCTCGGCGACCGGGGCGACGAGGTACGGGCTGCCGGCGCGCAGCTTGTCCGACGTGGCGAGGGCGATCACGTCCGCGCTCGCCTCGACCATCGCGCGCTTGACGTGCGCCTCCTCGAGGTCGTCGGTCGAGAGCCCTGCATCGGGGTGCAGCGCGCAGACGCCGAGCACGACGGCGTCGGCCCGGATCGAGCGGATGAAGTCGACGGCGCTCGCGCCGACGGTGACCTGCGAGGACTTGTCGAGCCGTCCGCCGATCATCACGACCTCGGCGGTGGGGTGGTCGGCCAGCGCGGCGGCGATCGGCGGGGAGTTGGTGAGCACCGTGCGCGGCACGTCCGCCGGCAGCCGGCGCGCCAGCTCGAGGTTGGTGGTCGAGCCGTCGAGCAGGATGACGCGCGCCTGGGCGAGCACGCCGACGGCGGCTTGGGCGAGCGCGGCCTTCTCGTCGGTCCACCGCTCCCGGCGGTGCGCGAACGAGCCCGGCTGCGGCGCGGGCGGCAGCGCGCCGCCGTGCACGCGCTGGACTAGTCCCTGGGCGGCGAGCTCGCGCAGGTCGCGCCGGATCGTGTCCTCCGACACGCCGAGCTGCTCGACGAGGCGGGCCGCGACCACCTTCCCGTCGCGATTCAGCACGTCCAGGATGGCCTGGCGGCGCTCCGCGGACAGTAGGTGGGTTTCTGCACGTTCCTGCACGAACGTGCATGTTACTGCATGGTCTAGGCCAGGCGTTGGCGCTGCCGCTCAGGCGTGATCTCGATCACGTTCCAGGCGAGCTTCAGGCGCTTCATCCCCCGGACGATCCACGCGGTCGGGTCGACCTCCCACCAGCGCAGCCCGTGCACGGCAGAGCGCGGGAACGCATGGTGGTTGTGGTGCCAGGACTCGCCGAACGACAACAGCGAGAGCCAGAACACGTTGGTCGAGTGGTCGTCTACGGCAAACCGGCGCGTGCCGAAGAAGTGGCAGACCGAGTTGATCGACCAGGTCACGTGGTGGAGCAGGAAGATCCGCACAGCGCCGCCCCACAGCGCGCCGGTGAGCCCGTCCATGAGCGTGCCGCCGATCAGCCAGCCCAGACCGAACGGCATCACGAAGCCCGCGAGCACGAACAGCGGGAAGCTCTTCTGGATCAGGCGCATGCCGCGGTCCTCGTAGAGGTCCTTCGCGTAGCGCTCGGGCGGGGCCTGGCCGGCGCGGTCGAACAGCCAGCCCATGTGCGCGTACCAGAGCCCGGCGAGCGCGCCCTTGATGCCGCCGCCGTGACCGTGCGGGGAGTGCGGATCGCCCTCCTTGTCGGTATGCGCGTGATGCTTGCGGTGGTCGGCTACCCATGTCATGACCGGGCCCTGGACGGCCATCGAGCCGACCGCCGCGAGCGTGTACTCGACCGACTTGAACGTCTGGAACGAGCGATGCGTCAGCAGCCGGTGGAAGCCCAGCGTCACGCCGTAGCCGGTCAGCACGTACATGATCGCCAGTACGGCGAGGTCGCTCCAGTCGACCCAGGTGTTCCACAGCAGCACGATCGCGCTCACGAACGCGAGGAACGGGAACACCACCGCGGCGAGGTTGAGCAGCTTGTGCACCCTCGTCATGGCTTGAGTGATACACCCAAGCCCGCGCGCTTCCTCGGTTGCATGCGCCAGTCGCACCCGCTGAATCTGTAGCCTCGTGACAATGCACACGACGTCGCGACCGTACGAGGCGGTCCCGCCGGAGGCCGCGGAGGTGCTGCGCCCCGTGCTGCCGGGCCTCGCGGACGAGACGATCGCGGCGATCGCCCGCGAGGTGCCCGGCTACGCGCGGGCGATGGAGGGCGCGTTCGGGCAGGTCGTGCGGCTCGGCGTCGAGGTCGCGTTCAACCGCTTCGTCGACCTGCTCGCGGACCCGGAGCCTGACGCGACCGAGTCGCGCCGCACGTACGTCGACCTCGGCCGCGGCGAGTTCCACTCCGGCCGCAGCCTCGAAGCGCTGCTGGCGGCCTACCGGGTCGGCGCACGCCTCGCGTGGCGCCGGTTCGTCGAGGCGGGCGTCGCCGGCGGCCTGTCGCCGCCGGCGATCTACGCGCTCGGCGAGGCGATCTGGGCGTACATCGACGAGCTGTCGGCCGAGTCGGCCGAGGGCTACGCGGAGGAGCAGACCGCGGCGGCCGGCGAGAGCGAGCGGCGCCGGCGGCGACTGGTGCGGCTGCTCGCGCAGGATCCGCCGGTCGGCCAGGAGGCGATCCGCACGGCGGCGGCCGCGGCGGTCTGGACGCTGCCGCGCGGCGGCGTGGCGGCGCTCGTGGTGGCGACCGAGGCGGACGGCGCGCCCGGCGAGGCGCTGCTCGACTCGATCGCGGCCCGGCTCGCCCGCCGGCTCGGCGAGGGCGCGATCGGCGCCGAGGCGTTCGGCGCCGCGCTCGTGTTCATTCCCGATCCCGACGCGCCGGGAAGGCGCCGCCGGCTCGAGGCCGCGGTCGAGGAGCGCCCGGCCGCGCTCGGCCCGGCGGTCCAGTGGGCGCGCAGCGGCGTGTCCGCTCGCCGCGCGATCGCGACGCAGCGCCTCGCCGCCGCCGGGCGGCTAGACGCGCCCGCCGCGGGCAGCCGCCGCCAGTCCGCCGCGGGTCGCGCGCCGGCTCGCCGCCGCCAGCATCCGCCGCCGCCGGCACCTCCGCCGCCGCCGGCACCTCGCCGCCGCCGGCTCATCCGCCGCCGCCGGCTCATCCGCCGCCGCCGGCTCGTCGGCGCATACCGGGCTGGTCCTCGCCGACGACCACCTCGCACAATTGCTGCTCGCCGCCGATCCGGCCATCGCCGCGGACCTCGCGGCCAGCCGGCTGGCCCCGCTCGACGACCTGCCCGAGGGGCCGCGGGCGCGGTTGCGGGAGACGCTCGCGGCGTGGCTCGACCGACCCGGGCAGGTGCAGGCGGTCGCGGCCGCGCTCGGGGTCCATCCCCAGACCGTCCGCTACCGCGTGCGCCAGCTGCGCGACCTGTTCGGCGACCGGCTCGAGGATCCCGATGCGCGCTTCGAGCTGGCGCTCGCGCTGCGTGTCCGGTAGGTGGTGACTCCGCGCGCTGCTCGGCACCGGCGTTCGTGAGGCGGGCATTGAGGAGTGCAGGATCGGCCGGTCCGCTCGCGCGATGACGCCGAACGTCGGGCAGCACCCCGTATACGCCCGGCTCACCGACGTTCGGCGTCGCGGACCGGCCGATCCCGCTCCCCTCACTGCCGCCGTACGCGAGCGCCGGGCCAACCGCCGCGGCGGACTCAAACATCCCGCTGCGCCGGAGCGGGCGCCTCGGCGGGTCGATCCCGCTCAACGGCAAGTCGTGCTCCGTTGCGCGTTAAGGTCGGATAGCGACTTCAGGGCGCAACAGAGCATGCGCCGCGGCCGATCCCGCTCCCCTCACTGCCCGCTGTACGCGAGCGCCCGGGCGACCGCAACGGCGAAGCGGCGATGACGGTGGGGTCGCTGCGCTGCTAGGAATAGCCCCAATGCGCCTGCTCCTGACCGGCGCCGCGGGCATGCTGGGCCACGACGTCGCCGCCGCCGCCGAGCGCGCCGGCCACGGCGTCACCCCGCTCTCGCGGCGCGAGCTCGACATCCGCGACGCCGCCGCCGTCGACGTCGCGGTCGCCGCAGCGCACCCCGACGCGGTCGTCAACTGCGCCGCCTGGACCGACGTCGACGGCGCCGAGGCGCACGAGCGCGAGGCGACCGAGCTGAACGGTGTCGCCGCCGGACACGTCGCGGCCGCGGCCGCCCGCGCCGGCGCGTTCATCATCCAGCCGTCGACCGACTACGTGTTCGACGGCACGGCGACGAGCCCGTACCTCGAGTCCGCGCCGACCGGACCGCAGAGCGCCTATGGGCGCTCGAAGCTCGCCGGCGAGCTGGCCGTCGCGGAGCACGCGCCGGGTACCCACGCGATCGTCCGGACGGCGTGGCTGTTCGGCTCGCACGGCGGCAACTTCGTCGCCACGATGCTGCGGCTCGCGCGTGAGCGCGACGAGCTGACCGTCGTCGACGACCAGCTCGGCTGCCCGACGTTCACGGGTCACCTTGCGCACGCTCTCGTCGCAATCGCCGAGCACCGCCTCGGCGGCCTGCGCCATGTGGCCGGCGGCGGCGAGTGCTCGTGGTACGACCTCGCCGCGGCGACGTTCTCCGCGACCGGCGCCGACGTCACGCTGCATCGCGGCCGCAGCGCCGACCTCGACCGGCCGGCGCCGCGCCCCGCCTACTCCGTCCTGCGCTCGGAGCGCTCCGACACACCGGTCCTGCCCCCGTGGCAGGACGGCCTGAACGCGTACCTCGAACTGGGAGTCACCGCATGAAGCTGCTCGTCTGCGGCGGAGCCGGCTTCATCGGCTCGAACTTCGTCCGTCAGCGCATGCTCGAGCACGGCGACGCCGTCACCGTGCTCGACAAGCTGACCTACGCGGGGCGCGAGGCGAACTTGGCCGACCTGCGCGACCGACCGGGCTTCGCGTTCGTCCACGCCGGGATCGAGGACGCGGGCGCGGTCGCGGACGCGATCGCCGGCGCGGACGCCGTCGTCAACTTCGCGGCGGAGACGCACGTCGACCGCTCGATCGCGGAGCCGGACGCGTTCATCACGACGCACGCGCTCGGCACGTTCGTGCTGCTCGAGGCGGCGCGCGAGCGCGGCGTCCGTTACGTCCAGGTCTCGACCGACGAGGTGTACGGCTCGATCGAGCGCGGCTCGTTCACCGAGGAGTCCTCGCTGCAGCCGTCGTCGCCGTACAGCGCGTCCAAGGCCGGCGCGGATCTGCTCGTCGCCTCCTACCACCACACGTACGGGCTCGAGGCGCTGATCTGCCGCGGCTCGAACAACTACGGGCCGTACCAGTACCCGGAGAAGCTGATCCCGCTGATGGTGCTCAACGCGCTGCACGGCGACCCGCTGCCGGTCTACGGCGACGGACAGCAGGTGCGCAACTGGATCTACGTGGAGGACTTCGCGCGCGGCATCGGCCACGTGCTCGCGCACGGCGCGCCGGGGGAGACGTACAACGTCGGCGGCCCGGACGAGGCGGTCAACCTCGACGTCGTCCGGCGCATCATCGCGCTCGCGGGCGCCTCCGAGGACCTGATCGAGTACGTCACCGACCGCCCCGGCCACGACCGGCGCTACTCGCTCGGCTCCGAGAAGGTGCGCGCGCTCGGCTGGGAGGCGCGGGTGCGCTTCGACGAGGGTCTCGACCGCACGGTCGCCTGGTATCGCGACAACACCGCCTGGTGGGAGCCGATCCGCTCAGGCGACTACCGCGCCTACTACGAGCGCCAGTACGGAAGAACACTGGGCGACTGAACGTCTGGATCTGCGATGAAGCAAATCCACGTCCGCGTGCTCCATGCGAGCACGAGCGCGCGCGTCGCCGACGTGGCGTGCGCCGCGCCGCGGTCGCCCCGCGGCGCGACGGAGTGGAGCGCGGAGCCGCAGCTGATCGTGCCCCGCCGCGGCGTGTTCGCCGTCCACCGGCGCGACAGCGTCACCGTCGCCGATGCGACTACCGCGGTGCTGCTCGGCGCGGATGAGGAGTACCGCGTCAGCCACCCCGGTGGCCACGGCGACGCCTGCACGGCGCTCGAGTTCGCGCCCGACGTGATGGAGGAGGCGGTCGGCGCCCGGCGCGCGCTCGCTGCCCCGCTGCGTCCGTCGACACAGCGCCGCGCCGCGTTGTTCACCGCCGAGCTGCGCCGCGGCGCGGATCCGCTGGCCGCCGACGAGGGCGCGCTGCTGCTGCTCGCCGACGTCGCCGCCGACGCCCGGGCGCTGCCGCCGGCCGCGCCCGCAGCGGCACGGCGCGCCGACGAGGTCCGCGCACTACTGGCCGCCGAACCGACCGCGCCGTGGCGGCTGGACGCCGTCGCCGCCGCGGTGCGCTGCTCGCCCTTCCACCTCGCGCGCCAGTTCCGGGCGGCGACCGGCGAGACGATCGCACGCCACCTGACGCGGTTGCGGCTGGCGCTCGCCGCGGAACGGGTCGCCGGCGGCGAGCGCGACCTCGCGCGGCTCGCGAGCGACCTCGGCTTCGCCCACCACAGCCACCTCAGCGCCCGTTTCAGGGCGTTGTTCGGGACGACGCCGAGCGAGCTGCGCAGGATCGTGACAGCGGAGCCCGGCGCGCGCCCGTAGCGTCGGCGCCGTGACCTACCTCATCGTCGGACTCGATCAGCAGACGCTCGCGCGGTGGCACGAGAACGTCCTCGCGGGCGACGTGGCGAGCGCGAAGCGAATCGCCCGGGCACGCGCCGCCGCCCAAGGCGTCAAGCTGATCGTCGCCGCCGTGATCGGGCCGAACTCGTGCCTCGTGGAAGAGGCGGGCTAGGCGCCGAGGCTCGTCGCGCGCCAGCTTGACCCTTCGCGCTCGAACTCGAACGTGCGCACGCGATCCTCGCCGCGGTCCTGGCCCTTCACGCGGGCGGTCGCGCGATCACCGTCGATCGTGACCGACTCGACCTCGAGGTCGAAGTCGTCGGCGTCCTTGATCGCCTTGTCGAGCTCCTGCTCGCACGTAGAGCCCGCCGCCCTGATCTGATCGGCGAGCGACTTGGCGAGCACGTCCTCGCAGATCTCGCGCGCGTCGCCGGTCTCGCCGGCCGACTGCAGCTTCTCGACGACGTCGGCCACCTGCTGCTGCTCGCCCTGGAAGTCGCTCGACGACGTCGAGCTGCTCGTGCAGCCCGCCGTGAGCGCGGCGAGGACGAGCGGGAGGGCGAAGAGCGAGCGGCGCATGCTGCGCCCAGAGGGTAGTGACCCGGTTACCATCGCGGCGCGATGCGTGAGCAGGAGCGCGATACATCCCCGCGGGGCCGCCACGCCCCGCCGCTCGAGGTCCGCCAGGACCGCCAGCGCCGCCGCCTGTACGCGGCCGCGGGGGCGATCTTCGCCCGCGTCGGGTACGCCGACGCGACGGCCGAGGCGATCGCGCGCCAGGCCGGCATGTCGAAGGCCACGTTCTACGAGCACTTCGACAACAAAGAGGACTGCATCATCGCGCTCCACGACGCCGCGACCACCGCCGTGCTGGAGGCGATGCGGCGGACCGGCGACGACCACGCCGGCTCCGGCGGCGCGGGCCGCGTGCGCGCGGTCATCCACACCTTCCTCGAGGCGCTCGCCGCGTTCCCCGACGAGGCGCAGACGCTGCTCGTCGAGATCATCGGCGCCGGCCCGCGCGCGATCGAGCGACGCGACCGCGTGCTCGCGGAGTACGCCGCGTACGTCGACGAGGTCAACCGCGAGGACGCCGTGCGGTTCGGCCTCGTGCGGCTCGCCTCGCCGCACGACGCTTTCGCGATCGTCGGCGCGGTGGTGGAGCTGGCGTCGCGCCAGATCCGCACCGGCGAGCCGGACGACATCCGCGACCTCGAGCCGGTCGTGGAGCGCCTCGTGCTCGGCCTGATGCACGCGGCCGACGCAGCTCCGGCGTGAGCGCCGGGCGGCTCGCAGCGCTGCAGGCCGAGATCCACGAGTGCCGCCGCTGCCCGCGCCTCGTCGCCTGGCGCGAGCAGGTCGCGCGTGAGAAGCGGGCGGCGTTCCGCGACGAGACGTATTGGGGCCGGCCCGTCGGCGGCTTCGGCGATCCCGCGGCGCGCGTGCTGCTGCTCGGCCTCGCGCCGGCCGCTCACGGCGCCAACCGCACCGGCCGCATGTTCACCGGCGACCGCTCGGGCGACTTCCTGTTCGCCGCGCTGCATCGCGCGGGCTTCGCGAACCAGCCCGTCTCGGTGCACGCCGGCGACGGTCTGGCGCTGCGTGACTGCTGGATCACGGCGGCGGTGCGCTGCGCGCCGCCGGCCAACAAGCCGCTGCCGTCCGAGCGCGACAACTGTGCGCACTGGCTGCGCGCGGAGTTGGCGCTGCTCGAGCGCGCACGCGTGGTCGTCTGCCTCGGCGCGTTCGCGTGGGATGCCGGCTTCCGGCAGCTGGCGCCGGCGCTACGGCCACGCCCGCGGTTCGGCCACGGCGCCGAGGCGCGCGCCGGCAACCTGACGATGCTCGGCTGCTTCCACCCGAGCCAGCAGAACACGTTCACCGGCAAGCTGACGCCGGGAATGCTCGACGCCGTGCTCGAGCGCGCCCGTGCGCTCGCGGCTCAGGGGCGCAGCGCGTCGAGCACGAGCCCGGCGTAGCGCCGCCACTCGGCCGGGTCGTGCACGTCGTCCGCGGTCAGCATCCGCGCCGCGCCGCCCCACAACACGCGCAGGTCCTGCGACGTGGCGCCCTCGCGGATCGTGCCCTGGGCCTTCGCGCGGTCCATCAGCTCCCCGACCGCGTCCCACAAGCTGGTGCGCGCCTCGGCCAGCAGGTCCGGGCTGGCGGCGGCCTGCAGCGCGCTCGCCAGCCGGCGGTCGACGCAGTGCTCGACCGCCTTCTCGGTCAGCAGCTCGCGCAGCGCGGCCGCAGCGTCGGGCTCGTCGAGGAGCGCGCGGGCGCGGCGCGCGAAGTCCTCCATGCGTTCGATCACGACGGCGGCGACGAGGTGCTCCTTGGTCGGGAACGACCGGTACACGGTCGCCTTGCCCACGCCGGCGCGGGCGGCGACGTCGGGCACGCTCGCCTCGACCCCGCGCTCGGCGAACACCGCCGCGGCGGCGGCGACGACGCGCTCGCGATTGCGAACGGCGTCCGCGCGCTTGGGAAGCGCCTCGATGCTCATCGCTCCGCCAGCGCCGCCTCCGAGCGCGTCGCTCGCGCGCGGATCGTCTGGTGGGCGCCGCGCGGGATGACGACCGCGATCGCCGCAGCCAGCGCGGCCACCCCCGCGCTCACCAGGAACGCGGTGGTGAAGCCGTCGTCGGTCGCGAGCGGGCTGCCGGCCACCGCGCTCCCAGCCAGTATCGCGGCCGTGACCTGCGAGCCGACCGACGCGCCGACCGAGCGCGTGAGCGTGTTGAACCCGGTCGCCTCGCCGGTCTGCGCGGGCGGCACCGCCTCGACGATCAGGTTCGCCATCGCCGCGAACGCGAGGCCGATCCCGGCCGACATGACCGTGGCCCACGCGGTCACGGCCAGCTCGGAGCCGTGGCTGACCCCGAGCAGGAACAGCCCGAGGCTCGTGACGGCGGCGCCGAGCGCGAGCGGCAGCTTGGAGCCGAAGCGGGTGCCGAGCGCTCCGGACAGCGGCCCGGTGAGGAGCATCACGAGCGCGCCCGGGAGCAGCAGCAGGCCGGCGCCGGTGGCGTCGAGCCCGAAGCCGAAGCCGGTCGACTCCGGCAGCTCGGCGAGCTGCGGGATCAGCAGGAACGAGCCGAACATGCCGAAGCCGACGAGCAGCGTGGCGACGTTCGTCAGCAGCACGGGCGGCTCGATCAGCGTCGGGATGTCGGCGAGCGGCTGCTCGGTGCGCCGCTCGACGGCGACCCAGATCGCGAGCACGGCCAGCCCGGCGGCGATCAGCACGAGCGTGCGCGTGCTGCCCCAGCCCCAGTCGTTGGCGCGCGAGATCGCGATCAGCGGCAGCACCAGGCCGACCCCGAGCAGCGCGGCGCCGCGGAGATCGATGCGGCCGGGCTTGCGCTCGGGCGACTCCGGCACCCACACGTAAGTGGCGATCGCGGCCACCGCCGCGCTGATCGCGCCGAGCCAGAAGATCCAGTGGTAGGACAGGTGGTCGGCGATCAGCCCGCCGGCGACCAGGCCCGCCCCGCCGCCGATGCCGAAGATCGCCGAGATCAGGCCGATGCTCCCGGCGACGCGCTCGCGCGGGAACTCGTCGCGGATGATCCCGAAGCAGAGCGGGAAGATCCCGCCGCCGAGGCCCTGGATCACGCGGCCGGCGACCACGATCTCCAGCGAGTTGCCCAGCGCCGCGAGCCCGGAGCCCAGACCGAAGCCCACCAGCGAGAGCACCAGCAGCCGGCGCTTGCCGAACATGTCGCCGAGCCGGCCGGCGATCGGCGTCGCCACCGCGGCCGCCAGCAGGTACCCGGTCAGCACCCACGCGATCCCACTGGCGTCGGTGCCGAGCTGGAACGTGAGCTCCCCGAGCGCGGGGATCAGCATCGTCTGCGCGAGCGAGAAGGCAAGCGCGGAGACGCTGAGGATCAGCAGGCTCCGCATCGGATGCGGACGTCCTTCGAGTTGAGGCATTGGAATTCCGGGAGGCGTGGAAGCGGACTGGGGAGTCCGGAAACGGTACCACGATCCGGACCGTACGGTCCGTATCGGCTCACTTTGCATTGCAAAGTCATTTGCAGTACGGTGGCTTTGCGATGCAAAGCAAATTCGGAGGTTCCGATGCAAGCGAGCGAGGCGCAGCAGACGCTGAGCGAGGTCGAGCGGGTGCGCAGGGAGACGCGGCGCGACCTCCACCCGCTCGGGTACGGCAACGTCATCACGGGCCTGTTCTTCGCCGGCGCGACGCTGTGCGCGGCGGTCTCGTCCGGGCCGGCGCTGCCGATCGCGTACTGGGCGATCGGCATCCCGGTCGGGCTCGGGCTGATCGTGCGCCACGAGATGCGGCGCGAGCGCGAGCTCGGCGCCGAGGCGCGGGTCGCCGACCCCGAGCTCGGGATCTTCATCGCGATCATCGCGGGCATCGCGGTGGTCAACGCGCTCACGAGCGGGACGTTCGGCAAGGTCGCGTGGGCGTATCCCGTCGCGGCCGGCTGGCTCGCGCTGGCGGCGCTCTACCGCGACGCTGCGATGGGCGCGGCCGGCGTCGCGTTTGTCGCGGTCGCGACCGCGATCTTCGTGCTCGAGCCGGGAAGCGAGGGGCTTTGGACACAGCTCGCACTGGCCATCCTCCTGGTCGCCGCCGGCCTCGCCGGACTCGCGCGGGAGCGCCGCGCGTGACGCATCCCGCGCTGCGGCTCGACGACACCGTCCACCAGCGCGTGCGGCTCGGCATCCTGGCCGTGCTGCGCGAGGCGGGGCGGGCCGATTTCGGCTACCTGCGCAATGCGCTCGAGCTGACCGACGGGAACCTGTCGCGCCACATCGCGGTGCTCGAGGAGGCAGGGCTGGTCAAGGTCGAGAAGGGCTTCGAGGGCAAGCGGCCGCGCACATGGGTGAAGTCGACGCGTGCCGGCCGCGCGGCGTTGAGCGCGGAGCTCGCGGCGCTGCGGGAACTGATGGCGCGGGTCGAGGGCGACCATGTACGGGCAGCACCATGGGATGGCGAGTCGCGGTGAATACGCTGGACGGATGCCGCTCGATGCCTTCACGCCCCAGGTACGCGATTGGTTCGGGCGGGCATTCGAGGCGCCCACGCCGGCCCAGGAACAGGCCTGGCCGGCGATCGCGACCGGCGCGCACACGCTGATCTCCGCGCCGACCGGCTCCGGCAAGACGCTCGCCGCCTTCCTATGGGCGCTCGACCGGCTCGTCGCCGAGCCGTCCGAGGACCGCACGCGGCTCGTCTATGTCTCCCCGCTCAAGGCGCTGTCCTATGACGTGGAGAAGAACCTGCGCGCGCCGCTGCGCGGGATCGGCGCGGACGTCCGGGTCGGCATCCGCACCGGCGACACGCCGCAGAACGAGCGCGCGGCGATGGTCCGCCACCCGCCCGACATCCTGATCACGACGCCCGAGTCGCTCTACCTGATGCTGACCAGCCAGGCGCGCAGGATCTTCGAAGGCGCCGAGCAGGTGATCGTCGACGAGATCCACGCGGTCGCTCAGACCAAGCGCGGCGCGCACCTGGCGCTGACGCTCGAGCGGCTCGCCGAGGCGGCCGGCAACGACCTGCAGCGGATCGGGCTGTCCGCGACGCAGAACCCGCTCGAGGAGGTCGGCCGCTTCCTGGTCGGGCCGAAGCGGACGTGCACGATCGTCGACACCGGCACGCGCAAGCCGCTCGACCTGAAGATCCACGTGCCGGTCGAGTCGATGGTCGAGCCGGGGCAGAGCGACCTCGACCTCGACCCGTTCGCCGGGCAGGAGGCGACGCGCAAGTCGATCTGGCCGGCGATCTACCCCGAGCTGCTGCGCGAGGTCCGCCAACACCGCTCGACGATCGTGTTCGTCAACAACCGGCGCGCCGCCGAGCGGCTGGCGCTGCGGCTCAACGAGCTCGCCGAGGAGCCCATTGCCCGGGCGCACCACGGCTCGCTGGCCCGAGAGGAGCGGCTGGTCGTGGAGGAGCAGCTCAAGGCCGGCGAGCTGCCCTGCCTGGTCGCGACGTCCTCGCTCGAGCTCGGCATCGACATGGGCGCGGTCGACCTCGTGCTGCAGGTCGAGTCGCCCAAGTCCGTCACCGCCGGGCTGCAGCGCATCGGCCGCTCGGGCCACGGCGTCGCCGACACGGCCAAGGGCCGCATCTTCCCCAAGTTCCGCGCCGACCTGCTCGAGTGCGCGGTCGTCGCGAAGCGCATGCGCGAGGGCCTGATCGAGCGCACGGTCGTGCCGCGCAACGCGCTCGACGTGCTCGCGCAGCAGATCGTGGCGATCGCCGCCTCGAGCGACGACCCCGTGCCGGTCGACGCGCTCCACGCACTGGTCACGCGCACGTACTCGTACGCCGAGCTGTCGCGCGCGCAGCTCGAGAACGTGCTCGACATGCTCGACGGCCGCTACCCCTCCGAGGAGTTCGGCGAGCTGCGGCCGCGCATCGTCTGGGACCGGGTGGGCGGGACGATCCGCGACCGCAAGGGGTCCCGCGCGCTCGCGATCACCAACGCCGGGACGATCCCGGACCGCGGCCTGTTCTCCGTCAACCTGCCCGACGGCCGCCGCGTCGGCGAGCTCGACGAGGAGATGGTCTACGAGGCGCGTCCTGGCCAGGTGTTCCTGCTCGGCGCGTCGACCTGGCGGATCGAGGAGATCACGCGCGACCGCGTCATCGTCACCCCGGCGCCGGGCGTGCCGGGCGCGGTGCCGTTCTGGAAGGGCGACGGGGTCGGCCGTCCGCGCGAGCTGGGCGAGGCGATCGGCGCATTCAGCCGCTGGGCGGTGGAGCAGGATGCCGAGACGCTCAGCGACGGCTACGACCTCGATCAGCTCGCCGCCCAGAACCTGATCGCATTCCTGCAGGAGCAGCAGGCCGCCACGCGCGTCGTTCCCAGCGACCGCGCGATCGTGATCGAGCGCTTCCGCGACGAGATCGGCGACTGGCGCCTGTGCGTGCTCTCGCCCTACGGCGGCCGCGTGCACGCCGCCTGGGGCCTCGCGCTCAGCGCCCGGATCCGCGAGCAGTACGGGCTGGAGTCCGACGCGATCTGGTCCGACGACGGGATCATCGTCCACCTCCCCGACGCCGACGAGCCGCCGGGCGCCGAGCTGGTGATGATCGACCCGGACGAGCTCGAGGACGCGGTCGTCGGCGAGCTGGGCGGCTCGGCGCTGTTCGGCGCGCGCTTCCGCGAGAACGCCGGCCGCGCGCTGCTGATCCCGCGCGCGTACCCGGGCCGGCGCACGCCGCTGTGGCAGCAGCGACTGAAGTCGCAGACGCTGCTCGAGGTCGCCAAGCGCTACGGCGAGTTCCCGATCGTGCTCGAGACCTATCGCGAATGCCTGCGCGACGTGCTCGACGTCCCCGGCCTGCACGCGCTGCTGCGCAAGCTGCACTCGCGCGAGCTGAGCGTCGTCGAGGTCGAGACGCCGACCGCGTCGCCGTTCGCGTCGTCGCTGCTGTTCGACTACGTCGCGACGTACATGTACGAGGGCGACACGCCCAACGCCGAGCGGCGCGCGGCCGCGCTCGCGCTCGACCGCGACCTGCTGCGCGAGCTGCTCGGCCAGGAGGAGCTGCGCGACCTGATCGACCCCGGGGCGCTGGAGACGGTCGAGGCCGACCTGCAGCGGATGTCCGAGCGCACCCGCGCGGACTCCGCCGACGCGCTGCACGACGTGCTCCGCCGGGTCGGCGACCTCACGCGCGACGAGCTGATGCTGCGAGTGACACCCGGCGCGGACCTCGGCGGCTGGCTCGAGCAGCTCGACGCCGAGCGGCGCGCGATCGTGCTGCGCATCGGCGGCGAGGAGCGCTGGGTCGCGGCGGAGGACGCCGGGCTCTATCGCGACGCGCTCGGCGCCGTCCCGCCGGGCGGGCTGCCGGCGTCGTTCATCGACGACGTCCCGGACGCGATGGAGCGGCTCGTGCGCCGCTGGGCGCGCACCCACGGGCCGTTCGAGGCGCGCGCGCTACGCGAGCGCTACGGGCTCGACCTGACGCCGGTGCTGGCGGCGCTCGAGCGCGCCGGCGAGCTGGTGCGCGGCGAGCTGCGCCCCGGCGGCACCGAGCGCGAGTGGTGCGACCCCGAGGTGCTGCGGCGGCTGCGCCGCGCGTCGCTCGCGGCGCTGCGGGCGGAGATCGAGCCGGCCGACCAGCGCGCGCTGGCCCGCTTCCTGCCGAGCTGGCAGGGCGTCGACCGCCATCCGCCGACCGGCGCCGGGATCGACCGGCTGCGCGAGGTGCTCGTGCCGCTGCAGGGGCTCGCGCTGCCGGCCGAGGTGTGGGAGCGCGACATCCTGCCGCGCCGCGTCGGCGCCTACTCGGCCGCCTGGCTCGACCAGCTGTGCGCCGCCGGTGAGCTCGTGTGGGTCGGCGCCGGCCCGCTCGGCCGGCGGAGCGGGAAGGTCGCGCTGTACTTCCGCGAGGACGCGGCGGTGCTCGGCCCGCCGGCCGGCGTGCGTGGCGACAGCCGTGAGACGTTCGCCGAGCGCGGGCACGAGGCGATCCGCGCGCGACTGGCGCAGGGCGCCTGCTTCTTCACCGACCTGCTGGTCGATGTCGGCGGGATCCCGACCGAGGAGCTCCAGTCGGCGCTGTGGGACCTCGTCTGGGCGGGCGAGGTGACCAACGACGCGTTCGCGCCGTTGCGTTCGCCGCGCTCGCTGACCGCGGGGTTCGGCCAGCAGGCGCGCGCGGACCGGGCACGGCGCCGGCGCTTCGGCACGCGCCGCGCCGGCGCGGCCCCGCAGGTCCAGGGCCGCTGGTCGCTCACCGCGCCGCTGTTCGCCGACGCCGCCGCCGATCCGGCCGGCCGCCGGCGCGCGCAGGCCGAGCTGCTGCTGGAGCGCTACGGGATCGTGACGCGCGAGCACGTGCTGGCCGAGGGCATCCCCGGCGGCTTCTCCGGGCTGTACGACTCGTTCGGCGCGCTCGAGACGATCGGCGTCTGCCAGCGCGGCTACTTCGTCGAAGGGCTCGGCGGCGCGCAGTTCGCGCTGCCGGGCGCGGCCGAGCGCCTGCGTGCGCAGCGCGACGACGACGCCGCGCCGCCGGTCGTCCTCGCCGCCACCGATCCCGCGCAGCCGTACGGCGCGGTGCTCAAGTGGCCGCCGCGGGAGGCGCGCAACCCGTCGCGCCAGGCGGGCGCGCACGTGGTGCTGGGCGGCGCGGAGCCGGTGCTGTACGTCGAGCGCGGCGGCAAGGGCCTGCTGGTGCTGGTGGATGAGGACGACGAGCGGCTGGCAGCGGCGTTCGAGGCGCTGACCGGATCGGTCGAGCGCGGCCGGATCCGCAAGCTGGGCGTCGAGCGGGTAAACGGCGAGCCGGTGCTCGGGTCGCCGTGGGAGGAGCGGCTGCTCGCGCTGGGCTTCCGGGCCGGGCCGCGGAAGCTCACGATCGGGGCGTAGCGCGCCGGGCCTGCCGCGCGGCGAGCCACTCCGTGAGCGCATCGGCCGGCAGCGGCCGCGAGAGGTGGAAGCCCTGCGCCTCGTGACAGCGGAGCGCCCGCAGGCGGTCGAGCACCTCGGCGCCCTCGACGCCCTCGGCGACCACCTCCAGCCCGAGGTTGCGCGCGAGCTCGATCGTCGACCGCACGATCAGCGCGTCGTGCGCGTCCCCGACGATCCCCGCCACGAACGCGCGGTCGATCTTCACCTCGTCGAGCGGCAGCCGCTTGAGGTACGACAGCGAGGAGTGGCCGGTGCCGTAGTCGTCCAGCGACAGCCGCACGCCGAGCGCCCGCAGCCTGTCGAGCACGTCCTGCGCCCGGCGCGGGTCGCCCATCACCGTGTGCTCCGACAGCTCGCACGTGAGCCGCTCGCCCGGCACGCCCCACGTCGCGAGCAGCTCGGCCACGGCGTCGGGGAGCCCGATGTCGAGGATGTTCGCCGCGGCCAGGTTGACGGCGATCGGAACCTCGATGCCCGCGTCCTGCCACTCGCGCGCCTGCCGCAGCGCCGCGTCGATCACCCAGCGCGTCAGCTCGCCCATCATCCCGGCTCGCTCGGCGAGCGGGAGGAACTCGCCCGGCGCCAGCAGCCCGTGGCGCGGATGCTGCCAGCGCACGAGCGCCTCGACGCCGCTGACCTCGCCGCCGTCGACCGACACCTTCGGCTGGTAGTGCAGCACCAGCTCGTCCGCCGCGAGCGCGGCGCGCAGCTCGCCGGCGCGCTCCAGCCGTGCGGGGGAGTTCGGATCGCGCGCGGCGTCGTAGATGCGGATGTGGCCTTGCTCGCGCTTCGCCTCGTACATCGCCACGTCGGCGCGCTGGACGAGCGTGTTGACGTCGAGGCCGTGGTCGGGACACAGCGCGATGCCGACGCTCGCCTCGAGCTGCACGGGCACCCCGCGCACCACGAATGGCCGCTCCAGCGCGCCGAGCAGGCGGCCGGCGAGCTCGGCGGAGGCGGCGCGGTCGGGCAGGTCGAACAGGAGCACCGCAAACTCGTCGCCGCCGAGGCGGGCGAGCGTGTCGCCGCGCCGGAGCGTGCCGCGCAGCCGCTCGGCGACGTCCTGCAGCAGCTTGTCGCCGTGGTCGTGGCCGAGCGTGTCGTTGACCTCCTTGAAGCGATCGAGGTCGATCAGCAGCAGACCGGCCAGCCCGCCGAACGCCTTCACGCTCGCGGTCACACGAGCGACACGCTCGTACAGCTCGTTCCGGTTCGGCAGCCCGGTGAGCGTGTCGTGCATCGCATCGTGGCGCAGGCGGCGGGACGTGACCTTGACGATCACGAACAGCGACAGGTAGAGCAGGGCCATCCCGCCGCCGAGCAGCAGGTACAGCGCGCGCGTGTCTTCATGCACGGCGGCCGCCGTCGGGCCGTAGTCGAGGTAGAACTCGGTCACACCGTCGACCGCACGCCCGCCGGGGAGCCGCAGCGGCACGTAGACCTCCAGCGACGAGCGCACCGGCTCGCCGCGGTCGCCCGTCTCGCGCTCGATCTCCGACACCAGCGCGCCTGCGCGGGCGCGCTCGAAGTCCTCCGCCGTGCGCGACCTGGCCGATCCGGGTCCGCACATCGGAGTAGACCGTGGTCCCGTCGACGGCGAACACGTGCGCGTGCAGTAGCCGCACGCGCTCGTCCTCGACCCCGGCGAGCGCGGCGTCCAGCGCGAGCAGCTTCTCCGGTGCGAGCGGGCGTTCGAGCTGCGCGCGCGAGAGGTTCGGCGTCACCGCGAGACGACTGATCACGCGCGTGAGCTGCTCGGCCTCGCGCAACGCGCGCGTCTCGATCCGCGCCTGCAGCACGAACCCGACGAGCAGCCCGAGCGCGACCATCGCGAGCAGGCTCAGCCCGCCGAACCTGCTGAGCACGGAGACGTGTCGTCCCATCGACGAGGTGATCGACCGATCGGCGCCCCGAATTGAGGCGCGTACCCTCACGAATGAGATGCCGGAGGGCGACACGATCCACTACGCGGCGAACCGCATCCGCCCGATCCTGGCCGGCCACGTGCCGGACGAGATCGCCACGCCTCATCGCCGTTTCGCCCGCGCGCGCTGGCCCGAACGGCTCGCCGGCCGCGCGGTGACCGGGGTGGACGCGCTCGGCAAGCACCTGCTGCTGCGCTTCGAGGGCGGCCTGACGATCCACTCGCACCTGCGCATGACCGGCTCCTGGCGCGTACTGGAGCGCCGCCGGCGTCCGCGCGATGCCTGGCTGGTCCTGCGACGCGGCGACCAGGAGGTCGTGCAGCTGCGCGGCCCGGTCCTGGAGCTGATGACCGAGGAGCGCGTGCGGCTCGACCAGCGGCTCGCGCGGCTCGGCCCCGACATCCTCGCGCCGGAGTTCGACGAGCGGCGCTTCCTGCGCCTGCTGCGGGAGGACGACCCGACGCGCCCGATCGGCGACGCGCTGCTCGACCAGCGCACGATCGCCGGAATCGGCAATCTGTGGAAGGTGGAAGGCTGCTTCGAGGCACGCGTCGACCCCTGGCGCGCGGCGGGGAAGGTCTCCGACGCCGAGGCGCTGGCGATCGTCGCCGCCTGCCGGCCGCGCATGCAGCAGTCGGCGGCGGACGGCGACCAGCGCCGGCACCGGCGCATCCACGGCCGCGCCGGCCGCCCGTGCCCGCGCTGCGGCGCGCAGATCCGATCGCGGGGCCAGGGCGAAGGAAACCGCACGACCTACTGGTGCCCGGAATGTCAGACCTGACCGTACGCCGCGTCGGCCACAAGGGCGCCGACCACATCGCGCCGGGCAACACGACGGCGTCGTTCGACGCCGCGCTGGAGCACGCCGTCGACATGATCGAGTTCGACGTGCTGCCGGAGCGGCGCGGCGAGCACGAAGCGCGGCCGGCTGATGCTCTCCCACGACTACGCGCACGTCGGTCCGGACTCGCTCACGCTGCAGGAAGGGCTCGCGCATCTCGCGTCCGCCCAGTTCGCGCACGTCGAGCTCGACGTCGACCTCAAGCTGCCCGGCTACGAGGCCCGCGTCGTCGACGCGCTGCGCGCGCACGGGCTGGTCGAGCGCACGCTCGTATCCACGCTGTTCATGCGCAGCCTGATCGTGCTGCGCGAGCTGGAGCCGCGGCTGCGGCTCGGCTGGTCGGTGCCGCGCGTCAAGCGCGACTACACGGCCTCGCCGTTCACCCTGCTGCCGGCGTACGGGCTGCTGCTGAACGCCCGGCGGCGGCTGCCGCGGATCGCCGCGGCGCACGTGCGCGCCGGCCGCTGCGATGCGCTCATGGCGCACTGGAAGCTCGTCACGCCGCGGCTCGTCCGGACGCTGCGCGAGGCCGGCGGCGACGTCTACGTCTGGACCGTCGACGACCGCGCGCGGATCCGCGCGCTCGAGGCGCTCGGCGTCACCGGCGTGATCACGAACGACCCGCGGCTGTTTGACTAAGCGATCTCGCAGGTAGCGGCGCTGAACTCCGCCGGCTCGGCGCCCGCGGTGCCCGGGTGACCGGCCTCGGAGAACGCGCGCGCCTGCTGGACGATGCGCCGGCCGCGCCGCCACTCGAACGAGACCACGCCGCGCAGCACGTGCGCCCCGCCGGACGCCGGGGGCTTGAACTCGAAGCTCCAGCCCGCGTCGTGAATGCCGCGGCGCCCGGTGGCGATCCGCTGCCAGCGCGAGTCCGACAGCTCGCTGCTCTTGAGCGTGCGCCAGACGCCCTCGTCGTTCTGGAACTGCACGCGGAAGCGCATGTACATGCGCGAGCTGCGCGCCAACCCCGGCATGGTGCCGCGGATGCCCATCTGGTTCGGGTGCATCTGGGTGTCGCAGACGTTCACGGTCGCCCAGACCGCGGGTGCGCGGCGGGCGTCGGCCGCGGCGGGCGTGGCCGCCGCCGCGAGGCCTGCGAGCGCGATGATGGGGAGCAGGTGGCGCATGTGCCTGACAGAACAAGTGAGAGGGGCCGCGGTTGCGCCGTTTGGCCGCGCGGCCGTGATGTACGTCTCGCACGGGCGTAGTACCGGATGTGACCAGCACCTTGACCGCTCCACTGCAATCGCGGGCGTCCGGCGCGAAGCTGGACTTCGAGGCGCTCTACCGGTCGGCGCGCGACGACGTGTACGCGTACGTCGCGACGCTGCTGCGCGACCGCGCCGCGGCCGAGGACGTCACCGCCGCCGCGTTCGAGCGCGCCTACCGCAAGCAGCGCCTGTTCAAAGCTGCCCGCGGCTCCGAGCGGGCATGGCTGTTCGGCATCGCGCGCAACGCGGCGCTCGACGAGCTGCGGCGGCGCAAGCGCACGGCGGCGATGACCGCCGAGCCGGCCGACGTCGACGCCGCGCTGCCGGAGGACGATGCCGAGGCCGCGCTGCGCAGGGCGGCCGTGCGCGTCGCGCTGGCGACGCTAGAGCCGCGCGAGCGCGAGCTGATCGCGCTGAAGTTCCATGCCGGGCTGGGCAACGCCGAGATCGCCGCGGTGCTCGGTGTGAGCGTCACCAACGCCGGCACCCAACTGCACCGCGCCATGACCAAGCTCCGGGAGGCCGTCGAGCATGCCTGACCTCAGCCCCGACGTCGAGCGCGAGCTCGAGGCGCTGGACGACGCGCTCGCCGGCCGCCCCGTCGCGCCCGACCTGACCGAGCTGGGCGAACTCGCGCTGCTGTTGCGCGAGGACCGCCCGGCACCGACCGACGGCTTCGGCCGTTCGCTCGACCAGCGCGCCGCGCACGGGTTCCCGAAGGGGGACCCGCGCACGCGCGCGTCCGGCCGCCGCTGGTTCGCGTGGCAGGCATGGATGGGCCCCGGCCTGGCCGCCGGGCTTGCGGCGCTCGCGGTCGCAACCGTGATCGCGTTGCCGGCGGGTGACCGCGAAGAGTCCGGCGGCGGGTCATCCGCGATGAGCAGCGCCGGCGAGGAGAGCGCGTCAGGTGGCGGCGCCGGCGCGGAGCCGCAGGCCGACACTGCGCGCAGTGCCCCTGACCAGCCGGCCCCCGCGCTTGCGGCGCCCCAGAGCGTGCCGCCGGCGCCTTCGCCCGGCTCGCCCCGCAGCGACGCGCGCCCCAACCGCAAGGTCGAGCGCTCGGCCTCGCTGACGCTCGCCGCGCGCCCGCGCGACATCGACACGGTCAGCGCACGCATCCAGGACGTCACGCGCCGCCAGGGCGGATTCGTCGTCTCCTCCACCGTCAGCTCCTCGCCCGACGGCGGCGGCGGCGAGTTCGAGCTGCGCATCCCGACGCGCAACCTCGACGCCGCCATGGCCGCGCTGTCGCGGCTCGGCGCCGTGCGCGAGCGGGCGCAGAGCGCGCAGGACATCACCGCGCAGTCGGTCTCAGCGCGCAGCCGGTTGAAGGACGCGCGCACCGAGCGCGCGAACCTGCTCGGCCAGCTCGCCGACGCGACCACGCTCGAGGAGGCGGAGGCGATCCGCGCCCGCCTGCGGATCGTGTCGCGCGAGATCGAGGCCGCCCGCGCGGACGTCCGCCGCGTCAACAACCGCGCCGCGTTCTCGACCGTCGCGGTCACGCTCGTCGCCGACCGCAGCGCGGTCTCGCCGGGAACCGAGGACGACGGGACCTGGTCGCCGGGCGATGCCTGGCACGACGCCCTGCGCGTGCTCGAGGTCGTCGCGGGCGTCGCGCTGATCGCCCTGGCGATCGCGATCCCGCTCGCGCTGGTCGGCCTGCTCGCCGCGCTGACGCTCCGCTTCACGCGGCGCCGGCGCCGCGAGCACGCGCTCGACGCCGTGTAGGGGACTGTCCCACTCCCGGCCGCGAAGGGCCGGCCGGTGGCCACGACGCGGCTGCCCGCCCCGGCGCTGCGGATCGCCCGGCGCGTTACCGGCATAGCGTGCCGCGCCAGTGGCGTGTGCGGATAGCGCGGGCGCTCGCTCGCGGGACGTGAGCGAGGGTCCTGAACTGCGGCATTTGAGAGGAGCGCGGAGTGCCGCGGCGTTGGCACGACGCGCTCGCCGAACGTCGGTGAGTCCCCCAAATATGGGGTGCTGAGCGACGTTCGGCGGCGCGGCGCGGCCTAGCCCGCTCCCTCAATGCCCGCAGTTGACGTACCCCGACGCTAGTCGGCCCGTGAGCGCCCCACGATCTCGGCGACCGCCGCGCGCGCGGAGACGTCGAGCTTCGTGAATACGTTGCGCAGGTGGCCCTCGACCGTCTTCTCGCTCACGAACAGCTCGGCCGCGATCTCGCGGTTCGTGCGGCCGAGCGCGACGAGCTTGCGCAGGTCGCACACGACCTCGGCGCGCAGTCGCTCGGCGCCGGCCGCGGCCAGGTCGGCCTCGGCGCGCCGGAGCACCGGCAGCGCCGCGTCGCGGTCGCCGGCCGCCGCGAACGCGTGGCCGGCGAGCGCGCGCATCCGCGCGGCGTGGACGACCGCGCCGACACCGTCCGCCAGCGCCGCGCCGGCCGGGAGTCCCCGGGTGAGGTCGGGGGTGGGACAGTCCCCTCGGCCGCGCCGCACTCCGCCGACGAGGTGGGGAGTGGGACAGTCCCCACCAGCGCTGTGGTATCCCTGCGCGCATGCCGGCCCGCGCCGAGGACGTCGCTGCACTGCTGGCGCGGGTCCCGGCGTTCGAGCAGCTCGGCGCGGCCGAGCTGACCGAGGTCGCGGCCGTCGCCGTACCGCGCAGCTTCGGGGCCGGGGAGGCGGTGTTCCGCGAGGGCGATGCGTCGGACACGTGCTACGTCGTGCGAGTGGGTCACGCGCGCGCGATCCGCGAGCACGCCGACGGCCGCCAGATCACGCTCGCCACGTTCGGCCCCGGCGACATCTTCGGCGAGCTCGCGATGTTCGACGACGAGCGCCGCTCGGCCACGATCGAGTCGATCGACGAGCTCGACGTGCTCGCGATCCTCGGCGGCGACATGCGCCGCCTGATGCACGAGCACTCGGACATCGCGGTGAAGCTCGCCGTGGCGCTCGTGCGCCGCTTGCGGGCCGCCAACGAGCGGCTCGCGCGCCAGTCGTTCCAGACCGTCCAGAGCCGCGTGGCCGCCGTGCTGACGCAGCTCGTCGAGCAGGCCCGCGGCGAGGGCGCCGGCCCGCGCGACGTCGAGATCACCGCCACGCAGGCCGATCTGGCCAAGCTCGCCGGCTCCTCGCGCGAGTCGGCCAGCCGGTTCCTCGCCGTGCTCGAGCGGGCGGGCGTGATCTCGCAGGGCCGCGGGCGCCTCACCGTCCACGACCCGGACGCGCTGCAGGGCTATGTCTACTGAGCACCAGGTGTCCTACGGCGGCGTCGTCGTGCGCGGCGACGACGTGGTCGTGATCGTGCCGCGCGGGCGCCGCCGGATCCTCGGCCTGCCGAAGGGCGGGGCGATCGCCGGCGAGGCCCCGGAGCAGACCGCGGCGCGCGAGGTGCGGGAGGAGACGGGCGTCACGGTCACGGTGCGCGAGCGGCTCGGCCAGGTCGACTACAGCTACCGCCGCGGCGGCCGCCCGATCGACAAGACCGTCCACTTCTACCTGTGCGAGTTCGAGGGCGGCGACACCGCGGATCACGACCATGAGGTCGACGACGCGCGCTGGATGCCGCTCGCCGATGCACGCCGCCGACTGACCTATCCCGGCGAGCGCGAGATGATCGATCGCGCACTGTCGATCCTCACTGCAAACGGGTAGGGTGCCGCGTCGATGCAGGTCCTGAACTTCTATTCAGCCGTGTTCGCGGACCAGATGAAGCGGGGGCGCAAGACCGCGACCATCCGGCTGGGCGACAAGCGCCACAAGTACCGCAAGAACCAGGTCGTGCTCGTCACCGTCGGCTACCAGTACTCGCCGCGCGAGAAGCTGTTCCACGCGGTGATCGACAACGTCGAGGTCAAGCGCGTCAAGGAGCTCTCGCCGCGCGACATCGAGCACGACAACCCGGAGTTCCGCCGCACCGAGGAGATCGTGCACTTCATGGAGCAGATCTACGGGCGCGACATCACGCTCGAGGACACGGTCACCGTCGTGCGCTTCTCCCAGATCGTGGAGAACCCGCCGGACCTGCAGGACCGCCTCCGCGGCGTCGGCGGCGCTCAGAACTGAGGCGGCGTGTACGACCGCGGCGGGGTGCGGCGGCGCGCCGGCGCCGCGGCGACCGTCCAGCTGCTCGCGAGCAGGACCAGCGCGGCGGCGAGCGCCAGGAAGACGCCGTGGCGCGGCTCGGCGGTCGCCGCGCCGTCCGGCGCGTCGATCAGCTTCACGAGCACGACGCCCACCGTTGCGAGCGCGCTCCAGCGCACGAGCGCCTGCATCGGACGCTGGAGAGCCGGCGCCAGTGCGAGCAGGAGCAGCAGCACCGTCGCCACCGCGAGCCCGGCCAGGAGCCGGTCGGCCGTCTGCAGCGCGGCCCAGCCGTCGGTCCCGCCCGGCTCGGTGAGCGCGCGCCCGACGCCGCCGAGCAGATCCTCCATGCGCGCGTCGGTCGCGGGGGCCGACGGGCCGTACCAGGGCCGCCCGAGCGCGGCGACCACGCCGCACGCGGCGGCGATCGCGAAAAGGACGTTGCTCCGGAATCCGATCGTACGCATGGCTGAGTGCCTTATCGACACGCGCGCG
Source organism: uncultured Solirubrobacteraceae bacterium (assembly GCA_963835735.1). Taxonomy (GTDB): domain Bacteria; phylum Actinomycetota; class Thermoleophilia; order Solirubrobacterales; family Solirubrobacteraceae; genus DASQMT01. Next base: position 211,973 of record CAWIGP010000009.1, read on the forward strand.
ACGCGGGCTTAGGGGGTCTGGACACCTTGGCGCTTGGCACTCTCGTTACAAGAGTGCCAAGAAGCCCTTGACGCCTCCCGCTTCCCTTCTAGAATGCCGCGCGGAGGTTGGCACTCTCCAGGTCCGAGTGCCAAAAACACCAACGGAGGTTCACTCGCATGAAGCTCAAGCCACTCGGCGATCGTTTGATCGTCAGGGCGATCGAGGAGGAGGAGACGACCGCTTCCGGCCTCGTCCTCCCCGACACCGCGAAGGAGAAGCCCCAGAAGGGCAAGGTTCTCGCCGTTGGCGAGGGCAAGTGGGACGAGGAGGGCGAGAAGCGGATTCCGCTCGACGTCGCCGAGGGCGACGAGGTCCTCTACTCGAAGTACGGCGGCACGGAGATCAAGCTCGACGGCGAGGACCTGCTCGTCCTGCGCGAGAGCGACGTCCTGGCCAAGGTCCAGGGCTAGAAAGAGGCACGGAGAACACATGGCACACAAGGAACTGAAGTACGACGTCGACGCCCGCAAGGCACTCGAGCAGGGCGTCGACGCCGTCGCAAACGCGGTCAAGGTGACGCTCGGCCCCAAGGGCCGCTACGTCGTCCTCGACAAGAAGTTCGGCGCTCCCACGATCACGAACGACGGCGTGACCATCGCCCGTGAGATCGAGGTCGAGGACGTCTTCCAGAACCAGGGCGCCCAGCTGGTGCGCGAGGTCGCGACCGCGACGAACGACGTGGCCGGCGACGGCACCACGACGGCGACCGTGCTCGCGCAGGCGATCGTCCGCCAGGGCCTCAAGAACGTGGCCGCCGGCGCGAACCCGCTCGGCCTGAAGCGCGGCATCGAGGTCGCCGTGGAGCAGGTCGTCACCCACATCGGCGAGCAGTCCAAGGAGATCTCCGGCAAGGATCAGATCGCCCGCGTGGCGACGATCTCTGCCGGCGACGAGGAGATCGGCGACGTGATCGCCGATGCGATCGAGAAGGTCGGCAAGGACGGCGTCGTGAACGTCGAGGAGGGCCAGACGTTCGGCATGGACCTCGAGTTCACCGAGGGCATGCAGTTCGACAAGGGCTACATCTCGCCGTACATGGTCACCGACCAGGACCGGATGGAGGCCACGCTCGAGGACCCGTACGTCCTCATCGCGAACTCCAAGATCGGCTCGGTCCGGGACATCCTCCCGGTGCTCGAGCAGGTCATCCAGTCCGGCAAGCCGCTGCTGATCATCGCCGAGGACGTCGAGGGCGAGTCGCTCGCGACGCTCGTCGTGAACAAGCTCCGCGGCACGTTCACCGGCGTCGCAGTGAAGGCACCGGGCTTCGGCGACCGCCGCAAGCGCATGCTCGAGGACATCGCGATCCTCTCCGGCGGCGAGGTCATCACCGAGGAGATGGGCCTCAAGCTCGAGAACACTCAGCTCTCGCAGCTCGGCCGCGCCCGCCGCATCGTCGTCGCCAAGGACACGACCACGATCGTGGACGGCAACGGCGACACCGATGCGATCAAGGGCCGCATCAACCAGATCAAGACGGAGATCGAGAACACCGACTCCGACTTCGACCGCGAGAAGCTCCAGGAGCGCCTCGCGAAGCTGTCCGGGGGCGTCGCCGTCGTGAAGGTCGGCGCGGCCACCGAGACGGAGATGAAGGAGAAGAAGCACCGCGTCGAGGACGCGCTGCAGGCCACCCGCGCGGCCCTCGAGGAGGGCATCGTGCCGGGCGGCGGCGTGGCGCTGCTCGAGGCGACGTCCGCGATCGACCTCGACGCGCTGACCGACGAGGACGAGAAGACCGGCGCCAAGATCGTGCTGCGCGCGCTCGAGGAGCCGCTCCGCCAGATCGCGGAGAACGCCGGGCTCGAGGGCTCGGTCGTCGTCAACGACGTGCGCAAGGGCGAGGCCGGCCACGGCCTCAACGCCCAGACCGGCGAGTACGGCGACCTGGTCGCCGCGGGCGTCATCGACCCCGCGATGGTCACGCGCTCCGCGCTGCAGAACGCGGCGTCGATCGCCAAGAACATCCTCACCACCGAGGCCATCGTGGCCGAGGTGCCGGAGAAGGATGGCGGCGGCGGCGGCGGCATGCCCGACATGGGCGGCATGGGCGGGATGATGTAAGGAAGGCTCAAGCCTTCCGCAGTGCAAACGAGGGGCCCGGCGAAACGCCGGGCCCCTCGTGCGTTCTACGGCACCTTGAACATCACGACCGGCACGCCGCTCGTCCGGAGCGCCTGCTGGACGTCGCGCGCCCACGGGATCTCGTCGCCGGTCGCCCCGCCCGGGTTGGCGATCGTGAACGCCGCCCGGCCCGGCGTGCGCACCACCCGGTGGCGCAGGCCCTGAGCGTCGAGCACCGCGGCCGCCGCTCGCTCGCCACGCGCCGCGACGACGAGACGGACCGGATCGTGCGGAGCCTCCAGCTGCTCCGCCTGGGCCCGTGCGACCGCGGACGGCTCCGCCGCGTCGTCCTCGAAGGCGGCCGGCGCGTCGCCGAAGACCGCGTTCCAGAGCAGCCGCTGGGTGCCGTCGGTGAACGCGCGGAAGTTCGGCTCGAAGCCGAACGCGATCGTCCGGCCCTCGCCGACCGGCTCGTCGACCACCGCCGCGCTGCCGCCGAGCGCCTCGGCGCCGTCGGCGAAGCCCGAGACGAAGAACTCCTCGCTGGACGCCGCCGGGAACCGGACCGGCGCCGCGGCGCCGTTGGCGTGCATCACGTAGCGCGAATCCCAGAACGCGTATGTGGAGCGGCCGACGCCGGCGGCGAGCGGGCTGCCCGGGGCGACCGCTGCCCGGATGAGCGCGCCGGGCGAGGAGATCCCCTCGTCCTCCGCGCTCTCGAACGTCGCCGATGAGACGCCGGCCCCGGCGGCGAGCACCGCGCCGTCGAGCCAGCCGACGTAGCGGCCGCCCTGCTCGACCCAGCTCCGGATCGCCTTCTGCCCCGCCTTCCCGAGATCGCGGAGCCCGAACGGATCCTGCGGGAAGTCCGGGTCGCGGGTTGCGTAGCCGTCGGGCACGAGCAGAACGTCGGCGCCCGCGAGCCCGCCGGCCCTGATGTCCTCTGCGTTCACCTCGCGATAGGGCAGGCCCCAGCGATCCAGCAGGTAGCGCAGCCAGCCGCCAGACTCGATCCCGCGCACGAACTGCGGCGACATCGAGTAGAGCGCGACCTCGGGCGGGTCGGCCGGGAGCGGCGCGGCGCCCGGGTCCGGCTGCGCCGCGACTGCTGCGGTGCGCATGTCGTCCAGCGTGCGCCCCGAATAGCCGCCGTCCACACCGAACAGCAGCGGCAGGCTCCACGCCGTCACGTCGTAGAAGTACGGGAACGGGACGTACGTGTCCTCGTTGAGCATCGCCTGCACCCAGTGCTTCTGGCGCTGCTCCATCGGCACGACGTACGTGCCCGCCGGCAGGACGTCCGAGCGCGCGGCGCGCCCGTACGGCTTGTAGTCGCCGACGGCCAGCGGGCGCGTCAGCCGCCGCACCTCCACATCCATGCGCTGCAGCCGCCGCACGAGCGCCTTCACCTCACGCGCCTTGGACGGATCGTCGTTGCGAATGAAGTAGTGGCGCACGCGGACGTCCGGCACCTCTTGCTGGACCGTGTTCTCCGGCTGCAGCACCTCGTTGGGCTCGAGCTGGCCGAGGCGGCCCTGGCGCTCGGCCTCGACCCAGCCGTCATGCCAGCCCTCGAGGATCTCCCGCTTGTGCGTCGCGGCCGCCGAGAGCGAGGTCCACTGCGTGAGGTACTGCTCGAACACGCGGCGGTCGGTCGGGTGGCCGCTCGTCTTCTCGAACGTCATGCCGGCGGCGCCAAAGCCGTTGATCGGCACCGTGTCGCCGTAGCCCATGTAGAACAGGTCGTAGATGTCGTAGTTGAAGTACGGGATCGCGCGGGCGTCGAACACCGAGCGCATCGACGCGCCGTAGAGGTCGTTGATCCAGCCGACCGCCTGGTCGGTGACCTCGTGGTAGATCGGGTCCGCGTTGGGCGGGAAGAAGTAGCCGGCGTCGTTGCCCATCTCGTGCGCGTCGATGAAGAGCACGGGCGGGTAGCGCCGGATCAGCTCGACCTTGGCGTCCGTCTCCGGCTGCGTGCGCGCGAACCAGTCGCGGTTCATGTCGAAGCCGTACGCGTTGCGGCGCGTGTCGAGCTCGCGCCCGTCCGGGTTCTGGGTCGGCAGGATCACCACGATCGCGTTGTCGAGGATCTGCTGCGCCGCGCAGTCGGAGCGGTCTGCGAGCTCCCACAGCACGCGCAGCGAAGCGTCCGTTCCGCTCTCCTCGCCGCCGTGCACGTTGCTCGCCACCCACAGGATCGCGGGATCGCTCGCCGCGATCGCGCTCGCGTCCTGCGGGCTCGTGCCCGGGTCCATGAGCTCGGCGGCGGACGCGCGGATGCGCGCCAGGCCGGCGGTGGTCACGCGATCGGGGCGGCCGACGATCGCGTAGTCCAGGTCGCGACCCTGGACGGACTTCCCGAGCGTGGCGGAGATCACGCGCGGCGACGCGGCGTCGACCGCCGCGACGTACGCGTCGGACTCCGCGGTCGTGACGTCACGCTCGCCGAGGTCGATCCCGATCACCTGCTTCGGCGTCGGCACCTCGCCCCTGAACGTGGCCGGCCCGAACGGGTCGCACGGCGCCTGTGCGGCCGCCGGCGCGGCGCCGGCCAGCAGCGCGCAAGCAGCCGCCACGAGACCCCTCCCCATGTACTTCATCCTGCCTCCCCTGTCCTGCGATGAAGGTGTGAAGCGCGGAGACTATGCGAACCATGTCGCGTCATGCTGCGTAGGGCGTCCTGAGCAACCCTCGAGGGAGGTCCCCATGCGCAGTCTGCGGGTGAAGCTGGCGATCGGCGTAGCGGCGCTCGGGGTGGTGGTGATCACCGCCGCGGCGGTGGCGGGCGATCGCGGGAAGGTCAAGACCTCGTTGACCGGGTTCGAGGAGGTCCCGGCGATCTCGACCGAGGGCAACGGCTCATTCAGGGCGATGCTCGACCGCGCGGGCACCGAGCTGCGCTACGAGCTGCGCTTTTCCGACCTCGAGGGCGTCACTCCGGCCCAGCCCGGCCCGACGCAGGCGCACATCCACTTCGGGCAGAAGTCGGTGAACGGCGGGATCGTCATCTGGCTGTGCGGCAGCAGCACGAACCCGGGGCCGGCGGGTACGCAGCTCTGCCCAGCGTCGGCGAGCGGAACCGTCACCGGCACGATCACGATGGACGACGTGGTCTCCCCCAGCCCGAGCCAAGGCATCCAGGCGGGGGCGTTCGATGAGGTCGTGCGCGGCCTGCGCGCCGGCGTCGACATACGCCAACGTGCACACCGCCACCTATCCCGGCGGGGAGATCCGCGGGCAGCTCGTCGACCGCGATCGACCGCGATCCGACGACGACGACTGAGTGAGGGGTGCGCGGGCCCGGCTACGCCGGCCGGGCCCCGCGGCACCTCAGGCGGCGAGCGACGCGAGCGGCCGCGAAGCGGGACCGACGTACTTCGCCGAAGGCCTGATCAGGCGCCCCTCGCGCCTCTGCTCGAGGATGTGCGCCGACCAGCCGGCCACGCGCGCACACGTGAACATGCTCGTGAAGAGCTCGGCAGGCACCTCGGCATGGTCGAGCACCACCGCCGACCAGAACTCGACGTTGGTCGCGAGCACGCGGTCGGGCTTGCGCGCCGCCAGCTCGGCGAGCGCGGCGCGCTCGAGCGCCTCGGCGATCTCGTACCGGTGCGAGCCGACCTCGCGGCTCGTGCGCCGCAGCACGCGGGCGCGCGGGTCCTCGGCGCGGTAGACGCGATGGCCGAAGCCCATCAGCCGCTCGCCGCGGTCGAGCACCGCCTTGACGTAGCGCTCGGCGTCGCCCTCGCGCTCGACGTCGTCGAGCATCTTGAGCACGCGCGCCGGCGCGCCGCCGTGCAGCGGACCGGACAGCGCGCCGACCCCGGCCGACAGCGCCGCCGCGACGTCGGCGCCGGTCGACGCCACGACGCGGACCGCGAACGTCGACGCGTTCATGCCGTGCTCGGCGGCGGAGATCCAGTAGGCATCGATCGCCTTGACGTGCGCCGGGTCGGCCTCGCCGCGCCAGCGGATCAGGAACCGCTCGGGGATCGAGGACGCCTTGTCGATCTCTCGCTGCGGCACCGGCGGGCGGCCGGTCCCGCGCGCGGACTGCGCGACGAACGACAGCGCCATCACCGACGCGCGGGCGAGGTTGTCGCGCGCCTCGGACTCGTCGATGTCGATCAGCGCCCGGAAGCCCCACTCCGGCGCGAGCATCGCCAGCGCCGCCTGCACGTCGACGCGCGGGTCGCCCGATCTGATCGCCAGCGGGTGCGGCTCCGCGGGCGGCATGCCGGGCAGGAACGTGCCGTCGACGAGCAGGCCCCAGACCTGCTCGAACGGCACGCGGCCGACCAGCTCTTCGATGTCGATGCCGCGGTAGCGCAGCGCGCCGCCATCGCGGTCGGGCTCGGCGATCTCGGTGGCGAAGGCGATCACACCCTCGAGGCCTGACTGGACTTCGGTCATGTCCTTGAGCGTACGTGGAGAGGCGCCGCGCAGCGTCAGCGCTGGAGTGGTTAGTGTGCTGACCCAAGCCATGGATGCGCTCGCGTTCCTGTCCGCCGCGGAGATCGCCGCGCGCATTCGCCAACGACTCGTGTCGCCGCGTGAGGTCGTCGAGGCGTGCATACGCCGGATCGAGGCGATCGATCCGCAGCTCGGCGCGTTCGTGGAGCTCGACGGCGAGCGCGCGCTCGCCGACGTCGACGCGCTCGACGCCGCCGACCAGCGCCCGTTCGCCGGCGTGCCGATCGCGGTCAAGGCGAACACGCCCGTGGCCGGGCTGTCCATGAACTTCGCCTCGGCGTTCCTGGCCGACCATCGGCCGACGCACAGCGCCTACCTGGTGCGGCGGCTGCGCGACGCCGGCTTCGTCGTGGTCGGCACGACGAACCTGTCTGAGTTCGGGATCCTCCCCACCTGCGAGGCGCGCCACACCGGTCCGACGCGCAACCCGTGGGACACGGCGCACACCCCGGGCGGCTCCTCGGGCGGCTCGGCCGCCGCCGTGGCCGCCGGGCTCGTCTCGATCGCGCAGGGCAACGACGGCGGCGGCTCGCTGCGGATCCCGGCTGCGTGCTGCGGGCTGGTCGGGCTCAAGCCGAGCCGCGGGCGGATCTCGCGCGGGCCGGATCTCGGCGACTCGTTCCTCGGCGCCGACGGCGTGCTCACCCGCACGGTCGCGGAGACCGCGCTACTGCTCGACGTGCTCTCGGGCTACGAGCCCGGCGACGCGACCTGGGCGCCCCGGCCCGCCGAGCCCTACACGCTCGCGATGCGGCGCGATCCGGGCAAGCTGCGGATCGCGATGTCGCTCGAGAACGCGCTCGGGGTCGAGGCCGAGGCGGAGGTCGTGCGCGGGCTGCACGACGCCGCCGAGACGCTGCGGGGGCTGGGCCACGAGGTCGAGGAGGCCGGACCGGCACTGCCCGGCCCGGGCTCGCTCGAGATCTTCATCGACGTGTTCGGGCCGCAGGTGTCGCTCGGGGTCGCGTTCGGCGAGCTGCTCGCCGGGCGACCGCCGGGAGAGGACGAGATCGAGCCGCTCACCCGCGCCGTGCTGGAGCGGGCGCGCGAGCTGACGTCGACCGCCTACCTCACGGCGCTGGCCCAGCTGCAGGCGCTCGCGCGGAACACGGTCGCGTTCTTCGCCGACTACGACCTGCTGCTGACACCCGTGCTCGCGACGCGCCCGCTGCCGATCGGCGAGCTGAATGGCTGGGGCGAGGATCCGATGGACGACCTGCGCCGCTCGGGCCGGTTCGCGCCGTACACCGCGCTCTTCAACGTGACGGGGCAGCCCGCGATCTCGGTCCCGGTCGGCTTCGGCGAGGACGGCCTGCCGACCGCGGTGCAGCTCGTGGGTCACCCGCTGGGCGAGGAGACGCTGCTCCAGATCGCCGCGCAGATGGAAGCCGCGCGCCCCTGGGCGGCCCACCGCCCGGCCATCGCGGAGCCCGTCTAACCGTCGCGCTGCAGCGCCGCGAGCCGGTGGGTCACCGCGGCGGTCGCCGGATAGAGCCGCAGGTAGTCGGCGTACAGCTCGTCGTAGCGTTGCGCGACCGCCGGATCCGGCGCGACGGTCTCCGCCGTCTCGGTCCAGTCGGTGTCCGGCGCGACCAGCCCGGCGCCGATCGCGGCCATCAGCGCGTCGCCGTACGACGCGCCGACCGTCTCGCGCGGGATCGCCTGGCTCAGCTTCGCCACGTCGGAGACGATCTGCGTCCACAGCGACGCCCGCGTCCCGCCGCCGACGGCCACCACGCGCCGCGGCGTGCCGACCGCCGCCGCGAACGCGCCGAGGTTGTGCCGCACGCCGTAGGCGATGCTCTCGTAGATCGCCCGGTAGATGTCGCCGCGCGTGTGCGAGAGCGTCAGGCCGGCGATCACGCCGCGCGCATCGGGGTCGAATATCGGCGTGCGCTCCCCGGCGAAGTACGGCAGCGCCAGCAGTCCGCGCGCGCCGGCGGGCGACGCGGCGGCCTCGGCCTCCAGCGCCTCCCACGACGCGCCGCCGGTGAGATCCCGGAACCAGCCGGTGATCACGCCGGACGTGGCCATCCCGGCCGCGAGCGAGCGCGAGTGCGGCTCCACGCCCGCCGTCGCCCACAGCAGCGGGTGCGTGACCGGGCGGTCGGTGACCTGCACGAAGAACAGCGTCGAGCCGTACATCAGCATCAGGTCGCCCGGGCGCCGGACACCGACGCTGAACGCCTCGGCCCAGGCGTCGATCGTGCCGGCCATCACGGGCGTGCCCTCGGGGATGCCGGTCTCGGCCGCCGCGGCGGCGGTCACCCCGCCGGCGACATCCGCCGGCCACGCCAGCCGCGGCAGCTCGAGTCCAGGGGCGACCTCGGCCGCCCAGTCCTCCGCCCAGTCCTCGGCGGCAAGGTCGTACAGCGGATCGCATTGGCTGGCGGAATGGTGGTCGAGCACGTACTCGCCCGTGAGCTTCGCGACGGCGTAGGAGCTCGCCATGTACCAGCGCGCCGTGCGCTCCCACACGTGCGGCTCGTGCCGCTGGAGCCACAGGAGCTTCGGCCCGACCGCCTGCGAGGACAGCGCGGAGCCGCCGCGGGCCAGGATCTCGTCGGCGCCGAAGCGCTCGGTCAGCTCCGCGATCTCGGCGCTCGCGCGTGTGTCGATCCCGTACAGGATCGCCGGCCGCAGCGGCCGTCCGCCGACGTCGCACGGCAGCAGGCAGGGCCCGAGCCCGCTGACGCACACCGCCGCAGGCGGCTCGTCCGCCACCAGCTCGCGGCACAGCGCCGCGACGTCGGCCCACCAGACCGCGTCCGCGTCGTGCTCCGCGTGCCCCGGGCGCGGCAGCGAGAGCTCGTGCGCGCGCTGAGCGCGCGCGACGATCGTCCCGTCGGGCCGCACCAGCACGGCCTTCGACGAGGCCGTGCCGATGTCGATTCCGAGCAGCTCGCTCATTCTGAAACGCGTTACAGGCAGCGCCTAGGGAAATTCCGGCCTGCTCGCGTCGCGCGCCCCCGACGCGTCGTAGACGACCGGCACCACGTCCAGCGCGTGACAGACCGCGACCAGCTCCGCGACGTGGTCGCCGTACACGGCGTGCACGTGGTTCGATGCGTAGCTGGCCAGCACGGTCTCGGGCGCGGCGTCGAAGCGCGCGAACGCGTGCGGCCACTCCCACGTCGTCTCGCGCATGTAGCGGGCGTTCGCCTCGTCCTCGAACCGCACCAGCTCGCCCGGCAGGATCGCCATCCAATAGCGCCCGTCCTTGCGCGTGAGGCGCGCGAACGTCGCCCGGCCGGGTGCCGCGAGGTGGTGCACCGAGGCGCCGCCCGCCGGGAAGTAGAACACCTCCGGCATGAAGTGGACGTGCGGCATGTTCGCCTCGGGGTCCTCGCTCGCGGCCGCGAAGTACGTCGCGTGCTCGCCGGAGTTGACGAGGTCGAAGAACCCGGCCTCGGCGTTGTAGTGGCGGACGTCGGCGAACAGCGCCGGCGTGCCGGCGACGTGCTTGAGGATCTCCATCGTCAGCGCCGCGTCGCTGTCGGCCTCGGTGGCGCAGACGGTCGTCGCCTTGGCGCCCTCCCAGTCGTACGGATCGTTCAGGAACGCCTCGGCGACGTCCATCGTGCAGTAGTTGTTGGTCAGCTCCGGCTGGCCCTTGATGCCGCAGAAGTCGAGGTCCCATTCGGCGACGAGCTCCTGGACCGCGTGGTAGGAGCGGACCTGGCGCTCGAGCAGCGTCGGGCGTCAGGCGGTCGCCGTCGTAGTGGACGTTGCCCCATGCGCTCCAGCCACTCGCGCCCGGCGCGCACGCGCGCCGGATCGATCGCCTCGCCGCGGCGCACGATCTCCCACTGGTCGATGTGCTCGATGTCGACGCCGAACTTGCGCATCCAGTCGTCGGCGTTCGACACCGCCGTGTACATGCCCATCGGCCGGCCGCCGATCAGCCCGTACGTCTCGCCCTTGAGCTGCGCGACGACGCCGGCCGCGGCCGCGAAGCGGCGGATCTCGCCGTACGCCGCGTCGTCCTCGACGTCGCCGAACGCGCGGCTGAACGGCACGCCGAGCTGGTTCAGCGTGCCCGCGGCCGCGAGCATCGCGACCATGCCGGGGTACTCGGGATTGACGTTCGAGAACGCGAGGATCGGGCGCGGCACGAAGCGCGACGCGATCGCCGTGAAGTGCGGGAACGCCCAGACCGCGTAGTTGAAGATCGTCGCGTCGCAGCCTGCGTGGGCGAGCCGGCGGCCCTCCGTCCTGGCGCTGTCGGCGCTCCAGACGATCTCGCCGGCGATGACCTCGTGCCCGTCTGCCCGCAACCGGTTCGCCAACCGTTCCTGGAAGTCGCGATTCATCGCCGCCAGGTCGCGCGCCACGAACTCGCGCCCATCCGAGAACGTCAACACACCGATCTTCGCCACGCTGCTCCTCAGTCGTTCGGGTTGGGTACGGGCCCGGTCGAGGGCCGCAGCACGAGCGAGGCCGCGAGCACGACCTCCTGCACGGGCGCATCGGGCTCCTCGACCCGCCGCAGAAGCAGGTCTGCGGCCCGCGAGCCGAGTTGGTAGGTCGGCTGCCGCACCACGCTCAGCGGCGGGTCGAGCAGATCGCCGGTGAGGATGTCGTCGAAGCCGATCACGGACAGGTCGTCGGGCGTGCGCAGGCAGAGGTCGCGCATCGCGTGCAGCACGCCGATCGTCGACATGTTGTTGACGGAGAAGATCGCGGTCGGCGGCGGCGACTCGTACAGCAGCTCAAGCGTCGTGCGGCGGCCCCCCGCTTCTCGTAGGTCGCCGCGGCGCAGCAGTCCGGGCACCAGCCCGTGGTCGCGGACGGCGCGCTCGTAGCCGGCCTCGCGCTCGCGGATCGCGCTCACCTTGGCGGGGCCGCCGACCATCGCGACGCGCTGGTGGCCGAGCGACGCGAGGTGGCTGACCGCCTCGTGGGACGCAGTCTCGTTGTCGACGACGACCGTGTCGACGTGGGCGCCCGCGATGCGGCGGTCCAGCGCCACGACGGGGATGCCGGTCGAGATCAGTCGCCGGACGCCGTCCGAATGCTGTCCGGTGGAGGCGACGACCACGCCGGCGGCGCGCTCGGCCGCCATCGTCTGCAGGGCGACTGCCTCGCGCTCCGCGTCCTCGTCTGTGTTGGCGAGCACCATCGTGTAGCCGCGCCGGTGCGCGACGTCCTCGGCCCCGCGGACGATCGCGGTGAAGAACGGGTTGTCGATGTCGCTGATCACCAGGCCGATCGTGCGCGACGTGCGCGCGCGCAGGTTCCGCGGCAGGTGGTTGGGCTGGTAATCGAGCTCGGCCACGGCGGCGGCGACGCGCTCGCGCAGATCCGGGCTGACGCCCGCGCCGTCGTTGGAGAGCACGCGGGACACCGTCGCCACCGACACCCCTGCCGTACGGGCTACGTCGTTCATCGTTGCCATGCGCCTCCCATAGTTGTAAACGATTACAGGAGCGATCGTCAACAAACGCCATGGCACCGGACCCAGGATCATCTTTCGTCATGGACGCGATCCGGATCGAACGTGAGCTGCCCGCGCCGATGCGCGACGGGACCGTCCTGCGGGCCGAGGTCTGGCTGCCCGACGACGGCGCGCCGCATCCGGCCGTGCTCGTCCGCACGCCGTACTGCAAGGAGGGGGCCGCCCCGACGCCGGTCCTCGACACCCGCGCCGCGACGGCGCGCGGCTTCGCGGTCGTGCTCCAGGACGTGCGCGGCCGGGGGACATCGGACGGCGATTTCGAGCCGTTCGTCGCAGAGGAGGCCGACGGCGCCGACAGCGTCGCCTGGGTCGCCGCGCAGCCGTGGTGCGACGGGCGCGTCGTGATGGCGGGCATGAGCTATCTCGGCGCGACACAGTGGCTCGCTGCGGCCGCGGCGCCGCCGGCGCTGCGGGCGATCGTGCCGACCTTCTCATCGGACGAGTACGGCGAGGGCTGGTCGCTGAGCGGCGGGGTGCCTGAGTACGGCGTGCTGACCACCTGGACCGCGGCCGACCTGCTGCCGGTCGGCTCGCAGTGGCTGGACGACGTCGAGCGCGCCTTCGAGGACGTCGACGCGCTCGCGGAGCTCGCCCCGTGGCTGCCCGACTGGCTCGCCGAGCCGGCGGACTCGACTTATTGGCGCGTGCGCTCGGTCGCGGCGCGGCGCGCGGACGTACAGGTGCCGGCTCTGATCGTCGGCGGCTGGTACGACGTCTTCCTCGACGCCACGCTGCGCTCGTTCGCGCGCTCGCGCCACGCCTCCGACCGGCTGCTGGTCGGGCCGTGGGGGCACGACGACCAGCTCTCCAACCTCGTCGGCGATGCGAACCTCGGCATCGCCGGGATCGGCGAGCCGCTGATGTGGGACGCCGCGCTCGACTTCTACGAGGCGGTACTGGCCGGGCGCGAGCCGGACGCGCCGCGCGTGCGTGCGTATGTGCTCGGCGCTCGGCGCTGGCTCGAGCTGCCGGGTTGGCCGCCGCCGGGCGCGGGGGTGGTCGAGCTCCCGCTGCGGCCGGGCTCGTTCGCCGTGCGCCCGGACGACCCGGTGCCGGCGCTCGGCGGGCGCGGGCTGCTGATCCAGGTGCCGGGCGGCGGCTGGGGCGTCCGCGACCAGCGTCCGCTCATCGGGCGCGACGACGTGCTGGTCGCGCTGCGCGCGCCGCGCACGGTGACGCTGGCGGGCCCGGTGCGCGCGCAGTTGCAGGTGCGCGCCGACGCGGAAGCTTTCTGGGCGGTCACGCTCTGCGTCGAGCACGAGGACGGCTTCCTGCAGAACGTGTGCGAGGGGATCCGCCGCGCGGCGCCCGGTACGACGAGCGTCACGGTCGAACTGGGCGACGCCTGCATCGAGGTCGCGCCGGGCCAGTCGCTCGTCGCGCTGGTCGCCGGCAGCTCCTACCCGCGCTGGCCGCGCCCGCCGGCCGCGGGCACGCAGCGGATCGGCGAAGGCTCGGTGCTCGAGTTCACTGCGCTCTGAGGTCGTTCGACTCAGGCCCCGCCACCTGGCCGCTTCTGGTCGGCCGCGCGGCTCAACCCGCGAACACGTCGGCGGGTGCACGCGGCGTCACGCCCAGCGCGACCGCATCGGTCGTCCCGCGCGGCGTCGTCATTGCGGCGGTCGCGCGCGCGGCCTCGTCCCAGGTCAACAGCGCCGCGGGGCCGGTCAGCGCCTCGTACGCGCGCAGCGCGGGGCGCAGCACCGCGGGTGGGACGAGCGGCACGCGCCGTCCGGACGCGAGCGCGGCGAACCGGCGCCAGCTCAGCTCCTCCGGCCCCGCAAGCTCGTACCCGCGATGGTCGGCGGGCGCCGCGTCGAGCGCCGCCAGCACGCACTCGGCGACGTCGGCGGCGCAGATCGGCTGGATGCGCGCCTCGCCCGCTCCGGCGAGCAGCGGCAGCCGCGACTCGCCCGGCGCGTAGATCGCCGAGGTGCGGAACGTCACGGTTTCCATCGCCGCGTCCTCGACCGCCCGCTCCGCGAGTGCCTTGGCACGCTGGACACGCAGCGCGTGCAGCGGCGTCGCCCCGAGCGGGCTGAGGAACACGAAGCGCTCGACGCCCGCTCGCTCGGCTGCTCGCAGCAGCCGCCAGGTCGCCAGGCCGTTGAGCTCCTCCAGCCCGGCGGTCGGCTGGTCGCGCCACGAGCCCGCGAGGTGCACGACGGTGCGGATCCCGCGCAGGGCGTGGCGGAACGACGCCGGGTCCGCGAGATCGCCGAGCGCGATCTGCACGCGCACGCGCGCCGGACCGAGCCGCCGCGGGTCGCGCACCAGGCAGCGCACGGCCTCGCCGCGACTGGTCAGCCGCGGCAGCAGGGCCGATCCGACCCGTCCGGTGGCGCCGGTGAGCAGGAGCACGGCCCGGAGCCTAGAATGCCGGGCTCGGTCCCCGCCGTTCCCCGAGATCCGCGAGAGAACTGACATGGCCTACGTCATTGCAGAGCCCTGCATCGGCACGAAGGACAACTCGTGCGTCGAGGTCTGCCCGGTCGACTGCATCCACCCGACCCCGGACGAGCCCGACTACGACAAGGTCGAGCAGCTCTACATCGACCCGGAGGAGTGCATCGACTGCGACGCGTGCGTCGAGGCCTGCCCGGTGGACGCCTGCTTCGCGGAGGACCAGCTGCCCGACGAGTGGACGGAGTTCGCGCAGCGAAACTCCGCCTACTTCGCCGGCAAATAGGCCCTAGCCGGCCATCGGCAGGCTCATCCCGGCGGGCGATGGCGCCGCCGCCGGCGAGGGAGCCTGGAGCACCGGCAGCTCGATCGGCGAGAGCGCGATGACCCCGCGCGCCGCCTGGTGGATCGCCTGCGCAGCCGGGTCGTCCGGGTCGCTGACGAGCAGCGGGATGCCCGCGTCCGAGCCCGCGCGCAGCGGCATCGTGAGCGGCACCTTGCCCAGCAGCGGCACGTCGATCTCATCTGCCAGGAGCTGGCCGCCACCCTCGCCGAACAGCTGGAAGCGCTCCCCGCCGGGCGTGGTGAAGCCCGACATGTTCTCGATCACGCCGGCGATCTCGAGCTGGACCTTGTCGGCCATCTGCGCAGCGCGCCGCGCCACCTTCTGGGCGGTCGGCTGCGGCGTGGTGACGATCAGGAACTTCGCCTGCGGCAGCAGCCCGGCGATCGTCATCGAGACGTCGCCGGTGCCCGGCGGCAGGTCGATCAGCAGGTGGTCGAGCTCGCCCCACGCGACGTCCTCGAGGAACTGCGTGAGCGCCTTGTGGAGCATCGGGCCGCGCCACACGACGGCCTCGTCCTCGTCGAGGAAGAAGCCGATCGACATGACCTTCAGCCCGTGGGCCTCGAGCGGCAGGATCTTGCGCTCGGCCGACACCTTGGGCCGCTCGGCGCCCAGTCCGAGCATGCGCGGGATCGAGTAGCCCCACACATCGGCGTCGAGCACGCCGACCTTCTTGCCCTCGGCGGCGAGCGCGCAGGCGATGTTGACCGTCAGCGACGACTTGCCGACGCCGCCCTTGCCCGAGCCGATGCAGAGGATCTCCGACACCTGGGCGAGCGCGCCCTCGGGCAGCCCGCCGGGCCTTCCGAGCTTGCGCTGTAGGCCGGCCTTCTGCTGGTCGGACAGCACGTCGAAGCCGACGTTCACAGCTGTGACGCCGTCGACGCCGCGCACGGCCTCGGCGACAGCGGTCTCGAAGTGGTTCTTGATCGGGCAGCCGGGAGTCGTGAGCGAGACGGTGACGTCGACGATCCCGCCGTCCTTGATCTCGATCGACCGGACCATGTCGAGCTCGACGATGTCGCGCCGGAGCTCGGGGTCGATCACGACCTTGAGCGCCTCGAGGATCTGATCTCTGGAGGGCATGGCGGGCATTCTCGCAGGGTCGGGATCGACGGTTAAGAACCACCGCCGTGCCCGAAGGCACGGCGGCGGTTGAGGGAGGAGAGGGTGCTGCATCCGCCGGCGGGATATGAGGCCGGCGAACTCTCCCGTTGGTGTCGCTCTCCTGACGACGAAACGGGGAAGTGTTGGATCGCTTACGCGATCGCCGTCACGCGCTCCTTGGCAGTCTGGACGGCGTTCTCGACCTGCGAGCGGTTGCGGCGGACGAGGCGCTCCGCGTCACGGCGCCGGCCGCGCAGCTCGCGCTCGAGCCGGGTGCGCGCCTTGCGCACGTCGCGCTCGAACCGGTTGCGGGCGGTCGTGCCGCGGCGCTCGAACTTGTTGATGCGCTTCCCGGCGGCCGCGCGGGACGTGGTCACATCGCGCACGTCGTTGACGAGGGCGACGGCGCGGTCGCGCGCCTCGAGCGTGGCGCCGACATACACCAGCGCGGCGCGCTCGGCGACGTTGCGGCCCTGCTTGGCGGTCGTCTTCGCCGCGCGGACGTTGGCCTCGGCAGCCTCGCGCGTCTCGTTCGCGGCGATCGTACGGCTGCGACGAGCCGTCGCCTTCGACGGCGCCTTGGCGGCCGTCGCGCGCGGCTTGCTCGACTTGCGCGCGGTGCTCGTGCGCTTCGGAGCGGCAGCCGGCTTCGCCGGAGTCGTCGCGGTGGTCTCGGTGGTCGTGGTGGTGTCAGCCATGTGGTTGATCAAGCCCCTCTGTGTGCGGTCACTGTATCGAACTTAGAACTAAGTCGCTAGCGGTGCTACCCATCGAACACACGTTTGTAAACCGCACTTCCTCCCTTGTTACACGCTCTGGCTAAAGCCACGTGAACACTTGGAGAACCGGGCCGGACTTTGTGACAATCGGAACGGACGTTCGGCTCTGCCAGGAGTCTGGCGCATCGGGGCCCGAGCGCGCTTCGACCGCCGGGCGGAACCGGGTCCGACCGGTTGTCGGGCTTAAGCTGCGGCGGGTTCGACCCGGGCGAGCCAGCCCGCCGGATCGTCGAGCTCGGCCAGCGTCGGCAGCCGGTCCGGCTCCTCCCACACGCGGTTGAGGCCCTCGATCCCGGCGCGCTCGACCACGCCGTCGCAGAACTGCTTGCCGAGCTCGTACTGGCGCAGCTTCATGTCCATGCCGATCAGCCGCTCGAGCAGCCGCAGGAGGCCGGTGCGGTCGGCGCGGCGGCGCTCGAGCGCAGCCCGCAGCCGCGGCAGGTCGTCGATCACCTCGGCGCCGACGGCGTCCATCACGTGCTCCGCGTAGCCCTCGAGCACCGCCATGAAGGCCTGGATGCCGTCCATCTGCGCACGCCGCTCCGGGCCGAGCACGACGGAGGCGAGGCCGTTCTCGCGCACGGTGTCGACCAGGCCGCGCAGGTCGTCGAGCCCGGGCACGCCGCTGAACAGCCGCCCCGGGTCGAAGTTCAGCGCCGCGGTCAGCTCCCGTACCAGGCCGGCGAGGTGCGGCCGCAGCCACGGCACGCCGCCGAACTGCAGCGCGTGCGTGATCTCGTGCAGCGCGACCCAGCGCAGCAGCTGCTCGGGCTCGGCCTCGAGCGCCTTCGCCGCGTGGCCGAGGTTCGGCGCGACGAACAGCAGCCGCGCCGGCGCTTCCGGGTCGAGCACCGGGAACTCGTACTGGCCCATCACCCGTCCGGCGAGGAAGCCCGAGATCGCGCCGGCCTCGACGCCGAGCACCGCTCCCGCCGCGCCGCCCACGACGCCGCCGAGCGAGCCGAGGCGCTCCGCCGCCTTGTCCGCCGCGGGATCGAGCACGCCCTTGATCGAGCGCAGGTTGGCCTCCACCCACTCGCGCCGGTCGACCGCCTCTGCGACCGGCAGCACACCGGCCGCGGGCGTCAGCCCGGTGTAGGAGGAGACGAGCGCCTCGGCCTCGTCTGCGGGCTTGACGAGCGCCTGGAACGGACCCGGGTCGCCCGACGGTTGCAGCGCCGCGACGCCCTCGGCGACCTTGGCGGCGAGGTTCCAATCGACCATCCGTAGAGCATGGCAGGCGCGTGTGTACGTCAACTGCGGCATTGAAGGGGCGCGGGATCGGCCGCGCGGCGGCGCGCGCGCCCGCGATCCGGGCCCGCCCTCAATGCCGCAGTTGACGTTCGCCGGCGTCACCCCTTCGGCACGCGCGCGAGCTCGCGCAGCGCGGCATCGGACCGCGCCGCGACCACCGGCGCCACCGGCCCGATCACGTCCAACGGCGCCCCGAGCGGCGACGCGCACCCGACGAACGCGACCGCTCCGCCCGCCTCGCGCACGATCAACTGCCCCGCCGCGACGTCGACCGCGCGCGAGCGGCGCAGCGTGACCATCCCGTCCAGCCGCGCCGCCGCGACCTGGCAGAGCGTGACCGCGATCGCGCCGATCGCACGCAGGCGATGCGCGCTCTCGGCCAGCGCGTCCGCGGAGTCGCGCACCCAGCGCGGGTCGGCCGACTCGATCCCGAGCAGCTCGAGCTTCCCGCCCACGCGCCGCTCCGCCAACTCGGGATCGAGCGGCTCGCCGTCGAGCAGCGCACCCTCACCGAGCGACGCCACCCATTCCTCGCCGGCGCCGAAGTCGTGCACGAAGCCGAAGCGGACGTCCGCCATCGTCTCGCCGTCGGCGACCGCGAGCGAGAGCGCGTAGTGCGGCAGCCCGCGCTTCGCGTTCTTGGAGCCGTCGAGCGGGTCGATGATGACGCGCACCGGGCCGCCGCCGAAGTCGACGTGCCCGCGCTCCTCGCTCAGCGCCATGAACCGGTGGCCCTCGGCGTGCAGCTCCGCGAGCCGCCGGAAAACCGCCTCCTCGGCCGCCGCGTCGATCTCCAGGGTGCGGTCGCCGCCCTCCCCGCGAGTGCCCGTCTCGCGCGCGCGCTGGACCGTCGTCGGAGCCGCCGCGAGCACCTCCCGCAGATCCTGGACGGCCGCGCGCGCCGCGCCCAGCCAATCCGGTCCAGGGGCACTCACCGGCCGTATCCTACGAAGGTGCTCGTGACGGAGAACACGCCCGCCCAGCAGGAGGCGGTGACCCACCCGGGCGGCCCGCTGCTGATCCTGGCGGGAGCGGGCACCGGCAAGACGCACGTGGTGGTCGAGCGCTTCGCCTGGCTGGTCGCGCAACAGACGCCGGCGGAGGCGATCCTGGCGCTGACGTTCTCGACCGAGGCGGCCGACGCGCTGCGCGAGCGGATCGAGACGCGCCTGGGCGCCACCGCGTACGGCGAGCTGTCGGTCACGACGTTCCAGGGGTTCTGCGCGCGGCTGCTGCGCGAGGAGGCGCTGGAGGCGGGGATCGACCCGTTCGCCGCGCCTGTGACCGCCGCCGACCGGCTGGCGATGCTGCTCGAGCGGATCGACGAGCTGCCGCTGGCGTCGCACGACCTGCGCGGCAACCCCAGCGCGGTGCTCGGCTCGATCGTGCAGCGCATCGACCGGCTCAAGGACGAGCTGATCACGGCGGCCGACTACGAGGCCTGGGCCGCGAACGAGAGCGCGCGCGAGCAGGAGTTCGCCGCCATCTACGCCGCCCACGACCGGATGCTGGCGGACGGCGGGACGCTCGACGCCGGCGACCTCGTCCTGCACGCCTTCCGCCTGCTGCGGACCAAGCCGCACGTCCGCGCGCGCGTGTCCGCCCGCTACGAGCACGTGCTCGTCGACGAGTTCCAGGACGCCGGGTTCGCCCAGAACCTGCTGCTCCGCCTGCTCGTCGGCGAGCACGCGAACCTCACGGTCGCCGCCGACGACGACCAGGCGATCCACCGCTTCCGCGGCGCTTCGACGAAGAACATCGCCGACTTCCGCGCCGAGTGGGCGGAGGCGACCGTCGTACGGCTGACCGAGAGCTTCCGCTCGGGCGCGCGCATCGTCGCGGCGGCGCGGGCGGTCGTCGAGCCCGACGAGACGCGGCTGGATAAGCGGCTGGATGCGCATTCGCCCGGCGGCGAGGTCGCGTTCTGGCGCTGCGCCAACGAGCGCGCGCAGGCGCAGGCGACCGCCGCGGACATCGAGCGGCTCGTCTCCCGCGCGGACGTCGCGCCCGAGGACGTCTGCGTGCTCGTGCGATCGGTCCGCGGCGAGGGCCAGGCGGTCGCGGCCGCGCTCGAGGAGCGCGCGGTCCCGTACCGGCTCACCGGCGCGGCGGCGTTCTTCCAGCGCGCCGAGGTGCGCGACCTGCTCGCCTGGCTGCGGCTGCTCGTCGACCCCGGCGACGCCGGCGCGGTCGTGCGCGCGCTCGCCCGCCCGCCGATCGAGCTGCGCGCGATCGACCTCGCCCGCTGCACCCAGATCGCGCGCCGGCGCAAGCTCGACATGGTCGCGGCGCTCGGCGCGGCGCTCGAATCGCCCCAGATCCCGCCCGAGGCGCGCGAGCGGATCGCGCTGTTCCTGAAGATGTACCGCTCGGCCGCCGGCGCGCTGGACTCGACGCGGCCCGACCTCTACGTGCACCGGCTGATCGAGCGGCTCGGCCTGCGCCGCCAGCTGCTGTTCGCCGCGTCGACCGAGGTCGTCGAGCGGCTCGTCAACCTCGCCAAGTTCGGCGAGCTCGCCGCCGACTACCTGCGCCGCTCGCCCCAGGCCACCGCGCGCGAGTTCGCGCGTGCGATCGCCGCGGTCGCCGATGCGGGGCTGCGCGAGGAGGAGGCGGCCGCCGGCGATCGTCCGCGCGGCGTGCAGGTGATGACGATGCGCGCCGCCAAGGGCCTCGAGTTCGACCACGTCTACGTGCTCGGCCTGATCGCCGCGCGGATGCCCGGCCCGCGCCAGCGCACGCTGGAGCCGATCCCGGACGCGCTGATCAAGGAGGTGCTGCCGCCGGACTCCAAGGCCGCCCACGTGGCCGAGATGCGGCGGCTGCTGCACGTCGCGATGACGCGCGCGCGGCGACGGCTCGTGATCGCGTACCCGGCGGTCACCGAGCGCGGCTCCCCCCAGCCGCCCTCACCGTTCGCCGAGGAGGCGCGCGCGGCGCTCGGCGCGGAGTGGGAGGTGCGCGAGGAGGAGCTGTTCGGGCCGGCGGAGACGCTCCAGTCCACGTTCCGGCTGTTGCGCGACGAGCTGCTCACCACGGTGCAGCAGGTCGGAGGAAGGCTCGGCGAGCTGCGCTTCGACACCGACCTGGACGTCTCCCACGCGGTCGTCCGCTACATGGAGCTGCTCAAGCTCTCCGCGCTGATGGAAAGGGCCCGCGGCGGGTTGTCGGTCGCGGAGGCGCTGCCGGAGGTCAACGCGCGGTTGCTGCAGGCCGCGACCGCCGAGCAGCGCGAGATCTTCGAGACGTCCGCGCTGGACGAGTACCTGCTCGACGCCGAGCGCGACGAGAAGCTGCGCGCCCGCGCCGTCGCGCAGCGGACCGAGCCGTCGCTCGAGCAGTTCATCCCGCGCCGCGGCGACGGCCTCGTGCTGAGCGCGAGCGACATCGAGACCTACCGGACGTGCCCGCTGAAGTACAAGTTCGCGCGGGTCTTCCGGATCCCGTCCGAGCCGACCCTCAACCAGCGCTTCGGGATCCTCGTCCACCAGGTGCTCGAGCGCTTCCACGGCGGCGGCGCGCCGACCGGCTCGCTGCCCGAGCTGCTCGGCCTGCTGGAGGCCGGCTGGCGGCGCGGGGGCTTCGGCGACTCCGAGGAGGAGCGCCAGCTGCGCGCGAAGGCGACGCAGGCGCTGCTGCGCTACCACGAGCGCTTCCAGGACGAGGACGGCGAGCCGGTGTGGTTCGAGCGCGCATTCGCCTTCCGGCTCGGACCGCACCTGCTGCGCGGGCGCGTCGACCGGGTCGACAAGCTGCCCGGGGGCGGCTACGAGCTGATCGACTACAAGACCGGGCGCCCGAAGACCGCGACGCAGCTGCGCGAGGACGTCCAGCTCACGCTCTACGCGGTCGGCGCGCGTGAGTCGTGGCAGCTCGAGGCCGCGCACCAGGCGTACTACTACGTGCTCGACGACGAGAAGGTCCCGGTCGAGCGCACGGAGGAGGATCGCGACTGGATCACCGATACGGTGCTCGAGGTCGCCGACGGCATCCTCGGACAGGGCTTCGAGCCGACCCCGTCGTGGTCGGCGTGCTCGATGTGCGACTACCGCATCGCGTGCCCGGCGGCCGAGAAGTAGCGCTCGCCTAGCTGGGCGGATTCCCTCGCTGGCGCAGGAAGCGCTGGAACTCACGCGCGAGCACGTCGCCCGACGGAAGCTGCGAGGGATCCGGCCGGCCCTCCTCCTCGTCGGCCGCCCGTTCGAGCTTCTCGACGAACGACTGGACGTCCGGGTCCATCTCGACTGCGCGCGTCACCTGGCGCTCGTACTCCGCCGCCGCGTCCTCGAGCTCGGCGGCGTCGACGGTGATCCCGATCAGGCTCTCCAGCCGGCGCAGCAGCGCGAGCGAGCCCTTCGGGTTCGGCACGACCGCGACGTAATGCGGCACCGCGGCCCACATCGACGCGCTCGGCATCCCGGCGGCCGCGCAGGCGTCGTGGAGGACGCCGACGATCCCGGTCGGGCCCTCGTAGCTCGGCGGCTCCAGCTTCAGCCGGTCGACCAGCGCGTCGTCGGTGGCGAAAGCGGTCACGCCGACCGGGCGGGAGTGCGGCACGTCGGCGAGCAGCGCGCCGAGCGTCACGACCATCTGGACGCCGAGCGCCTCGGCCAGCTCGATCACGGTCTCGCAGAACGTGCGCCACCGGTACGCGGGCTCGGGGCCGGAGAGGATCACGAGGTCGCGCGGCGCGCGCGGCACGCGCGCTTCGTAGACCTCGATGTCGGGCCAGTCGATCGCGCGCGACTGGCCCTCGACGAGCCGGACGGTCGGCCGCGTCGCCTGGAAGTCGACGAACTCCTCGGGATCGATCACCGCGAAGCGCTCCGCTCCCAGGGCGGCGCCGAGGTACGTCAGCGCGGAGGTGGCGGACTCGCCGGCGTCGTTCCAGCCCTTGAAGGCACATACGAGAGCGGGAGCGCGGAGCCCGTCCGGGCGGCGATCCCAGCGCAACGGCTGCATGCATGTCCACGGTAGCGGACGGGCTCCGGCGCTCTCGTCCGGCCCGCACAGCATCATCGGATCCGTGCCCACGGAACCTAAAGCGGGACTGTCCCTCTTTATGATCGGCGCGTGGCCGCGGCCGAGCTGAGCGCCCTGCGGGCAGGCGACGAGGTCGCCGGCGTTTACGCGTGCACGCGCAAGGACCGGCTGACCGCGCGGACCGGGACGCCGTACCTCGCGCTGGAGCTGCGCGACCGTACGAGCGCGCTGCCGGCGCGCGTGTTCCGCGACGCCGACCTGCTCGGCGGGCGCTTCGATCGCGGCGACGTCGTGCGCGTGCAGGGCCGCGTCGAGCGCTTCCGCGACGAGCTGCAGGTCGAGGTGCGCGCGATCGAGCGCGCCGCGGACGCCGACCCCGCGGCGTTCCTGCCCGTCGCGTATCGCAACCTCGACGAGCTCGACGGGTTCCTCGAGCACCTCGCGCGCGAGGTGCACGAGCCCGGCTACGGCGCGCTGCTGGAGGGGCTGCTCGGCGACGCCGTGCTGCGTGCGCAGTGGCGCCGCGCGCCGTGCACGCGCGCCGGCCACCATGCGTATCTGGGTGGGCTGCTGGAGCACACCGTCGCCGTCGCCACGCTCGCGCTCGAGGCCTGCCAGCTGCACCCGCGGCTGAACTCCGACCTGCTGGTGACCGCGGCGATCGTGCACGACCTCGGCAAGACGCGCGAGTTCACCTACGGCGCCGAGATCGGCGTGTCGGAAGAGGGCCGCCTGCTCGGCCACGTCGTGCTCGGCCAGCAGCTGCTCGAGCCGCGTCTCACGGGCCTGGCGCCCGAGCGGCGCGTCGCGCTGCTGCACTGCGTGCTCTGCCACCACGGCCCGGACGCCGCGCCGGGGCGGCGCTTCGGCTCGCCCGAGGCGCTCGCGCTCTATCGGCTCAACGCGCTCGACGCGAGCGTCAAGGGCGCGCTGGAGCACGGTCTGCCGTAGCCGGGGGTCAGTCGCTGCGCAGCTCCCCGACGCGCACCCCGCGCGAGTTCACGATCGGAGCGGCGACCAGCGCCTCGGGCACCGCGGCGGCGAGGCCGAGCTCGGAGCGCACCAGCGCGACGCCGGCCGGCGGCACGGCGCGCAGCGAGCCGTCACGGATCTTCAGCGCGAGCCCGCGGCCGTCGGGCAGCCCGACCGCGAGCACGCCCTCGGCGCCGATCTTCGCGACCAGGCCTTCCTCCGCCCGCATCAGCTCGGTGTCGATCGCGCCGTCGTAGGCGACCAGCTCGGGATGCGCGCGCATCGCGGCCGCGCAGCGGTCGCCGGCCGCGCCGAGCTCGCCGCCGGCGAGCCGCCCGAATGCCCGCGCCAGCGCGGAGAGCGGCACGGCGAACGTGCGCATGCCGCAGCCGTCGGTCGCCTCCTCGCTCGCCGCGTCGACGCCGCACGCATCCGCGACCGACGCGCGCATCGCGCCCTGGAGCGGATGACCGGCGCGGAAGTAGCCGTCGAGCGGCCACCCCTCGGCGAGGCAGCGGGCGAGCCCGAAAGCGTGCTTGCCGGAGCAGTTGTGCCGGATCCGGGACGGCTTGGCGTCGTCGGCGGCGCGCGGGTCCAGCGGCAGCTCCGGCCCGCATGCGAGCGCGTCCTCGAGCAGCCCGCACGCCTCCAGGACCTCGCCGACGACCTCCACGTGTGCCGGCCAGCCGCCGTGCGACGCGCACGCGAGCGCCAGGTGCCGGGAATCCAGCTCGAAGCGCTCGAGCACGCCGGCGCGGACGCTGCCGAGCGCCTGCAGCGGCTTGACCGCCGAGCGCGCGAACACCGGCAGGTCGGGGTCCGGGCCGGCGACCGACCCGTCGGGTTGCACGACGCACCAGGCGACGCGGTGCTCGGACTCGACCGCGCGGCCCCGGAGCGCGATCACGCGCGTCAGGACCGCGTCTCCTGCCAGCGCACGCGGCTCTCCTCGATCAGCCGCAGCGCGACGTCGCGCTCGTACCAGCCGTCGACGACCACCTCCTTGCCCTCGGGCTGCTTGTAGATCGAGAAGAAGTGCTCGATCTCCGTGCGCAGCTGGCCGGGCAGGTCGGAGAGCTCGCGCATGTCGCTCCAGTTCGGGTCCTCGTGCGGGACGCAGAGGATCTTGTCGTCCTGGCCCTTGTCGTCGCTCATCCGGAGCACCGCGATCGCGGTGACCGGGATCACGCAGCCCGAGAACGTCGGCTCGGACACGCAGATCATCGCGTCGAGCGGGTCGCCGTCCTCGCCCAGCGTGTCGGTCACGAAGCCGTAATCGGTCGGGTACACGACCGAGGAGAACAGGAAGCGGTCGAGCTTGATCCCGCCCATTTCCTCGTCCCACTCGTACTTGTTGCGCGAGCCCTTCGGGATCTCGACGAGGCAGTGCAGGGGCTCGTCCATGGGGCGCCAACCTTAGTCGGCGGGCGCTAGCGGGCGCTCGTCTCGCCCTCGGGCAGCAGCCCGTCGCGCCCGACGTAGCCGCCGGCGCCCCCGATGCACACGTAGACCGCGTCCTCGGTCGTCGGACGTGTTGCGCATCGAACGCACCGTCGGCGGGTCGACGCGGGCGAAGCTGCCCGGGCCGAGCGTCTGGGTCGCACCGTCGCCGAAGCGGAACTCGATCGTGCCGCTGTGGACGAAGTAGAGCTCCTCCTGGCGCTCGTGCATGTGCCGCCTGGACGCGTAGCCCGGCGGCAGCACGACCGCGTTGACGCCGAACGCGGTCACGCCGAGCTCCTTGCGCACCTTGCGGAAGCCCGGGCCCTCGCCCATCGCGTCGATGCTGCCGACGGCCCAGCCGTCACCGGTGGTGGTCTGCGTCATGCGGTCTCCTCTTGCTCGTTGCGCAGCGCGCGCCGCGCGAGCTGGTACGCGGCGATCAGCTGGAGGATGGCGAACGACACCTCCAAGCGCGCGCTCCGGGACCGCGTTCGCCAGCGCCACGCCGCCGGCCGCGCCGCCTGCGGCGAGCACCCCGAGCACCAGCCCGTCGCGCGTGCGCAGGTTGCCGTAGCGGTACTGGCTCGCCGCGCCGACGAACGCGGCCGGGATGATGGCGAGCAGCGACGTCGCCTGCGCGTCGAGCTGCGAGAGCCCGAGGAACAGCACGAGCGCCGGCACGAACAGCACGCCGCCGCCGATCCCCAGCAGGCCCGCGGCCGTGCCGGCGAGGAAGCCGACCGCGATCACGCCGGCGACTTCGATCATGCGAGCAGCACGACGGCCGAGGCGACCATGAACAGCGCGAACCCGCCGGCGATCGAGCGCGTCGGGATCCGCTGCTGCAGCGCGGTGCCGGCCAGCGCGCCACCGATCGCCGGGGCGCCGATGAGCAGGCGCCTTGGCCACGTCCACGTTCCCGTAAGCGCCCTGCAGAGCGGCCGCGCAGGAGGCGATGACGACGATCGCGACGAGCGAGGTGCCGGCCGCCTCGCGCTCCCCGTACCCGAGCCAGAGAATCAGCAGCGGGACGATCACCACGCCTCCGCCGACGCCGAACAGCCCCGAGAACGCGCCGGCCGCCGTGCCCACCACGGCGAGCTTCAGGCCACGGGGCATCGCTCGGCATACTAGGGCGATGCCGCCGACGGACGCCGCGCTCGTCACGCTGCTGGAGCCGCTGCGGAGGGACCCGGAGCGGTCGGCGGTACTGCTGGACGTCGACGGCGTGCTCGCGCCGATCGTCTCGCAGCCCGACGACGCCCACATGCCGGAGACCACGCGGCGGCCGCTGATCGAGGTCGCGCGTCTGTACCGGACGGTGGCCTGCGTCTCCGGGCGGCGCGCGTCCGATGCGCGCCGGATCGTCTCGCTCGGCTCGATCGCCTACCTCGGCAACCACGGCTCGGAGGTGCTCCGTCCCGGCGCGATCGCGCCCGAGCCGGATCGCGAGCTGCAGGCGTGGACGCGGCGTGTGCAGGGGTTCATGCACGAGGCCTACGGCGAGGAGCTCAAGCGCCTGCGCGTGCGGCTGGAGGACAAGGAGGCGATCGCGGCGCTGCACTGGCGCGGGGTGCCCGACGAGGAGGGCGCCGAGGCCGCGATCCGCGCGGTCGCCGAGCGCGCCGAGGCGGCCGGCTACAAGACCCACTGGGGCCGCAAGGTGCTCGAGATCCGGCCACCGGTGCGGATCGACAAGGGCGTGGGGATCGTCGCTCTGCTGCGCGATTCGGACCACGAGGCCGCGCTCTACGTCGGCGACGACACGACCGACCTCGACGCGTTCCGGGGCCTGGGCGAGCTGGTCGAGATGGGCCGCGTCAGGACCGCCGTGTGCGTCGGCGTGCGCTCCGACGAGGGACCCCCGGAGCTCGAGGCGGAGGCGGACGCCATGGTCGACGGCACCGCCGGCGTGCGCGAGCTGCTGAAGGCCCTGCTGGCCTGACGCGCGCGTGCGGTTCGTCGACTTCCTCAAGGCGACCGTCATGCTCAGCGCGAGCGCGGCGACGGTGCTCGCTGCGCTGACCGTGCTCCAAGTGGCGCGCGAGGACGACCAGACGCAGATCGAGGTCGCCGTCGGTTGGTGGCTCGTGGCGGCCGGAATCGGCGGCTGGCTCGGGCGCCGCAACGCGGCCTCGCCGCCGATCGCCCGCCTCCTCGCCGATGCGCGGATGCAGATGTCGCTGCCCGAGCTGCGGCCGGGTCTGACGCTGATCAACCGGCTGTGGCCGCTGCTGTTCTCCACGGTCGGCGCGGGGATCCTCGGCATCTTCCTGCCGCAGGTGTCCGCCGTCGCGGCGGGCTTCGCGATCATCTGGGCGCTGGGCTGGCGCCGCCAGGAGGCGGCGGTGAGCGCGATCGAGGAACGCGACGGCTTCCGCTTCTACGTCGACCGGACGCCGCCGTGGGCGCCGATCCGGCTGGTCCGCACGCCTGGGTTGATGGCGGGCTGAGTGGGCGCCGATCCGGTTCAGGCACGGCGGCCGCTCCGACTGCCCGCCGGCGGCGCCGGCGAACGGCGGCATTGAGGGTGGCGCGGATGGGGGCGCCGGACATCCTCGTGGTGGCGCTCGGCGGGACGGCCGGGTTGCGCGCGTCCGACGATGCGTTCGTGGGTGCTCTGCGGCGGGCGGGCGTGTCGGTTGCGTTCGCGCGCGTCGCGGCGGCGCGCGAGCCGCGCACGCTCGCGCTCACCGACCTGGCGTGGGCGGTGCCCGCGCGGCGGGCGGCGAAGCGGGCGCTGGCGGCGCGACCGCGCGCGATCGTCTACGCGACGACCACGGCCGCGCTGCTCTGGCCCGAGCCAGGGGCGATCCGCTTCGACTCGCCGGCCGCCGCGAACCGGCCCGGTCGCCACGGCATCTGGCAGCGGCCGGTCGAGCGGCGCCGCTTCGCCGCCGCGCCGCTGCTGCTGCCCACGAGCGCGGGCGCGCTCGCGGAGGCGCCGGCGCCGCACGGGCCGGCGATCGTCGTGCCGATCCCGGTCGCACCGTCTGGCCCGCACCTGAGCGCGCGCGACATCGCCGCGATCACCTACGGCGCCAATCCGCACAAGAAGGGCCTCGACCGCGTACTCGCGGCATGGCGCTCGGCGCGCCGGCCCGGCGAGACGCTCGTGGTCGCGGGGGTCTCGGGGCGCGACGAGGACGGCATCCGCTACACGGGCATGGTCGCGCCCGCCGAGTACCGGGCGCTGCTGCGCCGTGCGCGCGTGTTCGTCACCGCGCCGCGCTGGGAGGACTATGGGCTGGCGCAGCTCGAGGCGCTCGCCGACGGGTGCGTGCTCGTGACGAACGAGGCGCCGGGGCCATACGCAGCGCTGCCGCTGGCGCGCGAGCTCGATTCGCGGCTCGTGGGCGACGGGCTGGCCGGCGCGCTGCGGGTCGCGCTCGACGACCCGGTCGACGGGTATGCGGAGCGGGCGCGCGCGCTGCTGGCACCTTTCACGCCGGCCGCCGTGGATCGCGTCGTAGCGGAGCGGGTGGTGCCGGCGCTGCTGTACGGCAGGCTTTGAGGGAAGGCCCGGAACGCGGCCGCGCTCACGCGGGGCGCTTTGACCACCACATGGGTGGTCAAGGCGCCCCGGGTCGTCCCGAGGCGGAATCTCAGTCAGCATTCGAACGCTCGTCCGCCGCGGCAGTCCGCGCCCCTCCTCAAAAGCCCGCAGTACACCAGCGGCGGCGCAACAGACAGCGACCCGCGCCTCAACCCACAGCGCGTAGCGCCGCCGTCACCACGGCCGCGATCGCGACGACCACGATCACCGACGCCCCGCGCCACGCCGCGATGCTCGCGAGCGCGACCCCGACGGTGTCGGCCCCGACCGCCAGGTCGCGCCCGTCCGCGAGCGCCTGGGTCACCACGAGCGCCGCGAACAGCGCCGGCGCCATCATCGCGACGATCGACGAGAACCATCCCGGGAGCGTGCGGCCGCCCAGCACGGCCGGGCCGGCGCCCTTGATCGCCATCGTGATCACGGCGCAGGCGGCGATCAGGGCGACGCTCGTTCCGGTGCTCATCCCGCGCGGCGCCGGATCAGGCCGAGCAGCGACGCCAGCGACGCCACCAGCACCGGCACGCCGGCCGGCGCGACCGGGATCAGCACCAGCGCGATCAGCGCACCCGCGGCGGCGACGCCGACCGCGCGCCCGCTGCGCGTCTCGGCGATCAGCAGCGCCATGAAGAACGCCGGGTAGATCGCGTCCAGGCCGTACGTCTCCGGGTCGCCGAGCGCGGAGCCGGCGACCACGCCGACCACGGTCCCGGTCACCCACGCCACGTACTGGATCGCGCTGGAGCCGAACAGGACGTGGCGGTCGAAGCCGCCCTCGCCGTCCGACGCCAGCGCCCACGACGCGTCGACCACGGTCTGCCCCTGCGCCGCCCGCGCGGCGGCACGGCCCGGCAGCGAAGGCCCGATCGCGATCCCCATCGGCAGGAAGCGCGAGTTCATCAGCGCCGCGGCCCCGATCGCCGAGCCCAGCCCGCCGCCCCCGCCGATGATCGACAGCGCCGCGATCTGCGCCGAGCCGGCGAACACGATCGCCGACATCGCGATCGCCGCCCAGGCGGGCATGCCGACGTCGCGGGCGAGCACGCCGAACGACGCCGCCAGCAGCCCGCCGGCGATCGCGAACGGCACCGCGGCGCGGACGCCGGCGCGGAACCCCGCGCTCATGCGACGGCGCGGCTCCGCTTCCGCAGCTTGTCGAGCTCCGCCCACGGGCGGGTGTTGGCGACCTGCGCGGGCGTGAGCCAGGCGCGCCGCGCGGTCGCGATCGCGAACGGCATCTGGCCGAACTCGTCCACCGAGTGCGCATCGGAGTCGAGCACGATCAGCACGCCGGCCTCGGCGGCGGCGCGGGCTTGGATCTCGTTCAGGTCGCGCCGGTCGGGCGAGGCGTTGATCTCGAGCATCGTGTGCGTGCGCGCGGCGGCCTCGATCACCTGCTCGATGTCGACCGCGTACGGCGCGCGCGACACGATCTTGCGCCCGGTCGGGTGCCCGATCACGTCGACGTACGGATGCTCGATCGCCGCCACCATGCGCGCGGTCATGTCGGCCTCGGACATGCCGAACGACGTGTGCACCGAAGCGACCACCCAGTCGAGCTGGGCGAGCAGCTCCTCGTCGTAGTCGACGCTGCCGTCCGTCAGCACGTTCGTCTCGGTCCCGATCAGCAGCTCGAAGCCGTCGAGCGAAGCGTTCAGCGCTCGCACGCGCTCGATCTGCTCGCGCAGCGCGTCGGGCGTGACGTGGTCGCCGAACCCGTGCGTCGCAGAGTGGTCGGTGATCGCGAGGTACTCGTAGCCCCTGGCGCGCGCGGCCTCGACCATCGCCTCGACGTCCTGCTGCCCGTCCGACAAGATCGTGTGGCAGTGCAGGTCGCCGCGCACGGCATCGAGCGTGATCAGGTCCGGCAGCTCGCCCGCGGCGGCGGCCTCGAGCTCGCCGCGCCCCTCGCGCAGCTCGGGCGGGATCCACGGCAGGCCGAGCCGCTCGTAGACCTCCTCCTCGGTCGCGCAGCGCGTCGTCTCCCCCGTGGCGTCGTCGAGGATCCCGTACTCCGACACGTGCAGCCCGCGCCGGACGGCGGCCTCGCGCAGCGCCACGTTGTGCGCCTTCGAGCCGGTGAAGTGCTGAAGCACGTTGCCGAACTGGTCGGGCGCGACGATCTTCAGGTCGGCGGTCATGCCCGCGTGGAGCACGACGCGCGCGCCGGCCTCGCCCGACTGGGCGACGGAGTCGACCAGCGGGTGGTTCACGAGCACGGCGACCAGCGCCGCCGGATCGGCGGCGGTGGCGACGATGTCGAGGTCCTTGACGGCGTCGGCGCTGCGGCGCAGCGAGCCCGCCAGCTCCACCTGGTCGGCGCCCGGCGCCGCGCGCAGCGCGTCCGCGAGCTCCTCGGCGACAGGCAGCGCGCGCGACAGCAGCCAGCGCGGCGCCGGCGTGCCGTCGTGCCCGGCGGCGAGCGTCTCGAGCAGCTTCTCCTCCGCCTTCGCACCGAACCCGCGCAGTCCGCGCAGCTGCTGGGCCTCGGCCGCCTCGCGCAGCTTCTCGAGCGAGTCGATGCCGAGCTCGTCGTACAGCCGGCGCGCGCGTTTGGGGCCGAAGCCGGGCAGGTGCATCATCGCGATCAGCCCGCTCGGGAACTGCGCCCGCAGCTTCTGCGACTGCTTCATGTCGCCGGTGTCGATCAGGACCTGGAGCTTCTCCTCCAGCGTCTTGCCGATGCCCGGCAGGTCGGTCACCTTGCCGTCGCGGATGAGCTGCTCGACCGACACGGTGGCCTCGCGGACGGTGCGCGCCGCGGTGCGGTAGGCCAGGACGCGGTACTGGACAGCGCCGTCCAGCTCGTAGAGGTCCCCGAGCTCGTCCAGGGCGGCGGCGATCTGTGCGTTCGTCACATTCCCTAGCCTACGCGGCTACAGGCGCGCGGCGAGGCTGCCGATCCACGGGAGGTGATCGCGTCCGAGGAACTCGCGCTCGTCCGCGGCTGGGACGACACGCGCGACACGCTGCGGCGCTGGCGCGCGCGGCCGCTCGCCGCGCTCGGCCCGTGGGCGCTCGGCAGCCTCGCAATCGCGGTGGCGCTGCTGACCGCGACGTGGCTGGTCGCCACCCGGACGCCGCCCGACCCGACCGTCTGGGCGCCGACAGGACACTCCGAGTGGGGCGCCTTCGGGTTCATCCTCTACCGCAACGGCCTGGTGCTGGCGCTGCACGCGATGGCGTGCGTGGCCGGCTTCATCGCCGGCTCCTCGCTGCCGGCCGCCGCGACCGGCGAACAACCGTTTCGCCTGCCAGGCGAGCGTGCTCGTTCCTCGCCGCTCGCCTTCGGCGACGTTACGGGCCTGCCAGGCGAGCGAGATCGGGTTTCGCCTGCGCGAGCGCGACGTTACGGTCCGCTGGCCTTCGGCGACGCCCCGCAAGTCTGCCGGGCGGCGATGGGCTTCGTGGCCGCCGCGACGCTGTTCTCGCTCGCCACGCAGGCGTACGCGCTCGGGCTGCAGGCGAGCAGCATCGCCGACGCCCACGGCGTCACGCCCGCGCTGCTGATCGCGAGCCTGCTCCCGCACGCGCTGCCGGAGCTGTGCGCGCTGTTCCTCCCGCTCGCCGCCTGGCTGCTGGCGAGCCGGCGGCGGGCGTGGGACGAGCTGCTGGCGGCCACGTTCGTGACGACGGCGGTCGCGGCGCCCGTGCTGATCGCCGCCGCCGCGGTCGAGGTGTGGCTCTCTCCGCACGTACTATCCTTTTTGAAGTAAGCCCGCGACAAGGAGCGACATGGCCGGCGTCAACGAGGTCACCGACATCAATTTCCAGGCCGAGGTCATCGAGTCCGATCAGCCCGTCCTGGTCGACTTCTGGGCGCCTTGGTGCGGCCCGTGTCGCATGGTCGCCCCGATCGTCGAGGAGATCGCCGGCGAGCGGCCCGAGCTGAAGGTCGTGAAGCTCAACACCGACGAGAACATCCAGACGGCGTCCGAGTACCAGATCATGGCGATCCCGACGCTGCTGCTGTTCCGCAACGGTCAGGTCGCGAAGCGCATCCAGGGCGCGATGCCGAAGAAGCGCCTCGAAGCCGAGATCGAGCCGGCGCTGGCGTAGCGCCCCGCTTCAGGTTCGGCGGAGCGCGACGATGAGGGGGCGGCCTTCGATGGTCGCCTCCGTACCCGAGTCCGCGTCGTAGGAGACTCCCAGCGCGAGCGTCTCCTGCGCGAGGTAGGCCTCGTGGTCGCGGCCGGCGGCGAGCAGCTCGGGGTCGCCGCCGAGCGACAGCTCGATCCGGTCCTCGACCTGCAGTCCGGCGGCCTTGCGCGCGTTCTGGACGGCATGCACGAGCTCGCGCGCGAGACCCTCGCGGCGCAGCTCGTGATCGAGCTCGAGCTCGAGCGCAACCGCGTGCGAGCCCTCGCGCTCGAGCTGGTAGCCCTCGAGCGGCCGCATCGCGAGCGAGAGGTCGTCGGGGCCGAGCACGTGGTCGTGGCCGTTCACGCTGATGCCGACCTGGCCGCCGTTGCGCAGCGCCTCGGCGACATGCCCCGGGTCCAGCGCGGCCACGGCCGCCGCCACCTGCGGCATCTGCTTGCCGAAGCGCGGGCCGAGCACGCGGTAGTTCGGCTTGACCTCGTAGGAGCCCAGCTCGCCGGCCTCCGAGACGAAGCGCAGCTCCTTCACGTTGAGCTCGTCAAGCACGATCTCCTGCATGCGCTCGATCGCCTCGCGCTCCTCGCCGGCGGCCACCACTACCGCGGCGCGCAGCGGCTGGCGCACCTTGAGCTTGCCGTGCCCGCGCGCTGCGAGGCCGAGCCGGACGGTCTCGCGCGCGACCGCCATTGCGGTCTCTAGCGGCAGGTCGCGCGGGCCGGCCTCGGGGAAGTCGGCCAGATGGACGCTCACGAGGCCGCCGTCGAGATTCTCGAAGATCGCGTCGGCCAGGAACGGCGTGAACGGCGCGAGCAGCTTCGACACCTCGACCAGGCACGTCTTCAGCGTCCCGAACGCCGCCGGGTCCCCGTCCCAGAAGCGGCGCCGCGAGCGCCGCACATACCAGTTGGAGAGCTCGTCGACGAACGCCGCGATCGCCTGCCCGGCGCGCGTGGCGTCGTACGCCTCCATGCGCTCGCGCACCTCGGCGATGGTCGCGTTCAGGCGCGAGATCGCCCAGCGGTCGAGCTCCGTCTCCGGCTCGCCGACCTCGGTGACCTCGTTGGCGTTCGCGTACAGGACGTAGAAGCCGTACGTGTTCCAGAGCTGGAGCATGAACTGCCGCACCGACTCGCCGACCGTCTCGGTCGAGAACAGGTAGCCGTCCCACGGCTGCTTGGACGTCAGGTAGTACCAGCGGAACGCGTCGGCGCCGTGGCGCTGGATCACCTCCCAGGGGACGACGACGTTGCCGAGCGACTTGGACATCTTCTTGCCCTCGGGATCGGCGATGTGGCCGAGGACGAGGACGGTCCGGTACGGCGCCTGGTCGAACAGCAGCGTCGAGATCGCGAGCAGCGAGTAGAACCAGCCGCGCGTCTGGTCGATCGCCTCGCAGATGTAGTCGGCGGGGAACGTCTCGCGGAAGCGCTCCTCGCCCTCGAACGGTGCGTGACGCTGAGCGAACGGCATCGAGCCCGAGTCGAACCAGACGTCGATCACCTCGGGCACGCGCCGCATCTCGGCTCCGCATTCCGCGCAGGCCCAGGTGTGCTCGTCGACGAACGGGCGGTGCGGATCGGGAAGCTCGCGCCCGGACTTCTCCGTGACCTCGGCGAACGAGCCGACCGCCTCGACGTGCCCGTTCTCGCAGCGCCAGACCGGCAGCGGCGTGCCCCAGTAGCGCTCGCGCGAGATCGCCCAGTCGACGTTGTTCTCCAGCCACTTGCCGAAGCGGCCGTGCTTGATGTGCGGCGGCTGCCACTCGACGGTCTCGTTCGCGGCGAGCAGCCGGTCGCGCAGCGCCGACGTGCGGATGTACCACGACGGCTTGGCGTAGTAGAGCAGCGTGGTCCCGCAGCGCCAGCAGTGCGGGTACGCGTGCACCAGCGTCTCGGCGCGCAGCAGCCGGCCGCGTGCACGCAGGTCCTCGGTCAGGTCGGCGTCGGCGTCCTTGACCCAGCGGCCGGCGTACGGGCCGATGCGCTCGTCGTAGGTGCCGTCGAGCCGCACCGGGTTGACCACCGCGAGCCCCTGCTCGGCGCCCAGCCGGAAGTCCTCCTCGCCGAACGCGATCGCCGTGTGCACGATGCCGGTGCCGTCCTCGGCGGTGACGAAGTCGGCCGGCAGCACTGTGTGCGCCTTCGGGCCCCACTCCTCGGCCGCGATGAACGAGAACGGCGGCTCGTACCGCGCGCCGAGCAGTTCCCGCCCGGGGAACCGGTCGGTGATCTCGGCGTCCTCGCCGAGCACCCGCTCGACCAGCGCCTCGGCGAGCACCTCGCCGCTGGCGGTGCGCGCGTACGTCAGCTCGGGATCGACCGCGACCGCGGCGTTGGACACGAGCGTCCACGGCGTCGTCGTCCACACCAGCAGCGTGTCGCCCTCGCGCAGCGCGCCGGCCGGCTCGACGACCGGCAACCGGACGTAGATCGACGGATCCTCGACGTCCTGGTAGCCCTGCGCCACCTCGTGCGAGGAGAGCGCGGTGCCGTCGCGGGCGCAGTACGGGACGACCTTGTGGCTCTCGTAGAGCAGGCCGCGATCCCACATGGTTTTGAGCGCCCACCAGACCGACTCCACGTAGTCGGGGTCGAACGTGTAGTAGGCGTCGTCCAGGTCGACCCAGTAGGCGATCCGCTCGGTCAGCGCCTGCCAGTCCTCGAGATGCTCGAGCACCGCCTCGCGGCACTGGCGGTTGAACTCCGCGATGCCGTAGCGCTCGATGTCCGCCTTGGAGGTGAAGCCGAGCTTCTGCTCGACGGCGATCTCGACCGGCAGCCCGTGCGTGTCCCAGCCGGCCTTCCGCTCGACGTAGTGCCCGGTCATCGTCTTGTAGCGCGGGAACACGTCCTTGAACACCCGCGCGAGCACGTGGTGCGAGCCGGGGTAGCCGTTCGCGGTCGGCGGGCCCTCGTAGAAGACGAACGGCGGTCCGCCCTCGCGGTTGCGCAGCGAGGCGCGGAACACGTCGCGCTCACGCCAACGCTCGAGCACCTGCTCCTCCAGCGCGGGGAAGGAGACGTTCTGCGGCAGCGGCTCGTGCACTGGGCTCATGGGCGGATCGAGGATGATAGGTGCCATGACCCGCGCGCTGGTCGCGGTCGGCGCGCTGCTGGCCCTGGCGTTCCTGATCCTCGGCGTCGTCGTGCTCGCGACGCGCGAAGAGGACCGGATCACGGCCGACAACCTGCTCTCCGAGAACCTCACGCGCGCGATCCAGCTGAGCGAGGAGGAGGGCGACGGCGAGCTCGACCTGCGGACCGTGACGGACTTCCCCTGGGACCGGGTGCTCGTGCTCGCGCCGGGCGCGCCGCGCGACGAGGTCTCGGCCGCGCTCGGCAGCGCGTACAACGGCACGCTGCCGTTCGGCAGCCGCGGGCAGGCGTTCGTGTTCGTGCGCGGGAACGCGGTCGCGCGGATCGCCGACTACCGCGGCCGCGGCACGTTCACAGGCTTCGAGCGGCCGATCGACGAGCTGCCGCGCGAGCGCGCGGTGCTGCACGTGAACAACCTCGTCGTGTCACCGGCGACCTGAAGGGCTTGCGCCCTCGCTAGCGGTTCTGCCGGCGCGCGCGGCGCTGCGCCTTCGTCTTCGCGCGCGCCTTCGCCTTCGCCTCGCGCGCGTGACGGTGCGGGCCCTGGTCGCGCTGCGTGGGCGCGTCGCTCCGGCCCTCCTCGTGCAGCGCCTTGCGCGCGTCGCGCGTGATCACGCGGGCGATCACGACGAACAGGACGACCAGGGCGCCGCCGATCGCGAACAGCAGGGTGCGGTCGGTCTCCTCCTGCGCCTCCACCGTCGGGTCGGGGGTCGGTGTCGCCGTCGGCGCGGGCGGCGCCTCCGGCAGCGGGCCGAACGCGCCGCCGCCTCCACCGCTCTGCGCAAGCGCGGCGGGCGCGGGAAGGGCGAGCAGGACGACGGTCAGCAGCGCGGCGAGACGGGGCATGCCGCGCTCATGGTAGGGCGCCCGTCAACACCCATCGCTCGGACAGGAAGCGGCCGCCGCAGGTCGCGAGCCGGACGCCGATCAGCGCCGCCAGGCCGCACCACACGCCGAGGATGCCCCAGTCGCGATCGAGCGCCAGCAGTGCGATCGGTATGTAGACCGCCGAGGCGGCGAGCATGCCCCACATCAGGAAGCGCGTGTCGCCGGCGCCGATCAGGATCCCGTCGAGCGCGAACACCGCTCCGTTCAGCGGCATCAGCGCCGCGAACAGCCACCAGATCTCTCGCGCGCGCTCGACGACCGCCTCGTCGGACGTGAACAGGTGCGGGATCGCGTCGCCCAGCGCGAACAGGACCGCGCCGAACAGCGCACCGAACGCGACCGACCAGGCGATCATCCGCGCGGCCGCCGCGCGCGCGCCGGCGGCGTCGCCGGCGCCCAGCATCCGTCCGACCATCACCTGCGCGGCGATCGCCAGCGCGTCGAGCACGAGCGCCAGGAAGATGAACAGCTGGAACGCGATCTGGTGCGCGCCGAGCGACGCGTCGCCGACCCGCGCGAGCACTGCCGAGGCCACGAGGAACGCGCCCAGCAGCGCGGTCGTGCGGACCGCGATCTCCGACCCGACCCGCATCAGCGCGCGCATCCGCGCCGGCGCCGGAGGCTCCCAGCCGGCGCGATGCTGCACGACGAAGAACGCGACGCCCATGCCGGCCTGCGCGATCACCGTCCCCCACGCCGAACCGGCCAGGCCCCAGTCGAAGCCGTAGACGAACAGCAGCTCGAGCACGACGTTCGCAGCATGCGCCGCCACGAGGATGCGCAGCGGCGTGACCAGGTCGCCCATCCCGCGCAGGTAGCCCTGGCCGGCGCTCGCGAGCATGAACGCGGGCGCTCCGAGCGCGGCGATCCGCAGGTAGAGCACGGCGCCCTCGAGCACCTCGCCCTCGGCGCCCATCAGCACCGCGAGCGGCCGCGCCAGCGCCACGATCAGCACGAGCAGGAGCGCGCCGATGATCAGCGACAGCCACTGCGCCTGCGCGCCCAGGCGCGCCGCCTCCTCCTCGCGCCCCGCGCCGTGCAGCCGCGCGACCTGCGCGGTGGTGCCGTAGGTCAGGAAGTTGAAGATCGTGAACGCCGTCGCCAGCACCGTCGCCGCGATCGCGAGCGACGCGAGCTGCGGCGTCCCGAGGTGGCCGACGATCGCCGTATCGACCAGCACGTAGAGCGGCTCGGAGGCGAGCGCGCCGAGCGCCGGGATCGCGAGCTGGAGGATCTCGCGGTCGTATGGCGAGCGACGGACCACGCCACGTGACTCTACGATCGGCTGCGCGCCGTGAAGCTCCGCCTCTACCACCATCCAGACGGGGCGCGGATCGCCTACCGCGAGGCGGGCACCGGGCCACCGCTCGCGCTGCTGCACTCGGCCGGGCTGTCGCACCGCGAGTGGGAGCCCGTCGTGGAGGAGCTCAGCGACCGCTTCAGGCTCGTGCTGCCCGACCTGCCGCTGCACGGCGACTCGGAGGACCGCCCGCGGCACCCGTACTCGCCCGAGTGGCTGGCCGAGGTGATCGCCGGGTTCGTGCTCGACACCTGCGGCCCGCGGCCGCTCGTCGGCGGGCACGAGGTCGGCGCGCTGCTGCTGCTGCGCGCGGTGCTCTCGCGCCAGCTCACGCCCGGCCGGCTGGTGCTGATGTCCTCCTGCCTGCACCGCGCGCCGCTGCGGAAGGAGTTCGGGGTGCGCGCCGGTGCGCGGGTCGCCGCCGTACCCGGGCTCGACCGCGTCGCGTCGCACGCCGCGCGGCTCGCGTTCCGGCCCTCGAAGGGACCGGCGCTGTCCGCGCGCGGGAACCCGGCGGCGCGCGACCTTGTCCGCCACGCGACGATGGACCTCGGCGGCAACGGCAACCGCGCGCGCGCATGGAGCAAGGCGATCCGG
Source organism: uncultured Solirubrobacteraceae bacterium (assembly GCA_963835735.1). Taxonomy (GTDB): domain Bacteria; phylum Actinomycetota; class Thermoleophilia; order Solirubrobacterales; family Solirubrobacteraceae; genus DASQMT01. Next base: position 250,837 of record CAWIGP010000009.1, read on the forward strand.
CGCTGGCCGCGCGAGCAGCCGGAGCTGATGGACGCCTACCGGCTGATCGAGCTCCCGGTGTTGCTGCTGTGGGCCGACGAGGATCCCGCCCACCCGCTCGCGATCGCCGAGGAGGCGCGCGACCTGCTCCCCGACGCGATCCTGCGCGTGCTGCCGGGCACCGGCTTCCTGATGGCCTACGACGACCCGGTCGGCCTGGCGCGCGAGCTCGCCGCCTTCTGCACGTGACACGCCGCACGCTACGGTTCACGTCGATGGACGACGCACTGCGACTGCCGACGTGCTCGATCGGCCGCGCGATGGACATCCTCGGTGAACGCTGGACGTTGCTCATCCTCCGTGAGTGCTTCTACGGGGTGAAGCGCTTCTCGGTCATGCAGCGCAACCTGGGCATCGCGCGCAACATCCTGTCCGCGCGGCTGCAGCTGCTCGTGCGCACCGGGATCCTCGAGCGCCGCCGCTACCAGGAGGAGCCCGAGCGCTTCGAGTACAAGCTCACCGAGAAGGGGCTCGGCCTGTATCCGGCCGTCGTGGCGATCATGCGCTGGGGCGACGAGCACCTGATGGAGGAAGGCCCGCCGGTGGTGCTGCGCCACGACTGCGGCCACGTCGCCGACCCCGTGCTGGTCTGCGCGCACTGCCGCGAGGAGCTCGATCCGCACGACGTCACGCCGGAGCCGACAGTGCCACTCGCGGCGCTCGCCGGGCGCTAGCGTTCTCCTTCCACCCGACCCGGAGGCGAGACATGAGCGTGCAGGATCCCACCGTGCAGCTGTGGGGTGGAGAGACCACGAAGGCGGTCGCGAACTTCCCCGTCTCGGGCGAGCGCGTGCCGGTCTCGGTCGTACGCCAGCTCGGGCGGGTCAAGGGCGCGGCCGCGCGCGTCAACGCCGAGCTCGGGCTGCTCGACCCCGACGTGGCACAGCGGATCGCCGCCGCGGCCGACGAGATCGCGGCCGGCGAGCACGACGACCAGTTCCCGATCGACGTGTTCCAGACCGGCTCGGGCACGTCGTCGAACATGAACGCGAACGAGGTGATCGCGACGCTCGCCGGCGAGGGCGTGCACGCGAACGACCACGTCAACATGGGGCAGTCGTCCAACGACGTGTTCCCGTCGGCTGTCCACCTCGCGGCGCTCGCCGAGGCCTCCGGTCGGCTGCTGCCCGCGCTGGAGCGGCTCGAGCGGTCCCTCGCCGCCAAGGCGGAGCAGTTCGCCGACATCGTCAAGGCCGGCCGCACGCACCTGATGGACGCCGTCCCGGTGACGCTCGGCCAGGAGTTCTCCGGCTACGCCGCGCAGGTGCGGCTCGGGCGCCGGCGGGTGGCAGAACGCGCTGCCGCAGGTTGCGCAGATCCCGCTCGGCGGCACCGCGACCGGCACCGGGCTGAACACGCATCCCGAGTTCGCTGCGCGCGTGCGCGCGCTGCTCGCCGCCGACCTCGGCTTCGACGTGCGCCCGCCCGAGGACCCGTTCGAGGCGCAGGGCAACCGCGACGCGCTGGTCGAGCTGTCCGGCGCACTGAAGGTCGTCGCGGTGTCGCTGACCAAGATCGCCAACGACCTCGCGCTGATGGGCTCCGGCCCGCGCGCCGGGATCGGCGAGCTGTTCCTGCCCGAGCTGCAGAAGGGCTCCTCGATCATGCCCGGCAAGGTCAACCCGGTGATCCCCGAGGTCGTGCTGCAGGTGAGCGCGCAGGTGATCGGCAACGACACGGCGATCACGGTCGGCGGCCTGCAGGGGCAGTTCGAGCTCAACGTGCGGATCCCGCTGATCGCGCGCAACCTGCTGCAATCGATCGGGCTGCTCGCCGCCGCGAGCGAGCTGTTCGCGGAGAAGTGCGTCGACGGGATCGAGGCGAATCTGGCCGGCTGCGAGGCGTCGGCCGAGGGCACGCTCGCCGTCGCGACGGCGCTCAACCCGTTCATCGGCTACGACAAGGCGACCGAGATCGTCAAGGACGCGTCGGCGAGCGGGCGCACGCTGCGCGAGGTCGCGCGCGAGCACGGCGTCGACGAGGCGACGCTGGACGCGGCGCTCGACCTGCGCAAGATCGCGGCGGGCTCGTCGGCGTGAGCGCGGTCGGCACGGACGCCGACCTGCTCGGGCGGATCGAGGTCTACTTCGACGCCGCGCCGCGGGCGGCGGCGGACGTGGAGGAGCACGGCGCGCTGACGCTGTTCGTGTCGCGGATCCCGACGCGCTACTTCGGACGCCCGCGGCTCGGGCTGGGCGAGGACGTCGGCGCCGACGACGTCGCCGCGGTGCGCGCGCGCCAGCGCGAGCTCGGAGTGCGCGAGGCGCTCGAGTGGGTGGCCGAGACGACGCCGTCGCTCGCCGGGGCCGCCCGCGCCGCCGGGTTGTCCGTGGATGCCGTGCCACTGCTGGCGCTCGACCTGGCGGAGTGGACGGCGCCGCCGCGACCGCCGGGCGCGACGTTCCGGACGCTCGCCGCGGACGACGGCGCGCTCGCCGCGGCCTACGTCACCCAGCACATCGCGTTCGCGGCCGGCGGCACCGCGCCCGGGCCGGCCGGTCCGCGCGAGCGCGATCGCGCGATCGCCGACGTGATCGACCTCGGCTTCCTGCGCGAGCGCATCCGCCGGGGGTTGACGGTCGTCGCCGTCGCCGAGGACCGCGACGACGGCGTGATCGCCTCGGGCGGCCATCAGCCCGCCGGCGACGTGACCGAGATCGTCGGCGTCGGGACGCTGCCGTCGGCGCGCCGGCGCGGGCTGGCCGCGGCCGTGACCGCGCTGTTGGCAGCGGACGCGCGCGATCGCGGCGTCACACTTGCGTGCCTGTCGGCGGCGGACGACGAGGTGGCGCGTATGTACGAGCGGCTCGGCTTCCGCCGCATCGGCACCGCCTGCTTCGCGCGGGCGCCCGCGCCATGACGGCGGTCGTCGCCGAGGCGCCCCCGCAGGTCGGGCGGGCGCCGGTCATCGCGCTCGCCGGCGCCCTGACGATCGCGTTCTCGGCGATCCTCGTGCACCAGGCCGACGTGCACCCGGCGACCGCGGCGGTCTATCGCTGCGCCTACGCCGTGCCGCTGCTGGGGCTGCTCGCGTGGCGCGAGCGGCGCCTGTACGGCCCGCGGGCGGCGGGACAGCAGCGGCTGGCGCTGATCGCCGGCCTGTTCTTCGCCGCCGACCTGATCTTCTGGCACCAGGCGATCGCCGACGTCGGCGCCGGTCTTGCGACGGTGCTCGGCAATCTGCAGGTCGTGATCGTCCCGTTCGCCGCGTGGGCGGTGCTGGCCGAGGTACCGGGCCGCCGCATCCTCGCGGCGCTGCCGCTCACGATGATCGGCGTCGTGCTGATCTCCGGCGCTTTCGAGGACGGCGCGTACGGCGCGCATCCCGCCCGCGGCGTGCTGTTCGGCGCGCTCACCGGGATCGCGTACGCCGGCTTCATCCTGATCCTCCGGCACGGCAACGAGGACCTGCGGCGGCCCGCGGGACCGCTGTTCGACGCCACCTGGGTGGCGGCGGTCGCGTCGCTCGTCGTCGCGCTGGCGCTGGGAGTGGACGACCTCGCGCCGGCGTGGCCGTCCGCGGCGTGGCTGATCTGCCTCGCGCTCACGTCGCAGGTGCTGGGCTGGATGCTGATCTCGGTCTCGCTGCCGCGGCTGCCGGCCGCGCTGACGTCGATGATCCTCACGATCCAGCCGGTCGGCTCGGTGGTGCTCGGGATCGTGCTGCTGCGCGAGGAGCCGAGCGGGCTGCAGCTGCTGGGCGCCGCGTGCATCCTCGGCGGCCTCGTGTCGATCGCGATGCGCCGCGCGGCGTGAACGAGGCGCGCGCTCGGGAGCTGCTCGGCGGCGCGCGGGTCGCGCGGCTCGCCACCGTCGCGCGCGACGGGCGGCCGCGGCTCGTGCCGATCGCGTTCGTGCTCGCGGGCGACGTGATCTATCACGCGGTCGACGACAAGCCGAAGCGGACACGGCGGCTGGCGCGGCTCGCGGACCTCGCCGCGGATCCGCGTGCCGCGGTGCTCGCCGACCACTACGAGGACGACTGGTCGGCGCTGTGGTGGGTGCGGGCCGACGGGCGCGCGCGCGTGCTCTCGGACACGGGCACGCCGGAGGCCGCGGACGCGCTCGACCTGCTCGCTCACCGCTACGCGCAGTACCGGGCGCGCCGGCCGGCGGGGCCGGTGGTCGCGCTCGACGTCGAGCGGATCACTGGCTGGGCGGCTGTCTAGAGCGATCGCTCCGCGTCGTAGGCGGCGATCACGCGCTTCGGCGCGGAGAGCCGCCAGGCGTCCTCGATCAGCTCCGCGAGCACCCCCGAGTCGGCCGCCGCGAGCCGGACGAGCACGTACGGATAACCGTCGTAGTGCGGTGTCGTGAAGAACACATCGGGGTCGGAGCGGAGCAGCGCCTCCTTGTCCTCGAGGTCGACGACGCGGACGACCAGCGTCTCACCGTCCTCCTTCATGCGGCAGAACGACTTCTTGCGTACGCGCAGGCACGGCGTCCGGAACCAGATGCCCTCCTCGACCTCCGGCAGCCTCCGGCCCGCTGCGACGACGTCACTCCACTCAGGCATGCCCGACGAAGCCTACGGATGCCGCTTGAGCCCGCGAACCACGCCGTCGACCGCCTTGTGCGGCGCCCGCAGCGCGACTCCGACCAGGTCGAGCGATTCGCTCGGCACCGCGCGCACCGCCGCGCGGTTGTCCTCGTCCCTGCCAGTCGTGAACAGGTCCGCGGTGTAGATGGCGAAGCGCAGTTCGCGCGTCACCGCGCGCTCGTACACGGTGCGCAGCTTCGCCGCTCCCGCCTCGAACACCAGCACCGGCTGCACGAGCATCGGCAGGTAGCCGCGCCCCGAGCCGTCCTCGTAGTCCGGCCCGACGATCGGCTCGTCCGCGCCGGCGACGACCCCGCTGATCAGGAACGCGCACACGTTGAGCCGCTGCCACGCCGCCAGGTCGTCGCGCACGACCACGGCCACCTTGGTGTCGAAGTCGGTCACCGCCATCTGATCGCTCGCGAGGCTAACCGGTCAGGGTGCGAGACGCTCGGACACCCAGGCCTCGCCGTCGCGCCGGTGCCGGATCCGCTCGTGCAGCCGGTTGGGGCGGCCCTGCCAGAACTCGACCACGTCGGGGCGGAGCAGGTAGCCGCCCCAGTGCGGCGGGCGCGGGACGTCGTTCGGATAGCGCGAGCCGAACTCGACGGCGCGCCGCTCCAGCGTCTCGTAGTCGGGGATCACCTCGCTCTGCTCTGACGCCCACGCGCCGATCTGGCTGCCGTGCTGCCGGGTCGCGAAGTACGCGTCGGACTCCGCGTCGCTCAGCTCCTCGACCGCTCCCTCGAGGCGGATCTGGCGCTGCAGTGCATACCAGTGGATCGCGACCGCCCCGTGCGGGTTCTCCGCCAGCTCGCGGCCCTTGCGGCTGAGGCGGTTGGTGTAGAACGCGACGCCGCGCGCGTCGATCCCCCGGATCAGCACCATGCGCACCGACGGGCGCCCGTCCGGCGTGGCTGTCGCGAGCGCGGCCGACTCCGGCTCGGGCACGCCCTCGGCGCGAGCGAGCTCATACCACGCCTTCACCTGCTCCAAAGGAGTCACGTCGCCATCGCGATGTACTTCACCTCGAGGTACTCGTGGATGCCCTCGGCGCCGCCCTCGCGGCCGAACCCGGACGCCTTGACGCCGCCGAACGGCGCGGCGGGGTTGGAGACCATGCCCTGGTTGAGCCCGATCATGCCGGTCTCCAGCCGCTCGCAGACGCGGAACGCGCGCTTGAGATCCGACGTGTAGACGTAGGCGACGAGGCCGTACTCGGTCGCGTTGGCCGCCGCGATCGCGGCCTCCTCGTCGTCGAACCCGATCACCGGCGCGACCGGCCCGAAGATCTCCTCGCGCAGCAGCTCGGCGTCGCCGCCGACGCCGGCGAGCACGGTCGGCTCGAAGAAGTACCCGGCGCCGTCGCGCGCGCTCCCGCCGACCACGGCCTGCGCACCCTTGCCGATTGCATCGCGCACCAGGCTCGAGACCTTCTCGCGCTGGGTGGCGTCGATCAGCGGGCCGACCTGCACGCCGTCCTCGGTCCCGCGCCCGACCTTCATCGCGCCCAGGCGCGCCGCCAGCTTCTCGGCGAACTCGTCCTGCACGCGATCGGCGACGTGGAAGCGGTTGGCGGCGGTGCAAGCCTCGCCCATGTTGCGCATCTTGGCGACGACCGCGCCCTCGACCGCGGCGTCGACGTCGGCGTCGGCAAAGACGATGAACGGCGCGTTGCCGCCCAGCTCCATCGACGTCCGCAACAGCCCTTGCGCGGACTGCGCGACCAGCATGCGCCCGACCTCCGTCGAGCCGGTGAACGTGAGCTTGCGCAGCCGCGGGTCCTCGATGATCGGCTTGGAGACCGCGCTCGAGGAGGACGCCGTGATCACGCCCAGCACGCCGGGGGGCAGCCCGACCTCCTGCAGGATCCCCGCCAGCGCGAGCATCGAGAGCGGCGTCTGCTGCGCCGGCTTGATCACCATCGTGCAGCCGGCGGCGATCGCCGGCCCGATCTTGCGCGTCACCATCGCCATCGGGAAGTTCCACGGCGTGATCGCGTAGCAGGGCCCGACCGGCTGGCGCATCGTGAGCAACCGCCCCTGCCCGTTGGGCGCGGTCGCGAAGCGGCCCTCGATCCGTACCGCCTCCTCCGCGAACCAGCGGAAGAACTCCGCGGCGTAGGTGATCTCCGCCTTGGACTCCGCGACCGGCTTGCCCATCTCCAGCGTCATCACGAGCGCGAGCTCGTCCGCCCGCGCCACGAGCTGCTCGAACGCCCGCCGCAGGATCTCGCCGCGCTCGCGCGGCGGGTGCGCCGCCCATTCGGCCTGCACCGCGACGCACGCGTCGAGCGCGGCGACGGCGTCGTCGGGCGTGGCGTCGGCGACCTCTACCAGCGATTCGCCGGTCGCCGGGTCCTCCACGGCCAGCGTCGCGCCGCCCGAGGCGTCGCGCCACTCGCCGGCGATCAACAGTTGGTTCGGGACCGCCTCGAGCGCGGCCTGCTCCTGGGTTGCGGTGATGCTCATGCGGCGACGGTCTCCGTTCCGAGTTCAGAGATGGCGATGTCCAGCGAGTAGTCGATCAGCGATGGGACGTCGAGGTCCAGCGCGCGTTCGTTCACATCTCCCTTTCTCGCGAAACTTCCGAGCTGCAGCCGTGTCGGCGAACCTTAGGGACGAATGACCCGGAAGCTCAGCATCCTCATCGCCGCACTTGTCGTTGCCGCCTGCGCCGCCGCACCCGCCGGCGCGGCCAAACGCTTCACGATCCGTGGCGCCGGCTACGGCCACGGCGTCGGGATGAGCCAGTACGGCGCGATGGGCTACGCGTCGAACGGCTGGGACTACCGGCGGATCCTCGGCCACTACTACACCGGCACGTCGATCGGCGTGCTCGACGAGCCGCGCACCGTGCGGGTGCTGCTGCAGTCGGTGAGCGGCTCGGCGGCGTTCACCGGCGCCACGCGCGCCGCCGGCCGCCGGCTGTCGCCGACCGCGACCTACCTCGTGCGCGGGCGCGCCGGCGGCCAGGTGCAGCTGCTCACGCGGCGGGGGCGCGAGATCGTCACCACGCTGGAATCGCTGCGCGCCACAGGGCCGGGGCCGCTGACGCTCAAGGGGCTGTCCGGCTATGCGCGCCGCGACGGCGCCTATCGCGGGGCGCTGGAGTTCCGGCCCGGCACGTTCGGCGGGGTCAACGCGATCAACGCGGTCGACCTCGACGACTACGTGCAGGGCGTCGTCCCGCTCGAGTCGCCCGCCTCGTGGCCGATCGAGGCGCTCAAGGCGCAGGCCGTCGCCGCGCGCACGTACGCGCTGACGACGACGAAGAGCGGCGCCGGCTTCGAGCACTATCCCGACACGCGCTCGCAGGTGTACGGCGGCGTGAGCGCCGAGCAGCCGTCGACGAACGCCGCGACCCAGGAGACCGCCGGCCAGCTGGTGACCTACCAGGGGACGCCCGTCGCGACCTACTTCTTCTCCACCTCGGGCGGGCGCACGGAGAACGTCGAGACGAGCGCCCTCGGGACCCAGCCGCTGCCTTGGCTGAGGTCCGTCGACGACGAGTACGACGACGTCTCGCCGCGCCACCGCTGGGGTCCGATCAGACTGACGATGCGCAGCGCGGCGGCGAAGCTGCGCGGGCTCGTCCGCGGCCGCTTCAAGGGCATCGAGGTACTCGATCGCGGCGGCTCGCCGCGGATCGTCGCGGCCGACGTGGTCGGGAGCCGCGGTCGTACCCGGGTGAGCGGCGCAACGCTGCGCGCGAAGCTCGGGCTCTATGACAGCTGGGCGTACTTCACGTCGATCACGACCGGCAAGGCGCCGCGGCCGCTGCCGGCCGGGCCGCCCGATCCCGAAGTGCCCGTCGTCGCCCGCGTCCCCGACGTCGCGGGACTTTCCGGCAGCGTGATGCCGGCCCGCAAGGGGGCGCGCGTGCGCGTCGACCTCCGCCTCGGCGGCCGCTGGATCCCGGTCGGCGAGACGACGACCGACCGGCGCGGGCGCTACCACACCGGCGTCAGCGCCAAGGGTCTGTACCGCGTGCGCTACCGCGGCGACGCCGGACCTGGCGTGCGCGTCGGTTAAGCTCGCGCCCCGTGCGCGAGGCGATACGAGCACACCTCGGCTCGCCTCAGGTGGCGCGCGTCGTCTACGGCTCGATCATCGGCCTGGCGCTCGTCGCCGCGCTCGAGGCGCATCCGCCCGGCGCCGGCTTCATGGTGGGGTCGCTGCTCGCGACCGCGCTGGCGGTCGCGCTCGCGGAGGTCTACAGCGACGTGCTGGGCGGCGAGACGCGCACCCGGCGGCGGCTGACGCGCGACGAGGTCCGCGACATCGCGGTCGACGCGTCCGCGGTGGCGTTCGGGATCGGCTTCCCCGCCGTGTTCTTCGCGCTCGCCGCGTTGGGCGCGCTGGAGGAGGACACCGCGTTCACGCTCGCCAAGTGGTCGGGCCTCGGGCTGATCGGGTTGTACGGCTATCTGGCGTCGCGGCTGGCCGGCCAGGGCCAGCTCGGCTCCGTGGTCAGGTCCCTCGCGGTAGTGCTGATCGGCGCGTTCCTGATCGCGATCAAGGCGCTCCTGCACTAACCGGTGTAGACGCGAGCGAGCGTCTCCGCGACGCACACCGGCTTGTCTCCACCCTCGCGCTCGAACGTCACGGCGACGGTGATCTGCACGCCGCCGGGAATGTCCTCGAGCGCCGCCAGCTTCGCGTGCATGCGGACCCGGCTGCCGACCGGGAGCGGCGCCGGGAAGCGCACCTTGTTGAGCCCGTAGTTGAGCGCGAACGCGAAGCCCTCGAGCCCGAAGATCTGCTCGTTGAACATCGGCGCGAGCGAGAGCGTGTAGTAGCCGTGCGCGATCGTGCCGCCGAACGGCGTCTCCTTCGCGCGCTCGACGTCGACGTGGATCCACTGGTGGTCGCCGGTGACGTCGGCGAACGCGTCGATCGCCTCCTGGGTGACCTCGTGCCAGTCGGAGGTGCCGAGGTCTTCGCCCTCGGCCCGCTTGAGCTCGTCGAGTCCGGTGATCGTGCGCATGGCCGGGACCCTATCCTCCGCGACCATGCCGCAACCCCTGTTGCTCGCCGACACGCCGCACCTGCTGTACCGCGCGTTCTTCGCGCTGCCCGACTCGATCACCGACGACGACGGACACCCGGTGAACGCCCTGCTGGGCTCCGTGAACCAGCTGCTGTGGTGCGTCGAGCGCTACGAGCCACGCGCGGTCGTGTGCTGCTTCGGCCAGGAGGCGGCCGACTACCGCACCGAGCTCTACCCGCCGTATCACGCGCACCGCCCCGAGATGCCCGACCCGCTCGCCCACCAGTGGGAGCGGGCGCCGGCGCTCTACGAGGCGCTCGGCTGGACGGTCAGCGCGTCCGACTCGCTCGAGGCCGACGACCTGATGCACGCCTACGCGAAGGCCGAGGTGGCCGCCGGCGGCGCGGCGCAGATACTCACCGGCGACCGCGACATGTTCCAGTGCGCGGGCGACGGGATCACGATCCTGCTCCAGCGCGCCCGCCAGGAGGGCCCGGACGAGATGGGCGCGGCGGAGGTCGAGGCGCGCTACGGCGTCCCGCCGAGCGCCGTGCCGGACTTCATCGCGCTGCGCGGCGACCCGTCCGACGGGCTGCCCGGCGCCAAAGGCATCGGGGAGAAGACCGCGGCCGAGCTGCTGCGCCGCCACGGCACGCTTGAGGCGGCGATCGCCGGCGCCGTGCGCGAGAAGCCGTCGGTGCGGCGGGCGCTGCTCGAGCAGGCCGACGAGCTGCGCGCGTTCAAGGACATCGCGACGCTGCGCGACGCGCCGGTCGAGCGCCCGCCGGACCGCCCGACCGACCGCGCCCGCGGCGCGGAGGCGGCCCGGGCGCTGGGGATGGAGCGGCTCGCCAAGCGCCTCGAGGAGGGAGCTACGGCGTGAACTTGACCGTGATGACGTCGCCGTCCGCCATCCGGTAGTCGCGGCCCTCGAGCCGCAGTACTCCGCGCTCGCGGGCGGCGGCGTAGCCGCCGGCGTCGACGAGCGCCTCCCAGCCGATCACCTCGGCGCGCACGAAGCCCTTCTGGATGTCGGAGTGGATCGCCCCCGCCGCATGCCACGCGGTCAGCCCGCGGCGCAGGTGCCAGCTCTGCGCCGGCTTGTCCTCGCCGGCGGTGAAGAACGCGATCAGGTCGAGCAGCCCGAAAGCGCCGCGTACGACCCGCTCGAGGCCGGTCTCGCCGATGCCCAGCTCGTCCCGCATGAGCGCCGCCTCGTCGTCGTCGAGCTCGGACAGCTCCGCCTCGATGCGCGACGAGATCGCCACCGCGGCCGCGCCGACGGCGGCGGCGTGGTCGGCGACGACGGCCGGCACGGCGTCGTCGCCTTCGTCCACGTTGGCGACGTACAGCACCGGCTTGCCGGTGAGCGGGGACAGGTTGCGCAGCGCGTCCGGCGCGGCAGCGGGCACCGGCACGGTCCGCGCGGGCTCGCCGCGCTGGAGCGCCGCGATCACGTCGCGCAGCCACGCCTCCTCCGCGATCGCGGCCTTGTCGCCGCCGCGTGCCTCGCGCACGACGCGCGCGTGGCGGCGCTCGGCCTGCTCGAGGTCGGCGAAGACCAGCTCGGTCTCGATCGTCTCCATGTCGCGCGCCGGGTCGACGTCGCCCTCGGGGTGGATGACCGACTCGTCGGTGTGGCAGCGGACCACGTGCAGCAGCGCGTCGGTCTCGCGGATGTTGGCCAGGAACTGGTTGCCGAGACCCTCGCCCTTGTGCGCTCCGGCGACCAGGCCGGCGATGTCGTGGAAGTCGATCGTGTCGGGCACGACGTTCGACGCGCGCACGGTCCGCGCGACCGCGTCGAGCCGCGCATCGCTCACGGGCACGACCGCGACGTTGGGCTCGATCGTCGTGAACGGGTAGTTCGCGGCCTCGGCGCCCGCCCTGGTGAGCGCGTTGAACAGCGAGGACTTGCCGGCGTTCGGCAGCCCGACGATCCCGACCTTCATCGGCCGAAGCTCCCGAGCAGGGCGCCGAGCGCCGCCATCAGGTGCGGCAGCTCAGAAGCCGACGCGGTGCTCGTCGGACTCCACACGCAGGTAGACGACCTGCGCGAGGTCCAGCACGACGGCGCCGTCGGTCGCCTCGACCTCGCGCCAGCCGGCGCCGTTGCCCTGAGCCAAGACCTGGCGCAGCTCGCCGAGCTTGTCCTCCGAGATCCGCAGAGAGAGCACCTGCCCGCCCTGGAAGCCGATCGCCGCTCGTCTCACGGTCGCGGTCATACGTGGACGGTAGCTGGTTCGACGAGCTCGGTCAGGACCGACGCGGTCGCGCTCGGGTGCACGAACGCGACGCGTGAGCCGCGGATCCCGGTCCGGGGCACCGTGTCGATCAGCCGCACGCCGTCCTCGCGCAGCTGCGCCAGGGCCGCGTCGATGTCCGGCACGTGGTAGGCGACGTGGTGCAGGCCGGGGCCGCGCCGCTCGAGAAAGCGCCCGACCGGCGTGTCGTCGGCAAGCGGTCGCAGGAGCTCGATGTGGTTCTCGCCCACGTCGAACAGCACCGCCTCGACGCCCTGCTCCTGGAGGGTCTCGCGGTGCACCACCCGCATGCCGTAGCTCTGCTCGTAGAGCGCGATCGCGGCATCGAGGTCGGCGACGGCGATGCCGATGTGGTCGATCCGGCGGAACATTGGCTGAGTCTAGGCTGGACCCGGTGCGGGTTGCGCTGATCGCGAATCCCGAGGCCGGGCGCGGTCTCGACCCCGCGCTACTCGTGCGCGCGATGGAGGCGAGCGGGGCCACGGTGACCGTATCCACGCTCGCCGAGGCCGAGAGCGCGTCGCCGGAGCGGATCGTCGTGGCCGGCGGCGACGGGACGATCGGGCCGGTCGCCGAGCTGGCCGGGCGCGTCGGCGTGCCGCTGGGGGTGATCCCGGGCGGCACCGCGAACGACTTCGCGCGCGCCACCGGGCTGCCGCTCGACCCGGTCGCCGCGGCCGAGCTGGCGGTGAGCGGTACGGCGCTGCGGCATTACGAGCTCGGCCGGCTCGCCGACGGGAGCCCGTTCGTCAACGTCGCCAGCGCGGGCCTCGCATCGGTCGCCGCCCACCGCGCGGCGCCGCTGAAGCCGCGGCTCGGCGCGCTCGCGTACGGGGTCGGCGCGGCACGCGCCGCCGCCACCGCGGCGCCGCTGCGCTGCGGGGTCCGCGTCGACGGCGCGCATGTATTCGACGGCTCGGCGTGGCAGGTGATCGTCGCGGTGACGGGCGCGTTCGGCGGCGGGTCGGGCGTCGGCGTGTCCGATCCCTCCGACGGCGTGCTCGACGTCGCGATCCTGCCGGCCGGCGCGCGGCTCGGCCTGGTCCGCCGGGCCTGGGGCCTCAAGCGGCACACGATCGCCGAGCAGCGCGGCGTCGCACACCACCGCGGCGCTGTGGTCGCGCTCGATGTGCCCGTGGGCACGGAGTTCAACGCCGACGGCGAGGTGCGCGACGCGGGCCTGGAGCGCGTGACCGCCGAGCGCGACGCCTACGCGCTGGTCGTCGGCGTCTGATCGGCGGCGACCACGCGCAGGCCGCCGGCCGCGCGGCGGAAGCGCTGGGTGCCTTCCATGATCCGGTCGATGTCGGCGCGCTCGAGCACCTCGTTGCGCAGCAGCGCGGTGGCCATCTCGTCGAGCTTGTCGCGGTGCTCGGAGATCAGCCGGCCCGCGGCGCGCTTCGCCTCGTCGGCGAGGTGCTGCTGCTCGTCGTCGCGCAGCTCACGCGTGCGGTCGGACACCTCGCCGCCGTGCGCCGAGATCTTGCGCGACGTGATCGAAGTCCCCATCGCGTACTCGTGGATCATCGCGCGCGAGATCTCCGCGACCCGGTGCAGATCGTTCGACGCGCCGGTCGTGATCGCGCCGAACACGAGCTCCTCGGCGACGCGCCCGCCGAGCAGCACTGTCATGTAGTCGATCAGCTCCTCGCGCGTCTTCAGGTAGCGGTCCTCGTTGGGCAGGTTCAGCGTGTAGCCGAGCGCGCTGCCGCGCGGGACGATCGAGATCTTGTGCACGCGGTCGACGCCCGGCAGCAGCTCGGCGCAGAGCGCGTGCCCGGCCTCGTGCCAGGCGACCACGCGGCGTTCGTGGTCGTTGAGCGTGCGACGCGACTGCATGCCGGCCACCACCCGCTCGACCGCGCTGTCGAAGTCCGCGTGCATGAGCTCGCGGCGGCGCGCGCGGGCGGCGAAGATCGCCGCCTCGTTGCAGATGTTGGCCAGGTCCGCGCCCGCGAGCCCGGACGTCTGCCGCGCCAGCGTGGCGAGGTCGACGTCGTCGCCCAGCGGCTTGTTGCGCGAGTGCACCTTGAGGATCGCCTCGCGCCCGGCGACGTCCGGCGGGGAGACGAGGATCTGGCGGTCGAAGCGGCCGGGGCGCAGCAGCGCCGGGTCGAGCTTCTCGAGCAGGTTCGACGCCGCGATCACGACGAGGTCGCCGGTCGAGCTGAACCCGTCCATCTCGACCAGCAGCTGGTTGAGCGTCTGCTCGCGCTCGGAGTTGTGGTCGCTGCCGCGGCGCGCGCCGACGGCGTCGAGCTCGTCGATGAAGATGATCGCCGGGCGATGCTGGCGGGCCTCGTTGAACAGGCGCCGGATGCGCGCCGCGCCGAGCCCGGCGAACATCTCGACGAACGACGCCGCCGACTGGGAGAAGAACTGGGCGCCGGACTCGTGCGCGACCGCCTTTGCCAGCAGCGTCTTGCCGGTGCCCGGCGGGCCGTGGAGCATGATCCCCTTCGGCACCTCGGCGCCGAGCGCAGCGAAGCGCTTGGGGTCGCGGAGGAACTCGACGACCTCGGCGAGCTCCGCCTTGGCCTCGTCGCAGCCCGCGACGTCGTCCCACGCGATCGAGGAGGTCGAGTCGGGCTTGATCTGCTGCGGCTTCGTCCGCGGCATCAGCTTCAGCGTCCGCCAGATGAAGAACACCAGCAGGCCCATGAACAGGATCGGCACCCACGTGATGATCCAGTTCTCGATCTGGTACCAGGCGACCGCGTCCGTGCTCCGCATGTGACGGAGTATGCCGGTCCGGGGCCGCCGTGGACTAGGGTCCAGGCCCCATATGTTCGTCCAGGCGACGATCGTCGCGGCCGCGCTGGCGGCCGCGCCGGCGCCCGACACCGTCCTGCTGGTGACCGAGGCGCGCGGGTACGTGCACGACTCGATCCCGGCGGCGCGCGCCGAGCTGGCGCGGCTCGACGCGCGCGACCGGAGCTTCCGCATCGTCGAGGTGCCGGGAGCCGGCGTCACAGCCGCCCGGCTGCGCGGGGCCGCCGCAGTGGTGTTCGCCAACAGCAACGGCGAGCTGCCGGTCGACCGCGGCGCGCTGCGGCGCTTCGTGCGCCGGGGCGGCGGGCTGGCCGGCTTCCACTCGGCCAGCGGGATGTTCGACGACTGGCCCGGCTGGGAGTCGCTGCTCGGTGGGCGCTTCGACCGCCACGGGCCGGCGGGGGCGGTCGAGACCGTGCGGCTCACCCGCCCGCGGCATCCCGCGGTGCGCGGCGTGCCCATGCGGTTCTCACTGGCCGAGGAGTTCTATGTGCACGAGCCCGGGGTCGACCGGCGCGCGACGGTGTTGGCGCGCTGGGGCAGCTCCGGACGTCCACTCGTGTGGGTGCGCACGCCAGGTCGCGGGCGCGTGTACTACGACGCGCTCGGCCACTTCTCCGCGACTTGGTCGGACGCGCGCCAGCGCGCGCTCGTGCGCTCGGGCCTGCGCTGGGTGCTGGCTAAACGCCCTCGGCGCGCAGGATCTCGGCCAGCGCGGCGCGGCCGACCTCGAGCTGGCGCTCGTCCGGTTCGCGCGTGCCGAGCAGGCGCTGGATCTCGAAGCCCGGGCGCTTGAGTGCCCGCGCAGTGCGCGTCTCGGCGTTGCGCTCGGACCACGCGAACACCTCGACCGCCAGCGCGGACGACGCGAGCGCGACAGCGCCGCCGGCCAGCGCTCCCGGCTTCTGCACCGCGCGGCGCAGCAGCAGCGTGCCGGCGAGGTTGGACACCAGCATCGGAGTCACCAGATGGGAGCCGCAGCGCTCGTGTTCCTTCGTGGCGTCGCGCGCGTCGTCGTCGTCGGCCTCGTAAGCGCCGATCGCCTTGTGCTCGACGCCGTGGTACTCGGCCAGCTCGCCGCCGCGCAGCGCGAACACGGCGGGGGCGAGCGAGAGGACCGCGGCGGCAGCCTCCCCGCCCGCGCCGCGCAGCCGGCGCCGCAACAGCGTGCCGCCCAGCGACGCGCCGGCCGCCACCGCAATCACGCCGGGATCCTGGAACGGCAGCCGCACCTCGGGCAGTCCGCGCTTGACGAGCGGGATCACCGCCATCGCCTCGGCGAGCCGCGCGACGCCGCGCACGCCCGGGATCGGGTCGGCCGCGCGGAAGCGCGGCTTGCGGCCCGACGCGGCCTTGATCTCGCCCGTCTCGGTCCGCACGGCGGCGGCCCAGCTCGTCGGGCCGTGCACGAGTAGGCCGTTGCGCAGCGCCATCCCGCCAAGGCGGAGCTTTCCCTCGGGGGTGGTCATGTCAGCAGCCTCCTAGGCAGGTCGGCGAAGAAATCGGTGGCGAAGCCGAGGTCGCGCACGTCGAGGCGCTCGTCGGCGGAGTGCATCAGCGGCCACGTCTCGTACCAAGGCTGGTGGCGCTGGGGGAAGAACCCGTACGCGACGCAGTCCGGGAACGCGGCGCGGAACCATGTGGAGTCGGTGAACGCGGGCATCAGGATCGGCACCGCCTCGCCGGCCGGGTCGGCGGCGCCGACCCACGCACGGATCGCATCCATGAGCGGCGTGTCGAGCGGCGAGCCGTTGCCGACGACCCCCTCGGTGATCTCGAGCTCGAGACCGTCGGAATCGCCGAGCAGCTCGCGCAGCCGGCGCTCGGCGACGTCGGCCCCAAGGCCGGGCGGCAGCCGGCAGTCGACGGCGAACTCGGCGTGCCCGGGGATCACGTTGATCTTCTCGCTCGCCGAGATCCGCGTCGGTGCGAACGTGGCCCCGAGCATCGCCGCGAGCATCGCCGCGAGGCGCGGCTCGCCCGCGCGCACGCGCTCGACGGCCGCCGCGGCGTCCGCGGGATCCTCCCCGATCGCCTCGAGCAGCGCGCGGGGGCCGTCGCCGATGTCGTAGGGCGCGCGGCCGGTGGCGAGCCGCTCCAGCGCCGGCAGCAGCTTGAGCAGCGCGTTGTCGGCGAGCGCGGGGACCGACGCGTGACCGGCGCGGCCGCGGGCGCGCACGCGCGTGCGGAACACGCCCTTCTCCGCGTAGGAAACGCCGTAGAGCCGACGATCGCCGTACGGCATGACCGCGCCGGCGCCCTCGTTCACCAGCCAGTCGACGCGGGCGACGTCGGGCCGCTGCTCGCACAGCCACTGCGCGCCGAGCAGGCCGCCGGTCTCCTCGTCGACGACCGAGATCAGCCTCAGCTCGCCGCGCGGCGGCCGCCAGCCCTGGCGCGCCAGGTGCGCGAGCGCGACCGCCTCGGCCGCCGTCTGGGACTTCATGTCGACAGCGCCGCGGCCCCAGATCGCGCCGTCGTGCACCTCGCCCGACCATGGGTCGTGGCGCCAGTCGGCAGCGTCGGCGAGCACGGTGTCGACGTGGGAGAGGTAGCCGAGCACGGGCCCGTCGGCCTCGCCGCGGAGCCGAGCGACGAGATTCGGCCGCTCGCGATCCTCTGCGTGGAGCAGCTCGCACTCCAGCCCCGCGTCCTCGAGATATCCCTTCAGCCACTCCTGGCACGCGCGCTCGTTGCCGGGCGGATTGACGGTGTCGAAGCGGATGAGTCGCGAGAGGACGTCGGTCGCCTCGGCCTGCAGATCCATCCTCAGGAGGGTAGGGGGCCGCCCGCGGCGGCCACGGCGAGCCCGGCGACCGCACCTCCGCCGAGCGCCCACAGCGGCGCCCGGCCGAGCAGCAGCACCAGCGCGGCGGCGGCCAGGACCGCGGCCTGCCACCACTCTTGGAGCGCGGCCGTGAGCGGGACGGCGGCGCCGAGGATCGCGCCCACCGCGGCAGGCCCGGCGCCGTCGAGGAACGCCCGCGCGGAGCGGTTCTCGCGCAGCCGTTCGAAGCGCTCGCCACCGAGCAGGATGGCGAGGAACGAGGGCGCGAACGCGATCACGGAGGCCAGCAGCGCGCCGATCAGCCCGTCCGCCGCCCAGCCGACGAGCGCGACCGTGTGGGCGACGGGGCCGGGCGTGAGCTGCCCGAACGCCACTGCGTTGAGGAACTCCGCGTCGGTCATCCAGCCGTGGCGGTCGACCGCGTCCCCCTGCATCAGCGGGATGATCACGAAGCCGCCGCCATACGAGAGCGCGCCGACCTTGAACGCGGTCCAGGCCAGTCCGGGCAGGGCGGCCGCGGCCGCGATGACCACCGGCCAGGCATGCAGCGCCGCCTGCGCGCGGCGCCGCCAGGCGAGCTCGAGCAGGCCGGCGCCGATGAGCACGAGCACGACGTACGGGCCGGCGACGACGACCGCGGCGAATCCGAGCACGGCGTAGACCACCGCGCGGGCGCGGCGGAGCGAGCTGCGGCCGAGCGCGATGCCGGCCTGCACGACGACGGCGACGACCGCGGCGCCCGCGCCGGCGCCGATCCCGACGATCCAGTCCGGCGGCGCGTCCCCGAGCGCGACCGCCGCGATCGCGAGCACCATCAGCAGGCCGGGGACGATGAAGCCGAGCCCGCCGACCAGCGCGCCGCGCAGCCCGCCGACCCGCAGCGCCGTGTAGATCGCCATCTGCGTCGACGCCGGCCCGGGCAGCAGCTGGCAGGCGGCGTTCGCGTCCTCGAACTCGCGCGCGTCGATCCATCCCCGCCGCTCGACCACCAGCTCGCGCAGGAGCGCGATGTGCGCCGGCGGCCCGCCGAAGCCGATCAGCCCGATGCGGCCCCATTCGCGCAGGACGGTGAGGAGGGGCGCGCGCACGAGCGGCCGGAGGCTACCGAGGCACGCGATACTCAACGTGATGGACCAGTTGTTCCAGCCGGAGGAGCCGGAGGAGGCGCGGCCGGAGGCGCCGGCGCTCGACGGGCCGCTCGCGGCCCGCATGCGGCCGCAGGCGCTCGACGACTTCGTCGGGCAGGAGCATCTGCTGGCGCCCGGTTCCGCGCTGCGGACCGCGATCGAGTCCGGCCGGCCGCACTCGATGGTGCTCTACGGGCCGCCTGGCAGCGGCAAGACGACGCTCGCGCGCATGATCGCCGAGCACGCCGACGCGGCATTCGAGGAGCTCTCCGCCGTCAACGCCGGGCGGCCCGAGGTGCGCGAGGTGATCGCCCGGGCGCGCGAGCGGCAGCGGTCGGGGCGCGCGACGATCTTCTTCCTCGACGAGATCCATCGCTTCAACAAGGCCCAGCAGGACGCGCTGCTGCCGGCGGTGGAGGAGGGGCTGGTCACGCTCATCGGCGCGACGACCGAGAACCCGTACTTCGAGGTCAACTCCGCGCTGCTCTCGCGGACGCAGATCTACGAGCTGCACGCGCTCGACGCGGCCGACGTGGAGCGGCTGGTGCGCCGCGCGCTCGATCGGGGCGAGTGCGGCGACGTCTCGGTCGACGACGAGGCGGTCGAGTTCCTCGCCGCGCGCGCCGGCGGCGACGCGCGGGCGGCGCTCAACGCGCTCGAGATCGCCTGCGAGACCGCTGCGGAGCGTGTGACGGTCGCCGACGCCGAGGACGCCATGCAGCGCAAGGCCGTCCTGTACGACAAGGCCGGCGACCAGCACTACGACTACATCTCGGCCTGGATCAAGTCGACGCGCGGGTCGGATCCAGACGCGTCGCTCTACTACCTCGCGGCGATGCTCGAGGGCGGCGAGGACGCGCGCTACATCGCGCGGCGGATGATCGTGCTCGCGTCGGAGGACATCGGCAACGCCGACCCGCAGGCGCTGCCGATCGCGGTCGCGGCCGCCCAGGCGGTCGAGCACGTCGGCCTGCCGGAGTGCCAGTTCGCGCTCGCCCAGGCCGCGATCTACCTGTCGCTGGCGCCCAAGTCGGACGCGGCGAAGCGAGCGATCATCGCCTCACGGACCCACATCGCCGAGCACGGCGCCGA
Organism: uncultured Solirubrobacteraceae bacterium; assembly: GCA_963835735.1. Lineage (GTDB taxonomy): Bacteria > Actinomycetota > Thermoleophilia > Solirubrobacterales > Solirubrobacteraceae > DASQMT01. The sequence continues at coordinate 270,451 of CAWIGP010000009.1, forward strand.
GCCCCCGCCGGGCGCGCTGCGCAACGCCGCGATCCCGGCGATGCGCCGGATGGGACGCGGCGTCGGCTACGAGAACCCGCACGCCGAGCCCGGCCACGTCAACGACCAGGAGCACCTGCCGGCCGGCCGCGAGCACCTGCGCCTGTACGCGCCCGACGACGGCGAGGCCGCGCTGCGCGACCGGCTCGCCGAGCTGCGCCGTGCCCGCGGGCGAGAGCCGTGAGCGCGCTTTACGACCGGATCGGCCGCTCGTATGTCGCAACGCGAGGCGAGGATCCGCGGATCGCGGCGGCGATTCACGCGGCGCTCGGGGACGCCCGGACCGTTCTGAACGTCGGCGCCGGCGCGGGCGCGTACGAGCCGCGCGACCGCGACGTGACCGCGGTCGAGCCGTCGGCGGTCATGCGCGCGCAGCGACCGGCGGGCGCGGCGCCGTGCATCGACGCTCGCGCGGAGGCGCTGCCGTTCGGCGATCGTGAGTTCGACGCGACGATGGCCGTGCTCTCGGACCACCACTGGAGCGACCGGCTCGCCGGCCTGCGCGAGCTGCGCCGCGTCGGCCGGCGCGCGGTGGTGTTCCAGTGGGACCCGGGGTTCGTCGACGCGTTCTGGCTCACGCGCGATTACCTCCCTTCGTTCGCCGGCGAGCTCGACGGCAACTTCGACCCGGCGAAGGCGGCGCTCGGCGCGACCCGCGAGGAGGTCGTACCGATCCCGCATGACTGTCGCGACGGGTTCCTGCTGGCGTACTGGCGGCGCCCGGAGGCATACCTCGACGCGACCGTCCGCGCGAACATCTCGGTGCTCTCGTTGCTGCCGGCGAACGAGGACGACGCGATGGTGGCGGCGTTACGCGCCGACCTCGAGAGCGGCGAGTGGAAGCGGCGCAACCGCGAGCTGCTCGAGCTCGACGAGCTCGACCTCGGCTGCCGCCTCCTGATCGCGGAATGAGGCCGGCGGAGCTGCGCGTCCGCCGCGCCGCGGCTCAGCTGCTGTCGCGGAGCAATGCACCGACCGGCACGCAAGCCGCGGCCGCGCCGCCGCCCGCTCCGCATGCCGCCGCGCCGCGGACCAACCCGTACGCCACGGTCGGTCGCTTGCTCGCCGTCCAGGCCCAGGACTTGCGCGCCGCGCGCCTCGCCCTCCGCGCCCGGGGCGCCGCGACGACGGCTCGCGACGTCGACGGCGCGCTGGCCGACGGCTCGCTGGTCATCGCGTGGCTGATGCGCGGCACGCTGCATCTCATCGCGCAAGAGGACTACGGCTGGCTGCACGCGCTCACCGCGGAGCTGAGCGCGACGACGAACCGCCGGCGGTTGAAGCAGCTCGGCGTCACGGTCGCCGTCGCCGAGCGAGCGCAGCGCGTGATCGAGCGGACGCTCGCCGACGACGGGCCGCAGCCGCGCGCGCTGCTCGCCGAGCGGCTGGCGGCCGCCGGGATCCCGACCGAGGGACAGATCACGCCGCATCTCCTCGCGCTCACCGCCGCCCGTGGCACGATCGCGCTCGGCGACCAGCAGGCGTTCCGCCGGCTAGACCCGCCCGGCCGCCCGCCTGACCGCGCCACAGCGCTCGCCGAGCTCGCCCGCCGCTACCTGCGCGGCCACGGCCCGGCGACTGCGGCCGACCTCGCAAGCTGGTCCGGGCTCGGGTTGCGCGACGCCCGCGCGGGCCTCGCGGCGATCGCGGCCGAGCTCGAGCCGCAGGGCGACCTGGTCGACCTCGCCGGGCGCGCACCGGCGCACGAGCCGCCGCCGCGCCTGCTCCCGGCGTTCGACCCCTACCTGCTCGGCTGGAAGGACCGCAGCTTCGCCGTCGACGCCGAGCACGCGCGCCGCGTGCATCCCGGCGGCGGGATCGTCCGCGCCACCGCGATCGCCCGTGGCCGCGCGGTCGCGACGTGGACGCTGCGTGCCGGTCGGGTCTCGCTCGAACCGTTCGCGCCGCTGCCGGGGCGCGTCGAGGTGGCGCTGGCGCGCGACGCGGTCGCCGTCGAGCGGTTCGCGTGATGCGCGGAGCGCGTGCGGCAGCGCTGACGCTTGGGTACGGCGGGCATTGAGGGGAGCGGATCGGCCGGTCCGCGGGACTCTGTTGCGTCTCGAGGTCGCTATGCGACTTCGAAACGCAACGGAGCCTCCGCGCCGGGACTCGGGGCGCTTTGACCCCGTCGTTCCCGTGGAGCGGCGGCAATCCGCGCCCTTCCTCAAAGCCGCCGTTCGCCGGCACCCAGATCACACGGCGCGCACCCCAACTCCCGCCGTTCGCCGGCGCCGAGATCACACCGCCCGCACCCGAACCCGCGGGCGCGCGTTGTTCACATACCCCTTCGGGTTCCACAGCGCCGCCTCGTCCTCCGGCTGCGTCGCGGCGGACGAGTCCCAGGCGCGCACCAGGATCTCGTGCTCGCCCGGCGCGAGCTCGACCTCGATCCGCCACTGGCGCCAGGCCCAGCGGCCGAGGTCGTCGAGCAGCTCCGCCTGCCGCCAGCTCGCGCCGCCGTCGAGCGACACGTCCACGCGCGCCACGTGGCGCTCGCCGCCGGCGAACGCATAGCCGCGCACCTCGACCACTCCGGCCGGCACCGAGGCGCCATCGGCGGGCGCGAGCACGTCTGCGTTCAGCGCGACGAGCCCGAGCGGCATCCCCGCGCCCGGCCCGGGCGTCGCGTCCTCGGGCAGCAGCCGGTACACGACATGCTGGAAGTAGCCCTGCCACGGCCGCGAGCGCACCTCGATCCGCTCGAGCCACTTGACGCTGCGTGCGCCGATGTAGCCCGGCACCACGACGCGCAGCGGCGCGCCGTGCACGGGCTCGAGCGGCGCGCCGTTCATCCCCCACGCGAGCAGCACCTCGGGCCGGCACGCCTTGTCGAGCGGGATCGAGCCGCCGAAGCGCTGCGCGGGCTTGGCCTCCGCGCACATGTCAGCGCCGTCGAAGCCGACGTGCGCCGCGTCGGGGCGCATGCCGGCGAGCGACAGTACCTCGGCGAGCGGGACGCCGGTCCACGTCGCCGTCCCGGTCGCGCCCGGGCCCCACGGCGCCTCGCCCGGGATGTCGCGGATCGCGATCAGGCCCGCGCGGCGGTTGCCGGCGCACTGCAGCGTCGCGGTCACCTCGCACTCGCGGAACGCCTCGCGCAGGGTGGCGAGCGAGAGCTCGAGCTCGCGCTCGACGAGCCCGTGCACGCGCAACCGCCACGTGCCCGGATCCAGCTCGGGTACGGCCCCGTGCCCGCGCACGTAGAACGCGTCGGTCGCGGTCAGCGGACCCTCGGCCAGCGCGGCGAGGCCCGTCTCGGCGTTGAACGGCTCCGACTCGTGCACGATCAGGTCGGCGCGCTTTCCGTAGCGGCTCATCGCCCGCCAGCGTACGGGGTGCGCCGACGCGTCGAGATGAGGGCCTCGCTAGCGTGCGGATGCATGATCGACCGCGCCGCCGCCGCGCAGCCGCTGTGGGCGCTCGTCGCCCCGCGCGACCGGGCGCGTTACCTGCGGCGCGCCGCGATGGCCGTGCTCGACGAGCTCGACCCGCTCGCCGACCTGCTCGCGTCGGAGGCCGGACAGCCGCGCAGCGAGGCGACGCTGGCCGAGCTGCTCCCGTCCGTCGGCGGGCTGCACGGGCTCGCGAGTGACGGTCCGGGCGCGCTCGCGGACCGGCGCCTCGGGCCGGTCCCCGCGCTGCGCGCCGGGCGCCGGGCCACGCTCGTGCAGGCGCCGCTCGGCGTCGTCGGCGTGCACGTCCGCGACGGCTCGTCGTGGGCCGGGCCGCTGCTCGAGGTCGCCGCCGCGCTGCTCGCCGGAAATGCGGTGATCCTCGCCCCGGCGGCGCCGCGCGCCGCGGCCCGCATGCAGAACGCGTTCGTGCGCGCCGGCCTGCCCGACGAGCTGTTCGGGATCGGAACAGAGGAGGACCTGGAAGGGACCGCTCGCGTCGTCACGCTCGACCCCCCGGTCGCCAAGGGCACGATGCTCGTGCTCGACGGCGCGCCGCTCGACCGCGCGGTCAGCGGCGCCGTGTGGGCCGCGTTCGCCGGAAGCGGCCGGCGGCACGCCGCGGTCGGCCGAGCGATCGCCGTGCGTCCTCAGGCGCTGGCGCTCGCCGCCGGGATCGAGGCCGCGGCGCGGCGCCTGCGCGTCGGCGATCCGAGCCGCCCCGACACGGAGGTCGGACCGCTGGCCAGCGAGGCGGACCGCGACCGTGTCGAGGCACTCATAACCGCGGCCGAGGCAGCCGGCGCGACGCGCCTGTGCGGCGGCCCGGTCGAGGTCGACGGCGTCGCCGGCGCCTTCTTCGCCCCCGCGGTGCTACGCGCCGTCCCTCCGGACGCGGCGCTGCTGCACGAGCCCGTGCCGGGCCCGGTGCTGGCGCTCGTGGAGGCCGAGGACGACGAGCAGGCGGCCGCGCTCGCCGGCGACACTCCCGGCACGCTCTCGGTCTGGACCGGCGACGTCACCCACGGCGAGCGCGTGGCGCGCGCGCTGGGCGCGGACATCGCCTGGATCAACGAGCACGGCATCGCGACGCCCGCCGCCCCCGTGCGGCTGGCGAAGTACGTCGCGTTGCGCCAGCTCGCCTCGCAGCCGACGCGCCTGCGCTCGGCCCGCTGGCTCCCCTACGACCCGGCGCTGCTGCGCGCCGCCACCGCATCGGCGCGGCTGGTGCACGGCCGCGAGTCCGAGCGCTGGGCGACGCTACGCGGCGGCGCGCTCCCGCTCGCGCGCACCGCGGTGCGCCTCGGGCGTGAGGCGCTGGCTCAGAGCCGGCTGCACTGATCTTCCTTGTTGCCCTGCACGAGGTTGCCGCCGCCCGCCGGCGCGGGCGCGTTCTCCTTGCACTGCAGGTTGCCGTCGATCCGGTTGGAGCGGATCCGGATGGTCCCGCTGTTGGTGAAGTACTGCACGTCGCCCTTGACGCTCGTCCGGCGCAGCAGGGAGCCGCCGCCCTGCTTGACCTGCACCGAGCCGCCCACGCGCGAGCCGGTCACCGCGATCCGCCGGTGGTTCTCGGCCTGGACGTTGCCGACCACGCGGATCGCGCTGGCCCGCAGCGTCGCGCCGCTTCCCACCTTGACCGTGCCCTTGACCCGCGTGCCGCTCAACCTGCAGGTCGCGCCGTCGGGAACGCGCAGGTTGTCGACCGTCACGGCCCCGAGCGATCCGCGGCAGGTGCGCTCCTCCGCGGCCGCAGTGGCCGCTCCTCCGAGTCCTGCTGCCAGCGCCACCCCGGCGATCAGCGGAATACGTCGCATCTCAGCTCCCTTCGCGGTTGACCACGGTAACGGTCCCCGCGCGCGGTGAGACGCGCATGAGCGGCTTATGAGGATCCGCTCACGTTCGAGCGGCGACCCGGGCGCTCACGTCAGGCGCGACTGGCGGCGCCGCCGGAGTGACCAAGAGCCGGACGCCGAAGCCGACCGCGGTGTTGATGGCGACGACCACGGCGGCGATCCCCGCCTCGTCGATCCTGATCAGACCGAGCAGCACGAGCACCGGCATGATCGACGCCACGAGCGTGCCGACCGCCGCCGGCTCGCGCTGGAGCAGAAGCTTGAGGTTGCGCATCGTGCGAGCGTCTCGGAGATCGCCCGAGGGGTCACTCCCCCCGTGGGGGGAGCAGAGTCGCCCGTAGTACCGTGGAGCGAAATGCCGGCCGCCGCCTATCAGGGCAAGGAATGTGTCTGTCAGTTCCGCCGTGGGCTGTGCGATCAGACCTGTGTGCAGGGGATGCTGGAGACGCCGTTCTACATCGCGTGCCTCCGGCTGACGGGCAGGCGCTGCGTCGTCGTCGGCGGCGGCGAGGTCGGGCTGGAGAAGGTCGAGGGCCTGCTCGCCTGCGACGGCAACGTCGTGCTCGTCGCCCCCGATGCGGTCCCCGAGCTCGAGGCGCTCGCGGACGAGGGCTCGATCGAGTGGCTCCGGCGCGACTACGAGCCCGGCGACCTCGAGCGCACGTTCATCGCGATCGCCGCGACCGACGACACCGCCACCAACATCCGCGTCTACGAGGACGCCGAGCGGCGCGCGATGCTCGTCAACGTCGTCGACGTGCCGCCGCTGTGCAACTTCATCCTGCCGGCGATCGTCCGCACCGGTCCGCTCGCGATCGCGATCTCGACCGCCGGCGCGTCGCCGGCGCTCGCCAAGCGCATCAAGCGCCAGATCGCCGACGAGTTCGGGACGGAGTACGCCCGCCTGGCCGTGATGCTCAACGACGTCCGCGGCTGGGCCAAGGGCACGCTGCCGACCTACCAGGACCGCAAGGCGTTCTTCGAGGGGATCGTCAACGGCGATCCCGATCCGGTGGCGCTGCTGCGCGCGGGCGACGAGGACGGCGTACGGAACCTGATCGAGGCGGCGCAGCGCGTGCACGCGCCCGCCGCGGCGTGATCGAACTCGACGACGTCCGCCGCGCCGCCGCGCGCCTGCAGGGCGTCGCGCACCGGACGCCGGTCGTCACATCACGCACGCTCGACGCCCGCACCGGCGCGACGGTGCGCCTGAAGCCCGAGAACCTCCAGCGCGTCGGCGCGTTCAAGTTCCGCGGCGCCTACAACACGGTCGCGCAACTCGACAGCCCGCGCGGCGTCGTCACCGCGTCGTCGGGCAACCACGCCCAGGCGCTCGCGCTGTCCGCCGCGTTGCACGAGCTGCCGGCCACGATCCTGATGCCCGCGGACGCGCCCGCGTCCAAGGCCGCCGCGACGCAGGGGTACGGCGCGCGGATCGTGCGCTACGACCGCTATGCCGACGACCGCGAGGCGCTGACGGCCGAGCTGGCCGAGCGCGAAGGCCTGGAGATCGTGCACCCGTACGACGACGACCGGATCATGGCCGGTCAGGGCACCGCGACGCTCGAGCTGATCGAGGACGCCGGCCCGCTCGACCTGCTGCTCGTACCGGTCGGCGGCGGCGGGCTGATCTCGGGCTCCGCCACCGCCGCGACCGGGCTCTGCCCCGACTGCCGCGTGGTCGGCGTAGAGCCGGAGGTGGGCGACGACGTGGCCCGCTCGCTCGCGGCCGGCGAGCGCGTGGCGGTGCCGGTGGCGCCGACGATCGCCGACGGCCAGCAGCTCGAGACGCCGGGCGCGCGCACGTTCCCGGTGATCCGCGAGCGCGTCGCCGCCGTCGTCACGGTCAGCGACGCGGAGATCGTGGCGGCGATGCGGTTCGCGTTCGAGCGGCTCAAGCTCGTGCTGGAGCCGAGCGGCGCGTCCGCGCTCGCCGCGCTGCTGCACGGCAGGGTCGACGCGGCCGGGCAGCGCACGGGCGTGATCCTGTCCGGTGGAAACGTCGATGTTGCGCGCTTCCGCGAGCTGACCGCCTAGGCTCAACCGCGAAGTGCGCACCGCGATCCTCACGATCTCCACGTCGGTCTCCCAGCGGATCAGCGAGGACCGTTCCGGTCCGGTGCTCGCCGCGCTGGCCGAGGACGCCGGCTGCGAGATCGTCGGGATGGAGGTGGTGCCCGACGACTTCGCATTGATCGAGGATCGGCTGCACCACTTCGTCGACCGCCACTGCGACCTGATCTTCACCACCGGCGGCACCGGCATGACGCCCGACGACATCACGCCCGAGGCGACGCGCGTCGTGATCCACCGCGAGGCGCCCGGGCTGGCGGAGGCGATGCGCGCCGAGGGCGCGCGCCACACGCCGCTGGGGATCCTCACGCGCGGGATCGCCGGCATCGCCGAGTCGACGCTGATCGTGAACTTCCCCGGCAGCCCGAAGGCGGTCGAGCAGCTCTTCCCCGTTATCGCGCCGGTGCTCGAGCACGCGGTGCAGACGCTGCGCGGGGACTCCAGCCATGGCAACCACCGCCACTAATGTCTCCGCCGTCGCGCTGAAGGGGGTCGGGCGCGCGTATGGGGAGCGCGTCGCGCTGCGCGAGGTGTCGTTCACGCTGCCGACGGGCGCCACCGTCGCGGTATTCGGCGCCAACGGGGCGGGGAAGACGACGCTGCTGCGGATCCTCGCCGGGCTGCTGCGCCCGCACGCCGGGTACGCGTCGGTGCTCGGCGCGGAGCTGCCCCGCGAGGCTTACCGCGCCCGCGGCCGCACCGGCCTGCTCGCGCACGAGCCTCTGCTCTACCGCGACCTCACGGTGCGGGAGAACCTGCGCTTCCACGCCCGGCTGCACCGGGTCGACCCGGCGCGCGTCGACGCGCTGTGCGCTCAGGTCGGCCTGAGCGCCCGCGCCGACGATCCCGTGCGCACGCTGTCGCGCGGCATGACCCAGCGCGCCGCGATCTGCCGCGCGGTGCTGCACGCGCCCGAGCTGCTGCTGCTCGACGAGCCGCTCGCGAGCCTGGATCCCGGCGGCGCCGCCGCGGTCGCGCCACTGATCGGCCGGGAGTGCGGGTCGACCCGGGTGCTGATCTCCCACGATGCCGCGCAGGGACTCGCCGAGGCCGACTGGGTGCTCGGCCTGCGCGGCGGGCGCCAGGCGATCTGGGCGCCGGCGGCGGACGTGTCGCAGGCCGACGTCAGGGAGCTGTACGCGTGAGGGACACGGTCGCGGCGCTGATCCGCAAGGACCTCCAGCTCGAGCGGCGGTCGTTCGAGTCGGTGCCGGCGATGCTGATGTTCAGCGTCACGGTCTTCGTGCTGTTCCACTTCGGGCTGGACCGCAGCTCGCTCGCCGGCGATCTCGCCGCCGGGGTGCTGTGGGTCACGCTGCTGCTGGCGGCCGTGCTGGGCATGAACCGGCTGTTCGTGGCCGAGCACGAGCAGGGCGGGTTCGACGGCTTCCTGATGGCGCCCGTCGATCGCACGTCGCTGTTCGTCGCCAAGGCGGCCGTCCTGTTCGGCTTCCTGCTGCTGGTGGAGCTCATCGCGGTGCCGGCGTTCGTGATCCTGCTGCTGGAGCCGGGGATCGGACAGGCGCTGCCCGAGCTGTTGGCGGTGCTGCTGCTCGCCGACGTCGGGATCGCGGTGGTCGGCACGCTCGTCGGCGCCCTCGGCGTGCAGACGCGGGCGCGTGACCTGATCATCCCGCTGCTCGCGCTGCCGCTGCTGGTCCCGGTCGTGATCGCAGCGGCGGAGGCGACCGCGCCGCTGCTCGAATCCGGCGGCGCGGGCGAGTTCCCAGTGCGCTGGCTGGCGGTCCTGGCCCTCTATGATGCGGTCTTCGGCCTCCTCGCCTACGCCGTCTTCGACTTCCTGCTCGAGGAGTAAATGACCTTCGGCCGCGGGCTCCGCGCTCTGTCCATCGCATCCGTCGTCCTGCTGGTCGGGGCGTTCACGCTCGTCTTCTTCTGGGCGCCCAACGACGCCGACCAGGGCTTCGTGCAGAAGATCTTCTACGTCCATGTACCGCTGGGGATCGTCGCGCTGTGCGGGTTCGTCGCGGGCGGGATCTTCGGGATCAAGCATCTGCGCTCCGGCGATCGGGCAGACGACCTGCGCTCCTACGTGGCGATCCACATCTCGCTGATCCTCGCGGTCGGCGTGCTGATCACCGGCTCGATCTGGGCGCGCGCCGCCTGGGGCCAGTGGTGGGTGTGGGACGAGCCCGCGCTCGTCTCGTTCCTGATCGTCTTCCTGCTCTACGCGTGCTACCAGCCGCTGCGCTTCTCGATCGAGGACCCCGAGCGCCAGGCGCGCTACGCGTCCGTGTTCGCGATCGTCGCCGGCGTGTTCACCCCGCTCAACTTCCTCGCGGTCCGGATGGCCGAGTCGCTCGTCCACCCGCGCGTGCTCAGCACGACCGGCGGCTCGATGCCCGGCGAGATGCGGCTGACGTTCCTCGTCGCGCTCGCGGGAATGGCGTGCCTGTTCGTGACACTCTGGAAGTACGAGCTCGCCTCCAAGTCCGCCTCGATCCAGCTGCGCTCGCTGAAGCGCCGCCTCGCCGGTGACGACGGCCTGGCCCCGCTGCAGCGCTCCGCCGCCCCCCAGCAACTCTGATGCCCGCCCTCCCACTCGACGACGCCGGCCCTTACGTCGCCGCCGCCTACCTCGTCTTCCTGGCGCTGATCCTGATCTACGTCTCGATCATGGCCACGAAGCTGGGCCGGATCGAGCGCGAGATCAGCGAGATCTCCGAGCTCGTCGAGCGGCAGGAGCGCGAGCAGGAGGAGCAGCGCGTATGAGCGAGCTGCTGCTGCTCGGCACGTCGCACAAGACCGCGCCGCTCGCGCTGCGCGAGCGCGTCGCGCTGCCGGACCGGCGCGCGGAGCGGTTCATGCGCGAGCTCGCCGAGCACCCGGAGATCCGCGAGGCGGTCGTGCTCTCCACCTGCAACCGGACCGAGCTGTACGTCGTCGTCGGCGACCCCGTCGAGGCCGAGACGACCGTGCTCGGCATGCTCGCCCGCCAGGCCAGCCTGCGGCCGACCGAGTTGCTCGACGGGATCTACTCGCAGCGCAACTGCGACGCGGCGCGCCATCTCTACCGCGTGACGAGCGGGCTCGAGTCGATGATCGTGGGCGAGGCGGAGGTGCAGGGGCAGGTCAAGCGCGCCTACGAGGCCGCGCTCTCCGCGCGCACGACCGGGCCGCTGACCAACAAGCTGTTCCGCGCCGCGCTCGCGACCGGCAAGCGCGTGCGCACCGAGACGGCGATCGGAGCCGGAGGGGCGAGCATCGCGTCGGTCGCGGTGGAGGCGGCGCGCTCGGCGCTGGGCGAGCTGGCCAGCCGCCATGTGCTGATCATCGGCGCGGGCGAGACCGCCGAGCTGACCGCGCGGGCGCTGAGCGAGCAGGGCGTCTCGACGATGTTCGTCGCGAACCGCCGGCGCGAGCGGGCGATCGCGCTCGCGCAGCGCTTCGGCGGCGAGACGATCGCGTTCGACGGGCTGCCCGGGGAGCTCGAGCGCGCCGACATCGTCGTCGCCTCGACATCCTCGCCGCACGCGATCGTCGGCGCCGAGGAGCTCGCGATGGTCATGACCGCGCGCGGCCGGCGGCCGCTGCTGCTGTTCGACCTCGCGGTGCCGCGCGACATCGATCCCGACTGCGCGTCGCTGCCGAACGTCACGCTCGTCGACATCGACGGGCTGCAGGCGCAGGTCGCGCGCACGCACCACGAGCGCCGGATCGAGGCGCGCCGCGCGGAGGGGATCGTCGAGGAGGAGATCCAGGCCTTCGCGGGCTGGCTCGGGACGCTCGAGGTGCTCCCGACGATCGCCGCCCTGCGCGAGCAGGCCGACCGGCTGGTCGAGGAGCTGCTGCTCGAGAACGCGCAGCGCTGGGAGGGTCTGACCGAGCGCGACCGCGAGCGCGTCGAGGCGATGCTGCGCGCGGCGGTCAAGCGGCTGCTGCACGAGCCGACGCAGCGCCTGCGTGCGCTCGACACCGATCGGCGCCACGCGCGGCTCTCGCTGCTGCGCGAGTTGTTCGGGCTCGAGGACGCGCCGGTCGCCGAGGAGCCGGGCGCCGAGGTGCGCGAGCTGCGCCGGTCTTGAGCCGGCTCCGGCTCGGAACACGGGGCAGCGCGCTGGCGCTGGCGCAGGCGCGCTGGGTGGCTGCGCGGATCGACGCCGAGATCGTCGAGATCACGACGGCCGGCGACCTGGCGCAGGCGGTCGGGGACAAGTCACGCTGGACCGGCGCCCTCGAGCACGCCCTGCTCGCCGGTGAGATCGACGTGGCCGTGCACAGCGCCAAGGACGTGCCGGCCGAGCTGGCGGCGGGAACCGAGATCGCGGCGGTGCCGCCGCGGGAGGACCCGCGCGACGTGCTCGTCGGCGCACGGTCGCTCGACGCGCTGCCCGCGGGTGCGCGCGTCGGGACGAGCGCGCTGCGCCGGCGCGCGCAGCTGCTGGCGGTGCGGCCGGATCTGGAGGTGGTCGAGCTGCGCGGGAACGTCGACACGCGGCTGCGCAAGCTCGCGGAACGCGAGGTCGACGCGCTGGTACTGGCCGCGGCGGGTCTTGCACGGCTGGGCCGCGCCGACCTCGTCGCCGCCCCGCTCGTGGGCGACGTTTTCGTCCCCGCGCCCGGCCAGGGCGCGCTCATCGTCCAGGCGCGCACCGGCGACCGCGCCGTGGCCGCGGCGATGACCGCGTCCTCGCTGGGCGCATGCGCGCTCGACCCCGGAGCCGCGGCCGCGGCGCTCGGGGCCGCCGCACACGACAGGAGCGCGCTCGACGAACCGGCGGCGCGCGCCGCGCTGCTCGCCGAGCGCGCCGTCGCCGCCCGGCTCGGCGCCTCCTGCCACACCGCGATCGGGGTGCACGCAGGCGATGGCATCATGCGCGCGTTCGCCGGGCTCCCGGACGGATCCGAGTGGCTGATCGACGAGGTCGCCGGCGCGGACCCGGAGCGGCTCGCCGAGCGGCTGCTGTCCGCCGGCGCCGCCGACCTGCTCGCGCGCGCCGAGGCGATGGGCGCGTGAGCACCGGCACCGTCTACCTCGTCGGCGCCGGGCCGGGCGACCCCGGCCTGCTCACCGTCCGTGCGCTCGAGCTGATCGCCCGCGCGGACGTGATCCTGCACGACCGGCTGATCCCGGAGGGCGCGCTCGCCGGCGCACGTGCGGACGCGGAACTCGTATTCGTCGGCAAGCGTGGCGGCGGCGAGCAGGTCCCGCAGGCCGAGATCAACCGCCTGCTGGTCGAGCGCGCTCGCGCCGGCAAATCCGTCGTGCGGTTGAAGGGCGGCGACCCGTTCGTGTTCGGCCGCGGTGCGGAGGAAGCGCTCCTCTGCCTGGAGGCCGGCGTGCCGTTCGAGGTCGTGCCCGGAGTGACCGCGGGCATCGCGGCGCCCGCGTACGCCGGCATCCCGGTCACGCACCGCGACGTCGCATCCGCCGTCGCGTTCGTCACGGGCCACGAGGATCCCGCCAAGTCGGACTCTGCGCTCGACTGGCCGGCGCTCGCCGCGTTCCCCGGCACGCTGGTGTTCTACATGGGCGTCCGCGCCCTGCCCCGGATCGCGGAGCGGCTGGTAGCCGCCGGCCGGCCGGCGGACGAGCCCGTCGCCGTCGTCGAGCGCGGCACGCTGCCCGGGCAGCGCACGCTGCTGGCGACGCTCTCCGATGTCGCGGCGCGCGCGGCGGGGGAGCGGATCCGCGCGCCGGCGATCACGCTCGTCGGGCCGGTCGCGCGGCTGGGCGAGGAACTCGGCTGGCTCGAGCGCCGCCCGCTGCACGGCCGAACGGTCGCGGTCACGCGGGCACGGCCGCAGGCGAGCGCGCTCGCCGCGCGCCTGCGCGAGCTGGGTGCCGCGGTCGTCGAGGCGCCGGCGATCCGCACGCAGCCGCTCGACGCGGAACTGCCCGAGTTGTCCGCGTTCGACCTGCTCTGCGTGACGTCCCCGACCGGCGTCGGGGCGCTGTTCGAGCGACTGCCGGACGCGCGCGCGCTCGCCGGGCTCACGATCGCCGCGATCGGCCCGGGCACGGCGAACGCGCTGGCGGAGCACGGCATCCGCGCGGACGTGGTGCCCGAGCGCGCCGTCGCCGAAGGGCTCGTCGAGGCGCTCGAGGGCCGCAGCGTGCGGCGTGCTCTGATCGTGCGCGCCCGCGAGGGCCGCGACGTGCTGCCCGACGCGTTGCGCGAGCGTGGTGTCGAGGTGAACGTGCTGGCGCTGTACGAGACCGTCCCCGAGCCGCTCGATCGCGAGGCGGCCGCCGCCGCGGCGCGAGCCGACTACGTGACGTTCACGTCGGCCTCGACCGTCCGCTTCTTCCTCGCCGCGGCCGGCTCGCTCGACGGCCCGCGCATCGCCTCGATCGGCCCGGCGACCAGCGCAGCCCTGCGCGACGCCGGCCTTGAGCCGGACATCGAGGCCGACCCGCACACGCCGGACGGCCTGATCGCCGCGCTCGTCGCGGACGCGCAAACCTAAAGCGGGACAGTCCCTCTTTAACATGCGCGGCGTGCGGCCGGTGACGTTCCTCTCCGACTACGGCACCGCGGACGAGTTCGTCGGCGTCGTCCACGCGGTGATCGCACGGCTCGCACCCGAGGCGCGGGTGATCGACATCTCCCACGGGATCCCGCGCCACCGCGTGCTGCAGGGGGCACTGACGCTCGCGCGCACGCTGCCCTACGCGCCGGCGGGAGTGCACCTCGCAGTCGTCGATCCGGACGTGGGCGCGCGCCGGCGCGCGGTGGCGCTGCGCACCGGCGCCGAGGACCGGCTGCTCGTCGGCCCGGACAACGGGCTCCTGCTCCCGGCCGCCGAGCGCTTCGGCGGGATCGCCGAGGTCGTCGAGATCTCGGAGTCGCCCTGGCGGCTGGAGCCGGTCGCGGCGACATTCCACGGCCGCGACCTGTTCGCGCCGGTCGCCGCACGGCTGGCCGCGGGCGCGCCGCTCGCGGAGGCCGGTCCGCCGCTCGAGCCGGTGGAGCTCGTGCCGCTCGACGTGCCGCACCCGCGCAGGGTGGCGGGCTCGCTCGTGGCCACCGCGATCGGCGTCGACGGCTTCGGCAACGTGTCGCTGCTCGCCGACCGCAACGACCTCGCCGCGGTGGGACTGCGCATCGGCCGCCCGGTTGCGGTCACGACCGCAGACGCGCTGCTCGACGCGACCTACGCCCGCACGTTCGCAGATGTGCATCCGGGCGACGCGCTCGTGTACGAGGACGCCGCGCGCACCGTGGCGATCGCGATCAACAAGGGCGCCGCCGCCGCCGCGCTGCGCGTGAGGCCGGGCGATGAGGTCACGATCGCGGCAGCGATCGAGGAGCGCGCGGGCGAGCCGGCGACCGGCGAGGCGGCCCGTCGCGCATGACGACGCCGCCTCGTGGCGTCCGCCTCGCGCTTCGCTGCGTGACCCTGCCGCCGCCCGGCGACCGCACGCCATGACGCTCGGGCGCCCGCGGCTGCACCTTCGCGCGACCTCATCGACGAACGATCGCGCGCGGGCGCTCGCCGCCGCGGGCGCCCCCCACGGCACGCTCGTCACCGCGACCGAGCAGACCGCCGGGCGCGGGCGGCAGGGCCGTGCGTGGGCGGCGCCGCCCGGTCAGGCGCTGCTGTGCTCGCTCCTGCTGCGCGAGTACGACGCGCTGCTGCCGCTACGGGCCGGGCTCGCGGTCGCCGACCTCGCCGGCGACGCCGCGCTCGTCAAGTGGCCGAACGACGTGCTGCTCGACGGGCGCAAGCTCGCGGGCATCCTCGTCGAGGCGCGACCGCACGACGGCTGGGCGGTGCTCGGGATCGGCGTCAACGTCGCCGTCGATCTCGCGGACCTGCCGCCCGACGTGCGCGATCGCGCCGCCACGCTCGGCCGCGCGCCGAGCGCAGTGGAGCCCGCGCTGCGAGAGCTGCTCGGCGCCCTCGCGGACCGGCTCGCCGAGCCGCCGGCCGCCACGCTCACGGCGCTGCGCGCCCGCGACGCGCTGCGCGACCGGCCACTGCGCTGGGCGGACGGCGAGGGCACCGGCGCCGGGATCGACGACGCCGGCGCGCTGTTGGTGCGACTGCCGGACGGCGCGCTGCGCACGCTGGAGGCCGGCGAGGTCCACCTCGCTCGTTAGTCGAACAGCGCCGGCGGCAGCGCGCCCTCCAGCGCCAGCATGCGGCGCTTGGTCTCAAGCCCGCCGGGCGCGGAGAACCCGTGCAGCGCGCCGTTGGCGGCCAGCACGCGGTGGCAGGGGACGACGATCGGGAAGGGGTTGCGGCCCAGCGCCTTGCCGACCGCCTGGGCGGCGCCGGGCTCTCCCAGCGCGGTGGCGATGTCGCCGTACGAGCGCGTCTCGCCGGCCGGGATCGTCCTTGCGGTGTCGTAGACGCGGCGGTGGAACTCCGGCACGTCGTCCATGTCGAGCACGACCGACGAGAGGTCCTCGGGCTCGCCCGCGAGGAGCCGCGTGATCGCGGCGATCGCGGCAGCGACGTCCGCCGGAGGCTCGACCTCCGTCGCGCCCGGCGCCGATCGGCGGAGCCGGCGGCGCGTCGTGGCGTCGCTGCTCCCCGGCAGCTCCACGGCTGCGATCCCACGCTCGCCCCACGCGATCCCGCAGCGGCCCAGCTCGGTGTCGAAGAGGGTGTATCCGTGCATGCCCGTCGAACGTACCAGCGCCCCAGGGCGTGAGCCCGGCTACGCGACGTCGATCGAGAGCGGCTCGGCGGCGTACTCGCCGGCGACGACCCCGGCGGGCGGGCCGGCCACCGGCTCGTCGGCCAGCTCACGGACCCGGCGCAAGGCCGAACGGGCGGGCGATCGGGCAGGCTTACAGCTCGTCGGCGGAGAACGTGTCGCAGTCGGCCGGCTCGCCCCGCGCACGACCGCGCTCGAACCACTCGCGCCGCTGCGCCGACGAGCCGTGCGTGAACGTGTCCGGGTCGACGCGGCGCCCGGACTGCTGCTGGAGCCGGTCGTCGCCGACCGCCTCCGACGCGCGCATCGCCTCCTCGAGATCACCCGGTTCGAGCTGGTCGAACACCGTGCTCGCCCACACGCCGGCGTAGCAGTCGGCCTGCAGCTCGAGCCGGACCGAGGCGTCGTTCGCCCGCCCGGGGTCGCTGCGGCGGATCTGGTCGACCTGCGCCATCGTGCCGAGCTGCTGCTGCACGTGGTGACCGAGCTCGTGGGCGATCACGTATGCCCAGGCGAAGTCGCCGCTCGCCTGCAGCTGCCGCTCCATGTCGCGGTAGAAGGAGAGGTCGAGGTAGACGCGCCGGTCGCCGGGGCAGTAGAACGGGCCGACCGCCGAGGTCGCCGAGCCGCACGCGGTGTTCACGCCACCGCGGTAGAGCACGAGCTTGGCCCGCTCGTACGGACGCCCCTGGGCCTGGAAAGTCCGCTCCCAGGTCGCCTGGGCGTCATTGAAGACGTAGACGGAGAAGTCGCGCAGGTCCCGCTCGGGGTCCTGGTCGGCCGGGATCGGCTCGCCGCTCGGCGCCTGCGCGGCCGCGTCGAAGCCGGCGGGGATCTGGAAACCGCCCGAGCCGCCGCCTCCGAGCAGCTGGATCAACAGGAAGACGATCACGCCCGCGACCCCGAGCCCGCCACCGACAGGCAGCGCCGCTCCGCCGCGCCGTCCCCCGCCGCCGCCGCCGCCGCGGGCGTCGATCACGTCGGCGTCAGATCCGCCCCGTCGCCAGCGCATGTCGGCGCGAGACTACTCGCCCCGGCCGCGGGCGTCACCCGCTCAGGCGGCTTCGGGCGCCTTGACCGTGCGCCGCCGCGTCGGCCGCTTGGGCGCCTCGTCCGCGGGAGGGACCGCATCCTCGGCGGGCTTGACCGCACGCCGCCGCGTCGTCGGCTTCGGCGCGGCCTCAGGCGACTCGTCCGCCTTCTTCGTGTTGCGCCTGCGCGCCGCGGGCTTTGCCGTCGCGTCGTCGGTCGCCTTCGCCGTCGTACGGCGACGCGCCGCCGGCTTGGGCGCCTCGTCCGCCGCGGCCTCGACCGGCTCCGCGGTCTTGCGGCTACGGGTCGTCCGCTTCGGCGCCGCATCCGCGGCCGACTTCGCGGTCGAACGGCGACGCGGCGCCGGCTTGGGCGCCTCATCCGCCGCCGGCTTTGGCGCCTCGTCCGCCGCCGGCTTGGGCGCCTCGTCCGCCGCCGGCGTGGGCGCCTCGTCCGCCGCCGGCGTGGGCGCCTCGTCCGCCGCGGCCGCGACCGGCTCCGCGGGCTTGCGGCGACGAGTCGTCTTCCTCGGCGCCTCATCAGCGGCCGCCCTCGCCGTCGAACGGCGACGCGCGGCCGGCTTGGGCGCCTCGTCCGCCGCCGTCGTCGGCGCTTCGTCCGCCGCGGCCGCGACCGGCTCTGCTGTCTTGCGGCGACGAGTCGCCGTTCTCGGCGCCTCATCCTCGGCCGCCTTCGCGCCGGGTGCCTCGACGTCGCTCGCCTTCGTCGCGGCCCGCCGGCGCGGCGCGCGCTTGGGCGCGTCGTCTGGCTCGGCGGTCGTTGGCTGCGGTGCGCCGGGGGCGTCGTCGGCCTTCTTCCTGGTCCGGCGGCGCGCGGTCGGCTTCGGCGGCTCGGTGCCCAGCGCCGCCGCCTCGACCGCCGCGGCGGCGGCGAGCAGCGGCGACGGCTCGCCCAGAGGCGCGGCGGGTGCGCGGCGCGGCGGCTCGGCCGCCGGCTCGGCCAGAGGCGCGGCGGTGCGCGGCGCGGCGGCTCGGCCGCCGGCTCGGCGTCCGGCAGCACGACCGCGTTGACCGCGTCGTCCAGTGCCACCGCCACCTGCGGCGCGACGCCCTCGGGCGCGCCCTTCTTCTTGCGCCGCCGCGTCCCGCGCCGGCCCTTGCCCTTCGGGAAGTTCCGCAGCAGCTCGCGGGCGAGCGCCGCCGGCTTGCGCGACATCCGCGTCCGCGCTCCGTTGACGACCTCGCTCGCCTCCGCCGTGTGCGGGATCGCCGCCGCCAGCAGCGCCGCGCTCAGCCGCCGGTCCTGCTGCCGCGCCGCGTGCACGAGCCGGCGCGCGTTGCGGGCGTGCGCGCCGCCGCTGGAGTTCACGAGCAGCCCGAGCAGTCGCTTGGTCTCCGGCCAGCGCTGCACTGCGTACTCCTCGTGCACCTCGCGCGTCATGTTCGCGCAGCGCCAGATCCAGTTGTTGGCCTGGTCGCGCCGCCCGATCTTCTTCTCCGCGAGCGCCTGCAGCACGACCTTGACGCCCTCGCGCTTGTCGTCGCGCGGCCACGACTCGACGAAGTCGAGAGCGCGGTCGAACGCCTCGGCGTCGCGCGACGCCGCGATCTCCTGCAGCGCGCGCAGGCGCAGCTGCGCGTTCTTGTTGCGGTCGACCGCGGTGATCAGGAACGTCCGCTTGAGCTCGCCGCCCTGGTCGAAGTGGAGCATCGCCCGCGCCCGCCGCCAGCCGGCCGGGGTGACACGGGCGCCTGCCAGCGCAGCCCACTGGACCTGCTCGCCGTAGTCGAGGTGCTCGACGGCGATCCGCCACAGCTCGCGCTCGAAGACCTCGATCCGGCGGTTCTCGTCGGCGGTCACAGGCAGGACGCGGCGCTCCACGCGCAGCCGGCGGCCGCGTCCGCGGCGCACCGGCCCGACGACGATCGCGCCGCCGCGGTAGACCTCGCGGTCGAGCAGCGAGTGCAGCGTCACCACGGGGTCGTCGTGCTTGGTCGCGGGGTGGACGAAGTCGACGACGATGCCGGCCTCCTTGCCGGGGTGCCGGCGCGTCACGCGCCCGACGCGCTGCTGATAGATGCGCTTGGACGCGGTCGGCGCGAGGTGCATGCAGACCGTCGCGCGCGGTGAGTTCCAGCCCTCCGCGAGCAGCTGCGCATTGATGAGCACGTCGATGTCGCCGCGCTCGTAGCGGGCGAGGATCTGCGCGAGCTCGCGCTTCGGCGTCTCGCCGGACACCGCCTGCGCCTTCATGCCGAGGTCCCGGAACGCCTGGGCGACGTTGTAGGCGTGCCGGACGCCGGCGGAGTACACGACGCCCGGAACGCCGTTGAAGCGCGTCTTGTAGAGGTCGGCGACGGCCAGGTTGAACGGCAGCTGATCCAGCAGCTCGGCCAGCAGCTCCTGGTCGAACTCGGTGTCGACCTCGCCGCGTCGCAGCGGCACCTTGGCAATCGTGCGTACGCCGGGGCCGGGCGGGATGCGCACGCAGCGCAGCGGCGAGATCACGCCTCGCCGCGCCGCCTGCGCGAGGTCGAAGCGCGACGTCTGCGTCGGGAACAGGTCGGTGACGTGGCGGGCGATCAGCGCGCCCGTCGCCGTCATGCCGACGAACACCGGCTCGTGCCAGTTGCGGATCGCGGCCGACGTCTTCTCGCCGAGCGCCGTGTGCGCTTCGTCGCAGATCACGATCGTGTACGCGTCGGAGACGTTGCCCGCGTTGCGCACGAACCACTGGTACGTCTCGACGGTCACGGGGCCGTCGGCGCGGTCCTGCCCGCGCACGAGCGGCGGCGAGATCCGCTTCGCGTAGCCGCGGTCGCGCAGCTCGCCGAGGAACTGGTCGACGAGGTTGCGCCGGTGGGTGAGGATCAGGATGCCGCCGGTGCGGGAGCCCTCGACGAACCCGAGCGCGGCGACCGTCTTGCCGGCTCCGGTCGCATGCTCGAACCAGAAGCGCTTGCCGGCGTTCGGGTCCTCGGGCGCCTCCGGCAGCTGCTCCGCGTCGTCGACGGCGACCGCGCCGTCGTCCTCCCAGTCCTGCGGCTCCTCCGGCTCGTCCTCGTCGTCCTCCTCCTCCTCGCCGGGGATGCCGGCCGAAGCGAGCGGCGCCGGCTCCGACGCTGCGCGCCCGTTCGAGGAGCCGCCGTTGGCGGACTCTGCCAGCAGCGCAGTGAGCGTGCCCGACAGCGCGTCGACCTGATGCGCGGAGAGGACGGTCCCGTCGACCAGCTTGGGCTCGTCAAGGCTGAGCAGCCGGTCCAACCCGAGCAGCAGCGACCAGCGCTGGCGCCAGGCGACCGACGGCACCTTCGCGCCCTCGTCCAGCTCCGCCAGCGCCGCGTCGAAGGCCCGCCGCCGCGCGGTCCCGGGCGCGAGCTGGACCGCGGCGTCCTCCCCGTCGAGCACGAAAGGCTCACGGGTGAACGCCGCCGTGCGCTCGATGGCGTCGGCGGAGGGGATGACAGGCGCGGCCTCGACGGCCACTGACGTGGATTCGGCCATACGGCTCGTGATTTGACAGGTGAGGGGAACCGCGACCAGCTGCTGCGCGACTCCGCGAATCCGCGGCCCGAGATCCGAGGCCTGGTCAACGGGGAACCCGGGAGGCCTCGAGGATCGGTCACCGCGAGTCACTCAATTGAAGCAGACCGCGCGGAGGAATCCATCCCAGGGCTACCGTATGGGGCGTGAAGCGCGCCCTGCCCTGGATCGTCGGCGTTCTCATCCTGACCGGCGTGCTGGTCGTCGGCCTGTCGCAGGCGGGCGACAAGAGCGATCAGCCGGTCGCTTCCGAGGAGCCGTTCGACCTCCAGGCTGCACAGCGCGAACTGGCGGGCGCGCCGGCCCCGCTCGCGGCGCTGCACGAGCAGGCGAGCGACCTGCTGGGCGGTGGAGTGCCCGCGTTCGAGAAGCGTCTCGCGCAGCTCGAGGGCCATCCGGTCGTGATCAACAAGTGGGCTTCGTGGTGCAACCCGTGCCGCGCGGAGTTCCCCGCGTTCCAGCAGCTCGCGACCGAGCGCGGGAAGGAGGTCGCGTTCCTCGGGTTGAACGCCGGCGACTCGACCGACCCGGCGCGCAAGTTCCTCTCCGAGTACCCCGTGCCGTTCCCCTCCTACGAGGACCCCGACGAGAAGATCGCACGCGAGGTCAAGGCGCCGGCGAACTACCCGATCACGCTGTTCGTGGACTCGCGCGGGAAGACCGTGTTCATCCACCAGGGCGGCTACACCTCGAAGGACCAACTGGCCGCCGACGTGGACCGCTACCTGGGGACATGAGCCAGGTCCGCGTCGATCCCCTCACCGGTCTGAAGGTGATCATCGCCGCGGCCCGCGCCGGTCGCCCCGGCGGGCAATTCGACCTCCAGGGGGACGCGCCGATCGACACGGAACGCGACCCGTTCCTCCCCGGCCACGAGGACCGCACGCCGCCCGAGCTGTACGCGGTCCGACCGAACGGCGGCGGACCCGACACGCCGGGCTGGAGCGTGCGCGTGGTGCCGAACCTCTACCCCGCGCTGACGCTCGCCGGCGAGGAGCCCGAGGCAGAGGCCGAGCCCGACCTGTTCACCGCGCAGCGCGCGACCGGCGCGCACGAGGTGATCGTCAACGCGCCCGACGCGGTCAACTCGCTGGCCGACCTGGAGCCCGCGCAGGTGGTCGAGGCGATGGAGGTGTGGCGCGACCGGATGCGCGCGCACGCCGACGCGGCGTGCCTGCACGTGCTCGTGAACGAAGGACGGGACGGCGGCGCGTCGCTCCCGCACACGCACGCGCAGCTCTACGCGCTCGACTTCGTCCCCGCCGCCGTCGCGCGCGAGCGCGAGCGCTTCGGCGCCTACGCGACGCGCACGATGGGCGGCAACCTGCTCGCCGACCTCGTGCAGGCCGAGGTGCGCCGGCGCGAGCGCGTCGTCGCCATCGACGAGGAGGCGGTGCTGCTCGCGCCATATGCGTCGCGCCTGCCGTTCCAGCTGATGATCGCGCCGCGCCGGCCGCGCGCCCGGTTCGAGGACGACGGCCCGCTCGGCGCGCATCTCGTGCACGACGCGCTGCTGCGCCTGCGCCGCCGGCTCGGCGCGATGCCGCCGCTGAACATGTGGGTGCGGACCGCGCCGCGCGGCGCCGAGCAGTTCTGCTGGCGGATCGACATCCTGCCCCGCCTGGTGCAGCTCGCCGGGCTCGAGCTGGGCACCGGAGTGCACCTGTGCGTCGTCGCGCCCGAGCAGGCGGCGGCAGAGCTGCGCGACCACTGATGCGCGCGCTCGTGCAGCGGGTCAGCCGCGCTTCGGTCAGCGTCGGCGGGGAGCGCGTGGCCGCGATCGGCGAAGGGTTGCTCGTTCTGCTCGGCGTGACGCACGACGACGGACCCGAGCAGGCCGATCGCCTCGCCGACAAGGTACGTGCGCTGCGTGTGTTCGCCGATGCCGACGGGCGCATGAACGAGCCGCTCGGAGATCGCGCGGTGCTGTGCGTCTCGCAGTTCACGCTGTACGGCGACGCGACCCGCGGCAACCGCCCGTCGTACGTCGCGGCGGCGCGTCCCGAGCACGCCGAGCCGCTGTACGAGCGCTTCTGCGACCGGCTGGGCGCCGTCCGCGGCGTGTTCGGCGCGCTGATGGCCGTCGAGTTGGTCAACGACGGCCCGGTGACGCTCCTGCTGGAGTTGTGAGTAGGGTTCCGCGCCGATGCCGCCCGTCGAACGCTTCGTCTGCCGCTTCGCCGCCGAGCCGCCCCAGGAGGGATTGGCGCATGGCGCCTGGGCGGAGACGCTGCAGGCCGAGTTCCTCGCCGCCTGCCTGCGGATCGATGCCGAGGGCCAGGACCTCGGCGAGACGCGCGAGCTGCGCTGGTTCCCCGACCGCACGTGGAACGGCCGCACCTACGTGCCGGTCACCACGCGCACGACGACCGACCTCGAGCTGTTCGGCTTCGTCTCGTTCGTCCCCGGAGACTCCGAGCCGGCCGACTTCAAGGCGAGCGCCGACTTCACAGAGGAGACCGCCGAGCGCAATCCGGACTGGCGGATCGACATCAACGAGGAGGTCGTCGGCACCTGGCGCGGCGAGGGCGGCCGCAGCGCCGACATGACGCTCGTCTGGGGCGTCCCGCTGCTGTCCCGCGCGCGCATGGCGACCGCCGAGCTGGCGGGCCTGGCGGTCGACCAGTGCGCGCTCGTCGAGGACCGCTTCACGCTGCTCGCCCCCGACGCATATCGCTCCGACTACCTCGACGTCAAGCTGTGGGACGCCGACGGCCGCGAGCTCGCCTCCGAGTCGCTCTACGTCGAGGACGACGAGGAGGACGAGGAGGCGCCGGAGTAGCCGTTGCCGTTGCGGTCGGCGTGGACGTGGTCGATCAGGCCATAGTCGACCGCCTCCTCGGGCGAGAAGAACCGGTCGCGCTCCATGTCGCGGCGCAGCTCCTCGACGGGGCGGCCGGTGTGCTCGGCGTAGATCTCCTCGACCCGGCCGCGCAGGAACGCCGACTCGCGGGCGTGGATCTCGATGTCGGTCGTCTGGCCCTGGAACCCGCCGCTCGGCTGGTGGATGAGGATGCGCGAGTTCGGCAGCGCCTGTCGCTTGCCGGGCGCGCCGCCGGCCAGGATCAGCGAGCCCATCGACATCGCGATCCCGCAGCAGATCGTGCGCACGTCGGGCTTGATGAACCGCATCGTGTCGTAGATCGACAGCCCTGAGTAGACGACCCCGCCCGGGCAGTTGATGTAGAGCTGGATCTCCTTCTCGGGATCGTCGGCCTCGAGGTGCAAGAGCTGCGCGTTGACGAGGTTCGCGATCTCGTCGTTGATCTCGGTGCCGAGGAACACGACGCGCTCGTTGAGCAGCCTCGAGTAGATGTCGAACGAGCGCTCTCCGCGCGCGTCCTGCTGGATGACGTAGGGGATGACCGGCACTGGTGACCTCCG
Source organism: uncultured Solirubrobacteraceae bacterium (assembly GCA_963835735.1). GTDB lineage: Bacteria > Actinomycetota > Thermoleophilia > Solirubrobacterales > Solirubrobacteraceae > DASQMT01. The sequence goes on from CAWIGP010000009.1 coordinate 294,363, forward strand.
TTGCTGCAACCGTTGGGTTGCACATGGTAGCCTATGCGCAACCACCAAGTTGCAGGAGGCGCCGTGTCCACCGTCCATCGAGAGATCGTCTTGCCCGTCGAGCGCGAGCGTGCCTGGGCGCTGCTGACCGAGCCCGCCGAGCTGCGCGAGTGGCTCGCCGACGAGGTCGAGCTCGAGCCCGAGGAGGGCGCGCCGGTGCGCGCGACGTGGACCGCGACGGGCGAGGAGCGCGAGGGCGTGGTCGAGGAGGTCGAGGACCGCCGCCGCCTGCGCTTCCGCTGGGACGATGACGCCACCGGGATCCCGTCGCGCGTGGAATGGACGCTCGACGACGCGCCCGGCGGCACCCGCGTGATCGTCGAGGAGCGTCCGCTCGTCCCGCTGGTCGTGCAAGGCATCCCGGTCCATTGGCGCCCGCGCGCGACCGCGACGATGGCGCTCGCGCACGCCGCGGCGCTCGCCTACGCGTAGGAGCCGGATGGCGACGACGACGCACGAGTTCGGCGCGCCGCCGGACGGCCACGTCGACGCGATCTTCGCCGCGCTCGCGGACCCGACGCGGCGCGAGGTGATCGGCCGGCTGGCGCGCGAGCCCGCCAGCGCGTCGCGGCTCGCGCTCGAGCTGCCGGTCACGCGCCAGGCGGTCGCGAAGCACCTCGCCGCGCTCGACCGCGCCGGGCTCGTGGCGTCGCGCCGTGAGGGCCGCGAGCTGCGCTACGCCTTGAACCCGGAGCCGATGGGCGAGGCGATGGCGTGGATGGCGTCGGTCGGCGCGCGCTGGGACGAGCGGCTGGCGCGGCTGGCGCGCCGGGCTTCCGCCTCGTCTTGACGGCGCGCTCGCCGTTGTTCGCAGCGTCGGAGAACTGCGGGCATAGAGAGGGAGGGCCCGGATTGCGGATGGGCTCACTCGGGGCGCCCTACGACGCCGAACGTCGGTGAGCATCCCGTATAGGCCCGGCTCACCGACGTTCGGCGCCGGCGGGCGAGCGGACCCGGCCGATCCCGCTCCCGTCAATGCCCGCAGTTCGCGAGTCTGCCGAAGCGCCTAGTTGATCATCACCGTCGGCGCGCCGACGACGATCGCGCCGCCATGGGCCGTCATGTCGCCCAGCCGCGCCGCGGGCGAGCCGCCGATGAACACCTTCGTCGAGCCCATCGCGATCATGTCCGGCGGACCGACGCAGGTGCACATGTCCCCCACCCGCGCCGCGGGCATCCCGGCGATCAGGACGGTCGGCGCGCCCGGCGGCAGGATCGGCCCGCCGACGTGCGGCTTGGGGCCGTCGGACAGCGGGCACGTGTGCATGTCTCCGACGCGGGCGGCTGGTGGCATCCGGGCGATTGTCCCGAACCCCGCCCGCGCAGGTCAAGCCTGAGGCTGCGCCGAGGGGATCCGCTCGGCGACCTCGGCGTTGGTGAGCGGGAAGTGGCAGGCGGCGATGTTGCCGCCCTCCTTGACCTCCAGCTGCGGCTCTTCGGTGCGGCATAGCTCCTGCGCCTTCCAGCAGCGCGTGTGGAACCGGCACGCCGGCGGCGGGTTCGTCGGAGACGGCACGTCGCCGGCGAGGATCTGGCGCTTCTTCGTCGCCGCCAGCTCGGGGTCGGCCACCGGCACGGCCGACATCAGCGCGCCCGTGTACGGCATGCGCGGGTGGTGGTAGAGCTGGTCGGAGTCGGCCAGCTCGACGATCTTGCCGAGGTACATGACCGCGACTCGATCGCACATGTGGCGCACGACCGAGAGGTCGTGGGCGATGAAGACCAGCGTCAGCCCGAAATCGCGCTGCAGGTCGCGCAGCAGGTTGAGGATCTGCGCCTGGATCGACACGTCGAGCGCGGAGACCGGCTCGTCGGCGATGATCAGCTTGGGCTTGAGCGCGAGCGCCCGCGCCACGCCGATGCGCTGCCGCTGCCCGCCGGAGAACTCGTGCGGGTAGCGGTTGTAGTGCTCGGGGTTCAGGCCGACCGTGTCCATCAGCTCCTGGACCACGCGCTTGCGCTCGACCTTGCCCTTGTGCATGCCATGGATGCTGAACGGCTCGGAGATGATCGTCCCGACCGTGCGGCGCGGGTTCAGCGACGAGTACGGGTCCTGGAAGATCATCTGCATCTCGCGCCGCAGCGGCTTGATCTCGTTCGACTTCAGGTTCGCGATCTCGCGGCCGTCGAAGCGCACCGAGCCGGACGTCGGCTCGAGCAGGCGCAGCAGCAGCCGCGCGGTGGTCGACTTGCCGCAGCCGCTCTCGCCCGACGATCCCGAACGTCTCGCCGCGGCGCACGTCGAACGACACGCCATCGACCGCGTGGACCGCGCCGAGCTGGCGCCGCACGAGGTAGCTGCCCTTGATCGGGAACTCCTTGACGAGGTCGCGGACCTCGATCAGCGAATCGCCCTGCGTCGGCACCGGCTGCGCGTCCTGCTGCGTGGTGTCGACGGTCATTCGGCGGCGTCCCCGAGCGGCACGGCCGCGCGCGCCCGCTCCGGCAGCTCACCGGTGCGCAGCCGCTCCCACAGATCGCGAGCGCGTCTGCTGGGAGAGCAGGCAGGCGACGTAGTGATCGGGCTTGCCCTGCACCGGCTCGAGCTGCGGGTCGACCTGCTTGTGGCGCTCGCGCACGAACGGGCAGCGCGGGTGGAACGCGCACCCGCTCGGCCGCAGGATCAGCGACGGCGGCCGGCCCTCGATCGGCACGAGCTCTTCGTCGCGCGGCGTGTCCAGGCGCGGGATCGAGCGCAGCAGGCCCCACGTGTACGGATGCTGGGGCGCCGAGAACAGCTCGCGCGTCGGCGCGCGCTCGACGACGCGGCCTGCGTACATGACCGCGATCTCGTCGGTGACCTCGGCCACCACGCCGAGGTCGTGGGTGATCATGATCACCGCGGTCCCGGTCTCGGACTGCAGCCGCTCGATCAGCTCGAGGATCTGCGCCTGGACGGTCACGTCGAGCGCGGTCGTGGGCTCGTCGGCGATCAGCAGCTTGGGCTCGTTGATCAGCGCCATCGCGATCATCGCCCGCTGGCGCATGCCGCCGGAGAACTCGTGCGGGTACGCGTCCACGCGGGAGCGCGGCTCCGGGATGCCGACGAGCTGCAGCATCTCGATCGCCCTCTCGCGCGCCGCGGACTTCGACACGTCGTGGTGGGTCCGCACGGCCTCGACCAGCTGCGCGCCGACCCGATAGAACGGGTGCAGCGAGGAGAGCGGGTCCTGGAAGATCATCGCGATCTCCTCGCCGCGGATCCTGCGCAGCTCGTCCTCGGGCATCGTCAGCAGGTCGCGGCCCTCGAACAGCACCTCGCCCGAGAACGTCGCGTTGTTCGCGCGCGTGAGCCCGAGCACCGTGAGGTTCGAGACGCTCTTGCCGGAGCCCGACTCGCCCACGATCCCGAGCGAGCGGTGCGCGTCGACCGAGTAGGAGACGCCGTCGACCGCGCGGACGACGCCGTCGTCGGTCGTGAACTTGACCGCGAGGTCGCGGACTTCCAGCAGCGGCACCGCTAGTACCGGACCCGCGGGTCGAGGAATGCGTAGAGGATGTCCACGATCAGGTTCATGATGATGATGAAGAACGCGCCGAACAGCACGGTGCCCTGGACGATCGGCAGGTCGCCGCGGTTGATCGCATCGAACGCGAGCCGCCCGACGCCCGGGATGTTGAAGACGGACTCCGTCAGGATGGCACCGCCCAGAAGGATGCCGATGTCGAGGCCGAGCACGGTGACCACGGGCGTGATCGCCGAGCGCACCCCGTGCTTGAGCACGATCGAGCGCTCGCGCAGGCCCTTGGCGCGCGCCGTGCGTATGTAGTCCTCGTTCAGGACGTCCAGCAGCGAGCCGCGCAGCAGCCGCGCGTACACCGCGGCGAACGCCGTCGCGAGCACGAACCACGGCAGGATCAGCGACTGGAACCACTTCAGTGGATCCTCGGAGAACGGCACGTACGAGCCCTGGCCGCCGACGAAGCCCAACCCGAATACGCCGAAGTCCGGCGCGAACAGGTACAGCGCGACGAGGCCGAGCCAGTAGACAGGGGCCGAGATCGCGACCAGTGAGAGCCCGATCGCGAGCCGGTCGAAGACGGTGCGGTGCCGGACCGCGGAGATGATGCCGATCGTCAGGCCGAAGAACAGCCAGATGACGACCCCGCCGATCGTGAGCGAGATCGTGGCGGGCAGGTTCTGGCGGATCTGGTCGAGCACGTCGACGTTGGAGACGTAGCTGCGTCCGAAGTCCTGGTGCGCAAACACGTCCCAGATGTAGGAGCCGAACTGCTCGTACTTCGGGCGGTCGAGCCCCAGCTCGCTGCGGATGGTCTCGATCACCTCGGGCGTCGGCTGGCGGCCGGCGCGCAGCGCGGCGGGATCCGTCGACGGGAAGACGTTGAAGACGATGAACGTGACGGCGCTGACGAGGACCAGCAGTAGCACCATCATGGCCAGGCGTCGCGCGATGTAGCGGCCCATGTCGTAGTTCGGGGTGTGGAGGAGTGAGTGCCGGGCCGGCCCGCCGCGCGAGCGGCGGGCCGGCCGGCTGATGGTTCAGAACGGGACCGCCTACTTGACGGAGATGTAGCTCCAGTCCCAGAGGGTGGTGTAGCCGCTCTGCACGCCGCGCATGTTCGGCGAGATGCCCACCACCTGATAGTCCCACATGTACGGGATCGCGGGCGCCTGCGCGGTGATCAGCTTGTTCGCATCCGCAAACGCCTGCGCGCGCTCGGCGGGATCGGTGACGAGCTTCGCGTCATCGAGTCGCCTTGTTGACCTCGGGCACGTCGAGCTCCGGCCAGTTGGTGTTCTGCGACGGGATGATGTTCGCCCCGTTGAACGTCGGGTCGAGCATCGTCTGCGGATCAGCGAAGTCCTTGATCCAGCCAACGGACGGGCAGACGTTGGCCTCGGACGTTGGGACGTTGCAGAACTTCGTGAACATCGTGTCGCGCGTGAGGAGGCGGAGCTTCGTCTTGAAGCCCATCTCGTTGAGCTGCTGCTCGGTTATCTGCGCGATCGACTTGTCCGGGTCGGCGTTGTCGCCGACGATCAGGACCTCGTCATCGCCCTCGAACTTGCCCGAGGCCATCCCGGCCTTCTTGAAGTACTCGGCCGAGAGGGCGCGGTCGCCCTCCGGCTTGGCCATCCAGTCCTGCTCGGCGGCCCAGCCCTCGACCCCACCGGACTCCTCGAAGCCCGCAATACCCGGCGCGATGTAGTGCTGGGCGATCGGCCCGATCGCCTCGCCGCCGCGCTGCTGGCGCGCCGCGTCGCGGTTGAAGCCGGCGATCACGGCCTTCCGCACGTTGATGTCGTCGAACGGCGGGCGGCTCGTGTCCATCGAAATATCGCGGAACGCGCCGCCCGGCACCGCGGAGAGCGACGCTTTGTTGTTCTGGAGCAGCGTCTTGAGCTGCCGCGAGGGCGGCTCGATGTCGCCCATGGCGAGGTTCTCGCCTGACAGGACGCGACGCGCCGCGACGGCCGTGTCGTCGTTGCCCGCCTGGATCTCGATCTCGTCGAGGTAGGCCGGACGGAAGTCGCCGACCGCCGCGTAGTCCGGGTTGCGGACCAGCTTGATCGTCTTGCCGGCCACGTAGCCGGTCGCCTGACCGGAGCCGCTGGACTCGACCATGTACGGGCCGGTGTAGACCGCGGCCTCGGAGCCGTACGTCGACGGGCTCTTGGCGTCGTACTTCTGCGCGAACTCCTTCGGGACCGGAACGGAGATCGGCAGCCCCAGTGCGCCGGCGAGCACCGCGCCCGTGCCCTTGCGTGAGGTGGAACACGATCGTGGATTTGTCCGGCGTCTCGATGCCGGGGATGTCCTTGTAGTCGCCCAGCTCCTTCGGGGCGCCCTGCAGGTCGCCCAAGTACGCGCGGGCGTAGCCGTTCGGCACGTTGGCCGTGAACGAGCGCTCGATCGCGTACTTGACGTCCTTGGCCTCGACCTCGCGGCTGACCGGCTTCGAGAACATGACGCCCTCCCGGAGCTTCACCGTGACGGTCTTGCCGTCCGCGGAGATCTCCGGGTCGGCGGCCGCGAGGTCCGGCACCGGCGTGGCGTGGGTCGTCCGGCTTGTACGCGTACAGCCCGCGGTGGATCGCGTTCATGACCGACCACCCATACGAGTAGTACGTCTGGCCCGGGTCCATGTAGTCGACGTCGCCGCTGGACAGGACGGTCAGCTTGCCGCCCTTCTTGCCCTGCGCCGGGTCGTTGATGTTGTCGGCCGCGGTGCCGGCGAACAACTGCTCGGTGACGTTCGCCTCAGCGTCCTCGCTCTGCGCCGGCGTCCCGCCGGTGTCGCTGCTTTCGTCGTCGTCATCGCCGCCACACGCGCTGACCCCGAGCAGGGCCATGAGCGCGGCGAGCGCCAGCAAGGTCCTCCAGAAAGACCTAGACATGGACTTCGTCCTTTCGTTGATGACTGCTTATGAGCTGCGAGACGTGCACCAGGCATCACTTCCTGCGCGGGTCGAGGGCGTCCTGCAGCCCGTCGCCCACGAGGTTGAACGCCAGCACGGTGAGGAGAAGAGCGATGCCCGGGAAGAGCATGAACCACCAGGCATCGGGGAACAGATTCGTCGCGTCGGAGATCATCGCGCCCCACGACGCCGTACCGCCCGTCACCCCTACGCCGAGGAACGACAGGGCGGCCTCGAGCAGGATGTTCGCCGGGATCAGCAGCGACGAATAGACGATCAGGGGTGCCAGCAGGTTGGGGAGGATCTCGCGCACGATGATGCGCGTGTTCGACGCGCCCAGCGAGCGGGCGGACTCGACGAACTCCTTCTCGCGCAGCGACAGCACCTGGCCGCGCACAATGCGCGCGATGTACGTCCAGTTGATGATTGCGATGACCATGATCACGACGGGCAGGCCGGGCTCGATCAGGCCACCGAAGCAGCCGTCGGCGCCGGAGCACGCCGCCGCCAGGCCGAGGCCAAGCAGCAGGATCGGGAACGCCAGCACGACGTCGGTGAGGCGCGAGAGGAACGTGTCGGTCCAGCCGCGGTAGAAGCCGGAGACGAGCCCGATTGCCGTGCCGAACAGCACCGCGAGGCCGGTGGCGATGAACGCGACCTCCAGCGAGACGCGCGCGCCGTAGATCGTGCGGGCGAAGATGTCGCGGCCGAGCTGGTCGACGCCGAACCAGTGCTCGGCGCTCGGCCCGGTCGGGCCGCCGAAGAGGTCGAGCGCCTCGGAGCTCTGCGCCTTGGGGTCGGGGGTGCCCAAGATGTCCACGATCAGCGGCGCCAGGATCGCCATCGCGACCAGGAGCACGATGAAGACGAGCGCGGTCATCGCGACCCGGTCGCGCCGCAGCCGGCGCCAGAACAGCTGCATCGGCGAGCGCGCGGTGATCTTCTGCTCGCCCGCCGCCTGCCCTACGACGACCGACTGCTCATCCTGCTCGTGTACCAGCCCGGCGGGATCGCCGGTGCTCACGTGCGCGACCCCACGCTGCGTGGTGATGCGATGGTGATGATGTTGTCCCTCCTGCGGCGCCCGGCAGTCCCCGGCCGGCGCGACGATGGTTCCCCTTGGTCCTACCCGCCTTGGCCTCCCCCGAGGCCTCCGGCGTACGTCAGGTACTGCGTACAGGACTACGATTCCTGCTTCGGCCCCGATAGCTCAGTCGGATAGAGCGACTCCCTCCTAAGGAGTAGGCCGCAGGTTCGAATCCTGCTCGGGGCGTTCTAGCGATTACCCGAGGATAAAGCGGTTCCCTCGGTGTTACCTAGGCCCTATCGCGTTACCCATCAGGCCGCTCTCGATAGATGTCGTCGATCGTCGCGAGCGCTGCATAGGGCGCATCGCCGGCCGCCAGGCGGATCGCCTCCGCGCCGCCGGCCAGCCGGTCCAGCACGCTGACGACCCCGCAGACGTCGTGGCCCTCGGCCCGCACTGCCTCGATCGCCTGCACGGTCGAGCCGCCGGAGGTGACGACGTCCTCGACGATCAGGCAGCGCTCGCCCGGCTCGAGCGGCGGGCCCTCGACGCGGCGCTGGAGCCCGTGCGCCTTGGCCTCCTTGCGGACGAAGAACGCCTTCACGTCGGCCCCACCGGCAAGTGCGGCACAGGCCGGCGCGTCCGCTCCCATCGTCAGGCCGCCGACGGCCGTCGCCTCCCAGTCGCGGGCGTAGCCGGCGACCAGCTCGGCCAGCGCGCGGAAGCCCGCCGGCCGCAGGATCGCCCGCTTGGCGTCGACGTAGTACTGCGCGACCGCGCCGCTGGTCAGCGTGACCTCGCCCACGATCAGGGCGTGGCGGCGCAGTTCCTCGACGAGCGTCTCTCGTGCGTCCATGCGCTTACGGATAGACGATCACGCGGTCGCCCGTCCGCAGCCACGTGAAGACACGCCAGGCGTCCGGGATCGGGATGCGCAGGCAGCCGTGGCTGGCGTTGAACGCCGGCACGTCGATGTAGCCGTGGATCGCGTAGCCGCGGATGAAGTAGGAGGAGTGGACCATCCCGACCGCGTTGACCCCGGGCGTCTTGAGGTAGACGCGGAACGACCCGATCACGGTCGGCGTGGACGGGGCGCCGCTCGACGTGTGGTAGGTGGCGACCACGCGCCTGCCGTCGATCAGCGCGAGCACCTGGCGCGAGAGGTCGGCCTCGACGTGCCGGCCGGCGTCGCGATGGCGGACGCGGAACGCGCCCTTGCCGGCGGTCGCCTTCCCGATCACGTTCCGGTCGGCGTGGTAGCTCCAGGCCAGCCCGTTGACCTTGCGGAACGCCATCACCGCGCGCCCGGTCGCGGCGTCGTACGTCCCGTTCGTCGGGACCGCGTAGTGCAGCCGCGCGAGGCTGCGCTGGAGCAGCTTCACGAGCGGTCCGCTGTCGCCCTGCGTCGCGTACGGCTCAACCACCTCGACTCGCACCTTCGGCCCGCGCGCCGCCGCCAGCTGCGGCGTGGCCGCGTGCAGCGCGCGGACGCTGAAGCGGCCGGTGCGCCGCGTCGGCATGCGCCGGCGGAACGTGCCGTCCGGCCGCACGGCAACGCGCATGGTCCGGATCCGCTTGCCGTTGCGGTGGATCGCGAGCTGCACCTGCTCGCCGGCGATTGCCGGCGTCATGCTGCCGGTGAGCCGCCAGGCGCGCTTGCGCAGCACGACGCGGTCGTGGCCGACCGGGAGCGCCTTCTCGACCGCCAGCGCGAGCGTGGGCGCGGGCAGCGGAGGCGGCTCCTGCGCGACCGCGGCGGCGGGAGCGATCAGGGCGAGGGCGGCGGCGGGCGTCAGGCCGGGGCCACACCGGGCCGCGAGCGCACGAAGGCGAGGCCGATCCCGACGGTCACCACCACGCTGCCCACCACCGTGAGGATCGCCACCGGCCATTCCATCTCCTTGGTCGCCGCGAACGAGATCGCGTTGTTGAGCGCATGCAACCCGATGCACGGGAGCAGGGAACCGGTGCGAAGGTACAGCAGGCACAGGCCGGCGCCCAGCACGAACAGCACGACCAGCGCCTCGGGCGGCGACCCGATCGCGTGCACGACCGAGAACAGCGCGGCGGTCACCAGCACGCCCCAGGCGATGCCGACGCGGGCGCGCAGCACCGGGAACAGGAACCCGCGGAAGAACACCTCCTCGGCGATCGGCGCGATCAGGCACGTGATCCCGATGTACCCGGCCAGGGCGAGCGCGCCGTCCTCGGACTTGATCTCCTCGGTGATCTCCTGATCCGGCGGCTCGCCGAAGATCGCCACCAGCAGCCCGCTCGTCAGCCAGAACGTGCCGAGCACCACCGCCGCCCAGCCGACAGCCGGCCAGAAGGCCGTGCGGCGCAGACCCAGCGCGGCGGCCGCGCCGCCCTTGACCGCGAGCCCTACGACCAGCACCGCCCCGCCGATCAGCAGCGCGTCCTGGAAGAAGGTGGCGCCGAGCACCGGGCCGGGCGCGTCCTCGGCCTCGGCGGCGGTCAGCCCGGCGATCCCGGCGATCACCGCGTACGCGATGCTCGCCAGCACGAACGCGGCGAGCGCGACCGCGAACGGGGTCCAGAGCGGCACCGAGCGCTCCCACGCCACCTCCTCCTGCTGTGGCGGCGACGGCTCGGGCAGCCCGGCACCGTCAGGGAGCTCGGGACGCGGCGGCAGCCAGCCGGGCGGGCCGGCGGAGGGAGGCGGAGTGCTCGACATGCGGGACGCCAAGCGTAGGACCCAACCTAAAGCCTCAGCTCTGCATGACCAGCGCAGGCAGCGCTTCGAGGCTGCGGATCACCGGCACGCCGTCGAGCGCCGGCGGCTCCCCGGCGCGGGCGATGAGCACCGGCCGGATGCCGGATGCCAGCGCGCCCTCGATATCGGCGTGCGGGTCATCGCCGACGTGCCAGGCCTCGGCCGCGTCCGCGCCGGCGAGCGCCAGCGCGCGTGCGAAGATCGCGCCGTCCGGCTTGGCGGCGCCGAGCTCGGCCGACGCCACCGCGCCGTCGACGAGGCCGGCCAGGCCGGTCTCCACGAGCCGCTCGTGCAGCGACGCGTCCCAGTTCGAGACGACGACGAGCGCGTTGCCGGCCGCCCGCAGCGCGCGCAGCGCGGGCGCGCTGTCCGGATAGGCGGAGAACGCCAGCGCGTCGAGCAGCGCCGCGGTCAGGACCTCCCCGGGCGCGTCCGCGGCACGCCCCAGCGCGGGGCGCATCGCCTCGGCGCAGGCGGCGCGCAGCGCGGCGAGCGACTCAGCGTCGCGCCCGAGGTGCAGGTGCGCGCGGTAGTACGCGATCTCGGCGCGGACAGCCGCCCGCGCCGCGGCGTCCCCGACGTCGGTGCCGAGCCGCTGCGCCAACCCCGCCCGCAGCCGCGGTGCGGGGTCGCCGAACGTCAGCAGCGTCCCCATCGCGTCGAGCAGCACGGCCCGGCGTCTAACCTCGCCCGCCATGTCGGCACCGGATCTTGCCAGCACGTTCTGGGAGGACAACGGCAACTGGATCACGGCGATCATCTCGGTGGTCGTCGCGTTCGTGATCGCCACGCTGCTCGACCGCACGCTCGCGCGCCGCGGCGAGCGGATGGCCACGGCGGTCATCCGCGGCGAGCTGACCGCGGCCACCGACACCCGGCTGCGCTTCATCCGCCGGCTGATCTATGCGTCGATCATCGTGATCGGCGTCGCCGTCGCGCTCGCGCAGTTCGACAGCGTCAACCGGATCGCGGCGTCGCTGCTGGCGTCGGGCGCGATCGCCGCCGCGATCATCGGCTTCGCGGCGCGCCAGACGCTGGCCAACCTCATCGCCGGGATCGTGATCGCCGTCACGCAGCCGATCCGCGTCGGCGACTGGGTCTACGTCGAGGAGCAGTACGGCGTGGTCGACGACATCCGCCTCAACTACACGTTCCTGCGCTCGCCCGGCGGGCAGCAGATCGTCGTCCCGAACGAGAAGCTCGCGAGCGGCGTGCTGCGCAACGACACGCTCGGCCAGGGCACAGTCAACCCCGACGCCCAGATCTGGCTGCCGGCGACGGCCGACGCCGCCCGCGCCGTCGAGGTGCTCGAGGCCGAGACCGGCCACGCCGTCACCGTGGCCGAGACGACGGTCGAGGGCGTGCGGCTGGCAGTCGTCGGCGACGCGTGCCCGCCGCCGGATCGCTATCCGCGCGAGGCCGACCTGCGCCTGCGCTGCCTCACGCGACTGCGAGCAGAAGGGCTACTGGCGACGCCCGAGTAGGGCTTTGGCGCCCAGGGTCGAATAGGCCGGAGCGTCCTACAATCACGGGTTCGCCGTCATGAGTCATGCGCAGCGGATGAAGCGGCGTCGTCGCGGCAGCGGCAGGCCGCGCAACAAGGCATTCCTCGCCCTCGTGGTGGTGGGGATACTGCTCGTGCTCGCAGCGCTGGCCGGAGTCGGCTACGTCGTGTCGATCGCTGCCTCTGCGCCGCCGCTCTCCTCGCTCAAGGCGCGGGCGACCGCCGAGAACACGCGCGTATACGCGGCCGACGGGCGGCCACTGGGCTTCATCCAGGCCGACGACCTGCACCTGCCGCTGCGTTCCGACGACATCCCGCAGGTCGTCAAGAACGCCACGATCGCGATCGAGGACGAGCGCTTCTACAAGCACAAGGGCGTCGACTACGAGGGCGTCGTGCGCGCGGCGGTCAAGAACATCACGTCCGGGGAGACGCGCGAGGGCGGCTCGACGATCACGATGCAGCTCGTGCGCTCGCTCTACATCTCCAGTGAGCGCACGTACACGCGCAAGATCCGCGAGGCGAAGCTGGCCGAGGAGCTCGAGGACGTGCGCTCGAAGGAGTGGATCCTCGAGAAGTACCTCGACTCGATCCCATACGGCACCGTCGGAGGCCAGTCCGCGATCGGGATCACGGCCGCCGCGAAGATCTTCTTCTCCAGGAACCTCAAGGACCTCAACCTGCGTCAGGCGGCGCTGCTGGCGGGTCTTCCGCAGGCGCCGTCGGACTACTCCCCGACGCGTGCCAAGCCGGCGGCGAAGGCTCGTCGCAACGAGGTGCTGGCCAAGATGGCCGAGCTCGGGATGGTCTCGCAGGAGCACGCCGAGCGCGCGATGGGCAAGCCGCTCGGGCTCAAGCTCTCCAACTACTTCACCGAGCGGCGCGAGGAGTACTTCTTCGACTACGTCAAGGACCAGCTGTTCCGCGAGTACGGCGCTCAGACCGTGCGCGCGGGCGGGATGAAGGTATTCACCACGATCGACCTCGAGAAGCAGGCCGAGGCGCGCGACACGCTGTCCGACCACCTCGCCGGCATCGGGCCGTCGTCGGCGATCGTCACGCTCGACCCGCGCAACGGCTACATCGAGGCGATGGCGTCCTCGGGCGACTACGGCCAGTCGAACTTCAACCTCGCCGCCCAGGGACACCGGCGCCCGGGCTCGACTTTCAAGGTGATGGCGCTGATGACCGCGCTGCGGCGCGGCGTCGACCCGGACTCCACGCACTACGTGTCGCGCTCGCCGACGATCATCGACGACCCGCTGTACGGCCACGTCGACGTCAAGACGTACGGCGGCGTCGGCGCCGGCAACCTGAGCCTCCGCCAGGCGACGCTGAAGTCCGACAACTCGGTCTATATCCAGCTCGCGCTCGACCTCGGGCCCGACGAGGTCAAGAAGACCGCGCGCGATATGGGGATCACGTCGACGCTCAAGGGCTATCCGGCCGAGACGCTCGGCGGCCTCGAGAACGGCGTCTCGCCGCTCGAGATGGCGACGGCGTACGGATCGATCGCCTCCGGCGGCTACCGGTTGCGGCCGACCGCGATCAAGAAGATCAAGTTCCCGGACGGGCGGATCGAGGAGGGCAACGAGCTGCCGAAGCGCTTCCGCGTCAAGAAGGTGCGCGTGTTCGAGGACGGCGTGGCGGCCGAGGCGCGGCAGATCCTCGAGCAGAACATGACCAGCGGCACCGGCACGCACGCCCAGATCGGCTGCCCGGCGGCTGGGAAGACCGGCACGACCGACTTCAACACCGACGCATGGTTCGTCGGGTTCACACCGCGCTATGTGACGTCGGTCTGGGTGGGCTACCCCAAGGACGACATCCAGATGAACGGCCTGTACTTCGGCCGCAACGTCGACGGCGGCACGTTCCCGGCCGATATCTGGGGCGACTACATGGGCCGCATCAAGGGAGACTCCTGCGACGACTTCGAGGCGCCGGAGCATCCGTTCGCCTCGTCGCCGTTCTTCGGCAGGTACTCGAAGTCGGGCGGCCCGACGACAGACGAGGAGGACTCGTCCGGCGCGATCATCACGCCGGACGACACCGAGTCCGACGCGGAGCCGGACGACACGACCGGCCTGACCGCGCCCGAGCAGGACAACGGGGGCTTCGATCCCGAGCAGTACGAGTCCGCGCCGCAGCCGCCGCCGGACACCGAAGAGCCGCCTGAGACCGACGCCGGGGACGGCGGAGGCACCGTCGCACCGCCCGGCTGATCGCACCGGCCACCACGATCGAGCGCCGCGCTGGTATAACCACGCCCGTTGTGTCCGCCACATTTGGGCGGTCGAAGCATGCGGGAAGGCAGTGCCCGGCAGCACCCCTCGCGCATACGATCCAGCAGTGAGGAGGTGTTGTATGGCAACTGGTGTCGTCAAGTGGTTCAGCGACGAGAAGGGCTTCGGCTTCATCACCCCGGACGACGGGGGGAAGGATGCGTTCGTGCACTTCTCGGGTATTGCAGGTGACGGCTTCCGCACCCTCGCAGAGGGCGCGAAGGTCGAATACGAGCTCGGCGAGTCCGGCAAGGGCCCGCAGGCCACCAACGTCAGGGTCATCTAGCTCTTGGCCAAGGAAGAGAAAGTCGAATTCGAAGGCGAGGTTGTGGAGGCGCTCCCGAACGCGATGTTCAGGGTGCAGCTCGACAACGGCCACGAGGTGCTCGGCCACGTGGCCGGCAAGATGCGCCGCTTCCGCATCCGGATCCTGCCGGGGGATCGGGTTCGGGTGGAGGTCTCACCGTATGACCTCAACCGCGCGCGCATCGTCTATCGCCATCGCTAGCTGTCGCTCGGGCCCGCTTCGGCGGGCCCGGGAGACCGCTCGAGGGGTCAGATCTTGCAATCGAGCACCATTCCGAGCGGTGCCGACGTGTGCGCGACACGCGGTGCGCGATTGCAAGATCTGACCCCTCGTGCGTGAGATTGCGCTGATCGAGGCGATCACCGCGGTGCTCACCCGCCGCGACGGCACGCGCGTCGTGCGCTGGATCGGCGACGACGCCGCGGTCGTGCGCGGCGACGCGTTCGCGGTCACGTCGGTCGACGTGCAGGTCGACGGCACTCATTTCCGGCTCGGCCAGGCGTCGCCGGCCGACATCGGCCATCGCGCGCTCGCGGCGGCGCTGTCCGACCTCGCCGCGATGGGCGCCCCGGCGGGTGAGGCGTATCTCGGCGTCGTGCTGCCGCCGTCGCTGCCGGACGCCCAGGTGCTCGCCCTGCACGAGGGCGCCGAGGCGCTCGCCGCCGCGACCGGGACCACGATCGCGGGCGGCGACATCGTCGCCGGCCCGGTTCTGACGGTCGCGGTGACCGTTGTCGGCTGGGCCGGCGCGCAGGATCCTCTGGTCAGCCGCGCCGGCGCGCAGCCCGGCGACCTCGTGGGCGTCACCGGCACGCTCGGCGCCGCAGCGGCGGGGCTCGCGGTGCTGGAGGGTCGCGCGCAGTACTCAGGCGGATCGCCGGCGATCGCGGGCGGGCACGCGGCGGAGCTGATCGCGCGCTACCTGCGTCCGTTCCCGCGGCTCACCGAGGGCCGCGCGCTGGCGCGCGCGGGCGTGCACGCGATGCTCGACCTGTCCGACGGCCTGGCCTCCGACGCACTTCGGCTGGCCGAGGCCGGCGGCGTCCGGATCGAGCTCGACGCCGCCGCGCTCCCGCTGGCGGACGGCGTCGCCGAGGTCGCGCATGCGCTCAGCCGCGATCCCGCGGAGCTGGCTGCGACGGGCGGGGAGGACTTCGAGCTGTGCGTCTGCGTCGCGCCCGAGGACCGCGCGGCCGCGGAGGCGGCGGGCCCGCTCACGTGGATCGGCGAGGTTGTGGCTGTCGGCGAGCCGGAGCTGGCGTGGCGTGGCGCGCCTTCGGGCGCAGCCGGCTGGCGCGGGTTCGAGCACTAGCACCGGGCGTCGGTGTACGGCGGCTTTGAGGGGGAGCCCGGATCGCGGCGGCGCTCATGCGGGGCGCTTTGACCACCGCATGGGTAGTTGACGCGCCCCGGATCGCGGCGGCACTCATGCGGGGCGCTTTGACCACCGCATGGGTAGTTGACGCGCCCCGCATCGACGTGGGGCGCTTTGAGGTCGCATATCGGCCCTAGCGCGCCCCGCATCGAGCGCGGGGACGTTCCCGCGGAGACGCACCCGCGATCCGGGCCCTCCTTCAATGCCGGTGTTCACCGCGGCCGGCCCCGGCGCGCGGCCGGTCAAGGCGCACCCACGACCGCCGACCCCGTCACGACGCCGCGATCGCCACGGCCGCGGCGACCAGCTCGGCGTTGCCCGACGCCTCCCGGCCGTCGGGCAGCACACCCGTGTCCTCCAGGCCCGTGCGTACACCGTGCCCACGCGCAGCGGCGCGGCGGTTGACGGCCCACGAGGCGATGCCGTCGCCGTGGTGGACCTGCTCGATCCGGACGCTGCCCTCGTCGAGCGCCCGCTCCATCGCCGCGGCGTGGGCGACCGCCGCCTCGGGGTCGGCGTCCAGCGGCTCGATCAGCGCGCGCACGCAGCGCGGCGCGATCCCGGCGGCGACGAACGCGTGCGCGTCGGCCAGCGACAGCAGCCCCGCCTCGATCCCGACGCCCCGGCCCATCAGCAGCTCGCACAGCGTGAGGATCCCCGCCTCGCCCTGGTTCGCCGTGACGAGGTCGGGCAGCTCGGTCCAGGCGGCGACCAACGAGTGGCGGCGCTCGGGGTCGGGCTCGATCGCGTCCGACGTGCTCAGCGAGACCGGCGCGCCCGGGCAGGCCGCGCGCACGGCGCGCAGCGCCGCGGCACAGGGCTCGGCGGCGAGCGTCTGGGCCGCACCGTCGTACGGATGCAGGTGGAGCGTGCGGGCTCCGGCGGCGACGGCGGCATGCGCCTCGGCAGCAAGCTCGTCCGGAGTCCGGGGGAGGGCGGGATGCGCTCGATCGCCGTTCAGCGCGACGTCGACCGCGGGCACGCCGGCCCGGTCAGGCGTCCTCGTCGCGGGCGCGCAGTGCGCGGCCGGCGAGAAGCCGGTCGACGATCGCCGCGGCGACGGCGTCGGGATCGATCACGTATCCCACGGTCTCCACTCGCTCCGGCGGCGCCTGGACGTCCCGTCCGAAGCGGCCGCGCGTGGCCGCATCGAGATCCTCCTGTCGGGTCATGGACCGCATCGCACGAGGTGCATCGGCAGGGATCGGATCGTCGGCCATGGGGTGCTCACCGGAATGGGGTCTCGGGGCTGGACAGCCGCGCGAACACCACGATCCGCTCGTCCGCGGAATACAGGGGATGGCAGGCGGTCAGCACGAGGCGATCGTACGCGACGCGGCCGACGACGTCGACGGCGCTCGGCGGCACGATCCGGCTCCGCTCGACGCGGTAGCTGAAGCGGCCGTAGGGCATCGCGAGCTCGATCCGGTCGCCGCGCTCCAGGTCGTCGATGTGCCGGAACGGGGCGCCGTACGTCGTGCGGTGGCCGGCGATCGCGACAGTGCCGCGCCGGCCGGGCAGCGGCGAGTCCGGGTAGTGGCCCGGCCCGGAGCGCAGCTCGGCGCCGCCAGTGCCCTCGACGACGATCGTGCTCAAGCCGATCGCAGGCACGCGCAGACGGCCGACCGGATCGCCGGGCTCGCTGCCGCGGGCGAGCGTGCGGGCGGCCAGGCCCAGGCGCGGACGCGGACGCGCGTGCTGAACGAGCGCACGGCTCGGCTCAGCTCGCTCGAGCGCGTCCAGCTTGTCGCCGAGCCGCTCCTGCTGCACCCCCGCGTAGACGGCGGTGACCGGCTCCTTCCAGACGAGCGTGGCGACGCCGTCGGCGAGCACGAGCGCGCCGGCGACGACGAGCAGAGTCGACAACGCGCGCAGCGCCCGCCGCCGGCGCCGCGGCGACGTCCCGGCCGGGCTCGGTCCGTTGGTCAGGTCGCGGTCCGGAATGGCGCGGGTCGGCGTGCGCTGCGTCGGCGCCGACTCCGTCACGTCGCGGCTCGGCACGCCGCCGGTCGGCGAGCGTTCCGTCATCGCCGCAGCGCCGACTCGGTCCCGCCGAGCGAGCCCGGCCCGGCGTAGGTCGCGGGCCCGCGAGTGCGCGGCCGCTCATCCGGCGGCGCGGTGGCAACGAGCTTGCGCCGGGCGAGCAGGATGCGGACGAGCGTGACCGTCGCGCCGACCAGCGCGCCGAGCGCGAGCGCCGACCACGCCGACACGTGTCCGCCGGCGGTCGCCACGAGCCACATGCGTGTGAGCGCCAGCGGCCCGATCCGCAATGCGTCCATCTCGGCCACCAGCACGAGCGCCGGCGCGAGCAGGCCTGCCGCAAGCGCGACCCAGCCCCAGGCGCCGCGCAGGCGCGTCTGCGGCGCGCCGAGGAACAGCCACAGGTGCGCGGCCGGCACGAGCAGCGCCGCGGCATACGGATTGGGAAGCCAGACGAGCAGCGCGACGCCGCAGACGACCGCGCCCACGGCCGCTCCCGCCGCGCCGGCCGCCGGGTTGCCGCGGACGGCGCGCCCCGAAAGCCCGAGCAGCCGCGCGGCGACGACGCCTGCGACGAGCGCGAGCGCGACCGAGGCGAGCGCCGCGGCCTGCCCCGTCGACAGCTGCAGGTCGGACGGCAGCACCGGCCCGCGCGGGGCGGGCAGCGCGCCGGCGATCCCGAGCAGCCGCAGCCAGATCCACGCCAACGGCACGGCGACGCCGGCGGCGAGCGTCCAGCCGACCCACGAGCCCGCGTGAAGATGGTGCCGCCGGGCGCGGAAGAACGCGTCGAGCGCCGCCAGCAGCGCGGGCAGCAGCAGGCACAGCACCATGAGCCGCACGCTCCAGTCGGGCAGCACATTGCGCAGCGTCACGATCCCCTCCGACTCGCCGGCGAACACCGGTCGCGTGTCGCCCCCGGACGCGCGCCCTGCCTCGTCGAGCGCGATGACAGCGCGCAGCGCGCCGCGTCCGAGCTCCGTGAAACGGTCGCGCGACACGCGCGCGCCCTCGGCCGGGCCGCGCTCGCCGCTGATCTGAAGCAGCACGGCCGGCAGCTCCTCGCGGTTCACCTCGCCCTGCTCGCCGACGGTCAGCGGCAGCGCGCGGCGTGCCCACTGCGCACTCGCGCGTGAGCCGCCCGGATCCTCGCCGACCTCCTGCCGCACGGCCGCCTCCACGGTCCGCTGCAGGCCGAGCGGCGGCTCCTCGCGCCCGTTCGACCACCGCACGACCCACGGCTTGTGCCACGTCACCGACGCGAGATCGCCGAGCACCAGCACGGCGTCGATCGTGCCCGGGTCCTGCTCGCGCGCCCACGCCCGCGCGCCGGCCGAGCCGCCGCTCCCGCCCGAGGTGGAGACGAGCACGAGCGTCTTGCGTAGGTCGCGCCCGACGAGCTGCGGCCGGCCCGACGCGTCAGCGTCCTCCTCGGCCCGCGGCACGCGCGTGCGGTAGATCCGCGCCAGCTCGAGCAGAGCGGCGGTCCCTGACAGCTCCGCAACCCCTGGCGCAGCGAGCGCGTCGCGGTGCGCGAGCACGACGATCCGGCGGCTCGACAGGCCCGGCCGCACGCCGACGACGGTCTCCAGATCGGTCTCACCGTCGACCGTCCGTCCGGGCTCGCTGGTGCTCGAGACCTCGAACCCGCTCGCGCGGAACCCCGCGCCGACGCGGTCGGCCAGCGCCGCGTCCCCGGCCGAGCCGGGTGCGCGCTCCGGGAATGCCTCGGCGAGCTCGAGCAGCGAGTCGCGCACCCGCGGCGTGCCGTACGCGCGCGCGGGGTCGAACGCATCGGCGACCGCACGCGTACGTATCGGCGATGGACGCCCCTCGAGCGAGAACGCGACGACGAACACCGCCAGAAGCGCAGGCAGGAACGCCGCTCGATAAACGCGCAGGTCAAGCACGCTTAGCAACGGTATCTACGCTTTCGGTTATGCCGGACCGTCCAGCACGCATTCTTCTCGTCGACGACGAGCAGCCGATCCAGACGCTGCTGTCGTTCCCGCTGCAGCGCGACGGGTACGAAGTGGTGCAGGCGTCGGACGGCCGCGAGGCGCTCGCGCGCTTCTCCGAGCAGACATTCGACCTCGTCGTGCTCGACGTGATGCTGCCGCACATGGACGGGCTCGAGGTGTGCCGGCGCTTGCGCGCGCGCTCGTCGGTCCCGATCATCATGCTGACCGCCAAGTCGGAGGAGATCGACAAGGTGCTCGGGCTGGAACTGGGCGCCGACGACTACATCACCAAGCCGTTCTCGATGCGCGAGTTCCGCTCGCGCGTCAAGGCGGCGCTGCGGCGCGCCGGGATGGCGCGGCCGGAGGAGGGTGACGAGCAGCCGATCGAGGTGCTCGGACTGCGCATCGACCCGGCCAAGCGCACGGTCGGGCTCGACGGCAGCTCGGTCCCGACCACGTTCGTCGAGTTCGAGATCCTGCACGCGCTCGCGTCCAACCCCGGCCGCGTGTACACGCGCGACATGCTCCTCTCGCGGGTCTGGGGCGACTCCGCCTATCGCGATCCGCGCACCATCGACGTCCACATCCGCCACCTGCGCGAGAAGCTCGAGGCCGACGCCAAGGAGCCCGAGTACATCTTCACCGTGCGCGGCGTCGGCTACCGCTTCCGGGACAACTCCGAGGAGTGACGATGACGCGGCCGCTGCGGTCGCTGCGCAACCGCCTGACGCTGATCTTCGCGCTGATCGTGGCGGGCGCCATCGCGATCGTCTACTTCTACGTCACGCCGCGGCTGGAGGACGAGCTCGTGGCGCAGAAGGTCGAGCGACTCGCCGGCGACGCCGGCCGCGAGTCGGCGGAGCTGCGCAAGGTCGTCGGTACGCGATCGCAGCAGGACGTGCTGGCGGCGCGGACGAACACCGCCGCGAGGTTCTCCAACGCCGAGGTGACGTTGCTGCAGGTCAAGACCGAGCCGGTCATGCAGATCCTCACCGTCGCCGACTCCGGGCCCGGCTCCGCGGCGCTCGCCGACGTCCAGGACGTGGCGGAGCGCGCCGTGCAGACAGGCAAGCCCGTGACTGCGGCGGCACAGACCGACGTCGGGCGCCAGGCGCTTGCCGCCCAACCGCTCAGCCGCGGCGGCGACGTCCACGGCGTCGCGGTGTTCGCCGGCTCGCTCACCGACGTGCAGGCGAACGTGCAGCTCATCCGCCAGCGGATCCTCGTCGCCGGTGCGATCGCGCTCGTGCTCGCCGCGATCGCCGGCTACCTCGTCGCCGTGCTCCTGACCGCGCGCATCAAACGGCTCGAGCAGGCGGCGCGCAAGGTCGCCGCCGGCGACTTCTCCAACCCGATACAGGCCGACTCCGACGACGAGATCGGCCAGCTCGCGACCGCGTTCGACGACATGCAGCGGCAGCTCGCGCGGCTCGACACGGCGCGCAAGCAGTTCATCGCCTCCGCGTCGCACGAGCTGCGCACCCCGATCTTCTCGCTCGGCGGCTTCCTCGAGCTGCTGGAGGACGAGGAGCTCGACGATGAGACCCGCGCCCAGTTCCTCGCCCAGCTGCGCGGCCAGGTCGCGCGCATGCGCAAGCTCGCGACCGAGCTGCTCGACCTCTCGCGGCTGGAGTCCGGCGCGCTCGAGCTGCGGCCGGAGCCCACCGACGTCGGCCAGCTCGCGCGCGAGGTGGCGGGCGAGTTCACGCCGGCGGTCGCGACCCACGAGGCCGAGCTCGAGGTCCGCACCGAGCCCGATCCGATCGAGATCGAATGCGATCCGGAGCGGGTCGCACAGGTGATGCGGATCCTGCTCGACAACGCGCTCGTGCACACGCCCGCGGGCACGACTATCGTGGTATCGGCCGCGCGCGAGGACGGGCACGTAACCCTGGAGGTCGCCGACTCGGGTCTCGGCATCCGCCACCAGACCATGCCGCACATCTTCGAGCCCTTCTTCACCTCCGCCGACGGCGCACGCGGGGCCGGCCTCGGGCTGGCGATCGCGCGCGAGCTTGCGGACCAGATGCACGGCCGGCTGACGGTGCGCTCCGCCCCCGGCGAGACGGCGTTCATGCTCATCCTCCCGGCATGACGCGCGCGGTGCTCGCCATCCCCGCGGTGCTGGCGGCGCTCGCCGGCGCCGCCGGCTGCGGCTTCGGCGGGGATGACGACGACGACGGCGACGACGACGGGTCGCAGCGGACCACGACAACGACCCGCGTCGAGGTGATCGACGGGCTCGGTGAGGACGGGAACAGCTTCGACCCACAGCGGATCTACAAGGAGGAGGCGCCCGGAGTCGTCACCGTGATCTCGCTGTTCGGCGGCGACTCGCTCGAGGACCTCGATGACACCAGCGGCGGCGTCGGCTCCGGCTTCGTGCTCAACGGCGACGGCGAGATCGCGACCAACGCGCACGTGGTGACTACCGGCCAGGTGCCGGATCTGCGCGAGGCGCGCCAGGTCTACGTCGAGTTCGCCGACGGCAACCAGGTCGAGGCCCAGGTGCACGGCTACGACCCCGACTCCGACGTGGCGCTGCTCGAGATCGACCCCGAGGGCCTCACGCTGCGTCCACTGCCGCTGGGCAGCTCCGCAGACGTGAAGGTGGGCACGCCGGTCGCCGCGATCGGCTCGCCGTTCGACGCCCGCCAGTCGCTCTCGGTCGGGGTGGTCTCCGCCGTCGACCGCTCGATCACCGGCCTGACCGCGTTCCAGATCGCCGGCGCGATCCAGACCGACGCGGCGATCAATCCCGGCAACTCGGGCGGCCCGCTGGTCGACGCCGACGGCAAGGTGATCGGGATCAACCAGCAGATCAAGACCAACAGCGGCGGCGGCGAGGGCGTCGGGTTCGCGGTCCCGGTCGACGTCGCGCGCCGTTCGCTCGACCAGCTGCGCGAGGACGGCGAGGTCGAGTACGCATACCTCGGCGTCGAGACCGTGCCGATCTACCCGCAGCTGCGCGAGCGCTTCGACCTCCCGGTCGGCAAGGGCGCCTGGGTGCAGGACGTGGTCGACGATGGACCCGCATCCGAGGCGGGCCTGCGCGGCGGCAGCCCGGACGAGACGGTGTTCCAGGTCCGCAGCTACCAAGAAGGCGGCGACGTGATCACGAGCATCGACGGGCGCGCGGTCGACGACCCGGACGACCTGTCGCGCGCGGTCGCGCTGCTCGACCCGGGCGCGACGGTGAAGGTCGAGGCATGGCGCGACGGCGAGCGCCGTGAGCTGCGGATCAAGCTCGGCGACCGGCCGCTGTCGGGGCAGGCCGAGGCGGGCTGATCGGACCGCCCGTCCGGGTATCGTCCGCGCCGTCCGTGCTCCAGCCCGTCGCCCTCGCGCACAAGAGCCTCGCCGATTACACGCACCTGGTCGGCCGCCCGCTGGTGGAGGAGATCCGCGAGCTCGCCGCGCCGCTTGCGGGCCGGCGCGTCGTGCACCTCTCCGCCACCGCGTTCGGCGGCGGCGTATCGGAGATCCTCTACACGCTCGTCCCGCTCATGCGCGACGTCGGGCTCGAGGTCGAGTGGCAGGTGATCTACGGGCGCGAGGAGTTCTTCAACGCGACCAAGCTGATGCACAACGCGCTGCAGGGCAACCCGCAGGACCTGACCGAGGAGCAGTGGGCGACGTGGACGCAGTACAACGAGATGAACGCGCGCGAGCTGTCCGACGGCTGGGACGTCTGCATCGTCCATGATCCGCAGCCGGCCGCGCTGCATTTGCTCGTGCCCGAGAAGGCGACCGGCTGGGTCTGGCGCTGCCACATCGACGTCTCCACCCCGAATCCGGCGACGATGGAACGGCTGCTGCCGTACGTGCAGGACTACCCGGCGTCCCTGTTCCACGTCCAGGCCTACGTGCCGGCGGGGATGAACGGCACCGTGCACATCGTGCCGCCGGCGATCGACCCGCTCGCGCCCAAGAACATGGCGCTGTCGCTCGAGGACGCGGAGTTCGTGTGCGCACAGTTCGGCATCGACACGGAGCGGCCGATGCTCTGCCAGGTCTCGCGCTTCGACCCCTGGAAGGACCCGATCGGCGTGATCGACGCGTACCGGATCGTCAAGGCCACGCGGCCGGACGTGCAGCTGGCGCTGGTCGGCTCGATGGCGTCCGACGATCCGGAGGGCTGGGACTTCTACAACTCGACGCTGGCACACGCCGACGGTGACCCGGACATCCACATCCTCAACAACTTCTCCAACGTCGGCGCGATCGAGGTCAACGCTTTCCAGTCGCTCGCCGACGTGGTGATCCAGAAGTCGACGCGCGAGGGGTTCGGCCTGACCGTGTCCGAGGCGCTGTGGAAGGGGCGCCCGTTCATCGGCGGCGACGTCGGCGGGATCCCGCTGCAGGTGGAGAACGGCGTCTCGGGCTACCTCGTCTCCAGCGTTCAGGAGTGCGCCGAGCGCGCGCTCGAGATCGTCGAGGACCCGGCGCTGGGAAAGGCACTGGGGCGGCGCGGCAAGGAACACGTGCGCACGCATTTCCTGACACCGCGTTACCTGCGCGATTACCTGAGGATCTTCCACGAGGTGCTGTAGTACGAGCGGATGGCGAACGGCGCACCCCTTGTGCTGGTCTCCAACCGAGGCCCCGTCACGTACCAGGAGGACGGCTCGGTCAAGCGCGGCTCCGGCGGACTGGCGACGGCGCTGATCGGCTTGGCGTCGCACCGCGACGCGGTCTGGATCGCCTCGGCGATGACCGACCGCGACATCCAGGTCGCGAGCGAGCATGGCGGGCGGTCATTCGAGATCGCCGCGCCGGACGGGGGAGACTTCCGCGTGCGGTTCGTGGCGAGCGATCCCGAGGCGTACGACCGCTTCTACAACATCTTCGCCAACCCGATGCTCTGGTTCATCCAGCACTACCTCTGGGACCTGAGCAACGCGCCGGACATCCGCCGGCACGAGGTCGAGGCGTTCGAGTTCGGCTACAACGTGGTCAACGAGGACCTGGCCATGGCGGTGCTCGAGGAGATCGAGGGCATCGACGAGCCCGTGGTGATGGTCCACGACTACCAGCTCTACACGCTGCCGGCGATGGTCCGGCGCGCGCGGCCGGACGCGTTCCTCCACCACTTCGTGCACATTCCGTGGACGCAGTCGGACGCCTGGCGTGTGCTGCCGTCCAAGATCCGCGAGGAGCTGTACCGCGGGCTGCTGGCGAACGACATCATCGGCTTCCACACGCGTTCGTACCGGCGCAACTTCCTTCAGTGCTGCCGGGACCTGCTCGACTTCGACGTCGACATGGAGCGCGGCGTCGTGGAGTGCGACGGCCGCGAGGTGTGGGTGCGCGCGTACCCGCTGCCGATCGACTTCCGCGCGACGCAGGCGCTCGCAGCGCGCGCGCGGGTGCGGGAGTTCGAGGAGGAGCTGCTGGCCCGGCAGCGCGACTTCACGATCCTGCGCGTCGACCGCGCGGACCTGTCGAAGAACGTGCTGCGCGGCTTCTCCGGGTTCGACATCTTCCTCGAGCAGCACCCGGAGTTCATCGAGCGGATCACGTTCACGGCACAGCTGATGCCGTCGCGGACAGACGTGCCCGAGTACGCCGAGTACCTGGAGCGGATCGAGGCCCTGGTGGCGGTGGTCAACCACCGGCACGGGACGCCGGACTGGATGCCGATCAACCTCAAGCTGCGCGACGACCTCGACGAGGCGGTCGCCTCGTACAAGCACTACGACGTGATGATGGTCAACGCGATGTTCGACGGAATGAACCTGGTGGCCAAGGAGGGGCCGCTGGTGAACGAGCGCGACGGCGTCTCGATCCTCTCCGAGAACACCGGCGCGCACGAGGAGCTGGGCGAGTTCGCGCTGTCGGTGAATCCGTTCGACGTGCAGGAGCTGGCGGACTCGATCTACGCCGCGCTGACGATGGCGCCGGAGGAACGGGCGCGCCGGGCGTCGGGCTTGAAGGAGATCGTCACGTCGCGCGATCCGGGCGACTGGATCGACGAGCAGATCGCGGACATCCGCAAGAAGGCGCGCGGGGTTACCGCCGAGCGCTGACGCGGACCGATGCGGTGGCCGGGCTTGCCTCGCAGGCATGAACTGCGGCATTGAGGACGCACGTTCGGCGTCGGCGCGGCACGCGGGGCGGCCGGGAGAACGTGGCGCGCGGTGCGGGGCGGTTTTGCACCCGGACAGCGACTCAAAGCGCCCCACGCGGAATGCGGGGCGATTTCAACCCGCACAGCGCCTCACAGGCACCCCGCGCGGGATGCGGGGGCGGGTTGAACCCGGACAGCGACTCACAAGCACCCCGCGCGGGATGCGGGGCGGGTTGAACCCGCACAGCGAGTCAAAGGCGCCGCGCGTCGGATGCGGGGCGCCTTATCCACCCATGCGGTGGTCAAGGCGCCCCATGTGCGGCGCGCGAGCAACGCGGTGCGTTACGTGTCCGCCCCGCGGGGATGCGGGGCGCCTTGAGGGCGCTATTCGCCCTGTAACGCGCCCTGCGTCCCGCGCCCTGCGTCCCGCGCCCTGCGTCCCGCGCCCTGCGTCCCGCGCCCTGCGTCCCGCGCCCGCGTCCCGACCCCGCTCCTTCGATGCCGCCGTTGGCCGGCGCCGCTGACACCGCCCGCGAAGCCGACGCGACCACTTACGGGTCACCGCCTCGCGTCGCGCGTCAGTGCTCGAAGCCGAACTCCCGCTCCGCGGGGTCGATCGTCGGCGCCGGTGGTCGCGGGGCCGGCCGGGCGGGCTGCGGCGACGCGCGAGCCGGCGGATCGGCGGGTGGCAGCGAGTCGGCCGAGGGCGGCGGCAGCTCGGCGGGCGGCGGCGACACACCAGCCGGCGGATCGGCCGGTGGCGGTAGCTCGGCGGGCGCCGGCGACTCGGCTTGCGGCGGCGGCGGTCGCCGTTCCCGCCGATCACGAGCCGACCCCTCGCGCACCCTCCCTTCCTGCGCCGTTCCCGGGCGTGCCGGCCGGACCCGCCGAGCCGGCGCCGTGCGCGGCGCGGGCGGCGTCGCCGCCGGGCGGGCCGGTTGTCCCCGCGACTCCGGCGAAGAGCGGGGCGCGGGCGGCGCCGGACCCGGCACTTCACCGCCCGGCGCCACGAGCGGCGCCCCGCCGAGCCGCGGCCACGCGACCACGAGTACGACCACGGCTACCGCCGTGAAAGCCCGCCCGACGTTGCCCCAGCGCACGCGCCCCCGCATGCAATCGCGTAGGCGCAGACCCCGAGCCGTTCGCCCCCACGTTGCTAGCATGGCCCGCCGCATGGCGATCGAGCCACCCACCTACGACCTCATGCTCCTCCTCGACCCGGAGGCGGACGAGGAGCGTCGCACGAACATCCTGGCGAGCCTCGAGCAGGTCATCGATCGCCAGGGCACGGTCGTATCGCGGCACGACTGGGGCCTTCGCCCGACGGCCTACGAGGTGCGCAAGCGCGGCGACGCCGATTACCACCTGCTCCAGTTCCAGGGCCCGGCGGACCTGCTCCAGCAGCTCGACCACGCGCTGAAGATCACCGACGGCGTCAACCGCTTCCGGATCATCAAGCTGCGCAAGGGCACGCCCGCTCCGCCGGACCTCAGCATGTCGGCCGCGGCGGTCGCCGCCGAGCAGCCGGCCGAGATCGAGCGCTGATTCCGCACGCCTTCGCGACGGCCTGCAACAAGGCTGTCAATTAATCCTCCCAACTTGCGACCCTTCCAGGGGATTCGCCGGGCCCACCCCTAGACTCGGGCACCCGAAAGACTTCGTAAGGGAAGGAAAGGAGCCCCCAAGTGGCGGCCACCAACATCAATCGTGTCGTCCTCACCGGGAACCTCACGCGCGACCCGGAGCTGCGCTCGACGCAGAGCGGATTGTCGGTCTGCTCGCTGCGGATCGCGAGCAACACGCGGCGCAAGAACAACGCGACCGGCGACTGGGAGGACAAGCCCAACTACTTCGACGTCACCGTCTGGGGCGCCCAGGGCGAGAACTGCGCGCGCTTCCTGTCCAAGGGCCGTCCGATCGCGCTCGACGGCCGGCTCGAGTGGCGCGAGTGGCAGGACCAGCAGGGCAACAACCGCCAGTCGGTAGAGATCATCGCCGACTCGGTTCAGTTCCTCGGCGGCCGCGACGACGCCCAGGGCGGCGGGGGCAGCGGGTTCACGCCGCGCTCGGACGTCCCGGTCGACCAGAGCGACTTCCAGCAGCCGGTCGCCGCGCCGGCCGGCGGCGGCAACGGCAGCAGCGCCGCCGACGACGACATCCCGTTCTGAGCCTGCGCGCTCCGGCGCCCCTCTCAACGGGGGCGCCGGGCCGCACCGGCGCCGACCTCCTACACTGTTGAGCCCGCGCGACGAGCGCGCGCACTCTGCTGCGGTGAGTGCGGACAGTCTTTGAGAACGAGGTCTTTCAACAGTGGCGAAGCAGCGCAGCCGGCCGACGCGCCGGCGTGACAAGAAGGGCGGCCCCGGCTCCGGGCGCCGCAAGTCGTGCGGGTACTGCCGTGACAAGGTCGACCAGGTCGACTACAAGGACGTCACGACGCTGAAGAAGTACGTGTCGGATCGCGGCAAGATCCGTTCCCGCCGCATCACCGGCGCCTGCCGGCGGCACCAGAACCAGGTCGCGACCGCGGTCAAGCGGGCGCGCGAGGTAGCGCTGCTGCCGTACGTCGGCGACAACCGCGAGGACCGTGACGAGCGCGGCCGCCCGCGCCGCGACGACCGCGACCGCGACCGCGACCGGGAGCGATAGGCCGCGATGCCCCAGGCCATCCTGCTCGAGGACCACGAGAACCTCGGCGCCAAGGGCACGGTCGTCGACGTCTCGAAGGGCTACCTGCGCAACTACCTGATCCCGCGCAAGCTGGCCGAGCCCGCGACGCGCGGCGCGATCGCGGCCGCCGAGCGGCGTGCCGTTGCCGCCGAGCGCGCCGTGGCCGACGCGACGGCCAAGGCCGAGGAGGGCGCGGCGCTGCTCAACAAGACCGTGCTCACGATCCCACACCAGGCCGGCGAGGACGGCCGCCTGTTCGGCTCGGTCACGTCGCAGGACATCGTCGACGCGATCAAGGAGGCGCGCGGCATCACGATCGACCGGCGCCACGTGCACCTCGACGAGCCGATCAAGACCGTCGGCACCCGCATGGTCGTCGTCGAGGTCGAGACAGGCGTGACGGCGACCGTCAAGACGATGGTCGTCGAGCAGAAGTAGCGCCGCTCCGGCCAAAGTCTGCGGAGCTTGCGGCTTCGAACGTACGTTCGAGCCGTTCGGTCCGATCCTCAACCTAGACTCGGCGGCCCGTGAGCATCCCCGAGCGAACGAGCAACGGTCACACGCCGCCTCCGCGCCTGCCGGAAGGCCCTGTCGCGCCACCGCAGAACCTCGAAGCAGAGCAGTCCGTCCTCGGTGCCGTGCTGCTCTCGGATACCGCGCTGCCGGCGCTGATCATCGACGAGCGCCTGCATCCCGAGGACTTCTACCGCGAGGCGCACGGGATCGTGTTCGCGGCGATGCTGGAGCTCCACAGCGGCGGCGAGCCGGTCGACGCGCTCACGCTCGTCGAGCATCTCAAGCAGGCCGGGCAGCTCGACGCCGCCGGCGGTCGTGCCGCGATCGACCTGCTCGCGGCGAGCGTCCCGGCGGTCGGCCACGTCCGCCAGTACGCGCGGATCGTGCGCGAGAACGCGATGCTGCGCCGGCTCCTGCGGGCGTCATACGAGATCCAGGCGCGCGTCCACGCACACGACGCGCCGCCGCGCGAGCTCGTCGACATCGCCGAGCGCTCGATTCTCGAGGTCGCACACGAGGACTCCCGCAAGGACTTCCGCTCCGCGAACGACGTGCTGTTCGCCGAGCTCGACAAGCTCGAGAAGCTCTCCCAGGAGGGCAAGGCGATCACCGGCACGGCGTCGGGCTTCGAGGACCTCGACAACGTCACCGGCGGCTTCCAGCCGGGCAACCTGATCGTCCTTGCCGCCAGGCCGTCAATGGGAAAGTCGGCCCTGATGGCCAACTTCGCCGAGAACGCAGCGCTCGGTTCGGAGAAGGCCGTCGCGCTGTTCTCGCTCGAGATGTCCGAGTCCGAGCTCGCGCAGCGCTTCATCGCGTCGCAGGCGTCGATCAAGGGCGACGACCTGCGTAAGGGCAAGGTGCCGGCGTCGCGCTGGGGGAAGATCATGGAGGCGTCGAACCGGCTGGCGAAGTCGCCGCTGTTCATCGACGACTCCTCCGACCTGTCGGTGCTGGACGTGCGCGCGAAGGCGCGCCGCCTCCTCCAGCAGCACCCCGACGGGCTGGGCCTGATCCTGATCGACTACCTGCAGCTGATGCGCGGCGACGGCCGCACCGACAACCGCGTCGAGCAGATCGGGCAGATCTCGCGCGGCCTCAAGACGCTCGCGCGCGAGCTCGAATGCCCGGTCATCGCGCTCTCCCAGCTCAACCGCGGCGTCGAGCAGCGCACCGACAAGCGCCCGGTGCTGTCCGATCTACGCGAAAGTGGTTCGATTGAGCAGGACGCCGACGTCGTGATGTTCATCTACCGCGACGAGTACTACGACCGCGAGTCCGAACGCGAGGGCATCGCCGACCTGATCGTGTCCAAGCACCGCAACGGTGGGCTCGCCAGCATCGAGCTCACGTTCCAGAAGGAGTACCCGCGGTTCATGTCCTACGTCGGCGACGACCGCTACTGATACGGGCATGACCGCCTGCCCCGACGGACGCTGCGACGGGTCCGGCTTCCTTTACGACGACGCCGCCCGGCGGGCGCGCCCGTGCACGTGCCGCCCGGCGCGGATCGCGCGCAAGCGCGCCGCCGCGCTCGAAGGGCGGATCCCCAGGCGCTACCGCGAGGTGTCGTTCGAGCGCGAGCCGCTGCCGTCGATCGAGCGACTGCAGCCGCACCTCATCGCCGACGTCCGGCGCTACGTCCGGACGATCTCCGAGCAGCTCGACGCCGGGCAGGGAATGTGGTTCACGGGCGGCGTGGGGACCGGCAAGACGACGGTGGCGATGCTGATCTCCAGGGCCGCGCTGGACGCCGACCGGTCCGTCGCGATCTACTCGCTGCCGCGACTGCTCGCCCAGCTCCGGGCCACCTATCAGGACGACGCCCAGTACTCGCTCAACGAGCTGATCGAGCGGCTGAGCGCCGTCGACCTGCTGCACGTCGACGACGTCGGCGCGGAGCAGACCTCGCCGTGGGTGCTCGAGCAGCTCTACTCGATCGTCAACACGCGCTACGAGGACGGCAGGGCGATGCTCGTGACGACGAACCTGATCACTCGCGAGGACCAGGATCGCCCGCTCCGCGAGCAGATCGGGGACCGGACCGTGTCGCGGTTGTGGGAGATGTGCGGCGACCCCCAGTTCATGGACGGCAGCGATCAGCGGCGCGAGATCCGGTATGAGCCGTCGCTCTCGGCATGGGACGCCGAGCCGGCCTACGGTGAGCCGCGATCGCCGCGCCACGCCTCGTAGACTTTCGGAGGAAATGGCCGGCATCGTCATCATCGGCGCCCAGTGGGGCGACGAGGGCAAGGGCAAGATCACCGACCTGCTCGCCGAGAACGCCGACCTCGTGATCCGCTTCCAGGGCGGCAACAACGCCGGCCACACGATCGTCCGCGACGGCGTGCAGTGGAAGTTCCACCTGATCCCGTCCGGGATCCTCTATCCGGGCAAGCCGTGCGCGATCGGCAACGGCGTCGTGATCGACCCCAAGGTGCTGACCGATGAGCTCGATGACCTGCGTGCCAAGGGCATCGACCTGTCGGGCCTCAAGATCAGCGCCAACGCGCACCTGATCATGCCGTACCACATGCTGCTCGACCACGCCGGCGAGACGAAGCTCGGCAAGCTCCAGATCGGCACCACGCGCCGCGGCATCGGGCCCGCGTACGCCGACAAGGCGGCGCGGCTGGGCATCCGGGTGCAGGACCTGCTCGACGAGAAGATCCTCAAGAAGAAGATCATGGCCGCGATGGAGCCGAAGCGGCTCTCGCTGCGCCCGTACGCCAAGTCGCCCGACCTCGACCTGCAGTCGATGACCGAGGACTACCTCACCTACGGGCACCGGATCGAGCAGTACATCGCCGACACGGCGCGGCTCACCTGGAAGCATCTCGACGAGGGCGGCGACGTGATCTTCGAGGGCGCGCAGGGCACGCTGCTCGACATCGACCACGGCACGTATCCGTTCGTCACCTCCTCCAACCCCGTCGCGGCCAGTGCGGCCACCGGAACCGGCGCCGGCCCGAAGGACCTCGACGAGATCTGGGGCGTGACGAAGGCGTACGCGACGCGGGTCGGCGCCGGCCCGTTCCCGACGGAGCTCGACGACGAGCTGGGCGCCACGATGCGCGAGGCCGGCGGCGAGTACGGCACGACCACGGGGCGCGCGCGCCGGGTCGGCTGGATGGATCTCGTCGCCCTGCGCTACGCCGCGCGGCTGAACACCCTCACGCACCTGGCGGTCACGAAGCTCGACGTGCTCAGCGGCCTCGGCCCGCTGCGCGTGTGCACGCGCTACCGGAGCTCGAACGAGGCGAGCTTCGACCACTTCCCGTACCACCAGTCGGTGCTCCACCACGCCGGCGGCGACTACGAGGAGCTGCCCGGCTGGGACGAAGACATCAGCGAGTGCCGCTCGGAGGAGGAGCTGCCCCAGGCGGCGCGCGACTACCTCGCCTACCTGTCCGAGTCCGTCGGCGTGCCGATCGCGCTGATCAGCGTCGGCCCGGGCCGCGACCAGATCATCTGGACCGACGCGGGGCGCGCGACCGCGCCGTTCCAGCGCGCCGCGCTCGCCTAGTCGCGCACCACCCGGGTGTCGACGACGAAGTCGTGCAGCGCGCGGTTCTCGTCGTCCCACAGCGGCCAGAGCACGTCGAGGAGGCTCGCCAGCCCGAACGTGAGCGAGCCCGCGATCCCGAACACCAGCGCCTTCACCACGACCTCGCGCAGCATCGCGAACCAGAACGTGATCGGTTGCCCGCCCGCGCGCACCACGCGGATGCCCAGCGCCATCCGCCCGAGCGTCTTGCCGTTGGTCCGGGACATCATCAGCGGCGCGTAGAGCAGCGCGACGATCGCAACCGCAAGCGAGCCGAACATGAAGCCGACGATCAGCGACACCACGCCGGCCTCGTCCGACGCGAAGAAGCCGACCGAGAACACCGAGCCGAACAGCGCCAGGATCGCGAGCGCGCCGATGCCGATGATGATCCCGTCGACGATCGCCGCACCGACGCGCGACCACCAGCCGGCGAGCGCGTAGCGACCGGTGACCGGCGCGGCCGGCGCCGGCGCCGGCGGCGTGCCGAACGCCCCCGGCGGGGGCGTGGAGGAGTAGCCGTGCCGGGGCGCCTCGGGCGCGGGGGCGAGCGGGTCGCCCGGGGTGAGTCCGGAGTCGCTCATGCAGCGGAAACGCTATCGCCAGCGCTCGATGAGATCCCCGTCAGGGACCTCGCGGGCGACCCGTGCCGGCACGCCCATGACCACGGCGCGCGCGGGCACGTCGCGGGTGACGACCGCGCCGGCGGCGACGAACGCCTCCTCCCCGACCTCGACGCCCGGGCACAACACCGCCGCCCCGCCGATCCGGCAGGCCCGTCGCAGCGTCGCCCCGCGCACGTCGTAATCCGGTCCGTGACGCGCCATCGTGTCGTCATTGGTCGTGCACACGCCCGGTCCGACGAACACGTCGTCCTCGACGATCGAGTACGCGGTCAGGTAGACGTCGGTCTGCACCCGCACGCGCGCGCCGATCACCACGTCGTTGT
This sequence comes from uncultured Solirubrobacteraceae bacterium, assembly GCA_963835735.1. GTDB lineage: Bacteria > Actinomycetota > Thermoleophilia > Solirubrobacterales > Solirubrobacteraceae > DASQMT01. The sequence goes on from CAWIGP010000009.1 coordinate 327,712, forward strand.
CGACCGCCGATCCACGCCCGACCACGCTCCCGGGGCCGACCCGAGCGCGCTCGCGCACGAACGACTGATCGCCGAGGATTGCCCCCTCCCCGATGTCGGCGCCGGCGAACACGATCGCGCGGGCGCACACGACCGCGCCGGCCGCGAGCACGAGCGGGGGCGGCGCTTCGCGCGACGCGCTCGAGTGCCGCGCGAGTTTCGGCGGCTTGCCGAGAATCGCGCCGTCCTGGATCTCGCAGCCGTCGCCGATCACCGTGCCCGGGTGCACGACCACGAAGGCGCCGAAGCGCACGTCCTGGCCGATCTCCGCGCCGTCGCCGAGCAGCAGGCCGGGCGCGAGTTCAGACGGCCGCACGCTGCTCCCGGCGCGACGCCTCGAGCTTCTCCTGCAGCCCGGCGAGCACGCGCACGACGCGCAGCCCCGAGGCGCCGTCGGTCTGCGGCGCGCGCCCCTCGCGCATGCAGTCGACGAAGTGCTCGCACTCGAGCCGCAGCGGCTCGCGGTTCCCGATGCTGGGGCTCCAGATGTCGCCCGAGCGCGTGATGTACTCGCCCCAGGACGAGGCGTGCTGGTCGAAGCCCTTGTCGTACACGGAGACCTTGCGCTCCAGTTCCATGTCGTCGAACGTGGCCATCCGCTTCGACCCGACGACCGTGAAGCGCCGTTCCTTGTGCGGATCGAGCCATGACAGGTGCAGGTGCGCGGCGACTCCCGACGGAAAGCGCAGGAAGCCGAACACCACGTCCTCGATCCCGCGCCGCATGTAGGACTCGCCGCGCGCCTCGACCTCATACGGCTCCTCGCCGGCGAGGTGGAGCAGTACCGAGACGTCGTGCGCGCCGAGCGACCACAGCGCGTTCTCGTCGGCTCGCAGCTTGCCCAGGTTGAGCCGGTTGGAGTAGATGTAGAGGATGTCGCCGAGCTGGCCGCCGTCGGCGATCTCCTTCAGCTTCGCCACGCCCGGGTGGTACTCGAGCAGGTGGCCGACCATCAGCATGCGCCCGCTCTCCTCCGCGGCCGCGACGGCGCGCTCGGCGTCGGCGACCGTCAGCGCGAGCGGCTTCTCGACGAAGCAGTGCTTGCCCGCGCGCAGCACGAGCTCGGCGAGCTCGGCGTGGCTCGGGACCGGCGTGGCGAGCACGACCGCATCGAGCGCCTCGTCCGTGAGCAGGTCTTCGAGCGACTGCGTGCGACGGGCCTTGGGCAGCGTGCCGCCGACGCGCTCCAGCGCGGCCGGATCGGCGTCGCAGAGCCAGGCCAGCTCGCAGCCCGGGATGGCCGCGAGGTTGCGCGCGAGGTTGGGCCCCCAGTAACCGAGCCCGGCGACTCCGACTGCGATCGTGGTCACGCGCCCATCCTACGAGCGAGGGCCGCCGCGACCCGCTCCCCCGCCCGCCCGTCGCCGTAGAGCGGGGGCCGCTCGGGTGGCGGCCGGCGCTCCAGCGCACGCGTCGCAGCGTCCGCGTCGAGGTCTACCAGCACGTTCCAGCCGGCCTCGACGGTCTCCGTCCACTCGGTCGTGGCGCGCAGCGTGACGCACGGCACGCCCGCGAGGTACGCCTCCTTCTGGACGCCGCCGGAGTCGGTCAGGAGCGCCCGAGCGTGGTGCAGGAGCGCGGTGAAGTCGAGGTAGCCGAGCGGCGGGGCGAGCACGACACCCGCTTCGACCAGCCGCGCGCGCAGCCCGGCGGCGTCCAGCCGTGCCCCGGTGCGCGGGTGCAGCGGCAGCACGACCGGGCCGGGCACCGCGACGAGCAGCTCCACCAGCGCCGCGAGCCGTGCCGGGTCGTCCACGTTGCCGGAGCGGTGCGCGGTCGCCAGCAGGTACGCGCCCGGCGAGACGCCGAACCGCTCGAGCACCCCCGTGCGCGCCGCCGCGAGCGGGCCGAGCAGCCGCGCCACGTCGACCATCACGTCGCCGACGACCTCGATCTCGCCGAGCACGCGCTCCCCGCGCAGGATCTCCGCGGGCGCCTCGGACGAGCACAGCAGCAGCGCGCTGGCGTGGTCGGTCAGCACGCGGTTGAGCTCCTCCGGCATCGAACGGTCGTACGAGCGCATGCCGGCCTCGACATGCGCGACCGGGATCCCGCCCTGGGCCGCGGCCAGCGCGCCCGCCAGCGTCGAGTTCGTGTCCCCGTAGACGAGCACCAGCGCGGGCCGCTCGCTCGCCAGCAGCGGCTCCAGCCCGGCGAGCATGCGCGCGGTCTGCCCGGCGTTCGTACCGTCGCCCGCGTCCAGCCGGTGCTCGGGCCGTGGCAGCCCGAGCTCGTCGAAGAACACCTTCGAGAGCTCGTCGTCGTAGTGCTGGCCGGTGTGGACGAGGACCTCGTGCGCGACCGCGCGCAGCGGGCCGGAGACGGCGGCGGCCTTGATGAACTGCGGCCGGTTCCCCACCACCGTGAGGACTTTGTTGTTAGCGCCCTCTATTTCGGGGTAGGCGTCGGCCATGCTGGGATCTGCGGTACGCGGCGTGCACCACGTGCTCTGGTACCTCGACTACCACACGGGTGGCAGGCGGTTCAGGCGGCCGCGGCCTCCTGCCGCAGCTCCCGCGCGACGCGCCGCGTGAACGCCTCGTGGGCGGCCCGCGTGGCCGGTCCCGGCGCCGCCGGCAGCGCGATGTCGTCGACCGCGGCGATCGGCAGCACCTCGCGCACCGACGACGCGATGAACGCCTCGCCGGCGGCGCGCACGTCGTCGAGCGTGCACGGCGCCTCGGTCACGTCGCACTCCTCGAGCAGCCGGCGGCGGGTGATCGAGTCGAGGATCCCGTCGGCGAGCGGCGGCGTGTGCAGGCGACCGTCGCCGACCCAGAAGAACGTCCACGTCGGGCCCTCGAGCACGCGGCCGTGCGGCGTCACGAGCAGCGCCTCGTCGGCTCCTTGTTCCTTCGCCAGTCGGACGGCGAGCATGTTCGCCGCGTACGACAGCGTCTTGAGTCCGTTGAGCACGCGCGTCGGCGCGTAGGTCACGGTCGCGACGCGGGCGGTCTCCGGCCGCACCGGCAGCGGCTCGGCGATCGCGATCCGGCGCCCGCCGCGGGTCACGACGATGCGCAGCAGCGAGTCGGGCTCACGCACCACCGCGAGCGCCTCCGCGCGGACCGCGTCGAGATCGACCTCGATCCGCAGGCCGGCGCAGGTGCTACCCAGGCGCGCGAGGTGGTCGTCGAGCGCGAACGGCCGCCCGCCGTAGACGCGCAACACCTCGAAGCCGCCGTCGCCGCGCAGCAGCCCCTCGTCGGTCACTGGTATGAGCGCCTCCTCGACCGGCGAGACGGCGCCGTTGACGCTGGCGAGCCACATTCGCGGCAGCCTACCGGCGCAGTACCGTAGAAGGTCTCGTGCGTCTCGTGGAGCCAGCGTTCAACGTCGAGCTCCGCGCCGACCGGCACGGTCACGCCCACGTCGTGTTCGCCTTCCCGTACCGGGCCGACATCGTCGACGCCGTGCGCGCGATCCCCGGGCGCCGGTTCGACTGGGACGCGAAGGAGTGGTGGGCGCCGCAGGGCGACGAGACGGCGCCGTATGTCAAGGGAGTGATCGAGCGCCATCCGTCGCTGCTCGTGGCCGGCGAGGTGAGCGCGTGGCTCGCCGAGGCGACCAGCGGCTGGGTCGGGCGGGTCGGCGCGGCGCGGCTGGACGGGCGCGGCGCGTTCGTGCTCGAGACGATCTCCGGCGAGCTGCCGGAGGAGTTCGACGCCGAGGAGCGCGGCGGACGGCTGTGGCTGCCCTTCTCGCGCGCGACCGCGGAGGGCCTGCTCGAGCTGCGCGGCGCGCGGCTGGACACGCGCGCGCTGCGCTGCGCCACGAAGCTCCAGGTCGACCTGGCGCCGGCGCCCGCAACGCTCGCGCTCGTCGAGAGCGTCGGCGAGCCGCGCTTCACGCTCGACGTCAACTGGGATCCCGACACGATCCCCGCCTTCCTCGCGCTGCCGGCGTGCGAGGCCCACGGCCGCTCGCTGCCGCTCGACCCTTACCTCGTCGAGCCGCTGGAGCACTACCTGCGCAGCCACGGCGTCGAGGTCGCGCCGAGCGCGGGCGAGGCGCTGGACCGACTGCGGGAGGAGCACGACGCGGCGATCGACGACGTCCGGCGCTCGCGCTCGCACGATGCGCCCGCGCTCGAAGTCGAGCCGGCGCTCGGCGGCGAGCTGCGGCCGTTCCAGCGCGCCGGCGTCGTATACGCGCTGCGCGCGCGGCGCACGTTCCTCGCCGACGAGCAGGGCCTCGGCAAGACGGTGCAGGCGCTGGCCGCGCTCGAGGCCGATGAGGCGTTCCCGGCCGTGGTGATCTGTCCGGCGTCGCTCAAGCTCAACTGGGAGCGCGAGACGCGGCACTGGCTCCCGCACCGCTCCGTCGCGGTCGTGTCCGGCACCGGCACGGTCGCGCCGGCGACCGAGATCACGATCGTCAACTACGACATCGTCCATGCGCACCGCACGCGGCTCGCGCTGCGGCGGCCGCAGGCGCTCGTGCTCGACGAGTCGCACTACGTCAAGAACCCGCGCGCCAAGCGCACGCAGGCGGTGCGGCGGCTGGCCGACTCGCTCGCACCCGACGCGCTGCGGCTCGCGCTCACCGGTACGCCGGTGATGAACCACGCCGAGGAGCTGATCGCGCAGCTGCGGATCATCGGGCGGCTGGAGGACTTCGGCTCCGGCGCCCGGTTCGCCCGCCGCTTCCAGGGCATCGGGGCGGAGGAGCGGATCCACTGGCACCTGCGCCGCCGCTGCTTCGTCCGCCGCGCGAAGGCCGACGTGCTGCCCCAGCTCCCGGCCAAGCGCCAGGTCGCCGTTCCCGTGGCGCTCGACAACGAGCGCGACTACCGGCTCGCCGAGGAGGACGTGATCGCGTGGCTGCGCGAGCAGCCGCTCGACCTGCGCGAGCTCGAGAGCAAGGTCGCGGCCGCGCTGCGCGCCGAGCGGCTCGCCCAGCTCAACGCGCTGCGCCGGCTCGCCTCGCGCGGGAAGGGCAGCGCAGCGCTGACGTGGATCGAGGACTTCCTCGCCTCGGATGAGCCGCTCGTGGTGTTCGCCGGACACCGCGAGATGCAGGACCGGCTGCTCGAGCGCTTCCCGGACGCACTGCACCTGGTGGGGCGCGACTCGATCACCGCGCGCGAAGCCGCCGTGCAGGCGTTCCAGTCCGGCGAGTCCCAGCTGCTCGTGTGCGCCACGCGCGTCGCCGGCCAGGGCATCACGCTCACGCGCGCGTCCAACGTCGCGTTCCTCGACCTCGAGTGGACCCCCGCGATGCACGACCAGGCCGAGGACCGCTGCCACCGGATCGGCCAGCACGACGCGGTGACCGCGTGGTACCTGCTCGCGGCCAAGACGATCGACGAGACGATGCTCGAGCTGATCGAACGCAAGCGGCGGATCGTCGACGCGGTCACCGACGGGCGCGCGGAGGCCGACGCGGCGGTCCTGGAGGGCGTCGTGCGCGCGCTGCGCGGCCGGCCGCTCCGGCATCTGCGCGCCGTCGGCTGAGCGCTACGGCATCGCGAGCAGGCTCGCGCGCTCGGCCGTCACGTCGAAGGCAGCCGGCGGCCAGGTGAGCCCGAGCGTCTCCAGCGTCTCGACGAGCAGGCTCATGATCGCCCAGTTGCGGTACCACTTTCGGTCCGCGGGCACGATGTGCCACGGCGCGAGCTCGCCCCCGCAGCGCTCGATCGCGTCCGCGTAGGCGACCATGTAGTCGTCCCAGCGTGCGCGCGTCTCGAGATCGCCGGTGTTGTACTTCCAGTGCTTCGTCGGGTCGTCGAGCCGGGCGAGCAGGCGCTCGCGCTGCTCGTCGCTGGAGATGTGCAGGAAGCACTTCACGACCACGGTCCCGCCGCCCACGAGCTTCTCCTCGAAGCGGTTGATCGTCGCGTAGCGACGGCGCCACGTCGCGCGCTCGACCAGCTCGAGCACGCGCACGGTCACGACGTCCTCGTAGTGCGAGCGGTCGAACACGCCGATCTTGCCGGGGCGCGGCAGCTGCGCGCGGATGCGCCAGAGGAAGTCGTGGGCGAGTTCCTCGCGCGTCGGCTTGCCGAACGAGGCGATGTGTACGCCGGCCGGATCGACATGGCCGAAGACATGCTTCACCGTGCCGCCCTTGCCGGACGTGTCCATCCCCTGCAGCACGAGCAGCACGCTGCGGCTGCCGCCGCTGCGGCCCTCGGCGTAGAGCTGCTCCTGGAGGTCGGCGAGCCGCGCGCCGAGTGTCGGGAGGAGCTTCGCGGCGTCGGCCTTGGCGCCGTCGAAACCCGGGGTCGCGCGCGTGTCGATCGCGCTCAGGTCGACCGGACCTGGGGGCGCCCGCAAGAGATCGCTGATGCGCTCGGCGGCGACCAGGTTCCCCTTCGGCATGCGGGCAGGCTACTCGTTCAGCCACTCCGTCTCGAACCGCGGGCTCACGTGGATGTCGATCTGCCGCAGCGGCCCGTCGCCCGAGCTGACGAAGCGGTGAGGGACGTCCGCCGGGGCGATCACGATGTCTCCCGCACCGGCCTCGAACTCCTCGTCGCCGACGTAGAACGTGCAGCGGCCCTCCTGGGTGATGAACACCTCCTCGTAGGGGTGCTTGTGGAGGCCCGGGCCGTCGCCCGGCTGCGCGTCGACGAAGATCAGGCAGACGCCCGCGCCGTGGTCGCCGCCGACCAGCTCGCGCGCGATGCGGCTCCAGGGCAGCGATTCCTGGGTGATGACGGACATGGCTCGAGAGTCTGGTGCCACGGACGAGCCGAAAGTAGAACCATTCGCCTGGCGCGGGGCAGGGCCAATCGGGTTCAGGCGGCGGCGCGCAACCGCATGTCGCGCGCGAACGCGCCCGCCGACTCGAGCGCGACGGCGGCCTCGGGCAGGAACGTCCAGAAGTAGTGGAACACGTGGACCGCCACGGGATAGAGCTCGAGGCGCAACTCGACGCCGTGCTCCCGCGCACGCTCGGCGAGCGCCTGCGCCTCCGGGCGGAAATCGTCGCCGGTGGCCACCTGGATCATCATCGGCGGCAGGCCTGAGAGGTCGGCGAGGAGCGGGCTGACGACCGGATCGTCGAGCGGGTGCCCGGCGAGGTAGCCCTCCACGGTCTTGCGACCGATGTCGAGCGCCGCGGCCGCCTCCGGGTCGTCGGGATCGAGCGCGAGCTGGCGAAGCGACAGGTCGACGCCGGGGCAGAGCAGGACCACCGAACCCGGCAGCGGCAGGCCGCGCTCCCGCAGGGTGAGCAGCAGCGACATCGACAGCCCGCCTCCCGACGAGTCTCCGGCAAGCGTCACGGCCTCCGGCGCCGGGTTCTGCTCGAGCAGCCATTCGTACGCGTTCAGCGCGTCGTCGAGCGCGGCCGGGAACGGATGCTCGGGCGCCAGCCGGTACTCCGGCACGAGCGCGCCGGTCTGAGCCGCCGCGGCGAGCGCGCCCGCCAACGGCCTGTAGCCGAACGCCGACCCCAGCATGTAGCCGCCGCCGTGCAGGTAGAGGAGCGTCGGCGGCCGTTCCGGCTCGGCCGACAGGAACAGCGACGCGACGCCGCCCGCGTTGACGGGGCGGACCACGATCTCGGGGGGCGGCGAGAACTCCGCGTGCAGTGCCTCGTAGGCCGCGCGCATCTGGTGGATGTCGGCATCCGCCGCCGCGAGCTCGGCCAGCGGCTGGTAGAGCTGAGCGACACGGCGGGACAGCTCGCCGCCCACCGACTGCGTCGCCGATACCGCATCCTCGAGGTCGCGGATCAGGTGGCGCGCCCGGTCCAACAGCGCCTCGCCCGCGAGCGTCAGCTCGACGCGATGCGTCGAGCGCAACAGCAGCTCGCACCCCACCAACCGCTCGAGTGCGCGGACCTGGCGGCTCAGCGCCGGTTGCGAGAGATGGAGCCGCTCCGCCGCGCGGCCGAAGTTCAGCTCCTCTGCGACCGCGACAAACGCGCGCAGGTGCCTGATCTCGATGGCGTCGGGCGCCTGCGGGAAGGCGAGCAGGCTCGCGCGATCGTCCATGGCGCGATTATGGACCGTGCGCGTCGATCCCGTCATGCAGATCGTGCACGACGGTCATGCGCGATCGGCCTTTCCCTTCTTGGCGCCTGCGGGGCACGATGCCCGGCATGACCCTCAGCGCCCTGCACGCACCCAGGCCGCAGCTCTCGGTGCCGCGCTTCGCCGAGCTGCGCCTGCGCGGCCGCGCCGGCGTGTTGCGCGCGAGCGTCAGCTGGCCCGAGCCGGCAGAGCGGCTGCCGGCGCTCGTCGTCTTCTTCCCCGACCCGGGGCGGGATGCCGGCCGGCTCGTGCGCGCCCTCTCGCGGGACGCCGGCGTCGTCGTGCTCGCGGCGCACGTGCGCTCGGCGCCGTCCGACCCCGTGTCGACGGCATTCGACGACGCGTCGGCGGTGCTCGGCTGGGCCGCGGACCACGCCGAGGAGCTCGACGCCGATCCGGGCCGGTTGGTCGTCGCCGGCGAGGGCGCAGGCGCCGCGCTGGCCGCGGCGGTCACGCTGCACGCGCGCGACGAATGGTGGCCGGCGATCGCCCGCCAGATCCTGATCCACCCGGACCTCGACGTGTGGCAGGCGTCGGTGCCGTACGCGTCCTCGCTACGCGCGGCAGCGCTCGAGGGCGCGTCGCCGGCGACGGTCGTCAGCGACGGCGCCGACGGCGGGCGCTGCCTCGCCGCGCGGCTGCGCGAGGCCGGGGTCGAGCTGGAGGAGCTGTACTGCGATGGCGTGGCGGACGCGGAGCTGCTCGCGAGCCTCGTGCGGACGCTGCGCGCTGCCTGAGAGAGAGTGCCCCCGCCAGGAATCGAACCTGGAACCTTCGGATTAAGAGTCCGCTGCTCTGCCAGTTGAGCTACAAGGGCGCGGGCCGGGATTGTAGCGCCGGCTAACCGCCGCCGGAGGGCGTCCTGGTGGGGGTCGGCGTGGCCGTCGGCGCCGGCGTCTGAGCGGGTGCGGCCTGGGCCTTGGCGGTCTCGAGCTGGCCCCTCAGCGCCTCGCGCATGTCGGGTTCGGTGAGCTCGAGCGCCCGGTCGGTGGCCAGATCGCCCTTGCGTATCTGGCCCGCCTGGTAGGCGAGCGTCGCGAGCGTCGCGTACGCGCCCGCGGAGTCGCGGTCCTCCGCGATGATCTCCTGTGCCCGCGTCGCCGGCTCGAGCTCGCCGAGCCCCGCGTACGCCTGGACCATCAGGCTTGCCACGCGAGAGTCCGGGTTGTTGCCGGCCAGCTTGAGGTGCTCCTCCCAGGCGCGGCCGGCGTCGCGGAGCTCCGCCGCGCCCGCGTCGGTGTAGTTGCCGGTGTTCGTGTCGACGTTGTCGCCCGAGTTGGCCAGGTTGAATCGCGCACGCGCAACCGCGGCCCAGAGCGCAGCGTCGGTCGGGTTCGCGCGAGCCCTGGCTGTGGCCGCCTGCTCCTGCTCCTGAAACCGCTCGGACCCGCTGCCCCCGCTGCCGCCTCCCTCGTTGATCGCGTCGACGAGACCGCCCGGCAGCGCGCCGCCGCCGCCGATCCCGAACAGCACGAGCCCGCCGCCCATCAGGAACGCAAGCGTGATGTACACGATCTTGACCGTGCGACGGCGGCCGGAGCCTCTGAGGTCGAAGAGCATCAGTCGTCAGGTTCGAATTCGGTCGGCTCGGCGTCGGCGGCTTCAGTCTCTTCGCGGGCGCGGGCCCGGGCGGCTCGCCGATCGAGCACCGAGGCGAGAAGGATAGAACCCTCGTAGAGGAACAGGATCGGGAACATCATCAGCAGCATCGTCACCGGATCGCCGCCCGGCAGCAGGGCGGCGAGGATCGCGATGATCAGGATCGCGTAGCGCCGGTGCTTGCGCAGCTGCGCCGGCGTGAGGATGCCCATGCGCGTGACCGCGAGGATCAGGATCGGGAGCTGGAACAGCAGCCCCATCACCCCGAGCACCAGGATCGAGAACTTGTAGTAGTCGCGCGCCTGCAGCAGCACGTCGAAGCTGTCGTCGTTGAAGTTCTGCAGGAAGTCGACGGCCGCCGGGAGCACCAGGTAGTACGCGAACACGACGCCGGCGTAGAACAGGAACGGCACCATCAGCATGAGCGGCACCGCGACCTTGCGCTCGGTCGGCGAGAAGGCCGGCAGCACGAAGGCGTACAGCTGGTACAGCAACAGCGGCAGCGAGAGCAACAGCGCGGCGTAGCCGGCGACCAGCAGCGTCGCGGTCAGCGGCTCACCGACGCCCAGCGTCACCGGGCGCCGGGGCGAGCCGCGCGGGCTCGCCGCGGCCGCTGCCGCCGCCGCGCGCGACAGCGCCTCAGCCTGCGCCCGCAGCGCGGGCTCGTCGCCGGCCGACCGCGCGAGTGAGTCGGCGGTCGACGCGATCCGTTCGTTGACGCGCTTCTGCGCCGCCTGCCAGCACGCGGTCTGCTCGAGCGGGTCTCGCGTCTCGTTGCACGGCTTAGAGCTCTGCGCGTTCTCGAGCGGCCGGTTGACGATGTCGAGGATCCGGTCGTCCTGCCACAGGCAGATGCCGCCCACGACAATGAACGCGGCGACGCAGATGATGATCCGAGTCCGCAGCTCGTCCAGGTGCTCGACGAGCGAGAGGCGCTCGTCGTGCGCGATGGGCTTGAGCCGAGTGGCCATGGCGCTGCGGCGGAGCGGGGTGAGGCGGGCGCGCTAGGAGCGCTCGCGCATGACCTCGCCGTCCAGCGGAGCGTCCTCGTCCGCTGGGCGGCCGAGCGCCGTCTTCTGGGCGTCGGCGCGGCTGTCGTCGTCGTCGAAGTGCTTGTCGGCCTTGCTGGTGACCGAGTCCTTGAACTCGCGGACCCCGCCGCCGAGCTGCCGACCGAGCTGCGGCAGGCGCCTCCCGCCCACGATCACCAGCACGATCAGCAGGATGATGCCGAGCTCGAGGGGCCCCAGGCCCGCGATGAATGCGTTCGTCATTGGCGATTCTCCTCCTCCTCGAGGAATACCCGCAGCCTAGCGGCTGCGGATCCGTCCGATATGCGACGAGAGTTGCTCAAGTCCTCGAGCCAGCGACCGATGTAGGGCGGAGACCCCATCAAGCGCCACCTCGAACTCCATGAGCCAGCCCGACAACACAAACTACGTCCGCCGCGTCGTCCTTCCCTCTGGACGCGCGATCGAGGTCGTCTACTTCGAGAATCAGCCGGCTCATGCCGCGACCCCGGGCACCGTGCACGACGTCGCAGACCTCCACGTCTGCCCCGACTGCGACAGGCATCTGGTCTACCCGGTGGAGTGGGAGGAGGCGTCGCCCACGCACTGGGAGGTCGTGCTGCGCTGCCCGAACTGCGAGCGGCAGAACGTCGGGCTGTACGACCAGGAGACCGTCGACCGCTTCGACGAGCAGCTCGACCACGGGACCGAGGCGCTCGTCCGCGACCTGAAGCGCCTCACGCGGGCCAACATGGAGGAGGAGGCGGAGCGCTTCGGCAGCGCGCTCGCGTCCGACGCCATCTGGCCGATGGACTTCTAGCCCCCGCCTGCGTCCCGCCGGCCGTCAGAGACCGCTCCGCTCCTAGGCGTACCTGTCGGCGACCGAGTCGGCCACCAGCTCGAGCGCCGCGCGCTGACCTTCGGGCAGCTCCGGCAGATCCGCCTTCGCTGCCGCGACCATGCCCAGCGCCTCCGTGCGCGCGTGCTCCAGGACTCCGGTCGCGGCGATCGCGTCGCAGACCGCCTCCGCCTCGGTCGGCGTCCGGATCGTCCGCAGGTCCAGCGAGGCCAGCTCGGGATCGCGCTCGCGCGCCAGGATGAACGGAAGCGTGACCGTGCCGTCGAGCAGGTCGGTGCCCCGGTGCTTGCCGGTGCGTTCGGCCGGCCCGGACACGTCGAGCACGTCGTCGAGCAGCTGGAACGCGAGGCCGATCCGGCGCCCGAAGTCCCCGAGCGCCTCGCCCCGACCGCCGCCCTCGAGCGCGCCAAGCCGACATGCGGCCTGGAACAGCCGCGCGGTCTTCAGGTCACACCGGTGCAGGTAGCGCTCGCGCGTGACGTCGACGTTCCACGCGTCCTCGCGCTGCAGCAGCTCGCCCTCGGCCAGGCCGGAGGAAGCGTCCGAGAGCACGCGGATCTCGTCCGGCCGCCCGTTGCCGGCAAGCTCCGCGAAGGCGCGCGAGAACAGCAGGTCGCCGGTCGCGGTCGCGATCGCCCGCCCGGCCGTCGCCACCACCGTGGGCCGGCCGCGCCGGAGCGGCGCCGCGTCGAGAACGTCGTCGTGCACGAGCGTGGCGGAGTGGATCAGCTCGACCGCGACCGCTGCGCGCAGCACGCCGTCGTGGTTGGGTTCTGCCCTGTCGCCTGCGGCGAGGAACACGAGCAGCGGCCGTAACCGCTTGCCGCCCGCACGGATCGTCGCGCCGGCATGCTCGGCAAGCAGCGCGCCGTGCGAGGTCGCCAGCTCCTCGAGCCGATCCTCCAGGCGCACCATGAGCGCCGGCACGTGCACGCCGCCGGCCTCGACGAGCGCGAGCACCTCCTCGGCGCTGCTCATCGCACCGTCCCGACGTGCAGCGCGATGATCCCGCCCGCCGTGAGGATCCAGCGGACGTCGGCGAGGCCCGCGCCGGCCATCCGCGCGGCCAGTTCCTGGGGGCTCGGGAACCGCTTGACCGAGCTCGGCAGGTACGCGTAGGCGTCCGGATCGCCGACGAGCCGGCCGAGCGTCGGCACGATCCGGTCGAACCAGACCGAGAAGAACGTCGACAGCGGCGGGCGCTGCGGTGTCGTGATCTCGAGGATCACCACATGGCCGCCGGGCCGTACGACGCGGGTCAGCTCGGCCAGGCCGCGGTCCAGGTCGGAGAAGTTGCGCGCACCGAAGCCCACGGTCGCGGCGTCGAAGCCGCCGTCGGGGTAGGGCAGCTCGAGCGCGTTGGCCCACTCCCAGATGACGGCCGTCGACTTCTCCCGCGCGCGCTCGAGCATCGCCTGGGAGAAGTCCGATCCGACCACGGTCCCCGTCGGCCCGACGCGTCGGGCCAGCTCGATCGCGAGGTCCCCGGTCCCGGACGCGACGTCGAGCGCCCGATCGCCGGGGCCTACCGCGGCCAGGTCGGCGGCGCGCTCACGCCAGCGGTGGTGCAGGCCCGCGGTCATCAGCGAGTTCATCAGGTCGTAGACACGCGCGACGCGGTCGAACATCGCGCGCACCTGGCCCTCTTCCAAGGTGCCCGTTCGGGCCTGCGGGGACGCCATGGCGGCGTGAACCTACTACTGCTCGCCGCGCAGCTGGGAGAGGAAGTCGACCATCGCGGTCTTCTTCTCCTCGGGCATTCCGGCAAACGACGGCATCGGCGCGGTGGGGTTCTCGAGCGTGCGCAGGATCGCGGCCCTCGGCAGCTCGTTGCCGATGTTGGTCAGGTCCGGGCCTGGCCCGTCGTTGCCGTTGTGGCCGATCTTGTGGCAGGCGAGGCAGCCGGACTGCGCGACCACGAGCTTGCCCGACTCGAATTCCGCCGCCACCTCGTACTCGATCTCGTTCGGCGAGCCGGCCGCCGCGCCGAGGTAGGTCAGGTAGCCCATCGCGAAGATCGTGAGGATGCCGGCGATCGTGGCGATCGGCCGCCGCTCGGGCCGCCGCTCCGGCCCGCGGTCGATGAACGGCAGCGCGATCAGCAGGATCATGCAGATCGTCGGCACGCCGATCGTGGCGAACGAGGTGAGCACCGGGGGCTTGATGACCCGCAGCACCTCGAAGAGGAAGAAGAAGTACCACTCCGGCCTCGGCACGTACGTGGTCGTCGTCGGGTCGGCCTTGGGCCCGAGCTCGGCGCCGAGGACGATCGACAACGTGATGATCGACAGCAGCACGATGCACGCCATCACGGAGTCCTTCGCCACGGCATAGGGGAAGAACGGCTTCCCCTGCGCCTTGAGCAGCGAGTACTCGCGGAGGTAGAGCTCCTTCTCGCGCTGGTTCACGGGTGAACCCTCTCGATCAAACCCGCTCCTCCCGCAGCCCGTCCTCGCCCTCCGCCTTCAGCCACGGCGGCGCGGTCGTCCCGAGCTTCGTGACCAGGTAGAGGTGCGCGCCGATCAGCGTGGCTATCGCCACTGGTATCAGCAGCATGTGGATCGCGTAGAACCGTGACAGCGTCGTCGAGCCGAACTCGGCGCCGCCGCGCAGGAAGTCCGACAGGAACGGGCCGACGATCGGCCCGGTGCCGTTGATGTTCACGCCCACGATCGTGGCCCAGTACGAGCGCTGGTCGAACGGCAGCAGGTAGCCGGTGAATGCCATCACGAACGTGAGGATCAGCAGCACGACGCCGATCACCCAGTTCAGCTCGCGCGGGTACTTGTAGGCGCCGAAGAAGAACGTGCGCGCCATGTGCAGGCAGATGAGGACCACCATCACCGTCGAGCCCCACTTGTGCATGCCGCGCACGAACTCGCCGAGGAACACCTCGTTGGTGATGTAGCGAGTGGACTCGTACGCGTTCGTGACCGAGGGGTCGTAGTACATGGCGAGGAAGACGCCTGTCGTGGCCTGGGACAGGAATGCGAACAGCGTCGCCGAGCCCAGCGTGTAGAACCAGTTGGTCCCCTTGGGGACCTTGCGGAACATGACCCAGCGCGCCGGGCCGGAAAGCGACGTCCGTTCGTCGATCCAGGTGACGCTCGCGATCCCGGCCTCCTTGACCTGCTCGACCGGCGTGTCGTGCTCGGCCTCCTGCGGGCGCTGGGGCTTCGGCTTGAGCGCGGCGGGAAGAGGTGGGAGTGGCAGCTTCATCAGTCCATCTTCGGTGTCGAGAACCGGCCCGGGTAGAGGTACTGGCCGATGCCGTCGAGGTCCTGTGCGGGGTCGCGGTAGGAGGGGAAGCGCCGGAACTCGCTGTTGACCGAGTAGCGCGGGCCGACCTCGACCTGGCCATTCCGTACGCGTGTATAGAAGCGGTCGAGCGGGCGCACCGGCGGGCCGCCGTCGACGCCCCCTTCGAAGTTGTACACGCCGCCGTGGCAAGGACACACGAACCGCTCCGCGGCATCGATGTACCGCACAGGACAGCCGAGGTGCATGCAGCGCGTCGACAACGCGATGAACGGCTCGTCGTATCCGGGCGGGTTCGGCGGGGTGTCGTCGTCGGCGCGAGCGCGCACGTAGATCGACGTACGGCCGACCTGGCCGACGCCGGCGACCTCCGTGATCACGCGCGGCAGATAGGTGTCGTCGGGGAAGTCCTCGGTTGCCCCGATCGCCTGCCAGGTGACCGGCGGGCGCTCGAACAGTGCCGTGCCGGCGGCGAATCCGAGCGCCGGGAGCGCGAACGCGGCTACCGCGATCGCTCCGGCTCCATGGACGGTCCCGGTCATGAACCGCCGGCGCGTGATCGTCTCGCCCTCGAACGCGCCGGGCATCCCGCGATCGAGGGTGTACTTGCTCTGAGGCTCTCTACGTCCGTCGGCCATGGGCGGCGCGCTGAACAATAACGACGCCGGCGTGATCTAGGCCCCACCCGGTCACGGTTCGGGCGCGGCGGCGCGGAGCGCCCGAGCGGCGCCCGTATCGCCAGCCCGAGCGGCAGCCTT
Source organism: uncultured Solirubrobacteraceae bacterium (assembly GCA_963835735.1). Classification (GTDB taxonomy): domain Bacteria; phylum Actinomycetota; class Thermoleophilia; order Solirubrobacterales; family Solirubrobacteraceae; genus DASQMT01. Next base: position 343,219 of record CAWIGP010000009.1, read on the forward strand.
GGCGGCCTCCAGCTCGGGCCCGCTGCCGTGTGCGACGGCCGCCACGCCGGCGGCCCAGACCGCCTCCGCGCGCTCGGCGTCGCCCTCGGCGTGCGCCTGCGCCGCCAGCGAGATGACGTCGGCGAGCTGGGCCACCGCGTCGAGGTCGCCCAGCTCGGCAAGCCGCGCAAGGCCGAGCGCGTAGAGACGGTCGCCGGCCAACAGCGCGAGGTCGGGATCCTCGGGGCGCATCACCCGGCCGGTTCCGTAGTGCTGCAGGTAGCCCTCGACGATCGCCTCGACGAGCAATGCGTAGTCGTCCTCCCGCCCGGCGGCGCGCGGGCCGGCGGCAGCTGCAGCGCCAAGCGTCCCGTCGGCCGGCCGGGCATCGGCGACGGCCTGGGCCATCAGGCCGCCGTCGGTGCGCAGCGCGTCGGCCAGCCGGTCGAGTACGTCCCTCATGCGACTTCGGAGAACGCCGCCGCCGCGACCTCCACGGTGCGTGCGACGTGCTCGTGCGTGTGGGCGAGCGACGGGAACCAGGCCTCGAACTGCGACGGCGGCGGATATACGCCACGGGCCAGCAGCGCGCGACACCACGCGGCGTACGCCTGGGTGTCGCACGCCGCGGCACCCGCGTAGTCGTGTACCGGCTGCTCGGAGAAGAACACCGTCAGCAGCCCGGGCGCCCATTCGATCTGCACCGGACGGTGCCCCGCCGCCTCGCGCAAGCCGGCGACGAGCGCCTCCGTCGTGGCGGCGAGATGGACGTACGCGTCCTCGTCGAGCCGCTCGAGCGTGGCGCGGCCGGCGGCGACGGCGAGCGGGTTCCCGGACAGCGTCCCGGCTTGGTAGACGTCGCCCGCCGGCGCGATCCGGTTCATCAGCTCGATCGCGCCGCCGTACGCCGCGGCGGGAAGACCGCCGCCGACCACCTTGCCCATCACCGTGATGTCGGGCAGCACGCCGGTGAGCTCCTGCGCGCCGCCGGCGGACACCCGGAATCCGGTGATCACCTCATCGAAGATCAGCAGCGCGCCGTGCTCCGTCGTGAGATCGCGCAGCAGGTCGAGGAAGCCGGGCGCCGGCAGGACTACGCCCATGTTGGCCGCGTACGGCTCCACGATCAGCCCTGCGACGTCATGCTGCTCGAGCGCGGCGCGCACGGCGTCCGCATCGTTCCAGGGCACGACCACGGTCGCCCGCGCCGCCGACTCCGGCACGCCGGGCGACGCCGGGATGCCCTGCGTGGCAAGCCCGGACCCGGCCTGCGCGAGCAGACCGTCGACGTGTCCGTGATACGCGCCCGCAAACTTGACGACCGTCTCGCGGCCGGTGGCGGCGCGGGCCAGGCGGATCGCGCTCATCGTCGCCTCGGTACCCGAAGAAGTCATCCGCAGCATGTCGACCGCGGGCATGCGCTGGGTCACGAGCTCGGCCAGCTCGACTTCGCCCACGGTCGGTGCGCCGTAGCTCGTACCCAGCGAAGCGGCCTCCGTGACCGCCCCGACCACTGCCGGGTGGGCGTGGCCGAGGATCAACGGCCCCCACGAGCAGACGTAGTCGATGTAGGTGTTGCCGTCGACATCGGTGATCTCCGCACCCTCGGCGCGCTCGATGAAGATCGGATCGCGGCCGATCGCGTGCATCGCGCGCACGGGCGAGTTGACCCCGCCCGGGATCAGGCGGACGGCCCGCTGGTAGAGCTCCGCCGAACGGGTGTCCGACAGCGAGGTGCTCAGCGCGCGTGCTCCTCTTCCCAGCGCGCGAACGCGTCGGTGAAGTAGAGCATCCGCACCTTCTTGAACTCGGTGCTCGAGTACAGCGTCGCGCGGTCCGTGATCCCGGTGGTGTCGGCGATCGAGTCGAGGATCGCGTCGCACTCCTCCTTGGATCGACCGTGCGCCATCGTGAAGACGGAGTACGGCCAGTCCGAGTACGTGGGGCGCTGGTAGCAGTGCGAGATCCCGCGGAAGGCGGCCATCCGCTTGCCGGTCTCGAGGATCTCCTCGTCGGGCACCGCCCACACCCCCATCCCGTTGGCGGAGAAGCCGGCGCGTCGGTGGTAGAGGATCGCGGCTACGCGGCGCAGTCCGCCGCGCTCGCGCAGCGACTCCAGGCGCTCGAGCACCGTGTCGACCGTGACGCCGAGCCGCTCGGCCGCCGGAGCGTACGGCTCAGAGACCACGGGCATCGGGCCCTGGGTCGCGCGTACGGTGGCGATGTCCTCCTCGGTCAGAGCGATCGGGTCGAGCTCCATCGGCTCGACCGCCTCGCCGGCGGCGCTCAGCGCGTCGGTGTCGCCCTCCATCTCGAGGTCCATCCGGATCTTGAACAGCTTGATCGTCGGGAGCTGGCGGATCGAGGCTGCGCCTGTCCGCTCGGCCATCACGTCGAGCGTGCCGTCGAGGCCGAGCTTCGAGTCCGGCTCCACCGCGATCGTGAACCAGAGGTTGAAGTGGTGGTCGCGCAGGTAGTTGTGAGTGACGCCCGGATGCGTGTTGATGAACTGCGCGGCGCGGTGCGGGTGCTCGGCGTCGACCTTGGCGGCGACGAGCATCGACTGATAGCCGAACGCGCGCGTGTCGAAGATCGGCGTGATCTCACGGATGATTCGCTTGTCGAGCAGGAACTCGACCCGCTCGAGCACGTCGGCCTCGCTCAACTTCGCCAGCTCGGCGACGCGCGCGAACGGGCGCGGGTCGAGCGGGAAGCGGCCTTGCATCAGGTTCAGGAGCTGCTTGTCGGTCTCGTCCAGCGGGACCGCGGCTCCGCCGCGGCGGCTGCGGACCTTGGACCGCGCTACAGCCATCTCGCGACGTCCTTTGCGTGGTAGGTGATCACGATGTCGGCGCCCGCGCGCCGGATGCCGGTCAGCGTCTCGAGCACAGCAGGGCGCTCGTCGAGCAGGCCGGCCGCGGCGGCGGCCTTGAGCATGGCGTACTCGCCGCTGACGTTGTAGGCGGCGACCGGCAGGCGCGTCGAGTCCTTGACGCGGCGGATCACGTCCAGGTAGGGCAGCGCCGGCTTGACCATGATCACGTCGGCTCCCTCGGCGGCGTCGAGCTCGGCCTCGCGCACGCCCTCGAGCGCGTTGGCGGGGTCCATCTGGTAGCCGCGCCGGTCGCCGCGCGCCGGCGCGGACTCGGCGGCCTCACGGAACGGCCCGTAGAACGCGGACGCGTACTTCGCGGAATAGGCCATGATCGGCGTCTCGTCGAGGCCGTGCTCGTCCAGCGCGGCCCGGAGCGCGCCGACGCGCCCGTCCATCATGTCGCTCGGCGCCACGACATCCGCGCCGGCGTCGGCCTGCGAAACGGCGGTGCGCGCGAGCAGCTCCAGCGTGAGGTCGTTGTCGACGACGCCGTCGTCGCGCAGCACGCCGCAGTGACCGTGGCTGGTGTACTCGCACAGGCACAGGTCGCAGATCACCAGGAGATCGGGATGAGCGGCCTTGATCGCGCGCGTGGCGAGCTGAACGATGCCCTCGTCGTCCCACGCGCCGGAGCCGTCCTCGTCCTTCGAGGCCGGCAGGCCGAACAGCAACACGGCGGGGATACCGAGCGCCGCGGCTTCGCCGGCCTCGTCGACGGCCGCGCCGATCGAGAGGTGGTCGATGCCGGGCATGCTCGGGATCGGGATGCGGCCGTCGATGCCGTGGCGCACGAACATCGGGTAGACGAGGTGGGAGGCCGACAGCTCGGTCTCGCGCACGAGTCCGCGCAGCAGTCCGGTCTTGCGGAGGCGGCGCATGCGAGTGGCCGGGAACACGCTTTGCAGCTTAGTGCCCAGCGGGTCAGGCGAAGCGCCGCAGCGCCAACCGCGCGATCGCCGCGAACGCAAGTGCAAGCGCGGCCAGGTGAAGCAGCGGGACGAGCAGGTCGCCGCCGTTGAGGGCCGCATCGAGCGCGTCGAGCGACGGCTTGAACGGAAACGCGGCGGAGACGATCCGGATCACGTCATACAGGGTTCCGCTCACCGCGCCGGACGGGATCAGCGCCAACGCCGCGACCGGCAGCGCGAGCATGAATGCCAGCAAAGAGGCGGCGCGCACCTCGCGGGTGAGCCCGCCGATCGCGACCCCCAGCGCAGCGAACGCGATCGCCGCCACGGCGAGCACTGCGAGCCAAACGGGCGTCCGGCTCCAGCCCAGATCGAGGAACGCGACGAGCACGGCGAGCATCACCGCCGCAAGCACCCAGGCGCACAGCCCGGCCAGGCCGATCTTCTCCGCCAGCAGCGCCGAGCGGGAGACCAGCCCGCGCACGAGTCGGCCGAACGCATGCTCCTCGCGCTCGAGCGCGAGCATGCCCGCAGCGAGAAGCACGGTCACGAACATCAGCGAGAGCACGACCGCGACCTCCACCCCGAACACGTCGAGCGCCGTGCTTGAGCCCGAGATCGCCCGCTCCTCGACTCGGACGGGGCTCGAGATCGAGGCAAGGATCGGCCGGGACACGTCGAGGTTGTCCGCCGCGAGGCGCGCGAAGCGCGAGACCTGCTCGAGCGCCACGCGCGACGGCGAGTCCTCGGGCAGGCCCGCGATCGCGGCGTCGATGATCGACTGCGTGCTGCGCAGCCCGAGTATGTCTACCTCGCCGACGAGCGGCAGCGCGACGTTTCCGCCCTCCACGATCAGGCTCAGGTAGCCGGCGGCCTCCTTGAAGATCGCGTCGGAAAGAGCCTTGTTGGCGTCGGCGAGCGTCGAGTCGATCGTCGATTGCACGTAGCGGCGCTTGAGCGGGTTCTCGGCGCTGTAGTAGACCTCGACGGTCGCTGGGTCGCCGCCGCCGAGCCCGAGCGTGCCCTGCAGGCGCTTGATCACGTCGGGCGGGATCACGAGCGCGCCGAGCGCCTCCCCCGACTCGACCTTCTCGATCGCCTCTTCGCGTGTGTCCACTCGGATCGGGTCGACCGCGTCGAAGAGCTCCGACGCGTAGCTCGTGGCGTCGAGCTGTCTGCCGCCGACATCGATCGTCGCCTCGCCGGGCGGCACGAGGTTCGCGAACGCGACCTTCGGCTTCTCCGGCCCCGACGAGAGCGCGGCGCCGACCAGCAGCGCCACGATCAGCGGATAGAGGACGAGCAGGGCGACCAACAGCGGAGAACGCCGCAGGATCTGCAGGTCCTTGAGCAGCAGCCAGCGCACGGACGTCAGTGCCCCCGGCCGCGCAGGAAGCGCACGAACGCGCCCTCGAAGTCGATCGCCTCGTGCTCGCCCGTCGCCTGCTCCAGCTCCGCCGGGGTTCCCGTGAACAGCAGCTCGCCATCGGCCAGCACGAGCAGGCGGTCGGCGTAGCGCTCGGCCTCGGCGACGTTGTGGGTCGAGAAGACGACCGTCGTGCCGCCATCGCGCGCGAGCCCGGCGACGAAGCCCCACAGTCGCTCGCGCTGGCGCGGATCGAGCGAGGAGGATGGCTCGTCGAGCAGCAGGACCGACGGGTCGCCGAGCAGGCCGACCGCGATGTTCACCCGCTGCTGGTTGCCGCCCGAGAGCGTGCCGACAGGATCGCCGGCCCGTTCGCCCAGCTCGGTCTGATCGAGCATGCGCTCGACGACGGCGTCGACCTCACGGACCTTCTCCAGCCGCGCGAACAGGCGCAGGTTCTCGCGCACCGACAGCTTCGAGTAGATCGCCGGCTGCTGCGGAACCCAGCCGACCTCCCTGCGGTCGAGCGAGACGCTGCCGGAAGTCTGCGGTAGCGCCCCCGCCAGGATCTGCAGCAGCGTCGTCTTGCCGGCGCCGTTGGGCCCGATTATCGCGACGAGCTCGCCCGGCGCGGCCGTGAACGAGACATCCTGGAGCGCGCGGCGCTCGCCATACGCCTTCGAGAGGGACTCCGCTCGCAGCGCCTCGGGTGCATCGGTCCGTGACGCTGCCATCCACCTCAGGCTATCTACGACGGCGCGGCCGACGCAGCGGCCGCTGCCTCATCGGCGCCGGCCAGTTCGGTCCCGCATGCGACGCAATACGCGGCCTCGTCGTCCGCCGGTGTACCGCACTCGGGGCAGCGCCGGGCCGCGGCCGGCGGCGTCGGTGGCCGCGTCTTGTAGCCAAGCTCAGCCGCGGTAGGCGTCCCCCACGGCTCAAGCACGAGGTGCTCGCGGAAATAGACCACGCTCTCGCGCACGACGGCGGCGAGCGGCAAGGCGAGGAAGGCGCCGGCAAAGCCGTACAGGCGGCCGCCGATGAGCAGCGCGAAGATGACCAGGATCGGGTTGATCCGCAGCGCCTGCGAGAACACCGTGGGGGCGACGATGTGCCCCTCGATCTGCTGCAGCGCGGTGAACATGATCGTAAGCCAGAGTGCGTCGAGCGGCTCGCCACTGAATAGCGCGACCACGATCGGCGGTAGCGCGCCGATCGCCGGACCGACGTACGGAATCAACTCGGCGAAGCCGTACCAGGCGCCGAACACGATCGCGTACGTCTTCCCGTCCGGGAACACGCCGAGGGCCCCCATGATCCACAGTGCGACGCCGGCGCTCGTGCCCATGATCACGGAGAACGCGAGTTGACCGCGGACGTAGCCGAAGACCGCACGCTGCACGCGAGTCGGGTAGTCGTCCTCGGGTGTCCCGTCGCCGCGCGGCACAACCGACCGCACAGCCGCGCCGATTCGTTCGCCGTAAAGCAGCATGTAGACCGAGATCACGACGATCAGAATCAGCGCGATCGAGCCCTCGATCACCGTCGTGATCGCCTCACGGGTGAACGACACAAGCTCGCCCGAGCCCTCGGTCACCTGGTCGCCGAGCGTCTCCAGGGCGGTCTCGCCCTGCGCCGCGACCTCGACGTCGATCCCGTTGTCATCGAGCCACGTCTGGAGCTCCGAAAGCGCCTCGTTTGCATCGTCCACGATGCCCGGGACGGCGTTCGAGAACTTCGACGCCTGGTCGCCGATCGGGTCCGCAAGCACGGCGACGATGCTCGCCAGAACGACGATCAGGGCCAAGTACACGCAGAGCACGGCGAGCCCTCGGGGTACGCGCGCGCGCTGGAGCATCACGACGAACGGATTGAGCAGCAGCGCGATCAGCGCCGCGACGATGAAGATCAGCGCGACTGGCCCGGCGGCCCTGATCAGGAGGTAGCCGCCGACTATCGCGAGCGGCAGCACGACCGCCTGGATCCAGCGCGGCACCACCACAGGCTCGACCGGATGCGGCGTGGCGCCGGCAGGCGGAGCGGGCGGATCGCTTGGATCGCGCTCGTGCGGCGGGTTCTCGACCCCGCCGGCGCCGATGCCCTCCTCGCGCTCCTGCATTCCTCAAGTATGCGCGGGGCGCCGACGGTGCACTAGCGTCTGCGGCTTGACCGCGATCCTCTTCGTCGGAGACGTGGTCGGCTCGTCGGGCCGGCGCGTACTCAAGACAATGCTCGGCGACGTGCGCGCGGAGCTTGCGGCGGACTTCGTGATCGTCAACGGCGAGAACGCTGCCGGCGGGATCGGCATCACGGCCAAGCACGCCGACGAGCTGTTCAAGGCAGGCGCCGACGTGATCACGCTCGGCAACCACACCTACCGCCACCGAGACGTATGGCCCTATCTGGAGGAGCGCCGCGACATCATCCGCCCGGCGAACTTCCTCCCCACCCAGCCCGGCCGGGGGACCGCGATCGTCGAGCGCGGCGGTGTCTCGCTCGGAGTCGTAAACCTAGCCGGGAACCTCTACATGAACCAGGCCGCGCCCGCGCTGCTGGTCGCCGACGAGGCTCTCACCGAGGTCGCCGGCGCCGATCACGTCCTGGTTGACATGCACGCCGAGGCGACCAGCGAGAAGGTCGCCCTGGGCTGGTACCTCGACGGCAAGGTCACCGCCGTGGTCGGAACGCACACACACGTTCCGACGGCCGACGCGCGCGTGCTGCCAGGCGGAACCGCATACATCACCGACGTCGGGATGACCGGCGCCCGCGGCGGCGTGATCGGCGTGAGACGCGAGCAGTCGATCGCGGTAATGCGAACCCACATGCCACAGCGCTACGACCCGGCCGAGGAGGACCCGTGGCTGAACGCGGTGCTGATCACGTGCGGATCCGCGCGGCGTGCATTGTCCATCGAGCAGGTGCTGCGCCCCGCGCCCTGACGCAACCCGGGGCTGGCCGCGACGTTCGCGCCGCCGTCCGCGCCACCGTTTCACGTGAAACGCTCGAGCGGCCACGATCCGGAGAGCAGCAACCCGACGCGTACCGCTGAAAGCGCGAGACGCGACGAACCCGCTGACCGACCCCGCGCACGCGCACGCGCGTCGAGCGCGCGCCGCGCGTGGACGTTGGAGAATTCGCCGACCCGTCCACTCGCCCAACCCGGCACCGTTTCACGTGAAACGCTCCGGGCGGCAGACCGAGCGCAGCCAGATCACCGAGCCGCGCGCGAAGCATGCGAGCGAACTCGGCGCCGAACGCGCGAGCGGCGTACACAAGGCGCAGTGCGCATCCAGAAGCGTTTCACGTGAAACGCTCGGGGCGGGCACCACCCTGCCCTGGGCCGCAAGCCAACCGGCGACGTGGCACGCAGCACGCGCCCCGCCCTGTCGCGGCGCAAGCCGACAGCGTTTCACGTGAAACGCTCTGCGGACACAATCCCACTGGGGCACACACGCTGCGCCCACCGACGGCCGCACCGGAGCAGGCGAGCCGGGCCCAAGGTAACGGGCCCAAATCCACACCGCTCCGCTGCGGCGCCGAAGCACCCGAACGAGCCCGGCCCGCGCCGAAGCACCCGAACGAGCCCGGCCCGTCATCTGAATGCGCGCGCGCCGCGGGGGCGCGCGAGCGGGCTACCAGCCTGAACCGAGCGGCTGCCTGCGCGCGACCGTTTCACGTGAAACGGTCGTCCGGACCATAAGCCGTGTTCAGCGCGTGTCGAAGTGGTCCAGGATCATCGGCACGATGTCGCGCAGCGTCCACTGCTCGCGCGCGGACACGCCGTCGGGTCCGGTCCCACACCACAGCAGCGAGCCGAGCGAGTCGTTCGCGTGCAGTGAGCCGTGTGAACCCCCGCCGATGTGGTGAGAACGGCCCCAGTCGAGGAATTCCCAGCCGGGCCGGGCCGATGCAAGCACCTCGCCGGCTGTTCGGCAGCGCAGCGCCGCCCAGACACGCGCCAGCGCGTCCGGATATCGCGCCGAGCTGACGCGGTCGTCGCGGACTGCGAGGGCCAGGACATCGAGGTCGCCGTCCACGCTCCACGTATCGCCACGCAGGTCGGCGAGATCTCCGCGAGGCGCGAACCGCAGCTCCCCGCGTTCGGAGCGCACCGCGGCCTCGCCGTCGGGGTGGTCGGTCAGGTGCATCACAAGGTCGACGCCGTCGAGAGCGAGCAGTGTGCGCACGACACGGGGGATCATTCGTGTCCGCTCCTCTCGATCGAGCACATAGACCTGCGCCGCCCGCGAGTTCGGGCAGACGGCGATCTCTGCCGTGCCGTCTCTGGTCTCGCGCACGCCGCTCGGCGGCAGCACGCCGAAGCCGTCGAACGCGCGGAAAAGGTCGATCTCGTCCTCGACCTGCGACTGCGAGTGATCCGAGCAGACGATCACGGCGTGGTCCTCCAGGAACGCGTCCGGGCCGCCGGCTGCGTGCATGAGCCGCTCGATCTGCTGGTCGGCGGCCGCCAACGATGTCACCTGGCCGTCCGGGCCGTGCTTGTGGGAGTGGGTGTCGTTGTCAGGCAAGGAGAGCAGCAGGAAGTCGAACAGGTCGTGCTCGACCAGGTATTGGCCGACGCAGCCGGCATGCTGGTCGCGAACGCCGGGAAGTCCGAGCTGTGACCGGCAGCCGGTACGGCGCGACGCGAACAGGTCGGCGTAGAAGAACTCGCGCGGTCCGAGCACCGGGTCTTTGAACACGGTCGAGGCGATCCGCGTGAGCGCGGTCTCGTTCGTCACCTCGTGGCGGTGGCGGCCCCGGTACATCAGATACGTCGTGCCGGCGGTGCGCACATCCGCGTCGTCCAGGGTCTCGAACACCGTGGGTGTCTCGGCCGAAAGGTGCTCGCCGTTCATCCGGTAGATCGTGTCGGTCAGCGAGCGCTTGAAACCGAACGCCTGGGACGCCCTGAAGCTCGTGCCGTACTCGACGTAGCGCTCCTCGCCGCGGTGGTACCAGTTCATCGACGGGATGAGATGGCGGTCGGGCGCGGTTCCGGTCGCTATCGACGCGGAGCAGACGGGCGTCACCGATGGGAACGCCGCCACGCACTCGCCGGTGTGATGGCCGCGCTGCATGAGCAGGGCGAGTGACGGCGCCCGTCCGGACTCGATCGCCTTCTCCAGCATCGCCGGCTTCATCGCGTCGATGACCGCGAGGATGAGCTTCTTGCGACCGGTCACGGCGCGCTAGCGAAGGATGCGCAGGCCGGCGTATTTCTCGCCAGCCCGTCGGCGCCCGCCTGTCAGCAGCCAGATGAGCGCCCCGATGACCAGCAGCGCGAGTGGCGGGAACAGGATCGACACCGCGGCGGCGCCCAGCGCGGCGCCTTCGGCATACACAGGCAGCGCGTTCGCCGCCTGGTCATCGAGACGCCTCCGCACGCGGCTGAGCAGCGATCGCGTCGCCTGGAAGCCCAGCGCGGCGCAAGCCAGCCCGACGATCGCGCCCGCCCACCACTCGTCCGAGCGATCGGCGACGGATCCGGCCGCCACGAGCGCCCCGAGCACGAGCGCCACGCCGGCCAGCATGTACAGCAGCGGCGGGCGGTCGACGGCGTCACGTCCGGCGCGGCGACCTGCCATGTCAAGCGCTGCGACGAGGACGAGCACCCCAAGGAGAAACGGCCAGGCCTCCAGGAAGCTGAAGTCGGTCCCGCTGAAGTCGAGGCCGGTGTCGGACGACGCGAGTGCGCCGGCGAGCAGCACCGGCAGGAACGGCCGGATACCTATCGCGGCCGCCAATCCGGCGCCCTGGAGGAGGTCAAGGGTGAAGTCCATGCGCGGTAGGGTGCCCGGGCGGCATGACGATAGACGAGACGCCAAGGGACCCGGGCTCCGGCGGCGAATCTCCCGGTATGAGCCGGTCGCGCACGACCGCGCGCGACCTCGAGCGCTACGCCGGGCTGTTCGCGCAACGGACGCAGGGCATGAAGTCCTCCGCCATGCGCGACATGATGGCGATTACGGCACGACCCGAAGTGATCTCGCTCGCCGGCGGACTGCCTGACACCACGACGTTCCCCTCCGAGGACATGGCGGCGCTGATGGCGCGCGTCGCGGTGGACGCCTCGGCGCGCGCGCTGCAATACGGGCCGACAGAGGGGATCGACGAACTCAAGGCTTGCATCGTCGAGGTGATGGCCGCCGAGGGGATGGACGTTGCGTCCGACGACGTGCTCGTCACGACCGGCGGGCAGCAGGTGATCGATCTCGTCTGCAAGACACTCATCGATCCCGGGGACGTGATAGTCGCCGAAGGCCCGACATACCCCGGTGCCGTTCCGACGTTCTGCGCGTATCAAGCCGACGTCGTTCAGATCGAGATGGACGCCGACGGGATGCGCATCGACCGGCTCGAGGAGACGCTCGACCGGCTCGATCGCGATGGTCGGACGCCGAAGTTCGTCTACACGGTGCCGACGTTCCAGAACCCCGCAGGCGTGACGATGTCGCTCGAGCGGCGCCGGCTCCTCGTGCAGCTGGCCAGCCGGCGCGAGCTGTTCGTGCTCGAGGACAACCCGTACGGTTTGCTGCGGTACTCCGGCGATCCGCTCCCGCCGCTCTACGCGCTCGACGGCGGCGAGTACGTCATCTACCTGGGCACGTTTTCGAAGATCCTGGCGCCAGGCCTCCGACTCGGCTGGACGGCCGCCCCGCGGCCGGTGCTCGAGAAGCTCAACCTCGGCAAACAGGGCGCCGATCTGTGCTCGTCGACGTTCGGCCAGCACTTCGTTGTCGAGTATTTCGCGCAGCGCAACTGGCGCGACCTGCTCGCGCGGCTGCGCGAGCTTTACCGCCGACGTCGCGACACGATGTTCGACGCGCTCGCGGAGCATTTGCCGCGCGAGACCGAGTGGACCCGTCCCGAGGGCGGGATGTTCGTCTGGGCGACACTGCCCGACTACATCGATACCTCAGACCTGCTGGCCCGCGCCCTGCGTGAGCACGTCGCTTTCGTCCCGGGCCGCGCGGCCTACCTAGACGGTCGTGGCGGCTCGTCGATGCGACTCAACTTCGCAGGGGTCTCCGAGGACGATCTGCGCGAGGGCGTGAGGCGGATCGGCAAGGTCGTCAGCGAGCAGGTGCGGCTGTACTCGACACTGACCGGCGCCGAGCACTCGCCGCCGCGGCGTGTCCCGGCGGCCGACGAGGAGCCGAGCGCGCGGATCCTGCCGCTGCGCCGGCGCGCCGGCGGCGAGAGATGAGTCGTATCGCCGTGCTGGAGGGCGGCCAGTCGCTCGAGCGCCAGGTCTCGCTGCGATCCGGCGCTCGGGTTCGCGACGCACTCGAACGCTTGGGCCACGATGCGGTGCCGATCGACGTCGGGCCCGATCTCGTCGAGCAGCTGGAGGCAACGCGACCCGATGTCGCATTCGTCGCCCTCCACGGACGCGACGGGGAGGACGGGACCGTTCAGGAGATCCTCGAACTGGTCGGCATCCCCTACACGGCGTCTGGGCCTTCGGCGTGCATGCGCTGTATGGACAAGGTGCTGGCCAAGCACACGTTCCGCGACTCCGGCCTGCCGACCCCGGACTTCTACGCATTCAGCCAGACGGCGTTCGAGTCGCTCGGGGCCGCCCATGCCCTGCCGGCGATCGAGGAGCGGCTCGACTTCCCTATCGTCGTCAAGCCGGCAGCACAGGGCTCCTCGCTCGGCGTGCGATTCGCGCCCACCGCTGCCGAGGTCCCGGCCGCGATCGTCGCCGCGTTCTCGTATGACACGAAGGTGCTGCTCGAGCGCCACGTCGCTGGGCGGGAGCTCGCCGTGGCCGTACTCGACGGGCCCGATGGGCCCGAGGCGCTGCCCGTGGTCGAGGCGATCCCGCGCGGCGGCGACCGCTACGACTTCGAGGCACGCTATGAGATCGGTCGTACCGAGTTCGTGTGTCCGGCTGAGCTCGGCGGCGACACGACACGCAGCGCCCAAGCGCTGGCGCTCGACGCCTATCGCGTGCTTGGTTGCTACGGCTTCGCGCGAGTCGACCTGATCCTGGAGGACGAGACAGGCGAGCTGACCCTGCTCGAGGCAAATGCGATCCCGGGGTTGACCGAGACCTCGCTGCTGCCGCAGGCCGCCGAGGCGGCCGGCATCTCGTTCGCGGCGTTCGTCGGCCGAGTGCTGGACCTGGCGCTGGCCCGCGCGCCGGCGTAGCGGCTAGTCGCCGCCGCCCTGGAAGTCCTCGGGCGAGACCTGGTCGAGAAACTCCTTGAACTTGTCCACGACCTCTTCGGTGTCTTCGACCTCGTGCTCGAACTCGATCGCCGACTCGGCGATGACGTCCTCCGCGGCGAAGATCGGCGCGCCTGAGCGCACGGCAAGCGCCAGGGCGTCGCTGGGACGCGAATCGATCTCTACCTCGCGACCGTTGACCGTGAGCGTGATCGATGCGTAGAACGTGTTCTCGCGCAGTTCGGTGACCGAGACCCGCGAGCAGTTCACATCGAGTTCGCCGAGCATCTCGAACAGCAGGTCGTGCGTCATCGGCCGCGGGGTGGAAGCTCCCTGCAGCTTCATGAGGATGGCGGCGGCCTCCGGATGACCAATCCAGATCGGCAGGAACTTGTTCGTGTCGACGGCCTTGAGCAAGACGATCGGCTGCTTGCCGACCATGTCGAAGCTCACGCCGTAGATGACCATCTCCTGCAAGCGGGGCGCTCCTTGTAACCCAGGTGCCGGACGCCCCAGTATAGGCGTCGCGCGGAGTGCCCCGCGGTGGTGTCCGAGCAGCGCGACGCGCCCCATGCATCCGCTTCGGGGCCTGGTGCGAATACGGCTCCTAGGACCGAGAGCCGTATCTCCTCCACTCCGAAAGGGGCCTTCCATGTTCCGCCCGTTGGCCGCTCTGGCCACCGTTGCCGTGCTCGCGCTCGGCGCCGCAGCGTGCGGCGACGACGAGCAGCCGACCGCGTCAGCCGCCGTTGCGCCGGCCGAGCCTGTCGCGCAGATCGACAGCCTCTCCGGGCGCCACACCGAGGTGAAGCTCGACGCCGGCTTCGTCGATGCGCTCGGCACGCTCAAGCTGACGCCCGCGCCCCTTGGCACAGCCAAGATCACGAAGGCCGGCGTGGCGCGCTTCCCGATCACCGGCGGGAACGTGACGTACTACACGCCCGGCTCCGTGTCGCCGTTCGTCCAGGGCGAGATCGACCACGACGGCAGCGGGCTCAGCCTGACTGGCGGTGGCACGACCGTTGAGCTGACCGACTTCGTCGTGGATCCGGGCGCCTCCGTCCTGACCGGGAAGGTGTCCGTGAACGGCGAGGTCGCCGCGGACAGCGCGCCGCTGTTCTTCCTCGACGGCCGCACGCTGCAGCCGCTCGAGGCAAACGGATCCACCGCCGTGCTCGAGGGCACCACCGTGAAGCTCAAGGACGAGGCGGCGACGCTGCTGAACGACACGTTCGGCACCGACGCGCTTGCCGGCGGCCTGGTCATCGGCGTGGCGAAGATCACCGTCAATACCGCCTGAGACCTCGATCGATTCGATAGACGGAAAAGGCCCGCACCGCGGGCCTTTTTCATCGGCGATCCCGGATTCGACCCGAGAGCCTATTCGCGTCCAGGGAGAGTCGGGCGCGACCAGGACGGGCGGGAACGGACGGACTGACACGCGCGTGTATCTCGACGCTGAGTTCGCCGGCGAAGGCTCCTGGGGCGGACGGAGCGTTCCCCGATCGGTTCCCTAGAGTCCGCCGCTCATCTCGATGAGGAGCGTGCGCATGAGCGTGGAGTGGCCGCTGGTGAAGTCCGGACAGAAGGACGTGGCCGTCAGGGCGCTGCAACGGCTTCTCCTACACCGCGGCACGGACATCGGGGTGGACGGTGCGTTCGGCCCCGCGACCGGGAAGGCGCTGAAGGCGTTCCAGTCCGCGAACGGCTTGAGCGCGGACAGCGTCGCGGGGTCCGCAACGTGGGCGAAGCTGATCGTGCCGGTGCGGAGCGGGCAGCGGGGCGAAGCCGTCAAGGCCGTGCAGGAGCTGCTTGGCGTGAGCGCCGACGGCACGTTCGGACCTGCCACCGAGAACGCCACGCGGGCATTCCAGGAGCGCGCGCACCTGAAAGTCGACGGGATCGTAGGTCCCGCGACGTGGCAGCTGCTCATCCTCGAGAGCCGGCGCTAAGCGTGAAAGGCGTTCGCGCACGTCGTGGCGATCGACGGCGCGGAGCCGCTGCACTTCCGTCGACGCGGAGACCGGTGTCGTCGATCCACGGGAGGAGCGGAGCGTCTCCTACTTGGCACATCAGCGCAGCGGGCCGCGCCCGTCAAGGTCGAGTCCGTCAGGCCCGCGCGAAGCTTGTCGCCAAGCGATCGCCGCGGACCGACCCCGAGCTCCGGCTAGCGCTCTCGGCGTCGCGGTCTGTTCCCGGATCGTTCCCGCGGAGCGCCCTGCGGACGAGCGCCGCGCGGTGCTGCAGAAACAAGAAACCCCGCCGGAGCGGGGCGTTAGGGCCAGTGGGCGATCCTGGATTCGAACCAGGGACCTCTTCCTTATCAGAGAAGCGCTCTAACCGACTGAGCTAATCGCCCGTGGGCTCGCGGATGATAGCGAGGCGTCCTGGCCGTCGGGACTGTTCAAGCGACCGCGGCGACGCCGAGGCGTTCGGCCGCCTCGAGTGCCTCGTCGAGCGTTTCGAACGCGAACTGGACGCGGTAACCGGTCCCTCGCGGGGTCACCCGCACGTCAGCGCCGAGCACGCGCCCGAACGCCTCCCCGAGCCGCGACGCGGCCTCGAACTGATCGGGATGCATCGTGTCCTCGACGCGGCTCGCCGAGATCTCGTCCTCGTCGCGGCGAGCGGCCGCTCGGGCGCGCGCCTCCGTCTGGCGAACCGACCATGCGTGCGCCGCAGCGTCGCGCGCGAGGCGGCGCTGGCGGTCGTGATCCGGCGCCATCAGCAACGCCCGGCCGTGGCCCTCGGACAGGACGCCGTCGCCGATCAGCCCGAGCGCTTCGTCCGGCAACTCGAGTAGCCGCAGCAGGTTGGAGATCGCGACGCGCGAGCGGCCGACGCGCCGTCCGACCTCCTCGCGCGTGAGCCCCAGATCCTCCACGAGGGCGGCCACCGCTCGGGCGGCCTCGAGCGGGTTGAGGTCCTCGCGGGCCATGTTCTCGATCAGCGCAAGCTCGAGCGATGCCGCATCGTCATTCGGCCGGACCATCGCCGGGATGGTGTCCAGGCTCGCCAGTCGCGCCGCCCGCCAGCGCCGCTCGCCAGCGATCAGCTCGTACGTTCCGCCGTGCAATGGACGAACGAGCACGGGCTGCAGTACGCCGCGATCCTTCAGCGAATCGGCGAGCGCGACCAGCGCGTTTTCGTCGAACGTGCGTCGCGGCTGATGCGGATTCGGCGAGATCAGCTCCAGCGGCAGATCCCGCAGCTCCGCCACCGTCTCAGCGGGACCGGCGGACAGGATCGCCGCGAGGCCGCGGCCCATGCCACGAGTGCGCTCAGCCACGCGCGGCCACCTCCTTGGCAAGCTCGAAGTACGCGTCCGATCCCGCGCAGTGCGGATCGTGGTGGATCACCGGGCGGCCGAAGCTCGGGGCCTCGCCGAGGCGGACGTTGCGCGGTATCACCGTGTCGAAGACGAGCGACGGGAAGTGGCGGCGCACCTCGGCTTCGACGTCCTGCGCCAGTTTGGTCCGCGCGTCGTGCATCGTCAGCAGCATCCCGGCGACCGTGAGGCGCGGGTTCAGCTCGCGCTGGATCAGCGACAGCGTGTCGAGCAGGCCGGCGAGGCCTTCGAGCGCGAAGTACTCGGTCTGCACCGGGACGATCACGCGATCCGCGGCCACGAGGGCGTTCACCGTGAGCGGCCCCAGTGAGGGCGGGCAATCCAGCAGCGTGTACGCGTAGGCTTCGCGCACGGCCGCGAGCGCGTCGCGCAACCGACCCTCCGACCCGGCCAGGCGCGGCAGCTCCATCGTCGCGCCGGCAAGGTCGGGCGTCGAGGCGAGGAGCGACAGGCGCTCGATCTGCGTATCTCGCACTGCGGCAGGTGCCTCGGCCTCGCCGCACAGGACGTCGTAGAGCCCGAGGCCATCTTGTCGATCCGCGCCGACGCCGACCGTCGCGTTGCCCTGCGGGTCGACATCGACGAGCAGGGTTTCGTAGCCGGCCTCCGCGATGCACGCGGCGACGTTGACCGCCGTGGTGGTCTTCCCGACCCCGCCCTTCTGATTCGCGATGGCGTACACGATGCCCATCAGGGGGCCGACGCTAGCGGGGGGCGCGGCGGATCTGGCCGGATGGGGCCATTTGTGCCGAAGTTGGTGCGCTCTCAGCGCGAATTCTTCGCAGTCAGCGGGCGTTTTGTGGCGATCCCGGGCCGGCGAGGGAACCCCGGTGGGGTGGGCGCGGTCTTGCGTGCGAGATGAAGCGTCCGCCGCTCGGATCCGGGAAACGGAACGACTGCTCTGGGGGGTTGCATCGTCAAGCCGAGCTGTGCGGCGGCCGCCGCGGCATCCCTCGCCTCGTCCGCGTCGACGGCGCCCTTCCAGGCGACGAGAACGCCTCCCTCGCGCAGCAACGGCGCCGCGTACTCGCACAGGACCGGGAGCGCCGCCAAGGCCCGCGCGCACACGACGTCACACCGGTTGATCCCTTCGCGCCATTCCTCAGCGCGCCGCCAGACGACCTCGGCGTTCGACAGCGCCATAGCCGCAGCAGTCGCGCGCAGGAACTCGCACTTGCGGCCGACCGACTCGACGAGGAATACCCGCGCACGCGGGAGCGCTGCCGCGAGCACCAGCCCTGGGAGCCCAGCGCCCGCGCCGATATCAGCGATCACATCGGCCTGTCGGAGCTCCTCGACCTCAAACCCGGCCAACGAATCTGCAATGTGGATACGCAAACCCTCCCGCGGCCGATGCACTGACGTCGGAGCAGTGGGTTCCGCGAGCGCGTCCAGCAGAACACCGATCGGCGTCGCTGCGCTCGGCTGCAGCGCGTAGCGTTCGAGCAGGGCCTCGAGGTCGTCCCGAAGGTCGACGCCGGACACGTCCGGTTCGGCTCGCGTGCGGTTCACTCCAAAAGCGTTTCACGTGAAACGCCGGCGGGCGTGCCGTGCCGACGGCGGCCGCTCGAATCGCCGCGCGCTCGGCGGGTGTCGCGCCCGCGGGACAGTCGGTCGCGGGCCGGTCGGTCGCGGAGCGTTTCACGAGGTGCGTTACGGGAGTGCCGCGCGGGGTCCGGCGGGTGTCGCGCCCGCGGGCCGGTCGGTCGCGGAGCGTTTCACGAGGTGCGTTACGGGAGTGCCGCCTGGGTCCGGCATCTGGGAACGCCGCCGTCTCGCTGGGTGGCGGCTCGGGAGCGTTTCACGTGAACGCCGGCGGGAGTGCCGAGCCCGACCCGCCCTGGGCATCGGGCCGCGAGTCCCACCGGCTGTGAGGCTCGGAGCGAGTCGGCTCCCCAGCGATTTCACGCGAAGCGTCGTCGGAATGCCGCGCTGGGTCCAGCGTCTGAGGGCCCCGCGGTCTCGCGGGCTGCCGCGGTCGGGAGTCGGTCGGCTCGGGAGCGTTTCACGTGAAACGTTGCGGGAGTGGCGCGCTGACTCGCCTCAACCACCTGCGGGAGTCAGGCTGCCGGCCGGCCGCACGACCGTTTCACGTGAAACGGTCGCGCATGCACGATCCAACGCGTGGGGCGGACAGACCGCGCAGTGCGGTCCGTAGGGATCAGTGCCTCAGTCGCGCAGCGGCGCGACGACCAAGTGGCGGTCGGGCTCGGTGCCCTCGGAGTACGTCTCGACGTCCGGGCGGTCCTTGAGGTACTCGTGGACGACCTTGCGCTCGGTGGCGCTCATAGCGTCCAGTGCGACCGGGCGGGCGGATCGAACCGCATCCGCCGCGGCCTGGTCGGCCTGGCGTTCGAGCGCCTGGCGACGGCGCTCACGGTAGCCGGCGGCGTCGACCTCAACCTTCGGGGCCGGCGACTCGCCGACCGCGGCGATCTTGAACGCCAGGTGCTGGACCGCGTCGATGGTCTGGCCGTGGCGCCCGATGAACAGGCCCATGTCGTCGCCGTGCAGGATTCCGAGGATGCGATCGCCCTCTTGGACGATCTCGACGTCGGCATCGAGCTCGAGCGCGTCGTTCACGCGCTCGAGCAACTCGCGGACCCGCTCAGCGGGCGGCTGGTCCTGCCGCTCGTTCATCGCCTTCTCCCGGAGCGTTTCTTCTTCTTGCGCGGGGAGGGCGGAGGCGGCGCGGACGGGCGGCTCTTCGGCTTGGGGTTGGCGCGCGAGTTGCCGGTGGCGACGCCGGCTGCCGTCTTCTCCTTCTCGCGACTGGGCTCAGCCGTGGCGGTGCCGCCGCGATGGAGCATGCGGTCCATGATCGACATCGGCGGCGCCTCGCCGTCGGGGGTGGCTGGTCGAAGCGGGCCCAAGCGCTTTCGCACGATCGCCTGCTGCACGATCGTCCACAGGTTCGTCGTGATCCAGTAGACGAGCAGGCCCGCCGGGAAGTTGATCACGAAGATCACGAAGACGAACGGCAGCCCCAGGAAGATGATCCGCTGCGTGCGATCCGTCGCGGTCGACATCAGAATCGTTGAGAGGAGCTGCGAGCCGACGTAGAGGACGATCAGCGCGATCAGCACCCCGCCCGTCGCCTTGTCGGTGATGTCCGGGATGAACAGGAACTCGGCCGCGCCGCCCGGCCCACACGGCTGCGGATTCGTCGTCCCCGGCGGGTTGACGTCCGGGCAGACGTCTAGCCGCAGGTCGTCCTGCAGCATGTAGAACAGCGCGAGGAAGACGGGCAGCTGCGCCAGCAGCGGGAGACACGAGGCGAACGGGTTGACCTTGTTCTCCCGGTAGAACTTCATCATCTCCTGATTGAGCCGCTCCCGGTCGCCCTTGTAGCGCTCTTGGAGCTTCTTGATCTCCGGCTGGAACTTGGCCATGTTCTGCATGGACTTGAACTGTTTGATCGTGAGCGGCATCAGGGCCGCGCGCACGACCACGGTGAGCGCCACGATCGCCGTTCCCCACCCCAGCCCGATGCTGTCGTGGAAGAACACGAGGATCGCCTCGAAGAACTCGATCAGTGGCGAGAAGACGTCGTGCACGGTTCAGGAGAGGGTTGAGTCGGGGGTGCGGGCGAACAGCGTCTGCGCGGAAACGGGGTCGTAACCGCCGTGGCTGAAGGGGTTGCAACGCAGCAGGCGCCAGGCCGCGAGAACGGCGCCGCGCAGTATGCCGTAGGACTCGATCGCCTGCACCGCATACGCCGAGCAGGTCGGGTGGTACTTGCAGCGACGGGGGAACGCCGGCGAGATCACGCGCTGATAGACGCGTATCGGCGCCAGCGCCACACGACGGGCTGCCGTCACGCGGGCGCCTCCCTACCACCGCCGGTCATCGCGTCGACCAGCTCTGCGAGCGCCGCCTGGACGCCGACCATGCCCTCGCGCTCGGCGAGCTCGCGGCTGTCGGGACGGGCGACGACGACGTAATCCGAGCCGGACGGAAGCCGCTCGACCTCGGCCCAGAACGCCTCGCGCAGAAGCCGCTTGACCCTGCTGCGATCGACCGCCCCGCCGACGCGGCGCGAGACCGACAGGCCTAGGCGCGGGCCGTCCGGCGCGGCGCCGGCGCGCTCCTCCTCGCGCGGAAACGCGTACAGCACGAGATGGCGGTTCGCCTTCGAGCGGCCTTGTCGATAGACGCGCTCGAACTCGGCGCTCCGCGACAGCCGGCGCCGCTTCTGGCTCCGCCCGCCGCTCGGCCGCTCGGGCACTAGACCGTTAGCCGCTTGCGGCCCTTGTCGCGACGCCGCTTCAGCACGATGCGGCCGGCACGAGTACTCATCCGAGCGCGGAACCCGTGGGTGCGGGCGCGCTTGCGCTTCTTTGGCTGGTAGGTGCGCTTCATAACGGTAAATGGGTCGGCGCGCCGGATGCGCGCAGGGTTCGACAGGATAGCCAACCGCCTGCGCCGGATCTTTCCAGCGACGGCGTCGCGAGAGCGGTGAACAAGGTGATGCACAGCCGCGCACAGCGGTCCACAGCGCGTGTCGACCGGTCCGTGGCACGCCGTCCGCACCTTTTCCGCGCGATTTGCGACGGGCTCCAGGAGACCCCCGATCGGGCGCTCTGGGCCGTGCTATGTTCGGCCCTCCGGCCCTCCCCAGGGGCCCTTCTTCATCGCCTTTCCACTGCCGCCTCCCTGGAGGAGGACCCTGCACGCGCCTGTGACCGACGACGAGCACCCATCCTGCTGGCGCCTCATCCGCGCCGAGATGCAGCGGGCCGTCTCCGAGTCGACCTGGCACCAGTGGTTGGAGCCGCTCTCCGCCCGGGCGCTGCGCGAGCAGACGCTCGTTGTCGAGGCCCCCGACGCGATCCGCCCCTGGGTCGACGAGCGGTTCGGCCGCCTGCTGCAGGCATGCGCCGCCGCCGCGCTCGGTCCGGACGCGCGGGTGGAGTTGGTCGCGCCTGGCGCCGGATCGGCGCCGGAGGCTCGTGCGGGCGCGGAACCGCCGGCCCGCTCCTACAACCCGCGCCACACGTTCGAGCAGTTCGTCATCGGGGACTCGAACCGCCTCGCGCACGCGGCCGCCCTCGCCGTCGCCGAGATGCCCGGGCTCGCCTACAACCCGCTGTTCATCTGCGGGCCGCCGGGGCTCGGCAAGACGCACCTCCTGAACTCGATCGCGAACTACGTCACCGCCTACGGTGCCGGAGCAACGGTGCGCTACACGACCGCCGAAGCGTTCACCAACCACTTCCTCGGCGCGCTGCACGGCCACGACGTGGAGAGCTTCAAGGTCGCCTATCGCGGTGTCGACGTCTTGCTGGTCGACGACGTCCAGTTCCTCCAGGCGAAGGTCCGCACCGAGCAGGAGTTCTTCCACACGTTCAACGCGCTGCACCAGGCCGGCGCGCAGATCGTGCTCACGTCCGACCGCCTGCCCAGCGATCTCGGCGAGCTGGAGGAGCGGCTGCGCGAGCGCTTCGAGGCGGGTCTCGTGACCGATGTGCGGGCGCCGGACAACACCACGCGGCTCGCGATCCTGCGCAAGCGCGTGCAGCAGGATGCCGTCGGCGAACCCGATCCAGCCGCGCTCGAGCTGATCGCCGAACGGGTGACCGACAACGTCCGCGCGCTCGAAGGCGCGCTGATCCGCGTCATCGCATTCGGCTCGCTCACAGGACGCGAGGTCACGGCCGAGCTCACCGCCGAGGTGCTCGACGGCCTCTATCCATCGCGCAACGCCTCCGCTCGCTCGACGACGGTGCGCGAGATCCAGGAGCGCACGGCGAACGCGTTCGGCGTCTCGGTCGAAGCGCTCGTCTCGTCCAGTCGCGCCGGCGCCGTGGCGTGGCCGCGGCAGATCGCCATGTACCTCGCTCGCGAGCTGACCGATCAGACGCTGCCCGCCATCGGGCGCGCCTTCGGCGGGCGCAACCACACGACGGTCCTGCACGCCTACAGGCGCACGGCCGAGCGAATCGCCGGCGACGCCCAGGCATTCGACACCGTCCGCCGCCTCACACAGGAGCTGCGCGACTCCGGGGCGTCGTCATGACGCCGCAGCGGCTGGCAGACTTCCTCGGCCCCGTGCACAGCGAAGCGTCGCTCTCAACCCGCAGCGTGCGGGCTCTTCAGCGCTTGTGCACACCCATTCACACCCTTATGACTGTGATCTAGATCAGGTAGTCGACGAGATGAGAATTTCCACCCAGCGCGACGCGTTGTTCGCGCAACTACAGACCGTTACCCGGGCCGCATCGACACGGAGCGCAGTGCAGGCATTGTCCGGCGTGCAGATCCTGGCCTCGGGATCGGGGATCGAACTGCGCGCGACCGATATGGAGATCGGGCTGCGCGTGCCGCTCGACGGCGAGGTGATCCGCGAGGGTGCAGTCGTCCTGCCCGCGCGTCTGCTCGTCGACGTCGTGCGCTCGCTGCCGGGCGATTCGGTAACGCTCGAGCTGCGCGCGGCGGAGCAGGACGTCGAGATCGTCGCCGGCGCTGCGACGTTCCACATCCGCACGCTGCGGCTCGAGGACTTCCCGCCGTTCCCGGAGCCCGGCGACGACGGGCGCGTCCAGGTGCCAGGACGCGCGTTCGTCGCGACGATCGCCAAGGTCGCGCGGTCGGCGTCGCGCGACGAGACCCGTCCGGTGCTCACCGGCATCCTGGTATCGGCGACGGGCGACGAGCTGCGCATGGTGGCGACCGACTCCTACCGCCTCTCGGTGAAGGAGACGAAGCTGGAGGCGCCGCTGGCCGGCAGCTTCGAGGCGAACGTGCCGGCACGCGCGCTGCAGGAGCTCGGCCGGATCGTGGGCCAGTCGGCGGAAGGCGCGCTGAACGTCGCAGTGCGGACGAACCAGGTCATCTTCGAGGCGGGCGGAATAGTGCTGTCGTCGCGACTGATCGACGGCCAGTTCCCCAACCATCGTCAGCTCCTGCCCGATGCGTTCGAGCACGAGCTGCAGCTCGCCGGCGGCGAGATCACCGACGTTGTGCGCAGGATCTCGCTGCTCGCCCAGAAGAACGCACCGCTGCGGCTCGCCTTCAGCGAGGGCGAGCTCACGGTCTCGGCGCGCACGCCGGACGTGGGCGAAGCGCGCGAGACGCTGCCGGTGCCGTTCCAGGGCGAGCCGCTCGAGATCGGCTTCAACCCTGAGTTCCTGCGCGACGGTCTGGAGGCGGTCGAATCCGGCGACGTGCTGCTGAAGCTGATCTCCCCGCTGCGCCCCGGGCTGATCGAAGCGGCCGACGGGAGCGGGTTCGTCTACCTGCTGATGCCGATTCGACTGAACGTGTAGCCGGCACGATCCTGGAGCGGCGATGCTCGCCACCCGGCTCACCCTGCGCGACTTCCGCACGTACGCGGCGGCGGAAGTGCAGCTCGGCCCGGGCCTGACGGTCGTGACCGGACGCAACGGCGCCGGCAAGACGAACCTGCTCGAGGCGATCTACTTCGCGTGCACGGGACGATCGTGCCGGACGGGCAACGAGCGCGAGTGCGTGCGTTTCGGTGCCGAGCTCACCCGGCTGGAGCTCGAGTGCGAGGACGCGGGCCAGCGGCACGAGCTGAGCGTCGGCTTCCAGCCGGGCGAGCCGAAGCGCCTGCGCGTCGACGACGCACCGGTCGACCGCCTCACCGACGTCGCGACGCGCCCGCTCGTCTCGGTGTTCTTGCCCGACAGGCTCGAGCTCGTGACCGGTGCGCCGGCGTTGCGCCGCGCGCACCTCGATCAGGTCGTCGCGGCGTTGCGCCCCGCTCGCGCTGCCACGCGCCGCGCCTACGCGGCGGCGCTCGGGCAGCGCAACGCGCTGGTCGTGGCGATCCGCTCCGGCCGCGCGAGCCGCACCTCGCTGCCGGCGTGGGACGCCGAACTGGCGCGCCACGGTGTGGCGCTGATGGCCGACCGGGCGCAGGTGGTCGACGAGTTGCGCCCGCGGTACGCCGCGCACGCCGGCGGGCTGGGGCTGTCGGCGGAGGCGGAGGTCGCTTACCGGCCGCGCTCGCAGGCGCTCACGGCGGACGAGCTGGCAGCGGAACTCGCCGAGCGGCTCGAGTCGGACCTGGAACGCGGGTTCACCGGTCACGGACCGCATCGCGACGAGCTCGTGCTGCGGCGCGAGGGCCGCGAGCTACGCGCTTACGGATCGCGCGGGCAACAGCGTCTCGGCCTCCTGGCGCTGCTGCTGGCCGAGCGCGAGGCGCTCGCGGAGTCGCGTGGGACGCCGCCGCTGATGCTGCTCGACGACGTCATGAGCGAGCTCGATGCCGGTCGCCGCTTGCGGCTGATCGACGTGCTGCGAGGTGGCGGCCAGAGCCTGATCACGACTACCGACCTGGCGCACGTGCCGGGCGGCGAGGATCCGGACGTGACGCGCCTGGCGATCGCCGAGGGCACCGTGTTGCAGGAGGCCGCATGATGGGCTCGCACGAGCGCGCGCGGACGCGCGATGAGCGCGCGTGGGAGGCGCTCTCATGAGGCGTCCGGGACCGCGACCGCTCGGCGTCGCGCTCGACCGGCTGACCACCGAACTGGCCCCCGCCACACTGCTCGCCGAGGTCCAGCGCGCGTGGGCGCCGGCGGCGGGCGAGGCGTTCGCTGCGCACTGCGCACCCGACGGCGAGCGCGGCGGCATCGTGAGCGTCGCGTGCGCCTCGGCGGTCTGGGCGCAGGAGCTCGACCTGCTGTCCGAGCGGGTCGTCGAGCGGCTCAACGAGCGGCTCGGGAGAGCGGCCGTGAAGGGCCTCAGGCCGCAGCCGCGGCCGGTCCGCTCGTGACCGTCACTTTTTCTCCCGTTTTGCAGCACTTTCGCAACACTCCGAGTGCCCGATCGTAGGGGTGCTTGTGCTAGTCTTATGGGCACTGTTTGCGCCACGCCCCGGCCGCTGAGAACAGCTCTCCCGCCGGGGCGTCGCGTGTGTGTGACTCGGAGGATCCCTTGGCAGACGACCCGGATAAGACCAGCCAGCCTCGCTCGGGCTACGACGCCCAGGACATCACCGTCCTGGAGGGTCTCGAGGCCGTGCGCAAGCGGCCGGGCATGTACATCGGATCGACCGGTGTGCGCGGCCTGCACCACCTGGTCTACGAGGTCGTGGACAACTCCGTCGACGAGGCGATCGCCGGCTACTGCGACGCCGTCTCGGTCACGATCCACCCCGACAACTCGATCACGGTCGTCGACAACGGCCGCGGCATCCCGGTCGCGACGATGGAGAAGGAGGGCAAGTCCGCGCTCGAGGTGGTCCTCACCGTGCTGCACGCCGGCGGCAAGTTCGGCGACGGCGGCGGCTACAAGGTGTCGGGCGGCCTGCACGGCGTCGGCGTCTCGGTCGTCAACGCGCTTTCGGAGCGACTGCACGTGGAGGTCCGGCGCGACGGCTTCACCTGGACGCAGGACTACGTCCGCGGCGTGCCGGAGGGCCCGATGGCCAAGGGCCCGGCGACCAGCGAGACCGGCACCACGATCACGTTCCTGCCCGACGCGGAGGTCTTCGAGTCGCTCGACTTCGACTTCTCGACGCTCGAGCAGCGCTTGCGCGAGACCGCGTTCCTCACGCGCGGGCTGCGGATCACGATCACCGACGAGCGCGCCGAGGGCCACCGCTCCGAGTTCCAGTACGACGGCGGCATCCAGGACTTCGTCAGCTACCTCAACGAGAACAAGGACCCCGTCCAGCGCAAGGTCATCTACTTCGAGGCGGACGGCGACGAGGGCGCCGTCGAGGTCGCGATGCAGTGGACCGGCTCCTACCAGGAGTCGATCTTCTCGTTCGCGAACAACATCAACACGCACGAGGGCGGCTCGCACCTGTCCGGCTTCCGCTCCGCGCTCACGCGCACGCTGAACAGATTCGCGCGCGAGAAGGGCCACCTCAAGGAGAAGGACGAGAACCTCACCGGGGAGGACGTCCGCGAGGGCCTGACCGCGGTGATCTCCGTCAAGCTGTCCGACCCGCAGTTCGAGGGCCAGACGAAGACCAAGCTGGGTAACCCCGGCATGGAGGGCTTCGTCGCGTCGGTCGTCAACGCGGCGCTCTCCGAGTTCCTCGAGGAGAACCCCACCGAGGGCAACGCCGTGATCCGCAAGGCGGTGTCGGCCGCCCAGGCGCGCGCGGCCGCGCGCAAGGCGCGTGACCTCACCCGGCGCAAGTCGGCACTCGAGAACTCCGCGCTGCCCGGCAAGCTCGCCGATTGCTCGATCCGCGACCCCTCGCTCACCGAGTTGTTCATCGTCGAGGGCGACTCGGCCGGAGGCTCGGCCAAGCAGGGGCGCGACCGCTCGACCCAGGCGGTGCTGCCGCTGCGCGGCAAGATCCTCAACGTCGAGAAGGCCCGGATCGACAAGGTCCTGCAGAACCAGGAGATCCAGGCGCTGATCACGGCGCTCGGCACCAGCGTGCGCGAGGAGTTCGACACCGAGCGCCTGCGCTACCACAAGATCATCCTGATGACGGACGCCGACGTGGACGGCGCGCACATCCGCACGCTGATCCTCACGCTGCTGTTCCGCGAGATGCAGGAGCTGATCGAGGCCGGCTACGTCTACATCGCCAAGCCGCCGCTGTACAAGCTCAAGCAGGGCCAGCAGGAGCGCTATATCGAGAAGGACGCCGAGTTGGAGGAGTTCCTGCTCGGCGACAAGCTCGAGCGGTTCGAGATCACCGACCACGACGGCCAGCAGTTCAAGCTCACCGACACGCGCTGGCAGCGCTATTCGCGCCTGCTCAAGCAGTACGAGGGCTGGGCCTCGGCGCTGCGGGCCGAGCATGGGCACGACACCGTCATGTTCCTCGAGGAGTCGCAGATCCTCGACGAGCAGATCATGTCGGTCGAGGCGCTCGAGGCGCTGATCCGGCGCGAGACGCCGGAGGGGGAGCCGTACACGACCGAGCTGCTGCCGGCGACCGACGGAGTGCTGCGCATCAAGGCGGTCGAGCGCAAGACGAACCTCGCGCGCACGCACCAGATGCGCCGCTCGCTGTTCGAGGCGAACGAGTACCGCCAGCTCGCCCGCGTCCACGGCGAGCTCGTCAAGATGGCCGGCACGCCGCCGTTCGCCGTCGTGCTCGGCTCCGAGCGTGACGAGGCGCTCTCGTTCGAGGGCCTCCGCCGCACGGTGATGGAGATCGCCGCCAAGGGCATCGGACTGCAGCGCTTCAAGGGCCTTGGCGAGATGAACGCCGACCAGCTGCGCGAGACCACCATGGACCCCGAGACGCGGACGCTCCAGCAGGTGACGATGGACGACGCAGCGGCCGCCGACCGCCTCTTCACGATGCTGATGGGCGACAAGGTCGAGCCGCGGCGCGAGTTCATCGAGGAGAACGCCCGTGTCGCCATCCTCGACGTCTAGGAGGTGACGACGAATGGCCACCTCTGATCTGATCGGCGGCGGAAACATCGAGCCGCGCGGGCTCGAGGAGGAGATGCGCTCCTCCTACCTTGACTACGCGATGTCGGTGATCGTCGGGCGCGCTCTGCCCGACGTGCGCGACGGGCTCAAGCCCGTCCACCGCCGCGTCCTGTTCGCGATGAACGAGGCCGGCCTGCAGCCGAACCGGCCGTACTCGAAGTGCGCCCGCATCGTCGGCGACGTGATGGGCAACTTCCACCCGCACGGCGATTCGGCGATCTACGACACGCTCGTGCGGCTGGCGCAGGACTTCTCGATGCGCGAACCGCTCGTCGACGGGCAGGGCAACTTCGGCTCGGTCGACGACGACCCGGCCGCGGCCATGCGGTACACCGAGGCGCGGCTCGCCGCGCTCGCGCGCGAGATGCTGCGCGACCTCGACTCCGACACCGTCGACTTCCAGCCGAACTACGACGGCCGCAAGCAGGAGCCGGTCGTCCTCCCGTCACGGTTCCCGAACCTGCTGGTCAACGGCTCGTCGGGCATCGCGGTCGGCATGGCGACGAACATCCCGCCGCACAACCTGCGCGAGACGATCGACGGCGTGATCGCATACATCGAGGATCCCGACATCGACACCGCCGGCCTGATGCAGCACATCAAGGGGCCGGACTTCCCGACCGGGGGTGTGATCCTCGGCGTCAGCGGTATCCGCGAGGCGTACGAGACCGGCCGCGGGCGGGTGCGCGTCCGGGCGCGCGCCCACACCGAGGACATCGGCCAGGGCAAGGAGGCGATCGTCGTCACCGAGCTGCCCTTCATGGTCAAGAAGGGCGGCGACAGCGGTCTGATCCGCAAGATCGCCGACCTCGTGCACGACAAGAAGATCTCCGAGATCTCCGACCTGCGCGACGAGTCCGATCGCAAGGGAATGCGGGTCGTGATCGAGCTCAAGCGCGGCGTGATCCCCAAGGTCGTGCTGAACAAGCTCTACAAGCACACCGCGATGCAGACGACGTTCGGTGTCAATGCGGTCGCGCTGGTCGACAACGTCCCGCGCACGCTGCCGCTGCGGTCGATCATCCACAACTACGTCCAGCATCAGCGCGAGGTCATCGTCCGCCGCGCGAAGCACGAGCTCAGGACGCTGGAGGCGCAGGTCCACCGGCTCGAGGGCCTGCTGATCGCGCTCGACAACCTCGACGCGGTGATCGAGCTGATCCGCGGCTCACGTGACCGCGACGAGGCTCGCACCGGGCTGATCGAGAACTTCGAGCTGAGCTACATCCAGGCGCAGGCGATCCTCGAGCTGCGCCTGCAGCAGCTGACAGCGCTGGAGGCCGACTCGATCAAGCGCGAGCACGCCGACAAGGTCGAGCGGATCGGCGAGCTGCGCGAGCTGCTCGGCGATGAGGGCAAGGTGCTGACTCTGATCAAGGACGAGCTGGGCGAGATCCGCGACCGCTACGGCGACGAGCGGCGCACCCAGATCACGTTCGCCGAGGACGACCTCGACATCGAGGACCTGATCCAGGACCAGCAGATGGTGATCACGATCACCAAGTCCGGCTACATCAAGTCGCTCCCGCTCGCCACCTACCGCCAGCAGCGACGCGGCGGCGTCGGCGTGACCGGGATGGGCATGAAGGACGAGGACTACATCGAGCACCTCTTCGTGACCTCGACGCACGACTACCTCCTGTTCTTCACGAACCGCGGCAAGGTCTACCGCTCGAAGGTCTACGACCTGCCGGACGCGCCGTCGCGCCAGTCCAAGGGCCGGCACCTCGGCAATGTGCTGCCGCTGCGCGAGGGCGAGCGAGTGCAGTCCGTGCTCGCGACGCGCGACTACAGCGAGTCGACGTATCTCTTGTTCGCGACGAAGCGCGGCACGATCAAGAAGACCGAGCTGCAGGCTTACAACACGCCGATCAAGGCCGACGGCATCATCGCGATCAAGATCCGCGACGACGACGAGCTCGTCGCCGTGCGCCGGGTCGACGAGGGCGACGAGGTGCTGATGGTCTCCAAGCAGGGGCTCACCGTGCGCTTCTCCGAGAAGGACGCGCGCGCGATGGGCCGCGACACCAGCGGCGTGCGCGGCATGGACGTCGACAATGGCGACAACGAAGTGATCGCGATGGACGTCGCGCGCGACGACCAGTACCTGCTGGTGGTCACGGAGAACGGCTTCGGCAAGCGGACGCCGGTCGCCGACTATCGCAAGACATCGCGGGGCGCCAAGGGCGTCAAGACGATTCAGCAGACCGAGGCCAAGGGCGCGCTGGCCGCCGCCCTCGTGGTCCGCGACCATCACCAGCTCGTGTTCATCTCGCAGAACGGGATGATCCAGCGGATCGCCGTGCGCGAGCTGCGCCCGCTCGGGCGCAACGCCCAGGGCTTCCGGCTCATGAACGTGCGCGACGACGACGTCGTCTCCGCGGTCGCACTGGTCGTGGAGAGCGAGGCGAACGGCGCCGTCGTCGAGGGTGTGCCGGTCTCGCTCGACGCGCCCGGCACGGCCGACGAGCCGGCGCTCGAGGGCGACGGTGTGATCGCCGCCGACCCCGACGAGGAGTCGCTGCTCGACGTGCCCGAGGTGACCGGCGACGACATGCCGGACTCCGACCTCGAGGAGTAGCCAGAAACGCCGAGGGCCCCGGTCGACACCGGGGCCCTCGGGAACTTCTCGCTGGACTACTTGGCCGTCGCCAGCTGACTAAGCGGCCGGGGGGACGAGCTCCGGCGCCGGCGGCGGCGGTGCCTCGGTGTGGATTCCGCTGACCAGCGGGTCCAGCACCAGGCTGGTACTAGCGGCCGGGCACCTCCAGGGTCCCGTAAGAACTGTCACTCAACTTCGGACCACCCCCTTTCTCTGGTGTTCGCAGAGTAGCGAACCGCGCCGACGGCCTGCACATAGTGCGCTCCGCGGGTCATCCGGACCGCGTTCTGATGGCGAGGCCGGACGTCCGTGGCCGGCTTGACCGGGCTGCGCCCTCATGCCGCTTCCGGCACGAGGTACTGCTTCCAGGTCGCCGGGATCGTCGGGGAGGCGAGCTGGATGAACACGTTGGGGCTCGGAATGCGCGGCTTGACCCGCGGGTGCATTCCGACCTGGTGCGGCAGCCGGTCGCCCTTGCGCCGGTTGCACGGCGCGCACGACGCGACGATGTTCTCCCACTCCGAGCCGCCGCCCTTCGAGCGCGGGATCACGTGATCGACCGTGAGGCTCGTGCGCGCGCCGCAGTACTGGCACTGCCAGCCGTCGCGTGCGAACACCGCCCGGCGCGTGATCTTGCGCTTGTGCGAGTCGCGCGGGATGCGGACGTACGTGATCAGCCGGATCACGACCGGCTTGGTCATCGAGCCGCGCGCCCAGCGCAGCTCGTGCGCGCCGATCTCTATGACCTCGGCCTTCTCCTTCAGCAGCAGCACCGTGGCGCGCCGGACCGTGCACACGTTGATGGGCTCGTACGTCGCGTTGAGCACCAGCACACGACCACCTGACCAACGGCCGGAGCCGTCAGTTTGCGATCCGTGCCGCTGGTGGTCGAGCGGCACGGACCCCGTTGGCGCTGGGGGTACGGCGGTGGCCATCGCTGGGCGGCAGTGTAGACGGTGCGTCCGGCGGTTTTAGTGCCCAGCCGTGAACGAGCCGAGAACGCGCACCGCCTCGCAATGGCCGCGCAAACCAGCGATCGCGGCGGCGACCTCCGGGTTCGAAGCCGCCCCTACGAGATCGCAGAAGAACATGTAGTGGCCCAGGCCGATGCGGCGGGGGCGGGACTCGATCCGGCTGAGGCTGATGCCGCGTGCGGAGAACTCGGTGAGGCAGGCGACGAGCCAGCCGGGCGCGAGGTCGCCGCCGCCCCAGAAGACGAGCGCGGTCTTGAACGTGGGGGACGAGGCGTCGGGCGACGAGGGCGCGGGCGGGGTGGTTGGCGTGCGGCTGAGCCAGGCGAAGCGGGTGGCGTTCTCGGGGTCGTCCTCGATCCCGTCGGCGAGGACGGTCGCGCCGTACAGCCGGGCGGCGTGGCGGGTGCCGATCGCGGCGTGCGGCTCGGCGCCGGCGAGCGTGCCGCCCTCGGCGACCGCGCGCACGGCGTCGGCTGTCGACGGCTCGGCGACGATCGCCGCACCGGGGAGCTGCTCGCGCAGGAACGCGGCGCACTGGCCGATCGCCTGCGGGTGCGAGTGCACGGTGCGCACCTCGTCGGGCGCGATCGGCTCTGCGCCGGCGAGGCAGTAGGAGACCTCGTGGACCAGTTCGCCGACGATGACGACGTCCGGCGCGTCGAACACCAGCGCGTCGAGCGTGGCCGCGACCGCGCCCTCGCGCGAGTTCTCCAGCGGCACGAGCCCGCGCTCGACCGATCCGTCCTGCACGGCGGCCACCACGGCCGGGACCGAGGACAGCTCGACCGGCTCGACCGGCAGGCCCGACGCCACGAGCGCGGCGTGGGAGTTGGTGCCGGGCGGCCCCAGGTAGGCGGCGCGCATCAGCTCTCGAGCACCGCCGTGCCGCGCTCGCCGGCGAGCGCGCGCCGGATCGCCTCCTCCTCCTCGGGGGAGAGCAGGTGCTCGCCGCGGCCGTCGACTACCTGCTTGCAGTACAGCCGCGCGGTGTCGCGGTGCGCGATCGAGGAGAGCACGACGCCGTTGCGCTCGGCGTCCAGCAGCGCGAGCGACGCCGACTGGTGTCCGGACAGCTCCCCGTAGGCGTCGTAGCGCACGAGCGCCCGGTACGTGATGGCGCCGTCGAGCCGCTCCTCCGCCAGCGCCACGCGCTCGTCCAGCCGCACGGCGATCTCCTCCACGCGGTCGTTGAGCTGCATGAACGCCTCCTGCAACCCGGCGGCGTGCGCGACGAGATCCTCCCGCCGGGACTCGCCCAGGACCACCTGCTGAGAGCCGCGCAGCCGTCGCATCCGCAGCGCGAGCATGCACGTGAGCAGCAGCGAGATCAGTGCGAGCCCGCCGGCCGACAGGGCCGCGATACCGGCCGGATCGGTCAGGTCGTTCACGCCGTCAGAGCTTACGAGGGCTACTGCTGCGAGAACAGCGCCGAGTACTCGGCCTTGTTGTTGTCCGTCTTCTCCTCGCCGGGCACCGCCTTGACCTCGACCGTGATGTCCACGGGCGTGTCGAACGGTGGCGGAGAGTCGAGGCTGAGCGTGGCCGTCGCCGTCTCGCCGGCCGCGACCGACGGGACGTTCCTGGTCACCCGGATCGGCTCCTGCCCGCCCGCGATCCGCAGCACGACGTCGATGTCGACCTCGTCGTTCTCGCCCTGGTTGGTGAAGTTGACCGTGAACTCGGTATCGGCGCCGTAGGCGATCCGGTTCGGGGCGTCGGGATCGAGCGTCTGATCGCCGACCTGGACGGAGTCGATGCCGGTTCCGTGTAGGCCCGGCGCCGGCTCACGTCCGCTGCCGTCGGCGGCGTCGGCCGAGAGCTGCTGGCCGAGCGCGTCGGCGACCGTGTTGGGATCGAGCCACTGCCAACCCGGGAAGAACTGCGTGCGCTGCAGCCGCTGCGCGCCGACGTCGGCGTCCCGCAGCTCCTGCTCGATCAACGGATAGACGCGCTGCGCGTAGAGCACGTCGGAGCTGAGGAACAGCGACATCGCGCCGGCGATCCGCTCGATCGCGCGGTCGGCCTGCTCGGCGTCGGAGCTGAGCGCCGTGCGGATCTGGTCGGCGACCTGCTGGAGCCCGTCGCGCCGGAACTCCATCGCGGTCAGGAACGAGCGCTGAGCCGCGGTCATCTCGCCCGGCGTCGAGATCCGCTTCGCCTGCTGGTACTGCTGATCCGCCTGGACCCTGTAGCCGGCTACCTGCGTGGCGAGGTCGCCGGTGCTCGGATTGCGCAGCAGGTCGAAGAACGGCTTGCCGACCTGACTGTCCGAGTCGCGCACGATCGACGCGACGTCGCTGTTGTAGTCCTTCAGCGCGGTCTCCTTCGCCGACTGGCGGCAGCCGCGGACGATGAAGATGAGCAGCACGACGACCACCAGGAGGCCGCCGAACAGCACGATCTGCCGGAGGAGCACGGTCTGGCGATCCGGACGGCCGGACGGGCCGCGGGCGACCGCCGGACGTCTGGACCGGACACGTGTGCTGGGCTCGTCGTCCTCGTCGAAGAAGGACAAAAAATGAATCTCCTCGGGGGCCGCGCGCCTGTCGCGCAGCCGTGTGAATCGTTGACAAGGATATGAGGCCGGTCGGCGGGACTCTTCGCCGCCCGCTCAGGTGAACCCTTTTCTGCAGCCTGAAGGGGCCGCCTCGCGCGCGTGGAAATGAGCCACGTGGCCGCCACGGAGGAGCTGAGCGTAGGACTGGCCATGGGCCGCTACCGCCTCGGCCCGCGGCTCGGCGCCGGCGGCTTCGGCACGGTCTATGCGGCGCGCGACGAGCGCCTCGGCCGACCGGTCGCGGTCAAGGTGATCCCGGCCGGCGGCGCGGCGCCGGAACGCGCGCAGCGCGAGGCGCGGGCGGTCGCGCGGCTCGACCACGACGCGATCGTCGCGCTGTTCGATGCGGGCGAGGAGGACGACTCCCGCTACCTCGTCTCCGAGCTGGTCGAAGGCCGCACCCTCGCGCAGCTCGAGGCCGCCGGCGAGCTGTCGGACCGCGACGTGCTGCGGATCGGGCTGGCGCTGGCCGACGCGCTCGCCCACGCCCACGAGCGCGGCGTGATCCATCGCGACGTCAAGCCCCAGAACGTGATCGTGCCCGACGCGCCGAGCTCGCGCCGCAGCGCCGCGAAGCTGACGGACTTCGGCGTCGCGCATCTGGCCGGCGAGGACGCGCTCACGCACACGGGCGACGTCGTCGGCACGCTCGCCTACATGGCGCCCGAGCAGGCGTCCGGGCGCACCGTCGACGAGCACGCCGACCTCTACTCGCTCGGGCTCGTGCTGTACGAGGCGCTCGCCGGGGAGAACCCGGTCGCGGCCGGCTCGCCGACGGCGACCGCGCGGCGGATCGGCACGGTGCAGCCGCCGCTGGCGCGCCGGAGGGCAGACCTCCCCGCGGAGCTGTGCGCCGCGCTCGACCGCGCGATCGCGCCCAATCCCGAGCAGCGCGGCGAGCTCGACGACCTGTTCGACGCGCTCGCCGACGCGCTCGGCGAGGTGTCCGACGAGGGCGGCACGATCGCGCCGCACCCGCTCGAGCGCCGGCTCCCGGTGCTGCCGCCGGCGATCGGACGGCTGGTCGCGCCGGCCGCGGCGGGCGCGCTGGTGTGGGCCGCGCTCGCGGGCCTGGCACCCGAGCCGGCGGTGCCGCCGGCGCTCGCGGGCGGCGGTCACGCTCGCGCTCGTCGCCGTGCTGCCGCGGGTCGGCTGGCTGGTGGCCGCGCTCTGCGTGCCGCTGCTGCTCGCGCTCGGCCCCATGCAGCGGCCCGGCGCCGCGCTGCTGGTCGCGGCGCTGGCGCTCGCCTCCCCGCTGCTGCTGCGCGCCGACGGGCGCGCCTGGGCGCTCCCCGCGGCAGCGCCGGTGCTCGGGCTGCTCGGACTCGCCGGCGCCTATCCCGCACTCGCCGGACGCGCGCCGCGCTGGGGCGCCCGAGCGGCGCTGGGGGCGCTCGGCGCGTGGTGGCTCGTGCTGGCAGAGCCGCTCGCGGAGCGCGCGCTCGTGTTCGGGCCGGCGCCGGACACGCCGGCGCGGCCGAGCTTCGACGGCGCGCTCGGCATCACCGCAGGGGACGTGATCGCGCCGGCGGTGAGCTCCGGCGCCCTGCTGCTGGGCGCGATCTGGGCGGCCGCCGCGCTCGTGCTGCCGTGGCTCGTGCGCGGCCGCTCGCTGCCGTACGACGCGGCGATGGCGAGCGCCTGGAGCGCGGGCGTGGCCGTCGCCACGATCGCGCTGGGTGAGGCGCTCGGCGACCGCGTGGCGCAGAACGCGCCGCACGGGCTGCTGCCGGGCGCGGTGGCCGGCGCGGCGCTGGCGGTCGCGCTCGCGCACCTGCGCCGCGCCGGCGAGCCGGCGCCCTCGGACGCGCAGACCTAAAGAGGGACTGTCCCCGTTTAGGTGGGCGGGAGTCACCATACTTGCG
This sequence comes from uncultured Solirubrobacteraceae bacterium, assembly GCA_963835735.1. Taxonomy (GTDB): domain Bacteria; phylum Actinomycetota; class Thermoleophilia; order Solirubrobacterales; family Solirubrobacteraceae; genus DASQMT01. Next base: position 379,260 of record CAWIGP010000009.1, read on the forward strand.
CGATGAGCGTGCTGCGCAATCTCGAGTCGAAGCTCGCCGGCCTCGTCGAGGGGACGTTCTCGCGCGCCTTCAAGTCCGAGGTGCGTCCGGTGGAGATCGCGCGCAAGCTGGCGCGCGAGATGGACGAGCACCGCGTGCAGTCGCTCAGCCGCACCTACGCGCCGAACGAGTACACGGTCTGGCTCTCCTCCGAGGACCGCGAGCAGTTCTCGAGCTACGAGGACGAGCTGCGCGACGAGCTGTCCGGCTACCTGCTCGAGCATGCGCGGCGCGAGCGAGTGGCGCTGCTGACGCCGCCGGAGATCACGTTCAAGACCGACGAGCGGCTGCGGCTGGGCGAGTTCGGCATCCAGGCGCGGCTGGTGCGACCGCACGAGGATCCGGCCGCCGCGCCGCCGCAGCAGGCCGAGGAGGGCCACACGATGGTCTACTCGTCCTCGGAGCGGCTCTCGGAGCCGCTGCGCGAGCCCGACCCGCGCCGCGGCGCCGCGCGGCTGCGGATCGGTGGGCGGGTGGAGCTGCTCGGCACCGGCGGCGCGACGCTGGGCCGCTCGCGCGAGGCCGACATCGTGCTCGACGACGTGAACGTCTCGCGCAAGCACGCCGAGGTGCGGCCGTCGGGCGGGTCGTGGATCGTACGCGACCTCGGGTCGACCAACGGCGTCAAGGTCAACGGTCGCCGGCTCGATCCCAGCCGGCCGCAGTCGATCAAGCCCGGCGACGTGATCGAGCTCGGCACGTCGCGCGCGATCTTCGAGCTCGAGTAGCGATGCTGGATCCCGTCGCCGTCGCATTGAAGTTCGGGTTCCTGGCGATCCTGTACCTGTTCCTGCTCTGGATGGCGCGCTCGGCGCTCAAGGATCTGCGCCGCAGCACGGGCGACGGGCGGGAGCAGGGAGTGGATCCGGCGTACGCGGACGGGACCGGCCTGCACACCGCCGGGTCGCCGCGTGGCGCGAGCGGCGCGCCGAAGCTGCGCGTCGGCTCGGGCGCCGGACTGCGCGCCGGCGCCGCCTACGATCTCTCCGAAGGCGCCGTCCTCGGGCGCGGCGACCAGGCCGACATCGTGCTCGAGGACTCGTTCGCATCCTCGTCCCACGCACGGCTCGTCCCCCACGGGGATGTCATCGTGTTAGAGGATCTGGGCTCGACCAACGGGACCTACCTGAACGACGAGCCGCTGCGCGGACCGCAGCCCCTCCACCCGGGGGACCGCATCCGCATCGGCGACTCCGCCTTCACCTTCGAGCGTTGACCGCATGCTCCGGATCGCCGAGCACTTCGAGGATTCCGACCTGGGCCGCCAGCGCCAGGGCAACGAGGACAGCTACTTCGTCCGCTCGCCGCTGTTCGTGGTGGCGGACGGCATGGGCGGCGCGCAGGCGGGCGAGGTGGCGTCGGAGCTCGCCGTCAAGCAGTTCGAGCGCGGGCTGCCCGACGGGCGCCCGCCGGCCGGTGCGCTCGTCGAGCTGATCCAGGCCGCCAATTCGGAGATCCACCGGCAGGCGCGCGACGACCCGGACCGCGCGGGCATGGGCACGACGGTGACCGCGGCCTACGTCGACGGCGACAACGTGGTCGTCGCGCACGTCGGCGACTCGCGCTGCTACCTGCTGCGCGACGGCGACCTGATCCGGCTCACGCGCGACCATTCGCTGGTCGGCGAGCTGGTCGCCCGCGGCAAGCTGACCGAGGAGCAGGCGGAGTCGCATCCGCAGCGCTCGGTGATCACGCGTGCGCTCGGCGCGTACCCCGATGTCGAGGTGGACACGGAGGTCTTCCCGGCGCGCGACGGCGACGTGTTCCTGCTGTGCTCGGACGGGCTGACCGGCATGGTCCACGAGCCGCAGCTCAAGCAGATGCTCGAGGACAGCGAGCGCTCGCTCGAGCAGACCGGGCGGGCGCTGATCGCGGCCGCCAACGAGGCCGGCGGACGCGACAACATCACCGTGATCCTGTTCCGGCTCGAGGGCGTCGACGACCGTCGCGCGGCTGCGGACGTGCGCGACACGGTCGAGTCCCAGGCCGCCGTGACCGCGGAGTACGAGACGTTCGAGGGTGACGCCGCGCCCAGCCGGACGAACTCGGATCATGCGACCGACGAGGCCGAGGCCGAGTACCGGCGTCACGGGACCGTCGCTCTCCAGGCGCTGCCGCGGCCCGACGGGGAGCCGCCGCCGCCGCCCGAGCGCACGGTCCCGCTGCCGCAGCCGGACAAGCCGCGCCGCCGCCGGCGCTCCGGCGGCATGCTGCTGCTGACCGTCGCGGTGATCCTGCCGCTGGTGGTCGGCGCCTGGCTGGCGACCCGTGCGGTCTACTTCGTCGGCACGGAGGACGGTGCCGGCCGCCCGGTCACGATCTACCGCGGCCTGCCCTACGAGCTGCCGTTCGGCCTCGAGCTCTACGAGACCTACTACGAGTCGGGCGTGCCGCTGGCCGACGTGCCGCCGGCCCGGCGCACGAGCTTCACCGACCACAAGCTGCGCTCCCGCGACGACGCCGAGGACCTCGTGATCCGGCTCGAGAAGGGCGAGGTCGAGTGAGCGCTCGCAACCGCGAGCTGCTCGCGCTCGTTCCAGCCTCGCTGCTGCTCACCGCCGGCTTCGCCGCGATCTTCGTCCAGCAGTCGGCAGAGCTGTCGGACGTGTCGCTCACCTACGGCGCGGGCTTCCTCGCCCTCTGCCTGTGCGGGCACTTCGTGATCCGCGCCACGCTGCCGTACGCGGATCCGTACCTGTTCCCGCTCGTCGCCGTGCTCGCGTGCTTCGGGCTCGTCGTGATCTACCGGATCGACGAGACGCTGGCGCGCGACCAGGCACAGTGGTTCGTCGTCGGGCTCGTGCTGTTCGCCGCGACGATCGTGTTCCTGCGCGACTTCCGCGTGCTCGAGCGCTACCGCTACACGGTCGCCGCCGCCGGTCTGCTGCTGCTGCTGCTGCCGCGCGTGCCGGGGATCGGCCAGCAGGTCAACGGCGCCTACCTCGGCGTCGGGATCGGGCCGGTCACCTTCCAGCCGGCCGAGTTCGGGAAGATCGCGATCGTCATCTTCCTCGCGGCGTACCTGCGCGACACGAGGGAGATCCTCGTCCAGGGCTCGCGCCGGATCGCCGGCGTGACGATCCCGCCGCTGAAGCACTTCGGGCCGCTGCTGGTCGTGTGGGGCGGCGCGATGGTGATGCTCGTGTTCATCCGCGACCTCGGCTCGTCGCTGATGTTCTTCGGCGGCTTCCTCGCGCTGCTCTACGTGGCGACGAATCGGTTCTCGTTCGTAGCGATGGGGCTCGGGCTGTTCGCGCTCGGTGCCTGGTTCTTTGCGAGCACGGTCGGGCACATTCAGAACCGCATCGACACGTGGCGCGATCCGTTCGATCGCGCGCTCTACGATGCGCCGGGCGGCTCCTACCAGATCGCCCAGTCGCTGTTCGCGCAGGCCGACGGCGGGCTGTTCGGCACCGGCTTCGGCCAGGCGCTGATCACGCAGCCCGACGGGACCGCGATCCTGCCCGCGCCGCAGACCGACCTGATCTACGCGGTGATCACCAACGAGCTCGGGCTGGCCGGCGCCTGCGGGCTGCTGCTGGTCTACCTGATGGTCGTCGAGCGCGGCTTCAAGATCGCGATGCTGGCGCGCGATTCGTTCTCCAAGCTGCTCGCCGCCGGCCTGACCGCGGTGTTCGCGCTGCAGGTGTTCGTGATCGTCGGCGGTGTGACCAAGGTGATCCCGCTGACCGGCGTGACGCTGCCGTTCGTCTCCTACGGCGGCTCGTCGATCGTCGCCAACTTCGTGCTGCTCGCGCTGCTGCTGCTGATCTCCGACCAGGCGAGGCGGCCGGCGCCATGAACACGCCGGTCCTGCGCCTGTACGTGCTCGTCGTGCTGCTGTTCGCGCTGCTGGTCGCGTTCACGTCGCGCTGGACCGTGTTCGAGGCCGAGGCGCTGCGCGACAACGCGCTCAACAAGCGCGAGCTGCTGGAGCAGCAGAAGATCCGGCGCGGCACGATCCGGTCCGCCGACGGACAGGTGCTGGCGCGCTCGGTGCGCCGGCCGGGCGACATCTTCACGCGCCGTTACCCGACCGACGACCTGTTCGCGCATGCCGTCGGCTACTCGTACACCTCGATCGGCCGCGCGGGGCTGGAGCGCTCGCGCAACGACGAGCTGATCGGCGAGCGCGCCGAGCTGGTCACGGCGCTGGAGTCGATCCTCGGCCACTCCGACGAGGGCGACGACGTCCGCACCACGCTGAACGCCGAGGCGCAGCGGGCCGCGGTGGACGCGCTCCGCGCCTCCGGCCACAAGGGCGCGCTCGTGGCGCTCGACGTGAAGACCGGCGGCGTGCTGGCGATGGCCTCGGACCCGAGCTACGACCCGAACGGGCTCGGCAACCCGCGGACGTTCGCGCAGCTGAACCGCGACGACGCGAACGCGCCGCTCGTCAACCGCGCGACGCAGAACGGCTACCCGCCCGGATCGACGATGAAGGTCGTGACCGCGGCCGCGGCGCTCGACAGCGGCCGGTTCCGCCCGGATTCGCGCGTGAGCGGCGAGAACGGCAAGGTGATCTCGGGCGTGCCGCTCAACAACTTCGGCGGCGAGTCGTTCGGCGACGTCGACCTCACTTTCGCGCTCACGAACTCGATCAACACGGTCTGGGCAGCGGTCGGCGAGCAGCTCGGGGGGCGCACGATGCAGCGCTACATGGAGCGGTTCGGCTTCTACGCGGAGCCGCCGATGGACTACCCGGACGAGCAGATGTCCGCGTCGGGCGTGCGCAAGGAGGGCCGGCTCGTGCCGATGACGTCCGATCGCGTCGACGTCGGGCGCGTCGCGATCGGCCAGGGCGACCTTTTCGCGACGCCGCTGCAGATGGCGTCGGTGGCGCAGACGATCGGAAACGGCGGCGTGCGCTTGAAGCCGCATATCATGGCCAAGGCCGTCGATCCTGACGGCCGGACTGTCGAGGAGGTCGAGCCCGAGGAGGCCGCGCAGGTGATCTCCCGCCAGACCGCGCGTGAGCTGACCGTGATGATGAAGCAGGTCGTGCGCGAGGGGACCGGCACCGCGGCGGCGCTCGAGGGCGTCGAGGTCGCCGGCAAGACCGGCACCGCCGAGCTGAACACGACCGGGCTGAACCAGCCGTGGTTCATGTGCTTCACGCCCGAGGTCGCGGTCGCGATCACGCTCGAGCGCTTCCAGGGCGGCACGGGCGGCACCACGGCCGCGCCGATCGCCAGGACCGTCCTCCAGGCGCTGGGGCAGTGATGCAGGGGATCGCGCGCGACACGATGGTCGACGGCCGCTACCGGATCGTCGGACGGATCGGATCCGGCGGGATGGCCGACGTCTACGAGGCCGAGGACACCCAGCTCGGGCGGCGCGTCGCGCTCAAGCTGCTGCACCGCCAGTTCGCCGAGGACCCGGAGTTCGTCGAGCGCTTCCGGCGCGAGGCGTCGGCCGCGGCCGGGCTGTCGCATCCCAACATCGTCCAGGTGTTCGACCGCGGCGAGTGGGACGGGACCTACTACATCGCGATGGAGCTGCTCGAGGGGCGCAACCTCAAGGAGATCGTACGCGAGCATGGCGCGCTCGAGCCGGCGCTCGCGGTCGACATCGTGGTCCAGATCCTCAAGGCCGCCCGCTTCGCGCACCGGCGCGGGATCGTGCACCGCGACATCAAGCCGCACAACGTGATCGTCGACACGGATGGGCGCGCCAAGGTCACGGACTTCGGGATCGCCCGCGCCGGCGCATCGGACATGACCGAGACCGGCTCGATCATGGGCACCGCGCAGTACCTCTCGCCCGAGCAGGCGCAGGGGCATCCGGTCGATGCGCGCTCCGACCTCTACTCGATCGGCGTCGTGCTGTACGAGCTGCTGACCGGGGCGCCGCCGTTCGACGCCGACTCGCCGGTCACGATCGCGCTCAAGCAGGTGTCGGAGGATCCGTTGTCGCCGCGCGCGCGCAACCCGGCGGTCCCGCCGGCGCTCGACTCCGTCGTGATGCGCGCGCTGCGCAAGGATCCGGCCGAGCGCTACCAGGACGCCGATGAGTTCATCGCCGCGCTCGAGACCGCGATGGCGGGCGGCTACGTGCCGCCCGAGGAGCCGCCGGTGGCGGACGACGAGGCGCGCAACTGGCGCCGGATCGCGGTGATCGCGATCGTCGTGCTGGCGCTCCTCGCGCTCGCGGTCGGCGCCTGGGCCGTGCTCACGCCGGACCAGAAGGAGGTGCCGAACGTGGTCGGCAAGCGCTCCGACACGGCGGCGCAGACGCTCCAGAGCGCCGGCTTCGAGGTCGACATCGTCCCGATCGAGTCCGACACCGTGGCCGAGGGCCGTGTCGCCGGCCAGCGCCCGGAGGCGGGCTCCGAGGCCGACGAGGGCTCGATCGTCACGATCACGGTCTCGAGCGGGCCGGGCGACGCGCCGGTCCCGCTCGTGCAAGGTCTGACCGCCGACGCCGCGGCGGACGCGCTGCGCGAGGCCGGCTTCAAATCGGAGCAGCGGCGCGAGTTCTCCGACACCGTCAGGAACGGGCGCGTGATCGAGACCTCGCCGCCCGAGGGCACGACCGCGCGCAAGGGCACGACGGTCACGCTCGTGGTGTCGCGCGGCAAGGAGCAGATCGAGGTGCCGGACGTCGTCGGCCGCCCGCGCGCCGAGGCCGAGCGGACGATCCAGGACGCCGGGCTGCAGACCTCGGTCAGCGAGGAGGAATCGGGCGACGCCGACCCCGGCACCGTGCTGCGCCAGGACCCCGGGGCCGGCTCCCAGCTCGCCAGGGGCAAGACGGTCACGCTGGTCGTCGCCAAGGCGCCGGCGGACGTCGCGGTGCCGGGCGTGATCGACTCGACGGAGGCGCAGGCGGTGCGGGCGCTCGAGGGGGCCGGGTTCCAGGTCGACATCGAGGAGGAGCCCGTGGACACGCCCGACGACGACGGCATCGTGGTCGATCAGGACCCGAACCCGGACACGAGGCGGCCGCCGGGCTCGACGGTCACGATCACCGTCGGCCGATTCGAGCCGGCCACGGAGTCAACCCCGACGCCGACCGCGACGCCCACGCCCACGCCGTGAGGGTCGCGGTGCTGCACGGCGGGCGCTCGTCCGAGCACGAGGTCTCGCTCGCGTCCGCCGAGGCGGCGATCGACGGGCTGGCCGCGGCCGGTCACGAACCGGTGCCGGTGCTGCTCGAGCGCGCGGGCGGCTGGCGCGGCCCCGACGGCGGCGAGCTGGCGCTCGCCCCGGGCGGAGGGCTGCTCGGCGTCGACGTGGCGTTCCCGGTCCTGCACGGGCCGTTCGGGGAGGACGGCACGGTCCAGGGACTGCTGGAGCTGCTCGACGTGCCGTACGTGGGCGCCGGCGTGCTCGCGTCCTCGCTGTGCATGGACAAGGTCGTTTTCAAGGACGTGCTCGCCGCGGCGGGCGTGCCGCAGGTCGCCTACGCGGCGGTGCGCGAGACGCGCTGGCGCGCCGCGCCGGGCGCGGTGCGCGCCGCGCTGGCGCCGCTGGGGTACCCGCTGTTCGTCAAGCCGGCTCGGCTCGGCTCGTCGGTCGGGATCGCGAAGGTACGCGGCTCGGACGAGCTCGACGAGGCGCTCGAGGGCGCGTTCGCGCACGACCCGCTGGTGATCGTCGAGGCGTTCAGCTCCGGCACCGAGGTCGAGTGCGCGGTGCTGGGGCTGTACGAGGCGGAGGCGTCGGTGCCCGGCGAGGTCGTGCTGATCGGCGGAGCCGAGTGGTACGACTACGAGGCCAAGTACGCCGAGGGCGGCGTGCGGCTGCAGGTCCCTGCGCGGATCTCGGCCGCGGCGGCGGCGGAAGTGCGTCGGCTCGCGGTCGACACGTTCCTGCGCGTCGGCTGCGCCGGGCTCGCGCGCGTCGACTTCTTCGTCGAGGGCGAGCGGGTGCTGGTCAACGAGCTCAACACGCTCCCGGGGATGACGCCGACGTCCGCGTTCCCGAAGCTGTGGGAGGCCGCCGGCGTGCCGTGGCCGCAGGCGTGCGACCGGCTCGTGGGCCTGGCGCTCGAGCGCTACCGCGCCGAGCGCGGAGCCCACGCGTATTAGACCTTCGGTGCGCTCAGCGTGAGCTGCGTGATCTCGACCTTGTCCTCGCCCGGCGGCAGCGCGGTGATCCAGACGAGGTAGTAGCGGTAGCGGCGGTCCTCGGTGTCGAGCCTGAACGTCTGCTTCGAGCGCTCTACCGTGCCGCCGCCCAGCTTCGTCCAGATGTCGCTCGGCCACTCGTCGGTCGGCGTCGAGCGGGTGCCGTAGATCTCCATCGTCCAGCCGGGGGTGGGCGTCTGGATCTCGAGCCGCCGGCCGTTCACGGACGGCTCTGCGTCGACGTAGAGGCCGACGCCGGGCGGGTCGCCGCCCGGCTTGGTCAGCGTGTCGTTCTGGTAGCTCTCGGTCGACCACGCCGTGTCGGAGTCCTGGTCGACCGCGCGGAACGCCTCCTCGGTGTGCTCCTCGCCGTCCCCGAGCGGGTCGAAGTCGTTCGCCGACGTGCGCTTGACCGAGACGATCTCCTCACCGGGCGCCGGCTGGCTCGTGCCCAGGCCGGTGCCGCGCTGCGCGCGCTCGCCGACCTGGTCGACGATCAGGTAGATCGCCACGCCGGCGACCGCGATCATCAGCCCGAGCAGCAGCACCGGGAGCCGCAGCCGCAGGCGCAGCGGGAGCCGGCGGCGCGCTTCGGCCGGGAGCGTGCGCAGCACCGCCGTCGCCTCGCCCGTCGACGTGCCGGTGCGGGATGCCTCGGCGGCGAGCGCGTCCTCGAGGTCGGCCTCGACCGCGGTGGCGTCGGGATGGCGCAGCGCAAGGTCCTTCTCGGTCATGCGGTCGAGCACGGCGGCGAGCCGCGCCGACACCTCGGGGCGCATGGCCTGGACGTCGGGCAGGTCCTCGCGCACGTGCTTCATCGCCACCGAGACCTGGTTCTCGCCGTGGAACGGGACGTCGCCGGTGAGCATCTCGAACAGCACGATGCCGAGCGAGTAGATGTCGGACTGCCCGTCGACGTCGTGGCCGAGCGCCTGCTCGGGCGACACGTAGTCGGTCGTCCCCAGCACGCGGCCGTCCGCGGTCAGCCCGTCCTCCTCGAGCGAGCGGGCGATGCCGAAGTCGGTGACCTTCGCCGAGCCCTCCTCGTCCACCAGCACGTTCTGCGGCTTGATGTCGCGGTGCACGATCGCGCGGGCGTGTGCGGCGCCGAGCGCGCGGGCGATCTCGATCGCGTAGGCGATCGCCTCGTCGATCGGCAGCCGGCCCATGCGCCGGATGCGCTCCTTGAGCGTCTCGCCCTCGACGTACTCGAACACGATGTACGGGCGCCCGTCCTCCTCGCCGGCGTCGATCACGCCGACGATGTGCGGGTGGCTGAGCTGGGCGACCGAGCGCGCCTCGCGGCGGAAGCGCTCGAGCTGGTCGGAGTCCGAGGCGATCTCGCGGTGCATCAGCTTGACCGCGACCTGGCGCTCGAGCGTCGTGTCGAACGCCCGGTAGACCGTCGACATTCCCCCGGCGCCGATCTGGGCGTCCAGGCGGTAGCGGCCGTTCAGGCGCATGCCGACCAGCGTGCTCATACGTCCATTCCTATTGTGGCCGATCGAGCCGTCATGGCGGAAATACTGAGTTCGGCGGCCGGGCGGCCAACACCTACGTGACGGCTGCGCTATCGCTGCCGCACCAGCAGCGTCTGCGTGGCGCGGCCGAGCCGGCCGCGCTCGTCGGACAGTGCGCTGTCCGCCAGGCCGACGCCGTCGGGGCCGATCCGGGTGACCGAATCGAGGCAGACCCACTCGCCGGCCGGCTCGCGCACCAGGTGCACGGTGAGGTCGGTGTTGATGAACACGAAGCGGTGGTAGTCGAGCACCGCGCTCACGCCGTTGCCCGAGTCGGCGGCCGCCAGCACGCGGACGAGCGGGGACGGCGGCTCGCCGTCCACGAGCGGCTGGCGCATGCGCATCCAGACCAGTGCGGGTCCCGGCTCGAGGAACGCGCCCTCGACGAATGCGTAGTCCATCGCGGTGTGGTAGCCGACTTCCTGTCCGGTCGGGAAGAACGGCACCTCGCGGCCGCGCTCGGGGCCCGGCGGCGGCGGGTCGGGCGCGACCTCGGGGACGCCGTCCTGCGGGCGCAGCCGCCACGCCGCCGCGCGCGCGATCGCCCGCCGCTCGTCGCCGGCCTCGGACAGCTCCGCCTCGACCAGCTCGACGGCGCGGCCGGGCCGCAGGAGCCGCACCGCGACGGCGAGCGGCGCGATCGGCACGGGGCGGAGGATCTCGATCGTCATCCGCCCGACGTTCCAGCCGGGCTTCTCGACGGCGCGCGCGAGCAGCGCGGACGGCGGCCCGGCGTGCTGGGCGCCCGGATCCCACGGCCCGCGGGTCAGCTCGCTGGGGACGTACGCGTCCCCGTCGCGGTGGTAGAAGGCAGCTACGGCTGCACCGAGCGTCCGGACCAGGTGCGCCAGTCGTCGGAGTCGTCCTCGCCGGACTTCTCGTCCTCCGCAGCGCCCTCGGGCGCCTCCGGCGGCAGGAACGACTCCTGCGCGTCGCGGGTGGTCTCGGGAGTCTCACCGGCCGACGGCTGCCCGGCCTCCTCGATCGTGTCCTCGATCTGCCGCTCCGCGTCGCTCGGCGCGCTGTCGCGGTACTCGGCGTTGTCGACGAGCGCCGCGTCGGACTGCTCGTCGCCCTCGGACTCGCCCTCGCCGGCCTCGGCCAGCGGGCGCTCCGCCGCGGTCGCCTGCTCGCCCGCGGGACCGGCGTAGGCGCTCGAGGAGCCGCCGATCGCCCCGGCCTCGGCGGCCGCGGCCGCCTCCTCGACGGCCTCGTCGATCGCGGCCGGCTCCTGCGGGTCGGGAGCGGGGACCGGCGTCGCGGTGTTGGCGACCGGCCCGGGCGCATCGTAGTTCGACTGCTGCGGCGGCGGCGGCGGCGGGGGCGGCGGTGGCGCGGCGGGCTCGGGCTCCCCCGAGCGCGACGGCAGCAGCCCGGCGACCTTGTCTCGCTTCAGCAGGGCGAAGGCGCCCGCCGCGGCGACGGCCCCGCCGATCAACAGCAGCTTCCCGCTGGGCCCGCGCGACCGGCGCCCCTGCGCGCGGTCCCGGGCGAGCGCGAGCGCCGCCTCCGCGATCGCGAGGTTGCGCATCGTCTTGGCGGCCTTCTTGCGCTTGAAAGGGGCCATCAGCATCTGCTCCTCGAGGACTCGAACACGGGGTGACTGGACCGTACCCGCACAGGGGCGACGGCAACAGTCAGGTCAGGTACCACGAATCGGTGATGTTGGGGTGTGGACCCCATGCCGATAAGACCCGCGTGAGGATTTCGGCCGAGGACACGCTCGCGCTCTGGCGCACCTACAAGGCCACCGGCGACCTCGGGGCGCGCAATCGCCTGGTCATGACCTTCGCTCCGCTGGTCAAGTACATCGTCTTCAAGAAGGTCCGTGAGCTGCCGGCGCGCTGCGAGGTCGAGGATTTCATCTCGTGCGGACTCGAGGCCCTGATCGCGTCGATCGACCGCTACGACCCGGACAAGGGCGCGACGCTCGAGCAGTTCGCCTGGACGCGCATCCACGGCGCCGTGCTCGACGAGCTGCGACGCCAGGACTGGGCGCCGCGCTCGCTGCGCCGCTGGGAGCGCGACATCTACAGGGCGCGCGAGCAGTTCAGCTTGCTCCATGGACGACGCCCGTCGCGCGAGGAGCTGGCGGAGATGCTGGCCGTGACGCCCGAGGAGCTGCGCCGCCGCCAGGACGACATCGCCGTCTCGGACGTCACGTCGCTCAACACGCTCGTGATCTCCGACGACGAGACGACCGTCGAGCGGATCGACACGCTCGCCGCGACCGACGAGCGGCTCGATCCCGAGCACGCTGCGACGGTCCAGTCCGCCAAGGACAGGTTCCGGCGCGCGTTCTGCGCGCTCCCCCGGCGCGAGCGCGAGGTCGCCGTGCTGCTCTACGTGAAGAACCTCACGCTGCGCGAGATCGGCGTCATCCTCGGCGTGTCCGAGAGCCGCGTCTGCCAGATCCACTCGCAGCTCAAGCGCACGCTCAAGCAGCAGCTGTCCGAGGACGCGCTGCTGTTCTCCGCCGTCGCATAGCTCGGATTCAGCTGAGCACAGCGGGGCGCCGGCGGCCGCCGACGTCGAGCGCCGGCCAGTCCGGATCGGCGCTGAGGATCTCGAGCGCGTCGCCCGCGATCAGCACCGTGTCCTCGACCTTGAATCCGCCGCCCGACGGGTTCCATGCGAACGCCTGGCGGTCGACCGCGACGCTGTCGGTGGCAGGGCTCGCGAGGTAGTCGCGCGGGGTGAACCCGGTCGGCCCGCCCTGGTGGTGGTTGTGCCACTCGTCGGCGGCGAAGCCGTGCTCGGCGTATGCGGCCGTGCCGGCGGCGACGATGTCGCCGATGCGCGCGCCGGCCCGCGTGGCGTCGAGGTAGGCGGCCTCGACGCGCAGCAGGCTCGCGTACCGCTCGCGGTCGGCCGCGGAGAGCGGCGTGAACGCGCGGATGCGGGTGACCGCGCAGATGAGGCCGTCGCGGCGACCGCAGACGACGAGCATCGCGCGCTCGCCGAACGGCTTCCTCGTCGGGAGCGGATGGCGGTGGAGCGGCAGCCGCTCTCCGCCGGCGGCGAGCATCACGACCGGCTCGACGCCGCGGTCGTACAGGTGGCCGGCCGCCCGGCCCGCGAGCTCGAACTCGGTGTCGGTCGAGCGCGCGTCGCGCAGCGCGGCGCCCGTCGCGGCAGCGGTGTCGCGGCCGAGCGCGCGGTAGCGCTCGATCTCCGGCTCGGTGAGCGCGGAGCGGGCGGCCATGAGGTCGGCGGCGACGTCGAGCTCGCCGTGGCGGGCGCGGTCGCTCCCGCGCCGCGCGGCTGCCTCGGTGCGCGCGTCGAGCGGCTCCCACCACCGCAGCGCGCGCAGCGTCGGCGCGTCGGGGTGCAGTTCCTCGGCCCGCAGCCGCGACGCCTCGATCACGGTCGTGCGCAGCTCGTCGCCGAAGGCGCCCAGGGTCACCTCGACGATCGGATCGCCGGGAACGACGTGGACGCGCGCGCCGCCGAGGTACCAGGCGAGGTTGGCAGGATCGCGCAGCACGAGCTCGTCGAGCCCGCGCGCGTCGAGCACGGCCTGGAGCCGCGCGCGCTTGATCTCCCGCTCGGTCATGGCGGCGCGACGATACGGGTCGTTTCAGGCCATCGAGACGGAGCCGTCCTCCGCGATCGTCCAGCCCGGGTTGTGGGCGACCTCCCAGGCGTGGCCGTCGGGGTCGTGGAAGACGCCCGAGTAGCCGCCCCAGGGCGTCTCGGCGCCCTCGCGCGCGACGCGGCCGCCGGCCGCGCGCGCCTGTTCGAGCACGGCGTCGACGTCCTCCGGCGAGCGCACGTTGTGTGCGAGCGTCATGCCGCCCCAGCCGCCGGAGTCCTCGACCACGCTGTCGTCCGCGAGCTTGCCGCGACCCCAAAGCGCGAAGATCATGCCGCCGGCCTGGTAGAAGGCCACGTCACCGTCGGGCGAGCGGCCGTCCCAACCGAGCGCCGCGTAGAAGTCCATCGCGCGCCGCAGGTCGGCGACGCCGAGCGTGATGAGGCTGATGCGCTGTTCCATGCGCTGCATCGTTGCGCACGCCTCGTGCGCCGGCTTGAAGCAATCGGCCCTCGATCCGCGCGGCCCGCCATAGTGCGCGCATGCTGCGGGCGGTCGCCAGATTCTGGCGCAAGTCCTACGACGACAACCTGACGGGCATGGCGGCGATGGTCGCCTACAACCTGATGCTGTCGGTCTTCCCGCTCGCGCTGGTCGCGCTGTTCGTGGCGGGACGGATCCTCGAGTCCGAGGACGTCGAGGCGTCGGTAGTCGAGGACCTCCAGCGACTCTTCCCCGACGCCGCCGAGTCGACGCTGCTCGACGGCCTCGACCGCGTGCGCGAGTCCTCGACGACCGTCGGGATCGTCGCCGTCGTCGCCGCGACTTGGTTCTCGGCCTCGTTCTGGGGCGCGCTCGACACCGCCTTCTGCCGCATCTACCACCGCGAGTGCCGCTCCTGGGTGCGGCAGAAGCTGTTCGGCCTCGGGATGCTGGCGGTCGTGCTGCTGTTCTTCGTCGCCAGCGTGAGCATCCCCGCGCTACAGGGCTTCGTGATCCGCGGCAGCACGGATCTGCCGTTCGGTCTCGGCGACGTGCGCGGCGTCGTCTATGGGATCACGCTCGCCGGCAGCCTGGCGCTGTTGTTCGCGATCCTCTGCCTCGTCTACTGGCGCGTGCCGCGCGGTCCGATCGCGTGGCGCTGCGTGTGGCCGGGCGCGGCCTCCGCGCTCGTCGCGATGGCGATCGTCGACTACGGCTTCCCGCTCTACCTCTCCAACGTCACGGCGCTGCGCATCGGGACCTCGTTCGTGTTCGTCCTGATCGTGCTCGTGTGGTTCTACGTGCTCGCGCTCATCCTGCTCGGCGGGGCGGTGCTGAACGAGCTGCGCTGCGAACGGTCAGGACTGGTAGATCGGACCCAGGACCCCGAGCGGCAGGCGGCACAGGCCGACTAGTGCCCTAGAGCGACACCCCGAGCGGCGGAACGCCCACGGCGCCGGCGTCGGACGTCACTTCGCCGATCCGGGCGGCGCCGGGGTGGTGCGCAGACAGCAGCGCGACGGTCTCGTCTGCGACGGCCGCGGGAACGATCGCCACGAAGCCGCAGCCCATGTTGAAGACCTCCCACAGCTCGGCCTCGGGCACGCCGCCCTGCGCGCGGATCAGGTCGAATACCGGCGGCACCGGCAGCGGCGCCTCGACAGCGAAGCCGATGCCGTCGCCGAGCCGGAGCAGGTTCGCCAGCCCGCCGCCGGTGATGTGCGCGAGCCCGTGCACCGGCAGCCCGGAGCGCAGCAGCCCGAGCACGGCGCGCACGTAGATCACCGTCGGTTCCAGCAGCGCGTCGGCGACCGACGCGCCGCCGAGCACCTCCGGGCGTGCGTCGAGCCCGAGCGGTTCGAGCGCGCGACGCGCGAGCGTGTAACCGTTGGAGTGCAGTCCGCTCGACGGCAGGCCGATCAGCGCGTCGCCGGGCGCGCAACCCGCGCCGGTCACGATCCGGTCGAGCGCCACGGTCCCGAAGCAGGCGGCGGTGAGATCGAACCCGGTCGGCGACGGGTGCCCCCGGATCAGCTCCGGCAGCACCGCGACCTCCCCGCCCGGGATCTCCACGCCCGCTTGCTCGGCTCCGGCCTTCAGCCCGCGCCCGATCGCGGCGAACACGTCCGGGTCGGTGCGTTCGACCGCCAGGTAGTCGACGACCGCGATCGGCTCGGCGCCGACGCAGATCACGTCGTTGACGTTCATCGCGATGCAGTCGATCCCGACCGTGTCGTAGCGCCCGGTCTGCTCGGCGACGATCAGCTTCGAGCCGACCCCGTCGGTGCCGACGGCGATGCCGAGATTCGGCGCGACCTCGAGCACGGCCGCGTAGTGGCCGGGCAGCGGCACGACGCGCGAGGCGCCGCCGGTGTCGATCGTCCGCAGCACGTCGACGAGCGCGCCGATCGCCCGGTCGGCGGCGCCGGTGTCCACGCCCGCCCGCGCGTAGGAGCCTGTGCCCGAGGACGAAGTCCTTTGGGTATCGCTCATCGGGCGCGATTCTGGCGCACGGCGAGGATGGTGGAGGCGAGCCCGGCGCGCCACGCCGCCCACGGCCACAGCGGGGCACGCCGCTCGATCCCGATCGCGCCCGCGGTCGCGAGCGTCGAGCCGAACGCGGCGGCCGCGCCAACATAAAGAGGGACAGTCCCCGTTGAGGTTCGGAGCCGCCAGGCCTTCAAGCGCGCTCGCGCCCAGCAGCACGGGGAGCGCGACCTCCCACGACAGGCGCGAAGCGTCCGCGCGCGCGAAGCCGAGCGCCCGACCCGCCGCGAGCGTGGCGCCGCTGCGCGACACGCCCGGGATCAACGCGGCCGCCTGGGCCAGGCCGAGCAGCACGCCGTCGCGCACGCCGGCGTCGTCTGACGTGCGCGACGAGGGCGAGCGGTCGGCGAGCACGAGCGCGGCCGCGCCGGCGAGCAGCCCGGCGGCAAGTGTGGCCGGTGTCCCGAGCCGCCGCTCGATCGGCCGCTCCAGGACGAGCCCGGCCACCGCCGGCGGGAGCACCGCCGCGGCCAGCAGTCCCGGACGCACGCGCGACGGCCGCGCAACCAGCAGCAGCGCGAGCGCGGTTCCCGCGTGCAGCGCCACCTCCAGCTCCTTGCGCCGCTCGCCGTCCCACCCGGCGACCTCCCAGCCGAGCAGCCACGGGACGGCCGCGACGTGTCCGGACGACGACACCGGCACGAGCTCCACAGGGCCGTGCAGGAGACCGAGCGCGAATGCCTCGCGCTCAGCGCGAGGCATCGGCGGCCGGCTCGCCGGTCGCCTCGGCCTCGACGGCGGTGGCCCCGGGCCCGCGGCCGCGGCGCCAGCGCACGTACAGATAGAGAGCGCCCAGCACGAGCATCGCGGCGACCGCGTAGTCGACGTAGTGCAGGCTGTCCTTCCAGTCCTCCCAGTTGTCGCCGACCTCGCGCCCGATCAGCGTGAGCATGAGGATCCAGGGCACGCAGCCGAGCGTCGTGAGCACCGTGAAGCGCCAGAACGGCATCCGCGCGACGCCGGCCGGCAGCGAGATGAACGTGCGCACGATCGGCAGCATGCGCGTGAAGAACACGGTGGCCGAGCCGTACTTGGCGAACCAATCGTCGGCCCACTTCAGATGCGACGGCTTGACGTGCAGCTTCTTGCCGTGCTTCTCGAGGATGTCGACCCGCCCGTAGTAGCCGACCGCATACGCGATCCACGAACCCACGACGTTGGCGAACGTGCCGACCGCCACGACCGCGAACAGCGAGTACTCGCCGCGTGCGACGTTGAAGCCGGCGAACAGGAACGTGGTCTCCGACGGGATCGGGATGCACGCACTCTCGGCCACCATCAGGAGGAAGATCCCGGGCAGCCCCATGGCGTCGACGACGTCGACCGCGAACTCCACGATCGGGTCGGTGAGTGATGCGGTCACCAACACGCGAGCGCCCAGCGTAGAGGACCGGGCGCTCCGTTATGTGGCGCTTTCTACTAGCTGGACGGAAGTTGGGCCAGCGTCACGGTGGCGTTCCGCGCCGCGTCGCCGCGCAGCACGCGGAGGTTGAGCGTGTCGCCGGGCTGATGCTCCGCGACGGTGGCGGAGAGCGCGGTGCCGGTGCGGATCGCCTGCCCGTCAACCGCCGCGATCACGTCGCGACGGCCGCCCTCGATCCCCGCCTTCGCCGCCGGGCTGCCTGGGCTCACCTTCGCGACGACTACGCCTCGCGACCCGTCGGTGACCTGCACGCCGAGCCACGCGTGCGTCGCCGTCCCCTTCTCGATCAGCTGCTGCGCAACCGTCCGGGCGGTGTTGCCCGGCACCGCGAAGCCGACGCCGACGTTCGCGTCCACCGTGCCGCCCTGGATCTGCGATGCGATCCCGATCACCTCGTCCGGAGGTGTTGAGCAGCGGACCGCCCGAATTGCCGTGGTTGATCGCCGCGTCGGTCTGGATCGCGTTCGGGATCGTCCTGCCGTCGGGTGCCTGGATGTCGCGGCCGACGGCGCTGACGATGCCGGCCGTCATCGTTCGCTCCAGCCCGAACGGATTGCCGATCGCATACACCGGATCGCCCGGCTGGACGTCGCTCGATGGTGCGAAGGAGAGCGGATGCAGCTTCGACTGCGGCGCGTCCACGCGCACCACCGCCACGTCGGTCGAGGGGTCCTCGCCGACGACCTTCGCCGGGTAGGTCTTGCCCTCGTCGCCGAAGCTGATGCGGATGTCCGACCCGCCGGCGACCACGTGGTCGTTCGTGACGATGTCGCCGCGCGAGTCGATAACGAAGCCGGATCCGAGCTGCTCGACCTTCTGCCGGCTCGGTGGCAGGAACGGGCTCGCCTGCGTGGTCGTGGTGGCGGCGTCGGTCACGGTCACGACGCCCGGCGCCTCGGCGCCGTAGATCGAGGTGCCCGTCGACGCCGCCGACGCGTTGCGAGCGATCGGCGCCGGCGCGGCTGTGCCGCTGTCGTCGTCGATGATCGCGACCAGGAGGCCGGCGAGCCCGCCGCAGACGATTGCGACGGCGGCGAGCGCGAGTACGGTCCGGACGTTGATGGGGGCGCGGGCAGGCATGACCTCCATCCTGGTGCCGCAGGGGTGCCGCATCGATACCGCAATCGCATGACGCGATCGGATCTACTGCACGATCCGAGCGGATGACTGCCCGGTCATCCGGTCGCCGGGCAGCGGGAGCGTCACGCGGACGCTCGTACCGGCGCCGGGAAAGCTCCAGACGTCCAGCTCGCCGCCCGCGGACCGCACGCGCTGCTCGCACGACGCGAGCCCGATGTGGCCGTCGAGCAGCGCGGTCGCCCGTCGCTCGGCGGCAACGAACCCGCGGCCGTCGTCGCGCACCTGCAGCTCGATGTGCTCCGAGTCGACCGCGACCGAGACGACGACGCGGCGCGCGGCGCTGTGCTTGACCACGTTGGAGATCAGCTCGCGCGCGATCACGACCAGCAGCTCGTCGTGCACGCCGGCGGCGAGCGGGTCGACCACGACCGCGAACTCGGCCCCGGTGCGGTCTGCGCTGCGCTCCGCGATCGCCGCGAGCGCGGCCTGCAGCCCGGCGTGGTCGAGCACGTACGGGTGCAGCTCGAAGATCTCGCCCCGCAGCTGCGCCATCGTCTCGTCGATCGCGGCGCGGGCGCGCTCGAAGGCCTCGTCGCGCCCCGTGCGGTGGTAGTCGATCAGCTCCTGGCGCGCGAGCGAGAGCGTCTGGACCGACTCGTCGTGCAGCAGCTCGGCGAGCCGCCGGCGCTCGCGCTGCTCCGCCGTCAGCGCGTGCGTCGCCAGCCGGCCGCGCTGATCGGCCAGGCTGGCGATCGCGGCGTCGCGGCGGCTGAGCACTTGCGACACCAGGGTCGCGGCCGCGCCGACCAGCGCCAGGTACGCGACCTGGCTGACCGTCCGCGCGGTCGCCTGTTCCTCCCCCGCGGTCGGGTGGACGAGCGACAGCGCCACGTACGCGGCGATCGCGCCGAGCGCCCAGCCCGCGGTGAGCGTCGGCCGCAACGTCGCGGCGGCCAGCACCGGCAGGACGAAGAACGCCATCGCGGTCTCCGAGAACGGGCCGCCGGACGAGTACGTCAGGGCGACGATCGCCGCCAGGTCGACGAACGGCTCGACCCGGCCGAGCGCCGCGGGCAGCCGGACACGGCCACGCGTCTCGAGCAGGCGCAGCCCCAGCAGCGCGGCGGCCCAGAGCGCGAACGCAGCGAGCAGGAACGGGAACGCGCCCGTGTGCGAGGGCGGGTGATCGACGAGCGTCTCGCCCAGCGCCACGACCGGCACCAGGGCCACGCGCAGCGCGGCGATCCAGACATGGCTGACGCCGGCCCCGGACGTCTCCCCCCAGCTTCGCCTCATTCGAGTAGGCCGCGGCGCATCGCTTCCGCGACCGCGGCTGCGCGGTCGGATACGCCGAGTTTCTCGTACAGGCGTGCCTGGTGGGTCTTGACGGTCGGTAGTGCGATGATCAGTTGGTCGGCGATTTGGGGGCCGGATGCGCCGTCGGCCATCAGTGTGAGGACTTCGCGTTCGCGGGCGGTCAGGACGGGTCGGTCTTCGGCGGCGCCGCGGGCGCGGATCTGGTCGAATACGCCGGCTTGGAGTCCGGGTTCGATGACGGTGGCGCCGCGTGCGACGGCGGCGATCGCGTCGAGGATGACTTGGCGGTCGGCTTCCTTGCGGAAGTAGCCGGCGGCGCCGCCTTGGACGGCGCGGTAGACGAGTTCGGGGTCGCCGGAGGCCGATAGGAACAGCACGCGTGTGGGGAGCGCGTCGCGGGTGACGGCGTTGAGGACTTGCAGTCCGTCTAGGCCGGGCAGTCGCATGTCGAGCACGGCGACCTGGGGGCCGAGTTCGCGGATCCGTTCGAGCGCTTCGCGGCCTTCGGCGGCGGAGGCGACCAGTTCGAGGTCGGGCCGCTCGCGTACGGCGCGCTCGATCCCCTCGCGAAAGAGCGGATGGTCGTCGGCGACCACGACCTGCACGCGTGCGGGAGGCATCCTCAGATCATCGCGCACGCACACCCGCTGGTGGACCGTCGCGACGGCGCTCATGCTGAGCACCGGCAGAGCGGGTGGCCGGGGGTCGCAGCCACCCCGCTCGTGCCGGTGCGGAGGGACCGGCGGCGAGTGTCAGCGAACCGGTCCATCGCGGCGCAGCGTCGCGGTCCGGCGGGCCGTGCGCCATCCGGCGATCGGCTGATGTGCCGGACCACGGCGGGTCATCCGGCCGTGCGGTGACGGACCAGCGGCACCAGCGGCAGCAGCGTGCGCGCGTAGGTGCCGTTGACCGCGCCGGCGAACGCGCCGTACAGCGCGGCGGCGGTGGCGGCGAGCCCGAACCAGCCGCCGACCTTGACGATCTCGCTGTGCGCGCCGGCGTCGCCGATCCCGAGTAGCAGCAGCGAGATCGACAGTGCCGCCAGCATCACGCTGGTCACCGCGGTCGTGCGCGTCGAGGCGACCCAGAGCAGCGCCGAGAAGATCGTCCAGGCGATGAAGAACAGCCCGATCGCGTTGCCGCGCTCGGCCGCCGGGACGCTGCCGATGAAGAACTGCTCGATCAAAAAGAACGCCAGCCAGAACGCGCCATAAGCCGCGAACGTGGTCGCGCCGAAGCTGTTGCCGCGGCGCAGCTCCCACATCCCCGCCAGCACCAGCACGACGCCGCCCGGCGACCGCCATGCCGAGCACGATCGGGCTGCCCGAGCTCGCCAGCAGCCCGGCGTTGAACATGCTGAAGATCAACAGCGTCAAACCCAGCGCCGCCAGCCCCAACGGCGCCGGGTCACCGACCTGCGCCGCCGCACGCGCGCCGTTGCGCGGCGCCACGACCCGCATCGGGTCATCCTGGATCGAGAGCCCGTACGGCTCTCGTTCGATATCGATGGCCATGGACTGCTCCTTCGGTGGTTATGGACACTCGGAGCGTCGTCCTCGCGCGCGCCGCCGGCAATCGGGCGGCCGGCGGATCAGCAGGCGGGCGCGGCCCTCGGCCGATCGGACTAGGGCTTGGGCTCGATGCGCGGCAGCGTGAGCGACGTGATCCGCTGCTTCGCGCGCGGCTGCGGGCGCCGGATCTCGGTCTTCGGCCGCAGCATCTTGAGGATCATGATCGCCTGATCGACGTCGGCCGCCTGCGCGGGACGGTGGGCGACCTCGAGGGCCGCGAGCCGGTCCGCCACGTCGCCCTGCGCGCCCGCAAGGATCAGCTCGCCCTTGCGCGTGCGCAGCTCCTGCGCGGCCGCGACGAGCGCGTCGAGCGCGGGGTCGGCGACCTTGGTCGCCTCGGCGATGTCGACGATCAGCCAGCGCACGCCGGCGGCCAGCGCCGCGTCGATCCGCCGGGTCAGCTCGCCCATCGTCGTCGCGTCGAGCGTCCCGCGCACGCCGAGCTCGTGCACGACGTCGTCCAGCCGCACGTCGGTGACCGTGAGTGCACCCGGCGGGACGACTGCGCGCAGCGATTGCGACGTGAACATGGGCGGGCGGACGAAAGTATGGCTGCTCTAGGGTTCTCGCGCTAATGGCCGTCCCGCTGTTCGACACCAGGACACCGCTCGCGCCGCTGTGGCCCGAGCTCAACAGGAAGGCCGCGGAGGTGCTCGAGGCCGGGAGCTACATCCTCGGGCCGGAGGTCGAGGCGTTCGAGCGCGAGCTGGCGGAGCTGATCGGCGCACCGCGCGTGCTCGGCGTCGCAAACGGGACCGACGCGCTCGTGCTGGCGCTGCGCGCGCTCGGCGTCGGGCCGGGCGACGACGTCGTCGTCCCCTCGTTCACGTTCTACGCATCGGCCGAGGCGATCGCGCTGATCGGGGCGAACCCGGTGTTCTGCGACATCGACCCGCAGCACTATCTGCGCCACCGCCGACACGGTGCGCGCGGCGCTCACGGCGAACACGAAGGTCGTGATGGTCGTGCACCTGTTCGGCAACGTCGCGCCGGTCGACGAGATCGCGGCGCTCGGCCTGCCGGTGCTGGAGGACTCGGCCCAGGCGCTCGGGTCGCGCGTCGCCGACGGGCGTCACGCCGGCGCGCTCGGCGCCGTCGCGACGTTCTCGTTCTTCCCCTCCAAGAACCTCGGCGCATTCGGTGACGGCGGCGCGGTCGCGACGCCCGACGCGGCGCTGGCCGAGAAGATCGCGATGCTGCGCTTCCACGGCTCGCGCGACAAGGTGTCGTTCGAGCTCGTCGGACACAACTCGCCGGCTGGACGAGCTGCAGGCTGCGCTGCTGCGGCTGGAGCTGCCTCATCTGCAGGCGTGGTGCGACGGGCGCCGCGCCGCCGCCGCCCACTACGCCGACGCCGGCCTCGGCGAGCTGGCCGGGCTGCCGATGCCGGTCGACGGCTGCGACCCCGCCTGGCACCTTTACGTGATCCGCCACGCGCGCGCCGACGAGCTGGCGGCGGCGCTGAAGCAGGCCGGCATCGGCAACAAGCGCTACTACGCGACCCCGCTACACCGCCAGGCGGCGATGCGCCCGTGGTCCGACGTCGAGCTGCCCGGCACCGACGAGGCGGCGCGTACGCACCTGGCGATCCCGATGAGCCCCGTGCTCACCCGCGATCAGGCCGACGAGGTCGTCGCCGCCGTGCGCGATGCGGATCTGGATTGACCTGACGAACTCGCCGCACGTGCTCGTCATGCGCCCGGTGATCCGGGTGCTGGAGTCGCGCGGGGCGCAGGTGGAGGTCACCGCGCGCGATTTCGCGCAGACGCTCGGGCTGCTCGAGCGCTTCCGCATCTCGCACACCGCGATCGGGCGCCACCGCGGCGGGCGGCTGACCGCCAAAGGGCTCGGGCTGGCGTCGCGCTCGCTCGCACTGGTGCGCTGGGCGCGCGGCCGGCGCTTCGACGCGGCGCTCGGGCACGGCTCCAACGACGTGACCGTCGCGGCCAGGCTGCTGGGCATCCCGAGCGCGACGACGTTCGACTACGAATGGGCGAAGGTCCAGCACACGGTCAACTGCCGGCTCGCGCGCCGCGATCGTGGTGCCGGAGGCGATCCCGCCGGAGCGGCTCGCCCCGTACGGCGCCACGCCGCTGAAGCTGCGCCGCTACCCGGGGCTGAAGGAGGAGTACTACCTGTCCGACTTCACGCCCGACGCCGCCGTGCTCGGCGAGCTCGGCCTGGAGCTGAGCGAACCGCTGGCGGTGGTGCGTACGCCGCCCGCGGTCTCGCTCTACCACCGCTTCGAGCATCCGCTGTTCGCGCGGCTGCTCGAGCGGCTGCGCGGCCAGGCGCAGGTCGTCGTCCTGCCGCGCACGCCCGAACAGCGGGCGGAGCTGGCCGCCGCCGGCGGCTACGTCGTGCCCGAGCGGGCGGTCGACGCGCAGTCGCTGATCTCCTTCGCCGACGTCGTGGTGTCGGCGGGCGGGACGATGAACCGCGAGGCTGTCGCGCTCGGCACGCCGGTGTGGACGACGTTCGAGGGCCGGCTCGGCGCCGTCGACGAGCGGCTGATCGCCGACGGGCGCCTGCGGCGGCTGGAGCGCGCCGAGGACGTCAACGTGGTCAAGCGTGCGAGCAGCGCCCGCGACGACCGCGTGCGGCGCGATCCCGAGGTCTTCACCGACCTGCTTACCGCCGGGCTGCGCGGGTAGACTGCCGCGGATGCGCCGGCGGATCCGCCTGGCGGCCGCCCTCCCGTTCCACCGTCACAGCCTCCCCCAGGTGGCGGTTGACGCCGGACTGGTCGCGCTCGCCTACTACCTCGCGTTCGAGCTCCGCTTCGACGGCGACGTGCCGTCGCTCTACTCCGACCTGTTCGAGCGCACGATCGGGTTCGTGATCGTCGGCAGCGTGTTCGTGTTCGCGCTGTTCGGGCTCTACCGGCACTGGATGCGCTACGCGACCCAGCGCGACTACCTCCAGATCGCGCAGGCGTGCGTGGTCGCGACGCTCGCGCTGCTCGCCTACGTCGCGGTCGTGCAGCCGCGGCTGGAGTTCGACGCCGCCAACGGGCGCTTCAACTCGGTCGGTGTGCCCGCGAGCGTGCTCGTCGTGTACGGGCTGCTGATGCTCGTGTTCATCGGCGGCACGCGCTTCGCCGTGCACATGCTCTACGAGCGGCCCGTGCGCGGCTTCCGCGCCCGCCGCGACGCCCGCTCGGTCCTGATCGTCGGCGCCGGCGACGGCGGCCGCCTGCTGCTGCGCGAGATCATGCGCAACCCGGAGCTGGGCTTCCGGCCGGTCGGGTTCGTCGACGACGACCCGCGCAAGCAGCGCGCGCGGATCGACCGCGGGCTGTCGGTGCTCGGCACGACTGAGGAGCTGCCGCGCGTGCTCGAGGACGTCGAGCCCGACGAGGTGCTGATCGCGATCCCTTCCGCGCCGGGCACGATGCGCGCGCGCGTCGTCGCCGCGTGCCGCGAGCGCGGCGTGCCGGTGCGCACGATGCCGACCGTGTTCGAGCTGCTGCAGGACGGCGGCCGGGTCCTGCGCCAGGTCCGCGCGGTCGAGGTCGAGGACATGCTCGGGCGCGAGCCGGTGCGGATGGACATCGACCGCGTCGGCGGCTACCTGACCGGGCGCGTCGTGCTCGTGACCGGCGCCGGCGGCTCGATCGGCTCCGAGCTGTGCCGCCAGATCGCGCGCGTCGGGCCGAGCAAGCTGGTCCTGCTCGACCACGCCGAGGACAACCTGTTCAAGATCCGGCGCGAGCTGGTCGAGGACCGCCACGTGCTCAACACGACCGCGGTGCTCGCCGACTGCAAGGAGGGCGAGCGGATGCGCGAGGTGTTCGCCGAGCACCGCCCCGCGATCGTCTTCCACGCCGCCGCCTACAAGCACGTGCACCTGATGGAGGAGAACCCGGTCGAGGCCGTGCGCAACAACGCGCTCGCGACGCGCCTGATGTGCCAGGTCGCGGGCGAGGCGGGCGCGATGGCGTTCGTGCTCGTGTCGACCGACAAGGCGGTCGCACCCAAGACCGTGATGGGCGCGTCGAAGGCGCTCGCGGAGTGGGCGATCGAGGCCGCCGACCAGCGCTTCCCGGACACGGCGTTCTGCGCCGTGCGGTTCGGCAACGTGCTCGGCTCGTCCGGCTCGGTGGTGCCGATCTTCCGCCGCCAGATCGCCGCCGGCGGGCCGGTCACGGTCACGCACCGCGACATGACGCGCTACTTCATGACGATCCCGGAGGCGGTCCAGCTCGTCATCCGCGCCGGCTCGCTCGTCCAAGGCGGTGAGGTGTTCGTGCTCGAGATGGGCGACCCGGTGAAGATCATCGACCTCGCGCGCGACATGATTCGGCTCTCCGGCCTCGAGCCCGACCGCGACATCGCGATCGAGGTGATCGGCCCGCGGCCGGGCGAGAAGCTCCACGAGGAGCTGTTCAACCCGTACGAGCGCCCGCAGCCGACACCGGCCCAGAAGATCCTGCGCGCCGAGCATCCGCGTCTGGATCCTGCCTGGGAGCGGGAGACGTTCGACCAGGTGAACTGGCTGGTCCTCGACGGCGACGCGGCCGCGCTGGCCGTCAAGGTGGGCGCGCTCTCCGCCGTCCGCCAGGTCCCGCCGGCGCTCGATCCGAGCACCGCCGTGACGGTCGAATCTCCAGGCAGCCGGGACGACGCCTAGAATCAACGGCTTCGTTCCATGGTCCTGTTCGCTCTTTCCTTTCAGGGCCAGGTCGAGAAGTACGGCGCGTACGTCGGCATCGCCGCCTTCTTCGGCCTGGCCGTGATGTCGTTGCTGTACTTCTCGCAGGCTCGCGAGCTCAAGCGCATCCGCGAATGGGCGGAGCGCGCACCCGAGCGCGCGGGCGAGCTCGAACGGCGCGTCGTCGCGCAGGCGACGGCGAGCGTCGCGCGCCGCGTCCCGTCGATGCCGGGCGCGCCCGCTGAAGGCCGGCATCGCGCCGCCGCGCCGGCTCGCCGAGATGCCCGCGCCCGCCGCCGTCCCGCAGGCGACCGAGCTCGTCGAGGCGGTGGAGGCCGATCCCGCCACCAACGGCAACGTGCCGAAGCCGCCGTTCGGGCCCGGCGGCACCGTGCCCGCCGGCGGGCTGCCCGTCAGTGCGGCGACTGCCGTCGACGGGGGCGCGCCCTCGGCGAACGGCGCCGTGGCGGCTCCCGATGAGGCGGGGGCGCCGGACGAGGCCGCGCAGGCCGGCGGCGACGCTGCGGTGGCGGATCAGGCCGCGGCGCCGGATGAGGCGGCGGTTGCGCCCGGCGGCGAGGCTGCGGTGGCTGATCAGGCCGCGGCGCCGGATGAGGCGGCGGTTCCGGATGAGGCGGCGCCGCCGGCCGAGGCGCCTGTTGCGGGTGCCGACCAGGCAGCGCCCGGCGCGACCGAGCCCGCGGGCTTCCCCGCGCTCGACGACGGCAGCGGCGCTGCGGCGCCTCCTGTCCCCGGCGAGATCCCGGCGGCCGCGGCGGTCCCGCGTGCCACGCCTGCCCAGCGCGTAGGCGTCAAACCACAGCCGATGCCGCTGCGCCAGACCCAGCCGACCGCGGCGCCGAGCGGCGGAGGGCGCCGGCCCGGCGTGCCCGTTGGTCGCCGGCCGGTCGCCAAGCCGCCGCGCGAGGGCCGCTCGGCCGGCACGATCGCCCTGTTCGTCGGGCTCGCCGTCCTGATCCTCGGCGGCGGCGCGTTCCTCGGCTCCCAGCTGCTCGGCGGGGACGACGAGTCGACGCCGCCCAACCGCGCGGCTCCGCCGCCGACGGAGTCCCCGGAGTCGTCCGGCGACGGCGGTGGTGGCGGCGCCGCCGCACAGGCGCCGCCGGTCGCGGAGACCAACGTCGGCGTGCTCAACGGCACGACGTTCCCGGGGCTGGCCGGGCAGCTCGCCGACCAGGTGGCCACGGAGGGCTACGAGCGCGGTATCACCGAGACGAACATCCGCGACCAGACGATCCAGGAGTCGACCATCTACTACGCCGACGGCTTCCGTCCCTCGGCTCGCGCGATCGGCAGGCTGTTCTCTATCGAGCAGCTCGAGCCGCTCGACTCCGAGACCGCGTCGCTCGCCCCCGGCGCTGACGTCGTGGTGCTGGCGGGTGCGGACCAGACGCCCTGATGGCTGATTCCGCGGCCCCCGCGACCGCCTGGCGGCGTGCCGCGGCGCAGGATCGGCACCCGCTGAAGGGGCCCGTGGCTCCGCCACTGTGCCCCTCGCGCGGGCACCGCCCTGCATCCACGGCCCACCACCATGCGGCCGCGCGGGCCGCGGAATCAACCATCTAGCGGCGGCCGGTGAGCCTCTTCGCGCGCGTCGTGTTCGTGCTGCTGGTGGCGGCGACGTTCTCGGCGTTCTTCGCCGCGCAGCGCCTCAAGAGCACGCCGCCGGTCGCGACGATCCAGAAGCTCACGCTCCACTTCTCGCCGAACGGCGACGGCCGCCGCGACGACGCGCGGCTGCGCGTGCGCGTGCGCAAGGACGACGACGTCACGATCGCGGTCGTCGACGACGCGGGCACCGAGGTGCGGCGGCTGGCCGCGGCCGTCCCGGCGGAGGAAGAGCGCGCGCTGCGCGTGAGCTGGGACGGTCGCACGGCGACGGGTGCGACCGCCCCGGAGGGCGAGTACCGGCTGCGCGTGAGCCTGCGCCGCGGCGGGCGGGCGGTCACGCTGAACCCGGGCTTCGCCCTCGACGTCACCGCGCCTCGGCCGACCGTGCTCGTCGGCGGGCCCGACGGCACCAAGTGGATCACCGGCCCGCGTGCCAGTCGCGTGCCGTTCCGTGTGCGCGTCGTCTCGAAGCGCTCGCCCACCCGCATGTCCGTGCTGCGCACCGATCTGGCGGCGATCCGCGCGAGGTCGCCGCGTTCACGCTCCCGCCCGGAGTGCGCGAGGGCGAGTGGGACGGGCGCGCCGGCGGAGCGCCCGCTCCGCCCGGCACGTACCAGATCGTCGCCGCGGTGCGCGACCAGGCCGGCAACGTCGGCCGCTCGGCGCCCGACGGGCCGGGTCCGGTGCGCGGGCAGCCCGGTGTGAGCGTGCGTGCGCTGCTCGCGCGGCCGCCGGCAGACCCGGTCCGCATCGGCGAGCGGGTCAAGTTCGCGATCGACTCGCGCGGACGCCCGTACCGCTGGCGCCTCTTCCGCGCCGGTGGCGCGGAGGAACCGCCGTCGGCGCGCCGCCGGCGCGCGCGGCGGAACGAGCCGCCCAGGAGCGGCCGCGAGCCGTCCGGCGGCGAGCTGACGGTGCGTGCCCCGCGCGGCGATTCCGGCGTGTACGTCCTGCGGGTGCGCAGCGGGAAGCACGTCACCGCGGTGCCCTTCGCCGTCCAGGGCGAGCGGCCGGCTCCGATCCTCGTCGTGCTGCCGGCCGCCACGTGGTTCGGCGCCGACACGCTCGACGACGACCGCGACGGCGTCCCGAACACGCTCGAGAACGGCAGCTCCGCCGCCTACCCGCGGCTGCTCGCCGGCGGGCTGCCGGACGGTTTCGGCGACCAGGTCGGCGCGCTGCTCGGCTTCCTCGATGAGCAGAACGTCCGTTACGACGTGACGACCGACCTGACGCTCGCCGCCTCGCGCTCCGGCCTGACCGGCGAGCGTGAGGGCGTGCTGCTCGCTGGGCCGTTCCGGTGGGTCTCGACCGAGCTCGCGCGCCGCCTGCGCCGCTACGCGTCGGAGGGCGGACGGGTCGCGTCGTTCGGTGCCGACTCGCTGCGGCGCGGCGTCGACGTGGCGCGCGACCGCCTGCTGCGGCCGCTGCCGCCGACCGACACCGACCCGTTCGGCGACCGGCTGCGCCCGGTGCGGCGGCTCCCGGCATCCGAGCCGCTGCAGCCGATCGCCGACGAGGGCGACACCGGCCTGCTGACCGGGGTCGAGAACCTGCCGGGATTCGCGGAGCTGGAGGAGTCCGAGCCGTCCGAACGCGTTCGCGTCGCGCTCGCGGCCGTCGACCTGGCGGCGCTCGAGCAGGCGGAGACGACCGAGGAGCCGCTGCCGGAGACGTACCCGGCGGTTTCGCTCAGCGAGCTCGGAGAGGGCACCGTGATCCGCGTCGGGCTGCCGGAGTGGGGCTCCCGGCTGCGCGACGGCTCGATCCCGGTGCAGCAGCTCACGCGCAACATCGCCGACATCCTGCGCGGCGCCGAGCCGGAGATCCGGTCGTTCGGATGACGTTCGCGGCCGACATCTCCAACGCTGCCGACACCGCTGTCGGACCGGAGGCCCTCCGCGCGATCGGAATCGTGGTCGCGGCCGCGCTCGCGGCGACCGCGATCCTCGGCCGCACCTCGGCCGCACGCGCATGGGCGACGATCGGTGCGCTCGCGCTGACGCCGGTGCTGCTGATCCTGTCGATCTGGGAGTCGCCGCAGCTCGAGACCGTGCGCGAGCATCCGCTGCCGGCGCTCGGCGGCGGCGCCGTGGTCGCCGCGCTCGTCGTCGGCCCGCTCGCGGTGCTGTTCAGCCGCCGGCGCGCGCTGCTGCCGCTCGCCGCGCTCGCCGCGATGCCGTTCCGCGTCCCGGTCGAGGCCGGCGGCTCGACCGCGAACCTGCTCGTGCCGTTGTACCTCGTGATCGCCGCGGGCGCGCTGGCCTGGGCGGTCCCGCGGGCACGCGACGGCGAGAAGTTCGACCCGCCGCGCGAGAACGGGGCGATGGAATGGCTGCTCGCCGGCGCGGTGCTGCTCTATGCGCTCCAGGCCGCGTACTCGACCTCGCTCGACAAGGCGCTCGAGCAGACCGTCTTCTTCTACGTACCGTTCGCGCTGCTGTTCAGCGTGCTGCGAGAGGTGGAGTGGTCGCCCAAGCGGCTCCGCGCCGGCCTGTACCTGCTCGTCGGCCTGGCGCTGATCTTCGCCGCGATCGGATTCGTGGAGTACGCCACGCGGACGCTCCTGCTCAACCCGAAGGTGATCGCGTCGAACGAGTTGGAGGAGTACTTCCGCGTCAACTCGCTGTTCTTCGACCCGAACATCTACGGCCGTTTCCTCGCGCTCGTGATGCTCGGCCTCGCCGGCGTGCTGCTGTGGGAGCGGCGGCCGCGCGAGGTCAGGCTCGCGACGCTCGCGCTCGCCGTGCTGTGGGGCGGGCTCGTGCTCACGCTCTCGCAGTCGAGCTTCGCGGCGCTGCTCGCCGGGCTGTTCGTCCTCGCCGCGCTGCGCTTCCCGCTCCAGAAGGTGCTGCCGGTCGCGCTGGCGGGAGTGGCCGTCGCGTTGGTCGTCGTGCTCGCGTTCCCGTCTGCGCTGCGGCTGGACCTCGGTGACACGAAGTCGCTCGACGACGCGACGTCGGGCCGCTACGAGCTGATGCGCGGCGGTGTCGAGCTCGCGGGCGACCGCCCGCTGTGGGGCTGGGGCTCGGGCGCGTTCGCCGAGGAGTACCTGGCGCACGGG
Organism: uncultured Solirubrobacteraceae bacterium; assembly: GCA_963835735.1. Lineage (GTDB taxonomy): Bacteria > Actinomycetota > Thermoleophilia > Solirubrobacterales > Solirubrobacteraceae > DASQMT01. The sequence goes on from CAWIGP010000009.1 coordinate 409,694, forward strand.
TTCGGCGCGCGCAGCGAGGCGGTGTCGGCCTCGCACACGATCCCGCTCACCGTCGCCGCCGAGCAGGGGTTGATCGGGCTCGCCGTCTACCTCGCGCTGCTCGCCGCTGCGCTGGCACGGCTGCTCGGCAGAGCGCGGGGAAACCCCTACCGCGCCGTGGTGGCGGCGGGGTTCGTCGCGGTCGTCGTGCACACGTGGATCTACGCCGCGTTCCTCGAGGACCCGGTGACGTGGACGCTGCTGGCCGTGGGCGCGGTGCTGGCGCGGCAGCCGCGCAGCCGCCGGGCGCTCGCGTCAGAGCCCGCGCTCGGAGCCGAGCCGCCCGGTCTGGATGCCGAGCCGCTCCATCCGCTCCCACGCCGGGTCTAGATCGGTCGCGGAGGCGAGCTCGAGCGTGAAGTCGGCCTCGCGTTGCGGGCCGGCGAGCGACCACAGCTCGGCCTCGGGATGGCGCTCGATCAGCGCGGCGGCGAGCGGGAGCTGGAGCGTCTCGAACGTCGCGATCGCGTGCGGGACGCCGGGCAGCTTCATGCGCTTGACCTGGCGGCGGGCGACGGCGCGGGCGAGCACGAGCGACAGCGGCACGCGCGGCGGATCGATCGCGACCGCGCCGGGCGCGGCGAGGAGCCGCTCGACGCGCTCGCGGTGCTCGAACACCTCGAGCCGCGCCGGGAGCAGCAGCAGCAGCAGCGGCTGCTCGCCCGGCTGCAGTGGGAAGCTCATGCTCGCCACACGTAGCGCTTGTAGCCGTCGCGACGGCCCTCGGGCATGCGCGGGATCGAGCGGATCTCGCCGGTGTCGGCGAATCCGGCGCGCTCGGCCACGACCTGGGACGGGCGATTGTCGCGGTGCGACAGGATCTCGAGCTCGCTCAGCCCCAGCGCAGCGTGGGCCCAGTCGCGCAGCAGCACGACCGCGCGCGTGGTGATCCCGCGGCCGCGGGCCTTGGCGGCCGTCCAGTAGCCGATCTCGCCGGAGCCGCGGCTGTCGAGCTCCATCAGCCCGATCGTTCCGACGAGCCGGTCGCCCGCGTCCGCCACGGCGAGCGCGATTCCCTGCCCTGCGGCGGACTCCGCCGCCACGATCGCCAGGAAGCGCTCCGCGTCCTCGCGCGTGTACGGAGACGGCACCCGTGTCCAGCGCGGGATCTCGGGGTCCTGACAGGCCGCGACGACATCGGGGATGTCGGACTCGCGCAGCGCGCGCACGGTCACCTCGCCGTCAGAGAGCGTGGGCGGCACGATTCGCGTCATGGACGGAGTGTGGCGCAGCGCTCTGCCACCATGCCCCGCCGATGCATCGACCCATCGCCCGCACGATCTTCTGGGGCGCCGTCGGGAAGCTGGCCTGGGCGCAGGTCGGCTACGGCGCGTTCCTCGCCATCCTGCGCCGCCTGCGCGGCACTCCTCCTGTCGCGCCGGCGGGCGAGATCGGCGAGCCGAAGGTCTCGCTGATCGTCGCCGCCTACGACGAGGAGGCGGTCATCGCCGCGAAGGTGGCCAACGCGCTCGCGCTCGACTGGCCGCGCGACCGGCTCGAGGTCGTCGTCGCGGTCGACGGCGCCGCCGACGCGACCGCCGAACGCGCGCGCGAGGCAGGCGCCGACCTGGTGCTCGAGCTGCCGCGCGGCGGCAAGGTGCGTACCCAGGACGCGGCGGTGGCCGCTTCGTCCGGCGAGCTGCTCGCGTTCTCGGACGCCAACGCGATGTGGGAGCCGGGCGCGCTGCGGGCGCTGCTCGCACCGTTCGCGGATCCGGCGGTCGGCTACGCGTGCGGGCAGGTGCGCTTCGTCAACCACGCCGGCACCAATCAGGAGGGCGTGTACTGGCGCTACGACATGTGGCTGCGCGCGAACGAGTCCGCGCTCGCCTCGGTCACGGCGGGCAACGGCGCGATCTACGCGGTCCGCCGCACGGCCTACATGCACGTCGACGCGGTGATGGGCCACGACCTCTCGTTCCCGTTCGCAGTCGTCAAGCGCGGGCTCCGCGCGGTCTACGCGCCGGATGCGCGCGCGAGCGAGAAGATGGTGCCGACGATCGAGGGCGAGTGGGTGCGAAAGCGGCGCATGATGAGCCACGCGTGGCCGATCATGCTCCGCGGCGGGATGCTCTCCCCGCGCGGCTACCCGCCGCTGTACGCGCTGATGATCATCTCGCACCGCGTGCTGCGCTACGCATCGCCGCTGCTGCACGTGGCGGCCGCGGGCGCGACACTCGCGCTGCTGCGCGAAGGCCCCGCCTATCGCGCCGCGGCGCTCGCCCAGGTCGGGCTGCTCGGCGCTGCCGCGGCCGGCGGGCGTCTGCCGCTGCGCCCGTTGCTGCTCGCGCGCTACTACGTCGCGACCACGGCGGCGCTCGCGTTCGGGCTCTACGACCACCTGCGGCACGGCACGCCGGCGGGGTGGGAGGCGCCGGAGGGGACGCGGTGAGCTACCGCGGCAAGCGGGCGCTCGACGTCGCCGTCGCCGGCGCGGCGCTGGTCGTCGCGGGGCCGGCGCTCGGCCTCGCGGCGCTGTTGATCCGGCTCGAGACGCACGGCCACCCGATCTACCGCCAGCGCCGCGTCGGCCTCCGCGGCGAGCCGTTCGACCTCTACAAGCTGCGCACGATGGTGTCCGGCGCCGAGACGATGGGCGCCGGGCTGGCGATCGACGAAGGTGACGCGCGCATCACACGGTTCGGCGCGCTGCTGCGGCGGACGTCGATGGACGAGCTGCCGAACCTGGTCAACGTGCTGCGCGGGGAGATGTCCGTCATCGGGCCGCGGCCGACCGTCCAGGTGCAGGTCGACCGCTACACCGAGCGTCAGCGCGGGCGGTTGACGGTCAGGCCCGGGCTGACCGGCTGGGCCCAGATCCACGGCCGCGCATCGCTGCCGTGGCACGAGCGGATCGAGCTCGACCTCTGGTACGTCGAGCACGCGTCGCTCAAGGTGGACGTGCAGATCCTGTTGCGCACCGCGCGGATGGTGCTCGGCGGACACGGGCTGTACAAGGGCGCGACCGGCGGGTGGCGCGAGCCTCCGGTGGCTTGAGCGGCGCGACCGGACTCGGCGTCGGGGTACGGCGGGCTTTGAGGAGGGGCCCGGATTGTGGGCGCGCTCACGTGGGGCGGGCTGGTAACGCATAGCGAGACGAAACCGCCCCGCTCGATGCGGGGCGCGTTAGGGCCGGATAGCGACCCTAAAGCGCCCCACGTCGCGCGGACCGGTCGATCCCGCTCCCTTAAATGCCCGCCGTTCGCCGGCCCCGCCACACCGTAGAATTTCTCTTGACCGATTCAGAACCCTTTGGTACTTTATCGATCCAGACCCACTCCCCAGGGTCTTCCTCCCCAACACCCCCAGCGAGGTCCCCATGCTCCCGATCCACGCGCCGCTGGTGCGGCACGCAACCGAGTCGCATGTCCATTCCGCCCTCCCCGGCGCGCCCGTTCGGCCGGTGCCTGAGGCGGCGAGCGTGGCCGGCCCGCGCCGCGTCGTCGCGGCCAGCCTGATCGCGCTGGCCGACCGCGTGTCGCCGGAACCGGTAGAACGGTCCCGGTGGCAGAGCGGGTGACGCTGCAGACGATCGCCGACGCCCTGGGCGTCTCACGCACGACGGTCTCGAACGCCTACAACCGGCCGGACCAGCTCGCCCCTGAGCTGCGCCGGAAGGTGCTGGAGACCGCGAAGGAGCTCGGCTACGCCGGGCCGGACCCGGCCGCGCGGCGGCTGCGGTCCGGCCGGCGCGGCGCGATCGGGCTCATGTTCGCCGAGCGGCTCTCCTACGCCTTCACCGACCCCGGCGCGGTCGGCTTCCTCCAGGGCCTGACCGAGGCCACCGAGGCCAAAGGCTACGAGCTGCTGCTGCTGCCGGGCATGCGCGGCGAGCAGCAGGAGGCGCTCGCGGTCCGCGACGCGGTCGTGGGCGCGTTCTGCTTGTACTGCATGCCCGACGACCATCCGGCGGTGGACGCGGCGCTCAGCCGGAACGTCCCCGTCGTGGTCGCGGACGAGCCGAGCCACCCCGGCACGTTCTTCGTCGGGATCGACGACCTGGGCGGGGCGCGCATGGCTGCCGAGCACGTCAAGGCGCTCGGCCACGAGCGGGTCGCGATCATCACCGACCGGCTCGTCGACGACCAGCTCGAGGGCTACGCCGACAGCGAGCGGATCGAGCACAGCAACTGCAAGGTCGCGCGCGAACGGGTCGCCGGCTACACGGCCGGGATGGACACGACCGAGCCGTTGCCGGTCTACGACACGATCGCGAACTTCGTCGAAAGCGGAGAGCGCGCGGCCCACGAGCTCCTGCAGCGCGACCGGCGGCCCGACCGCGCTGCTGTGCTCGACCGACGTGCTCGCGTTCGGAGCGATGCGGGCGGTCCGGGAGCTGGGCCTCGAGGTCGGTCGCGACGTCTCGATCACGGGCTTCGACGACGTGCCCGATGCTGAGGACCTGGACCTGACGACGATTCGCCAGCCGCTCGTGGAGAAGGGCCGCGAGGCCGGCCGCCTGTTGCTCGAACAGAACACCGAGCGACGAGTGATCCTGCCGCTGGAGCTGATCGCGCGCGGCTCGACCGGACCGCCGCGCCGTTAGGGAACGGTCTCGGGGCCCTTGTCGATGTAGCGGGCCCGGAACGTGCGGATCGCGTCGAAGACCTTGTCGTTCATCTCCGGGCAGGTCACCGAGTGCGTCCACGCGGTCGCCGCGACCTGCGCGTCCATGCCGGTCGTGTTCTCGAACATCAGCATGTGGTAGCCCTCGTTCTGCTCCGCGAGCAGCGCCTCGAGCTGCGCGACGTCGGCCGCAGGCGTGCCCTTCTTGTACTGCACCTCGATGCGGCCGTGCTCGAGCGGATGCACGAGCATTCCGAGGCTCGGCGTCGTCCCAGGCTCATATACGCCGTCGTCGTACCAGTCCGGCGTGTGGTTGCCCGACGTCGGCGGGTTCGTCTTGTAGTCGGACGCCTTGAACGCCTTGTCCTCGTGGCTCTGGCCCTCGAACGCCGGGTTGGTCAGCGTGCACCCGGCGGCCTTGGCGGCCTGCTCGATGTCCGACGTCGCCTGCTCGGGCAGGTTGACGTTCGCCGCGCCGCCGGATGACGGCGCCGACGCCTCCTGCTCGTCGCCCCCGCCGCCCGCGGCGGTGATCGCGACCACGACCGCGGCGATCGCGGCAAGCCCGAGCACCGCGCCACCGACAAGCTGCAGGCGCTTGCGCCGGCCGGCCGCTGCGGCCTCCTTGCGCTCGCGCTCCAGCCGCTCCTGGCGGCGCCGCTGTTTTTCCTCCTGACGACTGGCCACGAGGGCGAGAAGGGTAGCGGAGCCCTAATCCCCCGCGGCGCGGCGGCGCGCCCGCTGCGCCGGCCGCGGGCGCCAGCACTCGTCGATGAAGCCGGCGATCTCGTCGGTCAAGCGATCGGGCGCGAGGCGCAGCTCCAGGATCGAGCTGGCCTCGAGCAGGCGCGCGTTCGGCAGCTCCTCGGCGAGCAGGCCGGCGTCGGAGAGCGGATGCACCGGATCGCGGTGGTGGCCGATCACCAGTGCCGGGCTCGTGAACGTGCGCCGCTCGTTCCGGTGCGGCGCGGTGCGGCCGGAGAAGATGCCCTGCAGTACGGCGGCGCTGGGCGCCGGGTCCTGGCGCACCGTATCGAGCAGCACGTTGGCCGCCCACGGCACGCCGCGCTCGGGGACCAGGCTCGTGAGCCGGGAGATCGCCCGCATCACGGGCTCGCCGACCGTGAGAGCGACCATCAGCGGCGTGAACGCGACGGCGCAGGCGAGCAGGGCGTTGTCGAGCACCGGCATCTCGATCACCATGCCGCGCAGCCGCTCGGGCGCCAGCGAGGCGACCTCCAGCGTCACGTTCGCGCCGAGCGACGTGCCGCCGACGACCGCGTCGTCGAAACCGAGGTGATCGAGCAGCGCGACGACGTCCTGGGCGAAGAAGCCCATCCCGTAGCGCCACATGTCGGGCGGGCGGTCGGAGCGGCCGTGGCCGCGCAGGTCGAGCGTGACGATCCGGTTCCCGCGCTCGGCCAGCGCACGCGCGAGCGGGACGTGCATGCGTTGGTTGAGGAGCAGTCCGTGAAGCAGCACGGTCACGCGCGGGCCCTCGCCGTAGATCCGGTAAGCCAGACGGCGGTCCTCGTGGACTAACGTCCCGGCCTGCTCCATACCCACAGGCTAGTAGGGTTCCCCCAACTGACATCACGTCGGAAGAGGAGGAACTCAGGATGGCGAAGCAGCCGCGTTCGCTGCACGGCAAGGTCGCGGTCGTCACGGGCGGCGGCCGGGGGATCGGCAAGGCGCTCGCGCTCGCGCTGGCGAGCGAGGGCTGTCGCGTGGCGATCGGCGACGTCGACGCGGAGGCCGCGGAGGCCGCGGCCGCCGAGCTGGGGGGAGAGGCGATCGGCCTGCCGCTGGACGTCAGCGGACCGGCCGGGCTTCACCGCGTTCCTCGACGAGGTCGAGCGCCGGCTCGGGCCGATCGACGTGCTCGTCAACAACGCCGGCATCATGCCCGTCGGCCCGCTCGACGAGGAGGACGACGCCACAGCCGTCCGCATGGTCGAGATCAACGTCCACGCGGTCATCCACGGCACCAAGGAGGCGATGCGCCGGATGAAGCCCCGCGGCACCGGCCACATCGTCAACATCGCCTCGAGCGCCGGCAAGACCGGCTACCCGCACATCGCCACCTACAGCGCGACCAAGCACGCCGTCGTCGGGCTGTCGGAGGGCGCGCGGGCGGAGCTGCGCGGCACGGGCGTCGAGATGTCGGTCGTCATGCCGGCGTTCGTCAACACGGAGCTGACGGCCGGCATGGGCCGGGTCCGGGGGTTCAGGTACTCGTCCGTCGAGGAGGTCGCCGACGCGGTGATCGACGCGCTCAAGTTCACCCGCTTCGACGTGTATGTACCGAAGTCGGTCGGTCCGACGTGGACGCTCGCCAACCTGCTGCCGCGCCGCGCGCGCGACGCGTTCGGCCGCGCGCTCAGGATCGACGACGCGCTCACACAGGCCGACCACAGCGCCCGTGCTGCCTACGAGGCGCGCGCGGCCGTGAGCGCGCCGGCGGCCGATGCGGCGCAGCCCGACTCGCACGAGTCGGCAGCCGTCTAGTCCAACCGGTCGAGCAGCGGCAGCAGCGACTTCGCGTCGCTCGAGACCGTGATGTGGATCGCGCCGGGCTCGCGCACCCAGGCGATCGCGTTCAGCACCTGCAGGCGATCGAGCACGAACTGGAACGCGAGCGCCTGGCGCCGCGAGCGTGTAGTCGCGGGCGACGTCGAACGCCCAGCCGCTGGTGTGGAGCGAGAAGTTGCTCGTCGCCTCGCGGTTGCGGCGCATGAGCTGCTGCTGGTAGGTCTCGTCGCGCACCGTCGAGGTGACCCTGAGCGGGCCCTCGCCGCCCGCGAACTCGCGCACCTGGGCGCCGATGTAGAGCGCCATCGCGAGCGCCTCGGGCCGCAGGCCGCGGTACAGCGCCGCCGGCGCGCCGACGCGCTGCGCGAGCGCGCCCATGCGCGGGTCGCGCGCCAGGCCCGTGACATCGGGCTCGTCCGGGAACGCCTGGATCGAGCCGTCGTCCCACGCGGCCTTGAGCGCCTCGGGCGTGGCGAACCGCGCCGTTCGGTCGGGCGGGTGGAGCACCTCCTCGGCCGAGTTCTTCGCGGTCTGCAGCGCCTGCAGCCGCGCGAGCTCGTCGGGCTGAGACCGGTAGAGGCGCATGATCTCGCGTGCTGCATAGACCCGCCACAGATAGGTGGACGAATCGTCACCGAACGCCATCAGCCGGCGCTGCGCGTCGGCGTGACGGTCGGGCGTGGAGTCGAAGTAGACGCGCGCGTACGACGGCCGTTCCTCGCCGAACGCCCGCAGCACGTCCTGGAGGTTGCCGATCCCCATGTGGTAGGAGACGAACGCGAGGTCCTCGCGGCCCAGCTCGTCACGCGCGATCGTCAGGTAGCGCGCGGTGCCGGCGAGCGACCGCAGCGGGTCATAGCGCTGGTCGACTGCGCGCCGCTCGCGCCGCAGCTCCTGCACCTTCGCGATGTCGCCGCGCCGGAACGCACGGTCGATGCGGCGCGTGAGGCGAGCGCTGCGCTTGACGTCGACGCGCATCCCGAGCAGGTTCTGGCCGGTCTCCGCGAGGATCTGGGTGAGCCCGACCGCGGCCTCGGTGCCGCCGGCCATCGCGTCCTCGCGACCGGCACTCTCGAGGAACACGAGCCCCTCCAGCACGTCGGGATCGACGCGGGCGTCCGCGGCCGCGGCCTCCACCTGCGGGCGCCAGCGCGCGACGCGCTCCGCCGTCGCGGTCGCGCCGCCCGGGGAGCGCGCGTACAGCACATGGGCGGTTCCCTGCGCGGCGCGGCGCACGAGCGCGTCCTCGTCGTCGGGGTCGTACGCGAACGGGTCGGGGATCGGCTCACCGGCGTCCTGCTCCCCCGGCGGCGTCGGGACGACCGAGACGCCCGACTCGGGCGCGTCGCCGCGCAGCGCCAAGCCGGCGACGAGCGCGACGACGACAAGGGCGCCCGCGAGCACGACGACGCGGGCGCGCATGGGGAAGCGTGACCTGCGCACCACGTCCATCACCTTGGCAGACGTGCAATCGCGGGCCGGTGCGGGTAGCTTCCCGGCATGCGCATTCCCTTCCGTTCACAGAAGAAGCGCGGCCCGGTCGAGGCGATCAGAAAGACCGCCGACGACGCCGCCAAGAAGGTCAAGGCCACGGGCAGCGCCGCCAAGAAGGCGCCGACGCCCGTCAAGGCGCTCCCGGTGGTTGCCGGGGTCGGTGTGGCCGGCGCCGTGGCGGCGCGCAAGCGCCGGCAGCACGAGGACACGCCCGAGCCCGCCGGCGCCGCCGCGGCGTCGTAGGCTCAGCGCCGCGCGCCGGCGGCCTCGACGAGCGCCTCCGCCAGCCGCCGGTTCGGCGGCTCGTCCGGCGCCGCCTGCGGGCGCCACTGGACGCCGACCGCGAAGCGGCGGTCGGCGCGCTCGATCCCCTCGACGAGCCCGTCGGGCGATGTCGCGGTCACCCGCAGCCGCGCGCCGACCCGGCGCACGCCCTGATGGTGGTCGCTGCGGACGCGCATCCGCGCGCCGACCACGCCGCGCAGCCGTCCCTGCGCGTGCACGGGATGCTCGTCGCCGGTGTGCGGCATGTCCTCGCGCAGGTGCTGGTGCAGCGTCCCGCCCGAGGCGACGTTCAGCAGCTGGTGACCGCTGCAGACGCCGAGCAGCGGCAGGTTCGCGCCCAGCGCGCTGCGCAGCGCGCCGAGGTCGCGCCAGTCGCGGCGCAGGTCCGGCGTGCCGCTGAGGTGCGGGCCGGGCGCTTCCCCGTAGATGCCCGGATGGACGTCGGACAGCGAGCCGGAGACGACCAGCGCATCCGCGAACAGCACGTCGCGCTCGCGCACCGCGTCGCGCTGGATGCGCACCCGGGCGCCTGCGGCCTCGAGCCAGCCTGCGTACGGCTCGGCCTCGTCCTCGCGCACGAGCAGCAGCACGAGCGGTAGCGGATCGGCGCGCTGCTCGTCCAGCGCGGTCCGCAGCCGCGCGCGGGCTCGCGCGACCCGCTTGCGCGCGGCGTCCTCGGAGATGCCGAGCACGCTCCCGAGCTCGCGTAGCGTCAGGCCGGCCTGGAAGCGCAGCGCGAGCACGGCGCGGTCGGGCAGCGGAAGACTCGCCAGCGCCTCGCGCTCGGCCGCACCGTCCGGTGATGCGCTCGCGAGGTGGTCCAGGTCGGCCGCCGGTCGCCGCGCCCGGCGGCGCAGCTCGTCGAGCGCAAGGTTCGTCGCCGTACGCCGCAGCCAGGCTGCGAGCACCGGCGCGGGCGCGTCGCGCGGGGCGCGGGTCCAGGCACGTAGGAACGTCTCCTGGCAGATGTCCTCGGCCGTCTCGGGATCGCCGGTCATCCAGCGCAGGCGGCGGCGCAGCGCGGGCCGCTCGGCGCGGAACGTCGCCTCCAGGCTCAAGCGAACCACTCCGCGAGCGCCGCGCCCGCGGCCTCCGGCGCGCTCTCCATCGGGATGTGCCCGGATCCGGGCAACCGGCGCAGCGTCGCGCCCGGGATCTCCGCGGCGTAGCGCTCGGCGTACCCGACGCGCTGGAACGTGTCGTCCTCGCCCCACAGCAGCAGCGTCGGCACGGCGGCCGCGGTCAGCTCGTCGACCAGCTCGAGCGTGTAACGCGGGTCGGCGGCGCCCGCGAGCCGCATCCACGAGCGCGCCACCCGCGGGTCGGTCCACGGGCTCAGGTACTCGTCGAGCTCGGCGCCCTCGATCGGCCGGCCGATCGCCGCGGTCAGCGCGGTCCGGCGCGCGGCGACCAGCTCGTCCGCGCTCGTCGCCGCGACCACGTCCGGGTCGCGGAAGCGCGCCACGCCGGGGACCGGCCAGGAGTCGTACGTGACCGAGTTGACGAGCGCGAGGCGCTCGATCGGCCGTGTCCCGCGGACCACGAGCCGCTGCGCGATGGCGCCGCCGATGTCGTGCCCGGCGACACGCAGCGGCACCGTCGCGCCGAGCGCGTGGAGGAAGCGCTCCACCCAGTCGGTCAGCGCCGGCACGGTCGCGGTGTCCGGCGTCAGCTCGCCGCCGGAGCGCCCGCAGCCGGGCAGGTCGACGGCCACCGGCTGCAGTCCTGCGGCTGCGAGCGGCGCGATCACCGGCTGCCACACGCGGCTCCAGTACGTGCCGTGGAGTAGCAGGACCAGCGGGCCGTCGCCGGCGGTGAGATACGACGCCGGCGCGCCGTCGACGTCGACGGTTGTGCGGGAGAGGGTGGTCGTGGGCATGGGGCTCCTGGTTCGAAGTGTGCCCATGTGAAGACGTCCGGGGGAGCCGAAACCGGACGCGGCGGTTGCGGCGCGGCCGCGTTTGATGTGCGTGACGCTTGTGTACAGCGAGCATTGAGGGGAGCGGGATCGGCCGGTGCGCGGTTCGCGGGAGCGACCAAAACGTCGAGATTCGCGCCGGACGGGATGGCCGGTCGACGTTCTGGTCGTCATACGCCCAAAACGTCGAGCAACCGCCGCGAGCCGCGCCGATCTCGACGTTTTGGGCGCTATGGCCGCATAACGTCGAGCGCGCACCGGATCACGAACGGATCTCGACGTTTTGCGCCCACGCCGAACCCGCTCCCCTCAATGCCCGCCGTTCTCCGACGCCGGCACACCAACCCCGATGGCGCCTAGCGCCCCCCGTTCGCGTCCTGCACGAGCAGTGCGATCTGGATCCGGTTCTCGACCTCGAGTTTGGCCAGCAGGCGCGACACGTGTGCCTTCACCGTCGCGACGCTCATGTGCAGCTCGCGCGCGATCTCCGCGTTCGCCCGGCCGGCCCCGACCGCGAGTGCGACCTCGTGCTCGCGCGCGGTCAGCGTCGCGAGCCGCTCGCGCGCCCGCTCGGCGCGCGCCGCACCCTCGTCCTCGCCGGCGACGAGCGCGATCAGCCGCCGCGTGACGCCGGGCGACAGCATTCCGTCGCCGGCGTGCACGCGCTCGATCGCGCGCACGATCTCGGCCGGCGGCGTGTCCTTGAGCAGGAAGCCGGCCGCCCCGGCGCGCAGCGCGCGCAGGACGTACTCGTCCGCGTCGAACGTCGTCAGCACGATCACGTCGGGCGGCGACGGCTGCGAGCGCAGCAGCCGCGTGGCGGCGATGCCGTCGAGCTGCGGCATGCGGATGTCCATCAGCACGACGTCCGGGCGGTGCAGGTCGACCGCGGCGAGCACGCCGCGGCCGTCATCGGCTTCGCCGACCACCTCGACCTGCTCGGCCCCCGCCAGCATCATCCGCAGCCCGGAGCGCACGAGCGGGTCGTCGTCGACGAGCAGGACGCGGACGACGCTCATTGCGTCCACGGGAGCGTCGCCCGCAGGACGAAGTCGCCTGCCGCGTCCGGACCGTGGTGCAGATCGCCGCCGGCCAGCGCGACCCGCTCGCTCAGCCCGATCAGCCCGCTGCCGGCGCCGGGGAGCGGCGGGGCCGCCGCGGCCACCCCGACCGGGCGCCGGCTGACGATCTCCACGACGAGCGGGTCGGCGCCGGAGATCGTCACGTCGACGGGAGCGGACGGCGCATGCTTGCGCGCGTTGGTGAGGCCCTCCTGCACGATCCGGTACACGGTCCGGCCGAGCGCCGCCGGTACGGTCTCGGGCGCGGGCAGGTCGAGCGTGGAGCGCACGCGCACGCCGGCCGCGCGGCTCTCCTCGAGCAGCGCGGGAATGTCCGCCAGCGTCGGCTGCGGTGGCTCGGGCGCCTCGCCCTCGGACCCGTCGCGCAGCACGCCGATCACCTGCCGCAGCTCCTCGAGCGCGGCCTGGGCCGATGCCCGGATCACGCCCGCGGCCTCGGCGATCTCCTCGGGCGACGCATCGCGCCGGAACTCCAGCGCGCCCGCGTGCAGGCTGAGCAGCGAGACGCGGTGCGCGAGCACGTCGTGCATCTCGCGTGCGATCCGGCGCCGCTCGGCGTCGCGCGCGTGCTCCAACCGCAGCCGCTGCTCGGCCTCCATGCGCGCCGCCCGCTCGCGCAGCGCGAACACCTGGTCGCGCCCGGTGCGGGCGAGCAGGCCCCAGCCGATCACGACCGCGGTGAGCAGCACGCCGATGAACACGAGGAGCAGGTATGCGTCGCCGGTGGAGTAGACCAGTGGGTTGACCAGGATCGACACCCCGGTGATCGCGACGACCCTGAGGATCTCGCGCCGGGTGCCGCGCAGCGCGACGTTGAACCCCGCGATCAGCGCGGCGCCGCCGGCGCTCGACGACACGATCGACGCGGTCGCCGTCAGCACGCCGACCGCGCCCGGATGCGCGCGCCGCCACCACAGCGCGACGAGGCAGACGACGCCGAGGACGATGTCGACGAACGCCATCGCATCGCTGTGCGCGTCCCACGTGTCGAGCAGGTTGAGCGCCCCGACCCCGATCGCGATCAGGTACATCAGGGTGTCGACCATCCAGTCGCGGGCCGAGCGGCTGCCGTCCGAGTGCTCGCGCAGCTCGCCCGGCAGTAGCGCGTTCTGCCACCGCGACGTCGTCATCTCCCTGCACAGCGTACGGCCGCCAGGCCGTCGTCACCCCCTACCGAGGTCGATCCCTCCATCGACCCGGGACCGTGGGCGGCGCGCCGCGATCGCCCCAAGCTCTGGGCCATGATCGAAGCGCAAGGACTGACGAAGCGCCTCGGCGGCAACGTCGTCGTGGACGACGTGTCGTTCCGCTGCGAGCCCGGCACGGTGACCGGGTTCCTCGGGCCCAACGGCGCAGGCAAGACCACCACGATGCGGATGCTGTGCTCGCTGCTCGCGCCCGACGCGGGCTCGGCGGCGGTGATCGACGGCGCCTACCGCGACCTCCCGAATCCCGGCCGGCACGTCGGCATCCTGCTCGACGCCGCCGCGCAGCACGCCGGCCGCCGCGGGCGCGAGGCGCTCGCCGTCTCCGCGCAGCTGATGGGCGTAGAGGAACGGCGCGTGGACGAGCTGCTCGACGTCGTCGGCCTCGACCGGGGCGCGGCGCGCAAGCGCGTGCGACAGTACTCGCTCGGCATGCGCCAGCGGCTCGGGATCGCGCACGCGCTGCTCGGCGACCCACAGGTGCTGATCCTCGACGAGCCGGCGAACGGGCTCGATCCCGAGGGGATGCGCTGGATGCGGGAGCTGCTGCGCGAGTTCGCCGACCGCGGTGGGACCGTGCTGCTCTCCTCGCACCTGCTCTACGAGGTCGAGGCGACCGCCGATCGGCTGGTGATCATCGGCGACGGCAAGATCATGGCCCAGGGCAGCCGCGCCGAGCTGCTGACCGGCGGCGGCACGCTCGTCCGCGCGGCCGACGAGGTCGCGCTGGCGGCCGCGCTGATCGCGGCCGGGTTGGAGTCGCGCGCGGCGAGCGACGGCGGCTTCGTCGTCGAGGCCGAGCCCGAGGAGGTCGGCCGCGCGGCGCTGGCCGGCGCCGTCGCGCTCAGCCATCTGGAGCCGTCCGAGAACGGCGGCCTCGAGCAGCTGTTCTTCGACCTGACCACCGCGGCGCCCGACGCGCTGCCCGCCGAGTTCGTGGAGGCCACGTCATGAGCACCGCCGTCCTTCCCGCCCCCGCGCACGCGCGGGGTGCCGACCGGCGCCCCGGCCTCGGCCGGCTCACGCTCGTCGAGCTGCGCAAGATGACCGACACGCGGGCCGGGTTCTGGCTGCTGCTCAGCACGGCCCTGATCACGGTCGCCGTGGTGGTGATCGCAGGGTTCGCGCTGGAGGAGCAAGACCGGACGCTGAAGAACTTCGTCGGCATCGCGACCGTGCCGCTGTCGCTGCTCGGGCCGGTCGTCGGCATCCTGCTCGTCACGTCGGAGTGGTCGCAGCGCACGTCGCTGATCACGTTCACGCTCGTGCCGCACCGCTCGCGGGTGCTCGTCGCCAAGCTGCTCGCAGGCGGCGCGCTCGCGCTGATCGGCTACCAGATCTGCCTCGCCACGGGCCTGCTGGCGACGGCGGCGTTCGGCGGCGACGCCGGCGACACGTGGTCGCTGTCGGCCGCGGTGATCGGCCAGAACGGCCTGTCGGTCGTGCTCGCGATGGCCGCCGGGATCGGGTTCGGCGCGGTGCTGCTGGCTTCGGCGCCGGCGATCGTGCTGTTCTTCGTCCTCCCCACCGTGTGGGGGGCGATCGGGTCGATCAGCTGGTTCGAGGGCGCCGCGGGGTGGCTCGACCAGACCCGCACGATGGCGGACATGGGCGAGTACGCCCTGAGCGCGGACGAATGGGCGCGCGTCGGCACGTCGGTCGCGCTCTGGGTGCTGCTGCCGATCGTGATCGGCTTCTGGCGCGTGCTGCGCAACGACGTGCGGTAGCCCGCGCCTATACTCGCCCGCCGTGGCCAAGCGGAGCGATCGACGCGCGCGGCGCCAGGCGGCGGCCGGCGGGCCGCCGCCGCAGGCGAAGGCGTCTGAGCCGTCGTCTGCCGCCTACACGACGCGGCAGTTCTGGCTGGGCGTGCTCGCCGCCGCCTGCCTGCTCGTCCCCGCGGCGATCGCCGCGGCCGCGATCGCCGGCGGCGGCGGCGACGACCAGCCGAGCGCCCCGGCTGCCGCCGCCACGACCGAGGAGGACTCGGCGCGGCAAGAGGCCGAGCGGCTCCGGCGCGCGACCCAGGTGCGCGACAAGGAGCAGGTCCAGGAGCTCACCGACCGCATGCGCGAGTACGGTGACCAGCTCGGACCGATCGTCGACGAGGTCGCGCGGACGCTTCCGCCGGGACGCGAGAACGCGATCGGCCCGCTCGCCAGTCCCGCCGAGGTGGCGGACTGGATCGAGACCGCGCGCGCGGCTCGGCGCTTCTTCGCCGAGACGGTGTCGGGCGAGACCGGTACGAACGTCGCCCGCGGGGCGTTCGCCGCGGCCGTCGACGGCGTGTATCAGATGAGCGAGACCTACCGGCTCGCGCTCGACCGGCCGGAGGCGCGCGAAGCGCTGTTCGAGCGCGTGCGCGGCCAGCGCGACGTCGCGCTGCGCGCGTGGGAGACCGGCACCGTCCAGCTCGACGCGATCAACATCGCGGTCGGGCTTCGGCCACCAGCACGTGGCGGGCCTGGGCGCCGGCGGCCGGCCGCCGGACGCCCTGCCCGAGGGCACCGGCGCGATCGAGGGCGAAGGAGGCTAGGACGCCCCCGGCCTGGGACGCGCTGCAGGCCGCGATCGCCGGCGAGGTGATCCGCCCGGGATCGCCCGAGTACGAGTCGGCGCGCAAGCCCGCGATCGCCCGCTTCGACGACGTCCGCCCCGCCGCCGTGGTGCGCTGCCGGGCGGCGCAGGACGTCGCCGAGACGATCGCGTTCGCGCGCCGCGCCGGGCTCCCCGCCGCCCCGCGCAGCGGCGGGCACTGCTTCGCCGGCCGCTCCTCGACGACCGGCGTCGTGATCGATGTCGGGCCGCTCTCCGAGGTCGCGATGGCCGACGGCGTCGCGACGATCGGCGCGGGCGCGCGGCTCGGCGACGTGTACGACGCGCTCGCCGCGCACGGGCGCACGATCGCGGCCGGCTGCGGCCCGGCGGTCGGGATCGCGGGCCTTGTGCTCGGGGGCGGGCTCGGCATCCTCGGCCGGGCGCACGGGCTCACGTGCGACCAGCTGCTCGGGGCGCAGGTCGTCCTGGCCGACGGCCGTGCCGTCGCCTGCGACGAGCAGCACGAGCCCGACCTGTTCTGGGCGCTGCGCGGCGCCGGCGCCGAGGGCTTCGGCGTCGCCACGTCGTTCGCGTTCCGCACGCTCGCCGCGCCGCCGGCGACCAGCTTCCACCTGACCTGGCCGCACGCCTCCGCGGCGGCGCTGATCGACGCCTGGCAGCACTGGTCGCCGGACGCGCCCGACGCGATGGCCGCCAGCCTGCTGCTGACCGGCGGCGGCGTCCATCTGTTCGGCGCGATGACGGCTGTCGAGTCCGACACCGTCGCGCTGCTGGAGGAGCTGGTCGCGCGCGCGGGGACCGACCCGGGGGCGTCGCACACCACCTACCTGCCGTACCGTGAGACGAAGCGGTACCTGGCGGAACACGGGCCCGGAGAGGGAGACGAGGCGGGGCACATGTTCTGCAAGTCGGAGTTCTTCCGCCGGCCGTTGCCGCCCGACGCGATCGATGCGCTCGTCGCGCACTTCACGGCCGAGCCGGTCGCGGGCGTGGCGCGCGGGCTCGACTTCTCGCCCTGGGGCGGCGCTTACAACCGCGTGCCGGCCGGCGCCACCGCGTTCGTCCACCGCGACGACCGCTTCCTGCTCAAACACGAGGTGGTCGTCGACGTGAACGCCGCCGACACGGACGCCGCGCGGCGCTGGCTCGCGCGCTCATGGGAGATCACGCACCCGAGCGACACCGGCGGCGCGTACCAGAACTTCCCGGACGCGGAACTGGCGGACGAGCTACGCGCGTACTACGGCGACAACCTCGAGCGCCTGCGGCGGGTCCGAGAACGCTACGGCGCGACGAGTTCGAGGTGGAGCGGCGCGGAGCACGACCAGCTCAGCTGAGGGCGATCACGCGCTCACCCCGACGCGGCCCGTCTCGACGCGCCCGTCAGCCGTCTCCGGAACGCGCCGTCCTCGTCGGCGGTCACCTCGACGTCGTACCAGCCGCGATCGGTGTCCCAGGTGATCGTGCGGGTTCGTCCCGGCCGCAGGCGCAGGGTCCGGCGGCGCCGGCCGTAGCCGAGCGCGTTGAGCTGCAGCGTCACGGTTTCCTCGCCCGCGTTCTCGAGCTCGAGCGCCAGCACGGTGCGGAGCGGGACCGCGCGCGGGCGCACGTCCACGCCTGCGGCGGCGCCCGAGCGCGACCCCGCGAGCTCGTACCAGAAGCGGTTCGGGCCCTGGACGGCGAGCCGGAACGCGTCGCCGGCCGGCACGATCCGCTCGCGGTGCTCGCGCGCGACGTCGACGTGCAGCGGGATCTCGAGCTCGCCCTCGTACGGGTAGACGGCGAAGTGAGCGGCCGACCCGCCGCGGTTGCGCAGCGTCAGCTCGAGCCGGCCGCGGCCGTCGATCAGCGCCGACACGCCCGGCGCGTACGGCAGCGGGCGGACGGGCTTGCGCCCGCGCTCCTGCGGCGGCAGCGTCCCGTCGGCCGGCGCGCCGGGGTGCCAGCGCTCGATCGGCTCCGGCACCGGGCCCGGCTCCTCCAGACGCGGCGGCCGGCCCTGGCGATCGAAGTCGAACGCGGACGTCAGGTCGCCGCACGCCGTCCGCCGCCACGCGCTGATGTTCGGCTCCTCCACACCGGTCCAGCGCTCGAGGAAGCGGACCACCGAGGTGTGGTCGAAGACCTCCGAGCAGATGTGGCCGCCGATCGTCCATGGGGACACGACCGTCATCGGCACGCGCGTGGCCAGGCCGATCGGCTTGCCCTCGAAGTGGTCGTCGCCCTCGCCGCCCGGCGGTGGCGGGGGGAACCGGCGGCGGCACGTGGTCTCCTAGCCGGTCGTTCTCGTCGAAGTTGATGAACAGCACTGTCTTCGACCAGGTGTCGCGATCTGAGGCCAGCGCGTCGAGCACTTCGTGGATCAGGTTCGCGCTGCCGACGGGCGTCGACGCGCCGGGGTGCTCGGAGTCGACCGCCGAGGGCACGAGCCAGCTCACCTTCGGCAGGCGCCCGGCCGCGATGTCGTCCCGCAGCCTGGGGACGAGGCTCTCCGGCTCGCTGCGGGACATGCCGCGGTCGAACAGGCTGCGCTCGGCGGCGGTGAGGCTCGCGCGGCCGGTCTCGAGCTGCGCGAGCAGCCGCTGCTGCTCGGAGGGCGTCCGCTCGAACAGCGAGTAGTAGAACTCCTCCGTCGTGCGGAAGGGGCCGTCGACCGCCCGCAGCATCTTCGTGCCGGCCCGCTTGAACGGCACGAAGTACTCGATCGCGTTGTCGGTGAAGTTGTCCCACTCCTGGTAGACCTGCCAGCTGATGCCGGCCGCCCTAGCCGGTCGTGCCGGACACGAGGTAGTTGCGGTTCGGGTTGGTCGAGCCGAAGACGGAGCAGTGGTAGGCGTCGCAGAACGTGAACGTCTCGGCGAGCTCGTACTGCAACGGGATGTCGCGGCGCTCGTAGAAGGTCATCGTGGCCGGCGTCTTGACGCCGATCCAGGCGTCGTTCCAGCCCTGCGCCCAGGCGGTCGTGCTGCCCGTCCAGCTGTGGTCGAGGTCGCCGCATCGTCCCGAAGTAGTGGTCGAACGAGCGGTTCTCCTGCATCAGCACGACGACGTGCTCGATCGCGCGCAGGCCGCCGCGCCGCATCGGCATCGCCATCGCCTCGTGGAGGGAACGTGGTAGGAGCGACAGCGCGGCGCCCCCCGCCGCCGCGCCGAGTACCTGGCGTCGCGTCGTGGAGACCATCGCGGGATCGTCACCCCGCGTGCCGGCACCGGCGTGACGAACCGGTGACCGTTTGTAGCCTGTCTGGGACATGACGTACGTGATCGCCGGCAGCTGCATCAAGGACGACTCGTGCATCGAGGTCTGTCCCGTCGACTGCATCCATCCCAAGCCGGGGGCGCCGGACTTCGAGTCCGCGGAGCAGCTCTACATCGACCCAGAGGTCTGCATCGACTGCGACGCGTGCGTGGAGGCCTGCCCGGTCGACGCGATCTTCCCCGACTTCGAGCTGCCCGAGAAGTACGACTACGCGCTCGACCTGAACGCGGAGTTCT
Source organism: uncultured Solirubrobacteraceae bacterium (assembly GCA_963835735.1). Classification (GTDB taxonomy): domain Bacteria; phylum Actinomycetota; class Thermoleophilia; order Solirubrobacterales; family Solirubrobacteraceae; genus DASQMT01. The sequence goes on from CAWIGP010000009.1 coordinate 428,869, forward strand.
TCGCGGAGCACGGGACGGCCGACCGCACGGCCGCGTGATGCGTCCGCGGGTGGCGATCGTCGGGGCGGGACCGGCCGGGGCGTTCGCCGCCGCCGCGCTGCTGCGCGCGCGCGGCGACGCCGAGATCGACATGTTCGAGCGGCTGCCGACGCCGTGGGGGCTGCTGCGCGGCGGCGTGGCTCCCGACCACCAGGAGATCAAGCGGCTGGAGGACACGTTCGACCGCCAGACGCTCGGCCGCGGCTGTCGCTTCCTGGGCAACGTCGAGGTCGGCGTCGACATCTCGCACACGGAGCTCATGCGCCACTACACGGCCGTGGTCTACGCGACCGGGGCCCAGACCGACAAGTCGCTGGGGATCCCGGGCGAGGACCTGCCCGGGAGCCGGCCGGCGACCGAGTTCGTCGCCTGGTACAACGGCCACCCCGACTACCGCGGGCTCGAGTTCGACCTGTCGGCGAGCCGCGCCGTCGTGATCGGCAACGGCAACGTGGCCGCCGACGTCGTGCGCATGCTCATGCTGAGCCACGACGAGCTGGCCCGCACCGACGTCGCCGACCACGCGCTCGAGGCGCTGCGCGCGAGCCGCATCGAGGAGGTGGTCGTGCTCGGCCGTCGCGGTCCCGCGCAGGCGGCGTTCACCAGCGCCGAGCTGCGCGAGCTGGGCCGGCTCGACGGCGTCGAGGTGCGGGTCGACCCCGCCGACATCGAGCTCGATCCCGTGTCGCGGGAGTGGCTGGCGGAGGAGGGCACGTTCACGGCGCACAAGAACGTGGAGCTGCTGCGCGAGTTCGCGGCGCGGCCGGCGCGCACGGACGCTCGGCGGCGCATCGTGCTGCGCTTCCTGCTCTCCCCGGTGGAGATCCGCGGCGGCGGCCGGGTGGAGGAGATCGTGGTCCATCGCAACGAGATCATTCGCTCCGACGACGGAGCGGTGCGGGCGCGGCCGGTGGACGCGGAGCCCGAGACGATCGAGTGCGGGATGGTGCTGCGCTCGGTCGGCTACCGGGCGGTGCCGCTGCCCGACGTGCCGTTCGACGAGCGCTACTTCGTGCTCCCCAACGACCGCGGCCGCGTGCTCGCTCCCGACGGCAAGCCGCTCCCCGGCGTCTACGCGGTCGGCTGGATCAAGCGCGGGCCCACCGGGATCCTGGGCACGAACAAGCGCGATGCGGAGCAGACGATGAGCTGCCTGGGCGAGGATCTGCGGGCCGGCGTGCTGGAGGCGCCTTCGCACCCGGGGCGCGAGCCGATCGACGCGCTGCTCGCAGAGCGAAAGCCCGATCTCGTCACGGTCGAGGGCTGGCGCGCGATCGACGCCCGCGAGCTCGAGCGCGGGCGGGCCGAGCAGCGCCCGCGAGTCAAGCTGGCGTCACGCGACGAGCTGCTCGCCGCGGCCGGTCACGCCGCCTGATCGCGGGCGATCAGCACCGGCAGCTCGGCGTTGTGGACGAGGCTCGCCGAGACCGATCCGAGAACCGCCGATCCGATGGCGCCGCGGCCGCGGGAGCCGGCGACGATCACCGAGACGCCCTCGGCGCGCGCGCTCGCTGCCAGCGCCCGCCACGTGCCGTCGGGGCTCTCGACGGCGATGCCGCGCGCCTCGAGGCCTTCGTCACGCGCACTCGCGGCCCCTTCCTCGGCGAGCTCGCGCGCGTACTCGGCGAAGATCTCGCCGACGTCGCGCGTGACCTCGGCGACTTCGGGCAGCGGGACCCGGGAGACCGCGGCGCGGGCGTACGAGCGCTCGAGCGGGGATGACCACGCGTGCGCGACGAGCGCGGAGCGCCCGGCGAGGATGCGCGCGGCGGCGCCGATCGCGAGGCGGGCGCCGTCGGAGCCGTCGTAGCCGATCAGGCTCGGACCGCTCGGCTCCCCCGCCTCCGGCGGGATCACGAGTACCGGACGGTCCGCGTTGTGGACGAGCGACGACGACGTCGAGCCCAGGAGCGTGCGCGACACCCGGCCCTGGCCACGCGACCCGCAGGCGATCAGGTCGGCGCCGGCGTCCTGCGCGGCGCGGTTGAGCTCGCGCCATGCGCTCGGGCCGACGCGAACCTCGCAGGTTGCGTCGAGTCCGCCGTCGGCCGCGAGCCGCCGCCCGCGCTCGGCCAGCTCCGCCGCCCGCTCCGCCGCCTCGCGCTCGTACGCCCGCGCGCCCTCGAGCAGCATCGCGTCGGGCATGGCGACGCGCGCGAGCGCGGCGTGCTCGAGCAACTCGGGCCCCTCGCGCGCATGGACGACGATCGCCTGCGCCCCGGGAAGCAGCTGTGCGGCGGCGCGAATCGCGGCGTCGGCGACGTCGGAGCCGTCGTAGGCGAACACCAGGCGGACCGGAGCGTCGGGCATGGGTCGAACACGCTGCCGAATCCGGACCGCGATGGCAACAGGCGCAGCGCAGACTGCGGGTTTCCCAGGGTCCGGGCGATCCCGGATTCGCCGCGTGTGGGGGCGCGCGACGCTTGCGAGCACGTGGTCATCGCGAGCGGGGATCGGCGCACTCGAGGGGGGTGCGCTCGCCGACCGCCTCGAGCCGGACCGCGACGCGCCGGCGCGCTCCATGTAGTCGCGGGGTAACTTCAGCCGCGATGGGAGCGGCTCGCGAACGGGCGCTGCTGGTGAACGACCGCACGTACGCGGCATGGAATGCGCACGATCCCGACGCGGTGGCGGCGGTGTTCGCCGAGGACGCCGTGCAGCGGGACGCCGGCAACCCCGAGGAGCGCCGCGGCCGCGACGCGATCCGCGACCGGGCGGCCGCTCTCCTCGCCGCTTTCCCTGACTTCCGCCTCGAGCGCCTCGAGCTGCTCGTCGACGGCGACCGTCATGCCGACCGCTGGGTGGCCAGCGGCACGCACGAGGGCGAGCTGTTCGGGATGGCGCCGACCGGGCGGCGCGTGCGCGTCGAGGGCGCCACGTTCACGCGCGTCGGCGACGATGGCCTCGTCGTCGAGGACGTCCACTTCTGGGACGTCGCCGGACTGCTGGCGCAGCTCGCCGGCGACAGTCAGGCGTGAGTCGCGCGCTCCTGCGGCAGCGGGAGCTCGGTGTCGCTCGTATTAGGCAGCCGGACTAGGCACGGCTGCCGATGGCGCCGCCCGGCCGGCGCCGTACGGTCTTTTCATGCACAAGGTCAGTGGCACCGCGGCAGGCCTGGGCCTCACTCTCGCCTCCGCCGTCTTCGTATGGCGCAGCAGGACCGTGACCCCGCGCGCGCCGCGGGCACGCTCTTCAAGGGCCGGGTCTTGGCCGGTCTGGACGACGCAGGAACTCGAGTCGTTCAGTTGAACTCGTCGAGCAGCGCCTCGGAGATCGCGCCGCCTGGGCGGCCGCGCCGCCGGCCGTCGAGATACACGTCGACGTGCTCGTCCCAGAACGCAACCAGGCCTTTGATCGCGACGGCGTCCGGCAGCGGCTGCTCGTAGCTCCAGCCGAGGTCCTCGTGCCGGCGCCCGGCGACGTCGACTGACCAGGTCGATGCCTGGCCCTTGTACGGGCAGTAGGTGCGCCGCGAGCCGGGGTGGAGCTCGACGCGGACGTCCTCGCGCGGCAGGTAGAAGCGCAGCGGCAGGCTGGTCTCCGCCAGCAGGCGCGCGCGCGTGGTCTCGGCGACGACGTGGCCGTCGAGCTCGATCCGGACGGGTCGTGAACTCAGCCGGACGTCGACGCGATGGAACGGATCGCGCGGGTGGCCGGCGACCGGCTCGTCCTCCTCGTACCAGGCGTCGAACGCGTCGAAGTCGAGCACCACGTAACCGGCCAGGTCCTCGTCCGCGAGCCGGAAGCCGGCGCCGGCGCGGTCGGCGATCGAGATCGGCTCGCCCGCCGCCGTGTGCACACGGAACGGGATCCCCGGGTGCAGCACGCCGGCCGCCCGGCCGTTCGTCGCCGGCGCGACCGCCACTGCGGCGCGGATGTCCTCGGCCGGCACGGCGTAGGAGGGGCAGACTCGGCGCGGCTCCCAGACCAGGATCGCCCGCGTGCTGTCGACGATCGGCTCCGCGCCGAGGGTCGCCCGCACGCGCCGCTCAATCGGCTCGTGGCGCAGCCGGCTGCGCGCCTCGGCCAGTAGGTCCTGCATCCTTGTGCTCATCGCAAGCCCTGACGTTCGCCAGCCGGACTCCATTCCCGAGTCCGAGCACGGGTTCCTGGCAACATCCAGACCGCGCATGGCATTCGACCTGGTCATCGACATCGACAACACGCCCGGCGCGCTCGCTCAGGTCGCCGCCGCGATCAGCGATGCCGGCGTGAACATCGCGGCGGCCACGTGCATCGGGCCGGGCGAGCGGGCGGAGCTCCACATCCTCGTCCCGCACGCCGAGGCTGCGAGGCACTCGCTTGCGCTCTCGCAGCTTGCGGTCTCGCGTGAGCGTGAGGTCGTCGTGGTCGACGTCGAGGACCGCCCCGGGGTGCTGGCGGACCTGACGCGCAAGATCGCACGGGCCGGAGTCGATCTCGATCTCGTCTACGTCGCCACCCGCAATCGCGTGGTCTTCGGGGCGCAGGACCTGGGCGCCCTCAGGGCCGCACTGGACACAGGAGGCTGACCGTGGACACCTGGCGCGAAGGTCAGAAGATCTGGGTCGAGCAGCCCGACGGCTCGCAGCGCGAGGCCATCTTCGTCGGCGAGGCCGCGCAGTCGTGGTTCGGTGGCGGACCCGGCGCGTATGTCGTGTATCCGGACACACGCGCCGGCGAAGAGGTGTCGATCATGCGGATCGTCCCGCGCGACGACGCCGGCTAGCTCAGGTCGCCATCCCCCTCTCGTCCTCGCCGTAGATGAAGATGCCGTGGACGATGAACAGGCACAGCAAGAACATGCCCAGCGACCACCACGGGTAGTTGCCGCCGATCGAGAGCAGGGCTCCGATCGCGCCGAGGCTGCCGCCGAGAATCCCGATCACGCGACCGAACGTGTTGCCGGCGAACAATGAAACGCCCCCGGCGAGCTGGATGACCCCGAGGATGATCAGGACCCAGCCAAGGGTGTTGAGGTTGGTGAATATGTACCGGCGGTCGTTGGTGAAGATGTTCGCGTCGTCCAGGGCGCCGATGCCATAGATGATGTTGAGCGTGCCCGCGATCAACAGCAGCGTCGCTGCGAACACGACTCGGCCTACACCTCGCATCTCGTTTCTCCTTGCGTCGAGTGGCCTATCGATCCTCGGGCGGCAGCCAGCGACCCGCATCATCCGGATGGGATGAACCGGCATCCGACCGCATGAGGGAGAATGCTTGCGTACGACACCCGGCGGGCGCTCGGGTTCCTCAGCGCCCGGCTTCTAGGAAGGAACGGTCATGACCGTGCTGTGGTTCATCGTCGCGATCCTGGTCGCGATCGTGTGGGTGCTGAGCATCGTGGACATCATCCGCAGTCGCTACTCGACCTGGACGACGATCGGGTGGATCGCGCTGGTCGTGATCCTGCCGTTCATCGGATCGCTGATCTACTGGGCGGTGCGCAAGCCCCCGCCGAACGAGGCCGAGCAGGAGTACCTCGCGCAGGAGTCAAGGCGTCACGATGCGGCGACACGCCCGTTCGACAGCACTGGGATGGGGCCGTAGCCGCACGGTGGAGGTCGTTCGGGCGAACGGGCTCGAGATCGCCTACGAGCGCGTCGGCGAGGGCCCGCCGGCGGTGTTCGTGCACGGTGCCGCGGTGGACGGTCGTATGTGGCTGCCGCAGCTCGCGGCCCTGGCCGACGAGTTCACGGTCGTCGCCTGGGACGAGCCGGGCGCGGGCGGCTCCTCGGACGTGCCTACGGATTTCGGCCTTGCGGACTACGCCGACTGCCTCGCGGCGCTGATCGAGGCGCTCGCGCTCGGCCCGGCGCACGTGGCCGGCCTCTCGTGGGGCGGCACCGTCGCGCTGGAGCTCTATCGCAGGCATCCCGGGCTCGTCGCGACCCTGATCCTCGTCGACACGTACGCCGGTTGGAAAGGGTCGCTGCCCGCCGACGAGGTGCGCGCCCGGGTCGCCCACACGCGGCAGATGCTCGCGGCGTCCGCCGAGCAGTTCGACCCCACGCTCCCCGGGTTGTTCGCCGGCGACCCGCCGTCGGAGTTCGTCCCGTTGCTCGAGGAGATGGCCGCCTCTGTCCGCCCCGCCAGCCTCGGGACGCAGCTGTCCGTGATGGCCGAGGCCGACCAGCGCGACCTGCTGCCGAGCATTACGGTGCCGACGCTACTGGTCTGGGGCGAGCTTGACGTGCGGTCACCGCTCGACGTCGCTCACCAATTCGAGCGGGCGATTCGCGACGCCGAGCTGGTGGTGATCCCGCGCTGCGGTCACGTGAGCAACCTCGAGTCCCCTGAGCGGTTCAATCAGGTCGTGCGCGAGTTCTGCCGCGCCCATCCACCGGGCTAGCCGAGCGAGCCGCGCCCGGAGGAGCCCGCGATTCGCTCCAGCAGCACCGAGCGCTCGCGGACGTTCTGCGTGAGCGTGAGGGCGCGCTCGAACTCGGAGCGCGCGTCGGCGAGCCGTCCGAGCCTCTCGAGCAGGTCGCCGCGCACGGTCGGGAGGAGGTGATAGCCGCTCAGTGCGGGCTCGTCGGCGAGCTCGTCGACCAGCCGCAGCGCCTGAGCCGGCCCGAACGCCATGCCGACCGCGACCGCGCGGTTGAGCTCCACCACCGGCGACGGCGTTACTTGTGCGAGCGCGTCGTAGATGGCGACGATGCTCACCCAGTCGGTCTCGTCTGCCACGCGGGCGCGCGCATGGCAGGCGGCGATTCCGGCCTGCAGGGTGTACGTGCCGACGGCGCCGCCCGCCGCGTACGCGCGCTCCAGGGCGGCGAGCCCGCGGCCGACGAGCATCCAGTCCCAGCGCGAGCGGTCCTGGTCGAGCAGGAGGATCGGCTCGCCGTGCGGCCCGACGCGCGCGCGGGCGCGCGAGGCCTGCAGCTCCATCAACGCGGAGAGCCCGTGTACCTCCGGCTCGGTCGGCAGCAGTGCCGCCAGCATGCGGCCGAGCCGCAGCGACTCCTCGAGCAGTTCCGGGCGGAGCCACTCGTCGCCTGCGGTGGCGGCGTAGCCCTCGTTGAAGATCAGGTAGATCACCTCCAGCACCGAGGCGAGCCGCTCGGTCAGCTCGCCGCGCTCGGGCACCTCGATCGGCACCCGGGCGGCGGAGAGCGTGCGCTTCGCGCGCACGATGCGCTGCTGCACCGTCGCCTCCGGCACCAGGTACGCGCGGGCGATCTCCTTGGTGGTGAGCCCCGCGAGCAGGCGGAGCGTGAGGGCCACGCGCGCCTCGGTCGAGAGCACGGGGTGGCAGGCGGTGAAGATCAGGCGCAGGACGTCGTCGTCGAACGGGTCGGCGGCCTCGGCGGCGAGATCGGGCGCGTCCGCCTCGCCGCGCAGCTCGAGATCGCGCCCCAACTCCTCGGTCTTGCGCCGGTGCACGTCGGCGCGCCGGTGGCGGTCGATCGCACGGCGCTTGGCAGTGGCCATGAGCCAGGCGCCCGGGTTGTCCGGGACGCCCGACTGCGGCCACTGCTCGAGCGCCGCCACCAGCGCCTCCTGGGCGAGGTCCTCGGCGAGGCCGACGTCGCGCACGAAGCGGGCGAGGCCCGCGATGAGCCGGGTGGACTCGATCCGCCAGACGGCGTCGATCGTGCGCTTGACGTCGGCCTCCGACACCTACGTGCCGTCGACCTGCGCGCGGAGGGCGTCCTCCCGCTCACGCAGCTCCGGCGTGAGCACGTCGGCGAAGTCCTCGGTCTCGAACACCGGGCGGATCTCGACGATCGCGTCCTGCGCGTCGTCGGGGTTCGGGATGCGCTTGACCCACTCGACCGCCTCGTCGAGCGACTTGACCTGCCAGACCCAGTAGCCGGCCAGCAGCTCCTTGGTCTCGGCGAACGGGCCGTCGATGACCTTGCGCTCGCTGCCCTTGAACGCCACCCGGACGCCCTTCGCCGACGGGTGCAGGCCTTCGCCGGCGAGCATGACGCCCGCCTTCACCAGTTCCTCGTTGAACGTCGTCATCTCGTCGAGCAGCCGCTCGCTCGGCATCTCGCCGCGCTCGGACTCCTCGTTCGCCTTGATCAGCACCATGACGCGCATCTCGCCGTTCCTCCTTGGTAGAGGGTTGATTTCGGCCTTCCATCTCGTACGTCGAGCGAGCCCGACGGGAATCGACATGCAGACGGCAATAATGCCTCGGCGGGCGTACGGCCTCGACGGTTGCATTGCGCCTCGGGAGTTGAGAGCGTCGGTACGCCAAGCCAGGTGCGCTAGAGCCGAAGGAGTAGCCGATGTCCGCGCCAACCACTCGGGTCCTTGTCGTCGCGAACCGGACGGCGGCTGCGCCGCGCCTGATCGAGGCGATACGCGTGCGCGCCGAAGGTGGGCCGTGCGAGTTCGCCCTGCTGATTCCCGACGTGACCGACCGCAAAGCCGCCGACTGGACGCTTGAGACGGCAGTCCGGCTGATGAAGCCTGCGGCGGGAGGCGATGTGGAAGGCCTGGTTGGCGGCCCCGACCCGTTTGAGTCCGTCCAGGACGCGGTGCGGCAGGGCAACTTCGACGAGATCCTCATCTCGACGCTGCCGAGGCGGGTGTCGAAGTGGCTGCGGCGCGACCTGATCCGGCGCGTCGAGGGTCTGGGCCTGCCCGTCACCGCGATCGTCCCGACCGCCAACCTCTCGCGCGAAGACGAGCTCGAGCTGGGGATCGGAGGCGGACTCGGACTTGGTGGCGGGGCGGGCTGATGCTGCTTGCCTGAGGTCAGTGGCCCGCGCGATGGGCGGCGATGAAGCGCCGCCCCGGTGTCGGGTCGACCTCGAAACGCTCGGCGTAGCCCTCGTGGACGTCCTCCCACCGTTCGTGTGCCTGCTCTTCGGAGAGCCAGCCGCCGGCGAGGTGAGGTTCGAGCCGCGAAAGGTATGCCTCCCAGCCCGCCGCGGTCTGCGCGGCACGGGTGCGATCGTCGAAGGCGTGAGTGAAGACGAGCAGGCAGCCGCCTTCCTGCGCGGCCAGTTCGAAGCTGTACAGCTCGCCGTTGAAGGTCCAGGCGAGGCGACGCGGCGCGTCGACTTCGGTCACCTCCCCGGTCATGCCGCCCGCCTCGAAGGTCTCACCGGCGGCGGGGGTCCAGTCGGCAGCGGCGGGAAACCAACGCTCAAGCTCCGCGGGCTCGCTGACCGCGCGCCACACCCGCTCGACGGAATGGGCGAGTCGACGCTCGAAGCGCAGCGCCGGGCGACCGTCGATCGTCTCCAGGGTTCCGTCCATCATGGGTTGTCCTCCAAGTGTCGTTCAAGGTCGTCGAGGCGCTCGGCCCAGAATGCGCGGTAGCGCGCAAGCCACGCGTCGACCTCGGCAAGGGGGTCGGCCCGCAGCGCGTACAGACGCCGCTTGCCATCGGCGCGCACCGTCACGAGCCCGGCCTCGCGCAGCACCTTGAGGTGCTTGGAGACCCCGGGCTGGCTGAGCTCAAGCCGTGTCACCAACTCTCCGGCGGGTCGCTCGCCCTCGCGCAGCAAGTCGAGGATCTGCCTGCGGTGTGGCTCGGCAAGGGCACCGTACGCGCTCACGAGCAACATATTACCGTCTAGCAATATGAGTCAGCGAGCGAGGCAAGGTGATCGCCTCGCCGGCGAGCTCGTGGCAGACGGCGAGTAGCCCGTCCTGGACACTGGGGTCGGCCACCGCCGGGTGCGTTTCGTGCGGCGTCCGGTGGTAGAAGTGGAGGCCGCTTTGCAGTGCGAGCGGGTTGTTGCTCGTGGCGAGCCAGACCTGTGTATCGGCTCCCGGGCCGATCTCGCCGGGCGCCCCTGGCCCGCCCATCCTCGTGCTCACCCAGCCAGGATCGACCGACGTGGCGACAACGTGCGGCCATAGGCGAGCGACCGCGGCGCTGAGCACCGCGTCGAAGAGCTTTGAATCGGCGTAGGCCTGATAGCCGTTCCAACGTCGGTGCTCCCACTGCAGGTCCGCGAGGTCTGGATCACCTGACCGGTGCACGCCCGAGCTGAGGTAGACGAGCCGCGCCGGGCGGTGCACGCGCGCAGTCAACAGGTACGGCGCCAGGACGTTGGTCTGGAAGACGTGCTCGAAGCCGTCCTCGGTCTGGAGCCGGTGCGGCTCGCGGTAGCCGACGCCCGCGTTGTGGATGATCGCGTCGAAGCGGCCGGCGGCGTTGATCCGGTCTGCCAGCTCCCGCGTCTGCCTGATCGAGGCAAGGTCGCCGGGAAGAGCTGCGATCGCCCCCGGAACTGCGGCCAGCGCCTCGCGCGCGCGCGCCTGATCGCGAGCGTGCAGGACGACCTCGTGACCAGCGAGGACGAGCTGTCTGGCGGCCTCACGGCCCAGCCCGTCGGCCGAGCCCGTGATCAGGATCTTCGACATCAGACGAGCACCGAGCCGCCGTCCACCGTGACGACGCTGCCGGTGCTGTAGCCGTTGCGCATCAGGTAGATGAAGGTCTCCGCGATGTCGCTGACCTCGCCCACCCGGCCCACCGGCAGCGCCCGTGACAGCGACTCATACATCGCCGAGCGGTCCTCCTCGCTCATGTCCCGCCACAGATTGCTGCGAACCACCCCGGACGCCACCGCGTTGACGCGAATCGGGGCGAGCTCGACGGCCAAGGCGCGGGTGAGCGCGTCGACCGCACCGCAGATGCTCGATGCGACCGTCCAGTTCGCCCCGGGGCGGGTTGAGGCGATCCCCGAGCTCAGGACGATGGACCCGTCTGGGCGCAGGTGGGCGGCGGCGTGCTTGACCGCCGCGTACGCGCCCCAGACACGGGTGTCGAGCGCGCGGCTGGCCGCCTCGACGTCGGTGTCCGCGAGTGCGCCGATCTGCAGCGTCTCGCCCGCGGTGAACGCGAGGTGATCGAAGCTGCCCACTCGGCTGAAGAACTCGCGGATCTCCTCCTCGCGGCGAACGTCGACCGTGTAGCCCTCGGCGGTTGTCGGCAGCCGTTCGAGAGCGGCGTCGATGCGATCCGCGCGGCTCGAGGCGACGATCACCGTCGCTCCCTCGGCGGCGGCGCGCTCGGCGGTGGCCAGACCGATCCCGGACGTGCCGCCCAGGATGACGATGCGTTGAGAGTCAAACGGTGTGTCGAGCATGAGCGGTTCCTCGTTCGTCGCGCTTGGTGGTCGGTGCGTTCATGCTGCGCGTCCAGTCCCGTTGTGTCCAAGACTTCCTCGGGCGCCGCTGATACCCTGACGGCATCAGGCGGATGTCGTCCTTGGACGTTGACCTACGCAAGATCCGCTACTTCGTCGCCGTTGCCGAGAGCCTGCACTTCCGCAAGGCGGCGGAGGAGCTGCACATCGCCCAGCCTGCCCTGAGCCGCTCGATCAGCGCGCTCGAGCGCGAGCTCGGCACCCAGCTCTTCGTCCGCGACAAGCGCTCCGTGGTCCTGACGCCGGCCGGACGCCAGCTGCTCGACGACGCCCGCCCGTTGCTTGCCGCAGCGGCTGGCACCCGCCGCCGTGTACAGCGCGCGGCCCGCGGCTCAGACCATCTCGTGGTCGGCTTCCGCGCCGGCATCGTGGTCACTGCAGCGGTCCGCGCATTCGTTGCCCGCCGACCCGAGGCCACCGTCGAGGTGCAGCGCCTGGAGTGGCACGACCAGGAGGAGTACCTGCTCAGCGGACGCGTCGATGTCGGCTACGTCCGGCAGCCGATACGCGAACGCGGGCTGCGTCTCGTTCCACTCTTCGCCGAACGACGGCTCGCCGCGTTGCCGGCGGACCATCCGCTCTCCGGGCGAACCAGCCTCTTGACCGCGGACCTGGCCGGCGAGCCCCACCTGCGCTACCTGCAGTCTGCACCGATACCCGGCGTCTCTGGCCCGCAGCGTCCACTGCGCAGCGTCGAGGAAAAGCTCGAACACGTCGCAGCGGGCAACGGCATCATCGTCCTGCCGCTGTCAGCCACGCAGTACTACAGCCGCACCGACGTCGTGTACATACCCGTCGCCGACGCGGAGCCCGACCAGGTCTACCTTGCTTGCGAGGCCACACGCCGCGGCCAGCTGATCTCCGACTTCATCCGGGTCGCCCAGGAAGTCCTCGCGTCCTCCGAGACCACGCCGGCTGAGACGGCGGCGCGTGGTTGATCTGGGTGGTCCTCCAGGCGCCCGCCGGTGCGAGGATCTGAAGCCATGCTGATCTACTCGATGAGCGTCTCGGTGGACGGCTTCATCGCCGACCGCGAGGGCGCGTTCGGGTGGACGGCCCCTAGCGACGAGCTGTTTCGCTTTCACACTGCGCAGGTACGCGGGCTCGGCGGGTATCTCCTCGGCCGCAGGCTCTACGAGACGATGCAGGTGTGGGAGACGGATCCGTCGCTGCGCGACAACGAGTCCGGGGCCGCGTTCGCCGACGTCTGGTGCGCGATCCCGAAGATCGTCTTCAGCCATACGCTCGACAGCGTCCAGGGCAACGCCCGGCTCGCCGAGGCCTCGGTGGCCGAGGAGGCCACTGCGGCGCTGGACGCGACCGACAAGGACGTCTCGATCGGCGGCGCCCGCCTGGCCGCGCAGGCGATCGAGCTCGGCCTCGTCGACGAGCTGCGCATGTTCCGCTATCCGGTCGTAATCGGTGGCGGCACGCCGTTCCTGCCGCCGGTCACCGACGACGTCGCGCTGGAGCTGATCGAGACCAGGACGTTCGGCTCGCGCGTGATCTACGAGCGCTACGGGCGCGCCCGCGATGAGTCGGAGTGACACCGCCGGCCTCTTCTGTTCGGCGGTTGCATACCGGTCGTTCTCGTCCGTCCCACTGATCATCAGGGCCGCCAGGCTCCCGGGCCTGTCGTCCGATCAGGAGCGGCGGCCGAAGAGCTGCAGGAAGAACAGGAAGATGTTGAGAACGTCGATGAAGATCGCCGCCGCGAGCGGAATCGCCTCGTCCTTGCCGGCGCGGCGCAGACGATTGAAGTCGACCACGGTGTAGACGGAGAAGAGCGCCAGACCGAGGAGCGACCAGACGGTGTAGAGGGCGGGGATGCGGATGAAGATCAGCACCACGCCCGCCGCAAGCAGCGCCAGCAGCAGCCAGAACAGGATCCGGTACAGGAACGAAAGGTCGCGGCGCACCGCGAACCCCCCGGCGCCGAGCGCCGCGACGGTCAGTGCGGTCGCACCGAACGCTTGACGTAGCGCGAGCGGGTCCGTCTCGGCGTAGTAGTTGATCGTAGTCGCGACGGCCCAGCCGGTCAGGGTTCCGAAGGCGAGCAGCAGCACTAGCGCGACGCCGCTCTGGCCACGTCGACTGGCCACGTTGAGCCCGATCAGGCAGCCGAGCGACAGCAGCCAGGCGACGAACCAGGCCGCGCCGCCGGAGTCGCGGCCGAGGTACACGCCGAGCGTCGCGAACCCAACCGTCAGCGCGACGAGCGCCATCACGGCACCGAACAGGGCAGCGGTCGGCGAGGCCGGGCGCGCGCGTGCCGCAGATGCCGTCATTGACGGAAGCGTGCCTGGCTGCCGGTGGTGCCTCATCACCCCGTTCGGGTGACGCGGCTCGCGGACTTCCAGGCCCCGATGCGCTCATATCCAGCGCCGTGTTGGGAGTGACATGTCCACGTGCCGGCGCACACCGTTCGAGCTTCACTGCACCTCGACGCAGAGGACGTTCTCGCACTGGTGGTGGCTGCCGTTGCCGGTCGCCGCGTTGCCTCCTTCGTCGAACACGTCCCCGTCGGCGTTGATGCCGAGCCCAGTGTTGAAGGACGCGCGGTTGCCGTCGAGCGTCGCGCCGATCGCGCCGGTGGCGTCAATGCCGTCGTCGCCGTTCGCGTTGGCGACGTTGCCGGTGATCACGGAGGGATCGGCGAACGCCTGGATCCCGTCGCCGGCGTTGCTCAGGGCGGTGTTGCTCGTCACGACCGCCCGGCTGCCGCCGACCAACATCCCGGTGTCGTTGTCCTTGACCGTGTTGCCCGCCGCCGTCGTCGTCTGGCCGCCGAGCAGGATGCCGATCGCGCGTCCGAACACCGTGTTGCCGGTGACCGCGGCCCGTCCCGCCTGCGCCTCGATCCCGTTGCCGATCGCAGAGCCGCTGATGCGCAGATCCCGCACGCGGGTCCGGTCCGCGCCGAAGACGATCGAGACGCCGACCTCGAACCCGGTGATCGTGCCGTTCTTGACCAACACGCCATCGACGCCGGAGATCACGATCCCGTCGCCGGTCGCGAGCGTCTGGCTGTCGATCGTGTGCCCGTTCAGGTCGATCGTGATCCCGTCAGCGCCTGCCAGGAGCCCGTCGCCGGCGCAGCCCTCCAGGTCGTTCTCCACGATCGTCGACTCCGTGAGCGTCTGGCCGCAGCTCACGTTGCCGACTCGTGCCTGAGACCCGTCGCCGGGCACCGAACCCGCCGGCACCGATGAACCCGGTCGGGATGAGGTGGCCGCAAGAGCAGCCGCGACCCCGGCAGCGACCAGGGCGGTGATCGCCGCGGCGGTCAGCGTTGCGCGCATCCCGTAGCTCATGATGTTGTCCTCTCGGTGGCTCCGCCGGAGGCGGAGGTGGCTGGGCGCGCGGCGATCGCTGCTATCGCGTGGCCCGTTTGATGAGCCGCGCATCTCCAACGACACCCGGTCGGCATCCGCTATTCCTGCCCGGCCGGAGCGAGAGCCAGGTGAGCCGCGCCGCACCGCAGCCGGTCAGCGTCGCGGACGGGCTCCACGCAACGGGAGCGACCGCGAACAGCTTGGTCATGAGCCGAAGCGTCGCTTGCGCTTTCGTCCTCGCCACCAGCAGCTCGGTGGGCACCCGCCTGTTGCTGGCGCGAGGACCTGCGCTAGCCGCTGACCGGCGATCGGTGCCACGTTGCCTTTCGCGACAGCGACGGTGCTCAAGCTGCCTCCGATCGGGAGCTCGCATGCGTAGAGGGCGTGCCTAGGCACCGGATGCACCGGATCCGCCCAAGCGGCGCTTCTGTTGCTCGTCCTGAGCGGCGTCGCGGTTGCCGGCGAGAAGCGCCGCTCCCGTGGAAGCACGAGTCGAGTGCGACGCTGGGGAGCTGCAACGGACTCCACCTCGCGCCGGGCTTGCAGCCAACGGGCTCCCAGTTAGCGTGCCGGCCTGCTACCCGCGAAAGCAACGTGCCGCGTAGTTCCTCTCGCCTCGATAGGAGCCGCCGCGATGCGATCGCTGGATGTCTTGACTCTCGACGCGCGCGATTACTGCGATCGGGGTAGCCACGAGCCTGCGGCGGGACGATGTGCCCGGTCGCTCGCGGGTTCATCGTGGAGGCATGATCGAAGTAACCTCACTCACCAAGCGCTACGGCGAGACAGTCGCAGTCGACGACCTCAGCTTCACCGTCCGCCCGGGGATCGTCACAGGGTTCCTCGGGCCGAACGGCGCCGGGAAGTCGACCACCATGCGCATGATCCTCGGACTCGACAATCCGAGCCAGGGTCGTGCCACCGTCAACGGGCGTCAGCTCGCGGAGCATGCCGCTCCGCTTACCGAGCTCGGCGCCCTCCTCGAGGCGAGAGCCATTCACCCGCAGCGCTCGGCTCGCAACCATCTCCGGGCGCTCGCCGCCACCACCGGAATCCCCGACCGGCGGGTCGACGAGGTGCTGGGCATTGTCGGCCTCGACGAGGTCGCTGACCGGGCCGCAGGCGCCTTCTCGCTGGGCATGGGCCAGCGGCTCGGGATCGCCTCTGCACTGCTCGGCGATCCCGAGACGGTCATGCTCGACGAGCCCGTCAACGGACTCGATCCCGAAGGCATCCGCTGGATCCGGAATCTGCTGAAGGAACTGGCCGCCGAAGGCCGCACAGTGTTCGTCTCATCGCACCTCATGAGCGAGATGGCCCTCACTGCGGAGCACTTCATCATCATCGGGCGTGGCCGGCTGATCGCCGACGTGTCCGCCGCCGAGCTCGCCGCTATGGGGCCGGAGCCGCAGGTGCTCGTTCGTACCCCGCACGGTGATCGGCTGCGGCAGGTGCTCGCCGCCGACGGCGTGCAGGTGACGGGCGACAGCGACCGCCCCGACGACTTCTACGTCACGGGCATCGAGAGCGACGTCATCGGACGGCGCTTGCTGGAGGGAGGCGTCGAACTGCACGAGCTCACACCGCTCCAGGAATCGCTCGAAGGGATCTTCATGGGACTCACGCAGGACGCGGTGCAGTACCACTCGCACGACGCGCACCCGTCCACCTCTGAGAGGCGGGCCGCCTGACATGCACGCCGTCACTCCTTCGCACCTCCGCGATACCGCCGACGCCAGTCCGCCGGCCATGCGCCAGCGCCTCGGTCGCGCCGTCACCCAGTGGTCGGTCACCAAGGCCGAATGGATCAAGCTGCTGTCGGTCCGCGTCAACGTCATCGGCATCGCTGCGGCCGCGATCGGCTTGGTGCTGCTCGGCGTGCTCTTCTCCGCGCTGGCTCCAACAGACATGGGGCCGGGCGGGACCGCAACGGACTCGGTGTCGCTCGCCTTCGGGGGCACCAGCCTCAGCCAGCTGATCATCGGCGTGCTTGCCGCACTGTTCGTCGGCAGCGAGTACGCAAGCGGGCTCATCCGCACCACGTTCGGAGCCGTCGCGCGCCGGACTCGCGTGCTGCGAGCCAAGGCGATCGTGTTCGGCGGCGCCACCGGGCTCGCGATGACGCTCGGCGCCTTCGCAGCCTTCTTCGCCGGGAGCGCGGTCTACAGCGGGAACCTCCCGAGCCCCTCCATCGGCGACCCCGGTGTGCTCAGAGCCGTGCTGTCCGCCGGCTTCTACGGCGCCTGCGTTGCGCTGATCGGGATCGCCGTCGGGTTCCTCGTGCGCAGCACTGCGACGGCGATCGGCCTCCTGCTGGGACTGCTGATGCTGGCCCCGTTGTTGGTGGACCTTGTGCCCGGTACGGTCGGTGAGACGCTCACCAAGATCGTGCCGAGTAACGCCGGCGAGGCGATGATGAGCGTCACATCACGTGACTCGCTTCTCTCACCGATGCTGGGCTTGGCTGTCCTGGTGGCCTGGGTGGTCGGATTGCTCGCTCTCGCCGCGGTGACCCTACGCCGTCGGGACGCATGAGGCCGAGGCGCAACCGACTCGACGTGGTGCTCGCCGTCGTTTGCGTGCCGGCAACGATCGTCGCAGCGCGCGTCAGCGGCGAGAGCTTCGGCGCCGTCGAGGTCGCCATCATCGTCGTGAGCGCGACGCTCATCCTCTTCCGGCACTACGCGCCGATCCCCGTGCTCGCGGCGGCGATCGGCGCGTCGATCGCTTCAGTCGCGGTCACCGACCACCCGAACATCCTGATCGCCGTGGTCGTGCTTGTCGTCTTCACCGCGGCCGCCGAGCACGACCGGCGCACAGGTATCTACGCCGGCCTCGCCGGCCTCGCCGGCCTGCTCGTGGTCGTCGCCATCCAGAACCCCCCGGACCAGCTGCCCGGCCCGCTGCTCGCAGCAGTGGCGTGGCCGGCACTTGCGGTCGCCGCCGGCGACCTGCTCCGGACGCGGCGCGAGACAATCGTGGCCGCCGAAGAGCGCGCGCGCCGAGCCGAGGCAAGCCGTGAAGAGGAAGCGCGCCGGCGTGTCGCCGAGGAGCGACTGCACATTGCTCGCGAGCTCCACGACGTGGTCGCCCACCGCATCGCGATCGTCAACGTGCAGGCCGGCGTCGCCGAGCACCTGCTGCGCGCTCGGCCCGACGACGCCGCGGCCGCGCTGCGTATCGTGCGATCGTCGGCGCAAGCCGCGCTCAACAACCTGGGGAGCATCCTCAACCTGCTCCGCTCCGCCGCTGCCAGCGACGACTCCGTCGAGCCCGCGCCGACGCTGACCGAGCTCACCGCACTGATCGACTCCTACCGAGACGCCGGCCTCGCCGTCGAGTACGAAACGAGCGGCGCACCCCGCCCGCTGGCCGACACCACACAACTCGCGCTCTACCGCACCGTCCAGGAAGCGCTCACCAACGCACACAAGCACGGGGACGGGCACGTGCGGCTGCGGATCAGCCACGCCGCCGACGGTGTGGCCGTCGAGCTGATCAACCCGGTCGCCCAGCGCTCGGTCGGGGACCTCACGCCACGATCCGGCGCGGCCAGCGACGCGAGTGGCTTCGGGCTGACAGGCATGCGAGAGCGCGTACTCGCCGCCGGCGGCTCGCTGCACGTCGGTCCCGAAGGCCAAACCCGGTTCGCTGTCCGCGCCCACTTCCCGATCGCCGAGGAGCAGCGATGACCATCCGGGTGGTGCTCGCCGATGACCAGGCGCTCATCCGCTCCGGCTTTCGCGTGCTGATCGACTCCGCCGAGGACCTCGAGGTCGTAGGCGAGGCCGGCACCGGCGACGACGCCGTCCGCCTCGCGCGTTCCACGCGCGCCGACGTCGTGCTCATGGACATCCGCATGCCCGGAACGGACGGCATCGCCGCGACACAGGCGATCACCGACGACGACGACCTCGCGGGCGTGAAGGTCGTGGTACTGACCACCTTCGAGATCGACGCATACGTCATCGAAGCGGTCCGAGCCGGCGCCAGCGGCTTCCTCAGCAAGAGCATCGAGCCCGCCGACCTGCTCGACGCGATCCGCACCGTTGCCGGCGGAGATGCCCTGCTCTCGCCCAAGGCGACCCAAGCGCTCCTAGCCGAATTCGCCACGGCCGGCACCGGTCCCGCGATCCCAGCCGACAGGCTCGCTGACCTAACGACCCGCGAGCGCGAGATGATGACACTCGCCGCACACGGGCTCTCGAACGACCAAATCGCCGAACGGCTGTTCCTCTCACCGCTCACGGTCAAGACGCATATCAACCGAGCGATGATGAAGCTCGCCGTCCGCGACCGCGCTCAACTCGTCGTGCTCGCCTACCAGAGCGGCCTCGTCCGCCCCGGCGACCGCATCGACTAATCCTGGTGCGGGCGGCTCACTTGCCAATCACGCTTGATCGCGATGCATACCGCCGCGGACGTGATCACATGCGCCGCCGGGAGCGGCCGCGGACCGGAGCCGACAGGTCGCGTCCCTGCTCCTCGCCAACAGCAGCGTGTCCGGTGCAGCTTCAGCAGCGTCGCACTCAGACTCGTGCGTCCGCTAACTATGCAAACGGAGACCGCGATGACCGAGATCGCCAACCGCATCGTGCTCGCCGAGGAAGACCCCGCCACGCGCGCGTTCCTCGCCGAGAACTTGACCGCCGACGGCTACGACGTGCTCGTCGCCGACGACAAGCCAAGCGCGCTCGCCAAGCTCGCCGTCAAGCGGCCCGACCTCGTCGTGTGCGACGTCAACGGCGATCAACGTGTGGGGCGTCGGCTACCGGCTCGTCGACGGCGATCCGCGGGCGCGCGCCGCCAGCGCGTCATGAAACGCGCGCCGCTGCGCCGCAGCCCGCCGCCGCGGTCCGGGCCGCCCCCGCGGCGAACGCCGCTTACCCGGACGACGCCGCTGCCCCGAGGTCGGTGGCGCAAGCCCGGCCGCGACGAGCGCGCCGGCGGTCGCGCACGCCGTCCTGCACCTCGGGCTCATCGGCGCCTCGCGGCGGCTCGGACGGCGCCTCGACTGAACGACCATCGGCAAGCGTGGAACGCGCCTGGTGGTAGGAACGGGAACTTCGCGGAGCGATTGATACGAGCGCATGCCTGCTCGCCCGCGAGAAGCAGAAGCGAGTTCGGTGGCGGCGCGCACGACTGCGTCTCGTCCGTTTCGACAGTGATCTGCGTGTGCACCGGGACGTGTGCAACCGCTGCGGCGTCGCATCGCTGCTGAGTGTGACTCTGCGTCCGCCTCGTGGTCTTTCACCGGTATGTACGCGCGCGTCGCTCGGGTGACCGCCAGGCGGCCTGCTTCGGGGCTCGAGCGGACGGCAGAGCGTGCACGATGCCAACGGCCTTCTTCAGCCGTCCAAGCCGCACTTGTTTGCAGCGTGTTGAATCTAATACCAGGCGCTCACGCGTCAATTGCCTCGCGAGCCTCGTGCTGAGAGACTCGGCCCGCGACGGAAAGGAGGGCGCCATGAGGCGCTTCCAGTGGATTGTTGGCATAGCGGTGGGCATTCTCATTCTCGCGATGGTCGGCCCGCCCGCGCACGCCGCTAAGGCGGGTCACGGGAAGCTGGTACCGGCCTCAGGCCGACTGGCGGGGCTCACCGGCGGGCAACTACTGGGCGAGGAACTGCGCCAACTCTTCGAGCTGCCGCTCGCGGAGAACCCCTTCCTAGGCGCGGGTGATTCGTGCTTCGCGACCGGCAATAGGAGGAAAGTCCTGATCGTCTGGACGCGCCCGGTGGCACCGACCTGCACCGTCAAGCCGGGCACTCCGGTCTTCTTCTTCACCTACTTCACCGATTGCAGCAACACGGAGCCGCCGCCATTCTTCGGTGGCGAGACCGAGGCCGGGCAGCGGCAGTGCGCCCTGGACCTACTGCGAGACACCGGGGTATTCGACGCGATCCTTGTCTCGATCGACGGTAGACCGCCGGTCAACATCTACTCGGACCGATATCTGGCCGTTTCCCCCCAAATGACGGCCCGCCTGCCCGATCCGAACGTCTTGGGCGTGGCCGGGGGGAAGACGACCTTCGTCGCAGCCGCGTGGGTAGGGATGATTCGGCCGCTGCAGCCTGGAACGCACACGATCAGGGTCGAACTCGTGGCGCCCGATGGCACATCCAACGTCAGTCAGGTCATCGTCAAGGTCGTACCCGGGCACGGACACTCCGGGGTCGCCGTCAACTGACTCTCTGTGCGTGGGCCGGTAGCGCGCTGCCCTTTTGCCTGTTGGCAGCAGTGCTGGTTCTGCCTCGAAGTGGAAGCGGCGTGGGGCGGCTACTTGACGCGCCCCCGTCACTGGCGGGCTCGAAGCTACCGCAGATCGCCCGCGGCTCAGTTCGTCTCGTTCAGGACCTCGTTGATCGTCTCCTGCACGAGCTCGGGGTCGACGTCGAAGATGTTGTGCCCCGCGTCTTTTGCGCGCACGAACCGACCGCCGTCACCGACAGCGGCCAGTGACCTCGTGGTCCGGATCAGCGGCGGGAGGATGCGGTCGCAGAAGTCGGTGTCGCCTTCGCAGTCCTCGTCGAACATGACCGCGTACGGCATGCTCGACGGTAGTGGGTCGCTGAGCATGGGCTCATGGAAGCTGGTGTCCTCATCGTTCGCGCCCCGGTTGAACGACAGCTCCTCCGCGAACTCGGCCTTGGTCTCGACCTTCTTGGCCGCGTCGATGAACGTCTCTTCGGGCGGCACCGGGTTCATCGCGACGAACCCCGCAACCTTCTCGGGATGCGCCTGCGCGTACATGAACACGACGT
Source organism: uncultured Solirubrobacteraceae bacterium (assembly GCA_963835735.1). Classification (GTDB taxonomy): domain Bacteria; phylum Actinomycetota; class Thermoleophilia; order Solirubrobacterales; family Solirubrobacteraceae; genus DASQMT01. Next base: position 450,112 of record CAWIGP010000009.1, read on the forward strand.
TGCCGCCCATTGACTGACCCACAAGCAGATACGGCGGGCGGGCGTCCGCCGCGGCGGCGAACGCGTCGAGGTCTGCGACGAGCTCGCTTACCGGGCGTGGGGTCTTGGCCGGCGGGTCGCTTGCACTGATCCCGGCTCTGTCGTACGCGCATACGAGCGTCCGGCTGGCGAATTGGTCCTCGATGCCCGTGAGTTGATGCTGGCCGCCGCCCATTCCGCTCTCGAGCAGGATCGCGGGCGAACCCTCCTGCTGGGTGCCGCTGCAATGACCGCTTAACTCCCGGCCTTCGACACTGGCGGTCACCTCGCGGCTGGCTGCCTCCGCGGTCGCCATCGGCGTCGCCTTCGCCGCGCTCTCGCTGGGCGTTTCCTCGTCTCCGCCGCCGCAGCCCGCCGCGAGGAGCAGCACGGCCGTGACGGCGAGAATGGTCGGACCTCGGTCGGTCACGGAGTGCCCTCCTTAGCGGCGCCGGTTCCCGAGGCAGCGGCATCGCCGCTGCGGTCAAGCCATTAGGTCAGATGCCCGACTGTATAGACGGCAATGGTGGTCACGCAACCCCTACGCGTGGTGTTGCACCGAGAACCGGATGGTCACCGCGGGACACGCTACTTCCGGGGCGCGCGGGCTACGCCTCCGGACCGGGCACTGCGGGCCACGGCTCGTGGACGAGGAGCATCCCGCGTTGGCGGAATGAGGCTGTGGCCGCTGGACCGGTGAGGTAGTTCAGGAATGCGGTGACGATCGGGCGCACCCCGCGCAGACGCCGCAGCGTCACGAACGAGATCGGGTAGGCGTCGGGGTGTGACAGGGCGCCTATCGACGCGTCGCTCGGCGCCGCTCCGCCGATCGGGACCGCGCAGGTCGTGTGCTGGAACGTACGGGCGCGCGACCAGCTCGTGACAGCAGCGACGGCGAGGTTTCCCGCGGCGGCCTCGGAAAGGCCGCCGTCGGGCGCCGCTCTCGCTCCATTGGGCAGTTGCCAGCCGGCGCCGAAGCGCGGCTCGACGGACCGTTCGGGACCGGTGCCCGCTCGGCGCAACGCGATCGCGTCGCCGCTCGGCGGGGTCGGAACGCCGGCTGCCGACCAGGTGCGGATCGTTCCCGCGGCGATCCCTCGCGCGACTGCGCGGGAAACCCCCGAGGCGCAGGCCGGATGCCCGCGTTGCACCGCCAGCACGTCGGCGTCGCGGCCGAGGTCCGCGCGGACCCGCACGTGGCGACCCTCGGCGTCGGTGAGCGGGCGGTCGAGGAAGATTCCCTGCGGGCTCGGGTAGCGCCGCCCGCGGATCATGTTTCTCAGGTAGATGCCGGCCGACGGCCCCACCACGGCGGCGGCGTTGCCGAAGACGTACCGGTACGTCCGCCCGCCGGCGCGGACTTTGATCGGCACGAGGCGCTGCCCGTGCGGGTGGATGGCGAACGTGGTCGGCGTGAAGCCGATGAGGTGGTCGACCCGGCTCGGTATCACCGAGTTGAAGCCCGCGTCCTCGACCCGCTGCGCGGACGCCGTGGCGGGCACGAGCAGCAAGGCACAGACGACGAGAACAACGTAACGCACCAAATTAGTAGAACAGCGGTCTGCGCCGGCGTCAACGACACGCCCGGCTAGTCAAGGGGGTCGCGGAGGCGGGCGCTCGCGAAAGAGTAGGGGTCGCTCCCCATACCCCGTCGCTCGCGCCGCGGGAATGCTGCCGTGCCATAGCTAAGACCACCCCCATTGTCCCCCTGCTCGCGCATCGCCGCGCGAGCGTCGCGCTGTGGCTGCGCCGAGCAGCCGCGCGAGGGCCACTGCATCGGCGGACCCGCGCCGCGCTGCTCGCCATGGGGGCGTTCCTGTTGTTGCCGGCCGGGGTTGCGTGGGCGCTCGGCGAGCTCTCCCAGAAGCCCGGGACGGCCGGCTGTGTCTCGGAGACCGGCACCGGCGGTCTTTGCCAGAACGGGAGGGCGCTCGAGACTCCGTTGGGCGTCGCCGCCAGCCCGGATGGCAGGAACCTCTACGTCGCCTCCGCCGTGTCGGACGCGGTGGCGGTCTTCGACCGCGATCCGGCGACCGGGGTGCTGGCCCAGAAGCCGGGCACAGCCGGCTGTATTTCGGAAGACGGGACGGGCGGCCTCTGTCAGTCCGGCACGGCGCTCGACGACGCCGCCGATGTCGCCGTGAGCCCGGACGGCAAGAGCGTCTACATCGCCGCCGACCGGTCCAGCGCGGTGGCGGTCTTCGACCGCGACCCGGCGACAGGCGCGCTGTCCCAGAAGCCGGGCGTGGCCGGCTGTGTCTCTGAGGATGGGACGGGCGGCCTCTGCCAGGACGGCACCGCGCTCAGCCGTGCCAACAACCTCGTCGTGAGCCCGGACGGCAAGAGCGTCTATGCAGGCTCGCGCGGCTCGGGTGCGGTGGCCGTGTTCGACCGCGACACAGCGACCGGGGCGTTGGCCCAGAAGCCGGGCACCGCCGGCTGCGTCTCCGAGGACGGGACGGGCGGTCTCTGCCAGAACGGCACGGCGCTCACCGGCACCTTCGGCATCGCCGCGAGCCCGGATGCCAAGAGCGTCTACTCCGCCTCCCAATCCCTCGATGCGGTGGCGATCTTCGACCGCGACCCGGCGACCGGCGCGTTGACCCAGAAGGAAGGCATGGCCGGCTGCATCTCTGAGGACGGGACCGGCGGCGCCTGCCAGAACGGCACAGCGCTCGACGGCGCCGTCGCCGTCGACTCCAGCCCCGACGGCCAGAGCGTCTACAGCGCCTCCGTCGAATCCGACGCGGTGGCGGTCTTCGACCGCGACCCGGCGACCGGCACATTGACCCAGAAGCCAGGCACAGCGGGCTGCGTCTCCGAGGACGGCACCGGCGGTGCCTGCACGAACGGCACCGCGCTCGACGGTGCCGTGGGCGTCGCCACGAGCCGGGACGGTCAGAGCGTCTACATCGCCTCTAGCGTCTCTGACGCGGTGGCCGTCTTCGACCGCGATCCGACGACATCGGTGCTGACGCAGAAGCCGGGCGCGGCCTGCGTGTCGGAAGAGGGCGTGGGCGCCTGCCAGGAAGGGACCGCGCTCGATGGCGCCGCCGGCGTGGTGGCGAGTCCCGACGGCAACAGCGTCTACGTCACCTCAGCGTTCTCCAACTCGGTTACGGTCTTCGACCGGGCCACCCCATCGACGTCGTCCCCCTCGCGGCCTACGCAGCCGGCGCCCCCGCCCCCGGCGCCCCCGAGGCCGCCGCCCGACACCCTCGCCCCGGCAGTGGCCCGTTTCAGGCTCGCCCCGGAGCGCTTCCGCGTCGCCCGTGGGGCGGCCCCGGTCAGCGCCGGCGCCGCGCTGACATCGCGCCGCCGCCCAGCCCGCCGCGGCTCGACCTTTCGCTTCTCACTCTCCGAGCCGGCGGACACGAGCATCGTGGTCGAGCGCGCCCTTCCCGGGCGGAAGGTCGGCAAGCGCTGCCAGGCCCCCACCCGCAAACTGCGACAACGTCGCCGCTGCACCCGGTACCAGCGGGCCGGAAGCCTCACCCGGCGGAACACCCCCGCGGGGGCGAACGCGATCCCCTTCAGCGGCCGCATCGGCAGACGCGCGCTCGCGGCCGGCGACTACCGAGCCACGATCACCGCCACCGACCCAGCCGGCAACCACTCGAAAGCCAAACGTGCCCCCTTGACGATCGTGAGCCGCTAGTGATGCGTGGTCGGATCGGGAGCCCATCACCTGCGACGCTCGGGGAGGGGTCCCTACCCTTCTGCGAGCGCGCCCGGTAGTTCCTCGCGCGCGCCCACGCCGAGCTTGCGGTAGGCGGCCGTGAGGTGCTTCTCGACGGTCTTCTGGCTCACGTACAGCGCGTGGGCGATCTCGCGGTTGGAGCGTCCGTCGGCGGCCATCGTCGCGACGCGCCGCTCGTTCGTGGTGAGGGCGTCGGCGCCGGTGAGTCGTGGCCGGCGCGGCCGCGCGCCGGCGATCAGCAGCTCGGTGCGGGCGCGCTCGGCGAGCGGCGTGGCGCCGCAGCGGATCGCGAGATCGAGCGCCTCGCGGAGCGGTTCGCGGGCCTCGGCGATGCGGCGGCGGTGCCGGAGCGCGACACCGAGGTCGGCGAGCGCTCGGGCGTGCTCGAGCCGGGCCGGTGAGGCGGCCAGCACGCGCACCGCCTCGTTGAGATGATCGAGGTCGTGTTCGATCGCGCCGAGCGTGCGCACCGCGATCCCGATAGCTCGCGCGGCGCCGAACCGGCGGGCGAGCTCGAGCTCCTCCTGCGCGAGCTCGAGCGCGGCATCCGGTTGCCCGAGCGCGGCGTGGGCGAGGGCGGCCTGCGAGCGCCAGTCCACGGCGGCGGGGTTCGGCTCGCGCATCACCTGCTGGCGCCGTCCGACCTCGAGCAGGTCGGCGAGCGCGGCGCTCGGGTCACCCTGCACGAGCCGGAGCCGGGCACGCGCGTTCAGTACCAGCGTGCCGCTGTAGGCGTCGCCGATCGCCTCCGGCGGGCCGTGCGCGTCGGCGGTTTCGAGCGCCGCCTCGGCAGCCCCGAACTCACCGCGCTCCGCGAGCGCCTGTACGAGCGCCGCGGTCGACCCGAGCACGCTCAACCGGCCGGCGTGCGCATAGGCGCTGAGCGCGGCCTCGGCGTCGGCCACGGCATCGCGGAGCGCACCGACGCGGAAGCGGACGTCGGAGCGGAACGCCAGCACCGGCCCCACGCGGTAGTTCGCCCGGTGCCGACGGGCCTCGTCCACCGTCGCCGAGAGAATGCGGTCCGCTTCGGTGAGGCGGTCGGCTACCGTCAGGGAGCGGACCGCGAACGCGACCACGACGGCCAGGATCGGATCGGCCCTCAGTCCCTCGATCGCCCGCTCCGCCAGGGCCGCCGCGCGCTCCGCCGACTCACCGGCCATCGTCAGCTCGGTGGCGGCGACCGTGAGCTCCATCGCGCCGTCGAGCTCGCCGGCCTCGACCCGCTCGCGCAGCCGAGCAGCGCGATCGAAGGTCGCGCGACGAGAGCCCAGGGCGAAGCGCGCCATGCTGACCATGTGAGCCTCGATGTGCAGGGCCAGCGCGGGGCTTGCGTCGGGGCTGGCGGCGAGAGCGCGCTCGACGATCTCCACCGATTGCGACGGGTCGTTCATGCCGACGATCGCCGCGAGCGTGCGTGCCGCATAGAGCCGTGCGACGGTGTCCTGCGTCGTCTCGACGCCCCGCCGCAGGTGTTCGATCGCCGGCTCCCGATCTAGCGTGAGCGACTCCGCCAGCCCGAGCTCCAGTAATACGGCCGGGCGGGTGTCGGGCGAAGGCGGCTCCTCCAGTGCGCGCCGCAGGTACGTGACCGACGCGTCGGGCGCGCCGCGCGGCGCGGCCTCGTGAGCGGCGCCGCGGAGCCTGTCGCATACCCAGTCGGAGCCGTGCGGCTCGGTCGCGAGCAGGTGAGCGGCCACGCGCTCCCGTGGCGCGTCGTCTTCGGCCAGGATGTGCGCCGCGCGTTTGTGGCCGGCCGAGCGCGCGGCCGGCGAGAGCTGCTCGTGGACCGCGCTGCGGATGATCGGGTGCACGAACCGAAGCTCGCGGGTGTCCGCAAGGATGCGGCCCGCCCGGAGCGCGTCCGCGGCCTCGGCGGCGTCCTGGTCCGCGAGATCCGCGAGCGCCGCCGCATGCCGCAGCAGCCCGCCGTCACCCACGATTGCCACTGCACCCGCGAGCCGCTGAGCCGGCGACGGAAAGCGGGTCAGCCGCGCGCGGACCGACGCGACGACTCCGTCGGGCGCCGCGTCGAGCACATCGGCCGCGCGCTCCGGCCCGGCCTCCCGCAGAGCACCCGCGAGCTCACGCAGGAAGAACGGGTTCCCGCCCGTCAGCATGTGGCAGCTTCGGCACAGCGGCGGCAACGCGCCGGGAACGGCGGCGCGCACGAGCTCCGCCGACGCTCCGTCGGTCAGCGCCGGCGGGCGCAGTAACGCGGGAGCGCCACTTTCGGCCAGCATGTCCGCGACCGCGGCGCCGCCCGGCTCGCCGAGCGGCCGCGCGGCGACCAACAACAACACAGGGACCCGGCTCAGCCGGTTCCCGAGGTACGCGAGGAAGCGCAACGACGCGCCGTCCGCCCAGTGCGCATCGTCGACCAGTAACGCCAGCGGCCGGCGGCGAGCAAGATTGGCGGTGAGGTGATAGAGGCCGTGCAGGGCGACGAACGCTCCCTCCGGCCCGAACGGCAGCTGCGGGCGCTCGGCCAGCCGACCGTCGAGCAGCGTCGCGGCATGACGCGCGGCGCCCTTGAAGTCGCTGTCCTGGACGGTGGGCTCGAGCAACTGCCGCACGACGCCGAAACCGAATGCCCGCTCGAGCTCGGTTCCCCGCGCCGCAAGCGGCGTCAACCCAGCCTCGCGGGCGTGGATGCAGGCCGCTGCGACGAGCGCGGTCTTGCCGATCCCCGCCGGGCCCTCGACGACGATGGCACGCCCCTCGCCGCCGGCCACCGCCTCGCTGCCCGCCCGGATCGCGCCGAGCTCGTCACTCCGCTCGAGGAGCTCGCCCAGCTCGCGTTCTGCCATCGTGCCCATCGCTGCGGTCCAGCGCTCCAGCGGACTCTATAGGGACGTCAAGTACCGATGGATCCCGTCTGCGCCTCAGCTCAGCTCGGCGGCGAGCCGCCGCGTCAGCGTGGCGGTCAACTGGTGGCGCAGGTTCGCGTCGAACGCAGAGAACGCGTCCCCCAGCGCCAGCAGGGCGACGCCGCGGCCGACGCGCACGAATAGGTAGTCCACGACGAGGTCAATGTCGACGCCTCGGGCGGTCAGTGGCAGCGTGACGCGCCCGCCGCTGCGTTCATCGCCCACGGCACGCATCCGCACGCGGGCGATCGACGGCTCGCCGACCGTAAGACGCAGATCCGAACGCTCGGAGCGCTCTTTGAGCCTCTTCGCCAGACACAACAGCGTTCGGCGCGCCGACAGTGTTGCGAACATGTCGCCGGCTTGGGCGTCGTCCCCGTACATGTAGACCGCGCTCGTGGCGGCCGGGTAGTCGCCCAGCTGGAAGTTCGGCGATTTCGCCCGACCGCTGGCCGCGGCGTACGGGCGGCGGATGCCCTTGCAGTCGGCCGACTGGTGGGCGGCGCCGTCGTGCTTCTGCCAGTGTCTCGGGAAATCACTCAGTCGCAACTGCGCCCGCCGCGCGATCGCCGTGTCGTCGGGCGGGGGAAGCGTCGCGTTCGCCGGCGCGATGCGCGAGAGGTCACTCGCGTAGCCGACGCCGCAGCCGAACACCAATGCCATCGACACGGTCACGAGCAGCAACGACCCGCCCCGGCCCGAGAATTGCAACAACCCGCGTGACACGCCATGAGCATCGTGCGCGCGTGCGCTTCGGCCTAGGCCCCCACGGGGTTGTAAGCCTCACCCCGGCGCGAGAGCGCAAGTGCGCGGACGGGTTGTAGCCCCAACCGCTCGCGATGGATTCACCCAACGGCCAGCCGTCTCCGCGGCCCGAGCCGCGAAGCGCTCGAGCCTGACCAGCTTCACCCGATAGAACAACGCATGCAGGCGCACTTCGTGCGCGCGAACGTGACCGAGCGCAGCGTCTGAGCCTCTGCCGGCAGGCCGGGTTGTCGCTACAGCCTGAAGCCGCCGGAGACCTCGATGTTCTCGCCGGTGATCCAGCCGCACTCGTCCGACAGGAGCGCCGCGATGACCTTGCCGACGTCCTCACCGTCGCCCAGGCGCCCCAGGGCAGTGCGATCGACCAGCGAGCCGATGACCTCGGGGAAGCGCTCGACGATCTCGTCGGAGATCATCCCCGTGCGGGTCGGTCCGGGGGCGACGGCGTTGACGCGGATGCCGCGCGTACTGAGCTCCTTGGCCAGGTAGCGGGTGAGCACGGCGAGGCCGCCCTTCATGCTCGCGTAGGCCGAGTAGCCGGCCTCAACTCCGGTCGGTAGCGCCGAGTTGCTGGTCGTGTTGACGATCGCGCTCCCGTCGGCGAGGAGGGGCAGCAGTCGCTGGGTGAGGAAGAACGGCCCTTTGAGGCTGACTCGGTGGAAGCGGTCGTAGAGCTCCTCCGTGGTGTCGGCGAACATCGCCATCTGGCCGAAGCCCGCGTTGTTGACGAGATAGTCGAACGAGTCGCGCTGCCAGCGATCGGCCAGCTCGGTGGTCACCGTCTGCGCGAAGCCCTCGAACGATCCGCTGTCGCCGACGTCGAGCTGCACGGCGACGGCGGCGCGGCCGCGCTCCTCGATGGCGGCGACGGTCTGGTCGGCCCCGTCGGGGCTGCTGTTGTAGGTGAGGATCACGCCGCCGCCGCGCTCGGCGATCTGCAGGGCGGCGTGTCGCCCGATGCCCGAGCTTCCGCCCGTGACGACGGCGACCTTGCTGTTCTTGTGGTTGTTGTTCGGCATGCATGGAGCGAACCAGCCGGATGGCCGGGAGCGTGAGAACAGAACTGTCCCGTCCATGCACAGTCCTGCTCGATGTGAGTCCCAGCGGGGCGCCTGCATCGCTTGAGATCGGCGCACGAGATGTATGTTCCTGCTCATGGCCGCGAACGCCGATCGCCTCCTCGTAGAGCTGCGTGCCCTGATCGCCCGTCATGTGCGGCCCGACGAGACGACCGCGATCGACGGCGTCCTCCTTTCGGCCGCCACGCAGCCGGGGCAGCCGCGGGCGGCGACCACCGGGACGGTCATGGCCATCATCGCCCAAGGGTCCAAGCGCCTGGCTGTCGGCGATCGCGTCTACGACTACGGGCCCGGCCAGTACCTGGTCGCCTCGGTCGACCTGCCCATCACCGGGCACTACACCGAGGCTTCCACCGACGAGCCGGCGCTCGGGTTCGGCCTCGTCCTTCAACCTTCGGCCATCGCGTCATTGATGCTCGACGCCGACGCGTCAACACAGCCGCGCCGCACCGGGCCCGCGGCCCCGGGCCTCGGCGTCGCCGACGCCCCGCCCGAGCTCCTCGACGCCGCCGTCCGCATGCTGCGTCTACTCGACAGCCCCGGCGACCGCGACATCCTCGTCCCAATGATCAAGCGCGAACTCCTCTGGCGGCTACTCACCGGTCCGCTGGGCGAGAGCCTGCGCCAGATCGGACTGACCGACAGCACGCTCACGCATGTCAGCCGGGCGGTCCGATGGATCACCGAGCACTACAGCAAGCCGTTCCGCGTCGACGACCTCGCCCGCTCCTGCGGCATGAGCACCTCGGCGTTCCACCGCAACTTCCAAGCCGTCACCGCACTCAGCCCGATCCAGTTCCAGAAGCAGATCCGCCTGCAGAAATCGCGCCTCCTGCTCCTCACCGGGGTGGATGACGTCGCCTCTGTCGGATACCGCGTCGGCTACGACAGCACCTCACAGTTCAGCCGCGAGTACCGACGGCAGTTCGGACTCCCTCCGGGCCGCGACGCCGCTCGTCTCCGTACCGGCGCGGAATCCAGCTGATCGCCGCTCACCCTATCTTCACCGCGTCGGACTGTCGTTCGACGCGTGCCGTCCGTGAGCCTCATTCGCTGGTCGGGTCCCGCCCAGCCACTGCTGCTTTGCGCGGAGGCTGTCGCGTAAACCCGCGTCACGGCGTGTTCGTTGTCGATTCGGACAATGGAACCGCGGCTGCTTCGCGTCGCCGACGCTCCAACGGAGCCTCGCGGGAGCGCTCCACCCGTTTCTAGAGCCGATTCGCGTCAACTGTCCTGTCCTGTGGTCGCGATGCGACCTCTAGGCAGGACACTCCCGCATTGGAGGACAGCCTCCGCGAGATGCGGCAGCGCCGTCTGCCCCCGGCGAGCGGTCGTGGTCACTTCGCAGCGTTGGTGCCGCCGATGACTTCGGGCTCGTATTCGTCGTGGCGCCGCACCCAGCTCAGGGCGGGGTCCTTGCCGCGGCCGGCGGGCTGCTCCCAGTCCTCTTGGCGCCCGAGCGTGGTGAGATCGAGCCAGTTGTAGGTGCCGTTGAGCAGGTCGATGCCGCGCTCGAAGCAGGAGTAGGTGTGGAAGATGCGGTCCTCGCGGCGCAGGAACGCGCTGACGCCCATCTCCTCGCCCGACCACCCGCGCCAGCGGGGGTTCTCTTGTTCGAGCTGGGCGAGGTCCTTGAAGTTGTATTCGACGGGCGCGACGGCCGGATCGAGGGTGACGTGGAAGTCGTAGTTGAAGTCGCTGCCGTATGAGGAGCACCAGGGGATGGTCCAGCCCATCCGCTGCTTATAGCGCCGGAGCTTTTCGATCGGCGCCCTTGAGATGGCCGTGAACGACGTGTTGCGCGCGTGCAGGTGGCTGAGATGGCCGACGTTGTCGATCCAGAACGTGCAGCCCGGGCACGCCTCGTCGGCGTCGGGCTCGAACATCAGGTGATAGACCAGTAGTTGGGTCCGGCCCTCGAACAGGTCCAGCAGCGAGATTTCGCCGCGCGGCGCCGTAAAGCTGTAGTCCTTCGTGATCTCGACCATCGGCAGCCGGCGACGGGCGGCGTTGACCGCATCGCGGTGCCGGGTCAGCTCCCGCTCCTGCGAGAGCAGTTCGCGCCGCGCTGCCAGCCACTGATCACGGGTCGCCACTTGCGGATCGGGCATGTCGGGCTCCTTGTCTCGTCGATCGCGAGGGTCGACTCGCTCGGCGACCCTCAACAAGTCGTCGCAGCACAAAGCATGATTTGGACAGCCGCGGAAGATCCCGCGCCGCCCGTTATGGCTGCAGATGCGTTGCGCGGGAGCGGCTAGGCGCCGGGCGGAGTGCCGGGCTTCGGCGGCCCGGGCGCGTCGGCCTCCGGCGCGGGCGCGGCGGCCGGCTCAGCGGTCGGCGCCGGCGTGTCGGTTGCTGGCGGGCGCGGACTCGCTGGCGTGTCGGGACCCTTGGCGCCCGGATCCTTCAGGGCTTCGCCGGCTCGCTTCGCCTTGTCGGTGACGCTGCCGGGGCCTTTGGCGATGTCCCTGAGCTCCTCGGCGTCCGCCTTGAGGCTGTCGGTGCCTCCGCGCCTGTCGATCAGCTGCTTCGCTTTGAGCTGCAGGCTCTTCAAGTTCATGAAACCTCCGAGTTCGTGCGTGTGCTCGGGCACTATGACAAGTCGCTTGTTTCGGGCTGCGGCCGGAAACGCCCTCGACTCGCGCTCAGCGAAGAGCCTCCTCGAACCGCGGGTCGTCGCGTACGGCGGCGAAGTCGTCGTCTCTGCGCGCGTCCTCGCGGAACCGCGGGAGCAGTTCGACGGACCGTCGGAGGTGGGCGAACGTCTCGTCGCCGGTGTCGCCCGCGAGCGTTGCGAAGCACGCGTAGTTGTAATGCAAGCCCGCGTGGTCCGGCATGTGCTCGAGGGCACCGCGGACCGCTTCGAGCGCGTCGGCGTACCGCTGTTCGCCGTAGGCGATCATCGACTCTTCGTGGAACGGCCACGCCTCACCCCAGTCGATCCCCTGATACGCCTCGCCGGGCGTGGCGCCGACAGCGAGGACGGTTCCGTCCCCGGTCGCCTTCCGCCGCGACTCCGGCCCGACGAACACGAGTGTTCCTGGCGGCGCGTCGACCGCCTCGCCGTCGACCTCGAAGGTCGCCTTCCCGTCGAGCACGATGTACAGCTCCTCCTGGCCCGACCCGGCCTCGTCATGCTCATTGATCAGCGTGCCGTCCTCGCCGGGCGTGTAGGCGTTGATTCCGAACGCGTGGATCCCGAGGTGCTCGCGCACCGGAATATCTCTGCCGCGCCGCTCGATGTCGTCGAGGCGCGCGACTTGCCAGTTCGGCTTGTCGTTCATCCGATCACCTCCGGTCTAGCGCGGGCCGTTGCGAATCATCGATCGTAGCCGCGGTCTATGCGCGGATCAGCCGCCGTCGCGCTGCTGGACGAGCCGCGCGACGATCTGCTCGAACGCCGCGTCGGCCCGCGCGTGCAGCTCGTCGAGCGTGAGGAGCTGCACGGGATGCGGGATGTAGACCATGCGGTAGTCCGGCATCCCGAGCAGGCGCGCCTGCTCGAGCGCCTCGTCGAGGAACGGCTCGGTGGCCACCGCCGCGGTGGCGATTCCGAGCCGCTCGAGGCTGACCATGTCGTGCACACTGCACGACGTGCAGGAGCCTCAGTCGGCGAGGCCCTCCACCGCCAGGTCGCCACGGTTGGCGATGCGGCGGATCAGCTCGGGCTCAGCGGGCTTGGAGAAGATCTCCTTCGCGACGCGGAACGTCTCGGCGCCGTGCTCGCGTAGGCGCGCCTCGACGCGGTCGAGGAACTCGTCGCCCCGGCGCTTGGTGATGTCGAGCACCGCGACCCGCGCCCCTTCGAGCGTGTCGCGGCGTGGGGCGAGCGGCTCCGGCGCGCGCCGTCGCTCGTCGAACGGGCTCACGTACTCCATGCGACCTCCCGGGAGACCATCTGCGAGGACATGCCCAAGCAGGGCCCGAGCACGGCGGAGTACCGCCCCGCCTCGCCGCCGGCGGCGATCAGGACGATGTCCTCCGGGCTGTCCCACTTGGTGACGAGTGTGTCGGGATCGGCCGCGTGGACCTGTGGCGTCGTCTCGCCACGGCGCAGCTCGCGCGCCGGCCTGCGGACGGATTCGAACATGGCCTCGCGCAGCCGCTGCTTGTCCCAGCCCGCGGCGCCGAACATCGCCTGGTGCTCGGGGCAGATGATGTACACGGACGACCCGCCGAGCGGCCACCAGTTCGGGCTCCACGTCGCGGCGCCGGCCCAGCCCAAGACATACGCGAGGTCCGCCGGCGTGGTGGCGCGGTGGTCGGAGATCGACAACGGCGCGTCGCAGCCCACGACCGTCACGACCGAGTCCTCGCGCGAGAATCCGCGCTCGACGTGCAGCGCCTCCCACGGGCTGCCCGCCTCGTCCTCGGCGATGCAGAAGCCCAGCTTGCCGGGGTGCCCCAGTGTCGATCGGTCCAACCGCCCGGGCGCGCCTTGTCCGGTCAGCGTGACCACCAGCCTGAGCGCGCGCCCGATCGTCAAGTTCGCCCGCCAGCCGGGACCGAGCACGCCCATCCCGCTGTGTACGCCGATCGCATCGCGGATCGGACCGCTGACGATTACGAGTTGGCCCGCGGGCTGGGTCGTCACGGCCTGCCCGTTGAGGTTGAAGGCCGGGTCGAGCGCCGCCTCCACCGCCGCGAGGACCACCGGGAAGTACGCCGGGCGGCAGCCGGCGAGGACCGCGCAGGCGGCGACGCGCTCGAGTGTCGCCTCGCCCATCCCGGGCGGCACCTCGCCAAGCGACCGTTGCGGGTCGCGGCCGCCGAGCATCGCCTCGACGCGCGAGCGCGTGGGCGGGACGACCGGAAGCCCGTCGGTCCACCCGCGCTCGAACATGTCGTCCATCTCGTCGGTGGCTCCGGCGCCCTCGATCAGGGCCAGCATCTCCTCGTCATACGTAGACTTGGCCGCGCAGCCGGGCTTCGTGCGCGGCGGCTCGTCGGTGATCTCGGGAGCCGGTGCGCCGACTGCGCGGCAGGCCTGGCCGACAGCACCGATAGCGCGCCGGCGTCCCATCCGACCACCGTCCCCGCGACCGAGGCGTCGCGGTCGAGCAGGAACGTCGTCGGCAGGCTCTCGAGTGCGTATGCGCGTGACGTGTCATACGGCGCCGGCTCCGCGAGCACGGTGCCCTTGAAGACCGCGTCGCGCGCGACGCGGGCAGCGACCTCGAGCGGGTCCTCGAAGACGACCGCAACGCGGACACCCGCGTCGCGCAGCGGCACGACGATCGGACCGAGCCGGCGGAGGGCGAGCGCGCACGTCGGGCACTCCTCCGACGCGAAGATCACAAGCGCCGGTCCGTCGGAGACGAGGTCGTCGAGTCCGACCGACCCGCCGGTTGTGCTGGGCAGCTCGAACGACGGGGCGCGGATGCAGGACACCGGGTCGGCCACGGTGGCCACACGGTACCGCCGATACGCGCGCGACCGGAGGCCGAACGCGCAACGATGACGCCATGAGCACAACCGAACCGGGCACCCTCACTTACGACGTCTTCGTCAATGACCCGCCGCCCCAGGAGGGGGATCGCTTCCCAACGGGGAGCCGAAGCTGTTCTCGCCCATGGCCAGCACGCTGATCTCCGGCAGCGAGGATGCCGTGCTGACCGATCCCGGGATGACGATCGAGCAGGCGCGCGCGCTCGGCGACTGGGTCGCGAGCAAGGACCGGAACCTCACCGACATCTTCGTCACCCACGGCCACGGCGATCACTGGTTCGCCGCCGGGCTGCTGGCGGAGCGCTTCGGGGCGCGCGTCGTCGCCAGCGCGGGAACGATCGCGCAGATGGAGGGCAACGCGGCGGCACGGCCGCTGCTCTGGGACAAGGTGTACTCGGGGATCCCGCCGACGCCGGTCACAGCCGTGACGGTCCCGCATAACGGCTTCACGCTCGAGGGACACGAGTTCGTGATCGTCGAGGTCGGCAACACCGATAGCGAGGACACCACAGTCCTGCACGTCCCGGACCTCGAGCTCGTCGTCGCCGGTGACGTGATCTACAACGGCGTCCACATGTACCTGGCGCAGCCCGCGATCGAGGGCGGCTTCGGACCGTGGCGCGCGGCGATCGACAAGGTCGAGTCGCTCAAGCCCCGCCACATCGTCGCCGGGCACCAGAACAAGAAGCTCGACGACGACGCCGAGCGGACGATCGCCGAGACCCGGCAGTACCTCGACGACGCGCAGGCGCTCCTGCAGACGGAGAAGACGGCCGTCGACTTCTTCAACGCGAAGCTCGAGCGCTACCCGAACCACCTGGGCCGGTACGTGCTGTGGGCCGGTGCCCAGACGCTCTACGGCGTGCCCGAGCACCCCGAGGAGGATCCCCGGAAGATCAGCGTCGCGTCCTGGCTCTAGTCGCCTCGAGGCATGAGCCGCAGCCCGGCCGGCCTGGTCCGGGCCAGGCTGCTTTCGCAGCGAGGTCGCGGCCGGCGGGTCCGCGCCCGATCCACCGATCGGTTGAACGCGCTCACCGCGGTTGAGAGGATCGGCGGCGATGTCCGGCACGCGCACCGCCGAGCCTACCGCCGAGCCGGCCCAGGCGACGGTCGCCGCCGAGCGCGCCGGCGGTGCCGTCGCACTGACCGGGCCGGCGCCCGTGCGGAGCGCCGCCGCGCGGGCCGCGACGCTCGGCCGTCTGCCCACCGACGCGGTGCGCCGCGATTACGTGCGCGCGATGGGCGCCGCTTACGGCAACCGGGACACCGCACGGCTTGTCGCGCGAGCGCAGCGGCGGACGCTCGCCCGCCTGATCGACGCCTCGGCGGTGGAGAAGATCGCCAGAGGCGCGGGCGGCAAGCCGATGGCCGCGCACCACCTGCTGTGGGAGCTGATCCACCTGTTCGCGCCCGAGAAGGCGTTCAGCCTCAGCGGCAGCACGTACGAGGCGGCCCAGAAAGGGTTCAGGCTCGACGGATCGGCGCTCGTGATCGGCGACGACGTCGTCGCCCGCGTCGCCAAGGGCGATACGACGGCGGTGGGGCAGGAGCTCAAGACCGCGCTGGCCGGCGTGGCCGACCCGTTCAAGCAGCTCGCCGCCGGCGGGGTCAGCGTCAAGGATGCGCCGGAGCACATCGGGGTCCCGCGCGTGATCCAGGAGGGCGCCGAGGTAGCGTGGTCGAAGTCACTACCCGGTACGAAGTCGCAGGAGCGGGGCGGGATCATCATCGAGGACTCGAGTGGCGGCTACGGCTATAAGGCGGGCAAGGCTGGCACGAGCGGCACGTTCAGTCCGAATTACGGGGACGTGAAGAAGGGCGAGAAGCTCCTGGGCACCCTGCATACGCATCCCTACTCGGCGAAGGAGGGTGGCTACACCGACGTCTCCTTCAGCGGGGGAGACCTCGCGGATATGGCGAACCAGCGCGACAAGATCGCCCTCGTGCGCTCCGGCGACGGCTGGTTCGCGGTCGCGACCTCGAAGGAGTTCGAGGCGCGGGTCACGAAGGCCAAGAGCAAGCGGAAGCTCTACAAGGAGATCGACAAGCGCTGGACGCAGCTGTTCAACGCCGCCACCGGCAACACGAAGGTGCGCGCGGAGGTCGCAACGCCCAAGGTCTGCCAGGAGTTCCAGCTCCTCTACTACGTCGGGCACGACGGCTCGCTCTCGATGCCGCCCGACATGGCCAAGGCCTACAAGGCGACGCCGTGACCGAGGTCCGCGCGGAGCGCGAGCATGACGGCGAGCGCGCCACCGCGGTCGTGCGCACGGACCAGCCGGGGCCGAACGCGCAGCGGCTCGCCGGCGCCGTCGCTTCCGCGCGGCTCGGCCGCGGCCTGCTGGCCGGGGGCGACGCGGAGGGCGCGATCGCGGCAGCGCGCGCCGGCCTCGAGGAGGCGGGCGAGCTGCCGTTCGACCCGGAGCTGAAGGACGACACCGACCTGAAGCTGTCCGCCGCCGAGGACCGCCTGGCTGAGGGCTATGCCGTCGACGCCGCTGAGGTGATGCTCGACATCCTTGATATCCGGGCCGACCTGCACGCCCGCGCTCAGCGCGCAGTCATCCTCGACTGAGCATCACGCCCAAGGCGCGCCTCAAAGTAAGAGTGAGCCTGCGTTCACTGCTCCGAGCCGGGCGACCCTGACCACTGCCGCTTCCGCCCTGGGACCGGATGTCGCTCCTGCAAAGGAAGCCGACAGTCGAGCCCGCCCAGCCGAAAGTCACGAATCTGGACGGATGTTCTCGTCGACAAGCCGACGGTGACGATACGGTGCGCCGAGTCGGTTCGTCGTTGAAGGATGGGTCACGGAAGGCCGTATCGGAGGCGTTGTCGTGAGCTGGGGTCAACGACGACCCCGGCGCGCTTCCTTGGACCCGACTCGCTACGGCTTTCGCCCGTTGGCGGCCGTGCTGGTTTTGCTGCTCTGCGATAGCGAGCTCCGCATGGCTCGGCACTTCTCCGCGCTGCCGCTGATCGCGCGAAGCGGCAGTCCACATCACCGGAGAGGGAGACTGTGTCGACATGAGCGCCGACCCGGACCCGGCCCATCCACCGTCGAGCAACCGAGCGATCGAGAACCTGATCGCAACATACGCCGAGCTCGTGGACGACGGTGATTTCCGAGGGGTTGGCACCCTCCTCGCGGACGCCACCTTCACGGGCGTCGCCGGGTCGGTGAGCGGCCGGGACGCGATCGAGAAGATGCTCCGGGACAGCTTGATCGTCTACGACGACGGCACGCCGCGGACCAAGCACGTCACCACCAATATCGCGATCGAGGTCGATGAAGGGGCGGGCACGGCGGTCTCGCGTTCGTACTTCACCGCTCTTCAGGCGCTACCCGGACTGGCTCTGCAACCGATCGTTTGCGGTCGCTATCTAGACCGCTTCGAGCGCCGCGACGGGCAGTGGCGCTTCGTGGAGAGGCACGTCCGAACCGATCTCGTCGGCGACGTGAGCCGGCATCTGCGCCACGCCGACGGCGGCCCGTAGTCCTCCCCGGCGCGCACGCGACCGTCGCGCGGAGCAGAAGGTAAGCCGGCCGAGCTGCCCTCCGCCAGCGAAGTCCGTGCACCGATTGACAGCATCGCCTTACGGAACCCCGCGCTCGTTGTCCGACGGATGCGAGCGTCCGCGGCAGTTCCCCCAGGCGCTCGCTCGGGACGACACGCAGGTGGCAGATTCGCTCAGGCGGTCACGAACTCGATGCCGTAGCGGGGCGCCGCTTCGGCGTAGCGGGCGGCGACGTCCTCGACATTGTCCGGCGGCGGCTGGTTGGGGTCTTCGGCGCGCTCGAGCGTCTCTGCGAAGAACGCTTCGATGCCGGCCGGGGAGAAGGTGAGGATCACGCGGGCCGGGGCCGACCCGGCGTTGTGGAACCGGTGCAGCGCGCCGCGCGGGACGTTGACGAAGTCGCCCACGGTGGCGATGACGATCCGGTCGCCGAGGAGAAACTCGACGTCGCCCTCGACGACGTAGAACGTCTCGTCCTCGTTGCGGTGGATGTGCGGGGGCGGACCGCCACCGGGCGGCACGAGCGCCTCCATCGCGAAGTACGCGCCCCCGGTCTCGGCTCCGGTGACCAGGAACGTATAGAGGTCCCCGGGACCCCAGTACATCTCACCGGTGCGTGCAGGCCGGTGCAGCAACTGCCCGGCAGCGCGCGCGAGCACGTCTCCGGCGCTCGATGCTGCGGGCGCGGTCGTCTGCAGGTTCGCGTCGGGTGAATGGTGCTCGAAAGGCATGGCCCGAGCATGCCGCCGCCACCCGGCCGCGACCACCGCCGTTCGCTATCGCCGAACGGATCGCGCGATGCGCGCGGCCGCGCCGGCGGTCGCGCGCGCGTACTCGTCGCGTCGCGCCTCGAACCGGTCTCTCGGCGCGCACAGCGCCAACGCGGCGCTCGCCGGCCCGTCGCCCGCGCGCAGCGGCGCGGCCGCGCAGTCCACCCCGTCGAGCGCGCGCTGCGTGCCGACCGCGTAGCCGCGGCGCCGCACCCGCTCGGCCTCGTCCGGGTCAAGCCCACCGCCGCTGTCGCCGGCTCGGTCTGCGAGCAGCACCGTGCCGGGCGGCGTGAGGTCCGCCGCGACCGGCACGGCCGGCGCGGCCACGCCGCGCGGCGGCCGTTCGCTGGCGACGTAGAGCACGCGGCCGCGGTCCCATGCCGCGACGTGGACCGTCTCGCCGAAGTGACCGGCGAGCCGGCGGGCGGTCGGCGCGACCACGTCGCGGTACCCGCTCGTCGCCAGCATCGTCCGCGCCAGACCCACCGTCCGCCAGCCAAGCCGGTAACGGCCGCACGGCAGCCGCTCAGTCAGCCCGACGCTCGCCAGCTCGGTCAGTAGCGCGTGCGCGGTCGACTTGGCGATCCCCAGCTCCTCAGACACCTCCGTCGGGCCCCAGTCCGGCCGCTCGACCGAGAACAGGTCAAGCACCAACATCGCCTTACGGACGCTTGCGGGCATCCAACGATCCTAACCGCCCACCGACACGACGACCCGGCCCGACGCCCAGCCGCATACGGTCCCGCCCGCCGCCACGGCCACCACGGGCATCTGCTTCGAGCTGACATCACCCCGCTCCAAGCGAACCCTCCCGCCGCGACCTACCGCGAAACCACGACCTGATCGCCACGATTTCGTCTCATCCCGCATGCGGATCGACGACTGGGGCAGTGCCGTTCCCATCTGGGATCCTGTCGCGCGTGCGCGGTTCGCCAGGGACGGATGTCGTCGTTGTCGGAGCTGGCATCGTCGGGGCTTCTGTGGCGTACCACGCCGCCTGCGCTGGCGCCGCCGTGTTGCTCATCGATCGGTCGCTGCCAGCTTCCGGCGTTACGGGCGACTCCTTCGCCTGGGTCCGAGGACCGAGCGCCCGGGCCGCAATAGACGGCAGCACGCCGCTACGGCGGACGGCGCTCGAGGACTGGGCTCGGCTCGAGCGCGACGTGCCCGGTGTCCTTGTGCGCTGGAGCGGATCGCTGGCCTGGGGCGAGGAGGCACGGTCTCGCGACGACATGCTCGGAGCCGACGAGCGGCTCGTCGACGCCGACGAGATCAGATGCCTGGAGCCGAACCTTCGGGCGGTCCTGCGCGAAGCGATCTGGCGACCCCGCGATGGGGCGGTCGACCCGGTCGCGGTGACCGAGGCGCTGATCGACGCTGCTCGACGTCATGGCGCGCAGGTACGACTCGGCGAGTCCGTGCGCGGGTTACGGATGCAGGATGGTGCCGTCGTCGGGGTCGACACGTCGATGGGGACTTTCGCGTCTCGCACAGTCGTGTTGGCTGCTGGTGTTGAAGTGGCGACACTATGCGCTGCGGTCGGCGTCGATCTCCCCATCGCCGCCTCTCCTGCGGTGTTGATGCGCTTTGACGCGTCACCCGGTCTGCTTCGCCGGCTGCTCCACTGCCCCTGGGGCGATTTTCGCCAGACCACAGACGGGATGCTTCTCGCGGCGGCCGGGACGGCGAACAAGGACGAGCTGCAGCGCAGCGCTCACGCCACACTCCAATGGCTCAAGGACATGCTCAGTGGCGCACACGACATCCAGCTCAGCGACGTCCGTATCGGAGTGCGACCCATGCCGGTTGACGGACTGCCGATCATCGGGTCGCTGCCCGGCCACCCGGGCGGCTACATCGCCGTCATGCACTCGGCAGTCACGCTCGCGCCGGCCGCCGGCCGGCTCGTCGCCGACGAACTGATTGACGCCCTCGACCTCGAAGAACTCCAAGGCGTGAGCCCCAATCGCTTTGTAACCGCGGCCGAGACTGCGCGAGCATCGTCGAACGAGCCACCCGTCTCGTAACACGAACCGGCAGCGGCACACCGTCACGTGGAGCCAGTTCCTTGAGCACTGGCCGAGGGGAGGTGTGCCGGTGAGGGGACGACAACCGGGACCGCGCCACGCTCGTGTTGAGGCGCGTGCGAGCGCCTCGCAGCCCGACTCAGCAGCTGCCGCCCTGGACGAGCAGCATCAGCGCGGGCACGCCGCTCCCATGTCGGCCCTTGCATCAGTACTGCCTAGGCGCATCGGCAACCTCGCGGTGTTGCGCCCGTCGAGCACTTCGCTCTCCCTTCCGCCTTGGCAGGAGCACTCCCGCGCCTCGGTCACGGAGTGTCGTTTCGCGCGGTGGCCGTTGCACAAATGTGGTGGTCAAGGCGCTTCCGCGGAAGCGGTGAGTGGGCGTTCCCGCGGGAACGCTCACCGGCGGCCGTGCGCCGTTCTCGGCCGTATCGGACCCCGCACGATGGAGCAGCTCGAAAGTCAGCTCGCCGCGGCCGACGTCACACTCGACCAGCCGGTGCTGGACCGCATCGACGGGATCGTCGCGCCCGGCCTGACGATCAACCCGGCCGACAACTCCTGGGTGAACCCGGCGCTGGAAGCAGCGGCACGGCGGCGCTAGCTCCTCGCCGGGTAGTCGACGCCGCCCACCGGCGGTCGCCGCGGCGCGACGCGCGCTCGACGCCCCGCGCATCGTCATCGCGCGACGGCGCTGGGCATCTGTCGACCCGACTGCTGCTCCCCCACGCGACGCAGCGTTCCGTCGCAGCCGAGCAGGGAGTGCTCCCTAGCGGAGATGCGGCAGCGTCGACGAGCGCGCCCACGCCTCGGTGCATGGAAGACAGCAGTGCTGAGGCCGCGCGCCGTACCGGCCGAGCGGGCTGTATCGTCGCTGTCTCGGGTGGTCGCGTAGTGTCGGGCCAAGGGCACGCCCGCTGCTGGCTGGCCGGCGAAGGTCCGTGTTCGACGATCTGTCCGACCTCAGCGATTCGCCCGCGAGCTACCTCGCCGTGCTCGCGCTGGTGGCGCTCGACGCCGTGTTCCCGGTCGCGCCGAGCGAAACCGTGCTCGTCACCGGCGGGATCCTGATCGAGCGCGGCGACCTGATCGCGCCGCTGTTCGTCCTCGCGGCCACCTGCGGGGCTGTCCTCGGCGACTCGATCCTGTTCGGCCTCGGCCGCCGCGCCGGACCGGGCCTGCGATCGAAGCTGTTCTCGAGCGAGAGGGCGCGAGAGCGCCTGGGCGGCGCCGAGCGCCTCGTCCACGAGCGCACCTGGCTGCTGATCGTCTCCGATTTCGTGCCGGGCGGGCGCACGGCCGCGATGTTCGCCGCCGGCGCGCTCGGCCTGCCGGCGCCCCGCTTCTACGGCTTCATCGTCCCGGGCGCGCTTCTGTGGGCGGTGTTCTACACCCTGGTCGGGATCGCGGGCGGGTCGCTGTTCGAGGAAGGCTGGGGCGCGTTCGCCGTGTCCATCGGCGTGGCGCTCGCCATCGGGGTCGCCGCCGAGGCGATCTACCGCTTCCGCCGCCGCTCGCCGCGCAGCCCGTAGCCCGATCGTCATGGCCTCGAACAGCCGCGATGACACTGTCGTGACAGCTGCGCCTCGCGCATTGCGACAGCCGGATCGGCGCCGAGGCGTTCCCCGAGCGCCCGTCGCGAGCTGACCGCCACGGGCGTGACGGTGCGCAAGCTCACGGTCGAGACGCGTGACGTGCTCACCCGCAGGAGGCGCAAGTGGCCAGGCTCGCGCAGAAAGGGCAGACGAACCAGGAGATCGGCGCCGAGCTGTTCGTCAGCCCGCGCACCGTCGAGTGCGACCTGCACAAGGTGTCGACGAAGCTCGGCATCCGTTCGGAACTGCGCGCGGGGCTCCTGGACGCGGGACACGTAGTGGCACCGGCGTAGCGAGAGAGGGTCGGTCGCGTCCAGATCCTGGGCGACCGGGATCGCGAGCCTCGGGCACGGACTAGGGACTCACACGGAGGCGGCGGCGACAAGGAAGCGCCACGGTGACACACGTTCCGCACCAACCGAAACGGACCTGTCATGCGCCCCACCATCGTGCTCGTCCACGGTGCCTTCGTCGAATCTTCGAGCTGGGATCAGGTCATCGATCTGCTGCGCGACGCCGGACATCGCGACGCGTGCCGCCGTCGCGCAAGTCATCTCCGTCCTGCGCGAGGCTCTGCACACCGCCTGACGGCGGCCCGGATGCGCGCCCGTTCACGGACCTACCAAGGAGCCCGAGCATGAAATCGCCCATCGTCCTCATCCATGGTCTCTGGCTCACGGCGCGCAGCTGGGAGGGCTGGAAGGACCGGTTCGAGCAGCGCGGACACGTGGTCCTCGCGCCGGCCTGGCCCCGCATGGAGCGCGAGGTCGAGGCCCTGCGCCGCGACCCGTCGGTCATGAACGGGCTCGGCCTCGCCGAGGTCATCGACCACTACGACCGGATCATCCGCGGCCTCGACACCCCGCCGGTGATCATGGGGCACTCCACCGGCGGCCTGCTGACCGAGCTGCTGCTCGACCGCGGCCTCGGTGCGGCCGGGGTCACTCTGTCGCCCGCGCCGGTGAAGGGCGTGCTGCGCGTGCCGCCGGACCTGCTTCGCACCGTCTTCCCGGCGCTGCGCCACCCGGCGAGCAGGAAGAAGACCGTCCCGATGACGCCCAAGCAGTTCCGCTACCACTTCACCAACACCATGAACGACGCGGACGCCGAGGCGGCCTATGACCGCTACTACGTCCCCGCCCCCGGCCGGGTGGTCTACCAGGCGGCGTTCGCCAACCTCAACCCCCACGCCGTGACCAAGGTCGATTTCCACAAGGACGACCGCCCGCCGCTGCTCGTGATCGGCAACGACCAGGACCACACGATCCCGGCCTCGGTGAGCAGGGAGGCCGCGAAGCGCCTCGGCAAGTCGAAGGCCGTCGTGGACTACAAGGAGTACGCGGGACGCCCCCACTTCACGGCCGGCGCGCCCGGCTGGGAAGCGGTCGCCGACCATGCGCTCGACTGGGCGAACCGCCACATGGGAGCGCCGGCCCAGACGGCGGAGCCGGCGAGGACCTGACGCCCGCACCCGCGATCCCTCCCACCGGCAACCCCGTCCCCAAGGAGTCCCGATGATGCGTTCATGCCTCGCGGCGGCGCTTGCCGCGATCCTTCTCAGCGCCACCGGCGCGACCACGCCCGCGTCGGCACGCGCCGCCGACAAGCCCACCGTCGTCCTCGTCCATGGCGCTTTCGCCGACGCCTCTGGCTTCGGGACTGTTACCGGCCGCCTCCAGGACCGCGGCTACACGGTGATCGCGCCCGCCAACCCGCTCCGCGGGCCGGCGAGCGACGCCGCCTACGTGGCGAGCGTCATGCGCACCATCAGCGGTCCGATCGTGCTCGTGGCACACTCCTACGGCGGCGCTGTGATCTCCCTAGCCGCCAACCAGGTCACGAACGTCAAGGCGCTGGTCTACCTCGACGCGCTCGCGCTGGAGGCGGGCGAGAGCAACACCGACATCCTCGAGCGCTTCCCCAGCAAGCTCTTCCCGGCACTGCAGCCCCGTCCGTTCCCGCAGGCCGACGGCAGCGAGGGGACCGACCTCTACATCGACCCGGCGCAGTTCCGGTCGGTCTTCGCCGCCGACCTCTCCGCCACGACCGCGGCGCTGATGGCCACCGCCCAGCGCCCCATATCGCTGGCCGCCGGACTGGAGAAGTCCACCGAGCCGGCCTGGAAGACGATCCCCTCCTGGTACCTGGTCGGGCGCCAGGACCAGGTCTTCACCGCTGAGGCCCAGCGGTTCATGGCCAAGCGCGCCGGCGCGCGCGTGACCGAGATCAACTCATCCCACGCCTCCTACATCTCGCGCCCCGGCAAGGTCACGGAGGTCATCCTCCGCGCCGCGCGAAGCGTCGGCTGACCATGCCGGTGGGGTCCCGCCGCCGGTCGGCGGCGGGACCGCTCCGCTGAATACGAACCATCCCAGTGACGCGCGCCGGTCTTCGCCGCCGGCAGGATCGCCTCAGGCGGCGCCCAACCGCGGCGCTCTCACACGAGATGGATCGGCTCGACGGCTACGGCGCCGCCAGTGCCAACTGGACCGGCTACTGGGGCAAGCAAGGCAGCAGCTACGCGCGACGTTGGAGCAACTACCACCAGCGGGGATCCCCGCCTGCGTAGACAGGCCCGGGCTAGTGTTGGCACATGGCTGAGGTCGTGTCTTCGAGCGGGTTGGTCCGGGATGGCGAAGCAGCGCTCGCTCGGGGGGACTGGGAGGAGGCGCGGGCGGTCTTCAAGCAGGAGCTTGAGGTCCGCGAAACGGTCGCGGCGCTGGAGGGCTTGAGTTGGGCTGCGTGGTGGGTCGAGGACGTGCCTACCTGCCTGGAGGCGCGCGAGCGTGCATACCGGCTCAGCCGCCGCGAGGGAGACGCGCGGCGGGCGGGGATGCTGGCGATCTGGCTCGCAGACGATCACCTGGTTCTTCGAGGCGAGCGCGCGATCGCCAACGGCTGGTTCCAGCGCGCTGCCCGCATCCTCGAGGGTGTCGAATTGTGTCCGGAGCACGGCTGGCTCGACGCGCTGCTGGGTTACATGGCGATGGTGGAGGGCGATCAGCGCGAAGGCGAGAGAGCTCGGCGTCCGGGCGCGGGATCTCGGCCGCCGGCTCGGCGTGGTCTCGCTGGAGATGTTCGCGCTGTCGGTCGAGGGCGTCGCGCTCGTGACCGAAGGTGAGACCCGGGCGGGCATGCGCTGCCTCGACGAGGCCACGGCGGCGGCGCTGGCGGGTGAGTACGAGGAGATCGTGCCCGCGGGGTGGACGTGTTGCCTGTTGCTCAATGCGTGCGAGCGCGTGCGCGACTACGAGCGCGCGGGGGAGTGGTGCGGCAAGGTCGAGGAGTTCGGTGACAGGATGAGGATCAACTTCGTCATCGGGGCCTGTAGGGCGCACTACGGAGCGGTGCTGACGTGGCAGGGGCGCTGGGCCGAGGCCGAGCGGGAGCTCACCGCCGCGACTGACTACCTCGCCGCGCAGCGACCCAGCTGGAGCGGCCTTGCCATCGTGCGGTTGGCGGAGTTGCGCCGCCGGCAGGGGCGCTTTACCGAGGCGCAGGAGCTCTTGCATAGAGCCGAGGGAAATGCGCTCACGCCTGTGGTGCTGGCGGACATATCCCTCGACCTCGGTGATACGTCGGCGGCGGTCGACCTGCTGGAGCCGGTCCTTCGACGCGTCGCGACGCAGAACAGGACTTTGCGACTGGCCCCGGTGGAGGTGATGGCGAGGGCCACGGCGGCCGCGGGCGAGACCGATGCGGCCACTGGCCACGTCTCGGAGCTGCGCTCGATCGCGGAGGTGGTGGGAACGCGGCCACTGCACGCGATGGCGTGCTTCTGCGAGGGGCTCGCAGCGGGGGGCGGGGGCGACGTTCAGACCGCGCGCGCGAAGCTGGAGGAAGCCGTCGACCTGTTCGCCACGAGCGGGGCCGCTTTCGAGCTCGCTCGAGCGCGGCTCGAGCTCGCGCGGGTACTGGCGACGTTGGGTCGCGAGGGCGCAGCCACGCGGGAAGCGGTACTGGGGCTCGGGCGTCTCGACGAGATCGGGGCGGCCGCCGAAGCGGCCCGGGCGCGGAAGCTGCTCAGAGACCTTGGGGGGCTGGCGGCGGCCGCGCTCGCCGGGCCATGCGATGAGCTCCTCACACGCCGCCAGGTCGAGGTCGTGCGGCTGGTCTCGCAGGGGCTCACGGACGCCGAGATCGCGGAGCGCCTCGTGCTCAGCAAGCACACCGTCCACCGTCACCTCCAGAACGCGTACGCCAGGCTGGGCTGCTCCTCGCGGGCCGCCGCGGTCGCGGAGGCGCACCGGCTGAAGCTGCTGTAAGGCGACGGGCTTTACCCGCGTGGCCTCGACAGGCCATGCCCCAGGTTGGCTCGTTCAGGCGAAGACACTGATCTCCCGCGCGCCGATACTCGGCTCCCTCACCCGAGCCCAGCAAGGAGCCGAACGATGTCGATTGCACGCCCAAGCGAAGACAACGAGTACCTGCTGACGGGTCAGGCCTCGGAACTCGAGCGGCTTCAGCTCCAGTCCCGGGTTTGGGAGCCGAGCGGTCGGCGGTTGCTCGAGGAGATAGGCGACGGCGACGGGAGCCGCGCCCTTGACGTCGGTTGCGGCGTTCTCGGGTGGCTTCGGGTATTGAGCGAGTGGGTCGGCCCGGACGGCGAGGTGACGGGCACCGACATCGATGAGGCGATGCTCGCCGCCGCCGATCGGTTCGCGACCGAGGTGGGCCTCCGGAACATCGGTCTCGTCAAGGACGACCTCTTCGCGAGCGAACTCGAGCCGGACTCGTTCGATCTCGTCCACGCTCGCTACTTGATCTGCCCCCTTGGGCGCGCCCACGAGCAGATGGAGACCTATGTGCGGCTCGCTCGCCCGGGCGGCACCATCGTGCTGGAGGACCCCGACACGGGCTCCTGGCACTTCAACCCTCCCGCACCCGCCCTCGAGCGGCTGATCGAGCTGATCGAGGAGGCGTTCATGGTGAGCGGCGGGGACTGGAAGGCCGGGCGTAACCACCTCCGCCTACTGCGCGAGTTCCGCATCGAGGCGAACGTCAGGGCAGAGATGTTGGCGCTTCCTCCGGGTCACCCCTACCTCCGCCTGCCACTGCAGTTCGCCACCTCCCTGGAGGAGCGGCTAGTTCGCTTGGTAGGCGCCGACGAGCTGGAGCGGCTTCGCAACGAAAGCGAGATCGAGCTGCAGGAGCCCGGCCGCTGGGGAACGACCTTCACGCTCCTGCAGTGCTGGGGCCGCGTGGAATGAATGACGTCTCCAGCTCCGAGCTGGACCCTCGTGCCCGACGACAAGGCGGGCTTCTTCCAATTCGAGGCGCCGTCTCGCCCGCCTCCAGGAGAATCAATGATGTCTAGCGCAACCACAGACCACTCAGTCCACCTGCTCGGTGAGGCGTTCTCCGGAACGGTCCTCGCTCCGGGTGATCCCGGCTACGACGAGGCCCGGCGCATTCACAACCGCTTGATCGACAAGCGTCCGGCGGTGATAGCGCGATGTCTGCACACGGCGGACGTCGTGGACGCTGTGAACGTCGGCAGGGACGTGGGGCTCGAGATCTCTGTCCGCGGCGGCGGCCACAACGTTGCCGGCAAGGCGGTCACGGACGGGGGGCTGATGATCGACCTGTCGCTCATGAAGGGCATCCACGTCGACCCGGCGCGACGGACCGTCCGCGCGCAGGCCGGCGTCAGGGTCGGTGAGCTCGACCGTGCCGCCGCCGCCTTTGGGCTCGCGTCCCCGAGCGGCGTCGTCTCGCTCACCGGGATCGCGGGCCTCACCCTCGGCGGGGGGATCGCCTGGCTGATGGGCAAGTACGGGATGGCCGTCGACAACCTTCTCTCCGCCGAAGTCGTGCTTGCGTCCGGCGAGGTGGTCACCGCGAGCGAGGACACCGATCCCGACCTGTTCTGGGCACTGCGCGGGGGCGGCGGCAACTTCGGCGTCGTTACCTCGTTCGAGTTACAGGCGCACGCGGTCGCGAGCGTCCTCGGCGGTGTGGTGCTGCATCCCCTCGAGGCCGCGCCGCAACTCTTCTCGTTCTACCGCGACTTCGCCGCCGAGCTCCCGGACGAGCTCTCGACGCAGGCCGTCTTCGTGCATGCGCCCGATGGATCGGGGACCAAACTCTGCGGAGTCGCCGTCTGTCACGCGGGCGACGACGCCGACCACGCCGAGGTCGACGTCAGCGCGCTTCGCGAGTTCGGCTCGCCGGTCGTGGACATGCTCCAGCGCATGCCGTACCCCGTCGTGAACACAGGGGTCGACTGGCTGTTCCCGGGCACGTACAACTATTGGAAGTCGGCCTTCCTCTCCGAGCTCTCAGATCCGGCCGTCGACGCGCTGATCAGGGCGTTCAAGCGAGCCCCCAGCGAGCTGTGCGTGCTCGCCCTCGAGGACTTTCACGGTGCGGTCACGCGCGTCGCCCCCACGGCCACCGCCTACCCGCACAGGGAGCCTGGCTACAACCTCCTGCTGATCTCCCAATGGACCGACCCCGCCGACGCAGAGGCGGGAATCGCCTGGGCGCGCGAGTCCTTCGACGCGCTGTCCCCGTACATGGCGGATCGCTCCTATACGAACTACCTCTCGGCCGATGCGCACGACCGCGTCCACCAGGCCTACGGCCCCAACTACGAACGGCTCCTCGAGCTCAAGCGGCGCTACGACCCCGACAACCTGTTCAGGCTCAACCAGAACTTCGATCCGAACGGACGAGCCTGACCCGGCCCCGCGCCAAGAGTCGTCGGCGCGGGACCGGTCCTGCAACCCCAGGCAGCGGCGTGTGGTGGCGCTGCGCAGAGCGAAAAGGACATACGTCGTCTCACATGCCTCCAGGACGAGACTCGAGTGGTGCGCGCATCGTTGTGGCTCGTGCTTCCGTGGCGCGCGCTACGAAGCGCACGCCGTCCCGTCTGCGGCGTGACCGGTGGTGTCGCACGGAAGCACCGGTGGTGGCTGCCAGCCGGAACCGTTGAGGACGCCCGTTAGCGCGCGGTCGAGATCGTAGAGGCGCCAGATCAGGCGGAACCCGCTGCCCGCGGGTGGAGCCGGCAGCCAGTTGCGCAACTGCACCACGCGGGACGGGCGGTCGTGCTGCACGTATATGTCGATCGAGCCGTCGGCGTTGCGACGCAGGTTCGAGCGGTCGTTGAGAGCCCAGCGGTCGATCGGATTGGGCACGAAGTACGAATTCGTGTCGTACATCGTCAACGACCAGAACGCCTGCACCGGGATCGGCAGGCGGCTGCGCGGGATGTGCAGCACGTAGCGTTTGGACCCGGACAGCGGCGCCTTTGTGTGATCGGTCAAGGCCACCGGGTAGGTGGCGATGTTCGCCCTCTGGCCGCCGACGCCGAGTCTGTCGCCGATCGCCCGCAGCTCGTAGCTGGTACCCCAATTGCCAAGATCGCCGATCAGGTAGCCGTTGTGCTTATCGAACTCCCTCAGGTAGAGGGCGAGCGCCGCAGTCTGGACGCTTCCAGGCCCCTGGTTGACTGCGTCCCGCAGGCCGCGAAGCGTCTCCGCGCTCAGCGCCGCCTTCGTCGGATCGAGGCCTGCGCCGATACCGACCAGACGGAGCTGGTAGAGCAGCGGCTTGTCGGCCGCCGGAGCGGGAAACCTGCGCATCTCCCGCCCAAGCGCGCCGTAGAACTCCAGCGGATCCTCTCCAGACTGAGTACCGGGGATGGTGGCCTCCTCGAGCTCGCGGTCGATCCTCCTCGGCTCCTGGGGCCGGAAGCCCGTTCCGAGCTTCGACAGGGGCGTGATCGCGTACTCGTCCTGAATCCTGCGCACGTTGCGCAAGTCGGAGGCGGAGCGGAGATAGGTGCGGCCGATGACCCAGACGCGGTCATAGCGCGACGTCACACGCTTGACGCCGCGGGGGAGCCGGCCCCTGAAGCGCGGTCCGACGACAGCCCAGTCGCCACCACCGCTGGCCCCGAAGTCGCCGCGTCCGAGCGGCCGGCGCACCGAGGTGACGTTGTAGAAGTTGTTCGTCCACGGGTCGACCAGCTCGAACTCCCAGAAGCGGTGCCTGATCGCCGGCGCGTGCAAGACCACCGGCTGCTTGCGGATATCGAGCCACGCCACCGAGTAGAGCGTGTCGTTGTTCGGCGCGTTGACCGTCCGCTCGGTTGCATCGGCAAGCCGGCGCACGTGCGAGAAGCGATTGACCGGGCCATGGCCCATGCCGTCCGGCACGTTGACGCTGACCGCGGTTTCATAGATGCGCGCAGTGTCCAACAGCGGCACGCCGTACACGTAGGCCTTGGCGCCGAGTGCGAGCCCGGTTTCGTAGTCCGACGCGGCCTCGGAGGACACCAATGGCGCCGTGGCGGCCAGGACGGCGCAAGTGAGCACGAGCCCACCGGCCAGCCTGGGCAGTCGAGGTCGAGATGTCGTCATGACTGACAGATGCGCGACCGTGCTGGCTGAAGCCAATCCTACGCTGCGGCTTCGAATTGCTCAGCCTCGCGCGTGAGCACCAGTGACGCAATCGCCCTCGCACAGCGGCGGCCAACTACGCAAGCGGTGGGGGCAGGTTCGTGTATTCGGTGTGCGAGTCGACTTGCTTTCCGGCTAGGAGCCGAATGATCGTGATGCCTGCGTAGCACGTGGGGTAG
Source organism: uncultured Solirubrobacteraceae bacterium (assembly GCA_963835735.1). Classification (GTDB taxonomy): domain Bacteria; phylum Actinomycetota; class Thermoleophilia; order Solirubrobacterales; family Solirubrobacteraceae; genus DASQMT01. The sequence continues at coordinate 480,484 of CAWIGP010000009.1, forward strand.
GTCGCCGCCAGAGCGACTGGCGCTTCGGTCGTCGCACGCCAGCGCGTTGCGACCCGGTCGTCCTCTGCGATCTGGTCGTCGATCTTGATGTGAAGGTCTGGGTGGGCGCGGCGGCCGCATGCCACCAGCCGGCGCACACCCTCTGGTCCCTGGACCCCTCTCTCGATGCGTGGGACGCGGCCGAGGTAGTTGGCGGCCACCAGCTCGTCGATCAGCTCCAGACGTCCTTCGTTCCAGACCGCCTCGACGAACAGCCGGACCTTTCGCTTGTTGAGCTCGCTGGCGCTGTCCACTCATCGCACGATGTAGGCGAGGAGCCGCGCCGACAAGGGAGGAACCCCGAGTGTTTCCCCCCGGGTTTTCAGCTCTGCCGTGTGACCGGCCGCGGTATCGTCGCTTCGTGTCGTCTCCCACGTCGGCTCTGCGCGAGCGCGAGCGCGAGCTCGGCGCGCTGCGCGAAGGTCTTGAGCGCGCGTGCGCCGGCGCAGGGACGCTGCTCCTGGTCGAAGGGCCCCCCGGCGTCGGCAAGACCGAGCTCGTGCGCGAGGCGCGCGCAGCGGCTATGGAGGCTCGCGTGACGCCGCTCGAGGCGAGGGGTTCGGAGCTCGAGCAGCCGTTTGCGTTCGGCATTGTGCGCCAGCTGCTGGAGCCCATGATCGGCGAGGCTCCCGGGAGCGCCGATCTGTTCGCGGGCGCGGCCGGTCCCGCGGCGCGCCTGTTTGAGCCGGACGAGCCGCAATCGCCTGGTGCCGAGGTCGGCTTCGAGGCCCTGCACAGCCTCTACTGGTTGGTGGTGAATCTCGCCGACCGCGCCCCGCTGCTCGTCTCGGTCGACGATTGCCAGTGGGTCGATCGCGACTCGCTGCGTTTCCTGGCCTACCTGGCGCAGCGCATCGAGGGGATTCGGGTCGCGATGCTTCTCGCTGGACGCCGACCGGATTCAGCGGCCGACGGGGGCTCGCTGTGGGCGCAGGTGGCGTCGCGTCCCGAGGCAGGCGTGCTGAATCCGCGACCGCTGAGCCAGTCCGCTTCGGTGGCTCTGGCGCGGGAGCGCCTGGGCGCAGAGCGCGGCCGAGGAGTTCTGCCGCGCGTGTCATGGAGCGACCGGTGGCAACCCCCTGTTCCTGCGGGAGCTGCTCAGCGCCCTGGACGCGGCGGGGGTCGTGCCGTCGGCCGACGCGGCGAGCGAGGTGCAGGAAGTCGGTCCGGCCGCCGTGAGCCGCTTTGTTCTGCATCGACTTGCCACGCTCGGCCCTGCGGCGAGCGAGCTGGCGAGGGCGGTCGCCGTGCTTGGAGATGACAGCGAGGTGCAGCTCGCCGGTCGCGTGTCGGGTCTGAGCGAAGACGCCGCCCGTGCGGCGGCGGATGACCTCGTCCGGGCTGACATCTTCGCCTCCGTCGAGCGCCTGGGGTTTGTTCATCCGATCGTTCGTGCGGCGCTGTATGAGGATCTCGCGCCCGGGGAGCGCCAGGCGCGGCACGCGGCGGCGGCCGAAGCGCTGGCGCAAGAGGGGGCTTCGGCTGAGCGCGTGACAGCGCATCTCCTGTTGACTGCCGCGACGGGGGATCCACGCAGGGTCGAGATGCTCAGATCGGCCGCCCGCGTCGCGGCGCGGCGCGGCGCTCCGGGCGCAGCGGCCGCGCGCCTGCGCCGAGCGCTTGCCGAATCCCCGGAAGAACGGGACCGCGCGGAGATCCTGACCGACCTCGGTCGGTTCGAGGTGGCCTCGATGCAGTTCGAGGCAGCAGAAGAGCACCTGCACTCGGCCCTGACCTCGGAGGGCGAGCCGATGATTCGAGCCGACGCGGCGTCCACACTGGGCCGCTGTGCGATCGCGTCCGGCGGTCGCTCGGCGGAGGCCGCAATCGACGCACTCGCTTCGCTTGCCGAGCAGCTTCGCCCGCTCGAGCCCGAGCGCTCGCTCGAGCTGCGCGCCGAGCTGTTGATGGTCGCGACAGCCGTCCCGCGCATGCGTGCCGGGCTCGCCGCGCACCTGCAGCGCTTTCGCGATCAGGCAGCGGGTCACCCCGGCTTCGAGGCCGTAGCGAGAATCCACATGGCCCAGGAGCAGCTCGTTCAGGGAGGCTCCGCCGTGGCGGCGATGGATGAGGTGGAGGCGGCGCTCGCGGTCGGCCTCCCGCCCGCCGCTGCGACGAACGCCACGTTCCTGGCTCTGCTGACGCTTGAGCTCGGGGAGCGGTATGACCTCGCCCTTCGATTGCTTGGCGTCGCGCTGGAAGGCGCCCGCCGTGAGGGCCATGCCACGAGACAGGGCCTCATCCACGGCCGGCGCGCCGCGATCGCGCTCGCGCAGGGTTCGCTTCCCGACGCGCAGGTCGAGGCCGAGACCGGACTCTTGCTCGTGGAAGAGCAGCACTTCGCTCTGCTGCAGCTCCTCGCGGTGGCGATCGTCGTACACATCGAGCGCGGAGCCCTCGCGGCCGCGGCCGAGCTGGCGCAAACGGGCGAGGCGCTCGGGATCGCCGAGGATCGCCTGTACGTCGACCAGTACCTGATCGCCCGCGGGCGCCTGCGGATCGCCCAGGGCGACGTGAGCGAGGGCGTCGCCGACCTGATGTGGTGTGGCGAGCGGCTCGAGGCCTACGAGCAGCCCTGGTCGAGCCACTGGAAGGCGTTCGCGGCGCCGGCGATCGCCTCGCTGGGCGACTCGCAGACGGCCGCCAGGCTTGCCCGCGAGCAGTTGGCCGTGGCTCGCCGCGTCGGTGCACCCGGGGCGTTGGGACGGTCACTGCGCAGCGCCGGCCTGGCGATCGGTGGAGACGAGGGGCTGGCGTTGCTCGAGGAAGCGGTCTCGGTCCTGGAGCGCAGCTCTGCGCGGCTGGAGCTGGCTCACGCACTCGCCAACCTCGGCGCAGAACTGGGCCACGCCGGACGGCGGCGGGAAGGGCGAGACGCCCAGCGGAGGGCGATCCAGCTAGCCGGCGAGTGCGGAGCGATGGCGCTGGCCGAGAGCGCGCGGGCCGAGCTGCATGCCGGACCGGGGCGTCGTCCGCGCGCTGAGCTGACCGGGCCGGGCGCGCTGACCGCCGCGGAGTGGCGCGTGTGCCGCCAAGTGGCTGAGGGGCACACCAACCGTGAGGTCGCACAAGCGCTGTTCGTGACCGAGAAGACCGTCGAGCGCCACCTCAGCAGCGCCTACCAGAAGCTCGGGATCCGCTCTCGCTTCCAGCTGCAGGGGGCCATCGGCTAGCGGTTCGAGCAGCCGCCCTCCCAGAGGCCGAAGCAGCCGGCTCGGCCGGCTGCGCAGGAATCGAAACGGTAGGGAAAACACGCGGGGTCCCCCTCTTGTATGGGGTCGGAGACATGCGGACGATTGCCTCAAGCCGAAACAACCGCAGCGAAAGCCGCTGACGGAGAGGAAGGTAGGAGGTTCGGATGACTGGCCTGCTTTACAGACTCGGCCGCGCGTGCGCGCGCTGGCGCTTCGTGGTTCTCGGGCTGTGGCTCGTACTGGTCGTGGCGCTTGTGATCGCCGGCCGCGAGGCCGGCTCGCAGACCACCAACAACGTGACCCTGCCGGGCACCGGGAGCCAGAGCGCCACCGACCTCCTGAGCGACCGCTTCCCGAGCCAGGCCTACGGATCGAACCCGCTCGTCGTCGCCACCGACAGCGGCAAGCTGACCGACTCGAAGTACTCGAAAGCCATCGATTCGTCGGTGAGCGCGCTGAAGAAGACGCCGCACGTGACAGCCGCCGTCAGCCCCTTGAGCGACGCCGGGGCCAATGCGCTCAGCAAGGACAAGCAGATCGGCTACATCTCGGTGGCGCTCGACGTGGGCCAGGGCTCGATCACCGAGGACGAGGGCAACGCCGTGCTCGACGCCGCAAACCCGGCGAAGAAGGCTGGGCTCCAGGTGGCGATCGGCGGCTACGTCGGCCAGGAGCTGTCCAAGCCGGACACCGGGGCCAGCGACAAGATCGGGATCTTGGCCGCGATGGTGATCCTGCTGCTCGTCTTCGGCTCGGCAGTGGCGATGGGGCTGCCGATCGTGACCGCGGTGCTCGGCCTGTTGTGCGGCCTGAGCGTCGTGACGCTCCTCAGCCACATCGCCGACATCCCCACGACCGCCCCCACGCTGGCGACCATGATCGGGCTTGCGGTCGGGATCGACTACTCGCTGTTCATCGTGACCAAGCACCGCTCACAGGTCGCTGAGGGCATGGAGGTGCACGAGTCGATTGCGCGCGCGATCGCGACCGCGGGCGGCGCGGTCCTGTTCGCGGGCGGCACCGTTGCGATCTCCCTGCTGGCGCTCGTGGTCGCCGGAATCCCGCTGGTCACGACCCTGGGCTACACGTCGGCGATCGCGGTGGCCTTCGCCATTCTTGCCGCGCTCACCCTGCTGCCGGCCCTGTTCGGGCTGCTCGGATCGCACGTCTCGGCGCTCACGCTGCCGTTCCGCAAGACCCGTGCAGCCGAGACGCAATCCCCGTTCTGGACGAGGTTGGCCACGGGGATCGCAAATCACCGCTGGCCGGTGATGATCGCGGTGCTGGTGGCGCTGCTGGCGCTGTCGATCCCCACGCTGTCGATGCGCCTGGGCCAGGAGGACGTCGGCGCAGAGCCGACCGACACGACCGCACGCCAGGCCTACGACCTGATCGACGGAGGGCTTCGGGGAGGGGACGAACGGGCCGTTCCTGATCTCCGTCCAGCTCAGCAAGCCCGCGAAGCCGGATCAGAAGAACCTCAACAAGATCAGTCAGAACGAGAAGAAGCTGCAGCAGCAGCAGCAGCAGATCGAGCAGCAGGCGCTGCTCGAGGGCGCGACCCAGCAGCAGGCGCAGGCCGGAGGCGAAGCAGCAGACGCAGAAGCAGTCCAACGAGCTCGCCAACAAGAAGAAGCAGGCCGAGCAGCCGGCAACCGACCCGCGCCTCCAGACCCTGCGCACAGGACCTCCAGAAGACCAAGGGCGTCAAGTCAGTGACGCAGCCGCTGGTCAACAAGCAGGGAACCGCGGCCGTCTACACGCTGATTCCCACGACGTCGCCCTCCGACCTCGACACCGAGGACCTGGTCTCGCGCCTGAGGGACACGACCATCCCGGACGCGACCAAGGGCCAGGGCATGACGGCCTTCGTCGGCGGCACGACAGCCGCCTATGTCGACCTCGCCGACAAGATCACCAGCAAGCTCCCGCTGGTCATCCTGGTCGTCGCGGCGCTCAGCTTCCTGGTGCTGCTGGTGGGATTCCGCTCGCTCCTGCTGCCCGCCCAGGCGGCCGTGATGAACCTGATCTCGGTCGGGGCGGCCTACGGCGTGCTCACGCTCGTCTTCCAGGAGGGCTTTGCCTCGAGCCTGATCGGACTCGACGGCGCGATACCCGTCGTCAGCTTCGTGCCGTTGATCATGTTCGCGATCCTGTTCGGCCTCTCGACCGACTACCAGGTCTTCCTGCTGACCCAGATCCAGGAGCACTTCAAGGAGGGCAAGGGCGCCCGCGCGACCGTGATCGAGGGGCTCGGCTACTCGGGGCGCATCATCGGCGCGGCGGCGGCGGTCATGTTCTGCGTGTTCGGCAGCTTCGTCCTGAACGGCGACCCGACGATCAAGCAGTTCGGCCTCGGCCTGGCGACGGCGGTTGCGATCGACGCGCTCGTGGTGTGCTTCTTCGTGCCCGCGTTGATCACGGTCGCCGGCAGGAAGACGACTCTGGTTGCCCCACTGGCTCGACCGGATCCTGCCGCACATCAGCATCGAGGGGTCGGGGTACTTCGACGACAGAGCCGCCTCCCAGCGCCCCTCCGGCACCCGAGCCGGAACCGGAACCGGCGCTGAAGGCCTGAGCTACTCACACAACGCTCGCAAACAACGAGAGGACTCGCGCGATGCAACTCGGGATGGTGGGACTCGGACGGATGGGCGCCAACATGGTGCGGCGGCTGCTGCGCGCCGGCCATGGGTGCGTGGCCTTCGACGCGCACCCGGAGCCCGTCCGGCAGCTGGTGGCGGAGGGGGCGACGGGCGCGGGGTCGCTCGAGGAGCTCGTCGGTGAGCTCGAGCGCCCCCGAGCCGTGTGGCTCATGGTGCCCGCCGCGGTGGTGGACCAGACGCTCGACTCGCTGGTCCCGCTGCTCGAGGAGGACGACGTGGTCGTGGACGGCGGGAACTCCTACTACCGCGACGACCTGCGCCGCTCGGCCCGGCTGGCGGAGCACGGCCTCCACTACCTCGACTGCGGCACGAGCGGCGGGGTGTGGGGCCTCGATCGCGGCTACTCGCTGATGATCGGCGGCGACGAGGCGGCCGTGGGCCGCCTGGAGCCGGTCTTCGCGTCCCTCGCCCCGGGTGTGGACGCCGCACCGAGGACGCCGGGCCGCGAGGGCGAGCTCGCACCCGGGGAGGCCGGCTACCTGCACTGCGGCCCCTCGGGCGCGGGGCACTTCGTGAAGATGGTCCACAACGGCATCGAATACGGGTTGATGGCCGCCTATGCCGAGGGGCTCAACATCCTGGAGAACGCGAACGCCGGGGCCGCCGAGGTCGACAAGGACGCCGAGACGGCCCCGCTCGAGCACCCCGAGGCGTACCGCTACGAGATCGACATCGCGGCCGCGGCCGAGGTCTGGCGCCGGGGGAGCGTGATCGCGTCGTGGCTGCTCGACCTGACCGCCGAGGCGCTCGTGGACTCGCCGCAGCTCGAGCAGTTCTCCGGCCGCGTGTCCGACTCCGGCGAGGGGCGCTGGACCGCGATCGCCGCGATCGAGGAGGGCGTGCCCGCGCCGGTGCTGACCGCCGCGCTGTTCGCGCGCTTTGACTCCCGTGGCCTCGACGCGTTCGCCGACAAGGCGATGTCCGCGATGCGCTCGGAGTTCGGGGGCCACGCGGAGAAGGCGGCGACGAAGCAATGACGACGACCGCCGCCGCTCCGGAACAGGCTGAGGACCGCAGCCCGGTCGCCGACGTCTTCGTGATCTTCGGCATCACGGGCGACCTGGCGAAGATGATGACGTTCCGGTCGCTGTACCGGCTCGAACGGCGTGAGCTGCTGGGCTGCGAGATCGTCGGGGTCGCGGTCGACGACTGGACGGACGACCAGCTCCGGGAGTACGCCAAGACGTCGATCGAGGGCAGGGGGGAAACGCTCGACTCGGACGTCTTCGAGCGACTCGCCGCGCGCCTCTCCTACATCAGCGGGGACTTCACCGACCCGGCCACGTACGAGCGCCTCGGCGAGGCGATCGGCACGGCCAAGACCCCGGTCTTCTACCTGGAGATTCCGCCGTTCCTGTTCGGGAGCGTGATCAAGGGGCTCGCCGAGGCCGGCCTCACCAAGGGCGGCCGGGTGGTGGTCGAGAAGCCGTTCGGCCACGACCTTCCCTCGGCCCGTGCGTTGAATGCGGAGGTGCACGAGTACGTCGACGAGTCGCAGCTGCTTCGGATCGACCACTTCCTCGGGAAGATGGGGCTCGAGGAGCTGCTCTACCTGCGCTTCGCCAACACGATGCTCGAGCCGGTCTGGAACCGCCTGCACGTGGCGAGTGTGCAGATCACGATGGCCGAGAGCTTCGGCGTCGAGGATCGCGGCAGCTTCTACGACCCGGTGGGGGCGCTGCGGGACGTGGTGGCGAACCACCTCATGCAGGTCGTGGCCGCGGCGGCGATGGAGCCGCCCGCCGGTCCCGATCGGGCCACGCTGAAGGACGGCATCTTCAGCGTGTTCCGCTCGATGCCGGACGCCGACCCCGCGTTCTACGTCCGCGGTCAGTACGAGGGCTACCGCGACATCGAGGGCGTGGCGAGGGACTCCGGTACCGAGACCTATGCCGCGCTGCGGGTCGAGGTGGAGAACTGGCGCTGGTCGGGCGTGCCCTTCTTCATTCGCACCGGCAAGCAGCTGCCGGTAACCCAGACGGAGCTGCGGCTCGTCTTCAAGCAAGCGCCGCGCCTCGGACTCGGGATGCGCACGCGTAACGCCGAGCCAAATCAGCTGGTCTTGCGCCTCGACCCGCGGACCGGGGTGCGGGTCATGCTCGACGCCCACCGCGCCGATCAGCGCGACCCGGAGCCGATCACGCTCGACATGGAGTTCGCGAACGAGGTCGGTGAGGGGGCGACGCCGTACGAGGTGCTGCTCCACGCGGCGATGGCCGGCAACACCCTGCGCTTCACACGCCAGGACAGTGTCGAGGCGGCCTGGCGGGTGATGCAGCCCTTGCTCGACAACCCACCACCGGTGCAGCCGTACGCCAAGGGCTCCTGGGGCCCCGACTCGGCGCAGCAGCTGGTGGCGGGCAACGGAAGCTGGCACGAGCCATGGACGCCGTAGCCGAGGGCGGGCGGGAGCGATGAGCA